>NZ_FONS01000011.1 GCF_900112985.1 Pedobacter antarcticus
AGGCAGAAGGCAGGAATTTCTTCCAGGGGCAGTGTGCCATCAGGAATATGAATATTTTCTGCCGGAATATCAATATGGTTAAAAAGGTTTTCCTTCATGAAGGTGACATAGCTCTGCGCTGCATCCGGCTGCATAGGATAGTACTCATCCAGGTTAAAGCTCACTACATTGTAGAAACTCAGGTTTTCTTCGCGGTGCATGCGCACCAGTTCTGCATATACAGCAACAGGGGTTGCCCCGGTGGCCAGTCCGATCACTGCCTTTTCCTGCTTTTCCTGTTTGTCGCGGATGATTCCGGCAATACGCCTGGCTACGTTGACAGATGCAGTTGCCGGATTATCAAATACAGAAACGGGCAGTTTTTCAAAACGCGTTTCTTCCAGAAGATTTAATCTTGCCATTCTATAGTTCATTTTGGTTATACGTCAAACTTAAGCAATCCATCCTTTAGAAACCTGTGCAAACGGTTGACTGTTTTTAAAAATACCAGGTATGGACGCAGTCAGGAATTGGAAAATTGTTTAATCGTTATGTATTTCCGGCTCAACTATGATTATCAGGAGAAAGATTCTTTTTTTTTGCGCTTAATTATAGCGCAAACGTTTGTGAATACCTTGTAATGAAGTGATGCCCGCGTCAGGCAGATCAAATAAATCAGCAGGTACCCCAAAAAAACAATACGTTACAGACAGAATAATTGTAGTTTTATTTGAATTTAGGCCGCATCATATTCTATTTTAACACCAGCATGAGAACAATCTGTTTATTTTCATTTTTTGCTGTTTTATTTTCTCTCAGTGCAGTAGCACAGGAAGACAGTATTACTGTTGGTATATACCCGAAATATGACGAGGTGGGTAAAGTCCACCGTTACTTTTTCGGGGAAAACTACAGGAAAGAATACGCTTTGCAGACCAGGGTACCTATTATCCGGTTATCAAATATTCATGGCGGGCTTAAACCATTGCGCAGGGGTGGCGGTTTCCAGTCACATTCATTGCGGTTGGAAGATAGTCAGGGAAAAGAATGGGTACTGCGCAGTGTAGAAAAATACCCTGAGTCGTTATTACCTGAGAACCTTCGTGAAACATTTGTTTTAGATGTGTTGAAAGATAATATGTCCGCCCAGCACCCTTTCGCAGCGCTTGTTGTTCCAGAACTAGCAGAAGCAGCCGGTGTAGCACATGCAAAACCAAAGATTGGATGGGTGCTTGCCGATCCTTTATTGGGCGAATTTGCGCCGGTATTTGCAAACACACTTTGCCTTCTGGAAGAAAGGGAGCCAGATGGCGATTCTGACAACACGCTTAAAATGTTCAGAAAACTGGTCGAGGATCATGATAACAGACCCGATGGAATAGCTTTTCTCAAAGCCAAAGCATTGGATGTACTCATTGGTGATTGGGACAGGCATGCCGATCAGTGGCGCTGGAGACCTGAAAAGGAAAACGGGAAGACCGTGTACAAACCGATCCCACGAGATAGGGATCAGGTTTTTTATCTGACTCAGGGCTTAATTCCAAAGTATGCACAAGCATCCTATCTGTTACCTTATATTCAGGGTTATGAAAGAAACGTCCAAAATATAAACTGGTATGTCTGGGAGAGCAGAGGGATTTCCACACGATTTTTAAGTGCTCTTTCTGAAGACGAATGGAATAGAGTTATCCGGGAATTTTGTGCCGCTATAACAGATGAATTACTAGAAAAGGCAGTAAGTAAACTTCCAGAACCAGGTTACTCGCTGAGGCATTCCAGTCTGATTGCACAGCTTAAACAAAGACGAGCTACCCTGCCCGCGATGATGAACGATTATTATCACTTTCTGAACCGGATTGTAGATATCCAGGGCAGTGATAAAGCGGAACTTGTGCATTTGAAGAGTAATGCAGATCAGTCCCTGACTTTAACCATGCAGTCTCTGTCGAAAAACGGTAAATTAAAAGATACCCTGGTTCATAAGACTTTCGACCCTGCGCTGACCAAAGAACTAAGAATCTATTTGCATGATGGAAATGATAGCCTGGTGCTGGACAATCAAAGTTCAGAAATCGCTGTCCGCATTATTGGCGGGCATGGTTTCAAGTCTTATCATACTGAAAATGCATACAGGAAGGTAAAACTCTATGATAAACCAGACAGTTCAGTGTTCACTGGTATTCAAAACCGGTTTAAACTTAACCTTTCTGCAGATACCGCAAATCTCTCTTACCGGCAGACGGACCTGTACCATAAAAGCCGTTATCTGTTAAATGCCGGCTATAATAATGATGATGGGATTTTACTAGGTTTATCTGTGAAATACATGAATCCGGGGTTCCGCAAATTCCCATATGGGAATACACAGTCTTTTTCATTTGTACATTCATTTTCTACACAAGCTTTTAAGTTTCATTATACGGGTGAATGGACCAGAATTATAGGTAAAGCAGATTTCATCTTGCAGGCCAGTGCTTATGCTCCGAATAATACCAGGAATTTCTTTGGATTGGGTAACGAGAGCATTTATGACCGCGAAAGTCAGGCGATCCGTTACTACCGGACGAGGTTTAGTCTCTATCAGTTAGATCCGGCATTGCGCTGGGGGCGAGGGAAGCAGATATTTAGCGTGGGACCATCCTTACAATACTATCATTTTAATGCGGACAGTCAGCAGGATAGGTTCATTGCTCAGACTGATCAGTTACATACCGCAGATAGCCTGACCATCGATAAAGAAAAACTGTTTGGCGGTTTAAAGTTTAAATATACAATAGATAGCAGGGACAATATATTAATCCCGTCCTCGGGAATGTTTTTAGATGTGGGGATTCAGGGATACCTCGGGTTAAATAATTATGCCAATAATTTTGGGCAGCTGAATGCCAGTGCAGCATTTTATAAAAAGTTGGATAAACGTGCTAATTTTGTTATTGCAGACCGTTTCGGTGGAACTCTTACAGCTGGAAAACATACATTTTATCAGTCTGCCTTTATCGGTGGAGAAGGGACATTACTTGGGTTCAGGCAGTACCGTTTTGCCGGCGACCATAGTTTCTATAATAATTTGGAGATGCGGGTTAAATTAGCTGATTTTGTTAGCTATGTATTACCGGGGCAGTTAGGGTTGGTCGGATTCCACGACATTGGTAGAGTTTGGAGAAAAAATGAAAATAGTGACCGATGGCATCAGGGTGTGGGCGGCGGTTTTTATTTCGCGCCGGCTTCGATGGCAATGATCCGGGTTATTGCTGCCCATTCAAAAGAGGGGTGGTATCCTTACCTGGCTTTGAATTTCCGCTATTAGCCAAGGTCTGAACATCGATAAACAATAGATATATATATGACGAACAGCGATATCTGCAGTACTGAAGTGCTGCTTGAAAATGAAAATGTACTACTGAGGGCACTGGAGCTTACAGACCTCGAATACCTGCTTCCATTTGCACTGAATGAACCTGAATTATGGTACTATTCGCTGCATTCCGCTGCAGGAGAAGACCAGATGAAAGCTTATATCAAAGCTGGCGTGGAAGAACGGAAAAATGGAAAGTCCTATCCCTTTATAGTTTTTGATAAGAAAAGTGGTACATATGCCGGTGTGACCAGATTTTACGATATTAATGCTGAATTTAAAACACTGCTTTTGGGATATACATGGTATGGAAAAGCTTATCAGGGTACCGGGTTGAACAAAAATTGCAAGTACCTGCTTTTTCAGTTTGCGTTCGAACAGTTACAGATGGAAAGAATTGAATTCAGGGCTGATGCTGAAAATTCCAGAAGTATTGCAGCGATGAAAAGCCTCGGCTGTAAGGAAGAAGGGTTGTTAAGAAGCCACATGCCAAATGGGCAGGGCGGGAGAAGGGACAGTGTAATTTTGAGTATGCTGCGTGGGGAGTGGTTTACTGAACACAGTTCCCGCCTGCTTGAAAAGCTATAAACCTGCTTGAAAACCTGTCGTATATTATACGTCTAAACGTATCTCTCTTCGATCTAATATTTTTGTTTTGTGTTTTATTGCGATATAAAGTTTTGTTTGAATCCTGATTTGTAGCAATATTTGCTGATTTTCCCTTACGCATAGGAGATTGATGCATTTCCATACACTTTGTCTGTACAGGGAAGTTAAAGAGCCCTGTTTTTTTTATCCAAACAAAGCTTTAAATATGGCAACGATCAGTCCTTTCATAGCACTCAGGCCCCAGGCCGTTTACGCAGATAAAATGTTATCTCTGCAATCTTTAACCCCCGACCTTAATCCGAAAGGGAGAATTGCACAGCATCTCGATCACGATTTTATTTCGGGGAGCCATACCAGTAATCCGCGAATACTGGACAACCTGCAGAGAATGATGCGTTCAGGTGAGCTTTATCTGGAGGATAAACCATGTATGTTTGTTTACGAGATTACTGAGAACGGAACTGTTCAAACTGGAATTTGGACATTGACGGATCTTAAAGATTACGACCAGGGACTGATAAAAACGCATGAAGCGGCGCAACATTGCAATACCGGTGATCTCGTGAATTACCGGGCGGAGGTAGGTTTGGAAGGTGCGCCTGTGCTGCTTACCCACCGGCCTTCAGCTGCAATTAAGTCCATGCTTTACCGGATCAGGCAGGAGGAAGCAGACAGCGTGTACTACGCAAATAAAGTTTTTCATCGTATCTGGGCAATAGCTGATATCCATAGTATTCGTCAGATCAGCCGGTGTTTCGCAGATTTACAGGCAGTATACCTGGTGGACGGACATCACCGGATGTCGGCAGCTATAAATTACAGGACGCTCAGAAAGCGTAACCGGTGCGAAACCGGAGAGTTTGACTTTATCTCTTCCTTTTACATGTCCAGCGAGCAGCTCAAGGTAAAAGAATACCACAGATTAGTGTTTCCTCATCAAGGAGTAGAGATAGATCAGGTATTTAAGGAGCTGAAAAAGATATTTTCGGTGACCCGGTCCATTAGAAATGAAGTGGTCATACCTTATAAGAAGAGTGATTTTGGGATGTTTATAGCGGGCAAATGGTATAACCTGATGTATAAACAAAAAGATGGCAGCCGCGTAGCAGATACCGCATTACTGCAGGAGCAGGTATTGAAGCCGATGTTCAAAATCGACGATCCTGGCAGAGACCCTAACCTGGTTACTATTGGAGGCGCAGACGCGCTCGAGGTTTTACAAGAACAATTGCATCTGCATCCGCTTGCCGTTGGTTTTACATTAACAGCAATGACTACGGAACAGATTATTGAGGCGGCGCAACAGGAGATACTGTTGCCACCCAGATCGACATGGATTGAGCCGAGGATACCTTTTGGAATCATTTTGCGTAAAATAGAAGCGGATTTGTCCTTAAAATATGAGATCTTGTCTGATTGAACCAGCAGACTGGTCTTTCCGGGTCTGGTAGGTTAAAATCGTTTAATAATTGGATAACAATTTGTGGTTTTTTGTGGAAAAAAGGACTTTTCTTTAAGAAACCAATTATAACCTGAAGTACTTTTAACGGACCAAATGAAAAAAAATACTTTTGCAGTATCCCTGATCATATCTCTTTTCTTCCTTTGGGGATTTGCCCTAAACTTAAACCCAATCTTAATTCCACACTTGAAAAAAGCATGTCAGCTGACAGATACTCAATCTGCTTTTATTGATTCAGCATCCTATATAGCCTATTTTTTATTGGCTATACCTGCTGGAAAAGTCATGAAGAGGTTTGGGTACAAATGGGGAATAGTAATAGGCTTATTACTCTTTGCAGTTGGGTCGTTTCTTTTTTATCCAGCTGCTTCCACACGATCCTATGTTTTTTTTCTTGGCGCACTGTTTATTATTGCCAGTGGTCTTGCTTTTCTTGAAACTGCAGCCAATCCTTATATTACAGTATTGGGCGATCCAGAAGGGGCGGCAGGGAGAATCAACTTTGCTCAGAGCTTTAATGGACTGGCTGCGACGCTTGCTCCTTTTCTTGGTGGACTCTTTATCTTGTCAGGTGAATCGCTAAGCCCTGAACAGGAGGCTGCAATGTCTCCGGCACAGCTCGATCATTACCTGAATATGGAAGCCTCATCGGTACAGATTCCATTTTTAATTATCGGCGCAGTAGTCCTGCTTGTCGCTGTTTTTCTGATGCGTACACCATTACCTGAAATAGAAGAAAGCGATCAGGAAACCGGGCATGAAGGGTCTTTGCTTAAACATAAAAACCTCATGTTTGGTGTAGTTGCAGAGTTTTTTTATGTAGGTGCACAGGTTTGTATCAGTAGTTTCTTTATTCGCTTTGCGGAACAGGTGGCGGGAATCGCAGAAAAACCTGCAGCGATGTATCTGTCGGGTGCCCTGCTCGGTTTCATGGTGGGCCGGTTTATAGGGACATTCCTGATGCGTTACGTCGCTCCGGCCAAATTACTGGCACTTTATAGCCTGGTTAATATTGTATTGGTACTTGCTGCAGTATTGCTGGACGGTTATGCTTCGGTATATTCACTAATTGGGGTTCTATTCTTTATGTCGATTATGTTTCCAACGATATTCTCTTTGAGTATCAGAGGTCTGGGTTCAAAAACAAAAGAAGGTTCTTCGTTACTTATTATGGCTATTGTTGGTGGGGCTGTCTTCCCGGTAATTATGGGTAAATTGTCTGATATGACTAATATACATCTGGCTTATATTGTCCCCGTTTTTGCATTCATTGTTATTTTCTTCTTTGCCCTGCGAAACTTAGGCGTAAAGAAACTGAAACTTTCTCAGGCACATTAATTCCGTCATGATAGACAGTCATCAGCATTTCTGGATTTATGATCAGGTAAGACACAGCTGGATTCCTGATGAATATGCAGCGATACGAAGGGATTTTTTGCCAGAAGATCTGGCGCCCGTTCTGCTGGAAAATCAGATCTCCGGTTGCATTGCCGTCCAGGCAGAACAAACGCTTGCTGAAACCGACTTCTTGCTTGGTCTGGCAGCAAATAGTCCCATCGTTCTTGGCGTGGTTGGTTGGGTAGATCTCCGAGGAAATCAATTGGAAAAGGAATTGGAATATTACAGTTCTTTTCCCTTGCTTAAGGGTTTCCGTCATATACTTCAGGGAGAACACGAGAGAGATGCGTTTCTTCGGCCCGACTTTACAGCTGGCCTTGCCCTGCTCGAAAAGTATGGTTTTAGCTATGATATTTTGGTACATGCAGACCAACTGCAATATATACCCGCTCTTGCGGCAGCATTCCCTGGATTGGCTTTCGTATTAGACCATTTAGGGAAGCCGGATATTGCATCCGGAGAGATCTCTTCCTGGAAAAACCATATGCAGGCCATTGCCGCCTTCGATAATGTTAGCTGCAAGGTATCGGGAATGATAACTGAGGCGGATTTGAAAAATTGGAAGCCCTCCGATCTCCACCCTTATCTGGATACTGTAGCATCGTTATTTGGTATGAACAGGCTGATGTATGGATCGGACTGGCCTGTATGTCTGGCGGCCGGCTCGTACGCAGCTGTTAAAAATATAGTGTTAACGCACTTCGGCACATTTTCCGATGCCGAACAGCATGCCTTTTTTAATGGAAATGTCTCTGCCTTTTACAAGCTCTGAAGTTTTTTATATACATTGGCATAATAAACAGACATATCAAATAATAGCTAAACCTATTTATTCATGAAAACAACTTTACTATGTTTTGCTGCCGCAGGACTGTGCTTTACTGCTTGCCAGTCGGGTAGTCAGCAGCAGGCGGCGGCAGAAGCAGATTCTGCTGCAATCAAAATGATCAATGACTCCAGTTTTGCCACACGCCTCAGAACAATTGCTTCTGATGAGTTTGAAGGTAGAAAACCGTTCACAAATGGTGAAACTAAAGTGATCAATTATCTCAAAGAACAGTTTAGCAGTCTGGGGTTGAAGCCAGGGAATGGAGATAGCTATTTTCAGGAAGTACCGATGGTGGAGATCAGGTCTACCCCGGAGTCGAAACTAGTCTTTACCGGTGCCAAAGGCAAAGTAAGTGCAGACTATTTAAAAGATTTCGTGGCTGCTACACGCCGGGTGCAGGAAAATGTCAGTCTGGAGAACTCGCCCGTAGTGTTTGCCGGTTATGGGATTGTTGCGCCGGAATATAACTGGAATGACTATGCAGGGTTGGACGTGAAAGGCAAAACTGTTGTCGTGATGATTAATGATCCTGGATTTTCAGATTCCACCTTGTTCAAAGGCGAGAATATGACTTATTATGGACGCTGGACATATAAATTTGAAGAGGCAGCCCGTCAGGGAGCAGCTGGTATTTTGATTATTCATGATACAGAACCTGCAGCTTATCCTTGGTCGGTTGTTCGTAGCGGATGGTCAAAATCTAAATTACAGCTCGAAGAAAAAGATAATAACATGTCGCGGGCAATTATGGAGGGCTGGATCAGCCTGGACGTTGCCAAACAGCTGTTTAAATTAGGTGGGCAATCAGATGCTTTATTTGCGTCGGCTAGAAAAAAAGGCTTCAAGGCGGTAGATCTAAAGGTCACTACCGGAATGAAGATTACTAATACAATTAAAAAATCTATATCTAATAATGTAGTAGCTGTTATTCGTGGAACGAAAAGACCACAGGAGAATATTATCTATTCGGCACACTGGGATCACATAGGAATAGGCGAGCCGGTAAAAGGAGACTCAATTTATAACGGGGCAGTCGACAATGCAACAGGTGTTGCTGCCTTATTGGAGATTGCTGCAGCTTATCAAAAAGCGGCCATTAAGCCAGAACGTTCCATAGTATTTGTCTCTTTCACCGGAGAAGAGCAAGGTTTGATCGGTTCGGAATTTTATGCCAAAAATCCGGTTTATCCTTCTGCCTCGACCGTTGCTGATATTAATATGGATATGATGGGGATTGCCGGCAAAACTAAAGATGTGGTAGTGTATGGATTTGGTCAGTCAGAACTGGAGGACTATGCCGCTGCTTCTGCAAAGAAACAAGGTAGGGTATTGGTTCCTGATCCAGTTCCATCATCTGGTTTGTATTACCGTTCAGACCATTTTAATTTCGCAAAGGTCGGTATACCTTCACTCTTCACCGGCTCTGGTGTGGACAGTTTCAAGCATGGAAGAGAGTGGGGGCTGCAACAAGTAGCAGACTACACGAAATCGCGTTATCATGCACCTCAGGACAACGCAGACGCGATCACAGACTATAGTGGAATGGTTGAAGATGCCAGGCTGTTATTTGATATGGGCTATACCATGAGTATGGAGTCTACTTTCCCTTCCTGGAAAGAAGGTTCTGAATTTAAAGCTATACGGGATAAGAAATAATCCTTAGAGATACAGGTTAAAATGAAGAGGAGTGACACGAAATTTCTGTTAACCTCTTCATTTTAACCTGTATTCTGATATTTAATCTATTCGTTTTCTTTTTAAAAAAGGGGCTGTCGCACGGTTCTGATAACCATGAAGTCCGGCATTGAAAAGTATAATTAAAGTACATAGCAATGCTGTCCAGGCAACAGCAGGATTAATCTCCCAATTTTTTACAGCAATCCCAATTATTCCCCATGCAGCGGCACTCGCATACTCACGCATGTTTCTTCTCCAGATCATTAGAATAAATATCGCTGTAGCGATAACCAGCAGCGCTATTGCCCATAGCTCAGGTTCCAGGGGAGCACCTGACCATCCTGTTGAAACCAGCCAGGCGGCTATATTCACAATTACAGCGACGTTTACCCAGCCAAAATAGAGACTGAAAGGCCACCATAAGAAAAATATAATTTGAGGTGGGGCATCCCAGCGTTCCATATTTGTACGCAATACAATTCGAAGCAATGATAGAAAAAGTGCAAGGATCAGTATAACGGATAATCCAGGCATGTCTTGTACAAAGGCAATGACCCAGGCTGCGTTAAATAAGTTTGCTAGGATAAAAGACCACCCAATTTGCAAGACAAAGCTAGTATCTGCCCTTTTTGAAAACCAGTCCCGGATCTGATAAATGCCGAATGCTAATAAGCCTAAATATATGATGCCCCAGATACTAAAGGCGTATCCGGCAGGGGTGAGCAGGTGTTCATATTTAGCGGAGATCTCACCTATGGCCGGATTTCCGAAATATTTGCTGTTTACCAGGTAATTAACTGCAATTGTCAGGATTAATGACAGCAGATTTAAAATTTGTAAGATTTTTTTCATCGTCGGCAAATTTTTCAATTGAAAAAGAAAATACCTTCAGCTGATTAACGCTAACAGGGTATTAGCAGAATATTACTGGTCATTTTACTGGAAACCGTTTGTGGCGGCCCATTATTAATGGAGATGATCATAGACTGATCAAATTCCAGTTTATCCAGTACTTCAATACTGGAACCCAATCCAAGCTGTAATTGTTTAAGATATTTCAGAAAAGGTGTGCTTGTGTCTCTTACGCTCCCTACTTTACCCATTTTCCCTATCTCCAGGTCACTCAAAAGGATATTTGCATAAACTGGCATCTTTCCGTTTTCTGCCGGAATCGGGTCTCCATGCGGGTCAAATGACGGGTTGCCTAAAAAGGCATCGAGTTTTGCAGCCAGTCTGTCGTCTTGAATATGTTCCAGTTGTTCGGCAATATCATGAACCTCATCCCAGTCATAACCCAGTTTCTCCACTAGAAAAACCTCCCAAAGACGGTGTTTACGGATAATATCCAGAGCCGATGCTTTTCCGGGAGGAGTAAGTTTGGCCCCGTTAACTTTATCATAAGAGATTAGCAGTTTTTCCTGAAGCTTTTTTATCATATCAATTACAGAAGCAGGATTATTATCCAATGCAGCTGCAATTGCTTTGGGGCTCACTTTTAGTCCATTTTGATCGATATGATAAATGGCTTTAAGATAATTTTCTTCGGAGTAGGTTTTCTTCATGATTTTGTCTGCGTACAAAAATATAAATATTTAACTAGTTTCATTAATTAGGTTAATCTAATTATATATATTTGGCAAGTCTAATAAAATATGGAATACATAACTAATTAATGCCATGAAACTATTTTTAAGCTTTATACTTTTGCTCTCTGGACTGTATACCAATGCGCAGCAGGGGCAGCTGTCTGGTGAAATTACCGCTGCAGGAAAACCATTAAAAGGCATTCAGCTCGAATTGAGGAAGACCAACATCCGTGCAGAGACCGATAGCAGCGGGCGATTTCAGTTTAAAGGGATCCCGGAGGGGAAATATCAGCTTACTGCAGTTGGCACCGGTTATTTTCAGCAAACAATGCCGGTTGCCATCATTGCGGACAGCACTGTGCAAATTAATATGGTATTAAAGGCAGATGCAGATGATCTGAATGAAATTGTTGTTACCGGTACAATGAAAGCAGTGAGCAAGCTGGAAAGTCCTATTCCTGTTGAGGTCTATACACCTGCTTTTTTCAGGAAGAATCCTACTCCAAGTTTATTTGAAGCTGTTGGACAAATTAACGGGGTACGGCCGCAGATTAACTGTAGTATCTGTAATACAGGCGATATACATATTAATGGAATGGAGGGGCCTTATACTTTAATCCTGATAGATGGGATGCCTATTGTGAGCAGTCTATCCAGTGTTTACGGTTTGAGTGGTATTCCAAACAGTCTGGTGGAACGTATAGAAGTGGTGAAAGGACCTGCCTCTTCGCTTTACGGTTCGGAGGCAATGGGTGGTGTAATTAACGTCATTACGAAAAATGCGGTTAAAGCACCTCTGTTTAGTTTTGATGCTTTCAGTACCTCCTGGAGAGAGTATAATGTAGATGCAGGGGTAAGGTTTAGAGGAAAGGGCTGGAACAGTCTGCTGGGTGTAAACTATTTTAACGCGCAGCATCCGATGGACAATAACGGGGATGGCTTTACCGATCTGACCATGCAACACCGGATCTCTGTTTTTAATAAATGGAATTTTACCCGGAAAGAGAACCGGGAAGCCAGCCTCGCCGCACGTTTTGTAAATGAAGACCGATGGGGCGGGCAGATGGACTGGACAAAAGCAGACCGGGGCTCCGATGATGTCTACGGTGAAAGTATATACACCCGCAGGTGGGAGCTCATTGGTGTTTATCAGTTACCGTTGAAAGAAAAAATCATGACGCAGTTTTCTTATAACTGGCATGATCAGAATTCGTATTATGGAGATGTACCTTATATGGCTACGCAGAAGAACTATTTTGCACAGATGTACTGGAATAAGGATCTGGGTAAAAGACATAATCTTTTACTGGGAGGTACTTTCCGCTATAATTGGTATGACGATAATACGCCAGCTACATCCAGTGCAGACGGGCTAAGAAATCAGCCTGCAAAGACGCCTTTACCGGGTATTTTTATTCAGGATGAATGGAAAATATCAGATAAGAATACACTACTGGCCGGTTACAGGTATGATCATGATCGTAATCACGGATCTATTCACTCACCCAGAATTGCTTATCAGTACACCAAAAACCAGCGAAACACACTCAGATTTAGTATGGGTACAGGTTTCCGCGTTGTCAATTTGTTCACGGAAGATCACGCTGCCCTGACAGGAGCAAGAGAGGTTGTGATCACTGAAGCGCTGCAACCGGAAAGATCTTATAATAGTAATTTGAATTATGTGTGGAAGATCCCTGCTGATTTTGGCTTGCTAAACATTGATGCAACCGGATTCTACAGCTATTTTACCAATAAAATTGTAGGTGATTTTGATCAGGATCCTACTAAAATCATTTATGCTAATCTGAACGGGCATGCCATCTCCAGAGGTTTTTCCCTGAATACCGAACTGGTCTTAAATTCACCGTTGCGTATCACAGCAGGACTAACTTACGCAGATGTATATCTTGTAAATAAAAATGAAGCAGGAACCAAAGAAAAAACCAGACAGTTGCATGCGCCGTTGTGGAGCGGTACATATGGCCTGACCTATACCTTTCCAGGAGACTTTATTGTAGATCTGACCGGAGTTTTTACCGGGCCGATGCGTTTACCTGTCCAGCCGGAAGATTACCGGCCAGAATATTCACCCTGGTTTAATATTGCGAATATTCAGCTGACAAAAAAATTAAAACATGGAGTGGAGATCTATGGAGGTGTGAAGAACCTGTTCAATTTTGTGCCGAAAGATGTGTTGATGAGGCCATTCGATCCATTTAATAAAACTGCAGATGATCCCATCAGCAATCCAAAAGGATATACTTTTGATACGGCTTATAATTATGCACCATTGCAGGGAATCAGAGTGTTTGCAGGTTTACGTTATCAGATTGACTGGAAGTGATTGATAAAAAGATAAAAACATTACCATCTTTTAGGTTTAATATTTGTTAGCCTTTCGATCAATTGTTTTTATGGAGTTACTGCATTCACTTTTTGGCGACGATCTCAGGGCCGCCGTACTTATTATTCTTAATCTGATAGTTATCGAAAGTCTGTTATCTGTCGATAATGCGGCAGTCCTGGCAACAATAGTAATGGATTTGCCAAAGGATCAGCGGAGTAAAGCTTTAAAATACGGAATAATCGGAGCGTACGTCTTTCGGGGGATTTGTTTGCTGATCGCTTCCTGGCTGGTAAAAATATGGTGGTTAAAACCATTGGGTGGATTGTATCTGCTTTATTTGGCTCTATCTTATTTTTTTAAGAAGAAGAAACCTGAAATATCTCCGGAAACGGAAGCTATTCAGAAAAAGCAGAATTGGTTTTACCGCTCAACAATCGGGCTGCTGGGCACATTCTGGGCAACGGTGGCACTGGTGGAAGTAATGGATCTGGCCTTCTCCATAGATAATGTATTTGCAGCTGTAGCCTTTACCGATAAAATGGGATTGATTTATACGGGTGTATTTATAGGAATACTGGCTATGCGGCTGGTCGCACAATTTTTCGTAAAACTGATGGAGAAATTCAAATTTTTAGAGACAGCTGCATTCCTTGTCATCGGACTTTTAGGCTTAAAATTGAGTTCTTCGCTTTACGTTCACCTGAGTCCGGATTCAAGTTTGGCTATTTTTCTGGAGGGCGAAAAAACAGATCTGTATGTTTCTGTACTCACTGTAGCAGTTTTTATCCTCCCGGTACTGAGTTCCCTATTGTTTAACTTTCCAAAAAAGCAAGTCTGAAATATATTTTTTATTGGTTTTAATTTGTTTTTAACCGGTTTGATAAAGTTTTCTATCGGTTAACTTAGTGATTATCAAAAAAATATAGATGTTAACAGTTATTTGGTGAAATCTTTGTGTAAATTGAATTGACGTAAGATTAATGGATTTAAACTCAGAACTCATGAAAAGATTACTTTCTTTATTTGCTGTACTCTGTCTGTGTATCAGCATGAGCATGGCACAAACTACTGTGCCTGCTACCAGGTTAAAAAAAGACGGTACGCCTGATAAGCGTTATTCCACTGCAAAGGAAACCAAGCCTGAGGTGAAACTTAAAAAGGATGGAACTCCCGATAAGAGATATACAAATACGGGGACAGCTACGACATTAACTAAACCTGAAGATGTTAAAACGCTCAAAAAAGTAAGCACTGCTCCGTCCAGAACAGCTGCGGCGTCCAGAACAACTGCTGCATCCAGAACGACTTCTCCTTCCAGAACAACTGCTGCGGTAAAAGATTACAAACCAACTGTCGACAGAAGTCTCTCCGGACCAAATGGTGAGCAGATTCTTACAGGTCCGCGTGGTGGAAAATACTACATCAATAAAAATGGGAATAAAACCTATGTAAAAAGGGAAGCTAATTAAAAAAAATAGGTCAGATACTATTTAGAAATATGTAATTTGTTTGCCGGATATATTTTGTATCCGGCTTTTTTATTTTAAGAAATGATGAAATTATCTTGTTTTTCACTTTTGCTTGTTTTGGGTCTTTTCAGCAGTCGTACTGCCATAGCCCAGCAGCAACCAGCACCACAAACTGCTGTTTTGAATCATATTGCTGTTTATGTAACCGAGTTAAAACGGAGTGCAGATTTTTATACTTCAGTATTAAAGCTGCAATTAATGGAGGAGCCATTTAAAGATGGTAAACACGTTTGGTACACTTTGGGCCCTGCTGGTCAGTTACATTTAATTCAGGGAGCATTACAACCTGTTAAACCAAATAAGAATGAACATCTTTGCTTCAGCGTAGTGTCTATAGACGAATTCATTGCAGGTCTTAATAAACAAAAGGTTCCTTATGAAGACTGGGGCGGAGGCGCTAACAAAACTACATTACGCGTTGACGGCGTTAAACAAATCTATTTTCAAGATCCTGACGGTCACTGGATAGAAATTAACGACGAAAGAAAAGGGAAATAAAAACTTATGCAGCAGATTCCACGTAGTACCATAGAGAGAATTATTGCTCCTGTGCACCGTTTTATTAATTTGGAATATACAGGAGGAATTGTACTCTGCTGCAGTGTTCTGGTTGCGATAATATGGGCTAACTCCTCGTTTGCAGATGTTTACCATCATTTATGGGAAATTAATTTTAGCGTTGGTTTTGCAGGGTTTACGTTGAATCATCCATTACACATCTGGATCAATGATGGGTTAATGGCTTTATTTTTCTTTGTTATCGGCCTTGAACTCAAGCGGGAATTTATGGATGGAGAACTTTCTTCCATTCAGAAAGCCTCTCTGCCAATGATGGCGGCGCTTGGAGGAATGCTTGTTCCGGCCTTGATTTATTGGTTTATGAACCGTGGAACGGCAGCTTCCCATGGCTGGGGTATTCCAATGGCTACCGATATTGCTTTTGCACTGGCGCTGCTCTCCATGGCAGGTAAGCATATTCCGCCTTCCGTTAAAGTATTTCTTTCTGCGCTGGCTGTTGCAGACGACCTGGGGGCTGTACTGGTAATCGCTTTCTTTTATACGGAGAATCTCAATTTTGTTCCGCTGGCAATTGCAGCAGGGCTATTAATTATTCTTTTTGCCGGAAACAGATTAGGTATCAGGGCTGTGGCATTTTATCTGATCATTGGATTAGGTGTCTGGGCTGGTTTTCTCCTTTCGGGGGTGCATGCAACGATTGCCGGTGTACTGGTTGCATTTACGATTCCGGCGGTAAGAAAAATAGATGAAAAATTCTTCTCATCCAACCTTAGAAGGCTTTCTGACGAGTTTGAAAAGGACGTCCCAAAACGCGGAACATTTACAACGGCTCATCAGCATCATACAATAGAAGAAGTAAAAACGCTGGCACTGGCTGCAGAAACTCCGCTGCAAAAAATTGAACATGCGCTCCATCCATGGGTTGCATTTCTGATTATGCCTTTATTTGCATTGGCTAATGCAGGAATCATTATTGGCTCAGATTTCTTTACGGCTATACAGAATCCAGTTAGTTTCGGAGTGATTATGGGACTTATTGCAGGTAAATTTGTGGGCATTCTTGTGTTTACCTGGCTTATGGTTGCCAGCGGTCTGTCCCGGCTTCCTGAAAATGCAGAGTGGAAACATATTACCGGGCTGGCTTTACTGGCAGGAGTCGGTTTTACCATGTCGCTGTTTATCAGTAATCTGGCGTTTCAGAATCCCGAATATATTGAGCAGGCGAAGTATGGCATCTTACTCGCGTCAATTATCGCAGGTAGCTTGGGACTGACTATGCTCAAACTAAGTCGTTAGCCTGAATGTAGTGCATTTTTTGCAAACACTTTTATTGATTTCCTGTTCTAAAAAGAAAAGGAAAACTATGACATTCAGAAAAAACATATCTTCGGGTACAAACAATTCTACGCTGATAGCGGTGGGTGTGCTTGCAATTTCGGGTATCGTGCTGGCCCTTAAATATGCCTATAACAGTCAACCTGAAGCGAAAAAAAGAAACGGCAGTAATGGAGACAGGCTACATGAAGATCTGCGTGAAAAAGTGAGAGCGCATGCAAGTCATTTGCTGCCACATGGTGAGCAGCCCAGCCCGGTGAGACATACCATTAAATCAGACCTCCCCAAATCCAGACAGCTACCTCTTGATCCGGATAACTATGATCCTCAGTTTTAGTGTATTTGTTGAGTACATAAAATGTCAGACAGTTTGGCTCAATTTGTAAAGGTATTTCTTATGTAATATTAAACAGACAAATGAATTTCACGAAAACTTTTAATCAAATTGAGCGTTTATAGGTGTAAAAAATAAGCTGACTAGAATACTATGTCTTATAAAATACTTTTAATAGAGAACGACGAAAAATTGGTAGAAGTTTTACGCGAAATTCTGGAAAACGCGGGACATCAGCTTCATGTTCTTCCGGAAACTTATGATATCAGACCTATCGTGACTGAATTTCAACCTGATTTAGTCTTACTGGATTTCTTATTGCCTGGAATTAATGGAGGCGAGCTTTGTTCCCAGTTGAAGCGAATGGAGAAATATCAGCACATTCCCGTAATTATTATGTCGGCATTCCCCAGAGTAATGCTTTCATTGGGCGATTATGGCTGCAATGCGTTTATTGCAAAGCCATTTGATCTGAATAATTTACTGGAGCAAATAGAGGATTGTATTCACGAACCAGACCGTAGTTTTCTTGCTTGAAAACAAAGCGTCAGCTTTAGTGATGCTGTATAAAAAAATACGTGTATAAATAACAGCCCCTGTTCCTTATCGGACAGGGGCTGTTTGCTTATTTGATAATTCTTGAAGCGCCTTACCAGAAGATACTATATAAAGCAACAATAATTCCGCAGATAATCAGAGCACCTGCAGCAAACGTTTTGTTGGTTTTAAACATACTAACATCAATATCAAGACCTTTAGGATTAACCCCGGTTCTATTTTCCAGTTTACTGATAATAAACATAGCTACGATACAGATTACAAATACGAAACCCATACGGTCAAGGAAAGGAATTTCGTATAACATACTACCATCTTTCTGTTCGACCAGTTTGGAGAATCCATAAGGACTAAGCCAGGAAAGATCTGTGAAGTTCGGCATTGCTTTGAATACGACAGAAAGGATAAAACCACCGATTGTTGCAAAAAGTGCTGCATTCGATGTAGTTCTTTTCCAGAAGAAACCCAGAATAAACATCGCGAATATACCAGGAGAAACGAAGCCGGTATATTCCTGTATAAATTGAAAACCACCTTTTTTATCGATACCCAGTTGCGGCGCAATTATAATGGCTAATACCATAGCTACGATTACTGCAATCCTGCCGATAACCACCTGCTTGTTTTCATCCGCATCTTTATTAATTACTTTTTTATAAACGTCTAGTGTAAAGATGGTAGCGATACTGTTTGCTTTTCCTGCAAGTGAGGCGACAATAGCAGCAGTTAAAGCGGCAAATGAAAGCCCTTTCAGACCGGCAGGTAACAAATTAAGAAGAACCGGATAAGCGGAATCTGCATTCAGTGAACCGTCTTTCATCATGTCTGTAGCGAAGTTTCCATAACCTTCCTGATACAACACATAAGCTGCTATTCCGGGAAGTACTACGATAACAGGCATTAGTAATTTTAATCCTGCAGCGAATAATAATCCATTTCTTGCCGTAGGTAAATCTGCTCCCAATGCACGTTGAGTGATGTATTGATTACAACCCCAGTAATTCAGGTTGACAATCCACATACCACCGATCAGTACAGAAAGGCCCGGTAAATCCATGTAATGCGCATCTTCTTTATGGAAAATCATCTGGAAGTGATCTGCAGCACGGTCTTTAATGATACTCAGACCATTTAATACGCCGGTAGTGCCAAAATGTGTTGATACCAGCTCCAGGGCCAGGTAAGTTGTGGCCAGACCTCCCAGAATAAGGAAGAATACCTGAATAACATCTGTATATCCGATTACCTTCATTCCACCCAGTGTAATGATAATGGCAAATGCCGCAAGCAGATACATACAAGCAGTAATGTTGATACCAGAGATACTGTTAATTGCCAATGCGCCCAGATAGAGAATCGAAGTCAGGTTGACAACAACGTATAATAACAACCAGAAAATGGCCATAATCATTGCCACTGTACCATTATAACGCTGCCCCAGAAACTGCGGCATGGTATAAATCTTATTTTTTAGATAAACAGGAATAAAAAATATAGCGACAATAATCAGCGTAGCTGCCGCCATCCATTCATAGGTAGCGATTGCAAGACCCATGGTAAAGCCGGAACCGCTCATACCTATAAATTGCTCCGCCGATATATTTGAGGCGATCAGGGAAGCTCCGATAGCCCACCAGGTTAGCGAATCTTTAGCGAGGAAAAAATCTTTTGAATTCTCTGCCTGCGCCTGTTTTTTTCGGTATACCGTCCAGCCATAAAGGGCGACAATCAGGAAGTAAACCAGAAATACGACGTAATCGTAAGTACCTAATGAGTTCATGAAATTTTAAATTTGGAAGGTGAATATAGTTAAATATATCTATTGATGATATTTTCTAACAATTCTTGCTTACCGCTGATTGTTTCTGGTTCACCCTGCTGAATTGCATATTCCCTCAGCCCTTCCAATGTCATTTTCCCAGCTTCAAAATCACTTCCTGCACCGCTGTCAAAAGAAGCGTAACGCTCTTTACGGATTTTGGTGTAATCTGAATGTTGAAGAATCTGATCTGCGGTGACCAATGCTCTTGCAAATGTATCCATTCCACCGATATGTGCATGAAACAGATCTGCCGCGTCTGTTGAATTTCTTCTGATCTTAGCGTCAAAGTTAATACCTCCTCCTTGCAAACCACCGGCTTCCAATACGATTAGCATTGCTTCGGTAACTTCGTTGATATTATTGGGAAATTGGTCTGTATCCCATCCATTTTGATAATCACCTCTGTTCGCATCCATTGAGCCAAGCAAGCCAGCATCTGCTGCTACCTGAACCTCATGCTGGAAAGTATGTCCGGCAAGCGTGGCGTGGTTAACTTCCAGGTTCAGTTTAAAATCTTCCAGCAGGTCATACTGACGCAGAAAACTAATCACCGTCGCAGCATCGTAATCATACTGATGTTTGGTAGGCTCACACGGCTTAGGTTCGATCAGAAAGGTCCCTTTAAAACCCTGACCTCTTGCGTAATCTTTAGCCGAATGCAGGAATTTTGCTAAATGCTCTTGTTCTCTTTTTGTATTGGTATTCAAAAGGCTCATATATCCCTCACGACCGCCCCAGAACACGTAGTTTTCTCCACCAAGCGCAATAGTTGCATCCAATGCCGATTTTACCTGGGCTGCCCCATGTGCGAGTACATGGAAATTAGGATTGGTTGCTGCACCGTTCATATATCTGCGGTGAGAAAAAAGATTAGCGGTACCCCAAAGAAGTTTCACCCCACTTTCTGCCTGTTTTAGTTTGGCATAGTCAACCAAAGCGTGCAGACGTCTGTCATTTTCTTTAATATCATTTGTATAATCTACCAGGTCGACATCATGAAAACAATAATATGGCAGGTTCATTTTGGTGATGAACTCAAATGCAGCATCCATTTTGTCTTTTGCACGTTCCACAGCATCTGCTTTTTCGTTCCAGGGTTGCAGCAGGGTCGCTTCACCAAATGGATCACCACCAGTAGCTACAAATGAGTGCCAGTAGGCGCAGGCAAACTTCAAGTGTTCTTTCATGCTTTTGCCGGCAATGATTTTATTTTCGTCGTACCAGCGGTAGGCCAGTGGATTATCTGATTTTGTACCCTCGAACTGAATCTGTCCGATACCTTTAAAAAATTCTTTACTTCCGGTAGTTATAGTTGTCATATTTAAAATATAGATTAGGTTAAAAGATATTTATCAGGATTTTGGCATAAGTTCCAGCCAATCCTGATAAAGCGTATTAAAGAGCTGCTGTTTATCTGGTTCTGTATAACTCAGCGCTTTTTTGTTCTGAAAAGCTTCTTTGGGTTGTTTGTAAACACCGGCCCCAATACCAGCGCCCAATGCTGCACCTGTACTGCCGTCATTGTCATATAGCTCTACCGGTACACCCGTCGCATTTACAAAAGCTTTTAGAAATACTTCGCTATGGAAAAGATTAGCTTTTCCGGCTCTGATCACTTTTGGGTATAGTCCATTGGAGCGCATAATATCCAGACCATAACGGAAAGAGAAAGCGATGCCTTCCTGTACAGCACGAAAAACATGTCCCGGCGTGTGTAAATTAAGGTCGATAGCGCTGATCTGCGCGCCTGTATAGGTATTGCAAAGCATTCTTTCTGCACCATTTCCAAAAGGGGTTACTCTTAGCCCTGCAGACCCGTCAGGCACTTTTGCTGCCGCTGCATTCATAGCAGGATAATCCAGACCTGTACCAAATAATTGTTTGGCCCAGCGGTTCATACTGCCCGTGCCATTAATACACAACAGAATCCCAAGGCGCTGCTTATCTTTGGTATAGTTAACATGTGCAAAGGTGTTTACCCTTGATTGCGGATCATAAGCCAATTCATCTGAGACACCATAAATCACGCCTGATGTACCTGCAGTAGCTGCAACTTCTCCAGGCTCCAGTACATTCAGGGATAATGCGTTATTGGGTTGATCACCGGATTTATAACTTACCGGAATACCCGCCTTAAGCCCCAGTAAAGCAGCAACATCCTGATCCAGTCTGCCATGTTCAGAAAAAACAGGTCTGATTTCCGGAATAAGGTTGCTGTCCAGGTCATAATAGTTGAGTAGTTCCGCCGATACTTCCTGTTTCTCAAAATCCCAGAAAATACCCTCGGAAAGAGCAGAGATACTTGTTGTGATTTCTTTAGTTAACTTCATGGCAATAAAGTCGCCGGGAAGCATGAATTTATGAATGCGGGCGTAAATTTCAGGTTCATTCTGTTTTACCCAGGCCAGTTTAGATGCTGTAAAATTTCCTGGTGAGTTGAGTAGGTGGGAGAGACAGAATTTTTCTCCCATTTCTTTGAATGCAGTGTTGCCTAGTTCCACGGCCCGGCTGTCACACCAGATGATGCTGTCCCGCAATACTTGTTGCTGCTCATCTACCAGAACCAGGCCATGCATCTGGTAGGCAATTCCAATGGTACCTATATCCAGAGGATTAAACGGATGCTGTGCTTTACAACGTTCAAATGCGAGCTGTACATGAGACCACCACATTTCAGGAGATTGCTCGGCCCATCCGGTTTGCCGGACTGTAATCAGACTTTCATCATCAGGATATTGCGCAGAGGTTAATGTCTGTTGTGTATGAGCATCTAGTACAGCAAGTTTAACTGAAGAAGTTCCGATATCAATTCCGAGTAGTAACATATTTCTGAGGTCGATTTTTTAAAATATATATGGTTCAGCTTCCGAATTTAGTTTATTATTTTTATTATGCAATCGATTGCCTTGTTTTTTTGCTTTTTTATTTGCTGAGCTTTAACAAGTTAATAAGAGGAGAAATTTAGCGAATCCTGTATTTTAAACAGACAAAAAAGAAGGGTCATAAAAAGAGTAGCCAAGGGCTACTCTTTTTATGACCCTTCTAAAAGGATAATAAGCTCCGTTTATTGGATTTGGTCTGCTTAGATAGATTTGAAAACTACAATACCATTATGTCCGCCAAAACCGAATGTGTTACTCATTGCTACTTTAACTTTAGCAGAAATAGCTTTTCCGGTAATGATATTCAGGTGTGCAGGAATCGCAGGATCTAATTCGTCCGTGTTTATTGTCGGTGGAATAATACTGTCTCTCATAGATAAAAGACAAATAATCGCCTCAATCGCACCAGCCGCCCCAAGAAGGTGGCCAGTCATCGATTTGGTCGCACTGATTTTTAAATTATTTTTTTCCGTTCCCAGCAAGTTTACAACCGCATTGATCTCAGAAAGGTCACCTACCGGTGTAGAAGTTGCGTGTGTATTCAGGTAATCTACATCGTGGATAGTAACACCAGCTTCTTCCAGTGCTAAAGTCATTGCATGTGATGCACCAATTCCTTCCGGATGGGTTGCAGTCATATGGTAAGCATCGGCAGTCATTGCTGCGCCGCCTACTTCTCCATAAATTTTAGCACCGCGTTTTACTGCGTGTTCATATTCTTCCAGAACCAGTGCACCGGCACCTTCGCCCATCACAAATCCATCACGTTTTACGTCAAATGGTTTGGAAGCAGTTTCCGGTGTGGCATTTTGAGCAGACATGGCTTTCATGGCACAGAATCCACCTACTGAAGATGCAGATACGGGTGCTTCAGATCCACCGGTGATAATCACTTTTGCTTTCCCCAGACGGATATAATTGAAAGCATCCATGATCGCTGTATTTGAAGTAGCGCATGCAGAAACTGTAGTGTAATTGATACCCATATAACCGTTACGGATCGAAATCATTCCCGATGCCATGTTAGCAATCAGTTTTGGAACAAAGAATGGGCTGTATCGGGGTGTACCGTTACCTAAAGCAAATTCAGAAGCTTGTTGTTCAAAAGTATCCATACCACCTTGTCCCGAACCCCAGATTACACCAACGTCGAAAGGACTCATTTTTTCAAACTCAAATCCAGAGTCTTTAATAGCCTCATCTGAAGCAACCAGCGCATATTGGGTAAAACGATCAGTTCTTTTAATATCAGAACGGTCTAAATATTTTGTAACATCATAATCCTTGAGTTCACAGGCAAATTGTGTACGGAACAGGGAAGCGTCAAAACGTGTGATTTTTGCAGCTCCGCTTTTACCGGCAATCGTATTGCTCCAGAAAGTATTTACATCATTTCCTAGTGGGGTTAGTGCCCCAATTCCCGTGATAACAACTCTTTTTAACATATGCATTTTTATAATTAATATATGATCAGGGCCTGAGCCAGCTGATTAAAATTCAAAAGTAAGATTATTATTTATGCTCAATTGCACATTTAGGCTTTATTTTCAGACCAGGCGCAATTCCCGGGCAAAAATACAAATATTCGGCATGAAAAAGCCCTGTGACCTCTTTATAAAATTGCCATAACTTGTAAACAGGGGCGGAGCCTGCTGAATTCGCGGCGTTTTCGTAAGAATGTAAAAGTACTGATACTGCTTTTTACTTTTGCTTCTCTTCGGGGTTGCATTACCCTTGGGATACCCTTGCGATACCCTTCCTATACCCTTGGTATACCCTTTAGGGTAAAGGAAGGGTATACCAAGGGTATCGCAACGGTATATCAACCTGCCGGAATATAAGAAGAAATCTAGGAGCCATTGGAATTAAATATAGAACAGAAGAGTACTGAATGAACCATAGAGAAGACACGAAATTTAGCAATTGATCCGGATTTTAAACTGGATATATTATATTTGGTCATCCAAAAATCTAATAAAAAAATGTCAGATCATAAAAAAGAAATATTCGACAGTGTAGCCCAACGCTTGAAAATCGAAGGTTTTAACGTAGTAAACCGCGATGAGACTCGTCCATGGGGTGGTTTTTTTGTTATCGACGAAGAGCAGGCTCAACAATTCGCAAATGTTTATTTTGACGGATTGAATGTCGATGAATTAAGAATCTCAGGTAAACTGAGTCCTAAAATATTAATCGTTGCACCAGCAACACGTTTGTCTTGGCAATATCACCACCGCCGCGCTGAAATCTGGCGTGTAGTGAGCGGTACAGTAGGCGTGATTACCAGCGAAACTGATGAGCAGGGCGATGTACAGCAATTGACTCCAGGAACAACTATTAAATTATCTCAGGGTGAAAGACACCGTCTGGTAGGTCTGGACGACTGGGGTATTGTTTCTGAAATCTGGCAGCATACAGATCCTTCTAATCCTTCTGATGAATCCGATATTGTTCGTGTAGAAGACGATTTCGGAAGATAATTCCAATCTGAAGTACATTAAAGCCGCGCCTTTCAGCCGCGGCTTTTTTTGTGAAAAAATTAAAGTGTGCTTATATTCAAAACATTACAGAATAATACTATTCTTTTGTTATTTTTGTGATTTAAGCTGGGTAAATTTTTTCCGGCTGGCTTTTAATTTACTGTATGATAATTTTAGTTTTCTTTTTACTCCACTGGTTCCTTTCTCTTTTTTCCCAGACTTTCTTCCTTCACCGATACGCTTCGCATAAGATGTTTAAGATGAATCCTTTCTGGGAGAAGTTTTTTTATGCGATCACTTTCCTGTCGCAAGGTTCTTCATTCCTGAATCCACGTGCCTATGCCATTTTGCACAGAATGCACCACGCTTTTAGTGATACAGAGAAAGATCCGCATTCGCCGCATTTTGTAAAGGATGTCTGGGGTATGATGATACAGACAAAAAATATTTATCTGAATTATGCGAAATATAATGAAGAGCCGGAAGAGCAGTTCCGTGATAATTATCCGTCTTGGCCAATAATTGACAAAATAGGGGACTCCTGGATTACCAGATTGGTTTTTATCGGTTTCTACATCTGGTTCTACGTAACTTTTGCTACCGCATGGTGGATGTTCCTTTTACTGCCGGTTCATTTCCTGATGGGTCCTTTACATGGTGCAATCGTAAACTGGTGCGGGCATAAATATGGTTATGCCAACCATGACAATAATGATCACAGTAAGAATTCCCTTCCACTCGACTTCCTGATGATGGGTGAACTGTTTCAGAACAATCACCATAAAAAGCCTAACAATCCAAATTTTGCTTCGCGCTGGTTTGAATTTGATCCGACTTATCCAATCATGAAGGTTATGCACTGGATGCGTATTATTAAGATCCGGAAGTTATAATCGGATTTGTTTTGAACAATCAGGCAGAAATGCCGTAACTATAAAACAAAAAAATCCCCGTTCAAACGAACGGGGATTTTTTTGTAACTGGTTAATCAGCTTTGCTCTTTGGCCTTGAACCACTAAATCTGCGGTTACCACCACCGCCTCCGCCACCAGAAGGTTTTCTGGCACCGCTCAGGTTAGGTTTATATTCTGATCTGTCTTGACGGCCACCTCTGGAAGGCTTGGCTTTTCCTTTCCCTTTTGCTGCTGCTGCTCCGGAGAGTAAAGCCTGCCAGCTCATGGCAAAAGGGTGATCTTCCTGTACAGGAATTTTAAGGGCAATTAGTTTTTCAATATCGTCCAGGTATTCTTTTTCTTCGCTATCGCAGAAAGAGAAGGAGATACCGCTGTTCCCGGCACGACCTGTACGGCCGATACGGTGTACATAAGTTTCCGGTACATTTGGCAGTTCATAGTTGATTACGTGTGTAAGCTCATCTACATCGATACCTCTTGCTGCAATGTCGGTAGCGACAAGGATCCGGGTTGTTTTATCTTTGAAATTACTTAAAGCCCGTTGTCTGGCATTTTGAGACTTGTTACCGTGAATTGCTTCCGCTTTTACGCCAACTTTAATCAAATCTTTTACGATACGATCTGCACCATGTTTCGTCCGGGTAAAGACCAGTGCTGTTGCAATAGTCTTATCCTGCAAAATGTGGATTAACAGATTTTTCTTGTCATTCTTCTCTACGAAGTAGATACTTTGCTCAATCTTTTCTGCAGTTGAGGATACCGGGGTAACTTCCACTTTTAAAGGATTGGTTAAAATGGTATCAGCCAGTTTCTGGATCTCAGGCGGCATAGTTGCCGAGAAGAATAAAGTTTGTCTTTTTGCAGGTAGTTTGGCAATCGTTTTCTTAACGTCATGGATAAAACCCATGTCCAGCATTCTATCTGCCTCATCAAGAACAAAGATTTCTACATCCTTAAGGTTAATAAAACCTTGTCCCATTAAATCAAGTAAGCGACCTGGCGTTGCAATCAGGATGTCTACACCACGGTGTAAAGCATCTGTCTGTGCCTTTTGTCCGACTCCGCCAAAAATAACCAGGTGACGAAGGGCAAGGTTTTTACCATAAGCTTTAAAGCTTTCTTCGATCTGGATGGCAAGTTCACGAGTAGGGGTTAATACCAGCGCACGGATAGGTCTTGGACCTTTAGCATTCTGGTGTTCTTTGTTCAGCAACTGTAACATAGGAATCGCAAAAGCTGCGGTTTTTCCTGTACCGGTCTGAGCGCAACCCAGTAAATCTCTGCTCGTTAATATTGTAGGAATAGATTGTTCTTGTATAGGTGTTGGGTTAGTATAACCCTCTGTTTGCAGCGCTTTTAAAATAGGCTCAATCAGGTTTAATTCTTCGAATAACAATGTGTTTGTATTTTAATTTGTAAAATGATGTTGAAACGTTCATGGCCGGCTTGTTCGCAAAGGCCGAATAGATTGCTGTTTAAACAATTACGTTCGTTGCAAATATACATATAAGTTATTTAACAATTTATTTTCTTTGGCTGCGTAAACGTCTCGCCCAGTAACCTATAAAATACAAGAGCATAAATATTGCAAACACGAGCAGCCCGTTAAGGGCCGAAACCGGGTCATCCTGATAAATACTGAGGGCGACAAAAATGTAAAAAGAAATGAAAATGATGGGGATAAACGGATACCACTTGAGTGTGAAAATACTGTCTTTATCCAGATGAGCCGTCGATTTACGAAGATAGAATAGGGTTGCCGCGGAGCTGGCAGTACCGATACAATCCAGTATAATCGTATAATTTAACAGGGTATCGAATGTTTTGCCGTAGAATAAAATAATCAGGACTAATGCGGTAAAAGCTGTAAGGCTGAAAACCATAACGCCTGTTTTCTTGTGCTGCCAGGCGAATGCAGCAGGGAGTGCTTTCTCTTCGCCCATTGCAAATAGTGCTCTGGGATTACTCAGCAAATTGACATTGACATAACCCAGAACGGACAGGAAGATTAATCCGGATAACAAGGTATAACCGACCGGGCCAAAAATTTTACCGGCCAGGATTGCAGCAATACTGTCTGCAGTTTTGAGTTCTTCGAACCCAATAACTTGTACATAAGCATAATTAATAAGCATATAAAGGGCAATGACGATCAGAATGCCAAACCTGATACCCTTTGGTAAGATTTTTTTAGGCTCCCTGACTTCACCGCCCAGATTTATAGTTTGTGTATAGCCGCCGAAAGAAAAAGATACCGCAACCAGGCAAAGTCCCAGTGCCTTACCATAATCTGCCCAGCCTGGTGCTTCGCCGGAAACGGATTTGAAAACAGGTGGAATACCTGAATTGGTGCTGCCGGTAAATAAAGCACAGATGAGCATAAGAATCAGCACAATCTTAATGATACTTAGAATATTCTGAATCTTCGAACTTGTCTTTAATCCCAACAGGTTTATACCATAAAAAATCAGGACAGTAATACCGGCAATGAGCAACCGGTAGGTGTCAGTGGGAACATCGGCTGGAAGGATAACACTGCTCAGGTACTCTGAACCGATTAGGGTTACTCCGGCAATAAATGCAGCATTGGTAACGATGATGATACCATTCATTGCAAATGCAATAGAAGGATGATAACAGGCCGAAAAAATCTTATAGTAACCGCCGTTAACAGGAAACCTTGAACCGATTTCTGCATAGATCAGTGCACCGCAGTAGGCAACAAGTCCACCGATTAACCAGGCCAGGAAAAACAGGGAAGGTATCTGAGCCTTAACGGCTACGTTAACCGGAGTGCGGAAAATTCCCATTCCGATGACCAGGCTGACCACGATCATGGAAAGATCAAAAAGGCTGAGTTGTTTTTTTTGGAGCATCTACTTAATTGAGTTGAAGCTGAAGGTAATGCTAATTGTTTATTTGTTGAAACTTCGTCAACTAATTGTGTGGATGAATGATTAAATTTGCATTTATACGTAAAGATTATGGCTGAACCAATTTATAACGATGACAGTATACGGTCACTGGACTGGAAAGAACACATCAGGCTACGCCCCGGTATGTATATCGGTAAGCTTGGTGATGGATCTGCCCAGGATGACGGGATCTATGTCCTGCTGAAGGAAATCATGGATAACTCTATCGATGAGTTCGTGATGGGTTCGGGACGCACCATAGATATTACTGTTTCTGATGCTAAAGTGAATGTCCGGGATTACGGTCGTGGTATTCCATTAGGTAAAGTGATCGACTGCGTATCTAAAATTAATACCGGTGGTAAATACGACAGTAACGCTTTTCAAAAATCTGTTGGATTAAATGGGGTAGGTACAAAAGCTGTAAACGCATTGTCCACAAATTTTGTCGTACAGTCCTACCGTGATGGAAAAACTAAAAAAGTTGAGTTTTCGAAAGGGGAGATCACCGTTGACCATCCTATTATAGATACTACGCAGCGTAATGGTACCGCAATTACTTTTTATCCGGATGAAAGTATTTTCAGGAATTACCATTATATCCCGGATTTTGTAGAAAGCATGATCTGGAATTATGTTTTTTTGAACACCGGACTTACAGTTAATTTTAACGGACAGAAGTATTTTTCTGAACGTGGTCTGTATGATCTGCTTCATAAAGTTGCCGATGTAGAAAATATCCGCTATCCTATAATTCACTTACTGGGCAGTGATATCGAAATTGCGATGACTCACGGTCAGCAATACGGTGAGGATTATCACTCTTTTGTTAACGGGCAGCATACCACACAGGGCGGTACACATCAGGCAGCATTTCGTGAAGCTGTAGTGAAAACAATCCGTGAATTTTATAAAAAAGAATATGAAGCTTCTGACATCAGAGCTTCTATAATAGCGGCAATTTCTGTCCGGGTACAGGAACCTGTCTTTGAATCACAGACGAAAACTAAACTGGGTTCTCAGAATATGGGACCCGAAGGGCCATCTGTCAGAACTTTCATCAATGATTTCGTTAAAAAGGAACTGGATGATTACCTGCACAAACATCAGGATGTAGCTGAAGCCTTACTGAAAAGGATCCTGCAGTCTGAAAGGGAAAGAAAAGATATCGCGGGTATAAAAAAACTGGCCAACGACCGCGCAAAAAAGGCATCATTGCATAACAAGAAATTAAGAGATTGCAAGGTTCACTTTAACACTACACATGACAAGCGGTACGAGACTACGCTGTTTATTACAGAGGGAGATTCTGCATCAGGATCTATTACCAAATCGAGAGATGTGGACTGTCAGGCAGTTTTTAGTCTGAAAGGTAAGCCTCTGAACTGTTATGAACTGACCAAAAAGGTCGTTTATGAAAATGAAGAATTCAACTTACTGCAGCATGCTTTAAATATCGAAGACGGACTGGATGGGCTGCATTATAACAATATCGTAATTGCTACCGATGCAGATGTCGACGGTATGCACATCCGTTTACTGATGATGACTTTCTTCCTTCAATTTTTCCCTGACCTGGTTCGTGCCGGACATGTATATATTCTGCAGACACCGCTTTTCAGGGTTAGAAATAAGAAAGAGACCATTTATTGTTATAGCGATGAAGAACGCAGAAAAGCGATCGATAAATTAGGCAGCAGACCTGAAATTACCAGGTTTAAAGGTTTAGGTGAAATTTCTCCTGATGAATTTGGCTTGTTTATCGGTAAGGATATCAGGCTTGACCCGGTAATTCTGAAAGATCAGACAATTAAAAACCTGCTCGAATACTATATGGGTAAAAATACACCCGACAGGCAACAACATATTATCCGTAATCTGAGAATCGAAAAAGATACAATCGAAGAATTAGTTTCGGCCGATGCAGAGGCTGCAATAGCGGCTGTCACTGAAGATATTGTTAATGCAGAACCGGCTTAATCCGGTTCTGTTCTTGTTTCGTTTGGATGCTTTGGAGGTAAAACGTCAACTTTCTCTTCCACGACTGTAATCTGGGTATGTACCGCATACTTGCTCGGCTTAATACCTTTATCATATTTTTCGGCATAGGCTTGTGTGAATTCTGCCCCGAAATAAAGAATTATTGCTGTATAATAAATCCACAGTAAAATAACGATGATCGAACTTGCCGCCCCGAAAGCAGAACCCGGATTACCTTTCTCTATGTAAATACCAATTCCATATTTACCGAGTCCGAATAAAAATGCAGTAAACAAGGCGCCTATGATCGCCGATTTCCACCTGATAATCACATCAGGCAATACTTTGAATATGATGGTAAATACCGCGGTAACAGCGGCAATAGTGATGACATTATTCAGGATGTATATAATCAATGTTGTGGTGTCATTAGCGACCGGAATCGCTTCTCCGATACCTGTGCGTTGAAGCAGCTCACCGAGTCTTGATCCCAGACTAAGCACAATACTGTTAATCACCAGAGACACCAGCAGCAGAAAACCCATCGACACAATCAGTGAAAAGGAAAGCAGCCGGTTGGTAATCATTTTTAACCATCCTTTTTTAGGAATTGCTTTAACTTTCCAGATCAGGTTAATACTATCCTGAATCTCCACAAAAATCGCTGTAGACCCAACTACAAGTGTTACAATTCCAATGATGAGTCCCATTGTAGATTTACCGGTCACGTTTGCATTTGCTACGAAACCCTGTAGCTGACTGGTTGCTTCAGCACCTACCATTTCAGTGATCTGATCGAATAGTTCAGTCCCCGGATCCAATTTGTCGCTGAAAAAAATACTGGCTGCTGAAATAATAATAATAATCAGCGGTGTTAGCGAAAAAATGGTGTAGTAGGCCAGTGAGGCACTTAATTTGGTAACTCTATCCTCGATGAACCCTTGTCCTGCCGCTACAAATAAATGATAAAGGGCAATGAAAAATTTCTTGATCTTGTCTATAATCTTCATTCGTCAGCTTAAAATGGATACCCTATACCTATATTATAAATTAAATTATCTTTTCTCCATGCTTTGCTGCCAAAGTCGACCTGGTCAAACACCCATCTTTCTCCTGGTGGCAGGTAAGGTTTACGGATTGGAAAGGCAACATCGAGCCTGATTACAAAGATCGTCGCATCCACACGCAGACCAGCTCCTGTACTAATAGCCATTTCACTCAGTGCGTCTTTGAATTTAAAACCAGAACCAGGTCGTCCTTCATCTACGCGCCCGGTCACCGGATCAACTCCGCCTTTATCTTCTTTTCTTAACCAGATATTACCAGCATCTGCAAACAATGCACCATAAAGAACGCTTACCAATTTAAATCGAAGTTCGGTGTTCAGCATTGCTTTAACGTCACCGCTCTGATCTGCAAAGATGGCTGTCTGCGGAGAACGGTAGGTTCCCGGACCTAATGACCTTGCTGCAAAACCCCTGATATCATTTGTACCACCAGCAAAGAACTGCTTAACAAACGGCATGGAACTACTATTTCCATAGGCATAACCATATCCCAGATTAAGTCTGTTTGCCCAGATCAGGTTTCTTGTGATCTTATAATAATCTCTGAAGTCGGCTTCAAATCTGATAAACTGTGTGAGCGGAACATTTAAAATAGTTTTCTGTCCAAATTCATTTTTCGGGACGAAAAGACCCCAGACATTACCGCCTGCCTGAATATTACCGTTGAAATAGATATTATTCCTTCGGTTATCTTCCATCTGATTCGTGTAAGCAAAGTTATAACTGCTTCCGATTATAAACTGGCGTTCCAGCGTGCTCCTCATTCCTGGTATGGCATATAAGCTATCCTGCTTGAGCGAATCTCTGGTTACTGTCGGACGGACAAACGTAATAGAGATTGGATTGAAGGTATGCTCTTTATACTGGTTCTCTTTCCATACATAACCATATTCGCCTTTGAAGGAGTTCAGGTTGTAAAGTGATCCACGGCTCAATAATTCATAGGAAAGTGAGGCGACTGTTTTAGGAATAAATGCAGTTGTACTTTTCGGTTTATAAAATGGTACAATAAATCTCGGAAAGGTCAGTTTGGCCTGTCCTGAAAGCGAGTACGAATTTAATCCCCTGGACTGTCCGCTAACCTGTGTTTCAAATCCTCCGCTGACACTAAGGTCCAGTTGTTCTGCACCGCGGAACAGGTTTCTGGTAGTCTGTGTGACTTTAACTTCAGATCCGACAAAGTTATTCGACTTACTTGTTCCTGTAACGGAAAAGGTTAGTGAATTCTTTTTCAGAGGGGTCAGATAGATATTCAGATCAAGTTGATTATTTTTAAAACTATCCAGCGGTATAAATTCTGCTTTCACTGCCTGGAATGCCCCGATATTGACCATCCGGTTTAAACTCTGGTTATGATCCTTTCTGTTATAGGTTTCACCTCTTTGAAAGAAGACCAGCCTGTCAAATAATCTTGGTTTAAAAGTATTCCTGTCGTCGTAGATTTCAAAGTCATTATAAACCTCAGGTGTAAGTTTTCTTAATGCACTGTCGCGGCGGAGTGAATACCTTGGATAAATTCTGATATGGTTAATCGTATAAGGTTTTAAACCGGCGTCCGGCGCAATATCTTTCACCCTGATATTTACATTAACCAGGTTATTGCCAATAGTACTATCTACCTGTAAAATCAGATAGTCAGGGCTGAAATAAAAGTATCCGCTTTCTTTAAGGTCATTGTCTATCCTGATCCGCTCATTTTTAAAAACGTCCAGATCGTAATAATCTCCCTTTTTAATTAAGGTTTTTTGCTTAAACTTATTAACTACGTTAGCCAGATTACCGGAGTCCTTTGGAAAGTTTACCGCATTAATTTTATACCTGTTACCCGTTTGAGCAGTATAAATTGCTTTGCCAGTTTTGCCTTTCACTAATGTGTCTCCGGTTACGACAGATTGCAGGTATCCCTGACTGAGGAGATAACTGGTCAGCACGGCATTATTATAGCTCAATTTTACTTCACTCAGTAATACAGGAGGTTCACCCACTTTCGTTCTCAGCCAGTGGCGGATACCTTTAGGTTTCTTAGGCTCCCCGGCGAGATTATAAATGTAAAGTTTAGGACGCAGGCCCAGAATGGATTTATTCGGTCTGGGTCTTGTTTTGCTCTCCAATGTCCCTTTGACATTTTTTTCATCGTCAATTTTCCCTGTGGTATCCGGATTTATCTTCACCTGAGCTCCGGTATATAAGATCTGACCTGGCTTTAAATACTTCGTATTACTGCAGGCTGCCACTACCAGACAGGTCAGGATCAATAGGCTCGGTTTCAATAGGTGTTTCATCGTATAGTATTCAGTATATTATTTTAATTGCCTTTTATTCTCATCAGCTGAACGGAATTCAACTACTTCTTTTTCGTTCTGCTTCTGTTCCTGTTTCGCTCTGCGCCTGATTCTTCTTTGCTGGAAAATCTCTCTGAACTTGTTATAGTCTACTACCAATGCGAAACCTAATCCTGTTTCAATAATCTGCCCCTCAATTACGCCCTCGTTTTGGTTTCTTCTGTAAGCTCGAAGCCTGTATCTGCCATCTGCAGACAGTGCATACTCCACATTTACATTTCCTGCAATATTGGTTGAGTTCTGACCTGGTGTAGATGGTCCCTCCAGACCAAAGGTGCTACCTACGGTGACAGTCAGCCTGTCGTTGAGTAGTTTTTTAGATAGTCCGACTTCCAGATCCGTTTTTTGTTCGAGTGATCCTGAAGAGTAGTCTTCTGAAGAGTTTACGCCGAAATTGATATCGACTCCCTGAATAAGATCCGATGCCAGGTTATTCAGTTGTTCGGTAAGCAATTTGCTCACACTGGAACGGGCAAGGGTAGAAACTCCACCACCACCACCGGCAAGACTTTCAAATGGATTATCTGCAATAAACCGGTTCAGTGCAAGCAGCGCGAAGACTTGTTTATTCAACTCGCTCTCGTCATTATTAACAATCATCAGCTTGGTATAAACATCTCCGCCCAGCGCGTTCCTTTCATTTTCAGGCAGGTCTAATCTGAAAGAGATGCTTGGTTTTAACAATTCATCTTTCATCATCAGGTATACCTGGAATGGTAATTTTGTTTTCGCCTGTATATTAGTCGGATCATTTAAAAGGTCAATCGGCGCAGCATTTACTTCGTATAAAGCGGTCAGATTTACATTTGCAGACGTAGGTTCGCCTGTCCAAACAATTGTACTCCCTTTAACCAATTTGAATTCTTTTTTACCCATTGGTCCAACAGATAGGTTATAAGATCCGTCGGTAACCTCGTAACGTCCGGTCAAACTTGTCTTTCCGCTCGCATCCATTGTAGCAGTCAAATTGGCTTCTCCTCTGACCTGCAGCGCATCACCATTTTCAGGGTCTACCACAACATTTAGTACTGCCTCGGGATCAATAGAAATATCTGCACTCAGGTTAATGCCCTTGATAGGTGCTTTACTAATACTGTCAGTTTGCAACGCCTTCTGTCCATTATACGGTGCCGCATCTGCATCAATAAACTGTACAATTCCTTCCTGAGATATAACCGAAGGATCATCTGGTGGCATAGCAAAATAGAACTTTGTGCCTTTTTCCACTTTAATGTTCATATCCACATCCGGCTGATTCAAATCGCCGCGTACTTTAATTGTACTGGTAAGGAAAACTGTTCCGTAAATCATTTCATTATCTGCCGCGGTAGAATTGAGCGCCCTGAAATTATTGGTACGGATATCCATGTTGAATTTATAATCCTTAAAATCGGTTGTCAGAATGCCACCATTAATCGTTGCCCTTCTGTTGAGCGAGTCAATAATTGTGAAATTATTAAACTTGATTCCTTCATTGTCGAAACTGATTGTTTCATTCGGCATTCTGAAATAAGAGTTTACATAAGTCGCTGTAAACGCAGCCTGATTAAATTTCAGATCTCCGAGTACTTTTGGTGCGCTGGTAGATCCTTTAATATCAAATTGCCCGGTTATGGTACCAGATCCGTTTTTGATCTGTCCCATTGACAAGCTCTCCAATGCTTTCAAATCTATTTTGTCAACATTGAGGGAGAAGTCCAGGGCATTTTCGCTTTTAGTATAATAAAAGCCGTTCAGCCTTAGCTCATGGACACCACTCAGCGCTATATTGGTTTCAAAGGCATCTGCGGTATTGTTGTTAACAGCGATTCGAAGTGTCCCCAGCTGATCTTTTTGGTAACGTAACTGGTCAATGGTAAGATTGGCTTCGAATTTAGGTGTCTCCATCAGATCTTTAACATCAACAGTACCGTTGATTGAACCTCCTGCAAGAGAACTGTCCTGATCTGCGAATTTGGTAAGTGTTTCAATTCTGAAATCTTTAAATTCTACTTTCAACGGTGAGTTAGGCGTAGCGTTCAGACTATTTATACTCAACAGCTGTGTGCCTTTGCTTAAGTTGAACTGATTGGCAAGGATGCCTGCCTGACCAAACTGAATAAAGTTTTCAGGAGATATTGCCCACTTTTCATAATCCAGCAGCAATTTCTGCGGGTCAAGGCTAAATTGAAAATTCTTATCAATGGATTTAAATATACCACCCAATACGTACTTATCTCTACGCTTACTGTCTCTCAGATAGATATTTAGTCCGAGTTGGTTTTGTGCTGCCTGTCCGCTGATCTCACTGTTGTATAGTGCAATGGAAGGGCTTTGGAAGCTTTTGATCAATAGTTTATAATTCAGCTGCTGATTAACATTGTCAATATTCAGCTGAGTGGAATCAACTTTGTAATCTCCGTAAACAACTCTTGGAACCCATGCATTCATAACCAGACTGTCTTTCTGTGTATCTAGTAGCCCGGACATGCGGGATGGAGAGAAGGTAGTTAGTTCAGGTACGAATTTTTTAAGGAAATCCGGATTAAATATCTGTACATTAAATCTGAAGCGCTGATCTGGTATCTTAGTTACCGTCCCAAATGCATAGTATTTATTGATCTGGTTAATGACTGCTGCTCCAAGGTTAGTCAACTGGTATTTTCCATCTACTCTCGCATTTAATAACTCAGATTTTAAGCTAAGCAGGTTATGGTCTGCAGTAGCTTCGGAATGAATGTCTACGGTGTCAATGTTAAATGACTGGCCTTCTTTGACAACCTGAAGACTTCTGATACTGACATCGCCGTTCAGATAGTCTGGATCGGCGGTAGCAATATCCGCTTTAACCAACCCGGCCAGCTTCAGTTCTGTCGGGCTGAAATTTAGTTTCTGAAGATCTACCTGTTTAAGGTTCAGATCTGCTTTAACGGCAGGGTATTTTCCGGCAATATTTACGAATGCAGTGAGATTAAAGTTTGCATTTGTATCGGCCATCTCACTTTTCAGATTCAGTTTCTGTGCGGCATAAGTACCACTCAATAAAAGATTTTTATAGGTGTATTTATTATAAACGGCCGAAACTAAACGCGCATTTATCTTAGCCGAAGCTGAATTGGCATCCAGTCCGGTTCCTTCAACTTGTGCCTTGACTGTTATACGGCCTAAGGTCTGCTGCATTTTCATGAGCCTGCCTATGTTAAAATTCTGCAGGTCTAAATCTGCTTTGTATTTTTCTTTTCCTTTCGGTCCGCTCATTGCCGCCTGCAATTTTGCACTACCCATATCCGTATTGATATTGAAACCGGTATTGAAATTGGTCATTCCACCTTTAAAGGTACCAACCGCCACAATAGAATTTGGCAACTCAATATTTGCAGGCAGCGACTGTTTTGGTATCACGGCCAGCAAATCGGCTTTGGTCATAGAGAACCGTTTGATCTTAATGTCCAGTTGGGCTTTCTCTGCATCGGGAAGTCCCTTCACCTGCCCGCTAATATCTATATGCGTGTTTTTAAGGCCATCTACTTTCAGGGTTGGAATACTCAGGTTATTCATATACCCTTTTGCAACAGCAGAGATTTTTATCTTTTGATTTCTGTAAGCCGCAGGAACTGCATTACTAAAGTAAGTGGCATCTTTAAGACCCAGTACTGAGTTCTTCAGCTGGATATCAATTTTAACGCGCTCGGGGTGTTTAGTTAGATCTTCCAACGAAGTGTACTCCAGCGTCGTTTGATTTTCTACCTGCGTATTTGGTGTTTTGAATAAAAAGTTAGTCAGTTTCACTGTCTTATCATTATACAGGACGTTTCCTTTAAGCTGTGATAGCTCAAAGCCACTTTTTTCTTTCATTCCCGCACTGATGAGGTTTACTTTAATTCCTTCCGGGCTGTAAGATAATTCTTCGGCATTCAGGCCAAGTTGTTTAATTCGCAGGTGATTGAAATCCATTCCGGTGGGCAAGGCCTTTTCACCGAGATTGTCAAATTGTATAGTATTGTCAGCAAGCTGAAGTTTTTTGACCAGAACAGACATCGCCGATGGTTTGGCGGCAACTGTATCAGTTTTTTTAGTTTCAGCTTCTACTTTAGCCGGTTTGAATGCGAATGCAACATTTGATTTATTCAAACTGGCTTCATCCAGTCTAAAGTCTGACTTCGTTAGATCTGCAAATAAGGTTTTAAGATTTAGCTGGCTGATATTAAGATCTGCCCTGGTGTCAGACAGCATATCGTTAAATTTGATTTTAATCTGTTCCAGATTGACGTCCTGAATTTCTACCAGTGGAAGTTTTCCTGCAGCTGCCTGAGCAGTGTCCAGGCTGTTTTCCAGATGTGCAGCCAGTTGAGTTAACGGTTTTTGCTGCAAATAACTTACGCTGGTATTCTTAAGACTGAAGTCTTTAATCACATAGTGCTGTCCATCCAGATCAAAATCTTTGATATTGGTTTTAAACTCCCCAAGGTTCAGGTGCATGTCATTACCCGCAACATCATCCCGGTAGGTAATTCCTATATCTTTCAGGCTTATTTTGCTCACTGAAAATTTCATGGTCGAAGTGGTGTCCTGCTGAACTTTGTCTTCGGGTTTCTTTTGCTCGGACATGAAAGCGTCCACTAAAAAAGAAAAGTTGAAAGTAGTGTCCGGATTAATCCTGGTTACGTTTGCCCGTATAGTTTCCAGTTCAATATTGTTAATCTCCACTTTGTTCTTTAACAGTTGAAAAAGACTAATGTCTACTGCAAGCTTTTGTGCATAAAGTAAAGTATCACCTTTTTTGTCTTCCATGTAGAACTTGTTTAAAACAACGTCCTTTGGAAGTGCAATTTTAATACTTTCCAGACTTACCTCTGTATGGGTTTTATTTTTCAGATAGTTAATAGCTTTCCCTTTTGCAAACTGTTGTACAGCAGGAATATTAAGTGATACGGCAAGTAAAACTACGAGTAGAATTATACTGCCAATGACCCAAAGAATGACCTTTAAACTTTTTCGTACGTATTTATTCAATTGACAAGTTTTTTGAGAGATTGATGAACAAAATTTTTACATGTTTCTGTTACAGAAATCTGTAATCTTCCTTTCAACAAAGCGTTGAATGAATTTGTTTAATTTTTTTATTTACTAATATAAACAGTTGTGTATGGTCTACATCAAATCTCAGGCCTTAATGTCATCTGGAAGATAGATTTTTCAAAATTTATCCTGTTACCACTTAAAATGTCTTATCTTAAAACCCCATTAATTAGTTTTTGCAGCTGATTATGGTTTTTATATATGAATAAAAGAGAAATTATAATCGGTTATGAAGCATTCCAGGGATTGGATGAACTGAATAGCAAAGATCAGGATTTATGCAGGTCTGCAGAGCAGGCTTTGGCTACAGCTTATGCACCATATTCCAATTTCAAAGTCGCTGCCGCAGTTCGTCTTAAAGACGGTAAGATTGTTACGGGAAGTAACCAGGAGAATCTGGCCTATCCGTCTGGTCTTTGCGCAGAACGTGTGGCACTTTTTAGTATTGGTGCAGCCTATCCAAACGCCGTAATTGAGAGTATGGTCGTAACTGCCCATACCGATAAATTTGAAATTACCAAGCCTGTAACCTGCTGTGGTGCATGCCTGCAGGTGATTTCGGAGTTTGAACAGAAGCAGGGGAAACCTATCGAAATAATCTTTTACTGTCTGGGTGGAGAATTGCTGAAGGTAAAGGGAGTGCGGAGTCTGCTACCCTTCAGTTTTGTAGAGGACAGGTTGCAGGTTGAATTGTAAACTGTTGGGAAATTGTGTTCCCTAAATTTGACTGGATGCCTTATCTTTGTTTGATCCAAAACATTCTTAATGAGCGACGAATTAGATAACCACATAAACGAAGAAACAAAACATACTGTTATACCAATCAACGGACTTTATGAAAACTGGTTTCTCGATTATGCCTCTTATGTAATTTTAGACAGAGCAGTACCGCATATCAACGATGGTTTGAAACCAGTTCAGCGCAGAATTATGCATTCGCTGAAAGAAATGGATGACGGGCGTTTTAATAAAGCTGCGAACGTAATCGGTAATACGATGAAATATCACCCGCATGGTGATGCTTCTATCGGCGATGCAATGGTACAGATTGGGCAGAAGGACCTGCTAATTGACTGTCAGGGTAACTGGGGTGACCCAATAACGGGTGATAGCGCTGCTGCTCCCCGTTATATTGAAGCCAGATTATCTAAATTCGCAACCGAAGTTGTTTTTAATGCCGACACAACCGTCTGGCAACTGAGTTATGACGGCAGGAATAATGAACCGATCACGTTGCCGGTTAAGTTCCCGCTATTACTGGCACAGGGAGCGGAAGGTATTGCCGTAGGTCTTGCGACCAAAGTTATGCCGCACAACTTTGTTGAGCTGCTGGATGCTTCTATTGCAGTGCTTAATGGCGAACGGCCGAATATCCTTCCGGATTTCTTTACAGGGGGTATGGCCGACTTTTCTGCTTATAACGAGGGAATGAGAGGGGGTAAAATCCGTGTCCGCGCCAAAATAACAGAGAAGGATAAAAAGACATTAGTAATCACCGAAATACCGTACAGTACAACGACTGGTTCGGTAATCGACAGTATCCTGTCTGCAAATGACAAAGGAAAAATAAAAATTAAGAAAATAGAGGATAATACTGCTGCGCATGTTGAAATTGTTATTCAACTTGCACCTGGTATCTCGCCTGATGTAACTATAGATGCGCTTTATGCGTTTACATCATGCGAAGTCTCAATTTCTCCAAACACCTGTATCATTAAACAGGATAAACCGCAGTTCCTGAGTGTAAACGACATTCTGATCGAGAACACACAGCACACCAAAAATTTACTGAAACAGGAACTTGAAATCAGACTTAAAGAATTACAGGAAAAAATATTCTTTAGCTCGCTGCTCAAAATTTTTATACAGGAAGGAATGTATAAAAACCACGAATACGAGAATTCAGGTAATTTCGAAACTGTTGTAGGTGTCTTAACGAGGTTGTTTGAACCATTTAAAGATCAACTATACAGGGAAATAGAAGCTGAAGATTTTAAAAAGCTGATCGAAAAACCAATGAGCAGTATCACCCGCTTTGATGTGAAAAAAGCGGATGAACAGATGAAATCACTTGCTGATGAAATTAAAGTCGTTAAGAATCATCTTCGCCACCTGACTGATTATGCTATTGCCTGGTTCCAGAAATTGAAAGATAAATATGGAAAAGGAAGAGGCAGGAAAACTGAAATCCGGTTATTCGACAGAGTTGAAGCTTCCAAGGTAGCACTTGCCAACGTAAAATTGTACCTGAACAGGGAAGATGGTTTTATCGGTACCGGTCTAAAAAAGGACGAATTTATTGCAGATTGCTCTGACCTGGATGAGGTAATTGTCTTTCGTGAAGATGGCAAATGTCTGATTACGAAAGTTGCCGATAAGACTTTTGTCGGTAAAGGAATATTGCACGCCCAGGTATTTAAAAAAAATGACGAGCGTACGATTTATAATATGATTTATAAGGACGGTAGCAGCGGTACCTCCTACGTGAAAAGGTTCGCTGTCGTCGGTGTAACCAGAGATAAAGAGTATGACCTGACCAAGGGTTCTAAAGGATCTAGAGTATGGTATTTTACAGCTAATCCTAACGGTGAAGCTGAACTGGTAACAGTGATGCTTAAACCGCATACAAAATTAAAGAAATTGCAATTCGATCTTGATTTTGCTGAGATCGCAATCAAAGGGAGGGGATCCCAGGGAAATATTGTATCCAAATATCCAATCAAAAAAATTGTACTGAAAAGTAAAGGTGTTTCAACTTTATCAGGCTTGAAAATCTGGTATGATGATTTATTGCGTCGTTTAAATGTAGATGGCAGAGGAAAGTACCTGGGGGAATTTGATGGGGACGACAAGATACTTCAGGTTCATAAAGAGGGCTGGTATGAACTTAGTTCTTTTGAATTAAGTAATCATTTCGATGCCGACCTGCTGCTTATTCAGAAGTTTGATCCGGAAAAGGCTTTTGCAGTTGTTCAGTTTGAAGGGAAAGCGAAGAATTACTTCGTCAAGCGGTTCTTATTCGAGCCGATAGCAATTGGTAAAAAGCTAAGTCTCATTAGTGAAGAGCAAGGATCGAAATTCCTGCATTTGACCAGTAATCCTGCAGCTTTACTGACTGTTGATGTATTGAAGGGAAAAACACAAATTCCGGAAACACTGGAGATAGTACTGTCCGAATTTATTGATCTGAAAGGAATTAAGGCTAACGGAAACAGGTTAAGCCAGCATGATGTACAGCAGATTAAATTGAGTAATGCCGAAGAGTTGGAACCTGTTCTGGCTGAAGAGCATAAAGAGAATACACTAGCTCCGGTTGACTTAGCAGAATCTGTGGATGAGAACGTTCAGGATTCGCTGGAAGAACCAGCACCAGAGATTGTTCAGAAATCAGCGATATCTGATAACAGTTCTTCTTTACCGGTATTGGAAAAACAGGAAGAGTTAATACCTGATCTTGTTGTTGCTGAAATGCCTGAAGAAATTATTAAGACCGAGGCTCCGGATATAAAGATAGAAGCTCCGGAAAAGAAGCCTGAAGCTCTTGAAAAGACGGCTCAAGTTAAGGAAAAGAAGAATTGGGTGAAGAAAGAAGAACCTGCTTCGGAACAGCATCTTGAAGAAAAGCCTCCAGTACAGGAAACGACTATTATTCAGGATCCTGTTCCGGAAAAAAAGAAATGGGTTAAAAAAGTCGTAAAGGAAACTCCAGCCGCTGATGTTGCCGAACCTAAATCAGCGGACAGTAAACCGGGGGAGGAGGATAAACCAAAACCTGCTAAGAAAGAAATCAAGCTGGAAATTACAAATCCCGATGATGTAGATATTGATGATAAAGGTCAACTGGGCTTATTCTAACCGAATAAGCCTGGCAGACGCTCTGCTGCCATAATAAAGCTGATACCAAAAATTGCAGAGGACAGGAAAAAGTTCCAGTCCCATTTTTTGATCTTAACTATATTAACCAGTATAAATGAAATCAGGAGGGTGGCAAGTACAATAACTATCTGTCCGACTTCCAAACCTACATTGAAAGCGAACAGCTCTGCAACTATACTTTTACTTTTACCGAGCAGGCTATTCAGGTAATTGCTGAAGCCCATTCCATGAATTAGCCCGAAAAATAAAGCCAGTGTATATTTCAATTTAATATTTTTAGGCTTGGCTCTTTTGCTAAGGATATTTGTGGCTGCGGTGATCAGAATGGTCACTGGTATAAGAAACTCAACCAGATCTGTGTTGACAGTGATAATCTTAAAAACGCTTAATGCAAGAGTTATACTATGACCGATAGTAAATGCTGTTACCAGTACCAATACCTTTTTCCAATCTGTCAGGGTATAAATTCCACAGAGCACCATCACAAACAGAATATGGTCATATCCTTTCCAATCGAGTATATGTTGCCAGCCTAATTCGAAGTATAAAGAGAAATCCTGCATTTTGCTAAATTATTAATTTTTAATTAAAAATGAACAAAAATTAAAAACTGTGTTTATTTGTGTAATTATATATTGAATCCTGGTCTGACCGCGCATAAAAAAACAGGATTTGGGAACGCCCGAATCCTGTTTTTTTTCTTGTAATTTCTAAACTTCTACTGGTATTGTATATAGATTGGCTTAGGTGTGAGTTTCAATAACTCTTCTGGTGTCATCAATCTATTCGGTGCTTTCTTTATATCATTTTTATAGAACAGTTTGAAACCTGTGAATTCTACAGGTTCGCTATAAATGAAATGACGATAGGTGCCTTTTTTTAATTCAGGTTCGCCCCATCCGTCCATATGCATGACGATCTGTACTTCCGGACGTAATTTAATACTGGATGCATTAGTTACCATCTTTCTTGTGAAGCGGTGAACGACAAATACTTTTGGCGGCAAATTGTGTTTCTTGACAATGTCAGCAAGATATTGCGAAACATAGTTAATATCTGCAGCGTCATATGTTCCGATTCTTTTACCTGGTAAAGAGCCGTCCTTCATAGAGAACTCCGGATCTATTCCTAAGTGTACGTAAGGTAGTTCCAGGTACTTCTCAATATGCGGTAATTCTGCTTTAATATTACTTAAGGCAACTTGCAGGTCTAAAAATACAATCGTATTCGGGCGCATTTTAGCGATGGCTAATACAGAATCAATCTGACTATTGGCCATTCTGTTCACATATTTACCATCTCGTCCAGGGGTACCGCTGGCTACTGCAGCAATATAGTGCAGGCCTGCCTGAACGGGTGTAGACGGATCTGCTTTTTCCCAGTTTTTAATTTCAGTATTTAATCTTGACCACATTTCTTTAGGTGCATACTCACCTAAAGCACCCATCTTTTTAGAATGCAGGTTTCCATAATAAACTACGATTCTTTTAAAAGGCAGAATTGCGCCTGCAAGTGGATAAGGCTGGTTTTTGACCGGCCATTTTCCTGTAGTATCTCCGTTTGCGAGTTTAAGTTGTAAAGAGTCGTATAAAGCAGTATCAATTGGTTTAGATACAGGTGCTGTCATACTAACCTCAGTGGTATCAGCGTTTGCTTTTTGAGTTTCTGCTGATTTACCTTCTGCTTTCGTTGAATTGGAATTGCAGCTAGCAAGCAGTGCGAAAGTGGTGAACGCAAGTGCGAAAGTTGCGGGTGGTGTTATTTTCATAGATAGGGTAATGTATTTTATTTTTCTCGTGCAAAACTACACAATCAACTGACAATTTAGCTGTATTAAATCAATCTGCAAACTTTACGAATCCTTAAATTGCTTATCTTTAACCATTCGCACGATTTAAATTTATGATACGAAATTATTTACTCCTTTTCTTTGTTGCAATCCTGTTTTATAGTATGACCGGCTGTAAAAAAGAAATTTCCGAAATTCACCTGATTCCTGCGTTTAAAGGCGACACTACTACATTGAACGGCCTTGCACGGCCTACGGAAGGAATTTATGCTAGCTATAGTGTATTTATGGATTTCAGCAAAGGTATTCAGACCAGGGAACTCAGGAACTCATGGGATTTCGGCGTGTATTGTGGTACAGAAAACAGACTAATTATCAATCATACCATGGGTGCTGCGGCCATCGCTTTAAATAAAACTTCTTTAGCAAGTGTGACAGGGAGTGACACGACTGCTCTTGAAACTAATAATACGCTTAGGGTAAACGGGACTTCCGGTAATACGGCGAATGTAGATCCTGTCAGTGGCGATTTCGCGGCCTATCTGAGTGGAACTGTATTTGCCGAGATCAAAGCCGACGCGGAGTCAAGCAATGTCTACATCGTTAACAGAGGAACCGCGGGTGATACTGTTGATACGCCTAATAAAAGATGGTATAAAATGAAGGTCTATCTGGTAGACCGCAGTTATAAAATAGATTATGCATTGATTAATGAGACCACGCCTTCCAGATTCAGCACCGTTACTATAGCCAAGGATGACTCATACAACTTCCGCTTTGGTTCTTTCAGGTCTAACCGGGCGAATTTTGAGCCTGCACGTGTAAACTGGGATATACAATGGGGTTGGAGCACCTACAAAAATACGGCAGGTAACGCGATCACTGTGCCCGATTTTGTGCTGATCAATTCTGGTGGCGGTGTACAGGCAGCACAGGTTGTTTTTAGTGGAACCGGAGCGACGACAAAATCGTATGAGGATTATAAGTTTGAAGATCAGACAGGAGTAACCTATAGCGCTGAGCGAGATGCCATAGGAACGAAGTGGCGGAATTTAGATCCCGCAGCTGGTACTTCCTCTGTTTACAGAGATAGATTTTTTCTGGTAAAGGATGGCGAAGGAAATGTTTATAAATTAAGATTTCTAAGCTTTATACCTAATGATGGAGGCCGAAGAGGCAGGCCCCGCATAGAATATCGTCTGCTGGAGCCTGCTGCTTAATGTCGTGAATATCTTAAGCGGAGAAGGTGTTGAATTTACCAAATACACCTAAGGGAAGTTTAATGCCGGAGGTTGCCTGTAAGTAAAGTTCTCCTGTCTCCAGATTTTTAACTTGCGGAAAGGATGTTTTAATCAGATTTTCTACAATAACTGAAGAAAAACCAAGGGAATAGGTGTTGAGTATCAGGAAATGTTCTTCTTCGTCTAATAATTGAACTACGTCCTGCATCATTTCCTGGATGTGATCTTCCAGTTTCCATTTCTCCCCGTTAGGTCCATGTCCGAACGCAGGCGGGTCTAATATAATCCCATTATATTTCTTCCCGCGTTTCAACTCGCGTTTAACGAATTTTAATGCGTCTTCTACCACCCATCTGACATCTTTTAACTGTGAAAGTTCCTGATTTTCATTTGCCCAATTTACCACCTGCTTAATGGAATCTACGTGTGTCGTATCTGCACCTGCCGCTTTTGCGATTAAAGACGCTGCTCCGGTATAAGCGAAAAGATTTAATACTTTCGGATTTGGGTTCTTGAATTTTTTAATGGATGACGAGATGTAATCCCAGTTCACAGCTTGTTCGGGAAATACCCCAACGTGTTTAAATGAAGTTAATCCGAGTCTAAGATTAATCTTAACTTCATCATTCTTATATTCAACATTCCACCTTTCTGGTATATTCTGTGCAGATTTGATCCATTCACCGGATGTAGCTGAGCGTCCTTTGAAACGGATGTGTGTTCTTTTTTTCCATTCCTGCTCTGAAAGAGTTTTTTTCCATACTGCCTGTGGTTCCGGTCTGCTCAGAACTAAATTTCCGAAGCGTTCCAGTTTTTCAAAATCTCCACAATCAATCAACTCGTAATCTTTCCAGTGGATGGGCGTTAATAGGCTTATCATAAAATTTTTGGACTTGTTATTTAAAAGTTTTTCTTTGCGGCTTTCATAAAGCGACTCGCAAAAACGAAATCGTTGAGCTCCTGAATATCGGTATGTGCAATCTCTTTGTTCGACCCCTCCCAGAATTTCTTTCCTTCGTGCAGGAAAAGAATATAGTCTCCGATTCCCATCACAGAGTTCATATCATGAGTCACAACGATCGTTGTGGTATTGTATTCCTCAGTAATTTCTTTAATCAATTCATCAATCACAATTGATGTTTTAGGATCTAGTCCTGAGTTGGGTTCATCTACGAAAAGATACTTAGGGTTCATCGCTATGGCCCTGGCAATCCCAACTCTTTTTTTCATTCCGCCTGATAATTCTGCCGGAAATAATTTGTTCTTACCTTCCAGATTAACTCGTTCCAGGCAAAAGTTCACTCTCTCCAGCTTTTCGCTAAAGGTTTGTTCAGTAAACATATTCAGCGGAAACATGATGTTCTCCTCGACAGTCATAGAATCAAAAAGTGCCGAACCCTGAAACAGCATGCCGATTTCCTTACGAATTTCAATACGTTGCTCAAAATCCATTTCGGTGAATTCCCGGCCATCGTATTGCACACTTCCTTTTTCAGGGGTGTGTAAACCAATCATACATTTTAATAAAGTAGTTTTTCCGGAACCAGAACCGCCAATGATCAGATTGGTTACGCCGGCTTCAAATTTTCCGGATATACCTTTTAGTACCGTGTTGGAACCAAAAGATTTTTCGATGTCTTTGATTTCGATCATAATAGCAATTGAGTTACAATGTAATCACAGGCAAGAATGCTAATACAGCTGACAACAACAGCCCTTGTACTCGCCTGTGCAACTTCTAATGCACCGCCTTTTACATAAAATCCTTCGTAGGCAGGAACTGTCGTAATGATGAATCCGAACACAAATGCTTTGACAAGTGCAACTACAATTGTATAAGGGTTAAAGTCTGTGGTAATACCTTGTATATATTCAGCCGGGCTTACAGCTCCTGATAAGGTTCCTCCAAAGTAACCACCTGTAATACTTAATGCCATTGCGAAGATTACCAGCAATGGTACCATTGTTATTCCGGCAATAAGTTTTGGCAGGATCAGGTAACCAGGTGAATTAATTCCCATAATCTCCAATGCATCAATCTGCTCGCTTACACGCATGGTACCTATCTCTGATGAAATAGCAGAACCAATCTTTCCGGCAAGTACAATAGCTGTAATTGTTGGACTTAATTCCAGTATACTGGAATCACGTGTAACAGATCCGATAATAGTTTTTGGGATAAAATCGCTGACTAGCTGAAATGCAATCTGCAAAGTCATTACTGCACCGATGAAGGTGGATATAATTGCAATCAGTCCTAATGAACCGACTCCAATGAAATCCATCTGCTGAAAAATTGCCTTTAAATATATTTTAAATTTTTCCGGTTTTCTGAAAACTGCCTTTAACAGTAATAGGTATTTACCAAAATTGGTGAAATTCATTCGGTGGGAATTTAGCTAATGTATCATTACTATATTAATACAAAGAAACGATAAAAATTGTTGTCACTTTCTTTATTTCTTGAAATTATTCTGGTAATACAGATATTTTGTAGTTTTTTTGCGCCCCTGAAAGGTTCACAGCTGGAATCTGCTGTGTCTTTACAGACATTATAAAAAATAAGAACGCTTTGTAACTATTTGATGTTACTTAAGTCTTATTATCGTAAACCGGAAGGGAATTGATTTACTTTCCGGTACATAAATATAGGAGACAAAATTATGGAAAACAGATTATTAAGAAACGAACATGACAAAGTAATTGCCGGCGTTTCCTCGGGTTTAGCAGCTTACATGCAAGTAGATGTTACCATCATCAGATTGTTGTTCGTATTGTCTACCATCTTTCTGGTTGGAACGGGTGTGCTGGTATACCTGGTTATGTGGATCGTAGTTCCGGTTAACAATGATCCGGCAGCCAGATTCTCAAAGTTTAACGATTATTTTAAAAATCAGCAACCACCCTTCCATATGCCGGGAAGTACTTTTAATCAGGGGCCGGCAGCAGATCAGCCGTTTTCTACTCCGGTTGAGGATGTTAACGAAAAAAAGAAATATGATCCGGACTGGCAAAATCCGGTAGATTTTAAATCACTGCCTAAAAATAATGATACGGGCAGAACTATAGGAGGCCTTTTCCTGCTGGTCATAGGCTTATATTTCCTGATGAATGAGTTTCATATTATTCCTTACTGGTTTAAACTAGGTAAATTATGGCCACTCGTATTTGTTGCTATTGGTCTGAGCTTTATTCTGAAATCGAAACGTAAAAATAAATGGGAGGAGTGGAAAGAGGGACAGCAGACTACAACTGATTTTCAGGAAAAACCATCAGATTTTCAACAGAGACCAGATAATCTGACTAATGAGCCACCTGTAGTACAACAAAAGCCTGAGGATCAGCTTTAGGTCTTAAATTAAAATATTCTATCGAACTGACCGGGTTTCCGGTCCTAATTCAAATAATCATGAAATTAACCAGAGTAATGTGGGGCATCGTCCTTTTGTTCGTCGGCATCGTGCTCTTGCTGGAGAACTTTAATCTAATCGAATTTTATTGGAGAAATGTCTGGAGTTTCTGGCCTGTATTTCTAATCATTTCCGGAGTAAATATTCTGTTCAACAAGAACAAATCTGAAACGGGCAATATGATTTCGCTTGGTGTATTGGTAATAGTTCTTGGATTTGTTTTTTACAAAGGTCAGCAGGTTCCTGCGGGCAGATCATGGATGGATGGCAGATTCAGTAAAGATTTTGACATTGATATTGATTCAGATCAGGACGATAATGGTAACAAAGAATCTTTAACTTTTTCAACACCTTTTGTTCCGGCAGACAGTGCAAAAAAGACTGTATTTAATATCTCTGGCGGCGGGACATCTTTCTCCCTGGACGGCGAAACGGACAGTCTTGTTGTCGCAAACGTTGAAAAACGGAGCGGAAATTTCATCCTCCAGAAAGAAAGTTCGGATTCGGTGAACACAGTCATCTTTAAAATGAAAGAGAAGAAAGGGGGCTGGTCAATTAATGATGGTGGTAATAATGTCAATCTGCAAATGAATAAGGCACCTGAATGGATTGTAAACATGAAAATGGGGGCTGGCGAGGTGAAATTTGATTTCTCCGATTATAAGGTCCGCAGATTTGGATTTGATGGTGGTGCTGCCTCACTGGATATCAGGATAGGTGATCTAGTACCTGTTACGGATGTTGTTGTTAAAACAGGAGTAGCAGATGTTAAATTGACAGTACCGGAAGCTTCGGGTTGCAGAATCTCTACGAAAACTGGTTTGAGTGCAAAGGATTTTCCCGGGTTTATTAAAATAAACAATAATAGTTACGAGACTTCTAATTATAGTTCTTCAGCTAAAAAAGTAATTATTGTTCTGGATGGAGGATTAAGTAACTTTGAGGTAAGCAGATACTAAAATATGAAATATACCATCGTGGTAAGCGGTAAGCCTGAAGGACCCTATACGCTGGAAGAACTAGCAGGCAAATCTGTCTTGGCAGGAACTTTTATCCGCATACCAGGAATGGACGATTATAAAGAAGCGCACGAGTTCCCAGAACTTTGTGCGCTTTTTGGGTTTAACTACCAGCGTACCGCCCCGCAATATTTTGCTGCTTTCGACCAGCGTTTACTGGCATCCGTGATAGATTATTTTTTATTATTTATGGTCTATATCCTTGCATTATTGCTTGTTTTTATGGTAGTTACCGATAAGCAGTCGCGTATAGCCTTTGCAATAATGTGCCTCCCCGCAATTCCTGTGTTTAAAATGATCTATAGTGTTTTTGGTGATGCTTCTATAAAGCAGGGCACGGCTGGAAAGCGACTTTTGCATATTAAAGTAACCGATCTGAAAGGAAACAGAATCAGTACCGGCAAGTCAATAATTAGACAGCTTGCAAAAATTCTTTCTGTTTTGCCTTTGTTTTTTGGTTATCTGTATTCATTTTTGAATAAAAAGGCACAATGCTGGCATGATATTGCCGCAGAAACGGTAGTGATTAAAGACCGGCTTATCTAGTCATTTCAATTTCAGAATCAATCCGGCAGATAACTTGATGATATAAAGTTTTATCTTTGCATACGCATGGAAAATACAACAGCAAAACAGCTTTTAACCGGTGGCTACTGTAACAGTCTGGATGAGTATTCAAGATTTATAACCAGAGAAGTTAAAATAGGTGATGTGCCTATGGGCGGGAATAATCCTATCCGCATACAATCTATGACAACTACCGATACGATGGATACCATTGGCACGGTAGAACAGACTATCAGAATGGTTGAGTCTGGTTGTGAATACGTGCGTATCACTGCCCCAAGTATGAAGGAGGCAGAAAATCTGGCGCAAATCAAAAAGGAATTGCGTTACCGCGGCTATAATGTTCCTTTAGTGGCTGATATTCATTTTACACCGAACGCAGCTGAATCCGCTGCCAGAATTGTAGAAAAAGTAAGAATCAACCCCGGAAATTATGCTGATAAAAAGCGTTTCGAGAATATTGATTATACGACTGATGCCTATAATGCTGAATTAAGCAGAATCTACAAGAAATTCGCACCGCTGGTTAAAATCTGCAAAGAATATGGTACTGCTATGCGTATAGGTACTAACCATGGATCGTTATCTGACCGAATTATGAGTCAGTACGGCGACACACCACGTGGCATGGTTGAATCTGCAATGGAATTCATACGGATTTGTGAAGATCTCAATTATTATAATCTGGTCATCTCTATGAAAGCCAGTAATACCCAGGTAATGGTACAGGCTTACCGTTTGCTGGTGGAAACCATGGTTAAAGAAGGAATGAATTATCCGCTTCACCTTGGTGTTACCGAAGCTGGTGACGGGGAAGATGGCCGAATTAAATCGGCTGTTGGAATTGGTACTTTGCTGGAAGATGGTTTAGGAGATACTATCCGCGTCTCGCTTACTGAAGATCCGGAATTTGAAGCTCCTGTGGCTAAAGCGCTGGCTGATCGTTATAGTAAACGTAAGCAACAAACTACTTCTCCCGTAGAAATTTCTGCGTTAAAGGACCTGCCGTATTCTCCATATGCTTACTCAAGAAGGAATACCCATGCGGTGCAGCATATCGGAGGTCATTTTCATCCGGTAGTGATGCTTGATGTTTCTGGTAAAAATTTAAAGGACCCTTTCTTCCTGAAAGAGGCAGGTTATAATTACCAGGCGATACTTGATAAATACAATATGGCCGACCAGGCTTGTGATTTGGTCTATCTGGGGGATGAACTACCATCTTTTTCTTTTCCTGGAAATTTGTCGCAGATTTATAATTACGGTACCTGGAATAAGCTTAATAACAAACAGAATTGTTTTCCCTTATTTACACTTGACGAGTACCTGGATAATTCAATTCATGATTCTTTACTGAATCTGGTTTCAGTAAATGCCGCTGACTTTGATTTGTCAAAGCTTAAAGCTCTTGATGAAACTGCCGTGATTATTCTGGAATCTTCTGCTGCAGATCATATGACAGTTCAGCGTTCGTTCTTTACTAGTTTATTGAATGCAGGACTCACATTTCCGGTGATAATTAAGAGAAGTTATCCTATAATTGATGCGGAGACATTACAATTGTATGCCGCCACAGATCTTGGTGCGCTATTTACAGATGGTTTTGGCGATGGTGTCTGGCTGAACGCAAGCGAAGACATCAGCCTATCGCTATTAAATTCTACCAGTTTTGGAATTCTCCAGGCAACTCGTACCCGGATCTCGAAGACCGAATATATTTCATGCCCGAGTTGTGGACGTACGTTATTCGACCTTCAGGAAACAACACAGCAAATCCGTTCCAGAACGGATCATCTGAAAGGGATTAAAATTGGGATTATGGGCTGTATTGTCAATGGGCCTGGTGAAATGGCTGACGCTGATTATGGATATGTCGGTACCGGCCCGGGAAAGATTACGCTTTACCGTGGCAAAGAGGTCGTTAAAAAGAACGTCGACTCTGCGAATGCACTTGATGATCTTATTGGCTTGATCAAAGAAGACGGCAATTGGATCGAAACCCGGGAGATACACTAAACTTGCTTGTGGTTATGAGCCAGGTTTTCTTTCAAAAATGAAAGGGTCTTATCACATACATCTTGAAGTTGAGCTGGTAACTGCGCTGCGTTAAATGGATGACTAGCTCCATAAACGTGGTTAGCGTTTTCTATTTTTTGTAATCTTGCTTCAGGTTTAGCCTGTGCCAGGGATTGTGCAATATTGAAATTGACGTTTACATCTTGATCGCCATGCAGGATAAGCCATGGAATATTAACACGATTTGCTGCACGTAAAATATTAAATTCCTCTTCATGGGATTTGTAATCTTTTAACAGGGTCACCTCTAAAGGCATTTTTTCTTTGGTGCGTGCATTTTCTACATATATGCGCCCCGAGTTTTCCCATTCCTCTTCTTGTTCAGATTTCCATAGAGAATTGAATTCCGCAATCGCTGACCAAGTCACCAGCTGACTGATACGGGGGTCATTAGCGGCCTGAAGAATTACTAATCCACCACCTCTGCTGTGGCCAATCAGGCAAATGTCTGACATTGGATAAGTATGGCTGACATAATTGACCATAGTATCCAGATCTTGAACTTCCATTGAAATGGTGTTCGCCGCAAAAACATCCATATCTGTTACATCATTTGGATTTTCGGCAGTAACTCCATTATGGCTCAGGTTAAATTTAATGAATCGAAACCCTCGTTCTGCAAATTCTTTAGCGACGAGATGATGTGCGCCCCAGTCTTTAAATCCTTTGAATCCGTGAACAAACAAAACTGTAGGCTGATTCTTGTACTGGTCGTCATAAGTCAGATCTCCATTGATTCTCTGGTCAGCTGATCCTGACAGTATAAATTCTTCTCTTTTGATCATATCTTTTGGCTAAATTGTCAATCTACTTAATATAACAAACACATTGTCTATTAGTTTATAACTAAATCTTTAATTTAAAACCTTTCTAAATTACGCTTAATTACAGCATAATGACAGTGGATATGGGCTGTCTTCTTACTTTTGTTAGCACGAAAAAAAAACAACCCACCCACCTTGGAATATTTAAAGATACTTGCTTTTACCCACAAACAGATTGACTTAAAATCTTTAGGGAAATTAGTTATCTGCGAGCAGACACTTGATGACAGACTCAGAAATATTCAAAAAGAACTTGGGGTCAAAGAGATTTTCTATATCGGTACCTGTAACAGGGTAGAATTTGTTTTCACAACAGCCCGCACTTTAGATCGAGAATTTATACTGGAATTTTTCAGGGTACTTGATATGGGACTGCCTGCAGCTTATATCGATCAGTTTGTAGACAATGTTTCTGTTTATGAACAGGTAGCTGCTTTTAATCATTTACTTCGTACTTCTTGTTCACTCGAAAGTCTGGTAGTAGGAGAGAAGGAGATTCTTGCTCAGGTACGCCGGGCTTATGAAGCCTGCAGGGTTTCTGGCTTTACGGGGGACTATATGCGTATGATTATGAACCGTGTCGTGAAAACGGCTAAAGAGGTTTATACGCATACTAATATTTCAAAAAATCCAGTTTCTGTAGTGTCACTAGCTTACCGGAAATTAAGAGATCTTACGATTACAGCAAATTCAAGGTTGTTAATTATCGGTGCAGGTGAGACGAACAAAAACCTCGCTCAATATCTTAAAAAACATAAATACTCTAATTTTTCCATTTTTAACCGCACCGTAGAAAATGCGGAAAGCCTGGCAAAAGACTTGAATGGAATTGCTTATCCATTAACTGAATTAGCCGGTTTTAAAGGTGGATTTGACGTGATCATTACCTGTACGGGTGCTACAGAACCGATAATTACCGAAGAAATATATAAAAATTTGTTAAATGGCGATACCGGTAAAAAGGTGATCGTGGATTTGGCTATCCCAAATGACACAGCGCCTGCTGTGATTAAAAACTTCCCTATTCATTATATCGAAGTGGAGTCTTTGAAAGAAGTTGCGCGTAAAAATATCCAGGAACGATATGATGAACTGGTAAATGCGGAACAGATTATCGAACAAAATATCACCGAATTTGATCTTGTTCTCCGTCAGCGTAAGATTGAAATAGCTATGAGCGAAGTGCCTCAGAAGATTAAAGCTATTAAAAGTAAAGCATTAGATATCGTTTTTGCAGAGGAGATAAATACGCTGGATGAAAACTCCAGAATCGTACTTGAACGGGTGATGGACTACATGGAAAAGAAATACATCAGTGTACCGATGGTCATGGCTAAAGAGATCATGATCAATAATAGCTAGATTAGTCAGGTTAATTACATTATTTGTTTATTATTGGTGAGTATTGCGCATTTAGGCTAAATTTGCGTCGGTTTTACAATGCGGGTAACTCTGGATTAATTAGGCTTTAAGCTGAAAACATCCACGTCCCCTTCCTGTTCTGAAGAGCAAGAATGACGTCAGGCTATTCAAGATTAAAAAATTATATATTTCGATGAAAAAACTTATTATCGGTACCAGAGGCAGTGATCTGGCATTATGGCAAGCCAATTTTACTAAAGACAGGCTAGCGGAAATCGGTGTGGAAGCCGAATTGAAGATCATTAAAACTCAGGGTGATAAAATTCTTAATCTCAGACTAGATAAGTTGGAGGGAAAAGGTTTCTTTACAAAAGAACTGGAAGAAGAATTACTCAATGGTACTATAGATATTGCAGTTCACTGTCAGAAAGATCTACCTACTGCAAATCCTCCGGGATTAATCATTGCAGCTGTATCTGAAAGAGAAGATGCATCGGAGTTATTAATTGTATTAAAGGACTGTGTAGATATCACGAAAAAGCTGTCATTAAAAAATGGCGCTCAGGTTGGTACTTCTTCTAACAGAAGAAAAGCACAGTTAATTGCACTTCGTCCTGATCTTAATATTGAAGATTTAAGGGGTAATGTCATTACGCGCATCCAGAAATTAAGGGATGAGAACTATGACGCTATTTTATTGGCCAAGGCAGGTATTAACCGTCTGGGTATCGACCTAAGTGAATTTCATACCGAAGTTATTGATACAACTGAACTGATACCTGCGCCTGCACAAGGGGTACTGGCTTTCCAGATCAGGGAAAATGATCCTGAGCTTTTTGAATTGCTTCAAAAGTTAAATGACCAAAATACAGCGGATGAAATTGAAGTCGAACGTAAAGTTCTGAACCTTTTTCAAGGTGGATGTCATATGCCACTTGGTTGTTATTGTAAGAAAGAAAATGGTAAATATGAAGTCTGGACGTCGAAGGCAGTTACTGCTGAACATTTTCCGGATCGTCTATTCTTTCGGGTTGATAGTCTGGAGGGGCTTGCCGAACATATCGTAAGCAAGTTCAGTGAGGATAGAAAATTACCGTCCAAAATATTTATTTCCAGAGAAATCAGTGAACACAGTTACTTGCGCCGTGCTTTGGAAAGGCATAAAATTGAAATCGAAGATCGTTCGCTAATCCGTACTTTTCCTATTGTAAACGTATTAGATCCTTTTTATCTTAAAAACCTGAACTGGATTTTCTTTAGCAGCCGTAATGGTGTAGAATACTTTTTTAAATTGAAGCCTTTACTTTCAAAACACATCCGTTTTGGCGTGGTTGGAAGAGGTTCTGAAGATGAGTTAAGAAAGCATGGATACCGGGCTGACTACGTAGGCGAGGGGGGAGATATACCGGGTATTGCGGAAGAATTTGCTGAAATGATCAAAGGTCAGACCGTCTTATTCCCACGTGCACAGGATTCCCTGCAGAGTATTCAGAGTCGTGTGGATTCTTCTACGAAAGTGGTCGATCTGCCAATTTATGAAACAGTTATTGAAGAAGATGTTGATCAGTCATTTGCTGAGGTACTTATTTTCACAAGTCCTTCAAATGTCGATGCTTATTTCGCGGATAATTTATTAGAGCCTGGTCAGCAGGTAATTGCGATTGGCAATTCTACGGGTAAAAAACTGGAGGAAATGGGAGTAAATTATATTTTACCTTATTCTCCGGACGAAATTGGTCTTGCAGAAGCAGTGTTTGGTATTGAATTAAAATAAAAGAAGAGGTAATTATGTTACATCGTCCACGTCGACTAAGAAAGAATCCGGTAGTAAGAGAAATGATGGCAGAAACGAAATTGTCAAAGGACATGTTTGTTTATCCATATTTCATCGTACCGGGGAAACAGGTAGTACACGCTATTGATGCTATGCCGGGAGTGAATCATTTTTCTACTGATACTTTAATCAGAGATGTAGAAAAAGGTCTGGAACTGGGCGTAAATAAAATCATGTTGTTTGGTGTAGGTGATGAAAAGTCTGAGGATGCCCGTTCTGCCTATCATGATCATTCACTGGTGCCGGCTGCGGTTCGCGAGTTGAAAAAGCAATTTGGTGAGGATCTTTATGTGGTAACAGATGTGTGCGTATGTTCTTATACCACACATGGTCATTGCGGAATTCTGAAAGATGATTATGTTCAGAATGATGCCACAGTTGAAGTAATTGCAAAGATGGCCGTAGCTCATGCTCAGGCAGGTGCTGATATGCTTGCTCCGTCTGATATGATGGACGGAAGGATTGCTGCTATCAGAAGTTCTCTGGACAACCAGGGGCTTATTAATACAGCGATTATGTCTCACGCAACTAAATTTGCTTCGGCTTATTACGGACCTTTTCGGGAAGCGGCTGATTGTGCACCTAGTAAAGGAGACAGAAAGGCTTATCAGATGGATTTCAGAAATCCGCAGGAAGCACTGCGCGAGGCACTGCTTGATGAAACCGAGGGTGCAGATGTGCTCATGGTTAAGCCAGCGCTAGCTTACCTGGACGTAATGCAGACCTTAAAACAGCATTCCAATTTGCCTATTGCTTGCTACAATGTATCAGGCGAGTATGCGATGGTTAAGGCAGCGGCCGAAAAGGGATGGATTGACGAACAAAAAATTGTGATGGAAACTATGTACGCTTTCGCGAGGGCTGGGGCTAGTATTATCACTACTTATCATATAAGGGATATCGCTGAAAAGAATTGGATGTAATATGTTAGAATCATTAAAAAAAATATTTTCTGGAAACGAGGGCGAAATGCCGGTTTCTCCGGGTAGTAAACCTGATATCTCAAGGGAAAAATCGGCGGAGCTTTATGAAAAAGCAAAAACGTATTTTCCAGGTGGGGTTAATTCTCCGGTAAGAGCATTCAAATCTGTGTATGGTACTCCGCTTTTTATTCAAAAGGGCGATGGATGCTTTGTGTGGGATGCTGATGGAAACCAGTTTATTGATTTTTGTGCGAGCTGGGGACCGCTTATTCTGGGGCATAACCCACCAAAGGTGAGAGAGAAGGTAATTGAAACTATGCAGAATGGTATGAGTTTCGGTGCACCCACAGCTCTGGAAAACGAATTAGCCGAACTTATTATAAAAAACAACAAATTTGTAGAAAAAATCCGCTTTACAAGTTCTGGTACTGAGGCTGTTATGTCTGCAATCCGACTGGCCAGAGGATATACCAAGAGAGATAAAATACTTAAATTTGAAGGTTGTTATCATGGGCATAGTGACTCTCTGTTAGTTAAGGCTGGTTCTGGGTTAGTTACTTTCGGCGAAACGTCTTCACTGGGTGTTCCTAAGTCATTTGCTGAGGAGACTATTGTTATTCCTTTGAATGATATTGAGGCTATTAAGCAAGCTTTTACTCAGTTTAAAGATCAGCTTGCAGCTGTTATTATTGAAGGTATTCCGGCAAATAATGGTTTGCTGATGCAGGAAAAATCTTATGTAGAATTTCTTCAGCAGATCTGTAATGAGAATGGCACGCTATTAATTTTTGACGAGGTAATTACAGGTTTCCGGATCGGATTCGAGGGCGCTGCAGGTTATTACGGTATAAAACCGGATATCGTAACTTATGGAAAGATACTCGGTGGAGGTCTTCCTGTGGGTATGTACGGAGCATCTGCTGAAATAATGGGACATATATCCCCTGACGGAGGTGTTTATCAGGCAGGTACATTATCCGGTAATCCCGTTGCAATGGCGGCAGGGATAGCGCAGCTTACAGAGCTGTTACGTTCCGGGTTTTATAAGGAACTTAATAATAAAGCTGCTGAGTTCGCGGAAAGTATCCAGCGTTTCGCAACAACCAGAAACTATAAATTTAAGGTATTCTATGTTGGCTCTATTTTTTGGTTTGCTTTCACAGATAAAGAATCTATCCGTTGCGCCGAGGACATTGATCCTGCGAGTATGGAGAAATTCAAAATTATGCATCGTGAACTTTTAAACCGTGGTATTTATCTGGGGCCATCTGGTTATGAGGTTGGGTTTGTATCTGCGGCACATACTAAAATAGAACTTGAAAAGGCGAAACGTGCCATTTTGGAAGCTTTGGATATTGTGTTCAGAAATAAATAATTTAACTATCTTTAAAGAGGATTATATCAATTGAAGAAATCAATTATCATATTTTACTTTCTGCTGCTCTACTCACTGGTTCAGCTGATCTCATGGGGAACTCTGGTTGTAAAACTTCAGCCCTCGCGCATGGCTATGGTTATGGGGGAGGGATCCGTGTTTCTTTTTATGCTGGGTGTTGGCGCTTATTTCCTTCACAAATCCATTAAAAAGGAAGATAAACTCCGGGAACAACAACAAAATTTCCTGTTATCTGTTACTCATGAGTTAAAGTCTCCTTTAGCGGCAATTAAGTTATCACTTCAGACTATCGTGAAACGTGACCTGGATAAAGCTCGTCAGACTTCATTACTGAACAATTCGCTAAAGGATATAGAAAGGTTGGATGACCTGGTAGAAAATATGCTGTTGGCTACTAAAATTGAAAACAGGTCTTATTCTTTCCCTGCAGAGGAGTTTGATTTATCTGAACTGGTCACTAAAATCACTGATAGGCTTCAGATCCATTCTTGTGGTTGTGAACAGGTGATTACGCCTTTTATTGAGCCTAAGATTATTATTACGGGAGACCCGTTTGCACTGTCATCAGTAGTCAATAATTTGGTTGAAAATGCCGTTAAATACTCTGGAGAATGTGCTGAAATCACTGTGGAACTTAAAATGCAGGACGGACATGCTTTTCTTAGTGTAGGTGATAAAGGCCCGGGTATCCCGGATGGCGAAAAAATGCTCATATTTGATAAGTTTTACAGGGTAGGTCAAGAACATACACGGAAAGCAAAAGGAACTGGACTTGGCTTGTTTATAGTTAAGGAAGTACTACAGCGGCATGATGCCGACATTAGCGTTAAAGACAATGTACCACAGGGTACAATTTTTGAAATTACATTTAGTTGATTGTTATGCAACAGAAATTAAGAATCTTATTGGTCGAAGATGAAGACCACTTATTAGACGCTATCAAATTAAACCTTGAGCTGGAAGGGTATAAAGTTCATGCCGTAAAAGACGGGAAAACTGCCCTTAAAATATTTAAGGAAGAACGTTTCAACCTGATTATTCTGGATGTGATGCTTCCTGAGATGGATGGTTTCCAGGTATGTGAAACGATCAGATTGGAAAATACTGAAGTGCCCATCCTATTTTTAACAGCTAAAAACACTAGTGAAGACCGTGTAATGGGCCTTAAAAAAGGCGCGGATGATTATCTGGTTAAGCCGTTTAACCTGGAGGAGTTAATTCTACGTGTGGGTATTTTGGTGAAACGCAGTATGAAATCTGATGACCTGAAAGAACTGAATTCTTATAAAATTGGTGATAAGACTATCTATTTCAACTCATTTGAGTTAAAGCAGGACGACGGTGTTATTGTTCCTTTAACTAAGAAGGAAACTATGTTATTAAAACTATTAATTGAACGTAAGAACGAAGCAGTTTCCCGCGAGCAAATTCTGGAAACGGTTTGGAATTACGATGTATATCCTTCTACAAGGACAATTGATAATTTTATATTGACTTTCCGTAAATATTTTGAACCCGATCAGAAAAACCCGGTCTATTTTCACTCTATACGTGGTGTAGGCTATAAATTCACGGATATTCATAGCTAATGTTTAACGCTACCGGCAGATATATTCTGATGGCAGTTTTTGCAATTGCCGCAGGCATAAGCCTCTATTACGAACAACATCAGCTGGCTGCACTGGCAGGGCTGATGTTGTTGTTCATAATCTGGAGTCATTTTAAAAGCAGTTCAATATTGATGGCCTCCAAAAATTTCAAAAATGGCGATTATACACGCGCCTCGATTTTATTGGCTGAAGTGCCTGATCCAGATCGTCTTTCGAAAAATAGAAGAGGCTACTATGAATTCATGATGGCTAATATTGCCTTGAAAAATGGTGATTATGAATCGGCGGAAATGCATTTTCAGATTGCCAGCCGTTTTCCGCTTGGCACGAAAACCGATAAGTCTTTTGTGCTCATCCATCTCGCTAATCTTGCATTGCGCAAAAAGGATAAAGTCAGGACGTTGGCCTATGCAGAGAAAGCCGGTGAACTGGCAAATACAGAAAGAGCGAAAGAGATCGTACAGAAACTCCTCAAAGAAGCAAATAACTTATAATGTAAATATAAGGCCTGCCGTGTACGCAGGTCAATTCAAAACGTAAATCAACAAATTACTATCAGATGAACACTTTATTTTTAGATGCGGCATGGTCCAGACAAACAGAACGTCCACCGGTATGGATGATGCGCCAGGCTGGTCGTTTTATGCCTGAATACTGGGAGATCAAAAACAAGTATTCATTCCTGGAAATGTGCAAGACACCTGAAATCGCTGCAGATGTGACTATGCTGCCTGTTGACTTACTAGGTATTGATGCCGCTATTTTATTTTGCGACATATTGGTTACTGGTGAAGCAATGGGCGGAGATTTAAGCTTTACTCAAGGCGTAGGCCCAAGGTTTGCTAATCCGGTCAGAAATATGCAGGATGTAGAAAATCTAAATGTAGATTGTCTGGATGAACTGCAGTATGTAGCTGATGCTATTAAAGTTATTCAGCAGCGTCTTAATGGTAGTATTCCTTTAATCGGTTTTGCCGGTGCACCGTTTACGGTAATGAGCTACCTCGTTGAGGGAGGTTCATCTAAAGATTTTAAACTCACCAAATTATTTATTCATAACCATCCGGAAGTTGCACATCGTCTGCTGGCAAAAATTGCCAAGGTAACGGCTGATTATTTAAACCTGCAGATTGCTGCCGGCGTTAATGCTATCCAGATTTTTGATAGCTGGGCACTTGCGCTATCCTGGAATGACTATGCAGAGTTCTCACACCGTTACATCCAGGAGATCATTTCTAATCTGAACCGTAAAGATATTCCGGTAATCTCATTCTGTAAAGGTAGTTCCGTTTTCGCTCCAATGATGGCGGAAGCTAAACCAGATGTGATTTCTGTAGATTGGAATGCCGACTTACTTAATATTAAAAATATATTACCTTCGGGAATTGCCGTTCAGGGTAACATGGATCCACATATTCTTTACGCAGATAAAGCTGTGATCAAGAAGACTATTCATCAGCTGTTTGAAAGAATGCGTGGAGAGAAAGGTTTTATTTTTAACCTGGGACATGGTATTATGCCTGATATTCCTTTTGACAATGTGAAATATGCAGTCGATCTGATCAAAGAATTCCGTTATTAATGGACCAATACTATTTATATATTCTATCTGTCCATATTATCTTTGTGGTAAGCTGGATGGCAGGCCTGTTTTACATAGTCCGCCTTTTCATTTATCATACTGAAGCAAATGACAGACCTGAGATGGAAAAAAATATCCTTCAGCAGGAATTTATAAAAATAGAGAAGAAATTATGGAATATTATCACTACTCCGGCCATGATCTTAGCGGTCCTGGCCGGAATAGCCATGATTTCAATCAGACCAGGCTTACTTTTGACGTCCTGGCTTCCTGTTAAGCTCGGCTTTGTTTTTCTGCTGCTGTTATATCACTTCAGATGTCAGCAGATTATGAAGCAGCTGAGATCTGGCATATTCAAATTAACCTCTTTTAAATTACGTTTGTGGAATGAGCTGGCTACAGTATTATTAGTCGCTATTGTTTTTACTGTCGTATTAAAAAGCGCAGTTGACTGGTTTTATGGCCTTATAGGGTTGATTATATTTTCTGTAGTAATCATGACAGCCGTAAAATTGTATAAAAACTACAGACAAAAAAATAATCAATAAGGATTACCGCTCTCCATTTATTCCTTTCCCATGAGATCACTTCTACTCAGTCTTTTCCTCCTCTTAAGCATTGCAGGCAGCAGTTATGCGCAATTTAATTCAACAGCAATTGAAAACCGTATCAGACCTGATAGTACAGCAACAGGTGAAGTCCATTTGAATTTTTATAATTTCAATTACGTAAGGAATTACGAGTACTCTAATCCTTTTCACGATGGATATACCTTGTATGGTACGCAGTTGCAGCCTGAACTTGTTTATTACGCACATCCGAACCTTGCTATTGTTATGGGTGCGTATATGCGCAAGGACTTTGGTAATGACCGGGGGTTATATGATTCTAAATTACTGTTTGCTTTAAAATATCATAAGAAGGATCTAACTTTAAATTTCGGTTCGCTTGAGGGCGGAATACACCATGGTTATATTGAACCTTTATGGGATTTTGAAAGACAGATAACTGATCCTATTCAATATGGGACACAGTTATTGATCGAAAAAGATAAGTTTAAACTGGATGCGTGGATTGCATGGCAAAAAATGATTTACCGGGCGTCACCTGTGAAGGAACAAATTATAGGAGGACTGACCACAGAGGTTTCTCTATATAAAAAGAATGGTTGGAATTTAAGTATACCGGCTCAGTTTATTGCCTACCATAAAGGTGGACAGATTGATCTTGAAAAGGATATTCCTTTGCAGACGCTATTTAATGGAGCCACCGGTTTTAAAGTCTCGAAAGCGACTTACGGACCCGTTAGCTCTATTTATACATCTAACTATATCGTGGGATACAAAGATTTCTCGCCAACTAAACAACAAGCTTTTCAAGGAGGGTTCGGCTTATGGTTAAATGCCGGAGTGGAGTCAAAATACGGGAGCCTGGCAGCTTCTTACTGGAAGGGTAATAACTTTATGACCATTAAAGGAATGCCTTTATACGAGTCGGTTTCATCTAACCTCTATGAATTTGGTTATAAGGAAAGCAGCAGGAGTATTTTCTTATTGCGTTATGCCTATCAAAAGGAGCTTATTCCAAATCTATATCTCGATGTCAGACTTGAGCCGCATATTGACCTCGGTACTTCGAGAAAAGAATCCCTGCAATTTCAACATTCATTTTTCCTGACCTATAAAGAGAATTTCAGGCTGTTCAAAGTGAAAAAATAAATATTCTTATTTGGTTGCAACCTTTTGTACAGTTTGTTCATCTTATCTTTAACTGAACAAATGAAATTGACGCCAAAGCTAAACCTAGACAATTTACTGGAAGGATGTAGAGCCGGAGACCGAAAGGCGCAGGAGTTGTTATATAAACAAACTGCGCCCAAGATGATGGTTGTTTGCATGCGATACGCCCGTGACAGGATGGAGGCCGAAGATATACTCCAGCTAGGGTATATTAAAGTATTTGGGAAAATCTCGGAATTCCGTAGTGCCGGTTCGTTAGAAGGTTGGATAAGAAGAATAATGGTAAATACTGCAATTGAAAGTTACCGGAGGAATCTTCGTATGATGAATATCGTTCCGATTACTGAAAACGAAGAGCAGATTGCTGCCGATTTTGATTTTAGCAGAATGGGTATGCAAGTGTTACTTAAACTCATTCAGGGGTTATCAGATGGGACAAGGGTAGTATTTAATATGTATGTAATGGAAGGTTTTTCTCACCAGGAAATTGCAGATAGTTTAGGTATTTCTGCTGGCGCCAGTAAATCTCAGTTATCAAGAGCAAGGGCAGTTTTGAAGCAGGAAATAATTAAAATGGAGGGTATTGATTATGCAACATATACAGGATAAAGAATTCGATCAACGACTCAGGGATCAATTTGAAAATTCAGAAATTGAGTTACCTGCAAGCAGTTGGTCCGATCTGGAACATGTACTTCATCTTCAGAAAAAAAGAGGAGCCTTGTACAGGCGCCGGTGGTTAGTGGCTGCATCTGTTTTGTTGCTGTCATCTCTAGGTGCATATATGAGTTATTATGCCAGTCACCAGGTGATAAGTAAAGAGAGGCTAGCCTTAAATACTTCTACCAGGCAAGAGCGGAGTACTGTAGTCGAAAATAAGGAAAAGGTAATTACAGAGCGTGTTGATAGCAATAACCCTGATTTGCCTGTACGCGGGCGCATTAGTTTGGCTCCAACGGTCGAAGTAGGAAAGGCTGAATCTGAGAAGAGCGATATCGAAGCGCAACCGGTTATTCCGATGAAAGAAGAAATAATGCTAAGTTCATTGCAACCTTCTTCAGACATTGCTCGTCATGTAGATAACAAAACATTATATAAACCTGATAAATTAGCATTTTTACAGGCGTCGAACGAGATTTCTTTGGAAACAGATAGTGGGGTAGAAGATGCAGACCAGCAGCGAGGGATTCGTAATGTTGGTGATCTTGTTAATTATGTAGTGGATAAAGTGGATAAAAGAGCGGAGAAGATTTTGAAATTTAAAACTGATGATGACAATTCATCTTTAATCGCAATCAATATCGGAATGCTCAAATTAAATCAGAAAAAACAAAAGTAACGCACAAATAATAAAAAAATATGAAGAGATTTTTAATGAATCTGCTGGTGTTAAGTAGCCTTACGGCATTATCTTCAGGGCAGTTATTAGCACAGGATGAAAACAGTCTTACCTTTTCAAAAAACAAGAAATATAACATAAATCTATCTTTCGGCGATTCAAATGATCAGACAAATGTTGATCAGGACAGCACTAAAGTTGTTAAAGCACATAAAGGGAGATTTCTGGGAGGAGTAACATTTACCAGACTTGATATCGGCTTTAGCAGGATAATTGATAACGGTAGCTTTTCTGTTTCTCCAAAGAATGACTTCCTTTCTTATAAAGGGGCTAAGACTAGTACAATATCATTTGATGTACTTTATTTTGGTTACAGGTTTAATCCCAACTTTAAAGTCTATGTGGCTGGTGGTTTTGACTGGACAATGATTCGCTTGAAAAATGACGTAACTATTCAGCAAAATATGCCGGAGCTGGTTGCGATAGATGACGACGTCCATTTCAGCAAAAACCGCCTTTCTAACAGCTATGTACATATTCCCTTGAATTTTGAATTTAGATCTAAGGAAAATAACAAAGGAAAACGTTTCTACTTAGTCCTTGGACCAGAGGTTAGTTTCCTGCTGAATGGAAAAGTTAAGCAGATCAGTGATGAAAGAGGTAAGCAGAAGTTTAAAGATGACTATCATTTTCAACCTGTCAGAGTTGGTGGAACAGCGCGTATTGGTTACGGTGGTATAGGTTTGTTTACCAAATACTATTTCAATGATATGTTTGACACGGATGCACAAAAAGGGGTTAAAAACATGTCATTTGGTATTACCTTCGGTTTGAATTAAGAGATACACAAATAAAATCATGGCCCTGTTTGCATATGCAAACAGGGCTTTTTTGTTAACAGGAAGCTTTTCTCTGCAATATTCACGATGAAATGTATCTTTGCTATGTGGATGAAAATATAATCAGTGTAAGAGCTTTAACCAAGCAATATCAAACAAGTCAGGCTTCGGGAATAAATGATATCAGCTTTGATATTGTCAGCGGACAGATCGTAGCTATTATAGGCGAAAGCGGGAGCGGTAAGTCGACTTTGTTAAAGACGATGTTTGGCTTATTAAAAGCTGACAGTGGTGAAGTATTATATCGAGGAAACCGTGTACTCGGACCTGATGAACAGCTGATCCCCGGACATAAGGAAATGAAAATTGTTACTCAAGATTTTTCCTTAAATATCTATGCAAAGGTTTATGATAATATCGCCTCGATGTTATCTAATACAGATGTTAAATCAAAGCAAGAGAAAACGATTGCAATGATGGAACATTTGCACATCAGCCACCTGAGCCAAAAGAAAATCACAGAATTAAGCGGTGGAGAACAGCAAAGGGTAGCTATCGCAAGAGCGTTAGTTTCAGATACCCAGGTGCTGTTACTGGATGAGCCATTCAGCCAGGTAGACGCGCTGCTGAAGAATCAATTGCGGGCAGATATTAAAAGGATAGTGGCTGACACAGGAGTTACTGTAATTATGGTATCACATGATCCGGCAGACGGGTTATTTCTGGCAGATAAGCTATTGTTGATTCAGGATGGAAAATTGATACAGATCGGGAAACCTGAATATATTTACAACAATCCTGAGCACATTTATACTGCCCGTTTACTCGGTAATGCAGTAGTCTTAAACCATCAGCAAGCATTGGATTTAGGTATACATACAAAGGCTGAGACTATCGTTTTTTACCCTGAATGGGCAGAGCTCAAGAATGCCTGGAACAGTAAACGCTTTGCAGTTAAAGACGTATACTATAAAGGTTTTTATGAAGAACTGCTGTTGGAAAGAAATGGAGTTCTGATCAGAGCGATACAACTGAATAGTGGAACACATAAAAAAAACGACCACGTTCAGGTGAACATTGGTCGTTTTCTTGAGTTTTGATAGTCTATTACAGCTATTATATTTGTAAAATATTATAGTGACGATGTAGTTAGAACAATTTTGACTCTCGTCACTAAATTAGGTCTTGCTGGCGGAACACTGTATTTGTTCTGATAGTAAATCGTAACAGAGCCAGGTGTGATGTCAAAGCTATAATTATCGCCGCTTGCCTCATCAGAGTATGGCATTCCATCGTAAACATCATTGTCACCTCTTGAAATCATTAATGAAATATTATCATTTTCAAAAGTGCCCCTGTCAATTTCTCCAACCGGAATAGTCACCGAATAAGTGTTATTGTCCGGGGAAAGTCTCCAGTCACCCGAAGCAACGTATTTTAGGAGTGTTTGGTTCGGGATTCCATCATTCGGCACAAAGACTTCCTTTTTACAGGAGGAAATTCCCAGTGTCACGATGCTTAAAAGCATTATTAGTACTGTTTTTTTCATAGGTAAGAATTGTTTTGTGTGTTTTTGTTTGCTTGTACAAATATACGGCCATAAATAACCGTCAATATTTTAGTAGCGCCAATTATAGTTGAATATAAAGAATAAATCAGAATACCCGAAATATATGTCGCTAATCATGAATATAGTGTATTATGTAATATTTTTTTCTAATCGTAAATTTATCAAATTTAATTACCGGGATTCCGTCTTTCAGAAGAAAAATATACGCTGATTTTAGATAAATATAAATATTATTTATAATATCATCCAATTTGTATGATATTTATATATCTGAAAATTAAGCTCTTATGGAAATTCAACGAAAAGGATCCATTACTTACCAGGAATTTATGGAAGAACATCATAACCCTGGTATTCCTGTAATCTTTACCAATGCAACTGAAGCATGGAAAGCAAAAAAACTATTCACTCCAGATTGGTTCCGGACTAATTACCCTGACCGCGAAAGTGACGTTATCAATACTACTTCCGGCAAACCATATCGAATTTCGGAAGTAATGGATCTGGTAGAAAACAGCAGTGTGGAAAATCCAGCTCCGTATCCACTGACTTTTGATATTAAAAAGACGATACCCGAACTGCTTGAACTATTAACACCGCTTAGTCTTGACTATGCCAAGCCAAACTGGTTACAAGAAAAACCTTTTCAGCGCGGACACTGGGGAGGTATAGTGGAATTGTTTGTCGGTGGGCCTGGAGGTAAGTTTCCCTATGTACATAAAGACTACTATCATTTAAGTGCCTGGATCAATCAGTTATATGGAGAAAAGGAATTTACTGTATTTCCAAGGGGTCAGGAAAAGTTTCTCTATGTATCAGATAAAAACGAGTGGAGATCGCCGGTTAATGTATTTGAACCCGATTATATTGCACATCCTGAATTCAGGAATGCAACACCTGTCCGGTTTAAAGTAAGCGCAGGGGAAACGCTGTATATCCCTTTTGGAATCTGGCATACTGCATACTCCGTAAATCCAACTATATCTGTTGCTTTTGATCAGTTGAATCATAAAAATTTTCCACTGTTCATGGCAGACGTCTGGAATTTCAAGAAAGAAGCCAGCCAGTCAAAAGCTGCGGCAGCATATTTATATGCACTTGCAGCCGGCGCCGGTTGTAGAATTAAGGATACCTTTAGTCGGGTCTGAGAATTTAAAATCAACAATTCTGAATAAAAAAATGGGCAACCCACTAGGATTGCCCATTTTTTATGAATAGGTCTTCTAGACCAGATATTCAAACAACATCTGATCTTTGTTCAGATCCAGCACCTCAAATTTAAAGTCGGCCATCCTTTGTTTCAGCGCGTCATAATCAGAAGGCTGTTGCAGTTCGATGCCAACCAGAGCAGGTCCGTTCTCGCGGTTCGTCTTTTTAATAAATTCGAAACGGGTGATATCGTCATGCGGGCCAAGCACATTATTCACAAATGACTTCAATGCTCCCGGACGCTGCGGAAAGCGGACTATAAAATAATGTTTGAGGCCTTCGAATAAAAGAGATTTTTCCTTAATCTCCTGCATTCTTTCTATATCATTATTACCACCACTAACAATACAAACTACTTTTTTACCTGCAATTGAGTCTTTTAGCTGATCCAGAGAGGCTACGGCCAAAGCCCCGGCAGGTTCAACGACGATCGCATCTTCATTATATAATTTAAGAATAGTCGTGCAGATTTTCCCTTCAGGAATTAACAGCATATCATTTAATAATTCGCTGCAATATTCAAAAGTCAGATTGCCGACACGCTTCACAGCGGCGCCGTCAACAAAGCGGTCAATATAGTCCAGTGTAACGGGACAACCATTTGTTAAAGCCTGATTCATGGAAGGAGCACCTTCTGGCTCTACACCGACTAAACGGATGTCAGGATTGATGTTTCGGAAGAAACTTCCTACACCAGAAGCCAGGCCACCACCGCCTATAGGCATAATGATTACCTCAGCATCCGGCAGATCTTCGTAAACTTCAAGGCCGACCGTTCCTTGTCCCTCAATAACTTTGATATTATCAAAAGGAGGGACAAAAACCATTTGATGCGCAGCAGTGTAGATTAGTGCTTCTTTCATACAATCATCGAAAGTATCTCCAACAAGAATTATTTCGATATTGCTGCCACCAAACATTTCTGTTTGCTGTATTTTTTGCCTCGGTGTAATTTCCGGCATGAAAATGACACCTTTGATATTTAATTTTTTACAGGAATAAGCCACACCCTGCGCATGATTACCTGCACTTGCACAAACCACTCCCCGTTTCATTTCTTCCTGGGAAAGTGTGCTGATCATATTGTAGGCACCGCGCAGTTTATAAGACCTGACTATTTGCAAATCCTCTCTTTTCAGATAAATCTCTGCATTATATTTAAGGGATAAGCTCTCATTATATTCCAGCGGAGTACGTTTAACCGTATTGGAAAGTCTTTCAGCCGCTGCTTTAAAGTCCAGTTCTATTTCTTTTTCCTGCATCATTTTATAAAAATTTATTCAGTGCATCTAAATAAGCGTCGGCCGAGGCTTTCACGATATCTGTACTGAAACCATAACCCAGATAAGATTTATCAGCATAAGATACCCGCATATTTACCTTGCTTGTATCATCACTTCCACCATGCATTGCCTGAATAGTGAATTCTTTAAGCTGTATATTTTTACCTATAATCTTTTCAATAGCCTTAATAGTCGCATTTACCGGACCATTACCTTCCGCTTCCGCTGTATGAACCTGACCTTCATATTCTAATTGAACAGAGGCAGTTGGTTGTTGCTGGTCCCCGCAGCTTACACTTAAACCATTAAGTTTATATCCATTTTTGTAGGTAGACTCTTCGCCATCACTCATCAGCGTTAGCAAATCGTCGTCAGAAATCTCCTTTTTCGCATCAGCAAGAATCAGGAAGTTCTCATATACCTGGTCCAGGTTGATTTTTTCTATAGTGTAACCTAATCTTTCCAGGTGGTGCTTCAGCGCATGTCTTCCGCTTCTGGCGGTCAGAATGATATCGGCTTCATTGATACCAACATCCTCTGGGTTTATAATTTCATAGTTTTCGCGGTGTTTCAGGAAACCGTCCTGATGAATACCAGAGCTATGTGCAAAAGCATTTTGTCCGATGATAGCTTTATTAGGCTGAACCGGCATGCGCATCATACGACTCACTTTAGAACTGATGTCGTGGAAATGTTTAGCGTTAATATTGGTATGCAAATTAAGTGCATGGTGCGTTTTTAATACCATGACCACTTCTTCAAGCGCTGTATTTCCCGCACGTTCGCCAATACCATTGATCGTACATTCCACCTGTCTTGCACCATTAATTACGCCGGCAAGCGAATTTGCGGTGGCCAGACCTAAATCATTATGACAGTGAACAGAGATGATAGCCTGATCAATATTTTTAACATTCTCTTTCAGAAAAAGAATCTTGGAACCGTACTGATCCGGCAGGCAGTAACCATTGGTATCCGGAATATTAACTACAGTTGCACCGGCAGCAATAACGGCCTCTACCATTTGGGCAAGAAACACATTATCTGCACGACCAGCATCTTCGGCAAAGAATTCGATATCCTCTACAAATTGCTTGGCATATTTAACCGCTTCAACTGCACGCTCCAGAATTTTCTCGCGCGTACTGTTGAATTTATATTTAATGTGCATATCAGAAGAACCGATGCCAGTATGAATCCTTGGGCGTTTAGCGAACTTTAATGCTGCTACAGCTGCATCAATATCGCCCTTATTAGCTCTGGTCAAAGCACAGATAACCGGGTCTTGTACAGCCTTGGATAGCTCGACCACACTTTGAAAATCTCCGGGGCTTGAAATCGGAAAACCCGCTTCAATAATATCTACTCCCATAGCTTCCAGTGCTTTTGCAATCTCTATCTTTTCCGGAGTAGATAACTGGCAACCAGGAACCTGCTCACCGTCACGAAGGGTAGTGTCAAATATATATACTCTGTTTGGATCGTGTAACATATCGTGTTTTAGTTAGTAGTAGATTTTTGTTTGATGAATTTCAAGACCAGGCCGCCCATTTCTGCAGTACCTAGTAAATGAGAAGCAGATGTATTTTTGTCAGCAATATCAGCTGTACGGTAGCCCTCTTTTAATACCTGATCGATAGCGGAAATAATTAATTGAGCTTCCTCTTTCAGACCGAAGCTTATTTCCAGCATCAGTGCAACAGATAGAATAGAAGCCAGTGGATTAGCGATATTTTTACCAGCAATATCATGTGCAGAACCGTGAATTGGTTCGAAGAAACCAGTACCATCACCCACAGACGCTGAAGCCAGCATACCCATAGATCCTGCAATCTGTGAAGCTTCATCTGTCAGAATATCGCCAAATAAATTAGCTGTTAATACCACATCAAATTGTTTAGGATCTTTAATCAGCTGCATTGCTGCGTTATCCACAAACATATGTACAGTTTCCACCTCAGGGTAAGATTTCGCAACTTCCTGAACAGTTTCCCGCCATAGACGTGAACTTTCGAGAACATTAGCTTTATCCACTGAACATAATTTACGACCACGCTGCATTGCCGCTTCGAAAGCCTTATGAGCAATACGTTCTACTTCATATTTATGATAGATCATTAAGTCGGAAGCGGTATTTCTGTCTTCTGAACGTTGTTTCTCACCGAAATAAACATCGCCGGTAAGTTCTCTGAAGAATAGAATATCTGTGCCTTTCAGAATACTGGATTTAATGCTGGAAGCTTCGAGTAATTCATCGAACAACAGGATAGGGCGGAGGTTCGCATATAATCCTAGTTCTTTTCTGATTTTAAGCAAACCCTGCTCAGGACGCACTTTCAAGGAAGGATCGTTGTCATATAAGGCATGGCCTACCGCTCCAAACAGAATGGCATCACTACGTCTGGCTTTTTCCAGCGTTTCATCTGGCAGCGGATTCCCTTCAGCCTCAATTGCAGCGTGCCCCATTAGGCCTTCATCGAATGTAAATTCGTGACCTGAAAGCTCAGCAATCTCTGTTAGAACAGCTTTTCCCCAGGCAGTAACTTCAGGACCTATACCATCTCCTGGTATCACTAATATATTTTTCTTCATCAGTGTATTATGTTTTTTATGATTTTGGAACCTGTTTGCGGATGTTGCTTTTGAACAAAACGATACAGGACCTTATATTTAAATACTTTGTAAAATGGATTCAATGGATTTAACTTCACCGTGTTCCAATAAAATTCTTTTTTCCAGGCAGGAAGGTAGCTGGGATTCAAAATGTCCCACATAAATAAGGGTTGTTCCATATCCGCACAGCTCGTCTACCAGTTTGTTAAAATGTTGTGTCTGCTGCTCATCCAAACCCTGGCAAGGTTCATCCAGAATTAATATTTCAGGATTCTTAATAATTGTCCGGGCTAATAATGCCAGTCTTTGTTTACTTAAAGGGAGTACATTCATTAATGTATTTTGATAAGCAGTTAGTCCGAAGTAACCGATCAGCTCATCCACCTGGGCATGTTTGGTAGAACCAGGATTGCAGAATAAGCCCGAGCTGTCGAAGAAGCCGGAAGCAACAGTTTGCCATACGGTTGCTGACGCATCAAAATACCAGTGTAACTCTGGTGAAATTAAACCGATACGTTTTTTAATATCCCAGATACTTTCGCCGCTTCCTCTTTTATTGCCAAACAGATGGAAATTATTAGCATAAGCCTGTGGATGATCTCCGCAGATTAAACTGAGCAAAGTTGATTTTCCAGATCCATTATGTCCTTGTAAGAGCCATTTTTCGCCAGAAATAACTTCCCAGTTGATATCTTTTAAAACTCTTTTCCCACTATAGGTGATATTTACATCAATCATGCGGATGATATGCTCTTCAGATACCGGAACTGCAGACTGGTTAAGAAAAGCAGGTACGGGCTTGCTGAGTATTTCAGCTGCATTTACCTTACGGCTTTCGCTAGAAATTTCCTGAAGTACGCCATCCTTAATTTCAGCGAAGCGGTTAATAGTCGCAGGTAGTTCAGTTTCATTGCCTACTATAATTAGCTGAGTTCCTTCTGCCGAAATCTCTTCAAGCAATACATTTAGATTCTGGCGCGAGCGTGTATCCAAACCATTATATGGCTGATCCAATATTAATAACTGCGGCTTTAGCCATATAGCTTTAACCAATTGCAGTTTTTTGTGTTCTCCGCTTGATAACTGGATTAATGTAGCGTCAATTACTTTAGCATATCCGAGAGCAGATAATATATGGTCCAACTTGTCCCATTCCAAATTATTTTCTTTACCAAATTCATTCAGTTCAACTCTTACAGTTGCCGTAGTTGCTGTGGCCTGGCTATTATAGCGTTGCTGATAATAAAAGTTAGCACCTCCTTCCAGATCTTTAAACTGATACCAGTTCGCCACATAATAAACCTGGGCCGGTAAATGAGTATCCAGAGTGAAATTAAGTTGGATTTCATTATTATATACAGGGATCAAACCGGCGATTGCTTTAGCTAAAGTAGTTTTTCCACTGCCGCTTGTTCCACATAACAACCAGTTTTCATGGCGGTTAATTACCCAATTCAGATCCTGTAATACAAGTTTCTGCTGGTATTTAACGGTAAGATTTGCGATATGGACGAAAGGCTCTGACATTATCTGGCTTGCTCAAATTCCTCTATTAAATGTTTTTGGTTCAGAATGAAATCGATATCATCATAACCGTTTATCAGGCATGATTTCTTATAAGCATTGATTTCAAATTCTGCCTGGTCGCCTGTATCAGCTATAGTCACCGTTTGGTTTTCCAGATCAACAGTAAGTTGTGTACCATGGCTCTGACCTACTTTTGTGAAAATCTTCGCCAAAAATTCATCGCTGACTTGTATCGGTAATAAACCGTTATTTAACGCATTTCCTTTAAAGATGTCGGCAAAAAAACTGCTGATCACGACATCAAAGCCGGCATCCTGAATTGCCCAGGCCGCATGTTCACGACTGCTTCCGCAACCGAAATTTTTACCCGCAACCAGAATCTGCCCTTTAAATTCCGGGTTGTTAAGCACGAAATCAGTTTTAAGCGTATTGTCGCCGTTGTAACGCCAGTCACGGAATAAATTTTCACCAAAACCTTCACGGGTTGTAGCTTTTAGAAACCGAGCTGGAATAATCTGGTCGGTATCAATATTCTCTATGTTTAAAGGCACAATAGCCGATGTTAGTTTCTCGAATTTTTTCATCAGTATATATAGAAATCGGATATTCCGTTCTTGTATTAGTGGTTAACAGTATCTTTTAATAAGGTCCTCACATCTGTCACCTTTCCGGTAATTGCAGCAGCAGCAGCAGTAAGCGGACTGGCTAAAAAAGTACGCGAATCTGGTCCCTGTCTGCCTTCAAAGTTTCTGTTTGATGTCGAGACGCAATATTTACCGGCCGGAATTTTATCTTCATTCATACCCAGGCAGGCACTACATCCAGGTTCACGCAATTGAAAACCTGCGGCCTCAAATATTTTGTCCAGACCTTCGGCAATTGCTTGTTGCTCGATCTGTTTGGAACCAGGAACAATCCAGACTGTGACGTTTTCAGCTTTTTGTCGGCCTTTCACAAATTCGGCGACTTCTCGCAGGTCTTCCATTCTGGAATTAGTGCAGCTACCAATAAATACATAATCAATAGGTTTACCCACTAGTTCTGTGTCGCCGGTAATACCCATATAATCCAGCGCTTTCTGGAAAGAAGCTTGTTCAGAAGAAACCTGATCGGCTGTCGCAGGAATATGTTCTGCGATACCCATACCCATACCAGGGTTGGTACCATAAGTAATCATAGGAGTGATATCCTCTGCATTAAATGAAAGCACGCTATCAAATTTTGCATCGGCATCACTGTATAACGTTTTCCAGTAAGCAAGAGACTCTTCCCATTGCGCTCCAGCAGGTGCAAATTCCCTGCCTTTAATGTAGTCAAATGTAATCTGGTCAGGGGCAATCAAACCGCCTCTTGCACCCATTTCGATGCTCATATTACAAATGGTCATACGGGATTCCATGCTCAACGCTTCGATGGTAGAACCCGCATATTCAATAAAATAACCCGTACCACCGGCCGCGGAAATTTTTGAGATAATGTAAAGGATAATATCTTTTGCAGTCACACCGGTACCCAGCTCGCCATTTACCTCAATTTTCATGGTTTTTGGTTTCTGCTGCAACAGGCATTGCGTGGCAAAAACCTGCTCTACCTGAGAAGTGCCGATACCAAATGCAATCGCACCAAAAGCTCCGTGTGTAGAGGTATGGCTGTCACCGCAAACCATAGTTTTACCCGGTAGGGTAATGCCCAGCTCGGGACCAATAACGTGTACAATTCCCTGAAAAGGATGGCCCAAACCGTAAAGCTCAATGCCAAATTCAGCACAGTTTTTGGTTAACATATCTACCTGATACCGGGACAGTTCTTCTTTAATCGGCAACAGCTGATTTAATGTAGGTACATTATGATCTGCAGTTGCTACAGTTTGTTGTGGACGGAAAACAGGTAATCCTCTTTTACGCAAGCCATCGAAAGCCTGTGGTGAGGTTACCTCATGGATCAGGTGGGTATCGATATATAAAATATCAGGAAATCCAACTTCACTTTTTACCACATGGGCATCCCAGATTTTTTCTACTAACGTTTTTGACATTTTTTATTAATTGTAAATGGCCCTTGATTTAACACAAGGGCCGTTTTTATATTATTAGGCAGTTTTTATAGATTTCATTGCTGTCATAGCCTTTCTTAATTCAGCACCGACTATTTCTACATGATGCGTACGGATGGCTTCATTCACTGCGATTAAAGTTCTGTTGTCGACAGCTCCGTCTTTACCTTCGTTGAAGTTCTTACCAACCAGGTCGGTATCGATTCTGGTCATGAAGTCTGCCAATAAAGGTTTACATGCATGGTCAAATAAATAACAGCCGTATTCAGCAGTATCAGAGATCACGCGGTTCATTTCAAATAATTTTTTGCGGGCAATAGTATTTGCAATTAATGGCGTCTCGTGCAGAGATTCATAATAAGCAGATTCAGGTTTAATTCCTGCTTCGACCATAGTTTCAAAAGCAAGTTCAACTCCTGCTCTTACGAAAGCAACCATTAATGTATAGTTATCAAAATATTCCTGCTCACCGATTTTAACGTTACCTGCAGGTGTTTTCTCGAAACCAGTTTCACCGGTTGCAGCACGCCAGGCCAGTAAGTTCTTATCACCTGCAGCCCAATCCTCCATCATGATGCGGCTGAATTCTCCGCTCATGATATCGTCCTGGTGCTTTTCAAATAAAGGACGCATGATCGTTTTAAGTTCTTCTGAAATCTCAAAAGCTTTAAGCTTGGCAATATTGCTTAATCTGTCCATCATTGCAGTGATACCACCTTGTTTTAAGGCTTCAGTAATTACTTCAACGCCATATTGAACAAGCTTTGAAGCATAACCAGGCTCGATTCCTTTTTCTACCATTTTATCGAAAGAAAGGATAGAACCAGTTTGCAGTAATCCGCAAAGGATTGTCTGCTCGCCCATCAGATCTGATTTTACTTCAGCTACAAAAGAAGATCTTAAGACACCCGCTTTGTGACCGCCAGTTCCAACGCAATATGCTTTTGCCTGTAATAAACCTTTTCCTTCAGGATCATTTTCCGGGTGTACTGCGATTAGGGTAGGTACTCCGAAACCTCTGACATATTCTGCTCTTACTTCACTTCCCGGACATTTAGGAGCAACCATGATCACCGTAATATCTTTACGGACCTGCATGCCTTCTTCCACAATATTAAAACCATGTGAGTACAATAAAGTAGCACCTTGTTTCATCAAAGGCATAATTGCATTGACAACTGCTGTATGTTGTTTATCGGGAGTTAGATTTACCACTACATCTGCATTAGGAATCAGCTCTTCATATGTACCAACATTAAAGTTGTTTTCTGTCGCATTTTTCCAGGAATCTCTTTTGCCTTCAATCGCTTCTTTGCGTAAAGTATAAGAAACATCTAAACCGCTATCTCTTAAATTTAAACCCTGATTTAAGCCTTGTGCTCCGCAACCTACGATAACTAGTTTCTTTCCTTTCAGTGCATTTACGCCATCCAGAAATTCGGAACTATCCATGAAATCGCATACACCAAGCTGGTTTAATTTTTCTCTAAGAGGTAGTGTGTTAAAATAATTTGACATCGTTTTATTGGTTTATTGTTTAAGGTTCTTATTGTTATAGTTTGTTATTTAATACTTTCTGAATTGAGGAGGCGCAACCATAATGAAAGGCATCATGAACCGGGAAAAACTGCACTGCTTCTACTGTATTGTTTAAGGTAACCCCATAACTGGTCGTCGTCACATTGTAGCTTTCAAATACCTCATTTTTGAGGTCATGTTCCAATACGTCAATAGTGCTCAACATCAATTCTTTTAAAGTGTCAATTTCCCGGACTTCAATGAATCTTTCTGGTTTTGTACCTTTTTGATAGGCTAACAGGTATGAAGGATCAATCCGGGGCTCAAGACCGGCAAGCTTATAGCAAAGTATCTGCTGACTTGCAATGATATGCCCGAAATTCCAGATCATATTGTTATTAAAACCGGCAGGTACCTGATTTAACTCCTCTACAGTTGACCTGTCAATAAGCTGAATAAAGTTTTTTCTGGTTTGTCTGATGGTTTTTAATAGGTTTTCCAATTTCTTCAAAGCTTTAAATAAATGTCCGGAGACGTTTACATGGTAAATACATTTTTTGGTTGGTCAAGGAATTCATTTTCTATCACTTCCTGACCTGGTTCCATGCGCTCAAATTCTCTGAGTTTGCTGTTAAAGCCCTCACTGTCCTTGATAATGGCAACCCTTGCACTGCGGACGAATTCAATTAGCCCGTAAGGTTGAAGAACCTGAATCAACTTATCTGTTTCCTGACGGTGACCAGTAGTCTCAAAGACAGTATAATCTTTACGGATCACAACAGCTCTTGCCCCATTTTCGCGCAGAAGTCTTTCTACTACTACTTTTTCCACAATAGTTTCAGTCGGAACTTTATAAAGTGCAAGTTCTTGCCAGATAATATCTTCATTGGTATTATAGTATACTTTTAATACCTCTACTTGTTTTTCAATCTGACGTGCAAGTTTTCGAACCACTTCTTCTGTTTCAGTGATCAGAATGTTGAAACGATGGATATGTTCGATCTCAGACGGAGAGACGTTCAAACTTTCTATATTGATCTTTCTTCTTGAAAAGATAATAGCGATCCGGTTCAGGATACCGATCTGATTCTCTGTATATACCGTTATGGTAAATTCCTGTTGTTCGGTTGAATTACTCATTTTCTTTATTATTTAAGTCTGATTTCACTTACACTGCATCCTTGTGGTACCATTGGAAACACGTTGTGTTCCTTGCTTACCATTACTTCCAGCAGGTAAGAACCGTCATGATTAAGCATCGTCTCGAGTGCCTGAACAAGGGTTTCCCTTGCTGTTACCTTCTGACCGGATATATAATAAGACTCAGCAAGTTTTACAAAATCAGGGCTGGTGATATCTACAAACGAATAACGTTTATCATTAAACAGCTGCTGCCATTGACGAACCATTCCCAGGAACTGATTATTCAGAATCAGGATTTTAACATTTACACCAAATTGCATAATTGTGCCCAGCTCCTGTAACGTCATCTGGAAACCACCGTCGCCGATTACCGCAATAACTTGTCTGTGCGGAGCACCGATCTTTGCACCAATTGCTGCTGGTAAACCAAATCCCATAGTACCCAGGCCACCGCTGGTTACACTTAAGCGGGTTGTGTTCAGTTTGCCGTACCGGCAGGCTACCATCTGGTGTTGACCGACGTCGCTTACGATTACCGCTTCACCTTTAGTCAGAATATTAAGCTGATTAATAACCTCTCCCATAGTTAATTCCCCTGAGGCCGGTTCCAGTTCTTTACGGATCAGTTCTTCTTCTTCTATTTTTGCAAATGCATTGAATTCTGCGAGCCAGCTATCATGGGTTTTTTCGTTAATAAGGCTGGTCAGTAAAGGAAGCGTCTCTTTACAGTCGCCCCATACCGGAACATCAGCTTTGACGTTTTTGTCAATTTCAGCAGGATCAATATCCAGATGAATAACTTTGGCTTGTGTCGCATATTTATCCAGTCTTCCGGTTACCCTATCATCAAAACGCATCCCGACTGCAATTAATACATCGCATGAATTCGTTTGTACATTGGGGCCATAATTGCCATGCATACCTAGCATTCCAACATTCAAAGGGTGATCTGTAGGAATCGCGCCAGCACCAAGTATAGTCCACGCAGCTGGGATTCCAGATTTCTCCACGAAGGCTTTAAACTCCTGTTCAGCATTCCCAAGCAGTACACCCTGACCGAATAAGATGAAAGGTTTTTTAGCTTCGTTAATTAAAGCAGCAGCTTGTTCGACATATGTTTTCCTGATAATAGGTTTAGGACGGTAACTGCGGATATGGTTACAAGGTACATAGCCTTCGTAATCAAATAGTTGAATCTGTGCATTTTTAGTAATATCAATCAGAACCGGTCCTGGTCTGCCACTTCTGGCTATATAAAAAGCTTTAGCTAAAGCGGCAGGAATTTCATTAGCATCTGTTACCTGGTAATTCCATTTGGTTACAGGTGTGGTTATATTGATCACATCTGTCTCCTGAAAAGCATCTGTACCCAGCAGGTGTGCAAATACCTGTCCTGTAATACAGACCAGTGGTGTGCTGTCTATCTGCGCATCTGCGAGACCCGTAACCAGGTTGGTTGCACCCGGTCCGCTGGTTGCAAATACAACACCCACTTTACCAGAAGTGCGCGCAAAACCTTGAGCAGCATGAGTTGCACCTTGTTCATGTCTGACAAGAATATGGTTTAACTTTTCTTTGTAATCATAAATCGCATCATAAATAGGCATAATTGCACCGCCCGGATATCCGAATATAGTTTCGGTACCCTCGGCAATTAAGCCTTCCAGCAACGCAACAGATCCTGAAACCCGCGTGGTTTTTTTTGGTTCAGCTACTGCCAATGCTTCCTCTTGTGTATCCATTTTATTAGTTTTAGGGGTCTTGCTTATTATTGTTCTGTATAGGCATCAGTAACACAGCCTTCACTGGCATTACTCACCTGTTTTAAATATTTATATAGTACACCGCTTTTTACCGGAGGCGGCAGTTGTTTCCATACTGCACGGCGTGCCGCTAATTGTTCATCGGTGATATGCAATTCAATTTTATTATTTACCGCATCAATGGTGATGATATCGTTGTCCTGAACCAGTCCGATATTTCCACCGTCCCATGCTTCGGGAGTGATATGACCAACGACAAAACCATGTGTTCCACCTGAAAAACGACCGTCGGTAATTAGGGCTACAGATTTACCTAAGCCTGCACCGATAATAGCTGATGTGGGTTTGAGCATTTCGGGCATACCCGGAGCTCCTTTCGGACCGACATTCGTAATAACTACTACGTCACCACGTTTAACCTTGCCGCTTTGAATACCAGCGATAAGGGATTGCTCGCCCTGAAAAACGCGTGCAGGGCCTTCAAATTTTTCACCTTCTTTACCGCTTATCTTTGCAACAGCACCTTTTTCAGCAAGGTTACCGTACAGCATTTGGAGGTGCCCGGTTGATTTAAGAGCTTGTTCAACTGGAAAAATTACCTTTTGAGTTTCAAAGTTCAGCTCTGGAACGTCGGCTACATTCTCTGCTAGAGTTTTACCGGTTACCGTCAGGCAGTCACCATGGATCAGGCCTACTTTTAACAAATATTTCAGCACAGCCGGGATACCGCCTATTTCATGAACATCTTCCATCAGATACTGGCCACTTGGTTTAAGGTCGGCGAGTACTGGAGTCTGATCACTGATGCGTTGGAAATCATCTAGTTTTAAAGATAGCCCGACCGATTTAGCCATTGCAATTAAATGCAGAACGGCATTGGTAGAACCACCCAGAATCATCACAGTAACAATAGCATTATGAAATGCTTTATCAGTCATGATATCGGAAGGAAGGATGTTTTTCTCAAGCAAATTACGAATAGCTTTTCCTGCTGCTGCGCACTCATTTTTCTTTTCGTCGCTCAAAGCAGGGTAGGAAGAACTATAAGGTAAGCTCATGCCAAGAGCTTCAATAGCAGAAGCCATGGTATTTGCAGTGTACATACCACCACATGCACCCGCACCAGGACAAGTATGTTTAATAATTCCCTGGTAATCTTCTTCTGATAAATTCCCGGCAAGCTTTTCACCCAGGGCTTCAAAAGCAGATACGATATTAAGCGATTTACCTTTGTAATTTCCCGAATGGATACTTCCGCCATAGACCATGATAGAGGGTCTGTTCAGACGTCCCATAGCCATGATTGAACCTGGCATGTTTTTATCGCATCCAGGGATTGTAATTAGCCCGTCGTAATATTGTCCGCCACAGATAGTTTCAATAGAATCTGCAATCACATCTCTGGATACCAGAGAATAGCGCATACCATCTGTACCATTTGACATCCCATCGCTCACGCCTATTGTACCAAAAGTTAAGCCCACCATATCGTTTTTCCATACACCATCTTTTACGATTTTAGCAAGGTCATTCAAATGCATGTTACAGGTATTTCCGTCATAGCCCATACTGGCAATCCCGACTTGTGCCTTATGCATGTCTTCGGAGGTTAAACCAATACCATAGAGCATGGCCTGAGCACCCGGTTGTGTCGGATCCTGGGTAAATACTTTACTGTAGCGGTTGAGTTCTGGTTGTTGTGACATTTAATTTTTAGGTTAGATAATAACTTCGTAGTTCTGTTTTTCTAATACCAGTGCTTTATAAGTACGCTGGATAGTTGCGCCGATAGTTTCTGTCCACAGGGAAGGGAAAACGGTCTCATCGATAGATGCTATTCCTGCAATTTCTGCTGCTGTACCACAGAAAAAGGCACTGTCTGCTGCTTTCAGTTCATCTACAGTAATTTGTTTTTCAATACATTCAATATCCAGTGTTTTACACAGGCGTATAACTGTCGTTCTGGTTATACCCGGAAGGATATGTCCTAACGCAGGTGTATATAGTTTACCGTTCTTTTCAATAAAAATATTGGCTCCGGATGCTTCAGCTACATGGCCGTTCATATCCAGCAGGATAGCTTCATCAAAACCCTTTGCTTTAGCTTCTGTTGTAGCCAGGATGGAGTTGATATAATGTCCGCTTGCTTTAGCTTCAATATGTGTTGATTTAGGGTTTGGGCGCTGATAAGATGAGATACAGGCTTTTTGTAAGGTACAGCCCAGATATGCGCCCCATTCCCATGCACAGATAAGAATAGATACTTCTGCTCCCGGACTAAGAGTCATGTGCGGGCCACAATATACCAGCGGGCGGATATACGCATCCTTAAAATTATTTTTCTCCAGCAATTTATAGGTTTGCCTGATTAGATCATCTACCTCGTAAGGAAAAGGGATGTGCATCAATTCTGCAGAGCGCTTCAGACGCTCATAATGCTCTCTAGCCTTAAATATGCGGGTACCATTATGCGTATGATACGATTTAATTCCCTCAAAGACGGCATAGCCATAATGAAGTGACTGACTGTACAGATCTGTGCTGGCTTCGCTGGCCTTTACAAACTTACCGTTTAAATAAAGGAATGTGTTGGCGTCGTAGTATTGCATTTTGGTTTGTTTTATTTCGTTCGGTATGATTGTATTAAAAAAAGCGCCTCTTTCGAAGGCGCTTTCTGATCTATTTTTTAAATATTCATTGTGCAGCGCCACACTTCCTGGGAATCACTAGTAGATTCAGGATAATAATGACAATTAGCAGGACAATGAATAAGCTTAACATCTGTATTTCTTTTGCTGTTGGTTTGTAAATCCAATTTAGTTTATGCTTCAGATACTGTCAATAGCTGAATGAAAATAAATCAAAAAAAATATATAGTAATAATACTTCTATAATTCGGTATTAAATATTGCGTTTATTATATTTTACATATCAAAAAGTGGCGATAGGTAGACCGAATATGATATCGGTATTCGGTATGCATATTATGCTAGCATTGTAATTTTGCTTGAATTCTTCCTGAAATGCTTAAAATCCCTTTTGAACTTGCTCAAAAACTATATTTTATCCAGATCTATTTTTCCGCCTTTTTTCAGTTTTTATCTCCTGCTCTTACTCGATAGCTACAACAAACTAAAGCGTAAATTTGCCAGTTTTACTTAATTCGTTAATTATGATTAAAACATTATAAATGGGTCAAGGATGGGGTAGAGTTGATACAACCCCTTATATAAATGGGGCAACCAAGAAGGAGACCCGAACATGAGCAGGGCGAGACCAGAATGAGGGGATTGGAAGTTATGATGAATCAGAAAAAATAAGGCACAAAAAAAGGGATATACCTAAGTATATCCCTTCATATAATAAGATGATTAAATATTAAGCAACCCCTTCGGCTAAAACAATAATCTTGTTTTTTAAAACTTCGACAACGCCGCCTTTAATATTAAAGACCTGTTCGTCAGCTTTACTTTTTATAATTACTGGTCCATCTTCAAGAGTTGAAATAATCGGAGCATGGTCCCTTAATATCTGGAAAGATCCCATTGTTCCCGGAACTGTAACTGCGGTTACTTCGCCTTCAAAGACTTTTTTATCTGGTGTTAATATTTCTAGTGTCATAAGTTGTGTATATGCGCTTAGATTAAGCGTTTGCCTCAGCTAATAGTTTCTTACCTTTTTCAATTGCATCTTCAATGCCACCAACCAGGTTGAATGCAGCTTCAGGATACTCATCAACATCTCCATCCATAATCATGTTGAATGCTTTGATGGTTTCTTTGATGTCTACTAAAACTCCTTTTAATCCAGTGAATTGCTCAGCTACGTGGAATGGTTGAGAAAGGAAACGTTGAACACGGCGTGCGCGGTGTACAATTAATTTATCTTCTTCAGACAATTCGTCCATACCAAGAATTGCAATAATATCCTGCAGCTCTTTGTAACGTTGTAAAATTTCTTTCACACGTTGTGCAGTATTGTAATGCTCATCACCAAGGATTGCTGGAGAAAGGATACGTGAAGTAGAATCCAGTGGATCTACTGCAGGATAAATACCAAGCTCAGAAATTTTACGTGACAATACAGTTGTTGCGTCTAAGTGGGCAAAAGTTGTAGCCGGAGCCGGGTCAGTTAAATCATCTGCCGGTACATAAACCGCCTGTACAGAAGTAATTGATCCGCGTTTAGTAGATGTAATACGCTCCTGCATTAAACCCATTTCAGTTGCCAGTGTTGGTTGGTAACCTACTGCAGATGGCATACGGCCAAGCAGTGCGGATACTTCAGAACCAGCCTGAGTGAAACGGAAGATATTATCAACGAAGAAAAGGATGTCTTTTCCAGCGCCTTCTCCATCACCATCACGGAAATATTCAGCAACAGTTAAACCTGACAGGGCGACACGAGCACGTGCTCCAGGAGGCTCGTTCATTTGACCGAATACCAGTGTAGCTTTAGATTCTTTTAGCTTCTCAGTGTCTACTTTAGATAAATCCCATCCGCCTTTCTCCATAGAGTGCAAGAATTCTTCACCGTAGTTGATTACACCGGATTCGATAAATTCACGTAAAAGGTCATTACCTTCACGTGTACGCTCACCTACACCAGCAAATACAGAAAGACCTGCATAAGCTTTAGCGATGTTGTTTACCAGCTCCATAATCAAAACTGTTTTACCAACACCCGCACCACCGAACAAACCGATCTTACCACCTTTTACATAAGGTTCCAATAAGTCGATAACTTTGATACCTGTATAAAGTACTTCAGATTCAGTTGACAACTCGTCAAAGCGTGGAGGCGCGTTGTGGATAGATTTACCGCCGGTTTTATCAACTGTGTTGATACCGTCGATAGCTTCGCCTACAACATTGAATAAACGACCTTTAATTTGGTCACCAACAGGCATTTTAATAGGAGAACCTGTATCAATTACGGCCATTCCGCGAACCAGACCATCAGTCGAATCCATGGCAATTGCACGTACACGATCTTCACCAAGATGTTGTTGAACTTCTAAAATGATCTTTTGTCCGTTTTCTTTTTCAATCTCTAAGGCAGAGAAAATTTGAGGTAAATGAGCATCGTCAGCAAAACTCACGTCTACTACCGGACCTATAATCTGCGCTATTTTTCCAATGTTAGGCATATATTGTTTTTGGTAAAATTATAAATATCAAATTGTTAAAGGCCGTTTTATAGGCTTCAATTCGGTTTGCAAAGTTAAGAGTTTTCGATATATCTTTTATATATAAATAAAAAGTTTTTCCACAGTTTTTTTATCGGTAAATTAGCAGATATGAAAACGATATTGGTAACGGGCAGCAATGGCCTTCTGGGCCAGAAGTTAACTGACCTTATATTAGCTGAAAATCACTTCAGATTAGTTGCCACAGGCAGGGCTGCGGACCGTTATCCGGCCGGTGGTGAATATCAATATTCGGAAATGGATATGCTTGATGCAAAATCCGTGAGAGAAACGGTCACCAGTTTTCAACCTGATGTAATTATTCATACCGCTGCCATGACAAACGCCGACCAGTGTGAGCAGGATCCGGTGGCTGCAGAACTGGCAAATGTACGGGCGGTTGAAACCCTTGTAAGTATATGTGCAGAATTCAATATTCAGTTTATTTTTCTTTCTACAGATTTTGTTTTTGATGGAAAAAACGGTCCTTATACTGAACTGGATGTTCCAGGGCCTTTAAATGTCTACGGTCATAATAAACTGGAGGCGGAAGAGATCATTAAAAATTCGACGGCCAAATGGGTAATTATCCGGACTATTTTGGTTTATGGCGTTATTGCCGATGGCAGTCGGGGGACGATCGTAAGTTGGGCTAAAAATGCGCTCGAAAAAGGTGAGGTTATTCGTGTGGTAAACGACCAGTGGAGAATGCCCACGCTTGCCGAGGATTTAGCCCGTGCATGTCTTCTTGCTGTTAAGAAAGACGCACACGGTGTATTTCATATCAGCGGCAATGAATACCTTTCCATATGGGAGCTTGTTATCCGTATTGCAGATTTCTGGAAGTTAGATAAGAGTTTAATTCAGAGGATCTCCGCATCGTCGCTTAGTCAGCCGGCAGCAAGGCCTGAGGGTACCGGTTTTATACTCGAGAAGGCATACAATGAATTAGGCTACCGGCCGCATACGCTGGAGGAAGGCTTCGCCTTACTAGAGCAGCAAATGTTAAATATTAAAAATTAAACAACATAAAAAATGGCTTTACAAAAAGGAGATCAGGCACCTGATTTTAAATTATTCAGTTCGGAACTGAAAGAAGTATCACTGGCAGACCTAAAGGGTAAGAAAGTTGTCTTGCAGTTTTTTCCAATGGCATTTACCGGAACTTGTACCACACAGCTTTGTACTATGCGTGACAGTTTTGGTTTCTATGAAGGTATGAATGCTGTCGTACTCGGTATCTCTGTTGACTCGCCTTTTGTGCTGGCTAAATTCAAAGAAGAGCAGCAATATCAGTTTCCTTTGTTATCAGATTTCAATAAAGAAGTGTCGGCTGCTTACGGAGCTTTATACGAAGAATTCGTATATAATCTGAAAGGTGTATCTAAAAGAGCGGCTTTTGTAATAGACGAAGAAGGAAAAATTGTTTATGCAGAAGTTCTGGAGTCAGCTGGAGATCTTCCTGATTTTAAATCGATTAAAGAGGTTGTAGAGGGTTAGAACGCAATAGTATTTGTAATTATTTGAATCTTTTTTTTTAAAAAAGTTTTGAAATCCAATTACAAATACTACTTTTGCAATCCCGAAACGATCGGAAACGCATTTGTAGCTCAATTGGATAGAGCATCTCACTACGGATGAGAAGGTTTGGGGTTCGAATCCCTACAAGTGCACAAACAACCGAGAAAGCCTTGCTGCCATAGGCAGTGAGGCTTTTTAAATTTTAAAGAAACCCAAATGCTAAATTTTGTTCTCTTTGGCCCACCGGGTGCAGGCAAAGGCACCCAATCTCAAAAACTAATTGATCGTTATCAATTAATACACATCTCTACAGGAGATCTTTTCCGAGCACATATCAGTAATCAGACTTCTTTAGGTAAACAGGTCAGCGCTTTAATCGCAGATGGTCAGTTGGTTCCCGATGAAATTACTATAGCTATGCTGGAAGAGGAAGTTGAAAAGAATCCTGAAGCTAAAGGATTTATTTTTGATGGTTTTCCAAGAACAGTTGCTCAGGCTGCTGCATTGGATGCTTTTCTGAAGGGTAAAGGCACAAGTATTGCTGCTGTTATCGCGCTTGATGTAGATCAGGATGAGTTGACCAAAAGAATTGCTGAACGTCATAAACAGACAAACAGAGTAGATGACCAGGCAGATAAACTGCAAAAGAGAATTGACGAATATTTCACTAAGACTATTCATGTTTTACCGTACTATGAAGATCAGAATAAGCTGAACAAGGTAAATGGAATTGGGAATATAGATACTATCTTTGCTGAGCTATGTCAGGTAGTAGATAAGTTCTAATTAAAAAACGCATATAGAATATAGCGGGACGAATGTATGTTCTCCCGCTTTTTTTTGTTAAAAAATAATAAAGTTATGTCACAGGGTTCAAATTTCGTAGATTATGTAAAGATATGCTGCCGTTCAGGTAAGGGTGGTTCAGGCTCTTCGCATTTACACCGTGATAAAATGACATCAACTGGAGGTCCTGATGGTGGAGATGGCGGAAGAGGTGGACACATTATTTTGAAAGGAAATGCCCAGTTCTGGACTTTGCTGCACTTAAAATACCGTAAACATATTCTTGCTTCAGATGGAGGCCCTGGTTCGAGTTCTACCAGTACAGGGAAATCCGGAAAAGACGAATTATTGGAGGTGCCTTTAGGCACTATCGCCAGGGATGCGGAAACGGGTGAGGTGCTTTTCGAAATTACTGAAGACGGACAGACTGAGATTTTAACTCCAGGTGGCCGTGGAGGACTTGGTAACTGGCACTTTAAAACATCGACATTACAAACACCCCGTTTTGCCCAGCCAGGTGAAGCAGGTATAGAACAGTGGGTTGTTCTGGAACTAAAGGTGCTGGCTGACGTGGGGTTAGTTGGTTTTCCAAATGCAGGTAAATCTACTTTATTATCTGTTGTGTCTGCTGCTAAACCTGAAATTGCAGATTATCCTTTTACTACCTTAGTTCCTAATCTAGGAATTGTATCATATCGTGCTAATAAGTCATTCGTGATGGCCGATATTCCTGGTATTATAGAAGGAGCTTCAAAAGGTAAGGGGTTGGGATATCGTTTTCTTCGTCATATCGAAAGGAATTCTGTGCTTCTTTTTATGGTTCCTGCAGATACCAGTCGCACGATTGCCGAAGAATATGGAATTCTTAAAAGTGAGCTCTTAGAATACAATCCGGAGCTGATGCAAAAGCCACACTTGCTAGCAGTAACGAAGGCGGATATGCTAGACGAAGAATTAACGGCTGAGATCAAAAAAGATTTACCACAGGGAATACCAGCTGTTTTTATATCTTCAGTTGCGCAGAAGGGCTTAACTGAGCTCAAAGATATGATTTGGACAGCGATAGGTGCCGATCAGCCCGCTAACGGATAATAAAGTTTTTAAATACTTCCTGTGATATTTGGTATTGTGCTTAATTTTTTCTAAATTAGAGATTAACAGTCAGTGCTTTATCATTTACAGGACTGTTTTTCTTCCCTGACTCAAAACCCGGAAACCCGAAATCCATCCTGCAAATGATATAGAGCCTGTTTTATTTATTGGGTTATAAAGTTTATAGCTTGTTTTTGAATAAAATGTAAAACGCCTGCTGCAATCAAGCAGAGCCGTAAATATTCAAAGATTTAAATCGAACACAAAATAATCTATCGGATCTGATAAATATTACATGCTTAAGGCACATATTTTGTATGACCTTTTAAAAATATCAGTATGGAAAAGAAATCATTTAACTTCCTTCTTACAGTTGTTGTATTGTCAATGGTTGCCCTGGGAACATTTAAGATAACTAAGAAAATTAATCAGTCTGAGACTCCGGTTCAAAACACTGTAAATAAAACGCATAAATAATATGCTGAATTGGACCTGCCCGACCTTAAATGGTGCGGGCAGGGCTCTCTATTTTTAGGTATTCAACCTAATCGTATACTTCATAATGGTATTCTGCCGTTATATATAAAATCATTAAGATATTTCATGGGGTAAAGAGCAGATAAATGTTTTATTTGTCAAATTCTGGTTTTCATGGGATTAATTCGGTTTATTTTTGTGTTATGAAACGCCTTTATCTTTGTTTTAGTCTTTTGTTACTGTTCTTTTTGATTTTTAATATGTATTTTTTGGTATAAACCTAGTTATTGTAGGTTTATTTTGATCAATATGTGTTAATTTTAGTTAAAAAATAGATTTATATCTATTTAAAGCACATATTTGCGGTATAAAAATGAAAATATGTATGTATTATTCATTTTTATGATCTACTTTAGCGTTTAAATAGTATTTAAGAAAAACCCGTTTATACAGGTTTATATTTGGTTAGAACAGGGATGTGTCCGGATGGAACATCCCTTTCTTTTTTAGGAACGAAATTGTATAGGAAATTGAATGTTATGGAGAATCTGCTGCTGGGAAATTAAATCTTGAACTCGTCTAATGAGTATGGTAGTTCCTCACAAAGAAACCCCTGATCAGTTAATAATCTGCTAATCTGCTTGGCCGTTAGTGATTTCGCATTTACTCTGAATATTTTATCTGAATCTTCAAGCGCGAAAGACCAGTTTCCACTGCCTAATACAGCATCTAATATGTGGCTTAAATATTCCAAATCGCTGAGATCGTTTACAGAAGTTTTAAATATAATAATGTTCATTTTTAGTTCTGAATTTTCAAAGAGATAATCGAACCAGATTGTCTGATTTTGTTTAAAGATGTGAGATGTATCGGTTCAAAAAAAACACTTAACAGGCGAAGCGGCCAAAAATGCGGGCGAAACCACACATTTCACCGGCCGGCTAACCACTCCAGGAATTGCGGTGTCTTTTCTTTGCTAATCGTAATTGACTCTTTAAATGGGATGGAGAGATTTATAATCAGCTTTCTGGAGAAAAAATGGGCAGCATCTTTAATAGCTTTTCTATTTACTAGAAACTGGCGATTTATACGGAAGAATTCGTCCCCGCAAAGCCTTTCTAATTCTTCCAGATTTTTATTCAGTACATATTCTTTCTGTTCAAAGGTAATTAAATGAGTTTCTTCATTTCCTATATAAAAAAGCGCTATGCTACTCTTCTTCACCGGAATAATTTTGTCTTTATAAGTTATAAGAATTGAACTTGTCTTTTGATGTGCTTTTCCGGAGAATAAGTCGTATATGGATTCATATGAAACAATTTCAGCAGAGAATTCTTTACGTAACGCATGATATTTTTTTAAAGCCTGGCCCACCGTTTCCGGAGTGAAAGGTTTTAATATATAATCTATTCCGTTCGTCCGGAATGCATTTAAGGCATATTCGTCATATGCCGTACAAAAGATTATGGGGGCAGAAATATCCGTTGCTTTAAATATATCGAAGCTATTTCCGTCGCCAAGTTGAATATCACTGAATATAAGATCGACAGCCGGGTTATTCTTGAAATAAGCAATGGCTTCCTTAACAGATTTCAGAATGCCCACGATCTCTGCGTCAGATTGCAGGTCCTGAATAATATCGGCCAGGTCATCTGCCGTTAACTGTTCATCTTCTATGATTACAATCTTCATCATTTAAAATTTTTAAGCTTACTGAGAAAAACAGACTGTTGTCTCTGATTTCAATATCATCTCCTGAAATTAGTCTATACCTTTCAGCCAGGTTGGCCAGTCCGCTCCCTGTATGATAATCGATAGTACTTCTTAACTGAATGTTGTTCGTGACGACAATCCAGTTCCCTTGCTGGATGATTTCTATATCTAAAGGAGTCGCGACTGTTAATTCATTATGTTTAATTGCGTTCTCCAGGAGTGGTTGCAGAGAAAAGACCGGGAGGACACAGGCAGAGTTTTCTGCGTCGATAACGTTAAAGGTGAAATTTAATGCGCTACCAAAACGGACTTTTTGCATTTCCAGATAATCCATAGAGAGTTTCAGCTCTTCTTTTAGTGTCGCTATACCATCTTTATTATTGGAGACGGATACTCGAAGGAAGTTCGAAAGACGCATCAGGTAATCCTCCGCACGTTCCGGACTTTTTTTTATGAGCGATTTTAGAATATTTAGTGCATTAAAAAGGAAGTGAGGGTGTATTTGTTGCAGCAGCAGTTGGTATGCTGCTTCAGATCTGGCAGTATTCAATAATGAATTCTCCAGTTGTGCTTTATTATTCGCATCCTGGACGATAATAAAGTTTTGAAGTAATAGCAGCATTCCATTAGTGAGCATTCCCTGGAGGCTTAAATAAAAGTAAACCACATCGCCTTTTACTCTTAATGGGGTGGTTGGAGCTGTAGTATAACCCCTGTCAACCAGTTCCGTGTTTATAAAATAGAGACCAAGAATGACCAGAATACTCATTAATAAACTCGAGGTATAGAAAAAACAATCGTAAAACAGCTCATTGCCATGTTTTCTCTTTTCAGTGAAGAGCAGGAGCCCTATATTTCCCAGGCTCATTAGATTCAATAAGATGAATACGTTTATTACCCGGTTTAAAGCTCCCAGGAAGCTTTCATCCTCCATTGTAGCCGACAACAGCAAGAAAAAACTCATACCGATAGAAAAGTATATACTTAACTTCAGAAGGTTTTTCAACGGAAGCTTATTCGTCATGGCAAAATATTTTTTGGTGTCTGGAATAATATGCAAATATAATCATGAATATAGCAATGGTGAGATGCGTTTATCTGCGCGATCCGGGACTTGGTAATACGAAAGATAAGCTCATGTTGAAGAATGTTGACGCTATTTTTGTTTTTGCACGGTAATCATCGTATTTGTCATTTACGCGGATAAGCCTGGTTGTCAGTGTGTTTCTGAATCCGCCTTTTATCCCAAGTAAAAAGTTCTTTCCTAAAAGATATTCATAGCCGATATTACTGAAGATTTCGTTTGAGATCCATTCGTAATTGCCACTACGGTTTACGCCGTCGCCGTCGAGTTTAAGAAAAAATGAATCATTACGGAGTTCTGCTCCGGCACTCAGCCATCCGTTCAATACGCCAGAACGCCGGAATATCAGTTTCTGAGGGAGTATAGCGTCAATTTCCCAGTCACTTCCTGAGAATTTATGCCAGTAGGAATAAACCGGAATTACGGGAACCAAACTGGATTTATCCAGGACTAATGAGAGGCCTAATGTCGAGATTGTCGACGCAGAAGCTTTAATCACAAGTGTGGAGGTTACCAATCCGTTGATCTTTTTTATGCCAAAAAAATTAGTACTTCCTATAATTACAGTTCCGTTGGTGATAAGCACTTTATTCCACAGCTTTCCAATATAGGTAGCTGATAATAATGCGTCGAAATCGCTATACTTCGTTTCAGTTTTCTGATACTGATTATTCATATCGTCAACCTTTTTATAGTGATTGATTGACTGTCTGGTATATAGCACACCTGCGATTAATGAAAACCGATTTTTCTTATAGATTGGGATTGCGCCGTTGATTTTGAATCTTGATCCTGAAACTTCACCTTGTTCCTGTAGTTCGCCACCTTTATTAGATATTTTGTAGTCGGAATTGCCAAAATAATCCTGCTGAATTGTCAGTCTTTTGAAGGCGGGATAAGGTATTGTTGTCTGAGTACTGTATTTTAAGGTATCCTGGGCTTTTGCCGATATTGAAAGCTGTGCTACTAACAGAAACAAAGGTATCTTCATATTTTTTCGCTAAAAATGCGAAGGACATGTGTTTGTTTAAAGCCTTTTCGCGGTGAACCGGACAATTGCTTCCCTGAAACGTTTCATTTAAATGGTGTAATATCTGCGGTAATTTTGTTCTCGTCATATTTTTGTAAAACGAATAATTTTTAGCTTTTTGGCATAATTCATGATTAACTCTAAACGGTTTATACCAGTTTCTACTGGTATTTTAGGTTAATAACAATGTCTGGTTTAGACAGGTTTACTATTTGGTTAGAAAAGGGATGTTTTGGTTGAACATCCCTTTCTTATTTTTAAAGTAAATGGTTTTGTAAAACAGTTTAGAGCAGATTCCGGGTAATTTTCCCTTTAATCATAAATAGTTTTCTGATAGAGATTTTTTGTAATACAGTGTCGCCTCTGAAATTGGGATTTGAAGCCCTCATTATAATTTTTTCGGATGATGGATGTTCAAACAAAAGCTTTATGGTAATCAGGCTGTTCGCTGTTTCATCCGTTTGGATTAAATAAGCTTCTCCCCATTGTATAATATCTTTATGAAGAACTTCTCTGACTGCTATGATTTCGCCACTTGCAAACTTAGGATACATGCTGTCACCGAATACAGGTAGATAGGCGTCGCAATCGTTAAAAGGTCTGAAGTTTACATAATATTCAGGGCTTTCGTTAAGAATATTCCTGTCTCCGCTGAAATCGGAAAGATTTACATTAAGATAGGGCACTCCCTCTTTTTTTGATTCTGCGTGATAACCAGATGTTGGTTGCTGTTCCTGGGGCGGATTGGTTTTTAATAACATATCTCCGTGTCCCGTGTCTAGAAAATGGGTGTTCAGATTATAGTATCGGATAATCTCCTCTGATAACCTTTTACCGATTGATCTTGCTCCATTTTCAATGGGGGAGAAATTATTGACGTGTTTAGCAATTGGTCCGTAAAATTCCTGAAGAGTCATCTTTAGATGAATCCTGATTTTTTTTAATCTGGGCCCTACGTTTTTTCTTTGGTGATCAATCATGTATTATTGTATAAGAGGTTTTATAAATATATAGCATTCTTTAGTTCTTTGTTATTTCTTCGTGAGAATTTATATTGCAATATATGAAATATTACTTATTATTAGAAATTATATTTCTAATTAAAATATTTTAATTATTTTTATAGAAATCAGATTGAAATAGTTGGCATTGAATTTTATCGTCCTGAATTTTAAGCATGCGCTTAGAATTGTTAACTTTGGTTGACCAACAAAGATCAATATGTACAAAACTTTACAACCGGTTCTTCAGCAAGAACTGGAGCAAATAGAAAAAGACGGACTGTATAAAAGAGAACGGGTAATTATAACTCCACAGGGGGCAGACATCAAAGTCAGTACCGGGCAGGAGGTCATTAACTTCTGTGCAAATAACTACCTTGGCTTATCTTCGGATCCTAGAGTTACTGCAGCTGCTAAGGACGCAATTGATAAATATGGTTATGGAATGTCGTCTGTAAGATTTATTTGTGGAACCCAGGATATACATAAAGAACTGGAGCAAAAGCTCTCCGATTTCCTGGGTACAGAAGATACCATATTGTATGCTGCTGCGTTTGACGCTAACGGCGGTGTGTTTGAACCATTGTTTAACGATCAGGATGCTATTATCTCTGATGAACTGAATCATGCATCTATTATTGATGGTGTTCGCTTGTGTAAAGCTAAAAGGTTCCGTTATAAACACAGTGATATGGAAGATCTGGAAGCACAGTTAAAAGCTGCATCCGGATGTCGTCACCGCATAATTGTTACTGACGGAGCATTTTCAATGGACGGCACGATTGCAGCACTAGATAAGATCTGTGATCTGGCTGATAAATACCAAGCACTTGTAATGATTGACGAGTCTCATTGTTCTGGATTCATGGGTAAGACAGGCAGGGGCACACATGAGCATTGCGGAGTAATGGACAGGATAGATATTATTACAGGTACATTGGGTAAAGCTCTAGGTGGTGCTTCAGGAGGATTTACCGCAGGTAAAAAAGAAATTATTGACATGCTGCGTCAGCGTTCCAGACCGTATCTTTTCTCTAACACACTTGCACCGGCAATTGCGGGTGCTTCCGTGGCAGTTCTTGAACTGTTAAGTGAAACAACTTCCTTAAGAGATAAATTAGAAAAAAACACAATGTATTTTCGCGAGCAGATGACTGCTGCCGGATTTGATATTAAGGAAGGTATTCATCCGATTGTTCCGGTTATGCTTTACGATGCTAAATTGGCGCAGGAATTTGCAGCCAGAATGCTGGAAGAAGGAATTTATGTAATCGGTTTTTATTATCCCGTTGTTCCTCAGGGCAAAGCGAGAATCCGTGTTCAGCTTTCTGCTGCGCATGAGCAGCACCATTTAGATAAAGCAATTGCTGCATTTATAAAAATTGGTAAAGAACTGAAGGTAATCTAGTTTTTGCTGATTTATATTTTTTAAGGCCTCCTGTTTTACGGGAGGCCTTTTTAATTTATATTAAAGCCGTCAAAACTATCTCTGCCGCTATATCTGTATTCACATATTAATGAAATTGCTATATTTGGCCTTATGTTGCAAGATCAGATCACCCAGTATACCCAGGAAATTAACGCCTTTTCTACTGAAAATGCGGAAGAACTGGAACAATTCAGAATCAGATTCCTAGGGACTAAAGGAATCATAAAAGACATATTTGACGAGTTTAAGGCGGTATCTCCAGAGGAAAAAAGAACCCTTGGAAAGGTGTTAAACGAATTTAAGCAACTTGCAGAAGCCAAATATCTTTCACTGAAAGCAAATGAACCGGTGACCGGTGATCAGAAAACTGCCGGAATGGATCTTACACTGCCTGGAAATGGTATTGAGTTGGGCGCCCGCCACCCTTTGGCACTGGTTCGCAGAGAAATCGTTGATATCTTCAATAAACTAGGATTTATTGTTGCGGAAGGACCGGAGATTGAAGATGACTGGCATAACTTCTCTGCACTTAATTTCCCTGAAGAACATCCTGCGCGGGATATGCAGGATACATTTTTCATTAGAAAAGGTGGCGAGAGTGGAGATATCGCATTAAGAACCCATACTTCTTCAGTCCAGGTCAGGATGATGGAAGCAGGAAAACCACCGTTTCGTGCGCTGATGCCTGGACGTGTATACCGCAATGAGGCAATATCTGCCAGAGCACATTGCTTTTTCCATCAGGTTGAAGGTCTATATGTAGATGAAAATGTTTCTTTTGCCGATCTGAAACAAACCTTATTCTATTTTGTACAGGAACTTTATGGCGAAGGGACAAAAGTGCGCTTTCGCCCGTCTTATTTTCCTTTTACAGAACCATCTGCAGAAATGGATATATCCTGCACAATCTGTAAAGGCGCGGGCTGTCAACTATGTAAATATAGCGGTTGGGTAGAGATTTTGGGATGTGGCATGGTTGACCCTAATGTGCTGGAAAACTGTGGAATTGATAGTAAGAAATATAGCGGATTTGCATTTGGGATGGGAATTGAAAGGATTGCAAACTTAAAGTTTGAAATCCGGGATTTGCGTCTCTTCTCAGAAAATGATGCAAGGTTCCTTAAGCAGTTTAAAACGTCCTTAATTTGATAATTGGCCGGATTTACTCTTTCATAGCTGAAAAAGAATTAATGCAGCCGGCAATACAGCATTATATCACCGGAATAACTTACCAGTATAACTAATTGATGGAACCAGAAAAAATTAAAGAAAGCATCATTAGAGCTGCTAAAGAATTATTCAGAAAATACGGCTATCACAAGACTAGTGTAAATGAAATTGCAAAGAAGGCACGCATAGCAAAAGCTACAATTTATAAATACTTTGAGAGTAAGGAACAGATCCTTGACGCAATTCTCATGAATTATCTGGACCTCAATCTACATGAGATTTTAAAAAACAAAGCCCAATTTTCTGACGAAGAAGAGCATCTGAAAGCCCTTGTTATGAAAACATGCCGGCTAACCTATACCGTTTGCAACGAATTTATTGGTTGGGACTTTGTTCGTGAGAACGCCAACTCACAAGAGTTTCTGAAACACCTTTCAGATCAGCTGGAATCGCTATTGCTTTCTGCATATCTAGGTTTGGATCACTTTAAAAACAATCCATCAAGAAGGGAAGGGTTAGCATTTCTTTTGAAAGCCAGTAAGAGTATTGTGTTTTCTTTTGCGTTCACATCTGTCAGCGATGCAGATGTCAGGAAGAATTTTGTGAGTTTTCAAAAAGAACTTTTGCCTTTCCTCGTTAAAGCTGCTTTGTAATTGTAAATCTTTCTAGTTTTTTGTCTCATTATGTCTTTTGGACCAATTTGGTTTTCGGTATGTTTTCTATTACCTTTACGAAATAACGTCAAGATAATGAGCAAGGAAGTCTTGGAGATAACCATTTTGGTAGAAGAAAAATTTGATGTCAGTTTTAATCTGGATCTTGGGTTTTTTGGATTAATTCTAAAATTTTTCGGGTATTAAAATCTTAATAAGCACAATAACTGATCTGCTCCGTTCCAGAGCACGCTGAACTTCTCTTGTCTCGCATTTTCTTCAATCTTTTAGCCTCTTCCTACTCAAAAAATAGGAACTGTTGATTACAAATTTTAGCTTTGCAGCAGAATGAGCAGAAATAAAAGAAGTGGAACAGTAACTATCCTGCCGGAACTGCAGATTATTGATATTGCGGAAGAAGGAAAAGGCGTTGCTAAAGCGGACGAATTGGTTGTCTTTGTTGATAAAGCTGTACCGGGAGATATCGTAGACGTTAAGGTCGTTAAAAAGAAAAAGAATTTTGCGGAGGCTGTTATAGAGAAGCTACACACAGCATCTGATTTGAGGACTGACCCATTTTGCGCACATTTTGGAACGTGCGGTGGTTGCAAGTGGCAGCACATGCAGTACGATGCGCAACTACATTTTAAACAAAAAAATGTAGAAGCTGCATTACAGCGTCTGGCTAAAATTGACACTTCAGGTATGGAACCTATTCTGGGTTCGGCAGAAAATAAATATTACAGAAACAAATTAGAATATACTTTTTCCAATAAACGCTGGTTGGACCAGGGAGACATGGATGGCGTAGAAGGGCTGGAAATGAATGCACTTGGCTTTCATGTACCTTTAAGGTTCGATAAAATTCTTGATATCAATCATTGTTATCTGCAGGCAGAGCCATCTAATACGATCAGAAATCATGTTCGGGCATATGCACTGCAAAACGGACTTAGCTTCTACGACCTGAGGAACCATGAAGGTGATCTGAGAAATCTGATTATCCGCACCTCTTCTAACGGGGAAGTAATGATAGTGGTTGTTTTTGCTTATGCTGAGCAGGAGAAAGTGGACGGACTGATGGCAGATCTTCAGCAGAATTTTCCGGAAATTACTTCCCTGATGTATATTATGAATCAAAAAAAGAATGATACTATTTTTGATCAGGAAGTTATTACTTATGCAGGTCGTGATTATATTTTTGAAGAGATGAACGGTCTTAAGTTTAAGATTGGAGCCAAGTCCTTTTATCAGACCAATTCCCTACAGGCTCACGAACTTTATAAAATAACCAAAGAGTTCGCCGGTTTTAAAGGTGATGAACTTGTTTACGATCTTTATACTGGTGCTGGTACTATTGCCAATTTTGTGGCGGATAGTGTGAGGCAGGTAGTTGGTGTTGAATATGTGCCTACAGCGATAGAAGACGCCAAATTCAATTCTCAACTTAATGGAATTAATAATACCCTGTTTTATGCAGGTGATATGAAAGATATCCTTACACGTGACTTTATAGCAGAACATGGTAAACCTGATGTGGTCATCACAGATCCGCCAAGGGCAGGTATGCATGCTGATGTTGTAGAGCGTCTAATGGAGATGGAAGCTGAAAAAATCGTGTATGTTAGCTGTAACGCTGCAACTCAGGCCAGAGACCTGGCGATACTTAAAGAAAAGTATGAAGTCAGCCGGATTAAACCCGTAGACATGTTTCCACATACCCAGCATGTGGAGAATGTTGTATTGTTAACACTAATAAAGTAATATCTAAAAGAAGAACAGATGGATGTAGAAGATTTAATGCCTCAGCAACCTGAGAATGGAAATACCGCGAAAAAGGTAAGTCCGCTGGTTAGCCTGGAAAAAGATCTCGAGCTATATAATGATTCAGTGAGAGAAATTGCGGTAGAGATTATTGCAGAAGGAATTACACAATATCCGATTTTTGTAGCACATCAACATACGGTGTCTATTGGAGAAGTTATCCTTAATAAAGAAGAGCTGAATACAAACTGGACTATTCAGGCTTCTACATTTGAAGAATTTGTAGAAAAGGGAATTATTAAACCAGAGTTAAAAGAGCTATTCATCAAAAACTATAAAAAGCCGGAAGACTTTATGTGTGTTTTTGTGATTGTCCCTGAAGGAGCGAACTTTATTTACTATCCGTATAAAAGTTAGTATCCACGCATACGGTTATATTAAGAAAGGGTATCCATTAAAGATACCCTTTCTTAATATACAACATTTTGTTAGCAGGATAATTTATCCAATTTTGTTTACACTTCCGCTTCTGGACGATCCTTTTTTGTTCAGAGCAGCATCTCCTTTATAATTGATATTACCACCACTGCTTGCAGATGCTTCAATACCCTTACTCACACTGACCCTTATATTTGCTCCTGAACTGGCTTGTGCTTTTGCATATTCTGTGTTGGTTTCTACAGCAGAAACTGTACTTCCGGAACTGGAGTCTATAGCTATGTTTTTCGCTGAACCGGAAAGTTTCGCATTGCTTCCGCTACTGGTGTTTACTTCCAGGTTATTACAAGCTAATTGCAGGTTTAAATTAGCACCGGAAGAAACATCTACAGAAAGTCTGTCAGCTTTCAGCACATTCGTTGATTTTAGAAGACTTCCACTGCTTGCAGAAACACTATTTAAGTTTTTATAGTTCAGGTATACCTTAGCTTCACGATTTCGGTTTTTAGAGAAAAATCCATCTAGTTTCTTCCATTTCACATTTAGCCGACCTCCAGAGTTTTCCAGTACAACGTCATCTATATTATTAGAATTCGCTTCGATCCGCGCGCTTTCAGAATTAGACTGTGTAATGATTAATTGTATCCCTGCACTTACACTGACAGAATTAAAAGAGTTTAGGCTTACGTTTTTAGTGGATTGAGCCTTTACTATAAAAGTTCCGAGTGTAACCAGTGTGAACAACAGGCATAGTTTTTTAGTAAGGGAATGAGTTTTCATGGTTTTAGAATTAGGTTTATATATAGCATTAGACGTTTCTACAGGTGAAACGTTGCAGCGAATTGAAAATATTTTCCTGATATTTGATTCTGAACCAGAAATTACTTCTTTTTGTAATATCTTATTTATTTCAAATGGCCGAATCCCGATTATTAATTTTAAACGAACAGCAGATCCAGCAGAAGATTAATCGTATTGCTTATCAGATCCTGGAAGATAATATAACTGAAAAAGAAATTGTGCTGGCTGGTATCTGGGACCGGGGTTATAAGATCGCATTACGTCTTCAGAAGGTATTGGCGGAAATTTCCGAACTACAGGTTATTCTGGTGAAAATTGAACTGGATAAAGATGCCAGTAAGCTTAAAGCTGTTGCAGAACCAGAGCCGGCAAAAGTCAAAAATAAAGTTATCATTTTGGTTGATGATGTACTGAATAGTGGTAAAACACTTGCTTATGGTTTTGGTGTGTTTCTTAATACCCCGCACAAAAAGATACGCACTGTGGTGCTTGTGGATAGAAGTCATAAAATCTTTCCCATCTCAACAGATTACGTAGGATTGCAGATGGCAACAGTCCTGAAAGAACATGTCGATGTGGTGATAGATGTAGATGGTCAGACAGATGGAGTCTATTTAAGTTAATAATCTTGATATCGTTTCTCTACGCCATCCTCGTTTTTCTGGTACTGAGATTCAGTGTTACCCTATTTAATTTCCTTTCCAACCCGAAACTCGGATTAAGTCTAAGGCATTATACAGATCTGATCAGTATTTGTGTAGATGCCAAAGACTTTACAGGGGAAAATCCCCTGGATGATTTACTCACACAGGATTATCAGCAGATAGAAATTCTGGTAAAGCTAACAGGTGATCCAATGCTGGATTACCATTGGAATACTGCCTACGGGCATCATCGAAGTGTCCATTTACTTGGACCAGGAGTGGATAGCAGGAAAGAAGCTTCCGGAAACTATCTGCTTTTTCTGAAGCCGTCGGTAGTATTGAAGAATGGAAGTTTGCAAAGTATGATGCACCGGATGAAGACTTTTCGCCTGACACTTCTGAGTGTTATTCCTGCTCAGGTTTCTACAGGTTTCCCTGATATCTTTTTTCAGCCTCTTTATAACTTCGTGTTGCTCGGTCTGGTCCCTCTGCGATTAATTCGCCTATCTGGCAGTCCTTTGTTTTCTGCAGGTAGCAGCGAATGTATGCTTTTTGACAAAAAAGTATACCTTAAAGAGCATTGGCTTGACGGATTATTTCCAGCCGACATCGGCGGTATAGAAATGATTAAACTCGTTAAAGAACACCGGTTGAAAACGGAAACCCTTTTAGGAGGGCGGCTCGTCAAAAGCTATGCTCATGGCTCTGCAGAAGTGATTTTTAAACGCACGGGCAATCGTGTATACGGTTTATTGGGAAATAATATTTTCGCTTTATTGTGTTACCTGGTTTTAGTTGTAGCCGGCCCGGTTGCAATGTTTTTCAGTTTAAACCTGAATCTGCTTATTCTTCCGGCGGGACTTATTTTTTTAAGCCGCATTATGCAATCATTCCTATCGGGCCAATCCCCTGTTAAAAACCTAATTCTTCATCCGCTTCAAATGCTGGTTCTCGGTGTTAGCCTTATTTTTACAGCTGCTGGCAGGTTTATAAGGTCACAACAAAAATAACAATTGGGAGGGGCGGCCAATTTTTAGTAATTTTGCTTATCCCCGGACAGCCATTTTCGGGGGAAAGACAGCGAAAGATATGAAATACGATTTGACCGTAACTATTGATAAGGCTTCAGGATTTTGTTTTGGGGTAGTGTATGCCATTGAAATGGCTGAGGATATTCTTTCAGAAGAGGATTTTCTGTATTGCCTGGGCGATATTGTTCATAATGATGAGGAAGTCAAAAGACTTACCGATATGGGATTACGTATTATTGATCATGATGAGCTTAAAGAACTCCGGGATGCCAAGGTATTAATTCGTGCACATGGTGAAGCGCCTTCCACTTACCAGCTTGCGCTGGAAAATAATCTGATCCTTATTGATGCCTCCTGCCCGGTAGTATTAAAACTGCAAAACAGGATCAAAAACTCTTACGATGACAAGGAACAGATATTGATTTTTGGTAAACATGGACATGCTGAGGTAATCGGTCTTCAGGGACAAACTGATGGGAATGCTATCGTATTTCAGGATCTTGCAGAGCTGGATTCAGTAGATCTGCCTGCTAAATTCACCTTATATAGCCAGACTACAAAAAGTACTGAGAAGTTTTATCATATCAAAGAGCAGTTGTTATCAAGAGGATACGAAGTGAAAGCTAATGATACTATCTGCAGGCAGGTTTCAAACAGGTACGAAGATTTGGAGAAATTTGTTGCTGATTTTGATAAGATCATTTTTGTATCCGGAAAGAAATCTTCAAATGGTAAAGTGCTCTATGAAGTTTGTAAGAAACACAATGCGGAGAGCTATTTTATATCAAAAAAAGAGGAACTCGATATCAGCTGGTTTACGCCGGGGGATAAAGTTGGGATCTGCGGTGCGACATCAACTCCGATGTGGTTAATGGAAGAAGTTAAAGCCAGTTTAGAAGCGCTTTAATATTTGAACATCATGAAAAAGTAATTATTATCAGACCGTTTCAGGACGGTATCAGCTTAATGTATATTTGTGTTTTAAAGCCTTCCGATAAATTATATCCGGAAGGTTTAGTCTATAATTATGGGAAAAAAGGGAGTATTGTTAGTGAATTTAGGGACACCGGATAGTCCGGAGGTTGGGGATGTAAAAAGATATCTCGATCAGTTTTTAATGGATGAACGGGTAATTGATATTAATGCCTTCAGCAGAACTATGCTCGTTAAAGGTGTTATTGTTCCTTTCAGAAGTCCCAAAACAGCGAAATTATACAAAGAGATATGGGATGAAAACGGGTCGCCTCTACTTTATTACAGTAAGATTCAGACTGCAATGGTACAGGAACAACTGGGTCCGGATTATCATGTAGAACTAGCTATGCGGTATCAAAATCCTTCTATCCCGGCAGCATTAGCTAAAATGAAAGCCGGACTTGTAGAGAGTATTCAGGTAATTCCAATGTTTCCGCAATATGCTTCTGCAAGTACGGGATCAGTAATTCAGTTGGTTATGGAATTGGTTAGCAAATGGCAGACTATTCCACCGGTTTCTTTTGTCAATTCCTTTCATGATAATCCCGGAATGATTGCCACTTTCGCCGATAATGCGAGAAAGTATCAGCCGGAAACTTACGATCAGATTTTATTCAGTTTTCATGGGCTGCCGGAAAGACAATTAATCAAATGTGATCATTCCCAAAGTCACTGTCTTAAATCTGCAGACTGTTGCCAGACGCTAACTGATGTTAATAAGTTTTGTTATTCTGCACAGTGCCACGATACCGCAAAACTTATTGCTGCCGAATTACAGATACCTTCAGCGCAGTATAGCGTTTGTTTTCAGTCTAGATTGGGTAAAGATCCGTGGGTTCAGCCTTACACAAGCGATGTCCTTAAGCAACTCGCCGCCGCCGGAAAAAAACGTCTGCTGGTATTTTGTCCTGCTTTCGTTGCAGATTGCCTGGAAACTTTATATGAAGTCACTGTTGAATATGGTGAGGAGTTCAGGAAACTTGGGGGCGAGGAAGTTCAGCTTGTGTCAAGTTTAAATGATAACCCGCAATGGATATCAGCACTGGTCAAAATGATAAAGGATAACCAAGGTGCCTAAATTAGCTTTTTGATCATGTTAATAATCTGCAGTGTAGACCCTGTATGCTGCTTTACATAGCTGGCAGCTTTTTTACCTGCCTGTTGATCTTTTTGCAGTATTTCAAATGCTGCAAAAAGATCATCTTTACCGGAAACGCTTTTGGCAGCTCCTATTGTTAAGAGATCTTTTGCTTCCTGAAATTTCTGATACTTCGGGCCGAATATAACCGGACTGCCAAATGCTGCGGCTTCTAACGTGTTATGAATCCCTGCGCCGAAGCCACCACCTATATAACTTATATCACCGTACTGATAAGCCGAAGACAGGAGCCCGATTGTATCTATAATTAATACCTTCGCTGCCTGTAAATCTGTATTCTCGTTTAGTTTTGTATAGTGTAAAGCGTCTGGGAAAAGTGCCGAAAGCTGTTTGATATGGGATTCATGAATTTCATGCGGTGCAATAATAAACTTCCAATCCTGAGCACGTTGCTGCAGAAATGCGATTAATTCTTCATCCTGAGGCCAGGTGCTTCCTGCAATAAATATTTTAGCATTCCCTTTAAATTCATCAATTTGTACAAACTGTTGCGGTGACGCAGCCTGTTCCGCAACGCGGTCGAATCTGGTATCTCCGCTAATGCTTACCGCATCAATTCCTAAATTATTCAGTAAAGACTTGCTTTCTTGATTTTGGACAAAAAAATGCGTAACATTCTTTAGGATATTCCGCTGAAATCTACCATACCATTTGAAAAAAATCTGATCTGGTCTGAAAATACCTGATATAAGCAATAATGGGACTTTATTAGCTTTTAGAACTTTAAAATAATGATACCAGAATTCATATTTGGTGAATATAGCGATTTCGGGATTGATGAGTCTGAGGAATGTCTCCGCATTTCTGTGTGTATCCAGTGGCAGATAATAGACGGCTTCGGCCAACGGATAATTTTTACGGATTTCAAAGCCGGAGGGGGAGAAAAATGTCATAACTATAGGCTTATCCGGATAAAGCTTTTTGAGCTCTTCGAGTACTGGCCTGCCCTGTTCAAATTCACCAAGCGAGGCGAAGTGGAACCAGATATGTTTACAATCTGCATTGGTTTTTCTGGCGATCAGTTCAAAGATGTTTTTCCGGCCGTCAATGAATAATTTAGCCTTTGGATTAAAGAAAGAAACTAAGTGTAAAAGCAAATTATAGAGCGAAATGCCAAAATTATAAAGCAAAAGCATTTTGTATGTTTATTTATTATCTTAGCCGAAGATACCTGAATAAATATTAAAAGCTTTAATATTATCGTTTTTGGTTTTTAAATTATTCAATCGGGTATAGATCAGATAACCATATATCTTTAAAAGTATAATTTATGAAAATAGCCGTAATCGGAACAGGTTATGTCGGATTGGTCACAGGAACCTGTCTCGCTGAGACTGGTAACACTGTTATCTGTGTAGACATCAATGAAGCTAAAGTGTTAAAAATGCAGCAGGGGATCATCCCTATCTATGAACCTGGACTTGACGTGCTTTTTCTTCGTAATATCGAGCAGAAAAGGCTGACTTTCACCATAGATCTTGCACATGCGATCAAAGATGCACAGATTATTTTTATGGCTTTGCCAACCCCCCCGGGAGGAGATGGCGCTGCAGATCTTTCCTATATATTAGGTGCAGCAAAAGACATCAGTAAACTGGTTACTTCCTATAAGGTGATTGTAAATAAATCAACGGTTCCTGTCGGTACTGCCGACTTGGTTAGCGCAGTATTTGCCGAAAATACGGATGTTGAAATTGATGTAGTTTCGAACCCCGAGTTTTTACGCGAGGGTGTGGCTGTTGATGATTTTATGAAACCAGACAGGGTTGTGATTGGTACGCGTTCCGAACGTGCACAGAAATTAATGGCAGAGCTGTATGGTCCTTATGTTCGTCAGGGGAACCCTATTTTATTTATGGATGAGAAATCTTCTGAACTAACTAAATATGCTGCAAACTCATTCTTGGCTACCAAAATTACTTTCATGAACGAGATCGCAAATTTATGCGAGAAAGTAGGTGCTGATGTTGATGCTGTCCGCAGAGGAATTGGTTCAGATGACAGAATCGGTAAACGTTTTCTGTTCCCTGGTATAGGATATGGAGGTTCATGTTTCCCCAAAGATGTACAGGCACTGGCGAAATCAGCTGAAGAGCACCAGTACGATTTTCAAATCCTGAAAGCTGTGATGGAAATTAATGAGAGACAGAAAACTGTATTGGTAGATAAAGTCTCCACCTATTATAAAGATGATTTAAAGGGTAAGCACTTTGCACTTTGGGGACTGGCATTTAAACCAGAAACTGACGATATCCGTGAAGCTCCGGCTTTATATATTATTGACGCTTTGGTGAGTAAGGGAGCGACCGTTACTGTATTTGATCCGGAAGGAATGGAAAATGTTAAAAATTTGATTGGTGATAAGGTCAACTATGCATCAAATCAGTATGAGGCTCTCTCCGGCGCTGATGCTCTGCTAATTGCAACTGAATGGTCGGTTTTCCGTAACCCCGATTTCGAATTAATGGAGACATCTCTGAAACATAAAGTCGTATTTGACGGACGTAATCTGTATGACTTGCAGAAAATGATAGACCTGGGTTATTACTATAACAGTATTGGCCGTAAACTAATAGATTAATGGAGCGTAAAAGAGTATTAATTACAGGTGCAGCAGGATTCCTCGGATCCCATCTGTGTGATAGATTTATAAAAGAAGATTATCATGTTATTGCGATGGATAATCTCATTACTGGCGATCTGCAGAATATTGAGCATTTGTTCTCGTTAGAGAATTTTGAGTTCTGCCATCATGATGTATCCAAGTACGTATATGTCCCGGGAAAACTGGACTATATCCTGCATTTCGCATCACCGGCAAGTCCTATTGATTATCTTAAGATTCCGATTCAGACTTTAAAAGTGGGATCACTGGGTACACATAATTTATTGGGACTCGCCAAAAATAAAAATGCGAGGATGATTATCGCATCTACTTCCGAAGTCTATGGTGATCCTAGTGTCAATCCACAGCCCGAAGAATACTGGGGTAATGTAAATCCGGTAGGGCCACGCGGTGTATATGATGAAGCCAAACGTTTTCAGGAAGCGATGACCATGGCTTACCATACTTTTCACGGTTTGGAGACGAGAATAGTGCGTATTTTTAATACCTATGGTCCGAGAATGCGATTAAATGATGGCCGTGTATTACCAGCTTTTATCGGGCAAGCACTTAGAGGTGAAGACCTTACCGTATTTGGCGATGGATCGCAAACCCGTTCGTTCTGTTATGTCGATGATTTAGTAGAAGGAATTTACCGCTTATTACTGAGCGATTATTCGCAGCCTGTAAATATTGGCAATCCTGATGAGATCACTATAGGGCAATTTGCAGAAGAAATTATCAAACTTACTGGTACCACACAAAAAGTTATTTATAAAGAACTGCCTACTGATGATCCTAAACAGCGTCGTCCGGATATTACAAAAGCCAGGGCGATATTAGATTGGGAACCTAAAGTTAATAGAGCAGATGGATTAAAGATTACTTACGAGTATTTCAAAAATCTTCCGGCGGAGGCATTGGTTAATAAAGAACATAAAGATTTTACCACATATAATCGTTAAATGGGAAAGATACTAGTAACTGGTGGCACCGGGTTCATCGGTTCTCATACAGCCGTAGAGCTGATTAATGCAGGATACGAAGTAATTTTAGTTGATGATTTTTCTAATTCGAATCCAAAGATTCTGAATCAGTTAGAGCAGATTCTTGGGGTTAAGCCCGAGTTTGCAGAATTAGACTTGTGTAATGAAAAAGCGGTCATTGAATTTGTCGCTTCACATCCTGAAATTACAGGAGTAATTCATTTTGCAGCATTTAAGGCCGTCGGAGAATCTGTGAAGGAGCCGTTAAAATATTACCGTAATAACTTTTACTCCCTGATTAACGTGATTAACGCTTTTCATAGTAAAGTTAAATTGGTCTTCTCCTCATCGTGTACAGTTTATGGTCAGCCTGATCAGTTACCGGTCACAGAAAATGCAGCAGTAAAAAAGGCCGAATCACCTTATGGTAATACTAAACAGATCGCAGAGGAAATTCTTGCCGAGACCTGTGCAGCCAATGCTGATTTACAGGTAATCTCTCTTCGTTATTTTAACCCGGTTGGTGCACATGATAGTGCGTTGATTGGTGAGCTTCCTATCGGAGTGCCGCAGAACCTGGTTCCCTTTATTACACAGTCTGCTATAGGTAAGAGAGGACCGATTACTGTTTATGGAAATGATTACCAAACTCCTGACGGTAGTGCAGTACGTGACTATATTCACGTTGTTGATTTGGCTAAAGCACATGTTGCAGCTATCAGAAGATTAGAAGGAGGAGATGCAGATCAGAATTATGAAGTCTTTAACCTGGGAACTGGTAAAGGAAGTTCAGTTTTGGAGATTATCAGTGCCTTCGAAAAATCAACAGGTGTAAAGCTTAATTATACAATCGGAGCAAGACGCGAGGGTGATATTGAGCAGGTTTGGGGTGATGTGAATAAATCTGCGGATCAGTTGGGCTGGAAGGCTGCGCTAGATGTTAATGAAATGATGAGCTCCGCCTGGAAGTGGGAGAATTACCTGAAAGATAACCCGTTTTAAATGCTTCTTAAAGATCAGAAAGAACTGAAAACTGCAATTACCGGACTTCCTGTTAAGGAAAAGGATAAGTTGCTGCTCAGACTGATTGCAAAAGATAAGGTGCTCACCGAGCACCTTCATTTTAAATTGCTGGAAGACCCTTCGGATTTGGAGTTGAGGCAGCAGGCTCTGGAGGAAGAAATAACCACTGCAATTCAAGGTTTGAAGTTCGGCGCTAAAGTGGGTTCCAGAGAGGCTTTGGTTTTACTCAGGCGATTAAACGGACGGGTTAATCATCATTATAAGGTTACTAAAGACCCGCAAACCGATGCAGAACTCCGCCTGTTATTACTGGAACTGATTCCTGTTGATTATAATGAAAGTGTTTTTTCATCTTTGGGCAAATATAACGAGAGATTAAAAACCTATTTTTTGAGGTCTGTACTGGCATTATACAAAAAGTATGTGAAGCTTCATGAAGATCTTCAGTACGACTTGAATGAAAAGATGAATTCAATTCTGGATAAAATCATCCGGGAACAACTCCATAAAACGGCGGCCGAGCTTGGTCTGCCAAATCAGGTTTAATAAAAAGCTAAATAAAACTATTATGAAGAAGATTCTAATTACCGGAGGAGCAGGTTTCATAGGCTCGCATGTTGTGCGACGATTTGTAAACCTTTATCCGGACTATCATATTCTAAATCTGGATAAATTGACATATGCCGGAAATTTGGCGAATTTGACTGACATTGAGCAGAAACCTAATTATCAATTCATCAAAGCAGATATCACTGACGCCGAAGCCATAAATGCTTTATTTGCTAAAGAGAATTTTGACGCTGTAATTCATCTGGCTGCAGAATCACACGTAGACCGTTCGATTATCGACCCTTCTGCTTTCGTAATGACGAATGTGATTGGTACCGTAAACTTGCTTAATGCAGCAAGAGAATACTGGAAAGGTGACTATGACAGTAAACGTTTTTATCACGTTTCTACAGATGAAGTTTATGGTGCCTTAGGGGAATCCGGTATGTTTATCGAAACTACAGCCTATGATCCGCACAGTCCTTATTCCGCGTCAAAAGCGGCATCAGATCACTTTGTCCGTGCTTACCATGATACATATGGATTGAATGTGGTGATCTCTAACTGCTCTAATAATTATGGTTCACACCATTTTCCAGAAAAGCTCATTCCGCTGGCGATTAATAATATCAAAAATAACCGGCCCGTTCCTGTTTACGGTAAAGGTGAAAATATTCGCGACTGGTTATGGGTTGAGGACCATGCCAGAGCTATAGATGTAATCTTTCATCAAGCTACCACCGGTGAAACGTATAATATTGGCGGTCATAATGAATGGAAAAATATTGACCTGATTCATCTTTTATGTAAAATAATGGATGAAAAGCTTGGGCGTGAACCTGGCGAATCCGCTAAGCTCATTACTTTCGTGACAGACAGAGCGGGACATGATCTGCGCTATGCAATTGATTCTACTAAATTACAGGAAAAACTAGATTGGGTACCAAGTCTTCAGTTTGAGGAAGGATTAGAGAGAACCGTTGACTGGTATCTGGAAAACGAGGAGTGGCTTAAAGACGTGACTTCAGGAAATTATCAGAAGTATTATGAGGGCCAGTACCACTCGAGATCATAAAAAATAAGCCGCTGATCTGGCTCATAAATTAGTTAGAAAGCCTGAAGACTTTAATCATTTAGAGAAAAGTCTTCAGGCTTTTTTAGGCGATTATTATTCGTACCTCAATGCTTCAACAGGATCTAATCTGGATGCCTTCTTAGCAGGGTAATATCCAGATACAACACCAACAAGGACACATAATCCGAATCCGCCAATGATAAATAACCAGGGGATAATAAATGCTCCGCCCATCATTAGTGAAATCGCATTGCCTAGTAGTATTCCGAATAAGATTCCCATTCCGCCGCCCATCAGACAAATTACTACAGCTTCGATGAGGAATTGTTTACGAATCACAGAAGGGTTAGCGCCAATGGCTTTACGGATTCCAATCTCGCGCGTTCTTTCAGTAACAGAAACCAGCATAATATTCATTAATCCTATAGAGGCTCCAATTAAAGTAATTACACCAATTGCTACCCCACCTATTGCGATGAATGCAAGGTTCTCAAATAACGTCTGAGCGACTGCATCGCTTTTAGTGATCTCGAAATTATTAGGTTCTTTTATTTTTATTTTACGAATATTCCGGAACTCAGCTGTCGATTCACCAATCACATTATCCATTAGGTTAGCATTAGGTACAATAACAGATATTGTATACGACGGATTTGAGCCGGTATTAATCACTTTTGCCTTGTAGATAGGAATATATACTGCCCGGTCTGTACTCATCCCCATACTTGAACCTTTGCTGGCCAGCACGCCAATTACTTTTAAGCGATGGTTACCCACCGTAATGATTTGGTCAATAGGGGAGGCCTTTTTAAATAATGAGCTACTGATTTCACTTCCGATTATACAAACATTACTTCCTTGGCTAGCTTCTGTCTGGCTGATGTTTCTACCAAGACTCAGATCAAGTCCCTGAGCTGCTAGTCCATTTTCATCAATACCGCGCATCAGAATATTTGGATTTGTCTTTTCCTGATTATATTTTGCTGTTGCACCACTTGTAGCGACAACGCTGATAGTCACAGTTGCGGGTGCCTGTAATCTTTCTTTGAAATTTACAGCGTCTTCATAACGGATGGAATTGAATGGTTTCGGCCCTTGTCCCGGGCCCCCGATTCTAATTCCCGTACCGCGGTTACGGATAGTGAACGAGTTGGCTCCCATGTTAGAGAATGCATCAGTCATACTTTTTTTAACCGCGTCCAGTGTAGTTAGAATACCAACCAATGCAGTAAGACCAATTGCTATAATCAAAGCGGTAAGCATAGTCCGCAGGCGGTTACTCTGGATGGACTGCAGCGCAAGTCTCACGTTTTCTGTATAAGTCATTGGTTCGGGTATAAGGGTAGACCAAAAATAAAAAGTCCCGTTGTTTAGACAACAGGACTTCTGAAATGTTACAAGTTTTGGTCGTACTAAACCGAAAAACTTGTACCACAACCGCAGGTACTTTCAGCATTAGGGTTGCTGAAGGTAAAACCACGTGAATTCAATCCATCTTGCCAATCTACCTGCATCCCTAAAAGATACATCTGATGTGCTTTATTCATGAAAACTCTAATTCCATTGATTAAAAATTCCTGATCTCCATCTTTTTTCTGATCAAACCCAAGCAGGTAGCTCATTCCTGAACATCCACCGCCCTCTACACCTACACGTAAGCCAAAGTCCTCTGCGATTTCCTGCTGATCTCTTAATTTTATCAATTCTTTCAATGCGGTTTCAGTAAAAGAAACTGGTGCAAATGTGGTATCAACTGTACTCATGATCTTGTCAAATTTGGGGTCCTAAATTACCGGTCCTCAAGACTGGTTTATACACAAAGATAGGAACAAATGAAGGAATCTGTATCCCTAAAAAAAATGCTGGGTCAATTTGATGTAAATATTACTCAGGCTCCTGAATATTCTGCGAAAATTCCATCCAGTTTTATTTCCGAAGCTCCTTTTGTAATGCCTGCATGCATTCAAGGCATATAAACCTTAAAATAATAAAAAATAGGAGTGGAGTTTACTGATTTAAAGGTTAATATAAAGTTATCCACATAAAAAATTTAGGTTAGGCAGGGTATGCTGCTGCTGATTAAGCAGTTACTAAATAAATGATATTTTAGTTTTTTTTGTTGATAATTTTTTCAATATTCGATCTCCGGGAAAGCGCTAATAATAAGGTCGTTCCCGTCTCTTAAACCAACAAATTTTAGTATACCTATGGAAAAAACGTGTACCGAAGTATGGAAAAACTGTCTTCAGATCATAAAGGACAATATCCCGACCCAAAGTTTTAAAACCTGGTTCGAACCGATCTCTGCCCTTAGACTGGAAGGCAATGTTTTAACCATCCAGGTGCCCAGTTTATTCTTCTATGAATGGCTCGAAGAACACTATGTCGGGCTGCTTCGCAAAACGGTAAAAAAACAGTTGGGTGAGCAGGGAAGACTGGAGTATAATATTGTGGTTGACCAATCTTCCAACAGCGGGTCTCCATACACTACGAATATGCCTTCTAATGGAAATGGCGCTGCGGCAAAATTGCAGGCCATGCCTATTCCCGTTTCGATCAATAAGGATATCAAAAATCCATTTATTATACCGGGGCTTAAGAAACTTAATGTAGACCCACAGCTCAATTCCAGTTATACATTTGAGAATTACATTGAGGGCGATTGTAATCGTCTTGCCCGTTCAGCCGGTTTTGCAGTTGCCGGAAAACCAGGGGGCACCTCATTTAATCCCCTCATGATCTATGGAGGGGTGGGTTTAGGAAAGACGCACCTTGCACAGGCAATCGGTAACGAAATAAAGCGCAGTTCACCTGATAAACTGGTTATATACGTCTCTTGTGAAAAATTCTGCCAGCAGTTCGTAGATTCACTGAAGAATAACTCTATTAATGATTTTGTTAATTTCTATCAGGCAATGGATGTTATCATTATGGATGATGTGCATAATTTCGCCGGAAAAGAAAAAACCCAGGATATCTTCTTTCATATTTTTAACCACCTGCATCAGACCGGAAAACAAGTGATACTCACTTCGGATAAATCACCGAAAGATCTCGCAGGTTTGGAAGAGCGGTTGTTAAGCAGGTTTAAGTGGGGGCTGTCGGCAGATCTGCAAATTCCAGATCTGGAAACCCGAATAGCTATTCTAAGGATGAAAATGTATGCAGATGGTATAGAACTGCCTCAGGAAGTGGTCGAGTACGTTGCGAATCATATTGATAACAATGTACGGGAGCTGGAAGGGGCAATGGTGTCTTTGCTGGCGCAGTCAACATTGAATAAGAAAGATATAGATCTGAATCTGGCCAAACAGATGTTAAAAAACTTTATTAAGAATACGACGAAAGAAATCTCAATGGAGTATATACAGAAACTGGTTTGCGATTACTTCGAGGTTCCCATTGAGATGGTAAAGTCAGCCACCCGGAAAAGAGAAATAGTACAGGCGAGGCAAATATCTATGTATCTATCCAAATCCCATACTAAGTCTTCTTTAAAATCTATTGGTGCCTTTTTTGGTGGCAGAGACCATTCTACTGTAATTTATGCGTGTCAGACCGTAGAAGATCTTATTGAGACGGATAAAAAGTTTAAAAACTACGTTCAGGATATCCAGAAGAAGCTAAAAATGAGTTAAAAACCTATAGCTTTAAGTTTGAGCAGTCCGTAGAACAAAGCTGAGCTGTGGAGTGCCTGAGCGATTTGGTTGTTTTCCAGTAATACTTTTACCTCTTCAATGGTATACTCCTCTACATTCAGGATCTCATGTTCATCCAGATGCTGTGCATGTGTCTTTACACCTCCTGTCAGCAGATAGGTGAACGTTCTGTTATTCGATGTGGCAGGATTAGGGTACAGGGTAGCAATCAGTTCACAATGAGTAAATGAATAACCGGTTTCTTCCAGTAGCTCCCGTTTGACACCATCTTCTGGCTTTTCACCCGGATCTATTACGCCACCCGGGATTTCCAGGGAAACCAGGTCTGCTCCATGGCGATATTGTCTGACCATGATGATTTTATTGTCGGAAGTCAATGCCACGGCATTAGCCCAGTCTGGATATTCCAGAACATAATAATCATCTTTAACAGTTCCGTTTTGCAATTTACAGGTGTCTACTCTTAAGGTGGCCCATTTTTCACGAACCAGATAACGGCTGGAGAGTTTCTCCCATTTTAATATTTCCATTTTGTGTAAGCTAATCTGAACCGTTAAATGTATTTGGATTCAGCGGTATTCAGAACTATAAAAAAGGAGTCTCTGTAAGAGACTCCGGGGAATGATTTATAAATAAGTTTTTAAAGTTTGCTGACGTCCGATGTTCAGCATATTAATGATCTGATGATTCCTTTCGAGATAGCTGTAGATCAGCAATAATTTATCTGCAAGCTCTTTTTGTCCTGGTTTGTCTTTCACATCCGGGTCAATCCGGAGAAATAAAAGTTGGGACAGCATGTCCAATTTTTCAGGACTAAAGTTTTTCTCTTTCAGAAATTCATTAAAATCAGCGTTTCCACTTTGTAGCAGGTCTGTATAGAGGATTCCAAAATCTTTTTCCAGCAATTCGTCCATCTCTTGTTCCAACTGCAGGCCTTTATCTTCCTCCTTCAAGCCGATAAGTCTTGATAATGCGAGACTCAGCTTCTGAATCTCAGCAAGTAATAAATCGCGTCTGAACATTACCAGCTGCCACTACTACCACCACCGCCGAAACTACCGCCTCCAAAACCTCCGAAGCCGCCACCGCTACTACCGCCGCCGCCCCAGTTGCCACCAGAACCACGTCCGCTGCTGCCACCCATTAGCATACCCCAAAGCAGAGCATTGCCTACACCTCTGCCGTCAATGACCTGGCTTCCGCCACCGCCACCTCCGCGTTTAATCAGAATAATGATCACAATGATAATTACCATAAGGATAAAAGCACTTGATGCCCCGCCTTTTTGAGCAGCCTTAGGCTTATCATTCTTATATTCTCCTTTAGTGTATTTAATAACTGCAGTTGTACCTGCATCCAGGCCTTCGTAATAATTACCGGTCTTAAAATAAGGCTTTATTTCATATTCAATAATTCGTTTGGTGATAATATCAGGTAGGGAACCTTCCAATCCGTAACCAGTTTGCATTGCGATCTTACGATCTCCGACTGCAACGACTATCATTAAACCATTATTATTTTTCGCTCCACCAACGCCCCAGGCCCTGCCTAGTCCTAATGCATATTCATTGATGTCATATTCGCCAACGCTTTTTACAATAGCAATAGCAATCTGTGTAGATGTGGAGTCGTCGAAAGCTACCAGTTTGTTTTCCAGTGCCTGAATCTGTGATGCAGAGAGAGTACCAGTATAATCGTTAACCAGTTTGTTCGGTTTGGCGGGGTATTCCTGAGCATGGAGAACTGTACAGGACAGAATCAGAAACAGGGCCGCGAGTATTCTTTTCATTCAGTATATATAAGTTTTGCTGATTACATGCAGGGCATCACAGCAGGTTTGTATCGTCTTAAGCTAATGTTCTGCAGGTTTCTGATCGAGGAAAATGATTTCATTGGGTATTTCATTGATATCATCATTTCCACTCGGAAAATAGGCAGCCATTTTTTCGCCCGCAAGTTTCACACCAGCGATTAAGCCGCTTGCGATATTTCCGCTGGCAAAATGAGCACGCATAGCAATCTGGGTAGTTTCCCAGAAGTCGGCAGGTACCTTACGATGAATACCTTTGTCGCCTATTATGGCAAATTTATGATCGACATAGGCCAGGTAGATTAACACACCGTTATGTAGTACGGTTTTATCCATTTCCAGTTTAGAGAAGTATTCAGTAGCGCGTGAGAATGCATCGTCTTTACAATGTTTCTCCATTGCAATCCTGATTTCGCCGGAAGTCAGCTGTTCTGCCTCACTGATCGCTGCGGTAATCAATTCTTGTTCTTGTTCAGTTAATAATGGCATAATTATATAATTAAACACATAAGGGTAATATCTGCACTTCTTAGAAATGCAGATAATACCCTTAATCTTTATTGGTGATTAAAATTCTACTTTAGGCGCATTTTCTGCACCAGCTTCGGCTTTAAAGCCAGCTTTTTGCTTAAATCCGAACATACCTGCAGTCAGGTTATTAGGGAAAGATCTTACTTTTACATTATAAGCCTGTACAGCATCATTGAAGTCTTTACGGGCAACTGCAATTCTGTTCTCAGTCCCTTCCAGTTGTACGGATAAATCCGAAAATTGCTGAGTAGCTTTTAATTCAGGATAGTTTTCAGTCAATACCATTAATCTGCTTAAAGCCTGGCCGATCTGTCCTTGTGCTGCCTGAAACTTTTCAATATTCTCAGGTGACAGGTCATCAGGGTTTACTTTAATCTGACTAGCTTTGGAACGGGCTTCTACAACAGCTGTTAATGTACTCTGCTCAAATTTGGCGGCACCTTTTACAGTACTAACGAGATTTGGAATTAGATCAGAACGTCTCTGGTACTGAGTTTCTACCTGATTCCATTTTGTTTTAACATTTTCATCCAGATTAACCATGGAATTATACCCACAGCTACTGAACATAGTTGTAAAAAACAAAGCTGCAATGACTACTAATACTCCTCTTTTCATTTTTATCATTTTTTGGTTTAATAGTGTTAATATACATATTAGAACTCAATTTCTATTCCTTTGTTACAATAGAGGACTAAAACCTGACAATTCTTTATGAAACGCAGATTATTTGAATTTAACTCGCCTGATCTGGCAATTATCCGCAGTTATGTCAGGTGAAATTTTATAAATTCTCATTTACATATTCTTTACATTTGCAGCAGTTCAGGATAAAAACCTGACCAGACTATGCAAAAAGATATTGAAATCACTATTAATCCTTCCGATTCCGGTAAGGACGATATTATACTGGATAAAATTCTTGTTCTTCTTAAAATGCCTGCAGCACGTATTCAGGGTTTTAAAATACACAAGAGATCTATAGATGCCAGATCGCGTAATGTTATATTCCGTTTGCAGCTTAAAGTTTATATTGATGAGCCTAAGCCTGCAGAAGCATTTAACATTCAGTACACTAAAGTTGACGGTAAAAAAAAGGTAATTATAGTGGGCGCTGGTCCGGCAGGTCTTTTTGCCGCTTTACAATGCATTGAGAATGGAATGAAACCTATAGTATTGGAAAGGGGCAAAGATGTAAAACAACGTCGGCGGGATCTGGCAATGATCAATAAACAGGGACTGGTGAATACAGAATCTAATTATTGTTATGGAGAAGGAGGAGCCGGAACCTATTCCGACGGCAAGCTCTATACCCGCTCTAATAAAAGAGGAGACATCAATAAAGTTTTACAGCAGTTTGTTGCCCATGGTGCAGATGAAGATATCCTGATCGACGCAAGACCTCATATTGGCACCAATAAATTGCCACAGATAATTACAGCTATCCGGGAAACAATATTAGAGGCTGGGGGAGAAGTCCATTTCGGACAGCAGGTGACCGACTTTATAATTGAAAACGGAAAAATTAAAGGTGTCATAATTAACGGGGAGCTCCAGCTGGAAGCTCAGGCGGTAGTGCTGGCAACAGGTCACTCGGCCAGGGATATTTACACTTTACTGGACAGAAAGGGCATTCTTGTAGAGGCCAAACCATTTGCTTTAGGTGTACGTATTGAGCATCCTCAGGAGATAATTGATGCAGCGCAGTATCATTGTCCAGTAAGAAGTGAATTTTTACCCCCCGCTTATTACAGTCTGGTGGAACAGGTTGGGGCAAGAGGTGTATTCTCATTCTGTATGTGCCCAGGTGGGATCATCGCACCCTGTGCGACTCATCAGGAAGAAATTGTTGTGAACGGATGGTCACCATCTAAAAGAAATAACCCTTTTGCTAACTCGGGAACTGTCGTGCAGGTAACCCTTGACGATGTACCAGGTACAGATCCGCTGCGGATGATGAATTTTCAGGCTGAGATAGAAAAAAATGCATTTACAGCCGGCGGTGGAAATCTTGTGGCACCTGGTCAGAGAATGGTAGATTTTGTTGAAGGAAGAGTCTCTGCTGACCTGCCTGTAAATTCTTATTTACCTGGAACTAAAAGTGTAATGCTTAAAGATATCCTTCCCGGATTTGTTGCAGATAGTCTTAGAAATGCACTGCCTCTTTTCGGTAAAAAAATGCATGGATACTATACCAATGAGTCGATTCTGGTTGGAGTAGAAAGCCGAAGCTCTTCACCGGTTCGTATTCCACGTGACAGAGAAACTTTTCAGCACCCACAGGTGGAAGGTTTATTTCCATGTGCTGAGGGAGCTGGTTATGCAGGTGGTATTGTTTCTGCTGCTATAGATGGTGTAAATTGTGCAAATGCTATTATGAAATTGATTTAAACATTTTTCGTTATAAATTAGTTGTCCATTAAATTATAGAAGATCATGAAACAGACCTTAATTATAGGAGCCACTCCAAATCCCACCAGATACGCATTCAAGGCGGCAAGTATGTTGAAAGCCAAAGGTCACGAGATTATTAATGTGGGTATAAAATCCGGAATAGTGGCGGGAGTAGAAATCGAGAAACCGGGAAATGTTCATGCTGATATCCACACAATAACTTTGTATATAGGACCTGAACATCAACCGGAATACTTTGAATATATTCTTCAGACTAATCCGAAGCGTGTTATTTTTAATCCTGGTACTGAAAATGATGAACTTGAACTTTTGCTCAGGGAAAATGGAATTGAGGCTTTAAATGCCTGCACACTTGTATTATTGGCCACTGGACAGTATTAATAGTTTCTGTAACCTTTATATTCTTTTTGATGAGCATTTGCTATAATTTTAACCATTGCGTTTTTGGTTAACTGGTATAGTTTGATCAGATATTACCCCGGTATTCCGGCTTCCTCTTTTATTCGCGATATCATTTTTATGATAACTGCGCTACTGATTGTTCTGCATTCGATTAAGTATCATCATCAACAGAGTCTTAAAGCGGTGCAGAATTATGATACTGTTTTCCGGAACAGCCTTATCCCTTTTGTATTTTAGATAAAGAGACGTTAATATTTCTCGCTGTGAATGAAGCGATGACCAGATTATATGGTTATTCCGAAAATGAACTTTTGAATTTGACAGGATATGACGTTTGCCGGAATCACAAACGGCGAGTGTCATTGAGTTTGATTGATATGCTTGAATCTTTTTCTAAAGACGTGGATGATGTATTGACGAAAGTTAATGTGGAGACGGTCAACTGCCTGGCGAATATTGATGATAAAGCTGATTAAAGCTTTGGTCGTGTTATGATTGGCTATTATTAAGGTGTTATTCGGCTGAAGCCTGGAAACGAACGAAGAAAAGGTGAAGTTAACCCGAGGTTGACCCGAACGGGAATATTTCCGGCCATACTTACTTTAAGCAGGTTCTTGATCTTCGATTTACTGTGTACCGATAAGGGCGAGCGAATCCTGATTGAGGTTCAGAAGAGCAAACAAGAGAATTTCTTCTACCCACAGTGAACCCACACGCTACCCATAAGAATAGCTTAAATCGTAGGTAGTTTGTGGGGGATTAAATAGTAATAAGGCTTTCAGCGAGTAAGATGAGCAGATAACTTATATATATACTATAGTTTATAATCTCATCGATCATGGTCACATTGTTCTTTTTGATTTGTTTACGAGTGCAATAATGATTTTTGCCTCTTAATAAATTATAAACGGCTGGTTGAAGAATTGAAATGTTTGGTGTCTATGTGGTTTTTACCAGATTTCTGAGGAGTC
>NZ_FONS01000003.1 GCF_900112985.1 Pedobacter antarcticus
CGCCAGCTTCTGATCGGAAGCTAACAGCTGCTTAGTTAAACTGTTCATATCTTGACCCTGATCCTGAAATTCTCGCTCAGCGCCGGAATCTGGATGGACCTCAAATTTCTTGTACCAACGTACAAAGTGATAGGCAGTTACTTTGCCTATTCGGTGCTTTTTCGCTACCTGGCTAATGCTCAAAATACCGCCCTGGTAATCCCGAGCTACTGCGATTTTTAAACTTTCATCATAGATGGCTACCCGACCACCTTTTGATCCTTTTCTTGGTGCTTCCATTCTTAATTTAATTTAAGAATTATCCTAAACTTTATCAACTACTTTTAGGAATGGACAAACCTGCCTGCGACCAAAGCGCAAGATTAGCTCAGATTCCTGTCTTTAAACCAGTTTTCATCTTTCTCAGCTCTAAATGCGTGCATCAGTTCTATCAAGAGCTCTGGATCGTCACTTGCCTGAACAAGATCCCGATTTGTCTGTTTGAGCATTCCCTGTGCTACCATCGTATCAAGCTGAGCCAGCAGATGATCATAATACCCGCCTACATTTAAAATTCCAATTGCCTTCTGATGCAGCCCTAGCTGTAACCAGGTTAAAACCTCAAAAAATTCTTCCAGCGTGCCGTAACCGCCCGGGAGAATCACAAATCCATCTGCAAGATCGGCCATTTTCTGCTTTCTCTCATGCATATTCGCTGTTACAATGAGTTCATTCACCTCCATGTTACCGACTTCCAGATCCAGTAGGAACTGTGGGATTACTCCGGTTACATAACCATCTCGTTTTAAAACCTCTCCGGCAATTAAGCCCATTACACCCACACTTCCTCCGCCATAAACAAGCTTAATATTTCTGGAAGTCATGGCTTCAGCCAGATTTTGAACAGCCGCAAGTAAAACAGGATCATCATTAAAATATGCCCCACAGTAAACACAAATTGATTTCATTGTCATATATCAGAATAAAAATATTAATTTTTAAAAATAAAAAAGTAAAAAAAAAGATCATTCCAGTAGAATTGGATCTACCAGAATGATCTTTATATTCAAAATCTAAACGCGTTTAACGAGAATAGTTAGGTGCTTCTTTTGTGATAGAGATATCGTGTGGATGGCTTTCACGCATACCAGCTGCAGTGATTCTCACAAACTTGGCCTGTTGAAGTTCAGGGATGGTTGCAGCACCACAGTAATGCATTCCTGCACGCAGACCGCCCACGTACTGATAAATAACTTCTGCCAGGGTCCCTTTATAAGGTACGCGACCTACAATACCTTCAGGAACTAATTTCGTGACTACATCTTCTTCATCCTGGAAATAACGGTCTTTAGAACCATGCTGCATAGCCTCTACTGATCCCATACCACGGTAAGACTTAAATTTACGTCCTTCATAGATAATGGTTTCTCCTGGCGACTCCTCAACACCAGCGAACAATGAACCTGCCATGATTGAACTTGCCCCTGCTGCCAATGCTTTGACGATATCTCCTGTTTGTTTGATACCACCGTCTGCAATAACCGGAATTCCGGTACCTTCCAGAGCTTTGGCACATTCGTAAACTGCATATAGCTGAGGTACTCCCACACCGGCTATGATTCTGGTTGTACAGATTGAACCTGGTCCGATACCTACTTTTACAGCATCGGCACCAGCTGCTGCCAATGCTCTTGCTGCATCTGCAGTTGCAATATTTCCAGCAATCACATCAAGATCAGGGAATCTGGCTTTAATGGCCTTCACCATGTCTATTACCCCTTTAGAGTGCCCATGTGCAGTATCTACAGTAACAACGTCCACACCAGCTTTAACCAATGCAGCCACCCTGTCAATATTATCTGCAGCAACGCCAACAGCAGCACCTACACGAAGGCGGCCTCTGGCATCTTTACAGGCCTTAGGGTAATTTTTATATTTCTGAATATCTTTAAAAGTAATTAATCCTGACAACAGCCCCTCTTTACTCAATACAGGTAACTTTTCAATCTTGTGGTGCTGAAGAATTTCTTCGGCCTGCAATAGTGTCGTTCCTTCCGGTGCAGTAATCAGATTATCTTTTGTCATGACCTCACCGATCTTACGCTGCATATCTTTCTGGAAACGCAGGTCACGGTTAGTAATGATACCAACTAATTTATGATCGTTATCAATAATTGGAATACCACCGATTTTATATTCATTCATCAATTTAGAAGCATCTGCCACGACGGCGTCTGCATGCAGAGTGATCGGGTCCTGTATCATTCCACTTTCGGAACGCTTAACTTTACGGACTTCTTCTGCCTGACGCTCAATGCTCATATTCTTATGAAGCATACCAATTCCTCCAGCCTGGGCAATAGCGATAGCAAGTTTTGCTTCCGTTACTGTATCCATTGCAGCAGAAACTACGGGTACATTTATTTTGATATTTTTGGTCAGGAAACTTTCGGTATTTACATCACGCGGAAGCACTTCTGAATAGGCTGGAACCAATAATACGTCATCGTATGTTAGTCCTTCAGCAATAAATTTTTGGGGATCGAGTTGCATAGCAAATAATTTAGGAGTTATTATTTGCCGGGCAAAACTACATAAATTACCGCAGACCTGAAAGTGTTTTTATGAATCATTTCTAATATGAGAAGATGCTGACAAAACAGCAATTAAATAGCGATGAATTAGCTATTACTCATTAAAGACTTAAAAAGAGGGTAATGAATTGATCTATACACGAAAATTACTGATCAGGAACAACATCTATCCTGCATCTCAATATAATGCCCTTGTAGATTTCTACAAGCAGATCTATCAGGCGGATAAACAAAAAGCTGTATTGGTTAAAATCTAAAAACCAATACAGCTCTTTTTTTATTTCTTACCTACAATAACCTTAATAAAGTTATCTGTATTCAGGTAACGTTTAGCCAGCTCCTGTAATTCCAGGGAGCTGATATTCTTTACAGTCTTGATATAATCATCATAGTAAGAATAATCTAACCCGGAGAAGTAGATATTTTTAAACTTGTCAGCATGGGAGAACGCATTTTCAAGACTGCCCAGCATGGATCCCAGCATATAGTTACGAACCAGATCCAGCTCTCCGGCAGGAATGAGCTCATTTTGCAAAAGGCCAATCTCTTTTTCTATTTCTTCCATCGCCTTACCGCAAACATCAGCCCCTACTTCGGTAGCAATAAAGAAATAACCAGAGTGCTTCATAGATACTACGGCAGATCCAATGCCATAAGTATACCCCTTATCTTCACGGATGTTCGCCATTAGCCTGGAACCGAAATATCCGCCCAGCAGGCAGTTCAGTACCTGAAACCCGGCGAAATCCGGATGTGTTCTGTTAACGGTTAGCGTACCCATTCTTATTGCAGACTGAATAGCTTCCGGACGCTCTATAAAAAGGTCTCCCTTCTGATGATCCGGGAATTCAAAATGATTCACAACAGCCTTTTCGTTATTGCTCCACTCCTGACCAAAGACTGCATTCAACAGGTCAAACTCAGGCTGCTCAAATTTACCAGCCACAAAAACGGTACAGTTTGCAGGCTGATATCCCGCGCGGAAATAGCCCAGCAGGTCTTCTCTCTGAATAGCTTGATAGTCTTCCAGTGAGATTCCAGAACCGTAAGTTGTATTCCCAAATAATACCGCAGCAAAGTTCTTTCTGGCCAGAAAATCATTTTTCTGAAGACTGACTTTTAAAGATTGCTGCTGATTTAGTTTAAAGATATCCAGCTCCTGTTGTGGGAAAATGCTGTCATTTAAAATTGACCACAGAATCGGCAAAACAGATTTCAGGTGCTTGGTTAGAGTGTAAACCTTTATTGTTGACTGATCGGCTCCATATTCTGTCTGCAGGAAAGCGCCATAATAATCTACCTGATCAGCTATTTGTGCGGCAGTAAGTGTATTTGTGCCATTATTAATCAAGTGGTTTACTGCATTTGACTGTAGAGGTTTAGATGGATCCCAGTTTACGTTTTCCAGGACAAACTCAATACGTACCAGTTCTTGTTTACCGGCATTAAGCGTAAACACTTTGATTCCGTTGTCCAGTTGCTGCTGCGCAGGCGCAATAAAATTAATTTCGTTTACCTGTCTCGATTCAGGTATCAGCGTTCTGTTAAGCATCTTTTGCAGTTAAATAGTATAAAATTGAGCATTGAGCCGGAATAAAAGTCCGGGCAGCGGCATTTTGTATAGCGGCTGCTTCTACCGCCAGGTATTTATCAATTTCGGTGTTCAGACCGTTAGCATCACCAAGCAATTCGTAATAAGCCAGATTCATCGCTTTATCCAGTAAACTCATCTCGGCGAATACCATAATTGATTCAGATTTATTTTTCACTTTAGTCAGTTCATCTACCGTAACCGGCTGGCTGGCAATCTCCTGAAGTTCTTTCCATACTGCTTTTTCAGCATCTTCCATACTAACTCCCTCACTTAACTTACCTTCTATGACAAACAATCCTTCATCAAGGCTACTGGTAATATAAGCATGGATATCACTGAATAACTGCTGGTCTTTTAACAGACGCTGATAAAGCCGGGCCGAATGTCCCTGAGAGAGCACATCTGAAAGCAAGTCAAAAACCTGGTATTCCGGATCTCGTCTTGCAGGCATTTTAAATGCCATATATAATCCATTCAACGGAACTTCAGCATGGACTGTCTGGCTTCTTGCTTCGGTCTGCTGAGGTTCTGCAGGCAATCTGCGTTCATAAGCAGTTCCGGAAGGAATTGGTCCAAACCATTTCTCTGCCATTTCCTTGATATCTGCCGTTTTAACATTTCCACCTACAACAAGAATCGCATTCAAGGGATTATAATGCTTATGAAAGAAAGCTTTTACGTCTTCCATCTTCGCATTTTCAATCTGAGCCAGATCCTGTCCTATTGTTGCCCAGCGATACGGATGGGTTGTATAGGCAAGCGGCCGGAGTTTTAGCCAGACATCGCCATAGGGTTGGTTCAGATAGCGTTGCTTAAATTCTTCACAAACTACATTACGCTGAGTCTCCAGGCTCTTTTCAGAAAAGGCGAGGCTCAGCATTCTGTCACTTTCCAGCCAAAAAGCTGTTTCTATATTCGTTGCCGGCAAAGTGATATAATAATTAGTGATATCATTGCTCGTAAAAGCATTGTTTTCACCGCCCACCCTTTGCAGCGGTTCATCATATACGGGAATATTTACTGATCCTCCAAACATCAGGTGTTCAAAGAGATGTGCGAATCCGGTTTTGCCTTCTTCCTCATCCCGAGCACCTACGTCATACAGGATATTTAGTACCGCCATTGGCGTTGTATCATCTTCATGTACCAGCACACGTAAACCATTGGCTAGTGTAAAACGGTTAAAATCTACCATAAAATTCTTTAGTTGCGCCAAATATAGGAAATATGAATTTAAACGTAAATGTGAGAATATGATGAAATAAAAACAGCGTAACTTATGGTATCTTTGTGCTATGAATACTGCCGAATTATTGGAGAGAGCCCTTAAATTTGACTTTTTAAGCCAGGAAGAAGGTGTTTATCTTTACCACAATGCTGCTACAGCCGAGCTGGCATTCGTTGCCAATGAACTGAGAAAAAAACAGGTTCCCAGCGGGAAAGTTACCTGGCAGATTGACAGGAACGTGAATACAACTAATGTCTGTATCGCCAATTGTAAGTTCTGTAACTTTTTCAGAAGACCTGGTCATGAAGATAGTTATATTACCGATATAGAAACTTATAAAGTCAAAATCGAAGAGACCTTCCGTCTTGGTGGAGACCAGTTACTGCTGCAAGGCGGACATCATCCCGACCTTGGCCTGGATTTTTACGCAGATCTTTTCAGGAAACTGAAGGAACTTTATCCAGATCTTAAACTGCATGCTTTAGGCCCACCGGAAATTGCACATATTGCGAAACTTGGAAAAATAAGTCATACTGAAGTATTAAGAGCGCTTAAAGAAGCCGGAATGGATTCTTTACCTGGCGCCGGTGCCGAAATCCTGAATGATAGGGTAAGAAGATTAATCTCAAAAGGTAAATGTGGCGGCAAGGAATGGCTGGATGTAATGCGTGCTGCCCATCAGCTGGACATCACCACTTCCGCAACTATGATGTTCGGTCATGTGGAAACTATTGAAGAAAGGTTTGAGCACCTGGTCTGGATCAGGGAAGTTCAACAGGAGAAACCTGCAGATGCCAACGGTTTCCTTGCTTTTATACCATGGCCTTTCCAGGATGATGGCACTTTATTAAAACGTCTTCGTGGAATTACGAATGACGTCTCAGGTGATGAATACATCCGTATGCTCGCGCTAAGCAGAATTATGCTGCCTAATATCAAAAACATTCAGGCATCCTGGTTGACCGTGGGTAAAAACGTTGCCCAGTTATGTCTGCATGCCGGGGCAAATGATTTTGGGTCCATTATGATTGAGGAGAATGTTGTTTCCGCAGCAGGTGCTCCACACCGTTTCACAGCAAAGGGAATTCAGGAAGCAATCAGAGAGGCGGGCTTCGAGCCGCAACTCCGCGGCCAAAAATATAATTACAGGGATCTTCCTGAACATCTGGAAGAACAGGTAATCAATTACTAATAAAAACAGAGGGTGGCCGCAAAAAGCAACCACCCTCTCCCTAAACCTGAAACCAATATTATTTAACGGATAAAAAGACCTGCTATTGCTTTCACTTCAGCCATAGTCAATGGCTCATCAAAAGCTTCAGTTGATGCATTTGTACTAAATCCCAGCGAAGTAATATTAACCCCACCTTGTATCAGATTATCTTCTCCTTTGTAAACAGGATCTACCTGAGGCACACCGCTATCATTCGCACCTGTAATCCATGGTTTTAATGCACTTACGCCACCTCCTGCCGGAGCTTTACGCATTTGACGGATATGAGATGCATGTCTGGCTTCCACTGAGTGAATCTGCAACGCAGTTTGCAAAACGCCGGGAGTACCAATCAGATTCCCTGCTTGACCCTTGTAGGCCCTCACCCCCGTATCTTCAAATGCCTGGGCAACAGCCAGAAAAGTTGGATAATTTGAGAATACGGTTGGAAATGTACCTTTAGCAGTATAGTCGAACTGTCCTGCGGTAAATGCCACAGGGGTTTTACCCAAACCGGTTATCGCAGTTTTTAATAGATTTACATGCGCCTGTTCATGGTCACGGATGGTATTTATAGCACCAACAGCCGGGCTTCCTGCAGGAATTAGACCTGCTGTGTCTGCACCTTTCTGATAAAAATAGTATTCAAGATATTCCAGTGTCAGCGCGAAATTAAGGACTTCTTCTACAGCCACAGCTGTACTTGTTTGTCCATAAGCTTTTTTAAACATCGACCCCAAAGCCAATGGTACAGCCGCAACAGCAACCTTTGAACCGAAGTTGAAAAATTGTTTCATAGCGGCCCGGCGCGGATTTAAGCGTTCATACACTTCTGCATCCACTTTTTCAATTTCTTCTAATATGTTAACGATATTCATAACTTTTAAATTAAGATGGTAAACTGGATGCGTTAATTGTAGTTTTAATAAATGACTGTGCCATAGTTAAAACCTCTTTAGGTGTTCGTGCTTTATCAAGCCCATTCATATCGATTACTTCCGAATTAGCAAAACTTCCATTTTCGAGTAAGTCGCGAATTAGCGCCGCATGACGTGCTTCGACAGAAACAATTTTACCTGCAAGCAGCAAATATTCTTTAGATTGTATCAGCTTACCTGCCCCATTATAGGCCGAAACACCCAGATCTTCAAACACTTTCGCTGTACCCAGCACACTGTCTCTGGAACTAAAATTGATGCTACTGAAATTAACTTCCAGCGCTGGAATTGCTTTGGTGCTCAACGCTGCTTTAAAGAACTCGCGGTGAGCTAGTTCATGATCTCTGATATCTGTTAACAAAGCCAGTTCGTTAGCAGGCATATTTGCATATGGATTTTGAATTACTGCAGCGTAGAAAGCTGCTTCTAATTGTTCGAGTGCATAGGCATAGTTCAAAATGCCAATATCTCCGCTGCCCAGGTCGACTCCTTCTCCCATATCGTGAGAAACCTGTTCCTTTTTACAGCCAGCAGCAATGAGCGCAACGCCTGCAAGACCTGCCCCTGCATATTGTAAAAATGACCGGCGTTTAAAGCTGGCGTTCAGGATATCACTCCCCTGCGAAGGAATCTCCTGTGGTTCAATAAGTGAATTTTTCATAAGATTAAGTTTTAGTACGGTATAGGTAATTGGTTTGCTTATATCCCCACATACGGAGAAAATTTTACTTTGGTTTTACCAAATCGAGAAAAATTCTTGAGTCCCCTGTTTTTTTAATAATTTCACCAATACATAAAATGAAACCAGTGCTGAATGTAATTATAGTAGACGATGAAGAATTTGCGCGTTCTTCACTTTATTTCCTGCTGCAGGAGAATTGTGAAAATGTCCATATTTGCGGTATTGCAAAATCCGTTGAAGAAGCCAGAACCTTATTGAATACCTGCGAAGTAGACTTGATTTTCCTTGATATTGCTATGCCTGGATTGAATGGTTTCGAATTAATTCCGGATGCCAGTTCTTTACATGCACGCGTTATTTTCACCACGGCTTATGATCAGTATGCCTTAAAAGCCATTAAGGCAAGTGCATTGGATTATTTGCTCAAACCCATTGATATCGATGAACTGAAGGCTGCAGTGAGAAAAGCAGAAAACCTGACAAGCGAGAAGGGAAAAGATCAGAATCATGCTGAGCGGCTCCAGACCCTCAGGGGAAGTCTTTCTGACCGTATGGGTATTCGAAAACTCAGTCTGGCTAACGGTCAGGGATATACGTTAATCGACGTCGATGAAATCATCAGAATTGAAGCCGACAGCAATTATTCTGTTTTTCATTTTAATCACCGCGATCAGATCACTGTATCGCGCGTCCTTAAAGAGTTCGAAGAGATCCTTCCGGACGATCAGTTTGTCAGAATACATAAATCAAGTATCGTCAACCTGAATTATCTCAAGGAATATAATTCTAAAAATGGTCTTGAACTATTATTAAAAAATGGAGAAAAAATTGCCGTATCCCGCAGACGAGCCAGCATTTTCATGGAAAAAGTTAAGTTATTCAGTACCAGTTCAGGCGAGAAATAGCAATAGCCTGGTTCTGGTTTTCCTACTGTTCCTGCTATTTGGTAATGTGCAGCAAATAACTGCGCAGCATACTTATATTAAACATTACAGCACTGCAGACGGGCTACCCAGCAACAACTGTTATTTTACTCTTCAGGATAGCAAAGGATATATATGGGCTGCAACCGATGCCGGAGTAAGTCGTTTTGATGGTAAGGTGTTTGAGACATTTTCCATCGAAGACGGCCTGCCGGACAATCAGATAATCAGACTTAATGAAGACAGCAGCGGAAAAATATGGTTCTCCGCACTCAACGGCCAATTGAGTTATTTCTATAAGGGCCGCATTTATAACGAACAAAATAACAAATTACTTAAAAAGCTGCGTTTTACAGGCGTTGTAATTTCCTTTTATGAAGATCGTAAAGGTCATCTCTGGTTTGGAACAAACAAAAATCTACTGGTTCGCTGGGATGGAAAAACAGTAAAACGTTTCAGCTCTGCTGATCCGAAAAGTCAATTTATCAATACCGTCGTCTACGAAGATAAATCTGGTATTGTATGGGCAGCGAGCAGTCATTGTCTCCGCTATTTTGACGGCAAAACTTTTCATAAAAGCAAGCAGCATTTACGGGCAGTTTCTTATAAAACAGCAGCTAGTAATGCAGATCACACCATGCTTTTTCTGGATTATCGTGGTCTTAATTTCGTCGATGGTGATAAGCAGCAACTTACCCTTAGAATAGACCGTTCGCTGATAGCAGACAACGCCGGTTACTTCTATGCCGAAAATGGGAACGAACTTTGGCTGGCTAACCGCTCCGGCGTATATCATCTGGAAAGTGACGGAACTAAAACCCATTACCTGCCGCAGGTAACCACTAGTCAGGTAATTAAAGATAACAAAGAAAACATGTGGTTCACCACAAATAACGGGCTTTATATGCTGCCTAAAAAATCCAGAAGGATATATATGCTGGATAGCCATCAGGGGCTTAGTCAAAATACGATCAAGAGCCTGGCATCAGATAACAGTAACCGGATCTGGATGGGAATGGAAAACGGTATCATCAACTTGCTGGACCGGCCTGCTTTTGGGTTAAGGCATTTCACACTTCAGGATCATGAAAAGTATAGTAGCATAAAGGAATTAAAATTAAATTCTGCCCGTGACGCCATGGTTTTCTCGGCTGAATTTGGAATCGGGAAAATCCCGCTGAAAGGTTCCGCTTCGGAACAGATGGCTGGAATAGTGCAGAACAATAATACGAATGTCGGACTGAAAAGCTTTACTATCGGTCCTGATCATCAGATTGCAATGGCCATGTCTTCCGGAGTACTTGTGCTGCAGAAACCAGGAACCAATTTTTCGTTTAGTTCTGCAGATTATATACAGGGAAAGAATTTTTTTGCCGGAAGAGCTTACCGGGTATATTATGGCAAAAATAATGAGCTTTGGTTTTCCAACCTTCAGGGGCTCTCCCAGATCAAAGATGGAAAACTCATACGCCATTACCTGAATCATCCGCTGCTCACCAAAAGAATTAACGATATCGCACAATTGGCTGACGGTACAATAGTATTAGCTACAGACGGTTATGGAATGCTCTTCTACCAAAATGGAAAATTAAGCAGGCAATTGACAAGGTTAAACGGACTGGCAAATAACATCTGTAAAAAGCTTTCGGTACGTGACGGGTATATCTGGGTTATCACCAATAACGGTATCAACAGAATTGAAGAAGGCGGGAGTCATCGGATCGAATCCTTCGAATATACAAACAGCCTGCTCAGCAATGATGTGAACGACATGCTCATTGAAAAGGATACTGTCTGGTTTGCAACAAATCGCGGACTGGTTTATTTTGCCAATACGCCTTTTGACAAAACACGCGAAACCCCAAAAGTCCTGATTTCCTCTATTTCCAGTAAAAATAAAGAGCTTACGCCCGACTCTACCGGCTTTGTACTAAAACCCGGAGACAATAGTATCAGTTTCTATTTTAGTGCGCTTGATTTTCAGAACAGTAATATCCTTTACCGGTACCGGCTTAAAACGTCAAATCCATGGACTGAGACTAAAAGCCGGAGACTGGAGATTTCGTCTCTGGAACCTGGAAACTATCAGTTTGAACTGAGTGCAAAAACTGGTAATAGTGCATGGAGCACACCTACTGTCGTAACTTTTACCCAGGAAGAACACTTCTGGCAGTCTTTCTGGTTTATGGCGCTGCTCCTTCTGCTGGCAAGTTTTAGTTTTTATAAAATCGCCGTATATGTAACCAGACAGCAGAAAAATAAAGAACAGCAGCAGCTTGTACTCAAAAACAGGATTTTGATGTTGGAACAGCAGGCTCTTCAGGCTATGATGAACCCACATTTCGTTTTCAATGTCATGAATTCAATCCAGCACTACATCAATACAAAAGACACTTCTTCGGCTAATAAGATCCTGACAGGTTTTGCCAGATTGATCAGGAAAAATCTGGATATCTGTACGCGGAGCTTTATTTCACTGGAAGAAGAACTGGAATATCTTGGGCTTTATTTAAGTCTGGAAAAGAAAAGATTCGGGGATAAATTTAATTATACACTGAAAATTGACCCGGAGATTGACCAGGATGACACAAGAATTCCATCCATGATTCTGCAGCCCTATATAGAAAATGCGATATGGCATGGATTAATGCCTAAAGAGAACGGTGGGAAAATAGAGATCATTATGAGTCGCAGAGACCCTGTGCATTTACTTATTGAAATTATCGACGATGGTATAGGGATTGACAACTCTCTTCAGCAAAAAAGAGGTTCACACCAGAGTAAAGGAATGGTGCTCACACAGGAAAGAATTAATCTGATTAACCAAATTGAGGCAAATCCTATACAAATTGAGATCAGGCAGAACGGTATTTCAGGCACTATTGTGTCTGTTTTACTGCCAAATTGATTAGCATTATACCGTTTACTCAAAAATAACTACCACTTACTAAGTATACTTTCTTTCGATCTTAATTTGCATTAAACTTGTTATAGATATTAAAGCAAACAAAGTTTGTAAAAAACGTTCTTAGAGAATTGATCAAAGATATTTTTAATCTAACCTAAAACTTATCTCAATTCAGGTTTCATTTGTGTGTTAAAAGTGGTAAAGTAGTAGCCTTTACCACTTTTTTTTTGCGCAAAATTCTTTTATTCTGTTTAGCAACCACTTGTATTCCGCTTCAATATTTTAGAAAAAAGAATTTTTTTTAAAATGCTTTTTGTTCTAATTTTGATTTGGCAAAAGTCCGGCAAAAGCAGCGTCCAGGCTAACTAGAAAGATTTTTGTTATTTTTATTAAATCACAAACTCAGGCAACTTTATTTTAGACAAATGGCAACTCCAAAAAAATCCGTAAAAAAGGGCCCAATTGAGCGGGCAGAGGACAAGGAAATGACTGATGAAATTTCTTTAGCCCCAAAAGGGAACAAAAATTCATTTGACGACGATGATGATGAATTCGATCTGCCGCTGGACGACCTTGACGGGTTTGACGAATTTGGTACAGACGACGATGATGACAATTACTAAGTAAATGCAGTTCACTACATAGAGCATCTTCAACAAGGTGCTTTTTTATTTCAATTTCCCGACCCTAAATGCAAATTCTACCCGTTTCCGATAGCCAGTTAAAAAAAGAATTCTTAAAAGTCCCCCACCTTATTTACGCCGGTGATGAAAATTGGATCTGCCCGCTGGAACAGGACGTGGAAAAGACTTTTAACCCGCAAAAAAATCCATTTTTCAAACATGGTAAATGTACCAGATGGATTTTACAGGATGATCAGGGAAAAACTATCGGACGGATTGCCGCATTTGTGAATGATAAAAAGGCATTCCAGTATGACCAGCCTACCGGTGGTATGGGATTTTTCGAATGTATAAATGACGAAAAAGCTGCATTCACTTTATTTGACGCCGCCAAAGACTGGCTGATCAGTCAGGGGATGAAAGCTATGGACGGGCCAATTAACTTCGGTGAAAATGATACTTTCTGGGGTTTACTGGTCGAAGGATTTACGCCACCATCCTATGGTATGAATTATAACCCTTCGTACTATCAGGCATTTTTTGATAATTATGGCTTTACAACCGAATATCAGCAGATTACAAACCACCTCGCTGTCAGAAAACCATTTCCCGAAAGATTTACCAAAATAGCAAATTGGGTAGCTAATAAACCTGGTTATACTTTTGAGAGCTTTTCAACGAAAAATCCGGAAAAATACGTGAACGATCTGATGGAGATCTATAATGATGGGTGGAAGGATTTTGATAATTTTGTTCCGATCAAAAAAGAGACGCTATTAGCAAGCTTCAAACAGATGGAGGCGATAATGGACGAAAAACTAATTTGGTTTGCTTACATCAACGGAGAACCAGCTTCATTTGTAGTTATCATCCCTGATGCTAACCAGCTGATCAAAGGATTTAACGGGAAACTAGGGTTACTAGAGAAAATCAAATTTGTTTACCGGAGATGGAAAGGTGTGAACAGAATGCGTGCAATAGTGATGGGGACAAAAACAGCTTATCAAAAGCATGGTCTTGAATCGGCGCTGTTCATCAAACTTAAAGAATATGTTCTGCCAATGGAACAATACGACGAGCTGGAGCTTTCCTGGGTAGGTGACTTCAATGATAAGATGTTATCTATTCATGAAGCAACAGGTGCCACTTTTGGAAAGCGGCACCTGACATTGCGTAAATTATTCTAATGAGTCTTATCTCTCTCTGATTTCTTCATAAAGATCAATCACCTTCTTCTGAAGTTTAATAATTTCCTCTTCTCTGAGTGATAACTTTGATTTAAGATTATTAATCTCTTCAAAATTTACTGATTGTGGATTTTCTCCTTCTTTGGAGATGATATCCATTGTAGAAACCTCGAAAAGATTTGCAATCTGAGCAAGTCTGGAAATATTGATATCTGTGATTCCTGTTTCTATTTTAGAAAAAGCAGGAATAGAAATATTCAATCTTTTAGCTACTTCGCCCTGACTCCATCCATTTTTCTGACGGAGTTGTCTGATGTTTTTACCGATGATGTTCATTTTTATAAAATTTAGGTGTGTTTTTTTCTTAATTATTATTCAACTCACGTGCCAACTTCCCCAGATCCATCCCACCGTAGTTACCTGAACTCATTAACAACAGGTTAGTATGGCTAAAATCCAGCTCCAGAAGGTATTGCGCTAAATTATCTGCATTATCAAAATAGGTAATCCTTTTGTCATTAAATGCATTCTTGATATCTGTTTCGCTGAATGGTATAATATTTTTTTGTTCAAATGTTTTTTTATCAATATATACGATAGGATTATCTGCATTAAACATCGTATCATGATATTGAAGTAGAAATTTTTTATTTAAACTACTAAAAGTATGCAATTCTATGCAAGCTACTAATTTTCTTTCCTCAAATTGTGTCTTTACTGCCTCAATTGTTGCTTTTAATTTAGATGGTGAATGTGCAAAGTCTTTATAGACATTCGTATTTTCATCTGAGAACAGCAATTCAAGCCTTTTAGACGCTCCTTTGAAGGATTTTATCGCTTCATTAAACTCGGGTATACTTATGCCTAATCTTTCACAAACCTGTCGCGCAGCACTCAAATTCATCAGATTATGGTTTCCAAATATTTTCAATTCCTGGTGTCCGGGTTCAAGATGAGTAATTCCGTTCTCTATTGCATGTAACGGAATCTGATAACCTGTTGCCTTTAAATTCTTTTTTTCGTTAACCATTTTAACCAGTTCTGCATCATCCTCGCAAAAGATAAGCTCCCCGTCCGGCATGATAGTATCTATAAATATAGAAAACTGAGTCAAATAATTCTCGAATGTAGGAAAAACATTAACATGATCCCAGGCTACACCACTAATTACAGCAAGATTTGCATTGTAAAGGTGAAATTTTGGTCTTCTGTCAATAGCTGAAGACAGGTATTCATCACCTTCAATAATGATAACGGGTGCGCTATCAGTCAACTTCACCATGGTATCAAAGCCTTCCAGCTGCGCACCAACAAGATAATCTATTTCATGATTATAATAATTCAACACATGGAGGATCATTGAAGTTATAGTTGTCTTCCCATGACTCCCGCCGATTACTACACGAAACTTATCTTTTGACTGCTCATAGATATACTCAGGATAAGAATAGATACGTAAACCCAATTCTTGTGCTCTAAGTAATTCTGGATTATCCGCACGGGCATGCATCCCTAGAATAACAGCATCCAACTGCCGGTTAATCACTTCCGGCCGCCAACCTGATTCCGAAGGAAAAAGTCCATAGCGTGCAAGCCGGCTGGCTGATGGCTCAAAGATAAAATCATCTGAGCCAGTCACCAGCATACCTTTTTTATGTAACGCTATCGCCAGGTTATGCATGGCGCTTCCTCCGATAGCTATAAAATGTATTCGCATCTAAAGTTTAAATATAAACTGTTATTATATCTTTTTAAAATGGGCGGCAACCCAGTTATCAATCTTCTTATGTGAATGATAAAGGATGCCAGATAATGCACAAGCATCAGTAATCATCTTCAAATCTGTTTCTTCGTAGAATCCACTAAAATAGATATCACCGCCGTTTTTAAGAACTCTCGTATATACAGGAATCTGATCCAGCAGGATATTACGGTTTATATTCGCTAAAATAGTATCATATTTTACTGCAGGAATTACTTCTTTACCACCACATAGAATTTCCATACCCGGAATATTATTTAATTGGGTATTCTCTATAGTACTGGCATAGCAAACTTCATCATAATCAATTGCTGTTAATTTAGCAGCATTCTTTTTTGCCGCCAGTATAGCAAGAATTCCTGTCCCACATCCCATATCAAGTACAAATTTACCGTCCATATCAGCTTCAAGGATATACTCCATCATCATTGTAGTAGTCTGATGATGACCAGTTCCAAAAGCCATCTTTGGATCGATAATAATTTCAAAAGGAAACTCAGGACGTGGTTGGTGAAAAGTAGCCCGCACATAACAGGCGTTACTAACAATTAGAGGTTCAAAGTTTTTCTCCCACTCTTCATTCCAGTTCTCGGCTGCTATTTCCTGAGAAGAATAGCTGTAAGGTAACGTTTCATCTATTTCTTGAAGTAAAGCCTGAAATGCTTCCTCATTAAAGGACGCTTGATCTATGTAAGCAGAAAATCCGTTTTCAGTATCTTCAAAAGTATTGAAACCAATGTCCGAAAGATCAGCGATTAGTAGATCCTGCTGATATTCTTCAATGGTTTCAAAACTAAAAGTTATTTGTAAATATTGCATTAAGCGTTGAAAGTTTTAACGATATCAGTAAAATCACGCGACTTCAAAGAAGCTCCGCCGATCAGCCCGCCATCAATATCTTTTTGAGCAAACAGTTCAGCCGCATTTTTCGGATTACAACTTCCACCGTAAAGAATTGAAGTTTCTTCTGCAACATCCTCTCCGTATTTACCGGATACCTCTGCACGGATAAATTCATGTACTTCCTGCGCCTGCTCAGCAGTAGCGGTCAATCCTGTTCCAATAGCCCAAACTGGTTCATAGGCAATGATTACTTTAGAAAAGTCTTCAGTATCCAAGCCAAAGATTCCATTATCTAACTGAGCTCTAAGGATTTCAAAAAAGTTTCCATTATTTCTTTCATCAAGTGTTTCGCCAATGCAGAAAAGTGGTGTAAGGCCATTAGCTAACGCTATTTTGGTTTTCTCAGCAAGAAGCTCATCGCTTTCAGCAAAATACTGACGACGTTCTGAGTGTCCGATAATTACATACTCACAGCCGATAGAGCGAATCATTTTTGCTGAAATCTCACCTGTATAAGCGCCGCTTTCTTTTTGATGACAATTTTGCGCCCCAATTTTAACTGTTTCAGAACCTAACTGAACCAGGCTTTTCAAATGTGTAAACGGAGCACAGATGATAGCAATCTGATCGCCTTTCTTTTCATCTCTGACCATGTTCACAATTTCCGAGAAAAGGCTTAATCCTTCTTCGTCATCAGTGTTCATTTTCCAATTGCCTGCTACTATTTTCTTTCTCATATTATATGTTTCTTATTCTGGTTTTATTGTCTGAATCATTAACGAAAATATTAACCTGGTATTATTAATTAATAGCGGGTTAATGGTTTACTTATAAAGTATAAAACTACAAAAGTATTTCTTAAAAGTGTCTGTAAATCATTGTTTGTTCGTATACGGCGCTTAAAATATCCTTTTCGACCTGACTAAACTCCATATTCCTACGTGAAAAAACCTTCTCTGTAGTCTCCAGCATTTTTTCCAGTTTATAAGTATCAAAACCGTGCGCTCCACCCCATGAAAAATCTGGAATAAAATTCCTGGGATAACCGCTTCCAAAGATATTTGCGCTGACACCGGCTATAGTACCCGTATTAAACATTGTGTTAATTCCGCATTTAGCATGATCTCCCATGATCAACCCACAAAATTGCAATCCGGTATTCCGAAATGTATCCAACTCATAATCCCATAATTTAACATCACCATAGGTGTTTTTAAGGTTAGAGTTATTGCTGTCTGCACCGATATTACACCATTGCCCGAGTACGGAATTACCTAAATAACCTTCATGCCCTTTGGAAGAATATCCCCAAATGACAGCATTGTTAATCTCACCGCCGACCCGGCTGAACGGACCTATAGTTGTTTGCCCGTAAATCTTACTCCCCATTTTAACCTGAGATTCTTCACAAAGTGCAAATGAACCCCGAATGTGACTACCTTCCCAAACCTGTGTATTCTTACCGAGATAAATTGGGCCGGTACGGGTATTAAAAGTTGAACACTCGGCGATTGCACCCTCTTCGGCAAAGAATTGATCGCCAAGAATGGTATTAGTACTGCTCAATTCAGCAGATCCTCTACCGTCAGTCAGCAGCTTGAAGTCTGCGCGCAACTGCGCATCGTTATGACGGAAGATATCCTCGGGATACTGTATATAGGTTACAGTTCCTGTAAACTCCTTCGGTTTGAAACCTTCTACTCCTTTCAGGCTTACTTTTTCACCCGAAGCAGTCTTAAAAGCTAAAATAAGGTTGCCCGACAAAAGTGATTCTCCTGATCTTAGCGCAGAGATCGCATTAAAAACATCATTGTCAGGACATAACGCCCCATTTATATAAGTATCAGCATCTTGCAGCGCAGGGTATTTGGACTGAAGATAATCTGCAGTCATAAAACCATATGCTTCAGAACTGTATTTACCCCACTTCTCAGCGATAGTCAAAATACCAATCCGTAAGTCTGCAACTGGTCTGGTAAAAGTTAGTGGACGTAAAGAAAATGCAGTACGATCATCAAAAAGATTAATTCTCATTCGTATTTATTAATTTAAACTGTGCACATCCTGCGGGATGTGCATTGATTCTTTTTTGTAAGTGGCGGGTAGAGTGAAATAGACGTAGCTCAACAGCATCTAATGTAGGTCCATTAAGATTTTCAAATTGAAGGAAAGTATGATTGTCTCTGCTATTTTTATTCATTCATACTAAATTAGAATAAGTGTCTGAGCGTAAATTGACACATCAATAATTGACAAAAATAAAAAAAGTCCCGAAGCAATAGCATCGGGACTTTAAATAGTTTCCTTGTTCAGGAAATTTATTTCTTAGCGTAACGGGTTTTGAATTTATCAATACGGCCCGCAGTATCTACCAATTTCATTTTACCAGTGTAAAATGGGTGAGAAGTATGTGAAATCTCTAATTTGTAGAGTGGGTATTCGTTACCATCTTCCCAAGTAACAGTTTCTTTTGTTTCAACGCAAGATTTTGTTAAGAATGCGTATTCGTTAGACATATCTTTAAATACTACGAATCTATAGTTTGATGGGTGAAGATCTTTTTTCATATGAATTTATACTTAATTGTCGCTTATTTTGAAGGATGCAAATATCCAGATTATATTTTTCAAATACAAGGGATAATGAAAAATTATGTACTGTACATTTTCCGGGTTTCAATTTTACGGCGTTGCCTGTTAAGGTATTCATCCGCAATCACTTCTGCAGAAGGCAAGTGCGAACTGCTGATGAGTAAAGATTTCAATCGTTCTTCGTCTACATCTGCACGATACAGAATCTGCATCATTTTAGATATATCGTTATCCAGCATCCATGAAAATGCATGAATCAACTTATTTCTCAGCTCTTCTTCAGTAAGCGTTCCGTCTAACTCAAAGTCCTTGTTCAGTAACTGGCTTAATTCCCCCTGATCCTTCATTATGGTAAATTTGAAATTTAGCACCAAATATCGGCTAATCAGGTCAAATAAAAAAAACCGGAAGCCATAGCTGCCCGAACCACTAAACTCTCCTGTGAGTTACGTAAACCTAATGTCAAAATGTCTTTCGGGGCCTGCCATTACCCCGTGATAATTAACCAACTTGGCAATCTTTTTTAGTACATTTGTATATTAAAAAGAATAAATTACATACAATGGAACTTCCTATTTACCTTGATAATAACGCTACAACTCCGCTCGATCCGCGTGTACTTGAAGCAATGTTACCTTATTTAACCAGCAAATTCGGCAATGCAGCGAGCCGTAACCACGCTTTTGGCTGGGTTGCAGAAGAAGGTGTTGACTACGCCCGTGAGCAGGCTGCCAAATTAATCGGCTGCACTGAAAAAGAAATCATCTTTACTTCAGGTGCAACAGAAGCCGATAACCTTGGTATTAAGGGGGTATTTGAAATGTATTCAGAAAAAGGCAATCATATTATTACTGCCACTACTGAACATAAGGCAGTACTGGATACTTGTAAACACCTGGAAAAAGCAGGTGCAAGGGTAACTTACCTGAATGTAAAGGAAGATGGATTAATTGACCTTGCTGAATTGGAAGCAGCAATGACTGAACAGACTATTCTTGTTACTATTATGTATGGTAATAATGAAATAGGTGTAGTTCAGCCTATAAAAGAAATCTCTGCCATTGCTCATAAATACGGAGCATTATTCATGACCGATGCTACACAGGCTGTTGGTAAAATACCAGTAGATGTAAATGCTGATGGTATTGATCTACTTGCTTTCTCAGCACATAAAATGTACGGACCGAAAGGTGTTGGTGCACTATATGTACGCCGCAAAAACCCAAGGGTTAAGGTTACAGCTCAAATGGACGGAGGCGGTCACGAACGTGGTATGCGTTCGGGAACATTAAACGTACCGGGTATTGTCGGCCTTGGTAAGGCTTGTGAGCTTTGCAGACTGGAAATGGACGAGGAAGCTAAACGTCTTTCCGGCCTTCGTGATAAACTGGAAGGTGCGCTTTCCCAAATGGAAGAAAGTTATGTAAACGGTAACACACAGCACCGTCTACCACATGTTGCTAATATTTCATTTAAATATGTAGAGGGCGAAGGATTAATGATGGCGATGAAGGATCTTGCTGTATCTTCAGGTTCTGCCTGTACTTCTGCTTCTCTTGAGCCTTCATATGTATTAAAAAGTTTAGGTCTTTCTGATGACCTGGCACATTCTTCGATCCGTTTTGGGTTAGGCAGGTTCACTACCGAGGAAGAAATCGACTATGCTATCGAAAACACAAGAAAAGCAGTTGACCATCTGAGAAACCTTTCTCCATTATGGGAAATGTTTAAGGAAGGAATAGACTTAAGTAAAATTGAATGGGCTGAGCATTAATCTGCAAACCCAGTTTAAATTATTCATCATATAACCCAACTCCGGGAAGGAGTTTAGACGACAAACATAATGGCGTACTCAGAAAAAGTAATGGAGCACTATACCAACCCCCGCAATGTTGGTACTTTAAATAAAGACAGCAAATCAGTAGGTACTGGTTTAGTCGGCGCACCTGAATGTGGTGATGTTATGCGTCTGCAAATTGAAGTGGATGAAAATAACGTAATTACCGATGCTAAGTTCAAAACGTTTGGATGTGGCTCAGCAATTGCCTCATCATCTCTCGCGACTGAATGGTTAAAAGGTAAAACGGTTGATGAAGCTTTAACAATTGACAATATGGATATTGTTGAAGAACTGGCTCTTCCTCCGGTAAAAATTCACTGTTCAGTTCTTGCTGAAGACGCAATTAAGTCGGCTATTAACGATTATCGTGTTAAAAATGGCATGGAGCCAATTGCAATGCCAAAATCACACCATTAAACGGCAGAAAATATTATACAATTAATTAAGGACACAGACCTACGTTAGTAGCGCAGGCCTGACTAATAAAAAAGCATATGATCACAATAACCGCAAAAGCAAAAAGCAAAATTGATGAGTTAATGCAGGAATCTCAAATGGACACTACTTATTTTTTACGGGTATCTGTAAAAGGCGGAGGATGTTCAGGATTATCATACAATATGGATTTTGATAATGAAGAGCAAACCGGAGATCAGTTTTTTGAAGACAAAGGTGTTCGCGTTGCCCTGGATATGAAGTCATTTTTATACCTGGCAGGCACTGAACTTGACTTCTCTGATGGTCTGAATGGAAAGGGCTTCAACTTTAACAATCCGAATGCGAGCCGCTCGTGTGCTTGCGGCGAAAGTTTTTCTGTTTAAATCAATTATTTTTTTTTTAGAAAAAGGGCACCTTCAGGTGTCTTTTTTTTTGACTTAAATTCTGATTTATCCCCAGGATCAGGATATTGTGTAATTAGGCTAAAAAACTTTATTATTGCCTTCCCAAAATAAAATATCATGGTATCATTTAACGAGTCTTCAACAATCCCAACTCTTTTAAGGAATGTGGTAGAAAATATCCATCCGCCTGAAACAACTTTTCTGATTCACAAAAAAGGCGACGAATGGGAGAATATTTCATTTGCACAAACCCTTGCCAAAGCAGATGCAGTAGCTGCATTCTTTCTTGAAAAAGGTATTGCGAAGGGTGACAGGATGGGGCTGATGATTGAAAATGGACCTGATTATGTGTATTACGACCAGGGTATTCAACAGATTGGAGCAATCAATGTATCCATCTACCCTACTTTGTCTGAACAGGAAGTGGAATATATCATTAACGATTCTGGTATCCGGGCTATTTTGGTGGGTAATCCTTTTCTTTATAAAAAGGTGCTTAAGATCGCAGGAAACTGCAAAATGCTCGAGTTTATCATCCCAGTTTTTAATGACTTCACGAAAATTACTTTACCGGAAGATCTTAATACGGCCATTTTTAGTTTCGAATCTGTACTTTCTGATGGTTACAGCCTGATTAAGAAATATCAGTATCAGATAACAACACGTAGAAATGAAGTTTTACCTAAGGATATTTCTTCATTAATATATACTTCAGGAACCACCGGCACACCAAAAGGCGTAATGCTCTCACATAGTAATTTTGTAGAAAATGTAAAAGTATGTCTACAGCAGATTCCGGTGATTGATAAAACTGAAACCTTCTTATCTTTCTTACCCCTATCACACGTTTTTGAAAGAACTGCAACCTACCATGTATGCTGTGCTCAGGGTTGTAAGATTGCCTACGCCCAGAGTCTGGAACTACTAGCTAAAAACATGGCCGAGGTGAGGCCTACAGTCATGAGCTGCGTACCCAGGTTACTGGAAAGAATTCACGACAAAGCTATTCAAAGCGGAACATCTGCCGGCGGGATGAAATCTAAAATATTTATCTGGGCACTGGAAATAGGCAAGCGATACAGGGAAAAAATGGAGGCTGGTAAATCACCTGGTTTAGTATTAGCTGCAGAACAGTTTCTTGCCGACAAACTGGTCTTCAGCAAGATTAAAGAAAAAACTGGAGGAAGACTTAAATTCATGATTTCAGGTGGAGCAGCTTTACCTAAAACTGTCGGAGAGTTTTTTGGCAATCTGGGTATAAAGATACTCGAAGGTTTCGGCCTTACCGAGACTTCACCAGTTATGTCAGTTACAGAATATCACCGTCAGGTATACGGTACAGTTGGCCGGGTAATTCCGGGAATCGAGATAGGTATACAAAATGTGGACACTAAAGAAATACTCAATATACAAACACATGAAAGTTTTAATCCCGAATATATTTCAGAAGAGGGCGAAATTATTGTTCGTGGACATTGCGTAATGCAAGGTTATTTTAACAAACCCGCCGAAACTGCGGAGGCTATTGACAAACATAACTGGTTTCATACTGGCGATATCGGACGTTTCTACAAAGGTAATCTGCAAATTACTGACCGGCTGAAAAATATGATTGTTAATGCCTACGGAAAAAATGTTTATCCTACTCCGGTGGAGAATATTTATCTGCAAAGTCTTAAAATCGAACAGATCTTTCTGATAGGTGATAAAAGGGAATATCTAACAGCCATAATAATCCCAAACAAGGAGGCTATGACTGGGAAATTCCACCTTTCCGAGTCTTTTTTTGAAGACCCTGAAGCGTTTATTTCAAATCCAGAAATACTGAACTGGATTAAAGAAGATATCAAAAAGCTGTCTGAAGGCCTGGCTAAATTCGAGAGAATCAAACAATTCCTGCTTAAAAGAAACCCTTTCAGTATGGATGCAGGTGAAATTACACCGACTATGAAAATTAAACGTAAAGTTGTCGAAAAGATTTATGCTGCGCCAATCAATGAGCTATATTCATCGGCTGTTGAGAGTGAATAGAATTTGCTGTAAAACCCCTCAATTTTACTATTTTTGCAAGATAACTGATCATCAGATCAGGATAGAATCTAATTTCCGGCTTAAGCCGAATATTGAACATATATGAGTACAGGATTATCAGAACAAGAAATACTGCGTAGAAATGCGCTTACCCAGCTACGTGAACTGGGCATTGACCCCTATCCTGCTGAGGGTTACGAGATCAATACCAATGCAGCTGACATTTTAGCGAATTATGAAAATAATAAGGATGCTTACCAGAAGGTTAGTTTCGCTGGAAGAATTATGACCCGCAGAATTATGGGCAGTGCAGCTTTTGTAGAGATACAAGACTCGACTGGCCGTATTCAGGTATATCTGAAGAGGGATGAATTATGTCCTGGTGAGGATAAGACAATCTACAACACTGTGTTTAAAAAACTTCTTGACCTGGGTGACTTCATCGGGATTAAAGGATACGTCTTTACGACACAAACCGGTGAGATCTCTGTTCACGTTACGGCTTTCACACTGCTCTCAAAATCACTGAAGCCTTTGCCTGTAGTTAAAAGAGATGAAGAAGGCAATATATATGATGGATTTACTGATCCTGAATTACGTTACAGACAACGTTACGTTGACCTTACCGTAAACCCTGGCTTTAAACAGATTTTCATTAACCGGTCCAAGGTTATCAATACCATGCGAAACTATTTTGATCAGCAGGGCTGGATGGAGGTCGAAACACCTATTCTCCAGCAGATCCACGGTGGTGCAGCAGCAAGACCTTTTGAAACATACCACAATACATTAGACATGCCTCTTTTCCTGAGGATTGCCAACGAACTTTATCTGAAAAGATTAATTGTTGCCGGTTTTGACGGGGTTTATGAATTTGGCAAAATGTTCCGTAACGAAGGTATGGACCGTACACATAATCCTGAATATACCGCAATGGAAATCTATGTGGCTTATAAGGATTATATATGGATGATGGGTATGGTAGAAGAATGCCTGGAGAAGGTAGCGATAGCTATACATGGGTCAGGAAAAGTTAAAGTTGGGCAGCATGAGATTAACTTTACTGGTCCTTACGAAAAACTTACAATGTATGAATCTATACAGAAGTATACCGGAGTAGATGTTTCTGAAATGACGGAAGCTGAGATCAAAGAAACCTGTACTAGTTTTGGTATCGAAGTAAACAGTTCAATGGGACGGGGTAAATTGATTGACGAACTGTTCAGCGAGAAAGTAGAAGCGAATCTGATCCAGCCTACATACATCACGGATTACCCTCTTGAGATGACACCTTTAGCGAAAAAGCACCGTAGTAAGGAAGGTCTTGTTGAAAGATTTGAGCTATTTGTCAACGGTAAGGAAATTGCCAATGCTTATTCGGAGCTTAATGACCCTATTGATCAGAAAGAGCGTTTTGAAGAACAACTAAAACTGGCAGCGAGAGGCGATGACGAAGCTATGGCTATGGATGATGATTTTATCCGCGCATTGGAGTATGGTATGCCCCCTACATCGGGCTTAGGTTTCGGAATTGACAGGCTGGTCATGTTGATGACAAATCAATCGACAATACAAGAGGTTCTTTTCTTCCCTCAGATGAGACCTGAAAAGAAAGCGAAAATTACATCTGATGAAGATTTTGTAAATGCTGGTATTCCTGCTGAATGGGTAGTTGTTCTTAGAAAAATGGGCTTCAATACATTAGAAGATCTGGCCGCTGCAAATGCGAACAAGGTATTTAATGACCTGGGTGGAATGAGAAAAAAATTGAAAATCGAAACTCCTATGCCTTCAAAAGAAGAGGTAACAAGCTGGTTCGAAAAGAATTAGGACTGATTTAACATAAAATTGTTATAAACTTAATGGCCCGTTGTACGTAAATACAGCGGGCCTTTTTTATTTTTATCGCAGTTAATTTTTATAAATTATGAATCAGACAAGCCTCGAAATAACAGAAAGCGAATACTGTATAAAATTAAACAAAGAGTCCTATGATCTTAGTTTAGTGAGACAGTTAATTAAAAGAATACAGGCGGAGCAATTCTTTTTCCGAAAGAATACCGATCCGATGGATGACGATATGATCATCAGGAATGAATATCATTCAAACGATTCATATGATAACCTGGAAGACAAATAAAAAAAGCCACATGATGATGTGGCTTTTTTTATTTGTCTTTAATATTTTTCTATCTGTATCTAACCTGCTGTTGTTTATCCAGCATTCCTAGCTGATCTTTCATTTGTTTAATCTGATCGGCCAGTAGTTTATTCTTGTCTGCTTTCTTTGCTTCCGTCAGATACATTTGAGCTTCTCTTTTATTTCTTTTACCCATTGAAATACCTGCCAGGCTTAATTTAGCTAAAGCGATATTATGGTCCATCTGCATACCAAGAGTTAATGCTTTCTTGAAGTATTTCTCGGACTGCATTGGTGCTTTTCTCGATTCGATTAATCCAATTAACAGATTATAATAGCCATGTTGAGCTCTGAAAAGCTGCGTTTCATAGTTAGTAATTCTTCTTAAAAAGGCTTCAGCCTTCGGCATATCGTCTTTTCTTAAAAACCATTGCGCTAACAGCATGTTTTCATTGTAAAAGAAAGTAATAATAATAAGGATACTAATGAAGACGGCTAAAATTCCCCATCCCCAGAATCCGAAAAACATCAGTGCTACTGCACTTCCGAATATTACAAATCCCGCTATTAGTCTGACTATGTTTGGCATATCTTTTTTAATTATATTTTTGCTGCAAATATCGTGTTTATATACCAAAAATCAGATATTAAATAATATTTAAACAAAAAAACTATTGGCTCTCTATTTAATATCTTTACCAGGATTTTTTGAACCTGAGCGCATTCGTAATATAATATTATGCCCTACATACATCATCCGGACGACCTATTCTCGATTCCTGACATGCAAACTAGCTATATAGCTGAATACCCAGCTTATCATCCCGAGGCGGCAATCATTGAATATTTACATCCACTATTATTAAATAAGAAAATAACTATTATCCTGGGAACCTGGTGCAGCGACTGCCAAAGGGAGCTTCCAAGATTTCTTAAAGTTATTGATCATGCCGGTTTCCCCTATGACCAGCTGACAATAATCAGTGTAGATCAGGAAAAGTCGCCCGGTGAAGAAATGAAAGAAGTGCCTAACTTTACAAGAATCCCGGTGTTTATCCTGACAAACACTGACGGTTCCGAACTTGGACGTATCACAGAAATACCAGAGATCTCATTAGAACACGATTTGTTAGCACTCATAAAAAAATAGAATGAATATGGCAGCAAAATTAGAATCAGGATGGCAGGCAGAACTGGAGGACGAATTCAGCAAACCATATATGCAAAATCTGAAAACCTTTCTCCTTTCTGAAAAAGAAAGTAATCAGCAAATTTACCCGCCCAACTCCCAGATCTTTAATGCGTTTAATGAAACACCTTTCAATAAAGTAAAGGTTGTGATTCTAGGACAGGATCCATACCATGGAGAAAAACAAGCGCATGGACTTTCCTTTTCTGTTAACAAAGGCATCAAAATTCCTCCCTCATTAAGAAACATCTACAAAGAACTCGAAACTGATATTCCGGGTTTCATAACTCCGGATCATGGCGATCTGAGTCATTGGGCCGCTGAAGGAGTATTATTATTAAATGCGACACTTACCGTTAGAGCGCATCAACCAGGGTCACATCAGGGTAAAGGTTGGGAGGCATTTACTGACCAGGCAATAAATAAGCTATCAAAAGATAGAGACGGTCTGGTGTTTATACTGTGGGGTAAGTACGCTCAGCAAAAAGAGTTATTAATTGATAGCCAAAAACATTTGATTCTTAAAGCTCCTCACCCTTCCCCTTTCTCCTCATATACCGGATTTTTCGGAAGCAGTCCTTTTTCAAAAACCAACGCATATCTTATTTCTAAAAACAAAAAGCCTGTTAACTGGCAGATCGTGTGATCTGCCAGTTAACAGGCTTTTTGTTTTAACTGTGTCTATATCTAATATTCCAGAGGGACGATAGGTTCTTTCTTTGTCGTGGACATAATCATCATCGTCTGGAAAGTCTTCACGACGCTAATTTTACTGATTTTATCCATAATTAGTCTTTCGTAAGCTTTAATATCACTTACATAAACTTTAAGCAAGAAATCTGCCTGCCCGGTCACGTGATGACATTCTGTAATTTCTTTAATCAGGTTTACCTCATCAAGGAAAATCTGAATAGTATTATTCTTGTGAAAATCGAGTTGGACTTGAATAAACGTTTTAATACCAAGTCCTAACTTTTCTTCATCAACCAAGGCATGATAACTCTTTATAAACCCAGACATCTCCAGCTTTCTAACCCTTTCCAGTGTTGGTGCCGGAGATAATCCTATTTCCTGGGATAGCAGCAAGTTGGTAATCCTCCCGTTCTCTTGTAAGAGTCTAAGTATTTTAAAGTCTATCTTATCTAATTCTGTTGCCATTTGTATAATTGATCTTAAGCGTAAAGGTAGAACAACAACTGTTTAATTACCAAATTTAATTCTAAAAATTAAGAATATAATTATGCATTATTTTTTAGAATTTTTTTTAGATTTATCTAAATTTAAAATTAGGTATACAAAATGCACTCATTTACAGAGGAAAACTATCTGAAAGTAATCTTTCACCTGTATCAGGTGCAGGAAATGCCTGTTCAGACCAATGCAATTGCGGGCAAATTGAATACAAGGGCAGCGTCAGTAACTGACATGCTCAAAAAACTTGCAGACAAAAAACTGATCAATTATATCCGTTATCAAGGCGTTACGCTAACTGAGCAAGGGAAATTAATAGCAATACAGATTATCCGGAGACACCGTCTGTGGGAAGTGTTTTTGGTAGAAAAGCTCAATTTTGGATGGGATGAAGTACATGATATTGCCGAAGAATTGGAGCACGTTGGTTATCAGCCATTGATTGAGCGCCTTGATAAGTTTCTGAATTATCCGAAACGAGACCCCCATGGCGACCTCATTCCTGATAGTTCAGGCGAATTCGAGATCGCAGTACAAACAGGCTTGCTGGAGCTCGCTGAAAATATCAATGCTGTTATAATCGGCGTTACAGAGCATTCTTCGCCCTATCTTAAACATCTTGAAAAACTTGGACTTACCATTGGGGAATCATTATTAATAGAAGGAATTACCAGCTATGACGGTACATTGGAACTAGACTGCTCCGGAAAAAAAATAAGTATAAGCAGAAAAGTTGCACAACATATTCTTGTCAGCACTAAAAATCAATAGATAATTAATGAAAAAATCTGAATCATTAAGCGAAGTACATCAGAGTGTAGATACAGGAAAAAGAAAAGGATGGAGAAGAATACTCTCTTTTATTGGTCCGGCTTACCTTGTCAGTGTCGGATATATGGATCCTGGAAACTGGGCGACAGATATTGCTGGGGGAAGTAAATATGGTTACCAGTTAATCTGGGTGTTGCTAATGTCCAACCTGATTGCGCTCTTACTGCAGTCGCTCAGCGCGAGACTTGGGATAGTAAGAGGTCTTGACCTCGCCCAGGCGTCAAGGAATGCCTATCCAAAATGGGTTAATATACCGCTTTTTGGGTTGGCGCAAACGGCGATCATAGCCTGTGATCTTGCAGAAATAATAGGTATGGCCATAGGACTTAACCTGCTTTTTGGACTGCCTTTAATCTGGGGTATCAGTATTACCATATTTGATACTGTCTTACTCCTTTTTCTGATGAATAAAGGGATGAGGAAAATGGAAGCTTTCATCGTATCAATGGTATTTATCGTCGGTCTTTCATTTCTGGTTGAAATGTTCATCGTAGAACCCTCTTTAAAGGAGATAGTTAAAGGTTTGGAACCTTCTGTGCTTTCAGGTGATGCTTTATATATCGCCATTGGTATTATTGGCGCAACTGTAATGCCGCATAATCTCTATCTCCATTCTTCTCTGGTACAAACCAGGAACTTCAAAAGAGATTTTGAAGGTATAAAAGAGGCATTGAAATTCAACTTTATTGACACTGCAGTTGCATTAAATCTTGCATTCTTTGTCAACGCGGCTATACTTATTCTGGCAGCGGCGGCTTTTTACAAAAATGGACTGCATGAAGTTGCGGAGATTCAAGACGCACATAAACTTCTAGGTCATATCTTTGGAAATGTGGCACCTGCTCTTTTTGCCATAGCATTAATTGCCGCTGGACAGAGCTCAACTGTGACAGGCACACTTGCTGGGCAGATCGTGATGGAAGGACACCTTAATTTGCGGATCCAACCCTGGTTACGCAGGTTGATTACACGTTTACTAGCCATAATTCCCGCCTTCTTTACCATCTTATATTTTGGAAATGATGCTTTAAGCGGACTATTGATACTTAGTCAGGTGGTGCTTAGTTTACAATTAGGATTTGCTGTGATCCCATTAATTCATTTCACCTCTGACAAAAAAGAGATGAAAGGTTTCGCTATAAAAACGTGGGTAAAAATTCTCGCCTGGACCAGTGCGCTAATCATTGTAGCACTTAACATACAGCTGGTAATTGAGGAGATCTCAGGATGGGGCAAAGAAATCAATAACTGGTATATTTATGCACTAATCGTACCGGTAGCTGTTATCATCGCTTTACTTTTGGTATATATATTTATATATCCTTTCATCAAAAAGAATAGAGAAGACTCCCACAATATTCCACACGGGATCGCGCTGGACATACCAGATACACAAATTAAACCTTACCAGAAAATTGGAATCACAGTAGATTTCTCTAAAAATGACCGCAACACTATTCAACAGGCTTTAAAGCAGGGAGGTAAAATGGCTAGCTATCACCTTATCCATATTGTAGAGACCGCCGCAGCCAGATATCACGGTACGTCGGCTATGGACCATGAAACACAACTTGATGCTGAGAATCTGGAGAAATACTGTGCAAACCTGGAAAAACTAGGTTATAAAGCATTTCCATATATCGGCTATGGAAGCCCGGCAAAAGCAATTGCAGAAATTACTAATAAACAGGAGCTGGAATTATTAGTAATGGGTGCACATGGACATAAAGGATTAAAAGATTTGATTTTCGGCACTACTGTTGATGCAGTAAGGCATAAAATCGGTGTACCAGTGTTGGTAATTCGATAATAATCATCATGTATTTTCAGCTAAATCTGTCGTAAACCGGCATTTCTTTCTGATATTCGCTAATTCTATGAAGAACGACATACAAATAAAAAATAAACGCGCTTATTTTGACTATCATATTGTAGAGAAATATAATGCAGGCCTGGCTTTACTTGGAACGGAAATTAAAGCAATCCGGCAAGGTAAAGCGAATATGACCGATGCTTTCTGCATGTTCATTGGAAATGTATTATACGTTAGAAACCTGCATATTTCAGAATACAGCCATAGTTCTTTCCATCATCATGATATTAAAAGGGACAGGATCTTATTACTGCAGAAGAAAGAACTAAAAAAATTAAAGTTCAGAAGTGAAGAGAAGGGATACACTATCGTCCCGCTGAGAATATTTACCAACGAACGTGGGTTTGCCAAAATAGAGATAGCACTCGCACAGGGTAAAAAAGAATTCGATAAAAGAGACAGTATTAAAGACAGAGAGTCAAAAAGAGAAATGGACCGGGCATTAAAGGTTTAATTACCAGGCCTGGTCTCCCACTAAAGGTACAAACCGGAATGTATCCAGTTCAAATTTCTCGTATTCAGTTTCACTGATTCGAATCACAGTAACCATTACCTGTGCATTTTCATCACCGACAGGGATAACCAGAATTCCGCCTATTTTCAATTGCTTCAATAAAACTTCAGGTACAAAGGGGGCTCCGGCTGTAACTATTATTTTATGATAAGGAGCATGGCTGGCAATCCCCATTGAACCGTCACCAAAGAAGAAGTGGGCGGGATATCCCATACCTGGCAGCACTTTAATTGTGTGGTTATAAATGCCTTCCTGTCTTTCAATCGTATACACTTCTGCGCCTAATTCCATTAAAATACAGGTTTGATATCCAGAACCGGTACCTATTTCCAAGACTTTATCTCCTTTGCTGATATGCAATAATTCACTTTGATAGGCTACAGTATAGGGCTGAGAAATGGTTTGACCATCACCAATTGGGAACGCGATATCTTTATAAGCCTGATTCCAGAAAGTTTCATCGAAAAAAAAGTGCCGGGGAACTTTACCTATTGCCTGAAGTACACGTGTATCTGCAATTCCTCGGGCTTTTAAATGCTCTACCAATTTTTTTCTCGCTCCCCGCTCCCGGTAATTATCTACAAACTTATATGCCATCGCATTTCAAAAATACGCTATTGAACCCGAATTTTAAGGTATTATTCCAGTTTTAATTCCGTGAACGGGTCCAATTTACTGCAGATAATATTCAGTGCCATAAAAAAACAAATGCCTTAATAAGGGTCTACATCAATTTGAATAATAACACCTTTAAAACTATTTTCAGTGTTAAAATCATGAATAGTTTGCTTAAGCACCGACTTAACTTTTTGAATTGCAGTCGATTTATCTGCTTTGATAATTAATTGACGGATATAGTAATTCCTGATTCTGGAAACCAGCGGCTGCTCAGGTCCCAAAACACGATCTGCCAGTGTAACCCTGAGCATAGTTGCAAAACGCATAGATGCAGCATTCAAAACATTAGGATCTTTATGCTTCATATTAATGAAAATCATCCTGCTGAAAGGCGGGTAATTGAACGCCTTGCGTTCTGCAATTTCGTCTTCGTACATTCCGATATAATCATTGGCAACAACCTGCTTAATAATACGGTGGTCTGCATCATATGCCTGGATGCACACCTTCCCCTGAGTATCCCTTCTTCCTGCCCTCCCGGCAACCTGTGCCAGCAGTTGATAACTTCGTTCAAATGCTCGGAAATCGGGAAAATTCAGTAAAGTATCAGCATTGATAACGCCAATTAACGTCACATTATCAAAATCAAGACCCTTGGCGACCATTTGAGTACCGATAAGAATATCAGTCTTTTTATCCTGAAAATCTGTTATAATCTTTTGAAGACTATTTTTTGTTCTCGTGCTGTCCACATCCAGTCTGGCAATTTTAGCTTCCGGCAGCAATAGACTAAGCTCCTCCTCTACCCGCTCGGTACCGAAACCTTTCTGTTCTATGTGTACAGAACCGCAGGCAGGGCAGATATTCATACTGTTCTCCTGATATCCGCAGTAATGGCAATGAAGTTTACCGCTGCTCTTATGAAAAGTAAGGCTGACATCGCAGTTCACACATTTAGGAGCAAAACCACAGGTTTTACAGATCAGAATAGTTGCGTAGCCCCTTCTGTTTTGAAATAAAATAACCTGCTCCTTCTTCTCTAAAGTCGAAGTAATATCATCCAGCAGCGTCGTAGAAAAATAAGAAACCATCTTTTTCTTCTTCGTCTGTTCAGCAATTCCAATAACTTGTTGAACGGGAAGCTCAACCCCTCCGAACCTTTCATGCAGTGTTACAAGGCCATATTTGCCTTGCAGCGCATTATAATAACTTTCAATAGCAGGCGTTGCCGATCCCAGAACGATTTTAGCTTTATGGAGATGAGCCAGGTATACTGCTGCATCTCTGGCCTGATAGCGTGGAGAAGGTTCATTCTGCTTATACGAAGCTTCATGTTCCTCATCTACAACGATAAGCTTAAGGTTATTGAAAGGAAGAAAAACTGCAGAGCGCGCACCGAGCACTATTTTATAGTTTCCATTCAATACACGATTCCAGATTTCCACACGCTCATTATCATTAAATTTAGAATGATAAACTCCAATTGTGTCACCGAAATAACGTTTAATTCTTTCTACAATCTGGGTTGTCAGTGCAATTTCAGGCAGCAGGAATAAAACTTGCCCTTGCTCAGCGATAGCCTTTTCTATCATTCTAATATAAACCTGAGTCTTGCCGGATGCCGTGATTCCGTGAAGCAGTACGACGTCTTTCTCCAAAAATGACTGCTGAATCTCGTCATGCGCTTTCTGCTGTGCTGGGCTCAGTTCGAAATTGAGAATAGACTCATCATTTTCATCTCTCAGACGGCTCACTTTCTTTTTAAAGACCTGAAAAATACCTTTATCGATCAGCGTTTTTAATGCCGCCTGCCCACAACCGCTTTCTTCCAGCAGCTGTTGCCGGGAGACAATCTGCCCCGCTCTGGAAAGCTGAGTATACTTAAGAAATGCGTCCAGTTGCCGGGGTGCTTTTTCAAGGATCTCAAACAGGGAACGGTAATTTTCCTCTTCCCTGTAAAATGGTTCCAGCTCAATATAGGATTTGAGTAGAGGCTTATACTTTTCAATCACTTCCTCCGCGATAAAAACGACTTCCTTCTCTAACAAACCACGAATTAATGGAAAAACAGATTTTTGCCCCATCAAAGAAGAGATCTGATCGACGGTAAGCTTTTTGTGTTTAACTAATGCGGTGAGCAAAGTGTTTTCTTTCTCATTGATTTCAAGCGTATCCAAGCTCATCTCTTCCTTTAAGACGATAATGGTCTCGCTAGCGAGTTTTAATCCAGCAGGCAGCGCCGCAGACATCACATCGCCCTCATTACACAGATAATATGAAGTCATCCAGTCCCAGAAACGAAACTGGGCAGCATTAACAATCGGAAACTCATCAATGACATCAAGAATATACTTAGCCTGGTAAAGCTCTGGTGCATCGCGACTGATTCTTTTGATCAGTGCTGTATAAATTTTATTTTTCCCGAACTGAACGATTACCCGTTTACCGCACTCAGCATGGTCATTCAGTTCAAATGGAACGCGGTAAATGTAATTTTTAGAAAGCGACAGCGGGAGAATAACTTCGACAAATAAGGTATTCCGTTCCTCGAAATCAAGTTCTGTCATTTCTCCCATTTAGCGATTTTTTAAAGCAGCAAAAAATAACAAGACCCAACCGGCTATCAGAAATAAACCACCTAAAGGGGTTATTGGGCCAAGTATACCGACCCAGCTTAATTGGGTAACCTCCCGGGTTGCCAGTAAATAAAGTGATCCTGAAAAAAGCACGATACCTAAAGAAAAGCATAGATAAGAAAAGTCAACAAGTCTGGAACGGAAGCGTCCGAAAGTAGAAAGAAACAATAATGCAAAAGTATGATAAAACTGGTATTCAATTCCCTTAGTCCAGATTGAAATCGCATCTGCAGATAATAAATTCTTAAGACTATGTGCACCGAATGCACCAAGGATTACCGCGACTGCTCCAAAAAAAGAAGCCGTTAAAATTATACGTCTGTTCATTGTTTAATTTAAGTTCTACCTTCTACAAAATTAAGAAACCTGCTTGCATTTCGTTAGTAATCGAACTAATTAAATTAAATTTGCTAGAACAGCAACTCAGGATAGCCCTGTCGCCCATAACACCCAAATACATTGAAAAAAATATACTTTATTCTTATTGTTTTATGCATTGCAATGTTTGGAATGGCTTATTTTTATTTTTCCAAACTCAATACAGGAAGTGATTATCAGGAAAACAGCCTTTTTGCAGCCACCGCAAATTCAGGTCTTGTCTTTTCTGTTTATAATGACCAGCGCATCTTTGATATCCTAAAAGGCCAGGACCTTTTTCTACAACTGTTAGGCAAAGAAAAGTCAGAACAATTACTATTACTTAAAGATAAAATAGCAGATCAGCCAGCCATAAACAGTTTATTAGCCAATAGCGATATTCTAATCAGTTTTGTCCCTGGTCCAGGCAAGAAGATAAGTTATATGATTAGTACGCAGCTTCAGCAGGATGCTCAAAAACAGCAATTACTTGAGGCATTGAAAAAGGGAGGAATAAAGGTAAGACAAGAAAAAGAACTGTATCATATTAATCTGACTGATAGCATTAGTTTTTACCTCGGTATTGATAAAAGTTTAATTCTGATTTCTGAAGCCAGAGAACCTATTGAAAAAAGTCTGGAACTAATGCCCTTGAAAAAGTCACAAGCTTTTGTCAATTATATCCGGTCTGCAGGAAAGCTCAGGCAAAACAGCCTTGGTAACCTATATGTAGACTTTAGCAAAATACCAGAACTACTAAGTGCGGTATTACCGGGAAAATTATCAGGTAATCTGGCTATTCTCAACCAACTTGAATCATTTGCAACCCTGAATTATAATTTTAGCAAGGAACGCATCTTTCTAAATGGAAGCACTAAAGTTTCCGAACAGGATCAGTATTTACATATCTTTTCTGAGATGCAGCCGGCCAGAATCACCATTGACCAGATCCTCCCGGACAATACATCAAATTACAGGTTATATAGTATCCCCGATTATCAAAGCAAATTTAAACCTGCCTTGGATAGAATTTTTTCCTCTCAAAAAAAGGATCAGCAGATCAGTAGAATTCTGAACGAAATTAAACAAACCTACCGGTTGGATCCGAATAAGATATTCCCGGTTTACTTTAAAGATCAGCTTATAACTTTTCAACTAAAAACCGGAGAAAATCTAGGTGCAATTAATTTGAGTAACGGAGATATGGTAGGTCAATTATTATTAGATATCAGTGTACCTTATGATAATGAGATTCAGCAGTTAAAAAGCCCGGGCCTGTTATTTGCGTATTTCGGCGATCCGATGCGCCCTTTTGATACACCATACTATACCATTATAGACAATAATCTGATTGTAGCCAACCAGCCATCAACGCTGCAGGATATATTAAGAAAATACAAATCAGATAACCTGCTTATTAATACAAAAGAATATACAGCACTTTATAACCAGCTTTCCAAAACAGCTGGAATCAGTTTTTATCTTAACCCCGAAAATTCTACAGAATTAGCCAGAAAAACATTATTCACCCCCTTTTACAAACATTTTCTGTCACAACAAGGCTTTCGCGCTTTCAGCTCAATTCTATTGCAGTTAAATGGAGATAAAGGCCGTTTTCAAACAAATTTCATGATTAACACACCTGAACAACTATTCAATCCAAAATAGTGACCGGCTCTAACTGACACTAAGATTCTTTTTACTGATGAATTGATTAGATTTTCTTTTTAGGCTGGGTGATCATAAAATCTTTCAAGTAAAAAGGCTCGAAATAAGCCAGATCTTCAAAACGCTGCAGCTGAAAAGCATCAAATGCCAATTGGCTCATTGCGCCGGCGCTGTTAAAATTATCACTATTAAAATGTGCGTGGTTATGTGCCAGGATATCGGCACATTTCATTGCCCCGTCACCGATAAAAGTGATATCCTGATGTAATTCATGCCTGTAACTTTGTTCGTCGACGATCTTAGCTTCCACAGGCAGTACACAATCAAGATTCACACTATAAAGCGCGGTAAAGACTTCCATTCTCCTCGCATCTATCATGGGGCACACCAGCCCTGTATAACCAGCATGTTGTTTTATAAATCCACTGGCCATCATTTTTAGCGTATCGACGGCAATTAATGATTTATCAAGCGCAAAACACAGGCCTTTGGCAGTAGACACCCCAATACGTAAACCAGTATACGAACCAGGTCCTTTACTTACAGCAACTGCATCCAATGCATTAAAATCCAAGCCTGACCTTTGCATAACGTCCTGTATAAAAAGCGTAAGACTGGAAGCATGGATATTTTGAGCAGCTATTTCTTTAAGATACGTAGTCTGTCCATCGACTGATAATGCAACGGAGCATACCTGAGTAGCAGTTTCAATTTGAAGTATGGTGGCCATAAAAGATTAATAAAATTTGAATTATGGAACAGGATCATGACCATGACTCCCCCAGGGATGACAACGTCCAATCCTCTTTAAAGTAAGCCAGCCTCCTTTAAAGGGGCCGTGTTTTTTGATCGCCTCTATACCATACTGAGAGCAGGTTGGCGTAAATCTGCAACTTGCTCCGAGTAAAGGCGACAAAAGCACCTGATATAAACGGATCAGCAGTAGAAAAAACCACGAGAAAATACGGTTAAAGAGTCTCATCCTGGAGTGCTAAGTTGAGCTTTTTAAAAGCAGATTCCATCTTTTTCTGCATAAAAGAAAATTCAAGGTGTTCTTTGCCAATAAATTGCAATGATAACAATAGAGATTGTTCAGGATTATCCAGATAAGAATACAGCTTTTCCGACTTAATTAAACGATACGCTTCGCGCATTCTGCGTTTAATCAGATTTCGGTCGTGTGCACGCCGGAAACGCTTTTTAGAAACGTTAATTACCACTTGGGCGGGCGATACTTTTTTACCCGGAATAAGCAGGTAAGATACCCGGAACGGGTATAATAAAAAAGAAGAACCGTTCTTAAACAACAGGTCTAATAGACTTCTGCTGCATAACCGTTCTTCTTTAGTGAATTTTTTCATTTTTTTGATTGCGAATTCGCAGAAATGATCTGCCAGCACTTACGTGCAGCAATCAAAATTATGCTTTGTGACGACGTTCGTCAGAAACTGATAATTTTTTTCTTCCTTTTGCACGACGAGAAGCTAATACTCTTCTACCGTTTGCTGTAGCCATTCTTTCGCGGAAGCCGTGTTTGTTTCTTCTCTTTCTTTGCGAAGGTTGGAATGTTCTTTTCATAACTGTATGATATCTTAACTATAATTTTTTTTATTGAGAGGTGCAAATATAATGTGATTTTTCCTCAATTGCAAATACATCTCAAATGTTTTATTTATTTCGCATTAAACATTCATTACTGCCCTTTGAAACTTATTAAACAACACCGCATAATTTAGATTCCAAGAGCTGCTTTGAGCCTTGCATAACCTGTTTTACTTACAGGGAGCCAGATTCCGTTCTTAAGCAGCACAATATAACTATCTTTCTCTTTCAGTTCAATTTTATTGACTTGAGAGAGGTTAATCAGATAGGAACGGTGAATTCTGATAAACATTCCGGAGTCTAGAGATTGCTCAAAAAAACTCATGGTTTTATTTTTGTAGAAAATCCCCTCGGCTGTATTTAACTTCACCTGGTCATCGTCAGCTTCGAGATAATGAACCGCTTCAACTGGAATAATTTTTATACTGCCATTACTCTTAACCACAACCCTATTTTGCTGTGCAGGACTCAGGCTTGCTGTATTCAACAGTTCTTCTGTCCCTTCAGGTTGGTTAAGTTTACCTGGTAAACGTGACATGGCCTGCTCGAATCTTTCCGGCTCAATAGGTTTCAGCAGATAATCCACCGCATTCACTTCAAACGCACGAATTGCATAGGTGTCAAAAGCCGTTGTGAATATAACAGCGGGGGGATTATCAACCAGTTCCAGCATCTCAAAACCATTTATTTTAGGCATCTGAATATCCAGGAAGATAAAATCTGGTTTTAATTGTTGTATCGCCTTTAGCCCCTCAAAACCGTCACTACATTCCGCAATGACGGTTATATCAGGAAACTGCTGCAGATAGTGCTTTACAACATCACGGGCAAGAGGTTCATCGTCAATGAGTATAGTTCTGATCATAATTTTGAGGTATTTGGAGCGTAGTACGATATAAATTCCCGTCCAGACTTTCGGTTTTTAACAACGTCTGATCGGCAAAGAGTAAATATAATCTTCTTTTAATAGCAGAAAGGCCAAAACCTGTTCCTCCTGAACTTTTTAGTTCCGGGTCATAAGGATTTTCTACTCTGATTTTAAGCTGTTGATTCTCCTCACTGATCTGAATGGAAATTAAGACCGGACCAGACGTGTTGTATAATCCAAATTTGATGGCATTTTCGACTATAGGCTGTAACAAAGTACCTGGCAGCATCATATTTAAGGTAGATTCATCCATATGAATATTCAGATTCAACCTGTGACTAAATCTAACTTTTTCGATATCAAGATAAAGTTGAATATATTCCATTTCTTCTGCCACTGTAACCCAGACATCATCATCCCTTTTAAGTGTTCCCCGTAAAAAAGATGCCAGCTTAGTGATCATCAGACCAGCCTCTTTTGGATTGACTATAGTGAGTGCATATACTGAATTCAAACTGTTAAATAAGAAATGAGGCTGCAGCTGGTGCCGGAGTTTATTTAGCTCTGCTTCTTTAGCCAGATTCTGTGCAGCAAACAGACGTTGCTGCATTTCTGACTGTTCCTCTAACCGGTACCAGAGCATATTTGAGAAAGTACACCAGGCGAGAAATACAAATAGAATAACAGCGCGGAATAATAAAGTAAATTCAAGGAAATACAAATAACTATTATACGAATCAAAAATATAACTAAGAATATAATTACTCCCTAAAGTTATTAAAGAAGACAGCACGGCTGAAATAATCAACACAAAAAACAGTGCATCATCAGCCGGCTTGTAATAACGTGTTATGGTACTCACTACAATACAGCTGGCCAGTAAGAAAGATGCAGTCAATATACTATCTGTTATAGCCGCATACCAGTTCAGATTCAGCGCATAATAAAAGATAAGTGAGAAACCTGCCGCCCAACATACGTACAATATCAACGCATTTCTCTTAACGACTGTGCTGGATAAAGGGTTTCTGGTCATAATTCGTTTTAAAAATTACTGATATCAATTCCACCTAACAAAGCAGTCCCTCTGATGACCAGAACTTTCGGATTCCCTTCGATATGGGTAACTACTGCCCTGCGGTCATTCAAACCACCAAAGATAGGCGTGACCTCAGATTTAACCACCCAGTGAGGCGGAATAATTAATTTAACCCCACCGAATATTGCCGTAATTTCTATAGCTATCGTGTTTTCAAAATCCGACTGAATAAAATTAAGTTCTGCACCACTAAATACGACAACGACTTCTCCTCCCAATAAGTTTTTTGAATAAAACTGCTGCTTACTTCCACTAAAAACATTTACCAGATCAATAACGTCACCTGTATTATTAGTCGGGGCACCTGAAGAAAACCCGTACTGATCATCTTGGGTACCCGCATCGTCAGAAACAGGATTTACCAAAGGATCTCCTTTAAAATCAGCCGAAGGTCTATCGCCGAAAGGATTATTTTTCTTCAATTTACGAGATGGACTTAAAATCAAATACAGACCCAGAATAATAAATATCCCTGGAAAATAGTAGGTTGAAAAGTTCAGGTCGCTAAATCGCTGTAAAGTAAAGAACCCGCCAATTAAAACCATAACCAGCCATCCTCCTCCTATAAAATTGCGTTTAGCACCTACTATAATTCCAATAACCATTAAGATCACGTGCCAGCTAAATAACCATTGCGGAAGGAAGAAGCCAAAGTTCCGGCTTAAGAAAAACAACCCGACCAGCAGCAGGATTAATCCACTCCACATTCTGTTGGTATGTTTGTCAGATTTATATGAATTTTTCATAAGAATGTTTTCAAATTATCGATTGTAAAGCTAAAGTACATTCATTTTGACAGCAGGAAATGGGTTGTCTATCTAAAGTCGTATTTTACCGGTAAATCCCGATATTTTACCGGTAAAAAAAAATGTGTAATTTTCGCACAATCCCTGACCGCTGGTCTGCGGAACCTAATTTAAATGCCAAAAACAACATGAGAATTTACAGCTACCTGCTCGCGATATTAGTATCTCCCCTATTCCTGTCTGCACAACAAAACAGCGACAGACATCCGGAATCGAATTCAGGAGCGGAAGGTTATCGTTTATACGACAGCAAATCCGGCAAATCAATTACTACTGATGACATTGTAAAGCGAATGAAGAATACCGATGTATTGGTGTTCGGGGAGGAACATAATGATTCGACAGCTCATAGCCTTCAGGCCGAAATCTTAACTAAGATGATCGCAGCCTATCCGCAAACTGCACTCACAATGGAAATGTTCGCTACCGATGTGCAGCTGACCATAAATGAGTACCTGTCTTCTCTGATCTCCGAAAAGAATTTTATTAAAGAAGCGCGTGCCTGGAACAATTATGCGGACTACAGGCCGATGATCGAAATAGCGAAACAGAACAAAACAGACGTGATTGGTGGAAATGTGGCCACCCGCTACAGTAACGCTGTGACTTTTTTTGGATTGAGTAAGTTGCAGGATTTCCCAGAACCTTCAAAGAAATTATTGCCCCCCCTTCCTTTAGACACAGCTACAGGAAGATACTATGATAAATTTATAGAAACATTAGGCGGACACGGTATGGGGAATATGAAAATATATCAAACTCAGAACTTATGGGATGCCGCTATGGCCTGGGCGATTAGTAATTATGCTAAACAATACCCGGAAAGAAAGATTTTACAGATTAACGGCCGTTTTCACAGCGACGAAAAGCTAGGCTTATTATTTCCTTTAAAAAGATATGCACCAAAACTTAAAGTGCTGACCATATCGTCATTTGCAGCTGCAGAAGATGATGACTGGAAAACATTTCGTCATCTGGCTGATTTTATTCTAATAACACCACAGGTGCCCGAAAAAAAATAGGTGGATAAATTTTATCCACCTAAATATCTTGATGCTAATTTCTTACTTTCAGTAAGTCTCTGATTTCAGTCAGTAGTGTTTCTTCTTTAGTAGGCGCTGGTGCAGCTACAGGCTGTGCCTCTTGCTTACGTTTCATTGTATTAATTGCTTTAACCATTAAAAAGATAATAAACGCAAGAATAACGAAATTGATCACCTCAGTTGCAAAGTTTCCCCAGGCGAAAACAGGGCCTGCTTTTTTTGCATCTTCCAAAGACGCGTTAGGATTACCTGCGACGAATTCACGGACTTTATCATTTAACGGCAGGTAGAAGTTGGTGAATCCCTTATCCCCTATTAGCAAGCTGATCGGCGGCATAATTAAATCGTTAACCATGGAAGTAACGATTTTACCAAATGCACCTCCAATGATAACACCGACTGCTAGATCGATAACATTGCCTTTTACAGCAAACTCCTTAAATTCTTTAACGAAACTCATAAATAGTAGATTAGTAATGTGTTCAATTTTAATAAAAATAATAAAATTATTAAGAAACAAATACATTTTTGTCACAATCCCGCATCAAGTTACAATAATAGATGGATCCTATAGTTTATATCTAAAGCAAATGCTTATTTTTGAAACGGGTCAAAATACCTGGTCTACAAAACATGCTTAAACAACATTTACAACAAAAATTACTTCAGAAACTCTCTCCACAGCAAATTCAGTTCATCAAATTGCTGCAGGTGCCCACAGTCGCGCTGGATACCCGTATTAAAGAAGAACTGGAAGAAAATCCTGCACTGGAAGACCCAAGTCTGATGATCGCAGAAGAACCAAAAAGTGAATATGACGATCTGAATGATTCTCCAGAAGAATTTGATCCTTCTGCGAAAGAAGAAAACACGGATGAGTTTAACGTAGATGATTATTTACAGGATGACAATACTAATGATTACAGCACATCCTACAATAATAATGATGATGATGAGGAGAAGAAAGAAACACCTATCGCTATAGAAAGTACGTTTTTCGAAAGTTTACAGGAACAGCTTGATTTGGTTCCACTTTCAGACCATGACTTTATTATAGGAAAACAAATTATCGGTAGCCTTGACGACGACGGATATCTGAGAAGACCAATTACTTCCATGATTGACGATCTTGCTTTTTCTCAAAATGCGATGGTAGAAGAAGAAGATGTATTGGAAATGCTTAAAGTAATCCAAAGCTTCGATCCACCGGGTATAGCGGCCAGAGACCTTCAGGAATGCCTTACGTTGCAGTTAAAACGGAAAGATCCAAATAATCTGATCATACAGAAAGCAATTATGATCGTTGAGAATTACCTGGACGAATTTACCAGAAAACATTACGACAAACTCGAAAAATCACTTGGCCTGAATAGCGAAGATCTTAAAGAAATAATCACAGAAATCTTACGTTTAAATCCCAAACCCGGAGATTCCAACCAGGTTACTACTAAACAATTACAGGTTATACCTGATTTTCATATCTCCAATAATGACGCTGTCCTTATTCTGACACTTAATTCTAAGAATGCGCCGGAACTCCGTGTTAGCCGCTCTTATATTGATATGTTTGAGCATTATGACAAAGCTGCTCAAAAAGACAAAAAGCTTAAAGAGGCAGTACAGTTTGTAAAGCAGAAACTAGATTCAGCTAAATGGTTCATCGATGCGATTAAACAACGTCAGCAGACGTTGCTTAAAACTATGAATGCAATTATGCAGTACCAATACGAATACTTACTCACGGGCGACGAACGTAAAATGCGTCCAATGATTCTGAAAGATATTGCTGACAAAATTGACATGGATATCTCTACGGTGTCCAGAGTAGCTAATTCAAAATATGTACAAACAGAGTTTGGTACGTTTTTATTAAAATCATTCTTTTCAGAAGCTATTCAGACAGAAAGCGGAGAAGAGGTTTCCAATAAAGAAGTCAAAAAGATTCTGGAAGACTGTATAGGAAATGAAGATAAGCGCAAACCACTGGCCGATGAGAAGCTTACTGAAATCTTAAAAGAACAGGGATATAATATTGCAAGGAGAACAGTTGCCAAGTACCGTGAGCAAATGAATATTCCGGTTGCCAGGTTACGTAAAGAACTATAATTCTTTGATCTGCAGATAAAGCCTTATCTGCAGATCTTTTCTAAGAAAGCAAATTTTGTCTGAGCAGAAACTCAAGTTGATTATTGGCTACCAGTAAAGCCTCAGTAAGTTCTCTGTTCTCTTTCCTCAGGGAATAAATCTCAAATGCCTTTTCGATATTAATTCTCAAATCTTCATCCATCCAGGGTTTTTGAATATATTTATATACCTGTCCCTTATTAATTGCATCAATTACGGCATTGATATCAGCATACCCCGTCAATAATATCCTGATAGGGTCTGGAAAGTCGGGAATAATAGACTCCAAAAATTCAATTCCTGTGGTTACAGGCATCCGCTGATCAGTAATAATCACATGGATGAGTTCTTTTTCAAGAATTTTCCGCCCTTCAACCGCAGATTCTGCTGTAAATACGTTGAATTTCCTTCGAAACCCGGCTTTAAAAGAGTTTAAATTATGAACTTCATCGTCCACATAAAGGACATTTATAAGGGTTTCGGAATTCATCTGTATTTATTGGATTTTTTTGTTAAATATATTGCTTTTATAAATTCAAAAAAACTAATTTCGGATAAAAAATATTCCCACATAATAATTGACCATTTTTACAAAAAAGTTAACAATTCAGCTCATGGATATTTTACAGTCCAGTATTAATGCTTCAGGAAATTCATCCATATATCGCCCGGTATATTATAGAATCCATGATCAGGAAGATGAAAGAAAGCTTCATGCCCTGATTAAAAATAATCCGGACATTCTCATTTACGATACAATTTATACCCAGTTAACTGAATTAATTCGGTTACAGCATCCTACTCAAAGACCAGATGCATCTGCAACTGCGATTCTAATCAGCGAACATGCCGGAAAGGATCTAAAATCTTATGGCGTCTGGGTATATTATCCATGGTCAAAAAAACTTGTCCACCTACTAGACGAAGAGGAATTTGTATTTGTCCGGACAAGCAGAAATATTTATAAAATCACACCAGAAGAAATTCAGATACTCAGGAATAAGAAGATTGGTATTATTGGTCTCTCCGTTGGGCAGAGTATTGCTTTAACACTGGCTACAGAACGAACCTGCGGAGAACTACGCCTGGCAGATTTTGACGAGATTGAACTCAGTAATATGAACCGCATAAAGGTCGGTGTTGCAGAATTAGGTTTGAATAAAGCCATTGTAGCGGCCCGTCAAATTGCAGAATTAGACCCGTTTATTGACGTTAAGTGCTTTACATCCGGTGTAAACGCCCAAAATATCAACAGCTTCTTTACAGAAGATGGCAAGCTCGATATTCTGGTAGAAGAATGTGATGGAATAGATATCAAAATACTCAGTCGTATTAAAGCCAAATCATTGGGCATCCCGGTAATTATGGACACTAATGACAAGGGCATGCTTGACGTTGAACGTTTTGACCTGGAACCTGAACGACCAATCTTTCATGGTAAGGTTCCGGAACTGGAGGCCTATTCTGAGGAGGAACTGACGGATAAACTTAGAACACTAACTATACCTGAAAAAATCGAATACCTGGCCCGGATAATTGGTTTTGAAAACCTCTCACCTGCTATGTTGAGATCTGTGAGTGAGATGAATAAAACTATAGTAGGCTGGCCACAGCTGGCCTCTGCTGTAACTTTAGGCGGAGCGATGATTACAGATGTCAGCAGAAAAATATTACTTCAGCAATTTTCAGTTTCGGGGAGGTTTTTTGTAGATTTTGACGAACTGGTTCAAGAAGATAAAAACACTATAAAATAAAAACTGGCAAGCAATGATACATATCAGAACATTCCGAGCGCCGGACGATCCCGAGGCATGCTCAAAATTTATTGTTGGCCACAAAAGACTACTGGAAATTTACGGAATCACACAGATTACCTCCAACAGACAAGATTGGGTAGACGATCCGAAAACTATGGTAATTCTGGTTGAAGATAAAGAAACAAAATTTGTTTACGGTGGGGCAAGGATACAGCTCAAATCCGATAAGTACGACCTGCCTATAGCAAGCGCTATCGGGAAATATGACCCGAAGGTCTACGATATGATCAAAGAAGATGAGGACCGTGGTGGTACCTGTGAACTTTGTGGATTGTGGAATTCCAGAGAAGTAGCCGGAATGGGAATCGGAAGCCACGTATTGGCGCGTGTTGGTTCGGTATTAGCCGCTAAATTACAGGTTGTCAGTCTTTTCGTACTCTGTGCCCCGGCAACTGTACGAATGGGTAAAAGAGTTGGCTGTGTCGTAGAAACCACTTTAGGTAATAATGGCTTGTTTTACTATCCAAAAGATGATCTGGTGGCTACTGCAATGCGGTTACGGAACCCCGAAGATCTGAGTAACGCTGATGAGTCCGAGCGGATCAAGATACTATCACTCAGGGACAATCCAAGTCAGGTGCTCGAAGAGAGAGGACCAAAAGGTATTTATCAGTTAGAATATAATTTAACCATTCCAAACTTGAATGACCCTGTTTAAAAGAATACTGATCTGTTTTATCCTGCTGATATCCGGTCAATCTGCCATTGCCGCTTCCGGTCAGGACAGCATTTTAAAATTCTCTGATGATCAGCGCATCCTGCGGATGGAGAAAGGTATCTTTCTTTTTCGTGACCCAAGTTGTACGTTAAGTTTCGATAAAGTCCTCAAAGAAAAATTTAACTATCTAGACCAGGCCGTTCCTAACATGGGGATTACTTCAGACCGTGTATGGATCCGTTTTACAGTGCAGAACACCAGTAAATCGAAAGATCTGATGCTGGTCATTGCACAACCCGCATTAGACAGCCTCGTTCTTTATCAACAGGAAAAGAATGGGTTTACGGAATCTGTACACCTTGGAAAGTACAAAAAATTCAGTGACCGGCTCGTTCTTAATGCCAATTACCTTTTCCCTGTAAGTATTCCGCTGGGTGGTCAAAAAACATTTTATGTACAGGTAAGTTCAACCGATCAGATTCAGCTTCCTGTCTATCTGGGAACCTCCAGAAGCATACTTGTAGATGACAATAACAGGAATATTCTTTTTGGTCTGTATGCGGGGATTATCCTCATTATGATCTTTTATAACCTGTTTATAAGTTTTACGGTTAAAGATTCCAGTTATTTATACTACATCATCTACATCTTTTTCGTAGGCTTGACACAAGCAACTTTTCAGGGATATGCATTTAAATATCTATGGCCGGACAGTCCATGGCTGGCTATAAACAGCTCTGTTCTAGTACCTTTTTTCTCTGGAATTACTACCGCTCTTTTTCTTATTCGTTTTCTTCAAACCAAAAAGAACACACCGGGCCTGCATAATGGAATATTATTTTTCATCGGACTGTATGTTATTACATTATCGGTATGGTTTAGCGGATATCATACCCAAAGTATCAAGTCGCTCCAGACCCTTGCATTGCTGGGATCCCTTTATTTTCTCTTTGTGGCGAATGCAATCAGAAGAAAAGGATCCAGACCCGCATTGTTTTTCCTGATAGCTTATACAATCTTCCTGCTTGCTGTGGTGATCTTTGTATTGCGGAATTTCAATATTGTTCCTTACAACATGTTCACCTCTTACATTCTGGAGATTGGCTCAGTTATACAGATCACATTACTCTCATTCGCACTGGCCGACAAGATTAATATCTATCGCAAAGATAAAGAACAATCACAGGAACATGCGCTGCAAATATCCAAGGAAAATGAACGTCTTATCAGGGAACAAAACATAGAATTGGAGACGCAGGTTAACATACGAACTGAAGAATTGCAGAAATCTAACCACGCCCTGAACGATACATTAAAAGACCTCAAAGAAGCACAATCGCAGTTAGTGGACGCAGAAAAAATGGCTGGCCTTGGACAGTTAACAGCAGGTATCGCCCATGAGATTAATAATCCTATAAATTTTGTCACATCCAATATAAAACCATTGAGAATGGACATTGAAGATCTTTATGATGTGATTGCTAAATATGAACAAATTGATCCTGATAAAGATATTGTCTTGCAACTAGATGAAGTCGCCAGTTTCAAAAGACAGATAGACCTAGAATATATTAAAACGGAGATTAATTCTTTACTATCAGGTATTGGCGACGGAGCTAACCGGACGGCAGAAATAATCAGAAGTCTGAAAAACTTCAGCAGACTGGATGAAAGCGACACTAAACCAGTAGATATAAATGAAGGTCTGGAATCAACGCTCATTTTACTAAGAAGCACTATTCCTGAAAATATTGAAGTAATTAAAGATTTGCAAGCTTTACCTCAGGTTGAATGCCTTCCTGGCAAGATTAATCAGGTTTTTATGAATCTGATTACTAATGCTATTCAGGCTATTAAAACGAAAAAAGACAATCCCCGGAAAGAGCAACTTTTTATCGCGACAAAAGACATGGGAGATTCAATTCAAATCAGTATTCGTGATACAGGCCCCGGAATGACAGAAGAGATTAAACAGAAGATATTTGAACCTTTTTTCACCACTAAAGAGGTTGGAGAGGGAACAGGCCTAGGTTTGTCAATAGTTTTTAGTATTATTGAGAAACACAAGGGAAATATCGAAGTGATCACAAGCCTAAATTCTGGTACTGAATTTATAATCACATTGCCTGTAAACATAGTTTAATATGACCAGCTCTCCGGTAAAAGTTTTGTATATCGATGACGAGGAAAATAATTTACTCGCATTTAAAGCAAGTTTCAGACGGCAGTATGAAATCTACACAGCGATTTCTGCGGCCGAAGGCCTGAAGATTCTCCAAAATATCTCTGTAGAGGTAATTATTGCTGATCAGAAAATGCCGGAGACAACCGGAGTCGAGTTCTTTAAAAGTATCTCCAAAAACTACCCCGACCCTATTCGCATTCTTTTAACTGGTTATACCGATATAACGGCCCTTGCAGACGCAATCAACCATGGAGATATCTACAGATACATTACCAAGCCCTGGAACGACCTTGAACTTCATAATTCTATAAAGAACGCTCATGACGCCTATAAAGCGAAGATAGATCTGCGTAATAAGGTAAGGGAGCTTGAGAAGACAAATGACGAATTAAACCGCTTTATTTACAGCATATCCCACGAACTCCGTGCGCCTCTGGTCTCCGTAATTGGCATCGTAAACCTGGTTAAAATGGAAGGTCTTTTTAATTCCAGCGGCGAGTACTGGGAGCTTATAGAATCCTGTTCAGTAAAACTTGATTACTATATTCAGAAAACACTCCAATATTATAAAAACAATAAAAATCTTTCCGATAAAGCCGAAATTAATTTCCCGAAGCTGGTAGAAGAAATTATTCAGGAATACTCACCGAATGAGCCAGACACCAAATTTAATGTGAGCATTAACCAGACGGAACCTTTTTATGGAGACACCTTCCGGATAGAAGTTATTTTGGGCAATCTGATTTCAAATGCTATTAAATATCAAAAAGAGGAAGCTGGCGCGAAACTGGTTGATATCTCTATCCACGTTTCTATGATTTCTGCCGAGATTATTATCAAAGACAATGGCTTAGGTATACTGAATGAACACCTGGATAAAATATTTACTCAGTTTTTTAAAGCTAAAAACAATAGGGGAAGTGGATTAGGCCTGTTTATCGTTAAAGAGGCCTTGAATAAAATAGGCGGTACGATCAGCGTCAGTTCAGCAGTTAATCAGGGTACGACATTTAAAATTAATATCCCAAATGCCAGCTAATCTGAATACAAAACCAATAATTATGCTTGTTGATGATAATATTATTGATCTGAAAATCAATAGTAAACTCATTGAAATAACCGGTATGTTTTCCGAGATTATAGCCTGCAAATCAGGCCAGGAAGCACTTCACTATTTTAGCTCATCAGCGAACCAGGCCGATAAGCTACCCACCCTTATTCTGCTTGACATACAAATGCCGGAGATGGATGGCTTCGAATTCCTTGAACACTATAAAAAATTCCCTTCAGCCTTTAAAGAAAAATGTGCAGTTGCTATGTTGTCTTCGACACTCGACTTCGGAGATATACAGCGTGCTCAAGCTAACCCACATGTTATCAAGCTCATGAAGAAACCTCTTCAACTCATAGACCTCAAAAAACTGGCTGGCAATAGAAGCTAGTATAATGGCATTATTCCTGCCTTAACAGTTATATGAATAACTGTAAATTTATACTCATCAGCTTGCTTATACCTTTACTTTTTACTAGTTGTAAAAAAGATTCCACGATGGACCCCCTATCTAATGTAGTGTTCTCAAAAGACGGGGTAATCCGTGTAGAATGTTCAGAATGTCAGTTTAATTATACAGTTTTAAATAATTCACAAAGTTTCGACATTACCGATAATCAGGACATTAAATTCAGTTACGTGTCCGACATAGACCTTAAAACCATAATAAACACTAAAAAGCAGCAAAAGGTCAGGCTTGTAGTTTTCGATGCCTATGGCAGAATGATTTCCAATGAATTGAGTTCTTTAGAAGGCGGTGCTTATAAAATCAATAATTTTAAGATCACAATTAAATAAAATCATCAGGCCGGTGCCTGTTTTAGACCGGCATATTTTTGCTATTTCAGCCCGTAGGTATTTTCATCAGATCTAGCTGAAAACAAAATTATTCCGCCATAATTACGGGATGTAAAAGGCCATAATGTAGAAATTTATACCCGTTCTGCATAAGCCTGCTTTCAAGAGTATTTACCAGCCAGTCTATTCCGTTGCGCTTTATAAATACCTGTTCTGCCACTGCACAAAAAAGCTATGAAGCAACCTGTGGCAAAAAAAACCACATATGCCCCTCCGAATAATTCAAGTCCCATAACAGTACAGGCGAGTGGCGTTTTCGTTGCGCCTGCAAAAACAGCTATAAACCCGATCGCTGCAAAAAGGCTTTCCGGCGCCTGTAATACCTGCGCAAGCGTATGACCGAGAGTCGCTCCGATATAGAATAATGGCGTGACCTCTCCCCCTTTGAAACCGGTCGCAAGTGTAATTGCTGTATAAATTGTCTTCCATAACCAGCTCCATGTATCTGCCCCGCCAGGTAAAAATGCGGAGGGCAGAGTCACTGCACCTGGATAAGCTGATTCTATCCCCAATCCCAGAAAATCTGGTTTACCCAAAATTAATGTCAATGCGATTATTACAAACCCACCTAGCAAAGGTATCAGCCATTTTCTTTGCACTACGCCGGTGATCAGTTGCTTAATACCATGCCCCAGTTTAATGAATAACATACTCACCATTCCAAAAGCGACAGCAGCCAGCATTACCTTCCCCAAAAGCAACCAGCTAAATGCAAGTCTGCCCGATAAGTAATAGAATTCAACTGGAAGATTATTTACCAGATAGCCGGTATGATGCACGTGTAAAGTCATTACTGTAAAATGTCCGGCCATACTGGCTAATAAAGCTGCAGGGAAATGTTTATAGTGGATCTTACCCAGTGTAAGCACCTCAATCGCAAAGATAGCCCCGGTAAACGGTGTTCCAAATACAGCTCCAAAACCGGCCGCGATCCCGGCGATCAGCACCGTTTTGGTATCCCTTCCGGACATATTAAACCATTTTCCAAAAACCGATGCGATACTTCCGCCTATTTGTACTGCCGTTCCTTCACGGCCAGCTGAACCACCAAAAAGATGTGTTATTAAAGTACTGATCAGAATTACAGGGGCCATTTTCCAGGTCATACTCCCTACCGGGCGATGAATTTCTTCCAGAATGAGATCATTCCCCTTCTCTGAAGATTTACCAACAGTCTGATAAATATAATGAATCAATACCCCGGCAAATGGTAAAAAATAAAGCAGCCATGGATGTGAGAACCTGAACAGCGTCACCCTATGGAGCAAAATCAGAAAGAGTGACACTATTAAACCTGTCGCAACCGAAATACAGCAAATCAGGAGTAACCAGCGAAAAAATATACGCAGAGAAGGTACTGACCACAATGCGGGAAAGTAAGATTTCATAAACAGGCAATTAACCGTGGAATCGAAATATCCGGCGATTCATCACAAATATAAAATTCCCATAAAGAATAAAGACGTTTATAACTCAGAAAATGGAATTATAAAATTAAAAGTCGCCTTGGTTTTTAACTAAAGGTTAACCGTATCATACTCTGGTTTCGCCAACATTTACTTCACACTTCCTTCGGAGTTTGTTCGGACTTCCTTCGTTGTTCCTTCAATCGAAATCGAACGAAAAACGAAGGAAGCATGAAGATCATATAAACGAAATCCGATACAATGGCGAAACACACTCTATCTTATGCCGACACTTATAATTTTGTCAAAAAAAAAGCAGGGTATCTTGCGATCCCTGCCTCCAAAGTCAAAAATAAATTTTAATAATCGTCGTTTAGCGCAAATACAGGTTTTCTGGTCATCCATTTACCACCGCTGAAATCCGGAAAATCCAGTGTTTCATTACCAAGCTCAATAGACTGCTCGCTTAATGGCGTAATGGCGCTCCATGCAGCGGCGTCATAAACATCCATAGGCGTTTCAGTATTCCGCTTAACAGACTCAATAAAAGCATGTATTACGAAAAAGTCCATACCACCATGACCGGCACCCTGTGCGTCGTTACCATATTTCTTCCAAAGCGGATGATCATATTTTTCCAGCCATGCATTTGCATCATCCCATTTATGGGGCTTGCTCTGTCCTTCCACATAAATACTGTTGTTCAGATCCATCCATAAGCCATTAGTTCCTTGTACACGGAACCCTAAAGAATAGGGCCTTGGAGAATTGGTATCATGTTGTAGTATAATTGTTTCCCCGTTTGCACAATCTAATGTGGTAGTTACGATATCGCCCAATCTGAAATTCACTTTTGTATTAGGATGGCTTTCACCGCCCTTATCAACAATATATTTATGCAGGCCTCTTGCTTTGGTTGCAAAAGAGTTGATTTTCAAAAACCTATTTCCCCTGTTAATATTTATGCACTGTGCGACAGGACCGATCCCATGTGTAGGGTAAAGCTCACCATTCCGGTGAACAGAATGATTCGTTCTCCATTTCGCCTCAGAAAATCCTTTTTCATTAAATTCGACACCGCCCCCGTAAGGCTTGATCCCATCATTAAACTTTACTTCTCTCAGATCGTGCTGATAGCCACCTTGAAGGTGCAGTATCTCCCCGAAAACGTCTTGTCTCACCATATTTAAAACCGCAAGGACATCTCTGCGGTAACAAACATTCTCCAGCATCATCACATGCGCCTGGTGTTTCTCTGCTGCGTGTACTACATCCCAGTGATCCTGCAAAGTGATACCAAGCATAACCTCGGTTGCAACATATTTTAAGCCAGCTTCCAGTGAGCCAATGATCATTGATTTATGCCATTCCCAAGGAGTTGAAATAATAACAGACTTTAATCCCTTGACCTGGAGCATATCTTTCCAGGCATTATTATCACCTGTATAGATTTTGGGCATCGGCTTACCACTTTTGGTAATTAGCTTTTTAGCCATCTCCAGCATGCGTGGTTCTACATCGCAGATTGCAACAAGTTCTACATCATCCCTTTTCAATAATAGATCCAGGTGGTTTTGCCCACGCAGACCAACACCTATCATTGCGATTTTAACTTTCTCACCCGCATAATTCGCAAAAAGTGTCTGTTCGGGCATCATCGTCAGTGCGGCAGCTGTAAGACCGGTTGTAGCCACAAATTCTCGTCTGTTCATAGTTATATTTTCAGCTATAAAAATTATATAAGATTGTTTTGTTTATTCTGATAACCTTTGATTTGTAACATCCTGATTTTCCAACCTGGCGCCACAGGATGCTTTAACGATAGACCCGGCCCGGACGAAAATTCACCATCCCAGTCAGAAAGCATAAATTTTAACGATTTTAATGTAGCCAGCGTTAATCCGTAATGATCGATAAGTTTTATGCTGACATAAGCCCTTCCTTCTGCCTGGGGACTAACCGTCAGCACAAGCTGTACAGCTCCAAACAGACTATCGGCATCCGTCTGGCGGCTGTCTGTTTCTTCATTTATAAAAAGACTATAATTCTCGTTCATTCCGAAACTGATTGGTTCTGCAGCTTTTTCACCGGAAGGCTTAAAATACATGGTAAATAAAGCACTCTCCTGAATCCTTTCAGGTACAACCTCCATCCTGTATTCCAGTCCAAAAGAGCTAACTGTTGAAGCAGTAAAAATCTCACTTTCAGGTATATCGTACCAGGTATTGTCGTAAACTTCTACTTCTTCTTTATTCAGATAATCCGGAGTCGCCAAGACCGGATCTGGCTCCTTGGTTACCGGCACTTTTGCAGGTTGAGAGCCAAAAATGCGTGTAAAAAGTTCTCTGCGTTCCATGTTCATTCATTTGGTGATGACAAGGTATAAAAATTCCCCCCATGCCCGCAACGCTAAAAATCGAATAATCAGCGCAAACGTTTGATAAATAAATTATCAAACGTTTGCATAAACTAGGCGAAGTATAAAATGAGGAAACGACTGTTTGCCCGCACCTACATCCGAAACTTAAATTCCTCAAACTAAAATATACAATTATCTAATAATCAATTATTTAGTAATTAACAAGCAAAACTAGTCACAGAAAGCATTATGAAATTTTCCCGCCTTTATCTAATCAAACGTTTGCGTTGATTTAGACATTTTGAAATGCTTAAAGCTTGCATAACGCCTCCTATCTTCAATTTACAAGCTCCTGAACCAAAGCTTTAAAAATTGAATTGCTAACCATTTAAAATCATTGCATGCCTAAAATTTACCAAATCAACAACAAGATCTTGGATAGGATCATCTTGTCAGAATTGAGAAAACAAATCAAAGTTTCCTCCGCCGGCCTCAAAACCGGACTATTTCTATTACTTCTGTTTTTTAGCCGCGCAGCATTTGCACAGCATACTGTAACTGGTACAGTAAAAGACGAAAAGGGCCTGGCTATGCCCGGTGTTTCCATTAAAGTCAAAAAAGCCGGTGGCGGAGCCATAACCGATGGAAACGGAAAATTCGCCATCAGCACAGCCGCCGACGGCATATTGGAATTCAGCTATATTGGTTATCTGAATCAGGAAATCAAAATATTAGGTAAATCATCTGTCCAGGTGATTCTTGAGCCAGATGCGCAGCAAATGGATGAAGTTGTCGTGGTCGGTTATACCTCTAAAAGTAAGTCCCAGATTGTCAGCTCAGTTTCGACAGTTACCGCTAAACAACTAAATGATGTAACCAGCAATAGCACAAGTAATTTATTGCAAGGTAAAGCAGCTGGTGTCGTTGTAACTTCGGCCTCTGGCCAGCCAGGTGCCGCAACTAGTATTCGTATCCGGGGTACAGGTACAATAAGTGCCGGAGCAGAACCATTAACGGTAGTAGATGGTGTAATCGGAGGTTCGGCAAACCCAAGGGATATTGAGTCAGTTACTGTATTGAAAGATGCCGCAGCTACCGGTCTTTATGGTTCAAGAGCCGCAAATGGTGTTATTGTAATTACCACTAAACAAGGTAAAAGCGGTAAAACACAGATAAATTACAGTGGCACGTACGGTGTAAATACTGCTTCCCAGGGTAATTTCAATTTAATGAACGGGCAGCAGCTTAAAGACTACAGCACCTATCTTTACAGTAATGATTATGATGCTAAGCGGTCTTCGTATATCAAACAGCTTTCCGCCACCAATCCTAACCCAAGTCAGGATCAGATAGATGCTTTTTTAACCACTAAAGGATTACCGCTTCAAAGTGCAGCCTATCTCAGCAATTTTATCCCGGAAACAGCGGGTAATACAGATTGGAGAGACCTGGCATTCCGTACGGCCTATACCAATAATCAGAATATTAATATCTCAGGCGGAGACAGCCGAACACATTTTTATATCGGTGCCAATTATTATGATGAACAAGGAACATTAATCAACACGGGTGTCAACAACATCAATTTCAGGGTAAATTTAGATCATCAGATCAACGACCGCCTGAAAGTAACTACAAGGATTAATGCAGGATTTGGTAAAAAAAACAATGATCAGACCGGTGCCTTATATCAAAGTGCAACTAATATGCCCTGGGATAATCCATTTAATGCCGATGGTTCTCCGAAATATGTAGATCAGGAAACACAATGGTTCGGAAGGGATCATAGTAATTTTGTGTACCTCAGTGATTATAATGTGGATAATGAACGTACACAAAACCTTTCCGGCGATTTAAAATTAGAGTATAAAATCAATAAATACCTGAATTTTACTACCTCTAACAGATATACTACGAGTAATTCAAGGAGCGAAGTCCTGACAGATGCCCGCACACCGACAGGGAAAGCTAATTCCGGAGAATTAAAGAATATTTACGGCTACTCAAATTCGGTAATTACGTCTAACCTGTTTAATACGGCATTTGATCTGGGCAAACACCATATTTCCGGGATAGCAGGATTTGAATATCAACAAAACTATACGGATAACATGACCGGTATCGGATACGGTATTCAACCGGGTCTGGAAATCCTGGATGCAACTGCTACTCCAAAATCCTTAAATGGCTCAAAATCGAAAAGCCGTTATGTCTCTGAATTGTTCATGGGAGATTATAATTACGATAATCGTTATTTCGGAACTGTATCACTTAGAAATGATGGAAGTTCCAAATTTGGAAGAAATCATATGTACGGCTTATTCTACAGTTTTGCGGGTGGCTGGCTTATTTCCAATGAAAGCTTCTTCAAATCCAAAACAATTACCAATCTGAAACTACGTGCCAGTTATGGAGTTACAGGAAATACACCAACTGCAGATTACGGTTCCTTACCTCTGTATACCTTTAATGTGCAATACAATAATATTCCTGGCGGCTATCCCTCGTCGCAGGGAAATCCAAACCTGACCTGGGAAACACCCACTACAATTAACGCAGGTATGAATATCGGTTTCTGGAATAGAATAGAACTGAACGTCGATGTATATCAGCGTACCAATAAAGATTTGATTATTGAGGTTCCTTTGTCAAGCGCATCAGGTTTTTATCAGCTGACACAGAACATCGGTACCGTTAGAAACCGTGGTATTGATATTGAGCTGAATACAATTAACCTGACGGGAGCTTTCAAATGGAATACGACCTTCAACATTGGATTCAATAAGAACAAAGTCGGCAAATTATACCAGGACCAGCCTATCGATAAATTCACTAATCAGAGAATTGCCGTCGGTCAGGATATGAATTCATGGTTCATGCGCGAATGGGCAGGTGTTAATCCTGATAATGGTGAACCGCTGTGGTACAAAAGCAAAACTGAGGCCGATGGCAGTATTTCTACGACAACCACGAACGACTATAATGCTGCAGACAGAAGATATGTAGGAACATCTACCCCGAATTTCACAGGAGGTATGGGGAATGAATTTTCTTATAAAAACTTTAGTCTGAATGCGTTTTTCAATTTCGTGTCCGGAAGTAAGATCTACAATTCGAGCAGGGAGTTATTCGATGCAGACGGTGCCTACCCACAGTATAACAGTATGGTATTAAAGGATGACTGGAACCGTTGGGAAAAAGCCGGCGACATAGCTACTCATCCAAAAGCAGTTGTAAACGGAAACAAACTTTCCTACAAACCTTCATCCAGATATTTGGAAGACGGATCTTACCTGCGTCTGCGGAATGTGACTTTTGCGTATAATTTCCCGGAAAGTGTCACTAAAAAATTAAATCTGTCAAACCTGCGCGTATTTGTAAGTGGTGACAATCTGCTCACACTAACTAAATTCTCTGGAATGGACCCTGAGGTATCAGACCTGGAACCAAATACAGCAAACAGCGGAGTAAGCGGATTCAGATATCCGATCAGCAAAAAAGTAATGTTCGGTGTTAATTTAAACTTCTAATCAGGCTACAAAAAATCTAAGAAAATGAAAGCTAATTATAAAATATGTATAGCAATGGCGCTGATCTGCACTTTCGGCTCCTGTAAAAAAGACCTTGAGCTCCCACCCTACAGCGGTATAATTAATGAAACCGTTGTCAGCACGCTCGAAGGACTACAATCAGCAACGATAGGAACTTACAATTACATAAAAGATGCGTATTACGTAAGAAATTATCATATCCTTTCTGAATATGCCAGTGATAACGTTTCACTGAGCGGCACAACAACTGACCCTTTATTTTTTGCTTATAATTATCAACATCAAAAAAACCAGGGGAATGTCGCCAATATCTGGAGAAAGGCCTACCAAGCTATTTATGGCACCAACGTGGTCATCGAAAAAGTTGCTGAAAGTGACGATCCGGTAAGAAACCAGCTCCTGGGTGAGAATTACTTTCTGCGGGCCATGGTCCATTTTGATCTGGTTAAACTTTTTGGCAGACCATATACCGATGATCAGGGCGAATCGCTCGGGGTAATGATAAAAACTAATACAGATGTTAAAGAACTTCCTGCAAGATCCAAGGTCAAGGATGTTTATCAGCTTGTCTTGTCAGATCTGCTTAAAGCAGAAGGACTGATGAACAGTACTAAAATAAATAATTTCGCATCAAAGGAGGTTGCTACGGCGATGCTGAGCCGGGTATATCTCTATATGGGAGATTATCAGAAAGCGTGGGAATATTCAGATAAAGTGATCAAAACCCAACGGTACAACCTGGTCTCTACTGGTGAATATCCAAAGTATTTCACTAAATCTCCCGAAGAGAATTCAGAGACAATTTTTGCTATCAAACATGTACTCACCGATGACCGTCTGGATGACGCAATAGGTTCCATGTACTGGGGAGGTGATTTGGGTTACGGAGAAATGTACGCCTCTCAGACTTATAGAGAGCTATTAAATAAACACCCTGAAGATGTAAGAAACTCATTTGTGGTTCCTCAATATGAAAAAGATGCTAATGGTAATATCAAAAAAGATGCACAAGGCAACCCGATTCTTCAAAAAAGGAATGGATACGCTAAATATTTCATTAACAAGTATTCCTTTCAAAATGGTTATGAGACACTGAGTTCGCCTGTGGTGCTCAGACTAGCCGAAATGTACCTCACCAGGGCAGAAGCCGCCTATCAGATGGGAAGAATCCAGGAAGCACTGGATGATGTTAATACCATCAGACAAAGAGCAGGATTGAGTGGTAATTCTCTGTTCTCTACCAGCAATATGCAGGGCTATACTAACGTACTGGATATTATTCTAGATGAACGAAGACTGGAGTTTGCTTTTGAGTCACAGCGCAAATTTGACGTGTTTAGAAATAAGCAAACCATGTATAGAAACTATCCGGGTACGCATCTGCCATCAGGAGAAACGCAGCAGGAGATTAAATACACCAGCCCCCGGGTAATTTACTTTATTCCCGAAAATGATATGGTTGTTAACCCTAACTTAGTTCAAAACCCCTAATAAGCAGAACCCCGCAAACAAATGCGGGGTTCTTTGATTGATACCTTTCGCTATGAAAAATAAAAAACAGAGCAAACTGATTATAGTCTTATTAGCCTTACTCGTTTCAGGAATAAATTTACCGGCTGCTATCAGACAGCAACCGGTTATTATTCCAGTAGCCGGAAACAGCTGGAAGAAAGATAATTCGGTCCGCATCTACTTTAACCTGTCAAAACCAACCAAAAGCAGAATAAGCCTTGACATCATACCAGATGGAGATGCTGAAATCGTAATCAAAGCAGGGAAAAAGTCACGTACTTTAAAACTGACTGGAAATGCTCCGCAAATGATAGATGCAGGTACATTTCAGTTCGACCGTTCTGGCTATTCCACTATAGAACTAATTAAAAAGTCTGGCAATCTGGGTATTGCACGAGCTGTTCATCTGAACGATCTGCCCGCTGAGGTACAAACCAATTATGTAAAAGATAATCAGGACAACAGATTTTACTGGGGAAGACGCGGGCCTTCTGTACATTTAAATTACGACGTACCGGAAACGTTAGTCAAACAAGATATTTCCTGGTTCTATAATGAGATTACGGTATCTGAAGGGAAAGACCCGGTTGGCTCATATTTTATGGCCAATGGTTTTGGAGAAGGTTATTTTGGGATACAGGTTAATTCTAAAGCCGAGAGACGGGTGCTGTTCTCCATTTGGAGCCCCTTCCATACCGATGACCCTTCTGCAATTCCCGAAGATCAAAAGATACTGATGCTTAGAAAAGGCAAAAATGTGCAGGCAGGTGAATTTGGAGATGAAGGATCTGGTGGTCAGAGTTTTCTGGTCTATCCATGGAAGGCAGGAAAGAAATATGAATTTCTGACCAGCGCGGTCCCCGATAAAGCGACAAATTCTACAGTTTACACTTCCTATTTTAAACCAGCTGACGCAGAGTGGATGCTCATTGCCAGTTTCCGCAGACCGCAGACGCAAACATATCTTACCAGGCTCCACTCCTTTTTAGAAAATTTCGACCCGGAAATGGGTGACCAGACGAGAAAAGCGGTTTACAGCAATCAATGGATCAGAGACAAATCTGGTCATTGGATTTCATTATCCAAAGCCAAATTCAGCGGAGATGACATTGCCAAAAGAGCATATCGGATCGATTATGCCGGTGGTTTAAGCAAGAATGGATTTTTTCTTCAAAACGGAGGATTTTTTAGTCCGGGAGTACCTTTGAATGAAATTTTCACCCTCCCACGCAATGCAGTCCATCCCCCGGAAATAGACTTCAGCCTGCTCCGGTAAATTTGCACTGATAGAAAAAAAGGAGGCTTACCAACCGGTAAGCCTCCTTTTTTGTTAATAATTATTTAATATTAAAAGATAATCGCAACTTGCATACATGTCGGTTAAACCAACAACCATTAAAGAAATTGCTAAATTACTGGACATTTCAGTAAGTACAGTTTCCCGCGCTCTAAATGACCATCCCAGTATTGGCCTAACTACAAAAATGCGGGTCAGGAAAATAGCTAAAGAATTAAATTACGAACCAAATCAACGTGCAATCCAGTTTCTTCAAGGAAAATCGCATACTATTGGCGTTATTTTGCCTGAACTCTCTGAATCTTTTTTTTCTGCTGCAATCAGCGGGATTGAAGAAATTGCCTATAAACGTAATTATACTGTGCTGCTGGCCCAGTCTCATGACGATGCCGATCTGGAAAAAGTATTACTGGAGAAAATGAAAACACAAAGGGTTGACGGTTTATTGATCTCAGTAGCAAAAACAACCATAAATTTTGATCATTTTGAAGCACTGAACCGATTGCAGATTCCGATTGTGTTTTTTGATCGTATCCCTGCCATAAAAAACATTCACTCCGTAGCATCTAACCTGGAAACCGGCACTTACGAGGCAGTGAGCTTCCTGCTGAAAAAAGGGCACAGGACTATTGGGATGATCAATGGTCCGACCAATATGACCTCCAGTGCAGAACGTAAAAACGGATATATCAAAGCGATGACTTCGCACCGCCTTAAATATGATCCTTCATTAATGATTCATACAGCCCTGACAGAAGAAGATACCATTCAGGCAATGAATACATTTATTCACCATAAACGTAAACCTACTGCTGTTGTTACCTTTAACGACTATGTCGCACTCTTCGCTATGCGTTATGCACGCTCACAGAACCTGAAGATCAATAAGGACATTGAGTTTGTAAGTTATGCTAACCTGCCTATTATAGAATACATGGAAAACACACCGATTGCCTCGGTAGAACAATTTCCATTTAAACAAGGTCAAAAGGCTGCAGATATTCTTCTCGATCTGATTAACAGCCCTAAACCAGATAACAGCACAGAACAGGCCTGGTATAAAGTAGTTGTAGAATCTGAGTTGGTAACAGGTAAAAATAAATAATTACACAACCGTTTGCACAAAAATCTCCTAACGAAATTGTTTAAGTTTGGTTTGATGTCTTTATGAACAATCATTCCTAAATCTATATGCATAACCAAATATTAGCCCAATACGGAAATCATCTTTCAAATTCGCAAATTCAATTATTTGGTGATGGATTAATCAATAAAACCTGGAAAATAAAAACGGTAGCCGGAAACTATATTCTGCAGCAGGTTAATGCATCTGTTTTTAAAACCCCGGAGGATATAGATGAGAACCTGAATAAACTTCGGCTATATCTGGAAAAGAACAATCCCGAATATCTGTTCATTTCTCCATTACCTACGCTAATTGGTGAATCCTTGGTTCATACCGAAGAAGGCTATTTCAGGCTTTTCCCCTTCGTAGAAAACTCCCATAGTTTAAATGTGCTTACTCAACCGAAAGAGGCTTTTGAAGGTGCTGCCCAATTTGGTAAATTTTCCCGCGTGCTGCAGGATTTTGACGTCAGCCAGTTAAAAATCACACTCCCCGATTTTCACAATCTTAGTTTACGCTACCAGCAATTTAATACCGCGCTGGAAAATGCTTCTGCAGAAAGAAAGGCCCGTTCTTCAAACCTGACCAGCTTTATCCAGGATCATCGCGATATTGTAGACACTTATGAGAAAATCGTCAGTGAAAATCTGATTCCGGTGCGGGTAGTTCATCATGATACTAAAATTAATAATGTGTTGCTCAATCAGCAAAACAAAGGAATGTGCGTGATAGATCTTGATACTGTTATGCCCGGATACTTTATAAGTGATGTTGGAGATATGATGCGTACCTATCTTTCTTCTGCTAACGAAGAAGAGACAGATCTCAGCCAGATAAACGTCCGCAAAGCGTTCTTCAAAGCCATCTATGCGGGTTATATGTCGGAAATGGGTAATGTCTTAACTGCTGAAGAACAGGAATATTTCATCTATTCCGGAAAATTCCTCATTTATATGCAGGCCATCCGCTTCCTGACGGACTATTTAAGTGAAGATGTTTATTATGGATCACGTTATCCGGGTCACAATTTAAACAGAGCTGCCAATCAGATCCGTTTACTCGAATGTTATCTGAAAATGGAGGATGAGCTGAACGCAATGGTTGCCACAGCCGGGTACTAAAATTAGGGCTCTTTTCAATTTCTAATTGTCAGAAGCATAAAATTTACAGATATTCGGCGCGGATGAAAATATTGTACGCCATTCAGGCAACCGGAAACGGTCATATTAGCCGGGCCAGAGAAATCGTTCCTCTATTGCAGAAATACGGGACGGTCGATTTGCTGGTAAGCGGTACTCAGGCAGATATGCAGCTGGATCAGGAGGTAAAATACCGCTTTCATGGCTTCAGTTTTGTTTTTGGCCGGAAAGGTGGTGTACATCATTGGGAAACCTGGAAATCAATGAACCTGCGCAGGTTTTTCCGAGACATGCAAAGCCTTCCATTGAAAGACTATAATCTGATTATTAATGATTTCGAACCGGTTTCCGCCTGGGCCTGTAAATTACAGGGTATAGAAAGTGTGGGTCTAAGCCATCAGGCCGCTTTTCAGTCTCCCCTGGTACCTAAATCCAAAAGCATCGACTGGGCGCAACTGGTCATGAAGTATTACGCCCCCGCCAGCCACTATATTGGTTTTCATTTTAAACGTTACGACCAATTTATTTATACGCCGGTTATACGCTCGGAAATCCGGCGTTTAGAGATATCAGATCTCGGCCATTACACCGTATATCTGCCTTCGATCGCCGATAAATGGCTGGTACCTGTTTTAAAACAAGTACCTGACGTAAAGTGGGAGATCTTCTCTAAACATATTTCCAGTGCTTACTCAGATGGAAATGTCAGCGTATTTCCGATACAGAACGCCGCTTTTAACGAGAGTTTAGCGAGCTCTACAGGCTTTCTGACAGGTGGTGGTTTTGAAGGGCCGGCAGAAGCGCTCTTTTTAGGCAAGAAGCTTTTAGTGGTACCCATGAAATTTCAATATGAGCAGCAGTGTAATGCTTATGCACTTAAACAGTTTGGCATTCCTGTAATCTGGGGCAGTAATCACGACTGGCTTCCTGTAATTCTTAAATGGGTAAAAGAGCCTCAACAACATCAATTGGAATTCCCGGATGAGACCGCATCCATCATTGACGATCTAGTCAAAAAATACGCACGTTAATTTGTCGTTAAATTGCCATAAATTTATCCGCATTGAAACATGACTGACTATTTTATGTTTTCAGTCAAATTTATGGGCCGCCTTTATTACCTTTGCCTCATATTTTAGCTTTTTTCGAGAAACAGAAATCGCTGGTGTGCTGTAAATTGCTTATTTTATCTATTTATTAGTCATTAAATAACGTTTACTGCCAAAAATTATTTTTAGAAAGACTTATGTTATTTGCAATAATCGCCGCAGGAGAAGGTTCCCGCCTCTCCAATGAAGGCTATATGGGATTAAAACCAATGGTAAAGATTAACGGTGAGATGATGATTGACCGCCTGATCCGCATTTTTCTGGCAAATAACGCCAGCTCAATTGCTGTCATTATCAACGAATCCTCGTTAGAACTTGCTGCGCATTTGCAACAGCTGAGCTTGCCGGTTCCTTTACAGATCATTACTAAAACTACCCCAAGTTCCTTACATAGTTTTCACGAACTTTTACAGGCTTCCCCTGAAGTTAACGAAGTTTGCCTGAGTACGACAGATACTATTTTCGATCCGGAAGAATTTGCAGGTTATATCCAGGACTTCCGTGAAAACGGGCAATTAGACGGTTCTCTGGCTGTAACAACCTTTATTGATGATGAAAGCCCCCTTTATGTCGATTTCGATGAAAAGTCGCTAATCAGCCAGATTACAGACGCCCCGGTTTCATTTTCACCTTCAGTTTCAGGTGGAATTTACTGCCTTCGCCAATCGGCGATCAGCACCGTATCGACCGCGATAGACAAAAATCTAAACCGGATGAGAAACTTTCAACGTTTAATGATCGAAAGTGGTTTACAGCTTAAAGCTTATAATTTCAGCAAGATCATGGATGTAGACCATCTTTCCGATATTACCAAAGCCGAACAGTTTTTAACAGAAATCCAATCCTAAGCAGTGCATATACAACCAATAACTTTACTGGGCGTCAAACGTGGCAGTAAATTCTCTCCAAACCATATCGGTAATGATGAGGCGATCTTTAACCTTACAGTAACGGCACTTGAAAAAATGGGTTGCACGGTTAATATCTGTACTGAAAACGATTTGATGGAAATGACCGATGTACAAGAGCGTTTCATTTTCGCGATGGCCAGAGAAATTGTTGTGGTCGAAAAGCTAAAGTCATTGGAAGAAAGTGGAAAAATCGTTATTAATTCAGGATATGGGATTGAAAACTGTTTCCGCACCAATATGACCAATGCATTAATTGCAAACAATATCCCTTATCCTAAAAGCAGAATTGTCTTGACAGATGAGCCCGGAGATGATGCATTTACAGATTTACCGGGTGAAGGTTACTGGATCAAAAGAGGTGATTTTCATGCAATTCACAAAGAAGACGTTACCTACGTTGAGTCGGAAGAGCAAGGCCGGTATATCCTGAAGGAATTTAATCTCAGAGGAATTCCCGATGCTGTTATTTCCCAGAATCTGCCAGGTGATCTCGTAAAGTTTTATGGAATCAGGGGTTCACAGTTCTTCCACCATTTTTACCCTTACGATCATAATCATCATAAATACAGCAGCTATGAGCAAATAAACTCAGCTACTGCACATTATCCTTTTAACCTTGATACATTAATGCAAGCAGCTGATGCTGCGGCTATTGGCTTAAATATCTATATTTATGGCGGTGATGCCATTGTCGACCGCGAAGGTAAGTTCCACATCATTGATTTCAATGACTGGCCTAGCTTTGCACCGTGCAGGGATATCGCAGCACCACACATTGCGCAATGCTTGTATGATAATTTTATAGCACATCTTTAATGAAAGCTCAACAAATACCACCAGTGCAACCTGACGTTTCCTTTGAGAGCACTTTGAAATCGAATGATACTGAAGAGAAAATAGATATCTATTTCTACCGGCCTATAGGCTATCGCATAGCACTACTTTGTGCAAAACTCGGGATTACTCCTAATGCGGTAACGATTATCAGTATTTTCTTCGGAGTCGGTGCAGGTATTTTATTTTATTTCCCTGAGCTGTGGCTGAATGTAATCGGTATGCTCCTGCTTGTTTTTGCAAACTCTTTGGACAGCGCTGATGGTCAGCTGGCAAGAATAACAAATAACAAAAGCAGACTAGGTCGTATTTTGGATGGTTTTGCAGGCGATTTCTGGTTTACATCTATCCACATTGCACTTTGCCTGAGATTAATGGATGCTGGATGGCCGGCCTGGGTCTGGGTGCTGGGAATCGGTGCAGGAGTATCTCACATATTTCAATCTGCGATGGCAGACTATTATAGGAATATCCATCTTTATTTTATTAAAGGCGTAAGCGGCAGTGAACTGGATAACTCCGCAGATCTGCAAAAAGAATATGATCTGAATAAGGCAAATACTAATTTCTTCCTGAATTTTGTAGCCAGAGGGTACATGGGTTATACCCGTTTGCAGGAAAATTGCTCTCCAAAACTGCAAAGGTTACTTGCATTGATGAAGTCTAAATTCGATATGAAAATTCCTGCTCAGGAGCTTCAGGCCTTTAATGCACAGAATAAACCTTTAATGAGGCTAACGAATATTATACAGTTTAACACAAGGGTTATTTTCCTTTTCCTGTGGTTGTTTATTGACCAGACCTGGTTATATTTTGTTTTTGACCTGCTTGTTCTGAATACAATCTTAATTTATATGGTAAGACGTCAGGAAAAGATTAGTGGTAATTTTTATCAGCGTTTATCAGCCATTGCTTAATGAACAGTAAATTATATAAGCTCATTTTTATGATCCTGGGTATCTTTACCCTGGGGTACATGATCTATAAATTGGGACTCGCAGAAATTGTGAGTGATATAGAAAAAACAGGCTTCTGGTTTTTCCCGATTATCGGTAGCTGGCTACTTATTTATATCCTGAATGCGATGGCCTTCCGCCAGATTATCCAGGAACCTGCCCTTCCACATTCAAATCTTCCATTTCTGACCGTTCTCCGCCTCACGGTAACTGGTTATGCTATAAACTATATTACGCCCTTTGTAGCTCTGGGCGGTGAGCCATACCGGATCATGGAACTCAAAAAAACACTGGGTATTCATAAAGCGACCTCTTCAGTTCTGCTATATGGTATGATGCACGTATTTTCACACATCATTTTCTGGCTGCTTTCTATATTTCTGATTCTTGCAGTTGTGCCGCTGGATAATACTTTATTAGCAGGCTGTATTATTGCTTTTTTTATCGGGTTGGGAATCACATTCTGGTTTCTAAGCATCTATAAAAAAGGTTTTACTGTGAGTACGTTCAAAATGCTGCAGAAAGTGCCTTTTATTAAACACAAAGCCACTAAATTTTTAGAAGAGAAATCAGAGTCACTGCATGAGGTGGACGATCAGATCAGAATTTTATATGCAGAACGTAAATCACGATTTTTAAAATCACTGCTCTATGAAATTCTTGCACGTGTAATTACCTGTGCTGAGATCTATTTCACGGCAATTGCCATTGGGCTGAATATGAGTATTATGGAAGCTTTAATTATCAGTTCTGCGTCTTCCCTTTTCGCTAACATCATTTTCTTTTTCCCAATGCAGCTGGGTGTACGTGAGGGCGGTCTTGCTCTTGCCTTGCGTTCAGTTGGTTTACCAGCAGAAGCTGGTATCTTTATTGGTATAATTATGAGAATCCGGGAAATTGTCTGGATCATGATCGGTTTTATCTGGATCAGACTGGCCAGACAAAAAGGAGTCGATTCTAAATTACAATAGCTATATAAAACATATTTTATGATTAAGGGACTTTTATTTGATTACGGCGGAACAATAGATACCAATGGAATTCATTGGGCGGTGGTATTGAAAAATGCCTATCAGCATTTTGGAATTGAAGTTCCTGAAACCTTGTTCTCCCAGGCTTATACATTTGGTGAAAGAAGTCTTGCATTGAAAGCACTGGTTAAACCAGAACATACCTTTCTTGATGTCCTGCGCCTGAAGGTCGGTCAACAGTTTCAATTTTTAAATGAACAAGGTTTTATAACGAATCCTGAAGCTATAGAAATGATTGCAGCACATTGCAACGAATTTGCAGCCGACACGATCAGTGTAACCAAAAGGACTCTGGAAGAACTTGCTGAAAAATATCCGCTTGTTATGGTTTCCAATTTTTATGGAAATCTGCATACCGTACTCCGGGACTTTGACATTTTACATTTATTCAAAGAAGTCATAGAATCTGCTGTCGTCGGTTGTAGAAAACCTGATCCGAAAATCTACCAACTGGGTGTAGATGCGCTTGGTTTTGCACCTGAGGAATGCATGGTAGTCGGAGATACATTTGGAAAAGATATTGTTCCGGCAAAAGCTGTCGGATGCCCGGTCATATGGCTTAAATGTCAGGGATGGGAAGAAGATCCGGAAAAGATCCGCGAAACCGGAATCCTGGCCGATTTTACCATTACCGATTTTGCAGAGATTCCAGCAATTATCAAAGGATAAAAATTACCTATAAAAAAACAGGGCAGCCAAAATATTGGCTGCCCTGTTTTTTTATAGGTTTACAGCGCTTACTTTCCCTCCCTGATCGAAAATCACTTTCCTCTCCTCCGGGGATTTCTTTAGTTCAACCTTATAATAAAACTTCTTACCCATTTCAAACTGATCAGCATCATCAATGCGGAATCCTTTGTATTGCTGTGCAATTGCATCCCGAACAGGTTTTGGTAACTCAGAAGATCTAAGCTCTTTTTTATGCTTGACAATCTGTCCCTGATCATTAATCCATGCCTCATGGTCTCTTCTGCCAATGTCAAATTCAACATTATACCCATCAATCTTCTTTTCCCATTCCACCTTAGTGGCTTTTGGGAAAGTTTTATGAAAAACGTTAACCACAACCCGGGGTACTTCAGCTTCGGCCAGGTCCTGAGCCAGCAAATAAAAAGGTGCCAGCAATAACAAAGTAATAAAGCTTATTTTCTTCATGAGATTTTATTTGTTTGTTAGTCTAACATCCTGTGTTTGAAAAAGTTTACGTCCCGGTAACCAATTGGTAAATCTTCCCTTTAAGCGTACTAAATTTCACAACCCCATTAGTATCTCGTTGGATTTGTACAGGCGCTCCCTTTTCGTCCAGAATAACCATTTCTGGTGGTAATACCAATTGACAGATTCCATCAATACCCGCAATTACCTGCGCTTTTTTTAATGTACTTCGGTCCCATTCAAAATCGACCGTGAATCCATTTCTGGCACGCATACCGGTTACCTTTCCCTTACTCCATTGTTGAGCCGAAGGTAATGCCGGTAAAAACCGGATCACCGCATCTCGCCCATTACTCTGCAGCAACATCTCTGCAATGGCAGCTGTACCGCCGAAATTACCATCAATCTGAAATGGTGGATGAGCACAAAACAAATTTGCATAAGTACCAGGAACAGACTTAATTTTTTTAGCAGGATCTTCATATGATGGATTTAAAAGAGATTTAAACATTTTCCACGCATGATCTCCATCCCCCAGCCGGGCCCAGAAATTTATTTTCCAGGCTCTGGACCAGCCTGTCCCGCCATCTCCTCTTCTTTCCAGTGTCTTTTTAGCTGCTTCTGCTAAAGCCGGGGTTTCCAGTACGTTTATTTCATCAAAAGGATATAAACCGTATAATTGCGACACATGCCTGTGTTCAATTTCTACTTCATCATAATCCCTGATCCATTCCTGAATACCTCCGTTTTTTTTACTGATCTGATTGGGTGCCATGTCTTTGACTATTTTCGCCAGGGAGTCTGCCCAATTCAGATCCCTTCCCAATAATCTTGCGGCAGTAATCGTGTTTCCCAGAAGTTCCCGTCCGATCTGCATATCCATTGCCGGTCCCATGGTGGTCTGCCCTACAAAGCCGTCCTCAGTTTTGTAGCTGTTCTCCGGAGAATTGGATGGTGCCGTCACTAAAAACCCTGTCTCAGGATCACGGATAAGTATACCTTTATAAAACTGCGCAGCACCCTTGAGCACGGGATAAATTTCTTTTAAGGTTTCTAAATTTGGATTAAACTGGTAATGCTGCCATAGATGTTCACATAGCCAGGCACCACCGGATAGGGTCGATCCCCATGCTGCACCTTCACCAGGCGCAGTGAACTTCCAAGGATTGGCAATCACATGAGCAACCCATCCTTCCGTATTATAATAAGTCTTTGCAGTTTTAGTTCCCGGTCCCACCAGTTGTTTAGTGAATTCTATCATAGGCTTGTGTATCTCTGCAAGATTGGTGATCTCAGCGGGCCAGTAATTCATCTGTAAATTGATGTTTAAATGATAATCTCCGTTCCATGGAGTTTGATATTCCTCTGCCCATAAACCCTGTAAATTCGCCGGTAAACCACCAGGTCTTGAACTGGAAATTAAAAGATAACGTCCGAAATTAAAATATAGGACAGGTAAAGTTGTATCCTCACCACCTTTAGCAAAATTGTTTAGTCTGTCTCCTGTTGACCAGTTCTCCGGAACATCTTTTCCAGATGCGTCAAGCTGAAGTGTGCAGCGGTCATAGTACCCGCGAAAGTCCTTCTCCTGATTTTTCTGCAGAACTTGCCAATTCATTCCCGCAGCTTTATTTACGTTGTTAAGTACTGCAATCGCCGGATCAGCACCCCGTTTTTCTACATTTGGCCAGTTCAGGTCTGTTGCCGCACTAATTACAATCAAACAAGTCGTTGCGCCACTAACTTCAACAGCATCTCCTTTTGCACGAACTTTACCGTTGTCTGTAATTGCACGGGCGACGGCAGAGAAGCGGATACCAGGCTCTCCATCTCCACCAGAAAGTTGACCGGTCATCGTAATCTGATTATCTCTGGCTTTAAAAACCGCCTTTTCTTTTCTGGAGAGATTAAATGTAAAGTTCAGCGCATTTGCATCACTCGCAGTCAGTCTGACCAAAATAACCTGCTCAGGACCGCTAACGATTACTTCCTCCACATATTTAACTCCTTTACGCTCCCATTCTGTAACTGCAGATGCCTTATTAAGTAATAACGTTCTTTTATAATTGCTTACTGTACCTGTGGTGTCTTTCCAGTCAATGAATAAATCGGATAAAATCTGGTAACAGCCGTATTTTGCATCTCCCTGAGACGAACCTGAACCTTTACCGGCGCTCACAAAATATTCCTGCAAAATGTCCTGTGCCTGTTTATTTTTCCCTTGCTGCAGGTAGCTGCGAATTTCAGGTAAATGTGCAGCTGCATCTGAACGATTAGGGTCTTCTACCCCTCCGGACCACATTGAAATCTCGTTTAAAACAATTCTTTCTTTACTTGTACCGCCAAAAACCATAGCCCCAAGACGACCATTTCCTAAGGGTAAAGATTCAGTAAAATGTGTGGCAGGTTGATTAAAGCGAATTTGCTGATCAGATTGGGCATAAGAAAAAAAGCTGCCCAGCCATAGACAGCCTGTTATTAGATAACATTTTTGGAACTTCATACAATATTTGGTTGATATTTAGCTTGAACTGCCGGAAGATAATAATTATTGAGCAGCGGTTTGCTAAAAATCAAATTCGCAGGCAGAGCAAATTTGCACCTGGTACGTACCTGGCGTAATACCAACTATCTTTTTGAAAATCCTTATAAAATAATTGGCATCGCTAAAACCCAATTCATAACTAACAGCCGCTATTTTTGACCTTGGATTACTCAATAACTGTTTTGCCCTTTTGATCTTTTCTTTCAGGATATAATCATTTGGACTAATACCAAGTTCTCTTTTAAATAACCTGTAAAATGTCGATTTACTCATACATGCTTTTTCACTCAGCATGTTCATGTTTATTTTCTCTCCAAGGTTTGACTTTATATACTGAATTACAAATGCAAGGGGGCTGGAGGCATATGCACCTGCTGAACTTACCAGCGAGCGAAGGTTCTGCTTTTGCATAATCCTGACGAGCAATTCTTTCATCGTCAGGTCGGCCAGAATATCTTTTTCAATACTTCTTTCAGAACAAATCCGAACAGCCTTATTAATCAGGTAGGCAATTTCCTGGCTATTAGCGAAATGACAGCCTTCCTCTTTCAAAGCCCAGCATTCTGAAGAATCTGCTTTGGGATAAAATTCGTTCAGGTAATCTAAAGTCTGCTGAATCTGCTGGCGGTCGATTGCTAATGCAATGCACTGTGTAGGATCGGTAGCTGTTGCATCTGGAAAATCTATATTCATGGTCTGCGCCTGGGGAACTATCACCGTCTCCCCCGGCAAATAATTGAATTTTTCCAGCCCTGGGATAGTCATAACCTTTCTGCCGCGTAACATACTGGTAATAACCAAATCATTAAATGTTAAAGGGACTTCAAGAGATTCCGTATAAGTTTCAAAAACATTAAGTTCACATCGTTCCAGAGAATATACAGTCCTGTTTTCTACCAGCGTTTGCAGGTTCTGCTGCCTGCTTAAATTAATAAGTTCTAATCTGTGCTGCATGATAATCGAATTTTGGTTAGATAATGCTATGCTTTGAAACTATACTCCTATCTAACGATAGGATATCAGTTTAGGTTTGTAATAACCAAAATATACAATTATGGAACAACAAATCAAAAAACCAGTATTCAAAGCTCACTATGATAATTTTATAGGCGGTAAATTTGTCCCACCGGTTAAAGGCGTATACTTTGATAATATTTCACCGGTAGATGGTCAGGTATTCACCAAAGCTGCCCGTTCCTCTAAGGAAGATGTTGAACTGGCTCTTGATGCCGCTCAGGAAGCTTTCAAAACCTGGGGTAAAAGTTCTGCAGCTTACAGAAGCAATATCCTGCTAAAAGTTGCACAGAAAATTGAAGATAACCTGGAGTTCCTCGCAACTGTAGAAACCATAGAAAACGGAAAAGCTATTCGGGAAACCTTAAACGCAGACCTTCCATTAGTTGCAGATCATTTCCGTTATTTTGCGGGAGTGATTCGTGCAGACGAAGGTACAATTGCCGAACACGATGAAAATACAGTAAGCATTGCCCTCTCAGAACCTATCGGTGTAGTCGCACAAATTATCCCATGGAATTTCCCACTGTTAATGGCCACCTGGAAAATTGCCCCTGCACTCGCGGCAGGCTGCTGTACAGTAGTTAAACCTGCGGAACAGACACCAGTTAGCATTCTTATATTAATGGAATTAATAGGAGAACTTCTGCCACCCGGGGTTCTGAATATTGTAAACGGGTATGGAATTGAGGTAGGTAAGCCACTCGCTACTTCTCCCAGGATTTCCAAAGTTGCGTTTACCGGCAGTACAACCTCCGGAAGGTTAATTATGCAATATGCTGCCGAAAATATTATCCCTTCCACAATGGAGCTAGGAGGAAAATCCCCCAATATTTTCTTTGAATCTGTCGCAGACGCAGATGATGACTTTTTCGACAAAGCTATAGAAGGAGCTGTAATGTTTGCGCTTAATCAGGGTGAAATTTGTACTTGTCCATCCAGATTGCTTATTCAGGAAAGTATTTACGATAAATTCATTGCCAGGGTAATCGAACGTACCGAAGCAATCAAGACAGGAAATCCCCTGGACAGAGATAGTATGATGGGTGCACAGACCTCAAACGAACAATATCAAAAGATTCTATCTTATATAAAAATTGGAAAAGAAGAAGGTGCCGAATTATTAACAGGTGGAGAAATCAATCAGCAATCCGGTGAACTTTCTTCAGGTTATTATATACAGCCGACCATATTCAAAGGGCACAATAAAATGAGGATCTTCCAGGAAGAAATATTCGGGCCCGTATTATGTGTGACGACGTTTAAAACTGTAGAAGAAGCAATTGAAATTGCCAACGATACCCTATATGGTTTAGGTGCCGGCGTCTGGACACGCGATGCACATGAGTTATATCAGGTGCCGCGTGCCATTCAGGCTGGCAGGGTTTGGGTTAATCAATACCATGCTTACCCTGCCCACGCTCCGTTTGGTGGTTATAAAAAATCTGGATTTGGAAGGGAAAATCATAAAATGATGCTGGATCATTACCGCCATGTCAAAAATATGCTGATCTCCTACGACCAGAAAAAACTTGGTTTCTTTTAGATCATATGAAGGGGTACCGTTGTTTGGGTACCCTTTTACTATTTCATCGTTTTTATATTTTAAACAGACCTGATTATGAGCAACTCAAGAATAGCTGTAACCCCGGCAGCAGCAGCCGTTATACAGCAATTAAAAGATTCATACGGCGAACTGTTCTTCCATCAGAGCGGAGGCTGCTGTGAAGGATCCTATCCGCATTGTTTTGAAAAAGGTGGGTTTCTGATCGGTTCCAACGATGTAAAGATAGGACAAATAGAAAGTTGTGATTTCTATATGGCTGCTGATCAGTTTGCTTACTGGCAGCATACCCATCTTACATTAGACGTGATGCCAGGCAGAGCAGCCGGATTCTCACTGGAATCAACTCTGGATATGGCATTTATAATTCATTCCAGATTATTCACCGAAGCTGAGTTACAAGATCTGGAACCAATTATCAATTCCGGTTAATCAACGGCATATATATTTTTAAATGTGATGCCAAACTTTTTTATACATCCCCTGTTATAAGTTTATCAATCAGATGAATATGGGATTATTAAAAACAGCATTAATTGGCGCCGCAGTATACGGTGCTATTAAATACATCACAAAAAAAGATCATACCGGAAGGTCAATCGTAGATGATTTACAAGACAAAGCGCCCGAATGGGTAGATAAAGCAAAAAAGTTCAGAGATGATCTCGATGCTAAGTATCAAAATACCAGTTATTCGGATATTAAGCCTTAAAAAAGGGTTGATTATTTGCTAAAATGAAGTACCTCCAAAATTTATACGCTTATTGGAGGTACTTTATAACAACCACATCTTTCTTGTCTTTTTTCGATTGTGGGAAATTCATAGTAGCTTGCCCTGCAATCATATATTAAAAAAAATACAATAAAAACATCTAACGGAACAATGCTTACGGGCACTGTTGTGTGAAATGATCAAATGGCCTTTTCATGATGAATGAAAAGGTTTTTTCGTTTCCGATCTTTCTGTTTTCTCAAACTCTCCTGCCCTTTTTTATTATTAATGCGACTTATTTGGTTTGTATCCTCTTTATTACGATTTTAATTATTTAAAATTTATGCTAAATTACGGCCGCCAAATGGAGCTAAAACCTTTTAACAATACAGGAGTATGAACGAATTTCAAATTAAAAAGTCAGACGTCGAGTATGACGCTATTATTGTCGGCTCGGGTGCCGGGGGCGGCATGTCCGGATACGTACTGGCGCATGCAGGATTAAAAGTCCTAATGCTTGAAGCCGGTGCCTATTTTGATCCAAGAATAGACGCGCAACAACTGAAATGGCCTTGGGAATCACCGAGACGTGGTGCCGGTACAACCAGACCTTTCGGAGATTTCGATGCCTCTTATGGGGGATGGGAACTCGACGGTGAACCATATACGCAAAAAAATGATTCAGAATTTGCCTGGTTCAGATCAAGAATGCTGGGTGGAAGAACTAATCACTGGGGTCGTATTTCACTGAGAATGGGACCTGAAGATTTCAAACCTACAGACGGCCTGACAGATAACTGGCCAATTACCTACGATGAAATCAAACCTTTTTATGATAAAATCGACCGGATGATCGGAATCTACGGTACTGCAGAAGGTATCGAAAGTGAACCGGACGGAATTTTCATGAAACCACCAAAACCAAGACTTAACGAATTATTTATAACTAAAGCTGCAAGAAAAAACGGTGTAAAAGTTATTCCGGGACGTGGATCTGTGTTAACAGAAGCATTACCGAATAATAAAGATCGTGCACCTTGTTTCTACTGTGGACAGTGCGGCAGAAGCTGTAAAGTTTACGGAGATTTCTCTTCTTCTTCCTGCCTGGTAATTCCAGCTGTAAAAACAGGGAATCTAACTGTAATTACAAATGCAATGGTTCGCGAAGTCCTGACAAATAAAGAAGGACTGGCTACTGGCGTATCTTATGTAGACAAAACTAATTTAGAAGAACATCAGGTTAGAGGTAAAGTGGTAATCCTTGGTGCCAGTGCATGTGAGTCGGCACGTTTGTTACTAAACTCTAAATCAGCCGCACATCCGAATGGATTAGCGAACAGCAGCAATGTAGTTGGTAAGTATCTGCATGATTCTACCGGTGCAAGCGTGGGCGGTTTCCTGCCACAATTAATGGATCGTAAACGCTATAACGAAGATGGTGTAGGTAGTGTACACATTTATTCTCCATGGTGGTTAGATAATAAAAAACTGGATTTCCCAAGAGGTTACCATATCGAATATGGCGGTGGCATGAATATGCCAGGTTACGGATTCGGTTTCGGTATGGAAGGCATGAATGACAGAGTACCCGGACGTGATGGAAAGATGAAAGAAGCTGGTGGTTACGGTGTATCTTTAAAAGATGATTACAGACGCTTTTTCGGAACTTCAGTAGGTATGGCTGGTAGAGGTACTGCAATAGCAAGAGAGTCAAATTACTGTGAAATTGATCCAAGTGTCGTAGATAAATATGGTATTCCTGTATTACGTTTCAATTACCAATGGGCAAATGAAGAGGTAAAACAGGCTAAGCACATGCAGGAAACTTTCCAGGAGATATTCCATACAATGGGCGGTATTATTACCTCCAAAATTCATGGTCCTGAGACAAATTACGGACTTGAAGCACCTGGAAAAATCATTCATGAAGTTGGTACAGTAAGAATGGGCGATGATCCTAAAAAATCTGCATTGAATAAATGGTGTCAGGCACATGACTGCAAAAATCTTTTTGTGGTAGATGCAGCCCCATTTGTACAGCAGGGTGACAAAAATGCGACATGGACAATTCTTGCTTTATCGATGAGAACTGCAGAATATATCCTTGCACAAAAGCAAAAATTGAACATTAGCTAAGATCGATTACACATTATTAATTTTCTAACCTAAAAGCAATGAACAGGCGTGAATCACTAAAAGCCATCGGCCTAACAGCAATCAGTACATCCGTTTTACTGGCAGCATGTAAAACAGGTCCAGATGGAAAAGAAGAATTAAAAGACGGCGAAGTTGCCGCACAGCCGGGTCGTGAGACCTTCGAAATAGAAAGAGACCAGAAATTACATGCCGAGAAGTTTTTCGACGAGCATGAGATGGCTACAATTTCCATTCTGGCTGACATCATTATACCTAAAGACGAGAAATCAGGAGGAGCACTTGATGCAAAAGTTCCGGATTTTATAGAGTTTATTGTGAAGGATATCCCATCTCATAAGACGCCCATGCGTGGTGGAATTAAATGGCTTGATTTGCAATGTCTTAATTTATACCAGAATACTTTCAAAGACGCATCCAAAACTCAACAACTGGAGATGTTAGATGCAATTGCGTATCCTAAGAAAGCTAAACCAGGTATGGAACAGGGAGTAGCATTCTTTAACAGAATGAGAAACCTGACAGCTACTGGTTTTTTCACCAGCGAAATAGGTGTTAAAGATCTTGGCTATGCCGGAAACGTTCCAAATCAATGGACCGGGGTTCCGGACGATGTACTCCGCCAATATGGTATGGAAAACGTCTAATTAAAAAGGACTGTCTGCGGACAGTCCTTTTTAATATCTTTATACCCAAACCGCAGCCATGCCAAATAAGCTCCCATTATCTAACTGGTCCTTAAAGAAGACCCTTCAACTGATAAACGATCCTATCAAGCATGCCAGAATCACGGTTTTCTACTATATCTTTTTATTTAATTATTTAAAAATCGGAATTGTTCTTCCTGTGTTCATTACACAGTCCAACCTTCCTGGAATACTCTTATGTGCCGCGGGTTTCATCTGCACAACCATTATTCTTAAGTTACTTCTTTCAAGGCCAGCCTATCTGGACACCCTGATAAATTTCGCATTAATAAGTTCCTTACTCACTATATACGTATCTATCCTACTATTTAACAGCCACTTGAACATTATTCTGATGCAGGATATTTTCATGATTTGTATGTGGAGCTTTTACGGCCTGAAAGGATGGTGGGGATTAATTTATTCTTCACTGGCAGCAATCCCTGTCATTCTGTATAGTTACAGTACTAATCACATTCAAGTTAGTGTAAGTCCGGCCTATATGCCACTCTATAGCCAGCTGCCAACGATAATATTAAACTTCATTATCATTTTTATGGCCCATTATTATTATCGCCATATCATGTATTCCAATATGGAAAGACAAAGGGAGCTCAATGCCGAACTTGAAGTATACAACCAGGAGCTTAAAAAATCCAATCAGGCGAGAACTCTATTTTTCTCTACCGTCTCCCATGAATTAAGAAATCCACTGAATACAGTAATTGGCATGGCCGGATTAATTAAATCACAGAATAAAGATGCTGATCAGCAGGAAAATCTTGACATTCTTAAGTTTTCTGCAGAAAGCCTGCTTTCGCTTATTAACGATATACTTGACTTCAACAAAATAGGGTCAGGCAGTGTGGAATTGGAAGAAATTCCATTTAATCTCTCTCAGCTGATGGAAAGTTCATGCGCTGGCCTGAGACGGGAAGCACTCAGAAAAGAGCTATATCTGAACTTAGCTATTCCCGAAGAATTCCGGCAGCAGGAGGTCCAGGGAGACCCAACCAGATTACTTCAGATCGTCAGTAACCTAATAAGCAATGCCATTAAATTCACTATTAAAGGTGGAATAGATGTCAGTGTAACTAAACTCGAATCTTCCGAAAAAGATGCGTTGCTCCGGTTTAAAATTAAAGATTCCGGACTCGGTATCAGTACGGACAGGCAACAATCGATATTCGATCCCTATATTCAGGAATCCAATACTACAACCCGCCAGTTTGGAGGGACAGGCCTGGGGCTTGCGATTGTAAAACGGTTACTGGAACTTCATCATTCACAAATAAACCTTGTTAGCGAAACAGAAAAAGGTTCAGAATTTACATTTGATATTCTTTACACCTATGCGACCAGATTAGAACAGCCGGCAAATCTGTTGCCCGATTTTTTACAAGAAAATTTAAGTCTGCATAAAGTTCTGCTTGCAGAAGATAATGCGATGAATGTCTTATGGATGAAAAAATTGTTCAGCACCTGGAATATTCCGATATACATTGCAGAAAATGGGTTGGAAGCAATTAACCTGCATCTTGTAAATGATTTCACCTTTATACTAATGGACATACAGATGCCAGTGATGGACGGATTTACAGCTGCCGCAAAAATCAGAGAACTCAAAAACCACCGGAAGGCAGAAGTCCCTATAATTGCACTTACAGGATCTGTAGACGCAGAACTTACACGGCTGGTGAAGGAGAACCGAATGAATGGCATCCTGGGTAAGCCCTTTCAAAAAGACGACCTCTATGCAGAACTAGTTAAATATAAGCCAGTCCTGGAAGTACAATCTCCATTTTAAAACTATCATAACGAATCAAAAAGAGGAAATATTTGGGATATAGAATAAAGTCTACTAATTTAGTAGTCTTACCTGTCTATCCCCATTTAATTCATTTTTATGATGCAATTCAATTTTCTTGTATTTACGATCCCCGCTTTTCTTATCTTTTTCTGGCTGGAGTTTCTGCTTGCGAAGAAAATTCGTAAACCCCACCTGTTCAAATATGAAAGTTCCATTGCCAATATCAGTGTAGGTATTGCAGAACGTTTGCTCAATCTATTTCTAACAGCCAGCTTTTACGGTGTGTTTTCGTGGATATACACTAAATATGCGCTATTCAAAATTCCAGATACCTGGTGGATGTGGGCAATCCTGATCTTAGTAACAGATTTGGTCTGGTATTGGTATCATCGGTTAAGTCATGAAATAAATCTATTTTGGGCAGTTCATATTGTGCATCACCAGTTGAAGAATTTAACCTGACTGTCGCCGCCAGGATTACCGTTTTTCAATCTCTGGTCAGAAATGTATTCTGGTGCGTCATTCCTTTCCTCGGGTTTCATCCGGACATGGTGGTCACTATCCTGATTGTACACGGTGCCTACTCGTTTTTTACCCATACCCGGGTAATTGGCAAACTCGGCTGGCTGGAGCATATTCTCATTACGCCTTCCCTGCATGGGATCCATCATGCCAGCGATGAAAAATATCTCGACAAGAACTATGGAGACGTGTTTACCTTTTGGGATAAACTGTTTGGGACGTATATGCAAGAAGAAGAACCCCCTAAATACGGATTAACACACCCGGTAAAGAGTTACAGCCTTCTATGGCAGCATTTCCATTATTTCCTGGAAATCATAGCGGCCTGTAAACGGACCGGCGGCTTTAAAGAAAAGTTAAAGATTATTTTTGGCAGCCCTGCATTACTTGATCAGGATATACGGCCGGAGCTGGAGAGAAAATATCTGCAACATAAAAACCACACCGAGTATCGTTTCCGGTTTAGCAACTATCTCAACTATCAGATCGCAGGCTGCATTATATTTCTGGCAATCATCACTGCATTTTACAAGAAACTGTCTCTTCCAGATCATCTTTTCATTGCCAGTGTCCTATTAATTACACTTGTAAACTGCGGGGCATTAATGGAGCAGAGAAGATGGATATACGATTTAGAATGTGTACGTCTGATATTAGTTTTCACCTACCTCTGCTATAGAACAGATTATTCTGAATATCTGATCGTACCGGCAATTTTAATATTCCTGATAGGTGAACTATTCAGCATGAGAGAGTATTACAACAAACATGTGCTGCACTACATCAAAAATTAGTCTGAATTTTAAAAGCCAGAGCGCCGGATTCAGGGATCCCCCTAGATGCCCCATCCTCCGGATATTTTCGTCGCGCTGGTACCGTAACACTAAGTTATCTAATATTTATTCTAATTCCTTCTAAAATTTTGTATTTTTTGATATTAAAAATAGTAGTTATATTAAATTTTATTATAAGTCTATTACTTTAGTTAATTTTTAATATAAGTAAACTGTATTTATTAGTATATTGATGAAAATTTTGACGCCGCCATATGCAATCAAATCCGAAGGGAAAAATCATGCTTATGAATGAAGAACAACTTCAGGAGATGAGCAAAACGGAAAGAAAAAAGTATTTATACAAACTCAAACTGATTCGTAATATTTTCGACTTCGGACCACAGTCTAATGCAGAACTCTTTACTTTGTTAGGCATTAGCTCTCCCACCTCCCTGGCCCTGCTATCGGAATTGCAGGAGGAGAATATTCTGGAAAAGAAAGGTAAAGGAGCCTCTATAGGCGGAAGAAAACCAGAACTTTTTGGCTTAAAAGACGACACCTATTATATTCTTTCCATTGATGTAGAAAGATTTAAAGTACGAATGGCCGTGCTGGACAATAACTGTAATTACATCACCGGGCCTGTAAAACATGATATTACAATAACTCCGGATCTTAAATCACTGGATAGTCTATTTGAAGCAATCGAGTTATTAATTAAATCGGCAATATTTGATCACCGTAAATTAATCGGCATTGGAATGAGCATGCCTGGTCTTGTAGATTCAAGGGCAGGCAAGAATTACACCTATCTTATTCCGGGACCAGAAGATAACTTGCAGGAACTAATGCAGCGTAAACTCGGTTATCCTGTATTTATACAAAATGACGTAAAAAGTGCTACAATAGCAGAATGCCGGTATGGCCTGGCATATGGAAAGAGTGATGCATTACTCGTACTAATGGACTGGGGTATTGGTCTGGGTATTATTATGGATGGCAAATTGCGGTCCGGATCCAAAGGTTTCTCCGGAGAAATCGGTCATATTCCTTTCGTTGAAGATGGTAAGCTTTGTTACTGTGGTAAACGCGGCTGCCTGGAAACAGTTGCTTCGGGCATAGCACTGGCAAGAATGGCAAAAGAAGGAATTCAATCCGGCAAGTCGTCCATTCTGAATCAATTATCTGACCAGGAAATCGAGACCATAGAACCAAGAATCATTATTGACGCGGCAAATAAAGGCGATCAATATGCCATCAATATCTTGTCGGAGGTCGGCGTTAGTCTTGGCAGGGGAATAGCCACTTTAATTCAACTGTTTAATCCGGAAGTAATTATTCTGGGTGGTAAAATAGCTGCTGCAAAACAATATATAACCATTCCCATACTCCATTCAGTTAATACTTACAGTATGACGGCCATTAGAGAAAACACCAAAGTAATCTTATCCGAGCTGGGCAACGATGCCGGAATTTTAGGAACAGTCAGTATGGTTATTGATAAGGTATTGGAAATGCAGATTGAGATGGCAGGCAAATCCTGACTTTCAAATACGTCTTAAATAAATAAACCTGTACCGGAATTACCAGTACAGGTTTATTTGTTTATTTAATTTAGAGGCTATGATATTATATCCCAGCGTCTCTTTTAACTTTATTCGCTGTACCTGCACCCGGTAGATAAATCTGAAGTCCGAAAGAAAGGTTCAGATTATTTTGAGTTGTGGAATTACCAAAGCCGACCAGACCATTGTATTTCAGCATAGTTTCCAATCCGATATTTGGCGTAATGAAGTATGCAAAACCTGGACCCACACCAAGGTTAAGGCCATTCGTCTTACCACCACCTTTACTTACGTTAACTCCACCAAAACCTACAGTTCCCTCTGCGAAGAAACGTCCGTGACGAAGTACCTCTACGTCTTTACCCGTATAATAACGACCTAAAGCACCCACTCCGTAATTAGTAGTGGTTGCACTGTTTTTCTGAGTTTTCAATCCGAGATTCACGTATCCACCGACAGCTACGTTATCCTGAATAAACCAAGCTGCTTTTGGTGTGATATCAACACTGAAAATACTCGGGTTATCTAAACCGAGATTAAGGTTGGCAAAATTACCGCCGACGAATACATTCCCTTTCTGAATTTGGGCATGTGCTGAAAAAGTTGCAATCAAAAGTGCAACTAGAGTAAGAGTTGAAAATTTTTTCATAGTGTTAGGATTATACTTTAAACCAACCATTGGCTAAAAGATGCTTTTAACACTACGCCTGAATACACCAAATTGTTTGCCTATTGATTAATTTTTAATAATTCACAGACTATTTCAGCTTTAAAAACGTTCTTTCGCCCTAAATAAGGGCCTGCAGAATCTCATGCGGAGGTAAATTCCAGAGAACACTTTCCAGTTTCATTAAACATTTATACCTTTATCCAGAAGAAATTATAAGATTTCTTAAACCTCGGGGTGCCTTACTATCAGGCTGAGATCAAACCCGCAGAACCTCGACCGGATAATGCCGGTTAGGAAAGGTAAGCCATTGGTTCTCCAACTTACCTTAATATGATTGGAATAAAACTAATGCATTGAAACATGAATTTACACGAATGGCTGTCGCTGTTTTTCGAACAGCTTATGAAAACCAGTTTACTGGAATATCTTGCGGTAGGATTTGGCATCTCAGAGGTTCTGCTGGCCAAACGCAACAACATTTGGCTATACCCTACAGGTATTATCTCCATACTGTTGTCTATGACACTTCTATTTGAGGCGAAACTATATGCCGAAACCCTTTTAAATACTTATTACCTTGTCATGAGTGTATATGGATGGATCCTTTGGAGAAGTCGTAAACAACAACAGCAGCTTCAGGCAGACTGGAGCAACAGAGCCGAGTTGACCACTGCGATACTCATTTCAGCCGGAGGTTTTATTATTCTGTACCTGGTATTGAATCATTTTACAGATTCAGATGTCCCGGTGTGGGACGCTTTTGTTGCCTCTACTGCATGGGCGGGAATGTGGTTACTCGCTAAAAGGCGCATAGAAAACTGGATCTTTCTAAATATCTCCAACCTCTTCGCTATCCCGCTGCTTATCCATAAAAAACTACCAATGTTCGCTGTGCTCACCACCGTACTATTCATAGTGGCCATTTTCGGTTTTATAGAGTGGAAAGGCATTATCAAAAAGAAGAATTCATCCCCAAAACCAGCACATGTTTAACTTGCTTAGTACAGAAGAAAAAGACTGTATACACCAATACGCTGCCCTATCAGAAGAACAAGGTAAACTTCATCCGGCCATACTCGAACTCGCTTACACCAAACAATGGTTTAAACTATTTGTACCGGCATCATACGGCGGGCCCCAGTTATTGTTACCAGAAATACTCAGAATGGAAGAGGCATTGGCGGCAGAAGACGGAAGTTTAGCCTGGACAGTAACTTTATGCAGCGGAGCGGGCTGGTTTGCAGGTTTCTTAGATCCTGGACTGGCAGCAGAAATCTTTTCTGACCCTCAAGTCTGCTTTGCAGGAAGCGGGGCTGTAGCTGGGACGGCAGTTGAATCTGAAACTGGCTATACAATTAATGGCTATTGGAAATATGCCAGTGGAGCTTTACACGCTACGGTATTTACGGCCAACTGTCAGCTACTCGACCACAACCATAATCCACTTAAAGATGACGCCGGAAACCAGGTAATCCGCTCTTTTATACTTAAAAAAGAAGAAGTTGAACTCGTACCCGGCTGGTCATACTTCGGGCTTGTAGCGACCGGAAGCCATGCATTTGAAGTAAAAGATCTTCAGGTTCCTGCTAACAGAACATTCCAGATCAACGAAAACATTAAACTAAACAGCCCTGGGTTCGACTACCCTTTCTTACAGATGGCCGAAACTACCCTTGCGGTGAACAGCGCCGGAATGTCTGCACATTTTTTAACACTGGCTGCCGACAGTTTCCGCTCCAGATCGGGACTAAAAAGATATACACAGGACCAGGTTAAATTCTTTGAAACAGAGCTCAGTAGCTGCAGCGAGGCATTAAAGGAAGCCAGAACAAATTTTTATACAACATTTGATGCCAGCTGGTTACAGTTAACAGAAGAGAATAAAATTGACAAGGAACTACTGGATGCAGTGAGTCTGAGCAGCCGTAAACTTGCCCATATTGCCAGGCAAATAACTGATACCTTATATCCATATTGCGGATTAGAAGCGGCGCGGAAGGAAACGGAAATAAACCGCGTCTGGAGGGACATACACACCGCTAGTCAGCATTCATTGTTAACTTTTTTGCAGTAGTATACAGATAAATTGATGAACCGCGTTTAAAACAAAGTAAACGCGGTTCATTCAGAATTTAAACCAGGTTTTTTTTAACAAAATTGTAGCTATCCGTGATACTTACGAAAGGATCAATTTTGATCATATCCTGTTCAACAAAAATATGCTTTAAGCCAGCTTGCTGCTGATGCGTAAAGATCTCTTTGAAATTAATACTTCCGGTTCCTACTTCTGTATAACTAATTCCCTTTAAAACTTCCATAGATGAGGTAGTATCTAGTTTACCTCCGGTGATTTTGGCCGTATTGGCTTTATCCACATCTTTCACATGCCACATTGCAAATCTTTCAGGATACTTTTTAAAATAAGCATCAGGAGATACACCGGACTTTTCTATCCAGAACAAATCCATTTCAAAAGTAACCAGCGCAGGGTCAGTTTCCTTCAGAAGGATATCGTAACCCTTTTCACCATTTTCAAGTGTGCGAAATTCCCAGAAGTGGTTATGATAACCCATTTTTATCTTTGACTTTGCAGAAAGTTCGCCAGCCTTGTTCAACTGGGCAGCCATAAATTTAAAATCGGTACTCGTCATTTTATCCAGACTGGCTCCCATGGGTGGTACAGGAACAACAAAATACTGCTGCCCCAAAGCGGAAGCAATTTCCAGCTGTGCCTTAAGTGCGGTGTCATCACCTTTCCCCGGGCTTAGAAAATCATTGAGCTGGTAATGCCCACTATATGTCTTGAGGCCTGAACTCTTTAGCAGTGCAGAAAATTCAGCCGCACTCTGCCCCCACAGGTCAACCGGAGCACCGGCACGATAATTATAAAAAGTCTCCACATGGTTGTATCCTATTTCAGCAACCTTACCTATCGTACCTTTCAGGTCTTTACCAAGCTGCTCCCTTAAAGTGTATAACTGTAACCCAATTTCCTGCACCTTACGCGCAGGATTAAATAATTCCATTGCCTCGCTGAATAAAGGCGTGGCCAGTACTGTAGCAGTACCAAGCAAACCAGCTTTCTTTAAAAACGATCTTCTATTATCCATTATATTAGCTATTTATTTTTTTTTAGAATGTCCTTATAGCTAAACAATTTACAGCAACTAAACCACATTAGCAATAGAGAAATTTAGCCAATTAGCAGATATTTTCGGACCCTTACTTCAGATATTTTTTATTGAAATTAATCTCCATTAGTTCGTATCGTTTGAGCTGTGTTTTTAAACGGAGCTGAAAATCAGTGTAGTTACGCTGTTCTTTTGGACTCCAGAGCACTTCACTTAGAGCATCCAATCTGGGAAACAACTGGTATTCGGCTTTAGCAGGATTACTGATATATTCAGACCACAAATTTCCCTGACCACCAATAATGTAAGCGGCGTCTGCCGGATTTAATCCCACAGGAATTGGGTCGTAATTATAAACAGTTTCTAATGTGGTCAATTTCGCGGCTGTCAAAGAATCTTCCTTCAGAAACTGCGCATGATTAAAATAAGTCTTCATTTCCGGTGTCATAATGACCTGATGTTTTTTCTTCGCTGCAGCTATTCCTCCCGCTTCTCCTCTCCAGCTCATTACAATAGCATCAGGAGCAAGTCCGCCGTCCAGAATTTCGTCCCATCCAATCATTTTTTTACCCTTTGAAGCCAGATACTTTGAAATCCTATTTACAAAATAACTCTGTAATCCATTCATATCTTTAAGCCCGTTTTGCTGCACAATACGGTTAGACAGCGCAGATTGCTTCCACCAGATTTTAGCACATTCGTCTCCTCCTATATGGATATAGGGCCCTGGAAATAATTCGATGACCTCACCCAGCACGTTTTCCAGAAATTTAAACGTCTGATCAGTAGGCTGCAGCACATTATTAAATTTATTAAAAATTCCCCAGGTCTGTGCTACCCGCGTCTTAGTCCCGGGATTGGTACCGAATTCCGGATAAGCAGCCAGGATAGACATTGCATGTCCCGGCATCTCAATTTCCGGAACAACAGTTATATAACGATCTTCCGCATACCGGATAACCTCTTTGATCTCATCCTTTGTATAAAAGCCACCGTAACGGATCCCATCATTCCCTGTACCTGGATATAATCCTATGATTGTACCGTCACGCCATGCGCCAACCTCTGTTAACTTGGGATATTGGTCGATAGCTATTCTCCAGCCGTGATCATCGGTCAGGTGCCAATGAAAATAGTTTAGCTTATGCAGAGCGAGATAGTCAATATATTGTTTCACAAAAGTAATATCGAAGAAATGCCGGCTTACATCGAGATGCATTCCCCGATACTTGAAACGCGGATAATCTATTATTTCCACAGCTGGAATTGATATTTCGGCCGAATCTACAGGAGGAAATAGTTGTATTAACGTTTGTACGCCGTAAAAAACAGCCTTCGCAGAATTACCCCTGATATGAATTACCTTCGGCTGCACCTGAAGCTGGTACTGATCTTCAAAGGCACCCGGTATGTTACCTACTTCTAATATAATGCGGGAAACATCATCATTTTGTTCTGCGGCTGCTGGCTTCAAATTCAGCTGATGGTATCTTTTCAGGTAAGCAGATAGAAATGCCGAACTTCTAACCAGAGAATCGGCTGCAAACAGCTCCGTGCCATCCTGAAGCTGGAATCCCGGCATATTTCCCTGAACCTGTATGGATACCGGCTGAGGAATAATGGCCGGTTGTTGAGCCAGTATGCAACAGCTGTAAATAGTCAAAAGAAAACTCAAAAAATACCTTTTCATATTCAAAAATAAACGTTCGCAACAAAGTAAAGATAAAAACAAGCATAAAAACACCTTTAAAAAAGCAGTTATCAGCCTGTTAAGATTAAAAGAAGGCGACGATCTTTAGCTTGCTAAAATCAAAGAGAACCAGACATGAAAAAAAACATTCAACTCAAACAGTCCACCGGTCAGACCAAAAAGTTAAAGAATTTCATTTGTGACCTACTTTTAAAGCTGATTGCATCTCCGGATGGCACAATCGCACCAACCCTCCTTAAAATCCTAATCTTATATCGGTATACAATCGCGGCAGGCGAAAAAAAGGATACGCTCATTACCCTCCCTATCGCACTCATTCCCGTTACCAGCTTTGATGAACAGGATATTGATGGAACGGGGATTGCCTGCAACTCCTTAAATGACACCATCTTGAACTGGTTTTCTATAAACAATCCTGTCTGTAACAATGGACAGATCGTATTTTCGGCCACTCTTTATTCCAACCCTACCAATAATGAATCCCCCCAGCCTTTGTTTGTGCTGGACGATGTAAAAATATATGTAGCAGAGATCGAAGATCTTTTCCCCGGTAAAAAAATGGGTAAAAACCCTGCCCGGACGATTCAAAGAAAACAAAGAAAATCTATTAATAGCAGTAAAACAAATTTGCAAAACAGCTAACTTGTATTGATTTTCAAATTAAATATAATAACTCTAATGTCTCTCAAAATTATTTACTCCGCCCTGATCGCAGGCCTTTGCTTTTTCTGTTCCTGTTCCGATAAACCTTCTAACAACACGGATCCCGATGATAACAGCACAGATAATACACTGACAGTTGCCCAGGCAAAGAAATACGTAAAAAACTACGAGCCACGAGCAATCGATATAGATTCGATTTATCCGGCCGGAGTAAACAGAAAACCTGTAAATAAGAAGATACAGGACACCAGGGCTGTCTGGTTTGGCATTGAAAGGCTAAAAGCGCTGGTTAAGAAGATTGAAGCAGAAGGTGGTGACGGAATCCGTTTTTATTATGCAGCCTATGACAGTGTGTATAATGAAAAGTCAGATGCGCATGTACCAATAAAACCGTATTGGAACCACAATACATTGATCATGGTTTCTACCAGGGACAGCGCAAGTATACACAAGGATTATTATACAGATTTTAAGTTGAATGGTGAATTTAAAGGATTTATCATCACAGCGAAACCAGAAAACAAAGGTGAAATGTGCCCACCGCCAGTCGATTGTAATGGTACAGGAGCAACACTTATATCCCGATAAAATGTCAGCATTAATAAATTATTTCACCGTCAACACCGTGGTTGAGCTGATTTGCCTGATTATAGGCACCTGCTTTATTTTCAATGAAAAACAACCAGCATGGTGGATTTTTTACGGCTATATTTTTCTTACCTGTATTGTAGAATTCACAGGAATCCATCTCCGCCTGCAAAAGCTACCTAATATGACTGTCTACAATATCTTTCTGATACCGGAAGGAATAGTCATCAGTTATTTCTTTTACAGCCTGTACCAGAAATATACAAATAAAATAAAATGGCTGATTGCATGGATCGGCATTTTTCTGATTTTCTGGATCGCGGAAACATTAAGCGATAGTTTTCAGGGGTTTGCCTTTAATACTTCCTCTTTTATATCCATTTCATTTGTGCTGGCAAGCTTGTATTATTACTACCTCATTCTGAAAGATCCTAATTTCGAGAAATTAGGATCTTATGCCCCATTCTGGTGGGTTAATGGTGTGCTGTTCTATTATTTTGGGACAACAGCAATTAATATTTTCTTCGATTACCTTTTACAGGATAACATTTATACCTTCCCGCATTCTATAAGATACAACGTGATTAAAATTGTCAATGTATTTTTATACTCATGCTGGTCATACGCTTTTATATGCAGATATCATCAAAGGAAATCGTCTACCTAATCAGTATAATCACTGTAATTTTTCTGATCGCTCCAATTTTTATTATTATTTATGTCAGTCTATATAACCGGCGTAAGAAAAATCATATTGAAGAAACGATAGCATTGAAGAAGACCTTTGACAATGAACTTTTAAAAGCTCAAATAGAAGTTAAAGAGCAGACCTTGCAGACTTTAGCTGTCGACCTGCATGACAATATCGGGCAATTACTGGGTTTGACCATAGCGACATTAAGCTCCATTAACCTCAATGACCAGGAAAAGGCTGCAACAAAGATCAACTCAGCCGAACAGCTCGCAAAAAGATCAGTTAAGGAAATAAGAGCTTTATCACGCCTGCTGCATGGAGAAGAATTACTCAGCCGCGGTCTCATAGCTGCAATCACTTTTGAACTGGAATGGGTTCAAAAATCAGAACTGTTTAAAATCACGTTCGACACAGAAAGCCCTGAAATTAACCTGCCACCAGATAAACTGATCATCGTATTCAGGCTATTTCAGGAAACATTAAATAACATCCTCAAACACGCGCAGGCAACATCCATTTTTGTTACCGTTAAATCCGAAATGAGCACCTTAACTTTGGTTATTAAAGATAATGGAATTGGCTTTAACATTGCTGAAATTGCTTCCGCACACAAAGGTATCGGTCTGAGTAACATGACTAGAAGAGCAAATATGATTGGGGGAAGTGCTTTTATAGACTCTAGCCCAGCATTAGGCACCACCATAACATTCACTATTCCCTGTTAGATAATTACGTAATGTCAGAAGATCAGATTATATCCATAGCTATTGTTGACGATCATAACTTGTTCCGCCAGGGAATGATCAGCCTGCTCTCAGAGTTCAGGGAAGTCCATATTATTTTTGATGCCCCAAATGGAGCAGTAATGAAACAGAAAATGATTGAAGGCCTGATCCCTGAAGTTGTTCTCCTGGATATTAGTATGCCGATTGTCGATGGCTATCAGGCCGCAGCCTGGATCAAAGAAAACTATCCGCAGACCCGGATTCTGGCGCTTAGCATGTTTGAAGAAGATAAACCAATAATCAAGATGCTCAAAAGCGGCGCCGGAGGGTACCTGCTTAAGGAATCTAAAACCACGGAACTCGTTGATGCAATAAAAACTATCAAACAGCAGGGATATTACCTCAATGATCTGGTTTCCGGGAAACTACTTAAAAATATTCAGGACAATACTGCGGGGCAGTCGTTAACCAGCGAGCTGAATCCGAACGAGATCAGGTTCTTACAACTCTGCTGTTCTGAATATACCTATAAAGAAATAGCAGAACATATGAATCTGAGCCCGCATACAATTGATAACTACCGACAGGAGATATTTCAGAAATTCGATATTAAATCTCGTACAGGTCTGGTTCTTTTTGCACTCAAACACGACCTGGTAGAATTATAAACCTACAAAAAAACGGCTGCAGATATCTGCAGCCGTTTGTACCAAATTTGTCTGTGACAAAACTATTTAATAACCTGGATTTTGAGTTAAAGCCGGATTATTTCTTCTTTCAGCGTCAGGCACCGGGTAGAGATAATAATTAGGATCTGGCTTTTTCATAATTTCAGTCAGTGCGAGTCCGGTTCTGCAGTAATCAAACCAGGTTTCCCCTTCGAACATCAACTCACGTCTTTTCTCCAATTGTACGGCTTTCACAAAAGCATCCAGTGTGGTCGATCCGACAGCAGGAGTTTCAAGACCAGCACGATCTCTCACAGTCTTATAGGAATTATAAGCATCGGCACTAACGTTTCCATCAACCCTTGCCTGTGCCTCTGCATGGATCAGATAAACTTCTGCCAGCCGTATTACTGGGAAGTTCTGCGTAGCGGGGCTAAAAATCCTGTATTTACCAATATAATATCTTGGATCGGCTTCTGTATTCTTGTACACAGTAAAATCTCTTCTCTTATCTCCGCTATCATACAGATCTACAATAGACTTGCCGGCAGCGTAAAATAATACAGACGCATTTGGGTTACTCACTGCAGCCAGATTATTGGTTGCCTGCTCGTCAAACTGTAATTCAAAGATTGACTCCGAAGTATTTTCTGTTTTCCAAATCGTTTCATAATCTGCGGGCAGAGAGAATCCCCCGCTTGTAATTACCTCTTTAGCTAATCTGGCAGCTTCAGAATAATCTTTAGTTACACTACCATGGTATAAGAAAACTTTGGCTAGTAGTGCTTTCGCCGCAAATCCTGTAGCCCTGCCTTTACTTTCGGCATTGTTACTATAAGCGTTTGGAAGTTCAGATGCTTCTTTCAGGTCTGTAATCACCTGGTTATAAACATCTGCTTTTGGACTTCTTGGTACTTTCAGTTCGTCAGTTTCACCCGTCGGGGCTGTGATTAAAGGAACGTCTCCGAACGCACGTGCCAGCTGAAAATAATTCAGTGCACGAACAAATTTAGCTTCACGGATAAACTGATTTTTGCGCTCTGCACCGATAGCTGCAGCAGGCATTTCCTCTACCCGCAGGATAATGTTATTTGCAGCGTTGATAGCAGCGTAGGCAGCAGACCACGTTGTCTGTATCCAAGGATTATCAATCCTGATTGTATTACCAGTAAATTCAATGTATTCCGGGAAACTGGCCACATGATTCACATGACCTGCAGAAAACTCCGGTACAATTACCGAGGTCTGACCGTAAGAACTGGAACTCAGTAAGGTCCGGTACATGCCCATTACCGCAGACTGGGCGCCCTGTTCATTGGTGAATAAGTTATCCGGTGTAACCTGTGCTATCGGCTCATTCTCCAGGAATTTTTTGCAGGATGAAAGACTCATACAAGCGACAGCGATTAATATATATTTAGAAATTGTCTTCATTTTTTTTAGAATTAGGCTTAAAAGTTTAGATTAACACCAGCAGTAAAGATCCTTGGCTGCGGATAACTTCCATAATCGTACCCGTAGGTCAATCCCTGGTTAGCACCGCCATGACTAGAACTTACTTCAGGATCATATCCTTTGTATTTAGTAAATACAAAAGCATTTTGAACAGTAGCATATACACGCAGCCCTTTAACTTTAAGGCGTTCCATAGCTTTTTCACTAAATGTATATCCCAAAGTGATATTTCTAATTCTGAAAAACGATCCATCTTCTACAAAACGACTGGAAACAGCACTGTTATCCAGGTTATTAGGGCTTGGACGAGGAATATCAGTTACATCGCCAGGGTTTCTCCAGCGTCTGTTCCAATCCGTAAAACCATTACTGCTTCTGTTACTTCCTTCCAGTCCTGATGCCAGGTTATAGTTAAATACATCATTACCGTAAGAGAACTGACCCATGATATTCAGATCGAAATTCTTGTATTGAAAAGTATTGGTAATACCACCATAGAAATCTGGATTAGGATCACCGATGATTACACGGTCTGCCGGATCTGTAGGCGAACCCAGTGTACCATCCTGTTTCACATAATCGATCATACCGGTCTGCGTATTTACACCGGCCATCTGCCATCCGAAGAAAGTACCTAACGCGAGTCCTTCCCTGGCAATATTCAGGTTACCAACCCCACCGTACAACTCACCTCCAGGCAATGAAACAACTTTATTTTTGTTAAATGCCATATTGAAGGATGTAGACCATTTAAAATCACCGGTAAGATTTTTGGTTGAAATCTCAAATTCAAATCCTTTATTCTGAATTTCGCCTACGTTCGTAAATCTATTCTGAAATCCTGAACTCGTCGGAATTGCGATACCAACTAACAAGTCGGAAGTATTCTTGATATAATAATCGGCCAGGATTGAAATTCTGTTGTTAAACAATCCAACGTCCACACCAATATCGGTCTGCTTGGTTGTTTCCCATTTCAGGTCTTTATCTCCCAGAACATTAGGTATGTAACCAGTATTTCCCATATAATTATTGCTACCCGTATATAAGGAGTAACTGGCATAATTTGGAATGTTCTGGTTACCGGTGATACCCCAACTAGCTCTTAATTTCAGATTGCTGATCACGGTGTTTGTCTTCAGAAAATCTTCTTCTGAAAGTCGCCATGCACCTGCAAAAGATGGGAAATAACCATAACGGCTATTTGACCCGAAGCGAGATGAACCATCAGCCCTGAAGTTTGCAGTAAATAAATACTTGCCTTTATAATCATAATTTAACCTTGAGAATGCAGAAGCAATACTCCATTCTTCAGGATAAGAATTTGCACCAGTTATTGTTCCACCTGCCGAAATATATTCAATATCATTTGAAGGGAAATTAGAACGGCGGGCATCTACAAATTGAATTTTAGACTGTTGCACAGAGGCACCAGCTAATACATCGATATGATGATCACCGAAGTCTTTATTATATGTTAAAGTAGTCTCGTTGATCCATAATTGATCTCTGGTATTTCTTTGGGCTCCAATTCCACCCTGAGCCGCAAAAGAACGGATTCCATTAGGCGGCATAAAAAAAGTTTCGTCGATATAACTCATATCTGCACCGAAATTTGTTTTTAAAGTCAGTTCAGGTATAATTTTATATTCAGCAGAAACACTGGTCAGCACGCGGAAAGTCTCCGATTTATTGACAGGTAATTCCAACATCGCAAGCGGATTCTCGCGGCTGGTATTAACCTGATCATAGGCATAACTGCCGTCAGCATTAAATACCGGAAGATTTGGTGGTGCAAGAATACCATTTTTGGTTGAGCCTTCTTTAGAGTTCTCTTCCTGTACCCGGTTATTTAAGGCGCGTGTCAGGTTAACACGTGCAGAGAATTTTAGTTTTTCGCTATGCTGATGGTCGAGGTTTAACCTTGCACTCAGGCGACTGAAGTCAGAGCCCTTAATTATACCGCCTTGGCTCATATAGCCAATTGACGTATAATACTGCGTTTTTTCGGAACCACCACTTGCAGAAAGTTCATAATTACGTGTAGGAGCTGTTCTGAAAATCTGATCCTGCCAGTCTGTATTTGTACCCGGATTGGCTAGTATACCATCAGGTACCGGACTTGGATTACCATTTGCATCCGGAAGATATTTATAATAATCTCTCATGTAATCCTGATATTCACCAGTATTCATGAATTTGTACTTTCTTTCATTCGGCACCTGGGAAAAACCTTCGTAAGCATTAAAGCTAAAGTTACTCTGGCCTGGCTCACCTTTCTTTGTCGTGATTAACACCACTCCATTTGCAGCTCTCGCTCCATAGATAGATGAAGAAGCGGCATCTTTCAGTACCTCAACAGATGCAACATCAGAAGGGTTAATAGAAGACAGGATATTAATTCCCTGTGTACCGCCACCAAAGTTGAAATCACTTCCCCCCGTAAAATTCGTAGTGCTGTTCACAGGAATTCCATCAACAACATATAAGGGATCGGAACTGGCATTAATAGAGGTTGTACCCCTTACGCGGATACTTAAGCCCCCGCCCGGAGAACCGGATTTCTGGGTAACCTGTACGCCACCCGCCTTTCCCTGAATAGCCTGGCTAATGGTGGGCAAAACTTCATTTTTAATTTCGTCGGCACGGATACTGGATACTGCACTGGTTAATTTAGCCCGGTCAACTGTTCCATAACCCGTTGCAACTATCTCAACTTCTTTTAGCGCTTCGGACTTAGTAGCCATTATCACGTCTACCTTCTTCCGGTCCTTTAAAAGTTCTTCCTTTGTGTTAAAGCCCATAAAAGAAAAAGTGAGTATCGAATTTGCAGGAGCTGCAATCTGATACTCACCTTTTGCGTTGGTTAACGTCTTAATCTGGGTGTTTTTTACTGCTACTATGACTCCAGCAATGGGGCCGGCCGTATCAGTTACCATTCCGGTTACCGTGGGCTGCCCGGGACTCGCTGTCGCTCCAGGCACTGCAGAGGTATCAGTTACTGCCGGCTTCACCGCAGCAGCTGCCGCGGCAGAATCTTTGACTGCGGTATCGGTTTTAATTACTGTTTTTGGAATAGTGTCTGCAGGAGTTTTCGGAGCAGGAGTTGTATCTTTTGAAATTACAACTTTAGGAACCGTGTCAATCTTGACTTTGGGTACTGTATCCGTCTTAGCTTTAGGTACGGTATCAGTTTTCTGAGGGATCGTGTCTGTTTGCCGGGAAGATGCAAATAATGCATCCGTACTGAGTGTCAGTAAGGGCAAAAATAGGATGTACGGTAGAATTTTTCTTTTCATTTGGATACGCAATTCTTAGGTAAGAGATGTGAATAAAGAATTCAGGGCATCAATTATTGCTCCATTTGTCCAAAATCGAATAAAACGTTAGTTTTAAGTAATTTAAAAGATTAATAGTTAAAAAATATTGTAGACAAAGTCTACAATATGTGCGGTTATACAACAAACCGCACAGAATGAATTTCTTAAAAAAGTATTTTATTCAGCCCGATCAGCATTTGCCCTTGCTTTTTGCTTACTGCGGTTAACCAGCAGATAACATATATATAGCATAATAAGCCAAACTGGAATTAATTCTACAGACATTTTCATTCCTGTAATCCACATAATAATCAGGATTCCGAATAAAAAGATAAGGCAGATAATGTTCGACAAAGGGTATAAAAATGAAGGAAATTTGGTTTTTATACCGCCTGCATCTTTTGCTCTTCTGAACTTCATGTGCGTAAAACTAATCATGAGCCAGTTAATAACCAGTGTAGATACAACCAGCGACATTAAAATCTCCAGGGCCTTATCAGGAATCATTTTATTGACGATAATACAGATTGCGGCAAACAGACTTGATACCAGGATCGCTTTAATAGGCACAGAATTTTTGTTGAGTTTAGATAAGAATGCCGGTGCATTCCCTTGTTCCGCCAAGCCGTAAAGCATCCTGCTGTTACTGTAAACACAACTGTTATACACAGAAAGTGCAGCAGTAAGCACGATCAGGTTCAAGACATTAGCGATAATACTGGTGAAATAAACCGTCTTACCCATCAGGTCGAACTGAAAACCTTTCAAACTCTCAAAAACCATTACAAACGGACTACTGTCAGTGGTAATATTCTTCCATGGTGACAGGGAAAATAGAATGACCAGCGCACCTACATAGAAAATAAGAATCCTGTAAATCACCTGATTGGTTGCTTTAGGGATAGTTGTTTCCGGGTTTTCTGCCTCAGCAGCAGTAATTCCGATTAATTCCAGTCCTCCGAAAGAAAACATGATCATCGCTATAGCGGCAAATAAGCCCTGATATCCCCCTTTACCGTCCGAACTAAACAGCCCTTTAGCGAAAAATCCGCCGTCATTCCATAAATTCTGTACGGTGGCCTGTTCGCCACCAGAACCGCTCACCAAAAGATAAATACCAAACAGTATCATCGCGATAATGGCCACCACTTTGACAATAGAAAACCAGAATTCAACCTCTCCGTAAACTTTAACGGAGGTTAGATTTAAAGCATTAATGGCCAGAAAGAAGAATAAACTGGAAGACCAGAGTGGGATTTCAGGCCACCAGAAATGAACATACATTCCAATTGCAGTTAACTCAGACATACTTACCAGAATATAAAGCACCCAGTAGTTCCATCCTGAAGCGAAGCCAGCGAAAGAGCCCCAATATTTATAGGCGAAATGACTAAAGCTTCCGGAAACCGGCTCCTCCACAACCATTTCACCGAGCTGACGCATAATAAAAAATGCAATCACACCTGCCAGTGCGTATCCTAAAATTACTGAAGGTCCTGCGAGTACGGCTGCCGGCCCGATACCTAAAAATAAACCAGTCCCTATCGCACCACCCAGAGCGATCAGTTGTATATGCCTGTTTTGCAATCCGCGTTTGAGCTTTTGCTCTTCAGGCTTAGTATCCGTTTGTTTCAATTTGTGTTTCTTGAGATGTTATCCGGCAAATGTGTAAACTATTTATCACATCAGCTATTTTTTTATAAATAATATACTATTTTCTATCAGCTTTCCAGCCAGGCCGGCAAACCCGGTGATATAATGCGTACCTTTGATGATTAATTAAACGAAATATGGCGAAAGATTTTAGTGATTTAATTCTTAAAGATAAAAATTCCGGCAAAATTAAAGACCTTGAAGAAGCATTGGAAGGTGTGGAAGTCACCTATAACAGGTGGTTAATTGCACGTGAAAATATTCATACGGGTCAAAAACCCGACACGCTTAAAAATTATTACCGCCACTTTTATAATGAAGATGGCATACAGTTCTACGTTAAAGAATCTTTGCCTAATGACATCAGAAATGCCTGTATATCAGCATTCAGAGGGATATTCGTTAATAAGTAATCTAAACAGACTTTCAGCAGCAGCACTTAAAAAAAGCTATTGCTGAAAGTCCTGATAATAGGTAAAGCTTAACCTGCATCTCTAATGCAGGATTATATTACTTTCAATCTGCTCTAGCGATTTGCCTTTAGTCTCCGGCATTATTCTCCACACAAAAATCAACTGCAATACCATCATAAAACCGAAGAAGAAAAAGGTTACGGCCCCGCCAAAGGTCTCCGACAGATAGGGGAAATAGAAAGCGATCAGTGCGGCCATAATCCAATGTGTTGAGCTACCCAGCGTCTGTCCTTTTGCACGAACCTGATTCGGAAAGATTTCTGAAATAAATACCCAGATTACTGCACCTTGAGAAAAGGCGAAAAATGCAATAAAAATCATGATGTAAACCGGAATGGCAATGCCACCAAAACTTTCGGTATAAAAAGTGAAACCCACCAAAAATAGTGTCACAATAAGCCCCACAGATCCAATTAGCATTAACACCCTCCGCCCAACTTTATCAATAAAATTAAGGGCCAGCAGTGTAAAGGAGAAATTCACGATACCAATACCGACTGTAGACAGTAAAGAGGAGTGCGCTCCCAGTCCGGCCATCTCAAAAATTCTGGGCGCATAATAGATGATGGCATTGATACCTGAAACCTGATTAAAAAAAGCAAATAGCATGGCCAGTAAAACGGGCCTGTTATATTTTCCAGAAAAGAGTCCTTCCTTATTTTTTGTCTTGTTGCCTGAATCAAGATCAGAGTTCTGAATAGCAATCAGCTCCTGTTCACAATTTTTCGGATTAATAATTCTGAGGATTTCCAGTGCTTTCTGCGTGGCTCCTTTCTTAAGAATTAACCACCGCGGACTTTCCGGAATAAATCCGATCAGGATGAAAAATATTAGAGATGGAACAGCCTGTACACCCAGCATCCACCTCCAGGAGGTTTCCTCCCCTGCCAGACTAATGAGATAATTGGACAAATAAGAAATGAGTATTCCTAACACAACATTAAACTGAAACAGCCCCACCAAACGACCACGTCTGTCTGCGGGTGAAATTTCAGAAATATAAATCGGCGCTGTTACAGACGAAGTACCCACACCTACCCCACCTAGAAATCTAAAGAACAGGAACATATACCAGTTATCGGCCATTGCAGTGCCTAATGAAGAAAGCAAATATACTATTGCTACAAAATACAACGTGTTCTTCCTGCCAAAGCGATCTGAGGGTCTGGACCCCAGCAAGGAGCCGATTACTGTACCGATAAGCGCAATAGAAATTGTCAGACCATGTTCAAAAACAGAGAGATCCCAATATTGCTGGATTGCTTTTTCAGCACCTGAAATCACAGCTGTGTCGAAACCGAACAGAAAGCCGCCCAAAGCTACTACGGCCGACCAGGCCAGAACCGAATTTTTTTTCATGATTAAATTTATAATGGTTAATTAAAGCTATCATAAATTCGGGAAAAATAAACTGTAATTCTATCTGGAAACTTGTTTATTTCAAACTGATTTCAGAGTACGTTGAAAGGGTATTGAGTCGGTGTTGATACGGTGTTGAGTCGGTGAAATGGTATAACAACACCGACTCAATACCGTATGGATACCCTTTTAAATCCGTTTCAAACAAACTCTAAATGTTAATAGATTTTAAATAAAAGGTAGAAATGTGATAGCGTAATTTTGAATTTAATTTATAATTGATTAATTTACAAATCAATAAAAGAATTTTGATTAATCAATAGTTATATGGCCATCTTAAAATCAAACCTACCCGATGGTTTTTCGGGAAAAACTGGAAATGAGGTTGTATATCTGCTAAATGGAAAATGGGTCAAAAGATCAATCGGCGCCAGAAAAAAGACGCAATCTATTCCATTACTAGCCAGTCAGCAGCGAATGAAGCTCATGAATAGCTTTCTCAAAGCTGCGAATACCTTTTTTAAAACCGGATTTGGATTAATAGCGTCGCTGGAGATAAAATCTCCATATTGTGTCGCCTATTCTTCCAATCATAAAGCAGTACAGGGGGTTTACCCCAACCAATTTATTGATTACAGTAAATTGATATGGAGTGAAGGGACGCTCGAGAATTCGCCTGCTGTGAACGTAAACATCGCTTTAAATGGTTTGGAATTCACATGGGAAACATCAACGGAGTCATCAAATTCAAGATCCAATGACCACGTGATGCTTATGGCTTACCTTCCCGAAAAAGAACTGGCTATTTTTGAAACATCTGGCAACAAACGTGCTCTGGGAATCGACACCCTCATTTTACCTGCTAGTAAAGAGCAAGTTATTGTGGAAACTTATATCTGTTTTATAGCATCCGACCATAGTTCAATATCTACCAGCATATATACAGGTAGATTTACATGGGGTGTCAATTATTGAAGTTTTACAGCTGTTACATTGATAAAATCCGGGCCGTTTTCTACCGGGTATCCTTCTACTTTTGTTCCATGTACAGTAACACTTTTACCTTCGTAAGTACCCAAATCAACGGCACTGCTCCGTAAAGCATAGGTTTTATCTGCCGATTTCAGCGTGTGTGTTCCATACTGGTAGGTTGTCATTCCAGCAGCTTCGATCGTACCTTTCAATTCGATCTGGCCATTGCCACTGGATTTACGGGCAGTACTGCAGCTACTGAAAGCAATGCCTAATGTCAATAAAACTAATAATTTTCTCATAACCAATAAACGTTAAAACAGTGGTGTATGCTACAAGGTAGAAATATTTTATCTTGTATGAATAGCACAATAAAAAATCCTCTTCATTGATTATAAAGGGTATCCGTGGTGCCCAACTTGATCCTTTCGAATCTATTATTGCATTAAGTAGGTTTATCAATGGATATTTAATTGATTTAAATCCATTCTTTAAAATTAAAATAATGAGTATGAATGACCAATAACTACATTCATTGAATTTGTCGGCTACATATGAAATAACTTAATCTAATAATTATCTTAATTACGTACAAAACTGAATTGATTGACTAAGACAAACTAAAAACTTTTTCTAAATGTTCGGGATACCTTTCTAAGGTGCCTGAGATATCGCCATCTTTGTAAATATCAAAGCAATTGTAATCCGGCACAATTTCCACCCCACAAAAACGATAAGTCGTTGTAATATTTATTAAGGCGTCAGTTGTACTTCTACCCTCATACAAAAACTGATCTCTATTGCCAAAACTTTCCTGTGGCGCATTCCATGTACTACTAACCATAAATTTCTTTCCCATCATTTTTCCACCTGTTCCATATTGTCTGGTCGGATCCTGGCGTGTTCTGCCGTCGTTTACAAAGAATGTCGTTTTAATGAATCCGCCGTCAAAAACCTCATCCACGTATTTTTTATATATCCAAGGCGCACTAAACCAATTAATTGGGGTCTGTAAAATGATGATATCTGCTGCCAGATGTTTTTCTACCTCTATATCCACATTATATCCATCCTCAACTTTAGTTTCTAAAACTTCGAAATTCTTTGACAGGAAAAAGTCTTTTGCTTTTTGATGAAATGCCTGATTTAATAGCCCTTCCGACCGATTAGGGTAGGTTAAATGTGTGTTGATCAAGAGCACTTTTTTTGTTGTATTCATTTTTATTTTATTAAGTATTATGATTTTGTGATTAGTTTACCACTTATGCAAAACTTAAACATTCCATTGTTAAAAGATAATCTGCAGCCATGATTTACACTTATTTCAGTATCATAGCTATGCGAATTATTCACTACTTACAGTAGGAACAGCCTTCAGTTAATAAAGCAAAATTATGTATATTCACTTGTATTAATTAAGTTGTAACCTAAAGGTTAGTACTATCATAGAGGTTAGTTGCGTAAAATATATGGAAAGTGAAAACGATAAAAATGAATTCAAAAGTTTAGCTTGTTCTCAAAGTTTAAATGCTATTGAGGATGCTCTGCATGTTCTAGGAGGTAAGTGGAAATTACGTATTTTAGTAGGAATCGTTAGTGGATATAATCGCTTTAATGAATTACATCGAGCCCTGGAGGGTATTTCTGCCAGGGTGTTGTCAAATGAATTGAAGGATTTGGAAACAAATGGTGTTATAGTTCGTAAAGTTGAAGCTGGAGCTAAACCTGTTATCGTTACTTATGAGCCAGCTGAATATGCGAAGACAATTATTCCCATTGTAAATACACTTGCTGATTGGGGGAAAAATCACAGAAATAAACTACAAAATGAATGTCGTTTGTAAATTAATCAAAATGAAACACACGGCACATTTCAGTAGGATATTCCATATATAAGATGTTAAATTGGCAGCTTCTTGACATCGACTTTAATTAATTTTTTCTTTAAAACATATTAGAGTCAATTGATATATAAACTGGCGGGTATGATAAGGGCAAACTATAATGTATGCAAGTATTCTAGACTAAATCGTGGTTGATCCATAGGAATCATTCCATTACAAGATGAAATAAATAAACAGAAATGGCTGTCGAAATTTAGCGTTTTTTCACCTTTATAAGGTCTAGTAATACAGGGTTTATATTTTGAAATTAACAATGGAAAGTACATTTATGTTAATCGCACAGTCGGAATTTGATTTCCCTTCTCAACACCTTAAAAATATACTTGGCAGAAAACCTGAAACACTTTAAGAGTTTTTGAAGGTTGCATACAGGCTTTAAACAATTTATTTAACGCAGCAATAAGCAACAACTAATGCATTATCGCGACATGGTGGTGTTATACCATAAAGCAATTGAATTCTTTAAATTTTTCTTAGTTGGCAATGCGTTGCAGGATAAGTGCTTCTAAACGACTTATTTTTTTGAGCCTTGCTTTTTCTATTACAGTAGTCAGCTTTAAATATGAGAATGAAATTTTAACCTATATTTATCTTGAGTAAACTATCGATTTTGAAAAATAACATTTTAAATCAGCCTATTACAAAATTACCATTTGTAGAGGTGTTTAAGTTGGAGAACTTAGGTGAAGGTACTTTCAATCATTATCAGCGATTTAATTTCCATCAACTAATATGGAGTACAGCTATAGACGGAAACATTACTTTAAGCATTGACTTTACTGATTTCGAACTGTTTTGCAATCAGGCCGTAGTCATTTACCCATACCAGAATATTAAAATTGACGTGACTGATAAAGAAGGATATTTAATTTTAATCCATAATGATGTATTCTTTTGGATAAATCAAAAAATAGGTTCTGATTATCTAAATGGTTTTTTTATAAACCAGCTGGTATCATTTGACAGTAGAAATGCCAGAACAATGAGAAACATTGTTGAATTACTTGTAGCAGAGTACAGTATAGACAATAGAGCTTTAATGATGGAAAGCTATGTATTTTCACTTTTATTTCACGTATCATCTATTTTTGAAGGAAACCCAGGGCCAAGAGATTATGTTGACTATCCTATTTTTGGAAAACTGATGAGCTTGATAGAAACGCATTTCATTAAAGAAAAAGGAACGACCTTTTATATTAAACAGCTAAATATTTCAGCAAAAAAGCTTAATCAGATCTGTGATAGTATCACCAATAAAAATATTAAGTATCTAATACAGGATCGTATTATTATGGAGATCCGAAAGGAATTGCATCTTGGTAAAAAGACTGTGAAGGAAATAGCATACGATCTGGGATTTGCGGAACCCGCTTATCTAACACGTTTTACAAAAAAACATACCGGTCTCACCCCAAAAGAATTCTCAAAGCAGTAAAGTCCTTTTCTTTAGCGCAAAAGTGTATTTTTTCGCCCTCTCTGTTATTCTACTTTTGCAATGTAAAATAACAAAAAATGGAAAATTGCACTTCAAGACTGAATATTCACTGTTGCGTCCCGGCAACTAATCATAGTTCATTAGTATGAAAAAGACTTCATTAATTGCCTATCTCAGAACAAAGCGGGTTCTGTTTATAATTTGCGGTATTTGTCTGATTGCAAGTACATTATTCTTTGCGTTTGCCTGGTCAGCAGGCCTGGTTGGCGGAAGAACTACTACCCAAACATTCCTAAAGGATACTCCCAGTACATTTCCGGCAGGCTACCGTCGTGCCCATGGTAAGGGTATCTGTTTCGATGGCACTTTCCGTGCCTCCGGTAAGGGCGTCCCATTTTCTGTTGCGAGAGTATTTGCCCAGCAGAAAGTTCCAGCTGTAGGCCGTTTCTCATTAGGTAGTCCTGATCCTTATGCCCCTGATAATTCCACCCGAACGGTTAGTATGGCCTTAATGCTTACTGCTGACGACGGGGAGCAATGGCGTATGAAACTAAATAATGAACCCTTTTTTGCCACCCGTGATGCAAAAGGTTTTCTGAAACAAATGGATGCATATAAGCCTACTCCGGCTACGGGCACTCCAGATCCAGCACGAGTTAAAGCTTTCTTGAAAGAATATCCAGAAGCAAAGAAATATGTAACATGGGATGCTGCTGCACCCTGGACCCGCAGTTTTGCCGGAGCACAATACAACGTTATTAATTCGTTCATTTTGATTGCTGAAAATGGCAAAAAGCAGGCAATACGCTGGTCTATGCGCCCACACGCGTCTTTCACGTCTTGGAGCGTTAGCCAACGTAAACAGGCCAGCCATGACTTCCTATTTGAAGATCTGAAAAAGCGGCTTCAAAAAGGTCCTCTATACTGGGATTTGGTAGTTACTTTAGCCGAATCAGGTGATCCGGTAAATGACCCTTCACAGGTTTGGCCAGAAAGCCGAAGAGAGATAGTGGCCGGGACATTAGAAGTGTCCCATGTTTTTGATCAGGCGAATGGTGGTTGCAGAGATATTAACTTTGATCCTACTCGTGTACCAAAAGGGATTACCCTTTCTGATGACCCGGTATTGCTAGCTCGGGCAGGCATTTATTCTCATTCTCACAACAGTCGTGTACGGGAGATCGGCTATGGTAAGGCTACGGATGCAGTAGGCAAACGTCAAAACGATAATCGTAAAAATAAGTAACCATGGCTAGAAAGAAAAATATACCTTCGGCTCCTCCAACCCACTTCAATACCACTGCCCGGATTTTGCACTGGCTGATGGCAGCAATGATACTGGCCATGATATTTGTCGGCTTGGGTATGATGACCTCCTTAACATGGAGACCGTGGTTACTCGACCTCCATATGCCTATAGGTATTGCTATACTGCTGTTGGTAATTATCCGTTTTATAAACAGATTAAGTTTTTCAGTACCAAAAATGCCTGCTAGCATATCTAACTTTCAGTCAACAGCAGCAGGAACTCTGCACTGGTTACTTTACGCTATGATGCTGGCTTTGCCATTGACAGGATGGGCACAATTATCCGCTGGAGGTTTCCTTGTAAAGCTTTTTCCTGGTATAAATCTTCCTTCAATCCTCCAGCAAAGTCCATTTTTATATGCATTGTTGCATGACGCTCACAGGGTAATGGCCTGGTTACTATTCTTGATGGTAGTGGGGCATCTTTCGGCAGCATTGTTACATGCATGGGCATATCGTGACGGGTTGTTTTCTAGTATCACATGGGGAAAAAAAATGATTAATAGATCTGAAGAACATTTCAAAAAGAGCGATAGTTTAAGGGAAAATTGTAAAAAATAAGTAGTTCAAATAAAGTTTGTATACTACCCTTTTCTGATAACTGGTAGCAATCAATATATACAAGAATCCTTGACATAATGGAAAATTTTAGTTTTCATTTACTGTGCTACGCTTTTTCTCATCTTCGGCTCCATTGCTTTTCTTGATAGTTTTTATCGTGCCACCAAAGTTGTAGCTAAAGTTTAATTTAGCCATTCTGGTTTCAAATTGGTTTCGCCATAACTGCTGTACTGTACCACTATTTTGTTGATAATAATTTCGGTATGATTTAAATACATCCATAAAATTTAGCTGGACTGAGGCGCGTTTATTTAAAAACTGATGCCGGACACCGGCAGTTAAGTAAGCGAAAGCCTGATTGGTAATGGTTCTATCCACGCTTTTTCCTCGGTAATTGAATAAAAACATTACAGAGAAATTTTTACTTAAAGAGAAGCTATTATAAGAAGTTGCCGACAAGCTGGCAATGCCATCGCTCTCTAGCAAATTACCATTAACTACACCTTTAAAAGATCGTTTCGACAGAATAGCATTTGAACTCGTATACCACCAAGGCAGCACTTGCTTGCCATACATAGCTTGCAGGGTATAATAGTTACTATAATCGGCATTGCCGGGCAATGTGGTTGTGATGCCATCTTGAAGAGGAATGGAAACGCTTGTGAAATCATCAAGACTGTAACTGTAGGTAAGACCAAGGAAAAGTGCATTCTTAAAGCCATACCACAAGTCTGCGTTATATGCAATTACAGGTTTAAGTGTCGGATTCCCTTGTTGTAGATTATTACTGCTGATGATACGAACCAGTGGGTTCAGACTTTCATAGCCAGGCCTTTCTATCCTTTTATTGATTCCTAAAGTAAGATTTTGGTTTTTTGTAATTTTATAATCAAAATGCAAAGATGGGAATGGCTGAAAATAACTTCTTGTAAAACGGTTTGTTCCAAACTGCTGCTCACCCTGTCCGTGTGTATACTCACCTCGAACACCTAATAGATAGGAAAATGCTTTTCCCGTGTGACCGTAAGTTAAATATACTGCAGATATACTCTCATCATAATTAAACAGATCAGTTTGGCTACTATTTTGATCCTGATAGAAATTAGAATTATCAGAATTTACATAACTTGTCTTTACGCCCATTTCTAGTTGGTAACCATTTTTTAATGGATGAGAATAATCCATTTTAAATGCATAGATATCAAAAACGCGGTCTTGAGCTATCACGCTAGGAAGATCCAATGCAGGATCAAAAGCAATTGATCTATTATTTTGATCGTTGTAATTTCCATAACGGTAATAATCTAAGTCAATTGTTAATTCCCTTCCCACAGTATCAATCTGATGTTGCAGTCGTAATCCGGAGGAAAAGTTTGTTGCCCGAATATCAACCCTATTAAGAAATTGTGATTGAGTGCTGGCTACCCCTGCCTGAGTAGAATAGATGTCAGCAACGCCATCACGACTAAAATGCTGAAACCCTGGTTTTACCGAAGCTGATAAGGTTGTGCGTTTAGAGAGGTAAAAATCTATTCCTAAATTCGGTGTGTAATTGGCATTAGTTCTGTCACTTTTAACATCAGAAACGTACTGACTAGGCATGTCCCCATTAAAAACAGTGGAAACTATATAACTGTTATAAAAGTATTTGTTATAGTTATAATCCAGGTTTAAAAGTAAATTATAAGCTTTGCCTTTATAGTTAAGATTGATACCTCCATTAGCTTTTCCAAATGTTCCGTTGCCCCCACCAACGTAAATATTTCCATTCAATCCTGCTTTATAATTGCGTTTTCGGATAATGTTAATAATAGCACCATTTCCTGCGGCATCGTATTTGGCTGAAGGTTGAGCTATGAGTTCAACTTTTTGAATTGCTGATGAGGAGGTTCCTTTTAATAAGCCAGCTAATGCTTCAGAAGATAGTGTTGTCGCTTTCCCATCCATGTAGATTTGAACCGATTTACCATTCAGGGTGATCCGGTCATCCGGTGTAACGACAACACCTGGCAATTGGTTCATTACCTCCATCATTGGCGCACCTGAACCCAGTCCATTTAGGTTGACGATAAGCTTATCAGCTCTTCTTTCTACAAACGGAAGTTCCGCGGAAATATTTACACCCGCCAATTGAGTAGTGATCGGATTTAGTTGAATTTTGCCCAGTTCCGAGCTTTCCCCACTGACAACATTGAAAACTTTAGAGTAGACTGTTCCATAGCCCATCATTTTTAGCTCAACGAAATATTTTCCTGTCGCGGCTTTAAAAACAAACTGTCCCTTATCATTTGCAAGTAGCGCTTTTACCTTAGTGGAATCCCGACTGCTTTTTAAAGTTACTTGAACAAACGGCAGGGAAACAGAATTTTCGTCCACTACTTCTCCTGTCACTGTGCCAGTGTTATCCTGAGCGCTAACGAACATTGCGCTAAACAGCAAAATGAAACCTGGTAGGAAAAATAAACTTGCAGATTTAAGAGATTTAAAAGGCATAATGTTTGGAATTTTTACAAAACCAAACATATAACTAATAAATTAGTTATACAACTAATAAATTAGATTTCACAACTAATAGATTAGTTATTGATGTTAAACTATTGATTATCAGACTTAAAATTCAAACCAATTTGATAAGCTGAGCGTATTTTCTTCCCATTTTTCAACGCTGGTATCCATTTCGGACTCAGTTTGATTACCCGTAATGCTTCATTATCGCAGGTTTCATTTAAACTACTATCAATTCTTGCATCATCGATCTTTCCTTCAATATCTACAATGAAACTTACTACTACTCTACCATTTGTTTTAGAATCGTTTCTTGTATTTTTTAGCAAATATTCGCTAAAAGCGGAAAATCCACCCTGAAAAGTTGCTGCCTTGTCAATTATATTTGTACCCCCGCCATTTAAATATCCAGACCTGAACGAGCACAGTGTGATTAATAAAACCATCAGGGGCATAACTAAAATATATTTTAATATTTGATATGAGCTTGATTTTTTACGCTGCAACATCTTAATCCTTGCCTCTAGTAAGAACGGACTGTTAAAAGAGTTTGTCAAGATCGGGCCAGCTTTAAAATTCTGTAGAAATAGCATCATAGCGTATTGTCTCTTGCTTTCTGCAAAACTCGCGGCATGATCATCCGCTTGATATTCATGAATTAATTTGAGACTCCTTGAATAACTATAAATTAGTGGGTTGAACCAAAAAAATATGCCTATTACTTCAATCAATAGAATGTCTAGTGTATGCAACTGCGTCACATGTATATCTTCATGCGCATTAATTGCTGAAAAATTAGATAAATCCTGGTCAATTACTTTGGTTTTCCAAAATGAAAACGCACTTCCACTTTCAGCCCTTTTGATCTGTCTTTTTACACCAAAAAGTTTAATCAGTAACCAAATTGAGGTTAGCAGAACACCGGTATAATAAATGGTGGATAACCAACTATAATTCTTTTCATCTACAATTGTTAATTTTCCGTTCCCAGTAATAGGTAGTGAAGAAAACATTAATTCCATTTTCGGTAAAGGCATTAGGACGGAAAAATCAATCAATGGAAGCACGATTGACAAACTAAGCGCAGATAACAAATAAATCCTATTTACGAGAAAAAAGGTCTCACGTCTGAGTAACAACAAATAAAACAGGTAGAATATTGCCATTGAAATACTCGACCAAAAAAAATAAAGCTGCATTTCCATCTGCTTAGTCTTTGATATTATCTATCATTTTCAGTAATTGCTCTGCATCTTTCAAGTCAATCTTTTTCTCACGAACAAAAAATGAAAACATATCCTGTACAGAGTTAGAAAAGTAATTGCCTAGAAATTTATCTGCCTCATGACGCATATACTCTTCCTTTGTAATAAGCGGAAAATAACGGTGAGTTTTGCCGAAAGCCTCATAGCCAATCACACCTTTATTTTCTAAAATTCTGATAATGGTAGAAACTGTACTATATGCAGGCTTAGGATCAGGTAGCTCTTTGATTATTTCTTTAACAAAAGCTTTATCTAATTTCCAAAGCACTTGCATTAACTGACTTTCAACTTTAGTCAAATCTTTTACATCCATTAATTAGTTCTTTTGATCAAATATCAGCTAATACTTTAGTTGTTACAACTAAACTTTAAATTATTCGATTAAAAGTGCTTTCAACTAATGCAAATCTTTGCCTGAGAGCGACCACCGGGCCTATCGCCAGAAAAGCTTCAGTTAGCATTAAAGCACGTGATCTTCATGATACAGGTAAACATTCAATTGCAGAAATAGCGCTAAAGAAAAAAGACAAAATACCGATAAAGTTCACATATCCTGCCATTACTGAAAATACAAAAATGGCATCAAAAAACTTCTTTACTTTTTCAAGACTAGTCTGCAGCAGATTGTCCGTCCCTCATTTCTTCCATTGCGCGGGTATGCCCTTCGCTATACTTAATACTCCCCCATGCGGTAAGCATGGTCACTAAATCTTCTTCCGTTAAATCTCCTGATACCTGACTTTGGCAATAGGCTAAAAATTCTCTTTCACTCATTCGAATATATATTTGACTGATCTGTGAATCAGCCTTCAAATATACAATTTAGCTTTAAAAGCTGTAACCAGTACTAAAAACCAGCCCACGGTTATAGATACTTTCCTGTCCATGGATATTCGCCGAATTTTCTATCACTGGTGCCAATCCATGCACATACCGGAACCCGACGGAGATCTGTTTCCAGTTAAAATTCATCCCGGTAGAAAATCCAGCATCCATTTTTTGCGTATAACCGCCTTCAGAAGAGGCGTCACCAAAAATACTTTTGTCTTTATATAAGTATCCGGAACCATTTTTTCGCTGGATTGAAGAGGCCGTTAGCAGTGAAAAATACGGCCCTGCATATAATTGCAGCAACTTGAGGTTAAAAGTTAAACTTACAGGGGAAATTTCCAGGTAAGTGTTTCTGTATTTACTATCAAACAGCTGACCTTGCTCATCTTTCAACTGCAATAAAGCACCTTTTTGAATAATTGCAATACTATGCTGCAGACCTAAAAAACGATTTAATTCAATATTACCTTCCAAACCAGTAAAGAAACCATTGAGATTGGAGGATTTTCCCTCAGCTGATAATTCGGAAACGCCATTACCTTTCACCCTGAACATTGTAAACCCGGCTTTCACAGCTAGTTTGATCTTCCCTACCCTATAAATTTCCGCCAAATTTTCTTGTGCCATAGCCTGATTTGCTATTAAAATACAAATCAGTATATACCCTATTTTTTTCATTTTCATCTGTTTAGTGTTTTCATTCTTATTTGATGCGCAATAATTAGAGATTCAGGTCCCAAATGCCTGCTGCTTTTTCCAGGCCTACCAGTGCGACGGCATTATTCTTTAAAGTTTCCAGATAATTCTGCTGTACTTCATTGAAAGTCCGCTGGGCATTTAATACTTCAAGCAGACTGGTTTCACCCCTTTTATAGCTGTAAATTTTTCCATCTCTCACTTCCCGTGCATCTTCCAGCATTCCTGAAGAGAACTGCTTCACCTGTTTACTTGTCGCCAGGTAATTAAAATAGGCCTGGGTAACTTCGGTCTGTATCTGCAATTCCGTTTCCCGGTATTGCACAACCGTCTGATCGGCCTGATAAGCAGCAGAAATTAATGCGCCCTTATTGCGGTTTGAAAATTTAAGTGGAATAGTCATTCCCAGCGTGAAACTTCCAGACGATGGTGTTGGTGCCACGCTGTTCGCAACTACGGAACTGGCAGTCACACCTGCTGAGATCCCCAGATCGGCAAGCCGATTGGCTTTAGCCAGTTGTAACATTCCCTGGGATAACTCTCTATTTTTTATTGCAGCCTGTAAATCTGCCCGTTGATTTAATGCTGATACAATCAGCTCCTGCAATTTAAATTCACGGTCGAATGCGAGTAAGTCGGCTGCAGGATTCCCAGACTTATCGTCTGCCGTTCCGCTGATTTGATTTAATCCGGCCAAAGCAGTTCTCCAGTCTGCCTCTTGTTGAAATACCTCATTCAGCTGACTGGCTGCCTCTAGCCTGGACTGCCTGGCATCTACAGCTGTAATAGCCCCCAACCGGAATCGTATACTATCTGCGGTGCTGAGCTGTTTCATTTTCTCGTAGGAACTCATTTTGACTTTAAGCAAATCCTGCTGCGTCTGGACTTCCAGGAAAGCTATAGCGGCCTCTGCCTGAAGATTTCTGAAATAGTCGGAAAGCATTAATTCACTCAACTCCGCCTGCCGTTCCGCTATACTAATCCTTGCCTTTCTCTTACCCCCCAGTTCCAGGTTATAACTTAGCCCCGAGTTAAAAGCATAACCCATTTTCATGCGGCGCTCTCCGACATCTTCCAGCCCGAAACTAAGCTCCGGATCTGGGAATACCTTCGCACCTAATACTTCTGCCCGGGCAATTGAAACGTTAAACTTTTCTGCTGCATACCCCAGGTTACCGGTCTTAACCCTTTCCAGAAATGCAGCAAGGGAAATCTCATTTTTTTGCGCTCCGGCATCCAACTGAGCAAAAACAGGCATTCCGGACATCAGGAATATAAAGCAGATCATACCGCTTATCCGGATATTAAATAATTTCATTTCCATTTATTGTTTGATCTAGTTGAATGTTTGTTTTTGATTCTATCTCTTCCTGCTTACGTTCCATGAGGTAATACAAGGCCGGAAGAGCATATAATGTCAGTATAGTGGAAAAGAGCAGTCCGTAAACAATCACAGTCGCCAGCGGACGTTGCACGTCGGATCCGATACCTGTTGCAAAAGAGGCTGGTAACAGGCCAAGTACAGCTACCGTTGCGGTCATCAGAACCGGTCTGAAACGATCTCTTGCTCCGCCTGTAACCGCATCTTTAAGGTTCAGCCCCTGTACACGCAAAGTATTGATATGCGAAATCATCAATACTCCATTCTGGATTGCTACACCGAACAGCGCAATAAACCCAACAGCAGAAGATACGTTTAACGTCATTCCCCTGACATTTAAGGCCAGCAGTCCACCAAAGAGGGCTAAAGGAACTATAGACATAATTAATGCCGCATGGCTGAACTTCCCAAACGCAGCATATAGCAGCAGAAACATCAAGGCGAGTGCCAGTGGAACAATAACCAGCAGCCGGGAATAAGCACGATTCTGATTTTCGAACTGTCCACCCCACTCAATTTTATAATGCTGATGATCGTAATCGACACTTTTTTCAATTTTGTCCTGCGCAGTCTTCAGCAGTGTCTTAAGGTCTGTTCCCCTTTTATTAAGTTTTACAGTAAGATGCCTGCTGTTGGCTTCTCTGGTGATTGTACTCTCCCCGGTATTCAGCTGAATATCTGCCACCTGTGCTAATGGTATTCTAACCCCGTCTTTATTAGTCAGCATCAGGTTGGAAATTTTCTCCGGTGTATCTCTTGTATCTTCTTTGTACCGGCAGATTACCTCATAAACCCGATCTCCTATAAAAACTTCTGATATGGCTTTCCCACCAAGTGCAACAGCTATCAGATCGCTCACATCGGATATATTCAACCCATACCGCGCTATCTTTTCACGGTCCGCGTGGATCTGCAACTGCGGCAGCGGCGGTTCCTGATCAATAGCAATATCAACAGCACCTTTTACTGTTTTTAATGCAGTTTCCACGCCTTCGGCTATTCTGCGGGTTTCCTTGAAATCATCACCATAAACCTTCACCACCAGTTCACTATGTGCACCTGAGATCTTGTCCATTACGCCATCAATCATCGGCTGGGCAAAGCCAACCTTAAACCCAGGCATATCTGCATAGTCTCTGGCAAGTTTCTCAATAAGATCGGCCTTGGTTTTGCCGCGTTTCCATTCATTATAAGGCAATATTCCTATAGAGCATTCAAAATGTGATGCTGTAAATGGATCAGTTCCATCGTCATTCCTGCCAGCCTGTACCATCATATAAGTCACTTCCGCATGCTTCATAGTCCGGTTTCTAAGGGTGTCGCTCATTTCACGGGATTGTGCTATTGTAATGCCGGGCGGCAACTGAACCTGCAGCCAGATTGAGCCCTCATCCAGCGGCGGTAGAAAGTCCTGACCGACAGTTGTACCCAGAATAACAGCGCCTGTCATGACGATCGTTAACGGGATAAAGATCTTTTTCTTTAACAGCAGCATTTTAGTAATCCGGCTGTGATAAGCAGCGCCCAACTTCTCCAGCCAGCGGTTATGATAAATTTTCTGCGGCTTACGATAACAGATATAAGCCAGTCCGGGGATGAGCAGTAGCGCTACCGCAAGTGCACCCAGCAGAGCATACCCAACAGTAAAAGCCATCGGTGTAAACAGTTTCTTCTCGACCCTTTCGAAAGCAAACAATGGCAGATAGGCTGTAATGATAATTATTGTTGCAAAAAATATCGGTTTTGCTACACTTAAAGCTATTTGCGCAACCGGCTTCTCTTGTAGTTCATCCTCCGGATTTTCTTCCCTTCTGCGCAGGATGGTTTCCATCATAACGATAGCGCCGTCTACTATAATCCCAAAATCTATAGCACCCAGTGAGAGCAGATTTGCGGGAATATCCGTCAGTTTCATCAAAATGAAGGCGATCAGCAGTGAAACCGGAATAGTGATAGCTACAAGTAAAGCTCCCCGCCAACTGCCAAGGAAGATAATGAGCACGACAATTACCAGGGCCATACCTTCAAAAAGGGTATGCGAAACTGTTCTTAATGTTGTATCGACCAGCGATGTCCGGTCTAAAAAAGTGTGGATCTTCACATCCGGCGGCAATAAACCACCATTAAGTTGTTCAACAGCCAGATTTACACCCTCCAATACTTCGGACGGATTCTCCCCTTTTAATAGCAGAACGATCCCCTCAATACTTTCATTATAATTTCGTTTACGATCTGTGTAACCAAGTATGCCTTTCCGCTCCAGCTGACCATATTGGATAGAACCCAGCTCATTAAGCAGCACCGGAATACCTTTATCCGATTTTACAACAATGCGCCCGAGATCTTTCAGGCTGCCGACCAGACCAATTCCCCTGATTACGTAAGCCTGTTCCCCACTATTGAGCATGCTGCCGCCTGCATTTGCATTATTCTTTTCAATCGTTTCCTGTACTTCAGCTATGCTTAAATGATATTGCTCCAGTTTTGCGGGGTCTAACTCAACCTGATACTGGGTGGTTATCCCGCCAAAATTTGTGACATCTGCGACACCGGATACCTGTTTGATCCTGGGTATAATCAGCCAGTTCTGCAGATCAGTTAATTCGCGCAGGCTATGACCTTTACCTTCAATAATGTACCGATAGATCTCACCCGTAGGTGAAGTCAGGGGATCCAGACCAGGCATTGCACCGTAAGGCAAGGTTACTTCATTTAACCGCTCCTGTATCCTTGCCCGGGCAAAATAGTCATCTGTACCATCTTTAAATACAATAGTAATGACAGAAAGTCCAAACGTACTTTTACTTCTCATGACATGCAGCCCGGGCATGCCGTTTAATGTTCTTTCCAGGGGAATTGTGATTTGCTGTTCGATTTCTTCAGCTGCAAGTCCGGGTACCTGGGTCACAACTTGTGAAGTTACATCTGCAATATCCGGATAGGCTTCAATAGCCAGCCTTGTCCAGGAATAATAACCGAATATGCCCAGCATTAAAAACAAAGCGAGCATGAGCCAGCGTTTCTGCAGGGCCGTTAGTATAATATTTTTCATCTTCTGCTTATTTTTACGTTTCTATTTCGCTTCCTGAAGGTAAAATCCACCTGCCGTGATAATCGTTTCTCCGGGCTCAAGACCAGTACGTACTACGATCTTCCCCTTAACCTCAGACCCAGTTTCTATAGTTCTTCTGATGAACTTAAAAGGAGTGATCTGTACAAACACAAACTGTCTTTGCCCGTCCTGCAAGACAGCTTTCAGCGGAATGACAGTAACCGGACGGGGACTTTCTTTAAAAGTTGCCGTAGCATACATGCCGGGTTTTAAAGCCCGGTCTGTATTTTCACAGCTCATTAACACGTTAATGCTTTGAGTCTGGTCGTCGACCAGCTCATCGATATGATAAACTTTGCCTGATATTTTCCTTCCCGGATAGGATGCTACCGATATTAATATTTCATCACCTGTATGCACCTGACTGATATCTTTTTCTTTAACTGAAGCCGATACCCATACCCGGCTGAGGTCTGCAATAACAGCACGTGGAGGTTCATCACTTTTCAGGAAATGACCGCTGATTACCTCATTTGAAATGACATCTCCTGTAATGGGCGAATAGATGACCAGTGACTGTCCCAGCACCATTTTTTCCGGATCTACCTGATAGATCTTTAAAGCAGCACTTTGATTCTGATATTCCTTCTGATTGATTTCGAATAAACTTCGTGCTTCTTCCAGGTCTTTAGAAGATCCAACCCCGTTATTCTTTAAATCCGTCTGCCTTTTGAGATTAAGTTCTGCTGCGATAGAAGCAGACCTTGCCGCATAGAAATTTTTCTGTTGATCAATAAAATCCGGGGAAGCTATTTCGAATAATGGGGTGCCAGCCTTTACCTGCATACCCAGTTTTAGAAACACCCGGGTTATTCTTCCGGAAAAGGGCGGCGCGACAGCAGCATATAAATTTGGAATAGCTTTAATAGTCGCTGCTGCTTGCAGGCTGGACTGAAAATTATCCCTTGCAACAGTATCTGTTTGTAATACTTTTCTGATTCCGGAAGCTTCGGGAATATTAATCGTATCACCTAGTAAAGTATAATTTTCTAATTTCTCTTCAGCTCTTTTTTGGGCACAAGAGGCCATGAGCAGTATGAATACACTGCTTATTAAAATTAATTTCATATTGTAATTAGTTGTTCCTTCTCAGGAATAACTAATTGTTATGCCCAAAAAGGAGAGTGAATTTTAGACCAGGTATAACACGGAGGCTTATCCATATATCTTTTTTATTGTGGCACAAAAGTAGCAACGGCCCCTTAGAGGGGCCGTTAGAAAGCTATTAGAATGTAATTAGAAACCCGTTATAATTGGCTTAAAAGTGGAGATTTCCTAACACTGGCAGGTGTGGCAGCTCAATAAGGAAGGTTGTTCCTTCGCCGGTTCTGGAGAAAACGGATATTTCTCCATTATGAATAGTAATAATCTTCTGGGTCAGTGCAAGTCCAATTCCATTGCCGTCTGCGAAGGTCTCATTTGAACCCCGGAAAAAAGGCTGGAAAATATTAGGCAAGTCTGCTTCAGGAATGCCAATTCCGGTATCAGAAAAGCGCAGCACACTTTTATGCAGGTCATAGGATATAGATATGACCGATTCCTGGTTCGCAGAAAATTTACACCCATTTTCAATCAGATTTATAAAAGCTGTCTTTAACAAGTATTCATTTCCTAAAACGGTAATAAGATCATCATCTTCTGCATCGTGATCAAAAATCAAACTGACTTTATAACCGGGTTGTTTGCCCGTAAGTTCCTGCCGCGCATCCAGTAGCAGTTCGTCGAGCCTTAACTCTTTAAAACTAATTTGAGTGGGGTCATAATTGGCATTAGCCAGATCCAGCAAGCTGGTCGAAAGTCGTGTAAGTCTGCGTGCATCATTTAAAGCTTGTACAATGGATTCGCGGTACTGATCTGCAGTTCTTTCTTTATTCAGCGCAATTTCAAGTTCGGCAATTACTGTCGCCAATGGCGTCCTGAGTTCATGAGAAAGATGGGAGACAAACTCTTTTTGTGAGGAAAATGAGTGTTCCAACCGATCCAGCATCTGATTAAAAGTAATAGCTAGTTCAGCGATCTCATCTTTACCATTATTAGGTATGGTTAACCGGAGATCGAGATTACTGGCACTAAGTTCTTCCACATCATCAATCATATCGGCCACCGGTTTAAGTGCCTGTTTAGCGAAAAAATATCCTGCAAAAACGGTTAACGTAATACTCCCCAGAGTAGCCAGGATAAGAATAAATCTTAAATTAGCCATTTTGGCCAGCCCATACTCATCTTTGGCTGCCGCAGTGATTACGTACTGATCTCCTTTATACATATAAAGAAATCCGACGGCCTGCAGTTGCCCCTGTTTGAACTCAATTTCACCATTTGTGACTATAGTGTTAATCATCGCCCTGGTTTCTTTGATCTTATCGATATCTACGGCATCATGATATAACAAATTAAAAAATGTATCATAAATAGCAACCTCTTCCTGAAATAGATTATTGGGCGTATTTTTATAGATCAGCTGCAGCACACCAGGTGCGACCTTCGCATCCAACAACAAGTTGGTTTTGGTAACGGCCAGCTGACGCAGTCGTTTATAATATTCATCTTCCCGGTTAGCAGCGGAAGAATAATAGGTAAAAAATGCGAAGCCAATAAAGATTACCGCAAAAAGAAGTGTAAAAACCATTGTAAGCCTGGAGCGGATCTTCATAACTTAAGGTTTTTAATGCTCTTTAAAAATGAATCCCATACCCAATTTCGTATGAATTAGCTTTGGCTCAAAATCTTTGTCAATTTTCTTACGCAGGTAATTAATGTAAACATCAATAAAATTAGTCCCCGTATCAAAGTTTGTATCCCAGACATTTTCCGAAATCTCCACGCGCGTAATGACACGTTCCCTGTTACGAATCATATATTCCAGTAACCTGAATTCTTTAGGGGTGAGTCCGATCTCCTTATTCTGCCTGGTTACGGTTTTAGTCTTCAGATCCATCTCCAGGTCTGCATAACTGAGGTTTGACGAATCTTCTTTAGGTTCATTTCCAAACCTTTGTAAAAGTGCTTTGATTCGTACATGAAGTTCTCTGAAGTCAAAGGGCTTGACGAGGTAATCATTTGCACCTGCGTTAAACCCGTCAACTTTGTCATCAGTTGTACCTAAAGCGGTGAGCATGATAATTGGAATTTCAGGCCATACTTTCCTGATCTCCTGACAGAGTGTTATCCCGTTAATATGTGGCAAAACCAGATCTGTAATAATCAGGTCGTAAGGGTTTGCCAGCATCATCTTCTTACCCATTAAACCGTCAAAAGCTACTTCTACCTGAAAACCTTGTTCTTCCAGCCCTCTTTTGACCAGTTCGGATACGCGAAGATCATCTTCTACCAGTAATAATTTCATGCTGCGATTCGTTATTGCCTGCAAATATGAATAATAATTTCTGACTAAATTCCCTTCAGGACACTGATAAGTCTGTCGATTTCTGCCTCTGTATTATAATAATGCGGGGATACGCGGGCAACCCAGTCAATCCCTTTTTCCCGGAAATCTATTATTGCTGCGGCCCTTGGTGTAGTAGAGATATTGATTCCATTTCCATATAAATATTTTTTCAGCTCTACTTCATTAGTATTTTCAATGCTAAAGGTAACTATACTGCACTGTCTGGACCCGCGGTCCTGCAGCTGAATACCAGGCAACTTAATCAGTTCTTTTTTCAGGTAACTGATCAGTTCCTGATTTCTTGCTTCAATATTTGCAATACCTACTTCAAGCGCATACCGGATAGCTTCGGTTGCGCCCATCATCAAGGCATAAGCCGTTTCCCAGTCTTCAAATCTTTTGGCATCCGGACGTGCAACATAAGCGTAATCATCGATCCATTCGGCTCCACGCATATCGATAAATAAGGGTTCCAAACCAGACTCAAGGGCTTTATCTGACACATATAATATGCCCGCCCCCCTTGGGCCCCTTAAAAACTTCCTGAAGGTTCCGCTCACAAAATGTGCATGACTTTTTACCGCATCTAATTCAATTTGCCCCATTGACTGACAAGCATCCAATAAAAAGATCGTCTCCTGGTTTTTGATTAGTTCTGCTATCTCGGCCAGCGGCTGTATCAGCCCGGAACTTGTAGGAATATGGCTTACCGAAAGCAGTCTGGGCTGATATTGTTTTAGTTTGGCTTCCAGGTCTTCCAGATCAATTTCCCCTCCAGGGCTATTTTTGACTTGGATAAGTTCAATGTCAAAGCGTTTCTTCAAAGAAATAAATGCAAGGAAATTAGATGGATAGTCATTTTCGGTCAATAATACCACATCCCCTTTCTGAAACGGTATCGCAGACAAAGCACGGTTATAGCTATCAGTGGCACTATTAGTAAAAGCAATATTGCGGCTGTTGCAATGTAGCAGTCGTGCAGCATACTCATAAAAATCATCTATTTTTTCCCTGTTGGCATTTGCAGCTTCGTAACCGCCCATATGTTCTTCAATAGTGATATATCCACGAATCGCATTGGCGACAGATACCGGCATCAACGCTGCTCCCGCATTATTTAAATGAATGATATCTTCGCATCCTGCTGTGTCTTTTCTGATCTGAACGTTATCCATTGTTTATAAGTTAAAGGTTTAGGATCTAATTTTCCCGAATTTATAAATACAATTCGTAATGATTGTTTTGATCCGGTAAATAGGTTAAATAACGTTAAAAAAAATGCTGCTCTTAGCCTGATAACTATATTAGTAAAAAAACAATAATGCGAGTTTCTAAATATCCGATGATCATCTCGTTCTCTTTGTTTTTTCTAAACACCAGTGCTCAGAATTCAGATCTGCTTTCAGGGAAAATTGTAGACGAAGAAAATAAAAGTATGCCTTATGTGAATCTGAAAATCGGTAGCAGCATTGCGTCTATGACAAATGCTGATGGAGATTTCAGTTTAAGGATTCCGGCCGGGACGACAGGTCAGTTAATAATCTCCTATATTGGTTATCAAACACTATATACACCTATACAACAACTCACTAACCCAATTACGATTAAAATGAAAAGTGTGGTTAGTCAGTTGCAGGAAGTGAAAATCTCTGCACTTAATGGCGAAGCGATAATCCGTAAAGCTATGCGTAATATCACACAAAACTATCCGGTTACAGCCTTTGAATCCACCGGATTCTACCGGGAAATTGCCAGAATAGATGATAACTATCTTTCATTTGCGGAAGCGAGCCTGCAGATCCTGAATCCCGGTTACCAGCGCGTGAAAGAAAAAAATCGAATTATCATCAATAAAGAGCGAAACCTTAAAAAAGTTGGTGACCGAATTGTTGAAAACTCATTTCATGCAGCGGTTGAAGGTGTACCGTATATCGTGCTGGCAAATGACCTGCTTAAAAACCCCGGATCTATTTTCGGAGAGCGATATATATCGAGGTATAATTATACAATTGCGGGATATACTGCAGTGGACGGCGAAGAAGCATATATTATCAAATTTGATCAGAAAACAGGGGTCAAAGAGGCATTGTATCAGGGGTCTGTTATTGTTATCAAAAAAAGCTTCGCTGTTGCTTCGATTGAAATCTCCTACAGTGATAAAGGCAGGCGTTTTGCAAAATCTGACATTTCATTCGTGCAAAGACCACTGCTTATGCTCCTTGGTTACCATTTTCAGAAAACTAATGAATTGCTTTCTCTCAGGTACACTATGAACGGAGATAAATGGTATCCTTATTTCTATAAGATCGCTACTACGCATCAGGTCGAAGCTAAAAAACAGAAAATAGCAGGTGAACTTCTGGTGAGTGCAGAATTATTCGTCCGGCCGGAATCAGCCGTTAAATCCAACTTCTCTAAAAAAAATATAATGCCCGAAAATTATTCTTTCCAGCACGGAGTAGAGCGCTATGCAGACCAGTACTGGAAGGATTTTGATTATATTAAACCAGACCATAACTTTAAGGGTCTGATCGACAAACAAGCACCAGGAAAAGATAAATAACAGATGAACCCCGAGATAACCATAGCTTTAAAAACTGAAGCATCCGACAGTCTAACCGGAGAAAAATTCGACTTTAATGTCTTTCTTGAACAACAACAAATAACAACCTTCCTGAATGACATGATATTGGAATATCATAAGAATCACGCGGGCTCACCAAGAGTTTATGAAATAGACGTTATACACCCGCGGACCACTTTCCAGACAGACCGCTTAACCGGCACTTTTACGACCAGTTATCGCATTGAGTTTTATTTCCCCTGCGATGCGATGTCTGAGCACATACAAGCTGAATTATCCTGGACAGTATCCCTGAACAAAATGAAAAACACCTTAAAAATACAAGGCCCCATTATCTGGGACATAGACAATTAGCACCGTCATACCCGGCAAACTGTTCATCTTAAAACTGAATCAATTTAGAATTAATAAAAATAAAGCATGTCAATTAAATCTATATATTTGTTAGTTTTCAGAAGCAGAACCGGAAACAGTATTCTTATTAAAATCAATTTCCCGTTCAAACATTTAACACTAAAAACACATGCCTTTTCTTGATTATGTATTACAAAGACCTGCCTACGGCTGGCAGGATGAGAGTGGAAATCTGATTAAACCAGGGCCAGGCGCAATTTTTAAAGAATTCTTTTCCAGACTGAATATTTTTAAAGACCGTAAAAACTGGTTGCCGTTTTTCAGCTGGTTGAAAGTTTTGTGCCTGATACCATTCTTTTTTATTTTCGTTATTTACTTTTTGAGCTGGTGGACCTTATTAGCTGCTTTTGTATACAGCATGATAGTAATGGGAACACATGGTACAATCTGGCACCATCGTTATTGTACACACGGGGCTTATACATTCAGAAATCCGGTTTGGCGTTTTATTACGCAGAATTTGACTATCAACGTAATTCCTGAAGAAATATATGTGATCTCACACCACGTCCATCATGCAAAATCTGATCAACCGGGTGACCCTTATAATGCTTACGGAGGTTTCCTTTACTGCTTTCTTGCCGATGTAAATCACCAGCCCATTGCTAAAGATCTGAATGAATCAGATTTTAAACGAGTTGTAGCCCTAATGAAACACACGGGTGTAACAGCAAATACTTACCAGCAGTACCTGCGTTGGGGATCTTATGTAAATCCTGTAGCTGCCACAACGTCCTGGTTACTGAACTGGGCATTTTGGTATGGTGTATTCTTTCTGATTGGTGGGCATGCACTCGCCTGCAGTCTATTCGGCGCAGCGGGTTTTTGGGCTGTCGGCGTAAGAACTTTTAATTACGAAGGTCATGCTAAAGGTGAAAGCAAGCAAAAAGCAGGTACTGATTTTTCCGAAAATGACAATTCTATCAATCAGTTATGGCCAGGTATTGTAGCTGGCGAATGGCACAACAATCATCATCTGTTCCCTAAAAGTGCAAGAAGTGGTTTTAAACCACATCAGATAGACCTGGCCTGGTATTATATTAAATTCCTTCATAAAATCGGGGCAGTCAGTTCTTACAAAGATTTCAAGAAGCAGTTTTATCTGCAATACTATACGCCCTATCAGCAATCTAAGGTATCTTTAAAACCTGAGTTGATTTCCAAATAATATTAACCTGTTTCCCGCTATAGTATTTCCATACTATAACGGGAAACAGGTATATAATATCTACACATTTTCTTTTCACAGTTTGCCGTCAATGGCAATGACCTGGCGTATAAATTCAACGCAGATTAAATCTAATTTTCTGTTTTTCGACAAAAACCATACATTTGTCGAGTGGAAAACGAAAAAGAAGATATCAGAAGAGATATTGTTGAAGCGTCTAAAAGCATTTTCAAAAAGGATGGTTACAATAAAGTAACTATGGATGATATCGCCAAAGCCGCATTGAAAGGGAGGAGTTCTCTATATCACTATTTCAAGAATAAACAAGAAATCTTCGAGGCTATGGCGATTGACGAATTTTTAATCATTCATCATCAAGCCAAGTCAAAAATTTCTGCGCAGCTTAGTTTTGAAGAAAACCTCAAGAAATATAGTGAAACGAAAATTGACGGCTTAAAATTATTAACTAAAAAATACACTTCTATTCTCCGGGATTTAAAGGGAAATCATATCTTGTTATATAAACTTCAAAGCCAGATGGCTTCCCTTGAAATTAACGTATTTAAACATTTGTTGAGATCGGGTGTAAGAAATGGGGAAATTAAGAAAATGGATGACAACGACATCGACTATTTGGCTTTGGCTATAGTTACTGCTATAGGAAGTCTGGAGAAAGAACTTATTCTTTTCGAAAAGATAGAAGATGCAACAAACCGTTCTTTCTGGCTGATTAATATTTTAGTGAAAGGTCTGCAATAATATTTTTTTATCTAATCATCGACATAAAGGTCAATTTTGTCAACAATTAAATTTCAATGTGCATGAAAACAAGCCAACGAAAACACAAAGTCAGTTTACTGCTCCTGCTTGCAGTCTTTTTTTATGCTTGTCAAGGCGACAAAAAAGAAAAACCGCTAAATGAGATCCCGGTGAAAGTAAAAGTTATTAACCTGGGTGAGGGATCGGACAGCACAAAAGCTATTGGCTACAGTGGCTCAGTCACAGCTAATAAAACTATTAACCTGAGTTTTCAGGTATCGGGCACCATCACAAAAATACCGGTAGAGGTTGGCCAGTATGTCCGTAAAGGTCAGCTTATTGCTCAGATTGACGAAACGATTTACAGAAATCAATATCAGGGCCAGCAGGCACAAGCCACATTAGCAAAAGAAAATTATGAAAGGATAAATCAGGTATTCCAGAAAGGCAGTATTGCTGAAATCAAAATGCTGGAAGCACGCTCGCAGTATGAGCAGGCCCAGGCGGCTGTAAGGGCCGCCAGAGAAAGTCTTTCTTACACCAGCATTTATGCTCCGGAAAGCGGATACATTGGCGCAAAATTAATGGAGGCTGGTAATACTACAGGTCCAGGCGCACCGGTAGTTCAGCTACTGGATATTTCTACAGTTAAAGTAAACGTACCTGTGCCCGATGTAGAAATTGATCGCATCAAAAAAGGTGACAGGGTTAACATAACTGTACCCTCACTTGGATCAGAAAATTACGCCGGCACAATAGATGAAATCGGTATCAGTTCTGCACAGGGTTCACCCGCCTATTCGGCCAAAGTTGCTTTAAAAAACTCCCAGAACCGGTTGAAGCCTGGAATGGTCGCCAATATCGCCTTTAATAAAAAATCGGAACCTGGAAAAGGAGCAGATAGCTCTGCCAGAATTTTGACCGCCGTCCCGCTGCAATCTTTACAAGTTGACGAGCACGGGCAACACTTTGTTTTTGTGATATCTGCCGATGGAAAAAGAGCCCTTAGAAAAATAGTAGAAACCGGACCTTTGTACGATAATGGAATTGGTATCAAAAGCGGCCTGAAGCCTCAGGAAAAGCTTATTGTCAGCGGCTATCATAAATTGCTGGACAGCATGCTTATTGAAATTGTGAAATAATAATAGATGAACCCAGCTTACCGCCGGGCTTTATGCTCAAAATTTAACAGAACAGAATGAAGCAAAAGAAGAATTTAATAGAATGGGCAATGGATCACAAAGCTGTGCCTCTATCTATTGCCTTTGTATTGGTAGTTTTTGGTTTCTACGCTCTTTTCAATATGCCGAGAAATGAGTTTCCTGAATTTACAGTTCGTCAGGGACTGGTGATAGGCGTTTATCCAGGGGCATCCTCTAAACAGGTAGAAGAACAACTCACGACAAAAGTCGAAGAATATCTCTTCGGCTTTAATGAGGTAGATAAAACTAAAACTTATTCCTACTCAAAAGATGGAATGATGTACATTTTCGTGGAAATTAGCTCCCGGGTTAAAGACAGTGATACTAAATCATTTTGGAATAAACTCAAAAATGGTGTACTGATTCTCCAGGCAACCTCCTTGCCAAAGGAAGTAAAGGGTATTCTGGTGAATAGTGATTTCGGCAGTACTTCTGCTATCCTGCTCTCCGTGGAATCTGCGACCAGACCCTACAAGGATCTTCAGAAGCATGTAGAAGAAATCGAAGACGACCTGAGAAGGATTGAAAACGTGGCCAAAATAAACCATAGCGGAAACCTGTCTGAACAAATAGGCGTTTATGTAGACAACAACAAGCTGGCACATTACGGATTGTCTTCAGGAAGTATCATGCAGGTATTACAGAACACAGGCGCTATCAGCCCGGCCGGCACCCTGGACGGGCAGATTACAGACCGCCCGATTCATCTCTCGACTTTCTTTAATTCCGAAAGCGACCTGGCAAGACAGATTATCAAAAATGATAATCAGGGAAACGTAGTGAGACTGCGTGATGTGGCAACTATTAAAAAAGAATATGACGACCCGGATTCTTACGTAACTACCAATGGTACTAAAAGTATTATTATTTCGCTGGAAATGGCCAGTGGCAAAAACATAGTACATTTTGGACATGATGTCGATGAACGTCTCGATAAAATAATCAGCGCCCTGCCTTCAGATATTAAAGTTACTAAACTGGCCAATCAGCCTGATGTGGTCAACGAATCCATCAGTCATTTTATGAAGGAATTTGGATTCGCTCTCATCGGCGTAATTGTAATCACTATCCTGTTATTACCTTTCCGGATAGCTTCGGTTGCAGCTGCAACTATCCCCATTACCATCGCATCTACATTGGCTATTATGTACCTGGCTGGTATAGAACTAAATACAGTAACCCTCGCAGCACTGGTTATCGTGCTTGGAATTGTAGTGGACGATCCCATTGTCGTAATTGATAATCACGTCGAAAAACTGGATCATGGGCTGAGCGTCTGGGATGCTGCCCGGAATAGTGCTAAAGAGCTCTTCCCTTCTGTTTTTACAGCCACACTGGCGATATCGGCAACCTTTGCTCCGCTGATCTTCTTTATGAATGGTATTGCCGCAGATTTCGTCGGTGATTTTCCGATTACCATTATCATTGCGCTGACAATTTCATTATTGATATCTATGTTGTTGGTTCCTTACTTCAATACCATCTTCATCAAGAAGGGTTTACATGAACTGGAAAACAAAAGTGAATCTAAGGGTCCTTCCATGCTGGACCGTTTACAGAAATTCTTTAATAATCACATCGGAAATGCAATTACCAACTGGAAACTTACTGTTCTTTTTGGCGTACTGGCTGTTGGCGCCGGTATCTTCCTGATGGCCCTGCTTCCGCAGCAACTTTTCCCTAAGGTGGAACGTAATCAGTTCGCAATGGAAATTTACCTGCCACAAGGGTATCGTTTAGAACAGACCGACAGTGTAGTAAGAGCCATGGAGAAAATCATGGCAAAGGACAAAAGGGTAGTCAACTATACCAGCTTTATTGGTTCTGGTTCTCCGAGATTCCATAGTTTGTATGCACCTAATCTGCCAGAAAAAAATTACGCGCAGATTCTGATTAATACGACTACAGAAAAGACTACCGAGGAAATACTTAAAGAGTACCAGCAGAAATACAGTGATTTGTTTCCTTCTGCCTATGTACGGATGAAACAGCTGGTCATGACCGACTCCCAAGCTCCTATCGAAGTCAGGATTTCAGGAAATAATATCGCACAGCTGAAAGAAGTTGGCAACCAGGTTGCCGGAATTGCCCGCAAAACAGATGAAGTTATCTGGACAAGGACCGATTATCAGCAGCCATTGGAGGGAATTCATGTAGAGATTAAACAAGATGAAGCGGCGCGCCTGGGTCTGAGCAAATCAGATATTGCCAATACTATTGCTATGAATATGGAAGGTCTGCAGGCGACCCAGGTCTGGGAAGGTAAATATGGTCTTAACGTTAAAATTAAAGAACAAAACAGCCATAAACTTTCCTATGCAGATCTAAGAGATCTATCGGTAATTTCACGTGTAACCGGCGCCGCTATTCCGCTCAGACAAGTGGCAGACATTACACCTGAATGGAATGAAGGACAGCTGGTTAGAAGGAATGGAGTACGTACCCTCACTGTCAAGGTCGATATTGATAAGGATGCTGTTGCTGCAAATGTACTGGCAAAAATTAGTCCTTCGGTAGATAAGTTACCTCTTCCTGAGGGCCTGTATATTGAGTATGGCGGAGATAAACAAATGACCGACGAAAATATGGGTCCGATGGGATTATCATTACTCCTGAGTATAATCCTGCTTACCTTAATTCTGATCTGGCATTTTAAAAGTATCAAACATGCTTTATTGAGTATCATCACCATGCCACTCAGTATTTTCGGCGCTGCATTAGGATTGCATCTGCTGCAGTATCCTTTTGGTTTTACTTCTTTCATCGGCCTGCTTGCTTTATGCGGCATCGTGGTGAGAAATGGTATTATCCTGATAGACTTTGCTGACGAACTCAGGCAGCAAGAAAAAATATCAGTACGTCAGGCAGCAATTACTGCTGCAGAAAGGAGAATGCGTCCTATTTTCCTAACTTCTTCCGCAGCAGCAGTCGGCGTTATCCCTATGATTGTAAGCCGGTCTTCTTTATGGGGCCCGCTTGGAACTGTAATTTGCTTTGGACTAATGGTTTCCATGCTCCTTACGCTATTTGTACTTCCCGTTCTTTATTGGCTCATGTTCAAAAAGGAAGACGAATATCCAGAAGGAAGCGAACCTACAACAGCACAGCAAAGAATTGACGGAGTAGAATTGTAAAAATTAAATAAATATCATGGAAATACGTTTCATATATATTGGCTTCTTTTTCTTATTATCTGCACATGCAATGGCACAGCAAAACCATAGCATCAGCCTGGACGAAAGTAAAAAAGCCGCATTGGAATATAGCCGGGTTATCCAAAACAGTGAACTCGGAATCCAGTCCGCAGAAGCTGGTAAAAAAGGAGCTGCTGCAAATTACCTCCCTTCTGTAAGCGCTACCGGAATTGGTTTGTATAACTTTAAGGATTTTATAAGTGCTATGCCTCCATTATTAACTGAAGGCGTAAATAATGCCTATTTTGCTGGCGTCACTGCTACCGAGGTTCTATATGCAGGAGGAAAAATACGTACAGCTAATGAGCTGGCTGCAATGCAGATTGAGGTTAATAAAATCCGGGCGAAACAGTCGCGGGATTCTGTGCTGTTACAGACAGAGAACAAATACTGGACCTTGAATAAATTACAGGAGCAGCATAAGACGCTGACTGCCAATGAAACTTATCTGAATGGAATACTGAAACAGCAGGAAGACTTACTGGCATCGGGTTTAATCGCCAGAAATGATCTGTTAAAGGTGAAAGTGCAACGTAGTAAATTACTGCTGGAGAAAAGCAAACTGAATAATGGCCGAAAAGTCGCTATCCTTGATTTCTGCTTCTTTATAGGTATTCCATTTGATTCTTTATTAGTCATGCGGGACGGCCTGGACACAGCCAGAATACCATCAATTGACGCGCAGGCCCCTGATCTGGACCTCAGTGCAAATAACGACTACCAGTTATTGCAAAAATCATTGGAAAGTGAGCAGCTGCAAACAAAAATGACCCGGGCTAACTATCTTCCAAGTGTTTCTCTGGGCTTCAGTGCCGGCCGTGTGGGAAGTATCAGTAATTCTTTGGGGAGTACCTTTATGCCGATAGCTTTTGGTGTAGTAAACGTCCCGATATCTGACTGGTGGGGTACGGGTAAACAAAAACTGAGACAAAGAACGATCTCAGAAAAAATTGCCGGCAACAGGTTCAAAGATGGAGAAGATCAGTTGAAAGTGGGCATACTGAAGTCTTGGTATGATCTGGAAGATGCGCAAAAACAAATTCGTTTTGCTAAAGAAAACTACGTCCAGGCTGCAGAGAACCTTGTTGTCACCAGAGATAATTACTCCAGCGGCCTAAGCAGTATTTCCGACTTACTGGATGCACAGGCACAGTTACAACAGGCCGAGAGTGAGCAGATCACCGCATATGGAGATTTTTTCAATAAAATGGCCAGCTACCGCTCCATTACCGGCAAACTTCTGCATTAAATTTGTGATTAATTATACCTTTAGAAATGGAAGAAAAACCAGCCGGCCTTTTTGCTAATAAACGATTCCGTAATAAACTGATTATTATAATTGTTGGAATATTATTATTCTATCTGGCTATTTTTATCAGCTCAAAAAATGGTTGGATAGACTCGATGATTGAAAAGAAGGTCGAAATCGGGAAAAACTAAAAAAACAACCGTTTAAACAACTTTATTTACCGTTTAAATGGTTGTTTTTCTGATGAAATCGAATTATAAAGAGAGTAAATCATTAAATGATTCGGCGTAAGATTTTTTATTCAGTTTAAAATAATAAGCTCCTTTTTTAGAATTGGATTTATCTTTTTCTTCAAGCCTGATCAATAGTCCTGTGGAAGTTACCTTTCTGCTAAAATTACCGGTATCCATTTTTGTATCATTCACCTGCTCAAACAGCGTCTGTAGCTGAGGAATCGTAAATTTCTTCGGCAGCATCTCAAAAAGTATAGGATGAAGAGATGCTTTGAATTTCAATTTCTTTCTCGCCTCAGCAACCATCCTGTTATGATCAAATATAAGCTTAGGTATTTCGTTTATCGGAAACCATTCTGCATGGTAATTATCGATCAGCTGGGTTTCGTACTTATGAATATCTATCAATGCAAAGTAGCCGACCGACAAAGTTCTTTCGATCGGGTCCCTGTCCGGCTCTCCATAAATATTTAAGAGCTCCAGATAAACGCCTTCCAAACCTGTCAATTTCTTCAGTACACGGTTCGCTGCTTCATCGGGCGTCTCTTCAGCACCTACGAACCCACCCATCAGACTCCACTTGTTAATTTCGGGTTCCAGACCTCTTTTTACCAATAAGATCTTAAGCTGCCCGTCGTCAAATCCAAAAACAATACAATCTACTGCTACTAAATAATGGGGCTGGTTAACGTATTCTTTCATATAGTCACAAATGGTAGGGAATACAAATATCGGCAAAATAATAATTTATTAATTGTCACTATTACAATTAATAAATTATTGCTAATTTTCCTGCCTTCAAAAGGGAAACATTTTGACCCCGATTTCTAACCATTTAATAACCCATAGTCATGAACCAAAATTTTGATCTTAACTCAAACCCGCATACCCGTCTGAATATTCTTACCGGGGAGCATATCCTGGTGTCTCCTCACCGAACCAAAAGACCATGGCAAGGTAAAATAGAAGATATAAGCCCCGATAACCGCCCGGAGTATGACCCCAAGTGTTATCTGTGCCCGGGAAATGTCAGGGCTGACGGAGAAATAAACCCCGATTACAAAGCGAGTTTTGTTTTCAAAAATGATTTTGCTGCATTGATTGAAGATACAGAGATTGACAATCTTAATGAAGATGACCTGCTGGTCGCAAAAGGTGAAAGGGGATTATGTAAAGTTATAAGCTTTAGTCCTAAACATGATCTTACCCTGCCGGAATTGACACGAGATGAAATTATTTCGGTTGTGGAAGTCTGAACATTTTAAAATAAAGAAAGCATAACATGACATTATCCAACGCCATCCAGACAACAATAAAAGTAGATGTTGAGGACCTGAAAAAATCATTCCAGGCACTATATCACGCTACTCCTCTTCTGGTTAAATCGCCGGGACGAATAAATATTATCGGAGAACATACCGATTATAACAACGGATTTGTCATGCCTGCCGCAATTGATAAGGCCATTTACATTGGTGTGTCCAAAAGAGAAGACGAAGAAGTTCATCTCTTTGCAAAAGATTACGGACAATCACATCAAGTAAATTTACACGAACTGAAAGTTACAGAAAAAGGCTGGCCAAACTATATTCTTGGAGTGACGGATCAGCTCCTGAAAAGAGGTTACCAAATCAGTGGATTCAACTTGTACATAGATGGTGACGTTCCTTTGGGCGCGGGACTGTCCTCTTCTGCAGCGGTCGAATGTGCCACAGCGTATGCACTCGACCAACTTTTTTCTTTATCCATCAGCAAACTGGACACAGCACTGATTGCACAAAAAGCAGAACATGTTTTTGCCGGCGTAAGTTGTGGAATTATGGATCAGTTTGCTTCAGTTTTCGGAAAAAAAGATCATGCTATATTACTGGACTGCAGGTCGCTGGAGTATCATTATGTTCCATTGAAATTAGACGGATACAAGCTCGTCTTACTGAACACGAATGTAAAGCACTCATTGGCCGACAGCGCTTATAATGAAAGAAGGGCACAGTGCGAGCAGGGTGTGGCATGGATTAAGGAGCAGCATCCGCAAGTAAATAGTTTAAGAGATGCCGATCTGGAAATGCTGGATCAATGTATAAGAGAAAAGGACGCAGATGTATATGAGAAGTGCAAATTTGTTGTCAGTGAAAATATTCGTTTGATTCAGGCAGCTGAATATCTTAAAGACGGAAACCTGGCCGCATTGGGAAAATTGATGTTTGAGACGCATGATGGCTTAAGCAATAAGTATAAAGTGAGCTGTAAGGAACTGGATTTTCTGGTAGAAAAAGTAAAACAGACGGATACGGTACTTGGTGCCAGAATGATGGGCGGAGGTTTTGGAGGCTGCACAATTAACATTGTAAAAAATGAAGCTGTGGATGATCTGATTACCAGTATAACAGCGAGTTATTCAAAGGAATTTGAGCTAAACCTGGATGCTTATATCGTTACTACAGCATCGGGAACTAGTCAGGTTGTCTGATAGAAAACCAAAATAAACCTGTAAACAAATGAAAATACCGTTATGCCGCAGTTCCTCCATCAGCGGTATAACGGTATCGGATCCGGGGTACTCAAATATGGCGTCAATGTTGTATCTTAAGGAACGAAAATCGTCAGATGTGATTTTTAACTACCTGGTTAATCCATTTTTTTTATTATTCCAATGAAATCAAATTACCATAAGTACATCAGAATTGCAGCAATTACCGCTATCGTCTTTACTGCCGGCAATGTAAATGCAAAAGTCACATTACCGTCGGTTTTCAGTGATAATATGGTTATTCAGCAAAAGACAAATGCAGCCTTCTGGGGTCAAGCAAGTCCGGGAAAAACTGTTAATATTCATGTCGCCTGGAACCCGAAAAACTTTACTGTAAAAGCGGATGAAAATGGAAATTGGAAAATAAAGATACCTACTCCGAAATATGGCGGACCTTATAATATTACAATATCGGATGGCACTGCAGTTAAGCTGTCCAATATTATGTTAGGTGATGTTTGGGTGTGTTCCGGTCAATCCAATATGGAAATGCCGCTTGCCGGTTGGGGAAAAATCGCAAATTATAAAGAAGAAATCAGTAAAGCTGATTTTAAAAACATCCGCCTGCTGCAGGCTGATCATATTGCAAGCAACACCCCTTTAACCGACGCTAAAGTAGCAAATGGAGGCTGGACAGTATGTACTCCTGAAAATATCGGGGAGTTCTCTTCAGTAGCCTATTTTTTTGCAAGAGAAGTTTATCAGAAGACAGGTATCCCGATCGGACTGATCCATACATCCTGGGGTGGAACAATTGCCGAAGCATGGATGAGTTCTTCGACGCTTAAAACACGTCCGGATTTTGCAGCCGCCGTAGAAAAGATAGCTAAAACAGGAAGTCAGGCCGAATTCGAGCAGGAGTTAAACAGCTGGAACAAAATCGTTATAGAAAATGACAATGGTTATCAGCAGGGAAAACTGCGATGGGTTAATGCTGATACAGATGATTCGGACTGGAAAAGCATGAACCTGCCGGTTTTATGGGATCAATCTATACTGCCTGATCTTGACGGTATAGTCTACTTCCGTAAAAAAATTACTATTCCGGAATCCTGGAAGGGTAAAACCATCACTTTGAATCTAGGAACGATAGATGACAATGATGTCACCTTTTTTAACGGGACGAAAATAGGTGAAACCAAAGGATATGACCAGAAAAGGGTATATACAATTCCCGCAGATCTGGTGAAACCTGGTGAAAACACTATTGCTGTCCGGGTTTTTGACAGTGCAGGCGGCGGCGGTATTTATGGTGACCGCAATATCATCTCTGTTGTATCTGCAAACGGAGAAAAGATATCCCTGGACGGCGACTGGTTATATAATATAGGCCTGGACTTAAAAAAAATTCTGCCTATGCCCTCACCTATCGACGGTCCAAACCGACCTACAGTACTGTTTAATGCGATGATAAATCCATTTTTGAATTTCACCATTAAGGGAGCGCTCTGGTATCAGGGAGAAAGTAATGCGGACCGTGCGAACCAATATCGCACACTCTTTCCGCAGTTAATACAGGACTGGAGAAAAGCCTGGGATATCGGTGATTTCCCATTTTACTTTGTCCAGCTTGCCGGCTACATGCAACATGAAGATTTGCCTAAAGCATCGGCATGGGCTGAACTGCGGGATGCTCAGCTAGGTGCGTTAAAAATTAGTAACACTGGTATGGCAGTCGCGATTGACATCGGCGATGCAGCTGATATACACCCTAAAAACAAACAGGAAGTTGGCCGCAGACTTGCCTTAATTGCATTAGCTAAAACTTATGGCAGGCAGATCGCATACGCTGGTCCTGTTTTCAAATCTTATAAGATTGAGGAAGATAAAGTTACCCTGGATTTTGATCATATTGAAGGCGGTTTAAAAGCAAATGATGGTAAACCATTAAATGGCTTCGCAGTGGCAGGCGCCGATAAGGTGTTCCACTGGGCACAGGCAACCATTACCGGCAATCAGATTGTTGTGAGCAGTACTGAAGTACCTAAACCGCTCGCAGTTCGGTATGGCTGGGCAAATAATCCTGAGTGCAACTTGTATAATCAGGCAAACTTGCCTGCATCACCTTTTAAAACTGATACCTGGGAAGACAGCACGAAAAATATCCATTAAGAATAAAAACTACGAATCCGGGAGATTATCGCCCTGACTACGTTTATGGTGGAGATAAATCTCCTGCTTTGGAACCGATATTTCAATACTGTTCATTTTAAAAGCTGCGATAATTTTGATGATCATGTCGCTTTTTGTGGCAGAATTATCGCCGATATGCTTAGTCCAGAAAAAGATCTTCATATCAATTGAACTGTTATTAAATTGTTCATATTGCACCACTGATCCTGGATTTTTGGTGATGCGGGGCTCATTATCCAGAATCTCAGTTAATATCTTCCGGCATTTTTCTAAGTCTGAATCATATGCAATTCCTATAAGGATAGATACCCTTTTACGATTTCCACCCAGTGACCAATTAACCAGATGTGCATTAAGCAAATCGCCATTGGGCATAATAACATCAGCACCATCCCAGGTAGAAATTACACTGCTTCGAAATCCAATAGATTTCATTTGCCCTCCCTGACCATCAACATCGACAATATCTCCTACGTTAACTGGTTTTTCAAATGCAATAATAAGCCCGCTGACTAAATTATTAACCAGCGTTTGTAATCCAAATCCGATACCGACTCCCAGAGCCCCCAGCACGATAGTAATTCTATCCACAGGGATACCTGAGGCCGCTACCGCTAAAAAAAGACCAGTACTCAGAATAGAAATACGAACTAGTAACAGCCAGCTGCCAATGCCAGGTTTTTCATACTTACCATCTTTACCTGTCCTGATATGTTTATCTGTGGCAAAAAAAGAAACTACTCTGGATATGATAACGGCGGTACCCATTATCACAATAAACAAAAGCATATTGTTAATGGTAAATGTATAGCTGCCAAGAGTTCTTTCGTCGGTAAAGAAGAGCAGAAGAGGTTTAGACAAATAGTCAAACACGGGGAAATTACGTCCAAATAATACTATCCAACCTACAATAAGCAAGATATAGAATGGTGCTGGTGCCTTCTTCCCTACTTTTTCAAAATTGAGATAAAAGAGCTTCCGGTCAGTACCTGAATACACATTAAAAGCCAAAAATAATCCCTCATTAATCAGACGAACCGTCCATAGGAAAAGAATAGCAATCACAACATTCAGAAAACCACTTATAACAAGCATCTTACCAAAATTATACCGGCCAAATATATTTGCTATTGTAGAAGCTAATTCAAGAAATACCATGAACACGATTGACCAGATAATCCATTTTTCCCTCAATTCGTCCCGATGCCCCTTCAGTAAGATCAATACACCGCCGATTACACCTGAAATTGAAAGCACAAGCATTAGCCATCTTTCCATTCTGGATGCCTGTAAGACCAGATTACCCAGACAAGCCAATACAAAAAAGGTTACCATAAGTAACCACACACGCATCCAGTATTGACTTACATAGCCCGCAAAAATAACGCTCAAACAAACTACAGATACCGACCAGAGAATTACGTTTAAAATAAAGGGTGGCGATAGAAAAACGAATTGAAATAAGCTGAAGACCAGCAATATTGCAGATAATAATGGATACCGGATCACCAACTGTCCTTCAAAATCACTTTTCAGAAGTTTACCCTCCACATAAATGCTCTTAAGTGAGCGCAAATAGACAAATGAGGTTATCGTCAGTAAAACAAGTACCACGAGTCTGCCAGCATTATTTTCTGCATAAAAACTGAGGGTTAGTAATCCTTTAGTAATAGAGAAATCCAGTATCTCCCCAAAAGGGCGGTAGAAAATTTCCGGGTCCCATATATTAGTAAATTCTCTCTTGAAAGTATTTTCAGCCATATCTTTCTGATACAGCTCAATTTCTTCCAGACTACTTTGTAACTTAAAAGCAGCCAGGTTAACTTTATTGAGTAGAGTCTGAATATTATTTCCAGCCTGCCTCAGGGCGCTATCGACCGGACTAGTTTCATAAGCAATAACCTGTATTTTTTGCAGGTATTTCATTAAAGTAGTGGAATCGGTGGGAAACTTAAATAATGCCGGAACACTTAACAATGAATCAAGCTGATAGCGGAAATTATTTATTTCCTGCTGTCTGAGCTCCAAACCGGCCTTCCTAGTATTTGCTTTTGCCAACAATTGAGATAGTATTTTCGATGTCGCAGTTAGATTTCGAAAAGTCTGCGCTGTACCTTTGTTCGTAAAAACACCATCGCCGGCAACAATTAAATACTTATCAATCTCATTAAGAACGGTTTTAGTTCCGGTTGTATCGAGCTTACTTTTAAGGTAAATATTAGCCTTCTGCATGGTGCGGCTTAATTCGTCGAAAGTTTTGATCTGCAAAACAGACGCTTTATCGGCCTCAAAATCATCGGAACTTTTCTTGGAAGACTGTTTGGCAAAGGCCTGCATCTTTTCAACAAAATTCATCCGCAGGCTATCTTTCGCCTCCACTTTTTTTAATCCATCATTATTCTGTGCATAACCCGGAATACAGTACAGGAAGTATATAAAAAATAACAAAGGGGAATTCATTTTTATCATGCTCATATCAGCGGCATTTATCGGGTTTTAGTGAGGTAAATTTATAACAAATGGTTATATTAGATTACCTAATAAATCTACTATGAAAACAATATACTTGTTCATTTTCACAACATTATTATCCTTCAGCGTTTTCGCACAAAATCGACTGGCATCTAATCAGGATGTTATTCAAAAAACCAGCGGTGAAGAATTAAAAGGAAAGGTTACCAAAATAACCGATTCCGATGTTACCTTTATTTATTCCGGCGAAACGCTTGAGTATACTATCAAGAAATCCGACATCTTAAAGATAACGCATTCAAGCGGAAGAATTGAAGTGTTCGGCCAGGCAAATCCACCTGCAGAGAGCCGCAAATCAGACCAGGTAGCCATGTCTGCAACCCCGGCAGATCACCATAATAAAATTGCCATTTTGCCATTCACCTATTTAATAGATAATCAGCCAGGTGCAGATCAGGTCGGTTACAAAGCGCAGGAAGATACTTTTGCTTTTTTGGCAAAACATTCTGCGGGTTATACTATATTGGATCCAAGGACCACCAATGCGAAGTTAACTCAGGCAGGAGTAACTAAAGACAAATTAATGGGTTTTACCATGAAAGAGATCTGTGATATCCTCGGCGTAGAATATATAATTGATGGTGCAGTCTTACAAACAAAAGGTGCCCAGACGAGTTATTCGAGCGGTAGTTCTGACGCCAAAGTAAAAAGAGATGGTGATAGTAAAGTGAAGGGAGTATCAGGTTCAAATTCCAGTTACTCGAGTGCAGAACAGCGATACGAAGTAAGTGTAAGTCTGCATATCTATATGGATAATAATGCCAGTATTTACAATCAAAGTCACAAAGCTTTCTTTACAAACACAGATGGTTCTTACAGCAGTCCGCTTGAATACTTAATCAAAAGGTCTCCATTATACCGGAAGTAACAGGTTTATTGTCAAGCGAAAAGCCGTTTCTTCTCAATCGTTTTGATACCTATGGAATTGTATCTTGTCAGATATGAATAAACTGTTCAATCTCAGCCCTATATTATCCGCTTACAGATTAAGCTTTACTGTTATCCTTGTTGCTTGTCTGATCATATCGTGCTCAACACAGAAATCATTGGTTTATGATCAGGAACTAAAGCGAATGAAGACCACCTCGGAGAACAGGCTTTCAGCACAAGTGGATGAATTCAACACTTATCCCAATCGCCCGGAATCTGACGGACCTTTCAATAAAACTAATAATAAGAGCTTTCTCTTGTCAAACATTCCTTTGTTCAGCAGTTCTGACAGCACAATAAACAAAGTGTATAATTACCGCTGGTGGATGATTAGTAAGCACCTGAAAACATATCACGACCCACAGGACAACAAAGACTATTGGGTGGTTACAGAGTTTTTTGGCGTAAAACCATGGGCCTCTTTAAGCGGAGCAATAACCTGTCCGGCCGGGCATCAGTTTTATGATGTAAGATGGTTACGGGATGAGAAGTTTTTAAAATCATATGCAGATTACTTCATGCGTGGATCGGCTTCCCATTTAGATCAAAGGGAAAACGGCAATTTTCTAACCTATATGAGCAGACCGGAGAGTCATCATTTTTCGAGCTGGATGGTTGATGGGATAGATGCCTTTTTAAAAATCCACCCCGATAAGAAATGGCTTCATGAGATGCTGCCTTACCTAGAAAAACATCAACAGGTATGGGACAGCCTGTTTACGGTTAAAACATCTGATTCAAAAACAGCCGGTATGTACAAAATATTAGACCTTTACGATGGGATGGAATTCAGCCTCTCGGCTGTGCTCGGGCTGATCAACAGTGACGGTCCGTATAGCTTGTACACTAAGGACAACTGGCGCAATTATTATTTGGGCTGGGAAACTACAGGTAATGCCGAAAAATCAATTCAGGCCAAAAATTACCCAAAGGCTTTTCGCAAAGGGTATCCTGATTTCTATCTGGTACGGCCATCGGTCAATAGTTATGCTTACGGGAATTTACGGGCACTGTCCGATTTATATCGGTTAAATGATTCATCCGGCATCAATAAAAATGGGCAGAGTAAAGCAGATTATTATGCTTCCAGGGCAACCAAAGTTCAACAGCAAGTAATAAATGTACTTTGGAATAAGGACGACCAGTTTTTTAACACCTACAGCGCAGGAGATAATATATTTGGTGCCCGTGACTTTGAGGCCAGAGTCCGGGAATCAGTAGGTTATACTCCCTGGTATTTTAATATGATACCGGTTAATGATTATAAGAATTATAGTAAGGCATGGGAAATGCTCGCTTCACGCAAAGGATTTTTTAATACTTCGGGCATGACAACTGCAGAGCAGCAACATCCTTATTATAATGAACAGGCATATGCATGGAATGGTCGCGGATGGCCTTTCGAGAATTCCATAGTTTATAAGGGATATGCAAATTATCTTCGCAACTATAAAAAATCTAGTACGCTACCTGAGAAAGAACTATTGTATGAATACGTCTATAAACTGGCTAAGATGCACGGTGATAAGCCAAATATAGGTGAATGGTATATTCCTAGCACCGGAAAAGAATTTGGCGGTGAAGCGGATTATTTCCATTCTACATTCCCGGATATTATTATTGAAGATCTTTTAGGCTTCAAAGGGGTACACGAAAATAGTTTCTCTGTAAAACCGCTACTGCCTAAAAATAAATGGGATTATTTTTATCTAGGTAACCTGCGTTATCACAATCATGATATTGATATCATCTGGAAAAAGGACTGGGATGCCAATAAACCCGGTGAACAAGGTAAACTCTGTGTCTGGGTAGATAATAAACTCGTAGCAACGAGTTCTTCTTTAAATGAACAGCTTAATGTAGATCTGAATCCGTAAAAAAAAATAGTTGTAAATTATACTTCTGCAATTCGTGGAGAAACCAGAAAAAAAACAAAGATGATGCAGAGTAGCAAAGCAATGAAAAACCAATAGTAAGTTGCACCATGCAGAGAAGCAAAAAAGCCACCTTGTGCAATGCTGCGGTTAACCAATGCAGTAAATACATTGCCTGCTGCAACCGTCAGCAACCAAACTGCCCCCATTGTACTTTTCATCGAGGCCGGGGCTTGTGTGTAGGCATATTCCAGACAGGTAATGGAAACCATTACTTCCGCAGCTGCTAAAATAAAATAAGCAAATACCTGCCACCAGATCGAAGGTCTGCCACCGCCGTCAATTGTGGTTTGGATTAAAGCTATGACCGTGAAACACAATGCCATTAACACCAAACCGCAGCCAATCCGACGTAAGGGTGTAGTCTTAATCCCTCTTTTTTCGAAAAATGGATAGACCAGATAATTAAAAACAGGAATAAGCAACAACAGAAAAAAGGGGTTAACGGTTTGAATTTGTTGTGGTAACAACTCGTAACCGAAAAAGTACCGATCCATTTTTGCAGCCTGTAAGACCCATTCTGAAAGGTTCTGATCCCACATGGCCCAAAAAATTGGGATAAAGCTAAAAACACCAATCACGCGCCAGGCACCTTTAATATCCTCTACTTTCTCCGGTTGAAACTTTTCTTTGGCTACATCGAGCAGCGACTGTTTTGGTTGCTTCTTATAAAAATTGAACAGTGCATAAATTGATATGAACAAGAAATTATCCCTCTTCATCCCAGTAGGGGGTATTCGTACGTAAGTATGGCGGCCTAAGTAGAATATGGTGGTGGAAATGGCCATTAGTATCCCAGGAATTCCAAAGGCCCAATTGGGGCCCCAATTGGTATAAACCAAGGGAATCATCAAGGTAGATAAGGCAGAACCGGAATTAATACTGAAATAAAACCAGCCATAAACTTTTGACAGCAGGTGTTGGTTTTTTGCGGTAAACTGATCTCCTAAATTTGCCGATACACAAGACTTGATACCTCCTGCACCGATTGCAATTAAAAGTAGCCCAAACCTAAACCAATCCAGATCGGTTTCGAATATAGACAAGATCAGGTGTCCTATACAACACAGGATGGATACCCATAAAATGACCTTATGTTTTCCAAAAAACCAATCAGCAGCGAGGGCCCCGATAAATGGCACTGCATAAGCCAGGGACACAAAAAAATGGGTCGCTTCATTTGCTTTCGCTTCGGCAACTGGCTGCAGAGCAGCCTGAAGTGTTGGGTTAAAAAACTGAATAACCAAAAACGTGGCTAAAATTGAACGCATCCCGTAAAAGCTAAACCGTTCGGCAGCTTCATTGGCAATTATGTACGGTAAACTTTTTGGATAGGACTGCAAAATAATCAGCTTATTTGATAACTACGTTTTCAAGATTTCTTTTAGGAGGCTCCGTTTTCAGCAAAGTCTTCACGAAGAAATCGCGTTTTTTTCGCCTTCCGTAAATTCCACCGTCACTATGTCCCATTCCAGGTACACATAAAAATTCAAAGTCTTTATTGGCCTTAATTAAGGCATCGGCTAAGCGGAAGGTAGACTCTGGTGGCACATTCTCATCGGCCTCCCCAACGATTAACAATAGATCTCCCTGCAGCTTTGCGGCATTCGTGATATTGGACTGTTCTCCATAATGCGGCCCCACTGGATATCCCATCCACTGCTCATTCCACCATTGTTTGTCGATCCGGTTATCGTGACAACCACAAGCAGAAACAGCAGCTTTATAAAATTCGGGATGAAACAATAGTGCACCGGTAGAATTTTGTCCGCCTGCGGAGGTTCCATAAATACCAACTCTGCTGATATCTGCCTGAGGATACTTTTTAGCAAGTTCTTTCATCCACAAAATCCGGTCTGGAAAACCAGCATCAGCAAGATTTTGCCAGCATATATCGTGAAAAGCCTTCGAACGGTTTGCCGTGCCCATACCGTCTATTTGTACGACAATAAACCCCAGCTCAGCCATACTTTGCATTTCGCTGTAAGGCAGGAAGTTTTTAGGCACAAAACTGTCGTGCGGGCCTGCATAAATATATTCGATAACTGGGTATATTTTATTAGGATCCATTTTGGAGGGCTGCCATACTACACCCCAGATATCGGTTTGTCCATCTCTGGCCTTGGACACAAATACTTCAGGCAATTTGACTCCGGTTTTAAGGAAATCTGCAGTGGTACCTTCTTCTAATGTTAACACCGGTTTACTGTTGGCTACCTCTTTCAATACAGACACAGGGCCAACGTTAACCTGTGAATATGTATCAAGGTAATATTTGCGGTCGGGAGAAAAAGTTACCTGATGATTTCCTTTTTCGGGTGTTAAATCCACTCGTCTCTTTCCGTCAAAAGCAATACGGTAGTGGTGAATGAAGTAAGGATCTTCACCACTGGTGATGCCACTTGCCCTAAACCACACCTCACGTTTAACAATATCTACACTGTCGACCGCACGCACAACCCAATTGCCTTTGGTAACGGGCTGCTGTTTCCCGGTGATGGTATTTATCAGATAGAGATGATTATAGCCGTCTTTTTCGCTACTCCAGATCATCTCATTAGTTTCCGGCAGATATCGGGTATAAATACGATTTTCATAAATGAACGTTTTTGTTTGATCGTCAAGAATATTCCGGGTTTTACCAGTCTGCACATCAACCTCTATTATACGGAAACGCTGATGTCCACGGTCTACTTTTTCATACGTGTAAAAACGGTTATCTCCCTTCCGCCAATGTAATTCAGGAGGGCCAAAAAAGTCAATAGGCTCTGCATTAACCTTAACCTGCTTGTTATAAATAACGTCAAATACAGTGGGTGTATAACTAGTAAAATCATCGCCGGGTTGTGCGTATTCACGTGATTTCAATTCTCCACGTGTGGTGCCTTCTACAGAACTGAGTACATAATGTACTTCCTTTATTTTTTTAGGGTCAATTCGGTAACCTACCAGCGTCTTACTATCCGGCGACCAGGTAAATTCTCCATAGGGCTTTTCTTTATTCCCATCGAAGGATAATTGCACTTCTTTACCAGTCTCCAGGTCTTTTACATAAACATTGCCGCCCTTTAACAGCAATTGTTTCTTTCCATCTGGTGATTTCGACACTTCTGGAATAGCCTCCCAACGAGAACGATTACGTTGTAATGGTTTACCGGCATTGTAAATCTCGGTTAAAGTATCTGTGGTAGATGTATATTGATAATCTGCTAAATTTACTTTTAACCACTGATTATCCGTTTTCAAAATTACCTGGTCCGCTTTTTCATTGAAGAAAAGCTTCGTGATTTTGAGCCGGCCTGGATCTACCAATTTCGCTGTCGCTTTTTGCAGCACCAGTGCCATACGTTCGGAGTCAAAAGCTTTTTTGCGACTACCGGTACCAGCGTTTACATAAATATATTCCCAGTTTTTATCGGATAGATTTCTCTTATACCAAAATGACCGTTTGTCTGCCTGCCAGACCGGCAATATTTGGTTATTGAGTTCTACTTTTCGTAATAATGTGTCCAGCTGATCTGCTTCCTGGTAATTTAATGCCATTTGGATCGCATCAGGTTTATAGATGTTAAGGCTCTGCTGTGCATGTAGGGAGAGGCCGGATAAAGTGCAGCCGATTACGATAGTCGCTAAAAAAGACAAGTGCTTCATAAATTTTTTCTTTTGAACTTTTCGATAAGGTAATAAACTGGAATGCCCAATAGAGTAATGATGAGACCAGGCCAGGTATAATTGGGCTTATAAATCATGAGTAAGATACAAAAGGACATGCCCATCAGAATATAAATCAGTGGAAGGAACGGATATCCAAAAGCTTTATAGGGGCGATCTGCCTCAGGCCGTTTCTTGCGAAGAATGAAGATGCCAGCAATAGTTAACATATAGAACATGACTACCACAAAAGATATCATATCCAGAAGGTCGCCATAACGTCCGCTTAAACACCATAAACTGGCAAATAAACATTGAATCCAAAGACCAAAAGCCGGTACAGCATTTTTATTCAATGTACCGACCTTTTTAAAGAATAAACCATCTTTAGCCATAGAATAATAAACGCGCGCGCCAGCCATAATAAGCCCATTGTTACAGCCGAAAGTGGAAACCATAATCATTAGGGCAATGATAACTGTGCCCCAGCTTCCGAAGATTACCTTAGACGCGGTAACTGCGACCCGGTCTTTGTCTGCATAAGCCATGTCATGCAGCGATAAAACCCCGGTATACATCATATTAGTTAATAAATATAAGATAGTGACGATGACGGTACCCAAAGCCAAACTAAGTCCGATGTTTCGCTTAGGATTCTGTATCTCTCCGGCAATAAAAGTGACATTATGCCAGGAATCGCTACTGAAAATCGAGCCAACCATAGCCGCAGCAATTGCCCCAAAGGCTGCCATGGTGGTATAAGTACCCAAATCGCCATCAACCGAAAGTGGTTGAAGTACCCATGCATTTTTCCAGTTAGTCGCCCAAATATCTTTGTCGAGAAAGATTAGACCAAACACAATTAATCCAAAAAGGCTCAACAGTTTAGTCAGTGTAAATGTGGTCTGTATAATTTTACCACTGTTCACTCCCCTGCTATTGATATAAGTGAGTAAAACAATTACGCCAATGGCAAGCAATTGAGCGGGTGATACCTGTAGAAAACCGAAGTCGATAGCTATCAGATCTTCATTAAACACCGGGAGAAGATAAGCTGTAAATTTCGCAAAGGCGACACCTACCGCAGCAATCGTTGCGGTTTGGATGACGGTAAAAAAGCTCCATCCGTATAAAAAACTAATTACTGGATTATAGGCTTCTTTTAAATAAATGTATTGACCACCAGCTTTGGGAAACATCGCGCTGAGTTCTCCATAACTCAAAGCGGCAGTAAGGGTCATAAAACCAGTAAGCAGCCAGACGATCATCAGCCAACCTGAACTCCCCACATTCCTGGTGATGTCGGCGCTAACAATAAAGATCCCAGAACCGATCATACTGCCAGCAACCAGCATAGTTGCGTCCATTAATTTTAAAGTAGGTTTAAATCGCGTGGTTTCGGACTCCATTTCTATTTAGGATTAGACAGGTTATAAAACTTCCATTGCGTAGTAAAATCTCTGGTAAGTACTTGGTTAGTGAGCGTAGCACGAATGAGTTCTACCGGAATCAGGTTCTCTTTCATCACAGCTTCATGGAATGCTGGGAAAGTCATTTTACCACTATCTACCAGTTCATGCCGCAAGGCTGTAATTTGTAAACCGCCTAACATATAGGCTACCTGATATAAGGGACTGTAATCGCCCTGAAAGGAACGTCGTACCTCTCCCTCAGCATTTGCGCGTTCATGGCCAACCCGATCGACCAGAAAATCTACACACTGTTTTGGGGTCCATTTATCCAGGTGGTAATTAAGGGAAAACAAGATGCGTGCACAACGGTGCATGCGCCAGAACAGCATTCCAATTCTTTCTTCAGGCGTTTTGGCAAAGCCTTTTTCATAGAGCAAAAGTTCCCAGTATAGTGGCCAGCCTTCGACACTGAAAGGTGTAGTAAACATACTACGATAATTTTTAAACCGACTATTCATATAGTATTGGAGGTGATGACCTGGCAATAGCTCATGCTGTACAGTACCCCTGGAAAAGTAAGGATTATTGCCACGCATGCTCATTAGTTTATCTTCTTGAGTCATGGTATTGGTCGGGTAAGAAATACTGATCTCTTTACCACCGGTAAAAAAAGGATTGACCAGCTGGCGCTCTGGTGACATCATCACCATCCCCCAGGTTTCATTTGCCAGCGCTGGAATTTCCATTAGATTATTAGCCTTTATAAAACTTAAAGCTTCTTCTTGAAGTTTAACAATCAGGGCTGGTTGTTCGCCTAGTGGTACATAAGAATTTTTCACCTTCTCCTGTGCCTGTTTCCAGTCTGCTCCAAAACCCATCTCTTTGGAAGCTTTCAACAACTCTGCATCACAGAAAGCAAACTCCTTTTCAGCAATTTTAATAAGGTCTTCTGGGCTATAAGGAATAAATTCTGTCTGAAGCTGTCGTTCCAATTCAGCTTTTCCTACAGGAAGCCCCTTAATCCCATAATTGTTAGCTTCAGTGATCGACTGAAGCTCATCTTCTTTACCCGACAAAAGTCTTTCATAGTCTGTTAAAGCCTTATCTAATGACTCGTATGGTTTAGGTACCCACCAGGTGAAATTGGGATCAAAGCCATTGTAAAAAACATAGAAACTGTTTAATCGGGTTTTCAATCCCGAAAGCACTTTTTGAAGGTCTCTCTTATCGCCTTCGGTAATTCCCTGTAGTTTAAAATTCTTAATGGCTAGATAAACATCAGCAGTTAACCGGTTCATTTGCCCCGCAACTTCGATACCTTGTAACCGATCGCCCCTTCGTCGTTGTTTTTCTAACAAATAGATCTCCTGCGCAAATGGAAGAAATTTACTAATGACCTTCTCTTTCGATGATTCTATCGTTAAGAGATGAACGTTAGCACTAATCTCCTTTTTAAGCAGCAAATAATCGATTTTACCGTAAATGCTGAAAACATCAAAATTGAGTGTTTTAAGTTGTTCTGAATAATTCCGGTTAACTTCCAGTAAACGTTTTCTTTGTTCTGGTGACTTATAAACATGGGCAATGCGTTGGTAGAGACTGCCAGGATAGGTTATAAAAGGGGAGTAAAAATCTTCAATAGCAGCGATGTCGCTTTGGTAGGTGGCCATCGTGGTACCCATTTCACTAGTCTGTTCGTATAAGCTAGCCGGTATTTGTTGTTGAGCAAACACAAAAAAAGGCAATACAAGGAGATATGAAAAGCAAAGCAAGCCCCTGAAGAACCTGCTGCCTTTCAGCACATTTTTTATATACATTTTACAAGAATTTAGACAGTAGCACTGTCTCATTAAAAATGAAGATTGTTAAGCAGACAAGCGATTAACCTTACTTACATTATTGTAGGCATCCACGTATGCTCTCGGCGATTGACCAATGATGTTTTTGAATACCCTGTTAAAATTGGTAATGCTATTGAAACCTGATTTATAGGCAACTCCAGAAATGCAATCTGTTTTACTGCTGGCGATCAGACTTTTGCAGGCGTCATTAATTCGAACCTCATTGAGAAAGGACACAAAGGTATGGCCGGTGTGTTTTTTAAAATACCTGCAGAAAGCCTGAGGTGTCATATAAGCAGCATTCGCGATATCTTCCAGCGCAATTTGATTGTTGTAATTACGCATGATATAGTTAAGGATGTTACTGAGCCTGACACCTTCCGTTTCCGAAATATCAGATGAATACAATTGTGAACACAACGGTACCACCTGCTCTTTAATACTATGCAGGCTATTTAACAAATCGACGAGGTTAAACAGGACATCTGTACCTGAAGCTTCATGCACCTGGGATACCTTTGTCGTGATCTGGGCAGCATAATCTGAAGGGATAATGAACCCGTGTTTATTATTTCTCAGAAAAGTACTGATTATATTCATCTCCGGCAGGTTAAACAATCCACCCAAAACGCCCGAAGGGTTAAAGTACAGGGAACAGGCCTCTATATTTTTATCTTCATCAGTAAAGTATTCCGGGTTAGATTTAAATAGATGTGGAAGATTAGCTCCAATTAAAAACAGATCGCCCGAACGAAAAGAGTGCATATTATTGCCTGCAATAAGGGTCCCCTCCCCTTTTTTCACCCAGGTAAGCTGCCATTCGTCATGGCGATGAAGATACTGATAAAAAAAAGGCAGGTTGATGTGTTCGGATATCACGCTCTTATCATCCGGTACAAGCATTGTAAATGGAAGTACTTTCATGGTTGGTTGGTTTGGTTTGGTTGATTTAGGTTGTTAAACGTTAATATACAAATATTAACATTCAACAACCTAAGACTGCATTAAACCGGTTAATATCCGGTTATACTTAGCTAAAATACGTCATTTTAACGTTTAATAAAAACATAATTATAATATCAAATAATTCCTGATTAATATCCCGGATTCTGCTTTAAATTAGGGTTTTTAGAAATTTCATCTTGCGGGATTGGGAACAAACTACGGCTTGGCGCCTGCGGTGAGTGATTGAACCATTTCTTGGTAGAAAACACACCAAAACGAATCAGATCCTGTCTGCGGTGTGCTTCGGCGGCAAACTCCCAACCTAACTCATCAAGAAAACGACCGAACTGTATGTCTGCACCACCGTTTACCGCATCAACTGTACCATCAGGTCTTTGTAATCCATATTGATAAACACTACCCTTTAACAAGTCAGCACCGGTAACGCTTGCTTTTGAAACATTTCCCTTAAATGCACGTTGTCTCACTTGAGTTACCAACGCAGCTGCTCCATTAGCATCTCCTGTTCTCAATAGGGCTTCTGCCTTCATCATAAGCACATCTCCATAACGTAAAAATGGAAAGTCATTATCCATATTGCCGGTTGCATTGGGTTTAATAACGAACTTCCCGATACGGTAACCTTGATTTCCAGCTGCTACAATTCCATCCAGACCACCCATTCCTGGAACAAAATTAACATACGTAATGAGCACCTGCCCTGTTAAAGGGCTAACTTGAGGCCCCTGAATCCAAGTGTCTTTTAAACGGCTATCTTCTTTGTCATAGGTATTGATAAACTGGGGTACAGCACAGTTTCCACCCCAAGGTTGGGCAGTCATCTGAAATACTGCCTGGCTCAACGGATCCAGCGTTTTCAAATGGATTTGGTTGCCTTTACCATAAATTTCATCATAAGGTATTGCAAATATGATCTCTGAAGAATTCTGGTTGGTATAATTAAACGTGTCTGAATAATTATTATCTAAACGATACTTCGCACTAGCGATAATATCGTCTGCTTCCCGGATACATTTAGCATATTCGGGGGTACCCACATAAACACCTGAATTAAGGTAGATTTTGGCCAATAAGGCCTTTGCCCCCCATTTATTCATCCTACCGTAAGTAGTAGCGGCATCTTCACTGAGCATGGGTAAAACTTCGTTAAGTTCTTTAACGACAAAGTCGTATACTTCTTTCCTGGTATTTTGCTTTGGCAGAGAAATATCTTTAAAATCGACTACGATCGGCACATTTCCATGATTGTCCATCAGCATATAGTAGCCTAAAGCCCTGACTGCCCGAAGTTCAGCTGTGGCTGCACCTTTAATTTCTCCAAGATTCAACGTGCCTTCGTCCAATTGCGACAGCACTGTATTTACCTTCGTAATCGCGGAGAAAGCGTTTTGCCAGGTATTATACGGTTGCCATTCCTGGGTTGTCCAGGTATGCTGATGCATGCGTCGATAAGTACCGGCGTCGTCCCATCCATTGGGGCGGACAGGGGTAATGATTCCATCAGCTGCTTCTTCCTGCAAATCGAAGTATCCCTGCCACCCACACATAACCGTTCTTAACGATGCGTATGCTGGTGCCAGAATTGCCGGCAAATCCTTTTCTGTAGGTTGAAATTGAGAAGGGAGTACCTCTGAATAAACCTCTTCATCGAGTTTTTTACAGGAACTGATCGTAACTCCACAACCCAAAACTCCAATAAATATATATTTAACAATATTCGTTTTCATGATTCTATAATTAAAACTAAAATGAAACATTAAGACCAGCGGTGAATGTACGTGTGGTTGGATAAGCATCCCTGTTCTCGATACCTGGAGCGAAGGTAAAATCACCTGTGTAACTTACAGCTTCGGGGTCAAGACCTTTGTATTTTGTAATGGTGATAAGGTTCAAGCCAGAAACGTAGAATCGTAGATTTTTAACGCCTTTAACGAGCTTGTCACCAAAAGTGTAACCCAGAGTAACGTTATCGATCTTGATATAGTCGCCTTTTTCGATATAATCGCTTACGTAAACCAGGTCATTATTTAGTTGCTTGCCATATTTAGGGTCGTACGCCGTAGCTAAAGCATTGTAAGCCTTATTCACAGGGTTTTCGTAATACATTCTTTGCATATTAAGTACATCGTGACCGAAAGCACCACGGACGTTAACAGATAAATCGAAATTTTTGAAGTTAAAGGAGTTGTTCCAACCCAACAGATACTTAGGAATACCATTTCCGTAATACTGACGGTCATCGGGAGAAGAATCAGAAATGGAAATCACCTTACCATCTTTACTTTCTACCAACCATTTACCATTTTCATCTACACCAACGCTTTTCAATACGAAGAACTGACCGATTGGCCCACCTACTTTCACACGATGTGTCGACGTCTGGATCGGCTCGCCAGTATAGCCTGCATCAAAGAAATCGGCAGTCACATCAAATTTATCATTTGACAGGTTCACCAGTTTATTTTTATTGGAAGAATAGGTTACGTTAGAATTCCATTTGAAAGCTCCGGCGTCAACCACCTTAAAGTTTAGCAGCGCCTCAAAACCTGAGTTCTTCATAGTTCCGGCATTAATCAGCATACTTTCAATTAAATATGGTGGCACCGGTACCCGGAAGTTATAAATCAAATCTTCTACTGTTCTGGTATAATAATCGAATGATCCCGTAATTCTATTGCCTAACAGGCCAAAATCCACACCTACGTTATACTCTTTTTTCTTTTCCCAACGCAAGTCCGGATTAAAGTTTCTTGCCGGCACAAAACCCTGTACCCATTTCCCATTAATGAAAGCACCTTGGTCATAGGTGAAATTATAACTGGTTTGAGACATATATGGATCATTAGCTATCGTACCTGTTACCCCATAACCAGCTCTGATTTTCAAGTCAGTTACGAGTGACACATTCTGCATAAAGTCTTCTTTACTCACTCGCCATCCCACGGATGCCGCAGGAAAAGATCCCCAGTGGTAGTTCTCGCCAAATTTAGAAGAACCTTCTCTCCTGATACTGGCCATAAACAGGTATTTCTCGTCCCAGTTATAAGTTAAACGACTGAAAAAACCAGCTAGCTGCCATTTACTTTTATAACTGCCCATAGTAGCCAAACCTCGTTGTAATGCCGATCCGGCTTCCAATTTGTTCCAACTATAAGCATCAGTTGGAAAATCGAAGTTATAAGCATTAAAAGTTTCATAAACAGCATCCTGCCAACTATAGCCACCTAACACACTGAAGTTATGCTTTCCAATAGTTTTGCTGTAGTTTCCAGTGAACTCCACCAGGTTCTCTACATTTGCGTAAGTGGAACGTGAAGCTGTCCCGTTAAGTTGTGCCTTGGTTGTATTGACGTGATCGAAAGTAGTGCTATTTCCATATAAATTGGTGTTTTGTACATTAGAGACCATTAATTTTAAGTTCAAGTCTTTGACAGGACTATAAGCCAGACTACCATTGATACGCATCTCCTTAAAAGTATTATCGCTTGTAGTTTCATAGATTCTTCCTAATGGATTGTCATAATTGTAAATGTCTCTTTCCTGCCATTTACCTTTTTCATTATAAATATGATCGGTGGGATTTCTGATAATTGCCTGACGGTACGCATAACCATCTGCACCACCTTGTTCAGACTTGGTTACCCGGTTGATAATCTGTAAATTGGTTTTCAATTTATCATTGAACATCGCATGATTTAAGGATGCCCTTACATTGACACGCTTCTGACCAGAACGGAGAAATATCCCCTCCCAGTCACGATAATTGACTGATCCTGTAAAATTGGTGGTATTGTTACCTCCAAAAATTGTCACATTATGATTTTGACTCACAGGGTTTTGAAGGATTTCATCCAACCAATTCGTGTCACCACCATAGTCTATATAGGGCTTGCCCTCACTAATTAACCGACGATAATCGGTTGCCGATAACATTTCTGGTTTTTTGGCTATCTGCTGCACACTAGCATAGTTAGCATATTCAATGGTTGATTTAGAGCCTGATTTATTTTGCCTGGTGGTTATTAAAATAACCCCTCCCGTAGCACGTGTACCGTAAATAGCGGCAGCAGAACCATCTTTTAATACATCGATTGACTCAATATCTTCCGGAGAAACGGTATTCAGACTTCCCGGAACCCCATCGATTAAGATCAAAGGTTCAGAAGCTCCACTTATAGAATTTAATCCACGAAGGTTTATTTGTGTACTCGCGGTAGGATCGCCAGATGGAGTGGTTATCCTTAAACCAGCTACTTTTCCTTGTACGAGTTGCGCAGCATCACGCACCGCCCCCTTCACAAAATCTTCGGACTTCACCGTTGCAATAGCACTCGTTACTTCACCCTTTTTCTGGGTTCCATATCCAACCACCACCACCTCATTGAGCCCGCGACTTTCTGCATTCAGTTTCATATCTAAATTGCTCCTTCCCTCTAGAGCAACTTCCTGTGCTACATAACCAATGTAGGTAAATACTATTTGTGCATTTGTCTTGGAAACTTTTAGGCTGTAATTACCATTTTGGTCTGTACTCGTCGCATTTGAAGTACCTTTTTCCTTCACAGAAACGCCGATAAGGGTGGTCGCATCTGTGGCATCCCTCACATTTCCTTTAATAATGTTTACATCCTGTGCAAAGAGCTGACAGGGTAAAAATAACAACAAAAGAATCCAGATTCTTTTGTATGCCTGATGATAAGGTTCATTTTTCACTTTCATGTTCATCTTGTTTGGTTCAACTAATCAAACGACTAGTAGTCTACAAGTTATGTTCAAAAAAATGAATCTAGTTTTCGTATATTATCAGGTAATACCCGGTTTTTACCCTCTTATCTGGATGGTGAAAATGGATGTATATCTATATCTGTTTTTTGTTCTGAAATAATTTGGCTAACCAAGTACCCCGTGGCGGGACCAAGACTCATACCCATCATTCCATGCCCGGTAGCGACCACCAAATTATCTCTTTTTATGTGTCTTCCTATATAAGGCAAGCCATCAGCAGATGAAGGTCGGAAGCCGAACCAAATGTTTTCTTTAACTGGTAAAGAAGGAGTTAGGTCAGGAAAATATTTAGTCACTGATTCTACTATCCCCTTCACCCGATCCATATTGATGCGGGTATTTATTTTATCCAGTTCCATCGTGCCGCTATACCTGATACTTCCATTCATTGGGGTTATGGCCACTCTTGCTTCGCAAAGTAATGCCGGAATAGTCATGCGCTGCAAGGGCTCAGGCTCCATAAAAGAATACCCTTTACCCGGCATTAAACAAACTTTTATCTTCATCATCTTTGCTATCGCCGGTGACCACGATCCTGTAGCTAAGACATATTGGTCGGCTTCCCACACTGTTGTGCCTGTATAAACCTTGGTAATCTTTGATCCCTGGGTTTCAATATTAGTCACTTCATGGTTGCGGACAATCTTGATGCCTGCCTTTTCAAGAAAACGTAATAGTGCATTCATTACTTTTGGCGGACTCATATGTGCATCATCACGAAAATGAACTGCCCCCAAAATATCCAGGTTTAATTCCGGCTGCAACTGCCTGCATTCGTCCGCAGTAAGTATGGACATATTAACGCCCAATTCGGTAGCAGCCCGTGCTAAATGTGCCTCTTCCTCAGCAGCGCGCTCTGTTTTGTACATGGAAAGGATACCATTACTTTGAAGTTCGAAATCAAAATCAGGTTCTTCAGCCAATTCAATATAGAACTTCTTGCTCAGTAAATTAAGCTCTTTTAAAGGGACTGCCGATTCGGATACATGGCGGGAATTGGCATGTTTTAAAAACTTTATTCCCCAGTTAATTAGCTCCGGGTTCAAAGATGGACGAACGTAAAAAGGGCTTTTCCGGTTAAACATCCAACGGATACCTTGCTGCACCATTCCTGGTGCAGCAAGTGGCACAAAATGGCTTGGAACAATCATACCGGCATTTCCGAAAGAACAATTGTCGGTCAAATCCCCCTTATCTAAGATGGTTACAGTATGACCCTTTTTATGGAGGTAATAAGCCGAACTCAGGCCCACAATACCCCCACCGATAATTAATATATTTGACATGTATGTATTGATTAAATATAAAGAAGATTAAATCACCTGGAATCCAAAGGCATAAGGGTCATCATCATCAATTTTGATTGTGTTATAACCAAATACTTTAGCCCAGCCTTCCACACTCGGAATAATCGCGTCCATTCCGTTCAATTGGATCACTTCTTCTACTTTTCCTGTAAATTTGCTACCAATAATACTCTCATGTATAAAAACATCACCTTTTTGCAACTTGCCTTTGGCGTGCCACTGCGCCATACGGGCTGAAGTACCCGTTCCACATGGTGAACGGTCAATTGCCTTATCACCATAAAAAACAGCATTTCTTGCTGTGGATGTTGGATCCAGCGGTGCGCCTGCCCAAAGAATATGGCTGCAGCCGTTGATCGTTGGATCAAGCGGATGAACAAAAGAATGGTTTTGATTAATCCGTTTTCGAATTACCTGGCTCCAGCTTATTAACTGCGAACCCGTAAAATCCTCGATCCCCTTAAAATTCTTCTGAGGGTCAATGATAGCATAAAAATTACCTCCATAAGCGACATCAAAAGTCAAAGTTCCCAGATCTGGACACTCGACTTCTAAATTTGATGCAGCCAGGTAGGCTGGCACATTCTGCAGCTTTACCGAAGTGACTTTGTTTCCGGTTTGCTGATATTCAATTTTCACCAAACCGGCCGGTGCTTCCATACGGATAATACCAGGCGTAATAGGTTTTACCAGCCCTTCTTCTATAGCAATGGTGATGGTACCGATAGTTCCATGTCCACACATTGGCAAACATCCGCTAGTTTCAATAAATAAAACAGCTACGTCATTTTCCGGATTATGGGGTGGGTACAAGATACTTCCCGACATCATGTCGTGACCACGCGGTTCAAACATCAGTCCTGTACGGATCCAATCGTATTCTCTTAAAAAATGCTGTCTTTTCTCACTCATATTAGCCCCATTAAGTACAGGACCTCCACCAGCCACCAGTCTTACTGGATTTCCGCAAGTATGTGCATCTACGCAAAAAAAAGATTTGGTCATTGTTTAGTCCAGTTTAGATCCATCAATCTATATATGCCTAATGGGTTTTGTGCTTTAAGCGCATCTGGAAGTAAATGATCTTCCCAGTCCTGCCAGGCCATGGGCCTCACAAAGCGGTAAACAGCTGTCGATCCAACAGAAGTAAAACGACTATCGTTGGTTGACGGATATGGCCCTCCATGTTGCATGGCTGCACACACTTCTACGCCTGTCGGCACTCCATTTAACAGCATACGGCCGGTTTTATCTGATAGTTTATTGATCAGTTCAGAATAGTCTTCCAGTTCATTTTTTTCCGACATAATGGTTGCTGTCAACTGGCCTTCCAGGGACTCGACAACAGCGGTTAGTTCCGCAGCGTCTTCTGCCACGACTATTAAAGAATAAGGGCCGAAAATTTCCTGTTGTAATCCTTTATTCATCAGAAAAGTTGCTGCACTTACCGTTGCAATCCGCGCGACAGACTGACTCTGCAATTCTTGATTAACTACTGTTGATTCGGCGATTAAAGTAATCCCATTTGTATGAAGGACAGCTTTTGACAAGTTGTTATAATTTTCGCAAATACCAGGGGTAAGCATAGTAGCAGAAGGCGTTTCTACTATGGCTGCCGCAAGATCTGCTTTAAATAAATCCAGAGACGGCGATTTTATGGCCAACAGCAAGCCAGGATTCGTACAAAACTGTCCAGCACCCAGAATAATAGAAGATGCACATTGCGCCGCTAAGGTCTGATGTCTCTTTTGAAGGGCCTCAGGCAATAATACGATCGGATTGATACTACCCATTTCAGCAAATACGGGAATAGGAACCTCCCGTTGATGTGATAATTGGATAAGTGCGTTTCCACCTTTAAAAGAACCCGTAAATGCAACTGCTTTGGTTTTTGGATGTTTAACCAGATGTGTACCGATCTCATAGCTGTCATCATACAAAAGGGAAAATACACCTTTAGGCACACCAGTAGTTTCTATAGCTTTCAAAATAGCACTTCCGACCAGGGCACTGGTACCTAAATGTGCAGGATGAGCTTTAACCACTACAGGACAACCTGCCGCCAATGCCGAGGCTGTGTCACCACCAGCAACCGAAAAAGCAAGTGGAAAATTGCTTGCTCCAAATACAACAACCGGCCCTAAAGGCACAAGCATCCGGCGAATATCTGCTCTGGGCAGTGGCTTCCGGTCTGGCAAGGCGACATCAATAATTGCGTTTACCCATGATCCTTCTTCTACCAGGGTCGCAAACATGCGCAGCTGTCCGATGGTTCTACCCATTTCGCCTTGTAAACGGCCTACAGGAAGACCACTCTCCTGAGCCGCCCGGGAAAGCAAATCTTCTCCCAACTGAGATATTTCATCAGCTATTGCCCTTAAAAAAGCGGCCTTTATATCTTTATTAAGGTTTTTGTATTCCTGAAAAGCAAGTTCTGCGCCTTTCAAAGCATCATCTGCATCTTGCAGGCTTGCGGTATTAAAACTTCCCGTTAAGGTCTCTCCAGTTGCTGGATTAATGGCATGAAAGCCAGGTTCAGAAGACTTCCGGTAGGTAGAACAAACTATATTGCTGTATGTCATATGATCGTTGTTTATATTCCCCAGCTGCCTTCAGGTAATTGTGGGCGGACCGCAAGGGCATCATTTATAATTTTCAATACACTTTCTCGCTCTGCTCCTTTTATCGCCAAACGAGGCGCGCGAACTGCCTCTGTTCCAATACCGGTAGCTACTTCAGCCAGTTTAATATATTGTACCAGTTTAGGCTTGATGTCCAATTCCAGAACCGGTAAAAACCAACGATAAATGGTTAAAGCTTCGGCAATTCTATTCTGTTTGACCAGCCTGAAAATAGCCACGGTCTCTTTCGGAAAAGCATCAACCAATCCTGCCACCCAACCGTCGGCACCCATTACCAGGCACTCCATCGCAATAGGATCCACACCAGTAAAAATTTTAAAACGATCACCAAAACGATTAATCATACGGGTAATATTGGAGATGTCTCTGGTTGACTCTTTGACCGCTTGAATATTACTGTACCTTGCCAGATATTCAAACATATCCAGTGTAACTTCGATTTTATAATCTACGGGATTATTGTAAATCATAATCGGCAGGTCAGTGCTTTCTGCAACGGCAGAGAAAAATGCTAATGTTTCTTCAACATCCGAATAATAGCGTAAGGGTGGTAATAACATTAAGCCATCAGCACCTAATTGTTTCGCTTTAATTGCCACATCTACGGCTTTCTTAGTCGTCGATTCGCCAATGTTTAATAATACCGGAACCCTGCCGTTTACTTCTTTCAAAGTGTGGGATAATAAGTCTAGTTTTTCCTCTTCAGTTAACACACTGGCTTCTCCAAGAGAACCACATAATATGATCCCATCAACGCCAGCTTCCAGCTGTGCTTCCAGGTTTATATTAAATGCATTAAAATCAAGTTCATCATTTGCAGTAAACTTAGTTGTTACCGCAGGAAATACGCCAGTCCAATTGATACTCATGTTTTTTAGTTTTGTCTGATTAAATATATTTGCTTTAAATTCTTCAATTACTCTTCTTCAAAGTTAAAGCTGCAGCCTCCCAAACTATTACCTGATATTAACCAATACAACCTGTAATTACACCTATCTCGTTTTAACCGCTTTGATATAATACATTTTCTCAAATCCTTCAACCGTTACCAGTGCCTGCTGTCCTTGATCTAATTTTACCTGTTGCCAGGTTGCCGTCGGAATAATACGCATAGTAGCTGTACCAGCTTTTTTAAGCACCAATGGAAGGTTAAATCCTTCGACTGCACCAGTCCAGCGATGATATAAATTACCTTTGTCTACATAAAACTCCAGAGTGGGGATATTTGTCGTTCTTAAATATTGATCAAAGACCTTTGAATAATCGTATTTCCCTTGTTTCGCGATATAATCTTCTACCTGTGCTGAGGTAATGGTCTGATGATAAAACACTTTATTCAATCCCCGGAGTATTGACCTGAAAAGATCATCGTTATTCATACTGTGGCGAATAGTATGCAGAAGATTTCCTCCTTTAGGATACATATCACCACTTCCCATCTCATTAACGCCATAAGCAGCGATAATTGGTTTGTCATTGCGAATGCCACTACGAATACCATAATTATACATATTACCTGCCTGTTCTCCGAAATGGTAATCCGTAAAAAGTGTCTCACTGTAATTGGTAAATCCTTCATGTACCCACATGTCTGCTAAGTCTCTGGTCGTAATATTGTTTCCAAACCACTCATGACCGCTTTCGTGGATGACTATAAAATCCCATTTCAGCCCCCAGTTTGTACCCGATGCATCTCTGCCCAGGTATCCAAATTTGTACTTATTTCCATAGGAAACTGCCGACTGGTGTTCCATTCCGGTATGTGAGGCATCAATCAGTTGGTAGCCATCCTCATAAAAAGGATAAGGACCAAACCAATGTTCAAATGCCTTAAACATTTTATGAACCTGATCTGGCAGGTAGTCTCCGGCCTTTTCTCTATTGTAATCCAATACCCAATAATTCACATCCAAGGGGCCTTTTTCACCTGCATATTTTTCTTTAAAATTCACATACTTACCGATGTAAGGGATGATACAGTAATTACTGATCGGATTTACTACATTATATTTATAGGTAGTCGTTCCATCATAGTTATCTTTTTTAAACAATAAACGACCATTACCTACCGCAACCAGACTATCCGGCACCGTCATTGTAAGCGACGCACCTTTATCTGGTTCATCGCTTTGGTGATCTTTGTTTGGGTACCACACCGAAGCTCCTAATCCCTGGCAGGCAACAGTCATCCAGGGACGTCCCAAAGAGTCCCTGGTAAAAATAAACCCGCCGTCCCAAGGCGGACGAACAGCTTCATGCACTTTTCCATGATAATAGATATGCACACTATTTTGTTGTTTTAATTCTTGTTTAGGAACCTGGACATACCAAACATTACCTTCTTGTTCAAACTTCAACCGGCTGCCATCTTTATACAATACGCTATCTATAACCAAAGGAACCATCAGGTCAATCTGCATCCTGGTCCGACCGTCGTGGCCTTTCACTACATTGTAAACAATCTTATTCGAACCCTGGATAGTTTTGCTGTTATAATCTGGTTTCAAACCAATTTCATAACGCTGGACATCCCACCAGGTACGTTCGGGTAACAAACTGCCACGTAAAGTATCGGCACGACTGAAAGATTTTCCAGGTTTCAACGTTTCCTGTGCAAAAACGTTGGATTGGCTTAATGGAAAAAGGGACATGCAAAGCAGTCCCCGTAATAATATTCTCTTCATTTCTATAAAATATTAAAAGGCTTCGGCTCTTATGGCCTCAATCTCGTCCGTCGTCATAGCAAGGTGTTTACCCAGCATCTCATGACCGTTAGGGGTAATTAAAAAGTCGTCTTCAATCCGAATTCCCGAGAAATCCCGGAATGCCTCTAGCTTATCGTAATTGATATAGTCACCAAACTGTTTTGAAGCGCCCCATTGATCTATCAATTCTGGGATAAAATAAAGGCCCGGTTCCACGGTAACTACGTAACCAGATTCAAGTTTTTTACCCAGCCGTAATGACTTCAGCCCAAACTGTGTCGTATTTTTATTCAGCTTATCTGTGTAACCCACATAAATTTCTCCCAGATCCTCCATATCGTGAACATCCAGTCCCATCATGTGTCCTGTACCACATTGAAAAAACAGGGCATGGGCACCCAGAGCAACAGCATCATCAATATTGCCTTTCATTAAACCCATATCTTTTAACCCATATGCCAGGGTTTTACAAGCCTTAAGATGAACATCGAGATAAAGCACTCCATTACTCAAGAGCTTAACGGCTTGGTTGTAGGCTTCCAACACGATATCGTATACCTCTTTTTGGTTAGTGGTAAATTTCTTACTGACTGGAAATGTACGGGTCAGGTCACCTGCATAACCCAAAGCAGTCTCCACACCAGAATCATTGAGTACCAATTGGCCTTCCTTTAAAGTATTTCCATAATAATGGTTATGTAAAATCTGCCCCCTGGTGGTAACAATAGCAGGATAAGCCAGCTGGCCACCACTAGCCACAGCGGCCTGTTGTATGGATGCTACAAGGTCTCTTTCTGTCTGCCCGGGTTTAGCAGTCTGCATGATCAAATGGTGGATATCAGCGGAGATAGACGCTGCCTGATTAATCTCATGTATTTCTTCGGCAGATTTTATGGACCGCTGTGCGATAACAGCTTTAGTAAATGTTATGCTGGCGGATCCGGGTAGTTCGTCTATCGCTAAGCCGAGCGCCTGAGATAAACGTATTTTGTTCTCGCTTCGGTAAGGTGGCAAAAAATGTATCTGCCTGCCTTTCGCCCGAGCTCGTCCAAGATAATTTTCTAACTCGGATGAGGCCTGCAGGAAATCCAGTCCAACGGATGCACATTTCTCCTTCAGGGTTTCCTGTCTTCCCATCCATACGATATCATCCAGACTCATTTCATCGCCAAAAACAATTGCTTTTTGCTCATCCAGATCAATCAGCGCCGCTAAATGAGGTTCATTGAGTGCAAAATAGTAGAGAAAAGTACTGTCTTGCCTGAAATGATAGGTATTGTCTTTAAAATTGATAGGGCTTTCTTCATTCCCCATGAAAAGTAAAATGCCGGAACGTAAGGTCAATGCCAACTCATTGCGCCTGTTATTATAAACTTCTTTAGCAAACATATTCTACAGTTTATTTCTTTGAAAAACTACTTCAGTTGCCGCTTCCTGTTGTAATGGAATATGGTAACTTCCTTGCGGTGTTTTTTCTATTTTACTTATTTCATAGGCACCTTTTTCGATCTCGCCGGGCGTTTGTTCATATCTCAGCGACGCAGAAACAGTGAATGCATTACCAGGTGCTAATTTGATATGGACGTCGCCCGATAAAAGGTCATAGGATATTTCAGTGATGCTGCCTGCCTCAAGGTTGATCCATAGGCCTGCAGGGGCAATAAATACTGCGTTTTTAGCTGCAGTAACAGGTTTAACCCTGATCACGTTTTTATCTTTCTCCAGGTTTCCACCAAAACTTAACCAACCAAATTCTTTATGCTCAATTATATAAGTACCTGTGTTAACTGCATAACCGAAGAAACCAGATCCATAATCGCCAGAAATACCATCATTGCGTAAAGTCGAGGGAAAAGCATGAAACGCGGCGGGTGCAAAACCTTCCTCGGTGATATTAGCGATTGAACCCATTAACCCTGCATATCCTGCGCGTAATAAATAAAAGTCATTTGGGTGATTTCGGTAATCGGTTAGAACCGGAATAGAATTCAATGCCGAGCCATAATGATGAATCATTCTTTCTATCCGTTGCAATTTACCGCCATAAAGGAAATCCCAGTAGCGCCTCGCATTTCCGTTATAGGCCCAGTGAGGGATCAGGGGTACATAGGCCAGGATAGCGTTCAGCGTCACCTCTGCTTTATCCTGGAAACCAAAATATGAAGACCACATATATACTTCTTCCTGACCAGTAGAATCCCATGGCATTTCACTCCCAAAAGGATAAGAAAGGGAACGCCAATGCAATGCACGCTTTTTCATCTCTGTTTCCAGATTAGTGGCTAGTTCTGTCATTCCTTCGGCCTGCAGGTCTTTTAAAATTAGTAAAAAAACCGTGCCTTCCATTTGTCCATATTGTGCATAATGTGGCGCAAGCCGGGTCATGGCTAGAGAAGTCTCTGCAGCATGCGTTAAATAGGTCTTCCAACTATCGAAATCGACCAGCCCTTTATAATTTCTGGCCAGGCGGTACATCACCCAATGCGCAGCGGCTACATGGGGATAGTTATAAGAACGACCAACAGAATTAGCTTCTTTAGTCGGCCATGCAGACCATGTTTTGAAATTTATATGCTGATCGTAAGTACCTTTGGGTAAAGAATCGGGCGCATAATAAAATAAGCTCTTTTTCACCCCATATTTTTCCGGTCCATTGGCATATTGGATATGCCCGAACATTGTGCTGTCGGCAAACCGTTTTAATAATGCTATTTCAGCAGCTTTAGGCGATACCAATTGCTTCATCATGGCACCAAGCCAGCTTCCGGCGCCTCCCTCATCACTCAATCCTGCAATCCAGGCACGGTTATCCTGCACCACCTGCTCCTTTTTATCATCATCATAAGTGATTACCGAGGGACTTCTTTTAAAGATAGGGTCAGGCTGGTCGAACCACTGCTTGGTTGTTAAAAAGTTGCCATAATCAGCAATAACCTGGCTTTCCGGTTTAATAACTTTATAATGCATAGTCTGCACTAAACCGTCTTCATAGGTAACAGTTACCCTTGCCCTGCCCCATTTTTTGCCGTTAACAAGGTAGGTTTTCCAATTGTTTTTGGTGTTTTCAGCAGCTTTCAATGTTAAAGCTTCCTGCGGATAGACCGCAATCGATTTTACTGCTTTAGGATAATTGAGGAATAGCTTCGCATTCACATCCTGTGGTAATACATAACCCGGAACCGAAACTGCTACCGGGCGGTGCTGCTGCTGCAATTTGTTTTCTAGGTTTTTCACTTGACCAGCGACAACTAATTTTAAACCTACCTGACGTAGCTCTCCTGGTTTTAACACGATAGAACGTGGCGTATTCCATTGTTCTACCCCCTGCCATTCCTGTTCGGCATAAGCTTTACTGTACACCATCCACTCATAAAAGCCTTCAAACACAATACTGCGTGGTGTTGGATCGTCAAGTAGCGGATTATAAGCTTCGAAGGGGGTGTCACCGTCTGGAAGAACCAATAAAGATGGTGCCAGGCCGCTCAACCGGGTTACTTGCAGGTAACCAGCATCCATACCAATATATGGATCATAAAAAACGTTCTGTGCATGTGCTTCATCCAGCGATTTACCTTCTAAAATATTATTAAAGATCAGCGGAATTCCTAACCCTCCAATCTCCACATTCTTATTACTGATATTTTTAAGTTCAAAGCGCAAAACTAGTTGTCCGTCCTTCATTTCCCAATAACGTCTTACGCGCAAAGGGATATCTGCAGCGAGAGTTGGTGCCAAATCCGAGGCAGCCAACACTTTGCCCCCGCTTTTTAAAACTTTGACAGCGGCACGTTTGGTTGCTGAAGAGTACTTGTGCCAATTCTTCCCTGGAGTCCTTAACATCAGGTTAATATCACCCAAATGATAGAGCCCGTCACTATGCCGAACCTTTAAACGTTCGGAAGGTGTAAAATCAAAATCTTTGACCGCTTTAGAAGACAGCGCAGCAGCGGTTTGCGAAGATTTAACCAGCCTCAACTGCAGATCGCCGGCATCAAAACCAAGCGTACCTTGCGCTAACCCTAAGGTGGCTGGACGGGCCGAAAGTTTTTCCCAGTATTTTTGAGCTATTGCTTGTCGAGGTGTCCCTAAAGTAAATAAGGCCAGTAGAGATAAGCCAGATATAAATCGCAATTTGTTGTGCATCTTTATTTTCATTTAATCAAAACTATAAATTTTGCGATATGCAGAGGTCCTAAAAACCAAAGCGGACAAAATCCGGCAAGCATTGGTTTATTTAAGGCCACTAACTAATACATATCACTAATCTTTAATCGGACACCTGTTAATATCATGTGGTTATTAGGTAAAATAGAATTAAACAAACCCAGGGATTCCGCATAGTTTTATAAAAAATTATCAATCAAAGGAGACACGAAGTCAATGTACGGGGGTGGATAATAAGATTTGGTAATTAAGAGATATAAAGTTTGCCGATTAAAATGATTTAATATGAAAATGCACAAAAAATTCCTAACCGCAATCCTACTTTTCACTGCTTTAATTCCTATAAATACCGCCCAAGCGCAAAATGGAGACCAGATATTAGATGGGATTGGTGAAACGGGGATGATTGCGCGTTATTTGTTTGATGGAAATGTCAAAGACTGGTCCCGGAATAATTTGCATGCCAAATATCAGGGTAACGAAGCGGTTTTTATTAATGATGCTCGGTTCGGAAAAGTATTGCTGCTCTCTGGCGCTAACAACGCTTTTATTACCATTCCCGGAGAAGCATTGGCGGATACTGAATCTATCAGTATATCTGGATGGATAAATTTACGTTCAGAACAACCTGGTCAGCGTTTTTTCGACTTTGGAAAGGATGCCAACAATCATTTTTTTGCAGCACCAGTTGGGACAACTGCTCAAGAAGGTTATCAGGTATTGTTAACAACAGAGAAAAACAATAAAAAAGGGGCTGTCTCCCCCACTATTACCAGGAATAAATGGATTCATCTTGCCGTAGTAATAGATGTTCCTTCAAAATCTATTACTACCTATGTCGATGGCAAGCCTGCAGGTGAAGCAAAGGATATTCTCCCGGATCTAAAAGAAGTGTTTGGCCAGCAGTCAGGAGAAAAAAAACTGCTTTATATCGGAAAATCACTAGTACCTGGAGACCCTAATCTAAATGCCCTGATACATGATTTTCGTATTTATCGTGTTCCCCTGAGCAGAAAACAGATTACGGGGATTTATAATAACTCCCAGAAGGGTATAAATGAAAGTTCGGTAAATGTAGGCAAGTCTGAAGAAGATCTTCCGCATTTTTCTAAAACTACACCACAACTTTATAATACTTATTTGATTCATGTTTCCGATGTGGAGGTGGAAACAGAAGTGGGAAATTTGCCGCGATTACCTAGTTATCTAACGGGAACCTACAAGAATGAAATGAAAGGACCAAAAGTACGCGTTCTTTGGCCTTCTCCTATCGATAATAGTGCAGTCCTTAAGCCCGGACGCTATGCCGTTACCGGACGTATCGCAGGAACGGATTTCCAGCCAAAGGCATATATCACAGTAAAAGGATCCGGCAAATCAAATACGCCAAATTCAACGCTGGAGGAATTTAACCTCAACCAGGTATCTTTAGCAAGCGATGATCATGGCCATGAAACCAAGTTCATCGAAAATCGTGATAAATTTATTACAACACTAGCTAAAACCGACCCAAATTCCTTCTTATATATGTTCCGCCATGCTTTTGGTCAGAAACAACCTGAGGGATCAAAACCTTTGGGCGTGTGGGACAGTGAGGATACCAAGTTACGAGGACATGCTACCGGGCACTATCTTACCGCAATAGCACAAGCGTATGCCGGCACAGGATACGACAAAAAACTTCAGGATAATTTTTCCAAAAAAATGGAATATATGGTGAATACCTTATATGAATTATCAAATTTATCTGGAAAGATGAAAAAAGCAGGTGGTAGTTTTGTGTCCGACCCCTCCGCAGTACCTCATGGGCCGGGAAAATCTGGTTATGATTCTGACCTTAGTCAAGCTGGTATTCGTTCCGATTATTGGAACTGGGGAGAAGGGTTCATTAGCGCTTATCCTCCAGATCAGTTTATCATGTTAGAAAATGGTGCTCTTTACGGGGGCAAAAATAACCAGGTTTGGGCACCCTATTATACCTTGCATAAAATTCTGGCCGGCCTGTTAGATGTATATGAAGTAAGTGGCAATAAAAAAGCCCTTGAAACTGCCGCCGGCATGAGTGATTGGGTATATGCCCGCTTGAGTAAATTGCCGACGGCGACCCTTATAAAAATGTGGAATACATACATTGCAGGCGAATTTGGAGGCATGAATGAGTCAATGGCCCGCCTGTACCGGATTACCGGTGATCAGAAGTATATGAAAACAGCCCAATTATTTGATAATATAAAAGTGTTCTTTGGCGACACAGCACATTCGCATGGACTGGCCAGAAATGTAGATACCTTCCGTGGGCTGCATGCTAATCAACACATACCTCAAATTGTGGGAAGTATCGAGATGTACCGTGTCTCCCACAAGCCGGAATATTATAAAGTGGCCGATAATTTCTGGTATAAGACCGTTAATGATTATATGTACAGTATTGGAGGGGTTGCAGGTGCAAGGAATCCGGCAAACGCAGAATGTTTTATTAGTCAACCTGCAACATTATATGAAAATGGATTCTCTGCAGGAGGGCAAAATGAAACATGCGCGACCTACAATATGCTAAAATTAACAAGTAGCTTGTTTCTCTTCGACCAGCGGGCAGAGTTAATGGACTATTACGAGCGTGGATTGTACAATCATATTCTGGCTTCTGTAGCAAAAGATAGCCCCGCAAACACTTATCATGTCCCGCTCGGCCCTAGTTCTATCAAACAATTTAGCAATCCAGATATGACAGGCTTTACGTGTTGCAACGGTACAGCAATAGAGAGTAGCACCAAGTTGCAAAATTCAATTTACTTTAAGAGTAAAGATGACCAGGCACTTTACGTGAATCTATATATACCCTCAACACTAAATTGGACACAACGTAATATTACCATAGAACAAACAACAAATTTCCCAAAGGAAGACCATACCCGATTGACTATCAAGGGTAATGGAAAATTCGATATTAATATGCGTGTGCCGGGCTGGGCTACCAAAGGATTCTTCGTGAAGATCAACGGTAAAGAACAAAAGCTTCACGCTGAACCGGGCAGCTACGTGAAAATAAACCGTAAATGGAAAGATGGCGATATTATAGAGTTAAAAATGCCGTTCGAATTTCATCTGGATCCAGTTATGGACCAGCAGAATATAGCTAGTTTGTTTTACGGACCCATACTGCTGGCAGCACAAGAGCCCGAAGCTAGAAAAGAATGGCGTAAAGTAACCTTGGATGCTAAAGATATAAGCAAGTCAATTAAAGGCGATCCGCAGCAGTTAACATTTACGATTGGTGATGTAGTTTTTAAACCGTTTTACGAGACATACGGGCGTAATTCTGTTTACTTAGATTTCACTTTAAAATAAGGCATGGTGATCTCCTTATTAGTACATCTGCGCCATCCTTCTATTTTTCCTAAAAAAAAGCTTACAGCCCAGCTTGCCCCTACCGAAATAACAAATGTAATAGTAAACTTAAGTATTACAGGCAGATCTATATAGGTTAGAACAAATTGGCACCAGACGACAAAAATATAATGGATCAGGTAAATACCGTAGGCATTATCAGAGAGCTTTTGCCACCAGGGGCTTATAGAATTAAATACTTTTCGGAACAGCACCAGAAATGCTAAACTGCTAAATACGCAAGACAATATCCATATTGACCGGTAAATTAAGAAAGCTTGTACCTCACTTAACTTTTGCTGTTTATATATAAGGGTTAATGGTGCTTCAATAGATTTCAGCAATAAATAAGTTAAAATGCATCCGGCTACCCATAAAAACCATTTCTTAACGAAGAAGCTATTCTCCCCAAAGATCCCCTGATCAATCCCGGAAGTACCAAGAATAATCCCGATGATGAAAAAACTGAAATACAGAAGAACCCTGGATACCTGAAAATCGAAAGGTCCAACTCCGGTCCAGGTTCCGGCCCCGGACAACATTACCATTGGAACATAGCTTAACCACGCGACCAGATAGAAACCCAGGATAATTTTTAATGGTCTGTGTGCATGATTACCAATGCTGCGCCCAATCCTTTTCATAAGTGATTTGACCAACGGAAATAAAATTGCAAATACCAGGTTAAATAAAAACAGAAGCCAGATAAACCACATTGGGCCTGCCGGCCAGGATTCGACAGTAAAAAAATCGATAATATAGCTGCGCAAGTTAAAATTTCCATATGCGAGATAATAAGATGGAAGGTAAGCAATGAGCATAGGCACTGTCGAGCCAAATAGAAATGGAATAAACAACCTATAAAATCTATCAGAAATAAACGATGATTGCCCTTTTTTTTGAATACTGCTCATTAAAAAGATCCCTCCTATTAGAAACATAAGAGCCATAAAGAAAATGTCATTGAAATCCTCAAAATAATCCATTCCCAGCCAACGTGTAATATCGACAACAGGATTAGTTGAACTGACGTACATTTCTTTGTTAAAAGTAGCAAAAGTAGTGTAGGCCAGGGAAGAGTGGTGTGCGACAACCAATAAGGTTAGAAAGCCTCGTAAATAATCCAGCCAAGGATAGCGTAGTGTATTTGAGGTGCGATTAATTGGAGAATTCATATGTCAAACTTAATCAAAGCTCATCATTGCGATCGAAACTTGTTACCAGTAACTAAAGTTTGTGATGAATAGCAACCATCTAAAAATCAGTCCATTCCTAGTTCTTTATATAATCGATCAAAAATCCCCAGATTGTTTCTGGAAACCGGAACTGTTTCTTCCGTTCCCTGAAAAGATAGCAGATATCCTTGTGAATTACCCGCCACATGATTTACCTGCCCGATATTGATCAGGTAAGTCCGATGACATCTGATCAGATTACCAATACCAGAAATTTGTAACTCAAACTGTTTTAACGAAATCCTTTTGAGCTCCTTTTTTAACCCGTCACTATTTCGCGTAGTTATTTCAATATAATTTCCTTCAGCACGAGCGAACAAAAACGCCGAAGGGTTGAAGTTGAAATCATCCATTCTAACATGCGCTTTGATAAAAACTACATCGGGCTGCACCTGTATATCATTTTCTTCGATCCCCTGAAGATTATACTCTTGCTTCCGGTTTTCCTGCGACCTGAAATAATAATTTGCAAAAAGGAAATACGAACTGAACAGACCACCGGCCAGATAGGTATTTCTAATTTCTTCCCATAAATACCGCAAAGACCAGTTATCTGGATTATTATAAATCAAATCTCTTAACAAGAAGCTCACCACTCCGATAATCAAGAAAATACTGGCCAGAGAAAAAAACAGATGGAAAGTTATCTGTCCATTGTCTAGTAATTCTTCATTTTTAACATACCCAACTATCTTAAAATAACCTATAAATATAAGAGCCGGGGATACAGCATGCACTAAACAGGTAAACAGATATGAATATTTAAGTTCCGCTTCATTAACAACAAAAGGTTTAAAAAGGAAAAGGAACAGCAAGGTTACTGAAAATAATAAACCAGCCATTTTCGCAGTTTTATTCAGCTGGTAAATATCATACAGATACATCTGTTTACCCAACCCTGTTATATACTGCATTTTAGTATTCCGCCCCTCGTTATATTTAGTCATATATATAGGTCAAATAACTAACTACAAACCTAATCGTCGGCTATTACTTTCTGAAAAGCATCTCTGGGAGTTCCATCGCTTACATATATAATTCCGCAGTAAGCAAAGCCACTGTTCTTCAGGAAATTTTGCATTGGAATATTATCGTGATTGGTATCAACTCTGACATTATTGATGCGGCTAAAAGCAAATTCGAATGCTTTTCTTGCAATCCCTTTTACCGTGCCTGATGAGGCCAACCTATGTATAACACCATATGGCGCATTATTGAGCCAGTCGCCTCCTTCAATTACTTTATAGTTTGGATCGGGATCACTTCCCATTATAAAACAAAAGTAACCTGCAATTTCTGCATCTTCTACACACACAAAAGCGTGTTGATTAAGAATATCTGCTTCTATAATTTCCCTTGACGGGTAGCCATTGATCCATTGCGTTTGATTACCATTCTCTCGCATGATACTTTTCGCCTGGTCAATAATGAACATAATCTGACTAATATCTTCTAATCGGGCGGCAATAATCTCCATCGTAAATTTTAAATAAGTTCATAATTAACTTCCAGGGTGAAATTACCACTTTAGCCCGGAATTATACAAATTATAAGTAACTCAATATCGTTTACGTATGGGCTATACTGGCAAGAAAATCATTAAAATGTTAGAAGTTAAATGTCGACTTGATCATCATGACCCTTCCTGGAATACGATAGCTGGATAAGGTCAACGCATTCGGAGAAAAATCAATGGTTTCAAACTTTTTAATATTAGCCAGATTAGTGACACTAAATTCCAGATTTGTCTTAAATTTCACAAAAACGTACCGTAAATTAAAATCTGTAAATAGATAGCTTAAATCTAACTGACCAGCTTGCCGGGTAAACCGGTGTTCGCCAGATAAAGAGATAAATAAGCTTTTAAATGCAGTAGCCGTTAAGGTCGATTTTTGATTGAACTGTTTAGGGTTTATTCTTATCTGGGCATTATTTCCACCAACATTATTGATGGCGGAATAGTTTCCCTTGTAAGACCAATTTATAAAACTCATTAACCTGGATTCAATACCTAAGCTATAAGATATAGCTGAAGTATTAAAAGGTTCAAATACACCATTTTGCATCTGTTTAAAATTATTTAGACTGTAATTTACCGACCCGTTTACCGTACTTCTGATATCGAACAAATACTTGCTTCCGTTTAACTCAAAAGACCATGCATTACTTTGGTTCTTTACCGGCAATACTATTTTCTTTTGCAGATTATCAGCTAAAATATAGGAAGAAATGGTATTAAATATCGTGTGCTCATAGCTGGCAGAAATGCCAAACATGAACATTTGTAAAGGTTTTTTAAATTTAAATGCTGCACCCGCGTGATGTTTTTTTTGTTCGGACACAGGTGCGTCATTAGCAAAAATTGACCTGTAGTTTTTTAAGATACCGCCCTTGTAAACGTCATCTATTCCGCCGAATTTATTGTTAAAACTATAATCAGCAGAGACATAATTTTCCAATCCAAGCTTATAGTCCAGGTTTAGTGAAGGATTTACAAATACCCTGTTTAAAGATCTATCCAACCCTTTATCCGAGTCATTAAAACGAATACTATTATATCCAACAGGTAGATTAAGCGCCGCTTTTAACTTCTGCCCGCTATATTCGTAACTAGCTTCAGTATATATTTTCAATTTAAGCCAGTGTAAGTCATTGTTCATGTTTTTCACCGGCTCGTCTGCTCCGTCATTCTGAATACTGTATAAATCTGAAGTAAACTGTTGATTTTGAACGTTGAATCCCGTTTTATAATACTGGGTGAACCTTCCCCTAACTACACCATAGGATAAATGATTATCAGTAAAAAGTGTCGGTATTCTCAACTGTTGATTTAATCCGGCATAGGGCAGTCCACTATTTAAAATCGAGTCATTTACCCCAGGTCTTATTTTAAGAGATTCTGGCTGCATAGTACTATTCAGATAAGAGTAAAAGTTGAGCGTGTTTGACGATTTAAGCTTTTTTCTATAGTTCAGTTCATTTGAAATATCCAACATCTTCTGTCTAAGTACCTGATCTGCGTAAACATTATTAATATTTATACCTGAATTTATTTTTTTAGGTTCATAACTCAGAATCATACTATTACTTAAGAAATAATTATCAGTATTACCTGTAATGTTTAGATCTGCATATAATTTCTGCTGAATAACTTTGCTTTGCTGAACTTCTCCATAGCTGACAGTCTGCCCGTTATTCAAATAAGTATCTGATGAAGTACGTACATTCTGGTGTTCCTGATGATATAGGTAAGAGAAATTGACTTTAGCATCAAGATCCTTATTGATCTTATAAAAATTGTTCAGGTTTATCAATTCCGATTTATTGAATAAGTACCTGCTTTGCGGCAGCGGAGGATTACCCCCGGTCCCTGTTGAGAGAAAATTTGAGTGTTTATTATTCTCATTTCCATGGTTATTCCTATTATGCGCGGTAATCTCAATACCGGGGTCCGCTCCTATATTATTTCCAGTAAGATTATAAATGAATTTCAGTTTTTCGCCAAACGACATAGCCGTAAAGTTTCCATCAACCTTTTTTGGAGTACCAATACCTAAGCCAGCCTCTTTTATAATATCCAGCTTTGCTTCGTCCTTAATGACTAAATTAATGGCCACATCCCGGCTTATGTTATTTTTACGGAGCAGTTTAACGGGTTGATCCTTTTCTATCACCTGAACTTTAGCCACAGCTCCATGCGGAATTTTTGTCCCGACATTATATCTGTCGTTTAACATATTATCGCCATCTATATATAAATTAGAAATGCCTTTTCCATTAAATTTTATCTTACCGTCGTCCTCGATCTGCATACCTGGTAACTTCTTTAGCACATCTGCAATTGTTCGGTCTTGTGCACTGCTAAAATCTGCCGTTATATAGTTGAGGGTATCTCCATTAATTACTAATACAGGCCTGTTTTTAATTTCTACTGTTTCGAGGTTAATTTCACGCTCTAGCAAAACGAACTCATAATCTTTATCCGGGCCTTTAGCTATTGTAATGGTCTTTTTCTCATAGCCGATTGCACTTGCAGTTAGAAATACATTGTCGTCGAGCTCAGGCATTGTTAAACTGAATAGTCCCTTTTCTGTTGAAAAACCAAAACTTAAAATGCTATCATCTTTCAATTTTAAAGTGACTGTTACCGCAGCAATGGGCTCACCTTTAATATCGATAATTTTTCCTTTTATCTGCTTCTGCCCAAAAACAGATAAAAGGGGTCCCAGTAGTAATAATACAGTTAACAAACATTGCTTATTCATTTATTCTCAGGTCTCTCAATTGGATTGTTTTCCTGAGTTCCAATAGTGAAACCGCTGTTCAGAGATACCGTTGACATAGCTATTCTGCCAGAAATGAGAGGTGCGGCATCCATTTGAGACTTAAAAAAACCTTCTGGATCTCTCTCCATTGCTTTTTTAAGTTTATTTATTCCTGACACGTCCGTTCTTATGATGTTTTCTGGAAGTCTGATCTCACCTCCCTGATAAGAATTCATATCGTTAATACAATTCTGAATTTCCAGCTGCATTCCGGCAGTTTCTGAGTTAATTTTATCTATTCCGGCAAATTTGAATTGCACCTCTCTACTGTCATCATAGGCTTCTAGAATTAATCCTGGAAGTCCATTAAGCTTCCAGGGACCGCTTTGAAAAGGTATTTCCTCTGCATACCAGGCAGTCCAATTTCTCCCCTTAAAGTACGCTGTTGCTTTCCGGCAAACTATACCAGAAAAGCTAATTGTGTCATTGGAAGTTTTCCAATTAATCTCCGGCGCGTCTTCTTCTACAAGATATGACCTACCCAATTGCTCTTTTGTATAGAATTTATGCGTTTTTGAAAAGAAATAATAATCAGTTAAGGTAGGCATAGCAATACTTTCGAAACTACCGCCAGCAGTTGCAGATACGGTAGACCGTACAGTTGAACTAACAGACATAAAGGTGCCTTGCCGGGCGGTCGACTTAGACTTCATCCGTTTTATTTCGCCTGCCTGAGCAACGTTAAATGCGCTCGTATAGAGTGATGAATTTCTACCGATCATAAGTAGCATTTCTTCAATATGTACCTGATCTCTTTTAGTCGTATCCCGAAGGTGACTGAAACTGTAAGTCACTCTTGCCAGCACCTTATCGGTAGTTTGGGCATAACAGGACATGGTTGCTGCTATAATTATGCAGAATAAAAAATGTTTCATTGGGTTTGTAGTTTGGTCCACTCAGCTACCATTAGCTAAGTCGTCTTTACCCAAATGTATCGATGTAAATCCTGTTAAAACGGCACTTTAACCCTCATTAACAAATTGTCGCTTTGATTTACACTTCGTAACATTCATTTACACTACCGAGCTGTAAACAAAGAAATTACACAGGAAATACCTCCATAAATTAAAAAAAACCAGGATTACCGGATAAATAAAAAAGGCATCTTTTCAGATGCCCTTCAATAATATTATTTAATTTAAGAATCAAAATTTAATCTGTAGTCCTGTTGAAATTAGTTTGTCATTCTCGTAATATTCAAAATACCATTTCCCGTCTTTTTTTAGCACGACGCCTTTGTTATGTCCATTGTCGGCAATAAAACAATCCGGTATAGAAGTTTTAAAGAGAGTCAGCACTTTTTTTGGTGTGGTATCTATCAACTGAAAACCATTTTCTGTTATCTGAGCATATAATGTTTCTGAGGGTCCGGTACTATCATCTGCTTCTGCAGCCCGATCTTTTAAAACTACAACAGCATCGGGTACTTTTACGCTCGCAACCTTGCTAACTTCACCTATGAAAGTATAAGGAACATCATTTAACGAAATAAAGGCTTTTTTTAAAGCATCATTGTAAGAAGTTTTAAAATCCTTTTCCCTGCTTTTTCCCTCCATACCCTTAAAAACCACATTACCCTGGCAGTCTTTTAAGATCAGTGTAAGTGTTGTCGTAAACATTCCTTTTTTCTCGATAATATCGGCGATCATTGCCTTACATCTATCATTAGCTATCTCAGCCGGTAAATTTTTATCATCAAAATAAGCCATAAACCCCTTGTCTCCCAGCAAGTCCTTAGTCAGGTTATTTAGACCATACTGATCAACCTCTTTAGAAAAGCTGTACTGCTCCGGCACCAATACATATTCGTAGTTGTTGATCGTATTCTGAGCATATCCCGATAATGTCGCGAATAATAGCAGTAGTAAAGGATATCTTTTCATAATATAAAAATTCTGCGATTATAACGATTTTTTACAAGAAGGTTCCAAACCTCTCAAAATGACAAGTATACCCATTTGGCTGTTTTACAAGGTAATCTTGATGTTCATCTTCAGCGGGCCAAAATTTAGTAAAAGGCTCTAGCGTAGTTACCACTTTGCCTGGCCAACGTCCCGATTGATCAACTATGTCGATAACCTGCTGCGCTTCATTTCTTTCTTGTTCATCTTGAATAAATAATGCAGACCGATAACTGGAACCCCTGTCGTTCCCTTGCCTGTCTACAGTGCTGGGGTCATGAACTCTGAAAAAATAATCTAATAGTTCCTTGTACGACGTTTCATTAGCATCGTATGTGATCTCGAGACCTTCGGCATGACCGGGATGGTTCCTATAAGTAGGATTTTCATTTGATCCCCCTAAATAACCAACTTCAGTGTCTTTTACACCGGGACGTACTCGAAAAAGGTCTTCCATTCCCCAGAAACATCCACCGGCTATGTATGATTTTTTTAAATTTTCCATAATTGACTGTGTTAGTTTAATACGCTGATACTATTTTATATTACAAATTTAATATAATCCAATCATTCCGTTACTGCTTTAATCAATATTGCAGCAATTCTTTCCTCCTGAAACTCATTTCTGATTATAATAATTTGAGATTGCTATTAATTATTCATCATTGCAAAAGCTAGCTGCAGTTCCTATCTGAGTTTTAGTTTTCAGGATTATTTTTAAAGTTTCTTAATGCCATTTCTCTAAAGACTGGCAACGGATTTGTTTCTAAATAACTAGATAAAACCTGTCCCTTATCTTCATTTGCGGCTTTAAAATAAGCGCTGTTAAATTGCTTCATATTCTTATGATTTCTATCGCGCTCTTCAGATAAAGAACTTACCTTATCTGCGAGTGAAGCTGACGGATCAGGCAAATAGCCCATCATCAATGCAATACTAGAAAAGACATCATTAAACTTATCGGAAACTTCGCGAGAATCGGAATAGTGTTTAATATACCATGCTAAGATGCTTAATAGACTATCCCAATGGTCAGCATTTTTGTTCAGTAAATACCTTAAGGCAAAGGGCCTGACTTCATCTGTTCTCCCGATATCGGTACTAGTAACTACCGCATGAGAGATTCTAGGGTAATATGTAAGGAGCATTTCATCTGAAAATTGTGATAACAATTCCAAATCAATCTCAAAAGACTTCTCAGGTAGACCGTTCACGACATAAATAAGGCTCATCAAACTTTTAGCTCTAATCTTAAAAGTTTCTATATCTGCATGCGCTTCATACATATCACAAAACGCCTGTATTTCTTCTAGATATTTCAAATCCAGCTTATTTGTCGCCGCCTTATAATAAAGCGTTTCAAATTCTTGATTAATTACATTCATAACTTAATTACTCGCTGCCGTTACACTCCAAGCTTCCTAACTCAGTCAATTTGTTTAAGTAATTTTTCGCTTTCTTTTCAGCGTACAATTTTGAGTCTTCCAGATGTTTCATTTTAGTAAACGGTTAAGTAAAAATAAAATCAACCAGCCGATCAGGCCTTCTAATATTTTTGTGTTTTACAACCTCATCCATGATAGCCTCTATTATTGCTAAGATAGTGATACTATAAGTTGTCAACTCTTTTGAGATCCTTCCGTTTAATATTTACGGCCTTAATTTGCCAATTTCATGGAGTACTTGTCAATGCCCTTTCCAAAGCCGTCAGTGATAATATGTTCCGTGACAAATCCTAACTTTTCATAGAATCTAGCAGTATGTTGCGATGTTTCTATACAATAGGTTTTCCCAGGATATATCTTTTTTAACAAATTCAATCTATATTCAGTAAAATACTTTCCTATTCCTTTTCTATGGTGGTTAGAATGTACCATGCCCCAGGCCAGGCCAGCCTGATCAGATTTAAGATCAAGAAATATTCCTCCGCAGGCTAATAGCTCTTGATCATCAAATACAACATAATAATGTTTTTCGACATCGTTAACCAAATAATAGTCAAATAGCTTTAATTCTTCAGGATCAAAAAACTTTGGCGAATTACTTTTAAAGATTTCAATGCAATGCTCTTGAAAATCCGGAATATATTTAATTATGTGCATAGCCATATGATCAGCGTTCATATACATTTTCGATTATTTCCAGATCATTAGCCACTACTTTGCTAATCATACATTGCAAATTGCATTTATCCCCATTTTATTCCTTTTCTTTCTCCCATTTACGTATTCTCACCCATGCACTAATATAGGGGAAGGCTGTATGTTAATATATGGAAATGGAATAGAAAAAAACAACAATGTTAGATTTTTTCATTCCTTACTTACTTCAAAAATACAGGGTACTAAATGACTTTGGTAAGGAAATACACATTAAACTATGAAAATGGAAAACAGACTGATATAGGACTGATGATGAGTATTCTTATCTGAATCATTTTTTTATGTGACAAAGGACATATTATCCTTTTTCTCATTTAAATAAATTTGCATTGAAATTATAAAACAGTGTGACGATGACAAAAAATATAACTATCAAATCCGCGAAACCGTGTTATGACCATATTGGTGGTAAACTGGGTGAAATGTTGCTGAAAATGTTTATTGATGAGGACTGGCTACAAAAAACTGATCCAACAGATAAACATTTTTTCATTACCGAAAAAGGACAAACAGAATTCACTAAACTTGGGCTTGACCTCTCACAAATTACATCATAACCTGATGAACTTTATAAAAAACACGATTAAGTTATTAGAGGACACGGAGTTCGTACACACCATTTAACGACTTTGTGGAAAAGAAGTGGATTTAATAAAAAGATGATGGAATTTAAAGCGTAGAGACATTAAATATTACAATATTTCCGGTATTCAATAATATTGAGAAATGTGTTTTCATCTTTCGCTTTTTTATACTCTCCAAATATAGAAAAACCCAGCTTTTCAGGAATTCTCCTACTTGGTGCATTATCCTTATCAACAGGATAAATCAAATAGTTGAATTTCAATTTTTCTTCTATAAAATTGATTAACCCATCGATAATTTCAGTCCCCAGTCCCCGACCATGCACATCTGATTTCAACCAAAGCCCTAGCTCTATAGAATCCTCTGTGATATTGTGAATCCCACAACATCCTAAAAAAACATCACTATCTTTTTGAATAGCAGCGAAAACAAAATCGGTACCATTAATTAAGCCTAGTTTAGCTTTGTCCAAAAAATCTTGAACTTCCCCCTCATTACCATTAGGTGTATAAGGCATATACCTAGTAATCTGAGGTGTAAACTCAATAAGAATCTCATCCTTATATTTATCAGATACAGATATCAGGTTTAATCTTTTGGTTTCTATTTTTATCTGAGACCACATAGGTTATTATATTGAACGAATATATGCCTTTAAATCTCTATATGGTAATTCCAGAACTACAGGCTTCAAACACGATAAAAAACGGATCTAATGCTGCAATTAAAGCCGTCTTTGCTATAAATGCTGAGGTTCCGTCAGCGAAACCAGCAGAGCCAGATCAATTCATAGAATGGCAGTTGCCATTGGCAGATTTATTTAACTCTTGGAGGAATAACAAGAAAATGATTTTGATATAAGGTGTCCAGTATCTACTGTTATATCAAAATCATCAATGTCACGACCCGTATCATCATAAACTCTTTAGCATTTCAAATTGATTGATGTGGTTGCTTAAACCTTGCTTTTCTAAAAATAATTTCAAGTTTTCTGCTTCTTCGTCCATATTGTTGAGCTTTACTTCTTCGCCTGACATTTGCAGCTGTACTGCTGTCAGTAGCTGCGTGCCAATGCTTTTTCTTCTATGTTTAGGAGCTACGGCAATTTGGTAGATGCGTTTATTGGCCGGGTTAAAAAGGACATATCCGACCAGTTCTGCATCAATAAAGGCACCGAAAGCATTGGGTTTTGTAATATCCATGCTTGGAATGGCACTTTGCCAGCTTGGTGAGATATCCCAAAAGGAACGAAAATCCTCCCATATAAAATCTTGTAAAGGCTTAATCGTTGCTGTATTTGAGTGAGATGTTGGCTTTAATTCACCACCAAAGCATAATAGTTTTCGACGAATGGCAAAACCGTTCTTCTGATACGCACGAATGGCAGATTGATTACATTCAAGTACTTCCAGGACAAGCTGATTCACTTTATTCTCCTCAAAAAACGGCTGTATATAGTCGTACATTTTGCCCACCAAACCTTGTCCCCGATATTCAGGAAGCACTCCTGTTCCGGCATTGTACACCACAGTTTTGCCCTCCGCTATCCGTACCCCGTGCATGATAAAGGCAACCGGTTTTTCTGCTTCAAAAACACCAACGGACCATTCTAACAAAATGTTTTCCGATGCCATTTTAAATTGCAACTGTTCTGTATTCAGCTGATATGGTACGATATAATCGGCAAAAGCACCGTTAATAACGTTTAATAAATCAGGGATATCTTGTTGTGTTAATTTACGTATCTGCACTATTTATGTTCTAGGTTTATTTAAAATTTTCAATATTTAAACAATATTCCTGCAAGGTTTCAATGAATTTGGCCACGTGAAACCCGTCACATACTGCATGGTGAACCTGTATTGCCATGGGCATCAAGATATTGTTTCCATCTTTTTGGTATTTCCCCATTGTAAAAGAAGGCGCAAAATAATCGGTGAAATCGGCAATGTTCAGGTTAAAACTGTCAAAATTGATCCACGGAATTGCCGAAATGTTAAAATGATTCTCTGGCGCTTTTTCTGAAAAAAAACGATAGTCGTTGTGGTGCTGCTCTGCCGTTTGATCGTACGCTTTTACAAATTTCGTCAGCTCTTCGGTGTATCGGCACGAAAGTGCCGAAAAAGTTTCCGTTTCCGGATGCAGGACAGTGTAGACCGGATCTACCCGATCCCAGACTATTAATTCACCCTCTTTCATTGCCATTTTAAATTCAGGATGTTTATTTGCTGCTTTTGAAAGCAGATAAATCATCACTGGATAAAATTTATACCCCTGTTCCTTTATAAACGGAATTACACGTGAAATATCAAGCTTAAAAGTCAGGCTAAATCCGCATTTTACCGCATTACGATAAGCATTAAAATGCTCTTTCCGTTTCCAATCTTCGATATTAATTGCTTGATATGTTGTATTCATTCTTAGATGCTGTGTTTAATTTTTATTGCCTTTGTCCGGTTTATGTTTTCCAGTCTAAATGGCATTAATTCTTCCAGAGTTTTGAAAATCCCGTTGCAGACTTCCACGATTGATTTTCTAATCTCAGGAGATAACTGGTTCATGAGTTCACAACACCTGCCAAAAGGCGGAACTTCATTTTCTTAAAGCATTTATAATCTATTCGACCAATTGTTTGCCTTTGTTCCATTTTAGAAAGGAAAGCTAATTTACACTATTCTGTACCATGTGTAATTAAAAAGGTCAGAATTAGCTGGGCAGGGCAAAGCATATCCAATTTTGCACATGGGATTGTAAAAAAGAAATTTAGTACCAGATCTAATGGACCCAACTGTGTGCTTCTCGAACCATTTCCTATCTGATTTATGTTTAATTGCTGATTTAGGCTAAAAGAATAGTATAGATCTCATTTAACGATTTAAATGAATTTGGCCAAAATAAAATCATGAAAATCCTATACCCTATTGTCTAAGAAAAGACCATTTTTTAATCGTTTCAGAAACTAAGTGAAAATGAAAGTTAGCGCTGAATAAATATTAAATATATAAGGAGTTTTTAAACTTTTTGGCTAATATGCCATTCGCTTGACTAGGATCAATATCTCCCACAATTATGCCGGGTCTCCCATAAACTTCATGCATAATGCAATTGCCAGTGGGATCAATTATAGAACTGGCTGAATCAGGATAGAGTGATGAATAATTAACGCTGGCGAAGTAAATGACACTTTGTCTAAGGCTGCCTGCAAATTTTCGATGGTTTGGTCTTTTGTTGAATATATGCAGGTTATCAAAACAGACCGCTCATAAGACTCAGCATTATTTATGCAAGATGATTATATAGCTATCAATGGGCTCGAATCATAAAACAGCCTTTGCACTACTATCAAGGCCTATAAATATTCCGACAAAAAAACAAAACCCTCTTTACGGATTGTAAAGAGGGTTTGTGGGCCCAGCTGGGCTCGAACCAGCGACCAAAAGATTATGAGTCTTCTACTCTAACCAACTGAGCTATAGGCCCCGAAAATCTATTAGATTTTGCGAGTGCAATGTTACATATTTGTAACGGATTTTAAAAATAGTTTAATGCAAAAAATTAAAAATATCATTTTCGATTATGGGAATGTAATCTTTGAGATAGACTTCAGGATAGCTCAAAATGCTCTGGCACAATTAGGTATACCGGACGTTGACACCTTTTTCGGACATAAAGGGCATAATAATTTATTTGATCTTTTAGAGACCGGCGCCATTACAACTGCGGAATTTCGTGATGGAATTCGCTCTGCAGCACAAAAAAATGGGCTTTCGGATCAGGAAATTGATGCCGCCTGGAATAGTTTACTCATAGGAGTTAAGCCCCAAACACAGGATGTGCTGCTTCAGGTGAAAGAAAAATACCGGACATTTCTGTTAAGTAATACGAATCAGATTCATTTTGATTATATTATGCAATATCTGCAGGATGAGTTTCAGGTACCGGACAATAGTCACCTCTTTGAAAAGGCCTATTATTCTCATGAAATGAAGCTGCGTAAGCCTCATGTGGAAATATTCCAGCAAGTATTACAGGAGAACAATCTAGAACCCGCTGAGACGCTATTTATAGACGACAGTCCGCAGCACCTTGTTGGAGCTAAAGCTGCCGGATTACATACTTTACTGATGACGGAGAATCCCGCAAATCTGGGCTCTTTCCTTAAGAATAATGGAATAAACTTTTAAAATGATTCAAGACAATACAAGCAAACCTCAAAAATTCAATACACTTAAAGAATTCTATCCTTATTATCTGGCTGAACATCAGAACTCGACAAACAGGGCTCTTCATTTTACAGGCGTAGGACTCGCGGCATTACTATTTGTTGCGGCAATGCTTTTCCATGAAGTCATCTTCTTTGCCCTGATGCCTGTATCAGTTTCAGTCTTCTCATTTATAGGACATCGCTATTTCGAAAAGAACAAACCATCCACATTTAAATATCCTTTATGGACATTAATAGGCGATTTCGCATTATTTGGTGACCTGATGATGGGAAAACAGAAATTTTAGCCCATATAGTTTCACTCTATACCACTATAGAAATTACGTGTTTTGACACTCATTAAATAGGAGCTACTTTTATCACCGTAAACAGAAAAATCATGGAAGAATTCAAAAAGACTAACCGAAAATTGACAACTGCGTCCGGAAGACCTTATGCAGAGCACGAAAATTCCCAATCAGTTGGAAAAAGAGGTCCGCTTTTATTACAAGACTTTATACTTCACGAGAAAATGGCGCACTTCAACAGGGAACGGATTCCTGAACGTGTTGTCCATGCAAAAGGAACAGGTGCATATGGAACTTTTAAAGTCACCCATGATATATCCAGGTATACGAAAGCTAAAATATTTAATCAGATCGGCAAAACTGCCAAGATATTCCTGCGATTTTCTACCGTTGGAGGTGAAAAAGGAAGTGCAGACTCCGAGAGAGATCCAAGAGGTTTTGCGTTAAAATTCTATACAGAAGATGGAAACTGGGATCTGGTTGGTAATAATACACCGGTTTTCTTTATTAAAGACCCGAAAAAATTCAGTGATTTTATACATACACAGAAACGTGATCCAAGGACGAATCTGAAAAGCCCGACCATGATGTGGGATTTTTGGTCCTTAAATCCGGAGAGCCTCCATCAGGTTATGATTTTAATGAGCGACCGTGGAACCCCTTACTCCTACCGTCATATGGATGGCTTTGGTAGTCATACCTATTCTATGATTAATGCCGAAAATGAACGCGTATGGGTTAAATTCCATTTTAAAACCCAGCAGGGGATTAAAAACTTCACCGGACCTGAAGCAGATGCCATGCGCACACAGGATATGGATCATTCACAGCGAGATCTGGTAGAAGCAATTGACCGCGGAGAATTCCCTAAATGGAGTGTTAAAATTCAGGTAATGACAGAAGAAGAAGCGAAAACCTTCCGCTGGAACCCGTTCGATTTATCAAAAATATGGCCTCATGGAGAATTTCCTTTAATCGATTTAGGTGAAATCGAATTGAATGAAGTACCAAGAAACTACTTTGCACATGTGGAGCAGGCTGCTTTTGCGCCATCAAACCTGGTCGATGGGATTGGATTTTCACCAGACAAAATGCTGCAGGGGCGGATTCTCTCTTATGCAGATGCACATCGCTACCGCCTGGGCGTTAACTACGAGCAGATCCCGGTAAATGCCTGTCCATTTATGGTCAGCAATTATCACAGGGACGGTCAGATGAGAGTAGATGGAAATGGTAATGAAGACCCTAACTATTACCCAAATAGTTTCGGCGATGTTGTCCCTGATGAAAGTTATAAAGAACCAGCATGGGAGCTTGAATCGAATGTTGCAGACTGGTATGACAGAAATGAAGGGGAAGGCGATAATGACCATTATACACAACCTGGTGACCTTTTCCGTAAAGTAATGACCGATGCTGACCGTCAGAACCTCATCAATAACATTGTAGGTGCGATGAGCGGTATAAGCGGTCCGAGAAGAGATCAAATAATCAATTTACAGCTTTGCCATTGGTTTAGAGCTGACATTAGCCTGGGAATGGCCGTTGCAAGTGGTTTAGGGATTGATGCCGCTGCAGCAATGCAAAAACAACAACATTAAAAAAAAAACACCAATAAGCAAAAAGCCTGCACTCATTAGCTGAGATGCAGGCTTTTCGCTTAAAGCATATTTTATAATCAGATATTTCTTCTTTTTTTCTCCCGAAAAATTAAATCCAGTTCTCTGCTGGTTTGACCGGCAATAGAAGTGTTTTCTTGGGCTCTTCTGAACAAATACGGCATCACAGCTTTTACCGGACCATAAGGAACATATTTAGCCACGTTATAGTTAGAATCGGACAGATTGAAGCTCAGGTTGTCACTCATACCCAGTAGCTGTGCAAAGTAAACATGCGGGTGATTGTGTGGAATCTGATATTTATCTAGCAGATCTGCAAGAATACGGCAGCTATTTTCATTGTGCGTTCCGCAGACGATGCCAATTTGTTCTACATTTTCAACCGAATAAGTAATGGCAGCATCATAATCCCTGTCAGTAGCTGCTTTATCGGGCTGTATAGGCGAAGGATAACCCATCTCTGCAGCTCGTTTTCTTTCTTTCTCCATATAGGCGCCCCTTACGATTTTGGCGCCGAGAATAAAACCCGCTTCCTTGGCTATCAGATGGTCAGCTTTAAGATCGGCCAGCTTATCATGACGGTAAATCTGGTAAGTGTTATAAACGATCAGTTTTTGCTTGTTGAACAACATCATCATATCAATCGCCAACTGATCAATTGTTTCCTGAATCCAGGTCTCTTCTGCATCTATCATGATCGGAACATTCTTTTCGTAAGCAGTACGACAGATTCTTTCACAGCGTTTTTTTACCTTTTCAAATTCCGCCGTCTCATCCGCTGTTAATTCTGCTTTCGCATCCAGTTTCTCCAATAATCCAAAACGCCCGATACCTGTCACTTTAAATACTGTGATTGGAACCCTGGGATCTCCTTCTGCCCTGTCAATTGTACGGATAATTTCTGCACAGGTATAATCAAACACATGCTCTTCCTCCTCTCCTTCCACAGAATAATCCAGGATTGTACCAACTTTTACAGTGCCTAACTGAGCGATTGTCTTTTCGCATTCAGCAATGGTTTCACCGCCACAGAACTGCTTAAAAATAGTTTTTTTAATAATTCCCTGAATTGGCAGGCCTACATTTAACATCAGATTGGTAACCGGCGGCCCCACCTGGGTTAAAAAGTTGCTGCTCATAATTTTAAACAGCCAGTAAGCACTGTTCAATTCGGCTTTAGATTTACTACGGAAAGCAATTTCCGTATTATCAAAATTTAATTTTGTTCCCTGAGACATTTGGTTTTTAATTGGATAATTGGTCAATCGGAGGCAAAAATATAAATTCCGATACTTACAAGGGCATATCTGTCTGGAAATTAATTGTAAATTTGCTGTGCTATGATAGAATTTAAATTAGAAGGCGAATTTATCCCCATGATACAGCTGTTAAAGGCCACCGGACTTGTTCAAAGTGGTGGTGAAGCACAGACTGTTGTAGAAGATGGGCTGGTCAAATATAACGGCGAAGTAGATTACCGTAAACGCTTAAAGGTGCGTCAGGGAGATCTGATTGATTTTATGGGACAAAAAGTAAAAGTAGTTTAATGGAGAAGTTAGAAAGTGCAGGTACTTATATACATTTCGAGACTTCCCTTGATCCGATAACCGCATTAATTGAAGAAGGAAAATACAGTAAGGTGTTTGTTTTTGCTGACATCAATACATCGGAACATTGTTTACCTGTTTTCCGTGAAATGCTCGATGATTTCAGCGAGTTTGATCTGATTGAAACCGATCCTGGTGAAGAAAATAAGAACATTGATTTCTGCATCGGTATCTGGAAAACATTACTTGATTTCGGTGCCGATCGTAAAGCGCTGATGATTAATCTCGGCGGTGGTGTTATTACAGACATGGGTGGTTTTGTTGCTTCCACTTATAAAAGAGGAATTGATTTCATAAATATTCCAACCACACTTTTATCGCAGGTAGATGCTTCAGTCGGTGGCAAAACGGGAATTGATATCGATAATGTAAAAAATATGGTCGGTACATTCACTTTACCAAAAGCTGTATTTATCGAGTCTGCTTTTCTAAAAACAGTACCGGAGAGAGAATTACTTTCTGGTTTTGCTGAAATGATCAAACACGGTCTTATTGCCGACAGTGCTTACTTCGAAAGATTAAAAGCACAGCGCTTCAATGAGCTTCCAGTAGAGGAAATTTACCGTTCGGTGCAGATTAAAAATGAAGTCGTCACTGCTGATCCGCTCGAAAAGAATATCAGAAAGATCTTAAACTTTGGCCATACAATCGGCCATGCAGTTGAAAGTTATTCATTAAATAATGATAAAAAATCTCTTACCCATGGCGAAGCAATCGCTGTTGGTATGATTTGTGAAGCCTGGCTTTCCTGGAAAAACAGTACACTGACTGAGACTGAACTCGAAGAAGTTAAAACTTACATCGCCTCAGTTTACCCAGCCTACCACATTAAAGAGAAGTCATTCAAAGCATTGGCAAAATTGATGCAGAGTGACAAGAAAAATGAAAATGGTCATATTCTTTTCTCCCTTTTAGAAAAGATTGGTAAGTGTACTTATAACTGTCGCGTTTCTGAAACCGACATTAATGAGAGTTTAAGGTTTTACAATTCAATTTATGCTACTTGATTCTAGAAGTTTAACGATAGGAACACTTTTCGGCACCGTAATTCTGGTTTCCATAGCTGAAATGTACTTTAGTTATTTTCACGATAGAAAGCTTTATACAAAAAAGGATACCTGGACAAACGTTTACCTGATGGGGCTCGCATTCCTCATCAACCTGTCAACTAAGGCAGGGACCTTTTTTTTATTAGACTATTGTTATCAGTTCCGTCTGTTCGAAATTAAAAATGTCTTTTTATACTGGCTGACTTTAATTTTAATTCAGGACCTGCTCTACTGGATTCTCCATACCTCAGGTCACTATATCCGGTTCTTCTGGGCCATGCATGTCACCCACCATTCCTCGTCTTATTTCAATCTGACAACAGGGTTCAGGTCTACAGTGTTTGAACCTCTTTATCGCGTATTCTTTTACCTTCCGCTCGCTTTTATGGGTTTTTCCGCACTGGATATCCTGTATGCATACCTGATTACACAGATTTATGGAAATATTGTTCATACGCAGACTGTAGGGAAATTACATCCCTGGATTGAGTATATCTTCGTAACCCCGTCCCATCATCGCGTTCATCATGCCAGTAATATCAGATATCTCGATAAAAACATGGGTATGGTTTTAATCATATGGGACAGATTATTTGGAACGTTCCAGGAAGAACTTCCTGAAGATCAAGAACCCATCACCTATGGTCTCACCCATCAACCTGATGATACCGGGCCGGTAAGTACGGTTTTCCATGAGTTTTTCGCCCTGTCATCAGATGTCAGAAAAGCACCTGGATGGAAGAATAAGATAAAATATGTGTTTTGTCCTCCCGGATGGAGCCACGACGGCAGCACACAGATCGCGAAAGTATTGCAGGACGAATTAAGAGAACAGGAGAACAAAAAATAATTTTTTTTATTTTAATATTGACAAATTAAATTTTGTTGTTACATTTGGCAGAACGAAAACAACAAACACAGATATTTTAATAAGAATATCCACAAGAAACAAACAATGAGAAATATCACTACATATTGGTTTTTTAACTTTTACTTCTTTAGTAAGAGCCGGGACTGATATGCAATCAAAATAATCAAGATAATTGTATATGAAAAGTCCCGGCAAAACGCCGGGACTTTTTTTTTATCAAAAAAAATTAAAAAGAAGATAAACCAATGAAAAAACTGACAAAAGTAGCTATACAGGGAATCAAGGCCTCATTTCACGAAGAAGCTGCCTTCAAATTCTTTGGTAAGGATATCCAGACCATAGAATGTAATTCCTTCAAGCAAACCTGTGATGTGCTTGCTGCAGGTGAAGCTGACTATGTGGTAATGGCAATTGAAAATTCCATTGCCGGCAGCCTGTTACCGAACTACACTTTGATCAGAGAGTACAACTTTGCAGTTACCGGAGAAGTTTACCTGGGTATTCAGTTACATTTAATGGCATTACCAGGTGTTAAAATAGAAGATGTTAAATATGTAACCTCCCATCCTATTGCAATCCGTCAGTGTATTGATTTCTTCGATGAATTTCCTCATTTAAAAATAGTAGAAAGTGTAGATACGGCAGCTTGTGCCAAAAAAATAAAAGAAGAGCAGTTAACTGATACTGTCGCTGTGGCGAATGCAATGGCTGCAGAGCTATACGGATTGGATATTATTGAAAGAAGAATAGAATCAAATAAAAAGAATTACACCCGTTTTCTTATCCTAAAAAACGATAAAGCAGAAAACCCTGGCATTATCAATAAAGCATCTATCTGTTTTCAGGTGGGCAACCATGTCGGAGCACTTTCTGAAGTCCTGAATATTTTCGCAAAACAAGATGTCAATCTAAGTAAAATTCAATCTATGCCTGTTCTGGGTAAAAGAAATGATTATTACTTCTATGTAGACATGGAGTGGTCAGACATAGCCAAATATGACGAAGCGATCCGCAGGTCATTAAAATATACGGTAAACTTTAATATTATGGGTGAATACGAGAAGAACGATAAAGTATAATCCCGTCAAAAACAAGAAAATCACAATTAAACAACAATAAACGAATTAAAATCACCTTAACATGAAATTGAATTTAAACATCCAACCATTAAGCAGCTGGATAAACCTTAAAAGCGAACCTCTTATTATTTCTGGTCCTTGCAGTGCAGAGACTGAAGAACAGTTACTGTCTACCGCACATTTACTGGCAGCAACCGGAAAAGTATCTGTTTTAAGAGCTGGAATCTGGAAACCGCGTACCCGTCCGGGAGAATTTGAAGGTATTGGCAGCATTGGACTGGAATGGTTAAAAAGAGCAAAAGCCGAAACAGGCCTTCCTACAGCTGTTGAAGTAGCAACTGCGAAACACGTTGAAGAAGCATTGGCAGCAGGCGTTGATATCCTTTGGATCGGTGCAAGATCTACTGCAAATCCTTTCACAGTACAGGAAATTGCTGATGCATTGAAAGGCGTTGACATCCCTGTATTAGTTAAAAACCCGGTTAATCCTGATATCTCTTTATGGATCGGCGCACTGGAAAGAATTAACAATGCAGGAATTACCAAATTGGGTGCAATTCACCGTGGATTCTCTTCGTATGAGAAAAGCTCTTTCCGCAATGAACCAATGTGGGAACTTGCTATCCAGTTGAAAACACATTGCCCGGAACTACCTATCATCAATGATCCTTCACACATCTGTGGTAACCGTGAATTGATTCCATATATCTCACAAAAAGCACTGGATATGGATATGCAAGGTCTGATGATCGAATCTCATATCGATCCTTCAGTTGCATGGACAGACGCGAAACAACAAGTAACTCCTGCTGCGCTGGAAGAGTTAGTAAGCAGATTAAGTGTACGTGAACCAGAATCTACAAATCCGGCATTTTCAGATAAACTGGCAGAATTACGTAAGCAAATTGATAAGATTGACGATACACTGATTACGAAATTAGGCGAGCGTATGGCTATCGTTGAAAAAATCGGTCAGTACAAAAGAGATAACAAAGTAACTATCCTTCAGGTTAACCGTTGGGATGAAATCCTTAAAAAAGGAAGTGCTTTTGCAAGAGCGATGAAATTAGACCTCAACTTCACAGAAAAATTCCTTGAATTGGTACACGGTGAATCAATCCGTAAACAAAACGAGATTATGAATGAAGGTAAAACTGAAGAAGAAGTAGCTAAAGCAGCAGCAGAAGAAGCAACAAACTAAATAAGATTCCTGATGAAACCAAACGCAGTTATTTCCTTTACAGGACCTAAAGACATTCAAGCCGGGATTTCCCTGACCGGCTCTAAAAGCGAAAGCAACAGAGCGCTGGTTATCGCTGCTTTGAGTGGCGGAGTGGTTAAAGCAGAGAACCTTTCGGACGCAGCTGATACCGTTACCCTTCAAAGAATCCTGAAGGAACTGGAAACCCCTGCTGCCGGGCTAAGAACAGTAAACGTTGGTCATGCCGGAACAGCTATGCGCTTTCTGACAGCTTACCTTTCCACTATCCATGAAGAATTCCTGCTCACAGGATCTTCCCGGATGCAGGAGCGACCAATCGGAATTCTGGTTGACGCTTTAAAAAGTATCGGTGCGAATATCAGTTATACGAAAAATGACGGATATCCACCTTTGCATATTAAAGGTGGATTGAACGCTCCATCAGCTGAGGTATTTATCAAAGGAAATGTCAGCAGCCAGTATCTATCTGCGCTGCTGATCATTGCTTCCAGCCTAACAAACGGTTTAACCCTTCATATCGAAGGCGGATTAACCTCCAGACCCTATCTGGAAATGACACTGGACATGCTCGCCGCAGCTGGAATTTCGCATACCTGGACAGCAGATACAATCAGAATCGAAAAACAAAATCATCAGCCTGCTACCTTAACTGTAGAGCCCGACTGGAGCGCTGCATCTTATTGGTATAGTATTGCTTCTCTGGCTGATAACGCAGTAATTAATTTATCCAACCTGCGGCAGGAAAGCTTGCAGGGAGACAGCCAGATTCAAGAATTAATGATTGATCTTGGTGTAAGAACTGCACATATACAAGGAGGTATTTCATTGAAATCCGGTACTTCACAGCAGATAGATCAAATTATTGACCTTAAAAACTGTCCGGACCTTGCGCAAACTATTATTGTTTGTGCAGCAGCTAAAGGACTGAATCTTGCCTTTACTGGTTTGGAGACCCTTAAAATTAAGGAGACCAATCGTGTACTCGCCCTGCAACAGGAATTAGCTAAAATCGGGGTTCTTCTAAAAGAAGAGCAGGAAATTTACACCCTTGACTGCAGTCAGCTGGCTTTTCCGGAAAAGGTAACATTCTGCACCTATGACGATCACCGGATGGCAATGGCATTCGCACCACTCAGCCTGCTGATTAAAGAGGTTGAAATTGAAGATTATCATGTTGTAGAAAAGTCTTATCCGGATTTCTGGAAAGACCTGGAAATAGCTGGCTTTACGGTAAAAGAAGTTGAAACTTTAATTCATTCATAATGGCAGGCAATACATTCGGAACATTATTCAGCATTTCTACTTTTGGGGAGTCTCATGGTATTGCTATTGGCGTTATCATTGATGGCTGCCCCGCAGGCTTGCCGCTGGACCTTGATTTTATTCAGGCAGAGCTCGACAAACGCAGACCTGGGCAAAGTAAAATTACCACGCAGCGAAAGGAAAGTGATACTGTACAAATCCTGTCAGGAATATTTGAAGGAAAAAGTACAGGGACACCGATAGCGCTGTTAATCCCTAATGAAGACCAGCGTTCAAAAGATTATAACCATAATCAAACTGTATACCGTCCTTCACATGCAGACTATACTTACGACGCAAAATATGGGATTCGTGATCACCGTGGCGGAGGGAGGTCCTCAGCAAGAGAAACGGCGGCCAGAGTTGCGGCAGGTGCAATTGCCAAGCTCCTTTTAAAGCATCACGGGATAGAGATATTCGCACACGTTTCTGCTGTTGGTACCATACAGGCGCCGCAGCTACAGGCATTGGAAATTCCGGAACTGCTGCAAATCAGAGAAGAAAACATCGTTCGCTGTGCCGATCCGGCAGTAGCAAAAGAGATGATTGAATTCATTGACGGCATCAGGAAGGATGGTGACACAGTCGGCGGAAAAGTCAGCTGTATTATTCGTAATTGCCCTGCAGGAATCGGAGAACCTGTTTTCGACAAACTCCATGCTGAGCTGGGTAAAGCGATGTTGAGCATTAATGCTGTACATGGCTTTGAATATGGCTCTGGCTTCTCAGGAAGCGAAATGCGTGGTTCTGAGCATAATGATATCTTTCTATCCGGTGGAACAAGAGCAAAAACAGTAACGAATTTCTCGGGGGGTATACAAGGTGGTATCTCCAACGGAATGGAAATTACTTTTAATGTCGCTTTTAAACCGGTTGCTACGATCATGCATAGCCAGCAAACCATCAATGCGGCAGGAGAGATTACAGAAATAAAAGGAAAAGGAAGACACGATCCATGTGTTGTACCACGTGCAGTTGTCATTGTTGAAGCAATGGCGGCACTGGTTATCGCAGATCTGCTTTTAAGAAATAAAACCAGCAAGCTTTAATTAGCCTACTGGTTTTAAATATCAATTGAATACCCTGTTATTAATAAATAGCAGGGTATTTTTGTTGGTTATGTTTATTCAGCATCCCATAAATAGTTTCTACCACGTCATCCACGGAAGGTTTTGTGAAATAATCACCGTCAGAACCATAAGGCGGACGGTGGGCTTTTGCTGTTAAAGTCTGTGGTTGTGCATCCAGATAATAATATCCGCCCTGCTGTTCCATAATCTGCTGTAGAATATAGGCAGACGCTCCTCCTGGTACGTCTTCATCAACAACCAGTAATTTATTTGTTTTCTGAAGAGAAGCCAGGCATACTTGTTCCTGATCGAAAGGAAGTAAAGTCTGCGGATCAATAATCTCTACCGAGATCCCCATTTTCAGTAATTCCTCAGCAGCTTCTTCTACCACTCTGAGCGTTGAACCATAAGAAACGACAGTAATATCGGTTCCGGTTCTAATCACTTCGGCCTGGCCTAAGGGAACTGTATATTCACCAACATTATCAGGCATCATTTCTTTCAGTCTGTAACCATTCAGACACTCAATAACCAAAGCAGGTTCATCTGAACGGAAAAGTGTATTATACATACCGGCTGCCTGCGTCATATTACGCGGTACGCAGATATGCAGGCCTCTCAACGAACCGAGAATCATTGCAATAGGTGATCCTGAATGCCATACCCCTTCCAGACGATGTCCGCGGGTACGGATAATTACAGGAGATTTCTGTCCGCCTTTAGTCCGGTAAGACAGGCTGGCCAGATCATCACTTAAAATATTAATCGCATAAAGCAGGTAATCCAGATATTGTATTTCCGCTATAGGTTTTAAGCCCCTTAATCCAAGGCCTATTCCCTGCCCTACAATGGTCATTTCCCTGATTCCGGTGTCAGTGACCCGTAACTCTCCGAATTTAGCCTGAAGACCTGCAAATCCTTGATTTACGTCACCGATGCTACCCAGATCCTCTCCGAACGCAACCAATCTCGGATCGCGTCTGAAATTGGCATCAAAGCAGGCATTCAGTAATTCTCTGCCATCGATCATTTTACTGTTTTCATGATAGCTTGCCGCCTCATTTTTAACGTGTATATGAGATTCCACACCATCTGTAAATAACCTGGAGTTATATCTTTCCGCATTGGCTGTTTTTTCTTCCTGATACCAGCTCAACAGTGCATTTCTTTCTTCGCTTTCTATGCTCAATGTTAAACGTAATGCTTTTCTGACGGCAGAAATAACCTCTTTTCGTTGCGCATCCGGCGTTGCGGCCAGATTAGCAGATAACTTTTTGAGTAAAGGATTGGAAACAGCAAGCGCATTGATCAAAGCAATCGCCTGGTCTTTTTCGACTTTAATATCGTTCAAGAACTCATTCCATGCTTCTTTCTGCGCTTCACGCACCATTTTCTTGGCCGTATCTTCCAGTGCTGATAGTTCTTCCTCCGTTACTATCGCCGATTCCAGCATCCAGATACGCATCTGGCGGATACAGTCAAATTCTTTCTCCCATTCCAAACGTGCTTTACTTTTATAACGTTCATGCGAGCCAGAAGTCGAATGACCCTGTGGCTGTGTCACTTCTGTAACATGGATTAGTACCGGAACATGCTCCTCCCTGCAAACTTTTATTGCCTGCTGGTATGTTTCGCATAAGGCGGGGTAATCCCAGCCACGGACTTTATAGATTTCGAAACCAGCGTTGTCTTCGTCGCGCTGGAATCCCTTCAGTATTTCAGATATATCTTCCTTAGTGGTCTGATATTTAGCAGGAACAGAAATTCCGTAAGCATCATCCCAGACGGACATAGCCATCGGGATCTGCAATACACCAGCTGCGTTAATCGCTTCAAAAAAGACCCCTTCAGAAGTCGAAGCATTCCCTATAGTTCCAAAAGCTACCTCATTTCCTTCTACAGAAAAGTTTTTAAGATAATTTAACTCCGGATTCTGGCGATATAGTTTAGAAGCATAAGCTAAGCCAACTAATCTGGCCATTTGTCCACCCGTGGGAGCGATATCTGAGGATGAATTTTTCATAGCCGTCAGATCCTTCCAGGAACCATCTTCATTTAAAGAACGTGTTGCAAAATGGCAATTCATCTGTCTGCCCGCCGAAGCCGGATCGGCCTCCACGTTAGGATTAGCATATAATTGAGCGAAAAATTCCTTAATGGTACAAATACCTGTGGCAAATGCGAAAGTCTGGTCACGGTAATACCCCGATCTCCAGTCTCCATTTTGAAATGCTTTGGCCATGGCAATCTGCGGAAGTTCTTTCCCGTCACCAAAAATGCCAAATTTTGCCTTACCTGTTAAAACCTCCTTACGGCCTAGTAAACTGGCTTGCCTACTTTCAAATGCGATCTTATAATCAGCGATCACAATAGTTTTAAAGTCGTCAAAACTTAATTCTGAAGCATCAATAGGGTTCGTGGTAAGTTTGTCATTTAGCATCATAAGCACAAAAGTTTATTGGGCAAAGATACTAATTTTCTAAATTACGTCCCGATACCGAACGTAATTTATATATTCCTTCAGCCAATTGGAAATCTGAATGAAAAGACTAAATTTGTTCAAAACGGGGTTAAATCAATGGTGATCAATCCCGTAAATATTTACTACTGAATTTTAAATTAACACATAAATGAAAAAGCTAATCGTATTATTAACCTTCGTATTGGGTGTCAGTACTGCAACTTTTGCACAGAGCAAACCAGCAGAATTTAAATTTGAAAAAGAAACGCACGATTTTGGAAAAATCTCTATGGCGAGCCCTGCAACCGTAGAATTTAAGTTTACCAACATTGGAGATCAGCCATTGATTTTAACTAAAGTTGAGTCTACATGTGGGTGTACAGTTCCTGATTATACTAAAACTCCAATAAAAAAGGGTGAGACCGGAACCATTAAAGTTACCTATACACCAGCAGGCTCTCCTTTACCGTTCAGCAAGAGCGTAACAATTTCTTCCAATGCTAAAACGCCGGTAAAAGTCTTATATATTAAAGGCGAAACTGTCGCTGGAAAGTAATTTAAGTCATTTATAATTTATTCAATTAAACCTCGTTAATTAACGAGGTTTTTTATTTTTGTAACATGCCACATATCTCAGAAAAAGGGTTGCAAATGCCCGCTTCGCCAATCAGGAAACTTACTCCATTTGCTGATCAGGCAAAAAAAGAAGGAAAAAAAGTTTATCACTTAAATATCGGCCAACCTGACATTGCCACGCCGGAAGGTATGCTGAATGCCATTAAAAATATAGATTTCAACGTCTGGGCTTATACTGCATCTGAAGGAACCCTTTCTTACCGAACCAAGCTGACGGAATATTATAACAAATTAGGCTATAATATTACTCCGGATAATATCCTGGTTACAGTTGGTGGTTCTGAAGCAATTACTATTGCCATGCAAACTTGTGTAAATGAAGGTGACGAGATTATTATACCTGAACCATTTTACGCTAATTACAATGGCTTCGCCTGTATGAGTAATGTAGTAGTTAAACCTATATTGTCCTACATAGAGAACGGATTTGCATTACCTCCGATAGCCGAATTTGAAAAATTAATAACAGCTAAAACCAAAGCGATTATTATCTGTAATCCAAATAATCCAACAGGTTACCTTTATTCGAGAGAAGAGCTGGAAGCATTAAAGGAACTCTGTCTTAAATATGATTTATTCCTGTTTTCTGATGAAGCCTACCGTGAATTCTGTTATGACGGAAGGGAGTTTATCTCGCCGATGCATCTGGAAGGGCTGGACGAAAATGTGGTAATTATGGATACAGTATCTAAAAGATACAGTGCCTGTGGTGCAAGATTAGGTTGTTTAATTACAAAAAACAAGGCAGTTATACAATCTGGACTAAAATTTGCGCAAGCAAGACTCAGTCCGGGTATGGTTGAACAGATTGCCGGAACCGCAGCCGTAGACACACCAGACAGTTACTTCGAAGAAGTTAACAAAGAATATACTTTAAGACGCGATACTTTAGTAAAACGCCTTAACGCTATAGATGGTGTATTTTGCCCGAATCCAGGTGGAGCATTCTACGTAGTTGCCTCTTTACCGATTGACGACTCTGATAAATTTTGTCAGTGGATTCTTGAAAATTTTGAGTACAAAGGCGCCACTGTGATGATGGCACCGGCGACAGGCTTCTATTCAAGTCCTGGTTCAGGAAAGAACGAGGTGAGAATGGCCTATGTATTGAATACTGATGATCTGAATAATGCGATGGATTGTTTAGAAGAAGCATTGAAACAATATCAAGCATAATTGAATAAGTATAAAGGGATTTTCCCAAGCCAAATTAAATATGATGAATAAGAATTCTTTAATAACTGAAACCGTAGTCTATGCGTCCCCGATTGAATTATGGAAGTTAATTACAGACCGGGATGCCATGAAAATCTGGTACTTCGATATTCCTGACTTTAGTCTGGTTGAGGGTACTAATTTTACTTTTAAAGGCAAAGGTGAAGGAGAGAAATATCTCCACAAAGGTGTAATTCTGGATGTTGTGCCATTGTACCGGCTAACATATTCATGGGGATATAAAGAATATCCTGGTGAATCGGAGGTTACATTTCAGCTCAATTCGGTTGGAAAAAACAAAACCCGCGTTACTATCATTCACAGCGGTATTGAAAGTTTCCCTGATGGTGACCCTAATTTTTCAAGGGAGAGTTTCACTGCAGGCTGGAATTCTATCTTAAACGAATCACTTAAGCCATACGCAGAAGGTACAAAGACAGCTTAAAAAAAACAGGCTAAATAAATAGTATAACCAGGTAGTATCGTAACAGAACTACCTGGTTTTTTTTGTTTAAACCAAAAGCCAAGTCGCTGAACAGATAATTATCCTTATACGACAATGCATCTGGTGTGTTAGTCGTATTCACTTTAAATCCTCTTCGAACTTCCTCCGTTATTTCTTCGATTCCGATTGAAGGAACAACGAAGGAAGTCCGAAGGAAGTCCGAACAAAGTGTGTCTGAAATGTTGACAACACCAACACATAACCAGATTAACTTTAAGTTAACTTCAAGCTAAGATTAATTATCTTATTCAAGAGATAAGAGTGCTTTCAATTCCCCTTTTTATAAAGTAGTCCTTGATTTTTTATCTTAATTTGTATTGTGGTTATGATCACCTGTTTTCGACCATAGAGAAAAAATTAAAAAATGAGCTGAATGAAGATAGATGAAATTATAGAGCAGATCCATAACATTCCTGCCAATGCCAAGGCCACATTAAAAGATAATATTTCTGAAATCGCCCATCCTAAAAACCATATTCTGTTAAGAGCTGACAAAATCGAAACCAGTATCTACTTTATAAAAAAAGGGATTGTGAGGGCATTCGCGCCACAAAAAGAAATGGATATCACCTTTTGGTTTGGTGAAGAAGGAGAAACAATTCTATCGATGCGGAGTTACGTGGAACGCAAAAGAAGTTATGAAAATGTCGAGCTTCTGGAAGATTGCGAGCTCTATGAATTGAAGATAGACCGTTTAAATGAGCTCTATAACCGGGATATAAACATCGCTAACTGGGGAAGAAAACTGGCCGAAAAAGAACTGCTGAAACTAGAAAGCAGATTTGTATCAACAGCGTTATTATCTGCTAAAGAACGTTATGATGGACTAATGGCAGACTCACCCAGCCTCATTCAACGTGCTCCACTAAAGTATATAGCTTCCTATCTTGGTATTACACCCGTAAGCTTAAGCCGGATTCGCAAAGAGAAATAGTCATCGTCACAAACTACTATTTATCATAGGATAATTTTGCTTTGATTAATTCTTGATATTTTTGCGCTGTTTATTAATAGTTTAAACAGAAATAAATTATGTCAGGTAGTAAAATAAAAAACACCTTATCAATAGCAGAAATCATCCCTGCAAAGACCCGGTTTAAATTAATCGCAATATGGTTAATTGTAGGGCTTTTCACGGTGTTTGGCCATTCTTTACTAGGCGAATCTATGTCTTCTACTACGGCAGTAATAGCTTTCCTGATCCTCCTTCTGACGATTGTAGGAGCTGCCTTTGGTGTTGTAAAAGAAGCCGATGAGCTAGCTCATAAACTCGGCGAACCGTACGGCACATTAATATTAACACTTTCTATTGTTTCCATTGAAGTCATTCTGATTTCGGCAGTTATGCTTGGCCCCGGAGAATTCCCGACGATTGGTAAGGATTCTATATTTTCAGTGATGATGATTATTATGAACCTGGTTATCGGACTATGTATTCTGTTAGGTGGGCTAAAATATGGAGAACAGGAGTACAATGCACAGGGCGCAATGTCTTACCTCGGGATGATTATCATGCTGGGAAGTATCGGGATGATGCTCCCAAATTTCATAGAGGGGGCCGGAAATGGAATTTTCAGCAATACACAGGCCATCGTTCTTTCTTCGTTGATTATTATTTTATATGGATTTTTCCTCCTGTTGCAGATGAAGGGATACAGGCATCTCTATATACAGCCCCAAAAAGGAAAGATGGAGATCCCTTTTGCTGAGCGGAATAGTGATCTGCTTACGGTTACAGGCCCTGTAGATGATCCTTCCAAAAGTAATAAAAACGAGATCATTATCCGTTCTGCCGTTTTGATCGTAACAATATTACCAATTGTTCTGCTCTCGCATAATATGGCTACAGTGGTTGACTACGGAATTAAAGCCGCCAATCTACCACCTTTATTGGGCGGCGTTTTAATTGCAATTATCGTATTCACTCCGGAATCCATGACAGCGGTTAAAGCCGCACTTAACAACGAATTTCAGCGTGCCATCAATCTTTGCCACGGAGCTTTTGTTTCCACTGTTGGGCTAACAGTTCCTTCTGTCCTTATCGTCGGACTGATCACAGGTAAAACAGTATTATTCGGGCTTACAGCTACAGAAATGATCCTGTTTATTATCACTTTGTTATTAAGCCTGATGACCTTTCTAGGCAAAAGAACAACGCCAATGGTAGGCATCATGCACCTCGTGCTGTTTCTAGTCTTTATTATGCTGATTTTCAATCCTTAAGGATAAGATCTTAGCCGGATCAGGTTTTTTAGGCAAAAAGAAGCGAAGTGTTTTTTACCTGTTCGTATCATTTCATGTTTTTTAAATGTCTTTTCTACGTTTAAAAAATAATGCTTACTTTGAGGCCCAACTAACCAAATATCTAAACAGCTGATCTTGCTTATGTCCCCTATCAGGAGTATTATTTACGTATTTATATTATCATTCTGCTTTTCCAAATCTTCTGCTCAGGATCTCCATATTTCCAGCCCGGATAAAAAACTGACCGTCAAATTATCCTTAGACCAGGGCAAACTGTATTATAATGTGCTTCTGCAAGAAAATGAAATGCTGGAAAAGTCCCCTTTAGGGTTGCGCGGCAGTCAGGTAGATTTGTCTTCAAATCTTCGTCTGATCAGCAGCAATTCAAAACGGATTGATCAGACCTATTCGGAACCAAAAATTAAAATAAGTACCGTTAGGTATCAGGCCAATGAACTGATCTGTAAATTCGAAAATCCAAATAAACAGCAATTAGAGGTAGTCTTTCGGGTAAGCAATAATGATATTGCTTTCCGCTATCAAGTTCCGCAAACAGGTGAACCTGCCAATTTAACTATTGAAGAAGAACTAACCGGATATAAGTTCCCTTTGGCAACCACAACTTTTTTAACTCCACAAGCCTCTCCCATGATTGGCTGGATGAAAACGAAACCCAGCTATGAAGAAGAATACATACCAGATCAGGCGATGGGCGTTCCTTCGAAATATGGCGTAGGATATACCTTCCCAGCCCTTTTTCATGTTGGCGATAAGGGTTGGATTTTACTCTCAGAAACTGGTGTAAATGCACTCTACTGCGGCTCGAAATTGAGCGAAGGAACCAAAGACGGGATGTATAAATTAGCCTTTCCCGAAACTGGCGAAAACAACGGAATCGGGAGTGCAAACCCCACTATGGCTTTGCCCGGCGCCACGCCATGGCGAACCCTCACTGTAGGGAATAACCTTAAGCCAATTGTCGAAACAACTATACCTTTTGACGTGGTTGAGCCTCAGTATAAAGCGTCTAAAGAATACTCATTCGGTAGGTCAACCTGGAGCTGGTTATTGTGGCAGGACGACAGTATTAACCTTGATGACCAAAAGAAGTTTGTCGATCTCTCAGCCAATATGGGCTACGAGTTTGTTTTGGTTGACAACTGGTGGGATACAAAAATAGGCCGTGATAAAATAGAGCAACTGGTAGCGTATGGCAAAGATAAAAATGTGGGCGTATGCCTTTGGTACAATTCAAATGGCTTTTGGAATGACGCGCCGCAAGGGCCAAAAAACGGAATGAATACCGCTGTTGCAAGGAAGCGTGAGATGGCCTGGATGCAGCGTATAGGCATAAAAGGTATCAAGGTAGATTTTTTCGGCGGCGACAAGCAGGAAACGATGAAGTTGTACGAGGATATTCTATCGGATGCAAACACTTATGGACTCACCGTTATTTTTCATGGTTGTACCCTGCCGCGTGGCTGGGAAAGGATGTACCCCAATTTTGTGGGAAGTGAAGCTGTACTGGCATCTGAAAACCTAATTTTCACCCAGCAGGCAAATGATGCAGAGGCATTTAATGCAAGTTTACACCCCTTCATACGTAATGCTGTGGGGTCAATGGACTTTGGTCCTGTCCTGCTGAACAAACGTCATAACCGGGAAAATAATGGAGGAACCATCAGGAAGACCAGTGAAACCTTTCAATTGGCAACAGCTGTCTTATTTCAAACCCCTGTGCAGAATTTCGGTATAACGCCTAATAATCTGAACGATATATCAACTCATGTGATAGATTTCATGAAACAGGTTCCAACAACCTGGGACGAGACGGTATTTGTTGACGGTTATCCGGGAAAATATTGTGTATTGGCGAGACGCCATGGAGAAACCTGGTACATCGCAGCCATCAACGCAGAAGAGAAGGAAAAAACAATAACGGTTTCTTTACCTATGTTATCTGATAAAATGATTACGCTATACTCGGACAAGAGTGACAAGCAGCCACAAATAAAAAAGGTAAATCTTCAAAAGAACAAGCAAATAACGCTTAAATTACTATCTGGCGGAGGTGCTGTTATTACCGGAAAACAGATAACAGGTTTATAAATTTTAATTAAAAACTTCAGTACTTCATGATGAAAAAATTTCTACGTCCGCGGTTGATCCTTCTTGCCTTTTTAAAAATAGCCTTTATCAGTAACTCATTCAGTCAGGTTTATAAATCCGGGCCGGCCGATAAGGATTTTGCTGGTTATTTGTTCGCCTACTTTAAAGGGAATGACGTTAAAGATGAGTCTGTCTGTTTTGCCATCAGTACTGATGGTTACAATTACCGCGCATTAAATAATAATGAGCCAATTATTGATTCCAAGCTAATCAGCTCTACCGGCGGCGTTCGTGACCCACATATACTTCGCGCAGAGGATGGGAGGTCGTTCTATATGGTACTGACAGATATGACTTCCTCAAAAGGATGGGATTCTAACCGGGCCCTCATCCTGATGAAATCTAATGATCTGGTGAACTGGAAACATACAGTTATCAATATACAACAACGTTATAAAGGGCAAGAAGACCTGAAACGTGTTTGGGCACCGCAAACGATATTCGATCCCGCAGCAAAAAAATATATGGTCTACTGGTCTATGCAGCATGGCGCAGGTCCGGATATAATCTATTATGCTTACGTAAACAGTGATTTTACGGACTTCGAATCAGAACCCAGAGTACTGTTCAATCCAAAAAACGGCAAATCCTGTATCGATGGTGACATTATTAACAAAAATGGATTGTTTTATTTGTTTTATAAAACTGAAGGGCACGGAAACGGGATAAAACTGGCACTTACCGATTCCCTGACTTCCGGAAAATGGATTGAACAAGAAGGATACAAACAGCAGACGAAAGATGCAGTGGAAGGCTCCAGCGTGTTTAAGCTAAACAATTCCGACAAATACATCCTCATGTATGATGTGTATGGTAAAGGAAAATATCAGTTTTGTGAAAGCTACGATCTGGATAAATTCAAAGTGATAGATCATGAGGTGAAGATGGATTTTCATCCGCGGCACGGAACAATTATTCCGGTCTCCCGTCAGGAATTGAAAAACCTGACAAATCGCTGGGGCATACCAATAGACATGGAACTGACGCTTAAAACCAACCCGGTGCTTGACGGTTTCTATGCTGACCCGGATGTATTATACTCCAATAAAACCAAGAAATACTATATCTATCCAACCAGCGATGGTTTTGACGGCTGGGGAGGCACTTACTTTAAAACTTTCTCCTCTCCGGATCTGAAGAATTGGACCGATGAAGGCGTGATTCTTGATTTGAAGAAAGATGTGAGCTGGGCAGACCGTAACGCCTGGGCACCGACGATTGCAGAAAAAAAGATTAATGGTGTTTATAAATACTACTATTACTTCACAGCTGCTCAAAAGATCGGAGTTGCCGTTTCTGAGCAGCCAACAGGTCCATTTACAGATTCGGGAAAACCGCTGGTCAGCACTAAACCCAATGGTGTAAAAGAAGGACAGGAAATTGATCCGGCTGTATTTATCGACCCCAAAACAGGCAAAAGTTATCTGTATTGGGGAAATGGATATCTTGCCGTAGCCGAACTGAATAAAGATATGATCTCTCTGAAAAAGAATACAACCAAAGTACTTCAGACTGATGAGACATTCCGAGAAGGATGCTATGTATTTTACCGCAAAGGAACCTATTATTTCCTTTGGTCAGAAGAGGATACCCGCAGTGAGAATTACCGCGTGCGTTATGGAACCTCCAACTCCGCAACCGGGCCGATAGAGATTCGCGAAAATAATTTAATTCTTCAAAAGGATCCTTCCCAGGGTATTTACGGTACAGGGCATAACTCTGTATTGCAAATTCCCGGGAAAGATGAATGGTATATGGTTTACCATAGGTTTAGCTATCCGGATGGCATAAATATGGGTGATGCGGCAGGATTCAATCGTGAGGTTTGTATAGATCGCATGTATTTTGATGAAAAAGGAAATATCATACCTGTAAAACCTACGCATTAAATCATTTATTGTACAACGTCGTTTAAGGCTTGAAATATGCTCATCGGGTATTCTGCTATTCTATTGCATAGATATAAGTACCACTCCTTTCCGTAAACAAAATAAAGCTTCGTCTGATAACCTTCGTCCTTGAGCGAATAGAGCTGGTCATTGCAGATACCAAATAGACTTTCGAACTCATAGTTTTCTTTTGAAGGGTTATGTTTCTGAATTAGTAATTTCGCAGCTGACTGTATTTTTTTGTCATGTGTGGCAATCGAACATTTATGATTTTCTGCAAGTAACTGCGCAATATAATCCAGATAGACGTCATCAAGTTTTTCACCTCGGGACATAGAAAGTCCATTAGCAGTCTCAAATGCACCCTTTACGATTCTTATTCTTCCTGTCTCTTTTCTAATCTCTGCAAAATCATCTTTCGTTCGATATAGATATGCCTGCAGGGTTATAGCGAGATTATCATAATTTTTAATTGCTTTTTTATAGGTTTCGAGAATATCGTCTGTCCTTTCAGTTCCTTCTGCACTTATAATAATTTCAATGCCTGATTTAGAGGCTTCATTACAAATAGCGTTTAAATTATTTAAGCAGAGTTCTTTTGAAACCGCTAACCCTATATGAGATAGATCAAGAGACACGGTAGCATTTAAATGCTGCAATCTTATTTGTTCACAGATATGAATAAACTCTTTAGTAGCATTGTTTGATTCCTGTTCCGTCCTGGTACTTTCACCCATAAATTCGATAGAGGCTTTCAGGTTATCTAAAGCTTTGACTTTAACAATAGTCTCCTCCAAATTTTCTCCGCCGATATATCTATTGGCCGCCTTCTTGAAAAGCTGGAACAGGACCGGGTTAGCCAATATATACGCTTTCGAATCTTCATTTAATGCTGCAGTTCTTAATGCCTGGGAACCGATCTGCAATAGGTGTTTATCCATTATGATTTTTATTATTGGTAAATAGCAATGATAGCATTTTACCTTGTATACTCATTTCAACTGAAAGTAAAATTATGTTTTTCTAATTCCAGCATATTTTTTATTAATATTGATTACTGTAAGAACAGGCTAAAAATGAGTGGGTTTTATAAAGAAGCAGCAGCTGATGATCGTTATAAAAAATATGTTCAGAAATTCTGGATATTAGACAATAGCCACAATTCATTAACTAAACCTGCCGGCTATGCACTACCTAATGGCTGCTGTACAATTGTGTTCGTCACCGGTAACGGGGTCTTACTGAATTTAGCCGGTAAACCGGTTGAATTACCGGCCGGTGTGTATCTTTCAGGCCAGATAACTAAACGCACAAGTATCTCAGTAAAGCCTTTTTCCAAGGCAATCATGGCACAAGTAAAGCCCTGGTTACCTCCCCGTCATATCCAATATCTCTATGGATGAGCTGGTTGACAATATAGTGAGTCTGGATACATTCAATCCTTTTTTTAACCAGCGGCTTACAGATCTTAACTTGGCAGACGATAGATCTGTAATCCAGGCCGTGTATAAGATTTTGGATACATGCCTGCATGTAGATGCCGATACTCATTTTATTCAATGGGCGTATAAAAAACTGAGTGCGAGTGCATCACCGGCAAGCATCGCCGATATAGCCTCCGCCTCCGGGTATTCACAAAGACGTGTAGAGCAAAAGTTTAAAATGCTGATCGGTCTTACCGCTAAAGAAATTCAGTCTATTTTACAGCTCAGGAAATTGATAGATGATTTGAGTAATCCTGTTTACAACCGTCACCTGGGTGCACTCGCCCTCCAGCATGGATATTACGATCAATCTCATTTTATCAGATCATATCAGCGTATTATTAAAGAATCGCCTTCTCAATTTAATGCAAATGAATACCTGTTGCCATTTTCCGGACATTTCGATTTTTTACAATTATAACAACTTCCTCTCTGCTAATTTTGCGACCTGAAAAGATTAATCATTATGAAAAGATGGAAACATGTTATTATTATTGGATGCACATTGCTTTCTGTTTACACGCCAGATGCTCGCGGACAGTCCGGATTTGACCCACTCACCAAGGCACTGGAACAGATAGTCAAAAAAGACAGTCTAACAGGAATGTCGGTGGTCCTGGTCAATTCAAAAGAAATGATCTACGAACACAATTTTGGCTATGCTGATGTAGCGAAAAAAACCAGGTACACTTCGCAAAGCGTACAAATAATTGGTTCTGTAAGTAAAACTTTTATCGCTGTCGCCTTGATGAAAGCAGTTGAGCTGGGCTATTTTGAGTTAGAAACTAATATTAACGAGATAGTCCCTTTTAAGGTTGCAAACCCCAGTTATCAAATGGCCGGCATTACGGTAAGGGAGTTAAGTAACCATACCTCCAGCATCGTAGACAATCCTTCTATTCTTCCTGACACCTATCAATTTGATGAAGCATTTGCAGATTATGATGTTTCTGCTTACAAAATATTGCAAGGTATGGGTTATCGTAAGAAGGTTGCCCCCTGCTCGCTCAAGACCTTTTTATATGAATACCTTTCTGCAGATGGAAAATATTACAGCGCTGACAATTTCGTTAGCAGCGAGCCGGGCAGCTCATCACATTACAGCAATATCGCATCTGCACTTGCAGCGTACCTGATCGAGGTTAAATCGGGAATGACTTACGCCAGCTTTACAGAAAAATATATCTTAAAACCGCTTAAGATGCGAAATTCAAGTTGGTTTTTAGACGCGCGGCAAAAAGACAAATACGCCAAACACTATTATGATCTTGTAAGGTCATTCCCGTTTTACCAATGTATCACTTACCCTGACGGCGGACTCAGAACGAACACTGCCGACTTAAGCAAATACTTGATAGCTATGATCAACGGCTATAATGGAGATCAGACTATTTTAAGCAAAGCGTCATACCAAACGATGTTTAAGCCACAGTTCTCCAAAGAACATCCACCTAAAGGGATTAGCCTGGCTCATAGAAATAAAGGAATCTTCTGGAACCTCTATAACAACGGCACTATTGGCCATGACGGAGACGACCCCGGCGTAAGTTCTTTCCTTTTCTTTAATCCTGCAACCGGCTTGGGTGGAGTCTTTTTGTGCGACCGGTATTTAGCCGACAAATCTGAAATCATCGATTTACTGGTAAAGTATACGAATCACACGTCATTCGTAGAAGTACCTCAGTAAAAGGACCAATGATTATATCTGCAATAATAGTATAGTAAGCTTGCTCTGTTGACATGAATTTATTGCTGTTTTATCAGATCCGGTCTCTCATTCTATAAATTATTTTTAAATTTGAGTGTAGACCAAATATTATGACCCTTTTAAAATGTCCAGATTGTCCGGCCTATAACAGCCGGCTTGCCAAAATATGCGTTGGGTGTAACCGGCCAATTGCAAAAATAAAAAAGCAGGAAGCGGAAGCTAAACGCCGGATGTATCTTATGATAGCATTTGGGTTAGCATTTATTCTCCTTTATTATGCCCGGGAATCGGGCAATCTACAATTGATTATTGATAGCGTTATGAAGCCATAACCTAATTAGTTAAGACCGATTGCTTAATATGTATTTTGGTATTGCAGGAAAAGCATTCATACCTCTTATATGCCTGCCAAAAAATTATGTACTTATAAAAAGCAGACTGTGGAACTCTATTGCTTAACTCACCTTTACCACATTTTGGACATTTAGAATAAGTTTCCTTTTTGTTCACCCAACCGTTATCAAATTTCTCCATACCTATATAACGCTAATCAATTTAATGTTAGTGCCTTTTTTTGAGATCCGAAAAACGAGACCCATAAAAAATCATTGCAGGTCTGGCATATTACGTCGCTTACCGAAGTATAGCAGGCAAAATGGAAGATACTGAAGGCGGAAGATATAAAGACTACAGAATGAATAAAACATTAATCATAAAACACCTTGCATTAGCAACATTGTCGTACTTATTAATGGGATGCAGTGGCAATTCGAATTTACAAAATTCGAAAAATATAGAGACAAACTCATTGGTAAACACGTACATAAAATCTATTCATTCTCAAGGCGTAATTCAGATTTCTGATTCGCCTTGTGGAGCGGTAAATAGAGATTGTTTAAATGAAATATTCACTAAGTATAAATTTGATGTCCCTTTTGAAGAAACATTTCAGGCCCAGGAAACTGATACTGTAGCTTGGACTAAAGCGATAATAGATACCGATTCCGTTAAAATTCTGAATTCTGCGGAGGTGAAATTTATTAAGGAGACACCAACCTTTGGTGGGGACGAAAGCATTGATAAAACATTCTATGTTATTTCAAATCCAATTTTTTCTAAGGATCATCGTTTTGCTATTCTTAATAAGTACTTCTACTGTGGCGGAAGATGCGGCAATGGAAGTGTTCTTATATATGAGAAGAAAGGCGGTGAATGGATCTTAAGGGAAGAAGTTTGTCCTATAGTTTCGTAGTTGATTCAATTTTTTGGTTCAGAGTCAGCTACAGACGGTCGGGGTTAAAGACAAATTGCCACCAATAACACAATGCTATAAAATCCTGTTCCTCCAATTAACAAGTATTTATTGCCGCGTAAGATTCCAATTGTTAAGGCTATAATGCAAATAACCGTTGCCCATAGGGGAGAATTATAATCCCCTTTTGCCAACAGGTAAATGAAGTGAGAAAGCGCGATATTACCCGCAATAAGCGCAACGGGTATCAATGTCTGCTCAATGATTTTAGCCTCTTTCATATGCCGATAGATTTAGTATTAGAATTTCTTTTTTTGAGTATAGCTACCACAATGACGTAGATGATGTAGCCAAATAAACTGCCATTGACCAGCCAGGCTGCTACAGCAGATGCCTGACGATAACCAATAAACATGCTAATCAGCGCAATCACCACGAGCACAATCAAAATCAACAGGCAATACACAAATGTCGTTTTCCAAGGGCTCATCCGGCGTTGTTGCTTTTTATCAGTACGATAAAGGTAGACCACAAAACCACTGATTGACAAAAATGCACTCGTTAGGCCCAAAACCGTATACACAATCTTTAATCCCAGGCCACCATAGTCTCCAAAATGGAGGGCTTCCTGAACCGAATAAAAGCGTTGACTGAAAGACATTGTCCGCACATCACACTTAAACAGCGGTTTATAGCTCGTCTTTGCCAAAACTAAAGCATTGATATTTTTCTCATATATCTGACCATCAATACTCCCATGTACCTCAATCGTAGACGTACCATCTTCAGAAGCCCTTAGGTAACCAGGTTTCAGGTCAGGAAATTCTTTGCGCAGTACAAGAAAAACCTGATCCCAATGCACTAAGGTTGCGGCATCTGCCTTAGGTTTCATTAGTTTAGGGAAATCATGATCATTGGGTGCTTTGATGTCAAACCACTGCATTAATTTGGGTTGAAGTCCCAACCAGGCTCCTGTACATGCGATTACAAAATTGAAGGCCAATGCACTGATGCCGAGTATCTTGTGCCAGTCGCCCATCAGGATTCGCATTCCTTTGCGCCGCACTTTCGGGTAGGTTTGTTTTTTCATGAACTGCCCATAGATCAGGAAACCCGTCACGGTAACCACGATGAAGGCCACACCAGCAAGGCCGACCAGTTGTCTGCCCCAGAAGCCCTCATACAGGCGCACATGCATCTGCCGGAGGTAATTGGCCAAAGAATTTTGGCGATCCCAACTACCCAGTATTTGATCCTTTACCGGATCTACAAACAAAAAATAGGACTTACTGGAAGCTTTGTCTTTGCCTTTTACAGCAAAACTAAACGTAGCCACGCGACCTGGTTTATCTGGCATATCGATCAGCAAACCGCTCATCTTGGGGTATTGTTTTTTGGCTTCGGCCAATGCCTGGTCTATTTTGAAAAGCTGACCAGGCGCGGGAGTAGCAGCATGAACCGAATAATAACGACTTTGGATCAATCCATCTATCTCCGGGATAAAAACTGCCACAGCACCAGTGAAGCAGAGTATGCCGATCACAATTCCTGCATACAGGCCCGACCAGTGGTGGATCTTCCAGAGGAGTTTATGGTCTTTCTTGTGCTTATTAATCGGTTTCATGTTACGCAATTAGAATGTATAACCAATACCGATCAGGAAATTCCTTGGCGCACCAGGATAGAGACGGTTAAAATCATAGCCACCCACCCAGTGCGTTTTGTTAAACACATTGTTAAGGTTACCAGATATCCTGAATTTATCGACGTTGTAATAAAGCGCTGCACTGAATAAAGTATATTCCGGAAGCTCCAGAACCGTATTCAAAGTATTTCTCTTTCCGGTATAGTTTACACCAGCACCAAGACCAAGGCCTTTTAATTCAGGATTCAGGAACGTATATTTTGCCCACAGTCCACCCTGCGCTTTTGGTGCATTCGCGGCTAGTACTCCGATAAGTTCGGGGTTGTCGCTTTTCGTTGTTTCGTTTCTGCTGATCGCGAAGTTTGCCGTGATGCTGAAATTGGGCATGATGGCACCGTTCACATCCAGTTCAATACCTTTAGAGCGTTGCTGACCAATCTGAGTAAGCTGTTCTATATTTCCGGGATTGCCAGCATTTACCAACACGTTGTTTTGTTCTATTCTGTAAAATGCCAGATTAGCAGATAATCTTTTCTCAAACAATTCCGTTTTGGCACCTACTTCATACATGTTGCTGATCAGAGGATCAAATGGTCCTCCGAAACGAGCCGGATCGCCAATTTGGGCAGCACTTTGAGGCTGGTAACCTTCGGTATAAGTTCCGTAAAGACTCACTTGTTCCAGCGGCGTATAAACCAGTCCAACTCTAGGAAGGAGTGCCTTTTGCTCTACTTTTTTCTCAGTGGCCTTCTTGTAATTCACCATATCGGTATAATACTCTTGTCTCAATCCCAATAGCACCTGGAATTTACCCACGCTGATCTGATCCTGGATATAAATGCCATGCTGATAATACTTTGCCGGATCAATCTGTGAAGAGGTGTTAATGTAACCGGAGATTTCAGAAATGGAATAATCAGGGTTTACCAAATCAAAATGAGGAACGTTTGGAACAGGATTGCCGCTCTTATCAAGGACAAAAGCTACATAGTTAGCTGGAAGTGGCTTGGTCGGATCAGGGACGGTAAAGTTTGCGGCGGTACCATCTATTCTACGATAGCCTGTAGCATTGTAATTTGAATTCCCTATTGGCGATTCATTTTGGATATAGTCGTACCCCGTTACAATTTTATGGGTAACCGGGCCGGTTTTCAGATCAGTCACAAAATACGCAGTGATGTTATCGCTGTAATTTTTACCCTGTCTGCGGATGGTTTGCATTTCCATCTTAGTCGGGATTGGCCTATTTAAACCATCCACCGCATAGCGGTTCGAAGTACGGTGTTCCAGTAAATCCTCATCATACAGGAACTTCATGTAAGAAACGTTAAATGTTACCTTTTCACTGATCTTTCTGCGCAATGAAGTAGTTACATATAAATTGAGCTCATTCTCAAAATCATTTCTTTTTCCCACGGCAAAAGAAATAGGGGTAGAGTTGAGGTTTGTACCTGCAGTAGCCCCAAATATCGGCTGACCGCGATCCAACCTGCTCTTGGTCTTGGAATACACAAAATCAAAGTTCACGGAAGTTTTCTCATCGGGAATGAATGAAATGGAAGGTGCAATCACGATGTCCTCACCACCTTGTAATACCCTAAAGGATTCTGCATTCTGGTAAGCCAGGTTCAAGCGGTAGAGCAAAGTTTTACTTTCATTCATGGGGCCTGTAAAGTCGGCCATCAGGCGGTTGGTATTCCAGCTTCCCGTTGCAAAATTAATCGATTTGCGTGCCTCGTCCAAAGGTTTTTTCGTTACAGTATTTACAATACCTCCTGGGTCTGCATTCGCAAACAGTGCAGAAGCAGGGCCTTTGATCACCTCAATGCGTTCTACATTGGGCAGCAAAGGCTGGCTCCAACTGCTTGTTGGCGTTCTCAATCCATTGATCAGCGCGTTGCTGGAGCGGAATCCCCTCAATGAAATATCATTATTATAGTAAGAAAAATTGGTAGCACCGCTGATGTTTTTGATGACGTCACTAGCTTTAAAAGCCTGTTGATCTTCTATTACTTCCTTGGTCACATAACTGATCGACTGTGGTACATACCGCAAAGGCGTTTCCGTTTTGGTCCCTGAAAAAGACTTGGTATTCTTGTAAGCCTGTTCCTTCCTTCCTGTTATCTCTACTCCCTGTAATTGGTTGTCTTTATTTTCCAATTGAATGTTTACCTGTGTTTTCCCATTTTTAAGGATAAATGGGGTAATGGAGCTTACATAGCTATATAGGAAGTGGACAAGCTGTAAGTGCCTGGAGTAAGGTCTTTAAACTCGAAAATTCCCTCCTGATCAGTAACCTGAACCAAGTTCTTTTCTACTAATTTAACTGTAGCTCCTGGAATGGGCTTATTGGACTTGTCGGTGACTTTGCCATTTATATTTAACTGGGCTGATGCAGCCTGAGTAAATAACAACAAACAAAAAAAAGAGAACACAGGGTAGAGAATCTTCATGCAATACTATTTAGATTAATTAAAAATAACGCACAAATATATAAAGAGTTTCGACAGGAACAATAGCTACCAGTTGCATTTAAACCTAACATTTGATGTCTTTGATCTTTGTTTTTATTTTCTATCTCAAACCTTGAAATCTATTCCACTGGGAATAGATTACGGTATATGGGCTGGGGTGGGAATTGAAAATCAGCTTAAAAACAAAAACCGGAGCACTTTTCTTAGGAAGGCTTCCGGTCTGTTCGGTTAAAATGTGGGAGATACTGGGCTCGAACCAGCGACCCCTACCTTGTCGAGGTAGTGCTCTAAACCAACTGAGCTAATCTCCCTGATCGCTATCAGACCCCTAAGGATCTTTTGTTTGGGTTAGCTAAGATTAGAAATAAAATACATTATGCAAAATCCAGCGTAAAAAAACATTTACCGTTATTTGGTTGGTTCTAAATATCAGCGATTTAATTTATTAAAATAAGCTTGACTAAAAGGTCTACAACTTCGTTTTTATCCAACGGAAGCGCTGAACCCATTATAGAGTAGCCTTCTACATATGGCAACAACAAAGCAACAATATCTTTTGGTTTATCTGAGAACGAGGCTAACAAATCCACAAGCCATTCCGCATACTGCTGATAGTAGCTTTTCATCTCCTCCGCCAAATGTGGATCCCGGCTTGATAGTGCCCAGATTTCACGAAACATAGTACAGTGTGAATGATGATTTCCATCAACAAGTAAATCACTCAAGATTTTTTTCAAAAAAAGAGTTGCCGTATGAGGTTTATTCGGATTAAACCCCTCCCACTCTCTGGAAACTTCTTCCTGGCATTGTTTAAAATAGAATTGAACCGTAGCGATAATTAAGTCTTCCCGGGTCTTATAATAATATTGAAGATTGCTCAACGAAATCCCCGCCGACTCAGATACCTTCCGCATAGATAAAGCGGTAGCTCCCTCCTTTCCAAGGATATTGATCGTCGTCTCAATTATTTTATCCGTTTTCTGCTGTCTATTTCCCATTTGTCATACAAATCTAAATTAAATAATTAGAATTCTTAATGTAGGTCAATAGACCTACTTTAGCTGAAATAGGTCTATTGACCTACAAATATAAAATTTATAATTATGACAAATCTTAAGAACACAGCAGCATTAAAAGTATTGATTGCAGGCGGGTATGGCCATATCGGGAGTAATATTGCCAGACATCTACGCAAAAAACATCCTGAAATTAATTTAATATTAGGTGGTAGACATCCTGAAAAAGGGCATCAATTTGCTGCGGAGATAGGCCGGACTGAATGCATTTTTCTAGATGTGAATAAGCCGTTCGATTCTGATTCTGCTGGCAGTCCAGATCTGATTATAGCTGCATTGCAAGACCATAAAAACATGTTATTTGACGCTGCAGTGGAAAACAATATATCGTATATCAGCATCACCAGAACTGCCGATGAAGTTGCACCAATGATATTTAAAGCTTTACAAAAACAGCCTTTATCTAAATTAGTTCTCACAGACCACTGGCAGGCTGGAGTGTTGACCATTGTGGCCAAACAGGTAGCAGAACAGTTTCAGCAAATCAACACCATAGAAACTGCCTGTGTATATGACGAGCTCGACCCGATCGGACCTATGATTGCAGCCCAAATGGATAGCTTTGTAACCAGGGCGCTGATCAGGAATGAAAAGAACTGGATATTTGTTGACGCAACGGAATATCCAAGAGATTTTTATCTGGCAAATGGTACCGCAGCCCGGGGATATCCAATGGGTACACTGGATGTCCCCTCTCTTGCATCCCTTACAGATGCCTCAAATGTGCGGTTTGATATTGTGATCGGGCAGTCAATAGGCACCAATCAGGGTAAAAACGCATCACACGATCTTTATATCGATATTGAAGGCATATTAGTTTCCGGGAAACCAGCAAAAATGAGGACAATCGTTTCAGACCCAGCCGGACAATCTCATTTAACAGCACTCGGGGTGTTAATTTCCGTCGAAGGAATATTTGGCCTTTCAGGGCAACTGCCTCCCTCAAATGGTGGGATATATCTGCCAGAAACTTTATTGAATGCAACCAATGCAGTAAAAACGCTGAAGGAATTTGGTGTAACCATTACGCAAACTGAAATTTAGCATGAAAAAGATCCTCGTTATAAACGGACATCCAAACCTTAAAAGCTATAATTTTGCATTAGCAGAAGCCTACCGCGAAGGAGCGTCTTCTACAGGTGCGTATGTTGAGCAGATCAATCTGGCTGAGCTGAAGTTTAATCCGAACCTGGAATTCGGTTATACACAGCGGATTGAACTGGAACCTGATCTGCAATCGAGTATTACAAAAATTATGGCTGCGGATCATTTGGTATGGATACATCCGGTTTGGTGGGGTGGCTTTCCAGCAGTAATGAAGGGATTCATTGATAGAATTTTTTTACCAGGAATTACATTCAAATACCGGGAGAACTCACTTTGGTGGGATAAATTACTCGTCGGTAAAACAGCCAGAATCATTACCACACTGGATCAGCCTGCATGGTACTACTGGTTATATTATTCCAGTCCCAGCGTAAATCAGTTAAAGCGAAGTATTCTAGGTTTTTGTGGTGTCAGGCCTGTAAAAGTCACTTATTTAGGGATTATAAAACAAGCTAACCCCCAGCGCCGTGATAAATGGTTGAGACAAATTTATCAGTTAGGCAGAACCCAGACCTAAGGCTTGTACGCATTAAAGAGCTGATGATAATATCAGCTCTTTAATTGTCCCGGTGGTAATTATTTCATCCCTTTTCTCAGATAGATATTACCATAAGAAGAGCTGATGTCGTAAGTAGAACCAGTTCCGGGAGAAGCGGTTATAGAAGTATAAAAGTTTTTTTCGGTCTGCTGTGTTGGTTTCAGTTGCAGGTCGCTATATATTTTACCGAAGCGGTTAGTCAATTTGATTTCTCCAATCTTTTTTTCATTCAGGGAAGCATCTATACCGCCATATATGGCTTCGACCCTGATATTCCCGTTTAAATTCTCGAGTTCGACAATTCCATAGGTTGAAACGATATCTGCATTCGTATTAGCCGGCAATTTAACTTCAATGGTGATTGCCATATCCTTTTGCTGATAAGTGGCACCTACGCCCGGGTGTTTATTCCGGTATGCATCTAATTCTGCTTTACTATTCATACGGATCTTTATGCCATTCTCTACTACATAATAGGCGTCGGGAATCTGTGAAAGATCGACTTTATTGCTAATTGATATTTTCCCGTCCTTCCTGCTCTCCGACAGTGTGAATGCACCGTCGTTTTCACCATCATTTATGTTCACAGAGGCAGTAACCTCGACTTCTTTTTTATCCCATGTGCTAACATGAATAATCTTCGGATAGTCAAACTTTAATTCTATTTTCTGACCAGCTGCTACCGGATAAGTCCTGCTAACAGTGCTCTGGGAAAAAGTAGCACCTGGTATAATGGCTAACAACAAGCCGGTGATGATAAGTTTCATATGCTGATTTATTTCTGTCTCAGATATACATTATTATAATTTGATTTGAAGATCAGATCAACACCGCCGCCGTTAACGGTTCCTTTGATATTCTCTCCTGCATTGTCAGATCTTCTCAGTGTTACGGTTTCAATATTAGCACCCGAGACAGTCGTTGCTGCATTGTCAGTAATGTTTTTCGTACGGTCGGTACCCTCAAATCCTGTAACATTTGTTCGGCCGCGATCGTTCTGATTTTTGTTTTGAGCTCTGTTTTTGTCTACTGCTATTTTAAAATCTTCTGCAGCGAAAAGCTTACCATATGATGTGCCCAGCTCAATATTGGCTTTCGTGGACACCGGCATTGAAATATCTACCAAACCATAAACAGATATGATAGATATCGGTCCTTTTACCTCATTAGTAAAACTGGCATCTACTGACCCATATATTGCCTTTATATTCATCGGTCCGCTGTTATTCTCCAGCTTAATTTTATTGTGCGTTGCTGACACCTCAATTTCATTTTTCAAATCTCTCAGCAGAAGTTCACTGCTGTACAGTGTACTGTTATTAGTAAAGGATATTTTCACATTCTGAGGAACCTTAATTTGAAGAATTCCACTTTGTTCTTTTACAACTGAATTTACGTTGATATCCTGACCATTAACGCTTACATCCAGCCCCAGACCTGTATTATCGGTGAATCCGGACCCACTTAGCGGCTTAAGACCTTTAGCGCGCTCATCAACAGGCTCTTCTTTGCCATTAACAATATTGAATACGATCTCATTCCCATTATATCCTTCTACAACCGCCCCGTTTACATTCAGGTTAAGACGCCCTGAAGATTTGGATACCTTATACTCTTTCTGCGCCCAGGCAGAGATGCTGAATGTTAATAAGGTGAATAGTATTATAAATTGCTTTTTCATATTAAGTATGTTTAAATTTTATTTTTATTAAGTAGTAATGTGTATGCCTCGTCCTTAACGGCACTAAATGTTTTTGGATCATCTGCCAGAGCAATTAGTCTGGCGTCAACTTTAGCATTTTTAAGATTCCCCAGCAATCCAACTAACTCTAACTGTACCATTGGATCTTCCTGACTAAATAATGATCGGACCAGAAGAGAAGATGCATACTCGTTATTTACATATTGTCCGATCACACCAAGAGCTGCTAGACGTACGTTACTGTTTCCATCATAATTTAAAGTTCTGGCCAATCTATCCAGCGTGTGCTTACCAGCATCGCCAGTTTTCTCAATATCTAATACTGCTGCTAATCTGACGCTTGCAGAACTGCTATCTCCCAAACGCACATACAGATCTTTTGGAACAGAAACAGGTTTGCTATTTTGGTTTGCCAGCATCCCATTCATTCCGGCCCCAGACCTCACAACCCTTGCAGGTTTCAAGGGTACACTACCGGGTTCTGTAACACGATCAGACTGGCTTAGTGTAACTGCCGAACCAGAGTCTCCGGTCTCATCTGTTTTTTCTGTTTCAACCTTTGGAGCGGTCTGATGCACCACCTGTTCAAGGTTGCCTTCGACAGTGTTTTTCGTGTTAAAAAGATAAACTGTACTTATAGCAATTAAGACTGCCGCCGCCGCATACCAAATTTCCCTCCTGAACAATGGAACCGTTTTTACTTCTTTCTCTTGCTCCTTACTTTCCTTCAATCTGCTTTTGATTTGCTGAAGTACGTGGGCAGGCGGTTCCATATGGTCAAACTCTGCTCTGTTTTCTTCTACAAATTTTTTTATAGGATCAATCATAATATGACTTGTCTTTTAATAGTAGATATATTTTTTTCTTAGCGCGGTGATACTGCGTCCTTACAGTACTATGGGATATTCCCAATACGCCTGCGATCTCCTCGTGCTGCATATTTTCAAATAAATATAGATTCAGAATGGTCTTATACCCTGGTGGTAGACGCTCAATACAGCTTCTTACATCCTCTACCCGACAATCGAATAATTCATCCTCTTCTATGCTATATTCATTCTCATCTGCAAATTCAGTATGTTCTAAATCTGAAAAAAGGATTTTCTTCTTCCTCAAGTGCGATATCGAACGGTTAATTGCTATCCTTCTCACCCATGCCTCAAAACTCAAAACTCCAGTTAACTTCCCCATATCATTAAATACGGTGTAAAATGTGTCCTGCAGAATATCTTCGGCCTCCCCGGTATGCGATACAATACGCGTAATTGAGTTGTACACCCCCTTTGCATACTTATTGTATAATGCGGTAAACCCCGAGTCGTTACCCGCCTGGCACATGGCAATAAGCGTCTGATCAGTTACCTTCTCTGTTGACTGCATTTATAATTTTATAATCTATCGGTTAGAATCCTGAAAATACATGTTTTATATAGGGTAGTCGCAGCACATGAATTAATGTTGCATTGTTTTTTAAACATTTTAAAATACTAAGAATAAGCCGGTACCGATCTATTCAATCCACTAAAATAATTCCTACCTTAACTTAGTATGATAACCTCAGCATAATGTTAGAAAATTTCCCTTTTTACCTGAGTTTAATTTTAGCCATAGTACTACTGATTATGCTGGCTAATAAAATAAAGGTCGCCTATCCTGTACTGCTTGTTGTAGCCGGACTAGCGATCAGCTTCCTCCCCGGGATCCCAACCCTGCATATCGACCCCGAGCTTATTTTTTTTATCTTTCTTCCCCCACTGCTCTATGAAGCCTCCTGGGCTGTATCCTGGAAGGAAATGTGGCGCTGGAGACGAATTATTACCAGCTTTGCCTTTGTTGTCGTATTTCTTTCGGCCATGTCGGTAGCCTTTGTCGCAAATCATTTTATACCCGGCTTTTCTCTAGCCCTTGGCTTTTTACTGGGCGGCATTGTCTCGCCACCAGATGCCGTAAGCGCTGGTGCTATCTTAAAATTCGTAAAAATACCCAAGCGGATGTCTTCAATCCTGGAAGGTGAAAGTCTGCTGAATGATGCCTCTTCGTTAATTATTTTCCGTTTTGCGTTAGTAGCTGTGGCAACAGGTCAGTTCGTATGGCAGGAAGCAGCACTGAGTTTTAGCTGGATGGTGATTGGTGGTGTAGGTATTGGCGTACTAATCGGATGGGTTTTCATGAAGATCCATAAACATCTGCCTACCGACGTTAATACAGATATTGTATTAACAATTTTAGCTCCTTATATCATGTATCTCTCAGCGGAAGAGGTGCATAGCTCTGGTGTACTTGCTGTAGTTGCCGGCGGCCTTTTATTATCTAATAACAGGCATCTCTTCCTTAGCAGCACATCACGCCTGCGTGGAGTAAACTTCTGGGAAAGCTTCTGTTTTGTGCTAAACGGTCTGGTATTTATGCTGATAGGCCTCGATCTGCCGGAGATCGTATCCGGCCTGGAAGGTGTCAGTATTTCATCTGCGATGGGTTACGGTCTGCTGATTACCGCAGTGCTGATTGTGGGAAGGATCTTATCTGCATATGGTGCAGTGGTTATCACGTTAATAGCAAGCAGGTTTATCACTGTCGCCGACAACAGGAACCCCGGCTATAAGGTACCCCTCATTCTTGGATGGACAGGCATGCGCGGGGTGGTTTCACTAGCAGCAGCATTATCAATACCTGTACAGTTGGCTGACGGAAGTGCCTTCCCGCAGCGCAACCTTATTCTTTTTATCACTTTTATTGTTATTCTGGTCACGCTGTTATTGCAGGGGTTGACTTTACCTTACCTTATCCGAAAAATCGGAATCCCCAATCTGGATCAAACTTTACCGGAAGAGGAAGTTTATCAGGGTATCCGTAAGCAACTAGCACAGCATTCGCTTACCCATTTGCGGACAAATTACAGCACACAATTAAAAAATCAACCGATATTGCAACAGATGGCTGTTAAATGGGAAGCCAATAGTTCATCCGCAGGTAATGAACTGATGGCTGAAGAGTGTAAAGTAATTTATCTGGATATCCTGAACGAGCAGCGGTTATGGCTGCTAAATAAAAACCAGGAAGAGGAGGCACTTGATGAAGATATTATTCGTAAGCACCTTCAATTTATTGATCTGGAAGAAGAAAAATTGAGCTTCAGCTGAGACTAATAAGCTTAACTATATTTAGCTAAATGTCCGGCAGTGTACGTATATCGTTCGATAACGGACAAATTCAGTTAGAGAAAAAACATAAAAACCTGTACAACAGTTATTTGAATGCTAATTTCCTCTTGGCACAAACTTGGTAGACTGCGAACTAACTCGTATTTATTTCATTGAAACCAATGCCGCTATGTTCAGACTCAATTTAAAAATCGCTTTGCGTAATCTCTGGAGAAATAAAACTTCTTCCGTTATTAATATCGTTGGTCTGGCGGCTGGTTTATCTGCGTGTTTGCTGCTGCTGCTTTACGTCAATTATGAATTAAATTTTGACCGTAGTTTTAAGGATGCAGACAAAATCTACCAGGTGATGACTAATTTCCAGGATGCCAGTGGGAAAATAACGAGTACCGGAGGCTCGCCGGGAGATGGAATTGCAATGACTATCAGGTCCAAAATACCTGAGGTAGACGCAATAACCCGAATCGGAGGTGGCGATGAGTCGCTCATTGCCAATAAACAAAATGTATTTAAGAAAAAAGACCTGTTTGCAGATCCCGAGATTCTTAAAGTTTTCAACTACGAGTTCATCGCCGGCGATCCTACATCTGCACTCAGTATGCCAAATTCGGTTATATTAACTGCTCAGACAGCGAAATTATTATTCGGCACTACAGATGTACTGAATAAAACCGTGAGATATAAAAATGCAAAAGATCTAAATGTTACTGGTGTGATCAGAGATTTACCTGCCAATACATCTCTCAGGTTTGATTATTTAATGCCCTGGTCTTTCTTCGAAAGCATAAACGATTACCTTAAAAATCCAGGTTGGGGAAATTTCAACTTCCTGGCAATGGCAAAAGTTAATAATCCGGCCAATATTGACCTGATTAATTCGAAGGTAAAAAAGCTTTTCAACGAGGATTACACGGAACAAAAGAACGAGAATTTCTTATTCCCGCTAGCCGATAAACATTTACATGGTGAATTTTTGAATGGTAAGAGCATAGGTGGAGACATTGAACGCATTTACCTTTTTACGGCATTAGCCTTTGGTATTTTGCTTGTCGCCTGCATTAACTTCATGAATATGGCCACTGCTAAATCAGAGCGGAGGGCAAAAGAAGTGGGTATTAAGAAAACTATGGGCGCAACCAGAAACTCACTGGTTACCCAATTCCTTACTGAAGCAATGGTCCTTACTACAATTGCTGTGTTGATTGCTGTTGCCATTACCGAATCTAGTCTACCCCTTTTCAATAACCTTTTGGAAATAGATATAAGAATTGATTATGCTAATACAGGTTATTGGCTGGGAATCCTGACGGTAGCAATCCTGACCGGACTTTTGTCAGGTACTTACCCTGCATTATACCTATCTGCATTTAGCCCGATTCAAACTTTAAAAAAGAAAACGGCCCGTGCGAAAGCCATTCCCTTTAATCTAAGACAGGTACTAGTGGTCGGGCAATTTTGTTTTGCCATCATGCTGATCATTGCCACGCTTGTAATCTATAAACAAATGCAGTTTATAAAAAACAGACCAGTGGGGTACAATATCGATTTACTTGCTCAAATGCCTCAAGATGGAGAATTGTCTGGCAAATTTGAGTTGTTTAAAGAGCAATTGCTGAAAACCGGTGCGGTAACGGCCGTCAATGAGGCATCGCAAGGCATGACTAATGCAAGTGGATGGTTTTATGGCTTTCAGTGGCCAGGAATGGAAGAGCAGGGAAAGGATATTGTTTTTAACCGCCTGCAGACGGGGTATGATTTTGTAAAAACAAATGGGGTGGAAATGCTTGCAGGACGTGATTTTTCCCGCGATTTCGCTTCAGATACTGCAGCAATTTTACTAAGCAGTACAGCTGTGAAAGCCATGAAGCTTAAAGATCCGATAGGGATGAATGTAAATCTCTTTGGAAAACAATTGAGAGTGATTGGAGTTTTCAAGGATTTCGTCTGGGACTCTCCCTATCGTTCCGGACGCCAAATGGTGATTGATTTCAATAAAGATCCGGGCGGAATCGTAAATATGCGATTAAATACAGCTAACAGTCTGACAAAGAATATCGAACTGATCTCAGCCGTCGCCAAAAGTATCAATCCGGATTATCCGGTAGAAATAAGTTTCGCCAATGAGCTGTATTCCAGAAAGCTGCATTCAGAGAAAGTCCTGGGCATACTGGTCAACTTATTTGGAGGCATAGCCATTTTAATTTCTTGTCTTGGACTTTACGGCCTGGTTACTTATAGTGCAGAACAGCGAACAAAAGAGTTTGGCGTACGACGTGTACTGGGAGCCTCGGTCGGCAGTATTATGAAACTGCTCTCCATTTCCTTTCTGAAAATGGTATTGGTGGCTGCATTTATTGGTGTGCCCCTAGCCTACTATCTGATGACCAAATGGCTCACTAATTTTGACTTCAGGACAACTATATCATTATCGATTGTGCTGATATCAATCGCAGGAACTTTATTAATCGCATTTTTAACAGTATGTTTTCAGGCTTACAAAGCGGCAACAGCTAACCCTGTAGACGCGTTGAAATATGAGTAAAAGTTAAATATTTTAGCACAAGATCCCTTGGCGTTATCAATCCTATATCCGTAAATTGTACGCATAAATATTATAGCTATGGGTACAGCAGACGACTTCATGAATTCATTCTTTGCAGCCTATCCCCATGCCCGGAATGGTACACTGAGTATAGAAGAACTCAACATTCTGATGTATGAACATCAGCAAAAGATAAATAATAGCCCACTTGATAATTTTGACGGCATAAGCCCTGAGCAGATGAACGCTCTACTTTATGCACCATTTGCACCTGACAATATATTACAGTTTAAAAAGGATATGGATTTCCATGTTAGCAAATCGCCATTTTTCAGACTGTCAGAGATCCTGATAAATGAAATACGTCAGGCAGGAAGTTTAAAACTCACTGTAAATGGCAATCTGCCTATCCGTATCTGTGAACTTCTTTGTGGCCAAAATCTGATCAATTGGCCATATATGCAGTTGGTTAAACGAGTTCGCGAAGAAGAGATTCCCTACCTCTGGCCGCTGAAGCAATATCTATTGGATGAAGGGATAGTAAAAAAACGAAACAATGCTTTATCGCTGACAAAAAATGGCGAGAAACGACTTGAGGAGTCGATGTCAGTTCGTTTTATCCAAATGTTCAATTACTTTGGAACCCGATTTCATTGGAATAATTTCTATGAACTTCAGGACAATGGTAAATATGGTCAGCTGGGTTGGACATATTCACTAGTGCTTTTAGCAAAATATGGAGATAGCGCTCGAAAAAGTGACTTCTACAGCCTTAAACTGATTCAGGCTTTTGAAGAACATTTATGGGAGGCACATCAGAACGGCAAAGAAGGGAAAGCTAATGAAGATTTTCACCAAGCCTATAAGATTCGTTTCTTTGAATGTTTCGCCAATTGGTTTGGACTGGTGAACATTGAGTCTAAAAGTGACCGGAGTTTCTCATACTTTGATCGACCGCTCATAACCAAGTCCGAGTTATTTAATCAACTTTTCGAATTAAATTATACCCGATGAAAACTATTGTTAAAGTCGATTAGAGCCGTTTTTCACATAACACCGTGGTGACATTATCGAATCTGTTTACTATTGATCATGATTATGAACTTTTTTGGTCATTCAGAAATTCATATAACTCACAGAAAAAAGAAGTGTTAAGTGCCGTAAAAATCGCTGAAAAATAAACTTGAACCCTTTGTGCAGCTTTTGATACTGGTTAGGGTGGTTAATAAGGGAAATGTTTTGGTGAAAGAGGAATTCGATGCTGCACAACAGTTTTGAGAGTTTTAAAAGGTCGTCTCTAACACTCATATTACAGCAGAAATTACGTGGATTATTTGATACGGGTGATGAAATTCTATAAAATCAAAAAGCTCATCGAAGCATGAGCTTTTGATAAGTTAGCCATAAGAGGAATACTTTAAGCTGCTTATTGAAGATTTAAAGCTCTTGATCAATTTATAATTCCACACCCAGGTCGTAGCACTGTTTCCGACTACCTCTAAAACGGCTGTCGCTTGAGCCTTGGTTTTCTTAACTACTCGTCCCGTTAAGTTTTCCATAATGGTGTGAAATGCATAGGCCACAATCGTGTCATTAGAATCTTTACAGACACCAGAAATTCTATATTTTGCCATAAGTTTTTTTTTAAAAAAAATTAAGCACAAGACACACTACAGCCTCACGGTTTTCCGTAAATTGATAATCAATTATCCATGCGTCAGATCATGAGCAAATTAGGCCACTTTGCTGAAGGATCAATATTTGTAACATAGAGGTTTTCACAAAAAAGTATTCCCCTGTCATATGTTCAATAAGGTTTTTTCAATTTCTCTTTTGATATCTTCTTTCACTTTTGCCTGATCAGCATATACGGACCATTTGTTTATGCTCTGTTGTATTTCTGATATTATAGAATCAGCCTTTTTAATATTCATCTGCTCGGCAACACTTACGAGATCAGATCTATTAAAATTTTCTCGTTTGCCATTTACTGTCAACGATTGCTTACTTACCCATATACTTCCAGGGCGATAAGCATGACATACATCAAATGCAGGCGCAAGCTTCCATTCTCCATGCTTATCCATCATAAAAGAAAAATTTTTAGTATGGTCGTCACAGTTTCTTGCAATTACATTAAACACCATCCTTCTAAATAATTGCTCCGCCTGTGGGTAAGGTAATAAGAGCATCCGCATCGTCTGAAATAGCTCTTCATAACTATGTATCCCAACCTCATTGAAGTCAGCATGCGACATCGCACACCAGCTTTGCACATGGATTTTTCCCTTGCCAAGCACTCTGTCAAAACGCTTTGTCATAAAATGAGCACGGTCATCTTCTTCCAATAACTTGCATTCCATCATTTCTATACCACAGTCTGTTGCCATTAAATAATAGGCCATTTCAACTCTTCCATAACCATAAGTTTCACCGAATTGGCTATCATGCACTCCGTCAAATTTTATAAGCCAGTGCGTAAATCCTTTAGGTACATCTGCCTGCCCCGATCTTACTTCTTTTGTTTGGTCATTATAGGCTATTAAAGCTTTAGCTCGTGCTCCTCCCGCAGAAGTTCCAATTTTAATAATATCCAGGAGTGCCTTTTCCTTATTATTACTTAGATCGGCATTGAAATTCTGACGATTGTTTAAAATGTCTCTAGCTATATCTATTAAACCTGATATTTCAAGTTTTGTAGATGATTCGCCTCCCTTTGGATTTACAGGCTCAAACTCTAATGCACCCATACCACGATTACCAACAAAGCAGAGCATTTCAACAGGATTCATACTGTCGGGAGCACGTCCATTTCTTGCCAACCAAGCATTTATCAAAGTATTTCCATATCTATCCGGGAGAATATCCGCGAGCAGGCCCGGAAGCCCCTTAAAGGTGATATTTCCTGCGAGTTCAGGAAATGAAAATATTTGGCCTGTTCGTTCAATAGGGATTTTTATAGGTGCAATATCCCAACCATGACTTGAAAAACTTTTATCATATTCAAAGCTCGCAAACCTTCTTTCTTCATCCCATAAAACTGCACCAACTCTTTTATTCCATAAATTTATATATGCTGTATTCATTACCAGTCGGATTTCTGTTTTGGCGATTTACTATTATCCCTTTTTACGCGTAGCCTTTGTTTTTGTTCTAGGGCCGCGAATTGCATAGGACTTAGTTGAGGCTTAACTTCCATTTCTTGAAAAACATGAAGTTTTTTCAATGCACGTAATACTTGTATTAAAGACAATATATTGACAGGCTTTCCTTTCTCAAGCTGGCTTAAAGTTGTCCTGTTCATTCCTGCATCTTTAGCTAACTCGAGTTGTGTTTTGTTTTGAGAAATTCGATTTGACCTTACATACTTTCCGATTGTGGCAAGGTAATAAAGGTCACTTTTAGAATAAATGTCGATGTCTGACTGTTCCATCTTTAAAGCTATTAAATTATGTAATGATGACTTACTCCAACAAATATAATACTTTTAAACGTAATAATTTAGATTTAATGATGAGTAATGCCATCATTAATTGACAACATTCGCACTAATGAGGAGAATGTCCATCATAAGGAATTTTTAACACAAAATCAACAGATCTCACCCTAATAATTTGGCCGTTGACAAAGAGATAATGTGACTATCTCAATTTTCGTGACAGTGTAACGAAAATTTTCTGCAATTCGAAAATCGCAATATTATCATTTTTTTTATTCAGACTTGTCCGGAATTAATCAATTTATTAGACACTCGCATTTATACAAAAGTTTCTAAATAAAAAAAGCCTCTGAGATAATCTCAGAGGCTTTTTTGGTGGAGCCGAAGGGGTTCGAACCCTTGTCCAGTTGTGTGGCAAATTATGCCTTCTACATGCTTATTTTCCACTTTATTTTCGGGATCAGACGGGCCGGAAACCTACCTTGCCTTTCTCCTTAGGTACTTTATCTCGCGACTGTATCGTACCTTACAATCGCCAGCGTCATTTATTTCGATGCCCCGGATTCTAGCCTAAAAACGCAGCAACCAGAGGGACAAAAGCTATCTAATTCTAAATTAGGCAGCTAAGGCGTAGTTATTTTCGCCAATTATAGTGTGAACGTTCACTTTAAGTGCTCTCCGTACAACGCACTGCATGCTAACATACGTACCTCCACCCTGTCAAATCCAAAACGGCCCCATATGTAAAGAAAACTTAAAACATAGGCTTTTCAGCTTTCCTTGCCACAAAAGTACAATAAATATACCAAACTCAATCAGAAGGGGTTTAAGAAAAATAAAAAAAGCATGAACGTTTTTGAACGATAATCAGACCGTTAAGTCAACTACCTTGGCATCAAGGGCATTCTTCATTACTGATTCAATCCCGTTATCTCTTCCGGAGGCACTTTCGTACATTTCACTTTTGCCGATTACCTGACCGTTACTAGCCTTTAAGTTAAAATAGAATTTATTGTTTTTGGAAACCAGCCTGTCAAAACGCTCTGGATATACGGAGTTTTTCTTGACGGATTGAATTCCGTTTTCACAATTTGCTTTGGTCGTATATCCCTCACTCGGCAAAATCTCTTCTCCATTACCCGCCTTCAGGCTAAACTGGAATTCTCCATTGCTTCTCTTTTTAATTTCAAATTTTGACATAATTGAATAATTTAGATAAGAAATACACCAAACAGGCGAACAACCTGTATTACAGTTAAAAATAATGTAAAATACATTAAATTAAAAGATGATTTCAGAAAAAACTTATACCACTGACTGAGGGATACTGAAATAGAACGTCGACCCCTGACCTTTTTCACTTTCTACCCAGATCTTACCATCATGCCGGCGTACAATTTCCGCAGCCAAATAAAGGCCAATTCCAAATCCAGAAATCTGTTTGGTATATTTTCCTTCCACTCTATAGAAACGGTCGAAAAGATGGCCGATATCTCTTTTACTGATCCCGATTCCAGTATCACTGACACTGACAAATGCCTGCCCCGCTCTGAAACCACAAATAATCGTTATTATGCCCCCCTGAGGTGAATATTTAACGGCATTGCTAATCAGGTTTGTCAGCACCTGACCTAACTTTTCAAAATCTGCGTATATCTTTACCGATACAGACGGTTCAAAAAATAATTTATGGCTCGAAACAATCAGCCTGGTTTCCTCAATTTGCTGCAAAATCAAGTCATTTAGCAAAAATTCAGATTTTTCAAGATGAATCTGTCCTGATTCCAGTCTATCCACACTGAGAAAGCTATTAATCATGGTACTCATTTTCCCTATCTGCAATTCGACCTTATCAAGTGATGCAGAAGTGTGATTATCATTATGAATTCTGGCTTTCCTGTTCAGCACCTGAACATGGGCTTTCAATGAGGTCAATGGAGTCTTAAGCTCATGGCTAACCATGCTTATAAAGTCATTCTTCCTGATTTCATTTTCTTTCTGAGCAGTAATATCTAGAACCGCTCCTATAAAACGTAAGGGGACACCATATTCATTAAAAAATGCTTTCCCTTTTGCTCTGATCCACCTGGTTTTTCCGTCTTCCGCACCAATAGTACGGTATTCAGCATCATAGTCTCCATTACTTTTTTCCTGATTCAAAGTATGTTTAATGAGATCACTCATTCTTTCCCGATCGTCCTCATGCATCCCGTTAATAAGATCTCGTTCCATATTTAAAGGCCTCTGGTGGGTAATTCCGAACATTTGGCGGCAACGTTCATCCCACTCCATGCGGCTGTTGACGAGGTCATGATCGAATGTACCGAATTGTGCAGCTTCACGGGATAACCGCGCCTTCTCATATGCACGCTCCAATTCCTTTCTATCACTGATTTGTTTAGTAACATCTTGCGTCACACCAACTACTTTTAGGATCTCACCATTTTCATCATACTGCGGTTTGCCATAGGCTTCTATCCAGTGCAAGGTACCGTCGGCCCAGCGCACGGCGTATTCTATCTCATAAATCTGTCTTTCGGCAATCGACTTTTGTATTGTATCACTCACTAACTGATGATAGTCGGGCAGTATTTGCGAAATCAAATCGTTGTAAGCAAAAGAATCATCTGCAGGCCGGCCAAGATTAGCAAGAAATTGAGCCGTGCAAAGCATTTTACCCGTCTTAGGTTCCAATTCGTAAGATCCCAGGCTTGCGGCCTCTAAAGCAATCTGAAGGCGGCTGTTAGTCTCTTCAAGAACGAGCAATGTATTTCTTTCCGCAGTGATATCTTGCAAAGTTCCACTAAACCTGGTAACCTCGTTTTTGTCATTAAATAAAGCACGCCCGGTCGTTCTTACCAGCCGTGGCTCAGACTGTTCAGGATTTAAGATATAATATTCTACTCTGTAATATCCTCCGGTTTCAAATTTCAAAGCATCATTTAACGCCTTTTCCACATGTGGCCGATCCTTGGTTGCAATCCGACTCAGAGCCTGACGTAAAGTAATCCCGTCACCTTCTGGAAATCCGAACCAAGTATACAACCGTCTGTTTCCAGTAAATAACTGACTGCCAGTATTAAAATCCCATGTCGCCAGTCCAGCCGCATCCACAGCAAATTGAAACTGATCTTCATTATACTTAATCTGATCTGAAACAAACTTGTCTTTTTCCCGCCTTAGAGAGTAAGAAATGGTTGTACCGATCAGGAAACCTATATTTTCAAGAAACTGCCTGTAGTTATCATCAAAATAGATCTGACTGTTCAGCCCGGCGACAAAAACACCTATTACCTGAAACTCACCCTGTATTACCGGTACTAAGAACACATTGTTATTTTCCAGCTTCAGAAACAACGGCTTTCCGCAAGCAATTACGTCCGGTAAAGCAGATTCCAGTCTATCTGTTTCAATAATAAGCTCGCCTGTTACCTGTTTGAGATTAAATCCCCCATGCTTATCCGTTTCGTATAATGCCGCAAAAGGAATGTCTCTTCTTTCCCGTTGTAAAGGTCCGAGCACTTCTTCAAAAGCGCTGCCCAGCTTATCAAATTTTGCAGATGCTGATTTGAACTGTTTTAGAAGTGACGCCCGTCGCTCAGCCAGCACACGGTCTGTAGTCTCCATAAGAGAATTAAAAATTCCGCAGACCTTACCTGAAGCATCTATTATCGGGGATAAAGTATAATTAAAATAAGCTTGTTCAATGAAACCGTATCTGTTCAGCAGAAACAACTCATCAACTGCATTAACGGCTGACCGGGAAGAAATTACCTGTTCGAATAAAGCCTGAGTTTGTTTCCAGGATTCAGGCCAGGCCCTGTACCTGGGCAGCCCCAGGATATCGGGGTGATTGTTTCCTGCTATTTGAATATAACAGTCATTATAGATCAGATTAAATTCGTCACCGCAATAAACCGCATTCGGAAAAGCGGAGTTCAGACAGATACTCACTGCAGTGCGGATACATTCAGGCCATTCATGAGGGGCTCCTAAAGAAGTTTCCTTCCAGCTGTAGTTACGGACCAGCCTGCCGGTCTCTCCTCCGCCACACATAAACTGTAATCTATTATCCAAATAATCTGGGCACATATCGGGTAATTATAAAACTAAATTACCTGAAATATTTAATTAAGTATGAATATTACAGATACATTTTATCTGCAGGGAAACTGTATATCTAATATAATATCTGATTGGCAGGAAAAATGCAAATTCTTAAGAAGACAGTATGTTAAAAACAGGTAGCAATCCTTTAAAAACTACAGTTAAAAGACCAGGGAAAAGAAAGCTGGAAACATCTTATCAGACATTAATTATGAAAAGTATTCAGATTAAAATCGCAAAAGAAATCTATCAGGTAGTGCAAAATTTCGCTAAAATCAACCTTTATCAGGTGTTCAGTGAGAAAGGCAACTTTGAAATCACCAGAACCCGTAGCAATGGAACCTGGAAGATATTAGCTCCGGGCAATAGCTCAATAACTCTGCCTATCAATACATTAGGTAAGATCATAGAACAAAAGTTTGATGTGGTAATTTAGGAAAAAACATCCCCGACTGTTACTTTCAATCCCCATTGAGCAGCACATAAATGGCTTTTCGACGGATTCTGAATTTATCATTACAAATTTAAATAGCTATCTTCACCAAAAAAAAGGATTATGACAACTATTAGCTCAGTTTTAGGAAACGGCGAAATTACAGCGATCATGCTAGTATTAACCGTAATAATTTGTGTTTTAGCTTTTTACTGGTCTTTCGGCATGAAAAAACACAATTAATACTGATCTTCAGCAGCCTCTTCAAAGAGGCCTGCGGAGAAATTTACTAAAAAGAGTTCTTTCCGCGAACGTGTTACAGCTGTATACAGCCACCGGAGGAACTCTATATCGATCATATCATCGGTAAGATAACCCTGATCTACAAAAACGGCATCCCATTGTCCACCCTGTGCTTTATGACAGGTTACAGCATAGGCAAATTTGATTTGCAGTGCGTTGTAAAATGGGTCTGCTTTGATTGCCAGCATCCGTTCGCGCCGATTTGTAATGTGTTCATAATCGGCTGAAAGCCCCTCAAACAACTTTTTACTATCCTCATAACTCAAATTAGGGGTTTCACCCTGAAGTGTGTCCAGCATAACCTTGCAGGTAATCTGCCCCGCATCAGGATAATCAAAGAACTCCAGTTGAACTTCGGCGAACCGAAAACCATAACGTTCCTCTTCCCTTCTTACCCGCACAATTCTCGCCATATCACCGTTAGCAATAAAAGAACCCGCCTCATTATCAGGTAACCAGAAATAGTTATTCCTGACAATCATAATTTGATCGCCACCCGTGAGTTCCTCCTCCCGGTATAACAACCTTGTACGAATCTGCTGGTTATATATATTTGCCGATTTATTTGACCGGCAAACAACCAACGTATTTTCCATCTCGAACTTCCGGTATGCATACTCCAGCCCTTCTACCATCTTAAGCCCGGTCATTCTAAAAATATCATTATATCCTTTAGTGAAAAACTTTGGTATCAATGCCTTGTCTTCAGAATGGTCATCTTCTTGCTCCATTTCATTAATTAATACACGAAGCATAGACGCATTAGCCAGAATACCAGACTCCCTTCCCTGCCTGACCACTTCTTTTAATTCTGTATGAAATACTTCAAAACCGAAAGTCTGAGCTAAATAATCCCTGTTTAATGCGGGTGACTCCAGACTGCCTACCGGAGGTAGCTGCGCTGTGTCGCCGACAAAAAGAACAGCACAATTTTTTCCGTTATAAATATAATCCACAATATCTTTCAGGAATGACGATCCACTTTTAGAATTCCATTCATCAGCAATCATAGATGCTTCATCTACAATAAAGAGCGTATTCTCGGCAAGATTTGGCGCCAGCTGAAAAGCCATTTCGGTAGAAACAGCCGACCTTTTTCTATAGATGCGCTTATGGACAGTCAATGCGGTTCTGCCTGAATAATTACGCATTACTTTCGCGGCCCTACCCGTCGGCGCAAGCAGCACACTACGCATTTTAAAACGTGGCAAAGCTTTTACCAGTGCCGCAATTGAAGTCGTTTTTCCCGTTCCTGCATATCCCCTTAATATAAAACAACGTTGGTCAACCCGCCCGGTGAGGAAAGAAGCTACCTGTTCACAAAAATTCAGTTGTTCGGCTGTCGGCTCGTACTGGTAAGAACTGGCAATTAATACTGCATTATCCATTTTACAAATATGCAATGGTGTTGTTATAGAAAAAAGAATTAATTTTGCTAAGATGAACAAGAGCAAAAACAGTATACTTTTGGTAGATCCGGAGTTTGATCCGCAGACTGCCTCGTCCTGCAGCTTGCTAATGAAAATAACCGGAGACAGTCTTTCCTACGCGATAATAGATTTGGAGAAAAGGCAATTGAAGGCGGTCTTCGATATGCAGGAATGTGATCCGGCTTCAGGAGCTCTGTTGCATACGCTTAAGAATGACAGCTACCTGCAGCTTCCATTTCAAAAAATAAGGGCTGCAGTTTACACCTCTTATCATCTGAGTGTACCAGACGCTGTTTACCAGACGGAAAAAGCCGCCGAATACAGTAATTTCTTTCCGTCCGGATTAACAGGGAATCTCTATACACGTCCTTGTAAAGAATTTGGATTTACTTCGGTGTTCAATATTGAAAAGTCTACTGTAAAGTTATTGGAAGATCATCTGCCGGGAGCGGAGTTATTCGATCAGCATGCGCCAGCGCTTGCATTAGCCGGTAAATCCGAAACCAGCAGTTTGTCCCTCGACTTTACTGCGGGCTCGTTTCATGCTGTTGTTTTAGAGAATGGAAAGCTTGTTTATCTCAATAACTTTGAATTCGAAAATACAGATGAATTCAATTATTTCCTGTTACTAATTATAAAACAGCTTAAACTGGATACAAAAATCATCCAACTGCAGTTGAGTGGAATTATTCATGAAAATGATGATACCTACAATTGTCTCTTAAAATATTTCAGCAAAATTAACTTTACACAGCCTCCTGCAGGCGATATCGACCACACCATATTAGATGATATGCCGGGACATTATTACAGCAGTTTAATAGCTTTTGACTTATGCGTATAATCGGAGGATCACTCAAAGGTATCAGGATGAATGCACCTGCAAGCCTTCCGGTAAGACCGACCACCGATATGGCCAAAGAGGCCTTGTTCAATATTCTCTATAATACTTACGATTTTGATAATTGTGACGTCCTGGACCTGTTTTGCGGAACGGGAAATATCAGTATAGAGTTTGTCTCCCGGGGAATTAAGTCCGTTACTTCTGTTGATAAACATTCAGGCTGCATCCACTGGATAAAGTCTGTAATAGAGCATTATAAACTCGAAGGCATCAATTTGCAAAAAGCAGATGTATTCAAGTTTTTAGAGCAGCATAACGGAAAGTATCAGATTATTTTCGCGGACCCCCCTTACGATCTGGCGACTATCCCGCGTATCCCGGAACTTGTTGCACAAAGACAATTACTAACCGAAAACGGTTTACTTGTGGTAGAACACCCGTCATTCCTAAAACTGAATAATCAACCAGGTTATACAGAGACCAGAAGATACGGAAATTCCTCTTTCAGCTTTTTCAACTATATCCCATAAGCATATCCCATGAAAATAGCACTTTTCCCTGGTTCATTTGACCCGCTGACCATTGCACATGCAGACATTCTTAAACGTGCATTACCTTTATTTGATAAAATAATAGTCGGTATCGGCTTGAACAGCTCTAAACAAAGTTTCTTGTCCGGAGAGGTCAGACAACAAATTGTAGAGGCTGTATTCCACGACTTTGATAATGTAGAAGTACAGTCTTATGAAGGACTGACGGTAGATTTTTGCAGAAAGATCAATGCTACCTATATGATTCGGGGAATCCGATCTGTTGGTGATTTTGAATATGAAAGGGCTATTTCACAGATTAATCAGACGATGATGCCCGAAGTGGAAACTATATTTATACTAAGCAAACCGCAATATTCGGCAGTCAGCTCCACCATAGTTCGGGATATACTTCGAAACCATGGTGATGTTACCCCATTCCTGCCGAAGGAAGCGTTTCCCTTCCTTCCGCAGGCCTAAGTTTATAAATTATTGGAGCAGGCGATCAGTTGTCAGATTTCCTGCTTCCATCACATCCATAATTGACGGGTAGGTGTTTTCCAAAACAGCGCTCACCTGATCTGCACTTAGCCACTCAGCTTTAGTAATACCTTCTTCCCTTTGTGGGATCAATACAGGAATCCCTTTTACGGACATTGCGTACCAGTTCGTTTTCTTCAGGGCCAATTTATTACCTAAGACATAGATATGGTAAGTCCTGCATAATTTTTTACCGCTCTTCCATACTTTAACACCACATTCCTCTTCTACCTCGCGCCACCCTGCTTCACGCATTCCCTCGCCTTTTTCGACCTTACCTTTTGGCAGATCCCATTTTTTATTCCGGTATATAAAAAGATATCCGTCTTTTGCGTTTTTCACCAAACCGCCAGCGGCTTTGACCAGCGTACAGCTACTTTTAAGCTGTTTAAAAACAGCTTTGGTATCGTCAGTAATTAGTACATAATGTTTATTTCCAGCCAGATCCAGCTGTGCATAAAAGTTCAGAAAATTAAATCCTTTCACGGGTACTTCCTGTACAGGAACGTTCATCACTGGCAATTGCTTACTAATAATCAGTGCATTATTATTGATATAGATCCTGTAGGTCTTCATGTTTATAAATTAAAATCAGGAAATAAAAGTAAATAAATTCTGTATGCTGCGCAAAGTCAATGGATATTTTTTGCCAAACAAGACTATTTAGCAATTATACCCCTGAGTATCAATAACTGGCAAAAAAAGAACTAATGCTTTATGGAATAAAGCTATTATTTTGAGTAATTTTGGATCATGTATAATAAAAGTGATATTGAATTAAAGGTAGCTGAATTTTTACTTCAAATTAAAGCAATAAAATTACAGCCAAATAACCCGTTTACTTGGGCTTCAGGCTGGAAATCTCCAATTTATTGCGATAATAGGGTGACGCTCTCCCATCCCTCAGTACGAACATACATCCGACAAAAACTTACCCAGCTTATTCAGGAAGAATTCGGATCGGTAGATCTGATAGCCGGCGTTGCGACTGCAGGAATACCTCAGGGTGTCCTTGTTGCACAGGAATTAGGCCTGCCATTTGCTTATGTAAGAGCGAAAGCAAAAGAACACGGAACAGGTAGCCTGATCGAAGGTGAAATCATTGAAGGACAGCGCGTAGTTGTTGTGGAAGATCTTATATCAACCGGCAAGAGCAGTCTACAGGCAGTTCAGGCATTGAAAGATGCGGGATTATCTGTAGCCGGATTAGTTTCTATTTTCACTTATGGCTTTGATATCGCCGAAGAGAATTTCAAAGAAGCTAAATGTCGCTTTGCTACATTATCCAACTATAATACATTAATTCAATATGCTGCGGAAAACAGCTTCATCGCACAAAGTGAAGTAGACTTGTTGAACCAATGGAGAAGAAACCCTGCAGAATGGGGTAAAAATGCAGACCAAAAAAACTAGCTAAGATGACTGTAATCGAAAGTGTTGCCACTATTAATCGTCCTGTAGATCAGGTGTATGCTTTTTTAGCAGACATGAATAATCACCAGCAGCTGATGCCTGAGAATATCTATAACTGGACCTCTACCACAGATGAAGCCAACTTTACTATCCAAAACATGGCTAAGCTTGCATTAAAGATATCAAGCCGTATCGAAAATCAGGAGCTAATTGCTGTTCCTAGTGAAAAAGCACCCTTTGATCTGGAGTTAAAGTGGACCGTATCCGATAATGGAGATGGGACAACTATCGCAACACATATTATATCGGCAGATCTTAATATGATGATGAAAATGCTGGCAGCAGGTCCTTTACAAAAACTTGCAGACCACCAGACAAGCAGATTAGCAGAAATATTAGCCTAATATCACAATATTCAATATCCCGTTTCTGGGCATAAAAAAAGCTGATCTAAAGATCAGCTTTTTTTATGCCCAGAAATTGTTTCCCAACTATCAGTTTGGAACCGAAACAGAATGCTACAGTAAGCTGAATTTAAAATATACCGGTACGTGATCCGATATTTTTCTCGCAGCCTTCAGATCTTCAAAAGCGGTATAGAAATGTATCACACCCGAGTTGATACAATTGATAAAAGCTTTTTGATAGAAGAAATTATCGTAGGCTGAAGCCAGGCAATCACCCTGTATACATTTTTGCCTCAGCGTCGTTTTCTGCTTTTGAAAAGCAGGCGGATAACCCATCCTTTTTAAGGGGTTAAAAACAGTATGAGATTCCGGAAGATTAAAATCACCCAGGAAAATCAAAATATCGGATGGGTAAACAGCTGGGAGGTACTGGAGGTATTTGATCTCAGTTTCTGGCTGTTTAGCCTTAGGTACCGCATGCAGACTAGCTAGTGTGAATTGCTTCTTACCCAATTTAAATCTTGCCATATATGGCTCCCTGTTAATCTCCAGGTTGTATTTTCTTTCAAGCCATGGCTCTCCTACCAAAGAAGTTTTACTCGTTTTCCATAAGTAAGCATAGCGCTCTTTACTGTATCTGTCTCCGGATGTCCCGTGACTAATCGTATAATCCCACTTGGCACCAGTTCTATTTAGCTCATCGTGAAGCCTGGCTACAGCTTGAGGGCCACCAGGACCGGCCACAACTTCCTGTATGGCTATGATATCATACTCCCGGAGAGTTTTGGCAATAAAAGTAATTTGCTCGTCAGTTTTGGATTTACCGAAATTCTGCAGGTTCCAGGAGCAAACCTGGATCGTCTGACCAAAAGCAGAAATATTGATCAGGAATAAAAATAATAAAAGGAACTTCTTCATTAAATAATATTAGAGGAATAGCACAAAACGCTGGATCAGGAACCGATGTCCTGTCTGGATTGAATAATATTTTTGACGTTCATCAGGACTATTGCAAAGATAATCAGGGCAATTCCCAGCCATTGGGTAAGGTTTACTGGCTCTTTCAAAAGTATGAAAGCAAACATTACAGAAACCGGAAGTTCAATTGAAGCGACGATAGTTCCCAGGCTGATACCGGTTAAAGGCATGCCGCTCGTGAATAATAAAGGTGGTAGGATCGTTCCGAAAAATGCCAGAAATAAACCCCAGGGCCAAAAAATACCGAAGTTGAAATCACCATAAGAGTTAGATGCAAAGATCAGCACGATTATACATAAGCCACCCAGTAGCATCCATAAACTACGCTGCATTGGTCTGAGATGCGTAGCAATACTGTTTGAAGAATACAGCGACAACGTATAGGACATTCCAGCAGCAAATCCCCAGGCTACACCTTTCCAGTTTAAGGCATGGACATCAGAAAAAATATTGGTTGCGAAAGCGGTTCCGAGCAATACAATTACTGTAGATAGAATTTTGAGCCCGGAAGGAACTTTTTTATCAAGTACGGCCTCCAGCAGCAAACCCATCCAGACCGACTGCATGAGCAGTACAATGGCTACCGAAACCGGTATAAATTTAACCGCATAATAGTAAAAGATACTGGTCAGGCCTAAAGAACAGCCTCCAAGCATTAACCGCCAGATGGAACTGCCGGTTACTTTTTCTGTGTTGCCACTCTTTTTTCCAATCAGCATATTAATCAGAAACATACCTGTTAACCCGATACTGAACTGGGCTGTTGTAACCTCGGCTGTTGTAAAACCTTTGTCGTAGGCAAGCCTTACTACTGTCGCGAGTGCTCCATAGCTAGATGCACCAAGGCCAACTAACAAGGCCCCTTTTATTGCGTTCTTTTTCATTAATTATATCTTACTAAAATCAGGTGCAAAGGAAATCAATCCAGATTAATAAAATAGCAGAATATTGTAAGCTTATCTGCAAACCCTTCTGATACAGATCAATCATTTAGAATCAACCTATTTCAGGGACAATAACGCTGACAGGAAACCAAGAAATTTTTAAATCAGATTGTAATTCAGACAAAAATTCAGTACAAATAACTTAAAATCAGACATTTATTCAGTATAAAATATCATTGAACGACATTTTAACAGTCTTTGATCCTTATTGTGATGTGGCATTTATTTTGAGCAAAGAGCTGTATGAACTTTAACAACTTTACGATAAAAGCCCAGGAAGCAGTTCAACAGGCTTCCGAAATAGCCCAGGGCAATCAGCAACAGGCTATTGAGACAGCACACCTGTTAAAAGGTCTGCTCACTGTTGACGAAAATGTCGTTTCGTATGTATTAAAGAAGCTGAATGTTAACATGAACGTGCTTAACCAGCAGCTTGATACCCAGATTGCGAAATACCCCAAGGTAAGTGGCAGCAATGGATATCTTTCTTCCGGAGCGAATTCCGCCTTACAGAAAGCTCAATCGTATCTGAAAGAGTTTAAGGATGAATTTGTTTCCGTAGAACACTTATTATTGGGTATTCTGGCTGTCAATGACCAGACCTCTAAATTGCTAAAAGAACAGGGAGTTAATGAAAAAGACTTAAAAACTGCCATAGTATCTTTGCGCGGGGATAACCGCGTCACCGATCAGAATGCAGAAGCGACCTATAATGCTTTAAATAAATATGCCAGGAACCTGAATGAATATGCGGAGTCAGGTAAACTTGATCCGGTAATCGGAAGGGATGAAGAAATTCGCCGCGTAATTCAGATCTTATCCAGAAGGACTAAAAATAATCCTATCCTCATTGGAGAGCCCGGAGTCGGTAAAACCGCTATTGCAGAAGGTATTGCTTTTAGGATTATCAAAGGTGATATACCGGAAAACCTAAAATCAAAAACCGTGTTCTCCTTGGATATGGGAGCTTTAGTTGCCGGAGCAAAATATAAAGGCGAATTTGAAGAAAGGCTTAAAGCGGTGATCAAAGAAGTTACGCAGAGCGAAGGAGACATTATCTTGTTCATTGATGAAATTCACACTCTTGTTGGTGCCGGTGGCGGTGAAGGTGCGATGGATGCCGCTAATATTCTGAAACCAGCACTGGCACGCGGTGAACTAAGAGCTATTGGTGCGACAACATTAAACGAGTACCAGAAATATATTGAGAAAGATAAAGCCCTGGAACGTCGTTTCCAGAAAGTAATTGTAGATGAGCCAGACACTCAGGATGCGATTTCTATTCTCCGCGGACTGAAAGAGAGATATGAAACACACCATAAAGTGACCATTAAAGATGAAGCTATCATTGCGGCAGTAGAATTGTCACAACGTTATATTTCAGATCGCTTCTTACCGGATAAAGCAATTGATTTAATGGATGAAGCTGCATCAAAACTTCGGCTTGAAATGGATAGCGTACCGGAAAATGTAGATGAACTGGATAGAAAGATCATGCAACTTGAGATAGAACGTGAGGCTATCAGGAGAGAAAATGACGATAAGAAAGTACAATCACTTGGTGAGGAAATCGCTAATCTTTCTGCAGAACGCGATCAGTTGAGGGCAAAATGGCAGGGTGAGAAAGATGTAGTTGATGGCATTAACAGTGAACTTGAGAAGATAGAAAACTACAAACTTGAGGCAGAACAGGCAGAACGTGCCGGAGATTATGGTAAGGTCGCTGAGATCCGCTATGGTAAAATTAAAGAATCCCAGGATAAAGTAGAGGCTTTGAAAGTTACGCTTGAATCGCAGCAGGGAGAAGGCAGAATGCTTAAGGAAGAAGTGACTGCAGAAGATATTGCCGGAGTTGTAGCACGCTGGACGGGAATTCCTGTAACCAGGCTTGTATCCAGCGAAAGGGAGAAATTACTACACCTGGAAGACGAGCTGCACAAACGAGTTGCCGGACAGGAAGAAGCAATTGAAGCTATTTCCGATGCGATCAGAAGATCCTGAGCTGGTTTACAGGATAAAAGAAAGCCAATCGGTTCCTTCATCTTCCTGGGTACAACCGGCGTAGGTAAAACAGAACTAGCTAAAGCACTAGCGGAATTCCTATTTAACGATGATAACGCTTTGACCCGTATAGATATGAGTGAGTATCAGGAGAGGCATTCGGTATCCAGATTAATCGGTGCGCCTCCGGGATATGTGGGTTATGATGAAGGTGGTCAGTTAACTGAAGCGGTCAGACGTAAACCATATTCAGTTGTATTGCTGGATGAAATTGAGAAAGCTCATCCTGATGTCTTCAACATTCTTTTACAAGTTCTGGATGATGGCAGGCTAACCGATAATAAAGGCAGACTGGTTAACTTTAAAAATACCATTATCATTATGACCTCCAATATTGGGTCTCATTTAATTCAGGAAAACTTTAAAAACCTGGATGAAACTAATCATGATGAGGTTGTTGCCAAAACTAAAAATGAGCTGTTTGAATTACTGAAACAAACGATCAGACCAGAATTCCTGAACAGGATCGATGAACTGATTATGTTTACACCATTAAACAGGAAGGAAGTTCGCGATATTGCAGCTTTACAATTCAGACATGTTCAGGATAGCCTTGCAGAAATGGGTGTCGAGATAGAAGCAAGTCCTGAGGCACTTGATTGGCTTGCAGAACTAGGCTATGATCCTCAATTCGGTGCAAGACCACTGAAAAGAGTTATTCAGAAAAAAATACTGAATGAACTTTCTAAAGAAATCCTTGCTGGTACTATAGATAAAGACAGCAGAATTAAACTGGATATGTTCGATAACAAATTTGTGTTTCTGAATAATAAAAAACCAACTACGTAATTCCAATACCATTTATTTGTCAAAAGCCGGCTTTTCTAAAACAATTGCCGGCTTTTTTACTTGTACAGCTAGAAACTAACACATTTCGTTTAATCAATGAAAATAGCCTATATATCTACTTATCCACCGCGGGAATGCGGTATTGCTACTTTTAATCAGAATTTACTGCATGCGATCGGAACAGATAAAGCATCCGTATCCGCAGAAAGCTTCGTAGTTGCAATGACGGACTCTGAAACTGACACAGAACAGGTTAATCCATATGAGTATCCGCCTGAGGTGCAGTTCAGTATCCAGCAAGAAAATCAGAATGATTATATCCGTGCTGCAGACTACATTAATACCAGCTTTACAGATTCCTGTATACTGGAGCATGAGTTTGGCATTTACGGTGGAGAAAGCGGCGTATATATCTTACCGCTCATTGCCAGATTGCAGGTACCGCTAGTAACGATTCTACATACGATTCTGAAGGATCCTACCTATATGCAGTTGACCATTATCAGGGAAATTGCCAAATACTCTGCTAAGATCGTTGTTATGAGCAACAGGGCAGTTGAGTTTCTCACTACGATTTACGGTATTCCTGAAGAGAAGATACAACTGATTGAACATGGTGTTCCTGATCTGGAACCCAGAGCAGATAACCCCGTCAAAGCCTCCCTCCCTTTTAAAAACAAAACTGTACTATTTACATTCGGGCTGATCAGCAGAAATAAAGGGCTGGAAACGGTGATCGAAGCATTGCCGGCTATTGTTGCCAAACACCCAGATGTCGTATATGTCATACTTGGGACAACTCACCCGGGTGTTATTCGTAATTCCGGAGAGGAATACAGAGACAGTCTGAAACGTTTGGCTAAAAAACTGGATGTGGAAGATCACCTCATCTTCGTTAATAAATTTGTCTCCGAAGAAGAATTATATGGCTACCTAACCGCGGCAGACATGTATATCACGCCTTATCTGAACGAAGCTCAGATTACCAGCGGTACACTATCCTACGCGATCGGAGCTGGGGCTGCTGTGATATCAACACCGTACTGGCATGCTCAGGAACTGCTGGCAGACAACCGTGGAAGGTTGTTTGACTTTAAAGATTCACAAAATCTCGCTGTCATTGTTAACGACCTGCTGGATAATCCTGAAGAACTAAAGACACTTAAAAGCAATGCGTATAATTATGGTTTAAAACTACGTTGGCCGAAAACTGGTGGTGTATTTATTAATACGCTGAGAAAATCTATCGCAGCTGCAATACAAAGGAAGAAAGAAGTGCGCCCGGTTATTGATATTGATATGATGCCGGCTTTTAGCATGGCTCATGTTCAGCGTCTAACCGACGATACCGGGATTGTACAGCATGCTAAATACGGAATTCCCAATCTTAAAGAAGGCTACTGCCTGGACGATAATGCAAGAGCGTTGATTATGGTTATTATGGCCTGGCAGCAGAATAAGAGTAAGGCTGCGCTAGAACTCTTACCCGTTTATTTGAGTTATATTCAATATATGCAGTGCGATGACGGAAACTTCAGGAACTTCCTGAGCTTCCGCAGAGAATATCTGGATGAGATTGGATCCGAAGATTCATTTGGCAGGACAATCTGGGCGCTGGGGTATTTATGCAGTAATGCACCAAATAATTCGTACCGGGAATTCGCTAAAGAATTATTTGCGCGATCGATTCCTCATTTTGGAAAATTGAAACATCTGCGTGGGCTGGGTAATACAATGATCGGATTAAGCAGTTTCCTGAAAGCCCATCCACATGATGAATTTATTAAAGAAGAGTTTAATAAGCTCGCCATTCCACTTAAAAAAGCATACAAAGAAAACAGGACAGATGATTGGCACTGGTACGAAGGCCAGCTGACTTATGACAATGCGATCTTACCATTGGCTCTACTTTCTCATTATGAGATCAGCCATGATGAAGAATCACTTGCCATAGCATTGGAAAGTATGGATTATCTGACCAGCAAAACCTTGAACAAAGGGTATCTGAATCCTGTAGGAAATGATGGATGGTTGTATCAGAACCAGGAAATGGCCGTCTATGATCAGCAGGCAATAGAAACTATGGCTATGGTACTGATGTACTTTAAAGCATATGAAATTACACACGACCTGAAGTATATTCGTCAGATGGACCTCAGTTATCAATGGTTCCTGGGCGAAAACAGCTTGAGACTGCCGCTGTATGACTACGAAACTAAAGGTTGTGGTGACGGGCTGCAAACCTATGGTGTTAACCGGAATCAGGGTGCAGAAAGCACGCTGGCCTACTGGATTTCTCACCTGACTGTTTTGAAAGCACTGGAGCAGGAATATGAATTCAGCGATAAAACAGAAGCTTCCATTAAAGAGGAGCTCCTGAAATGAAGATAGCCGTTCTGTCCACTGTCGCATGGCGTACGCCGCCTTTACATTATGGTCCCTGGGAACAGATGGCCTCAAACCTTACTGAAGGATTGGCGGAGGCTGGTCATGAGGTAACACTTTTCGCTACGGGAAGTTCTCAGACCAATGCAAAACTAAGAAGTATTACTGAGCAAGGTTACGAAGAAGACCGTAATCAGGATGCCAAAGTCATAGAGTGCTTACATATCGCGCAGCTGATGGAATCAGCTGCCGATTTTGACCTTATTCACAATCACTTTGACTTTCTACCGCTGAGCTATACCGGGTTAATTGATACACCGGTAGTCACTACCATCCACGGCTTCTCTTCAGAGAAAATTATTCCAGTGTATAAAAAATACAATGCAAAAAATTATTATGTATCCATTAGCGAGTCAAACCGGCATCCGGACCTCAACTACCTGGCAACCGTATATAACGGGATAGACACCGCTGCGCTAAGGTTTCAGGATAAACCCGAAGGAGAGGCTTACCTTTTATTTTTCGGTAGAATCCATCCGCATAAAGGAACTGAAGAAGCCATTGCTATCGCTAAGAAAAGTAAACAGAAATTAATTATTGCAGGTATTATACAGGATCAGCAATATTTCACTGACAAAATAGAACCGCAGCTTAGCGATCAGATCATTTATGCCGGTTCTGCCGGCCCGGATAAGCGCAATGAATTAATGGGAAATGCAATTGCATTACTACACCCTATAAGCTTTGATGAACCATTTGGGCTGAGCGTTGCAGAGTCCATGTTATGTGGAACCCCGGTGATCGCGTTTAACCGCGGATCGATGCCAGAGCTCATCAAAGATGGCGAGACGGGATTTCTGGTGAATAATATAGAAGAGGCAGCAGAATCTGTTAGCACAGTCCCCTCACTCAGCAGGGCATTGTGCCGGGAATGGTCAGCTGCGCAATTCTCTAAAGAAAAAATGGTAGCAGACTATATAAGCCTCTACCATCAGATTTTATCTTAAACATACTTATTAGAAACGGAAACCTAAGGGCCCGTTTCTAATAATTTAGCCAATAGCAAATCTATTTTTACCGTCGCAAAAGAAGAGCAGTAATCAGAAAGACCATAAGGGATAATCAGCTCTCCGTTATGAATAATAGATCCGCAGGAATATAGCACATTGGGTACATATCCTTCCCGCTCGTCCTGATTTGGAATAACCAGAGGTTCATCCAGACGCCCTATCTCAATTGAGGGGTCTTCAAGGTCCAGCAGCACAGCGCCCAGACAGTATCTGCGCATTGGCCCCACACCATGTGTAATAACCAGCCAGCCAGCCTCAGTTTCGATTGGTGAGCCACAATTCCCAATCTGGATCAGCTCCCATGGAAATCTAGGCTCCTGCAACTTAACAGGATTATCCCAGACATTTATTTTATCAGAATACATCAGGTAGTTATTACAACCGTCAATTCTGGACATCATCACATATTTACCGTTAATTTTACGTGGAAACAGAGCGAGATTTTTATTCTGTGCTCCGGCCCCATGTAACGGGCTTATTTTAAAATCGTAAAAATCTGTAGTTTGCAGCAATTTAGGCAGAATCATTGCGCCGTCAAATGCGGTATAGGTTGCATAATAAATAACGGAACCATCTTCCTTAATAAAACGTACAAAACGGGCATCTTCAATCCCTTTCCGCTCAAATTCTGAAATGGGGAAAATAACCCGGTCTGAAATATCCGTGTCGCGGGAGAAACTAATTTCATGATAAGTGTCCGATAACCAAAGCACTTTATCATATTCCAGCTTCTTCAGATCATCTTCTGTCAAATTTTTAGAAGAGTGAATAATTCTGCGCAACAATGCATAGTCAAACTTTTCTTCCAGCTGACTACCTATTTCGTCCAAAATACTTAAATCGATACTGGCATCTGCCGCCTTCTTAAAAAAAAGCTTTTTACTATACACCGCATTTCTGATAATCTCCGCCTCATCAATATAATTACCGGCAGGATTAACTGTTATATTTCCATTTTTATCTACCATTGCACGCCTAAATACAACGGAGGAAATATGTCCTTCCCCTACAGCCCTAAAACTTATAATTAATCTCTTCTCCCCTTCTACCAATTCCGACTGATCCGGATCTTCGACCACAGAAGGATTAAAGAAAGCAGCCGATTCTATAGAATATTCATGTGTAAAATACGATCCAAGTAGTAGACGCTGATTTTTGCTGAGACTTTCATAGTCAATCTCGATATCGTCCATTACATGCTTTATTTTTTTACAGTGCCTGGTCAGGATCTTGGTGATATTGCGATGCCTTTTGGAGTATTCCTGAAGAATTGGTGATATCAGTCCAAAAACATCTTTGGGTGATAGTTCCAGAACTTTCCGGATAACATCTTTTGCACGATCATCTCCGTTAAAGAAAAATCTCGCGATAACCCGTTTTGGGTCTGGATAAACTTTAACGGGTTTGCGTTCTATAAATAGTCTCATAATTAATTAACACCTAAGGTAGCCGGAATGATTTCCTGAATTTAAGTTTTTTTTAGTTCACAGAAAAGCAAGATAAAATGTTTCTTTTCCTGTCACATCTTCATGACAAGAACGTAAAAAAACTGACAATCGTACTAATCAAAGTCAAAGTGTCTGTATGAACAGAAAATTAACAAATTGTTATTTTTCTGTGAATGTCATAACAAAATAATAAAGGAATTTCTAATTTTTATTATCTCCCTATCTGATAGCGGTTTACAAAAAACCTCATTTCCTGCACACTAGCTAAATAATTGTTTGGCACCAAGCTTGACTATATGACAAACATAGTCAGAAACTAAAAAACTAACCCTCTGGCTAAGGTTAAATTAAAAACACAATAAAATGAAAAAATTATTATTATCACTCGTAGCGGTTTCCGCTTTAGCTTTCACTACACAAGCACAAACAGAACAAGGTAAATTTATGATCGGCGGTAACGTTGAATTAAACACTAATAAAACAAGTGGTGCTAAGAAAACTGATTTCAATTTCGCAGTTATTCCTTCAGTTGGTTATTTTGTTTCTGATAACTTCGCAGTAGGTACAGGCATTGGTTACTCTTACGCTAAGATTTATAGCACTACAGCTTCTGTTAAAAATAACGCATTTGAGGTTAGCCCATTTGCACGTGCTTATAAAGGTATCTCTGATGAATTTAAATTCTTCGGTCAATTATCAGTTCCAATGACATTTGGTAACACTAAAGTTGGTGATGCTGAAGGTAACAACATGGTTAAAACTGGTAACAACAACCAAGTTGGTGTAGCTTTATCTCCAGGTTTTGCATTCTTCCCAAGCAAAAAAATTGGTATTGAGTTTTCAGTTAGAGGTATCAGCTACAATGATAACCGTTTAGAAAATGCTGACGGTGACAAAGTAGGTGGTTCTAAAAACTTCAGTGTAGGTGCAAACTTTTTCGCTCCTAAATTAGGTGTTCAGTTCTACTTATAATATGTAGAAATTATACACAACAGAATAAAACAGAAAAGGCCCCGCAAATTGCGGGGCCTTTTCTGTTTAGAAGATTCGTAGATTACTTACCATTCTTCTCTACCTCACGATCCATTTCCAGGATATCTACCTGTGCAGGTGTCGTAAAGTCTCCGAGCAGATACCTGTTGAAATGATCTGCCAGTTTCCAGAAAGCGTATTCTGTCATTGTACCAAAACTATGTCGCTGACCGGGGATAATAGCGAATTCAAAACGTTTACCAGCCTTCATCAATGCATTTGCTACACGAATGGTATTAGCCGGATGGACATTATTGTCTACATCTCCAGTCATTAGTAACAGATGTCCTTTCAATTGTTTAACCAGATCCGGATTTTTATCAATACTGTACTGGAAAGTCGTATCGCCTTTAGCCGATATTATTTCTTTTACACCATGATGTTTCTCACTCCACCATCTGTTGTAAATACTGTTATCATGGTTGCCTGCATTAGATACTGCTGCTTTAAAGAAGTCGGGATAAACCAGCATTGCCGCCGTAGACATAAATCCACCGCCGGAATGCCCGGTAATACCGACTCTGGAGATATCAATAAAACTGAACCTGTCAGCCAGTTGCTCAACAGCTACCTTTTTATCGGCCAGACCATAATCTCTCAAATTACCGTATCCGTAAGTATGATACCATTTAGAACGCGCGGGATGACCACCACGGTTCCCCACAGTTATTACGATATAACCAAACTGTGCCAGCCTTTCCGTCCTGTCCATGCTCTTACTGAATGCCTTGTTCACAGCCTCAGTCTGCGGACCGGGGTATACATACTCTATGATTGGGTATTTCTTCTTAGGATCGAAATCGAATGGCTTATATAATACACCATACAAATCAGTAATCCCGTCATCGGCTTTGACCTTAAAAGTCTCCGGAAATTTATAACCCGTTGCCATCAGTAAAGAAAGATCGGTAGTTTCCAGCTTCATTACCAGGCCGCCCTGCTGATCCATTATTGTCGCAGCCGGAGCCGTATTTACCCTGGAAAAGTTGTTTACAAAATAAGGTCCGTCGTCCTGCATACTTACTGTATGATCGAAATTACCACTGTTTAGCAGTTTCAGACCGGAACCATCAAAATTAATTCTGTAAAAATGCAGGTAATAAGGATCCTCACCTGCCTCTTTACCATTGGCGGTAAAATACAGGACACGGCTTTTGGAATCTACTTTAATAATTTCTTCGGTGTGGAACGGTCCCTTTGTAATCTGATTTTTCAGCTTACCATTCTGGTCGTACAGATAGAAATGCCCCCAGCCGTCGCGCTCAGACCAGTGAATAATTTCATTGGTTCCTTTAATTATTGCCGGGCGGTTAACTTCTACATAAGTGTTAAAACGTTCCTCAATTACAGACTTAACTGCACCTGTCGCTGGATCGACAACACAGATGTCCACCCTTTTCAAATCACGGCTTGTTCTGGACAAATAGAATTTATTGTTGTCTCCCAGCCAGACGGCAGGTTTAAACTCATTGTCCCTGTCAGTATTAAGCACAGGTGTATTCCAAACACTCAAACTCTGATCTTTAAAAGAATTAACGGCTAATTTTTTGCTCGTTTTATTCTTGAAATCAAATAAGTAAACTTCTTCCAGCGGACCATCTTTTTCGCCGGGCATCTGATATTTATAGGTTTCCAGTGTCGGTCGGCCTTTCGAAATATTATTAATTACCCACAGGTCTTTAACTTTCCTTGTATCGGCGCGCGTTAATACAAAATAACGTGAATCCGGTGACCAGAGCACAGAACTAGCCCGTCTCTTTTTATCATTTTTTTCCTGTTCTTCATTATTTTCTCCATCTCCATTTCGGCCATAAGGATAATATTTAAGGCCATCTTTTGTTAGTTGATGTTCAACTACTGTACTATCTTCTTCATTTTTAATGGCCTTCAGGTAATTCACCTTATCCATCCAGAAGAGATTATAGTTACGTGTGAAAATAACGGCCGAAGAATCTGGTGCAATTGAAGCCCAGTCCGGTCTTTTTTTAGGCTTTTCAAAATCTTCCAGAACTTTCAGTTTTGAATTCTGCAGTTCATATTGAAAGAAATAGGTTTTCTTCTGCATCGAATCGGCATCCTTTAAATCTTTACGATCCTTTTTCAATTCATCAACAGAGCTTTTCACTTCAAACCGGATGAATTTTTCATCCTTAGAGAAGATTAAGTTTTCAATTGGCAAATGCTGCCCGTCAAAAGGATCACGGATAATCGTAGTTATTTCGGCTGCGAGACTAACCGGGTCAAACAATTTCTTCTTAGACTTTGCACCCGGGTCGACGATAAACCAATCTTTTCCGGCAGGAGTTTCATAAACATACCAGAAACGTTTACTTTTTAACCAGTGCGGATCAACAGAAGTAGAGTAAACGATTTTTTTTAATTTTTCAGGGGAAAATCTAGATGCCAGCTGATAGTTGGCTTTCGGTGATTCGCTGATAGTTTCTGTCAGAGTGTAGGTCTTGGTCTGAGCAATACTCTGACCACCTAAGCCTGCTAAAAACAACAGGAACAGGTAATTATGTTTCATGTAGTCAATAGAATTTATACCAGCCCGAGGGGCTGCGGATATTAAAAATCCTAAATTATCCATTTTAAAAATGGATAAATCATTTGAGAGGTAATATTTGGGTTATGAACCGCGAATTCCTAGTTTTGCAGCAATCTTACTATTCACCTATATGAAACAACAATTGCTTAGTCTGACTGCTGCTGCCTTATTATTCGGCGCAGGTTGCCAGTCCAAATCACAAGAGAAAAACACACTTACTGACAGCACCTCCGCTACCGTAGAAACGACAACCACAAATGCAGATCAACCGCAAACTCCTGTCAATACGGCCAATATAAAAGTTGCCGATGCTAAAACTATCCTCGCACGCAAGCAAGTACCTGTTTTATGTTATCACCAGATTCGCGACTGGAGACCGAAAGATTCGAAATCGGCCAAAGACTATATCATTCCAATAGAAACTTTTAAAGCCCAGATGAAAATGCTGGCAGACAGCGGTTATCATACGATTCAGCCAGATGAGTTGTATGCCTATCTGAATGAAGGCGCCCCTCTTCCTGAAAAACCGATCATGCTTACTTTTGATGATACAGACCTGGATCAGTTTACAATTGCTGAACCAACCATGAAAAAATATGGTTTTAAGGGAGTTTTCTTCATCATGACTGTTTCCATTGGCAGACCAAATTACATGAACAGAGAGCAGATCAAAACTCTTTCAGACCAGGGACACACAATAGGCTCCCATACCTGGGACCATCAAAATGTTAAGAAATATCAGGGTAAAGACTGGGAAACCCAAATAGACAAACCAACTAAAACCCTGGAAGATATTACAGGAAAAGACATTCATCATTTCGCTTATCCTTTTGGTCTGTGGAATCCGGAGGCTATCCCGGAACTCAAAAAACGAGGTTTTAAATCTGCCTTTATACTTTCCACAAAGAGAGATGAGAACGATCCTTTATTTACCATCCGCAGAATTATAGCAAGCGGTTACTGGACTCCAAAAACATTGAGCAACAGTATTAAAAATAGCTTTTAATAAAAAAGGCGGCCATTAATGGCCGCCTTTTTTGTAATTCATCTTTATATAGTACCCGGATTACTTAGCTGATCTTTTCAATCAGGTAATGATTCTGGTTGAAGCTAAAGCTTTCCCCTTCTTTCTTCCCCAGTAAAAGTTGCCCGATAGGCGATACTGCCGAAATTGCAAAAGCCTGAATACTGTCCAGCTTAATCTGACCAGCACTTATACTGATATAAAAAACACCATTATCTGTGTGAACCAGACTTCCATTTTTAACCTGCAGACTCACCGGTACATCTTGCAGTGATTCCAGCATCTGTAAATTCTGCTGTGCATCTGCCAGCAGGCGTTTATTTCTGGAGATATCTTGTTGCATCATTTCACGTGTTGTTTCGAATTTGTCTCCCGCGCTACTCTTGGTATCGTCATTACTCGCTTCTCTCGCCTGCTCCAGTGCAGTTTCAGCAGTTTGGATCCTTTGGTGTATAAAGTCCAGGCAGGCCTGGTATAATGCTATTTTCAAATCTTCCATCTTCTTTAGTCCTCTAACCAGGTAATTTTGTGCTCAATTGCGGTACGCTTAGCGTCCCGCGGGACATCCTGATGATATCCCATATAAAAAAGTCCGTAACACTTCTGGCCCTCCGGCAGGTTAAATACTGCGGGCAGGCTTTCAATCATTCCCGGAGAACTCCAGTATGCCCCGATCCGCAGGGCTTCGGCTGTTAGTGCCATATTTTGCACAGCGCAGGCCAATGCGGCAAGTTCCTCCCATTCAGGGATCAGCTCCGGATGTAACTGCACATTAAGCAGGATAATACAACTTGACTGCGCTGCCTTGCTGATTATACTATCATATTTTTTCTGCAGAAAATGATCTGCCGGAGTTTCTTCTTTATATAAACGTGCCAGCTCATTTCCCAGTCTGGTTTTAGCCTCTTTGCGGCAGACGACAAATCTCCAGGGTTGAGTTAGCTTATGAGTAGGTGCATAATTTGCACTTTCCAATACTCTTCTGATCTGCTCATCAGGTATTTCTTCAGCAGTATAGGAAACCGGAAAAATACTTCGCCGGCGTTTAATAATTGATTCAAGTATATCTATCTCTTTTTCCATTTTAAATCAGTTTCAAATTTTGAACGGATGGTCCGTTTAGGCTCAGATCAGGAAAATCTATCTAAATCAGACGAAGGGCCGATCTGAGAATTACAAGATTAAAAAAACAAATTGAACAATTGCGTATGATCTAATGATTCTGAAGGCATTCGGGCATATTATGAAATATTCATTACCTTTGCGGCTTATTTTTGTGCAATATGATTTCAGTTTCTAATTTATCCCTGCGTTATGGAAAACGCACCTTATTTGAAGATGTTAACCTTAAATTTACTCATGGCAACTGTTATGGCGTAATCGGGGCAAATGGTGCGGGTAAATCCACCTTTCTGAAGATCCTTTCCGGAGAAGTGAACCAAACCACTGGTAGCGTCGCTTTTACCCCTGGAGAGCGTATGGCGGTTTTAAAACAGAATCATCATGAGTTTGATGATTTTTCTGTCTTAGAAACGGTTATGATCGGTCATAAAGAGCTTTATGACATCATGAAGGAGAAAGACGCTATCTATCTGAAGGAAGATTTTTCAGATAAAGACGGCGAACGTGCAGGAGAACTGGAAAACAGATTTGCAGAAATGGATGGCTGGAACATGGAAAGCAATGCAGCGACCATGTTAAGCAATCTGGGGATTAAAGAAGAATTCCATTATAAAGAACTGAAAGAACTGGACGGGAAGCAAAAAGTCCGCGTTTTGTTAGCGCAGGCCCTTTTTGGTAATCCTGATATTCTTTTACTGGATGAGCCAACGAATGACCTGGACATTGAAACTATTGCCTGGCTGGAAAACTTCCTGGCAGACTATCAGAATATCGTACTGGTTGTATCTCACGACAGGCACTTTCTGGATGCGGTATGTACACATATCGTCGATATCGATTTCAGCAAAATGAATACTTATTCCGGTAACTATACTTTCTGGTATGAGTCCAGTCAGCTGGCGTTGAAACAAAGAAGTGACCAGAACAAAAAACTGGAAGAGAAAGTAAAGGAATTACAGGAATTTATTCAGCGTTTCAGTGCGAATGCCTCTAAATCCAAACAGGCAACCTCCAGAAAGAAAGCCCTTGATAAAATTGATTTAACGGAAATTAAACCATCCAGCCGTAAGTATCCGGCAATTATGTTTAATAACCTGGCCAGAGAGGCTGGAGATCAGATCCTGCAGGTAGAAAACCTGTCCAAATCTGTGAATGGTGAATTTCTGTTTAAAGGAGTGAACTTTATGGTTAACAAAGGCGATAAAATTGCCGTTGTTTCTCAGAACAGTTTAGCAACTACTGCATTCTATAACGTACTAACCGGACGTGATACCGATTATACAGGTGAATTTAAATACGGTGTAACTATTAATATCGGTGATATTCCAAACGACAACTCTTCTTATTTCGAAGGGAAGGATATGAATCTTGTAGATTGGCTGAGAGAATATTCAGATACCGATAAAGATGAACAATTCGTAAGAAGTTTCTTAGGCAGAATGCTGTTTTCAGGAGAAGAAGTACTAAAAAACTGTAAAGTATTATCCGGTGGTGAGAAGATGCGTTGTATGTTCTCTCAGATGATGCTGAAACAGGCTAACCTTCTACTATTTGATGAGCCAACGAATCACCTTGATTTGGAGTCGATTACTGCATTGAATAACGGTATGAAAGATTTTAAAGGCACTATTCTGTTCACTTCACGTGACCATGCCCTAACCGAATCTGTTGCTACCCGCGTTATTGAACTGACGCCAAATGGCTCAATCGATAAAATGATGAGCTATGATGATTATATCAATAGTGATGATGTAGCACAATTGCGTGCTGACTTATATAAATAAATTTGATTTCTGAATACAGACATTAATCCCGTCTGTTTAAAAGAGCCACACAATGTGGCTCTTTTTTTGTTTAATAGAAAATCAAAACTTATAATCATGGAAAGAGCAGAAATCAAAACACTATTAGAAACAATTGAACAACAAGTGAGCTCTTCTATCCTTGGAGGAATGGAAGATACTTATCAGGAACTGGCCGATCTGGGTTATGTAATTCTCCATGATGACAGTGCACATCCCTCTGCTACGATCACACAAAAAGGTATAGAATTCCTGGAAAATTACTAATTCTCTCCAATCTTCATTTAACAAAGTATTTACATCCTGAGTTTTTGCAAATGTATTGCATTTAGTATATTTGTATGACCGCCTTTTCCGGGTTAGCCGGAATCTGTTAAAAAACAGGTCATACCCGTATGCAGCAGATGATCAGTATTAAAGCTTTGGCACATGCCTATAACCAGGATAAGAAGATAAACTTCGACGACTGGCAGGTGAGCAAGGGAGAGCAATGGTTGCTGCTGGGTAATTCGGGTAGCGGAAAGAGTACGCTCCTGCATATTCTGACAGGTATCCTTTCCCCGTCAACCGGTCAGGTAGAGATTAATGAAACAGAAATCTATCAGTTAAAACCACGAGAGCTTGACCGTTTCAGGGCATTGCATATCGGGATTGTATTTCAGCGTCCGCATTTGATCAAAAGCCTGACCATTCAGGAAAACCTGTTGATGGCCCAGAGTTTTGCCGGGCTGCCGGAAAACCGCAACAGGATTCAGGAAGTACTTGAATCGCTGGCAATTTCAGCTTCTTCACACCAATACCCTTCTACCCTCAGCCAGGGACAGCTACAACGTGCATCTATAGCCCGGGCTGTGATTAATAAGCCAGCCTTACTGATTGCTGATGAACCCACTTCCAGTCTCGATGACCAGAATGCCGGAACTGTTCTCCGCCTGTTAAAAGAACAAACTGAGCTGAACCAGTCTACATTGGTCATTGCCACTCATGATCAGCGAATTAAAGAAGCGTTTACACATACTTATACCCTGTAATGAGCCCTTTACAAATCAGCTGGAAAAGCTTAAAATCAAAACCGCTGTCCTCGGGACTAAATATATTGCTCATTGCATTTGGAACAGGCATACTTACTATTTTATTACTCGCTTCCAGACAGATCGGCGATAAATTAACACAAAACTCAAAAGATATCGACCTGGTTGTCGGTGCTAAAGGAAGTCCTTTGCAGCTCATCCTGAGCAGTATCTATTATATGGACAATCCTACCGGCAATATCCCTTTAGAAGATGCCCAGCGACTTTCCCGCAGCCCCTTTGTCAAAAGAGCTGTGCCATTAGCCATGGGCGATAATTACAAAGGCTTTAGGATTATCGGTACAGACAGTAATTATATCGCACTTTACCAGTTGAAAAATGCATCAGGCCAGTTCTGGAAAAAAGATTTCGAAGTTTCCATTGGTGCTTCTGTTGCAGAACAGCAGCAGCTTAAAATCGGAGATACCTTTCTGGGTGCACATGGCTTAACGGAAAATACACACGTCCATGATCACCATGCCTATAAAGTAACGGGAATCCTTCAGAAACAAGGAAATGTAACCGATAATCTGATCCTTACCAACATAGCGAGTGTATGGAAGATGCATGAAGAACCGCAGCATGATCATGCCGATGAGAATGAACATGAACACGCAGAAGAAGAGCCAGCCGGAAATAGGGAAATCACCTCTTTACTTATCCAGTACCGTTCGCCAATGTCTGTTGTCATGTTCCCAAGAATGGTTAATTCGGCTACCCAGCTACAGGCGGCCTCCCCTGCCATGGAAAGCACAAGACTGTTCTCCCTAATTGGCGTAGGGATTGACACCTTGCAGTGGTTTGCATTTCTGATCATGCTCATTGCGGCGGTTAGCGTTTTTGTAAACCTTTATAATTCATTAAAAGAAAGACAGTATGACCTGGCCATTATGCGGACACTGGGTGCCTCCAGGATCAAATTGTTCAGGATTGTAATAGAAGAAGGCCTCCTATTAACATTAACCGGCACAATTGCAGGCATCCTTCTTGGACATATCGCCGTAGAGCTGATTGGCTCAGGACAGGAAAGCAGCCAGGCAAGGCTTAGTGGGCTGGTTTTTCTGAAAGAAGAAATTTATTTATTTGCCGCTGGTCTGGCTATCGGTATATTTGCGGCTATTATCCCTGCCTGGCAAGCTTATCGTGCAGATATCGCTGCAATACTGGCTAAAAACTAACCTATAAACACCTCATGAAAAAATTATTTTTGATCTGCCTGTTATTTATTGGATTTAAAACCTACGCACAACATGATCCGAATGATCAGATCATGTCTCAGAACTGGGATATTATCGGCGGGGTGGATTTCAAGATTATTAAGGACACGCATATGGTGGCGAAATTTACGCCTGAAATTAAAAAGTATGCTAACAAGCCATTTGAGTTGGAAGGATACCTCGTTCCTATCAAAGATGGAATGAAACAGACTAAGTTTATGTTGTCTACCCTTCCAATTAATCAGTGTTTCTTTTGCGGTCAGAATGGCGTACCGATTATGGTATTGGTAGAACTGGCCGAACCTATTAAATTTACCTACCACACTATTACAGTAAAAGGAACTCTCCGGTTAACTGAAGGCAATGCGATGGATAATCCGCCGGTTGCATTAATAAATGCCAAATCTATCTGATATGACTAAGATTAACCCCACAGCACTACTGAAAGAAAATGGTCTGAAACATACCAGACAAAGAGTAAGAGTGCTGGAAGAAATAGCACTGGACACCGTTGCAATATCGCAACCTGAACTGGAAAAGAAACTAGGAAAGGAAATTGACAGGGTCACTCTATACAGAATCCTGAATATTTATCAGGATAAAGGCATCCTGCACAGGATTATGGATATAAATGGAACGGCAAATTACGCCATTTGCTCCGCTGCCTGTTCAGAAGATCATCACCATGATGATCATGTGCATTTTAATTGCACTTGCTGCCTTAAGATCTATTGCCTGGAGGTTAAAGCTCCGCATTTAAAAATGCCACATGGCTTCAAAGCTGTCACGACTAACACAACTGCTTACGGTATATGTGAGAAATGTGCTCAGCTGGAGACAGAATCCGGTACAGAGCTACAATAAAAAAAGGCTGCAGATATCTGCAGCCTTTTTTTATTGTATACCAATTCTGGATTAGTGTCCAGCATGACCGTCAGCACCATGTGCATGACCGTGGCTTAATTCTTCTTCAGTTGCTTCACGTACAGAAAGGATTTTTCCACCGAAAATCAGGTTTTTACCTGCCATCGGGTGGTTTAAATCTACAGCAATAGTTGTATCATTTACTGCAGTAACTCCTGCTCTGAAATGATTACCTTCATTGTCCTGTAAAGGAATAACATCACCTACATTAGGTAAATCCACTTCTTTAAACATGTCTTTTGGCAGATCTGCAAATGCACCAGGATCTTTCTCTCCGTATCCATCAGCGGCAGTTAGCTCAAAATTGTATTCATCACCAACATTCAGTCCAGCTAAATGCTCTTCAAATTTAGGCAACATCATACCAGTACCATACAAGAAAACCAATGCATTCTGCTCATCAGCTTTTTCTACGAAAACTTGTTGTCCTTCTTCATTAGTCGTATGCAGTTCATACGTTAATGAAACTACTGTATTGGGTTTAATACTCATTGGAATCTTGTTTTATTTTAATTTTATTGATTCTTCAACCTTTGTTACCTCCAGCCGATCTGATTTATTCAGGCAAATATATATTTTTGTTTTATTTCATCGCCTATGTTTTAACAACGGAAATATATAATTGTTCCCGCTTATTTCATATTCTATTGATTTACAATAGCCAACAATAAAAACATGCTCCTATACGCAGTTAATGAATCGTGTCCTCACGCCAGGTTTTCTTCTTTTGTTCTCTTTGGTTGCTATACCGTTGCCATACCCTTGGTATACCCTTCCTTTACCCAAAGGGTATACCAAGGGTATGGCAACGGTATAGCAAGGGTATCGCAACGGTATAGCAACCCCGAAGAAATGCAAAAGAGACTTCACAAAAATCAAATGAAAAATCAGAAGCATTCAACTGCAGAATAAAAAGGATATAATTACTTGATCAGCATTTGCTGAAAGCTGAGACTATCTCCGCGAAACACATTGAAATCTACCACATGGTTAATTCCACTGATTTTAGCGCGATCGGAATGCTGCCAGAAAAACCACTTGGTTTTCGCTCCAGCTTTGAGTTCTGCCTGATAATAATGAGCTATCCAAAGTGGATAGTCATCAAAATGGCCTTTTAAATAATCCCTGTAAAATACAAGCCCGGAATAAATGATGGGCCTTACCTTGGTCTTCTGCTCAATATGATCCAGAAAATCCTTCAGCTCAGCACGCATTTTTTCGGGCTCTACCCCACTTAACTCTTCGACATCTACTACCGGAGGCAAATCGCCGGTATCGAATTTAACGGTCTGCAGAAAAAACCTGGCCTGCCATAAACCTGACTTCCTTGGAATGAAATAATGATATGCACCACAGACGACGCCAGCTTTCGGCGCCTCTCTCCAGTTCCGCTGAAAATAAGGGTCGACACCAGATATTCCCTGCGTAGCTTTAATAAATGCGAAATCAACTTTAACCTTATCCTCCTTCATTGCCCTAACCATTTTCCAATCTATTTTACCTTGGTAAGAAGAGACATCAATTCCATGAATTTCATATCCTTTTGGTATTCTGATTGCATAACTTTTGTAGGACCGGTAATTTGGGTCTTCGCCAATATCCATTACCCACTGCTTCGCAGAGATAAACATTTTTAGAATATAGCCGTAATATAAAGGTGATGCCAGAACAAGAAGTAAAGCCGCTATAGCAAATTTAAGTGCAAGCGGAACAGGCTTCTTTTTCTTAGCCGGCGCTTTCCGCTTTCGTGTAGCTGGTTTATTGGGTTGTAAGACTTTTTTAGCTGAAGCCTGACGCTGGGCTGGGTTTGTTGTTTTCTTCTGAACTGGTGGCACAGCACAAAAATACAAAAGGGCAGCCTTATGGCCACCCTTTTTATAAAGATTAAATGTGGTACTGCTATTATTTACTCAGTTCCGCGAAATATTTATGGAACAGAGGTAGTGTCTCAATACCCTTATAATAGTTAAATATATCGTACTTTTCATTTGGTGAATGTAATGCATCGCTATCCAGACCGAAGCCTAACAATACAGACTTAATGCCTAATACGTCTTCAAACAAAGCTACAATCGGAATACTTCCACCTCCTCTTGTCGGGATTGGGTTCTTACCGAAACTATCAAAAATAGCTTTCTCCGCTGCGCGGTAAGCTATACTATCTGTTGGTGTAACTACGGGTTCGCCACCATGATGTGCCGTTACCTTTACTTTCACAAACTCCGGCGCTATAGACTCGAAATGTTTCTGGAAAATTGCAGATATCTCTTCAGAATTCTGATGCGGTACCAGACGCATGGAAATTTTCGCATTCGCTTTAGAAGGCAATACTGTTTTAGCTCCTTCACCAATATAACCACCCCAGATACCATTCACCTCCAATGTTGGTCTTGTACCAGTACGCTCTAATGTTGAATAGCCCTTTTCACCCCATTCTGCCTGAATATTCAGATCTTTTTTATACTCGTCCAGATCAAAAGGAGCAGAATTTAAAGCTTCCTTTTCCGCTGGAGTTAATTCTACGACACGGTCATAAAATTCTGGAATTACGATATGGTTATTTTCATCATGAAGAGAAGCTATCATTTTACATAAAATGGTAATTGGATTCGCAACTGCACCACCATATACGCCAGAATGCAGGTCTCTGTTAGGTCCTGTTACTTCTACTTCCATATAAGCTAGACCGCGTAAACCAGTCTCTATTGACGGATTTTCCATGCTGATCATCGAGGTATCAGAGATTAAAACCACATCTGCTTTCAGCTTTTCGGCATTTGCCTTCACAAAAACACCCAGGTTAGATGAACCCACTTCTTCTTCACCTTCAATCATGAATTTCACGTTGCAAGCCAGAGTACCGGTCTTCATCATCAGTTCAAATGCTTTAACATGCATATAAAACTGTCCTTTGTCATCACATGCACCACGCGCATAAATTTTACCATCGCGAATGGTAGGTTCGAACGGCGGAGTATCCCATAATTCAACAGGATCGGCAGGCTGTACATCATAATGCCCGTAAACCAGTACAGTAGGTAGAGAAGGATCGATTATTTTCTCTCCGTAAATAATCGGATAACCTGCAGTCTGACAGATTTCTACTTTATCTGCACCAGCTTCTTGCAACTTTGCTGCTACGAAATCGGCTGTTTTAAGTACATCAGCTTTGTATTTCGGATCAGCACTGACTGACGGAAAACGTAACAATTCAAACAATTCATCCAGGAATCGTTGTTTATTGTCTTCTACATATTTTTTGATCTCTTGCATAACAATTGAATTTCTGCAAATATATGGTATTTGTTTAAACGCGATTTTCCTGGACACATTTTCCGGTTCGCATCAAATTTTAATCCGCATCAAAAATTGCTGCAGACTTCATTTGTAATATGCAATGCAACCAGATTATAATTTATTATTCTGCGGGGAAATCGCCCCTCGTTTAGTAGTCTGGTTCTATGAACCCGCAACGTTAAGCGCATAAATTGTTTTTAACCTATTTTTCCATTATCCTTAAAATAAGAGAGCACGTTTTATTATTTTTGCATTTCATCTGCTGTTAAATTTAATTGACAGCGGCACATCAAGCAAAACAACAAAGATTTGGATTATTTAGCAGGATTAAACCCTCAGCAACGTGCAGCAGTAGAAAACACCCAGGGACCAGCAATGATTGTCGCGGGTGCGGGATCGGGAAAGACCAGGGTAATCACTTACCGTGTAGCCCATCTGATCGAAAAAGGAGTCGACGCATTTAATATTCTCGTACTTACTTTTACGAATAAGGCTTCAAAAGACATGCGGGAACGTATTTCGAAAGTAGTTGGTACGGAAGCAAAAAACTTATGGATGGGTACTTTTCACTCGGTATTTGCTAAAATTCTGCGTGTGGAAGCCGAAAAAATAGGGTATCCGTCTAACTTCACAATTTATGATACTGATGACAGTAAAAGTCTGATCCGTGCCATTCTCCGTGAAATGCAGCTGGACGATAAATTGTACAATGCCAACTTTGTATATAACCGTATATCTTCTGCCAAAAACAATCTGGTGAGTCATGTGGAGTATATTAACAGTGCTGAAATACAGGCCGAAGATGTTTCTAATAAAAGGCCAATGCTTGGTGCTATTTATGAAACTTATACCAAACGTTGCTTTAAAGCTGGTGCAATGGACTTTGACGACTTACTGTTCAAAACCAACGTGCTGTTAAAGAATAATCCGGATGTGCTGAATAAGTATCAGCAGAAGTTTAAATACCTGATGGTAGATGAGTATCAGGATACGAACTTCTCGCAGTATACAATTGTTAAAAAACTGGCAGCGGCATACCAGAACATCTGTGTTGTTGGTGATGACGCGCAGAGTATCTATGGATTCCGGGGTGCCAATATTCAGAATATCCTGAATTTCGAAAAGGATTATCCGGACTTAAAAGTTTATAAACTGGAGCAAAATTACCGCTCTACACAAAATATAGTAGAAGTGGCGAATAGCATTATCGCCAACAATAAGAACCAACTGGAGAAAAATGTCTTTTCAGACAATGAATCTGGTGACAGGATTAAAGTTTCCCGTGCTTTTACAGATAACGAAGAAGGCAAGATTGTTGCAGAATCCATTATGCAAGACCGAACTTCAAACGGGCTTAGCTATAGCGATTTCGCGATCCTGTATCGTACAAATGCGCAATCAAGGGCAATGGAGGAAGCACTGAGAAAGCTCAATGTTCCTTATAAAATCTATGGCGGGCTATCTTTCTATCAGCGTAAGGAGATTAAAGATTTAATCGCTTATTTCCGTCTAACTTTCAATCCGAGTGATGAAGAAGCCATAAAAAGAGTAATCAACTATCCGCGAAGAGGACTTGGCGACACCACCGTTGATAAAATTATCGTGGCAGCCGACCAACATGATATTACCATGTGGGAAGTAATCTGTGACCCGCAAAAATATATTGCCGGCCGTATTGCCAATCAGCTGAATGATTTTTCGATGTTGATTAAGAGTTTTGCAGCTGAGTCTAAAAAACTGGATGCATATGAAACTGCTTTATACATAGCACAACATTCAGGTATTCTTAAAGAACTACATATCGATGAAAGTGTCGAAGGCCGCAGTCGCTACGAGAATATTCAGGAATTACTGAATGGTATCAAAGAATTTGCAGAGCGTGAAGATATTGAAGACCGCAGCCTGGCTATTTTTATGCAGGATATCGCCCTTCTAACCAATGACGACCGGGCAGATGAGAAGGATAAAGAGACCGTTTCTCTCATGACAATCCACTCTGCAAAAGGTCTGGAATTTAAGAATGTATATGTCGTTGGACTGGAGGAAAACCTCTTTCCTTCGCAGATGTCACTGAATTCCAGGACAGATCTGGAAGAAGAACGCCGTCTTTTCTATGTAGCTATCACGCGCGCCGAAAAGAAACTCACATTAACTTATGCCACCTCAAGATATCGCTGGGGCACATTGACAAATTGCGAGCCGAGCCGTTTTATTAGTGAAATTAACGCTAAATACCTCGAGCTGGAAGTGGTTAAAGCACCTAAAACAAGTATAGATTCTGATAGTTTTGACGGGGAAAGAAGATCCTGGTCTCAGCAGCGGGATAGTTTCAGCAAGCCAAAACCTGCAGGACAAAGTTCCGGCTCAACTATTGCGAATCGTCCTAAACCGACGGTATTGCCTACAGCGCATATCCCCACTCCTGGTTTCACACCGGATGCGGCAGCCTCTTTCCAGAATGGTATGGAAGTTGAGCACGAGAAATTCGGGTTTGGTAAAATTGTGAATCTGGAGGGCAATTTACCGGATGTAAAGGCAACTGTATTTTTTCAGGGTCTGGGAAACAAGCAATTGTTATTAAAATTTGCTAAATTGCGCATTGTAAAATAAGTCTTACCTTAAGACCATAATACGATAACAGGGCCCGAAGCGTTTATTAACCTCCCCTTCTGTTAGGGCCATTAGAAATAAATTTGAATGAATTTCGATTATAATACCACAAGAAACGAATTAATTCTTGCTGAATACGGACGTAATGTGCAGAATATGGTCAAATATATCTGTGGCCTGTCCGATCTGGAAGAAAGAAACAAATACGCTCAGGCGGTGATTGATCTGATGGGTTTTCTAAACCCGCATTTAAGAGACGTCGCAGATTTTAAACACAAATTATGGGATCACCTGCATATTATTTCAGGTTACCAGATTGAAGTTGACAGTCCTTACCCTAAACCAACTCCCGAAGCAGCATTGGTAAAACCTGCACATATTGGTTATCCTCAGCAACGTATAAAGTATAAACACTATGGTAAAACTGTGGAAGTTCTGATTGACAGGGCACTTGCTGTAGATGAACCGGAACGCAGAGCAGCCATGGTTCAGGGAATAGCTAATTTCATGAAAATGGCTTACGTAACCTGGAATAAGGATACAGTAGCTGATGAAACTATCCTTAAAAACCTTTATGAACTTTCGGGAGGAAAACTGCAACTGGAAGAAAACATTAACCTGGCCAAGGTTGAATTCAGACCTCCGGTTAGCAGACCATCTATGAATGCCGGCCGCGGTCGCAGTAATAATAACAATAACAACAAGGGCAGACAAAACAACAACAATAATAACCGCCCCAGAAGCAACAACAACAATCCGAAGCAAAGGCACTAGGAAGCAGATTTAAAATACGAGGTTAGCACAATATGAATGCATTTGAAATTATAGGCGGGAAGAAACTAAAGGGTGAGATACACCCTCAGGGAGCCAAAAATGAAGCTTTACAAATTCTTTCGGCCGTCTTATTAACGGAGGAAAAGATTACAGTAAGTAATATTCCGGACATTAAAGATGTTAATAAACTGATTGAACTTTTAAGTGACCTCGGTGTAATGGTGGAGAGAATTTCAAAAGATACCTATACTTTTGAAGCCAAAAACATAAATCTGGAATTTTTTAAATCAGATGTATTTAAATCTAAAGGCGGAAGCCTGAGAGGCTCCATTATGATTGTAGGTCCATTACTGGCACGTTTCGGTAAGGCTGCAATCCCTAAACCAGGTGGCGACAAAATTGGCCGCAGACGACTGGATACACATTTCCTGGGTTTTGAGAAACTGGGTGCTAAATTCGTTTACGACAGTAAAGCATCCTTTTTTAATGTTGATGCAACTAATCTTCAGGGTGCATATATCCTGCTGGATGAAGCTTCAGTAACCGGAACTGCCAATATTGTAATGGCAGCAGTACTGGCAAAAGGTGTAACTACGATTTATAATGCAGCATGTGAGCCTTATTTACAGCAATTATGTAAAATGCTGAATCGCATGGGTGCTAAAATTTCCGGCATTGGTTCCAACCTTCTTACTATCGAGGGAGTAACTAAACTGGGTGGTACAGAACATAGAATGTTACCTGATATGATTGAAATCGGTTCATTTATAGGCCTGGCGGCAATGACTGAATCAGAGATTACGATCAAAAACGTTTGTTATGACGAATTAGGTGTTATACCTGATGTTTTCCGTAAACTGGGTATCAAATTTGAACGCAGAGGCGATGATATCTATATCCCTTCTCAGAAACATTATATCATCGATACTTTTATTGATGGTTCGATTCTGACTATAGCAGACTCTCCCTGGCCAGGATTTACTCCTGATTTACTGAGCATTGTACTTGTCGTAGCTACACAGGCTAAAGGATCGATATTAATCCACCAGAAAATGTTTGAAAGCCGCCTGTTTTTTGTAGACAAGCTAATTGAAATGGGCGCACAGATTATTCTTTGCGATCCACACAGAGCTACGGTTAATGGAATTAACAAACAATACCAGTTAAAAGGTATCAGTATGACATCTCCCGACATTCGTGCAGGTGTCTCTCTATTAATCGCAGCACTTTCAGCGGAAGGTAAATCGACTATATTTAATATCGAACAGATAGAAAGAGGCTATCAGGATATCGACACCCGTTTAAGAGCAATAGGTGCGCAGATTAAGCGTGTAGATGCTTCTGCACCAAGTCATTAATTTATATTAAGAGTATTAACTCTAAACAAAAAGGCTTCCTGAATAAAAATCAGGAAGCCTTTTTTTGTATCTATCTAATAGAATTACAAATTATTAGACTTAAGCGGAGATAGCGTTAATGATATCATATTGGGTGATAATATCAAAATTGCCTTGCTCATCTTCAACTAACACGGCACTATTTTCTTTATTGATCAGCGCCGAAATCTTATCTATTGACGTATTAAGATCAACAAATGGGAAAGTCGCAGACATAATTTCTTTTACCGGAGATGACTTCAAAGCCGGGTTCTCCATCAATGCTCTTAAGATATCTCCTTCTGCCAGTTTACCGACAACCATGCCTTTTTGAGTAACTGGTATCTGCGAAATATTTAAAGCATTCATCGTATTGATCGCTTCTACAATCGTCTTTTCACAATCTACAGTCACAATTTCCAATTTTTCCTTCTTGGCAAGAATAGATTTTGCAGTTAGCTTCTCATCTTTCAAGAAACCTCGTTCTCTCAACCAGTCTTCATTATACATTTTACCCATATAACGGCTACCATGATCGTGGAAAATAACTACAACAAGATCACCTTCTTTTAGCTGATCTTTAAGCTGCATAAGTCCTGCAACTGCAGATCCCGCCGAATTTCCGGCGAAGATACCTTCCTTCCGGGCAATATCACGGGTCATCAAAGCAGCATCTTTATCTGTTACTTTCTCAAAAAGGTCAATGACATCGAAGTTCACATTCTCAGGAAGAAAATCTTCACCAATTCCTTCTGTGATATACGGGTATATTTCGTTTTTATCCAGAATACCAGTCTCTTTGTATTTTTTGAACACAGAACCATAGGTATCTATACCCCAAACTTTAATTGCCGGGTTCTTCTCCTTCAAATACTTTCCGGCACCGGAAATAGTCCCTCCTGTTCCGACACCCACCACAAGGTGCGTGATCTTACCTTCGGTCTGTTCCCAGATTTCGGGGCCTGTCTGCTCATAATGAGCTAAAGAATTGGCAAGGTTATCATATTGATTAGGCTTCCATGAATTAGGAACCTCTCTCTCCAAACGGGAAGAAACGGAATAATAAGAGCGTGGATCTTCTGGTTCTACATTTGTAGGGCAGACAATAACTTCTGCACCAAATGCCCTTAAGGCATCTACCTTTTCTTTGGATTGTTTATCTGTTGTTGTAAAAATACACTTATACCCTTTAATAATGGCAGCCATAGCCAGACCCATTCCGGTATTCCCGGAAGTACCTTCTATAATGGTTCCACCAGGTTTCAGCTGCCCATTTTTCTCCGCTACCTCGATCATCTTTAAAGCCATACGGTCTTTAATAGAGTTACCCGGGTTAGTAGTTTCTATTTTAGCCAGCACAGTAGCCGGAATATCTTTTGTAATTGTATTCAACCTCACCAACGGTGTGTTGCCTATAGTTTCCAATATATTGTTATACCACATATTACAAAAATACGACTTGATTCCTAGATATTTAATCAATACAAATAATCATTACATTATTCCGAATAATCAATCTATACCGCATATAATTCTGATTAGCCCCGTCATATTGATTGATAGGCAACAATTATATGGCATTTTTCACAATCCTTAATGCAATAGCTGATACAATCCACCTGGTTTCACGCAGATTAAACCCTTCATTTCCAGATCAAGTAAGGTTAGCGCTAATGCGCCGGCTCCCAATTTAAGTGCGGCTGAAAGTTGATCTGCCTGCAATCCTTTTTCGCTCAGTGCGTTAAATACAGCGCGCTGCTCTGCTGTTAATAATATTTTTTGCTGGTTAGCCTTTTCGTTTTCTTTGGCAAGCTGCGCTTCCTGTTGCCGCTTATGAACTTTATTCCAGCCCATTGCTTCCATTACTTCTGCTGTATGCTGCAATAAAATTGCCTGATTTGTCCTGATCAGATAATTACAGCCCGCCGATCCCACATCTGTAATTCTGCCAGGAACGGCATAAACATCTCTATGATAAGAGTTTGCCAGGTCGGCAGTAATCAAGGCGCCACCCTTTTCTGCTGCTTCCACAACGATCGTCACTGCGGCAATACCAGCAATAATTCTATTTCTCCGGGGAAAATTCTCCGGCCTGCACGAAGTTTTAAATGGAAACTCTGAAAGAAGACCACCACAGTTTAACATTTCAACGGCAGTTTCCCGGTGTACAGCCGGATAAATCCGGTCCAGGCCATGCCCCAAAACGCCGACTGTAGGAATATTTAGACGCAGACACTCGCGGTGGACACAAACATCAATACCATAAGCCAGCCCGGAAACCACCATTACATCGTAATCCTGCAAGACCTCAGCGATCGCAGCACAGCTTTGCAACCCATATGCGGTGGTCTTTCTGGAACCCACGATACTAATAATGCGATCCTGTTCTAGCTGCGCATTGCCCTTGCTATAAAGTAACAGGGGTGCATCATGACACTGATTCAGGTTCTTTGGATATAAAGGGTCTGTAAAAAATAGTGGGCGGCAGCCGTATTTATTGAGCAGCAGAAGCTGCTCTTCTGCCAACTGCAGCGGTAAGGAACTACATATTTGCGCCGCCATCGCAGCGCTCATCCCTGTTTCTGAAATTAATGCGGAAGATCCTGCCTTAAAGATATTTGAAGCATCTTTGAAGTGACTGATTAGCTTTCTCGCATTTACGGGACCGACTGACGGGATCAGTGTAAGTGCTATCTGATGTATAAGGCTCATCTGCTAAATTAGTTTATAGCAGACGAAACCTGTTAAATTTCTTTAAGCGACGTTTGAACGGATCAGCATTTTATGTGTGATTAACTCGGTATATATACGACGTATTTAGTCTCAAAAAATTCTTCATCAAAATATTCAGAGAGCGGATATAATTCTGCTTTTAACCTGGATTCCTTAATTTCTTCTGCCAGATCACCTCCTTTGAGGTAAAGGATGCCATTTGGGATCGCATGAATAGAGTCTTTTTTAAACTTATCTGCAATCCATGGATAAAAATCGATGAGCCTGGTTACTGCTCTGGAAACTACAAAATCATACTTCCCTTCTACCTGTTCTGCCCGGGAATGCGTCGCCTTAATGTTTTTGAGGCCTAAAGCCGCCGCTACCTCATTTACAACCTTTATCTTTTTGCCGATAGAATCGACCAGATGGAAATTAGTTTCAGGGAATAATATGGCTAGGGGGATTCCGGGGAAACCACCACCTGTACCAACATCCAGGATGGATGCGCCTGGCTGGAATGTACAGAATTTAGCTATTCCCAGTGAGTGTAAAATATGTCTTTCGTATAATTCTTCGATATCTTTCCTGGAAATCACATTGATCTGTGCATTCCAGAATACATATAAATCATACAACTGTTCAAATTTTTGTTGCTGATCTTCTGTTAGATTTGTAAAATACCTCTGCAGTAGGGCTGATTTTATTTCCACTTGACTTTTTTAATAAATATAGAGAGAATGCCGTTAATTATCAGGAAAACAAACAATAGTATGTCCAGAACCGGGAACCACCAGCGTAATTCTGCATAATTAAGGCGTTTTAATAAACGGGGATAAATCAGGCATCTGATTAACAGGCTCAGGCCAAAAACCCCTCCCGCAACCAAAATTCCTGACTTGAAAAAACAAAGCGCAGTCAGCAAGGCATAAAATAGGAACTGTGCTATAATCTGAAGACTGAGTATAAACTGATGACTCTTCTTATAAAACTTACCCGCCCCGAAATGACGTTTCTTCTGACGAAGATAGGCGCCTAGCGTTGTATTCGGAACAGACCAGACGTGTGCATCTGGATTAATTCTGATCTCCGTATTACGTGATGTTGCATTTGCGTTTACAAAGAGATCGTCATCACCTGAAGGGATATGCATATGTGCAGCAAACCCTCTATTCTTAAAGAATAGCGACCTTTTATAAGCCATATTTCTGCCTACCCCCATATAGGGCATGCCTTTTAAAGCAAAAGAAAGATAATTAATAGCGGTAAAAAAGGTCTCGAAACGGATAAGGCTGTTTAAAATCCCCCTGCTACGCATATAAGGTGAGTAACCCAGAACGATAGAAACCTGCTCATCTGCAGGCTGCTGCATGCCCAAAAGCCAGTTTGGCGACGCTGGAGAACAATCTGCATCTGTGAAAACCAACCATTCGTTCGAAGCTGCTTTTATACCCATAGTTACGGCAAACTTCTTGCCCGCAATAAACTTTTCACCTTCGGGAACCTTCACTATTTTTAGGTTTTTATATTGCTCACTCAAGGTTTCCAGAACTTCGCGGGTTCGATCCCACGAGCGGTCATTGACGACAATAACCTCGAAATTGGGATAGTTCTGCTCCAGCACCAGAGGTAAATACTGGCTGAGATTATCGGCTTCATTTCTGGCACAAATAATTACACTGATCGGTTCTAATGACTGGTCGGGAATTTCTTCCACGCTAACAGTGACTAGTTTCAGGTGTACAAAAAGACTGAAATAGAGTTGAATAGCAAAGCAAAAAAGGAGAGCGCCGGTTAAACAGCTTTCAATAAGAGTTAATTCCACATTGATGTTTTTGACAGCTGCCAAATTTCAGGTTTTTAATCTGTATTGCAGCCCTTTGTTGATAAAAAATTTAGGCGGTAAACCGGCTGTTTTTTGCTACTTTTGCCGAGATTTTAGGAAGCGTATATATAAATGAAATTTACTTTACAGGCAAACGATATCCACTCTAAAGCTAGAGCCGGAACAGTTACTACCGCTCATGGCGAGATTCAAACACCCATTTTCATGCCTGTGGGCACTGCCGGAACGGTTAAAGCTGTTCATCAGCGTGAATTGGAAAATGATATCAATGCACAAATTATACTGGGAAACACCTACCACCTGTACCTCAGACCGGGACTTGATGTTCTGGAAAGGGCCGGTGGTTTGCATAAATTTATAGGTTGGGACCGTCCTATTCTAACGGATAGCGGTGGTTATCAGGTATATTCCCTGAGTAAGGTGAATAAGATTAAAGAAGAAGGTGTTACATTCCGCTCCCATATTGACGGATCAAAACACTTGTTCACGCCTGAAAATGCAATGGACATTCAGCGCACTATCGGAGCTGATATTATCATGGCTTTTGATGAGTGCACACCATATCCCTGTGACTACAAATACGCAGCAAATTCCATTAACATGACCCACAGGTGGTTAAGGAGGTGCTGCAAGCGTTTTGATGAGACTACACCAAAGTATGGTTTTGAGCAAACCCTGTTCCCTATCGTGCAAGGCTCTGTTTATAAAGATCTGCGTGTAAAGTCTGCAGAGTTTATTGCCAGCATGGGCCGCGAAGGTAATGCAATTGGTGGTTTGTCGGTGGGCGAGCCTGCAGAAGAGATGTATGGTATGACTGAAGTGGTCTGCAATGTACTTCCAGAAGATAAACCACGTTATCTTATGGGTGTTGGCACACCAATTAATATCCTGGAAAACATCGCTTTAGGCATTGACATGTTTGATTGTGTAATGCCAACAAGAAATGCAAGAAACGGTATGCTTTTTACCCGCAACGGGATTATTAATATCGGGAATAAAAAATGGGCAGATGATTTCTCTCCTATTGACGCAGATAGTGATCTGTATGCGGATCAGGTTTATTCGAAAGCATATTTGCGTCACCTGATGCATTCTAAAGAAATGCTTGGTGCACAAATTGCAACACTGCACAATCTACATTTTTACCTTTGGCTGGTTAAAGAAGCAAGGGAAAAAATTATTAGCGGCGAGTTTTACGCCTGGAAAAATAAAATGGTAACTATATTAGGTAATAAACTGTAAATGAACTTCCTGAAAGGCAGAATTAAGATTATTGACGGCTATATCATTGGCAAATATCTGGGTACGTTTATCTATACCCTGACTTTGTTCGTGGTTATCATTGTAATCTTTGACCTTTCAGAGAAACTGGATGATTTTTTAGGCAACAACCTTACGCTCTGGCAAGTTATATCACTTTATTACGCGGGTTCAATTCCTTTCTATGTGAATATGCTGTCCCCGCTGATCAATTTTATTGCTGTGATTTTTTTCACAGCAAAAATGGCCGATCAGACAGAGATCGTACCTATCCTCAGCGGTGGTGTAAGCTTTAACCGGTTCCTGCAGCCCTACCTGATCTCAGCATTTATCATTTTCGCTGCTAACCTGGGTTCTAATCTTTATATTTTACCCTACACTAATCAGTTAAAGACTACCTTCGAAAATACATACGTAAAGAAAAATGACCCATCCAGTAAGCTGAATATTCATATGAAGCTCGATGACAACACCTATATCTATATCGAATCTTTCGAAAACAAAAGTAAATCCGGGTATAAATTTATGCTGGATAACTTTAAAGGTGATGTTCTGGTTAAAAAATTAGTTGCGGAAAATATTAAGTGGGATTCCTTAAAACGAAGCTGGAAAATAACCAATTATACGGTACGCCATATCAACGGATTAAAAGAAAGCTTTGAAAACGGGCTAACCAAAACCAAAGATACTGTTCTGGACATGAGTCCAAACGATTTCTCAGCCTATGAGAATGTATACGAAACACTTACGAATAGAGAGTTAGTCGATAAAATAGAGAAGGAAAAGACCAGGGGAACTGGTATAAGGAATGACCTGCTTTTTGAACAATACAAAAGGTGGTTACAGCCATTATCGGCCTTTGTATTGACGCTCATAGGGGTTGCGCTTTCGTCCAGAAAGGTTCGCGGAGGTGTTGGCCTGCCACTCGGAGTGGGTATTATTCTGAGTTTCGCATATATCGTATTAAACCAGTTTGCCAAGATGTTTTCCATTAAAGGTGGAATTCCTCCGCTACTCGCTGTCCTGGTGCCAACCATTTTCTTCGGATTACTAGGCTACTATCTTTTAAGAAAAGCTCCAAAATAAATGACAAAGCCCGCTCTCAACGAAGAAAACAGAAGTTTACTGATACTTCATGGTACAATTTTAATCTGGGGCTTCACGGGGATCCTGGGTGCCTTAATATCGATAGATCCGGTACGAATGGTCTGGTATAGGGTTATGATTGCCAGCATCACCCTTTTTTTCTATTTTAAAGCGAGTAAGTTTAACCTTAAAATAAGCCGGAAAGAATTTCTGCAATTCTTCTTTACAGGAAGTATTGTAGCACTGCACTGGATCCTTTTCTTCGAGGCTATTAAAGTATCCACCGTCTCCGTCGCCCTGGTCTGCCTGTCTGCATTCACATTATTTACAGCCATTTTAGAACCTTTTTTCAGAAAAACAAAGATCCAGCTAAGTGATATTATCATCGGTCTGGTAATTATTGCCGGCATTTACATGATCTTTAAATTTGAAAGCAATTACACAATGGGTATCATTGTGGGTTTATCTGCTGCACTTTGCTCGGCAACATTTTCTGTTTTCAACTCTATGTTTGCCCAAAAAAGCGATGCCAAAATCATTGGGTTTTATGAGATATCCGGCGCATTTGTATGGATAACATTATATAGAATTTTCGATGGAACATTGTCTCATGAAACGTTTAACCTGAGCACATCCGATTGGATTTACCTGTTCATATTAGGAACTGTTTGTACTGCACTGGCCTACATTGCCGGCGTATCTGTGATGCGTACATTGTCTGCTTTCCGCGTTGCATTAATCACAAATCTGGAGCCGGTATACGGCATCATATTAGCCTATTTATTCTTTGATCATAAAGAGACAATGTCGCTTGGATTTTACGGTGGAACTGTCCTTATTCTGGGTGCAGTTTTTCTTTATCCAATCTATAAAAAAAGACAAAGTCAACTCGGACCCTCCAAATAAAAACAAGCTTAATATTATATTGACCGGGCCTCTTTGAGGCCTTTTTTATGCGCGCTCAAAACTCATATCTTAAGATTTAAGCCCAGCATCCGAAAGGAAATCTTCAATCAATACGACAGTTAATACAGGTGCCAATTTTCAAATAGAATTCAGAAAAAAATAAGGCGATCAGACTGATGAAACAGCGCTCCGCAGCGGAATAAAACAAGCACAAACAAAGGGGTCCATACTCAGTTTATCCGGCAGAAGAAGTATGGAAACTCCGTGAGGGTAGGGGAAGCAGGAGTCGTAGAAAGCCATCTTATTTCAAACTGGAATAAACAAAATCATTCTATTTATTTTCTAATATTAGTGTATATTCATCAAATTTTATTTCCAAATAAAAAGATAGAATAAAACAAATACAAACTACGGGAGAACGGCATTAAAAAAAGAAAATACCTTATAAAATACTCGAATAAAATATTTAAATATTTACACTAACTATCAGATATTTAAACTAAACAAATAAAGTTAAACATCATATAATAATGGATTTAATTTTTAAATTTTACTAATTATTTTAGCACAACTCTTGAATGCGTTTTTTTACACTAAATAAATATTTAATAATCAGCAAAATAGTACTACTGACTTCCATATGTACATCACATACGGCGATCGGACAGGTATATTCTGGGGAACAGAACCCACTTAGTGTAAAATGGAAGCAAATTACCAGCGGAAGTTTCCGCATCATTTATCCCTTGGAAATGGAGGCAGATGCACAGCGTATGGCTAATACTTTCCAACATATTGCCCCTGCCATCGGAAATAGCCTTAACGTAAAGATTTCGCCCATTCCGATACTCCTGCAAAATCGCGGAGTAATCGCTAATGGCTTCGTCCAGCTAGGTCCTAAAAAATCCGAATTCTTCAGCACACCTCCTCAGAATTTCGACAGCCAGGACTGGTTGAATAACCTGGCTGTTCACGAGCTCCGGCATGCTGCACAGTTCGACAAATTAACCGGAAGCAGACCCTACCCCTTCCCTGAACAAGTATATTTTGCCTGGATGGGAGCCAGCATCCCAATGTGGTTTTTTGAAGGTGATGCCGTAACGACAGAAACAGCCCTTACCTACTCCGGTCGCGGCAGGCAACCTGCATGGATCATGCCCTACAGAACAGCCTTACTGGAGGGTAGAAAGTTCAGCTACAGCAAGGCAAATTTCGGATCGGAAAAAGACATTACCCCCGGCTATTATCAGCTAGGCTACCTGCTGTCTTCAGGCATCCGCAAATCGGCTGGTAAATTTGTATTTGATAGTGTACTGACAGACATTAAAAAGAGACCATTCAGGCTTTATCCTTTTGCAGGCAGCCTGCAAAAATTCACCGGTAAAACCGGCCGTCAATGGTACGATGCTGTCAACAGTGAAATTGGAAAAGAGTGGCTGCAGCAGGACCGGAAGAACTTATCGGAGACTTATCCTCAGCTCAGCCCGCCTGCTACATTCGAGACTAACTACATGCTGCCGGTTCAACTGAAGAACGGCAATATTTTAAGTCTGCTGCAAAGTAAAGCAGAAACTCCGGCTTTTGTACTTCTGACACCTGAAGGTAAACAGACAAGACTTAAATCAATTGGTCAGCAGGAAGAACCCTGGTTCAGTTATTCAGCAGGCAAGATCGTTTGGAATGAAATCCGTTACGATATGAGATTCCGCCAGCGAAGTTATAGCGTGGTCTGTATCTACGATCTGGAAACCAAAAAAGTTAAACAGCTAACAACCAGGACAAGAATCTTCTCCCCCACCCTTTCTGCCAACGGACTCAAAATAGCTGCAGTGGAAATTGATCTTTCTAACAAAATTAACCTGATCGAACTGGATGCAGCTACAGGAAAAATTATCAGAACTTTTCCTAATCCAAAGAATCTGCAGATCCAGACGCCAGCCTACAATGATAAAGGGACCCTGATTGCCTACATAACCGGTAGCGAAGCAGGAAAAACTTTAAATACTGTGGATAGCAGCGGAAAAACCACGATTCTCATACCAGAAACCAGACAGCAGCTAACAAGACCGGTATTCATTAAATCCTCAATCGCATTTAACGCGCATTACAATGGAATAAACAACATTTACAGCATAGACTCAGCCGGCAAGAAGATAATGGCACTGAGCGCCTCTAAATACGGCGCATTTAATGTTTCGGCCATTCCTGGTAAAGACAGTTTAATCTTCAACGATTATCGCTCTTATGGTTATGCGATCGCAAAAATGGGCAATAAGCCTAAAGAAACCGGAACCAATACTTTCGTTTACTTTGGTCAGGCTGCTGAAAAACAGGAAAATACGGGCAGTGTGTTCGAAAACATCCCTGACAGCACCTACACCAGCAAGCGATATAATGCCCTGGGAAACCTTTTCCGCATACATAGTGTAATTCCGGTTATTGAAGATGAACACAAAGGCGGTATCCAGCTCGTCTCGAATAACCTGCTGAACACTGTAGATTCCTACGCAGGGATTGCTTATCAGAGTGACCTTGGCAGATTCGAGTATAATGCCGGAATAAGTTTAAAAACCTTCTACCCTATTTTCAACCTGACCTACCGTAACAGAGCACGCAGAACTTTCTACAGCACTCCGCCCACCGGAATTAAACAAGGAGACTGGCGGGAGAATTATGTTAAACTGGAAGCACTGGTTCCTTTTAACTTTAGCAGTGGCCACCACAACTACGGCATAAGTGTAAGAGCGGGCACTAGTTACACGCAACGTTATATGCCTGAACAGATGCCGCAAAACTATATTACCAGAATCAGATTCCCACTGGAGACCGGAGTTTCTTTTTCTCATATCGTGCGCTCTTCAGCCAGAGATGTTGCACCGCGCTGGGCACAAATTCTGAGACTAACTTATCTTGGCCAGCCATTTGATGCATTGCTGAGTGGAGATGTGTTCGCAGCGGAGGGTTTTCTTTATTTCCCCGGAATACTGCGCAACCACAGTTTTATGGCTAATTTTAATTATCAGTCTGCTTCCGGAATCCGTAGCTTTAACAATGAGGTTAGCACGGTCTATGGCTATAATAATATCCGGGCAAAAAGTCTGATGAAAAATTCGTTGCTGATGAATTACAGATTCCCGTTATTCTTTCCTGACGCAGAATTAAGCTCGCTGGCCTATATCCGCAGTGTGAGAGCGGGCCTGTTTGCACATTACGAGAATCTGGGCAGGGAATCAAATCTGGGGCAGCCCAAAACATATGGCTTTGAGGTATTCAGCAGCATGAATCTACTGCGTTACCAGCCGATAGTGGATGTGGGTACCAGATTTATTTTTGTAAACCGGGAATACCATCAGAATCCTATATTTGAATTGATTGTCAACTATACATTTTAACCTATGCGCTTTAAAACTATTCTAATCATCATTTTCACAGTCCTGATCACAATCTTCCTGATGATGAATACAGAGGCTGTCGAATTCAACTTTATTTTCGGAACTGGTGAAATCTCTAAGCTCCTTGTAGTGGGGATCTGCACTTTTGTTGGATTTATACTGGGATATTGGGTGGGAAGGCCTAAAACTGTAATCAGCACTTATGATAATCGTTTCGATGATAACCAGCTTGAAAAAGGCAGGTATGAAGATGGTCATCTTCAGGAAAACCCAAAAAACACACTTTCAGACGAAGACCGGGATTATATCAGCTAAGCTGGATCTGATTCAAAATGAATTCAATAAAAAAATGCCGGTCCTCCATTAGGAAACCGGCATTTTTTTATTGAATATTAAAATTTAAATTAACAAATTAATCAACCTGTAATGCCTGACTGATATCTGCAATTATATCATCAATGTGCTCCAGACCAATAGAAAGCCTTACTGTACCCTGCTCAATGCCGACTTCCAGTCTCTGCTCTTCAGTTAATTTGGAATGTGTACTGGTTGCAGGATGTGTGGCAATCGAACGGGTATCTCCCAAGTTGGCAGAGATAGAGAACATTTTCAGACGGTCCATAAAACGACCAGCAGCCGCTCCACCACCATTAATCACTAGTGTAACAATCCCACCGCCCTGCTTCATCTGCTTTTTAGCAATGTCGTATTGTGGGTGGGATGGTAAAAATGGATATCTGACCTGTTTGATCTCCTCACGTGCTTCCAAAAAGTTCGCAACTTTCAGCGCATTTTCACAATGTCTGTCCATTCTGACAGCCAGTGTTTCCAGGCTTTTAGAAAGTATCCATGCATTAAACGGTGACATTGCCGGCCCACTATGCCTGGCGAAGCCCTCAATCTGACGAATCAGTTCGTCCGACCCCAGGATAATCCCGCCGAGTGTACGGCCTTGTCCGTCAATAAATTTAGTAGCAGAGTGTATGGAAAGGTCTGCACCATATTTTAGTGGCTGCTGCAGGTAAGGTGTAGCGAAACAATTATCTACTACCAGCAGGATACCGTGCTTTTTAGCAAGTGCCCCGATCCACTCCAGATCAATGATATCGATCCCTGGATTGGAAGGTGTTTCTACAAAGATCATTTTAGTATTCTCCTGGATTCCATTTTCCCATTGCTCTTTTTTATCAAGGTCTGCATAGGAATAGCTGATATTCCATTTTGGGAAAATATTATTCAGTAACTGATGTGTGGAGCCAAAAACTGAGCGGCTGGACAATACATGGTCACCTGCAGCCAGGAAAGCTGCGAAAGTAGTGAACAGGGCAGCCATTCCTGTCGCTGTCACCCATCCCGTCTGCGCACCTTCAAGTGCTGCCATTTTTTCAATCAGTTCGGTTGTATTCGGATTAGCATAGCGGCTGTAAACATTTCCTTCTTTTTCATTCGCGAAAAGCGCGCGCATTTCTTCTGCATCATCAAATTTATAGCTTGAAGTCAGATAGAGCGGAACTGAATGTTCTTTATACTGACTGCGTTCCGTCTGCAGCCGTATAGCAATGGTTTCAAAGTTATCGTTCGGCATGGTTATGTTGTATGGATGGTATAGGTGAAGTTAATTTTCGCTGAATGCCCCAGAATATGGGATACGGAGCAATATTTTTCAAATGTCAGATCGAGTGCACGCTCTGCTTTCTGTGCGCTAAGTGATCCGTATAGGTCGAAGTGAATATTGATCACCTCAAAAATCGCTGGAACTTCCTTTTCTTTCCGGGTGGCATTAATCCGGATACGGATATCCGAAAGTTCTTCTTTTTGTTTGCTGAGGATATTGACCATATCAATTCCGCTGCAACCACCGAGTCCTACCAGAAGCATCTCCATTGGCCTGAATCCTTTTCCGTCACCACCGATTGCTGGATTAGCATCTAATTCTACTTTAAATCCAGATGAATTTTCCGCTTCAAAATTGAATTTATTATTTTTTCTGGTCAGGTTGATTTCCATAATTTAAGGTCTGGTGTAAAATATTAGGTTATTTTGCTCAAGCTCCGGCAGTTTTACGTTATTTTCGAATATCCCAAAAACGCTGGATCCACTACCACTCATCAAGGCAAATGTAGCACCTGAGTCGTAAAGCATTTGTTTGATTTGTGCAATTTCAGGATATTTTTGAAAAACAGGTGATTCAAAGTCGTTTTTGACTTTGCCTTTCCATTCACTTACCGGCAGGTTAATTACGTCTTTAAGTGATATCGGTGGGGCTGCCGGCCGGACTGCACCATAAGCTTCGGCAGTTGAAATATGAACAGGTGGTTTGACGATGGTTATGTGATAGCCGGACAAATCCACATTCACTGCAGAGAATTCATCTCCTATACCTGCAGCATAAACTGCTTTATTTTGAATAAAAAAAGGGCAGTCGGCACCTAAAGTCCCTGCATAGCGCTCCAGCTCCGTTTCTGTGATACCTAAACTAAATTTTGAATTGATCAGCTTCAGCAAAAACGCGGCGTCTGCTGAACCACCTCCTAAACCTGCACCTATCGGTATATTTTTCAGTAAAGTAATCTGCTGCTCCGGAAGATCGAATTCCTTTTGCAGTAAGCGGAAGGCTTTAAGACAGAGATTGTCTTCACCGCTGCCAGGAATGTCAAGTCCCCTAATCTGGCAACTGGTATTTTCCGCCGCATTGAGCTCTACGACATCATAAAGTTTTACCGGATAGAATATGGTTTCCAGCTCATGATATCCATCAGCCCGGCGTGCAGTAATATTTAAACCTAAATTAATTTTACAGTTGGCAAATGCGAGCATAGCAGGTCGTTTCTGCTGCAAACTTACAAAAACCAAAAAGCGCGAAGGCATCTGCCCTGAAAAATAAATTAATAGCATTCTTGTAATTTTTACCTTGTAATAGCCAAAATTAAATGATCATGTCCCTGGTATTTTGGGTGTCTGTGTTTTTTTTATGTTATTTTGCGGAAACATTAAATACTACACATGAAACAATATCTGGACTTGATGCAGCATGTGCTGGATCACGGAACGCAGAAACATGACCGCACCGGTACAGGAACAATCAGTGTCTTCGGCTACCAGATGCGATTTAACCTGCAGGATGGTTTTCCGATGGTCACCACCAAGAAATTACACCTCAAATCTATCATTCATGAATTGATCTGGTTCCTGAGCGGGGATACGAACATAGCCTACCTCAAAGATAACCAGGTGAAAATATGGGATGAATGGGCAGACGAACAGGGTAACCTGGGACCTGTATATGGATCACAATGGCGTTCATGGCCGCGCCCGGACGGTACACATATCGATCAGATCAGCCAGATTATCCAGACCATCAAGACTAATCCGGATTCAAGAAGGATTATTGTTTCTGCCTGGAATGTCGCAGAAATTGACCAGATGGCCCTTCCACCCTGCCACGCTTTCTTTCAATTCTATGTTGCCGATGGTAAATTAAGCTGCCAGCTTTACCAGCGCAGTGCCGACATCTTCCTCGGGGTACCGTTTAATATTGCTTCTTATGCACTGCTGACTATGATGGTGGCACAGGTTTGCGGATTACAATATGGCGACTTCATTCATACCCTTGGTGACGCACATTTATACAATAACCATATTGAACAGGCCAAACTTCAACTGACCAGAACTCCTTTTGCATTACCACAGATGGACATAAATCCTGACGTAAAGGATATTTTCGATTTCAAATATGAAGATTTCAGTTTGAAAAATTATGAGGCCCATCCCCATATTAAAGGAGCCGTAGCCGTATGATGTTAACTATAGTTGTCGCCATGGCCACAAACAGGGCTATCGGAAAGGATAATAAATTACTATGGCATCTGCCTGCCGATCTGAAACATTTCAAATCCCTGACTAGCGGCCATACCGTAATCATGGGCAGAAAAACTTATGACTCCATCGGGAAACCACTGCCTAACCGCAGAAATATTGTGATTAGCAGACAACAGGATCTGGAAATACCGGGGATAGAAGTCGTTTCATGCCTGGAAGATGCGACTGCATTGTGCAATAGCGAAGAAGAAGTTTTCATTATTGGCGGCGCACAAATATACACAGCTGCTTTAGCAGTTACAGGAAAACTAGAGATCACTATTGTGGAAGGAGATTTTGAGGCAGATACATTCTTCCCGGAAACAGATCCTGCACAATGGAAAGAAGTGTCGAGAACGGCTTTTCCGGCGGACGAAAAGAATCAATTGAATTATACTTTTTTAACCCTGATACGCAGATAATTAATTTAAATGATCTGCCCGTTCAAAATGTCCAAACCGTAAAAATGGCTTAAAATGCAGCTAAAAGCTGCATAAGAAATTAAATTCAATTAAACGGTCCGAATATTATATTAGGCTGACTATTAAATTAAAAATTTAATTAGATTTGCCGACTTGTTGAAAAATAATACAGCATAGACAAATAATTACAAACAAAAAATGCAAGGTAAAGGTTTCATTAAATTTATGGCAATACTATTAGGTATTGTCTGTGTGTATTCACTCTCGTTCAATCTAGTCACCTCGAAGGTAGAAAAAGACGCCAAAGCGTATGCCAAAGGTGACCTGGTTAAAGAAAAAGCTTACTTAGACTCCATGTCTAGTGTACCTGTCTATCCGGTCTTCGGTTTCGACTACGAATTCTGTAAAGGCAAAGAGATCAACCTTGGTCTTGACCTTAAAGGTGGTATGAACGTTACTATGGAAATTTCATTAGGCGAACTGGTTAAATCTTTAGCTGGTAACCCGGATGATGCTAATTTCAACAAAGCTATCACAACAGCACAAAATCAGATGAATGCCGGTGGTAAAGATTTTATCAACCTGTTTGTAAATGAATTTGAAAAACTTAGCCCCAACGTTAAGTTAGCTGATTATTTCTCCAATCAGGATAATGCACAACAGCTGAAAGCTAACGCCAGCAACTCTGACGTTAAGACTTACCTTTCTAAAGAAGCTAACAGTGCTATTGACCGCTCTTTCATTATTATCAGAAGCCGTATCGATGGTTTTGGTGTAGTAAGTCCGAACATGCAGAAACAAGAAGGTACTAACCGTATCCTGATTGAGATGCCGGGTGTTCAGGATAAAGAAAGGGTTCATAAATTATTACAGGGTTCTGCAGAATTACAATTCTGGCAGGTTTATCAGAATGAAGAAGTTTATTCTGTGATGGAAAACATCAACAAAACCCTTGCCTCCACTTTAAAAGACACTACAGCTACTGCTGCAGTAAAAACTGATACAGCGGCAAAAAGCGGAAGTGCTTTAGCAAACCTGGCAAAGAAAGCCGGATCTAAAGACTCTGTTGATGCTAAAACAGCCGACCTCGCTAAAAGCAACCCACTGTTCTCTGTTTTAAACATCCCGACTTACCAGGCTGAAAATGGACAACCTTCTTTACGCCCAGGCCCGACTGTTGGCTGGGTAGCTCAAAAAGATACTGCCAAAGTAAATGCCTATTTCAATTTACCTGAAGTAAAATCTATCATTCCACAAAGTTTCAAATTCATGTGGAGTGTAAGACCGATGGACGGCACTAAAGTATTTGAATTATACGCAATCAAATCTTTATCTCCAGATGGCAAACCAGATTTAGGTGGTGAAGCAATCAGTGATGCCCGTCATGATTACGATCAGAAAGGTAAACCTGAGGTAACAATGTACATGACTGGCGATGGCGCTCAGAAATGGAAAAAAATCACAGCTGAAGCTTCTGCAGATCCTAACAATAAAAAATCAATCGCTATTGTCCTTGATAATGCAGTTTATTCTGCACCTACTGTTCAGAACGAAATTCCAAACGGTATCTCTTCAATCACCGGTAACTTTACAGTGAATGAAACTCAGGATTTAGCCAATATCTTAAAAGCTGGTAAATTACCTGCGCCTGCACGTATCGTTGGTGAATTTGTTGTTGGTCCTTCTTTAGGCCAGGCTGCAATTGATAATGGTTTACTTTCATTTGTACTTGCATTTGTGGTAATCCTGGTGTTCATGGCTTTATATTACAACAAAGCCGGATGGGTAGCTAACCTTGCATTGGTTATCAACTTATTCTTCATTATGGGTATCCTGGTTTCGCTGGGTGCTGTATTAACTTTACCTGGTATTGCTGGTATCATTCTGGTAATCGGTCTGTCGGTCGATGCAAACATTCTGATCTTTGAGCGTGTAAGGGAAGAACTAAATCATGGGAAATCTGTTTCTGCTTCTATTAGCGAAGGTTTCAAACATGCAATGCCTTCTATTATTGACTCGAACGTTACAGTATTAATCCTCGGTGTTATTCTTTACGTTTTTGGTAGCGGCCCGGTTCAGGGTTTTGCAACTACTTTATGTATCGGTATTCTTTCGTCCCTATTCTGTGCGGTATTAATCTCACGTCTGGTTTTCGACTCACTGCTTGGTAAAAATGCAAATATCACTTTCGGTAATAAATACACCATTCACGCCTTCAAAAATATTGCATTCAACTTTGTTGGACACAGAAAGATCTACTATACTATTTCTTCAATCATCATCGTATTAGGTTTCGTCTTCTACTTTAAAAATGGTGGTTTAAGATTAGGTATTGATTTTAAAGGTGGCCGTACTTATATCGTTCATTTCGATAAAGGCATGAATACCGAAGATGTAAAAGAGGTCCTTGCGCCAAGCTTTGAACATGAAGAAATTCAGGTTAAAACGGCAGGTAATGACAATGAACTTAAAATCACTACAACTTATCATATTACTGATCAGGATGCCGGTGCAGACAAACTTGTCGAAAACGCACTGAAAGCAGGTCTGGATAAAACAAACGTTAAATATTCAATCGAAAGTAACCAGAAGGTAGGACCGATCATCGCAAGTGATTTAGTATACAGCGCTTATGGTGCCATTCTTTTCTCTTGTCTGCTGATGTTTATCTATATCATCGTAAGGTTCAAAAAACTAAACTATGGTTTAGGTGCAGTTATCGCATTATTTCATGATGTACTGCTTGTTCTTTCATTCTATACAATCCTGGACGGGGTGTTACCATTCTCTCTAGAAATTGGTCAGGATTTCATCGCTGCAATCTTAACAGTTATGTCTTACACAATGACAGAAACGGTTGTTGTATTTGACCGTATCCGTGAGAAACTTGCTGAATCTGGTAAAGACGATCTTTACGGTGAAGAGCGTAATCAATTAATCAACTTTGCACTGAACAGTACTTTAAGCCGTACCATTTTAACATCTTTAACTGTATTCTTTGTATTACTGGTTATCTTCATCTTCGGTGGAGAAAGCATCAGAGGGTTCATCTTCGCCTTGTTAATCGGACGTGTTATCGGTACTTATTCGTCACTGTGTATCTCTACTCCTATTGTTATTGACTTAGGAAAAGGAGAGAAACATCCGGCGCATTAATTCATAATAAATGCATAAAAAAGGCATCCCCAGGGATGCCTTTTTTTGTTACACACATTTTTTGATACCTTGTGTGAAACACCTGATCAGTCAAAAACATATGAATACAGAAAACACTTTGAAATTGGTAGAATGTCCAAGAGATGCCATGCAGGGAATTCATGAATTTATACCAACGGCACTCAAGGCTGCTTATATTAACCTGTTACTGAAAGCCGGATTTGACACGCTTGATTTTGGAAGTTTTGTTTCGTCAAAGGCTATTCCTCAAATGCAGGACACTAAAGATGTGCTTGAAAAACTTGATCTGAGCAGTACTTCTACAAAATTACTTGCAATTGCTGCTAATCTCCGGGGGGCTGAGGAAGCGGTAGCTTGTCCAGAGATCAGTTATGTAGGTTTCCCCTTCTCCATCTCAGAAACGTTTCAGCACCGGAATACGAATTCGAGCATGCTTGCTTCTCTCAACACGGTAGATCAGATTCTGGAACTTTGTGACAGGCATCAAAAGACTGCGGTAATCTATTTGTCGATGGGTTTTGGCAATCCATATGGAGACCCATATAGTTTCGATATCGTCGGAGAATGGGCTTCCAGTTTAGCAGGCTTGGGGACAAAGATACTTTCACTGGCCGATACAACCGGAGTATCTACTGCCGAGCAGATCCGCATACTCATGCCTATGCTTCAGAAACAATTTCCGGATATTGAATGTGGACTGCATCTGCACAGTACGCCTGAAAAAAGAATTGAAAAAATAACGGCAGCTTATGAATCCGGATGCAGACGCTTCGACAGTGCTCTAAGGGGTTTTGGTGGCTGCCCTATGGCAAAGGATGACCTGACAGGTAACATAGCCACAGAAGAGCTGCTGGCGTTTCTGGAAAGCAGAAAGGAATCAACCGGGATAAATGATTATTACTGGAATGAAGCGTTACAATTATCTACTGAAGTATTTAGCTATAATTAATGCGTTATACCTTAACCATTCGATACTGCTGTATACCGTCTTCTTCAAAAAGATCTCCTTCTATTGCGAAACCAAAACGGGCGTAAAGCCCAACCGCGTCCGCTTGTGCATTGAGGTAAATTAACTCTGAGTTCTGAGGGATGTCAGCCAGCGCAGCAGCCAGCAAAGCTTGCCCTACCCTTTTATTACGGAATTCAGGTAAAACCGCAAACTGTTCCAGTTTATAGCCATCTTCAGTTTTACGCCAGCGACAAGCGCCGCATGGATTATTGTCCATCAAAGCAATATAATGCACTGCATCATTATCATCTGAAGACTCCATTGCTGCAGGAGACCCCTGCTCCCCGGCAAAGATCTGATTTCGGATTGCGAAGACCGTTTCCAGTTCTTCTTTAGTTCTGGCTTTATTGACTTGGAGTATTTCCATCACTTTTGTGTTTATAAATATGCTTTTTCTTATTCTGATCCACGACTATGGCTGCATCTATAGAATGAGAACAATGAATATCTGTTTCTTGTTTCGCCAGAGTTGACAATGTGACATAAAACTTATGCAACTGGTCCAATTCTGCCTCCGTCAGATCTTCGATGTCGACCATTCGGTTACTTGCCCTTTCATGTGCCGCAATCAATTCATTTAATTTTAGTTGTATTGCTTTACCATCCTTGTTTTGTGCCTTCTGAATCAGGAACACCATTAGAAAGGTAATAATAGTTGTACCGGTATTGATAACCAGCTGCCAGGTCTCTGAGTATTTGAATAGCGGCCCGGAAACTGCCCATATGATTACTATCATCAATGCGATAATAAATGCAGCTGAACTGCCGGTAAATCTAGTAGCAGCATTGGCGAATCTTTCGAACACAAAATTTTTATCACTGTTTTTCATATTTTTTTATGCTAAATGTCAGTAATAATAAACACTATTTCATATAAATAATGTGGGTTATCCGGGGTCCGGAATAAAAAAAAAGCCCCGGTAGAATACCGGGGCCTTTAGAATAACATTTACCTGAAATTACAGGTTAATGGGTTAAATTATAATTTGTCACTTGCGTCTCTGCAGTTCAGGTCTTCAAAAGCTTGAGTTAAACGTTTAACAAATGCTTCTTCACCTTTACGCAACCATACACGTGGATCATAAAATTTCTTATTTGGTTTATCGTCGCCATCTGGATTACCAATCTGCGCCTGAAGATAAGCTTCATTTGCTTTGTAGTAGTCTAATACACCTTCCCATAATGCCCATTGCATATCAGTATCGATGTTCATTTTAACCGCGCCGTAAGAGATTGCTTCTCTGATTTCTTCCTGAGAAGAGCCTGAACCACCATGGAAAACAAAATTAATTGGTTTCTCTGCAGTCAGTCCAAATTTCTCTTTTACATATTCCTGAGAATTTTTCAGAATTACCGGTTGTAATTTCACGTTTCCTGGTTTGTAAACACCATGAACGTTACCGAAAGCAGCTGCAACAGTAAATTTATCACTCACTTTACTCAATTCTTCATAAGAATAAGCTACTTCTGAAGGTTGTGTATATAATTTAGAACTATCTACATCACTGTTATCCACACCATCTTCCTCGCCACCAGTTACACCCAGTTCAATTTCGATAGTCATACCTATTTTAGCCATACGTGCCAGGTATTTTGTAGAAATCTCCATGTTCTCTTCAATGCTCTCTTCAGAAAGATCGAGCATGTGCGATGAGAAAAGAGGTTTACCATGTTCAGCAAAGAATTTCTCTCCGTGATCAAGTAAGCCGTCAATCCATGGTAATAACTTTTTAGCAGCGTGATCAGTGTGCAATACTACAGCAACACCATAATGTTCTGCCAGTAAATGCACATGCTTAGCTGCAGAAACTGCGCCTAGTACACAAGCCTGAAGATTATCATTATTCAGGGTTTTTCCTGCATAGAACTGTGCACCACCATTCGATAATTGAATAATCACCGGTGAATTCACTGCTTTAGCAGTTTCCATAACTGCATTAATCGTATTTGTACCGGTAACATTTACTGCTGGTAAAGCAAATTGATGTTTTTTAGCCTGCTCAAATAATTCCTGAACGGCATCTCCGTAAATTACGCCTTTATAGCCTTTTAAACTCATTATTATTAGATTTATGTTAGCCGAAGTTAGGAAAAATATCAGGCCGGGCAAATCTCCGGGGCTAAATAATTCATCAGAAAGGATTTGTCAGCGTGAGATTAAACTGTTCTGATTTTTTTTTGTTTCTTTGTAATCGCATTTTTCATACATAACATGGCTTGGTTTAAGAGAGAAAAAAAAGGTATCAGTACGCTGACAGAAGAAAAGAAAGAAGCGCCGGATGGCTTATGGAACAAGTGTCCTAATTGTAAAAAAGCATTACACAGTGCAGATTTAACTGAACATCAGTACGTTTGCCACTATTGCAACTATCATTTAAGAGTAGGTTCCAAAGAATATTTCCAGGTTCTTTTTGATCAAAATGAATTTACTGAACTTTTCAGCAATCTTACATCGGGAGATCCGCTTCACTTTACAGATAGCAAACCATATACAGAACGATTGGTCGACACCCAAGCTAAAACAGGGTTAAAAGACGCAATTCGCGCTGCTGTAGGAAAAATTGATGGTGAAGAGCTAGTAATTGCCTGCATGGACTTTAATTTTATTGGAGGTTCCATGGGATCTGTAGTTGGTGAAAAAATAGCGAGATCTATTGATTACAGCATTAAACATAAAATTCCTTTCCTGATGATTTCAAAATCTGGTGGTGCAAGGATGATGGAAGCAGCTTTTTCTTTAATGCAGATGGCAAAAACTTCTGCTAAACTTGCGCTCCTTAGTCAGGCGAAAATCCCATATATATCATTATTAACAGATCCAACAACGGGCGGCGTTACCGCTTCCTACGCTATGCTTGGAGATATTAATATTGCAGAACCAGGTGCTTTAATTGGTTTTGCAGGTCCCCGGGTAATTAAAGAAACCATAAAAAAAGACTTACCAAAAGGATTTCAGACTGCTGAGTTTGTTCAGGAACACGGTTTCCTTGACTTCATTGTCGACAGACGAGAGATGAAGGCCAAACTGGCGAACTTCCTTAAAATGGTTAAGAACTAATAAAATTATTGCATAAAAAAAGCTCCGTTGATCAACGGAGCTTTTTTTATGCAATAATTTTAGATTGCTGGATTGGCCTGGTATGCCGTCCAAAGTTCATCTAAACTCTTTTTGGTGATATCTCTCCAGGTTGATTCTGTATAAGTATGTGCCCTCATATTTTTATCCATGGATTTAACAAAATTAGGATACCCGTTTTTCTCAAGCCATACGAAGAACCTTGCGGTGATGCGGTAACCCTGATCATATTTCTGACCTGCTTTATATGCTGGTAAGGTCCAGTCTGCCCCTGCATTGTCAACACCATATGTGTATCGTACATAATCTGCAATACCTTCTGTTACCCACCAAGGACCGCTGTTGGAACCATAATCCTGAACAATATGCATAACTTCATGTGTAACCACATCGATGTCACCTGGTTTTTTCCCAAACCAGCTTGGACTGAAAAGTACTCTTCCATTGGAGGCTTCAGCAACTGCTTTATAAGCTGTATCAATTACAAAAGTGACTTCGCTTGCTGTATTTTTATTGTATTGTTTTTTCAACACCGGATAAACTTTAAAAAAAGTTTCCGTCATCCGCGTTTTAAGTGCTGAGGGAAAATTGGGGTCTTTGATCTCCCAGTTTAGAGTAAATCCATTTTTCTTAATAACTTCCTTGTCTTGAGCTACAGCAGTAAAACCAGTCGCCAGCAATAAAGAGGTGATACCAGTAATTACTCCAAAAAATTCACGTTTCATCTTCATATATATATCGGATAGAAATTTAACCTTTATCCGGCAGCTAATGTACCCGAATTGATATGGACAAGCTAAAATGAAACTGAATTGTGACGATAAATGACAACCTATCCCAGAACGGAAGAAGCCCATATTTTTCAATATGGGCTTCTGTTATATCTTAGAAATCACTGCCGGGTGTTACTCCAGGTTCATGCCCGGAGCCCAGTGGCTTGTTCTTCCTTTGCGGCTGATTACTGAATTCCGAACGTCCGGAATGTCTTGTAGAGGATGTTTCTCCACTGCTTAGCGTCTCATCTTCGTCTGTCGTATTCTCTTTATAAACAGTTTTCTTTTCCTCTTCAGTATTATGCTGTTGATTCAGCTTATCTCTATCATTGCGGTTTAATTCTTCCTGATTTCCCATTTAAGTAAAATTTAATATTAGCAATTAGACTAGTTATCAGGAGAACACCCGCATAAACCTATTGTTTGTCAAAAAAACAGATTAAAGAAAAAAACCTACTGCCTGCCATATACTTTTTCTTTGATTTCTTTAATCACTGAAAGGTATAAATCCACACTCTCCTGCGGATAATTACTCATTAATATCAATTTGTATTCCCTTTCGGGATCCCGGTAACAAGGTTGCTGGTAAGGTACTTCCAGGCAATAGAGACCGAGCTTTTCATAAAAGCGAATTCTGCGTACGGCATCTGTCGTTTCCGGCGGTTCCACTTCCAAAATCAAACGCGTATCCTTTAACAGCATCTGCATAACCTTTTCTCCATAACTTTTCCCTCTTTGATCCGGATCGATGGCGAAATGTTCAATATAATCCCAACCTCTAAGATGCCAGAGAATAACAAATCCTATGATCCGGTCACCTTCCAGAATGAGATTTAAATCCATCTCGCGCCTATTACCGATCATACTGAGCAATTGCGGCCAGTCCCTGCGTTCGCTGATTGGGAATGCCGACGTGTACAACTTAAAAACATAATCCAGATTTGGATCTTGAGCGGAATCAACAGATTGAAAATACATCTGATTCATATTTTGGTTATAAAAAAACGCTGGCCTTTCAGAGAAAACCAGCGTTATAATATTATAATAAATGGAATTGAGTCGTATTAAACAGCAATATTCTGTTCTACGATATGTTTAACTTTTTCCACTACAAAATCAATTTCTTCTTTCGTATTCAATTTTGAAAACGAGAAACGAACGGATGGACGATTAGGATCTGCACCAATACCTGTCAGCACATGTGATCCAATATTGGACCCCGATGAACAGGCACTGCCACCTGATGCCGAAATACCATTGATGTCTAGATTAAATAGTAACATATCTACCATTTCCATTTCCGGGAATGAAACATTGAGTACTGTATACAGGCTTTTTTCCGGTTCGGTCTCCCCATTAAAGGAAATACCAGGAACTTCTTCCTCCAGGCGTGTTTTCATATAAGATTTTAATTCCTGAATAACCTGCTGATGAGCTCCCATATCTTGATATGCCATCTCCAGAGCTTTAGCAAGCCCGACAATACCGTATACGTTTTCAGTACCTCCACGCATATTTCGCTCCTGTGCACCACCAAAAATCAAAGGGTTTATTTTAACCTTATGGCTAACATAAATAAACCCAACACCTTTAGGTCCATGCAGTTTATGCGCAGCACATACCATAAAATGAGCCTTTAATTTTTTGGCATCATGTACATAATGTCCCATAGTCTGTACCGTGTCGCAATGCAAAATAGCATCATACTTTTCACAGATATCACCTACGCGTTCCAAATCTGTTAAAGTACCCAGTTCGTTGTTAGCATGCATTAGCGAAACGAAAGTACGCGGGTTGTTCTCTAACAATTCTTCCAGATGAGCATAATCGATATTCCCTTTGCTGTCAATATTTACAAAACTAAGTTTATCAATAACGCCCTTCTTTAATAATTCATCCAGTGTATGCTCAACAGCATGGTGTTCAATTTTAGACGTAATGGCGTGTTTAAGACCATATGCCGCAATACCGCATCTGATTGCTGTATTGTCAGCCTCAGTACCTCCGGAAGTAAAAAATACTTCTGCAGGTGCCGCGTTAAGCAAACCGGAAACAGACTTACGTGCCTTCTCAATCAAAGTACGGACCTCGCGGCCCTGAGCATGAATAGAAGATGGATTACCATAGTAGTTTTCCATTACGTTAACCATTTCCGCTATGACCTCTTTATCAAGAGGTGTCGTTGCGGCATTATCTAAATAGATCCTGTTCATTTGAATTAATTCAATTTTAAAATTTCTTTGATATCTGCAATGATTTTGGCAGCCAGATTTTCAGCCACTGTTTCGTTGACAGCTTCACTGTAAATCCTGATAATCGGCTCCGTGTTCGAGCGTCTTAAATGTACCCACTCATTCTCAAATTCAATTTTCAACCCATCGATTGTACTCAATGGTTGATTTTTATATTTCTCCTGAACTTTTAGCAATAAAGCATCAATATCCATTTCAGGAGTCAGGGTAATTTTATTTTTCGATATGTGGTAAGAAGGATAAGTACTTTTAAGCCTGGATATAGTTAAACCTGTTTTCGCCAGATGGGTTAGAAATAAAGCGATCCCAACTAAGGCATCTCTTCCATAGTGCAGCTCCGGGTATATAATACCACCATTGCCTTCTCCGCCGATAACTGCATTTACAGCCTTCATCTGATTGACAACGTTTACCTCTCCTACTGCAGCAGCATGATACTCGCCACCAGCTTTCACCGTCACATCTTTCAATGCACGTGTTGAAGAAAGGTTGGATACTGTATTTCCCTTAGTATTCTGCAGCACATAATCTGCCACAGCTACCAGTGTATACTCTTCACCGAACATTGTACCGTCTTCGCAAACGAAACACAATCTATCCACATCAGGATCTACAACAATACCCAGATTTGCATTTTTCTGTTGAACGACTTTGGCTATTTCCGTCAGGTTCTCCGGAAGCGGTTCCGGGTTGTGCGGAAACTCACCATCAGGCGTACAGTATAGTTCGTAAACCGTATTTACTCCTAGTGCCTTTAACAAAGCCGGAATAAATATACCCCCGGTTGAATTCACACAGTCGATCGCAACTTTAAAATCTGCTTTACGGATCAATTCTACATCTACCAGTGGTAACGCAAGAATAGCATCAATATGTTTTTGAAGATAAGAATCGTCCTGAATGACCTTACCTAAGCTATTTACTTCAGCAAAGTTAAAATCAGACTGCTCTGCCATGTCAAGAACTTCTTTTCCATCTGCGTCGCTGATAAATTCACCTTTTGCATTCAAGAGTTTTAAAGCGTTCCATTGTTTTGGATTATGACTCGCAGTAAGTATGATTCCACCTCCTGCCCCTTCCATAGGCACCGCTATTTCCACAGTTGGAGTGGTCGACAAACCAAGATCAATAACTTCGATTCCTAGTCCCATTAAGGTTCCAGTAACGAGATGATTGACCATTTCACCAGAAATACGCGCATCGCGGCCCAGGACTATTTTCTTAATATTGGTATTTTTGATTACCCACGCGCCATAAGCAGCGGTAAATTTTACGATATCGACAGGGGTTAATCCATTTCCGGCTAATCCGCCAATGGTTCCCCTGATTCCAGAGATTGATTTTATCAGTGTCAATGTTATAATTTTTGTTTCCCAAAAATAGTAAAAATTAAGAAGGGAACCCAAATAAACAATATCAGATCGAATATCCACTTCGTTGCATCTAAATCACTATATTTGCTCCCATATTTTTAAATCCTGAATATTTATGCAGCGTAAATGGTTTCAATATTGGTTTAACTCCCCTTATTATCATATCCTTTATAGTCAGCGGAATGATGCCGAGGCCGAGTATCTGATAGACAATTTAACAGCCCATTTAAAGCCTGCTCTACACGCCAGGATACTAGACATCGCTTGCGGAAGAGGAAGACATGCTGTATACCTGAACAAAAAAGGGTTTGATGTGACGGGAATTGATCTCTCTGAACAAAGTATCCGTTACGCCCGGCAGTTTGAACAAAAGCACCTGCATTTTTATGTGCATGACATGCGTAAACTGAGTTACATCAATTATTATGACATTGCGCTGAATTTATTTACCAGCTTCGGATATTTTGATACCGAAAAAGACCATGTTAATGCCCTGAAATCGTTCCGTAAAAGCATAAAAGAAGACGGTACCTTGGTACTGGATTATTTCAATACCAAAAAGATCATAAGCAATCTGACTCACCGGGAAAGCAAGACCCTTGAAGGTATAGAATTCGATATTCATAAATTCGTTGCCGACGGAAAAATCATCAAACAGATTAATTTTGAACACAAGCAGAAGAACTTTGCTTTTGAAGAACGCGTACAAGCCTTCCTTCTGGCAGACTTCGAAAGGATGATGGAAAAAAGCGGTTTAAAAATAACAGAGATTTTTGGAAGTTATAATCTGGAACCATTTGACGAGATTAAATCTGATAGATTGATACTTCTCTGCAAAAAAATATGATCGAGCAGCTGCATACCTTCGATGTGGAGCTTTTTATGCGCATCCACCGCGGATTATCCAATGGGTTTTTCGACTGGCTGCTGCCATTAACCAGAAACAGGTTTTTCTGGTCACCATTGTATCTTTTCATCATTATATTCTGCATTAAAGAATATAAAAAAAGGGGATTGTATATTGTTGGAGGTGTGCTGCTCACATTTGCGATCGGAGATCTGATTTCATCCAGGCTGATCAAACCCTTTATTTCCCGTATCAGGCCTTGCAATGAAATTACCCTTGCAGATGAGATTATCCGCCGGGTTCCCTGTGGAAGCGGTTTTAGTTTCCCCTCTGCACATGCCACTAACCATTTTGGAATCGCTATATTCCTGATCCTGGTTTTTTACCCGAAATGGAAGCCTATCCTCCCTATCGGCCTGGCCTGGGCTTTTATTATCTCCTTTGCACAGATCTATGTAGGTGTGCATTATCCTATAGACACCATAGCAGGAGCAGCACTGGGCACAAGTATAGGCCTGCTGACGTTTCAAATTTATAAATACGTTATCAAAAGATATTAATGGAATCCTGGAAGCTGCTCGTTTTATTTTTATGTGCCTTTTTAGGGGGCTTAACTATTTTCCTAGTCAGAAGTGATAAGTCAAAATTGCTAAAACTGATCCTTTCATTTAGTGGTGCATATCTTTTTGCCATTACAGTTTTACATCTGATTCCCGATGCGTACAGCGGCCCTGACCATCAGCAAATAGGTATTTACATTCTGATCGGTTTTTTGCTGCAGGTACTGCTTGAACAATTTTCTGAAGGTGTAGAGCACGGCCATATCCACAGTCATCACCATGAACAGGTTTTCCCATACGGAATTATGATCAGTTTGTGCCTTCATGCTTTTCTGGAGGGAATGCCTTTAGCCGCAGATCAGCATAATGCACTTATATTTGGTATTGCACTGCATCATATTCCTGCAGCCTTTGCACTGGCAAGTATTCTGATGCAGAATAAATTCAAACCGGGAGGAATCGTGTTTTACTTAGCTGTGTTTGCTGTGATGGCTCCCCTTGGATTCTGGGTGAGCAATGGAATAAGTACCGGACGTATCGGTGGAATAGAGATCTATTTCAATAAAATGATGGGTATTGTAATCGGTATTTTCCTACATATCTCCACCACTATCTTATTTGAATCCAGTGTTGACCATAAAGTAACAAGAAGAAAAATGATAGCGGTATTATTAGGTATCGCTGTTGCATTGATCGGATATTATACCACAGGACAGGGGCATAGCCACGCGCATTAGCCCCCTTTTGCTTTCTTTAGCAGCTGCACCAATTGCTCGGCCTCAACCGCAGTAAGATGAGAAGATAATACTCCCGACAGATTCAGATCCGCATCCATCCTGTCCAGTAAATCCAATCCTTTTTTACTAATCAGTATATCAACAGAGCGCTTATCTTTTGAATTTAGCCGCTTAACAACTAACTCTTTCTGAAGTAAACGTTCTACAATCCTCGAGGCGTCACACATCTTGTCCAGCATTTTACATCTCAACAGATTTATGGTTGACGGACTCGGGTACTGGCCACGTAATATTCTCAGCACATTAAATTGCTGTGCTGTAATTTCAAACGGCTGTACCGCATTTTTAAGTTGCTCACTGCACCAATTGTGGGTAAATGCAACGTTAACCATTGCTTCGTGGAAAACGCTTTCATAGCGTGGTAATCTGACCTCTTTTTCAATTTGCATTACTCGTCAATTTTGGCATCCTTGTCGGGATGTGTATCTTGTTTAGGTTTACCATAGTTCCAGGGGCAATGTCGGCATTTGTTTTTGCAGCAGTATCCCCTTTTCAGGTGATAGGCAGCAGTAAACACCATTAATCCATCTTCATTGAAATAAAAGTCAATGCCCTCTGTCATTAATTAAGCAATTTAACAATTAAATTGTTTACATAATAATCCTGCAATTGAGACCCGTTTCCATGTATTGTCCAGACTTCTGACGGTTTTATCTGATCGATTGTATAGATGATATCGTTCCAGTCCACATGATCAGAGATCAAAAGTTCCATTCCGTTACTCCGCTGGAGGTTCTTCCATCCACTTGCAAATACCCTGATCACATTAACCGCACGGATATAGCTTCTGAAGACTAAAGGAGGTACAAGATAAATCAGGTTTTCCTGATTATTCTTCATTACCTTTCTATCATAGACCTCATAATTGCCCAGACTGAATCCTTCCTGTTCATAGATCCGGACAAAAGGAATAATATTATGATGTACCAGAATACGCTTTTCAGGGCAAAAATCATTAATCATGCGAATCAGACGCTGGCTTTTACCTAAGGCATAAGCACCAAGCATAATATTACCAGTCGTTGTACTCAATTTACGAATCTCCTGTTCCGGATCCGGATGTAATACTTCAGGATCTGCAAAAGTAGTCTCGGTAATTAGTACATCTGCCATAGGAAAAACTATAGGTTCGCAAGTAGGATCCGGTTGCAGCTTATAATCACCAGTATACAAATAAGATACCCCTTTATATTCCATCAGCACCATTGCTGATCCCAGCATATGGCCGGCAGACAAAAATGTAATTTTCACATCATTCAATGTAAAAGATTCATTAAAATCAATCAGATGAAATTCACCGGCAGCAAATTTTTTATACCGGTGCAACATAAATAAAGAAGTAGGTTTGGTACAGTATACATTTTGATTACCACTCACTGCGTGATCGCCATGTGCATGTGAAATCACGGCATCCCTGACCATCTCTTTAGGATCAAGGTAGAACTTTCCGTAGCTGCAATACAGCCCGGTTGTGGTTAAAACCACAAAATCGTTTAATATCATTTAGAATTTTTCGCTATAAATTGTTGGTGCAGATCGAGCACCTGTAAGATAACCGATGTAGAATCATCGTTGTGTATTATGTGGTCGGCCATTTCAAGTTTCTTCTTTTCAGGCCATTGTTTATCCATTCGTGCCATAATCTGGGCTCGGCTAAGCCCATCTCTTTTTTCTACCCAGGACAACCTGGATTCCAGCGGAGCGGTAACCACCACGTTAAGATCGCATTGCCGATAAGAACCACTTTCAAAAAGCAGTGCTGCCTCTTTAAGCAGGTAAGGCAGTGAAATATCCTGTATCCCGGCCCAGCTGTCAAAAGCACGCGCTACGGCCGGATGTACTAATGCATTGAGTTTTTTTAGTTCTGCCTCGTCCTGGAAAACTATTGCTGAGATATGTTTATTATTAAGCGCACCACTCTCCAGGTAACTCTCTTCGCCGAATGTACTTATTACGCCAGATACCAGTTCTACGTCACTAACCATAATTTGTTTGGCGACAGTATCTGCATAAAAAACAGGGATACCCAATGTTTCAAAAACACGGCAAACTGTACTTTTTCCACTCCCTATCCCGCCAGTTATTCCTATTTTCATTTGTATGATCTATTTTTCGATAATAAAATCCACCTTACCTGGCGTAAGCATAACCTTTTTGCAGTACTCTGGGAATCTGGTCAACCGCACCGTCAGTTGGCCATGGTGGTTTTCCTTCCATTCATTCAAATCAACTGCAGCTTCGATAAAATCTTCATTAACCTGCTGATAGCTTGACAAGGCAACTAAAAATGTCACTTTTACCTTTTTAGGGAAAAGTTTCACATTGTAGAATTCCTTATTGTTTAATATTTTCAACGGAACTTCGACCGTCTTTTCTGTAAACTCATCCACGGGGAGCCTCACTTCGACCACTCCGGGGAAGACGCTGATGTTTTTCATTACATTTTGCTTCACCGCAATCCTGCTAACCCGGTTACTATGAATATCCTGTAGACGGAGCGTATCCGTTTTCCAGAAATCTATTTTCTCCAGCTCCTCCTGCGGACCAGAAACCGTAACATAATTCGGTGTAAATTCTATCGGTCCTGAAATATCAAACTGCCTGGAGAACTTAAGATCAGGAACCAAAACTACAGGCACCTTTTTAACGGTTCTCTTAGAAAAATCAAAATAGAGGGTATCGGGTCTTACAGATATAATTTTCTGGGAGGTTTCCAGCTGGTTATTAACTGCATATAGCTGTTCCGAGAACAAAACGTAGTTTCTGTTATTTAGTTTATCCAGGCTGATACTAATATATTGGGGGTTAATCCTCAGCCGGGCAAATAATAATTGCCAGCCGGTTCCTTCTACTAAAAGATCGACTGTATCTGACTGCAGTGGATGAAATGCTTTTTTCTGAGGGAAATTCTTATACATCAGCACAGTTTTTGCCGTGTATACGTATTTATTATTGAGGGCAAGGAATAACCACCCCGCGATTGCCAGCAGCACACAAGTAAGCAGCACCAAGAAACGTTTCCGCTCTATTTTTGTCAGTTTAATGAATGGCATGGCTGAAAGTAATCAAATTTAATAAAACAAAAAAGCCGCACCAATACTGGAGCGGCTTTTACTAATAGCATTAAATTAAGCTTTTGGCAACTCTGTAGAAGCTTTTGTAGCATCAAGCGAGATTGCAGACTTATCAAAGCGGATTTTAGTTCCACCCTCAACTTCAATTAAGAATGTTAATTCATTCATATCAACGATTCTGCCGTGGATACCAGCTGTGGTCACTATTTTATCACCTTTTTTCAGGTCAGCAACTAATTTTTTGTGATCTTTTGCTTTTTTTACCTGAGGTCTGATCATGAAGAAATAGAAAACAACCATGATTAAAACCATTGGAACCAGGGTGCTCAGCATGCTGCTTTGGCCTGCTTGTAAAATTACTGTAGCTGTCATAAAATTATTATATTGAAAAATAAATTATTTAGAACCAACTTCCTTCACGTCACCAATCATGTGAACTTCAGAAATTGACGGGTTTGCATTAGAAGTGATTGTGATGATTTTATCCTGTAATCCTATTTTACCTGCACTATTAAATACAACTTTGATCACTCCTGTTTCACCTGGTTTAATAGGTGCAGTAGGTTTTTCAGGAACTGTACAGCCACAAGTAGCTGTTGCATTCGTGATTATCAAAGGAGTTTTTCCTGTATTTTTGAATTTAAATTCATGTGTTGCAGACTCCCCTTGCTGAATAGCGCCGAAATTATGCAACCCTTGTTCAAAACTCATCACAGGAGCATCAGGTGAAGCCACTGCATTTACCGTTTGTCCAGGTGCCGCTTCAGCATGCGCTGCGTGATCATGACCTTCATGACTATCATGTGCAGCTTCCGGTTGAGATTGTTGACAAGCTGTAAAAGCAAAAGCCGCAATGGCCATTAATACAATTTTCTTCATGGAATTAATTTTATTCATCTATTAAACCGCGGCCTATTTTTTTAATACTGTTTGTACGTTTCAGGTCGCCTAAAATTTTGTCCAAGATACCGTTAATAAATGAATTACTTTTCGGAGTACTGTAATCTTTTGATAGATCAAGATACTCATTAATCGTCACTTTAACTGGAATGGAAGGGAAATTCAGCAATTCACAGATAGCCATTTTCATTAAGATTGTATCCATGAGGGCTATCCTTTCAGATTCCCAGTTTTTGGTTCTTTCGGCAATAAGCTCCTGGTATTCTTTATTATTTTTGACAGTATAAACAAATAGATTTTCAACGAATTTGCTATCTTCTTTCCAGTCTCCGCTAATTGGGGTAAGCTTATTCTGGAACGGGTCTTCTGAAACAAAATTCTTTAATGTTTTAGCAACCATTCCCTGCATTACTTCTTTGTCAACAGACCAGTTTATAAAACGGTCTTCAAAAGCCTGGATAATATTCTGACTTTTCAGGATAATTTTACGGAAGATAAATTTGATGATTTCTTTAGAACCTTCCAGACTTTCATCGGGATCGTTCAGATAGGCCGTGTATTCAGGCGTAGTTTTAAGTTTATTGTAGATTGTACGGATAAACTCAGGATCTGCATGCCAGTTAATCTGGTATTTATTTACAGCAGATTTAAATTCAGGATTTCCCTGCAGGAGCACGATGAATTTATTGTGCAATAATTTCTTATTCGGATTCAGGTCATCCGCAGTAGGAAAATGTTTGTGAGATCTTTCGATGGCGTCGATTTCTGTATATTCCGTGATTTCTGAAAGTAATGCCAGCATTCTGACATACATTTCATACACCTGGTCAATACTGTGCATGACCTCTTTCTTTGCAGAAATAAGATCTTTCTTCTCTGTCATTTGCCACGCAAAGATATTTTGCAGGACTTTGATTCTTAAGTGCCTTCTATTTAACATGAATGTAAGAACGATTTGGTATAAATACCGGTTATTAAAATGATGATTTTATTTTTTTGATGTCTATTATTCTTTGTTCAGCTATCCGGTTTGCTGCCAGGATAGTTGGGATATTATCTGTTTTGGATAAACGTATTACGTTTCTGGTTGCCTCGTAAATATTTTCAGTCAGCTGCATAGTTCTTTTCTTTCCAAAACCTGTCAGTTCTGAATAACAATTAATCAATCCACCTGCATTGATCAGGTAATCAGGCGCAAAAAGTATATTCTTTTCAAGCAATAACTGACCGTTTGCCTGTTCATCTGCCAGCTGGTTGTTTGCAGAACCTGCAATAATTGCAAATTTCATTTTCGGAATAGTTCTCTCGTTTACTGTAGCACCCAGAGCACATGGAGCGTAGATATCTGCATCAAGACCGAAAATTTTGTCTGCGCTTACAGGCTTAGCTTTATACTTCCTGGCCACCTCAGCAAGCCTTTCCTCATTAATGTCGCTGATAAATACCTCTACATTATCTTTTCTGAGCAATTCTACCAGCTGTTCGCCGACATTACCGATTCCCTGAACGACCACAGAACGGCCAGCCAGAATATCGGTACCAAAAACTTCCTTTACACAGGCTTTGATTCCGAGGTAAACGCCTTTAGCAGTAGTTGGAGAAGGGTCGCCCATTCCACCGATAGATTCAGGAACCCCGGTAACATGTTTGGTCTCCATACGAATGTATTCCATGTCTTTGGTCGTTGTACCCAAATCTTCGGCAGTGATATATTCACCATTTAGATTTTGGATAAAACGGCCGTAACTACGCATCATGGCTTCAGATTTCCCTTTACGGGAATCACCTATGATTACCGCCTTACCACCACCCAGGTTTAAACCCGTAATAGCGGCTTTGTAAGTCATACTTCTTGACAAACGCAAAACATCCTGCAACGCTTCATTCTCTGTAGCATAACTCCACATCCTGGTTCCACCCAGAGCTGGTCCGAGTGTAGTATCATGAATAGCAATAATGGCTTTTAATCCGGTGTCAGGATCATTACAAAAAACAACCTTTTTATGCCCAAGGGCACTGAGCTGATCTAAAATTGAGTTTACCGCAGAACTATTACCAGTCATAAGAAATGTGTTTATCAGACAGGCCGCAAAACTAACGATAAAAAACATTAATTACATTGTTTTAACGAAACAGTTTACAAAAATCATACTCAATTGGCTAACTTTACCAGCTCATGAAACACCTCCGTTTTCTTAACAAACATTTCTATAAATACAAATGGTGGATCATCCCAGGCGTGTTTTTTGTCGTGATTTCGAATATATTTGGTGTCATCCCAGCCCAGGTAATCGGTCATGCTTTTAACCTGATCACGGAAAACATCCAGATCTACGGTTTATTCAATGGATTTGACAGGCAGCAGCTTGTTTATGATATTTTCAGTTACAGCCTGTTTTACTTCGGCATGCTTGTACTCCTGCTTTATTTACTCCGCGGACTCTTTCTTTTCTTTATGCGCCAAACCCTTATTCTCATGTCCAGACATATTGAGTTCGACATGAAGAATGAAATCTATGCACATTACCAGAAACTGAGTATGGGTTTTTACCGGCGTAACAATACAGGCGACCTGATGAACCGTGCTACAGAAGACGTTAACCGTGTCCGAATGTATGTAGGGCCTGCCATTATGTATGCAATCAATACTATTGTGCTGTTCCTGCTAATCATCAGCGCCATGTATTCTGTAAATGCGAAACTGGCAACCTTCAGCCTTTTGCCCCTCCCGGCACTGGTTATTATCATATATATGGTCAATACCAAGATCAATCAGAAAAGCGAGCAGATTCAGGAGCAACTATCCAGTCTGTCCAGCTTTGTGCAGGAACGCTTTTCAGGAATCCGGGTTATCAAGTCCTATGTAAGAGAAAATTACACCCGGAAAATCTTTGCTCAGGAAAGTGAAAACTATAAAGAAAGCTCTATGAGCCTGGTTAGAGTTCAGGCGCTTTTCTATCCTACCATGCTTTTACTCGTCGGATTAAGCACCATCTTAACCGTATATATAGGGGGAGAACAAGTACTGGACGGCTCTATCACTGCCGGAAACATCGCAGAATTTATTGTTTATGTAACTCAGTTAACCTTCCCTGTGACCATGCTTGGCTGGGTGACCACACTCATACAGCGGGCATCTGCTTCTCAGAAAAGGATTAATGAATTTCTGGAACTGCAGCCCGACATACAATCAGGGGATTTGGCTATTGACAACTTCAAAGGCAATATCCGCTTTGAAAATGTAAGCTTTACTTACCCGGACACTGGCATCACTGCGTTAAAAGATCTGAATTTCGAAATTAAATCCGGGCAGTTTGTTGCTATCATCGGGAGAACAGGCTCAGGGAAGTCTACCCTCGCGAACTTAATTATGCGTATGTATGACACTGATCAGGGCACCATTTACGTAGATGAGAAGCCACTCCCCTCGGTTCAGTTACAACCTTATCGTAACCATATCGGCTTTGTACCGCAGGAAGTTTTCCTTTTTTCCGACCACATATATAACAATATCGCATTCGGACTGGACAGCACCACAGATGAACAAGTTGAACAGGCTGCGAAAGATGCTGCCGTATATCATAATATTAAAGGCTTCGAACTCGGGTTTCAAACGATGCTTGGAGAGCGGGGAATTACACTTTCCGGCGGACAAAAACAAAGAGTATCCATTGCCAGAGCACTTATTAAATCTCCTCAGCTGCTTATTTTCGATGACTGTCTTTCCGCGGTCGATACCCGCACAGAAGAGGAAATACTGCAAAATCTAGGTAGGGTAATGCATAAAAAAACCAGTATTCTCATTGCGCACCGGATCTCTACAATTCAGAAAGCAGATCTTATAATCGTGCTAGACAAAGGCAGCGTAGCCGAAAAAGGAACACACAAAGAGCTACTTGCAGTAAATGGGATCTATGAAGAAATGTATAGAAACCAGTTGCTTGAAGAAGAAAAAAAATCACTTTAATTTCTATTTTGAAGTTTACTGATTAATACTTTATATTTACCCAAACCAAAACCAACAGTAATACCAAACATGGGAGAATTTGACAACAAAGAGAGAGAAGAAGTTTTTTCGAAGAAAGTAAGGGCTGGTAAACGAACTTATTTTTTTGATGTGAAAGCGACACGTTCAGGCGATTATTATCTGACCCTTACCGAAAGCAAAAAAAGGCTTGAAGACGGAGTATTCGTAAAGCATAAAATCTTTTTATATAAAGAAGACTTCGAAAAGTTTGCTGAAGGTCTGAATGAAACTGTGGATTATATTAAAAACCATCAGGATGTAGTAGAAAAACGCTACGAATATTCAGAAAACCATGAAGGTACTAGCAGAAACAACAGTGAAGATTTCTCCCTCTAATCATAGGCATACATACACACCTTTAAAAAAAAGCTCCTCTTTAAGGAGCTTTTTTTTTGCATGCAGCTTTTAAGATTCACAAACCTTAATTTCGACACTGCTTAATGTAATCCAGGAATCTTGCTCGGAGACGTTACAACCCAATATAAGTGTATTGCTGTGGCTTAGGTACTCCTTTAATTCCGCAAGAGCCTCTGCAGGTATACTTTTATTTAGAATCCTGACAGGCTCATCAAGTGCGGTCGTCCGGATCTCCAGGTCGTAAATTCCCTGTACCTGTGTATGGCAGACCAGTAATGAAATTTCATCAGATATCTTCTTCAGCTCCTGAAAAGCAAGAATTACCTGATCGGTATGTGCAGCCTTAAAACCTAAAACTAAAGCGCAGGAAGAATCAGCCTGCGGCTGTGCACCGTCAAACTGAATCTGATCTGCTTCTGCCAGTATTGATTCGATTACTAACCTATCCATAATTGCGTGTTTAGAAATGTATATACATAAAAGGAATACCAGGGATAATTGTTTGATGGATATCAAAAATATTGCCCGATACCGTATACAGAACACTACCTTAAGCTAATTCCAAACTAATCTAGATTAAAATGTTCAATTCCCTTTTTGTTTTATACGGTATAAACGTCGGCCTTTCCGAGATTATGATTATTCTACTCGGTTTATTTGTGCTTGCACTGATCTTGAGAAATATACTAATACAGCCCAGAATTAAACCTTAATTAATAGTCCATCCTTCTACCAAGTAAGCGGAAACCGTTTGCGCATAGCAGAAGCAGAACGATGATCATGACCCATAGCCAGCTATACCCTAATCTTTCTGCCAGGTAAAATCCAGCCGAGGGGCCGATTACCTGTGCAACTGACCAGCTTAAGGTATATCCTGCGGCATACTGCCCACGGTTATAACTATTAGATCTGCTCATAACGAAAGTGTTGATGAAGGGAAGCGCAAACATTTCACCCATCGTAAACAGCACTATAGAAATCAGTGCGACCATTACCGGTGTAAATCCAGGAAGCATAAGCATCAGATAGGCCAGCGCGATTAAGAGCACACCTTTCACAATGTAGTAAGTTCCTGAACGTTTATTTTGGATCTTGCTAATCATGACCATTTCGAAAGCAGCTATGATTAACCCATTAAATCCAAGTATCAGCCCGATATGCAGCTCATTAATATGCCACACTGTTTTGTAATACAGAGGCACTACTCGGAACATTAGAAAAAAACAAGTGGTGAGCATTGTAGTCAGCAGCAGAAATTTCACAAAAAGCACGTCTTTCCAGGGCTTCATTATTTCTGTTCCCAACATCTCCTGATCACTGGGCTCCGGTTTATCTATTGCAACTCTGGCAACTGCAGCTGGCAATAAAATCACAATCAGCAGGCCCGAAAGCATACTCACGGTACCATCCAAAATAAATAACATAGGATAACTGAATGAAGCAACAATGCCGCCTATTCCACTCCCCACTGCCCATCCTAGGTTTGTAGCAAGCCGGTTCAGACTATAAGAACGTGTTTGCGTTCCGGGAGCAGCATAAGTCGCAATCGCTGCAAAATTTGCAGGTCTGAATGCTTCAGAAAAAAAGCTGATTACCAGCGTTAGTAAACACAAAGTATCAAAATGGATGATGGAAGCGTAAAGAATAAAAAAAAGTCCCCCGATCACAGACGCCAGAATCTGAACCAGCCGGAAACCAATCATATCAGTTAACTTACCTCCGGCGGCAGCACCTGCGATCGAGCCAACACCAAAAAGAGTGATAATCAGACCTGCATCCGAAGGTGACCGGTCGAGATACTGGGTCATATACAAACTCATAAAAGGCACAGCCATACTGCTGCTCCTGTTAATTAGCATTACAGTACTCAAGAGCCAGGTTTCCCTGCTCAATCCGGAAAACGAAGTTTTATAGGTAGTAATTATTTTGGTTAGCATGGCTTTATCATTAGCACAAATCTAACCTCTTTTTACCAAGATTCGCCTAAATATCCCTGGAATGAATGATTCCCAGTAAAATCTCTCTTAGAATTTATGCTGGGCTGCAACCGGTTTTACGGGTTCGTAAGCACGCTGTCTCGGCTTATCGCTACACTGGCCCAAAGCCATATAAATTACAATAAAAATTACGATAGTAGAGAGACAACCTCCTCCTAGTTTTTTTGCTCCGTAACCGGCAATAATAGTTTTGAAAAATGAATTCATAGGTGAAATTTATTACAGAACATGTAACAACCGGATTAGTTTGCTCTATCTAGTAAAAAACTATGCTACGCAAAAAGCCGGCAGTCTGACCTGCCGGCTTCTATTATTGTGTTTGTGCTAGTTTTTTTATGCGAATACTATTGTACAACCACACCTTCTTTGCTAATTTTAATAAAAGCTACTTCAGTACCTTTTTTAACATCGATATGGTAATATTGAGATTTGTCGGCATTAGTAACCAGAAACGCTGCACTTGGAGCCCATTCTTTATACGCATCTGTTTGAAGCGTAGTTGTGACAGGAGCTGGAAGCTCTTCCAATTTAACTGGAACCTTCTGTGTACTATCCTGCTGAATAATTACCGGAGTGGAGATATTTTCGTTTGCTTTTACTGTCGTGATACCTGCCATTGCAATAAAGGCAGCGGATAAAATTAAATTTTTCATGTCTATATAATTTAAGTTTAACTGTTAATGAAAGATCATGGATCACATCCGCAGAGCAGTTTAGCTCCATGATTTCAAAATAATTTGTTGGTATTATAATAAGGTATATAACAAATACATGCCAAACCATAACAACATAAACAAGACATTGTTTTACAGACAGTTAACTATAATCCTTGTGGTTATAACCTGTAGACATTCTCCACAATATGCCCGGTATACACGCGATATGCCCGGTATACAAGTGATGCGGTTAATCGAGCGACACAAAAAGTTCTGATTGAATAAGCCATCTATTACCAATTTTACGCCACATGGCTGCATAAAAGCCACGGAAGGGAGCTGTCTGATAACTCCAATTGCCTTTTTCCCAGGCCAGAATGCCGCTTTCGCCAAGAATTACCTCCTCGGGGTTCCGGGCGAATAAAGGCGGATCTTTTTTAAACATTGAAAAAAATATCTGTTCCAACTCTTTCTTTCCCTTATACTGTCCACCCTCACCGGATTGCACATGGATATCGTCCATCCAGAAAGCCGCTACTGCTTTTGCGTCGGCAGCTGCTATCGCCGCATTACTTGCTGCCCTGGCCGCGAAAATGTCCAGGACATCCTTACTCGTTTGCTCCATATTGTAAATATAAATTAGTTTTACACCTCTACCTAGATTTAAACCTTGAAAACGTTTTATTTTCGCCAAAAAAATCACTTATTTGCCACATATTAATAAATAATGCAAATAGGAATAATCGGCCTTGGAGACATGGGCAAACTTTACGCGAAACATTTCGCTAAAGCGGGATATGATGTATGTGGATCGGATTTGCCTCATCTTAATGAAAAACTGAGTGAAGAACTGGCTCCATCCGGCATTCAGGTATTGGTAGATGGCAATGCAGTGTCACGCAGAAGCGATGTTATCTTCTACGCTGTTGAGGCGGAGAAGATAGATGAAGTGGCGGCAAAGTTCGGTCCGTCTACAAAATACGGGGCAATCGTTGCCGGCCAGACCTCAGTTAAGACACCTGAAATAGCAGCTTTTGAAAAACATCTTCCAAAAGACGTGCAAATAATTACCTGTCATTCTTTACACGGGCCGGGCTTTGCACCTGTAGGACAGACGCTGATTGTTATCCCACATCGTTGTAGCGCGGAAGCGTATATGCGTATGGTAGATCTTTTAACCGTTTTAGGTTCTGAGCTTGTAGAAATATCCGACTATCATACTCACGATAAAATAGTGGCAGATACTCAGGCTGTAACCCATATGGGTTTTGAAAGTATGGGAACAGCCTGGAAGGAAGCAGGTATATTTCCCTGGGAAAATGGCGCCTATAAAGGCGGGATCGACAATGTGAAAATTTTAACTATGCTGCGGATCTTCAGTTATAAATCACACATTTATGCAGGCCTGGCTATTTTAAACCCATACGCGAAATTGCAGGTCAAAAAATACGCACAATCAGAGTCTGACTTGTTTAAGATGATGATTATGGAGAAGGAAGACGATTTTCGCAAACGGATTTATAAAGTGCGGGATTATCTTTTCCCTGATGACAAACAGTTCTTACTGCTGGATAATCAGATCATGAAAGAATATTCACTTTCAGGATTAGGAACGCAACACACGGCAAACTCACACTTGAGTTTACTGAGTATGGCAGATGCCTGGTATCGCCTGCAGATCAATCCGTATGACAATCTGATTTGCCAGACTCCCCCTTTCCGGTTAAGACTGGGAATAGTAGAATACCTTTTCAGAGATAAAGATTTGCTGGAAGAATCTATAGCAGCTGCTATTTATGATAAACAGATCAGAGCAGACGATCTGGAATTCCATTCTGCGGTGAGAGAATGGTCTTCGATAATAGGTTATGGTGACTTAAACGGTTACAAACAACATTTCGATGCGGCAAAAGCATTTTTTGCAGACAGATTGGAAGAAGGTCGCATACAAAGTGCGGAGATGATCAGCAGGCTGAATAAAAACAACTGATACGAATTCAAATGCGTTTAAACCCAATAATCACGGGTTTAAGCGCATTAAATGTACCGGCGAATAATTTCCTGGAGCTGAGCAGCAGGAATCACGCCTGACTGCCGCCATTTAATCTGTCCGTTTTTAAACAGAATCAAAGTCGGAACACCCTGAATCTGGTATTGCGCAGAAACAGCAGGATTCTTGTCCACATCAACTTTAAGGATCTTAGCATCCTCTCCTATCATTTCTTTGAGCTGCTTGAGTATAGGCGCCATCATTTTACATGGACCACACCACTCAGCAGAAAAATCGACCAGCACCGGCTGATCTGCCTGGATAATTGAATTAAAATTCGACATGCGCAGAAATTTTAAAAATGCAATATTTAATATAGGAATTTTTCGCTGTTAAACCTGTGAACCGGAGAGAAAACTGAAAAACCCCTTAAAATAAGAAGCGGAGATATTCCAGAAGAATATCCCCGCCATCTAATTAACGCTCTCCATATAAAGACGCGTTATTTATCCTTTTATTGTGTAGTAATTATTTTTTTTCAAAAAAAGATCGAGATTATACACCCAGCGTTTTCCGATGTCTGAAAAACATCTGTGAGATTGGTATGAGCATTAATCCGCATAAGCCGAAAATTATAAAAGAAACTCTTAGATTAAAAGCATGAGCAAGGTAACCGATTAAAGGTGGCCCGAGCAGCATACCTGTAATGGAATAGGTTGCAATAATTGAGATAGCCATGCCAGGAGAATATTTAGATGAAGCACCGGCCAGTGCATAAGACATAGGCACTACAGCTGCCGTTCCAAAACCCACTAGCGAGAAGCCAATCATTGCTGTCCAGAATGTAGGGACAATAATAGCCATTGCAATACCGGCCACGATGAATAATGCGCTCATAATATAAGTGGCAGGCATCCCGAACCGGGCAATAATCAGATCAGAAAGAAATCTCGACAACGCCATAAAGGTCATGAAGATCAGATATCCATAAGTGAAGATCTTCACATTCAGAACTTCCTGGAAATATATCCCACTCCAGTCAAACATTCCACCCTCGCAAATTGCAGAACAAAAAACAACCAGTCCAAGATAAAGAATATATGGATCTGGTTTACCCATAATTATTTTGTTTCCAGTTGAAGACCTGTCATCTTTCAACAGGTATTTAAAGGCATAACATGTCAGCGCCAGCGCAATAACTGCTACAATAACCAGATGCAGCTGCAGAGATATGTTCAGCGCAATCAATAAAGTAGAGAATGCTACTCCGGCAATTCCGCCAGTACTCCAGAAACCGTGAAATGAACCGATAATTTTTTGTTCAAACTGTTGCTGCAGCGTTATAGCCTGTGTGTTAACCGAGATATTAAAAATACGGGTGGTAAAGGCAAAAAGAACTACAGCAATTACCAAAGAATACGTTTGCTGGGTAAATCCGATCAGGGCCAGCGACAATGCGTTTAACCCATAACCGATTGCCAGTGGTACCCGGCTGTTATATTTTGCTACAAGCCAACCTGAAATTGGAAGACCAATCAACGAGCCCACGGGCATCGCCAGTAATATAGCACCGAGTTCGGCCTCGTTAAAACCAAATGCTGTTTTAATAGTTGGAATACGGGAAGCCCAGGTCGCAAAGCTGAATCCCGACATGAAGAAAAACAAACTTAGAAAAATGCGGTGTTTACTTTTAGAAATCATTATCGTAAGAAAGCCGCAAAGATAACTATATATACAATAATAGTTCCTGCCAGGCCTCTAGCTTTTGTTCAAATGTTTTACCCGCGTTAGCCCGGCTTGGTGAAGGAAGTAAATGGTAACTTTTATCGGCGCTAAATCCTACCTGCTTTCGATAGAACTCTTCTGCCTTTTTACTATCAAAAAAGATATGCTTCAGATTCGGATAAGCCAGATAAAATCGGGCAAAATCATTTACAGTGGCATTTCTGATCTGACTGTCGAGACTTCCAACACAAGTACAGGATTCTAACACATCCCAAAGCGCAATTCCGTGACCGAGTAAAAAAGAAGTACGTTCAGTATATTCCAGGCTTGGCTGCAAATTAAAAAGACCATAAATAAGCTTCCAAAAATGATTACCCGCATGTCCATAATATTGTCCCAGCTGTAATGAACGCTCTCCCGGCATGGTTCCTAAAAGTAAAACTGTGCAATCCTGATGAATGATTGGAGGGAAAGCTATTTTGAGTGAATTATTCTTATCCATTGATACTTTTAACAACGCAAAGATAAAAATGTTCCCCTGAGCACAGATCCCGTTAAGAACCTGTAAGGTTTAAGCCCGGATAATGCTACCTTTGCAGAAGTTATACCAAAATTACCCATGATACAAATCGGACAATACAACGAACTGAGAATAATCAATAAAACTGAAGCGGGCCTGATTCTCTCTGATGGAGACAAAGAGGCACTTCTTCCTTATAACCATGTATCTGCGGATGCAGTAGTAGGAGAAAACATCAATGTGTTTGTCTATATGCATAAAGACGGAAAGCTTCATGCGACATCTCAAAAACCATTGGCCTGCGTTGGTGACTTTGCTTATCTGACAGTAGTTGAAGCCGGAGAAAATGGTGTTTTCATGTCTATAGGAATCGATAAAGATGTTTATGTCCCTGAAAAAGAACAAAAAAGACCTATGTTCAAAGGAGATAAACATGTTGTTTATGTTTTCCTTGATGACAGTAATGACCGGATGGTAGCCTCTTCCAGGCTGACCAATTTCGTGGAAGAAGAAGAGATCAATTTTGAAGAAGGTGATGAAGTCAGCTTGTTAATAGCCGACCGCAGTGACCTGGGATATAATGCGATCGTTGATAATAAATATATCGGATTACTGTACACAAATGAATTATTTGATCAGTTAAATCCAGGTGAAGTACGTAAAGGATGGATCAAAAAAGTACGCGTTGAAGGTAAAATAGATCTTAGCCTGCAGCCAATGGGTTACGGCCACATCCTGGACATGAAAGAAATCTTGCTAAAAATGCTGGAAGAAAACCAGGGAATTATCCACCTTGGCGATAAAAGTTCACCTGATGATATTTACGACCTCTTAAAAATCAGTAAAAAAGCATTCAAGAAAACAACAGGGGCTTTATATAAAGAACGGATTATTACAATTGGTGATCATGAGATCAGATTGTTATCTGAATAAAGAACAGATTATAATATAAAACATGAGGCCGGATATTTAATATTCGGCCTCATGTTTTTTGAAAGCAATAATTAATTACGGGTACGTCTCAGGCTTCAACTTCATACAACATCCAGATAGTACAAGAATAATGACCCGTATTGCCGATTGGTTTGTCTAATAAGCGGAAACCTAGTTTCTCATACACGCCTACTGCAGTTTTCAATTCGGTTAAGGATTCAAGATAAATATACCGGTAACCCAGATTCTGAGCCTGCCCTATACATTTACGAATGAGCAGCTTGCCTAAACCCTGTCCCCTATACTCAGGAAGCAGATACATTTTTACCAATTCGACAGTATCCGGCGGCAGGCCTGCAGAAGGGAAAACACCTACTCCTCCGATAATTTTATCTCCATCCAGCGCTATAAAATACTGGCTTGATGCTTCGCGAAATGCCTCATACATATAATCAAGACTCTCATCAAAATAAGCTGTCCCTGGGAGATTTAACCCATATTCCTCTAAACTGCTTCTGATAATAGCAGCTATCGCCTCATTGTCCTGCGGTTCTATGGTTCTAATAGTGATCTGCGTCATTGGTGAAATTTTAAACAAACAAAAATAAACAATCTGAAATTGTTCAGAACATTTTTACTCAAAATACGTTGTAACAGATTGAGCTCGAATGACCGCTTAGGCATTCCTTATAAACAGGCCTGGCGGACAATGTATAAAAAATAAACAACAATTGAAATGCACATAAAAATTGGCTTATTCTTGCTTCTGACAAGCCTTACAAATCTGGTTACTGCGCAAAACATCACCTACCAGCTCCAAAATCCAAAAGATGGGTCATCAAATACTGTATCAGTTAGCAAAACCGGCGATGAAATTCAAATCAATATCCTGGCACGCTGGAATGATCAGGCCGAAACATATGGACAATTTAATGGCAAAGGAAAACTAGAACACGGGCAGGCTGTGATCAGCAGCGATAGTAATGCTTGTAAAGTCAAACTAAACTTCACGGAAACTGGTCTTCAGATTGAATTTATGAATTGTGACGCTAACAGGATTCCTGAACACTTCTCAGGTACCTATACTAAAATCGCCGATCAGGTGACCGGCGATTATCAGGTTAGTGCGAATATCTCTTATTATTTCAGCAAACCAAACCTACAATCCAGAAAGAAAGGCTTCCTGAAAGCCGGTGACCAATGGCAGATTGAAGAAGTATTCCCTGGAAACTGGGCATTTGCAACCCTCCGTTCCGGAGATAAAACGCTTTTCGGTTATGTAAGGCTGCAAGATTTACGCTTTGTAAGAACGTATCTTTTTGATTGAGTCATAAACTCCGTCCCATAGTTTCACTCGCTGCTGCAACGCCTCTATAGTCACCTGCTGCGCTTTTGACCAGACTTCCGCGTTTTCACCACAAAGCTCGGCCGTCATCTCCAGCGCAAGGTTACTGTGATGATCACCATCTACTTCAATATGTCTTTCCATATAATATTTGAGAATCCCCAGCTGATCAGGAAATTTCTGATTCAGATCTGCAACGATTGAAATGAACATATTGGGAATCAGGTCTTCACGACCAAAAGTAAAAGCAGCCGATTGAAGCGGATAGTCAAGGCTGTCAATCAAACTGAAAGTAAACTTCATAAATTCCTGTGCCGCCAAAGGCACCTCTGCTATCTGGCAGGCTTCTTCTATGGAGTGTCCGGATTGTAAATGAGAAAGGAAAGTCTTAACAGGAGCTGTATTTGCCTTACACTGATCCATAGCTTCCAGATATAATTCAAAGTGACTTTTACGGACCCCCAGGTGATCGAGATCTGATTCTTCACCTGTTACAATTTCATTGATCAGGTAGCGGGTATTTGGGTTACCCACAGGAAACCAGGGTGTAGTAGTACAAGTCAGGCCTTGTTGCAAAGCTTTAAGCAGCGACATAAAATCCCAAACTGCATATACATGAAACTCCATAAATACCCTTAGAGATTCCAGATCTTCTATCTCATTATAGACATGGTGATGGATAATTTCCTGCCTTAAAGGCTCAATATGTTCCTGTATTTTTACTATTCCTGAATGCATTGTGTTTTCAATATTTAGCGCAAAGGTATTTCAATATATCACTGATGCTATCAACGGCTTTATTTTTTACATTTCAAAAGCAATCTCCTCCTTGCCTTGTTCGGGCCATGTTAGAGTCTTGGTTTACCGTTGGTTTAGGTTAACCCAGTGTTGACCCGAGTTTTAAGGGGGTTGACCCGATGTTGTTCGAAGAAAGATGGGTCAACCTTATTTAACGACAATAAAAATAGCTTGGATTGTAAAGGAAAACTAGAGTAATAGCCTCTCAATCATGCTGTTCACTCTTTTTAGTTCTGAAACTGTAAATCAGATAAAAAAGTGCCGGCAAAATAAAAACACTACCGATTAACAGTGCCCAGCCCAGACCTGCAATGGTCTTATATTGCCCCTGATGAGTTAAAAGGCTCAGATTTTCGCCGCCTTTTAGTAAAACAATATCTGGAAAGTGGCTATAGGTTGCCGCAAAAAGAATCATACTTACCTGAAAGCCAGCAAAGAACCGGAGTATAATTGCATGCCCCTTATTCAATTCGATAAAAGTAAGTATTAAGGAGATGGTAGCCAGTATCAGAGCGATTACGCCTGGATAATCACTAAAAATCCAATCCAGCAATGGGATATTCTCTGCATAGGCAGCCATAAACACCAGTGCACCAGCTCCCATAACGACAAAGATTACCCGCCTGGCTTTTCTAATAAATAAAGCACGGTCGTCAGGATGTGTGGTTTCACCAATAATGAATATAGTTGCCAGATAGGCGCATATTGTTACGGTAAAAAGTCCCACACTCAGTGAGAACCAATTCAGCCAGCTAAAGATATAGGCAGATACAAAGTCTGCAGCCTGAAGATCTATCTGACCAGAGACCGAACTGGCCGCAATAATCCCCAGAAAGAAAGGAGTAACCACGCTGGATATCACAAAAATAGGTGTATACACCTTCTGCATCCCGTCTTTTACTGCATCATAATTTCTAAAAACGAAGGCTGTTCCTCTGGCGATAATACCCAGCAACATACAAACAAGTGGAATATGAAGGTAGACAGAGACAGTGGTATAGATCTTTGGAAAACCAACAAAAAGTATAACAATCACAATAATCAGCCACATATGATTTGCTTCCCAGACCGGCCCAATAGCTTCATACATATTTCTTCGGGTACGGTGCCTGTTCTTTTTTGAAGTAAAAAGCTCCATGATTCCTGCGCCAAAATCAGCCCCGCCCAGTAAGATGTATAATAAAATGGCTGTCCAGAGAAAAACAATAACTACATATACCATGACTTAAGAATTGTTTGTTTGAGATGAGGAATCATATAATTTACCGACCATAGTAATTTGTCTATATAATAATACACTGACAATCACGGCTAAAGAGATGTAAACAGCAGTAAACAGATAAAATGAATACGCAATCCCTGGCATTGGCGTTACTGCATCTGCCGTACGCATTACGCCATGAATAATCCAGGGCTGCCTGCCGACCTCTGTTACAGTCCAACCGGCTTCTAAAGCAATATATCCCATAGGAGTAGCGATTACGAAAAGACGTAAAAGCCATTTACTATCCAGCCAGTGCTTCTTCTTAACTAAAGCATAAAAATAGATCAGAGCCAGGCCCAGCATGAGCATTCCAAGACCTACCATGAGTTGAAATGCATAGTGTGTGATCGCTACAGGCGGATGATCCTCCACCGGAATACTATCCAGACCTTTTACCTCTCCGTTAAAATCTCCTGTGGCCATAAAACTAAGGGCTTTTGGAATTTTGATCGCATACTTTACTGTTTTATTTTCTACATCAGGTATGCCTCCGATAATTAACGGAGCGCCTTTTTCAGTATGAAAATGCGCTTCCATTGCCGCCAGTTTTGCAGGCTGTCTGCCGGCAACGTCTTTTGCCGAAATATCGCCGCTGATAGGCTGCAGACAGGCGGCAATAGTAGCAAATATTGCCGCAATTTGAAATGCCTTGCGATGAAACAGTACGTTCTTTCCTTTCAAAATCATTAACGCATGCACTCCCGCCACCGCAAACCCGGTAGAAACAAAGGCAGCGATACACATATGCAGGGCCTGCGAAAACCAGGCATCATTGAACATCGCCTTAACAGGATCGATATTCAGGTATTGTCCGTCTATAAAATCGAAACCGGCAGGACTGTTCATCCAGGCATTAGCGGCAACCACCAGAATTCCGGAAAGTAATCCACTGACACCGACTATCACACCAGTAAACCAATGAAACCAGGGATGGAATTTGTTCCAGCCATACAGATAAAATCCAAGCGCTATTGCCTCAATAAAAAAGGCCGTTCCTTCCAGAGAAAACGGCATTCCAAAAATCGGACCGGCATGCTCCATAAAACGGGGCCATAACAAACCCAGTTCAAAGGATAGTACTGTGCCTGAAACTGCCCCTGTCGCAAAGAAAATTGCGACACCTTTACTCCAGGCTTTGGTGACGTCCAGGTAAACCGGATCCTTCCTTTTCAACCAGAAATAATGTGCGGTACACATGAAGAATGGCATGACCATACCAATACAGGAGAAAACGATGTGAAAGCCCAGAGAAAAGGCCATCTGAAGTCGGGCAGCTAAGAAATCTTCCATAAAGGCAAAAGTAAGAGTTATACCGTTTCAAAGCAGATTTAACACAATAGAATTGCCCTTGAAATGTAATATTCTGACCAGTTACCGCCCATATTAAATAACCGGTTTATTACTAACCGGCGGTACTATCAGTTCTTTGTTTGCACCCGGTCTTACAATCATCCTTAAGGACTGGTCCCGTGTAAAATAAGCAACCATCCAGTTATATAAAGTTTTGATCTGATTCCTGGAATTGATTAATGAAATGAGGTGAATAAACAGCCACATGAGCCAGGCTATAAAACCACTAAAAAACATTTTAGGTTTTGGAAGGTCAGCTACCGCTTTGTTACGGCCGATAATAGCCATAGACCCTCTATCATGGTAGGCAAATGGTTTCTTTGGCTCAGATTTAGAAATGCGTACCAGGTTCTTACCAAGATTGTCGGCCTGTTGCATAGCAACCTGCGCCAGTTGAGGATGGCCTTGTGGGAAATTACTATCTGTCAGTTGTATACAGGTATCTCCAAGTGCATATATATTATCCGTTCCCTGTATCAGGTTAAATGCATCTACCTGTAAACGTTTCCCTTTACCATACGCCTCTGCCGGAACCCCTTTAAAAACCATAGCAGTTACACCTGCGGCCCAGATCAAATTTTTAGTAGTAATTGTCTCCCCGTTAGCAAAATGAACCTGATCGTCAACAAAGTCTTTAACCATCATATTCAGTTTCACCTTCACGCCCATTTTCAATAAGGCATTATAAGTGTATTGTTGAGATTTTTCGCTCATCGGCGTCAGTACGGCAGGCAGGCCATCAACAAGATAAATTTCCCCGCCAGAACCAGAAAGTTCCGGATAATCTTTAGCGATGATATGCTTTTTCATCTCCGCGAACATACCCGAGATCTCTACCCCTGTAGGGCCACCGCCTGCAACGACAACAGTAAGCAATTTTTTACGCTCAGCAGGATCCTGAGTCCGGGAAGCCAGCTCTAATCTTTCCAGCAGCGTATTACGCATTTGCAATGCGTCCGAAAGCGTTTTCATGGGTATGGCATGCTTTGCCACGCTTTCCATCCCGAAATAATTCGTTTCGCAGCCGGTAGCGAGTACGAGTATATCATAACTGACTTCTCCTGTTGAAAACATCACTTTGTTTTGTTCTGGAAAAACCTCCTGCAACTCACCCATCCAGAATTGAATATTATCTTTCCCTCTCAGTAATTTACGGAACGGGTAACTGATGTTAGAACTTTCGAGATAGCCTGTAGCTACCTGATAAATGAGTGGAGGAAAGAAATTGTAATTGTTTTTGTCTGCAAGTATAACTTCAAAATTGGTATGTCCGGCAAGCTGTTTAGCCAAATTTACACCAGCAAAACCGCCTCCAATAATTAGAACTCTTTTTTTATTCTGATCCATTATATATAGCTATATATGATTTTAAAACTAAAACAGAATTGTACCGGTGATGTTTTCAAATAGACTATTATTTCAGCATGGCACCAGAAATATTGCAAAAATAACTTAATTTGTATCAAATGAGCGACAAAGATCTTCAACCCCTGAATACCTTCACCAAGGGTAAATATGTGTTTACCGGTAATCTCCAGGAACGTCTCCTGACAGACAACCCCGTACCGGTCATATGGGCCGATGGTCTGCGCATGCATTTATCGGATGGTAAACAGGTGGGCGATAGCGGCCAGTTTCCCGTAAGTGACCTGATTTTAAAATCTTCTGTTTTTTTGGAAGATGATGGCAGGAAACTAGAGGCTCATAAACTATATACCTGGCCGGCAAATCTTGGAATCACAAAAGACTGGACTGCTGCAAAAACCAGTTTTCTGCAGGAGTTTGTTTTAAATTTCCCAATCGAGATCATCACTGTACATCCTGAACAGGGGCTCACCTGGAAATTTATTACGCCAGAACAGTTTAAGAAATTCCCTGAAAACTTCGAAGCTAAATCAGCGTTCAAGGACTTCTTTGCAAATCCGGAAACATATTTCTTTTTAAGGAGACCTCTTCAGGATCCTAAATAATTCAGACCGGTAAACGCGTATTAAAAATAACGTTCGAAGGTTAACCCGTAACTAAACATCAGGTTCTCCCTGTCGGTACGGGAGATTCTATTATATTGAAAAGCAGTAGTCAGACTAAGCCATCTATTTAATTTAAAAGCGATACTGGAAACGGATTTGAAAGTGTAGTCATCTTTGTCGTTCAATGACGGCTGAAAGAAGGAAGAACTATTTAGCTCAATCAAATTTCTGTAGATATATTTCCCGGTTAAACGCAGAGAGTTACGCCAGGTATGATAGATTTCCCTGTCGATATCATTTAACATCAGGTCGCTGGAATCGAAAAGGATTCCATCACTCAGATTCAGATAGGCATTATCAGAATCGATAAAACTATAGGCTATCCCTGCGCCGGCCAGCAATTGATTATTAATTTTAAGAGACTTGCTGGTATTATAATTTACAAGGCCCCAGAAAAAAGTTCGTGGAAAACCTTTGTACAAGTTAAAATCCAGTGCTGATGAATAATCATTGTTAGTCAGCTTGCTGTCTTGCTTACCGTAAATCCAGGTATTGTTCCAGTTCAGACTATATGATTTTTTCCTGACACCTATCTTGGCAGCATTGTTAAGCAGCCAGGACTGACCGTCGTTGGTTTTATTGAATGCACCTGTACTAGTATACCGGATCTGGTAAGCTGTACTATCCGTAAACTGTGCAGAAGCACTCGCGGTAAAACATAAACCTATATACAAGAGAATCTTCAGTTTCTTTATCATTTCGCTTACCCGGTAACTCCTAGGCTTTCCGGTTTTCTTTACATAGCTGGCCTCAGGCCGGATTCTGGTTAAAATAATTTAACAATACGTATAACCAGATTGTTTGCAGACCCCGGAAAATCGGCAACACGATATTGTATTGTCAGAATACGGTCATACATAAACATCAAACATCTGATGTTTAAGATTAACCCTACCTTTGAAACATCAGACGTTTACATATGCAGCCAAGAGTTAAACTTTCAGATAAAGTCATCGCCTCCATCAGGGAGGACATTGCATCCGGCAAACTAAAAAAAGGTGAAAAGATTCCAGCCGAACCGGAGTTAATGGAGCTCTATGGCGTTGGCCGATCCACGATCAGAGAGGCTATTAAAACACTCGCCATCGCCGGAACTCTAAAAGTGCAACAGGGATCAGGTACATTTGTAACCTCCCTTCCCCGTAATGAAACCCTTTCACAACGATTGAGACGCGCAGAATTCCAGGAAATTAATTCTGTAAGGCTTATGCTGGAAAAGGAAATTATCAGGCTTGCTTGCCAGAATTACACGTCAGCAGACCTGGAGCAGATCCGCCTGCATCTTCAGGAACGGGGTCTGGCGATTCAGAACCAGCAGCAGCAGAAATGTGCAGACGCAGATATTGCTTTTCATATCTCCATAGCCAAAGCATCCGGAAACAAGGTTCTTACCGACCTATACCAAAGTTTCACGCTGGTCATCAGAGATTTTTTCAGTAAAAGAAAAGAAGAAAACATGAAGCATTTCGAAAATAGTCATCCGATGCATCAGAAGCTGGCGGCCGCAATTGCTGCCAGAGACCAGAAAATGGCTGAAGAGGTAACTCAATATATATTAGAAAATAATTACTAGAAAACATGACCATACTAACTTTCACCCTGATCCTGCTGGCAGGTGCTTATCTCGCCGGACTCGCCGGCTCATTAACCGGACTCGGCGGTGGCGTGGTTATTATCCCGCTACTTACACTTTTTTTTCACGTAGACATCCGTTACGCTATTGGTGCAGCACTTGTCGCCTCAATCGCGACCTCATCAGGTTCGGCGAGCGCTTACGTTAAAGAAGGTATAACCAATGTCAGACTGGGCATGTTCCTGGAAATAGCTACTACAGTGGGTGCAGTTGCAGGTGCTATCATTGCAGTCTATACACCTGTAAATACTGTAGCAATAGTCTTTGGTGTAATGCTCATCTTCTCTGCATCCATGACGCTCCGCAAAAAGAACGAACAAATCCTGACTGAGGGAAGCAGAATGAGTGACATTCTAAAGTTAAACAGTACCTATCCAAGCCCGGAAGGGCCGGTTCCCTATAAATTAAAGCACATTGGTCGCGGTTTTTCAGTTATGACTATCGCCGGTGTTCTATCTGGTTTACTAGGTATAGGTTCCGGTGCCCTAAAAGTGCTGGCCATGGATACCGCCATGCGCGTACCTTTTCGCGTAAGTACCACAACCAGTAATTTCATGGTTGGGGTCACCGCAGCGGCAAGTGCAGTTGTTTACTTACAACGCGGATATATCGATCCCGGAATAGCATTTCCCGTTGTTATCGGTGTACTGGCAGGTGCCATAACCGGGAGTAAGATACTGATGAAGATTAATGTAAATGCGCTGAAATTGATTTTCAGTATTGCAATTACACTGATCGCAATTAATATGATTTATAACGGCTTCAACCATAAATTCTAAACCATGAAAGCACAGATTAAAAAGAAATTGACAGATTACGATATGCAGCAGCTTATCGGTCAGGTGTTACGGGTTGGCGTTATTCTTTCCGGAACGATAGCCGGCATTGGCGGAATTTGGTATTTATTCCAGCAGGGCTCCGGCACACCTCACTACGGTACTTTTACCGGAGAGCCTGCCGGATTCACCAGTCTGACTGGTATTTACAAAGGTATATTAACAGGAAGTGCTGCTGAGATTATTCAGCTGGGTGTCGTTATTCTGATTGCAACGCCGATTATCCGGATTATATTTTCACTTTTTTCCTTCATACTGGAAAAGGATGGGCTATATGTGATAATCACGCTGATCGTATTAAGTGTAATTCTTTTCAGTATGTTCGGCGGATTAAAGGTTTAGACCGCGGAATTAATTGTATTTGGTTGTTTACTGCGGTACCAGATAAAAACACCGGTCGCTACCAACCCGATCACACCTTCGATAAGTACCGCAGGCCTTGGCCCAATCAGATGCGCAACCCAGCCGATTAGCAGACTGCCTATCGGAAGCAGGCCCTGGTAAGCCATAATATAATAGCTGATAGCACGTCCACGCATCTCCGGGGCCGCATGAGTTTGGATATACGTGTTAATTGCTGAGGTCTGCGCCATCATTCCTAATCCGGAAACAGCCATAAATAATAAGGCAAGCGGCAACTGGGGAGCATAAGATAAAAGCAACAGGCTAATTCCAAAAATCCCTCCAGCTACGGCGATCAGCTTCATCAAAGTATTTGTGTTTTTCAGATTGGCCATATATATCGCACTCAGCACAGACCCGATACCAGCTGCACTTTCGAACCAGCTGAAGGTACGGGCATCACCGTTAAAAATGTCTTTAGCAAAAACGGGCATCAGCGTATTAAAAGGAATCACAAATAAGCTGGTAATACCGATCATGATAATCATACTGCTCAACTCTTTATCACCGGAAACATAACGAAAACCCTCTTCTAGCTCTTTCCATATACTTTTCTCTGTATGCTGAATTACAGGCGCTTTTAGATTCATCAAAAATAAGCATCCCAGTACAGGGATATAACTCAGAAAATTACCGATAAAACAAAAATCTGTTCCGAAAGCACTTAATATAATTCCCGCAACGGCCGGCCCGGCGATCCTTGCAAAATTATTCATCGTTGTGTTCAATGCAATTGCATTGGGAAGGTCTCCGGGGTCATCAACAAGCTCTACCATCATTGACTGGCGGCAGGTCATATCAAAAGCATTAATAATACCCTGCACCAGACTAAGCAGAATGATCAGCAGAATATTGTGAAATCCAAAAAAAACTATACCAGCAAGCGCGCCTGCCTGAAGCATCGAAATAATCTGAGTGATTACCAGAATTTTATACCGGTTATGACGATCTACCAGACTCCCTGCATAGGGAGACAAAAACAAAGATGGAATCAGACTGACAAAACCCACTACCCCTAAAAGGATCGCCGAACCAGTCAACTGATAAACAAGCCAGCTGACCGCTGTTTTTTGCATCCAGGTTCCGATCAGAGAGATTGATTGTCCATAAAAGAAGAGTTTAAAGTTTGGTGATTTGAGTGAACGGAAAAGAGTCATTGTGTATATTTTCTTATTGTGCCAAATTTCGGCATTCGGAATATATTTGTAAAATTGATTGTTTTAATGATATTGATTAGTTTTACTAATCAATTATGGAGATCAGACAGCTCGGATATTTTATAAAAGCAGCAGAAATGCTTCACTTCACAGCCGCTGCAGAAGCATGCTTTGTGACCCAGTCTACGCTTTCGCAACAAATCAAACAATTAGAAGATGAACTGGGCCTTCTCCTGTTTGACCGGATTGGAAAACAAGTCCGGCTAACTGAGGCCGGAAGTGTATTTTTACATCATGCAAAACAGATTATTCTGGATATTAAGAAATCTAAACAGGCCATTTTTGAATTAGCAAATCTGGTTAACGGAGAGTTGAAAATAGGTGTTACTTACGCCTTTAGTTCGCTCCTTTTACCGGCACTTGGCCCCTTCTCAGCTCAGTATCCCGGTATTAGAATTCATGTAGAGTACGGCACTGCAGGAGAACTGGAGAATAAACTCCGTACAGCAGACCTGGATATTATTCTTGCTTTTCACGAACAATCGGACAACATGGGTCTGGAAATGGAGCCGCTGTTTTCATCGCGGATTATGATGGTTACTTCCCGCCGAAACCCTGCTGCACTGCTTAAAAAGATTTCTTTGAAGGAATTGGGGAAACTGGAATTAATCCTTCCCAGTAATGGCTTCAGTTCGAGAGATCTGCTCAACGAAATTTTCAGAAAGAATCAAATTATTCCCAATATCAAAATAGAGATGAATGATATACACAGTCTGCTTTCAATGGTTGAAAAAGGAAACTGGTCAACAATAATCAATGAAAAAGTGGTAGGCAACTGGGCGTCTCTTTGTGCGGTTCCGATAACCGGCAAAGAGTTGCATAAACAGGCTTTCATCTTATGGCAGAAAGGTGTATACAGGAAAAGAGCTGCTGTATTATTTGTAGAAGAGCTGATGAAAGTTTATAAAGGGGCTCCAAAAAAGCCCCTGATATCAGACTTGTAATGATAGGCGATATTGAAAAATATCTTCTACAGAAACTACTGTCGATGACTGCTTTCTGGCAAATAAGGAAATTTCAGGTAAGCGCGCCATTGTTCCGTCTTCATTAGTCAGTTCGCAAAGTACAGCCGCTGGTTTAAGACCGGCAAGTATCATCAGATCTATACTGGCTTCGGTATGACCTCTTCTCCCAAAAACCCCGTCTGCATTGGCACGAAGTGGAAATATATGGCCTGGTCTTGATAAATGCTCAGCTTCTGCGTTATCTGCAACTGCTGTTCTTATAGTCTGTATTCTGTCGGCTGCAGAAACACCAGTTGTGACACCTTCTTTTGCCTCAATAGTAATAGTAAAAGGGGTATGAAACTTACTGGTATTTACCTGCACCATTGGGTGAAGTTCCAGCCGATCTGCGTGGTCGGCAGTCAGACACAGACATACGATACCGCTGCACTCGCGGATCATCAGGGCCATATCTGAAACACTCATGTTCTCTGCGGGAAAAATCAGATCACCTTCATTTTCTCTGCTCTCATCATCTACAACAAGGACCCCTCTCCCTGCCTTAAGGCTTTCAAGGGCATTTTCAACTCTCTCCTTATAATTATTCCCGAATAATGACAGTTCATTGTGATCTTCCATAAAAAATATTAATTGTGATTACGGCTGCAAAGGTGAAGATTAAACTGTTCATTTCAAATTAAAGAAATCATTCCCTGATTTTTCAGGCAGGGAAGGTCAGATAAAACCGGGTGCCTTTGCCCAAAGTGCTTTCCAGGCGGATTTTACCATGCTGAATATCCATGAAATCTTTACACAAAACCAGCCCCAAACCGATCCCTTTTTCCTGGTTAGTACCAAAAGTATTCTCAGACTGCAGGCGGAAGAGGCTCTTAATCCGGTCATCGGCAATGCCAATACCGGTATCAGAAATACAGATTATGCAGGTGCCTCCATCTTGGGACTCTTCTGCTTTAATCTGAATGAGCCCTCCCGAAGGGGTAAATTTGATGGCATTGTTCAACAGGTTCCTGATAACCAATTCCAACATATCCCTGTCTGCGGTTAACCTCATTTCTTCTGGCACAGACGCCTCTATGGTAATATTTTTTTGTGCAGCCAGGCTTCTTTTAAGTGCCAGCGTTTCTTTAATCGCCTCTGCCAAAAAGATTTGCTGCAGTTTGACATGGATACCTTCCATCTGACTTTTGCTCCATGCCAGGAGGTTTGTCAATAATTGTCCGGTATACTTCGTCTCTTTTAATAGTCCCTCACTAACCATTCTGGTCTCATCTTCGGTGAGATCGGTATGAAGAGACAATTCCAGATAGGACTGTATTGAATTCAAAGGAGAACGAAGGTCATGTGCAAGAATGGAAAAAAGCCGGTTTAATGAGGAGTTTGAATGCTTTAAAGCCGCCGATCTTTCTTCAACCAGAAAACGTTCCCGGTTATATTGATTGGTTAAAGTACGCATGAGGACATAAATAAAAAGCAGCGATAATGCGTAAAGAAAAACGGCATCCACATATCTGAGATACATACTATCGTATTTACCCTGGAGCTCATCCGGATTATGATACTGAAAATAAAACAAACCTGAAACAACACCTAAATTTACGATCATCCAAAACCAGCGTTGCTTTAATGGAACCATTGCCATGAGCAGGAGAAAAAAGACAAGGTAGATTGACAGACCCGGGCCGTCAATACCTGAGCTGTTCAGAAAGTAAAAAACGAACAACGCGTTTCCCTGAACTGCATAAATCAGAATACCTAACCCCAATCTACCTTTAAATCTCGATTGGTAACATGCAAAAACAAGTGCAACCGTCGCCGGCGCAAGAATAAACAGCAAGTTATCTAACCCTGCAAAAAAATCGAATAATAAACCGGAAATGAACAGAATAAGACTGGCCAGACAGGTGACATGAAAGATACGGCTCTCCTGAGAGTGTCCCAATGCCTTGTTCCTGATGGTTTTCCAGGTTTTTGAAGATACTTTACTGCTCATGCTTTTTCCTGCTCAAAATATAGTGTCTGATATTTATGACGCAGATCACATTTTGCATGTATCAGTGTCATTTTTATAAAGCAGGATCAAAGCGACTTTTGAGGAATTTCCTCCCGTATGAATACACTTACAAAACCCAGCATTGAAACCAGCTGCTATCATTGTGGAGATAGCCTGCCCGCTAAACCCTATAACTCAGGAGGCAAACTATTCTGCTGCCTGGGTTGCAAAGGTGTTTACCAGATACTGGAAAAACATAACTTATCTGCTTACTATACTTATAATATTGTACCGGGCAAATTAGGAAAAAAAAATCATCAAAAATTTGATTACCTGGATGAAAGTTCAATTAATGAGAAACTCATCGATTACCAGGATGAAAAAATTTCTGCTATTACCTTATACATACCGGCAATTCACTGCAGCTCGTGCATTTGGCTACTGGAACACTTACATCAGCTGAACCCGGCAATTCTTCAAAGCAGAACGGACTTCCTGAAAAAACAGGTATCTATAACCTTCAGCCACGACATCACACTGCGAAAAGTAGTGGAAACACTTTCCACTATTGGTTATGAACCACTCATTAGCCTGCAGGACATGGTACAAAAACAACAGGCCGATCAAAGTGGGCGTAAACTGGTGAGCAAAATTGCTGTCGCGGGTTTCTGTTTTGGAAATGTAATGCTGCTGAGCTTCCCCGATTATTTTGGACTTTCAGCCCTGGAGTCAAATTTTAGAAATTTCTTCGGCTATATTAACCTGGCCTTATCTCTTCCTGTATTACTCTACAGTTCCCGGGATTACTTCAGCTCCGCCTGGAATAACCTCAAAAACGGCATACTGAACCTGGATTTCCCATTAGCGCTTGGAATTGCCGTTATGTTTATTAGGTCGGCCACAGAAATCCTGCTGCAAACGGGACCAGGTTTCGTGGACACCTTGTGTTCTCTTGTGTTTTTTCTGCTCATTGGCAGATGGATGCAGCAGCGAACCTATCATTACCTTTCATTCGAAAGAGATTATCGCTCCTACTTCCCTGTTGCGGTGACCAGGTTAATAAACGGCCTTGAAAAGGCTGTGCCTTTACAGGAATTGCAGATTGCAGATCGGATCCTGATCCGAAGCAATGAAATTATCCCTGCAGATGCAATTTTACTTAAAGGGGAAGCAAAGCTTGACTTTAGCTTTGTAACTGGCGAATCGGCTCCAGTAAATAAGGTCCTTGGCGAGATAATCTATGCGGGTGGCAGACAACTCAGTGGTGCAATCGAACTGGAGGTTATTAAACCTGTATCTCAGAGTTACCTGACCAAACTATGGAATAATGAGAGTTTTCAGACTATTAAAGATCCAATCAAAACGTTCAGTGATAAAGCAAGTAAATATTTCAGCATTGTATTATTGCTCATCGCTTTTGGCTCTGGTTTTTATTGGGCAGGAACCGATTTAAACCGGGCAGCAGCAGCTTTCACTGCCGTTTTAATTATTGCCTGCCCTTGCGCTCTGGCACTTAGCTCGCCTTTTACACTTGCAGCAGTGCTTAGCATTTTCGACAAAAATAAGCTCTATTTGAAAAGTACAGAGGTTATCGAGGAACTCGCTAGAATTGATACTATTGTATTTGATAAAACAGGTACGATTACTAATCCAGACGCAGGGGATCTGCATTTTACAGGAACCCTCAGTCAGGAGCAGAGACAGGCTGTTTCGGATCTGGCCAGAAATTCAGGCCATCCTCTGAGCCGGGAATTGGTTAAATGGCTTGGCCTTTCACCGCGACATGACGTATTCCATTATCGTGAAATGGTAGGCCGGGGCCTGAGTGGGATGGTGAACAATCACCAGATCAGAATTGGAAGTGCAAACTTTCTCGGTTTGCAAACCACAGTTAAGGGAAGTGCGGTTCATATCGAGATAGACAATTATTATTGCGGTTATTTTATAGCTGCCCAGCAATGGAGGGACGGCTTTAAAGCACTATCGGGCCAGCTATCTGTCCGCTATGACCTGCATTTACTTTCTGGTGATCAAGATCATGACCGCCAATGTTTAAGTCCGTTTTTCCCGGGTACACAACAAATGAAATTCAGGCAGAGTCCGCAGCAAAAATTAGACTACATCAAAAATCTGCAGAAAGACGGCAGAAGGGTTCTGATGGTCGGAGATGGTCTAAATGATGCGGGAGCACTGCGCCAGAGCAATCTGGGTATTGCAGTAACCGACGACATCAATAACTTTTCTCCGGGCTGCGATGGAATTCTCGATGGTAAAGCCTTCGGCCGGTTACCGCTATTTATTAAACAGGCCAAGGATGCGGTAAAAGTTATTCATATGAGCTTTGCCATCTCCCTGCTATATAATGCTGTCGGGCTCTTTATTGCCGTTCAGGGCAAACTCTCCCCGCTCATGGCAGCTATCCTGATGCCCATGAGTACGATCACAATTATCCTGTTTACCACCCTGTGCGCGAGGTATTACGCCAGAAAAAACAAACTCTTATGAACATGATATTTATTTTAATCGGTTTCAGCATGCTGCTGGCACTGATTTTCCTCATCGCGTTTTTCTGGGCCAGCAAATCCGGACAGAATGATGATCTCTATACACCCGGTGTCAGAATCTTATTTGATGACGACAAACCGGCAGAAGACACCTTAAAAAGTGACGAAGATCACCAAGCCAGATAACTCCTGTCACACTCCTGCACAGCGGTACAGGCTAATTTTACAACCATAAACTATTCACTATTTTTCTCATGACTGAAAAATTTCATTACGACAACAAGATCGTCAGAAACTTCGCTATCGCCACCATCGTCTGGGGTATAGTTGGAATGACGGTCGGGCTGCTCATAGCCATGCAGCTGATTAAACCAGCACTCAATTTAGGCTCACAGTACACAACCTTCGGCCGGATAAGACCTTTGCATACCAATGCAGTAATCTTTGCCTTTGTCGGTAATGCTATTTTCATGGGGGTCTATTATTCTTTACAAAGACTTCTAAAGGCAAGAATGTTTAGTGACGTGCTGAGTAAAATCCATTTCTGGGGCTGGCAGCTGATTATTGTAGCTACAGCGATTACGCTTCCCCTGGGTTTTACCACCTCCCATGAATACGCGGAAATGGAATGGCCCATTGATATTGCTATTACCGTGATCTGGGTTGCTTTCGGGGTAAATATGTTCGGGACGATCATCAAAAGACGGGAAAAACATATGTATGTGGCTATCTGGTTTTATATCGCCACATTCGTAACCGTCGCTGTACTTCACATTGTAAACTCTATACAATTACCTATATCTGCTTTCAAAAGTTATTATCTGTATGCAGGTGTTCAGGATGCACTCGTACAATGGTGGTACGGCCATAATGCTGTTGCATTCTTCCTGACTACGCCATACCTGGGAATGATGTATTATTTCCTGCCTAAGATGGCCAACCGACCGGTTTATTCCTACAAGCTGAGTATCCTGCACTTCTGGTCCCTGATCTTTATTTATATCTGGGCAGGGCCCCATCACCTACTTTACACGTCGCTGCCCGGCTGGGCACAATCTTTAGGTGTGGCATTCTCTATTATGCTAATTGCACCGAGCTGGGGTGGTATGATCAACGGCTTACTGACTCTCCGCGGTGCATGGGATAAAGTACGTGATGATCCGAAATTGAAATTTATGGTCGTTGGTCTTACTGCTTATGGTATGGCCACATTTGAAGGTCCTCTGCTGGCACTGAAACAGATCAATGCAATTGCACACTATACAGACTGGATAGTTGCACACGTACATGTGGGCGCACTGGGCTGGAATGGATTCCTGACTTTTGGAATTTTATACTGGCTGATACCTAGGATCTATAATACGGAGCTTTATTCGAAAAAACTGGCTTCGTTCCATTTCTGGATCGGAACACTGGGGATTATTTTCTATGCTGTCCCACTATATTTCGCGGGCTTTACACAAGGCCTTATGTGGAAAGAGTTCACTCCGGAGGGTGTACTGAAGTATCCAAACTTCCTGGAAACTGTGTTGCAGATTATTCCAATGTATATGTTGCGTGCCATTGGTGGTGCCATGTACCTGACCGGTGTAATCGTCATGACCTACAATCTGATTAAAACCATGAAAGCCGGTCAGCTGGTTGCAGATGAACCTGCAGAAGCTCAGGCATTACAGGAAGACTATGTACCTCAGGGTGCAGAGAAAAAATTCCACCGCATGCTGGAACGCAAACCAATGGTATTTATGATCCTCTCTTTAGTGGTCATCCTCATCGGAGGTATGATTGAAATGATGCCAACTTTCACTGTAAAATCAAATATACCGACGATTAGCAGTGTTAAACCTTACAGCCCGCTGGAACTCCAGGGACGTGATGTATATATCCGTGAAGGATGCGTAAGCTGCCATTCTCAGATGATCCGTCCATTCCGTTCCGAAACTGAACGTTACGGAGAATACAGCAAGGCCGGTGAATTTGTTTATGATCACCCTTTCCTTTGGGGATCAAAGAGAACAGGTCCGGATTTGCAGCGCGAAGGTGGAAAATACGGTAATGCCTGGCATTATAACCACATGCTTGATCCTGAAACGATGTCTCCGGGAAGTATAATGCCACCTTATGAATGGCTGATTACTCAAAAACTAGATACAACAACTACCCGTTCCAAAATCAATGCTATGCGTACACTCGGAGTTCCTTATGCATTAGGATATGAGAACAAAGCGAACGCAGACCTTGATGAACAGGCCAGAATAATTGCAGCAGATCTGAAGCAGAATAATATTAAAGTCAAAAGTGACAAGGAAATTATTGCGCTGATTGCTTACCTGCAGCGTTTGGGTACAGATATTAAAGTTAAATAATTAAACGTCAAGACTATGTTTAAGCAATTTTTAGAACGGGCAGAAGGTAACCAGGTATACCTGCTCACTTCATTAGGTATTTTCATGCTCTTTTTTCTTGTGGTTGGTATTCTGTTGCTAACAATGAAAAAAGAAGAGATAAACTATATGAGTAACCTTCCTTTAAATGAGGAAGAAGGACAAAACCAAAACAATTCAACAGATGAAAGAAGTTACAACTAGCGCCTGGTTTACAGGTAGTATATCTACAGACCTGGTCATTTGCATGCTGTTGATTTTCGCAGTTCTGCTTTTATGGGTAGCCCTGTTGTTATCAAGAGTAATTAAACTGTATATCACGGAAAAAATCAATCCGCAGCCTTTTGCTTCAGCCGCTGAAAAAGCCGCTTTAGAATCGCTGAAAGTTGTGCTGGAGCCAAAAATAAAAAAACCGTCGATATGGGAAAAGCTAATGCAGCTTAAACCGCTGGAACAGGAAAAGGATCTGATGATGGACCATAAATTCGATGGCATCGCAGAGCTTGACAATCCTACACCTGCCTGGTTCATGGTCTTATTCTACGGTACAATCATTTTTGCATTCGCATACATGATGAATTACCATGTATTGGGTTACGGAATGTCTCAGGATGAAGAATATGCAGCAGAATTAGTGCAGGCCGAAGAGGCTAAAATAGCTTTTCTTGCCAATCCTGCTAATGCAGGAATGGCTGTTAATGAGAATAATATTGAAGACAATAATGAGCCTGCCGTACTCCAGAAAGGGGCTGCATTATATGCAGGCCGCTGTACTCCTTGTCATGGGGAACACGGTGAAGGAATTGTCGGCCCTAACCTGACAGATGAATACTGGTTACATGGCGGTACAGTAAAGGAAGTTTTCAAGACGATCAAATATGGCGTTCCCGATAAGGGAATGGTACCATGGGAAAAATCACTGAGCCCCCAGCAGCTCTCCGATCTAACCCACTATGTATTATCACTGCAGGGAACAAATCCTGCTGGAGCCAAAGCTCCGCAGGGAAATAAAATGTAAAATGTCACAAAGTCCGCTAAATTTCCGCGATCAATTACCCAGCATTACGCAGGATGGTAAAAAAAGGCAATGGATCTATCCAAAGCTGATTAAAGGTAAACTATACCAATACCGGTCGGCGGTCAGTTACCTCTTTCTGGGGTTGCTCTTTGCAGCCCCATTCCTTAAATTGAATGGAGAACAGCTTGTTCTGCTGAATGTACTGGAGAGAAAATTCGTCTTTTTCGGTGTGATCTTCTGGCCACAGGATTTCTACCTGTTTGTATTGGCATTGCTCACATTCATGGTTTTCATAGTCCTGTTTACTGTTGTGTTCGGCCGCGTATTCTGCGGTTGGGCTTGCCCCCAGACGATCTTTATGGAAATGGTATTCCGTAAAATAGAGACCTGGATCGAGGGCGACAGCAAAAAGCAAAAACTATTGGATCAGGCACCTATGAGTGCAGAAAAGTTCTTCAAAAAACTCATTAAGCACATCCTGTTCCTGACCATTTCTTTCTTGATTGCCAACATCTTTCTCTCCTATTTGATCAGTAGTGAAACACTGTTGAAGATTATCACAGAGCCTGTGTCCCAGCATATCAGCGGATTTATTGCCATTAGTGTATTTACATTCGTTTTCTATCTGGTCTTTTCCAGAATGCGGGAACTGGTTTGCACCGTTGCATGCCCATACGGCAGGTTACAAGGAGTGCTGCTCGATAACAAGACGATTCTTGTAGCCTACGATTATCAACGTGGCGAACCCCGCGGTAAGATTAATAAAGCAGAACAATCTGCCAAAGGCGATTGCACAGACTGTGGTTTATGCGTTCAGGTATGCCCTACTGGAATTGATATTCGCAACGGCACCCAACTGGAGTGTGTAAACTGTACCGCTTGTATTGATGCCTGTGATATGGTTATGCAAAAAACCGGCAGACCTCTAAGGCTCATCGGTTTTAAATCCGAAGATGAAATCGCTTCGGCTACGCCTTTCAAACTGAATAGAAGAATCTATGCTTACACTGCTGTTTTATTCGTTTTGATTACTGTGTTAAGTGTTCTGCTGTTTAGCAGAAATGATATTAAGACGACCATTCTCCGGGCGGGTGGAACGTTATATCAGCTTCGTGAAAAGGAAAAGGAGGTGAGTAACCTTTATAATGTGGAAATGGTCAACAAAACGACCAGAACGCTTGATTTTAAACTTAAAGCAGACGACCCGGCTGTCAGGATTCAATATATACAGCAAGAAACTAAAATTGGACCGGGGGCAAGTACCAGAATGACTTTCTTCGTCATCATGCCGCAAAATCATGTGAACAGCTATAAATCAAAAATCTCTTTCTCCCTGCTGGCGGAAGGTAAAACTGCCGATCGGTTTGAAACCACTTTTATTGCACCAATAAACGAATAATTATGAATTGGGGAACAAAAATAGTACTTGGATTGGGCACATTTATGAGTTTTATTATTGTGCTCGCCGTTATGATGTTTAACAGTAAAACAGATGCACTGGTAGAACAGGATTATTACGAGAAGGGTATCCATTATGATGAAACCTTTGACCGCAAAGAACAGGTTTTGAAAGACCATGCTGCACCTTTGATAAGCATTAAACCGGAATTCCTGCATATTACCTTCAGCAAACCTGCAAAAGGCACTATCCGCATGGTGCGTAATTCAGATAAAAAGCAGGATAGGGTTATGCCCTTTAAAACAGACACAGCCATGCAGGTTAATTTACCATTGGGCGGGCTAAAGAAAGGAACCTGGAAATTAATTGCAGAATGGGACAGTGCAGGTAAAGCTTATCTTACTGAACAGGAAATACAACTGCCATGAACCAGTATTATCTTGCCTTTCTGATCGGTTTGCTTGGCAGTGTACATTGCCTGGGTATGTGCGGCCCGCTGGCACTGGCGCTGCCTTCGGGTAAAAGTACCTGGTTGGGTGTCTTTTTTGATAAATTCTCCTATCAGATAGGCAGAGTTATTTCTTATGCGTTGCTTGGACTTTTAACCGGTTTAATCGGTGGCCGGTTGTGGATGAATGGAATGCAGCAAACGATTAGCCTGATCTGTGGCTTTTTAATCCTGCTGGCGGCTATTTATCAACTCGGCAAATTTAATTTCCCGGTATTGCAGCAGTCTTTATTATTGCCATTCAACAAATTGTTAGGCTTTGCTTTCAAAAAGAAAGCAGGCCATTTGGTAATTGGCATATTAAACGGGTTGCTTCCCTGCGGAATGGTCTATATGGCACTTGCTGGTGCCCTGAATACGGGAAGCATGCAAAGTGGAATGATCTATATGATATGTTACGGATTAGGCACACTTCCTTTAATGTTGTTCGCGGCTATGGCGGCGGGAAAACTAAATCAGTCTTTCCGAAGGAAAATGAATAAAGCGGTGCCTTATTTTCTGCTCTTACTGGGGGTTTGGTTTATTCTCAGAGGTCTGGAACTTCATATTCCCTATCTCAGTCCGGCACCTCAGGGAATCACCGTCTGCTAAGCCGGCAATTCCCTGATATTTAATCGGCCATACTAAATAACCTGGTTTCCTGTCTGCTTGCCCAGAGTCTGGCGTCTAATGCCATACAGATATTTCTGAGAAAGCGTTTCCCATCTGGTGTTACTTCCAATTCATTTCCGTTAACAGTAACCAGGCCATCTGCCGATAGGTTCTCCATTCTCTCCAAACCTGCGCTGATTACAGGGTGTAACCGCTCCTGCTCTGTCAGTTTGGTTTTACCCTGACACATGAGCTGCAGTATATGTTTTCTGATGAGCAGGTCTTCTTCATTTAATAAATGGCCTTTAAATACAGGTATCTCTCCTTTGGCCGTCAGTGCTATATAATCCTCTACCTTTTTTACATTTTGTGCGAAGCCGGCCCAACTGTCGCTAATCGACGATACACCCAAACCAATCATCAATTTAGTAGATTGATGCGTATATCCCATAAAATTGCGGTGCAGCTTTCCGTTCACTGCTGCATGATATAAACTATCTGTCTTTAAAGTAAAGTGATCCATACCAATCTCTGTATAACCACCACTCCGCAGCATTTCCCTACCCATTTCATAAAGCTGTTGTTTAAGGGCCGGTTCCGGAAGGTGCTTTTCGGTATATCTGCGCTGTCCTGGTTTTACCCAAGGTACGTGTGCATAGCTATAAAAAGCAATCCTATCTGGCCGTAACTCCAGCACAGCTTTTATAGTTTCTTCCAAGCCGGCCAGCTGTTGTACAGGGAGCCCGTAAATCAAGTCATAATTAACAGAGGTATAACCAATCTGCCGGGCAAGCTCAGTAATATGCGCTACTTCTTCCACAGTCTGAACCCTGTTGATCATCAATTGCACTGCCGGATCGAAATCTTGAATACCCAAACTCAATCTTTTGAAACCCAACCTATACAGATCATGCAAATGCGCTGTAGTCGTATTACCTGGATGCGCTTCGAAGCTGAATTCTGCATCTTCATGTAAAACTGATTTCTCCAGAATACCGTTAATTAACAAACAAAGGTTCTCTGAACTAAAAAATGTCGGTGTCCCTCCACCCAGATGTATTTCCCTGATTAACGGAGCTTCTCCCAAAGTATCCAGGTATAGGTCGTATTCCCGTAGTACTGCCTGCAGATATGGTAACTCCACTCCATGGTTTTTAGTGATGCGGGTATTACATCCGCAATAGGTACAAAGATTTTCACAAAACGGCAAATGGATATAAAGACTAATTCCTTCTTCGGTTGTTGCAGCTGAAGAGAAGGTTTCCCGGACACTTTTCAGCCACCCTTCCCTGCTGAAAGTTTGTTCATCCCAGAAAGGAACTGTGGGGTAACTGGTATAACGCGGCGCAGGTACGTGATATTTCTCGAGCAGATCTTCCAGCTTATTCATCTCCTGACTTTTTAAGATTCACCTGATCACATGATCTGGAGCAGATACAGGCTTTACCTAAACAGCGGTTCTGCTGCCATTTATCCAGATTCAAAATAGTTTCCCTGGCCAGAGCCATAGCCTGTTCTTCCAGAGGAATGTTCTTCATCGACTGTTCTGGAACGCTGGCAACTCTGATATGCTGCCGTGCTGCCTCATCCAGATCAATATGACTGGATGTAGTAGACCGGGTTGCAATATATTTTACGCCCATTGCCGCGAGCTTCCCGATTACTTCAGCCGACACTTTGTCGTCATGCACAACAATCACAGCTTCTTTCCCCTGAGCATAACTAATTGTCTCTGCTGTCAGCGAGTTAGATATTAATGTAATATCATGTTTTTTATGATTGGCTATGGCAAGAGGTTCTTTTTCCGAAGACTTTATATTATAGGCTACTGCTCTCATTTGTTATTGATTTATACAATACCAAAATTAGCAGCTGGCCTGTCCGTATAGAATGAGTTTAGTCAGTCAGAAATATGATGTTTATCAGTTTTTCATTTGCTGCAGACGGATCAGGTCAAGAATTCCGATCTGACTTCCTTTTCTTTCGATAATTCCTTCATCTTTAAAATCACTCAGGATCCTGCTAACTGTTTCTGTAGCCATTCCTGCCATTGCAGCCAGGTTATCCCTGGAAATTTTAAGCAGAAACTTGTCCTGCTGTTTTTCTTGTTTGCATAAACGAATCAGGACTTCGGCCATTCTTTTACGTACCGAATGATAAGCCAGCTGCAAAAGCTGTTCCTCTTTCTCAATCAGATTATTCGACAGAATATGAATAAATTGCCGGCCTACATCCGGGTATTTATTTAATAACTCTTCCAATACTTCGCGGGGCAGCTGGCATACGGACGAGTCTTCTACAGCCTCTGCAGTTTCGGTATATGGTTCATTAAGCAGTAAAGATGGAATTCCAAAATATTCGTCAGCTACATACATTCCGGTAAGTAATTCCCGTCCGTCGGCACTTAGTTTTATCGTTTTTACTCTTCCGCTGATCACCAGGTAAATTCCCGAAACAGTATCTCCTTCGTAATAGATGATCTGCTTCTTTTTAATATGCCGAACCTTACGTTCCTGGATCAACTGATCGAGCTGCCTCACCCCGGGAGATCCGGCAACCAGGCTGTTTAACCTGGCAATAGACTGGCTATAAAAACTCTCCTGCTTGGCTTTTTTATCCAGCCGGCTTTCAATTGCATTCAGTAATTCTACGTCGTCGAAGGGCTTAATCAGATAGTCATCTGCACCCATTTCCATTCCTTTACGCATATCTGTTCTCTCCGCTTTCGCCGTCAGAAAAATAAAAGGCGTCGCAGAAGTTTCCGGATTTTTATTAAGCAGATATAAAACCCCGTAACCATCCAGTTCCGGCATCATAATATCGCACAGGATCAGATCGGGTAAGTGTTTACCAGCGAGCTCTACACCGGAACGCCCGTTATTCGCTTCATATACTTCGTATCCGGCCAATTCCAGTATTTCTGCCGTACTTTCCCGGATATCGTCATTATCTTCTATAATCAGTATTTGCTGTTTCTTCATTTTTGGGGAACCTGGTTAAAGGTGAGTATAAATGTTGTGCCTTGGTTTTGTTTACTTTCAAAGTCTACATTACCTTTCATTAAACCTGCGTAGCGCAATACAATATTCAACCCCAGGCCTGTTCCGGGAATGCTACCTGTATTATGCGCGCGGAAAAATGGCTGGAATAAATATTTCTGGTCTGTTTCGGGAATGCCGATACCATTATCCCTGATCGTCACAATACACTGTGATTCATTAAGTTCGGTATTAAATTCGATAAAGGTATTTTCACCGGAATATTTAATCGCATTGTTAATCAGGTTAATCATACAGTTTTTTAATAAATTCTGATCCAATTCAACCATACTTTGCAAACCAGTGTGCTGATAAATAATATGCTGATCCTGTTTAGCAATCATCTGCATCTCTTCCGTAATTTCCTCACTCAGTTTGACCAGATCAAAAGCTTCCATTGCAGGCTCAACACGTCCGGCTTCCAGTTTTTCCAGCGATAGAAAATCGTTTAAAATGGTGGTCAGATTGCCGACGGCATTTTTAATTTTCTGAACGTGTTTTTCAATATGTTTATTTTCGAAGGGTTGTGCATACTTCTCAATCAGGGACGACGAAAGCTGCACTGAGCTCAATGGTGTTCTAAATTCATGTGAAGCCATAGAAACAAACCGGCTTTTCATCTGGTTCAGCTCTTTTTCTTTTTCCAGCGATAAACTCACTTCTTCTTTAGCTTCTCTTAAAGCTGTGACAGTCTTCTTTAAACTTTTGGTTCGCTCCTCGACGAGGTTTTCCAGTTCCGCAGCATATTCCATGAGGCGTTCTTCTGCCTCCTTCTCTTTGGATAAATCGTGGATAAAACCAGTATAAATGATGCGATCTTTATACTGTACTTCACTTACTGCCAGCCGAAAGGGAAAGGTAGTACCATCTTTACGCAGTCCTTTTACTTCCCTGCCTTTACCAATAATATGTTTTTCACCCGTATGCTGATAATGGGCTAAATAACCGTCATGGGAGGATTTATCCGGCTCCGGCATCAACATGGAAATATTGCGGCCGACAACGTCTTTAATTTCGTACCCAAATAGTTTTAATGCGGCAGGATTGAGGCTTTCAATCGTTCCACGCTGGTCTATAGTGATAATCCCATCAATAGCAGTCTCGATAATTGCCTGCAATAATTTAGCATTTTCCATGGTGTGTTTTTACAAATATAGAAATTTTAGCCTGATGAACAGATGCGACTAAAATCACCTTAAAACGTGATTTCTGTCATATTTTAGGCCATGATTTCTAGTCTATTTTGTAGTCAGATTTTAAATCCAGATTGCATGAACCATACTTTTCATATCCCCGTCCTTGGCTTAGGTTACTCTATCGACACTCCACTAAAAGTTGCCAGATACGGTATTTCTTCTGTCGTATCTATTGTAGATGATGAGCTGACAGAGAGAATGCGGATGTTCCATACCGTCTCTAATAATAGAACATATACACTAATCAGCAAAAATTCACCAGACAGCAGGGCCGCAAGGATTACAGCCTACCTGGACTTACTGGCAGATCTTGTTGATGAGCAATTCTGCACCTTACAGGAAAGCCCGTTTACAGCTGGCTCAGCCATACACCAATATTTTGAGCTGCTGCCGGAGTACTCCGAAGTTAAACAGTTATATAATGAACTTGGACAGGTGGCAGACCCGATCCTCAGGCTCTCGATAGAGACGCGTCTTCGTGAGAAGATGAAACCTGGAAGCATAGATGTTAATATCATGTCAAAAGTAGACAAGGCTAATTATAATACCGAAGGCGAAAACCTGGGTAATGACTACACTGACGCACTGGCAGCTATGCGCGGTTTTGCGAATAGTAAACTTAGCTCTGCGGTGGTAATTTCAGCAGGCTTGAATCCGCGTCTGTATACCTACATGGAGAACTGCCGCGATTTCTACCCAAAGGCGGACGGCACATTCAAAAAACAGATTATTTTAAAGGTGAGTGACTTCCGCTCTGCTTTAATCCAGGCCAAAATGTTGGCAAAGAAGGGTCTCTGGGTAAGCGAGTTCAGAATTGAATCCGGATTAAATTGCGGCGGACATGCCTTCGCAACGGAAGGACTTCTGCTTGGACCTATTCTGGAAGAATTTAAGATAAAAAGAACTGAATTGCTTGACGAACTAAATGGCTTATATCAGCATGCATTGCTACAAAAAGAAATCAGTAGTATAAAACATCCTGGAATAAGAATCACAGCTCAGGGCGGAATTGGAACGGCTGAAGAGCATGAGTTTCTGCTAAACTATTATCAACTGGATGCTGCCGGCTGGGGAAGCCCTTTCCTTTTAGTTCCGGAAGCAACTAATGTTGATGACCAAACTATAAAAAATTTGCAAACCGCAGAAGCGGACGATTTTTACATTAGCAATTCATCTCCATTAGGAGTGCTTTTCAATAATTTCAGAAAAAGCTCCATAGAACAGCAACGACTGGAAAGAATTGCCAAAGGCAGACCCGGAAGCCCTTGTACCAAAAAGTTTTTATCAACCAATACAGAATTCACAGCCCTACCTATCTGCACAGCATCCAGGGAATATCAGAATTTGAAAATAAAAGAACTGGACAGTCTGGAGCTCCAGCCCGCCGTCCATATGGCAAAATTGGAAGAAATCACAGAAAAAATTTGTCTTTGTGAAGGATTGTGTGCTTCGGCCTATCTTAAAAATGGTTTAATGAAACCCAGAGAAAATAAGGCTGTAAGTATATGCCCAGGTCCGAACCTCGCCTACTTTGACCGCATTTATACGCTGAAAGAAATGGTGGGGCATATATACGGAAGAGAAACGATACGTTTCAAAACTCAAAGACCTAATCTGTTTATCAATGAATTGAACTTATACCTGGACTATCTGAAAAAAGATATGGGTTTGCAGTTAGAGGAATTTACAGCAAAAAGAATCAAGTATTTTGAAAAGTTCAGTACTCAGTTACGCAACGGAATTCAGTACTACAGATCAATGATCCCTGAACTGATTTCACAGACTAATATGGCCGGACAGGAAATTTATCAGCAACTGGTCCAGGCAGAGGAAAAACTGGGATATTTAACTGGCAAACTACAGTTTACGGAGTTAACTCCTGCAGCTCAGGACGACCAGGGAATAAAACTTTAACACCGATATTCTGCAATAAAATTAAAAAGGGCGAATTAAATTCGCCCTTCAGACCTTTCCATCGGATCCCTCGACCTTTGAAAGAGGATTTTTCGCCTGCAACAACATTTTATTTAAGTTGTGCCTGCAATGCTTTTGCTTTCTCAAAGTGAGATTCGATCGTTGGAATAGCCTTGATGGCAAACTCACTAAGTTCTTTTTTCCTGTTAGAAGCACCTGCTTTAAATAAAGCTAAAATTTCTTCGTGATCGGAGATCACCATACCAATATAGTGTTTATCAAGTTCTTGCCCATTTGTTTTTCTCATATTTTCTAAATGGGTTTTCTCTTCTGTAGTCAAACCGGTAGGTAATACAATACCCAGTTTTCCTGACAAGTTTTTAAGATCTTTATTCAGCTGTGTATGATATTTCTTCAGGTTCATTGCAAAATCTTTAATTTTAGGATCAGATGATTTTGCTGCTATGTCTGCTAACTGTATCTCCCACATAGAATTCGCGCCTGCTTTTTTCATAAAGTCTGCGCCTTCACTATCAATATTTGACTGCATTAAATTTCCTGCTGTTTTTCCCTTGCCGTCACTTTTTGAGCTATCATTTACAGTACTGTCACCCTGCGCAGTACTGTCGCTGGCGGTAGAATCACTGTCAACTGCTCTGCTTTCCGGGCTACGGCAAGACTGGATACCTAATGCAACCAGTATAATTAAACTTAAAAATCTCATTTTCTTCATCAGTATATAATTTAAAAGGATTAATAAGGGCTTATTATTAATCTTTTGCCCTATAATATAGCTAGAACACCTGCGGGGATAAAAAGTTTGTATAACAGTCCTTACAAACCGTATTTTTGGGAAAGCCAATCAGGCGTGATCTAACCACAATAATCAGTATAATTATGAAAACGATGTTAAAAACAACACTGGCACTTTTGCTTGCCGCAGGTCTGAATTACACTGCAGTTGCCCAAGGAATTTCCCTGCCACAACCAAGTTCGGGCCAGACGGTTATCCAGGATTTTGGACTTGGTAAAATAACAGTTAAATATTCCCGTCCGAATACAAAAGGACGTGAGATATTCGGCGCGCTGGAACCCTATGGACAGGTATGGAGGACAGGTGCAAATAATGCGACTTCCATTACTTTTACAGAAGATATATCTCTTGAAGGCAAAAAAGTACCGGCCGGTGAATATGCCTTATTTACAATCCCTGGTAAAAATGAATGGACTATAATTCTGAATAAGACTGTTAAACAATGGGGTTCTTATGAGTACAAGGAAGCTGACGATGTGATCAGGATAAAAGTTAAACCGGTAACACTGAAGGACAAAACAGAAACTTTCTCCATCAACTTTACCGATGTGTATCCTACAAAAGCAACACTTCAGTTATTATGGGGCAGTACAATGGTACCCGTAAAACTAACTACAGATATTGATGCACGTGTTATGGCGAGTATTGATGAAGCGATGAAGGGCGATAAAAAACCTTACTTCCAGGCTGCCCAATACTACTTTGAAAACGGTAAGGACTTGAATAAAACGCTGGAATGGATGAATGCTGCAGAAACTGCAGATCCTAAAGCGCCCTGGGTTAAATTGTGGAAAGGTCGCGTACAGTTAAAAATGGGCGATAAAAAAGGAGCGGCTGAAACTGCACAGGCAGGAATTAAGCTCTCCACTGAATTGAATAACCCCGAGTACATCCGTTTAAATACTGGTTTACTAGAAGAAACTAAAAAATAAACAAAAGAATATCATCAGAAGATGGTTCGACTATTGAGGTCTAAAGAGACCGTTTCTTAACTGGAAACGGTCTCTTTCGGTTTCATAAAGAATTGCAGAAGTATCGCAATCCCCACAACCAGCACACATCCAATAACATTCAGCCATAGATACGCAACCTGATCAAAATAGCCGCAGATGCAAACGATAGCCTCGGCGGCCAGTGCAGCAATAAATACTGCCCTTCCTCCGACATGTTTACAATAAAATGCGACTAGAAACACGCCTAGAATAGTCCCGTAGATATAAGAACCCAGAATATTAACAGCCTCGATCAGATTGCCTATTTTACTGGCATATAAAGCCATTATAATACAAATACCACCCCAGATCAGAGTTGACCACCGGGAGGCCCTCAGATAATTTTCCGGGCTCGCATTTTTATTAATCAGTCTTTTATAAATATCAACAACACTGGTTGAAGCCAGCGAATTTAGCGCACTTGCGGTCGAACCCATCGAGGCGAGGAAAATAATCGCAATCAGTAAACCAACTAATCCCTGCGGGAGGTAGCTCGTCACGAAACTCAGGAATATATAATTATTGTCATTGGTATCTGCTCCCGGATCATTTTTGTGCATCAGATCGGTCAACTCGGTTCTGATGGTCTTGGTCCGTTCGTCAGCTATTTTTAAAACTTCACGCTGTTCATCTATTTGCTGTTTGTCGCCTTTATCTAATGCGGCATTCAGTTTCCTCAACTCACGCTGTTTACTTTCAAAAGCGGCATCACTTTTCTTTTCCAGTTGTTCGAGTTCCGGTTTATATGCACTCTTTTGCAACTTATTCAACTCAAAACTGTTAAAAAAAACAGGCGGCTTATTATACTGATAAAAGGTAAATACCAATACTCCGATAAGAAGAATCAGGAATTGCATCGGTATTTTAACTAGACCATTCATTAACAGGCCCAGCCTGCTTTGGTTGACGGAAGAACCAGTCAGATAACGTCCAACCTGACTCTGGTCTGTTCCGAAATAGGATAACTGCAGAAAAAAACCGCCAATAAGCCCACTCCAAACCGTATAAGGATTATTCAGGTCAAACTTAAAATCAATAGCTTCTGTACGTCCCATCTTCCCGGCTATGCTGATTGCTTTACTGAACCCGATATCTGCAGGCAGTAAATGAACGACCATGATACCGGCTGCAAAAAGTCCGCAGAAGATAATACTCATTTGCAGCATCTGCGTATAGGATACTGCCTTTGTCCCGCCATAAGCAGTATAGGCTACAACAATTCCTCCAATCAGTAAAGTGGTAACCGTCGTATTAATCTGCAGGATTGTGGATAAGATAATAGACGGTGCATAAATCGTGATCCCTGTGGACAGTCCGCGTTGTATTAAAAAAAGGAAAGCTGTTAGTGCGCGTGTCTTCAGATCGAATCGTTGTTCGAGATATTCGTAGGCTGTATAGACCTTAAGCCGGTGAAAAATAGGCACAAAGGTTATGCAAAGCACAATCATCGCTAAAGGCAGCCCGAAATAAAACTGTACAAAGCCCATGCCTGTAGAATAGGCTAAACCGGGAGCTGAAAGGAAGGTAATTGCGCTGGCCTGTGTGGCCATTACCGAAAGACATACGCTATACCACGGCATACTCTGATTACCAAGTAGGTAGCCATCTATATTCTGCGCTCCACGGCTCTTATAAACGCCGTAGGAAACAATCAGGATTAAGGTGAGGCTTAATACAGCCCAATCGGTATAACTCATTTATAGTATTGTGTAAACAGGTAAAATAAAACGATAAGCAGAATCAGCCAGTAAATCAGCAAGCGATAAAACTTTCGCCAGCTGCTGGCAAAAGGAGGTAGTTCCGGGTCTCTTTTATTGACTTTCATGATTTGGATTATTACTGGAAATCAGATTTACAAAAAGGCGATAGGCTCCCGGTACCCCAGCCGGTAATTCTCTGAAAAATGCAAGAGAAGTATAGACGAATTTCCCTTTTCCGTACTTCGTCAGCAGCAGGGACCCATTAGCTGGCGCAGCTCCCAGGTCATGCATACTGAATAAAGCTGTATAGCGTGAATCAAATTCAGAGGCAAAATATAATCCCCTCTCCTGGATCCAACCTTCAAAATCTGCTTTAGTTATTTTATTCGGATAATTTAAGGCCGGATGATCTGGATGCAGGAAAGTAACTTCGGCGTCTTCTTCGGTAACTCTTTCCCTGGTCAGTTTCATCGGATAAGGGCCAGGCGACTCCAATTTTAATGGCGAATCGACGTTATATTGTACCAGCAGTGTACCACCTGCGGATACGTATTCAAGTAAACGAGGCTGCATGGCCTTAATCTCATTACTTATATTGTACAACCTGACTCCGGTAATCACAGCATCATAAACAGAAAGGTCACTGCTTAAAATCTGCGCAGGACTTAACTGGGTAACTTGATAGCCAATCTGTTGAAGGGACTGCGGAATAAGGTCTCCGGCTCCAGCTATATAAGCAATTTTCTTACCGCCATAATGAAGTTCTGTCTGTACTGCTTTTGCTTCTGCTTCTGGAAATAAGGTCAATACCGGTATATGGTCATAACGGATTTCCTGATAACCTTTCGTATAAGATTTCCCTCCTGTTTCGATTTCCAATGTTATCGTACCGCCTTTGCTGCTACGCTCAGGGGTCACAGCTACTTCTATATCCTGAATGACACCTTTGCCATTCAGCTGAAATGGTATATTATTCCGGTCCGCTTTCCAGCCTTGTGGCAAACTGATTTTCAGGTTACCTGAACTCCTGGTCATAAAGCTTCTGAGCTTAATTGTTATTTTTTTAGTTTCACCGTTTAAAAAAAGATAAGAAGCTGCATTCATCGTCGCCGTTACTGGCGGAGCAATAACTGCAGGGTTAATCAGCTCGCCTTTTACCGGATCAGTTTCTGAGAAAACTAAAGACCTGTTAAGTTTAATCTCCTGCCCCCCGATTTCCAGTTTTAGCGGTCCTGTTCCCGCGCCGGGGGCTTCGGGTTGTCCCAGTTCTTCATAAGATTCTACTTTAAATGAACCCAGCGTATGTTTCTCTCTCAACCAGTAGGGCTGGCTAATTTCAAAAGTATTTGCGTCTATTTTCCACTCTGCCTTTAAAGGAATACCTGGTTTCAATGCTAATTTACGTCCATCGGGTAATATCAAATTAACGGGTATTTTTGAGTCTTTTCCCAAACGCGACAAAACATCTAGTTTTATCGGAATTTCTTCCTGTAGGGCGTATATCGGTTCTGCTACTTTTGCCTGAATATAAATTCCTGCACAATCAAGAATCAGCTCATCAAGCAGTTCATGCCGGAACTCAAGGCCGCGGACTGCAGTCTTTAATTCAAGCAACCCGGGTAATGAGGCCGCCGGATCAGCAGAATCATAATTCCTGATAATTGTTCGCAGTAAGTCTTTTGTCTTTTGTGGGATTTTGTTGCGGCCGAGCGTAAGGTCTATACCGTCAAAAATATCCTGTTTTGCAGGTTCGCCGGCAACAGGAAGGAAATATTCGGGCGCCGGTCCTCGCTGCCTTGCCGTGCCGAAACCCTGGCTTTTGTGATTTGTACGGCTCTCTGCTGCTATCTCACCATAACTCTTACCTAGAATTGGGTTGTACACCCCAGCATCTATTTTCAACTGGTCTTCCGCTGTAGTATTTACAGAGCCAAAACTAAATGTATTCCACATTATCCTTTTCGCCTGCCAGGTTTTCACATAACGGAGTTGTTCAGGAAATTTTTTAGGATCAGCTGCTGCAATGAATGCCTCCCTGGCAATAATAGCAGATGCTGCATGATGGCCGTGACCTGCTCTTTCATCTTCTGGAAAACGTGTTATAATCACGTCCGGACGGAATGACCGGATAATCCAAACAGCATTCCCAAGAATCTTCTGGTGGTCCCAGATTTTGAGTGTCTCTGCTGAAGTCTTAGAGAAACCAAAATCATTGGCTGTGCTAAAAAACTGTACTGCACCATCCATTCTTCTGGCAGCCAGTAACTCCTGAGTTCTGATCAAGCCCAGTAATTCCCCTTGTTCGGTACCAATAAGGTTCTGGCCGCCGTCACCGCGGGTAAGAGACAAATATCCGGTTCTTACTTTTCTTTCTTTAGCCAGATAAGAAAGTAACCTCGTATTTTCATCATCTGGATGGGCTGCCATGTATAAAACACTGCCGGAAACCTCTAAAGCAGCCAGTTGAAGCCTGATCTCCGCTGAAGTTCGCTGGGTAGCCGGTTGCGCATGTCCGGATAGTGGAAACAGTATTAGCAGGCAATACAAATATTTTCGGTGTAGCATAGTCTTGTTTTACGACCGAAAATAATTAAAAAAACCTGTATCCAGGGATTTCGCTGTTGCGAAATCCCTGGATACAGGTAACAATCCTGTCCGTTTAATCACAGCCAGGTAATTTCTCCGATTAGAGCAGAATTTTGCTGCTTACTTCTTTGTCAATACTGATAAACCCTGGGTATTTGATTAATGAGTTTCCGACCTTAATACTCGGTCTGACTTTAAGTGTAATCAATCCTTTTTTCTCGTTGGGACCACTTCCACCTTTTAAAAATTCTGAGATTTCAGCCATAACCTTTCTGTTGGAAACAAACTGATAAATATTAGCAGTCATATCAACCGGAACAACAATAGTCCCACCTGCAGGAATATTAACCTCCTGATCTACAAATCCTGTAGCCAATTCCTGTTTATTGATCAAAACTTTATATTCGAATTGATTAATTGCAGCGAGTACGCCAGAAGGATTCGTAATTTCAAGATTTAACCGGGCACGCAAAGGCACGTCCTTACGCAACAAGCTGAAAGCTACCGCGGGTAAACTGCCCAGATTGATTTCATTATTATTTAAAAGCTTCTTAATATCTGTGCCAGCGACACTGATCTGATCGGCAGATACAACTTTGTACCGGCATTTCTCCAACGCCTTAATTTGTTTCGTCTGCTGATTCAGCCCGCAGCCTGCAAGCGTAAATAATGCCAGGGCAATAATTAGTATTTTTTTCATGGGTAGAATGTTAACCTTTCCGGCAAATATATCCGGAATAGGTATAACGGCAAAATCCGGGAATATTGTCCCGGATTTAATAAATCGATCTTTCAGGCGATCTATATTTTCGGATCCTGATGTTTTTCTGGTTTAATCTCGGACTGCATCTTTTCCTTTTCCCAATTTTTACGGTCAGCACGATTTTTAATCATCAGCCATATAATCAGAATCAGTAAAAAGAGCGCCGCTCCTGCGATAAGCATTAAATCTATATTCATACACTGAAATTACTTCAACAAAATGAACCCTGTTTAAAGCGTTTATCATTAAACCGTTAAGTTTAACCGTTAATAATTAATACCCTCTTCTGGCTCTGGTAATCTTCCTGCTGAGTATCTTATCAATACTGAAGCCTCCTGCGCCAACAATAAGCAGTACAAGATAGGAAACCAAAAAGTGTATAGCCAGTTCTTTTTCTTTTAACCCATCATTGCCATGTGCAATAAAAATTGCGATCAGCATAGTTGTGATTAAAGGAAGCACCGCCAGTCTAGTCGCCAGGCCGAGCAAAATCAGAACAGAACAGAACACTTCAGCGAATACGGCAAGTATCAACGTCGGTTTGGCACCTATGCCGATAATATCCGGAAACTGAACCTCACCACCCGCAATCAAACTATTTAATTTAGGTATTCCGTGAGAAAGCATTAGTAATGCAAGGCTGATTCTGAAGATCAGAAGTGCAATATCCAGACTGTTATGGTTAAAATTGGTGTTAAAGATTCTATTCATAGTCTAAAAATAAAAAAATAAGGCTGAATTATACTAAAGATTTGCAAAAACCAGCCATAGCATCTTGCAAAACTAGTTTTCCTTTATGATCGGGTTGACGCCCTTTATCTATCATCTGTATGGAAACTAATCCGTGAAGGATTGACCAATAGGTATGAAACTTAAGGAAGAAATCCGCTCCGGGATTTGCTGAGACCTCAAGCGCCTGCTGAATAGTAGAGATCATAATATGCGTCATTTTTTTGATCTCTTCATGCTGATTAACCATCTCACAGGCAGGAATACCTAAACCGAACATCAGCTGATAATATTCCTTATGTTCGAATGAAAAGTCCCAGTAAGCGTCAGCCATTACTTTAAGTTGTTCTTCCGGCGTCGGCACCGTCGCTCTGGCTTGCTCAAGTTTACAGGCAAGCAGCTGATAACCCTCCTTCGAAAACTCCAGAAGAATGGCTTCCTTATTTTCGAAATGATTATAAATTACCGGTATGCTGTACTCTATGGCATCAGCAATCTTTCTGATCGAAAGAGACTGCCATCCTTCGGAAAGCACCATGTCCCAGGCAGCAGTCAGAATGCTTGATCTGAGTTCTTCTTTGTGTCTTGTTTTTCGCTCCGCTATTCCCATTGTTAAGGATTTAAGTTAACACCGTTAACAAACATAAAACTATTATATTTCTTTTCGGAATTCGAGAATGTATTTTGACCTGTAAACAACAAATATTAATTAAACAGAACAAATACCTGTTTTGAATTATTTAGCATTTAATAAAATACTAAATACCCAACGAAATGACAGCTACTCCTCACAAAAAATTCACTATTAAAGGTCTCTGGAAAGTTCTTAGTGACACTATCTCTGGATTTTCAGATCATAAAGTAACAAAGCTCAGCGGTTCTCTCGCCTACTACACTGTTTTTTCTATGGGCCCACTGCTCATCCTGATTATAGCGATCGCCAGCATAGTATGGCGCAAGGAAGCAATTGAGGGTGAGGTTTATGAACAGCTTGCCGGTTATCTGGGAAAAGACACTGCTCTGCAGTTACAGGGAACAATAAAAAGTGCGGCCATTAGTGACAAGAGTGTTCTTTCTGTTATAATCGGCGGTGCCACCTTGCTCATCGGTGCAACAACCGTATTTGCTGAAATACAAGATTCAATAAATACGATCTGGGGATTAAAACCCAAACCAAAGAGAGGCTGGTTAAAAATGCTTCAGAATAGGTTCTTGTCATTTTCTGTTATCGTAAGCCTGGGTTTCGTCCTGCTTGTTTCACTGGCGGTCACCTCATTAATCGATGGTTTCAGTGCGAGACTGGAAAGAAACTTCAGCGAAGTATCAGTCGTTTTCTTCTATATTCTGAATCAACTGATCACACTGAGCGTGGTTACTGTTATTTTTGGGGTAATATTTAAAGTATTGCCCGATGCAGATATTAAGTGGAAAGATGTATTTTCCGGAGCACTGGTCACCGCAGTTCTATTTATGATAGGCAAATTTGCTATCTCAATTTATATCGGTAAAACTGATGTCAGCGGAACTTATGGAACTGCAGGGTCGCTGGTTGTATTGCTGCTCTGGACCTATTATTCTTCAATTATCTTATTCTTTGGCGCAGAGTTCACCAAGGCCTATGCAATCAATTATGGTTCCGAGATTAAACCGAACCATTATGCAGTTACCACGCGTGAAATTGAGGTGGAGACTGGAAATCAATCGATCCAGGAAAATGAAGCGAAGCCAAGCCTGCTCAAAGAAGAGAACGATAAACTTGTTGTTCATCCGGAAGATAAAAAAGATAAACCCATTACCTGAGAAGGTCATGGAAATTCATTAATAACAAAAAAGGCCTCATTTAAAACGAGGCCTTTAATAATTTAGGCTGTTTCCAGCTTTACAATATTCCTGTAAGGGAATGAATTGAAAATATGACGTCTGGCGAAGCGGCCAGGAGAATCTGCATTAACTAATTTAACATAAATCGCCTTAGGCACTTCGAAGTATTCATAAGCACTACCATCCAGGAAGTGAACAGTTAATACCAGGCCAGCCCAGTTATAGTCTGCAATTCCGCAAGATGAAATCGTATTGGTATATTCTTCAATAAAACCTTCTAATGTTTCCGGTGCGATACTTACCAGAAAATGGTATGCTTCAATAATTTCTTTACTTTTTACTTCAGCTGCTGTTTTGGCTTCGTCGCTTTCCTGAAATTTATCCGGATGATATTCCTTCATTAAATTTCTGTAAATCGTTTTTAATTCTTTAAGCTCGGCATCTTTTTGTACTCCCAGCAACTTTCTGTAATCTACAATCTTCTTCATAAAATTCTTTGTGTATTTGTTTGTGATTAACAGACTGAATAACAGGATTGAGCTGCGCCACAGGCAAACATTTTCGCAAAGGTACTATTTTTAAAATAATTTTTAGGTTAAGGAGTGATTAGCTTTATGTAATCATATTTTAATGTCGTTTTAATTTGCCTTTTTATAGATTTACCGCCTCATTAAAAACGGAAGAGAAATGATAAATACAACATTACTTGCTGCATTGGGCACACCAGAAATTTTAGTTATTCTGGTGGTAATTATGTTATTGTTTGGCGGAAAAAAAATACCAGAACTGATGAAAGGACTAGGTCAGGGTATCAAAGAATTTAAAGACGGGCAAAACGGGAAAGAATAGTTCCGGCGGATCTTTATCTTTGTATAAATCAATCGAATTGGTATGTACAGAATAGGGATTGCAGAAGATGACATTAAAATAGCTTCGCTGATTAAATCGGGTCTGGAAGAACATGACTATTCTGTTGAAACTTTCCCCGATGGAATTACTGCTCTCCAGGCTTTTCTGGAAGAAGAGTTCGATCTGATCATTCTGGACGTGATGATGCCGGGTATGAACGGAATGGAGATTTGCCGTAGACTCAGGAAAGTGAATACAGATGTTCCGGTAATGCTGCTGACGGCTCTTGGGACGGTTGACGATAAAGTTGCCGGATTGGAAACCGGAGCAGATGATTATCTGGCTAAACCTTTTCATTTCCGGGAGTTGCTTGCCAGAATCTCTGCCCTGCTCAGAAGAAAAAAATCTGCAGAACCGAAAAAGGCTACTAAATTAAGTTTCGAAGATATCGAGCTGGATCTGGACAGTAAAACTGTACAACGTTCTGGTACGGATATCAGACTAACAGCCAAAGAGTTCGTCCTATTGGAATTATTCCTTAGGAATACCAATAAACTATTGTCCAGACAATACATTGCAGAAAATGCCTGGGATATCAATTTTGATACCGGCACGAATGTTATCGACGTCTATGTGAATTTCCTTCGGAATAAAATAGATAAAGGATTTGAAAGGAAACTGATTCATACCAAAATAGGTATGGGTTATATAATGAAATAAAGCTGATGAAAATCAAAGACCGCCTGGGACTCTATTTCACGCTGATCAGCACATTAACATTATTAGGAGTTCTGACAGTAGTCTATTTCACTTTTCTAAAGGTGATGGAGGCCGAATTCTATGACCGGCTGACTGACCGGACCATGGTTACCGCCAAACTCTATCTAGAAGCAGATGAAATTTCCAGCGACGCTTTAGATAAAGTCCGTGAAAAATACCTGGAAAGCCTCAACAGTGAAGTAATCAGGATCTATAATGACCGTAATAGCGCTTCTTTTATTGGTGATGACGAACAGTTCTGGACCAACAATATCATTAATAAAGTCCGTAAAGCAGGAAAGCTTAGATTTAAAGAAGGTGATCGTCAGGTTGTGGGTATTTTTTATAAAGATAACCAGGGAGATTTCGTAATTCTGGCGTCTGCCATTGACAAGGGCACCGCTATGCGCATTTCAAAACTGCTGAAAGTGATGATCGTTGTGTTCATCATTATTTTTATAGTGTTGCTGTTTTGCGGTCGCTGGATTGCTAAAAGAATGCTTAGCCCGCTGACTATATTTATGGAGCAGGTGAAAATGATTAAATCTAATAATTTGCATTACCGGGTGGCTGAAGGCAGGAATAATGACGAGATCACTTTACTCGCCAGAAGTTTTAACAATCTTATGGAACATCTGGAGCACTCCTTTATCCTGCAAAAAACGTTTGTCGCAAATGCCTCCCATGAATTGAGAACGCCTGTAACGAGAATGGTAATCAGTGCAGAACTGGCTCTCAGCCGGGAAAGGGATATTCCTGCTTATAAAGGCACTTTGAATTCGGTACTGGAGGATGCGGAGAAACTTGACCAGATAATCACAGCACTGCTCAAACTCGCTCAGGCAGATCTGGAATACAGTGCCGCATTAAAGGAAGATGTGCGTATAGACGAACTCCTCTGGCAACTACAATCAGAATGGAACGAGCGCAAGGGAAACGGAAGCCTTCAGATTGAGATGATCAATATGCCGGACACTGTAGAACCACTTACAGTCAACGCCAGCTATACTTTATTACAGATCGCGCTGGACAATATCATAGGAAATGCTTTTAAATTCTCAGCGGATAAAACCGTCACCTGTATTATGGAGGTTAGTCCAGCCGGCATCAAACTGGTAATCAGCGATAAGGGGATGGGAATTTCATTAGAGATCTTACCCGAAATTTTTAAACCATTTTACACCAACAGTGGTAAAAGCGGTCAGGAAGGACATGGCATGGGCTTATATCTGGCGCACAAAATTATTACTCTTTTCGGGGGAACTATCACTGCTTCGTCAAATCCGGGACAAGGAACTTCCTTCACAGTTACATTTCCTGCATTTTAATCTCGTTTTAATCTCACTTTAATTCCCCTTTAATGTACTGCGGATAGCTTTGTTCAAACTAACAAAGAAATGATATCCAATCTGGTTAAAATCTATACTTTGTGTGCCGGGCTACTCCTGCAGGGTGCATCCCTGCGGGCTGGCACACCTATAGTAACCGACACGCTCCATCTTACACTGCCACAGGCAGAAAAACAATTTCTCGAATCCAACCTTCAACTTATCTCCCAGCATTATCAGACCGATCAGGCGAAGACAGACATTATCACTGCCCGGCTGTTTGATAACCCCGAGTTCAGTTTTGAGAATCAACTATACAACCCACAGACCAAGCGTTTTTTTGAGACCTCAAAAACCAATGGACAATACCAGGCTTCAATCTCACAGCTGATTAAATTAGCAGGAAAAAGAAACAAAAATATTCAGCTTGCCCAAACAGGTGTAAAACTCGCAGAATATGAATACTTTGATCTGCTCCGAACCTTACGTTATAAACTGCGTACGGACTTTTACAAGACCTATTATGACCAGCAATCTGCCAAACTTTATGCCAGGCAGATCGCATCCCTTGAACAGCTAACAAATGTATCCGAACAACAACTAAAATCTGGCAATATAGCTGTCAAAGATGTGATCCGGATTAAATCTCTCCTTTACAGTCTCCAATCCGAATTTAATGCACTGCAAAATGGAATTGCCGATACAGAAAGTGAGTTAAAAATCATGACTGGCATTAATGCGGAAGCTGTTATACAACTGATTATGGATCCCGCTGCCGAACAAACTTATCAGCCACAGCAGACTGTGTATATACATCTGCTGGATTCTGCCATGGTGAACCGCGCAGATTTAAAACTTAGTCAGACAGGCATCAGTTACGCAGAACAAAATTTGAGGCTACAAAAAGCCAATGCTGTACCTGATGTAGCTGTATCTCTGGTTTATGATCTGAAATCCTCGTATCCGGACAATTATACCGGCTTGGGTATACATGTTCCCCTTCCCCTTTTTAACCGGAATCAAGGCGAAATTAAAAAAGCAAAGATTGCGATAGACGCAGGCAAAAATCAGCTTAAACAACAGCAGCTTACTTTGGAGAATGAAGTATTCAATAGTTATTCCGCAGCCTTAAGAACAGAAAAACTTTACACCGGGATAGACAAATCTTTTAGTACAGACTTTGACAAACTCATCACAGAAGTGATTAAAAATTTCAAAAACAGGAATCTCAGCCTACTGGAGTTTATGGACTTCTACGAGTCCTATAAAGCTGCCACCTTGCAAATGAATGCACTTAGATACCAGCGCATGGATGACAAGGAAGAAATCAATTACGTTACCGGCTCTCAAATATTCAACTAATATGACCACTATTCAGATTAAACGCCTCAGCAATATGCTGGCTATTTTATTTGCCGTCAGCGTGCTTTTTTGCAGCTGTTCAGAGCAGGAAAAAGAAAAACCAAAAGAATTAAAATTCGAATTAACAGACTCCCTGATCAGCAGGCTTAAAATAGATACAGTCGGAGATCCGAACGGAGAAACCCAGCTCAGCTTTTCGGCAAAGATTACCCCGAACGAAGAAACAACTGCACGCATTTTTCCAATGGTTAGTGGAAATGTTCGTTCTGTGCCCGTAAGATTGGGCGACAGGGTCTCCGCAGGACAGGTTCTGGCGGTTATGGGTAGTCCGGAGATGGCCGGTTACGATAAAGAAGCGATCAGTTCTTCAGCGGAATTGCAAACAGCGTCAAGGAATGTGAAACAGGCGGAAGAAATGTACAAAAGCGGACTGGGTTCTGCGCGTGAGCTCGAAGAAGCCAGGAACGATTTTTTATCTAAACAGGCAGAGAGCACCAGAAGTAAGGCCGTATTACGTCTTAATGGCGGTGGTACGAACGGCAGTTATATTATCAAATCTCCGGTATCCGGTTTCATCATTGAAAAAAACGTAAACAATAACATGCAGCTCAGACAGGATCACAGCACAAGTCTGTTTACAGTAGCAGACCTGAGTCAGGTCTGGGGAATCATTAATATTTATGAGTCTGACATTGCCAGTATTAAAGAGGGAGATGAAGTTAAGATCTCTATCCTCTCCTACCCGGATAAAATTTTTACAGGAAAAATCAATAAGATTTACAATGTCCTGGACGAAGACAGTAAGGTTATGAATGCCAGGGTTATAATTCCGAATCCAGGTTTTCTGCTCAAGCCAGGTATGATGGCGACCGTACAAGTCTCTGCAAAAAATGATATCAGCCTGCCAGCCATAAAAGCAAACAATATCATATTTGATGAGAACAAAAACTACGTGCTGGTACTGGATAAGCAAAAGAAAATCCGCATTCAGGAAATTCAGCTGGAACGCAAATCCGGAGAAATGGCTTATATCAGCAAGGGTCTGAAGGCTGGAGACCGTATCGTTGCCTCCAAACAAGTATTTCTTTACGAGAGCCTGAAAGATTAGTCTGCTCCATTTAATCAAAAGATAATGAACAAATTCATTAAAGCTATTATAGGTTTTTCGCTGAAAAACAAATACATCATTTTCTTTGGTACTTTTTTGTTGGTACTTGCGGGATATCTGAGCTTTAAACACACTACAATAGAAGCTTTCCCTGACGTAACCAATACCAATGTTACTATTATCACCCAATGGCCGGGAAGAAGCGCCGAAGAGGTAGAGAAATTCGTTACGCGTCCTCTGGAAATAGCGATGAACCCAACTGAGCGGAGGACAAGTATCAGATCATCTTCTCTATTTGGGTTATCCATTGTCAAAATTACTTTTGATGACGATATAGACTATGCCTTTGCCAGGGTTCAGATTAACAATCATATTGCAGATGCAGATCTGCCAACTGGTGCCGATCCACAAGTACAGCCACCCTATGGGCCAACGGGTGAGATCTTCAGGTACACTTTAAAGAGTGACCAGAAATCAATCCGGGAGTTAAAAACATTACAGGACTGGGTGGTAGAACGAGAACTGCTTTCTGTTCCCGGCATTGCCGATGTCGTGAGCTTTGGCGGAGAGGTTAAAACTTACCAGATCACGGTCGATCCTCAAAAATCCATTCAATATGGTGTAACTGCTACGGAACTGTTTGACGCAGTATCCAAAAGCAATATTAACGTTGGCGGAGATGTAATCAATCAGGGCGGCCAGGCCTATGTCGTTCGTGGTATTGGGGTGTTGAATAACATTGATGAAATCAAAAATGTAATTGTCGACAACCTGAATGGGACACCTGTATACGTCAAAAATATAGCAGAGGTAACAGAAAGCTCATTACCCAGACTGGGTCAGGTCGGCAGAGATCTGGACCCCGATGTTGTCGAAGGCATCGTTGTGATGCGTAAAGGCGAAAACCCGAGTGAGGTTTTAACCAGACTGAAAGAGAAAATTGCTGACATCAATGAAAATATTCTGCCTGCAGATGTCAAAATCAATACTTTCTATGACCGCGAGAATCTGGTAGACTTCGCCGTTCATACTGTCATGCATAATATGATGGAAGGAATCATCTTTGTAACAGTAATTGTATTCCTGTTCATGGCAGACTGGAGGACGACGCTCATTGTATCCATTATTATTCCGCTAGCCCTTTTATTCGCATTTATTTGCCTGAAGATGAAAGGAATGTCAGCAAACTTACTTTCAATGGGGGCGATTGATTTTGGGATTATCATTGACGGGGCCGTTGTTATGGTCGAGGGAATATTTGTAGCCCTGGACCGTAAATCTCACCAGGTTGGTACAGATAAATTCAATAAACTGAGTAAGCTTGGGATTATCAAAAGAGCATCTCTGGAGAACGGAAAAGGAATTTTCTTTGCCAAACTGATTATTATAACCGGCCTGCTTCCGATTTTCACTTTTGAAAAAGTGGAGGGAAAGATGTTCTCTCCACTGGCATGGACCTTAAGCTTTGCCTTATTAGGTGCATTAATACTCACCTTTACCCTGGTTCCGGCATTGGCCAGCGTGCTGTTAAAAAAGAATGTCCGGGAAAAGGATAATATCTTCTTGCGCACAATTACCAGAGCGACCATGAGCACATATAATTGGTGTTTTAAACGTAGAAAACCCGTATTTATCGCTGCCTTGATTATCCTGGTCCTGGGTATATTCAGTTTCAAATTTCTAGGCACAGAATTTCTGCCCTCATTAGATGAAGGTTCTATTTATGTGAGAGCGAGCGGCCCTTTAAGCATCTCATTGGAAGAGACGACTAAGCTGTCAAATGACATCCGTAAAATATTACTTCATTTTGATGAAGTGAAGCAGGTCTTATCACAAACGGGCCGTCCTAATGATGGAACGGACGCAACAGGCTTTTATAACATGGAATTCATGGTTGATATCTATCCGAAATCTGAATGGAAACGTAAAGAAACCAAGGAACAGCTGGTCGAAAGGATGCAGGAAAAACTCAAAGGTTTTCCTGGTATAAGCCTCAACTTCTCCCAACCTATTTCCGATAATGTGGAAGAAGCAGTATCCGGGGTAAAAGGCTCTATTGTTGTAAAAATGTTTGGTGATGACTTTAACTTCATTGAAAATCAGGAAGAGAAGATTGAGAGCATTCTGAAAACAGTTCAGGGTATTGAAGATCTTGGAATCTTAAGGAACCTGGGGCAACCAGAATTGCAGATCAACCTTGATCAGACTAAAATGGCACTGTATGGAGTTCGTACTGAAGATGCTAATGCTGTTATAGAAATGGCTGTAGGTGGTAAATCGGCAACTCAGATCTACGAAGGGGAAAAGAAATTTGACCTGCGGATCCGTTATCCTGATTCCTTCAGACAAAGTGAGGAATCAATTGGCAAACTCCGTATTCAGAGTCTGTCGGGAGCGAAAGTACCACTGAGTGAGATTTCCACTATCCACAAGGTTACGGGCCCGAGTATTATTTACAGGGACGGTCATAAACGTTACGGTGCTATTAAGTTCTCCATCCGTGGCCGGGATATGGGAAGTACCATTGCTGAAGCGCAGGCAAAAGTTAATGAAGCAATTAAAATGCCTAAAGGTTACCATCTGCAATGGGCCGGAGATTTCGAAAATCAGCAACGTGCAACAGCCAGATTATCTACAGCTGTACCTATCAGCCTGCTGCTAATTTTCTTTATCCTCTTTGTTCTGTTCGGCAATATCAAAGATTCCCTGCTCGTATTGAACAATGTACCTTTTGCGCTGGTAGGCGGGATTCTCGCGCTGCTCATCACAGGAGTGAATTTTAACATTTCTGCAGGGATCGGCTTCATTGCCTTATTTGGGATATGCGTGCAAAATGGCGTGATTTTGCTGACTAGGTTTAAAACTAATATCGCGGAGTTGAAATATCATCCGACCTGGAGCTTCTCAGATGCGCTGCAGGATGGTATCGCAACCAGAATGCGTCCGGTTATTATGACCGCTTTAATGGCTGCAATCGGATTAATGCCCGCAGCATTATCTACCGGAATAGGTTCAGAAGCGTCTAAACCACTGGCAATAGTTGTTATCGGCGGGTTGATTACGAATACGCTTTTCAGCTTGTTCGTCTATCCGATCGTATTTTACTGGTCATACCAGAAAAAAGCGAAGCACCTAACGGACACCAGAGATGAGTTCGGAGTTGCAATACATTAAAAAAGATTTGGTTTGCGTTTGGATATGGGGATATAATGATTGGCAGATTATTGATATCCCAAACAGTAAAAGGGGTTCCCGTTGGAATCCCTTTCTGTATTTAAAAAATTTCATTTTTTGAATTGAAGGCTATCGATGTCCCCTATTTTTTCTGAAACAGAATTAACCTGTTTGCTGTTATTGGATTGTAACAGGTAAATCAACAGACCTTTAAACTCGAGAATATGGCAGATTTAGAAACTAACAATCCCACCTTTGAGATTGCTGTTAAATTGCAGCAGAATGAAAAGCTGATCAAGGTTCAGCAGGATGAAACCAGTGATGGAGTTCCCGTCTTCAAATGCTATTCTGACGGTAAAATGCTAACTGAAATCAGACAGGACCATGAAGGCACCTGGGATCAGTTGTGGGGTGAACTCGAACAGGAAGATATTAACCGGGTTGGTGAATCAATCTTAAACTATTTAGACTAATGGAAACACATCATCAGCTCAAATTACATTCAGGAAAATTCAGCATTGAAAAACAGCATCTGGTAAATATTGGCCTGACTGAACGCTTTGTCTCTGTGCTTGCAGGCGGTGTACTCATTGGCAGCGCACTTTCCCGGCCATTTAAATCACGTTTTTTATACGGCGCTTATCTCGCTTACAGGGGAGTTACCGGACATTGCCTGGTTTATGAACAATTAGGAATTGATTCAAAAAGGCCTCATGCAGTTAATATTCGGGGGGAATTTATTATTGACAGGGAGGCTTCAGATTTATACAATTACTGGAGAAATCTAAATAATCTGCCCGGAAGCCTTAAACATCTCCTGGATGTACAGCAGCTGGATGAAACCACCTCTGCCTGGAAGTCAAAAGTATTGGGCCATGTATTCCCGGTAAGATGGGCCGCTGAGATTGTTAAGGATGAGCCTGGCCGGCTTATTGGCTGGCGGGCGACAAACGACCCGGTCTGGAAGCATGTTGGCCGTGTTGAATTTGAACCGGTTGCCGAGACAGGACAAACCAAACTGAAAATTGTGTTATCTTATCATCCCCCGGCTGGAGGCTTAGGCCTTGGCGTGGCCAGGCTGATCAACCCTTACTTTGAAGGATTGCTCAGCAAGGAAATTATAAATTTCAAACATCATATCGAAAGCCAGCAGAATATCGGGGCTTAAAGCATTGAACTACCTACTCCGACAGCGAGTACCATTAGGATCATCATGATGTAAAATCCAATGACAACCATTGTGATGATTCCACAAAATTTAAAAAAGGACTTCAATTTCCCCATGGCAACACCCAGACTAGGCTGATCGGCGTAAAGCACAGCTGTATTTGCTGCTTTAGAAAACTTAAACAGCATTAGACTTGGATAGAACTGAATAAGAGCGATAAGCAGATAAAAAATAGTGAAACCGGCAGCCCCCATTTTCAACAGCGGGTTTGCCGGGCTAACTGCTGAAAGCGTAGATATAATTGCACCTGCGGAAAATGCAGACATGGCTACCATAGCTGAGAAAACAAAACCGACAATCGAAAGAAACCTTGCCCATTTGGCCATATCATACAGGTAACTTCTGACATCTTCAGTAACCCATATCGCATTCACTTCCTCTTCTTCTTCCTGGTGTTGAGGTTTTATTTCTTCAAAGTTGTCCATAATATTATACTATTGGTAGTTTATTGGATAAACATAAAGAATATTTGAAAGCCCCGCAAGTTTATTAACAGCAGGATTTAAAAAAATTGATACCTTTGCGCCAAATCTAGAAAATTAAAATTCATGGCATTACAATGTGGTATAGTGGGTTTACCAAATGTTGGAAAATCTACCTTATTTAACTGTTTATCAAACGCGAAAGCGCAAGCAGCTAACTTTCCTTTCTGTACTATTGAACCTAATATTGGTGTAATTACTGTTCCTGATGAACGTCTGACCAAGCTCGCTGAGCTGGTTAAACCTAATCGCATTGTGCCAAATACTATCGAAATTGTAGATATCGCAGGTCTGGTTAAAGGAGCTTCCAAAGGTGAAGGATTAGGAAATCAATTCCTGGGAAACATCCGTGCAACTAACGCAATTATCCATGTGCTTCGCTGTTTCGATGACGGAAACGTAATTCACGTTGATGGTTCTGTTGACCCTATCCGCGATAAGGAAATTATTGACACTGAATTACAGCTGAAAGACCTGGATACAGTGGAGAAAAGAATTCAAAAAGTGGAAAAATTAGCTAAGACCGATAAGGATGCTAAAAAGACTTTTGAAATTCTAAGTGTTATTAAACCTCATCTGGAAAGCGGAAAATCTGTACGTTCTGCAGCACTGGAGGCAGAAGACTTTGCTTTTATCCAGGACCTGGGCTTGCTTACACAGAAACCAGTAATGTACGTATGTAATGTCGACGAAAACTCAGTCTTAACAGGTAACGCTTATGTTGACCGTGTGAAGGAAAGTGTAAAAGATGAAAACGCAGAAGTATTGGTTATTTCTGCTAAGATTGAATCTGAAATTGCAGAACTGGAAAGTTATGAAGAACGTCAGGAATTCCTGGGCGATCTTGGTCTTACAGAGTCAGGCGTAAATAAACTGATTGTTGCAGCTTACCGCCTGCTTGATCTATATACCTATTTTACCGCTGGTGTGCAGGAAGTTCGCGCATGGACAATTACCAAAGGATTTACTGCACCTCAGGCAGCAGGTGTAATCCATACAGATTTTGAAAAAGGATTTATCCGTGCAGAAGTTATTAAATATACCGACTTCGTAACCTTAGGTTCAGAAAATGCTTGTAAAGAAGCTGGTAAACTCGGCGTAGAGGGTAAAACATATGTCGTGGAAGATGGTGACATCATGCATTTCCGTTTTAACGTATAACACACCTCGTCAGTACCAGAAAGGTACACATGAGGATATAAAAAAAGAGGATACCATGTGGTATCCTCTTTTTTTATATCCATAATTATAATTTTGATGAATTATCAGAGCAGTACACCACTCAGGAACATCACAGCTACTGAGAAATAAATGATTAGTCCGGTAACATCTACAAGCGTTGCTACAAACGGTGCCGAAGAGGTTGCAGGATCGGCCCCTAATTTTTTCAACAATAAAGGAAGCATAGAACCAGCTAGCGAGCCCCAAAGAACAACTCCGACCAAAGCCACACCGACCGTCATACCGATTAGTGCCCAATGTTCGCCGTACATATCTGTAAACATGGTCCATACGAAAATACGCAGAAAACCAATTGCGCCTAGTACAATACCCAACATTAATCCGGATATGATTTCCCTGCGCATGACGCGCCACCAGTCTCCTATTGTTATCTCACCCAGAGCCATTGCCTGAATGATCAATGTAGAGGCCTGTGAACCACTATTACCACCGCTGGATATGATCAATGGCACGAACATCGCCAAAACCACAGCCTTCGCTATATCGGCTTCAAAATGCGCCATTGCAGTAGCAGTAAGCATCTCACCAAGAAACAAAACAACCAGCCACCCAATTCTTTTACGAAAAAGCCCAAAAATAGGCATATCCAGATATGGTTCATCAAGGGCTTCTGTTCCCCCGATTTTGTGCATATCTTCTGTATATTCTTCATTGGCAATCCACAGGATATCATCTACAGTAACAATCCCCAGCAAAACGTTGTGATCATCTGTTACCGGTAGAGCCACACGATTATTCATCCTGAATACGTTAATCGCTTCTTCCTGCGGATCATTTGCATTCAGCGCGATCAAACGATTATCTGTTAACTCACCGACAGGTACATTAGGATCGGCGAGTAAAATTTCACGGATCCGGATATCATCGATCAGCGTACCATCATTATCAATTACATACACGACATCAATGGTTTCCGAATCTTTACCATATCTTCTGATATGTTCCAGTACAGTTTTAACGGTCCAGTCCTTTTTAACGGCTATATAATCCGGCGTCATCAGACGACCGACACTATCTTCTTTATAGCCTAATAAGGAAAGGGCCTCTACCCTATCTTTAGCGGGTAATAGAATAATCAGCTTTTTAACAGCATCTCCTTTCAACTCAGAAAACAAGGAGGTCCTGTCATCCGGTGGCATGAGATTAATCAGCTGTGCTAGCTTTTCACCAGGAAGTTTTTTAATAATCTTTTCCTGAGTAGGAAAATCAAGGATACGGAATACATTGACCGCCCTTTTTATAGATAAGGTATTGATAAAATGGACTGCGTAGTGTGGAAGCTCATCTATGAGATGTTCGACATCTGAAATATTGAGCGTATCTAAATATTCCCCCAATTTCCCCTCTTCATTAAGCTCAATTAGTCTGGTGACTTCTTCAACTACTTGTTCTTCCATATACAGCCCTCAATTTTACATGTTTATAATTCTAACCTGATTGCAAAAGTGATGTTTTATTTTTAAAAACCGCAGCGGAGCTCACAAAAAATTGTATTTCTGAGAGGAAATATTTTTTAAACTTTTACAACTAAAAAAACGACACTTGAGTCACTGACAATCAAAAACTTACATATCCGTAAAATTTACCCCGAATTCAAACAGCAGCAAACTCGAAGAATGATTCCGGCCCAATTGAACGGCTAAACCTTTAAAGACTGCCGACTTCCAGGTTTCCTGACTCTGCCTGCTGCTTTTTCCATTTCCTTAATCTGCCTCTTGCATTTTTATAAGGCGAGGAACTATTGAACTGAATCATTCTCCCCATGGTCCATTTACCATACCAGCCCTCTCCGTATAATTCCTGATCTGTATGGCGCGAAATTAAAGTCTCTAAAAGAGAGACAGTACTTGCTAATCTTTGGATTAGCTGCGGATAATCCAGGTCTTCGTAATCTTTATAAAATTTACCGGCAAGCCGGCCCAGCTCATTCCACTTATATCCTGTTTCAGGAAAATCTACAACTTGCCCCTTCTGCCGCATACTGTGCCATTTCAGTACAAGCTCTCCCCATCCGATCAGATAAGCAATCAGGTTATTAATTGATATTAAAGTACCCTTAGCGTGTCCATCCATAGATTTTTCCAGCATTTTACCTGGAGGAACTGTGCTCAACTCTTTCTGTAGCAACGTGAAGCTCTGATGAATTTCAGCTAATAAAGCTGCCTTTGTAGTAGGAACTGCCATATAAGTATTATTTAAATCTTAAATTAGTAAAAATAACTAATGAGGCAAATACAGATTTAAACGGTTCATCTATGTAGAGTTATCATTTGATTCAACAGGATCCCGAAAGTCATTTAAGGGTTAAAGTAAATGATATTGAATATATCCTTGACAGGATTTTATATTTTTCCGAAAATAAAAAAATGAAGATCTTACTTATCGAAGATACGCATGACCTGATCTCAGTGATTGTACGTGGATTAAATGATGCAAATATAGAAGTAAGTGTGGCTGTCGATGGTCAGACTGGATTGGAAATGGCACTCAATCATGAATTTGATTTGATTATATTAGATATTATGCTTCCTGGATTAAATGGTATTCAAATTTGCCGGGAGGTTAGAAAAGTAAAAGAAAACGTCCCCATTCTAATGCTGACTGCCCTGGCGAGTACAGAAAATATTGTTACCGGACTTGATAGCGGCGCCGATGACTACATGGTTAAACCTTTTAAATTTGCGGAGCTGGAAGCACGTATCAGAACTCTGGTGCGCAGAGGCAACAGGGATTTAATCAAGTCTGATATGATATCCATATCGGATCTGGAGATTAATACGTCTTCCAAAACTGCATTTAGAAATAAAAATGCAGTCAGCCTGACTTCTACGGAATACAGGCTACTTGAATATCTGGTCAAGAACCAAAATAAAGTGCTGTCCAGAATACAAATTTTGGAAAATGTATGGGATATTGATTTTAATATGGGTACCAATGTGGTCGATGTATATATTAACTATCTGCGCAAAAAAATTGACACCAATTACCCGGACAAATTAATTCATACAGTATTTGGAATGGGCTACATTATGAAAACAGAAAATTTAAATGCGAATTCAGTCTAAAATTACATTACTATTTTTCACAATTGCAACCGCAGGTCTGATCCTGATCAATGCAGTTATTTTCTACTTTGTCTCAGCCTTCAACTTTGATGATTTCTTCAAGCGGCTCGAAGCCAGGGTTAATCTGGCTGCTGAGATCAATGTCCATCCGGATCAAAATTCAGCATCTTACAGAGAAGTAAGAACCCGCTATCTGGAAAAACTGGAAATGGAGCGCGAATACATCGTTAAACTCGAAAATTCCGGTCAATTCAAAAAACCGCTGGAGCTGCCCGCATCATTCTATCAGGATGTAATCCAGAAAGGTAAAGCCCGCTATAACCGTGACAAAGACTTTTTTGCAGGCTCGCTTTTTAAAACCGATCAAGGAGATTACATGGTGATCATTACAGCATCCAATCCATCAGGTTTTGAAGAGCTTACTACTTTAAAAAAAATATTGATTATTGTTTTCTTCATAGCAATCTTCTTAACCTACCTCGTCGGAAAAATTTTCTCTCATTACACGGTTAAGCCCGTAAAAACCGTTATCCGCAGCGTAAATAAGATTTCAGCTGATAATCTGCATATGAGACTGAGTGAGCTGGAGGGAAAAGACGAAATATCTGAACTGGTCCAAACCTTTAATAATATGCTTAACCGACTGGAAACGGCTTTTGCTACACAAAACAACTTCGTTAGTAATGCTTCTCATGAGCTCAAAACACCAATGAGTGTTATAACCAGCGAGTCGGAACTGCTGCTTTCTCAACCGGACCTTTCGGACAAGGCAAGAGCATCGGCGAAAGTAATTCTTTCCCATGCTGAAAAACTTGCCGCTATAACAACCAGCTTACTGGGGCTTGCACAAACCGGTTTTGATGGTAAGAGACAAAACTGGCAAAAGATACGGGTAGATGAATTGGTGATGATGGTTGCAGATTCTGTCAAAAAAATAGATCCTGAAAGTAACGTCCAGATTAATTTTGACACACTTCCCGAAGATGACACTTCCCTTTACACGGATGGTAACATTAATTTATTGCAGCTTGCTTTAAGCAATATCGTACTCAATGCATGTAAGTATTCCAACAATCAGCTAGTGGAAGTCCGGGTTGCTTCTGACAAGGAAAGAATAAGTCTGATCGTGACAGATAAGGGAATCGGTATTCCACAAAATGAGCAGCAGCATATCTTTGAACCTTTCTTCAGGGCTTCCAACACCACAGAGTTTGATGGATTTGGTATAGGCCTGCCGCTGACCCTGAATATTATCCGCATTCATAAGGGTTCGATCGGTATCATATCTGAAGAAAAAATAGGCACAGAAATGCGAATAATCTTGCCCGTCTCCAGTGAATTCTAATCAAATTTTAATAACTCTAAATAATACCCCGCTAAAACGGGGTATTTCTCTTATAAGCCCTCTGTAATCTAATCAAAATCTAATAACTCTCTTATCCCATCTTAATGACTCTGCGGTAAAATTGCATAAGTAATAATTGTTATCCTAAACTTTTAAATAAAACTTATGAAAACCATTTTTATCCCCACCGACTTTAGCCTGAATTCGTTAGACTGTATAACTAACCTTTGTGAACAATATGAAAATGAATCCTTAAACTTCATTTTTGTTCATGCATTCAAGCTTTCTGATTCTATCAGCGAATTGTTGATGTTATCCAGAAGATCCAGAGAATATGATTATATCCCGGACGGTTTTTATGAACGGTGCAATCAGATAAAAGCAGAATGCCCTCAGGTAGTATCTATCAGAACCGAATTCTTCTTTGGTAGTACAATGGCCACATTCAGAAATTTTCTTGAAGCAAACGACGTGACCTGTATCCTCAATCCTAAGGATTGCTCTTATACGAGTCTGAATAAATCCAGCCTGGATCCTTTTGTCCTTACTTCCAAATGCGGGCTGCCGATCGTTTCCGTACTGACAATTAAAAAATTGGTTACCGAACAGGTAGAAAATGCTCCTACCGCAAAGCAGATGATTGCAGAAGCTTATTAAAAACCTTTTAAACTGAACACTATGTTATTAAAAGAGAATATACCCGTAAAATACATTTTCGGAAAAATTATAAAAGAGATAGTTTTCGTTACCCTATACGCTGGACTGATAGCGATTTTATATAATACCTTTCATTTTACCAGAATATCCATACCCATTGCCGTACCGACGATCTTAGGTACAGTTATTTCACTTTTGTTAGCCTTTAAATCTAACCAGGCTTATGACAGATGGTGGGAGGCGCGTACGCTCTGGGGGGCAATTGTCAACGATACACGTACGTTGACCAGACAGCTGATGACTTTTGTCAGCAGTCCTGATACGGAAGATGAAAAAGCATTCTGCATACGCCTGGCTAAAAGACAAATCGCCTGGTGTATCAGCTTAAGCAAACATCTGCGTGACCAAAACCCATTAGCCGGCATTGACCGGTTAATCAGCGCAGAGGACATGGAACACATTAAAAATTATTCTAATGTCCCGCTTGCACTACAGGAACTTCAGGCTATAGATATCCGGAATGCCCATAAACTTGGATGGCTTAATGATTTCCAGCAAATCCAGCTTGACAATACGCTTACTGCCTTTTCAAATGAAATGGGTGGTTGCGAAAGGATCAAGAATACTGTATTCCCGGCAACCTACAGTCACTATATTCATTTCTCACTGGTATTGTTTATCATGTTGCTTCCATTCGGCCTGATTGAATTTTTCGGAGTTATAGAAATCCCACTGGTGATTGCTATTGCCAGTTCATTCTTCCTGATTGAAAAAATGGCTATTCATCTGCAGGATCCGTTTGAGAATAAACCGACAGATACGCCTACTACTGCGATTTGCAGGACAATTGAGCGCGACATTAAGCAAATGCTGAAAGAAAATTACAAGCAGGATGAGAAAATAAGCGGTCCGGCTAGTCAGAAATCTAAAATATTCTACGTGCTATAACAGCTTCCAAAGCTCATTTATAGTTGACCACAAAAACAGTCTTTAATGCCCTGGTAGGTTTCTAACTTGTTGGGGCATTTAAAGGTGTAAGATTGAAAAATGAAGCTTGAACACGTTTCAAAGTTCCCACCAAATGCAAAAAGTGGTATCTGAAGGGCTTAAAAAGCTGAACACCAATGCCCTTATTGAAATTAGTCCAAGTTTGTAAAAATCGACCTCGAAGATTCAATCAATTTTTATATATTTGACCGAATGTTTCCGTAGTTCAATGGATAGAATTTTGGTTTCCGGTACCAAAGATGGGGGTTCGAATCCCTTCGGGAACACAGGTAGTGAACAATGCGGTCTGATTTGAAATACAATCAGGCCGTTTTTTTGTTAAAAAGATTATTTGCTAATATTTTCAGTAAAATTTGTCCGCCATAGTTCGTCATTTATTGACACCATATGTACAACGACATTTAGAATTGCTCTACCTTTTGAAAATCTCATTAAAAATTGTATTGTTCAAAGGCATATTACATGTCGATGGAACACATCCAATTCAACTGCAATATACAGTTAAAGGCAAAGTGAGACGCCGAGGAATCTGAATGTCTAGCTAAAGACTGGGATCCAAAAACCTCTAGGGTAAAAAGAAAAGTTACCAACTCTGCTTACATCAATAATATGCTTTCTGAAAGATACGCAGAAGCGGAACGAAAATTAATTAAAGTGATGAACGGCAAGCAATCTTCATCTGGTTTTTCGACCTGAAGCCAGATCTTACGCTTGATTATCATATATAAGGAATTAGAAAGATTTAAGAACGAGGTTAAAACAGGAGCCAACGCGCGAGTGATGGGATACAAAATTCAGATGTCGAACCTAGAATTACGACATCCCATTAAAAACGTATACCCAGTACAGTTTTTTTGTACTGGGTATTTATTTTATATTCGAATCACATGATGAAATTTAATACTCAAAGGCTAATAATATTATCAATTTTATTTCTATTCTTCACAGCGTGTAAGAAAGAAAAACCGCATCCGAATCATGAATTATTTAAAAAAGCTGCAGGTACTTATAGTATTATTTCAGCGGAAGTTGAAGGTAACTCTGAAATTGACTTGTTTAAAATCAATAACCTCGTTAAAGAAAGCCATATAGACATAATTGTCAATTCCAGCCGTATCTTCAACATATCTTGGCCAGAACAAGAGGTGGATACTAACAATTTGACAAACAATCCGCATGTTGTGAACTTAGTCAAACCTACATTTTATCTTTTTGATGAGTTGAATACTAAAGATGAATTCATATTAAAAAGTAGCGCTAATAATGACAAATATGTCATCCAGCCAAAAGATGTTTTCTTGGTTAATGATGACCAAATTAAGTGTACGCTTGAGAAAAAAATGCTCATAAATGGTGTTTTTAAGTATTTCACCATTCATGCAACTTATAAAAAATCAAATAACCCTCCGTATGATTTTTTTCCTTAATTAGATCGTTTTCAGATTTAAATTGAGAAAACTTTAGAGTTGTATTTCAAAATGTACTGTCTATTCTTTCGCATTAGTACAAAGTAAACCTTGATCGGGTCAACAGTGGTGCGAGTGATAGATACCGTACTAAAGAAACCAATCCAAAAACCAATCTGTTGGCTGTTCTACACTCTTTGAATTCTTAATAGAGCCAATTATGTACGCATAATCAGAAGCTACCTTGATAAGAACTTCTAGGTCATCTTTGGTTTTTTTGTAAGATATTTTGTGTGCATTTAAGTTCGTTAGCTTAATTATATAATGAAAGTCCTTCAAAAAACACAGGTACTTGTAGTCTATGAAGAATTTTGCAAAAAATATATGTAATATAATCCTTTGTCGTCTTCAATGGTGAGATATTTACACTTGGTCATAATTCACATGAGATAATGAAACTAACCTAGATTCAATTCTTTGTAGAGCATTTCGATTAAATCGGACGTTTTGTTCGCCATTTCAAAGTAGTTTTCCTTAAGATTACCATATTCTTTACCGGCTGCTAATCCTAATTCAATATTACACAGCATGGACATATTGTTCATTAATTCTCCCACAGATTGCCTTGATGTTGGTTTAAAGAAAATTCCATTATGCGCAATAGATAATGCAATATCTGTTCTATGTGTCAATGTTCCTTTACCTTCTTCAAGATAAGGAGAAAACTCATTGCCTTCATCGGATGCGACTTTACCTAAGCAATAATTACGGAATGCGGTTAATTCTAAAGACAGCTCTTTGAATGCAGGTATTTTGCTTTGATAAAGGAGATCGTAGCGCTTTCCACGAATGGTAAAAATATAAGTAATTAAACCTCCAAGGGCCGCAGATACAAATGGCGAAATAATCGCTAGCAGTTTAAAAATATCCATAGAATTTTGAAGTTCACCATAATGCATGAACCATAGCTAAGGTACAATTTTATTAAAATTCTTGATATTAGATAATGCTGATTTAATAGTAAGACTAAAATGATTGGGACTTCTTATTTTACTATACCTTATTCAGTTGGAATGGATAATTTTAATTATTGGTACCGTCTTTTTTAAAGTCAACCGTAAGTTGCGGAGGGTATTTTTGATTGAATAGATCCATTCCGGGAATGTCGTCATATCTCTCATTCAACTTTTGCCTTAGACCAAAAAGTCTCCTCTCAGCAGTATCCACAAGCTGGCTGAATGTAGTGATACGTACCTTGCCCAGTTCTATCTTATTTTCATTCTGTACAGTCGAGATCGGTGTAATCTTTTCTGAGAACTGATCTCCGACAACGAAAGCCTCAACATATGGAGATCCAATCAGTGAGCCGCAATTCACAAAATCTTCAACATATCCATGTGCCTGGTTTCTTTCAGCACGTGTTAATTTGAAAGCACCCCGCTTAAGCTCAATAATCAGCACCTTATTAACTGTTGAAAGATTAGAGTCACTGTCGAAAAATTCGGTACCTGTAATTGAGGCAGTAGAATCATTTAGCAGTACAATATCAGGCCTTTGTTTATGATTGTTGAATGCCTCCTTGCTGATCCTTTTTTTGAATACTGTTTGCACCGCTGAGTGTAGCTGTCTGTTAGAAGCATATTCAGCTGACTCGAACTCTGGACCAAAAAGCCATCTCGCCTCTGTGACCAAAGGATGAAGTACGTGCAGTTCGTCAACATTCTCATCCTTTGACAGTTTGCGAATAGCTTCAATAACCGAAAGACGATTATGAATCTCGTCCAGAACTATAAGCGCATCCTTGATCGACCACTTATCCAACAAAGTTTTCAGTCCATCAATATCCGCATCCGACAGCTTTGCAAGCTTTGCCATAAGCTCTTTTCCACTCCTTGTTTTTTCGAGATTGATTACAGCTTCAACTGCAATAGCTAAAGATTCTGGTCGTGCCGTTGGATGAGCTAATGCAATGGCCTCAATTACTTCATCTACCTCAAATTTCCCCAAGGGAGATAAGCTAGCGATTTCTCTTTTAAAGTCATTAGTGACCTGTAACTTAGTTTCCTCAACATTCTCTTTGGCAATCTCCCCCAACATTTTAAAAATATAATCTGAGACAACTTTGTATACTTTATCCATCGGCGCTACCTTTTTGAAGCCCGTCCAATCTTCATAGACATACTCTGCAAGGTCGTTTGTTTTAATCACGACAGTATAACGTTTTGCAAAAGTTGTCCGACCATCAAGCACCGCTTCAAATCCCAATATCCAAGAGGGCTCGCCAACAAGCCTATTGCTTTGCCAGAAAGCGATGCCTTGGTAAGCAGTTGATTTTGAGCTTTTCAATGAGTCAATAAAATGTGCAGTAAGCACAATTTCACCCACTTTCAACTCTGTTGTGTCAATTAAACCCGAATGTTCTTCCAGATTAACGGTCTGCTTGTTGATAGACACTACAAAATTAGGATCATGTAGGAATCGGGCTGAAATGATTCTCAAAATTTTCTCTGCCTTTGGTAGGTTTTTTGTTACCACAACTTCAAGCCTAGTACCAGCGATATTCGAATTGCCATATTTAGCATCCTTTATTACAAATGGCTGCTCCTCATTTAATGTTGTAACGACAAATTTTGATGATTTGCCTTCATGGCTTGTCAGTACTGTATATTCACTACCAAAGCAGAGGAGCCCATGTCTACCTACTCCATTGCGACCGTATGCAATTCTTTTCCCCGATATTCCTGGAGGAAAAATTACATTTTTACCTTGGTGTCTTAAACGGTTATACCCAAGCTTCATCCAGCGTTGCTCAAATTGTTCCTTTGATAGACCAGTACCGTTATCTACTACAACAAGTTTTTGATGGTATTCTTCTGGAATAAAGATATCAACCTTGGTAGCTCCAGCGTCCCAAGCATTGGCAACTAGTTCTGTTAATGCAATATCAGGAGTATGGACGAGCGCACCTAGGGTCCTAACTAAATACCCCTCCTCGAATAGGGATCCTGTAACATAACTAGCTTTTTTTGCCATCTTAATCGGTTAAATACAACTCAAATATATAATACTTTATAGCGTAATTTAACTAGTTCTATTAGTTTTTTATCAATAACTCAGGTTACTTTCACTATCATCATGATTGTTCCTCACCATTGTGTGATCTTAAGAGCTTGCCTGATGTGTAGTTTAGTCCTAACAGAAAGACTAACTATACATTTTAGACCACAAAAAAGGACTACGTGCTAAATAACTATTGTTATTATTAGTATCTTTATTCATGCCAGCTGCTGTTCAAAATAAACATACACTTGTATCATTGCTTAAAGCAAACAGCCAAAAGTTGAGATCTTACGGTGTTTCGAAGGTGAGCATCTTTGGTTCCTTTATAACAGGGAAATTAAATGCCGAAAGTGACGTAGATCTTCTGGTTGACTTCAATCCTGATCAAAAGAGTTATGATAACTTCATGGATCTATCCTTTTTCTTAGAAGATTTATTGGGTAGAAAAGTTGAAGTGGTCACCCCCCAGTCGCTAAGTAAATATATCGGATCTCATATTCTTGAACAAGCGGAAAATGTTGCTATCTAATATTGAACTGCTAAGACACATTCTTGACGAGGTTTCCTTTATTCTTAGTGTAGTCAATGGAAAAAGTAAAGACTTTGTGATTAATGATCCTGTTTTGTCCAGAGCTATTATAAGAAGTCTGGAAATTATTGGTGAAGCGAGTTCGAAAGTTCATCCTGACTTCAAATCTGTGTACTCAAAAATTGAATGGAGAAAAATGTCCGATACACGGAACCGTCTAATTCATAATTATTTTGGAGTAGATTATGACATTGTATGGGACATCATCACATCTAAACTACCTGATTTAGAAGAAGAGATCCAAATCATCATATCGGAAAATGAATAAATTCAATTATATCTCGCCATTATTATTGTTTATTCTTATAGACTAAATGGCATGGTTAGTGACCACCAAGAGATATCAATTAATTTTAATGGAAAACACAACTCAATTAGGCGCTTTTAGCAGCAGACACAGCCCCGCGAAAGGCTTTCTTTACTTCTCTTATTTTATATTCATTTTATTTTCAGGTATTTCCGGTCTGATTTATTTCAAAGGCATCCTCGCAGTAAAAGAAGGACGCATGAACTTTTCCGGAGACATTAATATGCTATATTGGGTTATCGCATTTATTATGGTCCTTGGGCTTATCATTTTATTTTCAGTTTATAAAATGACTCAGGGGAAAACTCATCATTTATATGAGAACGGAATTATCACCGAAGATGACGGACAAAGTAAAACCCTCTTTTTCCGGGATATGGAAGATATTTATCTATTTAGCTCAGGTAAAAGTTTTACGACAAATAACCTTGCGTTCCGCAACCGGTCAGGAGGAGATTGGGAAATATTGACTGTACGCTACAGCAAGGTCTTTAAGGCCATCAATTATATCACTGACCGGCATGCCCATTTGTATGTTGACAAAATTTTAGCGGAGCTTGGAAATAACAAAAGCGTAACTTTTAATTATATCAACTACGGAACCTCTCTGCGAAAAAGGATATTTGCTACTGGCACCAACTCCTTTCTCAAGGTAGAACCTAAGGACATTGTTGTCTATAAAGATCGTTTGATTATCGACTCTAAAACTATCATGATCTCCAATTTGGAACGCTTCTCGGTAAACAACTGGATTAACCAAATCAATCTCTATAATAAACAAAATGAGGTCGTATTCAGTACTGCAACCAATGGAATCTTCAGCGGAAAAAGCTTTATTACATTGATGGACAAACTCATTAACCAGACCAGATCATAAAGCACTGTTAGTCGGGTCTTGTGTCAGTGTTGTTCATTCCTGAAATAAGTAGCCCGGCAATTATACCGGTTAGCTCGCTATACGCTGAAAGGCTATTGAGCCGGTATTGATACGGTGTTCAGTCGGTAATAGGGTATATCAACAGCGACTGAACACCGTATCAATACCCTATCAACACCGTTTTAACCTTTAACAATATCCGGGTTATCATAATGATAATGGCTCTTCGACCTTCAAGGCTAACGGTTGTTTAAAACCTTCCTCCGGAAATCTCGCTTCCGAAGAAGATTGAGTTCAGGAATAACCTGTCTGTACCATGCCAGTAATGTCTGTAATTTGGATCTTCGGCAAATAGAACGACGGTACCTGCCCCTGCAGAGGCAACCAAAATAGCCGCACTATTACTGATCTTAGCTCTATTATCTTTAGACACATAACCGCTCACATAAGCTTCAGGTAGATATTGCGCTACCGTAGCATACCTGTCTTTTGATGGCTGCAGAATAGTCGTACCTGTTTTAGTAAAAAAAACTTTCCTGTCTGTCAGACCGAATGCAATCGGATTACTCAGATCTACATCTGCCAGAAAGATTCCGCCGTTAATTCTTTTAGCTGTTTCTGTCTCTGATTTTGTCACGTAATCTAATCTTTGTGCTGTTCCTTTTTTGGCAGTAGCAGAATCGGTATATAATTTTTCCTGCACAAATTTTTCTTTGATTACCCATTCAGAAGCATTTCTAAAAGTTATTAATGTGCCACCTGCATTTACCCAGTTTCTGATTTTTTCAACGCTGCGTTTATCCAGCGCATCGTAATTTCCAGATACCAGGACCAAAGAACTGTAGCGTGACAGATCAGTTCTACCTAAATTACCGGCTTCCAGTTTAGTTACCGGCAAGTTCAATTGCTGGTTTAATAAGAACCAAACCTCTCCCACCTCACCTGCTGTGATACCCGTTCCGGTGAGTAAAGCCACTTCTGGTTTTTTAACCGTGCGGATGTTATTGCTACCCAAGTCAATGCCCTCCAGACTAAATCCTGTTCCTGTGCTCTGAAATTGTAGCCCAGCAACAACTCCAGCCTGCTGTACGGCCTTATATAAACTGTCTGCTGACACTTCCTGGTTAGCTACCGGTATAACCAATGAACCATAGCTGAAAGTTTGCTTACCAGCTGCGGTATTAACCGTAAATGGCTTATAAGTAGCTTTAACACGAATACCTCTTTTCTGTAAATCATATAAAGCACGAGATGCATTATAGTCAGACCAGTCCAGCAAATAAGCATAAGTGCTTTTTGTCAATGCAGATGCTGTCTTTAACTGTGGAGCCTTGTCAACAGTACTTCCCAAAGCAGGTAACACCTTTAATTTGGCGTATTTCAATCCGTACGCATGAATTACAGACCACGATGTATTATCATAGAAAGCACTGTCTTTCAATTTCGCAGTTTCCTCAAATATAGAGTGAACAATCCGGAAATTAGGTTGTACAGATGGCACAATAAAAGCTTTGCCTTTCTCAAATTTCTTACCATCCACAGTCAGGTCCTGATCAAGTGGATAAACCTTTAAACGGTGCGTTAAAGTCAGATCCAGTAATTTCTGAGTTAAAGAAAGGTCTTTACTATCTCCGAAAATAAATCCTTTAGCCGGGTTAGCCCTTCCCTGATCCAATGCTGTTTGGAAGAATTCTTTCTGTAATTTAAATAAGTTCAGTTTTTCTGCAACAGCACCTTTAACTGTCGACAGTCCGCTTGTCAGCTGGTTCCTGATCGTAAATGGAAAAGTAACCAGGCCATTATCACTTTCCTGTACTATTCCGCGTGAGCTTCCTTGTTCAAAAGTTACACCGACTGCACCAAAGAAATCTGGGTAAGTAGAGCCATAAATTGGTGATACGTTATCAAAAGCCTCCTTGGTAAAATAAAGCGATCCGATTTTATCCAGTGCTTCCACATGATATTTAGCAAGCGTCGCGTTAAAATCATAGGATGCTTTAGGTAAAATCGGACTTTCATGTCCCGCTGGTGAAGGCTCAAAATAATAAGTACTGCCCGTGCCCATCTCATGAAAATCGATATGAACATTTGGATACCATTGGTGAAAAAAAGCCAGTCGGTTCTGACTTTCCACTTGTGCAGCACTTAACCAATCCCGGTTCAAATCTGTAAAGAAGTGATTAGTTCTGCCCGCCGGCCATCCTTCCTGGTGTTCTTTGTCTGCCGGATCAGAAACCGGAGGAAATGATTTATAGGCATTATGCCAGTTTGCAGCCCTGTCTCTTCCGTCAGGATTCAGCGAGGGATCAATTAGCACTACAGCTTCCTGCAACCATTTCGTAGTTTCAGGATTTTGGTTCGCCGCCAGGTAATAAGCAGTTAATAAAGCTGCTTCTCCGCTGGAGGTTTCGTTTCCGTGAACACTATACCCTAATAATACCACAACAGGCGAGCTCGCGCCCAGAATAGTCTTCGCCGGGTCTGCCAGTGTAACGTGTTCTTTGCGAATATCCTCGATTTTACTATAATTAGCAGCCGCAGTAATTGTAGCGATCAGCTGTGGTCTTTCTTCATAGGTCTTTCCGATAAACTGCAGGTGTACACGGTCAGATGTCTTTTCCAGTTCTTTAAAATAGGCGACAACCTGGTCATGGCGTGTATAGTGACTTCCTACCGGATAGCCCAGAAATTGTTCCGGCGTAGGTACTTTAGGGTCAAACTGACCGGCCCCCGGGAAAAAGTATTGCTGCTGAGCCCGGGCCAGCCCGGCCAGAAGAACCAGAGACAGACTTAGTAAAAGTGATTTGTGTAGTTTCATATAATGGTTTGCGTTGATTTTAGAAATTAATAGCCTGGGTTTTGTACAACATCCGGATCAGAAAGAATATCTGAATAAGGGATAGGAAACAGCCAGAAATTCGGATTAGTCACTCCAAGTACCTCGCCTGTTTTTTTGGTTCTGGTCAGATCGAACCAGCGATGAGCTTCGAAAGCAAACTCTAAACTATTCTCATCTGCTATCGCCTGAAGTACTTGTTCTTTATTGCCACCTGTAAGCGGTGCAACTCCAGCTCTTGTTCTGATTACATTTAGATCTGCTCTCGCGCCATCCAGATTTCCTGAATTTGCCCTTGACTCTGCACGGATCAGATATAATTCTGCAATCCGGATCAGGTAAGCAGGGTCTACGCTCACACCAGCGGTATTATACAATACCCCGTAAACTGTAGTTCCAGAACCAGCAACTAAGCTTTTTCTGCTTCCGCCGATTGCCGGATTATTAATTTTGGCAACAAAGCCATCTGAAGGTTTAAGCGTAAACTGTCCGCCGGAAGAACTTGGGTACCACAGATTCCAGAAACTGTTTCTGTCATTTGCAGAAAAACTTAGTTCCAGAACTGATTCGGAGCTTAAAAAAGGACTGGTGAAAAACGTTTTATAATTGTCTACCAGTTTAAATTTAGGCTGATTGATAACCTGGGTTGCATAAGCTTCCGCTTCTGTCCAATTTTCCCTGTACAGATTCAGACGGGCTCGTAAAGCTCTTGCTGTACTTTTTTGAGCCCGGTTACGCGTATTAGCATCGTCAGCAGGTAATAATTCTTCTGCCTTAACCAGATCTGCCAGTACCTGATCGTAAGTCTGGGCTAGCGTACTTCTTTTTACACCTTTCAGCGCATTCAGATCTACAGTTGGATTTAACTGAATTTGGACACCTCCCCATCCTCTGCCCAGATCAAAATATCCAATTGCACGCAGAAAATAAGCTTCTCCAAGTATTTTATTCTTCTCTTCAGGGGTTAATAGCGGATCATTTACTCCGGGAATTCCAGCAATCACACCATTCGCAGAATTTATCATGCGATATATCTTTCTATAAGCAGAAACAGTGATTACATTATCTGTAGGAATCGCGTTCTGATCCAGCTGAAGGTATTCACTCAGCGTGCCATTAAAAATCACATTATCTGCTGTTATTGTACCTAAAGTTGGGTAATCTGCACTGTAGTAATTTTGCAAACCATCATATGTCCCGATAATTGCCGCCCTGGCTGTACCGGCATCAATAATGGCCGATGCTGTTGGCAAGGCATTATTAGGTACCACATCTAAATATTTTTTGCAGGAGCCAAGCAGTAAAGTTAAACTAAACAGGTAGGCTGCGGTAAGAGTTATTTTTTGAGTTCTCATGAGAATATCTTTTAATTATAAGCTGACATTAACGCCTACTTGTATAGTTCGTGATTGCGGTACCGTGGCCCAGTCATACCCGGCAGTATTCTGATTACTACTTTGTGAACTTACTTCTGGATCAAGTCCTTTGTATTTGGTGAAGGTTAAAAGGTTAGAACCTGAAACATAAATCCGTGCTCTGCTGATACCCCATCTCGCACTGGTTACAGTAGGTATAGTATAACCCAATGACACATTTTTTAAACGTATAAATGACCCATCTTCCAGATAACGGCTACTCAGACTGGCTACATTTCCTCCGTAGTTATTTGCAGATCCGCCATTTACAGTGGGGTCTCCGCTGAAAGTGGTCATTCTCGGAATATCTGTTTGTTGTCCTTCATAATGCCATCTCTCCAGTTGTCTTGGCAGGAAACCAATATTACTTTGTGTTCCACCATGAACCAGAAAGAAATCGTTCATGTTCATGATTTTATTTCCCTGCTGAAAGATAAAGAAGACATTCAGATCGAAATTTTTAACCTTAACCGTATTGTTTAATCCTCCTGTATATTTAGGTAAAGCATTACCTACAATCTGTCTGTCAGCGGAAGTGATCAGACCGTCTCCATTTACGTCGTCATAAACAGCATTACCTGTTTTTGGATCTACATATAATTGTTTATACAACTGGAAAGAGTTTACTGCGTAACCTTCTCTCAGGATTGAAATATTTCTTCCTGAGGCGCCTAAAGTAATATCAGAGGCTAATTTTTCGATCTTATTGTTGTTCTTTGACACATTGAATTCTGTAGTCCAGCTGAAATTTTTAGTTTCCACATTTACTGAACTGATGCTTAATTCCAGACCTTTATTTCTAACTGCACCGTAGTTCTGCAGATAAGAGCTAAAACCCGAACGATAAGGCACAGGCACGTTCAGCAACAGATCATAGGTGTATTTATTATAATAATCAAAGGAAACGTTCAGCCTTTTCTTCAAGATGGAGAACTCAGTGCCCAAGTCTATCTGACGGGTAGTCTCCCAGGTTAAGTCCGGGTTAGCCAATTGTGATGGTGCTGTACCAGCTGTCTCCAGGTAATTATACCCTGCCGACCATAAACCGAGTGCTGCATAGTCATCTATACCATTCTGATTACCGGAAAGGCCTATACTACCTCGGAATTTCAGTTCATCAAATATGTTCAGATCTTTGATAAAAGTCTCTTGTCCAGCTCTCCAGGTAAGTCCTCCTGATGGGAAATAACCCCATTGTTTATTGATCCCGAATTTCGAAGAGGCGTCAGCACGAATACTTCCATCAATAGTGTACTTGTTGTCATAGGTATAACTTGCTTTACCAAAAAAAGAAACCATTTTATTCTGCGAGCGGGCTGAAGATCCGGAGCGGATAGCTGCATTATCTATCGACCTCAAAGAATTGGTTGCAAATCCGGTTCCGGAAGCGCTGGTAGTCTCATATAATTTGGAATAAATGGTATTCCCAACCAATGCATTGATATTATGCTTTTTGTTCTCACCGAAGGATTTGATATAGGTTAATACCTGCTCATTTGTTAAGACCAGATTTTTTGTTTCATAGGATGCTGCAGAACCATTAGAGGCAATACCAGCACTAATCAATGTATTACTGTAGCTATTCTCATATACGCTGTTATTATCGATACTCCAGCTGGTTCTCAGCTTTAATTCCGGCAGGATTGTATACTCTCCGAATACATTACCAATCGTACGCCACCCAACCGCATGGTTATCCAGGTTTTCTATCAGTGCCAGGTGGTTATCAAAACTTCCATAACGGGCATACGTTCCATCTGGCTTGTAGATAGGCAAATATGACCTCGGGAAAATGGCTGAGTTAATTACACCAGTCGGATTATTATCACTTCCACTCAATGCTCGTTCAGTCCTGGTAAAATTAAAGCTGGTTCCAATTTTTAATCTATCGGTTAACCGGTTGTCATAATTGAAACGCCCGGTAAATCTTTCAAAATCCGAAGGCTTCACTACACTCTCTTGTTTTAGATAGCCTACACCAGTATAGTAGGTACTTGTTGCAGAACCTCCTTGTGCAGATACTTCGTAATTTGAAGTTTTTGCAGTTCTGAACAGTCCGCTTACACGGTCGTATGTGGGCTGGGAAGTCGGATCTGCGAACGGAAGTACAATAGTGGAAGGATCTTTCTTCTGATCCAGTCCTGTATTCAGCACCGCCTCATTAGCGAGCATCGCTGTCTCAGCGCCACTAACGCTCTTGAATTTATTTACAGCTTCAGACCAGCCCTGATAAGTACTCAGGTTGATTTTCGCTTTAGTGTTTAAACTACCGCGCTTAGTCGTGACCAGCACAACTCCATTAGCGCCCATAGATCCGTAGATGGCTGTTGCACTGGCATCTTTAAGGATAACCAATGATTCGATATCTTCAGGGTTAATATCTGCAAGTGGGTTTGATGCAGTCTGGTTACCCAGACCGGCCCTGATGGAATTGCTACTATTTACAAATACACCATCGATAACATATAATGGTTCTACAGATGCATTTATCGAGTTATTTCCACGAATCCGGAAAGTGATACCTCCACCAGGAACACCGGAGTTGGAAGATACCTGTACGCCGGCAGCTTTACCCTGAATAAGTTGATTGAATCCAGATCCGCCGGTTGCAGTCAGGTCCTCTCCTTTTAATGTGGTAATAGAACCAGCGATAAACTTACGTTCCTGGGTACTGTAGCCTGTTACAACTACTTCGCTAAGTTGCTGAAGATCGGGCTCCAGTGCAATCACTTTACCGATATCCCTAAGCTGAACGGTTTTACCTAAGTATCCGATATAGCTGAATAAAAGACTTTTTTCTGCTTCAGCAACACGAATACTGAATGTCCCGTCAGTATTGGTTAATGTTCCGGACTTCTGCCCTGAAACCCTGATACTCACTCCTGGTAAAGGCTGCTGATCAGTCTGATCAACCACTTTACCAGTAATGGTCCTGTCCTGCGCCTGGACTTCCAGAGCGAATAGGACCCAAATTATAAATAGTAATTTTGTTTTCATTTAAGCTGATTTATAAGAAACAGGTATGAATTCAAACAGGTAGATGGATGGCATAGCAAAGCCACGCTACAGTTCCAACCCGGAATTTTCACACGAAATAATAGATATAGCTATCCCTGGCCCCCTATTTGGGCGCATCATTTTATAGCTGAAATTAGAAATGAAAAGCCGTAATACGGCTTGTATGAGGCAGGATTATGCCATCATACAACATCGCATGGGAGTCATGCAATCAAGAGAAACTGGAGAAAGTGTAATAAGATTAATCGACGTCTGCACAGCAGGGAGAGACCTGGAATTAATTTGGTTCTGAGTCATGTTTATTGAGGTTAATATAAAGGGTGTTTTTTGTGTCTGGATTATTTATCGAAAAGTTCTTTTAGTTTTTGCTGTAATTCTTCTCCGCGAAGGTTTCTGCCAACAATGACACCCTGAGGATCTAACAAGACATTGGAAGGAATGGCTCTTACACCATATAATTTCGCTGGCGCACTATCCCAGAAAGCAAGGTCTGAGACCTGCGTCCATGCTAAATGGTCATCTTTGATAGCCTTTTCCCAGGCTTCTTTGGTTTTGTCCAATGAAACACCTAAAATCTCAAAACCTTTATCATTATACTGTTTATAGGCAGCTACCAGATTTGGATTCTCTTTTCTACATGGAGGACACCAGGCAGCCCAAAAATCTACCAGCACATATTTACCCTGAAAATCGCGCAGATTTACTGTTTTTCCTTCTGGAGTAACCGAATGAAAATCCGGTGCTTTTTTTCCTACACTCACATTTCCCAATACGGTTACCAGCTCATTCAGAACATTTACATAGGGTGTGTTTTTCAGGGAAGGGTCAAGCAGTGCAATATTTGTCTTAATTTCTTCAGGGCTTAATCTATAAGAGAAGTCCCGGTATAAGATATAAGCTGAAACAATCGAAGCGGGATTAGCTTTGATAAACGCTGACACGTCGACATTTCTTTCTTTTTTATAAGCAGCGAACAGGTCTTGTGCGGGTGACCCGGTTACTTTGGATCCTCTGTAATAAGCAGCTGTGTCCAGCTCCACATTTACCGCTCCGCTTTCCAGAAATAAATAAAAAGGACTTTGATCTTTATAAAGCGTTACGCCGTAGAGTTCCGGCAGCTCCAATTGTGTTTTAAACTGGAACTTCCCCTCATTCAGACTCGCCGAATCGATAGTGATAAAAGATTTGTTGTAAAATTTCTGCAGATAGATTTTACCGGATTTCAAACCGGGTACAGTACCTGTAAGCGTTAGTGGTTTTTTATCCGCTGCCTGTAAAGACAAGGTGCTTAGTAGTAAGCCTGCAGTTAAGATTTGTAGCGTTCTTTTCATTTTATCTTCTTTTAAGGTTAACTATACTGTTAAACTCCAGAAAAATAATAATGCTTCATTACCTTCAAACGGGGTAAACTACATTACTTATATTTCTCCTCTCGGAGCTGGAATTAGCACCTTTCATTCCTGCAGCAGGAGCGGAGGTTGCCAAGACGTTACAGGGCCATTCCCTCAGTCTTTCTTTATAAGTATAGCCGGTATTTTTAATTACCGGGTCAAAGATATAAAAATATACTACCAAATCAATAGATATTATTTTAAAATATTGAAAACACTCCAAAAACGCATTTTTTGACCAAAAAAAATCATAAACTGAGATAAAGTAATGCTGCTAATCCTGCCCCGATCATTGGCCCTGCTACCGGAACCCATGCATATGACCAGTCACTTCCGCCTTTATTCTTAATAGGTAATAAAGCATGTATAATTCTTGGCCCAAGATCCCTTACCGGATTGATCGCATAACCAGTAGTTCCACCTAAAGATAATCCAATTGCCCATACCACAAATGCAACTGGAATTGCACCAACAGTACCCAAGCCAATCGCTGTTTTAGTCTCTGTAATCTGCGCCCCGGTGATGTAAAAAACGGTGAAGATCAGAACAAACGCCCCGATAATTTCACTTAATGTATTAGAAAAGTAGTTTCTTATCGCCGGCCCTGTACAGAACACAGCCAGGATTAAAGGTGCCGAATTGGTTCTTTTAAAATGATCTGCGTAGACCACCCACACCAATAATGCACCCGCCATTGCACCCAGCATCTGCGCCGTCATATAACTGAGCACATCAGCCCATGGGAATTTGCCGGCAACCGCGAGTCCGAACGTTACCGCAGGGCTCAGATGTGCTCCGCTATAGGGCCCGGCGATTGTAACCCCTGTGAAAACAGCCAGAGCCCAGGCTGTTGTAATTACAATCCAGCCACTATTCTGGCCTTTCGTATCATTTAAAAGGACATTGGCTACCACGCCATCACCCAGTAATATCAGGACCATTGTCCCTAAAAATTCAGCTGCAAAAGGTGTCATATCTGATTGTATAAATGGAAAATTATATTGCCCGGTTGAAAATTAAATTACACGTCTTCCGGTAATTCATCGTTCCAGCTTTGCGCTGCATGCACAGCTCTCTTCCATCCTTTAATTGCATTTTTAAGCTTATCCGATCCGCCCTGTGGCTCGAATACTTTTTCCGACTGCCATTGCTGACTAATCTCGTCAACGCTTTCCCAGTAGCCTACCGCCAGCCCTGCCAGGTAGGCTGCCCCTAATGCAGTCGTCTCCACTATAGAAGGCCGGATCACATTACAGCCTAGAAGATTTGCCTGGAATTGCATCAGCAAGTCATTAGCTGTTGCACCTCCGTCAACCCGCAATTCCTTTATCGGCATCCCCGAATCTGCTTCCATTGCTTTCAAGACATCCATGGTCTGAAAAGCAATGGATTCTATTGCAGCCCTTGCGATATGGCCTGAAGTAGCGCCCCTGCTTAACCCAACTATGGTTCCCCTGACGTCAGGTTTCCAATACGGCGCTCCCAGTCCCGCAAAGGCGGGTACAAAATACACGCCCCCGTTGTCCTTTACACTCAAAGCCAGTTTCTCTACATCTGCGGAATTCTGGATAATACCGAGCCCATCACGCAGCCATTGAACGACTGCGCCCCCTATAAAAATACTACCCTCAAACGCATACTGGATCTTTCCGTCAATCTTCCAGGCAACAGTGGTCAGCAAGTTATTTTTAGAAGCGATAAACTCCTCACCTATATTCATCAGCATAAAACATCCGGTTCCATAGGTGTTTTTAACCATGGCTTTATCCAGGCACATCTGTCCGAATAATGCGGCATGCTGGTCGCCGGCAATTCCGGCTATTGGGATTTTTGAAGCAAAGATGGTAGTCTTGGTCTCCCCATAAATTTCGCTGCTCTGTTTAACCTCAGGAAGCATAGATGCAGGGATATCAAACAAGTCCAATAGTTCCTGATCCCATTCCTGCGTGCGGATATTAAACAGCATCGTTCTGCTGGCATTGGTAATATCTGTAACATGGACTTCTCCACGTGTAAAATTCCAGACCAGCCAGGTATCTACTGTTCCAAAGACCAGTTCTCCAGCTTCTGCTTTTTCGCGCGCACCAGCGACATTCTCAAGTATCCAGTTAATTTTAGACGCAGAAAAATAGGCATCAATTACTAATCCGGTCTTGTCCCGGACCAGCTCTGTCTTTCCCTGACGCTGCAATGCCTCACAAAAGGGTGCGGTTCTGCGATCCTGCCAGACAATAGCATTATAAATAGGTATACCGGTATTTCTGTCCCATACAATCGTTGTTTCCCGCTGATTGGTAATTCCAATCGCCGCGATTTGCTTTCCATTAATCCCCATTTTTACTGTGGCCTCTGCAGCAACTCCTGCTTGCGTTGCCCAAATTTCCGTAGGGTCATGTTCTACCCAGCCTGATTGCGGGAATATCTGTGTGAATTCCTTCTGGACTACAGACCTTACTTTTCCAGTATGATCGAAAATAATAGCACGTGAACTTGTAGTGCCCTGGTCAAGAGCTAAGATGAATTTTTCCATAAGATGATATTAAGGTTGGTATGGCTCTAATAAATAGTTTTGAGCAAGTTGAACAAACTCCTGCTTTTGCTGGTCTTCCCAGCTCAGATCATAATTCAGCTCTTTTGCCATCAGCGCAGCTACTCCGGCAGCGGAATCTATCGCTGCTCTGGCATCCAGAAACAGCATCCTTATTCTCCTTGCAAGCACATCTTCGACTGTTCTCGCCATTTCATGACGGACAGCCCAGATAACCTGTGCCTGAATAAAGGGTAAACGCGGGTGGATCTGAGTTTTCCATACCGGGTTTTCCTCTGCCAATTTAAGCAGTTGAGGCAGGTCCGTACCATACACCGACAAAGGCTGTGTCACGTCTAATCCAGTCTGACTGCCATGTATAGGCAGATTTTTCGTTTTACAATTCTCCGGAGGTAGCTGAGCGGTCCTGTATATCTGATTGACTGTATCTTCTGCCATCCTCCTGTAAGTAGTCCATTTTCCTCCAGTCATCGTGATCAGTCCTGATTTACTAACCAGTAGCTTATGACTTCTTGAAATTTCTTTGGTTTTAGTCGATCCCTCTTCGGGCGCTGCCAAGGGACGCAGACCTGCAAAAACACTTAGTACATCTTTACGCAGGGGTGCTTTAAGCAGGTAAGTGGCAGTAGTACGCAATACGAAATCTATTTCTTCTTCGAGTGCAACCGGTTCCAACCGGTGTTCATTCAACGGCGTATCGGTTGTACCCAGCACGAGTTTATCATGCCATGGTACCATAAATAATACTCTTCCGTCTTCGGTATGTGGAATCATGATCGCCTGATCTGCAGGCATAAAGCTACGATCAACAACGAGATGGATTCCCTGACTGGATCTGACCAGGGATTTTCGTCCCGGCTGGTCATCCTGCAGCAGCTCGTCAACAAAAACACCTGTGGCATTGACAACAGATCTGCTCTTTAGCGTATACTGCTTTCCTGTTTCGTTATCTGTGGCACGAACGCCTGAAATCTTTCCTTTTACATCCTTAACCAGACCTTCCACCCGGAAATAGTTTAATACAGTTGCCCCTTGCTCCAGTGCTGTCTGGGCCAGGTTTACAGCGAGTCGTGAATCATCAAACTGTCCATCATGATAACTGACTCCGCCATGAAGTTTCTGTTGATTTATTGTTGGAATTGCATTCACTATTTCAGTCCGGGATAAATGACGCGCTCTTCCAAATCCAAGTTTCCCGGCAAGCAGGTCGTATACAGACAAACCAATAGTATAAAAAGGTCCTGACCACCAGGTGTAATTAGGAATTACAAAAACTTCGTTCTTAACCAGATGGGCTGCATTCTTAAGTAGCAAACCTCTCTCATAAAGCGCTTCTCGGACCAGACCGATATTTCCCTGTGCAAGGTATCTGACTCCACCATGCACCAGTTTAGTACTCCGGCTGGAGGTACCCTTCGCAAAATCAGCCTGCTCCAGCAATAGGGTCTTTAGTCCCCTGCTCGCTGCATCAACTGCTGTCCCCAGTCCTGTCGCTCCCCCACCTACGATAATAACGTCCCAAAGTTGCTGCTGGTCATCCAGTATTTCAATCAGTTGTTTCCTGTCAGTTTGCATAGTTTTTATATTCTGTTTATGAAAATAGATTATACTTCAAGTACACACCGTTCCTCCAGCAGCTCTTCCCTGCAGGATACATCATCAAAACCGGCGTGCATGGCCTCTTCTTCTTTTGCAATAATTGCTTTCCTTTTTTTTCGTTTCATCGCCTGAGCGAAACGCCGGATATCGTCCTGACTTTTTAAAATGAGTCCAGGCACCTCTCTGGGTTTATGGTCATCGCCCATTGCAACCATCGTAAAATAACTGGTGTTGGTGTGTTTGATTACCTGTGTTTTGAGATTTTCAGAAATAACCCTGATACCAATTACAATCGAAGTTCTGCCCACATAGTTAACCGATGCCATCAAAGACAGTAACTCCCCAACTTCTACAGGCTCCAGAAAATTTACCACATCTATCGAAGCGGTTATACAATAGCCGTCTGCATGTTTTGCTGCACAGACATAAGCGACTTTATCCATCAGGCTTAAAATTAAACCACCATGTATTTTTCCTCCGAAATTAGAATAAGAGGGGATCATCAATTCTGTTAAAGTTGTTTGAGAGGCCTTTACGGTCTTATATCCTTCCATAGCAATACTTTTATAGGCAATTTATGTTTTTTCTTTATAGTTTTGATTCTAAAACCGATATGTTCTTTTTGAAAGATCCGGATCTGTCTGGTACCTTATAATCTTCAGCTACAATCCTATGAAAAATCAGAACGGCAAGATCCAGTTCATCCCGCTAGTTGTTAATTTGCTCATCACTGTCTCTATTGGATTAGCCGGTGGTCTTCTGACCGTTTCATCTGTCAGAACATGGTATCCGGGTTTAGCTAAACCTGCATTTAATCCGCCCAACTGGCTATTTGGTCCTATTTGGTCGGTATTGTTTATCGCAATTGGTATAGCTGCATACCGGATCTGGATTAAAAGGGAACAGATTGCCCATTTCCCTAGAACTATTGCTATTTATGCTATCCAACTGATACTAAATTTATGCTGGTCGTATCTCTTTTTCTACCACCATTTGATAGGGGCTGCACTTTTCGAGATTGTCGCACTGTTAATCGCCATTCTGGTTAATGGTCTTATTTTCTATAAAATCGACAAAATCGCGGGTTTAATATTTATCCCTTATTTTCTCTGGGTAAGTTTTGCTGCACTGCTGACTTATAATATCTATATTTTGAATTCGTTCTGATTTAAAACCTGTATTTTAGGAATGTGATCCATATAAAGACCATATTACTGCTACTGCTCTGCTTTCTAAGTATCAGCTCACAGGCCCAGAAGGTTGGACTGGTACTCAGTGGTGGTGGTGCAAAAGGACTCGCACATATAGGCGCACTTAAAGCCCTGGAAGAAAATGGCATTCCCATCGACTACATTACCGGCACCTCTATGGGCGGCATAGTGGGGGCTCTCTACGCAGCGGGTTATTCTCCGCTTCAAATCGAAAAAATCGCATTATCCCCAGATTTTCAGGATTGGGTTACCGGCAGGTACAAAAGCGATTACAGCTTTTATTTTCAGAAAAGCAACCCCAACGCTTCTATGCTTGCTGCGAAACTAACAGTAGACACCGCGCTCCGGATCAGCTTCCGCCCTATTTTAATCAATGACATCCCATTAAACTTCGCATTACTGGAAATGTTATCACAGGCTTCAGCAATTTCAAAGGACAATTTTGATAACCTGTTCGTCCCATACCGCTGCATGGTTTCTGATATCTTTTCACAGAGCAGCATTGTAGTAAAAAAAGGAAGTCTTGCCGAAGCCGTCCGTGCAACGATGACCGTCCCATTGATTTACAGACCAATCAAACTGGACAATCAGTATGTCTTTGATGGTGGACTATATAATAATTTTCCTGCTGATGTGATGAAGGATGAATTTAAACCAGATCATATTATTGGTGTTAATGTATCTTCCAAAAACTTTAAGGAATATCCAAAAAATAGTGATGATCGTCTGATGAACAGATTAATGCTCTATATGTTCCTCTCCCGGTCTGACTCAACACTAGTGGGAAAGAATGGTATTTATATACAACCTGAACTCCAGGATTTCACGTCCGGCAATTTCACCCCCGTGTCCGCCCTCATCCAGAAAGGTTATGAAGCTACAATGGCTGATATGCCCCGGTTACTTAAAATGACCAGCCGCCGCACACACCCCGCTGAACTTGCAATCCGCCGGAATGAATTCAATAATAAAAAACCATTACTGGTTTTTGACAAGGTCAAAGTGAGTGGGGTTAACGAGCTGCAGAAAAAATATATTGAGCGTCTTTTCAAAAGAGACAAGCCTACTTTTGACCTTTCAGATATCAAACAGGGCTATTATAAACTGGTAGCAGATGAAACTTTTGAGACTATATATCCAAATATCGTCTATAATCAGGATTCTGACAGTTACACGTTTGAAATCCTTGCCCAGCCTAAAAAAAGCTTCAAGGTAGAGCTGGGCGGGAATATTTCTACCCGGCCGATCAGTAATGTTTTTCTGGGACTGCAATATAACTACCTCGGCCGTAAAGCTTACACCTTCGGTGCGAATTTCTATTCCGGTCGTTTTTATGAGTCTGTTCAGCTAAACGGGAGAATTGATTTCCCCTCCAAACTACCTTTCTTTTTGGCCGGCTCAATGACCTACAACCATTTTAACTACTACAACACCAGCAAGATTTTTATTGAGAATCCGAGTCCGACTTACATTGAACAGTCCGACAGGAATATTCAACTGATGGCAGGAATTCCTTTGAACAGAAATACCAAAATTACTTTAGGCGGTTCCCTGATCAGTAACAATGACCGGTACAGCCCCAATAATACTTTTCAAATAGGTGATGTGCTTGATAAAACTATATTTAACGGCGGCCGCGTCTCCCTTAATTTCGAGCAAATGACCTTTAACCGTAAGCAATATGCTTCAAGCGGCAGAAATTTCCTGATCAGTCTGAATTACTTCACCGGCAAGGAAAGTTACACTCCCGGCAATATTCTAAGCAAACTGTCCAGTGCAGATTTTGAAGAAATACACCGTAGAAACCGGGACTGGCTTAGCATTAAAGTAAGTGACGAAAACTACTTCTTTCATAGCAGGAATTACAGTTTAGGTTATCTGCTTGAGGGCGTACTTTCAACACAGCCATTATTCTCAACCTATTATTCTTCTCTACTGGCTGCCCCGGCCTTCTACCCGCTACAAGATAGCAGATCGTTGTTCCTGGAAAACTTCAGGGCAAGAACTTATTTGGCAGGTGGCCTTAAAAACGTATTTCAGCTCCGTAAAAACTTCAGCTTCAGGGTAGAAGGATTTTTGTTTCTACCCTATCAGGAAATTAAACAGAACGGTCTCCAAAATGCACGTAGTCAGGCACATTTCAGAAATCTGCATTATGCTGGAACTGCAGGTCTGGTTTATCAGTCTCCTGTTGGACCTGTGAGTATCAGCTATAATTTATATGACGATGCGATAAAAAGAAACGGCGTTTTACTACATTTGGGCTATCTTATTTACAACAAGAGAGCAATTGAATAAATAACCTCCTTCATGAAAACACTATTATCCTGCCTGATACTGCTCCTGTTTACAGGCAATGCTTATAGTCAGAAAGCCGAAATCAATAACTTCCTGGTGAAGGAAGGTCTGCTCAAAAATAGTAAACTGGCGATTATTGCTGCCGATTCACTGGACCAGCCTATCGAAAGGATCAACGGATCGTATACTTTCACAGTTAGTGGTTTCACACAGCCTCTAAAATTTAATGAGGGAGTTGCTGTTTTACCAATGCAGCTCGAACGGTCTGCATTTGTATATATCAAGCACGAGAATGAACGTGGAACACACAGTAAATTACTTTATGTTTACAAGAAGGACGGTAATTTGAATCCTATAGCAATTAACAGTATGTGGCTCATATTGATACCGCTATTATTGGTGTTTATCGCATTTGCCTTTCGAAAACTCATCATTTTCGTGGTCATACTCCTACTGGTCTTTATGTATTTCAACCACAGTAACGGACTAAATCTCTCTACTTTTTTCGAAACTGTTTTTGATACGCTAAAAACACTTTTCTAAGCAGTGTCCGGGCTTAAAATGGGAGCCCGATTCCAAAGTTGTACTGCATAAAGTTGTATGTAAACGGTGAGTTATTTAATTTATATTCGGCTTTAAAATCTTTGCCGCCTGTAAGGAATTTCCGGATTACCCATTGCTCTGACGGATCAAACTGCGGATCTCTTAATTTCAAACCAATATCAAAACGGAATACAAAGAAGTCAAGGTCATAACGAAATCCGATCCCTGTTCCAATCCCGAGTTGGTTGCCTAAATTCTTAAAGTCAAAATATTTTTCGGGCTGCGGGTTGCCTGGCGAAATATCCCATACGTTACCCGCATCTAAAAATATAGCACCTTTCAATTTTGCCCCGAAGAAATTGTCAATCATTTTATAGCGGTATTCCAAATTGGCTTCGATATGCATCTGTCCAAGCTGATCAATACCATATAACGTTCTCCTGGCTGCCTCAGTAGGGTTTCTGATCGCACGGTTATAATTACCAGGGCCTAATGTTCTGGCTTGCCATGCCCGTACCCCGTTCGAACCACCCGCGAAGAATAATTTCTCAAAGGGCATTGTTCTGGAATTTCCGTAAGCATAACCAACTCCAGCATTCAACCGCGCAATAAACTGTCTTTCCTGGCTGAGTGATTTATACCACCGGACATCTATTTCCGGTCTGATGTACTGATTATAGGGTAAGCCTAAAAGTTTCGCAAAATCGTCTGCTGCAGGATCATGCTTTCCACCAGATAATTTAGTGATCGCATTAAGCATATTACCCGCAATATCTATGTTCCCCCTGAAATAAATAAAGCTCTTATTCTGAAGCAATTTATTCGCATTCAGGGAATAGGAATATTTCATCCCAATAGTCAGATCCCTTCTCTTCAGCAAAGCCAGATTATAAGAGTTGTTTAAAACTAATTCTTTACCCTCGGCAGTGGTTGTATCCAGCAAAATACCACCAAACCTGTATTCAAAATTTAAAGGCGTAAAGGTGTGTAGCTTTGATTTGGTTTCCACCCATTCATAGGTCATTGAGTTTAAAAAAACCTTCCTGACAAAAAAGTCTCTCTGTAAGGCATAGACATAACTCGTCGAAAATGATGTGTAAGGAATTCCATTTTTACCCATCATCGGGATATCAAACGGCACCATCAGTCTCGGTACGCTTAGTGTGGCACTCATAGAAAAGTCACGTTGATAGATATCTTTAAATAGCCCCCCACCTTGTCCTATCCGCGACTGCAGTCCGCCTTTGATCTGAAATTCAAATCTCTCCGCACCTCTGAAAATATTATTATTGGTATAGGTATTACTAATCGTAAAACCCACTGTCCCCTGGTTAAACGGTATTTCACCTTCCACCCGGTTACTCATGCGCTTCTGTGGAATCATTTGCACCAGAGGCCTTAAAACAGGGGTGCTATCACTTTCTTTGATATATTCGATTTTCACGTTTTTGAAAACGTTCAGCTCGTACAGACGATCATAAGTCAGATTTTCCATCTCACTGCTATATAATTCATCTTTTTTAATAAAATCGTAACGGACAATTGGATTTCTCCGGAACCGTCCTGAAAGATCTGTATATCTGATTGCCCGGAATTTTCTCGGATTAAGCTGAACAGAGTCAGGAAAACCCGCCGTGGTCGGGGCAATTAATATGTTAGTTTCTCCGATCTTATACTGTGTATGTTTGCTTTTATCTTCCGGATTATCAATATACATAACCACATGCGCTGTGCTATTGGAAAAAGCAGAATCGACTGTAAAACGAATGTAAGGCCGGCTAAAATCGTAATAACCATGCTCTTTCATTACCTGATAAACTTTTTCCCGCTCCAGGGAAAGAGAATCGTCATCATATTGCATTCCCTCTTTCAAGTGCGTAAAAGAAGGCCTTAAATCATAGTAAAGTTTTTTAACTGCAGTATCAGGAATCACATAACCTAATTTTTCAACTTTAAAGGCAGGTCCTGTATTGGCTACGAATTCTACGGCCGCACGTTGTCTTTTTACGGCAATAGACGAAGTCACGGTCGCCTTAAAAAAGCCCTTGCTTTGGAGATATTTCTCCACCTGGTTTCTGGATATCTCTACGAGCGTACTATCTAGCACAGGTGCTGGCTTACCTACCGATTTGATTTTAAAAAGCGAGTAGAAAATATTGTACAATCCGACATTTATACCCAGCTTCGACGCTGGCCTTATATCCTTTTGAATATAGTTTACTGCTTCTTCTTTATATTTAGATGGAATACTGTCGATTTCAATTTTTTTCACGATCGCCTGATTATCCTCGATAAACTTAGTCGATGAACATCCGTTCAAAAACACGAGAAATAATAGTAATTTTGCGAAGAAATAAAATCTCGCTTTATAAATAGAATATGCTTTCAAAGTCTCAGATAGGGTTTATAAAATCATTACATCAAAAAAAGTACCGCAAAGAGCATGGGATATTTATTATTGAAGGAATTAAGTCAATTATTGAGTTTATTCCTTCCGGTTTTCAGATCCACAGTATTTATGTTCTGAACGAATATCAGCATTTACTGCCCGAATTACCCTCAAATATAAAGTTATTTGAAATAAACAGTAAGGATCTGGACAAGATAAGCACTTTACAAGCACCACAGGGAATTCTAGCACTCGTTCATATTCCAGTCCAGGAAAAGCTGAATTTAGCAGAGTTGTCAACAGGATTCTCCTTAGTTTTGGACGGCGTACAGGATCCGGGAAATCTGGGAACTATTATTCGCACAGCAGACTGGTTCGGCTTTAAACATATAATTTGTTCGCCGAATACTGTAGAAGTTTATAACCCTAAAACGGTACAATCTACGATGGGCTCCTTATGCCGCGTAAAGGTACTCTATCAGGATCTGCCAGAGCTGATTCAGGAGATCAATATCCCCGTTTTCGGCGCTTTACTTGAAGGTGAGAACATGTATCAGACAAACTGGGGGAAATCCGGCCTAATAGTTTTTGGGAACGAGGGCAAAGGTTTAAGCCCGGAAGTGATAAATTTAATTGATCGTCCGGTAACTATTCCCGGCGCGGGACTCACTGAGTCTTTGAACGTTGCGGTTTCAGCTGCAATTTTCTGTGCAGATATATTCAGAAATTTGCAGAAATAAATTGCAAACTAAGTATTAATTGCTATTTTTGCATCCTGAATTTCAACAGGTCGAGTGGCCGAGTGGCTAGGCAGAGGTCTGCAAAACCTCCTACAGCGGTTCGAATCCGCTCTCGACCTCAGATTTTGAATAAATTAAAAAAATAAAGGTTAAGACCATGGCAGTTACCAGATTAAAAAGAAAAGACAGAAAGAACAAAACGACTTCACGTCTAGAAGTTAAAACTTTGAAATTGGCTACAAACATTGAGTTAGGAAGCCGTTCAAAACAATCTACTAAAGATCAATTAGCTAAAAACAACTTGTTATTAGATCAATTATCTTCAGCTTTAAGAGCTTCATAAGATTTTATTCTTTTAAAAAAGGGGTGCTGTAACAGCACCCCTTTTTTTGTTTCCGGATTTTCTAGCGGAAACAAAAAAAGCATTGGTTAAACCAATGCTTTACAAATATTCTTGACGATCTCAGGTCCTTCATATACAAACCCTGTATAGACCTGTATAAGTGATGCACCAGCTTCGAGTTTATCTTTGGCATCCTGTGCTGAATGTATCCCGCCAACACCAATAATAGGGAATGCTTTCCCTGAACGCTTGGAAAGGTAGCGGATCACCTCTGTAGATCTTTGAGTTAAAGGTTTACCGCTTAGTCCGCCTTGTTCTGCCGCCAGTTCAGCAGGGCTGGTCAATGTACTCTTGTCGACAGTCGTATTTGTTGCGATAACACCAGCGATTTTTGACTCTATCACGATATCAACAATATCGTTCAATTGTTCATCCGTTAAATCCGGTGCAATCTTGAGTAGGATCGGGCGGGAGATTCCATTTTTATGATTAAGTCCCTGTAATGTTTTAAGCAGATCTGTCAATGGCTCTTTCTCCTGTAACTCACGTAAACCAGGCGTATTTGGAGAACTGACGTTTACGACAAAGTAATCTACCACATCAAAAAGGCGTTCGAAACACTTCACATAATCTGATACTGCATCTTCATTTGGAGTAAGCTTATTTTTCCCGATGTTTCCACCAATTACGATCTCCTTATTCTTTACTTTAAGCAGGCGCAATCTCTCAGCAAGTGTATCCACACCTTTATTATTGAACCCCATTCTGTTGATCAGCGCCTGATCTTTTGGTAACCTGAACATTCTTGGCAGATCATTGCCCGGCTGAGGCAGAGGGGTAACAGTTCCAACTTCTATAAATCCGAATCCAAGATCACTCAAAGCTTCGATGTACTCCCCGTTTTTATCAAACCCAGCAGCTAAACCGACGGGGTTTTTAAATTTAATTCCAAAAACTTCCCTTTCCAGACCTTTAATCTGAACATCAAAGCTACTTCTGAGGATTGTTTTGCCAAAAGGGAAATGTGCATGGAACCAGTTGAGTCGTTTAACGACGAAGTGATGTACTTTTTCCGGATCGAACTGAAAAAATACTGGTTTGATAAGACGATACATATGGCGAAGATAGGAACCATTTCAGGTAACACAAAGTTGATTGAATGGTTTTGACCCAAAAAAAAATGCTTTATCACTGATAATCATGTAAAAACTAGACAAGTTAAATCATATTGAAATAAAAATGCGTCTAAAAAACGTACTTTTGCAGCCACATGATTTCGATAAACGACTTAACATTCCTAATAGGTTCCAGGGCTTTATATGACGAAGCGAACTGGCATATTAAACCAGGAGAGAGAATTGGCCTCATCGGTGCCAATGGTACTGGTAAATCTACCCTCTTAAAAATTATTGTTGGAGAATATGCCCCTTCTTCTGGGTCTATCTCTATGTCTAAAGACCTAAAAATAGGTTACTTAAACCAGGATTTACTTTCCTACGAATCTCACCATACTATTCTGCACGTTGCCATGGAAGCATTTGAGCGTCAGAATAAAATACATGATGAAATTGAAGAACTTCTAAAAAAGATAGAAACCGATTATTCTGAAGACGTTTTAAATAAACTGAGCGATAAGCAACAGGAATTTGAAGCTCTTGACGGTTATAATATTGAATATAAAGCAAATGAGATTCTGGCAGGTCTTGGATTCAGCACTGAGGATCAGCACCGTCCGCTGAACACCTTCTCAGGAGGATGGAGAATGCGCGTAATGCTAGCCAAGATCTTATTACAGACACCAGATATCCTTTTACTGGATGAGCCAACCAATCACATGGATTTACCTTCCATTAAATGGCTGGAAACTTATCTGGCAGGGTTTGAAGGCGCAATTGTAATCGTATCACATGATAGGTATTTTCTGGATAAAATCGTCAACCGGATAGTAGAATCCCGCAAAGGAAAACTAACTACTTATGCTGGTAACTATACCTTCTATCTGGAAGAAAAATCACTGCGTGGTGAAATCCAGAAAGGTGAATTTAAAAATCAACAGGCTAAAATTAAGCAGGAAGAAAAGCTGATTGAGCGTTTCAAAGCGAAAGCAAGTAAAGCTAAAATGGCACAATCCAGAATGAAAGCACTGGATAAACTGGAACGTGTCGAAGACGTAGACGACGACAATCCAACTGTAAACTTCAGCTTTAAATTCACTAAACCTTCCGGCCGTCATGTAGTCAGGATTGAAAATGCCACTAAAAAATATCCGAACATAGACATTCTGGAGAATGCAGAAGCTGTGATCGAAAAAGGGGATAAAATTGCTTTAATCGGTGCCAATGGTAAAGGTAAATCTACGTTATTACGTATGGTCGCGAATGTAGAGAAGTTTGAAGGCTCTATAGAAACCGGACACAATGTAACGACGACATTCTTTGCACAGCATCAGCTGGAATCTCTTCATCTTGGGAATACAATCCTGGAAGAGCTGCAGGCATTTGCACCAAAACATACGGACACCGAGCTCCGGTCTATTCTGGGCTGTTTCCTGTTTACCGGTGACGATGTATTTAAAAAGATCAAAGTACTTTCAGGGGGAGAGAAATCAAGGGTTGCACTGGCGAAATCATTAACCACTGACTCTAACTTCCTGATATTGGATGAGCCTACAAATCACTTGGATATTCAATCTGTAAATATTCTGATTCAGGCTTTGAAACAATTTGAAGGTACTTTTATCGCTGTATCCCACGATAGGTATTTCCTGGACAATGTAGCCAACAAAATCTGGTTCATTGAGGAAGAGCAAATCAAACAATACCCCGGAACTTATGCAGAATACGAAGTATGGAATAGTAAAAGGGTAATCCCTCCTGCTAAAAATATTCCTGTTAAACAGGAAAAAGAAGTAAAACCAAAAGCTGAGCCGAAACCAGTAACGGTGAATACACAGCAGCAGTTAAAAAAACTTAACGACCAGTTACAAAAGGTAGAACAGGAAACTGTTGAGCTAGACCAGCAGGTAAAAGCAGTTGAAACGGAGCTTGCGGATGAAAAGGTATATTCAGATCAGACGAAACTTGCAGAAGCTAATAAAAAATATCAGGCCGCAAAGCAAAGGCTTGACGAAGCCCAGCAAAAATGGGAAGATCTGGCTGCAGAAATCATGGAGTTGGAAGATAATTGAATAAAAAAGGGGAGCATTGCTCCCCTTTTTTATTCAACAAATACCCAGACAGAGACACTTCCCGGCTGGCAGTAAAATTCTGCAGCACCGTCATCTCCGATTATAATCTCTTCGGGACAATAGTCAAACACGTCTTTCATTTTTCTACCTGCATGGGCGGCACCTATCTCCATAACTTTTACACCCCGCTCTCCATTGCTCATCAGCACAGCCAACCCTGAATTCTCTTTATCCATCTCCCCTTCCCGGGTCCAGCCTATACAATTAGGATGATCTATATAATCACGTTGTAAGCCATAAGAAAGATCCCTTCGTATTCTGGTCATCAGCGGCAGCTTCTCTATGGTTACCAGCTCTACTTCGGCCGGATTACCATCTGCATCGGTATCCATATAAGATGCACCGTACAAGTCAGGGTAAAAAACGCATGGGATCCCCTGTTCTCTGAGCAGGATCATAGCATAAGCTAATGGCCTGAACCAAAAGTCAACATACGCTTCCAGTGACTGCAGTGGTTGAGAGTCATGATTATCTACAAAGGTTACCGCCAGATGAGGATGAGATTCAATCAATGTATTGCTTAGAATTCCTCTTAGATCGTAGTCCTGTCCTTGCTGGGCAGCCTGATAGAAATTATGATGCAGCATGGAATCAAAAAGCTGCATCTTGCCTTCAGTAAGATCAATATAATCCCGCAGCTTCATTACGTCGTCTAATACCCAATTCTCCGCAACGATAAAAAACTCACGACCATATTTGCCGTTCATATGATTAATCCATTCCAGAAGAAAATCGGTATCGATATGTTTAACTGCATCAAGACGAAAACCGCCCATATTACAGGTCTCAAAATACCATTCTCCCCACCGCTTCAGTTCCTCGCGGACGGCTGGATTCCTAAATTCTATATCGTTAAACATCAGGTAGTCATAGTTCCCCATTTCAGCTGAAGGTACATTTCCCCACACTTGATCGTATTCATGCTGAATAGCAAAAATAGAGGTCTCCTGCAGGTCTTCGGCCCAGTCAATGCCACTAAAACAGGATTTATCCCAAATAAACTCTGAGTATTTGCCTTGCCTGCCTGGAAAATTGAACTTAGTCCATGCATCAATCTCAAATACATCTGATATGAACTGGTTCCTGTCGTCTTCAGCAACCTTCCTTACAGCTACACGCTCGAGTTCATCACCACCAGCTTTATGGTTAAAAACCACATCGGCAATGACCATCATACCTTGTTCATGAATAGCCCGGATGGCATTAATGTATTCGTCTTTGGTCCCGTATTTAGTAGGGATACTGTTTTTCTGATCAAACTCACCTAAGTCGAACAGATCGTAACAGTCATATCCTGTGGAAGCATCTCCTTCGGTGGACTTATAAGCTGGCGGAAACCATACTGCGGTAATACCGCTTTCTTTTAATGCAGAAGCGCGGGATGCCGCCTTTCTCCATAAATTTTCACCATCATTATAATACCAGTGGAAGTATTGGATCAGGGTTTGGTTGGACATATGAAAAATAATATTTTTTTAAATGATGGCTTTACAGTACATATAACATGATGTCTGACTTTTTGTTTACTTTTGCAGCAATATGAGTTCAAATATCAAAAATCCTAAAAATTCATTCACCATTATGAATGAATTGGTATTACCAAATGACACCAATACACTCAATAATCTAATGGGTGGAAGATTACTGCATTGGATGGATATTGCTGCTGCTATTTCTGCTCAAAAACACTGTAATAGGATTGTAGTTACTGCGTCAGTAGACAACGTCTCTTTTAAACAACCTATTAAGCTTGGAGATGTGATTACGATTGAGGCCAAAGTTACAAGAGCATTCCATACTTCGGTAGAGGTACGTCTGGACGTGTGGGCGGAAAACATCCCCTCTGGAAGCCGTGTAAAATCTAATGAAGCTTATTATACTTTCGTTGCAGTTGATCAGAGCGGAAGAACAATTCCGGTACCGGAACTAAAGCCAGAAGATGCAGAAGAGGAAGAATTATATGAGGGTGCGCTGCGCAGAAGACAATTAAGGCTAATACTTGCAGGTAAAATGTTACCAAATGATGCTAAGGAATTAAAGGCATTATTCTTTACTGAATAAAAAGTCAAAATAAAAAGGTGTTGTGATGCGCGATAATTTTGCCGACAACACCTTTTCTATTTTAACTTCCCATTTCCAGGATTTTATCAAATTCTTCTGCTTTTAACTGCATAACGGACAGCCTTCCCTGTCTCACCAGAGAAATATCTTTCAAACTTTCTTCAGCTTTAATCTGTTCAAGTGTAACCGGATTTTTCAAGGTTTCCACCGGAACCAGGTCGACCACTACCCAATTTTCATTATCTGTAGTTGGATCCTGATAAAACTCCCTGACAACCTTCGCTATACCTACAACATGCTTACCTTCATTGCTGTGGTAAAAGAGAACCAGATCTCCCTCCTTCATTAATTTGATATTATTCCTCGCCTGATAGTTGCGGACACCGTCCCAAAAGGTACGGCCATCTTTATTAAACTGTTCCCAGCTATATTTAAACGGTTCTGATTTGACTAAAAAATAATTCACGGATCTTATGTTTGAGATGATTTTATATAATTTGCTAGCCCCGAAATTAATAAAAGCGGCAGGAATTATGTTAACTTAAATGCGAAGGAACTGGTTAAATTAATGTATCACTTTAAATAACAGCTCTTTAAGCAATTCTCCATCGGTAATATTCCCGGTACTGTCTACTCCCTTGCTTTTAAGATCATACTCCCGCAGTAATCCAATAATCTGAAAGACTTTAGTCAGGTTATAAGATCGGGCAGCAGTTTCATAATCCTTCACAAAATACGGATTCACACCAAGCTCCTTTGCTGCGTCACCTTTGTGCTGCAAATAATGATATTTCAGGATTCTGGTGAAATAACTGTTGAGATTTGCCATAATCATAACCATAGGATTCGCCTTCGGATTATTAGCGAAATAGTTTATAATTTGATTACATTTCAACACGTTCCGGACAGCAAGTGCTTTTTGCAATTCGAACACATTATACTCCTTACTAATTCCAATGTTTCGCTGAATATGATCCGTATCTATGGTTGTCCCTTTACTAATATTGAGCAGGAGCTTTTCGAGCTCGTTGGATATTTTAGAAAGATCCGTCCCCAGATACTCAGCCATTAATGCCGCAGCCTGCGGGGCTATTTTAGCGCCTTTCTCCTCCACAAGATCTTCTATCCAGGCAGCAAGCTTATAATCCCTTACAGGGTCTGACTGAAAGATCACACCCTGTTTCCCTATGGATTTATAAATCTTTTTACGTTTATCAAAATTGGCGTATTTATACGCGAGCACCAAAATTGTACTGGGCAGTGGTTTTTCAAAATAATGCTGGACAAACTCAGCTGCCTTACTACTGCCGTCCACTTCCTTCGCCCATTTTAGATCCTGGGCTTCTTTTACAATGATAAGCTGATAGTCTGACATCATAGGATAACGTTTGGCCGCATTCAAAATGGTGGCCATATCAGTATCCTTACCGTACAATACAGTTTGATTAAATCCCTTCTGCATATCATCCAGAACATGTTGTTCCATAAAATGAACAACCTGATCAATATAATAGGATTCTTCGCCGTGAAGAAGATAAACAGGCTTGTATTTTTTAGCTTTGAGGTCTTTAAGAATGTCGGAAGCAGTCATATAATTATCCAAATGTAACCGCTAAAAACTAATTATTAAAGGTTATTTTTGCATTAATGGCATTTACCCCTACCGCATTGAATTTACCGCAGTACCCCTTTCGTATCACCTTAAGGGAAAAGCAACACTTTATATTCGATGAACTAAGAAAGAAGCACCTGGTGTTAACGCCGGAGGAATGGGTGAGACAACATTTTATCCAGTATCTGATCCTGGAAAAGAAATTCCCGAAATCGCTTATTCAACTGGAAGCCGGACTCAACCTCAATCAGCGAATGCAGCGTACAGATATTGTAGTTTTTAATCATTCCGGAGATAGAATAATGGTTATAGAATGTAAGGCGCCGCATATTCAGATCAATCAGCAAGTATTCGATCAGGCAGCACGCTATAATTCTGTGCATAAGGCACGGTGGTTAGTAGTAACAAATGGCCTGAAACATTATTATGCGCAGATTGACCATATCAATCCAGGGTTTTCTTTTCTGGAAGAACTACCTGAATACTGCCATCTGTAAAATAAAAAGCTGCATCATTCCAATTTCGCGGTTCGATGCAGCTTCGGTCGGAAAGCTTCAATATCTTTCCCAGTGGTCAATGCCGGACAAATAGATTCCCGTTAATTAAAAGCGTCTACATAAAGTGAGGTAGAATATCTTGCTTTATTTTCCAGCCGATAGAAGCTGTATGTTGGATATGGGGCAAAGAAAGCTCTGTCACCATTATAAAACACAAGAAAACACGTTATTTCAGATGGAATTTTAAGTGTTACAAATCCCTGCGCATTTGTAATTCCTCTAACAGCCGAATTATTAACCAGTTCGTTAAGATCGCCTGTAAACGTCGCCGGATCAGCTGTTACTGCTGCAATTCTAAAATTATTGACAGGCGTCCTGTGATCCCGTTTTGATATTATTGTGAGATTTAATGAAGCAGAGAAATCAGATGCTTTTGTCTCTTTCTCTTTGACTATTCCTGCCACAACCTGTATATGTTCGCGAATCTTGTAGGTCATCCGATTACTCATTGCTGAATCTGCAATAATCAGATAATTATCGGGACTTAATTCCGAAAATGCCGCCACCCCATTCTGATCAGTTTTAAGTCTGGCTGCCGCTCTTTCAGGATTGAGAAAATTGATGTGTAATAAATGATCAGCTTTATAAAGTAAAACTGTAACCTCTGGCACGCCCAGCCCGGCATAATCAACTATTTTATATTTAAGCTGTCCTGTATCGGGGCTATCAACTAAATTTACGTTTGTAGTTTTCTTACAAGCAAATAGTAGAAATGAAAAAGCTACCAAGCTTATTATTTTGTATGTCATATGATGTTTGGCTAAAATTTGCTGTATTATGGTGTATACACAAACATCCTGACTGTGGTAGTCTCGCCTTTTTTCAACGATATTCCATAAGCAGTATTATAAATTGTATTCGTTTTCAGGTTATAGGTCGCTATGACATAGCTTTTATCAGATGGTACTTTAGATGAAAAAATACCCTTAGAATCTGTTATTCCTTTAGCGTCTGCTCTTGTAAAATAAGACGCCGGATCACCTATGTTACCATATTCATCAGCGGGCACAAGTAACACACCTATATTGTTTAAGCCCAGTCCAGTACTATAATCTTCTACCAAAACATTAAAAGTCCCGGAGTAATCTGACACTTTAATATCACGCTGGCCGGTCTTTCCTGTAAGTACCTGAATATAATCTTCAATAACATATTTCACGTTGTTTACCATCGGTGAGTCGGGAACAATTTTGTAGGTACTGGGATTGAGTTCTCCAAAATCCACTGACCCGTTTCCGTCAGTCTTACGCGTATCCAGCAAAATAGCCGAACCACTATAAATTTGAACAATATCAAATAATGATACATTTACATTGGGGATACCCTTACCAGCGTCGTCCAGAAACCTGTAAGTTAGCTTACCGCTGGTGGACACTGTAACATCAATATTAGAAGTTTTTTTACAAGAGGAGAGCATAACTACTAAAAGTATGCAGAGAGAGAAATTAGATTTCATGAAGTAATAAGATGTTAAAATAAACAAAGGCGCAAATATACCTTTATAAAGTATATTTAAAATTAAATAATTCCTTTACCAGTCTAAACACTAATATATCAATCTAATTTTGCTGAAGCGATCGCGCGGTGTTCATATCCTTCTCACATCATCTGGATATAACACATAAAAAAAGGGCAACTGTATAAATACAGCTGCCCTTCGGTTTTATAGCTTAAAGTGCACTTAAGCTCTCTTGAATAATTGCAATTTTAGATTCAGCATCGGCCTTTTTATTACGCTCGTTCTGAATAATCTCGGGTTTCGCATTCTGCACAAATCGCTCATTACTTAATTTGGCATCAACAGATTTCAGGAAACCCTGGAGATAAACCAGATCTTCATTCAACCTGATTTTCTCTGCTTCCACATCTATAGTTTCATTAAGCTGAACAAAAAACTCATCCTTACCTACCATAAATGCTGCTGCACCGGCAACTTTCTCCTGAACAAAATTCATTTCGGAGATATTCCCTAGCTTTCCAATAACAGGCTCCCATTTAGCATAATCCGTTTCAGAGTTTACACGGATATCCAGCGGTAAAGCTTCTTTTGGAGAAAGCTGTTTGGTATTTCTAATATTTCTTACTTCAGCAACAATACCTTTAACAAGTTCCACCTCTTTTAAAAGAGCCGCATCTGCTGGTCCCGATACCGGATAAGGGGCAACAATAATACAATCCAGTTCACCTTTTTCGCCAAAGATCTCATCATGCCACAATTCTTCTGTCAAAAACGGCATAAACGGATGCAACAGACTTAGAATTTTTTCAAAGTAACCGATAGTCGCTTTCAGAGATGCAGAATCAATTGGCTGCAGATAAACCGGCTTAACCATCTCCAGATACCATGCACAGAAATCATCCCAAACGAGTTTATAAGTTACCATTAAAGCTTCCGATAAACGATACTGTTTAAAGTTACCCTCAATTTCTTCCAATGCCTCATTAAACCTGTTATCGAACCAAGCGATCGCCTGCTCGTTCGGATTAGCTAAGCTTTCATCAACTTCCCAGCCTTTAATCAGACGGAAAGCATTCCAGATCTTATTCGCAAAATTCCTTCCCTGTTCACAATAACTTTCATCGAACATCAGATCATTTCCTGCGGGCGAGCATAGCAACATCCCTACACGTACACCATCCGCGCCATATTTTTCAATCAAACCAATCGGATCAGGAGAGTTACCCAATGATTTAGACATTTTACGACCCAACTTATCCCTTACAATACCAGTCAGATAAACATTAGTGAAAGGTTTCTGGCCACGGAATTCATGTCCTGCCATAATCATCCTGGCTACCCAGAAGAAAAGGATCTCGGGCGCCGTTACTAAGTCATTAGTCGGATAATAATAATTGATATCCTTATTATCCGGATCTTTAAACCCATTAAAAACGGAGATCGGCCATAACCATGAGGAGAACCATGTATCCATTACATCCTCATCCTGTCTCAGGAATGGCGCCAACTGATGCTTAAAGCCATTCGCCTCTTCTTCTGTAAAAGTACTATCAGGATCTTTCTGGCTTAAAAATGCATCCAGCGCTTCTTCCTTGGTTTTGGCAACAACCCAGTTATTTTTATCATCATACCAGGCAGGGATTCTCTGTCCCCACCATAACTGGCGGCTGATACACCAATCTTTCACGTTTTCCATCCAATGACGGTAGGTGTTCGTGAATTTCTCAGGGATCAGATTAATTTCTCCATTCAATACATCCGCAAGAGCAGGTTTTGCCAGCTCATCCATTTTACAGAACCACTGCAGCGATAATTTAGGCTCGATTGCAGCATCGGTACGTTCAGAAAAACCAATTTGCGACTTATAGTCCTCTACCTTATCCAGGTGCCCGGCTTCATCCAGTAATACCGCAATCTTCTTCCTGGCAGCAAAACGGTCTTCGCCAACAAGGATAACCGCCAGCTCATTCAGCGTACCATCGTCGTTCAGAATATCTATAACAGGAAGATTGTGTTTTACGCCAAGCTCATAATCATTCAGGTCATGGGCAGGGGTAACTTTCAAACAGCCTGTACCAAAATCCATTGTAACGTAATCATCTTCAATGATTGGAATTTCCCGGTTAAGCAATGGTATAAAAACATTTTTCCCTTTGAGGTGCGTATAACGCTCATCATTAGGATTAATACAAATAGCTGCATCAGCCATGATAGTTTCAGGCCTGGTCGTGGCTACAGTTAAATAACTGTCCGACTCACCTGCAACTGTATAACGGATATAATATAATTTCTGATTAACTTCTTTACGAATTACTTCTTCGTCAGAAACAGCAGTTTTTCCTGTCGGATCCCAGTTTACCATACGGATTCCGCGGTAAATCCGACCTTTATTATACAGATGTATAAAAGTATCAATAACAGCTTCTGACAGGTCATCCTCCATCGTAAAACGTGTACGCTCCCAGTCACAACTTGCACCAAGTTTCTTTAACTGATCGAGAATGATACCACCGTATTTCTCTTTCCATTCCCAGGCATAAGCCATAAATTCTTCCCTGGTCAGGTCCTTTTTACTGATTCCTCTTTCTTTCAGCATCGCTACGACCTTAGCCTCTGTCGCAATAGAAGCATGATCAGTACCCGGTACCCAGCATGCATTTTTACCCTGCATTCTGGCACGACGGATCATTACATCCTGAATAGTGTTATTCAGCATGTGCCCCATATGCAAAACTCCGGTAACATTAGGCGGAGGTATAACTATGGTATAAGGTTCACGTTCATCAGGTTCGGAATGAAAAAAGTTTTTAGACATCCAGTAGCTGTACCATTTATCTTCGGTAGCAGCTGGATCATATTTAGTGGAAATGCTCATGGCTAAGTACTGGTTAAATTACAAAAATAACGTTTTTACAGCAAAAATCAGCTTATAAACTCTTCATCGAGGATCGCATATTCGAAACTATCCATCCATCCGGTTTTCAAAGGAAGAATCTGTCGTTTTGTCCCTTCCCTGGTCATCCCTGCTTTCTCCAACACTCTTATAGAGGCCAGATTTTCGACAGCACAGCCAGCTTCGATACGATGCAGTTTTAGGCGGTCAAATCCAAATCTGATTACTGCGCGGATGGCTTCGGTAGCAAAACCTTGATTCCAGTGTTCAACATTTATTTTATACCAGATTTCAGCACTGTTAAACTTCTCAGACGAAAGTTTCAAGGAAACAAGGCCGATAAAACCACCTTTTTCCAATTCGACAGCAAACGTGTAATTCCTGATTGTTTTTTTTAGATGGTCATGAATCCAGCCATCCACAATAATATTAGTCTCTTCCAGATCTCTGGGAATTCCCAGCGTGTTATATTGATCAGTCTCTGCCATCTGGTGCAATACGTGTACTGCTTCCAGATCGGCCATCTTTACTAATCTTAATTTTAACCTTTCCGTGAAAAATTTTAGTTCTGCCATATTTATGTATTGAATGCTCTGTAAATGCCTCTGCCGGACCGCAGACACGGCCAAATATAGTAAATCGGAAACTGTCCGGTAATATCGGAAGACGGATTGTGGCATGGATCCTTTCCATATAACATTTATTCTGAAGAACAACACAATAAAAAGTGTTAAAAAATGTTAATGTTGATAGATTAAATATCCAATCATGAAGTCAATTAAATTACTTACACTTCCGGGATTACTCTTCAGAAAACTAGGGATAACTAAGTTATACTACTGGTTCAACAGGTAATATTTTTAATAGAATTTGCTTCTGTCAGCTGTCATTGCGTAATTTGAGCAACATTTGACACCGGTTAATCAGGCGAGTCTGAACCTTCTGCGCAACCTGCGTATACCGGAGCACAATCTATATAGAATATGATAAACATCAAGAACTTTAAAAGTTACTTCGCCGTACTGGGAATTGTAGCCGCGAGCTATTCCTCTTATGCGCAACAAGCACCGAAAAAATTCATCGATCCGGCTAACATGGATTTATCTGTTAAACCAGGAGACGATTTTTACAACTACGCCAATGGTGTATGGATGAAAAACAATCCTGTTCCAGCGAAAGAAACGCGTTGGGGAAGTTTTAACGAATTACGTGACTTTAATATTAATGCTGTAAAAAGCCTGGTTGAAGAAGCTGCTGCAGATAAAACTGCACCTGCAGGTTCTGTAAAAAAACGTGTAGGAGATTTCTATACCGCAGCAATGGACAGTGTGACCATTGAAAAACTAGGCTATTCGCCGATTAAAGCAGACCTGGCCAGAATTACATCACTAAAAGACATTAATGCAGTTATTGACGAGGTGGTAAGAATGAGAACTGCCGGTTCAGGTAACCCCATGTTCAACTTTGGCGTTGCACAGGACAGAAAAAACGTCACTAAATACCTCCCTTCTTTGGGCCAGGGAGGAACTACGCTTCCAGACCGTGATTACTATTTAAAAGATGACAGCAGATCTGTTCAGATCCGTGAAGCTTATCTGAAATACATGACTACTCTATTTGCACTGACGGGAAATACTGAAGCGCAGGCAAAGGAAAAGGCTAAAACAGTTTTAGCTATCGAGAAGGAATTTGCAGCAGCGCAGATGTCCCGTCTGGAGATGCGTGATCCTTATAAAACCTACAATAAATTTACGGTTGCAGATTTCACTAAAACTACGCCGCATATCAACTGGGCAGCTACTTTACCGAAATTAAAGGTTCAGAATCAGGACACTTTATTGGTTGGCGCCCCTAAATTCTTTGAAAATCTGGATCAGATGCTGGGTAAAATCTCCGTTGCTGACTGGAAAACATACCTGCAATGGAATGTATTAAAGAGCTCTGCTCCTTACCTGAGTTCACCATTTGTGAAAGCAAACTTTGCCTTCACACAGGCACAAACAGGACAAAAAGTACAAACTCCAAGATGGCAACGTATGTCATCCCTCACCGATGCGACTATTGGTGAATTGTTAGGTCAACTTTACGTAGCCAAATATTTTAAACCAGAAGCAAAAGCAAGAATGACTGAACTGATCAGCAATCTGCGTAAAGCTTTTGAGATCAGAATTAATAACCTGGATTGGATGAGTCCGGAAACCAAAGTAAAAGCGTTAGCGAAATTGAATGCTTTCGTCCCAAAAATCGGCTATCCCGAAAAATGGAAAACTTATGATGGGCTAACTATCACTAATAATACTTATTTCCAAAACGTCAAAAATTCAGGAGCATGGGCTTACAATGAAATGGTTGGACAATTGGGTAAACCAGTTGATCGTACACGTTTCGGTATGACTCCTCCTACTGTAAATGCATACTACAGTCCAACAATGAACGAGATCGTTTTCCCTGCCGGAATTTTACAGTTTCCTTTCTTCGCAGCTGATGCAGATGATGCAATCAACTACGGCGGAATTGGCGCAGTTATCGGTCATGAAATGTCACATGGTTTTGATGATAGCGGTAGCCAGTATGATAAAGACGGTAACCTGAGAAACTGGTGGACTAGCGAAGACAGGACAAAATTTGACGCTAAAACAAAGGCATTGGGAGAGCAATACGATGCTTATACTGTATTAGATACTATTCATGTGAATGGCAAATTAACAATGGGTGAAAACATTGGTGACCTAGGTGGTCTGAATGCGGCTTATACGGCGTTCAAACTTACAAAACAAGGACAGTCGAATGAGAAAATTGACGGCTTTACACCCGATCAGCGTTTCTTCCTTTCGTGGGCACAGGTATGGAGAGGTAATATTCTTCCTGAAAGTGCAGCTCAGCTGATTAAAACAGATCCACACTCTCCGGGAGAAGCCAGAACTATTGGTGCTCCGGTAAATATGGACGCCTGGTATGAAGCATTTGATGTAAAACCAGGAGACAAATTGTATAAAAAGCCAGAAGACAGAATCAGACTCTGGTAAACATTTAAAACCAAAGGGCATTGCTTATTCGCAATGCCCTTTTTGTTAAAACCGGTAACCAAGGCCCACACCAATAAGCCATGGCCTGATTTTCACATCTGCCTGGATATTGCCTAACACATCTGCTAATTCTGGATTTTCGGAAGGAGTAAGATTAGCGGCATCCACAGTTGCTTTCGTAGACAGGAATATTTTTTTCAGATCTGCATTGATAAACATCCTGTCAGTGATGGCAAAATCCAAACCTGCCTGTGCAGCGAAAGCAAATCTATTTTTATAAGAGATATCCTGCACAACAGGACCCTGATCTGCATTATAAAAAATAGTGTAATTAACACCTGCACCCACATATGGTTTAAACTTTCCTACAGGATAATGATATTGCAAAGTCAACGTAGGCGGGAGCAACCATACTTTACCAAGATTCACCTCTGCCCGATCAGGGCCGCCTATAGCACTCAGGTCAGAACCTGTGGTTTTCACTTTATGCCTGGTCGTTCCGAGAATTAGTTCAGCAGAAAGATTTTTAGTAAAGAAATAGGTGAAGTCAAGCTCCGGTATAAATGATTTTGAAATTTGTGCATCCCCGCCAATTACACCAACCTCAGCACTTTCCTGAGGGATAACATGAAAAGCACGAAGTCTGACTCTCCATTCACCAGGAGCGGGATTTGACTGCGCAAAAGCGCCGAGTCCTAAAAAAAACAGGGATCCGAATACAATTAATCTTTTCATAACATTTGATTTGATACCTCAAATGTATAGCGGACACAGTTTTTAAATAGTGTCAGAAAACACAAAACCCCGTGATTAACGGCACTTATTCCGTGTATTTAGCCTGAATCTTTTTAGGAAGCTTTGATAGTATTATGCCGCGCGATTCGGCAACGCGTTTTTTCAGTTCATTCCAGGGCAGTACTTCCAGATCAGCAATCCCTATCCAGCTACCCTTAGCCATATGATAAGCCTGAGTGATGCCGTCTCTGGAAACCAACTCTTGAAATTCTTCCACATCACACTTGATAGCGAAACTACCCTTAGTCAGTGAATAAATTACATAGATCTTATTTTCAATCAGAAAACAAAGATTTTCCTCCCATTTTACATCTTCTGTAGTCCCTGGAAGACTCAGGCAGTAATGACGAAACATTTCTATATCCATAAGAATTAAATTCCCACTAATTTACGGAATTCAAATACATTTGCACAGATGAATATACTTACGGCAACAGCGGATGGCTCTTTTACGCTATATAACGAGACTATTGGAGAACATTACCATTCCAAACACGGTGCGCTTCAGGAAAGTAAACATGTATTTATAGAAGCAGGGCTAAAAAAAGTTTTTACTGATTATCCTGAGCAGAATATTAATATTCTGGAAGTCGGATTCGGCACGGGGCTTAATTACATATTGAGCCGTTCTTTTGCAGAAAGTATACAGCGTAATTTTAACTATACCGGAATCGAAGCATTTCCCCTCTCGCTTGCAGAACTTCAGTCTACCCAATATCAGCAATATGTTGCGGAACCTTTGTGGAATAAATTCGAACAGGATTATCAGCAAAGCATTAGTCATCCAGCGGAAATCAATACACCTGAGTACTTACAAATTGCACATACAACCCTTCAGGAATTCACAAGCAGGTTTAAATATGATCTTATTTATTTTGACGCATTCTCTGTTCAGCACCAACCTGAGCTCTGGTCAGATGAGATTATAACCAAAGTCTGCACCTTCTTAAAACCAGGCGGTATTTTCGTTACCTATGCAATTACAGGAAAACTTAAAAGAGCATTAAAAAGTTGTGGAATGGAGATAGAGAAACTTCCCGGTGCTCCCGGAAAAAGAGAAATGCTAAGGGCGAGAAAACTTATATAGAATTAATTCCGATTAGGAAGAACAGAAAGGCTCAATCGAAAAAACGATTTCATAATCCATTCAGCATCAATTAAATTGGATATATTGACAAATGAAAGACGCAATTATACAAACTACAATCGCAGATTGCGTGTTAAGCAGTGATTGCGCAGCTGTCATATAAGAATTTAAAAACTAATGGAAAAAAGAAAATTAGGTAACACAGATTTAATCGTTCCCCCACTAACTTTCGGAGGGAATGTTTTCGGATGGACACTAGACGAAGCCCGTTCTTTTGAAATACTTGACGGTTTAATGGATTCAGAACTGAATTTTATTGACACAGCCGATGTTTATTCCAGATGGGTTCCTGGAAACGAAGGTGGCGAGTCAGAAGTCATTCTAGGCAAATGGATGAAATCCAGAAATAACAGGTCAAAAGTTATACTTGCCACGAAAGTAGGCAGTGATATGGATAGCAGCGGTAAAAAAGATTTGTCGGCCAAGCATATCAAAGAAGGTATAGAGGACTCATTAAGAAGGCTGCAAACAGATTATGTAGACTTGTACCAGTCCCACTATGATGACCTAGGTACGCCTGTAGAAGAAACTCTGGAGGCTTACGACCAACTTATCCGCGCTGGAAAAGTTCGCTGGGTTGGAGCTTCCAATTTCAGTCCGGAAAGGCTTAAAGAGTCACTTGAAACCAGTAAAAGATTGAGCTTACCAAAATATCAGACTTTTCAGCCTGAATACAATCTTTATCAACGTGAAGGTTTTGAACGCGAGCTGGAAAAAATCTGTAAGGATAACCAGTTGGGTGTAATTAATTATTACTCCCTGGCAAGTGGTTTTCTAACGGGCAAATATCGTTCAGAAGCAGACCTTGGAAAAAGTGCCAGAGGGTCAGGAATTAAAAACTTTCTAAATGAACGGGGATTTAAGATCCTGAAGGCACTCGATGTTGTAGCCGAGCAATATAACGCTACACCGGCAAGCGTCGCCTTAGCATGGCTTATAGCCAGACCGTCTGTTACTGCTCCGATTGTTAGTGTAACTAGTTTAACGCAGCTGGAAGATCTGAACAGGGCAACTGCACTGAAATTAGATAACGAAGAAGTATCCATTCTGGATGATGCCAGTGCCTGGTCTTAGACCTGAAGCATTTGTATAAGGGTTTAACAAATGTCCTGCTTTTTTTTGGCAGGGCGTTTGTTTAGCCAAAGCAAATCTATTATAAACCAGGTATGAAATATAATACGCTCCCATTTTACGCCAAACTAGCATTAGTTTTAATTGCAATCATCTGTTTGGGGTATCTAGCTATTCTGGGTAAAACCTTACTTGCCCCACTCCTATCCTCCTTTCTTTTAGCCCTGTTATTATTGCCTATGGCGAATTACATGGAAAGAAAACTGAGATTTAAAAGAGCTTTGTCTTCAATGGTGTCAGTGATTGTAATGATTAGCGTTATCTCAGCGATCCTGTTTTTCCTGGTTAATCAACTCAGTGATTTGGGTCAAGACTGGCCTTTGTTGAAACAGCAGGCTATGCATTCATTTGAGGAGCTGCAGCGATGGGTATCCAATACCTTTAACGTGAACGCCCATAAACAGATCGACTATCTTAAAAACAGCGCTACAAGTGCAGTGGCAACGAGTGCAACGCTGGTAGGCACAACTTTAATGACGCTGTCATCTTCACTATTGTTCATGGCATTTCTGTTATTATTTACTTTTTTCATCCTGAATTACAGACGTATTCTTTATAGTTTTCTGAAAAGTGTCTTTAAAGAAGAACATGCAGAGAAAGTAAGTGCAATTGTTAACCAGATCCAGTACATTATTAAAAGGTATATTCTGGGGCTATTCCTCCAGATGTTAATCGTTACAGGGGTTATGATACTCGTACTTAGCTTGCTAGGTGTAAAGTATGCAGTGTTACTGGGTTTAATTACAGGGATATTCAATGTCGTACCTTACATTGGTATTTTCAGCGCTTTACTAATCAGCGTGCTGATTACCTTTGCGACTGCGGGTGCGGCAAAAGTTCTGCTGGTTATTATCAGTTTTGTCGCTGTACATGCACTCGATGGCAATATTCTACTGCCACTGGTTGTCGGTTCAAAAGTAAAAATCAATGCATTGTTCGCTTTTATCGGCATTGTAGTTGGCGAAATGCTCTGGGGTATTTCCGGTATGTTTCTTTGTATACCATACCTGGCCATGCTTAAAATTATCTTCGACAGGATCGATGAGCTTAAGCCCTGGGGCATATTATTAGGAGATGAAGATAAACCAGGTAAGAAGCGTAAAGTTTACCGGATCACCAAGAAAATCACACTCGAAGAACCCGAATAATTTAAATTACTTAAATTCGCCATTATGGCTAATCATATCCCCCCAGCGGCTGCATCAGATCCATCAGCCGCTTTTTTACGTTTACTAACTGTTCTTGATACACTTAGAACAGACTGTCCATGGGACAAGAAACAGACTATGGAGACCCTTCGTCACCTTACCATAGAAGAGACCTATGAGCTGTCTGATGCCATCCTGGAAGGCGATCTAACCGAGGTCAAAAAGGAGCTGGGTGACGTTTTAATGCATCTGGTTTTTTATGCCCGTATTGCCTCAGAGACCAATGATTTTACCATCGTGGACGTCTTAAACAGTGTTTGTGAAAAACTAATTAGCCGCCATCCGCATATTTATGGAGATGTTGAAGTAGAAAATGAAGCCGATGTTAAACGTAACTGGGAACGTCTTAAACTTAAAGAAGGTAATAAATCTGTTTTAGGTGGAGTTCCTGTGTCATTACCTGCACTGGTTAAGGCCAGCCGAATCCAGGAGAAAGCGAGAGGGATCGGTTTTGATTGGGATAACAAACAACAGGTCTGGGAAAAAGTAGAAGAAGAACTGGCAGAATTCAAACAAGAGTTCAATGTTGAAGAGCATGTTGCCATAGATCAGGAAAAGGCAGAATCTGAATTTGGCGACCTCCTGTTCTCACTTGTCAACTACGCGCGATTTATTGGTATTAATCCAGAAAATGCATTGGAAAAGACAAATAAGAAATTTATTAAACGCTTTCAGTATATAGAAACAAAGGCAGCAGAGAACGGTCAGGCGCTGCAGGATATGACGCTTGCCGAAATGGATGTTTATTGGAATGAAGCCAAAAAAATCCTTGCGCATTAGTACAGCAAAATATAGATTATAAAAAAACCGGTCCTATTGAGAGACCGGTTTTTTTTATGGAAATCACACTAGCCGTGTTTTTTCTTCATTGTCATTTTAGCCTTCTGGCCGATGCCATAGTTATAATTCTTAGAATTACTCTCTTTCTTTTCATGGTATGCACCGCCACCGACAGGCTCGTCAGTTTTCTCTTTCACCGGCCTGTTCTTATCAAGACCTTTTGTCCTTAGTGTTTTTTCTGCAACCAGCTCTTCCGGCAATTCAGCCAGCTCCAGCTTACGGCCAATAGATTGCTCAATTTTCTTAACCTGCAATAATTCCATATCTGTCGCAAAAGTAAGCGCCACCACCTCTGTAGGAATTTCTTTGTTTTTGATTACCCTGGTCAGGTAAGTTTCCTTCTCTTCAGGAAGTTCAAAGTGGATTAAGAAAGGAATGCCGCTCAGATCAAGAGATCCTGCACCTTCATTGGCTACAACCAGTACCCTGGCTTCAGGCGTCTCTTTGAAGTCTTCAAAGTTATCAAAACCATCCTCATCAAAATGAAGCGGTCTTAGCATAGATACTTCCATTTCATGTGGCGTGGACAGACTTTTAGCCAGTTTCTGCGCGGTAAGCCTTGAATTCACAAAAACGACTACCTTGTCAAACACCTCAGAGTCACGAAGTAAGTTGTGCAGCAGATTAACTTTTGTCTTATAATTTGGTACGTGATATAACAATTGCTCTACAGTTTCAGTCTGCGTATCACCGAAATCTTCGACCTCGAGTGTCGTCGCGAAACTCATGAACTGATCGGTCATTTTGGTTAATTTTTCATGGATAACCTCTGTAAATACCAGATGCTGACATTTGCCTGCACTTCTGGCGAGCTCGCAAACCGGCAACTGCATTCCTTGTTTAATAATCAGCTCTGCATCATCTACGATAAAAGTCTGCAGCTTGCTTAAGTTTAAACCGAGCTTGAGATAAATAGCTCTTGCCCGCGTCGGCGTGGCAACAACGATATCGATACCCAGCACCAACTCATTAATTTCTGCTTCCATACCACCTGTACCGTACAAACCGACGATATTCAGATCCCTGTTTTTACTCAGTGAAACAAACTGATCGATCACGGCAATAGCCCTTTCCTGATCTGCAACTAAGATCAATACCTTAGGTGCATCATCTTTGGTATATTTTAAACGCATTAAAACGCCAAGAACATAGGTTGTAGTTTTACCGGAACCTTCAGGTCCTACAGCAATCACATCCTGACCACCCAGAATCCTTGACATTGTTTTCGCCTGAATTTCTTTGGGTGTTAAGTAACCTGCATCTGTCATCGCAGTGACAAGGGGCTTACTCAGTTTTAATTTATCTAATGACACAGTATTGATTTAAAAATGTAAGGCTGCAAATTTACGGAAATATGCCCAACATCCGTAATACTCCTGACAATCGGCTATAAATGCTTTTAAACCCCAATTTCGAATACGGAAAAAGGTATTCCATGGACATTGTATCAAGATTTTGATACAATGTCCATGCCTTCAGAAACCAGATTGATTAGCTTTGCCACCGATCGTGCACACCCGTGCATTTTATAAAACACAATTAACACCAATGAAAAAAACGTTATTTAGTTTATTCTTACTTACCGCTTCCATGAGCACATATGCGCAGGATGCTGTAAGTTATCTAACCCCTCCACAGGAAATGGCAGACCTTTTACTGGCCAAACCAACTCCTGCAGTCCTTATTGATGGCAAGACAGAATGGATTCTGCTAAGTGAGAGAAACTCGTACCCTTCTGTAGAAGAGCTGGCTATGCCGGAATTCCGGATAGCAGGAATGCGGATCAATCCATCCAATTATTCGCCAAGCAGACAGATTTTTATTAATGATTTCACCCTCAAAAATCTGAAAACTGGTAAAACAGAAAAGATTAAAGGCTTGCCCACAGCGTTATTTGCGGGGAATGTAGCCTGGAATCCGGGTCAGACAAAAATATCATTTACGCAAACTACTGCCCAGGGAGTGGACCTATATGTAATAGACCTGGCCAGCCTTAGCGCGGTTAAAATCAATACAGAGCCATTAAACGTGGTGATGAGCAATGGTGTCTTCTGGCTTAATGCAGAATCACTGGTTTACCGTACCGCAATTGCTCCGGCCAGCAGCATGCCTGTAAAACCATTAATGCCTAAAGGTCCGGCAGTACAGCAGGCTTTAGGAAAAGCATCTCCAAGCCCAACTTACCAGGATCTGATCAAGTCTCCTTATGACGAACAGCTATTTGAATTCTTTGCCAAGTCGCAATTGAATATCTTTAAAAACGGACAGCAGACGAAAGTAGGAAAACCTGCAATTTATCTGAGTGTGGAGGCTTCACCTGATAAAAAATTCTTACTTCAGCGAGTAATCAACAAACCATTCTCTTATACCGTTCCAGCCAGAGGATTTCCTTCCACGGTTAAAATTACCGACCTGACCGGAACGACTGTAAAATTGCTTGCAGACCTGCCATCATCAGAAGGTACACCTTCAGGTTACGATAATGTTCAGAATGTAGCGAGAGGTTACAGCTGGAGAGCAGACCAGGCTGCAACTGTAATCTGGGCTAAACCACTGGATAGCGGACTAATCAAAAAAGAAGTTCCTTTTCATGACGCCGTATATGCGCTTTCTGCACCTTTTAATGGTACACCCAAAGAACTCTTTAAAACACAGAACCGTTACCGCAATACAGCCTGGGGAAATACCACGCTTGCATTGGTTTATGAAATGTTGAGAAGCAAGCAGACGCAGAAAGTAAGCCGTTACAACCCGCAAGCCGGAACTTTGGAGACTCTATACGAGTTAAATTTAACAGATAAATATAATGATCCCGGAGAACCGGTAACTGAGAAGAATGAATTTGGGCAGCAGGTTGTACAAATCCTGGATAAAGGCACTAAATTACTGTTTAACAATACGACCGGATCCTCTCCAAAAGGCGATTTACCTTTCCTGGCTAAATTCGATCTGAAAACTAAAAAGAATGACATTATATGGCGCAGTGCTCCTGGCACATTTGAGTATGTTTCAGATGTTCTTGACGCGAATAAACTGGTCTTATTAACCCGTAGGGAATCCCAAAAGGACGTACCCAACTATTACCTTAAAAATCTGGTATTACGTGTAGCGGACCATCAGCTTACGGATTTTACAAACCCGTACCCACAGCTTGAAGGCGTAATCAAAGAAAAAATTTCTTATAAACGCGCTGATGGGGTTGATCTGACTGGTGACCTGTATTTACCGAAAGGTTACGATAAAGCTAAAGACGGCCCTTTACCGACACTAATCTGGGCATATCCCCGTGAATTTAACTCCGCGGCAGACGCAGCACAAATCAGGGGCTCAAAAGACCGTTTCACGACAATTAGCTGGGCTTCCCCTATTTATTGGGTAACTCAGGGATATGCTGTATTGGACAATGCAGAAATGCCGATTGTTGCGCGTGACGGCAAAAAACCAAATGACACCTTTGTAGATCAGCTGAAGTTAAATGCAGAAGCAGCGATTAATAAATTGTCAGAGCTGGGGGTCGGCGACCGGAATAGAATGGCTGTCGGCGGACATAGCTATGGTGCATTTATGACAGCCAACCTGCTGGCGCATACCAACTTGTTTAAAGCAGGATTGGCAAGAAGCGGTGCTTACAACCGTACTTTAACTCCGTTTGGATTCCAGAATGAGGATAGAACTTATTGGGACGTACCGGAACTTTACTACCAGATGAGCCCGTTCAGTTATGCTGACAAAATCAAAACCCCACTATTATTAATCCATGGCGATTCAGATGATAATCAGGGAACTTTCCCAATGAATTCAGAACGTCTGTTTAGTGCGATCAAAGGATTTGGTGGTACAACCCGTTTCGTTTTCCTTCCTTATGAAGCACACAGTTATAGAGGAAAAGAAAATATTCTGCATATGCTTGCAGAGATGAATAACTGGTTAGATACTTACGTTAAGAATGCTAAATAATCAAACTTTTGCTGGTTCATAGAACAGCAGTTAAATAAAAATCCCGGCTTAGTAACCGGGATTTTTTTATTTAAATCTTATTGCTTTTAGCGGTGAAATCCTGCTGACCAGCATAGAAGGAATGACAAGTACCACTAAACAAATAATTAGTGTAGCAGCGTTTAACATTAATACATCTGATAAATGAAGTTCAATAGGCACATAATTAAGATAGTATGAAGTCTGATCCAACTTAAATACGTGGGTATATTGCTGCAGAAAAGCTAATCCCAAACCTAAAATATTCCCCAGAATCAGACCTAAACCCACCAGGTAAACCGCGTTATATAAAAACACCTTCATTACATCGGCATCACGCATTCCAAATGCTTTTAACATACCGATCATATTAGTTCTTTCCAGTATCATGATTAATAAGGCCGTAACCATATTAATTACCCCAACTATCATCATCAGCACAAGCAGAACTTTTGTATTCACATCAAGTAAAGACAACCAGGTGAAGATATTTGGGAAATATTCTTCTACCGATTCAGACCTGAGCTTCATGTCCAGCCCCTGGTAAACCTTATCCGAGACAGGTCTTAACCTGGCAAAGTTTTTAATCCTGACCTCTATGCCGCCAACTTCATCACTTTTCCAGTTATTTAGTCGTCTGATAATATTAAGATCACCGAGTGCAAACCCCTTATCTATCTCTTCCACACCAATATCATAGATGCCAACAATCTTAAACGGGCGTTTACGTGGCGGGTCCTGTACGAAATGCATGATAAACTGGTCACCTGTTTTGAGCTTTAACCTGTCAGCAGTATAACTGGAGATCAGGATTTCCCGCATGGCCTGGGCGCTGTCGGCAAAGTTGATCACGCGGCCACTGACTAAATGCTTTTCAATATATGACCAGTTGAAACCCTTTTCAACACCTTTAAAATTAATCCCTTCGACTTCATCATTTGCAGAGATAATGCCTGGTTTGGTAGCATAAGATTGGAAATAATCGATATCGGGGTTATTCTTTAAGGTTTCGATTGTCTGCCCGGAAGGCACAAAAGGTGCGAGTTCAAATGAGTTATTAGTATCCAATTTAAAAATCCGGATATCACCGACATACCCTCTTACCTTCTGCTGAATTTCAGTTTTAAAACCTTTGATAATTGCTACTGAGAGCATCATAACTGCCAGACTAAGCATAACTCCGGCAATAGCAATACGGACTATCAGTTTAGAAAATGTCCTTTTAGATTTTATGGCGATACGCCTTGCTATGAAATAAGATGTATTGATATTTTTCAAGTATAATATTCGTTATAAAAGTCTTTTTTCCTGAGGATCAAGACCGGGCTGTAAAAATGCGAATATTAATTCAGTATGAAAGTTTAAATCAATGGATATTATAATTGACTGCTTCCTGCCAGCTGTCTTCAATTTCCAGTAATTCGGAAGGTTTTATCTGCAGTGCATGTGCAATACTGAAAATCGTTTCTACTGAACAAGCCAGTTTACCTAATTCAATCCTCGACAAATGTGAATAAAAATCGCCGTCCGGATGAACCCTTCCCGCAAGTTCGACGATTGTCATACCTTTCATTTTTCGGTGTTTCCGAATATTATTTCCTAATATTTTTTTTCCGTTTCGCTCAGGCATAAAACAATTTAAAAAAAATTCTAATGCAATATAGCATATATTCTGACCTGTCATGACATAAAACAGACAAATAACTGTATTAACATGAAATGCTTAACTTTGTTTCAAAGCCAAAGCCTATGAAATCTATCCCTCACATACTAAGCTGTTTAATTTTAATGTTCTTTATTACGCAGTCCTGCAAAGCAGATACGGGACAATATCAGACAATGAAAACTGATACGCTTCAGAGCGGCATCCTTACAGGAGCGGAACAGACAGAAAAATATCTGCATTTGCTGCAGGGTAAAAGAGTAGGCATGGTTGTAAATCAGACATCCGTTATTGGAACCCGGACGGTCGTGGACAGTTTGCTGGAACGAGGTGTTAAAATAGTGAAGATATTTGGCCCTGAACATGGCTTTCGGGGAAAAGCAAGTGCAGGTATCGCCGTTGCAGATGATATCGATGAGAAAACCGGTATCAAAGTCGTTTCCCTTTACGGAAAGCATCAGAAACCGAGCACTGCAGAATTGCAGGATGTTGATATTATGATCTTTGATATACAAGATGTAGGTGTCAGATTCTACACCTATATCAACACACTTCAATATGTGATGGAAGCCTGTGCCGAAAATAACAAAGAAGTAATGATTCTGGATCGTCCGAACCCAAATGGCTTCTATATAGACGGGCCGGTTCTGGATTCGAAACTAGTTTCCGGGATAGGTCTTAAACCGATTCCGATCGTACATGGTCTAACAGTTGCGGAATATGCGCAAATGCTTAATGGCGAAGGCTGGCTAAAAAACAAACTGCAATGCAAAATTACGATTGTGCCGGTTGCAAATTATAATCACGATATGCCCTATACCCTACCGGTAAACCCATCCCCTAACCTTAACACACCGGAATCAATTCTGCTTTACCCAACGACATGTTTGTTTGAAGGCACTTATTTAAACCATGGCAGAGGAACCTTATTTCCTTTTACCATTGTCGGTGCACCTGCGCTGAAAGGGAAATTTAAGTTTTCTTATACACCGAAAAGTATTAAAGGGATGGCAGAAACCCCCTTACATATGAACCAGGTTTGTTATGGTCTGGACCTGAGAAACTACGATACTGAAAACATTCGCCGTGATAAAGTGTTAAATCTGCAATGGCTGATAGAACTTTATAAAGCATACCCGGTTAAGGCTGATTTCTTTAACACAAAGCTGAGCAATCAGATGAATAGTATCGATAAACTTGCCGGTGTGTATACATTTAAACAGCAAATTATGGCTGGTAAATCTGAAAAAGAGATCCGTGCCAGCTGGGAACCTGCATTAAGTCAATATAAAACTATGCGCCAGAAATACCTGTTGTACCCTTAAAACAATTGATTATGTCTGAAGAACGCAAAAAGAAAAATGATAATCCGGCAAGTAATTACAAGGAAACTGTTCCTGAAGATAAGGTTGACAAGGGAAATAAAGCTGTAGTTAAACCTGAGGACAAAGATTATCAGAAAGAGGAACCGAAGTTTCCGAATCCGGCAAAAGAAAGAGAAAAAAGCGAGCAGCCACCGACTGCACATAATAACCGCACTTAAGATAACACCCGCCAGCTTTTAAAAGCTGGCGGGTGTTTTTATTTTGATTTCTTCTGTGCCGCACGAAGGAACTGCATTAAAACCTTTTCGTCATGCTCCATTGCCTGGCTGACAGGTCCTTCAGCCGCCCTGTTTATTTTCTTCAGATACGGTAAAAGCGAACCATCTTCAAAGCTCTCCAGCAGCAAAGGATAAACGTATGAGCTCTTGCATACCGCCCGTGTATTTCCAAGTTTGCTGGCCACGCAGTCAAGTACTTCCACTATAATTTTTTTATGCGAACTCTTTTCGTCCTGCCTCGCATTGCAGACCGCCAGCTGCCGCATAGCTTCCAGCGTACCGCCCCAGGTCCGGAAATCTTTCGCAGTAAAATCTCCGCCGGTAATCTCCCGGATATAATTATTGATCTTACCCGAGTCAACTGCGCGATGTTCTTTTCCCTCCGTATAATACTGGAATAGATCCTGACCGGGAATTTCTTTACAACGCAATACCATTTTTGCCAACCCTTTATTACGGAGTGTAACTTCTTGTTTAACCCCCTTTTTCCCTACAAATTTCAGCTTGAGCTGGTTGCCTTCCAGCCTGGCATGCTTATCTTTAAGGGTCGACAAACCATAACTTCCGTATAACTGCGCGTAGGAGTTATTTCCAATACGGATTAAGGTATGCTGCATTACCTCTACACAGATTGCCAGAACTTTTTGCTCATCATAATTCTTACGCCGCAGATGTGCGGCTACCTTTTTCCTGGCAGCGGGCAATGCCTTGCCAAAATCCAGCAGGCGAAAGTACTTACGATCCGACCTGCGGGAAGTCCAGTCATTATGGTAACGATATTGCTTTCTGCCCAGAGCATCAAGCCCGGTTGCTTGCAGATAAGCATTCTTTTTGGGCGCTATCCAAACCTCTGTCCATGCAGGTGGCAACACCAATGCATTTATCCGGGCCACCTGTTTCTCATCGGTAACACGCGATCCATTTTGATTTTCGTAATGAAATTTCCCTGGTTTACCCTTTCTATAAATGCCGGGCATGGTATCAGTCATATACAACAAACCAATTTCTTTTATTTCTTCAGTTGTATCAACCATATAAAGCAGGAAAAAAGATTAAGCTTATTTTTCTAATTTTGTGAAAACAATAGGGTGCTGAAACAAGCAAGCTGCTAGCTTCAGCACCTACGAAAAACAACAACATAACATGATGAAAATAGTTTTCATGGGTACCCCTGATTTTGCAGTTGCTTCTTTAAATGCATTGGCAAACGCCGGATTTGAAATTGCTGCTGTCGTTACGGCAGCAGATAAGCCAGCCGGAAGGGGCCAGAAGATACAAGAAAGTGCAGTTAAACAATATGCAGTTGCACATGACATTAAAGTATTACAACCACTCAAACTTAAAGACCCTGAATTTATTGCAGAACTTGCTGCTTTAAAGGCAGATCTGCATGTCGTTGTAGCTTTCAGAATGCTGCCGGAGGTGGTATGGAATATGCCACCAAAAGGCACAATCAATTTGCATGGCTCACTTTTACCACAATACAGAGGGGCTGCTCCGATCAATCATGCAATTATCAATGGTGAGAAAGAAAGTGGAGTAACTACGTTTTTCCTCAAACACGAAATAGATACAGGCGACATTATTTTCTCTACCAAAGTAGATATCGCTCATGATGCTACCGCCGGAGACCTCCATGACCAGTTGATGGATGCAGGCGCAGCCTTACTTGTTAAAACTGTAAAAGCGATTGAATCCGGAGATTATCAGGAACAGCCGCAGCCACAAAGCGACACACTAAAACATGCACCTAAAATCTTTAAAGAAGACTGTAAAATAGACTGGAATAAATCTGCAGGTGAGGTTTATAATTTAATCCGCGGACTAAGCCCGTATCCAACGGCTTTTACTGTCCTGAACGATAAGACGCTCAAGATCTTCAAAGCAGAACTCGCTGAAAAAGAAGTTAAAGGCACACCTGGAACCTGGTACACGGACGGTAAAACGAAATTAGAATACCAGGCTGCCGATGGTCTGATCTCCTTAATTGACTTACAGTTTGAAGGAAAAAAAAGAATGCAGGTAGGAGAATTTTTAAGAGGAATGCGTTTATAGCCAGAAGCTATAACGCATTCAATAAAGCACTCATGGATTTGGTGATTTCGTTGAAATAACGTTTTCTTCCATATCCCATTACCCAGCGGATACCGGATGAAGCATTGGTTATAAATACTTCATCTGCCGCTTGTAAGACTTCGGGGTTAATCTGGGCTTCGATGATAGAGACATTATTCTCTTTGGCCAGGTTCATGACAGCTTTACGCATTACACCAGCGATGCACCCTTCCGATAAGGCTGGCGTATAAATCTGCTTATCATATACCACAAAGATATTAGAGCTGATACTTTCGCATAAAAATCCATGCTGATTTAAAATAAACGCTTCATCCAACCGGTTTTGCTGTTTAAACAACCCGGCCATTACATATAGCTGTGAATTGCTCGTTTTATAATTGGAAAGCATGTTCACAGGCTTGGCGAGTTCGGAATACACACTAACGATTAAACCCTTTTTATTCAGCTGATAACTGTTATCGGCCATCGGGCTTGCTTCCAATATATAACCAGCTTCGTTACTTTCGGGAGTATATAACCCTTCTCCATCCCGGTAAACCGACAGACGGAAACGCGCATTATCTTTCAGCTTATTTTTCCTGCTGAGCTCTGCCGTTTTTTGTTTCAGAAAGTAGGCGTCAAACAAGACCCCGCCTTCAATTTTCAGGGCCTTCATCCCTGCCTGTAAACGTTCTGCATGCAATTCTGCAAACTTCAATTTCCCGTCGCACATTCTCATCGACTCAAAAAGCCCGTCTCCATAACGAAAACCACGATTCCTTGCTGTGAGAATCTGTTGGTTTGCGTTAAGCAACTGATGGTTATGTATAATATATTCTAATTGCATGAATCTCTTAAGACTGTACTATATAATTTCTCCATTTTTGGAGCACTGCGTCAAAATCTGGTGGCAAAGCAGCTTCGAACTCCATATATTCTCCGGTTCTCGGGTGTATAAATCCTAAAGTCTGTGCATGCAAAGCTTGTCTCGGAAGTAACTCAAAGCAATTAGCTACGTATTGCTTGTACTTAGTAAACGTTGTTCCTTTTAGGATCTTATCCCCTCCGTAATTGGCATCGTTAAATAAAGGATGGCCAATATGCTGCATATGCGCACGGATCTGATGGGTACGTCCGGTTTCAAGCTGACAACTGATCAACGTTACATAGTTTAGCCTCTCCAGCACGTTATAATGCGTTACCGACCACTTCCCTTTCTCTTCTTCGTCGTACACATCCATTACAATTCTGTTCTTCAAACTTCTGCCTATGTAACCTGATATTGTACCATCTTCTGCGATATCTCCCCATGCCAGTGCAATATATTTACGGGTAATAGAGTGATCGTAGAACTGCTTAGCCAATTTGGTCATGGTCATTTCATTCTTACTGATAATCAGCAGGCCGGAAGTATCCTTGTCAATCCTGTGAACCAACCCCGGACGACCTTCGTTGCCCGGTAACTGAGGTAACTGTTCAAAATGAAAAGCCAGTGCATTAACCAGTGTTCCTGTATAATTATTAAATCCAGGATGCACAACCATACCAGCTGCTTTATTTACAATCAGCAGGTCTTCATCTTCATATACAATATCCAGCGGAAGATCTTCCGGATAAACTTCAGTATCCCTTGGCGGATGCGGAAAGACAATACTTATTTCGTCGGCAGGTTTCACTTTATAGCTGGCTTTAATCGTATTCTGATTAACCAGCACGTTACCCGCGTCTATTGCATTCTGTATCCTGTTTCTGGATGCATTCTCCATCCGGTGCATTAGAAACTTATCTATGCGCAGTAAAGACTGGCCTTTATCTACAACGATATTAAAATGTTCGTATAAATCCTGCTCTTCCAGTTCTGTCCCGCTGTTATTGTTCTCCATTCTTGACCTTTATTTGTCTATTCGTATTGTGAATACTTTCCACTTTACAAAACTAATCTTTAACAATTACATTTCCGGAATGAAACAGGCCTGTGAATCAATTTAACTCGTTCTTTTTGAAGAAAACCGCTAAAAAAACGTCTTATATTTGTCAGATGTTTACAGAGATGCACAGTCCGCTGCAACAATTGCCCCATACAAAGCACCCGAAACTATGGATGAAAAGGGATGATCTGATAGATCCCTACATCTCTGGCAACAAATGGCGCAAGCTTAAATATATACTTAAAGCAGCCAGGGCAGCCGGAAAATCTCATCTGGTAACCTATGGGGGCGCATACTCCAATCACCTTGTAGCCACCGCAGCTGCCGCCGCCAGATCAGGCTTAAAATCTTCTGCGTTCGTCCGTGGGGAGGAAGTCAATAATGAGATGCTTATACTTTGTAAATTGTATGGAATGAACCTGATCTTCACCAGCAGGGAAGCCTACCGGGAACCAGCCACCTGCTACAACAAGTTATTTGCTAATAATCCCGATACTTATGCTATACCCGAAGGTGGGGCAAGTGAAGAAGCTGTTCGCGGATGTGCAGAAATCATCGACGAACTCCCGGCAGATACTGCCCATATCATTTGTGCCGCAGGAACCGGCACTACCGCAGCCGGCCTTTTAAAAGGTATTGTGGCTAGCGGACGCCAAATTCAGCTCCATGTTGTCCCGGTATTGAAGGGCGGCGATTTTATCACCACTGAAATTATCCGTTACGAACCTTTCATTAACCAGTTGAGTATGCACCTGGATTACCATTTCGGCGGTTATGCTAAAACTAAACCCGAACTCCTTCAGTATATGCAGCAATTTATTGCAAAAACAGGCATACTTATAGACCCGGTGTATACAGCCAAGATGTGCTTCGCCACGGAAGACCTGATAAAAAAAGGAATTCTCCCTGTAAATGAAAAGGTAATAGCTCTGCACACCGGGGGCTTGCTAGGTATTATGGGGATGAAGGACAAGTTCATATTTTAGTGAAAATCGGCTCTTTCCAGAAACTCAATAACCTCGCCATTCGGGCTGTAAACCAATGAATTTCTTACCCACATTCCATCTGTCCCCAATTGCAGTTCCATAGTCGCCAGGCACGGTATTGCACCCGCGGCTAATGCTTGCTCAAAAGCCTGGTCAGCATCAGTAACTGTAAGACAAATATGCAATAAAGCCGTCTGCACAAACTCCTCATTTTCTGTATGTTTCCGGCCCTGGGCGGGAATATCAGCATTCGCATCGTAGAGTTCAATAAAACCATGCCCATCTGGTGAGCGAAGCATCGCAGCTCGCTTAAGGTTAAACTCCGGTAATGACCAGGAATGGCTGGTTGTAAAACCTAAACTCGTATAAAAGCTTAACGTGTTTTCAAAATCAATTGCCCTGATCGCTATATGGTGCAATCCAATTATTGTATTTTTAGCTGCTGAAGTCATTATATCTAATTTTCAGCAAATTTAGTTACCAATTCCGCTTTTAGACCTCCTTACAAAATTGTAAGCCGATGAGAAAAACCAGCTCTACCAACTACAGCAATGCAAAAGAACTTCATGATTATTGTGAGGCCGCCTATACCCTTTCCCTTATTTCCGGAAGATGGAAGCTCACCATCCTGGTCGAACTGACCAACGGCAATAATCGTTTCTCCTTATTAAAGCAAGTAATACCTGCAATCACAGAAAGGGTACTTGCCCTTCAGCTTGGCCAGATGGAAAAAGACGGACTGATCCTCAAGTCGGCAGTCCAGGAAAAAAACACTCCAAAGAACACATATGTCTATGCCTTAACAGAAAAGGGTATTGAACTGCAAGTAGTAATCAACTCGCTGGAAACCTGGGGCAAAAAGCATCAGCCGGAAACCTAGGCATGTTATCGTCATGGGGGACATTTGACCCTATCTTCCCATCGCTTTTTACAGGGACACATGACCCTGTGATTCAACCGCTAACATCCCGAAATTAGTTTTAACAAAACAAGACATGTTAAACTAAAAAAAAACAGGATGGCAATGCTTATCTCTTATATCATCACGGCGCTCTTCATCATCTTATGGTTGTACGCGGCACTACCTAAACTATGGGGCATCCGGTATTTTCATGAAGTCCTGAAAAGCCAGGCTATCCCAAGGTGGTCTATCGGCTGGATCGCACTGTTTCTGCCGCTTACTGAACTCGCTGCAGCTGGATTATTGCTTTTCCCGTCAACCCGGCTAATTGGCATGTCATTATCGCTATTACTGATGCTCATTTTTTCTATTTATGTCAGCGGAATTATTTTCCAGGTCTACGACAAATACCCTTGCCCTTGCGGCGGCTTATTCACAAGGATGGGCTGGCGAAAGCATTTGAAGGTAAACCTAATATTAACGCTAATTGCATTGGGAGGCGTGATGCTTACACTCGATAATTTTAATTAAAAAAAAATGGATTGGTTTAAATACACAGGTTCAGGATCTATATATGATCCGCTAAACTACATGTTGATTGCAATTCCAAATTGCCCGTCTCCAAAACTAAGATTATGCGCAATTTATGCTAGCCGGCAAATCCTTAATTCAGAGCTCAAACCGGTCTTTACAGGGATGCTCCAGGCTGAAATTGCCACTGTTATCATGACAAAACAGGAGTCTGTCAATGTCTTATTATGTCCGTAGTCCCTCGTTCTTTGAAATAAGCCAGGGTGAAAATTTCACCCTGGCTTCATAACCGGATTCAAAAAAATTGTTTAAACATGTTGCCCCCTGGTATTGCAAGACTAATGGGCAGGAGCAGACCGAAAAGCCTTAAGAGTAGGTAAAGGAAAAGCCGAAAACCTTTAACAGAGTAGGCGAAAATTTAAAGTTTAAGCTTTTTGATTTATAAAAGCACTAATGTTATGGCAAATTCATGGTTTAAATATAGTGGCTCAGGTTCAGTTAACACAGCAACCAATTATTCTGCTGTTTCTGGCACGCCGAATTGTCCTCAGCCAAAGCAGCAACTCTGTGCTATTAATTCCGAGATACAACTGGTTAATGGTGTCCAAAGACCGGTTATTACCGGTACGCTTCAGGCAGAAATCATGGCTGCTGTAAGTAGCGGAGCCGAATCTTCGAACGTCACTTTACAGCCGTTTAATTAGATGTATTGAGTATAGCGTAACGGATGGATTATCGTTTGTTACGCTATTACTTTTTTAATTCGCTAAGCACAAATACTTCAATAGTTCTTTCTTCCTCCTTCAAATCTAAACCATATTTTTGAAGAGCCTTTCTTACCGATTCAATATCCTGCCAGGATTTCAAGCTAAAATTCATTTCCACTCCGCCTTTGTAACCCGTTTCGTCGAACACAGGTGGATTTCCGTAGAACTGATTTAATTTCCATACAATACTATTTTCTAAATCAACGTTCTTGATTAAAACTTCAGGTGCGGTGAGATTAGAAACCTCGTCGCTACTCTTGCCTGTAGACTTAAATTTAGTTGCTCTATCCGTTCGATATAAAATCAAGCATTTCATTCTCCGTTTCTCATACCTACCTTTCAAATCTAATAGGTTGTCTAAGTCTTTGATTATTTTTCTAGATACTTGACTCACTGTTTGCCCGGAATCGGCATATAACGATTCGTAGCAGATATATGTTCGCTGTCTATAGACGTAGTTATATTCTTTGCTGTCTTCTTGTATTATATACTTAGAAGAGTCTTGTACTTCTAGAATGACTCGACTTGGTTCAGGATATCTTTTAATTGACGAATCGAGATTCCATTGTGTGATATATGCATTTATCACTGGCTGATTAATGATAAAATCTCTGCGTGTATGGCTCAACGTATCTATAGTTGAACCCACTTTAGTTATTACCCCATCCTGATACGGTCCGAATACAGCTGTATAAAGATTTATAGGGTTGATTCCAGTAAACCTATTCTTATTCTGCAAAACCAACGGTGTCTTTGCATCCACTGGAGGCAAAAAATCATTTTTAACCGGCAAATCTATTCTTTTATTAGCCAGAACACTTTGTATATTAACTTGATCAACATACCCCTGCTCCGTAATTGCGATCACTATCCCCTTATTAATCCATACGACATGAGAAACCAGCTGGTGGGGAAAGTATTGATTAAGTAACTTGTTTTCAACGACCCAAGGAATTTGAACTTTATTACGGGATAAATAACTCGTTTTATTAGTTAGAAATTTTCTGATAAAGCTTTCGTCTTCTCGTTTCAGCATTCCTGGCGCGTAAGCTTCACCACCCACTACAGCCATTATCTTAATATTATTTCCGAACTGCCTTTGGAGATGTTCTTTTTCAACTAAGCCTGCTAAACAGGCGGTGCATGTAGTGTACATAAAATCCAGAATAAGGAGACGATCATTATAATCAGAAATTTTTTGAGATTTCAACTCTCCGTTCACTTCCAAAACCTTACTTAATAATACGTCAGGAACCTTCTCTCCAATTTTTATTCCTGTAAATTGTTCAGCAAGCACTTGGCCGCTTCTGGCATTTATGTCAGTTACCGTCTGACCTTCTGTGAGGAAAGGCAAAAATAACAGTAGAAGTATATTTATTTTAAAACTCATAATGAATTAATTAGAACTCCCTTTCAAAGAGGATAAGTTCGAGTTATGTAAACCGATTATCTTGGATTCTGAGGAATATCCACTCGTTCTAGAACCTCCCTTGGCACTAATAAAGTGTACCTTAGATCGCGTGGTGGCAGGGTATATTCCTGACCATTCAAGCTTCTAGTAAGAATTTGTGCAAAACGTGAATCTTTATTTAACCTTCTTAAATCCATCCACCGCAAACCGCGGAATAATAATTCACGTCTTCTTTCAGTTAAAACCATTTTTAACACCTCGTCTGCATCATTAGCAGTCAAAGGGACGTATGTAGTATCCCAACGACTCATTCTTAGCGTATTTAAATCAACAAGCGCGTTACTCACCTGACCAGCTCGGGCCGCGCATTCCGCTCGGATTAAGTACATTTCATCTGTGGCAAGACCGTTGAAGATAGTTCCCGGTATATATGTTCCCTTAAATTGATAGGTATCATTTCCCTTATTCCGAAAGAATAGTGTTTTTCTTAAGTCGCCTGATTCATATAAATTGTACAATTCGGGGTTCACAATACCATAGGTAATTGGGACTAACGCATTGCACCCGGTTTCATACAGAACTTCCACATTGAATCTTGGTATTGGATAAGTGGGCTGAGCATTTATAGTTTTATAGTCCATTAAAGTGCCCTTTTCTCGTAAGCTTAAGTCTGCATTTATAAATGCCTGTTCAAAGTTATCCATAACTAGAAATACCCGGGCTAAAGCTGCGTATGCCGCAGCTTTAGCGGGCATCGAAATAGATTTATCTGCCAGGCTAACTATTTGTTTCGATGGCAGTAAGGAAATCGCTTCAGTCATATCTTTTACAATCCTGTCGTAAGTGTCTTGCAGTGTACCGCGATCTGTCTTTTCACCTAAGTTTGGTGTTAACCGGATCGGGATACCATAATTTTGTCTGGCAGTACTGGCTTCGTAAGGTTGTGCAAAGACCTGTGCCAAGCCAAAGAAAGACATTGACCTCAATAGTAAAGCTGCGCCTCTAATACGATTCCATTGCTGCTGTTCATTTTGAGTAGGGACAATTTTATCCAGAACTTCAAGGATTTGATTACAAACTAACACCTTGCTATATGCTGCTGCCCAATCCGTATAAATTACATCAGAATTTTTTAGCCACAAATAAGGCTCTCTTCGATAATTCGGCAAAGATGTCCAGACTTCTGACGTCAGATAATAATCATCTGATGAGATTTCGGCAGTAGAAGGATAAAGAGTATATAATACTCCTGCATTGTTTAACAAAGCCTGACAATCGTCTAATGAAACTGGCACCACCTGACTTTTATCTGGCTTGACGTCAAGATACTTCTTGCAAGAAAAAACTGCGGCAATCGAAACAAACAATAATATATGAGTTATATATCTTTTCATGTTATTTAATTAAAAATTTGAATTAATACCAATTGCAATTGTTCTGGGGTTAGAATAACTATTGTAGTATTCGGGATCTAGCCCAACTTTGTTTTCTTTCCAGATTAAACCTAGATTACTCATATTCAAAAACAATTTGATATTGAGCAATGAGGATACTGGTTTGTTAAGCAAGTAACTTATCGTTATATCCTGAAGCCTGATATGACCTGCGTTGGCAACCAGAACTGATGCCCCTGTATAAAATTCATCGCGCAATGGGTCATTAGGATACTTTAGCGAAGGTACGCTTGTTAATAATTCATCGCCCTTCCTCTGCCATCTCAATGAATAGTCTGAATGCCCTATTACAGGGTTAGTACCACCGTTATTTAACAAATCAGTATAATTGATACTATTTCGCCTGAAAACATAACCCAATTTCGCGATTATGTTAGCTGAGACACTTATATTTTTATACGTAAAAGTATTGCGAAATGAACCTGAATATACAGGTGCCGCGCTCCCATGATACACCAACTGATCCGGATTAATATTAGTCAAAGCTGCATAGTCATTACTCTTTTCCCCATTGAGATATCCGAGTGGATCTCCAGTTTCCGGGTCCAGCCCAGCCCATGGATAAGAAAACACAGACAATACCGGCTTTCCAACCATTAGACCACTAGGTATGGTGAGAACAGGTCCTAGGTAACTATTTACGCTGTTGCTTATCGGTGTATATTTAGTTACTTTGTTGTTATTATAATTAAAGAAAATATCGGTAGCCCATTTAAAACTACCGGTCAGATTATTGGAGTGGAGACTAATATCTACACCGGTGCCTTTTAAATTTGAGCTATTGAAAGTTGCGAAGGAAAATCCAGTAGTGTAATCTAAAGGTGTGCTATTCAGTACGTCTTTAGCAGATCGCGAATAATATTCAATACTACCGGAAATTACCCGGTTCCTCATAGCGAAATCTACCCCTAAATTCAAGGTTCCGACTTTTTCCCATCTTAATTGATCATTAGCCGGATTAATAATATTTGCGTAAGGAAGATTAATTACGAAATCATTGTTTCCTGCATATTTGATTGTACTGTAAGCAGATAAATTTTTATTAGTATTACCTTGATAACCATATGTCGCTCTAAGTTTTAGCTCAGGTATTAAATCAAAATTATAGAATTTTTCCTTCGAAAGATTCCAGCTTAAACCTACCGACCAAAATGGTGCTCCGCGTAAATTGGTAGCTACCCCAAATAAATTAGCTTCATCTTTCCTGGCACTTCCGGAAATTGTATACCGTTGATTGAAAGTATAAGCCGCATTAGCAAAATAGGAGATGAAGCGATAACGCTGTTCGGAAAATGAAACACCACTAGGCATGTTTACAAATGATGACAATGGCGAAATAAACTGCGTGATATTGTCGACATCCGCCGATGTCAAAAGCAAATCGCTATAACCATATACGTTCGAACTGTTCGATCTTTTAACTTGTTCACTCTGCTCTATTCCGATCAGCGCATCTAATTGATGATTTGTACCCCATATTTTATTTGCATTGACCTGACCGCGTACATTATAAGAACTGCCGGCATCTGAATTCCTGGCCATTATCGCTCCTATTGGCAAATTGCGTATCGTCTGATCGCCATTAAATTCTGTAAGCAAATTTATTTGATTCCTTGTATAATAAGATTCGGGGCCCTCCCAGTTTCGATTTTCCGAAATACTTCTGGTATACTGGTGCTTCACACTGGCACTAAAAACTTCGGAAAGCTGATACTTTGCACCAATATTCATTAAAAAATTATATGCATTTACCTGATTAGAACTGGCTTCCAGTTCCGCTAAAGGTCTATACCTCCAGTCTAAATACCGGGGATCGACATTGTCGAGAAATCTGTTGTTAATCTCTTTACCAACGACAACAGGGTTTCCATTATCATCAGCCAATCTAATATAGGGAAGCGTATTAAAAGGAGCATATGTGATGTCACTGTAAGTCCCGGGGCTTTTATCTTTTCCCTGGGTATACATTGTATTGAAATCAAATTCCAATTTTTTAATAGGTCTGTAGGTAAAACCCGTACGCAGCGTAATTCTTTCGCTCCTATTTTGAACTACATCAAACCTGTTTCTGTCATACCCTCCAGAAATTTGATAACTGAACGTATCGCCACCGCCATTAATATTTAACGCGTATTGTTGTGCAATACTCCTGCGATAAATGTATTTCATATAGTCCCGCCGTACGTCCTGATTACGGAATGCATCAATTTGCTTATCTGCTTCTGCCTGTGAGATAGTTGCTCCTGGTTGTCTTGCCTGAAGCATTAATTCCACGACAGGAGATAGGTAAGGTTGGGTCCAGATGTTTTCAATATTTGAATCATAAAACCCCTTGTTAAACAGAAGTTTTTCCAGGTCGATATAATCATTACTGCTCATGGTATTGAGCTTAAACAGATTCGGTTTATCCTGAATAGTGACATTACTGGTAAAAGAAACGGCCGCAGCTTTATTGTACTGCCCCTTCTTTGTCGTAATAACAATAACCCCATTAGCAGCTCTCGCACCCCAGATCGAAGCCGCAGCTGCATCCTTTAAAATAGTCACACTTTCTACATCGTTTGGATTGATATTATTCAAATCGCCCTCATATGGAAAATTATCCAGAATCAATAAGGGAGACGCCATAGATTGCGTAAGCGTACTCAGACCACGTATAGTTACCTGCCCAAGCCCAGGTGCCCTGGTAGAATTCTGTCTCCTGTCTATCAATAAACCAGGTGTTACATTTTCCAGCCGGCTTAGAATATTGACACCTGTACTCCGGTTTAATAAAGCATTGTCTATTTTCTCAAAAGAGCCTGTCGCTCTCTCTTTTGGCAGATCCTGATAACCGGTACTAACAACGGTTACACCCTGAAGTTCTCCAGAAGCTTGCTCCAGTTTAATGACCAGATTAACATCTGCTCCAGAAATACTCACCTCCTTGGTTTGATAGCCGATATATGAAATGATAAGGACTGCATTTTCGCCAGGTACATTCACCGAGAAATTACCGTCTCCAGATGTAGTAATCGCTATTTTAGATTCGCTGCCTTTTAATTTTATAGTAGCTCCGGGCAAGCCATTTCCCTTCTCATCCACAACTTTTCCGCTGACAATAATGTCTTTATCGGCTTTCCAGAAAATCGGGTACTCATTTCTGATGGAGATAATTACACTCTTTTCCTCCAGTACAAAATCGAGTGGAGTTCCGGTGAAAATTTGTTTCAGCGCTTCGGATAATTCAACATTTTTTACGTTTATAGTAACCGGCCTGGCATTGCGGAGTGCTCCCGCTGTGACCATAAAGTCGAAACCAGTTTGCAACCTGATCTCTTTAATTACCTGCACTAGTGGCTTATTGCGCGCGGAAAGGCTAATTTTCTGTGCAAAAGAGTTTGCACTCACCTGCACTATAAAAGTAATAAGCAGCAAAGTGGTGAGGTTAATCCCGCGAATTAACCTCCTTATAATCCTGTTGCGCAGAGGCATGACAGGATCTTTACGATAAAATCTGTACATTCGTTTAGTTTGGATTGATGCGTTGAGCCAGTCATTTCTAGGTGGTTCAGCTCTTCGCAATAATGAAATATTTAATATTTTTCTATCCAGGCTATACCATCCCAATTAGCGTTGGGGTGGTTTTTACAATATGGATTATATGCAGGGTATGGTTATTTCATAATCAGGACCCTCCTTCCTTCAACCTTAAAGTGAACACTTTTTGTTTTTTCCAGGACATTCAGTACCTGTTTGATATTTTTACTTCTTGAGATTGTACCGTAAAACTTTTCATCAGTTAATTCTCCCTGATATATGATGTCTACATCATACCATCTGGAAATCTGACGCATAATACTTGCGATACCCACATTATTAAAATAGAAGTCTCCATTTTTCCAGGCCATGTCTTCGCTGAGATCTGCTTCGGAAACTTTAATCTGGTTCCCTGTCCGCACAGCACGCTCTCCCGGTTTAAGAACTTTAACTTCTCCATTTCCTGAGATCTGTACAGAACCTTCCAGTAAAGTCGTTATGGCATCTGGCTCGTCACTATAACTGCTGACATTAAAATGTGTCCCAAGAACTTTAACTTCCTGTCCGTCAGCCTGTACAACAAAAGGTTGTTTCTTGTTTTTGGCAACCTCAAAATAAGCTTCACCGGATAATTCTACCCTGCGCTCCTTGAGGGTGTTGAAAGAAGATGGATATTTCAACTCAGATGCCGCATTAAGCCAGACCAATGAAGAATCGGGCAGGCGAACCTGATACTGTTCACCCCTTGCGGTAGAAAGCGTATTATAGGAACTTTTTGGTTTAGCCACTACTTTATTTCCCTCAGTATTCCGAACGCTATATATCAAAGCTCCAGCTGCATTTTTGGATATCACTACACCAGATTCATTCGCCAGCTCGCCCTTTAATGCCTCCGAAAGTAAGATCTTACGCCCATCGGCCAGGATTCAGGTTGCTCCCTCTTTCCCAGGAGTAATTTCATGGGTAACCGTTGTATTTTTTGTTTCCTGTGTATTGGGCTTATTAATCAAAAGCAGGCTTCCTCCGATAACTAGCATGGCAGCCGCTGCACTCCACATGAACTTTAATTTGGCAATTCGTTGCGGCGTGATGGGGTCTTTAATCTTATCGAATATTAAAGCAGCTCTTTCTGGAGACAGATCCTTATATCTTTCCAAGGGTAAATGATAATATGCATCCGTCAATGCGACCTTCAAAAACTCTTCAGCCTCACTGTCCAGCAGCAACGCCTCAAATTCCATCAGTTCCGCCCGCGTAGCTTCCAGATTCAAATAACCCGCACATAAATAAGCGACTCTCTCTCTATCCATCTAAGATTAATTTATCCGGCAACGGAAAGAATTCCTATGCATTTATGAGGTAGACGGGCGCAAAAGATAAAGGGGGGTACTGAGGTCTAAAATAATTTTAAAATGATTGCCATGATAATAATGTCGGTGTTCTTGTCCATATATTCCCGTATAGCACGCAATGCTATTTTCATATATGATTGTACCGTTAGGGGTGAGAGATTCATAATTTTAGCAACTTCATCATATTTTAAACCCTGCTGTTTACACAGCTCATAAACCTGCTTTTGCTGTGGAGGTAGTTGTGCAATCGCTTCAGAAAGTATCAACCGGGTATCTTTTAAGATGATCTGCTCCTCAGTTTCGTTGGTACTAAATTCAAAAGTTTTTTTAAGAGTTTGGTCCTTTCGGTACCGGAGCGCTGACTGGCGCAGAATGTCCAGTGAACGATTTCTGGCGATAGTGACGAGATAACTTTCCAGATTAAGTATTTCGGGCAGCCGGATTCTGTTTATCCATATTTTCAAAAAAGTTTCCTGTATAATTTCTTCGGCAAGCGATTCAGATTTTAACAGGTGCAGTGCGTATTTGTATATTGATTGATAATAGAAATCATATACCTCCCGGAATGCCTGGTGATCCCCTGCTGCAATCTTTATCAAGACAGATTGCTCATTTGGAAATGGATTGACGCGCATAAAAATTTGCTGTTCTTATAGAACGGATCAATTATATATAAAATATATTATAATATATAAATTGAGATAGCAAATAAACTTAGAAGGAAATGGAGGAACACTAATAATGAAAATTTATCGTGCTAATAAGATTCCGTCACATAACTTTTTAAGGTAAGCAACTACGTCGTTAATCTCTGCTTCTGAATAGGCAGTTTGATTACCGGAAACCGCTTTGTGATCGGATCGGGTACGGATGAGGTACTGCTGTACCGTTCCGATTATAGAAAGATAAAGGAACCCCGGATCAGTATCGGATGCGAAAATCAGTTTTTGCTTTCCCGAATCAATAATTTCGGTAAAATACTTTCGGTTTGCGTCGTCGAGATTTTGCAGTGCCTTTATGTTTTCAACATAACTACTCATTAGCTGCTCTTGAAATAAGATCCTTGATACTTCATCATTTCCAAGAATATAAAAAGCATATATTTCAATCAGGCTATGGATCTTGTCCAGTTCAGAAATCTCCAGCTCCACCACATCTTTTATTTTTTCAATCAGATCGCTGGTATTGGATGCCACAATATTTTCCAATAATTTTTCCTTACTGCTAAAATAGTAATTGATCATTGACAAATTTACCCCTGCCATTAATGCAATCTCTCTGGTTGAACTAGCCATATACCCTTTTTGTGCAAAAAGGCGGATAGCAACATTCATTATTTCATACTTTACACTCATATTTTCCCTCCGTAACATCTAGGTATCGATGCAGAAAATGAACTGACCGACCCTAAAAATGTCAAACGTCGTAAATTACAAAAGAAAAATATTAAATCAGCCCCCAGATGCGCTGGAACGGTCAGGCAACTAACATATTTAACTTACACAGCCTTTTCTACCGTTGGTGTATCGATTGGTCTTACATGCCGGCATGATTAAACTGCTTTTAAAGTCAGATAATCATGCAGACTGGGTGTATCCGGATCAACAATAACTTTTTCAGTCTCTTCAGGATAATAGATCTGATCGTCACTCCTGTATGGATCGGTATACAACGGATAATGTTCGATGGCGGGGAATTCCAGATAAATTGACATCACATAAAATTTATGTTAAACCATACACTAATTAGCTCTAATATAGGCATAATAAATAAAGTCTACAAAATAAGTAGTCTTTATGATTACTTCCCTAAAAGTAGCCGTGCCTGTGTGCCCCACTGTCCAATAAAAATATCCGGCTTACCGTCTCCGTTTACATCCCCAACAGCAATCCCCCAGCTCCTGCCTACAGTAGAAGCAGGAATCACCTGATCAGTAACCAATTTAAAATTCCCTTTACCGTCATTCTGTAATGCCTGCACCTGCATTGCCTCGAATGGAGGTATTTTGATCGCACTTAAGATAATATCCGGGGAACCGTCGTGATTGAAGTCAAAAATTGCACCTGCATAACTCGAATAAGTTTGTTTAGGTATTCTTTTTGCCGTTTCATCTTTAAAATTCCCTTTACCATCATTAATCAGCAGACGGGTGGTGGGATCCTTCTCAAACTTACCGCCGTTGCTTGTAAGGTTTAAAAACAAGATATCGGGGTGCCCATCGCCATTGGCGTCGAAAGTTAGAACTTCCCTGGTATGTAACGGGGCCAGTAAATCCAGCTTTTCCGGATGTTCAGTAAAATGTCCTTTTCCATCGTTAAAAAACAAACGATTGGGAGGAACTTCGTTCCCCGCTATCAGATCCAGAAAGCCGTCTCCATTCAAATCTGATAACTTTACGGACTGTGTTTCTGTGCGGATTGCAGGTAAACCTTTCCTGGTATAATCTATAAAGTTACCCGGTTTTTCGGGATTATTGATCCATAAAAAATTTTGCGGTGTTGGCCCTGTATTTCCAACGATAATGTCTAACAGACCATCTCCGTTCACATCTCCGATATCCAAACCATTCGCTTCACTTTTCGCTGGCAGTCGTTCGCTTACATTTCTAAAGGTTCCGTCTCCATTACCCAGATAGAATTCATGATTCTGATCATCTTCTGCGACGAAAATAATATCTAAGTGTCCGTCTTTGTCAAAATCTCCTGCACGCACATGCTCGGTATCGTGCGACTTTTCGGCAAAAACGCCCTTTTTCCAAATAAATTTCCCCGTACCATCATTCAGATACAGCCGGTTAGGCAAAGACTCTAAGGCCAGTATAGCGTCTAAATGACCATCTCCATTCACATCTGCCAATACTACATCTAAAGTATGTGCATCTGCATCTATGGGTAAATGAGTTGTTGTAACGTCATTGAAATATTTTGTTTCTGTACTTTGCGAAATGGCATTATGCATTACAACCAAACACAAGGTAGCTGTGATCGTACAGAATTTTCGAAATAGAGAATGCTGCATAAGCTGAAGATCTAGTGGTTCATAAACGATAGTATCCTACAAGATAAGAATTTACAGTAAATAAAGAAATAATTTATAATATTAATTAAAGAAGCATCGGGTATTACCAGATTAGTTTGCGAGGGTTTGAAAGCGTACGGATGTGGCTAAATCTTCTTTCTTTAGCAAATGCGGGATAAACCCTGCGAAATATTTGAAATCGCGGATAAAATGCATCTGATCGAAATAACCAAAGCGGTATGCAATTTCATTCCAGGTAATATGAGGGAAGTCTTCCTTAAATCTATAAGCATTCGTAAAACGGATCATACGGGCATACAATTTTGGAGGAAGCCCTATACGTTCCAGTGATTTCCGTTCGAATTGCCTTACACTGAGACATGATTGTGAAGCCAGATAATCCATAGACAAACTCCCCATAGCATTCACCTGCTGTAACATTGCCCGATCAAAAGGCAGGGCGGGTTTAAGCTCGGAGAGCTTACAAAGAAAGTAATTCTGAACCACTTCGTTTTTATCCTGATCAGTTCTGGCCTCCATCAACTTTTCCAGGACTTCATCAATTTCACGCCCCAAAATAAGTCTGGCATCAAAATCCCTGTCTACGATTTCCTCCAGCGGCACTCCAAGCAGGCGATACATGCTACAGGGCTTTAAAACGACGATTACAGTCTGATGCTTTTTACCTAAATCCAGTGTAACAGGCGTTAGTTGCGGCCCTATAATTATTGCACGTTCACGGGCAATAAATTCACCATTCTGCTTTCTCACTTTGACCTGATCATGCAAATAAAAACAGATGAAACGCGTATGGGATGGAACAAAGGTATAGATTGGTGAAAGGCTCCCGGGCAAAGTAAAATCTATATCAAGCACGAAAACCCCACTGATATACTCCTGTAAGGCAGGTTGAGGTTCATAAAATGTATGGTACATAACTACATAATGAATACTACTGATAATAAACAAGTTACGAAACAAATAATTAAAAGTAACCAAAAAAACACCGCCATCTTCCTAAAGACTCCTCCTTAGATAAGATGTCGCATTTGTACTATGTTTCAGGTTACATAAGCAACTAAATTTGAATTAGTTATCTCAAAAATCCATAAAACAATCAACCTTTAACACCTTCAACTATGTCAACCACGATCAACAATTATCAGGTGGAGGGATATATCTCTCCCATTCAGCAGCCAAACGGAATGGCCTGCTGGGCTACTGTTGCAACCATGCTCCTGTCATGGAGGGATCAGCAAAGCTATACAATTGAAACAGCAATGGACATTGCAGGTCAGAAGTACCGGGACCTCTTTGATAACCGGGAAGGACTTTCCGCAGAAGACCATGAAGATTTCGCTTCGGCCAGTGGAATGACGATAGAATATCCTCAATGTTATTCTCCGGAAGGAATCTACAATTTACTGGTCAGCTACGGCCCCGTCATCGCTATTGACGATGAGGATGAAAGTGAATTTTTCGCCATTCACGCCCGCGTCATTAATGGTATCGAAACTGATGGATTCGGAAATGTCTCACTAAATATCATTGACCCTGGCACCGGAAGTGAATACAGCGAATCCTTTGAAAGTTTTGCTTCAAAGTTTGAGGCAGTCGATGGTGCACCCCGTATCCAGGTGATGCACTTTTAACTTCCGATCCCAACTAACCGAATATACACTTAACAAAAAGCAAAATGGCAATTTTTAATAGTGATGATTTAATCAAGGCAACACTTGGAAAACTTAATGAAATAATCACCGGTGGTGATGATTATGCTCCTGCAAACAGAAATAATTTCGTGTCCTGGATTATGCCGGGAATGCCTTTTTCAGAGAGTGATTTTGAATTTTTAGAAAAAGGGTTTAACGGAAAAGATGCCACCGAAGTTCGTAAACTGGTTATGCAGGCGGCAGATTTCGCTATGTTTTCTGACCTGGTACCCGATCCTACCGCAATTTACGATGCAGATCAGAGCCAGACTATGGATCGTAACAGTCAGGAAAGGCTGAGTAAAATCTATGGAAATATTTTAAAGTTCGCCAAGGTCACCAATCTCTCGCCCACTGACACAGAAAAGGAAAAGATGGATAAGTTTAAAAAACTGCTTTACACCATCAAAGAGGAGAAGAACCTGGTTACAGATGAAGTAAAAAGCAGTGTTGTTGAAGGACCTGTTCTTCAAGCCTATACCGAAAAAATGTATGCATATGAGGAAGCTGCACTTTTATATAATTTAAAACGTATAAATGCGGCTACAAGCGATGACAAAACGGCTGTAATGGATTTCTCGGTTAATGCACCAATCTACCGGAACAAGGTTAAAGCATCCATGAACAGCTGGACAGGTGCCGGATATAAAAATGAGGTAGAAGACATGCAGGCCTATATCGCTCAGGTTACAGGACGGAGTATGGCATCGTGGTTTGCAGAGTTACGGGATGTTTACGAACGGGCGGCTTTCACAGAATCTATGATTGACTTTACTTTCCACCCTGTACGTTTATACCCCGCTAATTTTTATAAACAAAGCTGGATGGATTTTTCATTTTCAGAGAATGAATATACAAGTCATTCCGATAAGACGACCACCGCCTGGAATGTTGGCGGAGGTGCGAACTTTGGTCTTTGGGGTGCAAAAGCCTCGGCCGACCGTAAAACTGAAAAGACACATAACAGTGTTGAGACTTCTCATTATTCAATGAAATTTGGATTGACCCAGGTAAAAATAATGCGGCCGTGGTTCGGTACAGAACTTTTTTCCTGCCGGGGATGGAAACTCGATCCGGGAACCTGGTCATTTGGAAACCCACAGCTATCTGATGGAGGAAATCCTCCAAACGGAAGTTTTATAGCCTACTCTACAAATGCCATTTTTGCAAAGGATCTTGAAATTACCTTTGACAAAAGTGCCTGGGAAGGAAGTAGTTTTCGCAGTCAGTTTAATGCAAGCGCGTCTGCAGGCTGGGGTCCGCTCCGATTAAAAGGCGGTTACTCCCGTGGCGAAGAAGTCCATGATTTTCATTCGGAGGATACCGGCCAGGGTATTTCTTGCAAAGGCATACAATTACTGGGTTTCGTCAACCGCCTGGTAGGCACATGTCCTAATCCCGACCCTAATGCCAAATTTGATTAGCAATATTTATCAAAACGATATCATATGACACCGATTGTAGCAATTGCATTAATTACAAAATTGAAGTTGATCTTTGAAACAGACAAACAAGGGAATAAAGAAACAAACAAATTTCTGGCTTTTCAGAATGGATCATTTCCAGTGGCGAAAGAAAACTTTTATTTTATGCAGCCGGATAAGTATGGTATCGGTCCTATTGATACAGCGATCAAAATGTTTGATTTTGCTAATACTTTTAATTTTGTTTCTGAAGTCGATGATTTTATAAAACCTAGTTCAGCCGCTCTGGAGGACGTATACTATGACACGCTGAAATACGCGATACCCGCGAATAATACACGCGGGCCGGAACAGGAAGAACGATTTCTGAAAGCGATAGCATTTTTAAATCAGGCCATAGAACTTGAAAGTGGTGAGCAAACCACTTATCTGGCCAACTACGACAAGTATGAACAGCTTTATAAAATTGCAATCAGCGAATATAAAAACCGGGAATTAGCCTATAAAAACGCAACCGGAGACGGTGCAGAAGAGCTCAAAACAAAATGGATCAATGAGGAATCAACGCTAAAAACGGATATTGAAAGAAACCTTTTAAACTGGGAAACCGCAGGTAAAAGGTCTCAGGTGGAAAAATACCTTGGTGATTTTCTTGCTCTTTCTGCGGCATCACCAACTAAAACAATTGCGGATCTGAAATTGGAATATGAACTTTTCACCAAAGCGACGTCAATCGATCACCTGGCAAATGAATTAAATTACATACCGACATATTTTTCTCCAGTCAACTTTTTCGAAGATGAAACAGGATGGCATGAAATAAGTTTAGACAGATCTGAAGTGCAGTCTTTAGTCCGACAAGCTCCGGAAAGACTTAAAAACTTATACGAAATAAATGATGAACACATTGACATCAGTACCGTCCGTTTTGAATACACTGTTGTGGATATTATCCGCGAATGGCTGCATTATAATGACTTTTTATTGCAGCCATTCTGGAAACTCCCGGCAGCATCGCCTCCCCTTTCCGATGGGACGGGAGGTGGTAATTTACCAGCCTTTCCGCAAAAAATAATTTTCATAAGAAAACTAAGTGTCGAAACACAAAGTACGGCGCCGATAGAACCCGGAGGCAAAATAAGACTATTTGATTTCCTATTTCAAAAACTTAAGCCCTCCGTAAGGACGACCATGCTGGTACAAACTGACTTGATTACTAAAAAGAGGAATGAACAGCTTTTTAAAACAAAAGAAATACTGTTAAAAGAAAGAACCCTTCCTGATGAAAGCAGATTAATATCAGCTCAAAAAATCATGTTTAATTCCCGGTTCATGAAGACGGCAAATTTAGCTAAACCAGCCATATCAAGATTTTACAAAGCTCAGTGGTCACCCAAAACTATCGCATCGATCGGTATTAAAATGCCAGAAAATACTGCACCAGCTCCACCGGTCACAATTGCCACCAGTTCAGAAATTGAGCTTCTTGCTTTTATATGCAATAAAGTTCCGGGATGTCCGGCTCCCGACCCAACATTGTCTTGGGACAACTGAGCTAATTTTTGTGCTGATTATCGTATATTAGTATCAGGCTGGCACAAAACCACTTCATTTAATAAAGGAATATGAATCCTAAAGTTGATTTTTATTTTAATAAGGCAAAAAAATGGAAGGAAGAACAGGAGCAATTGAGAATGATTGCACTCGACTGCCAACTAACCGAGGAATTAAAATGGGGCGTTCCATGTTATACGTTTCAGAATAACAACATCGTCCTGATTCATGCTTTTAAAGAATACTGTGCTTTTTTGTTCTTCAAGGGTGTATTGTTAAATGATGAGAAAGGTATTCTAATCCAGCAAACACAAAATACGCAGTCGGCCCGGCAGATCCGCTTTAGCGATGTCCGGGAAATAGTCGAGCTAAAAAGTATGCTGAAGGCGTATATTTTTGAAGCTATAGAAGTTGAAAAGTCCGGTTTAAAAGTAATTTTTAATCCGAAAGAAGAATTCGTTATCCCTCATGAGTTTCAAAGTAAATTAGATACGATCCCTGCTTTAAAAGCAGCATTCAATGCATTAACTCCGGGAAGGCAAAAGGCTTATCTGCTACACTTCTCCGCAGCAAAACAGCCCAAAACCCGTGAGGCAAGAGTTGAGAAATATATACCTCAAATTCTCAGCGGTAAAGGGTTAAACGATTAACCCTTTCAGTCAGCCAGGTTAGTTAATACAATTTTCCCTGTATGCTCGCCACTTTCCATTAAACGGTGAGCATCTGCTGCATCGGAAATAAGGAAAGTTTTAAATATTGCGGGAACGAATTTACCTGATTCGATAACCGGCCATACATTTTTATAGATTTCCCCGGCCAGTTTTTTCTTAAATTCGTATGGTCTGCTTCGAAGTGTGCTACCAGTTATAATTAAGCGTTTAACCATCACCTTTGCAAGGTCTAAAACTCCCTCACCTTTTATCGAATTAATATACACCACCCGCCCGTCTGGATTTAGAATATTCACATTCTTATTCAGATAATCTCCGCCAACCATATCCAGGATCACATCAATACCCTCCTGCGCATATTCGACAGCAAAATCCTGCGTTTTATAATTGACAAAACGAATTGCTCCTTTACTTAAACATTCCTGCCCTTTTTCCTCACTGCCCACCGTAACATAAACTTTAAAACCCAAAGCAGTTGCCAGCTGGATACTTGTGATCCCGATTCCACTGCTGCCACCGTGAATTAATAATTTCTCTCCCGGCTGAAGATTTCCTCTCTCAAAAATATTAGACCAAACGGTAAACAGCGTCTCTGGCAGACTGGCTGCCTGAATAAAATCGAGCCCTTTAGGTTTTGGAAGACACTGACGTTCCCTGGCAATTGCATATTCTGCATACCCTCCGCCATTTAACAAGGCACAGACTTCATCACCTAATTTCCATTCTTTTACAGAGGGGCCGCAGCCGACAACGATTCCAGCCACTTCAAGACCCGGAATATTCGCAGGAGCACCTGCCGGTGCAGGATAACCTCCCTTACGCTGGAAGACATCGGGACGGTTAACTCCGGCCGCTCTAACGTGGATAAGCACTTCATCTGCATGAGGTACTGGCGTTGGGTATTCATTCCAATCCAGAACTTCAGGACCACCGGTCTGCTCATATACGATTGCTTTCATATCAGGTATTTTTTAAATTAATGCTAAATAAAAATGTGATCTTACCTATCAGAAACAGCCACTCAAAAATACTGTTTCAATTTAAATTCATTTTGACTCGATAAGAACCATTTTGCAATTAAGAAAGGAAAATTGGGCCCCTCACCAATTATAATTATCTAACACAATAATATGGTAGTTTTATCCATAAATGACAGCATTAACATCATTTATGTTTTTGGCTACAAGATGCCGGGATTTGGCTAACCCTGACGTTTAATTGATCCGGATATTTGTATCATCATCTCAAATAAATAATTATCTATGAAAGTTTTTGTAACAGGAGCTACCGGCTTTGTAGGATCGGCCGTCGTTCAGGAATTAATCAAAAAAGGCCATCAGGTTATCGGTCTTTCTAAAAATGAAGAATCAGATAAAGCTTTAGCCGCTGTCGGTGTTCAGTCCCATCGTGGTAATCTGACAGACCTGAAAAGTCTGAAAAATGGAGCAGCCGCTGCAGATGGTTTAATCCATACAGCTTTCAACCATGACTTTTCTAAATTTAAAGAAAGTTCGGAAAATGACCGCAAGATAATTGAAGCTTTCGGCGATGTCTACGCCGGTTCGCAGAGGCCCATGATCATTACCTCAGCAATTGGATTACTTACCCGCGGTCGTTTAGTGGATGAAACAGAAATACCAGCAGCGGGACAAAACCCGCGTATTGCTACCGAGCGGGCTGTAGATGCTGTGGCTGCCCGGGGCGTCAACGTTTCAATAGTTCGCCTGTCTCCGTCAGTGCATGGTGAAGGCGATCATGCTTTCATTCCTATGCTTATAAAGATTGCACGTCAAAAGGGTATTTCCGTTTATACAGAAGAAGGAAGCAATCGCTGGCCGGCAGTTCACCGTTTGGATGCTGCAAAATTATTTGTGCTGGCACTTGAAAAGACTGCCAAAGGCGGTACCCGTTATCATGGCGTAAGTGAAGAAGGTATCTTGTTTAAGGACATCGCAGAGGCAATTGGCAAAGGACTGAATGTTCCGGTAGTATCGAAAAACAAAGAAGAATCAGCAACTCATTTTGAAACTTTTGCGCACTTCGCAGCTATGGACATTCATGCTTCAAGCAAGATAACACAGGAATCATTAGGGTGGCAGCCGGTTATGCCAGGACTTATTGCCAATCTTAATGGAGACATTTATTTTAACTCATGATTTCAATCCGATCAATTATGAAAATAGTATTGATAATAAAAGGGCCGAATTATGTTAAATAAACAAATTACCAGAATCAAATCTATTCAGGAATATCACCGCCTTAGGGGATTACCTAAACCAGAACATCCTTTGGTCAGCCTTTTTGATTATTCATTGATTAAATTTTCTCCTGAAAATAATGATATTGTCTGGGTAAATGATTTCTATTTCATTGCATTAAAAAGGAATCTGGATGCAAAAATCATTTACGGGCAACAAGACTATGATTTCGATGAGGGTACGATGTTTTTTATTTCTCCGGGACAGGCTTTCAGAATCGAATCGAAAAATGAAAATGCTGAAAAATCGGGCATGATCTTGCTGGTACACCCAGATTTTTTATGGAACATGGCATTGGCGAAGACAATAAAACGTCACGAATTTTTCGGATATTCTGTTCGGGAAGCACTTTTCTTATCGCAAAAAGAAGAAGAAATTATACTGGGCACCATGCAAAATATACGTCAGGAATGCCAACAGAATATTGACAAATTCAGTCAGCAAATAGTGGTATCTTATATTGAAGTGCTGCTAAATTATGCTGATAGATTTTATAACCGCCAATTTATCACCCGTAAAATGGGTAATTATCAAATACTTGATCAATTGGAGGTGTTGTTAGAAGATCATTTCAATGGTCGGGCTGCTGCCAGAGGCCTGCCTACAGTACATCACTTAGCGGAAAGATTGCATTTATCGTCTGACTATCTCAGTACACTTCTAAAGTTGATGACCGGCTTAAATACCCAGCAGCACATTCATGAGAAACTGATAGCGAAAGCTAAAGAGAAGCTGGGTTCTACTAATATGTCCATCAGTGAGATCGCTTACGAATTAGGTTTCGAACATTCACAATCATTTAGCAAATTATTCAAATTAAAAACAAAATTATCGCCCCTCAAATTCAGAGAATTTCACACCCCCATTGACTGAGGTGCTAACTAATTAAACCCTGAAGGTTTTAGGGGAAGATCCCGTTTGCCTTTTAAAAAAATGGTTAAAGTGAGTAGTGTTAGTGAAGCCCAGACTATAACTTATTTCTGAAATGTTATACTGACTGTGCTTTAATAATATTCTTGCCTCAACCGCCATCTTCTCTGAAATATGCTGGGATGTGGTTTTTCCTGTAGTAAGTTTTAAAACGCGGTTAAGATGATTTACATGAACGTTTAACTTTTGCGCATAATCACCGGGCGACCTCATTTCAAAGCGCAGTTTGAATGGTGGTTCTATTGGAAACTGACGTTCCAAAAGTTCTGTGAATACTGCTGTTAGCCGGACATTTGCGTCTACATGTTCAAGTGCACTATGCCCCGGCGTAAGCTTTAAAGCCATATGTAAGAGTTCTGCGATATGTTGCCTGATCAGGTCATGTTTAAAAATATAGTCAGAAGCGAGTTCCTGTTGCATTTCTTCAAAATGCATAGCGACTTTTTTCTCTTGCGCATCGTCTAAAGCAAAAGCACCGTTATGCGTACGGCTGAAAAATGGAAAATCTTTGATGTTCCTCCTAAAATATTCGCTAAAATATCTTTCCCTGAAAATGAAATACCGGCTGTTTTTTTCGCAGTAGTTCGGGCTTTCGATAGTATAGGGTATTTCTGGACTAAAGAAGACCATTGTTGGCCCATTCACTTCGTAACTTCTGTCACTGTGATGAATGATGTGGTGTCCGGTAGTATAAGTTACTTTAAAATAATCGCGACGCCTGTATCTGATATTTTTCTCAAGACAGTCGGCAAAAGTCAATAAGTTAAACTGAACTTCATCCGACGACAGAGAACAGACATCGCGTTTAAGTTTTTCCTCAAAAAAATCTTCGAGGGTTTCCCGTTGTTTCATAAGGCATTGATATTACGTATTATTCAGGTGGCAATTTAGTTACGGATACCTGTTTGCAAAACATTGTAATCAAGAATTTTTAACATCCGGACGTCTGCCAGTTTTACGCCTGGGCGTATCTATAAAACACTAATAATCAACAAGTAATTTAGTGATTTCTTAGTATAAACAGGAACAACTGGTTTTAACTAATTCAGATTATTATCTGGAGCAAATTACAGATATAATGCTTACTCAATTCATATTGATAAATGTTTATAGCCACTAGTGTAAATACAAACTAAATCTTTAATAGAATATTTGATTCTATCAATAAATTGTTTGAATCAGACAATATTATAATTTTTACCGGTGTAGGTTGATGGGTAAATTGCATAATATTTAAACATCATACTTATGAAAAACGACTTAATGCCCATTACGGACATCTGGGCGAAAACATTCCAAATGTGCTGGGTAACCAATGATTTTGACAAGGCTAAAGATTTATTAAAGGCAAAATTTGACATTCCAAAATTCATGGTAATACGTGACCTTGTACCAATTGACCAGGTCTTTGAAGGACAAACCACAACCGATTGCAAATTCCATGCGGCCTGGGCAAATGGCGGTAACTTCGATCTGGAGATTATCCAGCCAACAGGAGGTCCGCTTTTAGAGTTTTATGGTGAAAAATTATCAAAGGATAAATTTGATTTGCAATTTCACCATGTTGGAGTGCGTTACGATGATGATTTAGACGGTTATAACAATGCTATAGCGGCACTTGAGTCCAAAGGTTTTGAAGTGAGAATGTCAGCCGGGATAAAAGATTTAACCAAGTATTGTTATGTCGACATGCGCGAAATGCTAGGTCATTACCTGGAGATCATTTATTTCAATAAAGCAGGTGTTGACCTGATGGCGACCTTGGTCACCAACGATTTTGACGGCGAATAATAAAAGATACTGCCTGAATTCGAAAACTTATCGAAGACATATTGAAGAACCAGTTTTTATCTTTTTTATTTTCTCAGAAATTTTCACTGGCCGTTACTAATTTGACATTATCATTGTTCCCCATTTTGATAATAAAAATACCCGGAAACTAGGGTACGCAAGGGTGTGAACTCTGTATTCCCGAAAAATGACCGTTTTTTTTAGGGCTTTCGAATAAAGATATTCATATAGGCGAATGAATAAGAAAATCATTTTATTCTTCTTTCACTCATCTGAAAAAACTCTAAAGATTAAACCAGTAAACATGTAACCAGTTATACATTTATTTTATACATTTGTATAACCAGTTATATATTTTATGATTAAGAATGACTTTTTATCGGAGATCAAATATGCAGGGTTAACCAGCAGACTGAAAAGGCTTAGTGACTTGCTCTTATATAGCACTAAAGATTTCTATAAATCTGTAGGCGTAGATATTGAACCTAATTGGCACCTTATTTTTTTATTGCTAAAAGAACATGAGGCATTGAATATTAAAGAAATTTCAGACCGAGTACAGTTATCCCATCCTGCTATTATAAAAATCCTCAATAATATGAAGCAGAAGGGATATGTAGTGGCTAAAACAGACGATATAGATTCCCGAAAACAAATTCTGACTCTTTCTGCAAAAGCATATGATGCATTGCCATTATTAGAGGAGTATTGGGAAGCATGTATTCAAACTATGAAAGAAGTTTTAGAAGACAGCCCCGAATTTCTAACTGCATTGGGTAGTATTGAACAAAAGTTTAAAGAAAGCAGCTATAAAGACAGAACGTTAAGAAACTTAAAAACTAACTAAGACATCATGATTAAAGTATTCATAGCGGGAGGAACGGGCTGGGCCGGCTCCGAACTAAGCAAAGGGGTGTTCAGGCATCCAAATATGCAATTGACAGGTGTGTTATCCCGTACTCATGCGGGCAAAAATCTAGCAGAAATTCTTGATTTAGGCGAAGCACATATTCCAATTTTTGATAATATTGAAACAGCACTTAATGAGATCGAATTTGACGTTCTTGTAGAATATACCAAACCGGAGGCCGCTAAAATCAATATAGCAGCAGCAATAAAGAAAGGGAAAAGCGTAGTTATAGGAACGTCAGGATTGACTGCCGATGACTATTTAAAGATTAAGAAAGCAACTGAAGAAAATAATACTTCTGTATTGGCCGTAGGAAATTTTGCAATTACTGTTGTCCTATTGCAGAAATTTGCGGAAATCGCAGCCAATTATATCCCTAATTTCGAAATTCTTGATTATGCCCACGAAGACAAAATTGATTCTCCAAGCGGTACGGCGAGGGAATTAGCACATCGTTTATCTGAAAAACGCAGACCGAATGTCCATGTTTCCGAAGACAAATTGGTTGGAGAGAAAGCAAGCCGGGGCGCTGATCTGGACGGAGTGCAAGTGCATTCCATCAGGCTTCCAGGGCATGTTATATCCATTGAAGCTATTTTTGGATTAAAAGATGAAAAATTAACTATAAGACATGATTCGGGTGCCGGTGCAGAACCTTATGTGAAAGGTGCACTAATTGCAATTGAAAAAGTTAGCACTTTCAAAGGCTTTAAAAGAGGACTTGATTCAGTAATGGATTTAAAATTATAGAATTAAGATTAAACTAATCTAGCTAGGGCGATATAAATGAATAAATACGCATTAATGGTTTTGGGCGGTGCTATGAGCTTTGGTATACTCACATCCTTTGTAAAGCTAGCTTACAACCGTGGATTTAATGCCGCTGAAATTTCTTTTATCCAGGCATTTCTTGGAGCAGTTGTTCTATGGGTAATCGTTTGCCTTTCGAAAAGAAATCCTGTTAAAAGAATTGAACTTCCTAAGTTGCTTTTCACCGGTGCTGCGATTGGTATTTCGACCTTTTTATATTATGTATCTGTCAAATACATTCCGGCTTCCGTTGCTATTGTAATACTAATGCAGTTTACCTGGTTGAGTTTACTTATTGAATGGGTTATTTTCAAAAAACAACCAACTGTATTAGAAATCACAATAACCATTATTATTCTACTAGGAACAATGTTTGCAAGTGGATTGGCAACTCAGCAGGATGTTACATTGTCCATATTAGGGGTTTTATATGTTTCTGCAGCTTCTTTAATTTATGCTGTATATATCGTTGCTAATAGCCGGTTCGGAAAACAGATCAGCTGGAAAAATAAAAGTGCCTGGGTCATGACAGGCTCAGCAATTTCTATATTATTACTCAACTTTGCAACCTTAGTATCTGATAATCATTTTGGAATGGAACTATTAGGATGGGGGTTTTTCCTGGCATTTTTTGGTACAATCCTGCCCCCCGTCTTATTTGCAATTGGCATGCCTAAAATTGGAGCACCGACAAGTGGACTTTTAATGACCGTTGAGCTACCGGTAGCTATCCTAGCGGCTCATTTAATTTTGGGAGAGAATATTTCCATTAAGCAACTGATAGGTATAACAGTTATGCTTTCTGCAATTATCTGGATGAATTTTGTGAAACAGAACAGATTGAAAAACAACCTACAGAATTCATCGTCATCTGATCAGGCAGTTTAATTATCCTTTATTACCTTCTATTTTGGCAATCGCTTGCGATCAGAATCATCATCATATAATCATTCCACTAATCAAAATTTCTTTGTCTTGATTAGTGGAATTTTTTGATAATAAAAATACCAGGAAATAGGTAAGGCAAGGGTTGTAAAACGGGAAGCATTAATCTTTCGCATTAAAACAAGCTCAGCAGCTGCAATTCAAAATTAATTTTGGATTCTTGTAATTTTTGTTCCTATCATTTGACTTATTGCATAAATAAAGACTAAATGATTATGGAAACGACAGACATTTTAGATGACTTACAAAAAAAATCGGCTTATTGGAGTAACTCTAATAAGACTACATTCCAGATGCTGAAGGGGCTGACTATCCCCTTTTTATTGCTGATGATAGTCAAAATATCTTTTATGCCCAATAAAATCAGTTCTGATGGAGCGGCTCTATCTAATGTAGCTACATCAGCGGCTTATATGGCAGTTATAGTGATTTATTGCCTTGTAACTGTACGGGTATTAAAACGGCAATTGCAGATATTTACGCTAGACAACAATGGGAATCTGAAAGAAAAGCTTACCAATACGATCATCGACTTTAAAAAATTTTATGTTACATTTAATCTCACTTACCTGTTCCTTTATCCCATATTTTATTATGCGGTAATTAAGTTAATGATTATTAACGGGGCCACTTCCCTGGATAATACATTGCTAATCTGTGGGCTATTAACTATCGCCTCACTAGCATTGGGACATCTATATTACAAAATACAGTATTTAAGTAAAATAAAACTCCTGGAAGCTCACTTAAAACAATTGGAAGAGGACGGTTATAATTTTCCTAATACCCTGTAAAGCGTAAACAAACTGGAAGCTATAACAAGTGATCCAACTGCGATTAGCATCACCTTAGAATTCAGTTTTCCTGCAAGTCTTGCTGCAATGGGAGCAGCAAGCAAACCACCTATAATCAGGCCGGCAATAGTCTGGATATGACTGGTTCCAAGTAATAAAAAGAAAGTAAGTGCGCTACCTAAGGTGACAAAGAACTCTGTCAAACTTACGGTACCAATGATATACCTGGGGGTTTTACCTTTTGCGATCAACGTACTCGTAACGAGTGGCCCCCACCCGCCGCCGCCAAAAGAATCCAGAAATCCTCCAGCTCCTGCAAGCCAACCTGCATTTTTCACCTTTCTTGAAGCTTGCTTTTTCTTGAATGCATTAAACAATATCCTTGCACCCAGCAATAAAGTATAAACTGACAGCACTGGCCGCAGCCAACTTCCATAAGTCTCTCCTAAATATACCAGCAAGGTTGCTCCGATGATCGCACCGAGTACGCCCGGTACCAAAAGAGTCTTAAATAATTTTTTATTGATGTTTCCGAACTTATAGTGGCTGAATCCAGAGGCTCCACTGGAAAACATCTCTGCAGTATGTATACTTCCGCTGATCGCTGCAGGATTTACACCTGTAGATAACAGTACAGTAGTAGAGATGACCCCGTACCCCATTCCTAAGGCGCCGTCAACCATCTGTGCAACAAAACCAGCAAGGAGCATCCAGCCGAAACCCGCTTGAAGATTTAGGCCCAAATAAACAGATTTTGACAGGTCGAAGAGGTTAGTCAGTGGATAAATTGATGCGATCACATGACCAACAAAGATAAAACCCAGCGCAAATAAACATCTGCTCGCGACTCTTTTCCAATATAAACCAGCCGATCTACTTGATTTCCCATCATCATTAACATCAATATCGTTTTTTAACGGTGCAGCTGCTTTCGGCTCAGTTTCTAATGTATTCATTCGCTTAAAAGTGGGTAAGATCAGTATCGAATGAGATGAGGAAACCTTAAGACTTCAATACCAGCGCATTCAATGAAAGCAAATATATAAATAAAGAATACTAATACAGTAGACTTTATTTATATCATCTCTATCTGCCAGGTTTAAAAGTGGTAAAATGGTTAGAAGCCGCTCTTCTCAATTCTTTTTACCAAATGGTAAATTCATCCAAATTTTGTTTCCTTAACTTGCAGCTATGCAGGAGTTGACAGATTATATTTTACAGATCGGTAATATTAACAAACAACAAATCGAACTTGTTGAATCGAAAACTGCTATTTTAGACCTTAAAAAAGACGCCTATTTTTCCGAAGCAGGATTAATTCCAAAACGGGTTGGCTTTGTTTTAGAGGGAGTAATGCGGGGTTGCTATTACAACAACAAAGGCGAAGAAATTACCCGTTGTTTTATTGGCAAAGGCAACCTTGTGGTTGATTATCCGAACTTTGAAGCAAATACAGCTTCATCAGAGTATCTGCAAGCCTGTACTGACTGCAAAATAATAGTTTTCTCAAAAACAGATTGGGAAGAGCTCTCTAATACAATTGTTGGCTGGGACGTAATTAAAAATAAGATGGTTCAGCAGTGTTTGTATCAAAAGTCCAGAAAGAGCCCCGTGATTTCACAAGATGCGACAACACGTTACCTGGCATTTCTGAAAAACTATCCGTCATTCGCGAATCGTATCCCTTTGGCTTATATAGCCTCATTTTTGGGTGTCACGCAACAATCATTAAGCAGAATAAGAAAAAACATTCGCTAGACCAGTTTTTACCATATGGTAAATGATGTCTCTTCCATAAACATCAGTTTTGTATTATACAAAAAACGAAAAGATGAAGTCGGTATTAATTACAGGAGCCAATAAAGGAATTGGTTTAGAAACAGCAAAGGAACTCTCCAAAGAAGGACTGTTCATTTATCTGGGAAGCAGGGATCTTGAAAAAGGAAATGACATTGTGGAAGAATTGAGTAAAAATGGCTACGAAAATATCAAAGCGATCGAAATTGATGTTACCCAACCAAACACCATTTTATCTGCAAAAAAGATTATCGAAGAAGAACAGGGACATCTGGACATTCTAATAAACAATGCAGGTATCAGCGGAATCGTCACACAAAGCGCACTCGAAACTTCGGCGGAGAATTATAGCGAAGTATTTGACGTCAATGTATATGGTGTGGTGCGCGTCACCCAATCTTTCATTGAATTATTGAAAAAATCGACTGAACCCAGAATAGTAAATGTAAGTACCAGTGTAGGGTCTCTGACACTGCAAAGCGATCCGCATTGGCCTGCGTATGATTACGGAAAATATGTTATTTATGCATCCTCGAAAGCAGCAATGAATATGTACACTGTTCACCTGGCTTATGAGTTACGTGCCACAGCTTTTAAAATAAACGCAGTGTGTCCTGGTTATACAAAAACCGACTTCACTAATTACAAAGGAGGCGAAGTTAAAGACGCGGCCAAACGTATCATTAAATATGCGCTGCTGGATCATAATGGTCCAACCGGAAAATTTTTCAGTGAGGAAAGTAACCCGGAAACTGGAGAAATAGCCTGGTAACACGGCAAAAAAGACTTAACAGCAAACATTAAAGTTTATCCACGTAGTACTTATTTACGTAGTCGGTATAAAACTTTAATGTTTCCTTTTTAAAGTATTTCTCTAAGAGCGCCTGTTTTTCTTCATTCCCGGCCTGCTTATATGACAAGATAAATTGATGTAGAGCGTCACCTGCCCTTTCCCACTCCTTCACTAACGAAATCACGTTTTCCTTGTAAGACTGAGATGCATTCAAGTTAGCTCCCATTTCCAAAGCGAGATCGTTGACAGAAGATGCTAAAATTGATGAAGAATTCTGGTCGTCATCCGGATAAGTTTTAGCATACCAGCCAAATACAGGAATTTTACCCTCCCAGGAACAACTAGTTTGGGTTAAAAATGCAAAAATAAAGGGCTTAATCTCCACTACTCTATCCAGAATTATAGCGGTATCCTTGACACGTCCGATAAGATTGAAATAAGCAGGATAGTCTATAGAATAATCATTTATTAGCGTGAAGTCTATTATCCAGCTTTTCTCAAACAATTCGTTTCTATAATACATTTCGCTAATGAGCATTTCGCATTGAAACCTCAGGTTTTCATACAGTGGAGTTCCTTTGCTCTTGCTGTATAAAGTGTATACTTCGTCTAAATATACCAATGCATAACCAGACAAGATTATTTTATATCCTAAGGCTTCAAATTCATTGTGAATTTCGTTTTCCATTGTTATTCCTAATATAATCAATAATTACATGTAACAATCGGTTAGCCACACAATAATCACCTGGTTGCATATCAGACCAAATCTGTTTCCATTTCAAAATCACACTTTAAACAGTTTAAACTACGATTATCTGATTTTTTCGTCAAAAACCCACTAGATTTGATAAATAAGGGCATTTTAGTACATTTGAGATAAACCAAAACCATTGATTATGTACCAACTTACAGTAGCTCCGGATCAGGTAAATGAAACCCTAGGCCAGCATATTTTAGCAGATGGATATGAATTAACCTATGATATGGTTCAAAGCCAGGGCGCTTATATCTACGACTCCAGAAAGAACAGGAAATTACTGGATTTCTTTACTTGTTTCGCATCCGTTCCATTAGGATATAATCACCCGAAAATGATCAATGATGAAGCTTTCAAAGATAACCTGCTTCAGGCTGCTTTGGCAAATCCATCAAATTCCGATGTTTATACACAGCAGTACGCACAATTTGTAAAAACATTCGGTGAGATTGGCATCCCTGACTATTTGCCGCATGCTTTTTTCATTGCAGGTGGTGGTCTTGCTATCGAAAACGCACTTAAAGTGGCAATGGACTGGAAAGTACAGAAGAACTTCGCCAAAGGATATAAAGAAGAGAAAGGTTTTAAAGTTCTGCACTTTGAACATGCTTTTCATGGACGTACCGGTTATACTTTAAGCCTCACTAATACTTCTCCGGATAAGACCAAATGGTTTGCCAAATTTGACTGGCCGAGAGTGAGTACCCCTGTGGTTAAGTTTCCGCTGGAGAAGGAGAATCTGGATACGGCAATACAGACCGAAGAAACTTCCATTCAGCAGGTTAAAGATGCTTTTGCAAAATATAAAGATGAAATTTGTGCGATTATTATCGAACCCGTTCAATCCGAAGGCGGAGACAATCATTTACGTGAAGAGTTTTTGATTCAGTTACGTGAATTAGCCGATGAGAATGAAGCCTTTTTAATCTATGATGAAGTACAGACGGGCGTCGGACTTACGGGTAAATTCTGGTGTCACCAGCATTTCAGCGAAAAAGCGAGACCCGACATCCTGGCATTTGGAAAGAAAATGCAGGTCTGCGGGATTCTGGTTGGTAATAAAGTCGATGAAGTAGAACGCAATGTGTTTCGGGTATCCTCAAGAATCAATTCCACCTGGGGTGGTAATCTTGTCGATATGGTCCGGGCCACACAGATCCTGCAAATTGTAAAAGAAGACGACCTGTGTGCGAAAGCGGCAAAAAGCGGACGTTATTTACAAGACCGTTTACACGATTTATCTGCCAAATTCGGCCAGATGACTAATATCCGTGGAAAAGGCTTGTTAACAGCCTTCGATTTTCCGGATACAGAAATGCGTAATACTTTCATTAAAAAAGGAATGGATAATAATGTGATGTTTTTAGGTTGCGGCTCCCATACCATTCGCTTCCGTCCGGCGTTGATTATTGAAAATTCCCATATTGACGAAGGAGTTGAGGTGATGACAAAAATTTTAAACACATTCTGATAAATGAAAACCAGCAAAACGAATATTTTCCTGATCCTGCTTTCCGTGGTCCTTTTTGGCTGGTTGCTAAAAGGCACTTTTTTTCAACCTGGTGCAGATGACCTGAAGGCGGGATTTACAGAAAAAGCAAAATACAGAAATGAAAATAATACCGGCCCTATACAATACGTATTTTCTGTAACAGTGAAGGATTCCATCTGGAAGGATATGGAGATATTCGGTAACTTTAAACCTCACCATAAAGGGGGTGTAACTAAAGTTTATTTTTTTATGGAAGGCAGTAAATTTCCTACTGACCTAAGCCCGGGTAATGTAAATTTTGACCCTGCATATAATGCCTCCTGTGTCGCTGTCTACGAGAAGAGCCCAATCGGCAATGTAAGCCTGATTAAATATCCGTTCAGGAACCAAAGTTAGTTTTCTGGAAATACAACTTGCTGAAAGCCCCTATTTTTCTTTTGTTACGGAAGGTAGGGGTTTTCCGGTTTCAGCTTGTTTTGCTTATCCATTCCTGAAATGAGTTTACATAAGAAAGTTTTTCATCGCAGAAAAATGAGTAAAGAAAACGAACGTCCAATTAAAGGAAGAGTATGGTACAGATCTTAAAAAAAAGCTGCTATCAAGTGATCCTGAAACTTAAGGGTACGCGCAAATATTATAGTATTGATAACCTTTGCGCGTCATTTGGTTATACCCGACAGGCTTGGTATAGTCATTTAAGAAGTGTTCGACTACACTTTATAGAGGAGCAGATTGTGCTGGAGAGAATCATAGATATTAGAAAAGAACTTTCTAAAACTGGCTGCATTAAGCTTTACAAAGAGCTGAATAATGGTTTCCTGCAAGGCCATGGGATATCGATGGGCATCCAGTATAGGGCACTTTGATGTTAAAAGCATATTGAGAGGGTATTGATACGGTATTGAGTCGGTGTTGATATACCCGCTAACCGACTCAACACCGTATCAACACCCGCTCAACACCGTATCAACGAAAACGATCATAAGACCTAGTGTATAACTTTTTCAGTCAGGAAAAACTTGATGATAAATTGCATGATTTTTCAAACGCATTTTGCCACCTTATAGATTTTAATTCTTACAAAACGACCGTTATTTAATAATTACACATCAAGTTTCCAAAATCTCATTGTTATACTCAATCAGGGCACTGGAACGTTCTCGTCAAATACTACTATATTGAAAATTAATCTCATAGTTTCCTGTGACAAGGAGATATTGAAGATCAAAAAATTAGTAAAGTATATCGTCATGAATTCATCAATTATAAATAAATTAATTAAAGGTCAAGTGTCTGGTGTAGATGTCCAGAAAAATATTGAGATGGAAGTTGATGACTATTTGCGGTTGATGAAAAAGGTCGGAGCAACTGTAAACTTGCATTTTCATGAGGATGAAAGAATATTGCTCGACAGCAATGCCGCCATTAAATTGTTAAGTGAAGTCTTGATCGGAAATATTTCTTCACCCGCCTTAGCTTATATTTGTGATTGCTTTACCTTAAGTGAAAGGATCGAGTTTCAAAATGAGTTAATAAAAGACATTGTTTTTGAAATCGCGGATCCAGAGATCAATGGAGGGTATAAGTCTAAAGCGGAAATTGAGGATTTTCTGCATAACTTAATTCCTAATATTTAATTGCAAATATTTAGCGTTGATTAAAATTCCACCGTATAATGATACTTCTGCTTTTGAGAAAAACCATAGTAATAATATTCTTTATTAGCCCTAAATATAATCTTAAGATGCAAAATATGTCGGAATCAAACACAAGCTAAGGCTATCTAAAAACAGTTAATCAATTTTGCTTACAACTTGATCTGTGTTTCGGTTAGATGATGCCCCTAACTTTTTGATTAAATTTGCAACTTTAGTATTATGATTTGTTAATGCGAAATCTAGAGGCGTCCAACCGTAAATATCAACTGGGTTAACATTACATTCTTTTTCCGCGAGAAAGGATACAACTTCATATCTGAGAAATGTTACCGCGTGGAAGAAAGCCGTTCGGTTTCTTAAATCTCTAATTTCCTTATTAGCTCCGGCGTCAATTAGTGCTTTCACTACTTGAAGATGCCCTTTACGGCAGGCCCAAATTAGTGGCGTGAATTGATACTGATCCTTCCCGTTAACCAATGTACTATCTTGTATTAGTATTATAACTCTGTCGATATCACCTTTACTCGATGCCCGAATTAATCTAATAATAGATTTATTAATATCATGTGTTTCAGGCTGCAGCATATGTTTATCGCTTAGAGAGGAATAGTGTAGCTTTTATCAAAAATAACTCAAATTAGCCATCATTACAACAAAAGTAATATTAGTAAAATTGGGTTTTTTGTGTATTGCCTAGTTTTCGATCACTATTCCCTCCTTTTTTGATAATTTTTCTCTACCATAAACTGATGCCTTTAAAAAAATCAAACCTATCCTCACTAACCCTGAAATATCTTTTCTCTTTTTGCCGATTATCATAAACCTATTCCGTAAACCGAAATGTTTTTTATATTTTGATTAATGAGTTTTTGATAATAAAAATTATATGAAAATAGGCTACGCAAGGGTAAGGACTGCAGATCAAAATTTAGATCTTCAATTTCAGAGATAGCCAAAAGATTACATCTACCAATTGCTACATGTTACCGTTACATAAAGATTGCAAATAAAGTGCTGAAATAAATCGGTCCCTTCAATATAAAAAGCTATTTAACAATTGGATATAGCGACAATAATAATTACTTTTGATAAAAATGTCGCAACATGGATTTAGCTCACAAAAAAAAAATACGCACTCCTGGAATTAGCGACCTACTTGGTGGGGCATTATCGTTGGGTATTTCGATAAAGAACTATTACGACCTCATATTACTCTCAAGAACTGGCATAAGTAAGGCTTCAGCGGAGTCGGTAATCAGTTTTACGGGGATGTCCAAAAAACGCTTCGTAGAGGATATTTTGAACTTATCAATAAAAACGCTTGAAAGGAAACAAGCCGACGATAAACTCGATAAAAGGACATCATCTTTGGTAATCGAGGTTGCAAGGGTTCTGGAGCATACCTATCAAGTATTTGATGATAAGGAAAAAGTCCAAAGATGGCTTTCTAAACCTAACAATGCGCTTCATGGCGAAACCCCCTTATCTCTTTTTTCTACTCCGACAGGAATAGGTATGGTCGAAGATGTCTTGACACGGATAGAGGAAGGGGTCTACTCCTAGGTGCATGTTTATAGAATAGTAAAGTCCGAAAAAAGGATTAAAGACTTATCCGGCATGGGAGCCTTCCGAGCGGGTGGACGATGGAACGATAAGGGGACTTATGTACTTTACACCTCCGAAAACTCGTCCTTGGCATTTTTGGAAAATCTTGTACACTTTGATCTGGAAGAAACTCCAGAGGATCTATATATTATAGAAATTAGTGTTAACAAAGACGATTTGATATATCAAATTCCCGAGTCTGACTATCCAAAAGATTGGCTCGATAAAGATAACTTAGCATGTAAAATTATAGGAGACCAACTATTTTCCGATCATAAATTATTCGGAATTAAGGTTAAGTCGGCGGTCAATCAATCAGAGTATAACATATTATTGGATCCTCTATTCCCCGGATATCACGATCTGATTGAGGTAATTAACGTGATTAAGATACCCGTTGATAGACGTCTAATTTAAAATCTGTTTTATATCAGTGTTTTTTTTTAAGCATTAACAATAAAAAGTAGATCTATACTCTATCAATTAATGAGGGAATAGTTAGAGATGTACCGGCAAAAAAAAGGGCTGATCTATGAAATACAGATCAGCCCTTCAGCAAAAATATTATTATGATTATTTGATCAGCTCAGCAAGCTTGGCATGCAATTCTTCACCCCTCAGGTTCGCTGCAACGATCTTACCCGCAGGGTCGATCAGGAAGTTCTGAGGAATCGCTTTAACGCCGTAGAGCTGCGCTGCTTCGTTATCCCAGTATTTCAGATCGGATACCTGTGTCCAGGTTAATCCATCTTTCTGAATAGCGCCTAACCAGGCTTCTTTGCTACCCGGACGATCCAGGGAGACACCTAAAACGGTGAAGCCCTTATCTTTGAATTTATTATACGCCGCAACTACATTCGGGTTTTCATGGCGGCATGGAGCACACCAGGAAGCCCAAAAATCGAGCAGTACATATTTTCCACGGAAGCTGGATAAGCTAACCGGTTTATCATTCACATCATTCTGTGTAAAATCAGGTGCAGTTACGCCTACCGAAGTAGATCTGGCTGCATCAATTTGTTTAGCGAAATCAAGACCAGCCTGAGAGTTTCTTACATCTTCGGATAAACCTTTAAATACCGGTTCAACTTCTGCCACATTGATTGGCTGTCCGGTTACTTCACGCAACGCAAGTAAACTAAAAAAGGAATTCGGATTAGCTTTGATGTAAGCTCTCTGAACCACTTTCATATCTTCTTCTGCTTTCTCGAAACGTGCGCCCATTGCATTCCGGTAAGCCTCATCTTTTTGCTTCTCTTCCGGAGATGAGGTGAACTCAGCGTCAACAGCTTTCATCACGCTTAAAGGAGCTTCAATAGCTTTCAAATAAACCTTATTCTCGTCATTCAGCTTCGAACCTGTTACAGTTACATTTTTTACTGAATCTTTCGAAGCAATGCTGATATTGGCTGCCTCCAGATATACGATAGCATTATCTGCAGAGCGGTCCAGCTGTTGTAGGCCAACTCCTTTATGGTCAATAATAATCCGGGCCATCGTCGGTCCGTTTACCTTGCCGCTGAACGCAAAAGATCCTTTGGAGATAATTGCAGAATCTATAACAGGAGCTCCCTCATTGATATAAGTCAGGTATGCTTTGGCAGGTGCGTTTAAAGTACCTAGTTTGCCATTCAGTTTGAATTCGCCCTGCTGCGCAAATGCAAAAGCCGGAGCGGTCAGTAATAGCGATAAAAAAAGTTTATTCATCAGGTTTGTAAAATTATTCCGGAGGATTAAAAACATATTCCGGATTATATATATAAATAACGATAATGCAAGGTATAAATTACTGACGGCAAAATTGTCTTTGCTGCTTGATAAGCCTGTTATATAATATATACGTTACTATACAAACGCAGAAAACCCGGTAATTGCCCTGCCCACAATTAATGAATTAATCTCTTTGGTTCCTTCATAGGAATAGATGGCTTCGGCATCAGCAACAAACCTCGCCACATCATATTCCAGCAATATTCCGTTTCCACCCATTACTTCTCTGGCTCTGCTTACCACATCGCGTGTTCGTAATGAGCAAAAGACTTTGGCGAGCGAAGCATGTTCGTCGGTTAATAAACCCTGATCCTGTAACTGGGAAAGACGGAAACACAAAGTTTGCATAGCCGTGAGGTTGGAAAGCATTTCGACCAGATGATTCTGGATAAGCTGAAAAGAGGCAATCGGTTTACCAAACTGCTTTCTGGTACGGGTATAAGCCAATGCACTTTCGTATGCTCCTCTCGCACAACCTACGGCCTGCCATGCCACCCCAGCCCTGGTCATTCGCAGCACCTTGGCTGTATCCTTAAAGGAATTCGCACCCTGCAGCCTGTCTGCTTCTTCGACAACGCAGTTTTCTAGTGTAATGAGCCCATTTTGCACAATCCTCAAGGCCATTTTATCTTCCATTTTTTTAACAGTGAAGCCCGGGTTTCCTTTTCTGACCAAAAATCCTTTCACCTGATTATCATCAAGATCTTTCGCCCAAATGATCAGTACGTCCGCAAAGGTTGCATTTCCAATCCATTTCTTCTGACCGTTTAATACCCAACTATCTCCCTGGCGTTTTGCAGTGGTCGTTAATCCTCCGGCAGTAGCAGAGCCGACTTCAGGTTCAGTCAGACCGAATGACCCTATTTTCTTGAACTGCTGCAGGTCTGGCAACCATTCCTGTTTTTGCGCTTCGGAACCCAGCAGGTAGATTGATCCCATTACCAGGCCACTCTGCACACCAAAAAAAGTGGACATAGAGGTATCTACCCGGGCCATTTCCATAGCGAGCATTCCTTCCAGTAAATTAGATTTACCGGGGCAGCCATATCCCTGGTAGGTTAGGCCGCAAATATTAAGTTCTGCAATTTTAGGAACCAGCTCATGCGGGAATTCCGCACGAAGCCAGTAGGCATTGACAACAGGTTTAACCTCTTTTTCCAGAAAGGCCCTTACTTTTAGCTGAACTTCCCGGTCACTTTCATCCAGTGCAGCAGCACCCAAATGATAAAAATCACCATTGATCGGGGGAAGTTCTTTTTTATGATTGCCTGAACTGACCATTTTCATCAGGCCTGCAAGCTTTGTTTCATCCAGACCGGCAACGGCCTTGACGAGTTTACTGAGATCGGTTTTTTGAGAAAGCGCCTGAAGCTGGTCGAAGTCTACACTCTGAAAAAGCGTATAAGCATTTCTAATTTTGGAGAATATTCCTGACATAATCTGCTGTTTATAAAGAATAAACAGCAGATTGGCTTTTTTGTTCCCTACCGGAGCTGGAAGAGGTTATCTGTACCCAGTAATTTACGGGATGTAAATCCTTCTCCATAGGTTGTACCAATGGCTTTTCCAAACTCTCTCGCCCTTCCTATAACAGACTCGAAAAATTCAGGAGATGAAATATAGGTAGCCGGCCCGCCCGCCACCTCGGCATTGAAAAACTGGGTCTTAAAGGCCTGTATGGATTTAATTTTAGCTTCCATATATGGGGTGATATCAACAATGATATCTGGTTTAATATACCTGTCCTGAATATACTGAAAAACCAGTCTCGGTCTCCAGGCTTCCTGAACAATACCATCTAAACTGGTCTCTACTTTGGGCAATCCGGAAAGGAAACAACTCGTTTCAGAAAGGTCTCCGGCCCGGCCATGATCGGGGTGGCGGTCATGCAGTGCATTGCTCAATACTATTTCTGGCTGGTACTTGCGAATCATTTTAACGACTTCGAGCTGATGGGCTTCGTCATTCTGAAAGAAACCGTCACGAAAACGGAGATTTTCCCTCGCATGCAGTCCTAATATTTTTGCTGAATCTGCAGCTTCCTGATCTCTTGTCTCTGCAGTTCCACGGGTACCCAGCTCACCTCGCGTGAAATCTACAATGCCAACTTTCTTTCCTTCGGCAATATGTCTCATTATCGTTCCTGAACAGCCTAATTCCGCATCATCGGGATGGACTGCCAAGACTAGTATATCTAATTTCATGTGTGTATATATTTATCTGGTTGATTTGGTATGAAGCAAATTCAGAGCAGACGTTGTATTTTTTTTCTGACTTTGGACGACATGGGTTTGGTAAAGGGGTAGAAATAATCTACAACCTCTCCGTCCTTGTTGACCAGATATTTATGAAAGTTCCAGCGGGGAGTGGATTTGATTTTGCCGTTAAGGTCTTTATCACTTAAAAATTTATAGAGGGGATGTGCATGTTCTCCACGGATCCGCATTTTATTAAAAACAGGAAATTTAACGCCGTAATTAACTTCACAGAATTCGTTTATAGCCTCCCCTTCCAATGGCTCCTGTCCGCCAAAATCGTTGGAAGGAAAACCCAATACCTCGAACTCCTCACCGTTTAGACTTTCTTTTAACTCCTGAAGTTCTTTAAGTTGTGGTGCAAACCCGCATCCGGAAGCGATATTTACAATCAATAAAACTTTACCCTGGTAGTCGGCCAGTTGTTGATCCTGTCCGTTAATTAATTTGGCGTTAAACTGATGTATACTCTGAAGATTATCTGTCATGCTTTACTGATACTGATGGTAGTAACCCGAAGAGTGAATGATGGATTCGATATCCCGTTCTTCTTCTGGATTATAAGTGCTTTTTAAATTATGTCCAACCACCCTTGCCACCGACTGGTATATAAAGGCTTTTACACCTCCCTGTGTTTCTTTTACGATCTCGAACGTTGTCCTGCCGACCTCACGGTCAATTAATTTGGTTAAAATCTGGCCCTGCGTAATAGTCAGTTCTTTAATTTCTGTTTTGAACATCTTTTTAATCTCTGCATCGCATTCTTTAACCAGTTTCTTCTGTTCTCTACGATCTGTAGTAACAGCCAGGTCTCTTTCGAGCTTTTCATATCTGCGTTTGGCAAAAAGTGCATAAGGCATTACCTTGAGTACATTGTACCGCAAGCGATTATAAGCTGCGCGGTCTTGTGGTGTCTTAAACACCCGTACTCCATAGATAACGATCTCATGTAATGGTATCCAAGGTATCATTTCACCCTGATCATTGGTGGAAGCTACTCTGATAGTATCATTTCTGCCCAATAAAGGGAACTTCGCAGGAGCGGAATTTTCCTGTGCCCTAGCGCCCTGAACGGCAATAATGACAAATAACAGAATAAAAGACCTGTAAAATTTCATAAATTTATACTCCCGCAAATCTAAAGCAAATTTAATACATTAGGTTTACCATTAAACCTAATATAGCCTTAAACGTCTAACAAGCTATAATTATTACGAAAATAATACAAATGAAGAACACCTTAGTAATTGATTTAGAAGCAGAAAAGCAAGAAATCCTGAAGCGATACCGTGCCCTCTTGCGTGCCTGTAAGCCAACCATGCAAAAAGGTGATAAGAAGGAGATCCGCAAAGCTTTCGACATGGCGCTTGAAAGCCATAAAGACATGCGCCGTAAATCTGGCGAACCTTATATCTATCATCCAATTGCAGTTGCACAAATCGCTGCTGAGGAAATCGGACTGGGTACTACATCTATCGTTTGTGCCCTGTTGCACGATGTCGTAGAGGATACTGATATTACACTAGAAGATATAGAAAGAGAGTTTGGTAAAAAAACGGCCAGGATTATTGACGGTTTAACCAAAATAGCGGGCGTTTTTGACTACAATAGTTCTCTTCAGGCTGAAAATTTCAGAAAAATGCTGCTCACGCTGGCAGATGACGTCCGCGTTATTCTGATTAAACTGGCAGACCGGCTGCATAATATGCGGACAATGGATTTCATGCCAAGGCATAAGCAGTTAAAAATCGCTTCCGAAACCATTTATCTGTACGCACCACTGGCTCACCGCCTGGGGCTGTATGCGATTAAATCGGAGCTTGAAGATTTGTCCATGAAGTACCTGGAACCGGATACTTATAAATTTATTGCCACAAAACTTAACGAGAAAAAAGCAGAACGTACACTTTTCGTAAAGAGGTTCGTTGAGCCAATCAATGAAATACTTGCGGAGCAGGGCCTGCTGGCTGATATCTATGGCAGGCCAAAGTCTATACATTCCATCTGGAATAAGATGAAAAAGAAAAATATACCTTTTGAAGAGGTTTATGATCTTTTTGCTGTCAGAATTATTCTGGACAGTTCACCTGAAAATGAAAAAGCAGACTGCTGGAAGGCATATTCTATTGTGACAGACCTTTACCGCCCCAATCCGGACCGCTTGAGAGACTGGGTTTCCTCTCCTAAGGGAAATGGGTACGAATCATTGCATACGACTGTTATGGGGCCTAAGGGGCAGTGGGTAGAAGTCCAGATCCGTACGCAGCGGATGAATGAGATTGCAGAGAAAGGATTCGCCGCACATTGGAAATATAAAGAGTCTACCAATGACAATGGTCTGGATCAGTGGATCATGAAAGTAAGGGAAATGCTGAGTAATCCAGAGGCCAATGCACTGGATTTTCTGGATGATTTTAAAATGAACCTGTTCTCTGATGAGATCTTCATCTTTACGCCTAAAGGTGCTTTGATTCAGCTTCCGCTCGGCGCAACCGCACTGGATTTTGCATTTGAAATTCACACAGATGTCGGCGCAAAATGTATAGGTGCTAAAGTAAACCACAAGCTGGTGCCGCTTTCTTATAAATTGCAGAACGGAGATCAGGTAGAGATCATCACTTCCGGCAAGCAAACTCCAAAGGAAGACTGGTTGAATATTGTGGTTACGGCGAAGGCAAAATCCAAGATCAAATCCTCGCTGAAAGAAGAAAAGAGAAAAATTGCAGAGGAAGGTAAAGAAACACTGGAACGCAAGCTTAAATCGCTGAAAATCACTTATAATACAGACAACCTGAACAAAATAAGTTATTTCTTTAAACTGGCTTCGACCCAGGAGCTGTTTATTGCGGTGGCGCAGGGTAAGATCGAACTGAAGGACCTGAAAGAATATGTAGCCAGCGAGAAGGAGATTGAAAACAGAGGTGCAGAAAGAACCGACGGGCAACAAATCGAAGCTTTACTAAACAAGGTTAAAGGGCCTGAATCGTACATTTTACTGATCGGCGAAGATCTGCAGAAAATTGATTACGCCCTTGCCGCCTGCTGTAACCCAATTCCGGGTGACGACGTATTTGGTTTTGTCACCGTAAGCGAAGGAATTAAGATTCACAGGACCAATTGCCCGAATGCTGCACAGCTGATGGCCAACTATGGATATAGGATTGTAAAAGCGAAATGGAACAAACAGCAGGAACTGACATTCCTGACCGGTCTGCATATTATTGGGATCGATGATGTCGGTCTTATAAATAATATTACAAAAGTTATATCGAATGATTTTAAAGTAAATATGCGTTCAATCACTGTGGACACCGATAATGGTATTTTTGACGGGTCGATCAAGATCTTTGTAAACGACAAAGAACACCTGGATAACCTGATAAAAAACCTGTTAGAAGTAAAAGGTGTGACTGGCGTGACCCGATTCGACGCTTAAAGTTTCGAATTTATCATTCGGTTATGTTTAAAAATTGATACCTTTGATTGGAGTTTAAAAACTATGTCTACAAACCATAACAGCGAGTTGGTCAGAAAAATATTTGAAGCCTATCTCGAAAATAAAAGTCTGAGGAAAACGCCTGAGCGTTTTGCTATTCTCGAAGAGATTTATTCCCGTGATGATCATTTTGACGTAGAAACCCTCTACATCCATATGAAAAATCAGAAGTACAGGGTTAGCCGTGCTACCGTGTACAATACCTTGGAATTACTGGTTTCCTGTGACCTGGTTACTAAACATCAGTTTGGTAAAAACATGGCTCAATTCGAGAAATCCTATGGTTATCATCAGCATGACCATGTGATTTGTATTGATTGCGGCAAGGTGGTTGAATTTTGCGACCCCCGCATTCATCAGATTCAATCTATGATTGGTGACCTGTTGAAATTTGACATCAAGCATCATTCCCTGAATATGTATGGAAGCTGTTTCGATTGTTCCGCTAAAGCGACAAAGAAACAACAGGAGGATAAGCAAACCCAACTAACGTAAAGAACAAACACAATTATAATCTTTTCTTAAATTAAAATAATGACGCAAGTAGACGTGCTTCTTGGCCTGCAATGGGGCGATGAAGGCAAAGGAAAAATTGTTGACGTATTAGGTCCGCAATATGATTTGATAGCTCGTTTCCAAGGCGGACCGAATGCCGGGCACACCTTAGAGTTTGATGGCAAAAAGTTTGTTTTAAATACCATTCCTTCTGGTATTTTCAACGAGAAAACCATGAATTTAATCGGTAATGGTGTTGTAATTGATCCGATCATTTTAAAAAGAGAATTAGATAACCTGAAAACTTCTGGTCATGATCCTGTGGCTAACGGCAGACTGGTTATTGCGCGTAAAGCACATTTGATTTTACCTACCCACCAGTTACTGGATGCTGCTAACGAGCAGAAAATGGGAAAGGATAAAATTGGTTCTACTTTAAAAGGTATTGGCCCTACTTATATGGACAAAACAGGTCGTAACGGCCTGCGTGTAGGCGATACTACACTTCCTGACTTTAAAGAACGTTATACTAAACTGGCGAATAAGCATAAAGAACTGCTTTCACATTATAACTTCGAATATGATCTGACGGAAAAAGAAGCAGCTTTCTTTGAAGCGATCGAATTCCTGAAAACTATTCCACATGTAGACAGCGAGCATTTCGTAAATGGCTATCTGAAAGAAGGTAAAAAAGTATTAGCTGAAGGTGCACAAGGTACGTTACTGGATATTGATTTCGGTTCTTATCCGTTTGTAACTTCTTCAAATACAACTACTGCAGGTGCCTGCACAGGTTTAGGTATTGCTCCTAACAAAATTGGCAGCGTTGTAGGGATCTTCAAAGCTTATTGTACTCGTGTCGGCAGCGGGCCATTCCCTACCGAACTGGATAATGAGACAGGTGAAACCCTGCGTCAGGTTGGCCATGAATTTGGCGCAACTACAGGACGTTCAAGACGTTGTGGGTGGATTGACCTTCCAGCTTTAAAATATGCAATCATGCTGAATGGTGTTACTGAAATGGTAATGACCAAAGCAGATGTAATGAATGAGTTTGACACAATTTATGTTTGTACACATTACGAGCACAATGGTGAGAAAATTGATTACATGCCATATGATATCATCTCTATTAAACCAACTCCTGTTCTGAAAGCAATTGAAGGCTGGAAAACTGATATCACAAAAATCACTGAGATTAGTGAGATTCCTGAAAAATTAATGGATTACATTACTTACCTGGAAAAAGAATTAGAAGTTCCGGTAAAATATCTGTCTGTTGGTCCTGACAGGGTTCAGACTATCATCTTACACTAGTATTCAATAAAAGCATAAAAGGCGGCCTGGTGCCGCCTTTTTTATTCCTGTATAATTCCGGATCATCTCCATGGAAATAACAAATCTGATAGACTTTAAAGCAAAAGCGTTGCAATGGGCAGCTGCGTTTGAAGTCTGTTGCTGTTTTGACTCTAATACCTATCCTGACCAGTATTCCCGCTATGACTTCCTGCTTGCGGCCGGCAAACGACGTGAACTGGCTATAAATGCCGGAACTGCATTCGACGCCCTGAAAAGTTTCCGCAAAGAAAGAAATAGCTGGCTGTTTGGATTGCTTGGTTATGACTTGAAAAATGAAACGGAACAACTTAATTCTGCCCACACTGACCATCTCGGGTTCCCCGATCTCTATTTTTTTGAACCTGAATACCTCATCGCCATCAAAAACGGACAGGTAGAGATCCTGGAAGGTCCCGAAAGCCTTGTTATGCTTATTGAGGCTACTCTTTTGCCAGTAACTCCCGCTCTCAGACCTGCTATGGAAATTAAAAGCAGAATGGACAGAAATACTTACCTCGGTAAAGTAGAAGAACTGCGTGACCATATTTTAAGGGGCGATATCTATGAAGTAAATTTCTGTCAGGAATTTTATGCGGAAGCGGCACTGCTGGATCCATTAGCTTTATATTACCGGCTCAACAGCTTGTCCCCTACTCCTTTTTCTGCTTATTTTAAAAGTGGAGCAAAATATATCTTATCGGCCAGCCCGGAACGATACCTCTGTAAACGGGGCTCAAAAGTATTCTCGCAACCAATTAAAGGGACAGCAAAAAGAAGCGGCGACCATAAAAGCGATGAGGCTTTAAAAACAGCACTGCGCAATGATCTGAAGGAACAGGCAGAAAATGTAATGATCGTTGATCTGGTTAGAAATGATCTGACACGTTGTGCTGTACCAGGCTCTGTGCAAGTGGAAGAATTATTTGGTATTTATTCTTTCCCGCAGGTTCACCAGATGATCTCTACGGTAAGCTGTCAGCTGGATCCGTCTGCTGACCCGGTTGACGCCATCCGTCATACTTTCCCTATGGGGTCAATGACAGGTGCTCCCAAGATCAGGGCAATGCAGTTGATTGAAGAAATTGAACTCAGTAAAAGGGGCGCATATTCCGGCGCTATCGGATACCTTGACCCTAATGATGATTTTGACTTTAATGTACTGATCAGGAGTATATTTTATGCTGCTGACGAGCAATATCTATCTTTCCAGGTGGGCGGCGCAATTACCTATGCATCTTCGGCAGCAGCTGAATATGAAGAATGTATTTTGAAAGCTTCAGCGATAGTAGATACCCTTCAGCCTGAGCAGTTGAAAGATTAATAAACAAAAAGAGCTGCCATGGGCAGCTCTTTTTGTTTTATTTTACGGGTTTTCCGGATGTGGACTTGAAATATTTCATTGCTTCCGGCAGATCTTTCTGAATCTGTGCGATCCTTGTTGCATCTGCAGGGTGAGTACTTAAGAATTCAGGTGGTTTCTGTGATCCGCTGCTGACAGCAGCCATCCTTTGCCAGAAACTTACCGCATTACTCGGATTATAACCTGCCATAGACATAAAGATTAAACCCAGATGATCTGCTTCCAGCTCTTGTGTCCTGGAGTTCGGTAACAGGTAGAATCCTTGTGCACCGATACCGTATACCTGGCTGATCACATTTTGTGTAATAGCAGATTTATTTCCTGTAGCAGCACCTAATAAGCCACCAACACCTTCAGCTACTGCAGCTTTAGACGCTCTTTCTGAAGAGTGCTGTGCTATAGCATGTGCGATCTCATGTCCCATTACTGTTGCCAGTCCAGCATCATCTTTAGTTACTGGAAGAATTCCTGAATAGACGGCAACTTTTCCTCCCGGCATACACCAGGCATTCACTTCTTTACTGTCAATAAGATTAAATTCCCATTTGAAACCCTGAATCTGTGAAGCATAACCATTAGCATTCATATACTGCGTTACTGCAGTAGCAATCTTCTGCCCGATGATCTTGACACGCTGCGCATCTGCATTATTTAATATTTTGGTTTCAGGGCTTTTCAGCAGCGTACTGTAACTCTGTGCGGCAGCAGTCTGCATTTCGCTCTCGTTTACAAAGCTAATTCTGGATCTGCCCGAAAGCGGAACCGTGGAACAGGAAGAAGTTAGCATGAGAACGGCTGCTGCTCCTGTAAGTATGGTATGTTTCATTGGTTTATGATTAATTGGAGTCTGGTTTAAAGCAAGAACAATTTTACGTTGCGGATGTTTTCTTTTTGAAAAGATACACCTTTGATTCCTTGCCTTTCAAAAGGCGTTCCAAATTCTTCTGATGGGTAACCAGAACCAGAATACAAACGACCATACTGTAAAGCACCTCTGATTTTATGGTTGAATGTAAGACGAATATGATTCCGAGGGGAAATGTAAAGCCTGCACAAATAGAGCTCAGTGACACATATTTGGTAAGTAGTAAAGTGACTACAAAAACCAACACACACAGCATTGCTGCCGGAAAATTGACTGCCAGAATCATCCCCAATAGCGTCGCTACACCTTTACCTCCGCGAAAACCGGCAAAAACAGGAAATAGATGTCCCATAACCGCAGTAACCCCCAGTGCCAGTTCATAATTTACAAATTGTGAAGAGTTATGGGGCCCGGTAACAGACATTCCAATAAAGTAAGCCAGTTTGGTAGCTGTAAAGCCTTTAGCGATATCAATGATCATAACAGCCAGGCCTGCTTTTGTACCTAATACACGAAATGTATTGGTCGCACCCGCATTTCCACTGCCATATTCCCGCACGTCTATTCCATAAAAAGCCTGACCGAGCCATACCGCTGTAGGTATAGAGCCACACAAATAGGCAAGAATGACTGCTGATATTGAATAAATGGATATCATACCTTAAAAGGCTTTTAAACTCATGTCCAGACTTTTCACGGAATGGGTTAAAGCTCCCATAGAGATATAATCTACACCGCATGCCGCATAATCAGCTATGGTCTCCGGTGTAATTCCACCGGATGCCTCTGTAATATACCTGCCATTAATCGTGTTAACTGCCTTACGTAAATCTGCAAAGCTGAAGTTATCCAGCATAATCCTGTTAACCATTCCCTGGTCCAGAACCTGCTGTAATTCATCCAGATTTCTGACTTCTATTTCTATTTCCAGCTCTTTACCAGTCTGCGTCAGATAGTTATTAGCTGCCACAATTGCTTTCGATATTCCGCCTGCATAATCGACATGATTGTCTTTAATAAGTATCATATCATATAGACCGGTTCTGTGATTAACTCCTCCGCCAATACGGACAGCCCACTTTTCAAGATAGCGTAGCCCTGGTGTAGTTTTACGGGTATCAAGGAGCTGAGTAGAAGTTCCTTTCAGTAATTCAACTGTGTCTCTGGTCTTAGTGGCTATACCACTCATACGCTGCATACAGTTAAGTACAAGTCTTTCTGCAAGTAGTATGGAACGGCTGCTACCGGATACGGTAAATGCAATATCCCCGTATTTTACTTCATCACCATCTTTCATCAGGATTTCAACCTGAAGGTTTTTATCTACTTCGGCAAAAATCTCCAACGCAAGTGTAACTCCTGCAAGGACACCTGGTTCTTTAATCAATAGTTTAGCTTTTCCGGTTGCCCCTTCTGGAATAGTAGAGCGTGAAGTATGGTCGCCATCACCGAGGTCCTCAGCGATAGCATTTTTAATAAATTGGTGTATTAATTCCGTATCCAAATCAAGTATTTTAGATCAAAAATAGCATTTTTACGTAAATTAGTGACACTATTTATCGGGTTCGATTCTTAATTCAGTGATAAAAAAAGTGTTACCTGTCTTTTTGAGCGTCACTGCCACCCGGTACTTGCCCCCTCTGGTGGCCAGCGACAACACACCAAAACGGTAATTTGGGTTCGTATTAATCAAGTGTACAACAGTCGAGCTGACGGGCGGACTCTTGACAAAAAAATCACGGAGGATCTGCTCCGCCTGAGCTTTGGAATAAGAGTCTTCATTATCATTTACAGACAGTTCCACAGCAGGCGCGAAGTTTTTACTGATTTCTTTGGCATTTGCTGATTTGAAAAGCTGCGCAATATTATCGACAATATCCCCCTGAAATAACTCAGGATCGAAGAAATGTGTCAATAAAATCAATACCGGAAAAAAGGATCTAATCATAGATTAAAGATAACAATTTATCGGAACACAAATTATGCCATTTGCATCACATAAATAAGAAATAGATTATCGACCAAACCGCATTAAGGTTATATTTGTTAGGTTAACAATTCGCCGGAACTCAATTCTATATAAAATGAACAATAAAAAAGTAATGCTCCTGATCCTGGACGGCTGGGGTTATGGAAAACAAGATAATTCAGACGCAGCATACGCTGCAAACACCCCATTTTTTGATTCTTTGCTCAAACAATATCCGAACTCTAAACTGGAGGCTTCCGGTGAAGCTGTTGGCCTTCCGGCAGGACAAATGGGAAATTCAGAAGTCGGGCATATGAACCTCGGCGCCGGACGTGTAGTATATCAGGAACTCGGACGGATCAACAAAGCAATTAGCGATGGCTCAATTAAGACCAACCCAACGCTGACAGCAGCTTTCGCCTATGCTAAAAACAACAATAAACCAGTTCATTTTATCGGACTTTTGTCTGATGGTGGAGTGCATGCCCATATTAATCATCTTAAAGGCTTATGTGATGCTGCAGGTGAAGCTGGCTTAAGTAATGTGTTTGTACATGCGTTTCTGGACGGCCGTGATACAGACCCTAATTCAGGTCTGGGTTTCGTCAAAGATCTTCAAAGTCATCTCGCCGGATCAACCGGTAAACTGGCAAGTTTAATTGGAAGATACTATGCAATGGACAGAGATTCACGCTGGGAAAGGGTAAGTCAGGCTTATAATCTGCTTACACATGCGACCGGCGAACAGACCAGCGACCCTATTGCTGCTATAGAAAAATCTTATGCTGACGGTATCACAGATGAATTTATTAATCCAATCGCTGTTACGGGTGCTGACAATAAACCGGTAGCTGTAATCCAGCCGGATGATGTGGTGATCTGTTTCAATTATAGAACTGACCGTGGCCGTGAAATTACCGCAGCTTTAACCCAGAATGATTATCCTGAGTTTAACATGCATAAACTTCCATTATACTATGTGACGATGACCACATATGATGAGAACTTTAAAGATGTTAAAGTAATTTTCACCAAAGATGATTTAACCAATACTCTCGGAGAGGTTCTTGAGCGTAATCATAAAAACCAGATCCGTATTGCGGAGACCGAAAAATATCCGCATGTTACCTTCTTCTTTTCAGGTGGCAGAGAGCTGAAATTTGAGAATGAGAAAAGAATTATGATTCCTTCGCCAAAGGTAGCAACGTATGACCTTCAGCCCGAAATGAGTGCTGCAGGAATTACTGAGGCTATCGTAAAGGAAATGGAAAGTGGCTGGGCAGATTTTATATGTCTGAACTTTGCTAATCCGGACATGGTTGGTCATACGGGTGTTTTCGATGCGGTAGTCAAAGCGGTGGAAACTGCAGATCATTGTGCAGAGACCGTAGTTAAAAAAGGCCTGGAAAACGGATATGCTTTTATCATCCTGGCTGACCATGGTAATTCGGAGTTCATGGTTAACAAAGACGGTTCTGTCAACACTGCTCATACTACTAACCTTGTGCCTTGTATTCTTGTCGGAACGGAATACCAAACTATTGCCGATGGTAAACTCGGTGACATAGCCCCTACTATCCTCAAAATAATGGGTCTTGAAAAACCGGAAATAATGACTGGAAATTCACTGATTTAATGAAATTTATTTTAAAAATTCCGTTAGGCTTACTGATGATGGCTTCGGCCTGCAATAACCGGGAGCCCGGAAAAACTAATGCAGATAAATCTTATTTTGATCTGAAAGGTTATTTTACTGCTGAAGCGTCAAAACTTCAGCAGCAAAATCCGCTGATCAGCAAAACCGTCGTACTGAATGGCAGTCAGGAAGAAAAAAAACTGCAGATTGCAGACTGGTCAAAAGAGCTGAGTATATTTATTGATGCAGATATTAACAAACCAGCCTGGAAGGGTGAATTTACACATACTGTGACCGACAGCCTGGAGTCATACACGACAAAAAGTGAGAAAATCCCTGTCAGAAAAGTAAATCTTCACAAATCGGGTAATACCATCGATGAAATCAATATTATTCTCCACACCAATAATTCTTTATATGACTCTGCCGACACTTTGGTCTACAAGCCAGGTGAGTTATACCAGATTAGTAAATCTCAGAAAATACGGCTGATGGATCAGAAGAACTACCTGATGCGCGGTCTTTTCCCGCAGAAATAAAAAATAATATGATGTTTGATAAACAAAAAAGAGCCATTTCCGATCGGAAATGGCTCTTTTTTGTTAGCTGTATTCGTTAAATAAGCTACGCTTATTTAAGGCTTGAAATCTGAGCTTTTACATAATCAATCAATGAGATAATGTCTTTACGTAAAGGCTGCACAGTTAATACTTTCTGAAAATCTGCAATAGAGTTGTTAAACAGGGCTACGCAAGCTTCCTTCTCTACTTTCTTTTTAATCTTATAAGATTTATAGATCGCATAATCTTTATAAGCTAAGCCTCTGTTCTGCAGCAACTGTGTATCTTCTTCGCCGTTAATCTCAATTGCTTTCGTGAAATCTTTAATTGCAGACTGATAGAAGTTCTCCCGCATCTGATTGAGCGATTCTTTCGGATCATTAGCTACATTTTGTCTGGCTTTACCACGATAGTAATAAGCAGAGTAATCTGCCGGCTTAATAGTAATTAGCCTGCTGTAAGTCTCTATTGAATTTTCAAAATCACCGCACTGAAAGTACGAATAGCCCAACATCTTTAACACGCTTGGACTACTTGGTGTTTTGGCATCAGCTTTTTCTAATTGTGCAACTGCTCCTTTGTAATCACCTTTCATCATAGCCTGCATACCTAATTTATCATATCCACCGCTCTGGGCGTATCCTGAATAGGCTGATAATACGAACAATATGACAAGTGCTTTTTTAATGTTATTCATCAATGGTTAATTATAAAAAAATAAAGATATAAAATCGTTGTAATTTGATACTAAAATCCGGGTGTTTTATTTACATCACTCTGTTTAACGTCAAAAACAAGATATTATGATAACCAAAGCAATTTAAATTAAACAAGCTGACTTTTTAACAGGCAATTGAATTAATTCAGGCTTTGGCACAACAGTTGAAATTATAAGCTATCATATAGAATTACAATTTTCATAAACGGCATACTGTCAGAATGTCGTTTTTTTACTTTAGAAAGGCCTATTAATGAGTATAAAAGATCAATTTGATTTTGGCAATGCACTACCTATCATAAATGAAGACACTGAATTTTTCCCGCTAATGTCCCAACAGGATGAAGATGAGATGAATAACGAAGATACGCCCGAGATTTTAGCTATACTTCCACTGCGGAATACAGTTTTATTTCCAGGCGTTGTCATTCCAATCACCGTCGGAAGGGATAAGTCTATCAAGCTTATTAAAGAAGCTTATAAAGGGGATAAGATCATTGGTGTTGTCTCCCAGACAGATGTGTCTATTGAGGATCCTACATTTGATCAGTTAAATAAGGTCGGTACGGTTGCCCATATTATAAAAATGCTGCAGATGCCCGATGGTAACACAACTGTCATTATCCAGGGAAAACAGCGCTTCCGTCTGATTGAAGAAATTCAGTCTGACCCATATATTAAAGTAACCATCAGTAAATTTGATGAGGTTAAATTCAAGAAAGACAAAGAGTTTAAAGCTCTTGTTGCGTCTATCCGTGAAATGTCCTCGCAGATAATCCAGCTCTCGCCTAATATTCCTAGCGAAGCAGCAATGGCACTTAAAAACATCGAAAGCACTTCTTTTCTAATCAATTTCATCTCTTCTAATATGAATGCAGATGTTAAAGACAAACAGAAAATGCTCCAGATGGATAATCTGAGAGAGCGTGCGCTGATGGTCATGGAATTACTCACTCTGGAACTGCAGATGCTGGAATTAAAAAACCAGATTCAGCATAAGGTCCGGACAGATCTGGATAAACAACAACGTGATTATTTCTTAAATCAGCAACTAAAAACTATCCAGGAAGAACTGGGTGGAAATTCTTCTGACCTGGAATATGAAGCGCTGGAAACCAGAGCTAAAAAGAAAAAATGGTCGGTAGAGGTTAAGGGTCACTTCAACAAAGAGCTGGAGAAACTGGGCCGTATGAATCCTGCTGCGCCGGATTATTCTATTCAGATGAATTACCTGGAATTACTGCTGGATCTGCCATGGGGTGATTTCACTAAAGATAATTTTGATCTTAAGCGTGCGCAGCGTGTGCTGGATAAGGATCATTTCGGACTGGAGAAAGTTAAACAGCGTATTATTGAATACCTGGCTGTTCTTAAACTGAAAAAAGATATGAAAGCGCCTATACTTTGTCTGGTAGGCCCTCCGGGAGTTGGTAAAACATCTCTGGGTAAGTCTATTGCCAAAGCTTTGAACCGTAAATATGTTCGTATGGCGCTTGGTGGTATCAGGGATGAAGCCGAAATACGAGGACACCGGAAGACATATATTGGTGCAATGCCCGGCAGAATTATTCAGTCTATTAAAAAAGCTGGTGCTGCTAATCCGGTTTTTGTATTGGACGAAATTGATAAAGTTGGGTCTGATTTCAGGGGTGACCCTTCTTCTGCCCTGCTGGAAGTACTGGATCCGGAACAAAACAGCGCCTTCAACGACCATTATGTGGAAGCTGATTACGATCTGTCGAATGTTTTATTTATTGCAACAGCCAATTCACTAAGTACTATTCAGCCAGCTTTACTGGACAGGATGGAGATTATTGAAGTGAATGGCTATACGATAGAAGAAAAAATCGAAATCGCAAAAAAATATCTGCTCCCTAAACAAAAGGAACAGCACGGTATCAAAACGAAAGATATCACCTTACGTTCTGCACTGATTGAAAAGGTTATCGAGGATTATACACGTGAATCTGGTGTACGTGGCCTGGAGAAAAAAATAGGCTCACTGGTCCGTGGAATCGCGACCAAAATCGCTATGGAAGAACCTTACGAACCGGCATTAACAAACGCCGATGTGGAGCGTATTCTTGGTGCCCCGATCTACGATAAGGACCTTTACGAAGGAAATGAAGTTGCCGGTGTCGTAACAGGTTTAGCCTGGACACAGGTTGGTGGAGATATTCTTTTTATCGAAGCTAGTCTGAGCCCGGGAAAAGGAAAACTGACACTGACAGGTAATCTTGGTGATGTCATGAAAGAATCTGCAGTAATTGCCCTTGCCTATCTTCGTGCCCATGCGGATCAATTCGGAATTGCTTTCGAATTATTTGATAAGTGGGATGTTCATGTTCACGTTCCTGCCGGTGCTACACCGAAAGATGGTCCGTCTGCCGGGATTACGATGTTAACTGCACTAACGTCTGCATTTACACAACGTAAAGTTAAATCTAACCTGGCAATGACTGGTGAGATTACCCTTCGCGGGAAAGTATTGCCAGTTGGCGGTATCAAGGAAAAAATCCTTGCGGCGAAGCGTGCAAATATCAAAGAAATTATTCTTTGCAAATCGAATCGTAAGGATATTCTGGAAATTAAAGAAAGTTATATCAAAGACCTGAATTTCCACTACGTTACGGAAATGAGAGAAGTAGTTGAACTGGCTTTAATGAAAGATCAGGTTAAAAATCCTCAGAATCTGACAATAAATACTAAATCGGACACAATCTGATTTTAAAGATATAAATTAGAGCCCCGGTAAACCGGGGCTTTTTTTTTGAATTCACATGAAATATTACAGATACTTATCGTTCTTCTTTCTGATCCTTTTGGGCTGCTCTGCTCAAGCACAAAATTTTAAGAATGAACTGGGCTTTAACAGTGATAATGATTCTTACCTCGGACAGGGATCTGACCGTTATTATACGAATGGCCTTTTTCTGAATTTCAGACATGCTCCTGATCAGCAGCAGCTGAAAGAAGGTTTGGAGAAAAAGATTTATTCTTTCACACTCGGACAACAGATGTTTAACCCTTATTCGGGTTACGCCCCTGATCCGGCAAAGCAGGATCGTCCATTTGCAGGATATCTTTTTGCAGAAGCCGGTTTACAACTTTTATACAGCAATGAGAGTATACTGAAAACGAAAGTACAGGTAGGAACAACGGGAAAAAACTCTTTAGCAGAAGCTGGTCAGAAATTGCTCCATAAAACTTTTGGGTTCTATGAAACCGGTGGCTGGGATCAGCAAATCAGAAATGAACTGGCCATAAATTTATCTGCGCAATACACACGCCTCTTAACCAGGTTCGCGGAAGACGCAGTGGATTTGTCACTGGACAGCTACGCCAATCTGGGGACAACTTTCAGTGGTGCAGGAGCAGGACTTCTTATCCGGACAGGAAAAATTAACCAGCTTTTTAACGCTGCATACAGCAATGCAGTGATTGGTAACCAGCCTAAAACTAAGGCTTTGGTTAAACATGAAATCTTCTTCTATGCCAGGCCGCAAATTAATGTCGTAGCTTATGATGCCACCATACAGGGAAGTATGTTCAATAATAGCAGCCCGGTTACTTTTGGTGCAAAACCGATTGTATTCAGTCAATTATTGGGCATTAACTATAGCTCTCAGCGCTTTAGTGCAGATTACAGTATGACATTTAAAACTAAAGAGGTTAAAAGTAGTGCTGCTGCCCACCAGTTTGGCACAATCAGCCTTGCCTACAGGTTTAACTAATACTAATCATGCACCGGTGGCCTTTTACGGGTTTCTTTCCTGGCAGAGAGATTTTTCTTATCACTCCGGCGCTTAAGTACTACACCACGCGGTATTTTTGTCGGCTTACGTATTTTACTGACATGTAAGCCAGAAATAATTAAGGAAATTAGCTTTTCTGCCGCCCGCTCTTTATTCTGCAGCTGACTGCGGTCTTCCTGACAGATAACATGTAACTGATCTTCCTGGTCTATTCTGAAAGCCAGTCTTTCACGCAGTAAGGATTTCTCTTCTGTGGTTAGGAAATCTGCACTTTCGAGATGGAGAATAAGCTCCACCTTACTAGACACCTTATTTACATGCTGCCCCCCTTTCCCACCGCTTCGGGAAGTTTTTACTTTAACCGCATTGAATATGCTTTCTTTATCAGGTATCATTTGTCAAAAATACTAACTTTGAACCATATGAGAAAAAATCTTGTGGTAGCCATAGATGGCTATTCTTCATGCGGCAAGAGCACTTTAGCAAAAGCACTCGCCAAAAAGCTTGGTTTTATATATATTGACAGCGGTGCTATGTATCGTGCTGTTACGCTCTATTTTATTAGAAACCAGATCAGTTGTGCGGATGAGCTTGCCGTCGCGGATGCACTGCAGCATATCGAACTGAATTTTCATGCGCGCGATTATGAATCTCATATCACACTGAACGGTGAAGAGGTATCGGAGGAAATCAGACAAATGCCTGTTTCGGAAAATGTCAGTGAAGTTTCTGCCCAAAAACTGGTTCGCCGGGAAATGGTCAGACAGCAGCAGCGTATGGGCAAGTCTAAAAACATTGTTATGGACGGAAGAGATATCGGTACCACCGTATTTCCTGACGCACAAATCAAGTTTTTCATGACCGCCGACCCAAAGGTACGTGCTGAACGCAGGTTTAGAGAATTACAATCTAAAGGAGATACAACGACTTCCCTGGAAAATGTATTTGAAAATATTGCGCACCGCGATTATGCTGACACCACAAGAACGGAAAGTCCCCTGGTACGCGCAGATGATGCTATTATACTCGACAACACAAAAATTACGCCGCAAGAGCAGCTCAACTTTGCACTCGATAAAGTAAAAGCGGCCATACCACCGGTAAATCCGGATAAGAATTAATGTTTAAAAGAAAAGGGCCAGTGAATTTGGCCCTTTTCTTTTAATATCTGCTATTTATGGGTTCCACCATACTTTGGCAGTAATAATATCGTCATTACCTTGTTTATCGGCCTGCGCTCCATTGGTTTGCCTTTCTGACTCCGGATACATCAGGCGTAATGGTCTTGCATCTGATGATGGTGCCTGAAGACTGTTCGGAATATCGGGAAATCCTGTCCTGCGGAAATCACTCCATGCCTCCATACTGCTAATACTATTCAAAGCCAGCCATTTTTGTTCGATAATCCGTTGGACCGGATTTGCTGCTGAGGTTAAAGTTACACTGGTTTGCTGCAGATAAGTGTTGATCTCGGGCTGCGTAACCGTCAGATACTTCATCGATTCCTGTATAGCAGCCTGGTAATAAGTCTGGCTGCTTCCCCCGATCCAACCGCGCTGTGCAGCTTCTGCCTGAAGGAAAAGACTTTCAAAAGAGCTAAGCAACACCGAGGGCTGATCGAAGCTTTTAAATAATCCTGCCGGCTTATTATCATTTTCTACCGGGCCACGAAATGCAGAGGTATTTGACGCATTATATTGATCTTCTACTTGCGGATTTCCAAATAAAACACCTTTGTAAGCGCCTTTTACAGGCACATAAATTTTATCCAGTCTCGGATCATTTAACGACTCGTATTTATTAATCACATAAACTGTAGGACGGATACTTAAATGGTTAGTGGTCTGCCCGCCTGCATTCCGATAATTACTTTCCCAGAATGGATTCATCTTTCCATTGGTATTCAGATAACCAGGTCTGGCCAGTGCGCTCTCTCCTGCATTTAGAAATCCACTTCCTTCTTGCACGATTCGCTCAATCTCAGTTTTAATGTAAGCTTCGTTGTTGGCTTCTGACTGACGCAATAACCCTCTTAATTTAATGGTATTGGCAAATTTTGTCCAAAGTGTTTTGTTACCGGCAAATATAACATCTGCCTGTGCCGGAGTACCAGCTGGTGAAGCAGCTTTGATATCTTGAATACCATCGGTAATTAACTGTATAGATTTCTCATAAACTGATTTACCGGACTCGTAAGTTGGTGTGATAAACTGCGTGCCTTGTAATGCTTCCTCAAAAGGTACATTATTATAAAGGTCTACCAAGCGCATAAAATGCCAGCCCTGCATGATTTTAGCTATACCGCTATAATAAAGTGCATTTTCCTGAATAGCTTGTTTTTTAATGAGTTCGTAATATAATAAGGTATTATAACTGCCTTCCCAAATCTGAATGCCGTCACGTGTTCCGCGAATAGCAACTCCATTATAGGTTTTCTCCTTAAAAAACAGATTGGTTCCTTCACTTGTAGTACCCCAATAACCGCCCCAAAGAGCAGTAAGCTGGTTTATTTGTCCTGTTTCCTGATTAACGGTGCTGATTAATGCCGCCGGCAATTTAGCACTCAGTGTTAAATTTTCAGAAACGGGTGAATTAGGGTTATCATTAACATCCAGAAATTTCTTGCAGGAACCCAGACTGAGCAGTCCTGCGGTTAGTATAGTATATTGTAAGATCTTCATATTTTTATAGTGTTACGTTCAACTGGAATCCAAATGTGCGTACTGGCGGTATCTGACGGAAACTCAGGTAACCGTCTGTCTGGTTGTAAAGAGATTCCGGATCTCCGAACTTATTATCTTTATGTCTGATAATAAACAGGTTTGTACCTACAACACCTATGCTTGCCTGCTTAATTACCTTCTGTCCTTTCAACAGACTTGCCGGTAAAGTGTAATTGATATTTAATTCACGTAATTTCAGGAAGTCAGATTTAGCAGCTGTATTCCGCTGAACTTTCCCCTGTGCATCCCAGAAAGCTTTGTCACCCTTGGAATACACGGATGTATTTTTCACATAAATGGGATCTTTTGCCGTCCCGGTATTAATTACCGAATTCGGAAAAATAAATGGCTGTCTGTCATAAGCGATCGTCGCTGGATGTGTTCCTGCTGTATACATACGGGGTACAACCTCAGAATATAACCAGCCGCCTAAACGGGAGTCAAATTGAGCCGAAACGCTAAATCCTTTATAATCAAGTCTTGTACTCAAGCCCATCTGATAAGGTGGAACCATAGTGCCAAGATCTGTATTGTCGGCTACTGTAGTTGTATTTCCATCTTTATTGACGATCACTTGACCGTCGTATTTAGCATAATCACTTACTCTCAGCAATGGGTAAGATTGCCCGATAACAGCATAGGATTGCCTAAACATTCTAAACTCATCTAATCCAGCAAAAAGAGTTTTGACTTTATTATTGATATAAGTAAAGTTAAAGCCCATATTCCATCTGAAATCTTTATTACGAACAATGTCACCATTCAGACTTAATTCAATAATAGAGTTGGTTAATCTGCCTGAATTGACGATAGTATTATTATATCCGGTCGCACTCGATGTTAACGCTTCGAATATCTGTCCATCAGAATCTGAATAGACATATGCCGCCTCTACGTTTAAGCGATTATCAAAGAATCCTAACTGAAGGCCGGCTTCAAATGATTTAACAAATTCGGGTTTGATATTCGGATTTGGGTTAATCAAGCCCGGGGTATAACCGACCAGCGACCCGAAAGGGAAACCGTTAGTCTGGCTATAGGCATTGTTTAAGGTATAAGGATCCAATGTTACGTTTCCAGTCTTGTTAAAGGATGCGAACACCTTACCAAAAGAAAGGAATGACTTACCTTTTAACGCTGGAATTGCATCTGTGAAAACGAAGGAAGAGCTTACTCCTGGATAAAAATAGGATTGATTTTCTTTACTCAGCACAGAAACCATATCATTTCTACCGGTTACCGTCAGGAAAAGATAGTTGTTATAACCTGCTGTGAATTCTCCATAGCTCCCCAAGGAACGGTATTTCACTATTCTTGCTAATCCGCCCAACTCACCGGTACGGCTTCCGGGATTAAACAGATCGGGCAACAATAAGTTAGTACTACCAATTTCTGTGACTTTGGTATTATCCATTCTTACATTCTGTCCGAGCAACAGGCGTGTACTGAATTTACCGAACTGTTTTTTAAAGTTCAGCATGAGGTCGTTATTGAATCTGCGGAAGTTATTGCTCCCATCATATACAGACCCGTTTACATTTCTGTTCCCGGATGAAGATGCTAGTTTATTCGTGGTCGTTCTGGTTTCATCTGCAGTACTGTAAAGGCCGGCTCTATATACGGCGCTAAACCAAGGAGTGAATTCATAATCCAGCTCGATCTTTCCATTGATGGTTTGCAGGTCGGACATATTCCGGTTATTATCCATTAGAAAGAAAGGGTTCTTTGCCCCTGTTGCATCGGTATAATAATTTAAAGGGTGCGCTGCGCTGTTCTCGTCTTTCCAGTTTCTCAAACCAGCGACGTCCAGATTGGCAGGTTGTATATATAGGTTATACCATGGTCCATCGGGTGTTGTATTTCTTTTACTGAAAATATAATTAAAATTATATGAGGTATTCAGTTTCCCAAATTTTCGGGTTCCATTAAATCTTGCGCCTGTTCTTGAGCTCTTATCTCCTGGAATAACTCCGTTGATATCTACCCGCTGCATAGATAAGAAATAGGTAGACTTATCGTCTCCTCCTGAAAATGATAAATCATTCTGAATAGTGCTTCCTGTATTAAACATATCCATCCGGTTATCTTTTGAGGGAGCCCCATAAAATGCCTGCGGCTGACTTCCGTCTGGTAAAGGCAAGCCCAAATCTTTCATAGTTCCGTCAAATGCCGGGCCCCATGATTCATATTGAGTCGGGGAATATACTCCATTCTGGCCCTGGCCGAATTTATTCTGGGCAGGCGGAAGCAGAAAGGCCTTGGAAAATAGCGTACTGTTTGAAAAGTTTATTGTTCCCGGGCCGGCTGCGCCTTTCTTTGTCGTAATCATCAGTGCACCATTGACACCTTCTGATCCGTATAAAGCAGCTGCATTAGCCCCTTTTAACACGGTAATGCTTTCAATATCATTTGGATTTAATCTGCCTATGTCTGGTACAGGAACTCCATCTACTACATAAATTGGATTGTTTTTAGCGTCATTAAATGATCTCGACCCGCGTAAACGTATTTGAATAAGGGGTTCTGTTTTACCACTCGTAGCATCATTCATGTTAATTCTCAAGCCGGCAACTTTACTGGCAAGCCCGGCAAGCGGGTTTACTGTCTTACCTTGATTCAGTTCGGAGGAACTCACCAATTGGGCCGAGCTTCCCATTTCCCGCGCTTGTCTCTTAATCCCCAATGCGGAAGTAATTACTACTTCCGAAAGTTCACTTACATCTGAGTCGAGATTAACGTGCAGGTCCTGCTGGTTTGCCGAAAGTGTAATAATAGCAGTCCGGTAACCGGTATAACTGATCTGCAGTTTATCTCCACTGTTCGCACTAAGCGTATAACCGCCCGTCGAACTGGCTATCCCTGTTTCTTTAGTGCTTAAATTAAGTATAGTAGCACCGGGAAGCGGCATGCCATCACTTCTGTCTTTAATTGTTCCCGTAAGTTTTCTTTGCTGTGCGAGCGTCTGAAAACCTAGGCAAATACAAATAATAAATAGTGTAAAAGTTTTATTCATAAGGTATTTATTTGGAAATAGTCTTAATAGTTATAAATTCGCTGCAAATATATCAGTAGCCAATGACGGAAGAAGGAGAACAACTGACGGTAAAAGGAGAATTTGAGTACGCAGTTTATGAACTTGACAGTATGCCGGTTACCCTGGACGCGGGCCTTAAAATGCTGTTTGTAACACAGGGCTGCCTTTGCTTAGAACCTTTACTGGGATTTGATCTTCAGGTAAGTCTAAAATCCAGACAGCACAATCTTTTCCATCTTAACTCGGATTATATCCTTTCTAATCCTAACCCGGAAGAGACCGCAATGGTTATCTGCATTAGCCTGAATATGGATTTTATTACCAGGTACCTCCCGGATGACCTGGATGCTTTTCAACAGTTTTTCAGAAAGTCGGGATTTCCAAGACGTTTTTCAGCAATCAATCTCCACCTCAACCCGGAAATAAATGCAGTACTGCACGCAATTGAAAATTCTGATCATAAGGGTTTTGGAGGAGATCTGTATATAGAATCAAAAGTGGTCGAATTGCTGGCTTTACAATGGTCCCTGGCCGATAGTTACCTGAAAAAAGGGATCAATGCAGTGCTGCATTCTGCCGAAAGGGCCAAAATGGAGAACGCAAGGGAGATTTTACTCAGCCAAGGGGAAAGTCAGTATTCTCTGCGCACACTCGCACATATGGTCGGCACGAATGAATATAATCTCAAAAAGAACTTCAAACTGGTATTCGGAACCACAGTATATGGCTACCTGAACCAGCACAAAATGGAAGAGGCCAGATCTATCTTACTAAAAGGTGGTACAAACGTGGCTGAAGTTGCCCAGAAAATGGGCTATAAACATGCTACACATTTCAGCAGTGCATTTAAGAAGTACTTTGGTTATTTACCAGCCAGACTTAAATTCCTCTGGATATTTTTTGATCCCGAATTTCTGCTAATTCTTTTATAAGCTGAACAATACGGTCCTGAATACTCACAAAATGTTCTAAATCAACAACATTTATTAAATTATTCTTTTATTAAAAATATTAATTTCTATCTTTGCTGTCCCTAATAGGGAAAAGGAGATTAAATGATTAATGGCAAAAAAACAAGTAGCAGAAAAAGAATTATTGGCTAAAAAAGCCGAATTACAAGGTGCAGACGCTCGTCTGACTGAAAGAGAAACTGTAGAATCTGAAGCAGATTCTATGTCGATCGAAGAGATCAAATCATCACTGGCAACTCCAGATCAAGACTTTGACTGGGATGCTGACGACAAAGCTTTCGGAAATTACTCTGACGAAGACCGTAAAAAGTTTGAAGAGATGTATACCGATACTTTCAATCAAATCAACCAAGGTGAAATCATTAGCGGTATTGTTGTTTCAATCAACAATAAAGACGTAGTATTAAACGTAGGATTTAAATCTGACGGTTTAGTATCTACTTCTGAGTTCCGTGATACTCCTGATTTGAAAATCGGCGACACAGTTGATGTATTTGTTGAAGCTCCGGAAGACGCAAATGGTCAATTGATTTTATCTCGTAAAAGAGCTAAAACTCAGAGATCTTGGGAATCTATCAACGAAGCCCTTGACAATGACAGAATCATCAACGGATTTGTTAAAAGCCGTACTAAAGGTGGTCTTATCGTTGACATCATGGGTGTTGAAGCTTTCTTACCTGGTTCTCAGATCGACATCAAGCCGATCCGCGATTACGATGTTTACGTAGGTAAAACTATGGAATTCAAAGTTGTTAAAATTAACCATGAATTCAAAAACGTTGTAGTATCACACAAAATCTTAATTGAAGACGATTTAGAAAGTCAAAAAGTTGAGATCGTATCTAAACTTGAAAAAGGACAGGTACTTGAAGGAACTGTTAAAAACATTACAGACTTCGGTGTATTCATCGATTTAGGTGGCGTTGACGGTTTACTACACATCACTGATATTTCTTGGGGCCGCATAGAGCATCCAAAAGAAGTATTAAGCTTAGACGAAAAAATCAATGTAGTTGTTCTTGACTTTGATGACGAGAAAAAACGTATTGCTTTAGGCTTGAAACAATTGACTCCACATCCTTGGGAAAGTTTAGATACTAACCTTGTTGTTGGATCTAAAGTTAAAGGTAAAATCGTTACTGTAGCTGATTACGGTGCATTCCTTGAAATCATTCCTGGCGTTGAAGGTTTAATTCACGTTTCAGAAATGTCTTGGTCTCAAAACTTACGCAGTCCACAAGAATTCCTTAAAGTTAGCGATGAAATCGAAGCTGAAGTATTAACTTTAGACCGCGATGAACGCAAAATGAGCTTAGGTATTAAGCAATTAACTCAGGATCCTTGGCAAAATGTTGCTGAAAGATATCCTATCGGAAGCAAACATACTGCTGTAGTTAAAAACATGACTAACTTCGGTGTATTCGTGGAAATTGAAGAAGGTATTGATGGTTTAATCCATATCTCTGATCTTTCATGGTCTAAAAAAGTTAACCACCCTAACGAATTCACTAAAGTTGGTGATACATTAGACGTAGTTGTTCTTGAATTAGATGTTGATAGCCGCAAACTGAGCTTAGGACACAAACAATTAGAAGAAAACCCTTGGGATACTTTTGAAACTATCTTCACGTTAGATTCAATCCACCAGGGAACTGTTGTTAAAGTAACTGATAAAGGTGCTGTTATTGCTTTACCTTATGGTGTTGAAGGTTTCGTACCAACAAAACATATGGCCAAAGAAGATGGTACTACTATCAAAGCTGAAGAAACTAATGATTTCAAAATCATCGAGTTTAACAAAGATGCTAAACGTATCGTTGTTTCTCATGCCCGTATCTGGGAAGAGGCTAAAGCTGAAGTTGCCGCTGAAGAAAGAGCATCTAAGAAAAAAGAAGCTAAAGCATCCAGCAATGCAGTTAAAAAAGTTAAAGATTCAGTTGAGAAATCAACCCTTGGTGATCTTGGCGTATTAGCTCAATTAAAAGAGCAAATGGAAGGCGAAGAAAGCAAAAACAAAGGAAAATAATCTTTTAAAAGCTTTATATACAAAAAGCATCCCGCAGGGGATGCTTTTTTTTTGCTTCTGATTTTATATCGAATTATGCCGGATGTCTTGAATATCGCTTGGAGAAGAACGACCCCTTTATAGAAACTTCGCTTTCAACTCTGGCGAAGGTACCATGCAGCTCTCCTCCCTACCCCAAATGCGGTAACGGTTCGCTGCAATCTTCTCATAAACGAAATCCCGGATGAATATTGGTACGAGCTTTAATATTTTAAGTGTCGCCCATCCTCCACCCAAACCGGCTGCAATTTCTAATGCCGCAGCCGACTTCTGATAAACTTTTCCTTCTTTCAGCAATAATATAGTACCCGAATTTTCTGGATTAATATTAAAGTCTTTCAATGTCTTTTTTGCTACCTCACTCTGAAGTGCAGCAAACCGGAACTTGTCCTGCTTGTCTCTATTGATAATAAACTTCACCGTACCAGTACACAGATTACATACGCCATCGAAAAAAACGATCTGAGCTTCCATGCTCAAATCTAAGCATTTAGCTTTTAATTGCATTTGAAGTTGGAGAGCTCCCCGAAATTAATTAACATTGCGGCCACAGAATTCAATCTGATTATTTATATTTGCTTAATCAATTTGTCAATGCAAAAGAGAACCCTGCTAGACGGTAAAAAATTCCAAATCACAATTAAGAGACTTTGTCATCAATTAATTGAGAATCACAACGATTTTTCAAATACTGTTCTTATTGGAATTCAGCCACGTGGCAGTTATTTCGCCGACAGGGTTAAACAAGAGCTTTCTGCAATCCTTCCTGATAAAAACATTAGAAAGGGTAATCTGGACATCACATTCTTCCGCGATGACTTCAGAAGAAAGGATGGCATAGTATCCGCCAGCAGCAATACCATAGATTTCTTAATTGAAGGTTGCAACGTAATCCTGCTGGACGACGTACTCTGGACAGGACGCACCATCAGATCTGCGCTGGATGCTCTGCTTGCTTACGGCAGACCGGCGAAAGTAGAGCTCCTGGTTTTAATTGACAGAAGATTTTCAAGACAAATTCCCGTTGAACCGGATTATATAGGCCTGCAAGTTGACAGCATAGATTCTCAGTTAGTGAGAGTGAGCTGGAAAGAAACGGAAGGCGAAGACAAAGTAATTTTATTATCAGAACGAAATCAATAAGCAATGGCAGCAGATAAACTATCAACCAGACATCTTTTAGGTATTAAGGACATTAACCTGAATGATATTGAATTGATTTTCGAAACTGCAGATAATTTCAAGGACGTGATTAACCGTCCGATCAAAAGGGTTCCTTCCCTGCGTGATATTACTATTGCAAATATTTTCTTCGAAAATTCTACGCGTACAAAACTTTCATTTGAACTTGCCGAAAAAAGGCTGTCTGCTGATGTAATCAATTTCGCAGCTTCGTCTTCTTCTGTCAGCAAAGGCGAGACTCTGATTGACACTGTCAATAATATCCTTTCCATGAAGGTGGATATGGTTGTAATGAGACATCCTTATGCAGGTGCAGGGGTATTCCTAAGCAAACATATCAACGCACAGATTGTAAATGCCGGCGATGGCGCACATGAACACCCAACTCAGGCATTGCTTGATGCGTATTCGATTCGCCAGAAGTTAGGCGAAGTACGGGGCAAAAAGGTAGTGATTGTAGGAGATATCCTGCACTCCCGTGTGGCTATCTCTAATATTCTGTGTCTGCAGAAACTGGGAGCAGAAGTAATGGTCTGCGGTCCTGCAACCCTGATACCCAAACATATTGCCAGCCTTGGTGTGAAAGTTGAACATGACCTGATTACTGCATTAAACTGGTGTGACGTGGCTAATATGCTGCGCATTCAGCTGGAACGTCAGGATATCAAATATTTCCCCTCCCTAAGGGAATATGCTATGATGTACGGTCTGAACAAGAAAATTCTTGACAACTTGAATAAAGAAATCATTGTCATGCACCCGGGCCCGATAAACCGGGGTGTGGAGATTACAAGTGATGTCGCCGACAGCAAACAGTCCATCATCCTGGAACAGGTCGAAAACGGAGTTGCAATACGAATGGCGGTATTATATCTGCTCGCTTCTCAAAGGGATTAAGTACAAGTTCTTTATCGGTATACCATTTTTTTCATCTTTACGTTAAACAGTGTTATTAACACTTGTTAACTTCTTATGTTAACAAGCTGCATTACAATATTTATATTAGCACCAAACGTATTAGATCCAGATTAAAACGAGGTACTGTCAGACATGAACGGATTCGTCCGGCACGAACTGATAAGGAGACAGAAATTTAAATTAAATACAGGCTTTAATTCAATTTATAAACGAGAATACACAAATAGCTAATGAAGAATGGACACTCATCATAGCTTCATAACCTATAAGAAACTATATCCAATGAAAAAAAAATACCTTTATATTCCTCTCGTACTAGCAGGGAACCTTAGCGTAGGCTATGCACAGGTAAACTCGCTGGTTAATCTGAACAAGAACTACCAAACTGGCCTCGAACTGCTGGATAATGAAAAATATGTTGCTGCCGCCCAACAATTCAGGTTGGTAGAACAAGTGAGAATTAAGCCGGGAACACAACAGGAAAGCAACGCCGAGCTTTCCATGCTTAAGGAAAACGCCAAGTTCTACGCGGCTGTATGTGCTCTTGAGCTCGGTAATGGAGATGCAGAGGGACTTTTTCAGAAATTTATAAGGGAATATCCATTAAATCCAAATACCAAACTGGCTTATTTCCATGTAGGTAAAGCATATTTTGCTCAAAAAAATTACGCAAAAGCTCTGGAATGGTTCGAAAAAACAGATCCTTCAACACTTTCTCAAAAGCAAAGAACTGAATATCAGTTTAAACAAGGGTATGCTTATTTTGAAGAAAAGAACATGGAGAAAGCTGAACCATTGTTCGAGGAGGTTAAAAAGGTTGACGGTCCTTTTCAAGAAAGCGCAACTTATTATTTTGCCTATATCAATTACCTGAATAAGGAATATAAAACGGCACTTACAAACTTTGAAAAGTTAAAGGGTTCCACCACTTATGAAGCAAGCTACCCATACTATATTACTTCAATGTATTACCTGGACGAGCGTTATGATGATGTAATCAGCTACGCAGTCCCAATTTTAAGTAGCTCAAAGCAACAGTTCGAAGCAGAAATGCTGAGCTTAATTGCAGCGTCTTATTTCGCAAAATCTGACTTTAAGAAATCGGAACAGTATTTCCGTGAATTCTACGCTAAAAGTACGAGCACTACGAAAAATAATCTTTTCATCTATCAATACGGTTACTCACTTTTCCAACTTGGTCAATACAAGGAGTCTGTCCCTGTACTCGAACAGCTGAACACCGATGATGTTTACCTGCAGAGTGGTATGCACACACTTGGTCGTTCATTTTTAAAGTTGAATAACAAGGAGAAAGCGAGAAGTGCTTTCTTCAGGGCTTCAAGATTGGAATTTGACCGGGTTACACAGGAAGACGCCTGGATTAACTATGCCCGGTTGAGTTATGAACTTGATTTCAACCAGCAGGCCCTGGAATCTACCCAAAGTTTCCTGAAACAGTTTCCTACGTCAAGAAAGCTAAACGATGCTAAAACTTTATTGGGCGAGATTCTTTTAACCAGCAAAAATTACCAGGCTGCAATTGATATCCTGGAACCAATAACCAATAAGTCTCCAGAGGCCGAAGAAGCTTATCAGAAAGTTACTTACTTCAGAGGGCTGGAATTTTATAATGAACGGGCATTCCCGAACGCGCTTTCCATGTTCCTGCGTTCCAATAAATTCCCGAACGATCAGGAAATCCATGCACTGAGCACCTATTGGATGGCTGAATCAATGTATGAATTGCGCAAATTCGGTGAATCGGTAAAAACGTTCGAAAAGTTTCTTACTATGCCGGGTGCGAGCAAAACCAAAGTATACAACTTCGCAAATTACGCCTTGGCATATGCAGCTTTCGAAGATGAAAAATATTCAAAAGCTGCTAATTATTTCGAACGCTTCCTTAGTGGTAACGATAAAGATAAAAATACAGTGGTTGATGCAACTGTCCGTTTAGCAGATGCGTATTTCGTCAATAAAAGTTACGGTAATGCTTTAAGTTATTATGATCGTATCATCAGCGACCGCTCGACCGGTGAGGATTACGCGCTATTCCAACGTGGAATGATTCAGGGTCTTCAGGGACAGGATGATGCGAAGATAGCTACAATGCAAAATTTACTGGCCCAGTTCCCATCTTCTAATTATGCGGATGACGCCGGCTTTGAAACTGCTTATACCTATTTTAATAAGGGTGATCTGGACAAATCAAAAAATGACCTGACGTCTTTACTCAGCAAATATCCTAACAGTAGTTATGTGCCACGTGCACTGGTAACTATCGGACTTGTACAGTATAATCAAGATCAGGATGATGCTGCATTAGGAACTTTCAAAAAGGTTATAACTGACTATCCAAGTTCTGCTGAAGCGAAACAGGCTCTGGAGTCCATTAAAAATATCTATGTTGACCGTAGTGACGCAAATGGGTTTATCGATTATGCGAATACTACGCCGATTGGTAACTATACTGTCGCGGAGCAAGATAATATCGTCTTCCAGGCAGCTAATAATCACTACCTGAAAGGTGATGCACAGTCTACGGTAGAAAGTGTGAATGCTTACTTCGATAAATTCCCGAAATCTATTCATGCGAAGGAAGCGAGATTTATACGTGCTGAGTCGCTAGTAAAATTAGGTAAACCTGATCTGGCAGTTCCGGATTATGAATTTATCCTGAATGACTGGACAAGCGAATATACAGAGCGCTCACTGATCAGTATTTCAAAACTGTATCTGGCCCAGAATAAATATAATGAGGCTATTGTCTATCTGAAAAGACTAGAAACTACGGCTGATTTTAAGGTTCATTACGCCTTTGCAATTAACAACCTGCTGAAGTCTTACAGTGCCTTGAATATGCCTGATGACGTTTTAAAATATGTTCAGCTGACTAAAGAATCAGATAAGGCTTCTGAAGAGGATATTAACAGTGTTGATCTCTATGCAGGAAAAGCTTACCTGTTAAAGGCAGATACAGCTGCTGCACAGAAGGCATTTACAAATGTTGTTAGCAAGACGAAGACGTTAGCTGCTGCTGAGGCGAAGTATAATGTTGCCGCGATCCAATATGCTAAACATGATTATAAAGGCTCGCAGAAAACTTGTTTCGATTTGATTAACAATATGGCCTCGTATGAGTACTGGGTAGGAAAATCTTTCATCTTGCTCGCTGACAATTACCTGGCGCTGAAAGATAAATTACAAGCTAAAAGCACTTTGCTAAGTATCATTGATAATTATGAGGGTAAAGATGAAATTGTGGCTACTGCCAAAGAAAAATTAGAGAAAATTAAATAAGAACGAGCATCATGAGATTGAGCACACTCCTATATACAACTATTTTCTGCTTCACGGCAGGTACCTTGTCCTTAAAGGCACAGGACAAAAAAACTACTGAAAAAACTATTGAAAAGAAAACGGACGATAAGGCTGTAACTGAAGAAATTGAAGTGGTAAGACCTTACAAACCGATTCTTGCCGAAGCTGTAAAGCTGAGAAGAAGTCCGGATCTGAATGATGTAAAAACTTATAAAGCAAGGTTTAACTATAGCCTGACCGACCGTAAGCTGGAACTGAATTCTGATATCGATAAATTATATGCACAGGAAGTTGCTGCCGAAAAGGAGTACGACCTCATCAATAACTATGTTAAGCTTGGCGGTGGTTCTGCAGGTACAATTCTTGGAGAAGCGTATATAAACAATGGCCGCGATGAAGCTTTACAGGTTGGTGGTTTTTTCAAACACTTTAGCCAGGAAGGCAAATTGAAAGACCAGAAATTCAATCAACAGCAGCTAAGTATATTTGGCCGTAACATTCAGGATAATTTCGTTCTGAGCGGACGCTTGAATTATGAAAGAAAAGGTCTCTATTTCTATGGTTTTGATGAGACAAACCCTGAGCGTAATTTAAATCCTGGTAAACAAGCTTTTAATTTCATCGAAGCGGAAGGTGAAATTGTAAATAAATACACGGAAGATGAAGATGCTTTCAGTTATGCTGCGAAAGTAAACGGATATATATGGTCTGACCAATATGCTGCGAAAGAAAATTCAATCGTGATCAACGGTTATCTGAATAAGCGTATCAGTAGCTTTAATCTTGGCTTAGCTGCTTCAGCTGACTTCGGTAAAACCAAAGATATCAACACAAGTTTTTCGAATAACCTGTTACGTTTAAATCCTTATATCAGGTTAGAGACGAACGGTGTGAAAATTAATGCAGGTATTAATTTTGTCCAGGAATTCGGAATGAAATCCGAAAGCAGGATCTTCCCTGCTGTAACGGCTGATTTCACGCTTATCCCAGAATACCTGCAAATCTTTGCTGAGGTAAAAGGCGATGTCAATAAAACGACCATGAAGGAATTAACGGATGAAAATCCATTCCTGAACAGCAACATCAACATTCAGAACTCAGTTGAAAAATTGAGTTTCAGCGCCGGTATTAAAGGTACAGGTGGTCCTGGATTTGGCTACAAAGCAAAAGTATACCGCAAGGAAATTACTGATATGCCCCTATTCGTAAACAACTTTAATGACTTCAACAAGTTTGATGTTATTTATGATTTTGGTAACATGAAATTATTAGGTCTGGAAGGTGAAATCTCCGTTCAAATCAGCGATCAGTTAAAATGGACTGGAAAACTGAACCTTGAGGACTACAAACCCGCTTCCGAATCTTACAGCTGGTTTAAACCGCAGTTAAGGATCAGCTCCAACCTGATGTATAAAATTACCAACAAGATTGATTTTAATGCATCTGTTGCAATTCAGGATGCAAGTGACGCAAAGATCTATACTTCTCAGCCTGCAAGCCCTTATATTATCCCTGACAAAAATATTGAGATGTTAGGCAATGTTAAAGGTTTCGTTGATCTGGGAATTGGTGCTGGTTACAAAATCAATAATCAATTCTCGGTTTTTGCAAAAGCAAACAATATTCTGAATAACAAATACAGTAAATATCTATACTACCAAGCAATTGGTGTAAACGTATTCGGCGGGCTTAGTTATTCTTTTTAGGCAATTCAAACTATTAATTGGTTGATACAGAATTAAAATTTATTTTTACCAGAATGGATATCTTGTCTTACCTTTCCGAACTTCTTCAAACGCGTAAATCTGTAGGCATTTCCGGGTTGGGAACAGTTTATAAGAAAAAAGTACCAGGAAGGTATGATGCTGACACTCATTCGTTTCTTCCCCCTGGTTTTGTTCTGGATTTTACTACTGATATTCAGGAAGAGTCTGCTCTTCCTGAATATATATGCCAGGAAAAACATGTTACTGCTGATACTGCGGCCTACGTTATCGAAGAGTTCAGCAAGGAAATAAACCAACAGCTTGAAGCAGGCAAAGAAGTCGACTTTGGCAGTCTTGGTAAATTATTGATCATAGATCAAAAAATACGTCTTGTACCGGCTGACTCAGCTATTGAAGGCAGCGAATATTACGGTCTTCCGCCTGTGGAGGAATCGCCTGAAGTCAATATACCAGTAACAGATCAATCTGAAGAAATTGAAAATGACGGGCAGGATAATCCGGCAACGGAGATCTTCCCTGAAACTCCTGCTGCAGATGACGCTATCGGAACCCCAGTTAACGATGAGGTGGACGATACCGAAATACAGCAAGATGAAGTTGACCCGGCATCGTTGATTTCCACACCGGTGCCACCTATGGAGAATCCGGTTGTGTTAGAGACGACTAGCACTGCAGGTACTGCTATTCCCTTGGACTCAGCTTCAGCTAAAACGGAAAACGATCAGCAAATATTCAAGAAGTCTATCAATGATCAGTTTAAAACTGAAGAACAGCTTAGATCGGAAATTGAAGCGCTCAATTATTACCGCTCTAAATCTCCTGTTTCTAAACCTATTATTAAAGAGGATGACGAGCTGTTATGGAAATTAAAAAAGAAAGAGGAAATCACTCCAGATCCGGTCATCGAGCAAGAACCGGTTGTTCCCTTCTATCAGTCAGAAGATGAAGAAGTCAGGGGGACACCTGCTTACCTTAAAATTATATATGCACTTTTAATTCTGGGCATTATTGCAGGAGCGGCCTATGTTATTCAGCCATCCTTATTTAATGTAATCACGGGAAATAAACCCGGTATGCCACACCCTTCCCAACAGACCGGCCCGGTTTCGTCTCCAGCAGCTCCACTTACTGATTCTTCAGTGAAGGACAGTATAAATAAAGACAAACCAGCTATTATAGTTGATTCTGTTTCCAAAATATCCAAACCGGTCGCAGCACTGGACACAGCTACGCTCTATGAAATTATAGGCGCTTCTATGCATGACAAGAAGGAAGCTGATGCTTTTATAGCGTTAATGAAAAAAAGCGGAATTGAGGCTAAGGTAGTTACGAACATGGCTGGAAGAAGACTAAAAATGAGTATTGGAACGTTTAAGGATGAAGAGACCGCAAAGCAGGAGCTTGAGAAGTTATCTCATAGATTAAAAATACCGGGTATTTACATTTATAAAAACAAACAAAAATAAATATGATCACATTGTTACAGGTTACTACAGATACAGGAAACCAATTAGCTGATACCGCGCACGTAGTTAACCAAGTTGTCACTGGAGCAGCGCAGGAGTTACACTTTTTCGATCTTTTAATCAAAGGTGGATGGGTAATGATTCCCCTTGCAATACTTGCATTTACAGGTCTGGTTATTTTTGTTGAACGTTATTTGACTATAAGAAAAGCTTCTAAACAGGAGACAAACCTTATGCTCCAAATCAAACAATACATCCATGAAGGAAGACTGGAAAATGCAATTGCACTTTGCAGAAATACAAACTCTCCGCTTGGTCGTATGTTGGAGAAGGGATTAAAACGTATCGGACGTCCAATTAAAGATATTGAAGCTGCAATTGAAAATGTTGGGAAGCTGGAAGTATCAAAATTGGAGAAAAACATCAGTATCCTCGGTATTGTTGCCGGTATAGCACCGATGTTAGGTTTCGTAGGTACAATTATTGGTGTAATCACGATTTTCCATGACGTTTCCATTAAAGGGGCTATTGAGATCGGTACTATTTCAGGCGGTCTGTATACGAAAATGATTACTTCAGCAACAGGGCTGGTAGTTGGTATCATCGCATATGTTCTATATCATATTCTGAATGCAATGGTGGAGCGGATCATTCTGAGAATGGAAACTGACGCATTGGAATTTATTGATTTATTAGAAGAGCCAGGAAAATAATGAATCTACGTAAAAGAAATAAAGGACACGTTGAAGTCCATACTTCAGCATTGAATGATATCATGTTTTTTCTGATGTTGTTCTTCCTCCTGGCATCCGCTGTGGTGAATCCACAGGTTGTTAAATTATTACTGCCGAGATCGGAATCCGGACAACAGTCATCAGCTCAAAAAACTGTAACTGTTTCGATTGATGAAAATCTCAAATATTATGTGGAGAAACAAGCGGTAACTTTGGAAAGCATGAAAAGTGCAATCGAAGCTTATCAGCAGGCATCTCCTGATCTGACTATTGTATTATATGTGGCCAGAGGGGTTTCAATTGAAAATACAATGGCTGTTTTCGACGTAGCAAATCAATTAAAACTGAAAGTTGTATTAGCAGTAGAACCTAAAAAATAATGACTCACTATAACGAGGAAAATAACTACCCTAAAGCCATTGCCATTTCTACCGGTATCATGGCTGTATTGCTGATACTAAGTCTTTTTATTGCTATAGGCACATTCAAGCCTGCAGAAGAAGCAGGTATGGGCGGAATGGTAGTTAATTATGGAACTTCAGTTGAGGGAATGGGTACGGACTATACAAGTATAGAAGAACCCTCCGCAGATCCTAATGCCAATAACGAGCTTCCGGACAAAGTAGTTCCTGATCAGGAAGTTACTCCTGTTAAATCATCACAAAGCAGTGATAAGGAAGTTGTAACGCAAAATACTGAAGAGGCCGTAAGTATTCAGACTAAGAAAACGGCTAAACCGTCTGCACCTGCAGCGACCACAGTAACAGCGAAACCAGCTCCCCCTGCTATAAACCAAAATGCACTATATAAAGGTAAAGCTAATAAGGGAACAGGACAGGGCGATGGAACTGGCTCCACTCCTGGAAATCAAGGATCTGTAAATGGAGACCCGCTGGCAAATAATTATGGCGAAGGTGGTTCTGGATTTGGAAACACGCCAATTGCACTGCGCCGTTTTACAAACCTGGTGACTCCACAGGATGACGGTCAAAAAACAGGGAAAATTGCTGTTAGAATTACCATCAATAAGCAAGGTATAGTTGTAGATGCTGTCCCTGGTGTAAAAGGCACTACGTTACAAGACATTGATCTGTGGAATAAATGTAAGACTGCAGTTATGGGTGCCCGCCTAAATCAATCGGATTCAGCACCTGACCTTCAGGTAGGTGTAGTTGTTTTCAACTTTAAAGTGAAATAATCATAATTCCTGATACTTTTGCAGTATTAGTTTGAACTCATGACATATTCACAAACCCTGGATTACCTGTATAACAGACTTCCAATGTTTACCCGCATCGGTGCTGCGGCCATGAAAAAAGATTTACACAATACCCTGGTTCTTTGCCAGGCACTGGATGAGCCGCAGAACAAGTTTAAGAGCATCCATATAGGTGGTACAAATGGAAAAGGGTCCAGTTCTCATATGCTGGCCGCGATTTTACAAAAGGCCGGGTATAAAACCGGCCTTTATACTTCCCCGCATCTAAAAGATTTCAGGGAAAGAATCCGTATCAACGGAGCAATGATCCCGACGTCTTATGTCGTCGATTTTACAGCTGAACAGCAAAGTTTAATCGAATCAATACAACCCTCCTTTTTTGAAGTCACAGTCGCAATGGCATTTTCCTGGTTTGCACAGGATAAAGTCGATATAGCAGTAATTGAAGTTGGCTTGGGAGGGCGTCTGGATTCGACGAATATCATTCAGCCGGAACTTTCTTTGATCACCAATATCAGTCTTGACCACACCAATCTTCTTGGGCACACCGTGCAGGAAATAGCCTTAGAAAAGGCTGGAATTATAAAAAAAGACACACCTGTTGTTATCGGCGAATCGCAATTAGAAACTGATGATATCTTCACTGCAAAGGCTCTTTCACTATCGAGCGAGATCGTATTTGCAGACAAGGTATTATCTGTGACTGACAGTTACAAAGACGGCCCGTTATTGGTTACTTCTGTTTTCCTGGGACCTGACTGTTTATTCAAAGATTTAAGGCTACAGCTCACAGGTACTTATCAGCTAAAAAACATCCTTGGCGTAATTCAGTCCGTACTTACATTGAGAGATAATGGTTATGATATCCCTGATACTGCAGTCAGAGAAGGACTTACAGCCACAACAGATCTAACCGGTTTGCAGGGAAGATGGCAGACATTACAAGAAAATCCGCTCATAATCTGTGACACAGGGCATAACCTGGCCGGCATTAAAGAAGTGCTGGAAAACATCAGTCACACACCCTACAAAAAACTACATTTTGTTATCGGAATGCTGAGTGACAAAGATGTTACCAGTGTTTTGCGGCTTTTACCGACAGATGCTCTATATTATTTTTGTCAACCGGATCTAGAACGTGCTTTACCAGCAGCTGAGCTCAAAAAGTCAGCTAATGAACTTGGTTTATATGGAGAAATGTATCAGACCGTGGAACTTGCAATTATTGGCGCGAAAGCAAATGCAGATACCGACGACTTGATTTTCATTGGTGGAAGCACATTTGTCGTCGCGGAAGCACTTTAATTTTAGCCGGTAAGGAAAGTCTAATTAACGCTGTCTACACAAACAGCAAAATCAATATAAAAATTAAAATGAAGAAAAATTACGTACTATTTGCAGCTTTATGTTGTCTTTACAGTGTGGGATTTGCACAAAAAAAACAACCAAACTCAGGTCAGACCGTCTATCCGGCAACGATAGACCGGCCAAAACTGGTTGTAGGACTGGTAGTAGACCAAATGAGATGGGATTATCTATACCGCTATTATGATCGTTATACAAACGGAGGTTTTAAACGTCTAATCAATGAAGGATTTTCAGCTGAGAACACCTATATACCTTACACTCCAACTTACACCGCCTGTGGTCACACAAGTATTTATACAGGGTCTGTGCCCGCAATCAACGGGATTATCGGTAATAACTGGTACGATCCTACTCTGAGAAGAAATGTGTATTGTACAGAAGATTCGACTGTAACCACAGTCGGTTCGACTACAAATGCCGGCGTAATGTCTCCTAAAAATATGCTAAGCAGCACAATTACAGATGAACTTAGAATAGCGACTAATTTTAAAGGGAAAGTAATTGGTTTATCTCTGAAAGACCGTGGTTCTATCCTTCCCGCTGGTCATACGCCAACCGGTGCTTACTGGTATGACGGACAAACGGGCGACTGGATTACCAGTACCTATTACATGAAGGAATTACCATCATGGGTATCCGGTTACAATAAATTAAAAATGACTGATAAGTTCTATCAGCAAAACTGGAATACCATGTATCCGATTGATACGTATACTATGAGTACTGCGGATAATAAATCTTATGAAGGCAAAAACAAAGGTGAATCTGCACCGGTATTTCCTCATCAGCTAAAATTATATGCAGGAAATAACTACGATATGATCCGAAGCACCCCGCATGGAAATACAATGACTTTGGACCTTGCCAAGATTGCAATTAAAGCAGAAGAATTAGGTAAAGACAATATCACAGATTTCCTTGCAGTAAGCTGCTCATCAACTGATTATGTAGGTCACCAATACGGACCGAATTCTATTGAAGCAGAAGATACTTATTTAAGACTTGACAAAGATTTGGAAGAGTTCTTCAACTACCTGGATCAGACTGTAGGTAAAGGAAATTATCTTTTCTTTATATCCGCAGATCATGGTGCTGCACATGCACCTGGTTTTATGGCAGAAAATAAACTACCAGCAGGAACGACCAGCAATAAAGACATAGTAGCCGGACTGAATACATATTTAGAGTCAGAATTCAAGATGAAAAAAATAGCGTTAACCGCTATGAATAACCAGATCATCTACGACCACAAGAACCCGGAATTAAAAAAGCTGGATTTTACTGCTGTTAAAGCTGCAACCATTACTTATCTGAAAACATTAGATGGGTTCGCTGATGCCGTGGATTTAGCACGCGTATCTGAAAGTACTCTTCCCGCAATTCAAAAGGAAATGATCACAAATGGTTACAATGCACAACGCAGTGGTGATGTCTATTTCATCCTGAAGCCCCATTGGTTTGATGGTAGTGCAACCGGCACAACGCACGGTTCATGGAGCCCATATGATTCCCATATCCCGCTGGTATTTATGGGCTGGAATGTTAAAGCAGGCAAAACTAATCAGACTTATCATATGACAGACATCGCAGCCACACTTGCTGCAATGCTTCACATTCAGATGCCGAGCGGATCAGTTGGCCGGCCAATTACCGAACTCACTCATCAGTAAATATCAAAGCCGCATAACCTGCGGCTTTTTTTATACGCCTATTTCGGCTACCTCTCCTGTTCCCCATACCCGAATCCAGGTATATACGTTTAAACAATAGGAAACTCACTGCCAATATCTGAAGATCTGACTACATCTCATTAGTTACAAATATCGCATAACATATATTTACCGGTATTAAATAGAAATAGCTAACTTTATGAGCCAAATATAATTTCTATTAATGGAGAAAATTCAAAGCTATCAACCCAAAAATAAAATACGTTTCGTAACTGCGGCCGCACTGTTTGACGGACATGATGCTACAATTAATATTATGCGCAGGATCTTGCAATCTTCAGGCGCCGAAGTAATTCATTTAGGGCATAACCGATCTGTGGACGAGGTTGTGAACTGTGCTATACAAGAGGATGTACAGGGCATTGCCATGACTTCTTACCAGGGCGGACATCTTGAATACTTTAAATATATGTATGACCTGCTACAGGAAAGAGGTGCCACACATATCAAAATATTCGCCGGGGGCGGTGGAGTCATTCTACCGGCAGAAATAAAAGAGCTGGAGGATTACGGAATTAGTAAGATCTATTCTCCGGATGATGGAAGAAAAATGGGATTACAAGGGATGATTAATCACATGCTTGAAAACACAGATTTCATTACCACAGCGCGCATCACAACAGAACTAAAGGATATTCCATTAAAAGTGGTAAAAAGCATTGCATCTGCAATAACAGTGGCGGAGAACGACCCTAAAGGAGCTCAGTCATTTGTTAACGAATTGAAAGAGCTTTCCAAAGATAAAAACACGCCCGTTTTGGGTATTACCGGTACGGGAGGATCAGGAAAATCATCACTAGTAGATGAACTGGTCAGGAGATTTCTGATAGAAGTTCCCGGTAAAACAATGGCAATAATTTCTGTAGATCCATCCAAAAGAAAAACTGGCGGAGCATTATTAGGCGACAGGATCAGGATGAATGCCATAAATGATCCCAGGATCTATATGCGGTCGCTCGCTACAAGACAAGCCAACCTTGCTCTTTCAGTTAATGTACAGGAAAGTATTGATATCTGTAAAGCCGCTGGTTATGATCTGATCATTGTAGAAACATCCGGTATTGGCCAGTCCGATACCGAAATCACAGAACACTGCGATGTATCCCTTTATGTTATGACACCAGAATTTGGAGCAGCAACACAGCTCGAAAAAATAGACATGCTCGATTTTGCAGATCTGGTCGCCATCAACAAGTTTGATAAACGGGGTGCACTGGATGCATTAAGAGACGTAAGAAAACAATATAAAAGAAATCATAATCTGTTTGATGCGGGCGACGACGAAATACCCGTCTATGGAACGATGGCTTCCCAATTCAATGATCCTGGTATGAACAACCTGTTTACCGCGCTGATCAATACTATCAACACAAAAACAAAGGTTGAATTCAGTACCACTCAGAAATTTATTTCGCAAACTTCGGAAAAAACTTATATCATCCCACCCGACCGCATAAGGTATCTTGCCGAGATAGCAGAATCCAGTACGGCATATAATGAGTGGGTCACACAACAATGCCAGCTGGCTACTAAACTCTATCAGCTTCAGGGCACCTTGGCACTTTTAAAAAATGGCGTAAGCTTACCAGAATCCGGTACTTCAGCCAGGCATGATCTGGAAATTGCTTTGGAACATATGCGCTCACACCTTGAAGAACAACTAGATGGTCAGTGCAGAAGGCTGATAAGGGAGTGGCCGGAAACCCTGCAGAAGTATAAAGCGGAATACTTTATCTATCACGTCAGGGATAAAGAGATTAAACAGCCCTTATATTACCAGTCACTTTCACAATTGCAGATTCCAAAAATTTCCCTTCCAAGGTATAAAGATTGGGGTGATATTCTCCGCTGGCTGCTTACAGAAAATGTGCCTGGAGAATTCCCTTATGCAGCAGGTGTCTTCCCGTTAAAAAGAGAAGGAGAAGATCCCACGAGGATGTTTGCAGGTGAGGGAGGCCCGGAAAGAACAAATAAACGTTTCCATTATGTATCATTAGGTCAACCGGCGCACCGCCTCTCTACCGCATTTGATTCGGTAACTCTATACGGAGAAGATCCGCATATTCGACCTGACATTTATGGTAAAATAGGGAATTCAGGGGTGAGTATTGCAACCTTAGATGATGCAAAAAAACTCTACTCAGGTTTCAATCTATGCGCCTCATCTACGTCAGTTTCTATGACAATCAACGGTCCGGCACCCATGCTTTTAGGCTTTTTTATGAACGTCGCCATTGATCAACAATGTGAATTATATATAAAATCCGAAGGACTGGAAGCAGAGACTGAAGAAAAGATTAAAGCTATATATACTGCCAAAAATATAGAAAGACCCGTATACAACGGCGAGTTGCCAGTTGGAAATGACGGGCTGGGTTTAATGCTATTAGGTGTTACCGGTGACCAAATTTTACCTGCATCAATATATAACAAGATAAAAGCTCATGCGATCAGTACTGTGCGGGGTACAGTACAGGCAGATATTCTAAAAGAAGATCAGGCGCAGAATACCTGCATATTTTCGACAGAATTTGCACTGAGGATGATGGGAGATATACAAAAGTATTTCATTGATCAAAAAGTAAGAAATTTCTATTCTGTTTCCATCTCAGGCTATCACATTGCTGAGGCTGGTGCCAATCCGATAAGTCAGCTAGCATTCACGCTTAGTAATGGCTTTACTTTCGTAGAATACTACCTTAGTAGAGGTATGCATATTGACGATTTTGCGCCAAACCTGTCTTTCTTCTTTTCTAATGGTATAGATCCTGAATATGCTGTAATCGGCAGGGTCGCCAGACGTATCTGGGCAAAAGCTATAAAAAACAAATATAAAGGAAATGAGCGTTCGCAAAAGCTCAAATACCATATCCAGACTTCAGGGCGGTCTTTACATGCCCAAGAAATAGACTTTAATGATATCAGGACAACACTTCAGGCTTTATATGCAATTTATGATAACTGCAATTCACTTCATACCAATGCATATGATGAAGCCATCACCACCCCTACTGAAGAATCAGTACGCAGGGCTATGGCGATACAACTGATAATTAACCGGGAGTTGGGCCTGGCAAAGAATGAAAACCCTATACAAGGTGCATTTATCATCGAAGAACTTACAGATTTAGTAGAAGACGCCGTACTCACTGAATTTAAACGGATAAATGAGCGTGGAGGCGTTCTGGGTGCGATGGAAACGATGTATCAACGTGGAAAAATACAGGAAGAAAGTTTGTATTATGAAACACTCAAACATAATGGAGAATACCCGATAGTTGGAGTAAATACTTTCTTGAATAAAAAAGGATCTCCAACAGTCACGCCAGGAGAAGTGATACGTGCAACCGAAGAGGAGAAACAATACCAGATCAATGCTTTAGCTAACTTTCAAAAAAGAAATGAGGCGTCTCAAGGGCCGATATTGGAAGAATTGCAGCGGAAAGCTGTGCTTGGAGATAATATTTTCGAAGCATTGATGGATGCCTGCAAGATCTGCTCGCTCGGACAAATCTCTAAAGCATTATATGCTGTAGGAGGGCAATACAGACGTAATATGTAACCTACACTTTTAATACGTAAAAAGGCGGATCAAAATAATGATCCGCCTTTTTTTATAAATAATATACGCTAAACCTATGCGTGAATCCAGCTGAACTTATATTCCATAGTAGGATTTTTCATTCTTTCCGCAACACGAAGTAACCTATTGGGAAGTGCCATGATATAATCACGGGCTTTTTCACCAGCATCGTCCAAATCGCGCATACCGTCAATTTTCCACTCTTCAATAAGCTGCTGCATAATTTCAACGTAATCTACAGCTGTATAAACACCTAAACGCTGTGCTGCGTCGGTAAAGTGTCCAAAAGTTTGTCCCATTTTCATGCCCATTTCCCTTAGGAAGTGAGCTGGCATAACAATCTTTTTACGCATCATATCTTCAAATGCGATCATCGCTTCATTAGGATCAACTTCAAATATCTTTGACATGAAGTCCTTATAAGCTTTAGCATGTCTTGCTTCATCAGAAGCAATCACACCGCACATTTTTGATAACAAAGCATCACCATCTTTCTTAGCTAAAGAGGCTACCCTTCTGTGAGATATATTTGTAGCAAGTTCCTGGAAACTTGTATAGATAAAATTCCTGTAAGGATCATGGCCTGTACCAATATCAAATCCATCAGCAATCAGATACTGAGTTGAAATTTCCATCTGACGCATATCAACACGTCCCGAAAGATATAAATATTTATTTAACAGGTCACCGTGTCTATTCTCTTCAGCAGTCCAGTGTCTTACCCACTTCATCCATCCACCTTGTTCATTTCTTGAAATCCCGTCAACCATGGCTAACCATGACTCGTAAGTTGGTAAAGCTTCCTCTGTGATCGTATCACCGATCAGAACTGCTACAAGATCATAAGAAAGATCATTAGCATTTTCACGCAAAGATTTTATATCCTGGATAAAGGTTTCACTGGTCGAAACAGGCAAGAAATCAGTCGGCTGCCAATTGGTATCAATCGGTTTGAGGTAAGTATCCATCATATCAAGCATATACTGCTCAATGTGAAGCATCACTTCCCTTCTTTTTTCAGCAAAAAAACTCATTTTGTGTGTGTTTTAGTTTATATTCAAAGATAACCAAAATTTTATCAAATTGGCTTTCCACCTTTATAAATCACGCCATCTTTCATCACAAAATGCACCTGCAGGATAGAATTAATGTCATTTTCAAGATTAATATCGACAGCAATTATGTCTGCTAAATACCCTTTTCTGATAATGCCAATTCTTTTTTCCCAATTTAACTGTTTAGCCGCATTTACAGTAGCAAACTTAAGCACATCAGGTATAGAAACTCCCGCTTCATGATAGCCGATTAAAGTATGTTTAGACGGGAGACCATAAGGCAGATTTACATCTATATAATCGTCAGAACCTGCGGCAATTGTTACGCCCATTTTGATGGCGCGGTTTAAACGCTTAGCCAGCCTTTTCAAATAAGATGCCATATCGGCGGAACTATCTTCACCCGGATAGGCAATCCTGGCATAATTAGCCATAACGGTGCTGTCTCCATCTGTAGGGACAAGAATGACGCCCCTTTTAGCCATCAGTTGCAATGTTGAATCCTGAACATTATAACCATGTTCTATTCCGTCAACACCAGCCAGCACTGCATTATGTATTGATTCAGCGTCAGTTGCATGCGCAGTAACTCGCAGACCATAGCGGTGTGCCTCTTTCACCGCCGACTCCATCTCCTGAACGGATAATGAAGTACGGTTCGGTACGTTATCCGCGAAAATTTTGATAACGGTGGCACCTTGGTTCACATTTTCCCTGACCGCCTTAATGATCTCATCCCGTCCATTCACGATGCGGTATTCGTCATCGGCAAGATGCCGGTGCTTATAGATTACACCTGGCAGCTGCCCGCCCTCGCTTGCCAACCCTGGTCCGGAACTACGCATTCTTGGCCCTGGCACTAATCCGTTATCAATTGCATTCATCAAAGCGATATCAGCGAACTGACCCGAATTACCTAGATCCTGAACAGCAGTTATGCCTTCCTGCAAATAGGCATTCGCGCGCACTGTTCCATATATCGCACGGTAGGCATCACCTTCCATGGTTAGCGTCTTCAGTAGAGATTGTGCCGAGTAATCCATATGAGGTTTTAATTCCTCACGAAACAATAGATGTGTATGCGCGTCAATTAAACCAGGTAAAACAGTATAGCCGCTTAAATCTAATAGGGTATAATCAGCTCTCTCTTTATCAGTAAGTTCCTGTTCTTTCTTGACTTCAATAATCTTATTGCCGCTAACAAGAATAAAACATCCTTTTACAAAAGTGCCGTTCCCCGAATCAAACATTTGGCCTGCTTTGATCAGATATTTATTGCTTTGAGCCGATAATAAAATAGGGATACAGCATAAAACTGTGAAGAGCAATTTTTTCATATCCACAAATAACAAAAAATATCCGGAGATATAACTACAAAGTAGTCAACAGGCTAATTGGAGGTAAATAATTAGGAAGAATTAAAGAAGTGCAGCGGATCTGCCTCACCAGAACTATAGCATGAATATACTTCGGCAGAAAAAACCCTGATAAACAAGAAAAGCCTGTAGTTTTCACTACAGGCTTTCTTTAAGATTTGGCACCGACCTACTCTCCCACGTGTTACCGCAGTACCATCGGCTCTGGTGGGCTTAACTTCTCTGTTCGGAATGGGAAGAGGTGGACACCACCGATATAGGCACCTAAATGTTTTTAATGTTAATACAGCTACCAATCACTAGATTAATTCGCTGCATAAACAATGACATATTATTGAAAGAAGTTAGTATGAAGAACAAACAACAGTATTCTGCTTTTGAAAGCTTCGGATGATTAGTATTACTCGACTATGCTGTCACCAGCTTTACAT
>NZ_FONS01000018.1 GCF_900112985.1 Pedobacter antarcticus
GTTGATAGGTTATAGATGTAAAGCTGGTGACAGCATAGTCGAGTAATACTAATCATCCGAAGCTTTCAAAAGCAGAATACTGTTGTTTGTTCTTCATACTAACTTCTTTCAATAATATGTCATTGTTTATGCAGCGAATTAATCTAGTGATTGGTAGCTGTATTAACATTAAAAACATTTAGGTGCCTATATCGGTGGTGTCCACCTCTTCCCATTCCGAACAGAGAAGTTAAGCCCACCAGAGCCGATGGTACTGCGGTAACACGTGGGAGAGTAGGTCGGTGCCAAATCTTAAAGAAAGCCTGTAGTGAAAACTACAGGCTTTTCTTGTTTATCAGTTTTTTTTCTGCTGAAGCATATTCATGCTACAGTTCTGGTGAGGCAGCTCCGCTGCAGGAAACGTGAATCAAGCCACAACTATTCAATTCTTTCCCTGAGCCCCAGACTATATACAACAGACCTTTACTGTATTTATTGGATATACCGGCTATTTAAGCAACTATCTGAATTTAGATGTGTAAGTAGGTCTAAAATAAGCAAAAGTGCATTAGAACGCTTTGAGATCATTTAACCCAATTCAATTTGTCTTCTGATACTTTCTTCGAGAGAAATCAGCGTCTCTGTTCTCTGAATTCCTGCCACAGCTTGTATTTCTTCATTCAATACGTGACGCAGGTGATTTGTATCGCGGCAAATGATTTTTGCGAACATACTGTATGCTCCGGTAGTGTAATGCAGTTCGACCACTTCTTTGATCTGACTAAGCTGCGCCACGGCATCTTTATATTGAATTCCTTTTTCAAGATAAATACCCAAAAACGCGCAGATATCATATCCGGCCTTTTGAGGATCAATAATTAAATGGGAGCCTTTTATAATACCCATCTCATGAAGTTTTTTCATCCTTACGTGTATAGTACCACCCGAAACTATCAGATCTTTAGCTATTTCGGTGTATGGTTTCGTCGCATCCTGCATCAGCTGCTTAAGGATGTCTATATCAAGGTTATCAATTTCTAAATTTTGGCTTTCTTTTTTCAGCATGCTTTCAATTAATTCTAATAGAAATCTAATATAATTACAATTATCATAATAATAAAATTAAATCGTTAAAATATTTGCAACGTATATGGAGTCTTGTTACATTTGTATCAAGCAAGTAACAAAAAATAGTTCTTTTTAATAATTGCTTACATTCTGTAGGGTGGTGGAACTGGCAGACGCACCTCCTTGTCTCGGTGGTGGAGATCATGGAAAACCTGAAAAGGCTAACCACTCCTTGAAGGTTCGACTCCTTCCCCTACAGCAAAAGAATTTGTTCTTTTATTATTGTTGGGTGGTGAAACTGGCAGACACACCTCCTTGTCTCGGTGGTGGGGATCATGGGATAAACACAGTTTATGGGTTGACCACAAATTAATTTTTTGAACTGAGGCTAACTTCCCCTTGAAGGTTCGACTCCTTCCCCAACAGCTAGTTTTTTTATAGTAATATTTAGTTAATGAGGGCAATCCGGAGGCGGATTGCCTTTTCTGTTTTTGCGCAGGCACTGACATGTAAATTAACTGGTCAGCTTATCACTACGAAATTAATCAAAAAGGCCTGATACTTCACAATGAAGTGTATCAGGCCTTTTTTGTTTCAGCTGTTTTTTTCAGCCGCTATTGAGTTTAGGTTTAATCAGCAGCTTTAGCGCTATATTTATCACTGAATTTTTTATCAAGTTGTTTATGCAGATTGTCCAGGTTAATAGAGCGACCCTGGATAAATGCTTTTTCAACATGGTTGGTTTTCATATCCAGTGCATCACCCGTCGAAATAAACAGGGTAGCATCCTTCCCTGTTTCAAGACTGCCCGTCTGCTTATCTATACCCAGTGCTTTTGCGGTATTTAAGGTAATTGCCGATAAAGCTTTCTCTTTATCCATTCCCCATGCCGCTGCAGTACCGGCCATGAAAGGCAGGTTTCTTTGCTGCCAGTAACCATTTATACTGATTACGACAGGAATTCCTGCAGCTGCCAGGATACCAGCATTTTTATACGGCAGATTCACATCATCATCAAGATTTGACGGCAACGCATGCGGCTGTTTCACAATCACACTGATCTGATTCGCTTTCAGGAAATCTATGACCCGATAGGCTTCTTCAGCTTCGACGATTACCGGTTTTATACCAAATGACTTGGCGAAATTAACAGCTGCTACTATATCTTTCTGACGATTAGCGGTGATAAATAATTGTTGTTTCCCATCAAATAAGTGCTTCATGGCAGCAAATCTGGTATTAATAACTGCATGTTTTTCCAATGTAGTATATGCCTGGGCTTCAGCGAAGAACTGCTGTAAATCGTTAACCGCCTTTTGTCTGGTTTCTTCAATCACCTGTGGAGTCATTGCTGTCCGCGGACCAAAACCTCTGGCACGTGGCGGTACAGGCCAGTTGATGTGTATAGCATCATCGGTGCGGATAGATGCATCTTCCCAGTTCCAGGCATCCAACTGCACTACAGAAGAAGTGCCGGCGATTGTGCCACCTTCTGGTGTAATCTGGGCCATTAGGATTCCATTACTTCTGAGCGTCGCAGGGACTTTGGAATCTGTATTGTAGGCGATTAATGACCTGATGTGAGGATTCATATTACCGATTTCATTGAAATCCAGTGTTGCTTTTACAGATTCAAATTCCGTTAAACCAAGGTTTGTTACTGGAGCTATAAAGCCCGGGTATATATGTTTACCCTGGGCCTGAATAATTTCTGCGCCTGCCTCTGTACCGGGATTTGTGCCAACGCTCAGGATTTTGCCATTTTTAAAGACAATAGTTCCATTTTCGATTACCTGACCGTTACCAATATGGATTGTTCCGCCTGTAATGACAATAGTTTTATTTTGTTTCGGAGCAGGAGAAATGTTCGCCTGACCGAAAGCGTGTAAAGTGGCAAGGCCACTAAGCAATAATGTTGTAACGTATTTATTCATGGCTATGTGCTCCTTCCGTCAAATCAGCGCCTGTGATATAATCTTCCATAGATTCACAGTGATATAAAGTATGTGTTTCAGCAACCGGACGCTGTGTTTTTGCTCCTTTGTTTTTGCTGCTAATCATTTTTTGTACTAATCTGGATTTTTCTGCCTGCTGTGAGGTCCTTAGCTGCTCATCTTTGTCCATATCCCAGTAAGGAATACCGTCTACGAATGTCTTTTCAGCTCTTGCATAAATAGAAAGCGGGTTGTCTGACCAAATTACAATGTCAGCATCTTTACCAGGTTTCAAACTGCCCACATGTTGATCAATGTGCAGCATTTTGGCCGGGTTCAATGTCACAAACTTAAGTGCATCTTCTTCCGGTACACCACCATATAGTACCGATTTACCTGCTTCCTGGTTTAATCTGCGAGCCATTTCTGCATCATCAGAATTGAAAGCGGTAGTAATACCTACATTATGCATGATTTTTCCATTGTAAGGAATCGCTTCTGCGACCTCCATCTTGTAAGCCCACCAATCGGAGAAGGTGGAGGCATTGATACCACGAGCTTTCATTTTGTCGGCCACTTTATAACCTTCAAGAATATGTGTAAAGGTGTTGATCTTGAAGCCAAGACTATCTGCTACATGCATTAACATGTTGATCTCAGACTGTACATAAGAGTGGCAGGTAATGAATCTTTTATTATCCAGGATCTCAACGAGTGCATCTAGCTCAAGATCTCTTCTTACGTTATTACCTTTTACTGCCAATGCATTTTTATATTCTCTTGCCCTTGTAAAGGCATCCACAAAAGTCTGTTCAACTCCCATTCTGGTTACTGGAAAACGTAAACCGCTGCCAAAGTTACTTTGCTTAACATTCTCTCCAAGAGCGAATTTAATAAAGCCATCACTTCCTGCGAATTTTAGTTCTTCCGCATTCTTTCCCCATCTTAATTTAATCAATTGTGCCTGTCCGCCAATAGCATTAGCTGAACCGTGCAGTATCTGAGACGTAGTGACACCACCAGCCAGCTGACGGTAGATGTTAACGTCTTCCGGGTTAATGACATCTGCAACTCTAACTTCAGAAGATACAGACTGTGCACCTTCGTTTATACCACCAGCAGCTGCAATATGAGAATGCTCGTCAATGATTCCAGGAGTGATATGTTTGCCTGTTGCATCAATTACTCTGGCCGACCCGGCAGAAAGCCCTTTGCCAACGGCTTTAATCTTGCCGTTTTCCAGTAATACATCTGCATTAGTCAGGATGCCATCTTTCTCATTAGTCCATACGGTCGCATTTTTCAAAAGAACTGCTTCTTGTTTAGGCGCAGTTTCACTACCGAATGCGGTAAATGGATAGATGATTTTGTCTGTGGTAACTGATGCCTGCGCGACAGCTGGAACTGCTTTCTCCGGATTAACTCCGGTATATTGTGCTGTCCATTGTCCTGTGGTGCCTGTCGAGGTTACTACTTCGCCATTCAGCTTAATGACAGGTGATGCTTCTGCTAAATATCCGCTTAATCTGATCTCTTCTGTTGCTGGTTTAGTCTGAGTAAAATTAAGCGTTACCCAATCTCCGTTTCTGGTGAAGCTGGCGTTAATCTTTTCAGTACCTTTTTCCAGGGAAGCAGTTTGTCCGCTGATTTTAAGTGTGTATGCATCACCACCATCGATTTTCAGCGCATAAATGCCACTGATATCACTAACATCCAGTTTACTGACAACGAATTTTTTGCCCTGAACCCAGTTTTCATAAATAATTGTGTTGTCTTTGAAGAGGTTTCCAGATGTAATCAGGAAGTTAGCCAGCTTGCCTTTTTCGAGGGATCCGGCTTTATCCTGAATACCAATCATGGCAGCTGGTGTTTCTGTGAGCGCCTGTAATGCTTGTTTCTCGGTAAGTCCATTAGCTATAGCGCTACGCAAGTTTGTCCAGAAGTCTTTCAGATTGTCAAGTCCAAACGCTGTTAAAGCAAATCTGATTCCTGCTTTTTCCAGGGCCGCCGGATTTGATGGTGCCATTTCCCATGCTTTCATCTGTGCAAGACTGATGTTTTTGGCTTCTACAGGATCTTCAACGTCATAAGCTTTAGTGAAGTTTAAAGGAACAATAAGACTTGCTCCGGTTGCTTTTACATCTGCAATACGTTGATATTCATCACCTGAAGATTTAATCAGATACTGTTTTCCGAATTCTTTTGCAATTGCAGAAGCACGGAGGACATTCTGCCATCCGTCAGTTTCAAATAATTGAGGTAATTGCTGCTGCTTATTAAAATCTTCCAGGGAGATGTTGAATTCTTCCTTTTGTTTACCATACCATTGCGCGTCGTAGTAAGTTTGTCTCAATAATGCAATAGCACCCATTAAAGAAGTTGGGTAGTCATTTTTAGAGGAGCCCTTATTGAATGAATAGTTTGCCGCAGTCTGTGCTTTAAGGATCAGGTTATTGTCCCGGTCATCGTTTAAAGTTACTGCTGCCGACGTTCCCCGGGCAATACCGTCTCTGCTAATAACATTTACACTGCCGAATCCTGTTTTACGGAATTCGTCTGCTTTTTTCTGGTCTGCAGTGAAAATGTTTTTGACCTCTGTTTCAGGTCTGATGGCTTCATTCCAGTTATAAGCCCCGTTTTTGGTAGAAACGAAGATGGATTGTCTGCCAAAGCCAGGTGTAACCTGTGCTTCAGGAACCCCATAAGATGTAAATGGATCGATCAGCGACGGATAAATATATTTTCCTTTCAGGTCAATAACGACATATCCTTTTGGTACAGATATTCCTGTCCCGGCTGATTGAATGGTTTGGCCTTTTACCAGCAATGTACCATTGGTAATGGTCTGGCCGGCATTAACCACAATATTGGCATTCGTGAAAGCAAACATTCCCGGACGGTTATCAGAAGAACCATTCACCGGATAAGTTTGCTGCCCGGAAGCCAGCGCAGCAGAAAATACCAACGCGAGCGTAAGTAGATTTTTTATCATGTTTTTGTTGGATTGATTAGTGACATTAAAGCTAATTAAAAAAGGATTTTATAGCATTCTCTATCAACTTTATTACGCTATATTGGTATGATAATGCTGATTTAGGGTCATATTGACTGGAATTAAAGGTGCCGGCTGGCAAATCAGGATTTATTCCTTATTTTTGAAGAAAAAAGTTATGGGTATTTATGAAATCTTAAAAAGCGCTCACTCTGGATGGCGCTATCTGGTAATTATTCTTTTACTGGTTGCATTTGTCAATGCACTCATTGGTTATGCAGGTAAGAAACCTTACACTGAAGGTAACCGTAAACTGAATTTATTTACATTGATCAGTGCGCATATTCAGTTATTATTGGGCTTGGTTTTATATTTTATGCACGACTGGTACAGAGGCGATAGTGCGGTTGCTGCGCAGCGTTACTGGAAAATGGAACATATTGGAATGATGGTTTTGGCTATCGTCTTAATTACCGTCGGTAACTCAAGGGCTAAGAAAGCTGCGACAGATTTGATCAAGCACCGTTCGGTTTTCATGTACTTCGGATTGGCGCTATTATTGATTACTGCTGCTATCTTTGCAATGGTAAAAGCAGACCCAAGCCGCTCATTATTTGGCATGTAATATTTTTTACGAATTAATTTTGGTTTATTAGATTTATTTCTATTTTTGCTATTCATGATTTACAATAAACATACTTGGCAATGGCGTAGTGATTCTGCAAAGAGTTTCGTCGTATCCTTGTGTACCTTATAGTTTATCAACCTAAACCAAACCACACATAATTAACCCGGCGTATAACACGCCGGGTTTTTTTGTTTTTCAGCCATATGGAATCAATAGAAATCAAGACAATTTATAAAAAGAGATTAGCAGATGTAATCACACCAGTGAGTGTTTATCTGCGTTTGCGCGATGTATTTCCGAACACATTGCTGCTGGAAAGTTCAGACTATCACAGCAGGGAGAATTCCGTGAGTTATGTTTGTGCAGAACCGGTTGCGGGAATGATACTGCAGGATGGTAAATTAAATACCTATTTCCCAGATGGAAGGAAAGAAGAGAAAGAGGATTTCATTCTGACTGATGAAATAGAGACGTTTAAAGCTGTATTCAAAGCTGAACCTGTAGCAGATTCCCGCTATATATCGACTGGTTTATTTGGTTATTTTACCTGGAATACGGTACAACATTTCGAGGATATAAAGTTTACGGCGGTTTCGCCTGAGGCGGAGACTATCCCGTTGATGCAGTACCATATCTACAGGTACATTATCGCTATCGACCATTTTAAGAATGAGGTGACCTTATTCAAAAACAGTTTTGGCGGTGAAGAAGCCGGTGATCTGGAAAGAATTGAATACCTGATTCAAAATAAAAACTTTCCAGAGTATAATTTTGACACAATCGGGGAGGAAGAATCAAATCTCGATGATAATGGTTTTATGGCTATCGTTGAGAAAATGAAAAAGCATATCCTGCGGGGTGATGTTTTTCAGATAGTTCCTTCCAGAGCATACAAGCAAGGCTTCAAAGGAGACGAGTTTAACGTATACCGTTGTCTGCGGTCGATAAATCCTTCACCCTATCTATTCTATTTTGATTATGGAAGTTTTAAACTTTTTGGTTCGTCCCCCGAAGCCCAGATTACCATTAATAAAGGGCAGGCAAATATTTTTCCGATAGCTGGTACGTTTAAGCGGACCGGTAATGATGAAGAGGATGCCGAAATTGCCCGTAAACTGGAGCAGGATCCGAAAGAAAGTGCAGAGCATGTGATGTTGGTCGATCTTGCCCGGAATGATCTGAGCAGACACTGTAATGGCGTTGAGGTTAAATCTTTTAAAGAGGTGCAATATTATTCTCACCTGATTCACCTTGTTTCGAAGGTCAGTGGTAATATGCAACCCGGTGTTTCTGCTTTTAAAGTAGTTGCTGATACGTATCCTGCCGGGACTTTAAGTGGCGCACCTAAATATAAGGCCATGCAGTTACTGGATGAATACGAAGGTTTAGGCAGAAATTTTTATGCTGGTGCAATAGGGTATATGGGTTTTGGCGGTGAATTTAACCATGCAATTATGATCAGGACATTTATGAGTAAGAATAACGAGTTGCACTACAGGGCAGGTGCTGGTATTGTTGCAGATTCTGTAGCAGTTAATGAACTGAATGAGGTAAATAATAAAATTGCTGCTCTGCGTAAAGCCATAGGAATGGCAAAAGAAATCATTTAATATGAATAGCGATATGCACAAGAAAGTATTGGTCATTGATAATTATGACTCCTTCACTTATAATTTAGTCCATCTGATTAACGAGTTGGGCTGGGAAGCGGTAGTGCTTCGTAATGATAAATTTGAAATTAAGGATTTGGCTCCCTATCATAAAATACTGTTATCGCCAGGCCCGGGAATACCGGCAGAGGCAGGGCTGTTGCTCGATGTAATCCGGACTTATGCCTCCGAAAAAAGCATTCTGGGTATTTGTCTGGGGCAACAGGCTATTGCAGAGGCCTTTGGTGGGTCTTTGCTGAACCTAGGACGTCCGATGCATGGAATTGCCACACCGGTTAGCGTGATCGATCCGGAAGAGTTACTTTTTAAAGATTGTCCAGAAGAAATTCAGGTTGGAAGATATCATTCCTGGGTTGTTAACCCTGCAGATTTGCCAGAATGTTTATTGGTAACGGCAACAGATAAGGATAATGAGATTATGGCACTACGTCACCGGCAGTACGATGTGCGGGGCGTACAATTCCATCCGGAGAGCGTCCTTACAGCATATGGAAAAGAAATGATGAAAAACTGGTTAGAAAACTAATACGTCAATGAATATTTTAGATAAAATCGTAAACAGGAAGAAAGAAGAAGTTGCGGCAGCGAAAGAAAATGTTCCCGTTGCTGAACTAAAAAAAAGTAAATACTTTAACCGTATTCCTTATGTCCTGAAAGATTTCTTGCTTGATCCTGCTCGAACCGGAATTATTGCAGAATTCAAAAGACGCTCTCCTTCTAAAGGAGTAATTAACGCTTCTGCTTCTGTCAAAACTGTAACTCAGGGATATGCAGCAGCAGGAGTTGCAGCAATTTCTGTGCTAACTGATATAGATTTCTTTGGTGGGCACCCGGATGATCTACTGGAAGCAAGAGCGGTTAATGAGGTTCCTTTACTGCGTAAAGATTTCATAATTGATACTTATCAGATTTTGGAAGCTAAAGCATGGGGTGCTGATATTATTTTGCTGATCGCTGCAATTCTAACCCGGGATGAAATTATCAGTTTTGCTAAACTGGCGAAAGAATTTGGATTAAATGTTTTGCTCGAGGTTCATAATCTGGAGGAATTGGAAAAAAGTCTTTGTCCATTTATTGATGCCGTCGGGGTAAACAACAGAAATCTGGCCGATTTTACGGTCGATATCCGAACTTCTTTTGATCTTTTTCATCATATACCCGATGCATTTTTAAAAATCTCAGAAAGTGCGATTAGTGACCCGAAAACAATAATTGAATTGAAAGCCACAGGTTTTAATGGATTCCTGATCGGTGAAAACTTTATGAAAACCGAAGATCCGGTTGCTGCCATTCAGACCTTCAGCTCCGCACTGATCTCGGTATAACTTTTGTATCTTTGTACTTTACATGGGAAAAGCGAAATTTTATGATACTGCGCTTAAACAGGAACGCGCTGTCCTGGTTGGCGTAATCAAGCCCGGAGAAAAGCCGGAACAAACTAAAGAATATCTGGACGAACTTGCATTTCTGGTAGATACTGCCGGTGGTGTCGTGGACCAGATTTTCACGCAAAAAATGCAACGTCCTGACCGGTCTACTTTTGTCGGCACAGGGAAATTAGAAGAGATTAAGGGTTATGTTCAGTCTGAGGAAATAGATATGGTCGTCTTTGATGATGAGCTTTCTCCTTCTCAGCTGAGAAATATTGAGCGGGAATTACAGGTGAAAATATTGGACAGAAGTAATCTGATCCTGGATATTTTTGCAGGTCGTGCCCAAACTGCGCAAGCGAAAACGCAGGTGGAGTTGGCACAGTTACAATATTTGTTGCCCAGGTTAACTCGTTTATGGACTCACCTTGAAAGACAAAAAGGTGGTATCGGTATGCGTGGACCCGGGGAAACGCAGATTGAGAGTGACAGAAGGATGATTCTGGAAAAGATTTCCTTATTAAAGGAGCGTCTCAAATTAATTGACAAACAGAATGAAACACAGCGTAAAAACCGTGCTCAACTCATTCGGGTTGCCCTTGTTGGTTATACAAATGTGGGTAAGTCTACGATTATGAACATGCTGGCGAAATCGGAAGTATTTGCTGAAAACAAGCTTTTTGCGACGCTGGATACTACAGTTCGTAAAGTCGTCATTGACAATTTGCCTTTTTTGCTCTCTGATACGGTTGGATTTATCCGAAAATTGCCACATCATCTGGTAGAATGTTTCAAATCGACACTGGACGAAGTCCGTGAAGCTGATATCCTGATTCATGTGGTTGACGTATCACATGAGAGTTTTGAAGACCAGATTAATGTAGTTAATGAAACTTTGCAGGAACTTGGTGCAAGAGATAAGGACACGATAATGGTCTTTAATAAAATAGATGCTTATGTGAGTCCGGAAGGTGAAGAAGATGAGAATGGTGAGCGTAAAACTTTGACGCTTGAAGATTTCAAAAAAAGCTGGATGGCACAGCATAATGCGCCTGCTTTATTTATTTCTGCACTCCATAAAGAGAATCTGGAAGAATTCAAACAACTATTATACGATAAGGTAATTGCGGTGCATACTGCGAGATACCCATATGATAGTTTATTATATTAATAACAAAGAAGTGATAGAATATGGAAAGTAAACGTCAACAGAAATTTGCTGGGGTGCTGCAGGAAGAATTAGCGACTATATTTCAGCGGGAAGGAGCAGAATACTTGCCCAATACACTGGTTACGATTACTAAAGTGCGCGTATCTCCGGATCTTGCGGTAGCTAAGGTATATCTGAGTTTTCTGAATACAAATGAGACATCAATCTCTATTGCGACTGTTAATTCGCATGCAGGAGAGATCCGTTATAAACTCGGGGCACGTATCCGCCATCAGGTGAGGGTTGTGCCATCTCTTACTTTCTTTTTGGACGATACGAATATCTATGTTGAGCATATGGACAAGATTTTCGATAAAATTTCCAGGGAACGTAAGGAGCAGCCTGATTCGGAAGACGAATCTGAATAAGCTCATATTATTTAATGTTTTGGAGACCCCATCAATAGGGGTCTCCGGAATCAATCAAAAGTACAGCGAGTTTAATGCGCAGATTTTTTCAACTATTTGCCTTGCTGGATGTGGTCAGTATCTTCTTACTGATGCCACAAATCTGGATGGTAATCAATAATGTTTCATCTCTGGAACAAACATCATTCGGGTTTATTAGAGTAGGGATGACAGCCTTACTTTTTATTTCATTGTTTTTTAGTGCAGTGCAACTTTACAAGTTCCGGAAAAAAGGAATAATTGTATATTATTTTCAATTTCCATTTAGAATTATTTGCTGGGTATTTTCTATAGGGTTTATAACCCTAATCCCTCAGTTGTTTGATCTGGGAGAATATGCTCCGGGAATACTATTAAGGATTTGTATGGGGGCTGAGTTTTTTAGATTATATTATCTGCTTCAAGCACACAGAAAAGCATTTAGAATGCCGTTTGAGAACGGTATCGAAATAATTGATAGGGCTAAATAATAATATAGGTATAAACTATGGTGTTTCGTATTCCAGAAGATGAACTCGTTTTTCCAGATCCCGGGCTTGCGGAAGATGATGGGCTACTGGGTATCGGGGGCGACTTAAGTGTGGAAAGATTGCTGCTTGCTTATACGAACGGCATTTTTCCCTGGTTCAGCGAGGGTGATCCTATTTGCTGGTATTCGCCACCCGAGCGCTGCGTCATTTTTCCAGCACATATAAAAATTAGTAAAAGTATGCGGAAGATAGCGCGGGATGGGATATTCAGGGTAAGCCGAAACGAAGCTTTCCGGGAGGTAATCGCCAATTGTGCACAAAGCCCGAGAAAGGATCAGGATGGTACCTGGATTACAAATGAAATGCAAAATGCTTATGTAGCATTACATGAGGCAGGACATGCACATAGTATCGAAGTCTGGCAGGACGATAAGCTTGCCGGTGGTTTATACGGCTTGGAGATAAATGGTTGTTTCTGTGGGGAGAGTATGTTTAGCTTGAAAAGTAATGCCTCTAAAACTGCCCTGATCTGGTTGTGCACCAACCCGGCCTACCGATTGGTAGATTGCCAGATACAGAATGATCATTTGATGAGCATGGGCGCAGAAATGATCTCCAGGTCAGCATATCTTAGTTTGCTGAAGAAGTCCGGATATTAATTGAGGATCTCTTTAATATCTTCTTTACTGAGTGATTTGAAGAAGCTTTCTTCTGTAGTGATCAATGAGCTTGCCAGTCTTTTTTTGCGGTTCTGTAAGGCCAGGATCTTTTCTTCAACGGTATCCTTCGCAATAAACTTATAGATGAATACTTTTTTATCCTGCCCGATCCGGTGTGATCTGTCAATCGCCTGTTGTTCGACAGCTGGGTTCCACCAGGGATCTAGTATAAATACATAATCTGCCTGGGTCAGGTTCAACCCGACTCCTCCTGCTTTAATGGAGATCAGAAATACTTTAAGGTCTTTGTTCTCCTGAAATTCAGCAACAATCTCCCCGCGGTTTTTGGTTCCCCCATCAAGGTATGCGAAGGGGATGTTCTCCTTTTCAAAGTGCATTCTGAAGAGCTGCAGGTGTTTTACAAACTGGGAAAAAATAAGGACTTTATGACCTCCTTTTAATACGTTGTCCAGTGTGTAAACCACGTTCTTAAATTTTCCTGACTCTCCTGTATAAGTATCATCGATCATGCCCGGGTGGTTGGCCAATTGACGCAACGCGGTAAGGCCCTGCAAAAGCTGAACTTGCTTTTTAGCATAGGTTCCATCGTCCATACTGCTGAGTAGATCGTTCCTATAGGCAGATTTGGTTTCTTCATAGGCTGCTGCCTGATCTTCTGTCATATCACAATAGAAAATCTGCTCGGTTTTGGCTGGAAGTTCTTCTGCTACCTGTTCCTTGGTTCTTCTCAATACGAAAGGCTTGATAATTGCCTGAAGTTTTCTGGCTTTTTCTTCATCTTTCTTCTTTTCAATGGCCTGGACATATTCCTCGTTAAAAAACGATTGTGTTCCCAGTAATCCTGGATTTAAGAAGGTCAGCTGCGTCCATAGATCGCCAACTGAATTCTCGACAGGAGTACCACTCAAAATTAATTTATTTCTTGATTTAAGCTGGCGAACGGACTTAAATGATTTGGATGAAGGGTTTTTAATATTCTGACTTTCGTCAAGAATAATGTAATTGAAATAGAATTCTTGCAGTTCTTGAACGTCTACACGCGTAATTCCATAAGTTGTAATCACGATATCATAATCAATAAAATGGCTGACGTCTTTTATTCTGGAACTCCCGGTATGTGCCAGGATTTTAAGCTTTGGGGTAAATTTCTTTGCTTCCGCCAGCCAATTGTAAATCAGGGACGTAGGCATGATAATTAAGGAAGTGCTATGCGTTTGCTGCTGCTGGTCCTCTTCTTTGAGTTTCTGCAGCATCGCGAGCGTCTGAATAGTCTTACCTAAACCCATATCGTCTGCAAGGCAGCCGCCGAAGTTATATTCACGGAGAAAACCAAACCAGTTGTAGCCAGCTTTCTGATAACTTCTGAGCTCACCTTTAAAGTGTACAGGCATCTGGGTATCTGCGATGTTTTCAAAGTTATTCAGTTTTTGCAACTTACGCTGAAGGGTGACGTTAGCAATACCGTCTTCAGCGAGGTCATTAATCAGACCGATATGATGTTTTTTCAGTTTAAGCGATTTACTGCCATCTGAAAGGCTGAACAGACTACCATATTGTGAGAACCATTTTTCAGGAATAATGGCTATTGTTCCGTCAGGTAACAGATATTCTCTCTTTTTGTGCAGAATGTGTTGTTTCAGCGCAATAAAAGGAACTGCTTGTGAACCGAAGTAAACAATCGCATTGATATCAAACCAGTCATTATCTTCGAGCACCTCAAAATCAATTTTACTGCTTGCAAATAAAAACTTTTTATGGGCCGCTGATTGTTCTATAGTATACCCATTGTGTTCCAGTTGCTGAATATGTTCATTTACCCAGTTTAGCAAGGCATAAGACTCATCTTCTCCCTCGGGAGCGGGATTAAGTTCCAGATTATAAAATACGGGGCTGACTTTTTTAAGTCCCATCTTAGTCAGTTCGTTATATCTTGATTTTTCCCAGGCAGTGTCTCTTTTAACGCGGGTGAAAATATAATTATTCTCTTCTTTCCTGACGTGTACGGTTACTTTTTTCTCATCTCCAAGGCTGAACACAAATTCACCATATCTGAAGTATAGCTGTAACTGGGAAACTCCGGACTCTACGTAGATTACTTTAAGAAATGCTGTCGGCTGGTGTTTTTCGGTGCGGATATCGAAGCCCTCTGCATATACATGGTATTTTTCTATCAGCGGGGCGACAAATTTCTCAAAATAAGTTTCTTCTTTAGCAGTGGGTATCGTGATAAACCTTTTTTGAAGGAAGGGTAAAAGCTTCTTGCCTTCCATATCTTGCTCAAAGAAGTAAAGGATATCATTCAACAGCATCCATGCTGGATGATTACTAACCAGTTGCGCATCTTTGAACATGAAATCAATTCTCATGCCCTGATATTTTATCGTTGGGAAATATCTGGTTTCTGTTTCGTTTCTTCTGAAATGGAAAAGGATTGAGGCGGGCTCAATGGCCATCTCTATTCTTCTTTCCGCAGGCCAACCGTCTTTATCCATCAGGTAGAGGGATTCTGTGTCTTTCAGAATCTCAAGAACCTCAGCTAATCGTTTTTCAATTCGCGGGCGGACCTGATTATAGAATTTTTCATCGTAGAATTTACTGAAGAACTCAAAAGGACGGATTACTTTTTTATAATACTTTTTAATTACGTGATCCTGTTCAGTCTCATCCAGTATTTTAATAATACGGAGATCTGTTTCTGAAAGATGCTTGCTGAATTCTCCAGCTGTATGACTGAAAAGGCGCTGGTAAGTAAGCGAGAAATCTCCCTGCGGATTTAATTGAACAATATGAGGTTCAATCAGATAGCCTAAGTATTCATGCTTGCACAATGAATATACGATTTTGCAGGGTTTAGAACTATCTACGCGGAGCATGTATAAATTATTAAAACGACGGAATTATAAGCTTATAAAATCTTAAACATACGTCAAATTTGATTTGCTGTCAAATCGATTGTCTATAAAGATGGTTTTTTAATCTTTTTTGTCGTGTTATTACGGGCGTTGGTCGGAATTATCTTGCTGCTGGTATAATATCGAATAATCTACTGCAACGTATCAGGGGGTATTGCGTCTTATCTACAGAACATTTAATTACAACGGTTTGAAAAAGCCATAAAAAAAAATAACATGAAAACACGTATTCAAATCTTAATGGGTGCTGCCGTTGCCGCCCTGCTAACAATCAGTTCAGTTAATGTTAATGCCGCAGTTAAATTACCTGCGATGGAAAGTTTAACCTTGAAAACAGACGTCAAAAAAGTAGTCGTTAAAGGGAATGTCCGTGTTACACTGATGCAGAGTAATCGTGAATGGGTTACTATGGACGAAAATGATCTCGATAAAGTATCAGTAAGTCAATTTGGTGATGTCCTGACCATCAGTTCGAATGAGGCTGAGCCTGTAGAGGTTATTGTGCATGTGAATGACATTTACAGAATTGATGCATCCGATAAAGCTGTCGTGAATACACAGGGTAATCTGAAACTACAGAATCTTCAGATCTTCCTTCGTGATCAGGCTGTTGCAAGAGTTAATACAGTAACAGAGAGTTTATATACACTTGTCGATAGTGATGCAAACCTGGTTTTGCGTGGCAGTACAGAGAGCCATACGGTAAATTATGCGGCTTTGAATAATGTTAATATGACTAAATTTACTGCAGCTAAAACCAAAAAAGTTGGCCAGATAAATTTCCTTGCAATGCAATAATCGCCAGAGCCAGAGAAGAAGGGAAGTCAAGGTATGACCTCCCTTTTTTTGTTTTATTTGAGGTCGAACTTTATACCTTGGGCTAAAGGTAAAGTATCTGCATAATTGATTGTATTAGTTTGCCTGCGCATATATCCTTTCCAGGCATCGGAGCCACTTTCCCGGCCTCCGCCAGTTTCTTTCTCTCCCCCAAAAGCACCACCGATTTCCGCACCCGATGTTCCGATGTTAACATTGGCAATCCCACAATCGGAGCCGGCAGCCGATAAGAAAAGCTCGGCTTCCCTGAGATTAAGAGTCATAATCGCAGAAGATAGTCCTTGAGGTACTCCATTCTGCAGTGCAATAGCTTCTTCCAGGGTTTTATAGCGAATCAGATACAGGATAGGGGCGAAAGTTTCTTCCTGCACGATCTGGAAATGATTTTCTACTTCTGCCACACAGGGGCTGACATAACATCCCGATTCATACCCGGAACCAGTGAGTTCGTGGCCTTCGACAATAAATCGGGCTCCTTCCTGCCGTCCTTTTTCTATAGCCTCTAAAAAGGTCCTAACTGCTTCTTTGTCAATCAGCGGACCTACGTGATTTTGCTGGTCCAATGGGTCGCCGATACGTAACTGGTCATATGCACCGATTAGCTTTTGCTTAAATTCTTCGTAGATGTCCTCCTGAATAATGAGTCGTCTTGTTGAAGTGCAACGTTGACCGGCAGTACCGACTGCACCAAATACGGCTCCAATCACGGACATTTTAAGGTCTGCCTCTTTAGAAATGATAATCGCATTGTTACCGCCAAGTTCTAATATTGTCTTTCCAAACCTGCTGGCTACAGCTCCGGCTACTATTTTGCCGACACGCGTGGACCCGGTGAATGAAACAAGCGGGATTCTACGATCTTCATTGATCAGGTTACCAGAAGCGTTTCCTATCAATAACGAACTAATTCCTTCCGGCATTTCATTTTTCTTCAAAACTCCGGCTAAAATATGCTGACAGGCAATTGCGCAAAGGGGTGTTTTTGAAGATGGTTTCCAAACACAGACGTTCCCGCAGATGAGTGCTAGTGCTGCATTCCAGCTCCATACAGCGACTGGAAAATTAAATGCAGAGATGATTCCTACGATACCCAGCGGATGCCACTGCTCGTACATTCTATGATTTGGTCTTTCGGAGTGCATGGTTAATCCATAAAGCTGGCGGGAGAGTCCGACGGCAAAATCACAGATATCTATCATCTCCTGAACCTCGCCTAATCCTTCTTGCAGACTCTTTCCCATCTCGTAGGAAACCAATGTTCCAAGATCATTCTTCTTCGCCCTCAACTCTTCTCCAAGCTGGCGGACTATTTCACCGCGTTTAGGTGCGGGAATACTTCGCCATAGCGGAAAAGCTTCGCTGGCCTTCTGAATGACTTTCTCATAATCTGAAGGTGTTGCTGTTTGAACTGCTGCTATTTTTTCTCCGTTTGCAGGTGAAAAGCTTTCGATGATCTTATCTTGCGTTGATCCGCCCCACTGGCTGCCTGTACTGTAAGCTGGATTGAGTTCCTGAATGCCCAAATTACTTAAAATCTGTGTAATAGAATTTTTCATAATGAATGGATGTTGGTTTATACAAATCAACAAAAAAAATACTGGCTAAGCGATTTCTTTACCTGTAGATTACTGGAGTTAACTTAAGGATGACGTTCTTTGCATAAAGTTCTGCTCCCGTCTGTCCGGCACATAATTAGTGTCCGTTGCTAAATTTTTTGGTTTAGCTAAATTTAATATTATCAACTAATTACGTTCAGGATTGTTTGAATGTTGAAAATTATTTGGTAAAAGCCTACACAATACTGTCAACTTATACTGTATTTTAGACCTGGGGAGCTGTTCTTTAATTATTCAATACAATGGAAGAGGAATTTTACTTTGATTTTAGCGATGATGCGCAGCGTTCTGTAGAACGTTACGAAGAGATGATAAGGAACCAGGATCAGTATTTTTTTGATGCCCAGGCTTTTGAGAACATTATCGATTATTATATAGAAAAGAGCGATCCGGTAAAGGCTTTGCAGGTAATAGAATATGCCTTGAGTCAGCATCCTTATGCCGCAGTTTTTCTGATTAAGCAAGCACAGTTGTTTTTTATTACAGATCAGAATGAAAGAGCATTCTTTTCTTTGCAGAAAGCAGAAATGCTGGAAGCTTCGGAATCGGAAATTTACATTCTCCGTGGAAATATCTATAATAGCCTGGAACGTTACGCCGAGGCCCTTGAGAATTTTCAGATCGCATTGACGTTCGCCGAAACTACTGATGAGATCCTGCTGCATATCGCATATGTTTATCAGAATATGCTCGACTATGAAAGTGCGATCAAATATATCAAGCAGAGTCTTGAACAGAATATGGAAAATAAGGATGGACTCTATGAACTGGCATTCTGTTATGATATTCTGGACAAACAAGAAGAAAGTATTCAGTTCTATCAGGAATATATTGACAATGATCCCTATTCTTACGCTGCCTGGTATAATCTGGCAAACTCGTATCATAAACTCGACTTATTCGAAAAAGCGATTGATGCCTATGATTATGCGATTCTGATTAAGGATAATTTTGCATCTGCTTATTACAATAAAGGGAATGCTTTAGTACAGCTGGACCGCTACGCAGAGGCTATAGAGGTTTATAAACAAACCTGGGAATACGAAAAACCTAATGCAGATACTTATTGTGCTATCGGTGAATGCTACGAGAAACTCGAGCGTATGGATGAGGCACGTGCTTATTATAAGAAATCTGTCAAAATGGATCCCAAACTTGCAGATGCCTGGTTCGGAATCGGTGTAACGCTAAACGCTGAAGAACGCTATTTTGAGTCTCTTCATTTTTACAAAAAAGCACTCGAGCTGGATGCAGAGAATCCCGACTTCTGGTTCGCTATGGCCGATGCTTATTATAAGCTAAACCAGATCGAGCAGTCAGTGGAGGCTTATTATAAAGTTTTAGAATATAATCCGCTTGACATTGAGGCATGGCTGGATTTTTCTACTGTTTTATACGAACAGGGCCGGACGCTGGAAGCCTCGGAAACTATAGCTGAAGGAATAAAAAACAATCCTGATGCGGCCGAGCTTTATTACCGGATGGTAGCTTATCTTTTTGCACTCGGTGAGAACAGCGATGCTATCGCTTACCTGGAAACGGCTTTAGTAACAGATCCGGAGAAACATTATATTTTATTTGAATATTTACCTCAGTTACAAGACAACAGGGCAATTATCGCCGTTATAAACAGATATATAAAATAGCTGAACGGGTTTTTTTTATACTGATCAGAATTTCCTGTTTTTTTTTTCACCTTTGCAGCAGATATGAATTACCCATTAAACAATATTCCGGAACGTCCAGTTAAACCACGCCAGAGTGGAATCACCATGGTGATGGATAAAGGACTCAGCTTAAGACAAACAGAAGATTTTATCGACGTTGCAGGCATCCATTCAGACATTGTAAAGCTCGGATGGGCAACATCCTTTGTTACCCCCAAATTAAAAGAAAAACTAGCTATATACCGCGATGCAGGCCTTCCTACTTATTTTGGAGGCACTTTATTTGAAGCATTTGTGGTGCGTAACCAGTTCGAAGATTATATTCGTGTTCTCGAGCAATTCGGAATGGAATATGCAGAGGTTTCCGATGGTTCAATTGAATTGGAACATGATCGTAAATGTGAGTATATCCGTCAGTTATCTAAATATGTAACTGTAATTTCAGAAGTAGGCTCTAAAGATGCAACCAAGATATTTGCACCATATAAGTGGATCAAACTGATGAATGCTGAAATAGAAGCCGGTTCATGGAAGGTAATCGCTGAAGCACGTGAGGGAGGAAATGTTGGAATTTACAGAGGGTCAGGCGAAGTCCGTGAGGGCCTTGTCGATGAGATTCTTACGCAGATCCCAGCAGAGACCATTATTTGGGAAGCTCCTCAGAAAGAACAGCAGGTCTGGTTTATCAAGTTAATAGGTAGCAATGTGAATCTTGGTAATATCGCTCCTTCGGAAGTTATCCCATTGGAAACTATTCGCTTAGGATTAAGAGGAGATACTTTTGACTACTTTCTGAACGCCGTTAAGTAACAAAAATACATGAGAACTTTTGGACTGATTGGATATCCGCTTGGACATTCTTTTTCAAAAAAATATTTCACTGAACAATTTCAGCGGGAAAAGATTACTGATAGCAGCTACGAACTTTTTCCATTGGAAAATATAAATGAGATAGCCGAATTACTGGATACCCAATCAGGATTGAAAGGCCTCAATGTAACCATTCCCTATAAATTACAGGTTATGCCATTTCTGGACGAGCTCGACCAGGCTGCTGAGAAAATAGGCGCAGTAAATTGTATCTCAATTACTGACGTAGCCGGAAAAAGGCATCTTAAAGGATTTAATACTGATGCCTATGGATTTGAGTGCTCCATTAAGCCTTTTTTACAACCACATCATACCCATGCTTTGATTTTAGGAGACGGGGGCGCTGCTCAGGCGGTTAAATATGTGCTTGATAATTTAGGTGTTATCTGGAAATCGGTGTTGCGTAAACCAGCAGATAATGCCTTTTTGTTTAGCGACCTTAATGCCGAAATGATGAAACAGTATCAGATTATCATTAATACGACTCCCTTAGGAACATTTCCTGCAATAGAAACAGCTCCCGAGATTCCCTATGAGTTCCTGACTAATCAGCATCTTGCGTATGATCTGGTTTACAATCCCGAGATCACAACTTTCCTACGTCTCGCGGCTGAAAAAGGGGCTGCTATTAAGAATGGTAAAGAAATGCTTGAACTTCAGGCCGACCGTTCCTGGTATATCTGGAACAATTAACAATATGATTCCACAGCTCCCGTTATCAAATTTATAAAGACTCCTTTACCATGATCAAGATTCAGAAATTTACTTTTAATCCTTACCAGGAAAACACCTACGTTTTATACGACGAAACGGGAGAATGTGTAATTATAGATCCGGGAATGAATAATGGAAGTGAGCAAAATGCACTCGACTCCTGGATTAAAGAAGCTGGTCTGAATCCCGTCCTTTTACTAAATACACATTGCCATATTGACCATGTTTTTGGTAATAAATTTGTTTTTGACCAGTGGGGGCTCAAACCTCAGTTTCATAAGGGAGAATTGAGTGTTTTGCAGGCGGTTCCTGCTTATGCGCCGCAAATGGGCATGTATTACGAACTTTCTCCGGAACCAGAAGTCTTTTTAGGTGAGACCGGTAAGGTCTCTTTTGGGCATAGCGAACTGGAACTGATATTTGCTCCAGGCCATTCTCCTGCTCATCTTTGCTTCTATGCGGCGAAAGATGGATTTTTGATTGGTGGAGATGTGCTTTTTTACGCAAGTATTGGCCGTACGGATCTTCCGGGTGGGAATCATGAGCAGTTGATTGCAAATATCAGAGAGAAACTATTTCTGTTACCCGATGCCACTGAGGTCTATCCCGGACACGGACCATCCACGTCTATAGGCTTCGAAAAGCAAAACAATCCGTTTTTAAATTAAGTAGCTGTATATTTGACCAAAAGACTAATAATTGAATACAGCCCTTTATATTGCCCGCAGGTATCTGTTTGCTAAGAAATCAACTAATGCCATTAATATAATTTCAACTATATCAGTGCTTGGCGTGTTTGTTGGTAGTGCGGCTTTAATCATTATCCTTTCCATTTTTAATGGGTTTGAGGAGATGGTGCTGAAAATGTTTAATACGGTTACACCAGAACTGGTTATAAGTCCGGCTAAAGGAAAAACGTTTGATCCGCGGGGCGCTGTATTTAACGGTATACGGAAAGATTCGAGAGTTTACTCTTATACCGAAGTGCTTTCTGAAAATGCATTATTGAGATATAATGAAAAACAGTCGGTTGGGCTGGTCAAAGGGGTTAGTAAAGACTATCTGAAAAATAGGGATCTGGACAGTATTATTGTCCAGGGTAAGTTTTTGCTGCATAATAGTAACGGGCCTCAAGCTGTTCTGGGATCGGCACTTCAAAATTATCTGATGGTTAATCCAAACGATCCTTTCACGCCTTTACAGATCTTTTCTCCCAAAAGGGGTATGAGTACCTCCTCAGTTAATCCGACAGATGACTTTATGAATCTTTCTATTCCTGTATCGGGTATCTTTGAAGTACAGCGTGATTTTGATAACGTAGCTATCGTACCATTGTCTTTTGCAAGGGAATTGCTGCAGCAAGATATTAATGTATCTGCTATTGAACTTGACCTGATCAAAAGCGGTGATGCAGACAGGCTGAAAACCGAGCTGCAGCAGCAATTGGGACCAGATTTTGAAGTGAAGGACCGGATAGAACAGAATAAGGCACTGTATAATATTCTGGGTACTGAAAAGTGGGCAGTTTATATCATTTTAACCTTTATACTGATTATTGCCATATTTAATATTATCGGATCACTAACGATGCTGGTAATTGACAAATTGAAAGATATTGCAATCCTAAGTAGTTTGGGCGCAGGCAAAAAACTCATTAAGAGAATCTTTTTACTCGAAGGAATGATGATAACTCTGGCGGGTTGCGTTTTCGGGTTATTTGTAGGGTTGATTTTCTGCTTATTGCAGCAGAAATTTGGGATGATTAGTATGTCTTCAGACAATATTACAATTGGTAATGCTTATCCTGTTTCTCTACGGTGGCAGGATTTTGTACTGGTATTTATAACCGTGAGTACTTTCTCTTTTATGGCATCAGCTTTGTCATCTAATTTAAGCGTTAAAAACATCAATAATTTAAATCAAGATCTTTAACATGAATTCCTTTAAACAAACTGCTTTATTGTTATTTGTATTATCTCTTTTTTGCTCAGCTTGTATGCAAGATACAGAAGAAAAAAAGACTGGAAAGACCAGGATAATCAAAGGATTATATAGTTATGGTCCTGAAATAAAATCCTTTACTGATTGTGAAGAGGGGAGAGAATATTGGGTGGCTGACAGTGCCGGCACGCTTGAGCTTGCATATAGTAAGTTCAACTTCGAAAAACCATACGAGCCGGTTTATATCGAAGCCGAATGCCATGCTATTAAATCGGACAGTCTGGTCGTCTCGGCAGATTTTGACTCGACATTGGTTGTTACCAGACTCATGAAAATTACACAGGCCATTCCAGATGGCCCATGTAATCCATAAATGCTTTTAGACAGTATCGGGCTTAACATATAACGAAGCAGGAACAGCAGGGATTAGTCCGGTTGCTTCTGCTTTTTCAAAAAGAATATCAATCGCTTTTCTGCCCTCTTTTCCCAGATCTATTGAATAGTTGTTGACATATAAATCGATATGTTTATACATCACTTCCTGGTCCATTGCCTGTGCGTGGGAAGAAATAAAGTCTATACCTGATTTAGGATTAGCAAAGGCAAATTCCACAGATTTACGAATTAGACGATTCACCTTCAGCTGGATTTCTTTACTTAGCGTTCTGCTAATCACTATTCCGCCAAGTGGAATTGCGCAGCCTGTAAGACTTTCCCAGTGGCTGCCCAGATCCAGTATTTTATGCAACCCTCTGCTTGCGTAAGTGAATCTGTTTTCATGAATAATCAATCCAATATCAATCCGGTCCTCTAGCAGGGCGTCTTCAATTTCAGAGAAAACCATAATCTCTTTATGCTGCATTTCGGGGAAAGCAATACCCAGTAGGAAATTGGCTGTAGTTAACTTACCGGGTATACCTATCCTTAAATCTTTACCTTTCGCAGCTAATGTTTCAAGGTCTAGCAAACTCTCGTCTTTACAGATCAATAATGGTCCGACACCAAAGCCAAGTGCACTTCCTGAATCCAATAAAGCATACTTGTCTGCCACATGTGCAAAGGCATGAAAGCTGAGTTTAGTGATGTCCAGTTCATGATTTACTGCTTTTTGATTGAGCGTCTCCACATCATCAAAGTGAACTTCAAAATCAAGGCCTTCCGTATCAATTTTATGATGAATTAAGGCGTCAAATATAAATGTATCATTCGGGCAGGGTGAAAATCCAAGAGTTAGCTTCATAGGTTAAAGGTAAGGAGTCCGCGCAAAGGCTTGGTTAAGCGATTGTCAAAAATCTGATAGCCCACGCATTCAGATTCCGGATAGATTTTCCTATTTCCCAGGTGGCCGTATTTCTTTCTTCCACATAATTAGAGATGCTGCGGATTTGCAGGCAGGGGATTCCCGTTTGTTCACAGGCATAAAATACAGCCGCACCTTCCATGCTCTCTGTGTCGGGGTTAAGCCGGTCCTTCGTCTCTTTGATGCTTTCTTTAGTGCCGTGTACCCGATTTACAGTAATGCCATTAACTTGCTGCAGATCTGTTTGAAAAGGCACTTCCGGATTAATTTCTTGAAAATGGCTTTTACCGAAGCCCAGTGTTTCTATTGTCAGGAAACCAGCAGGTGATTCAGCGCCTAACTCGGAAAATATATCCTGAGTGACTTGGACAAGTGTGCCCAGAGGAATGCTCCGCTGATATGTCCCAGCGATTCCGAGATTGAGAACCTGGCTGTAAGAGGAGTTTAAAGTACTACCCAAAGCAAATGCGGTAGCAGTCATACCTACGCCGGTAATGAGTACATCGAAATTTGGTGTATACATTAACCTACCTTCCTTTAGCAGGAAATGTTCACAGAGGCCTGAAACTTCAGGGAAGGTAGCAGCGACAACGAGTGTTTTCATTCTTTGGTGGATTAACCTGCGGCCGAAGTTAATATTTACATTTAACTTCCTTTAAACTTGGTCATTCAAATCTGGGTCTTAATAATTTGCGCATATAAATTTAAACGGCCTTCTAACCTTTCTGCGTATATTTGCAGCTAATCAGGTGTTTTATACGCTGTCTGTATTGAAATATAAAAATAAATATGATTTATATTACCCGCAAAGAAAATTTTAACGCTGCACATAAACTGGCCAGGCCAGATTGGTCTGATGATCAGAATCTTCAAGTATTCGGCAAATGTGCTAATCCTAACTGGCATGGTCATAATTACCAGCTTTTTGTAACTGTTAAAGGTGAAATCGATCGTGAAACGGGCTTTCTAGTCGATTTAAAATGGTTAAAAAACGTCATTAATGAACATGTTATCGATAAACTTGACCACAGGAACCTTAACTTGGACGTCGATTTCATGAAAGATAAACTGGCGTCTACAGAAAACCTGGCAATTGCAATCTGGGAAGAACTTGTGCCTCATATCAACAGCAGCAATGCACAATTACACAGCATCAAAATTTACGAGACCGAAAATAACATTATCGAGTATTTCGGTTAATCAGCATTTCCATGGAAGATCACACAATAGATAACTTCGGTGAAGAAAACGAAGGTTATATCAAAATAGACCGTTATAATACGGTTAAGACACGCTCAATTTCTAATCATTATACGGATATCCTGAGTCAGTTGGGTGAGAATCCGCAAAGAGAGGGCTTAATTAAAACTCCGGAGCGCGTAGCTAAAGCACTGCAGTACCTGACGCACGGTTATGATCTTGATCCTGCAAAAATATTGCGTTCGGCGATGTTTAAGGAAGATTACAGCCAAATGGTTGTAGTAAAGGATATTGAAGTATATTCAATGTGTGAGCATCATATGCTGCCATTCTTTGGTAAAGCCCATATTGCATACATCCCTAATGGTCATATTGTAGGGTTAAGTAAAATACCACGTATAGTAGATGCCTTCGCAAGAAGACTTCAAGTACAGGAAAGACTAACTAATGAAATTCGCGACTGTATACAGGAGACATTACAGCCTGCTGGTGTGGCTGTTGTAATTGAATGCCAACACATGTGTATGGCAATGCGCGGAATTCAGAAACAGAATTCTGTGACTACAACGTCTGCATTTACCGGTGAATTTGCACATGACAGAACAAGGGCAGAGTTTTTGAGGTTAATTACCGCCAACCTGCATTAGTACCGCAATAAATTAAAATTAACGAACACAAAAATATTTAATAGATGAAAGCATTTTTATTCCCGGGTCAGGGCGCACAATTTCCTGGTATGGGAAAAGAACTCTATGAACTTGAAGAAGGGAAAGCATTATTTGAGAAAGCTAATGAAATAATTGGTTTCCGTATCAGTGATGTCATGTTTTCCGGTACAGAAGAAGAGCTGAAACAGACCAATGTCACTCAGCCAGCTATATTTTTGCATTCTGTCATTTTAGCTAAAGTTTTAGGCGAAGAATTTAATCCTGATATGGTTGCAGGACACTCGCTCGGTGAATTTTCAGCTTTAGTAGCGGCAAATGCCCTGTCTTTCGAAGACGGCTTAAAGTTGGTAATTGCGAGAGCAAATGCGATGCAGAAAGCATGTGAATTACAACCTTCCACTATGGCCGCTATCCTGGGGCTCGCAGATGAAGTAGTTGAAAATATCTGTGCCGGTATTGACGAGGTCGTAGTTGCAGCAAATTATAACTGCCCGGGTCAGCTTGTAATTTCAGGCAGCATTGCCGGAATTGAAGAAGCATGTACACAATTAACAGCAGCAGGTGCTAAACGTGCACTTAAATTAAATGTAGGTGGTGCATTCCACTCTCCGCTAATGGAACCGGCAAGAGTGGAACTGCAGTCAGCGATAGAAGCTACTGCTATTAATTCTCCGATCTGTCCGATTTATCAAAATGTTGACCCCGTTGCGCAAACAGACCCTGATAAAATCAAAGCTAACCTGATTACACAACTTACTGGTGCTGTAAAGTGGACGCAAACAGTGGAAAAGATGCTTGCTGACGGAGCTGCCGAATTTGTAGAAGTAGGACCTGGTAGTGTGTTGCAGGGGCTTGTTAAAAAAGTAAACAGAGCTATGCCAACGCGTTCAGCGTCGGTACCGGCATAATATATGTGATAATATAAAAGGGCCTGTCAATAAGATATTGTGTCTTTATTGACGGGCCTTTTTATAGACTAAAACCAACAGGTGTGAATATAAGGGGCAAAATCAGATTTCTTTTATTGATCTTGGGGATCTGCTGTATAGTAACGGCGTTGTCCTTAAAACATAGCATTACTGAAAAGGATCTGTTGCACCATGAAGCCGGTAAATTACAGCGTAAGCTAGCCGCAAAGGAAGAGCTGGTTTATTCCTTCCTGGCCGATGTTCAGCAACTTGAACGGGCTAAACAATTCCACCTGAATGAGTCTTTCGCCCTTGAACATATAGAGACTTTCCGGGACGAGGGGATTAGTGTCTTAACTTATGATCCCTCCGGACTCAAATTTTGGAGTTCAAGTAAAGCAGTCATTACAGATCCCGATCAAATCCGGGAAGGCTCGTCATTTACGCAACTGCCTAACGGTTGGTACGAAGCCATTAAGAAATCTCAGGGAAATTATACGATGATCTTCCTGATTGATATTAAAAATCAGTTCAGTATCCAGAACAGGTATCTTCAAAACGGAATTGTTAATAAGCAGCTGGGGACTAATGCGCTGTCTCTGGCTTCGTTTATGGATGAAGAAGTATACGGTATTAATAATCTGGACGGGAAACTGCTGTTTGAAGTAAAACTTAAATCTAATTATAATCAGAGTGTCTATGCAACTATACAGATCTGGTTGTGGATCATCGGATTATTTTGCATATGCCTGTTTGTAAACTCCATCTGTGCGAGAATGGCTAAAGAAGGCCAGGTATTAAAGGCTTCAGTGGTGCTGGCTTTATTCTTTTTTCTTGTCCGGTTTACGGACCTTGAATATGGTTGGTTTAATCATCAATTCAGTTTGGAGGTCTTTAATCCGTCTATCTATGCAGAAAGCTTTTTTCTTCCCTCGTTAGGCGATTTTTTGCTTAACGTACTTGCAATAACCTGGGTTGTACTATTTCTGTATACTTATCGTAGTTCTTTGCGTCTGCCGTTATGGATGACGAAGCGCAAAAGCGCTGGGCTTATGATACATTTTTGTTTAATCCTGCTGCTTTCCGGAGCAGCATTTTTAATCAATGATATTTTCTTCGGTTTGATCTTCAATTCCAAAATCAATTTTGATATTACGAACATTATCAACCTGAGCTGGTTAAGCTGGATCTGTATTGTTATCCTGTGTCTGGTATGGTTTAATGTTTATCTCATTGCCAGTATTTGTATTGAACTGACGCTACAGCTTAAGATTACGAATCGGGAAAGACTGGTGTTATTTCTCAGTATGTTCATCGCTTATGGCATTTATATGCTGGCGACAGATTTTACAGCCTTTTTTATTGCGTATGCACTGTTCCTTTTTATCTTTAGTTATAATCACTATATCAGGAATAACAAATTCTCCATCGGCATTTTTGCGGCTCTGTTTTTTTGTCTTGCCTTTGTATCGTCCATCAAATACCTAAAGTTTAATGACATTAAAGAAAGGAATAACAGATACATTATTGCACAGAAACTCCAGTCTTCCGATGATCCTAAGGTTATTAATTCTATCGAAAGCTTAGGGAACGGAGTGTCAAATGACCTGTTTATTACAGATTATTTCAAAAGCCCTGCGTTTAATCGTCACCTCGCTCTGCAGAATTATATTACTAAGACCTTTCTTGATGGTTATTTGGCCCCTTTCGAACATAATTTTTATGAATTTAATGAAGCCCGGGATAGTATAAATAACAAAGATCAGCCGAGATCGCTGCGTCACTATCAAAACCTCGTGAAATCAGGATCTGTAAAAGTATCAAACTACTTTTACCGGTTGAATGATACCTTCGGCTATCAGAATTACTTTGGTATAGTTCCGATTTTTGACGATAACCATATTTTAGGTACACTGGTTATTGAGCTGAAATCTCAACAATATAATTATAACAGCCAGTTTCCTGAAATTCTTATTGATGGAAAGCAAAAAGCTGAAGATGACTACAGTTCATACTCTTTTGCTTTTTATAATAACAATAAGCTCATTAAACAATCCGGGAGATACACGTATAAAATTGCCAATACAGATTTTAAAGGCAAATACGGCGAGCCAGTAATTATGAATGATGACCAGGGGTACAGTCATTTGGTTTATACTGCCAGTAATTCCAAGATTATCGTAATCAGTAAAGAAAAGGTCAGCTATATTGTACGGCTAGCGGCTTTGTCGTTCTTTTTTCTTGTCTTTATCATTTTTTCATCCATCTTATATGTACTTATCCTGCTCGTCAAAAATATAGATCACAGCTGGGGCGGCTGGTTTAATATAAACCGGTCACTTATGATTAATGCGAATAAGATCCTTTATAAGACCAGAATTCAATTCTCAGTTGTACTTTCTGTAGTAGCAACTCTGTTAATTGTAGGATGGTCTACATTCTTCTATATAAGGGATGAATACAGAAAGCAGCAGGAAGATTTTATCAGAGAAAAGATAAGAAAGGTACAGCTCTCCTATGAAAAACAGATCTATTCCACCGGAATTCCGAAGCCATCAGATCAGGCGATAGTTAACTTCAACCAGTTTGCAGATATAAACTCTGCCTATCTGAATTTATTTGATACTAACGGGAATTTGCTTTTTACCTCTTTACCAAAAATGTACGACTACGGTATTATAGCCAGTAAAATGGAGCCTGGGGCCTATATCTACTTAAAGCAACTGCAGCGTTCCGAATATTCCAATCCGGAGGAGATGATAGGGGATTTCAAATATTCGTCGGCCTATGCCCCGATTAGAAATGCACAAAACCAGACTGTAGCTTATATTGGATTACCCTACTATTCAAACGAAGCCGATTATCAGAATAAAATTGGCTTATTTATTAATACACTGATTAATATTTATGCCCTTGTTTTTGTTGCAATCGGAGTATTGGCTGTTTTTCTCGCTAATCAGATTACGAATCCTTTAACATTTATCCAGGAAAGTATTAAGAAGACAAAGCTGGGACAGAAAAATCAACCGATTATATGGTCCAGGCATGATGAAATAGGATCTTTAATTAAAGAATATAATAAAATGATAGCAGCCCTGGAGGAAAGTGCTGTTAAACTGGCCAAATCAGAGCGGGAAAGTGCGTGGAGGGAAATGGCCAAGCAGGTAGCCCATGAAATTAAAAATCCGCTTACACCGCTTAAGCTAGGCGTTCAGTTACTCGAGAAATCCTGGAAAGAAAAAGATCCGAACTTCGAGCTTAAATTTCAGCGGTTCTATAAGTCATTCGTAGAACAAATTGATAGTCTGGCAACCATCGCATCTGAGTTCTCGAATTTCGCGAAAATGCCCGATACCAAGTTAGAAGAATTGAAACTGATACCAATCATCAGACAAGCTAAGGATGTCTTTAATCATAGTGAAGATGTAGAAATCTATCTGAGTGATAATTCAGGGCGTGATATACAGGTTCTGGGCGATAAAGGACAGTTGCTCAGGTCCTTCAATAATTTGCTTAAAAATGCAATAGAGGCAGCTTCAGCAAAGGTAGCATGCCGTATAGACATACGGATTACGAATGATGAGACGGATGTATTTGTTGAAGTCCAGGATAATGGAAAGGGAATAGACGACGAATTACGGAAGAAGATATTTGTGCCTAATTTCACTACGAAATCATCAGGAACAGGATTAGGCCTCGCTTTTGTCAAACAGGCTGTTGAAAATGCAGGTGGAAGTATTGAATTTAAATCCGGGGCATCAACAGGGACGGTCTTTTATCTCCGTTTCCCGCTTGCTTAGAAGTTATTTAAGCTCTACGGATGCCTTACCCATGGTATAGCCGTTTGCATATAAAATAATGTTGTACGTACCCTTGATAAATGGCTGGGGATTTACCCAATCAATCTGATACGATGTGCTATCATTTTTATACGAAATGGTGATCATATCACTGTATTGCATCTCCTGTCCATCTGCCTCGAACATATTTTTTTCATCAGCCACAAGATTTCCCGATGGGTCAAATACTCTAAGATAGATTTTATGATAATCCTTTGCAGCGAGCTGATTAGGTACAATATCAAAATAAGTAATTAGTTTACGGGCGGCAGAAGCCTTATTAACTTCGATATTTTTACCGTTGTTTTTAACCCTGTAACCTATTAAACGCTCGTTATATGCTTTGAGGGCAGCACTGCTCTTTACTTTTTCACTAAGCTCGCTATTTTTCTTTTCCAGATTTTGTGCTTTGGCTGAAACTGTAAGAACCGACCTTTCAAGGCTGTCGCGCTGAGTTTTAAGATCGGCATTTTCCCTTTCGAGACGTCCGATATCATTTTTATACCCTTCTATAAAAGTTCTTAGCTTTTGAAGTTCATTCTGCGCGTTGATAAGCTCTTCACGAGTAACTTCACCCTTCTGAAGCGCCTGTTTAAGTTCTGCTATTTTAGCACGTGCCATGTCGTGTTCACGCTGTAGCTTTTCTGTGAGGGCGACATTCAGTTGATTCACCTTATCAAATTCTACCTCGATTTTTTCAACTTCAAGCTTCAATCTGTCCCGTTCAGTACTAGAAGTGACGAAACGTTCCTTTTCGTGTTTATCTTTGAAAAACAGGAATGCATTAGTACCTAATAAAGCAATGATAACTACAACTAGAAAATAAATTTTATTACGGTCTCCTTTATGGTCGGGATCTTTTGTGTCTAACATTTATTATCAAAAATGAGTTGTATATAGTAATTCTCTGTATTCCCTTTTTCTAAAAAAAAGCGAACATAAGATAAATAAGATAATTAACTGTAAAAAATGAACTTTAATTGTATGAGAGCTTAAAAAAAATCGTTTACTTGCTGTTGACACGAAATGTGGCTGGTAGGGATTTTCCCATAACGAGCACTAATTACACGAACAAAAGAACAAATAATGCTGAAAAAGATTGTTTATACAATTTTCACAATTTTAATTTTTCCCAATTTTATCTTTGCGCAAACTGTAGCAAAAATTGCTCCAAAAAGAGAATTCCGCGGTGTCTGGGTAGCCACTGTAGCTAATATAGACTGGCCATCAAAGCCGGGACTTAGTGCAGATCAGCAGAAGCAAGAGCTGATTGGTCTGATGGAACAACATAAAAGAAACGGGATGAATGCAATCCTGTTACAGGTTAGACCTGCCGCAGATGCCTTCTATGCTAAATCAAGGGAACCCTGGAGTCAATGGCTCATGGGCAGACAAGGGGTTGCACCCGCCAATGGGTATGATCCGCTCGAGTTTGCTATTAAGGAAGCTCATTCCAGAGGGATGGAGTTGCATGCATGGTTCAATCCTTACCGTGCGACTATGAGTGCCAATACATTCGTTTCTGAAGACCATATGACGCGTAAAAGGCCTGAGCTATTTTTCACCTATGCAGGAAAGAAACAGTTTGACCCAGGAATTCCTGAGGTTCGGGAATACATAGTACAGGTCATTCTGGATGTTGTTAAAGGATATAATATAGACGGAGTTCATTTTGATGATTATTTCTACCCCTATCCGGTAGCTGGGCAGCAGATTAATGATGGCGCAACATTTCAGAAATACCCGAACGGCATATCCAATATCAAAGATTGGAGAAGAAACAACGTCGACCTGCTGATTAAGCAACTGGATGACAGTATTCATCACTATAAGAAATATGTGAAGTTCGGTATCAGTCCTTTTGGGATCTGGAAGAACGATAGAGATGATCCGGACGGTTCGGCAACTAGCGGTTTGTCCAATTATCATGAGCTCTATGCAGATTCCCGTAAATGGATTCAGGAGGGTTGGGTAGATTACATTAATCCGCAGGTATATTTTAGTTTTACCCGTAAAGCAGCTCCGTTTGGAACGCTGGTAGATTGGTGGAGCAAGCATACTTATGGCAGGCATTTATACATCGGGCAAGCTGCTTATCTAGTTAATCAGAAAATGGAGGCAGCCTGGCGTTTTCCAGAACAAATTCCAGATCAGGTACGATATATCAGGGCTAATAACCGTGTACAAGGAAGTGTGTATTTTAGTTCCAAATCCTTTTCTACTATCGCAAGAGGTGCGGCAGACTCTCTGCGCAACGATCTCTATCGCTATCCGGCGCTTCCACCGCAGATGCCATGGCTGGATGATATTGATCCTAATCCACCACAGGAATTAAGTGCTCAGGCAGTCGAAACGGGGATACAATTGAAATGGGCAGCACCCTTAAAAGCGTCCGATGGCGAAACAGCTTCCGGGTACGTTATCTACAGATTTGCTGAAGGTGAGGATATGGATGTATTACACCCGAAAAATATTATACGTATCAGTTTTGAGGATTACACCTTCTTTATGGATACTAATATTGAGAAAGGCAAGAGATATAACTATCTGGTCAGTGCACTGGACAGACTTAAGAACGAAAGTGAAGCCAGTGGTCCTGTCGGAGTACAGGCACAATAATAACAAAGGCCTCTGCTACAGCAGAGGCCTTTGTCGTTAAACCCATTTTCTTTGGAAGGGGGTATTTTAGAATTTCCAGCGGACAAAAGCTTCCATGGCCTCATATTCAGCAAGCCCGAGCTCGTCATAAGCCCTTGCTGTTTCCCTGTTCCGGTCTTCTGCCCTTTCCCAGAATTCCCGGGCATCATCTCCGGGGAATACGGCTCTGTCTTTCTGGGATTGATGTTTGAAAATCGCATATTTCTTTTTCTCCAG
>NZ_FONS01000013.1 GCF_900112985.1 Pedobacter antarcticus
CATCTGTAATTAAACAGAGGTATACAAAACAGGCGCTGGTACGTAAATAAGTGATATCACTTACCCATATTTCCTCTGCGCACAGAGCAGCTCTTCGCTGAACTAGATCTGCATGCACTTTGAACCTGTGAAAGGAATTGGTGGTATATACCCATTTCTTTTTGGTTTTGATCAACATCCCCTGAGAACGTACAAGGTTAAATACAGCATCTCTACCCATTGATATACCGTGTCCCTGCAAGAAGCCATTGTTAAGTTCTTTGTAGAGTTTGATACATCCGGTTTTAGGGAGCTCTTTTCTGATCTCGTATATTTTTTCCAATACAATTTCTTGTTCTAAAAAACACAGCCGTACGCTTCTTAAATGGCTATACCAGGCCTGCCTGGTATAGCCAAAGACAGCGCAAAGATTATCGATACTATAATCTTTGCGTGTTCCTTTTAACTCATAGATCACTTGGTAGCAGCTTTTTTTTTAAGATCTGTATTGTACTCCTGGTTAGCGATTGCAATTACCTTTTCAAGAGCTGCAATCTTCATCTCGGCCAATACAAGTCGTTTTTCTAACCCTTTTCGATCCTCGGAGCTCAAAGGCTCATTTGGGATAAGCGGTTCTTCTGGCATAAGCTGGGTTTGGGTCTTTCGGTACCAAGATACGAAGGATATGATAGTATGTTCAGGCAAACCATATTTTCTTGCTACCTGGGGGTAGCTGTAGGAACCTTGAATGTATTCCAAAGCTAACTGAACTCTAAAACTTTCTGAATGGGGAGAAACCCTCCCGCCTTTGCCCTTACTTGGACGTTCGTTTTTTATACTCATTTTTCTGTTTTGAAAAACTTTCTTATGTAAACTCATATCAGGAACGGACATAGACCACGCCAACCCAATTTAATATTCCTGAATTTACTTTAGTCTGAAGCCGGTATTCGTGATTTTACTTGTGAGTGGTTCAAATAATAGACATCAGGCTACCAATGTAGATCTATTCCCAAACAAATGGTATTTGTTAAAATATGTTAAGCATTTGCCCGAATAAAAGCCTTTAATTAGCTTAGCGAACAATTATTTTTAATTGACGTTATCGTAATATTAACTTATCTTTGCACAATGTTTAAAATTAAACACGTTTTTATACTATCTTTCACTGTAATTGCCTTAAGTATTGCAGGTTGCAAAAGCCGTTTTGAGAAAATCAGGCTAAGCAATGATGTAGCTAAAAAATACCAGGAGGCCATAAAACTTTACAATAAGAAAGATTATTCAAAAGCATTGATCCTGTTTGAAGATCTTTCTCAGAAATACAGAGGAAGAACGGAAGCTGAAGATCTGAACTATTATTACGCTTACACACTTTTTCGCTTAAAAGATTATACTACAGCCAGGTACCAGTTTAAATATTTTGCAGATACCTATCCGACAAGTAAAAATGCAGAAGAATGCCGTTACATGGGTGCATATTGCTACTACCTTGATTCACCCGAATATACATTAGATCAGGAGAACACCTATAAAGCGATTGATGCCTTACAGCTTTTCATTAACTTGTATCCGAAAAGTGAGCGCGTAGCTCAGGCAAGTCAGTATATTACAGATCTTCGTGCTAAACTGGAACTTAAAGCTTATACTAATGCAAGGTTATATTATGACCTGGGCGGTTATGATATCAGTAACTACAAATCGTCTGTTATTTCATTAAAAAATGCAGAGATTGATTTTCCCGATATCAAATATGCTGAGGAGATGGATTTACTGATTATTAAATCACAATATGCCTATGCTAAAAACAGCTTTCCTTATCGTCAGGAAGATCGTTATACAGAAGCTATAGGGTATGCGAATGAATTTATTGAAAATCATCCGGAAAGTAAGTACCTTGAGGAGGCAAAAACATTAAAGACTGAATGTGAAAACGGCATCGCTAGTGCGAAAGAGCTCATGACACTGGAAGCCAATCAGATTGCGAAATACAAAGCAATGGTTGAAAAAGACAATAGTAAAGATACATCTGCTAATATTAAGAATAAAACCCCCAATCCATAATGAATACGAATAAACCCGCTATACCAAATACTACGGTAACCAGAAATGTGAATGATTTAGATCAGAAGACTGCTAATATTTATGAGTCTCTAGTGATTATTTCAAAAAGGGCTAATCAGATTTCAAACAACATGAAAGAAGAATTACACGGTAAATTAGCCGAGTTTGCTTCTTCAAATGACAATTTGGAAGAGATTTTCGAGAACAGGGAACAAATTGAAATCAGCAAGCATTATGAGCGTATGCCTAAGCCAAGCCTGATTGCCATTGACGAATTTCTGAACGATAAAGTTTACCACAGAAATCCAGCTAAAGATTCTCAATAAGCATTTTGCATAGGCATTAAGCTGCATCCCCAATTGCATTAATAGACCATGCTAAATAATAAAAATATTATCCTTGGCGTTTGCGGCAGTATTGCTGCATATAAAGCTGCAACGTTAGTCAGGCTACTGGTTAAATCTGGTGCAAACGTCAAGGTTATTCTCACAGCTGATGCGGCGAATTTTATAACGCCCTTAACTCTGGCCACCCTTTCAAAAAACCCGGTCTACACCAAATATTTCGAAGAAGAAACCGGTGTATGGAGTAACCATGTTGAATTGGGCCTTTGGGCTGACTACATGATTATCGCTCCGGCAAGTGCCAACACGCTGGCAAAAATGGCTGGTGGACTTTGCGACAATCTGCTTACTGCAGTTTATCTCTCTGCTAAATGTCCGGTATACTTTGCTCCGGCAATGGATCTGGATATGTGGAAACACGAAAGCACGGCAACAAATATCTCAAAACTACAATCTTTTGGAAACGTACTAATCTCACCCAACAGTGGAGAACTCGCCAGCGGCCTGTTTGGTGCTGGCAGAATGGCAGAGCCAGAGGAAATTATCAGTTTTCTACAAGAAAGAATCCTTTCAAGCCTGCCTTTAGCCGGGGTGAAGGTAATGGTTACCGCGGGTCCTACTTACGAGCCTATTGATCCGGTAAGATTTATTGGCAATCATTCATCCGGGAAAATGGGTTTTGCTATTGCAGATGAATTCGCCGGTCTGGGAGCAGAAGTAACACTTATTAGCGGCCCCAGTGCAATGCAAAGTGTACAAAGAGTAAACCGAATAGACGTTACAACCGCAGCGGAAATGCTGGAAGCATGCCAGGCTAATTTTGAAGTCAGTAAAATAACAGTAATGAGTGCCGCAGTAGCAGATTACACGCCTGCACAAGTAGCTACGCAAAAGATCAAAAAATCTGATGACGACCTCAAAATAGAGCTCAAAAAAACAATTGATATACTGGCAACTCTGGGTAAGCGTAAACAGGAGGGGCAAATACTGGTTGGATTCGCTTTGGAAACTCAGAATGAGGAAGAACACGCCAAAGGGAAACTGGTTAAGAAAAACCTGGATCTGATTGTTTTAAATTCCCTGAATGATCCCGGTGCCGGCTTTCAGAAAGACACCAATAAAATCAGTATCTTCAATCGTGATTTTGAAAAGCAGGTATTTAATACCAAGTCAAAAACCGAAGTCGCTAAAGATATTTGCAAAGCAATTCTTAACCTGTTCAAACCTCTATAACCGTTATCCCCCCTCTACTTTAAAGCGGTCAGCTTTGAATTTTACATACACAATCTGAGAAATTCCCGGCGTCTATAATTGAGCCGATTAAATAAATTTCAAAAATAATTTGGTTATACGAATATTTTCGTACATTCGTAATACGAAAATATTCGTACATGAATTATGGTTACAGATCAACAACATAAACCAACTGAAAGCGAATTAGAGATACTACAAATCCTTTGGGATAAAGGTAACTGTACGGTAAGAGAAGTACACGAAATTCTGACGCTGGAAAAAGAAGCCGGTTATACCACTACACTTAAACTGATGCAGATTATGCATGAAAAAGGTCTTGTTAAAAGAGACACCAGTGCAAAAACCCATATCTATACTGCTATTGTCAATCAACAAAAGACGCAAGAACAGCTAGTAACTAAACTTATAGATAATGCTTTTAACGGGTCCGCAGCACGGCTCGTTATGCAGGCCCTGGGGAACCACCAATCCAGTAAAGACGAAATAGAGGCAATCAAGGAATATCTGGACAAATTAGAAAAACAACAATAACATCAAACGTTATGGAAGCAATATTTGATCAAATTGTCCGGGCTACCGGATGGGCTATCCTCCACTCATTATGGCAGGGAGCAATAATTTACGGTGTACTATATTTAGTTATCCAGCCTGTCTTTAAATTCAAAGCAAGCACGAGATACACAATTGCTACAATGGGCGGATTGTTAATGCTGGGAAGCTTTTTATATACGTTTACAGAGCTTTTCCAATGGTCTGTTGTCTCTAGTGAAGCGTCCGCACAATCCTATTGGAAACAATTACCTGGATTAGTTCCACCGGCAGTGCCTTTAACAGCTGTAGAGTATATCGAAATGCTTTTCCCCTGGCTTGTACTCTTATATAGTGTTGGCCTGATTACCCAGAGTGTTATATTCTGGAAGGGTTACCGGAAAATACAAAACTTAAAAAATGCAGTCCATCAGTCTGTTCCAAAGGACTGGATGATCAAACTTGAAACTCTCCGGACAGAACTTGGTATAGGAAGAAAAATCGGTTATTATTTATCGGACAAAATTCAGGTTCCACTGGTCATCGGTTATATTAAACCAATCATTCTTTTTCCCGCAATGCTTGCAACACAGTTGGAGATGAACCAATTGGAAGCAATTATGATTCATGAATTATCTCACATCAGGAGAAATGACTACATATTTAACTTATTGAGAACGCTTACTGAAACCGTACTGTTCTTTAACCCTTTCGCATGGCTGATCGGAAAAATGATGGATATAGAGCGGGAAAATGCTTGTGATGATAAAGTTATTCAGTTAACCAACGCGCCTCTGACTTATGCAAAAGCCCTCTTACAACTGGAATTATTAACAAATACACAAAAACCTGTACTGGCTTTAGCTGCTACCGGTGAGGAACAACATCTGTATCAACGTATTAAAAGAATTACAAATATGAAAACGGAAAGTATAAACTCCAGACAGAAGCTACTGTCTATTGCACTGACTTTTGCTACACTGATTTCTTTAGCCTGGGTTAACCCGGCGAACGGTGAAAAGCGTCAGCAAAATTCACCGACAGTCGTAAAAAAAGTAAATCAGCCAAAAAAGAGAGTTTCTACACCTGCATCTGACACACTAATTTATTCAAGTGGTAAAAGGGTTTATGTACTGGACAAAAGCAGGGATACGATTCCTGGTTTACAGGAAATAAATATCAACATTCCACCCATTCCACCCGTTCCGCCACTGCCTCCGATGTCAGAAATGCCGGCAACACCTCCGCTCCCACCCCTGCCGCCAGACTCCCTGGTTTTAAATGAAATTGTAAGCCTCTCCGGCAAATTAGCGAATGAAGTTTTACGCCTGCAATCTGACAAAAGCCACGACCGTGCTGAAATAAGCCGCCTGCATTCCAGAATTAAGCAAAGTGGAGAGGAGCTCAAAAACAAAATGAATTCTCCGGAACAAAAAGCGAAATGGGAGAAATATGGAAAAGACGTTGAAGCTGCTTATAACTCGCCAGAGCAAAAAGCTAAATGGGAGAAATACGGAAAAGACATGGAAGCTGCTTATAACTCTCCAGAACAGAAAGCTAAATGGGAGAAATTCCGAAAAGACATGGAAAAAACTGCGCTGAATTCGAAGGAGACAGCCCGCATCGTAAAAGCAGCTCAAGAACAGGCTATGGAATTGAGAAAAGCATTGGAACAACAACAGGTTAAGGTTGAGTTCTGGTCAAAATAACCGGTGTAGTAAATAAGCACATATTTAAAATTTATTGAGCAGGGACTTTAAGGTCGCCTGCTTTTTTTGTAAAAACAAAATAAACTTCCATTGCTTAAGTTTTGTTAATTTAGCAATCATATATGCTGCAAAAACTCTCTATACGTAATTACGCACTGATTGATAGCGTTGATCTGGAACTGGATAAAGGTTTAAATATCATTACCGGAGAAACCGGCGCTGGTAAATCAATTATGCTGGGCGCATTGTCACTGATACTGGGGCAACGTGCAGAAACTAAATATTTTTTCAATCAGGCAAAGAAATGTGTTATAGAAGGGCAATTCCACTTATCAGGAACATTTCTTCAGTCCTATTTTGAAGATCTGGATGTAGATTTTCTTCAGGATAGTATTCTGAGAAGAGAAATTTCCATAGACGGAAAATCGCGAGCATTTATTAATGATACACCGGTTACACTTGCGGTGATGAAGCAGATCGGTGAAAAGTTAATCGACATACACTCACAGCATGCAACCTCGGAAGTCAGCGATCCCGGCTTTCAGCTATCGGTCGTAGATACACTTGCAGATCACCTTCCTCTACTCTCGTCTTACCGTGGAAAATTCAGACTTTATAAGCAAAAACTGCAACAGCTCATTAATCTGCAAACTGCAGCGGATGAAGCACGAAGTAGACAGGATTACGAACAATTTCTTTTTAATGAGCTGGAACAGGCACAACTCCGATCCGGCGAGCAGGCAGAGCTGGAGATTGAACTGGAAGCACTTAACCATGCAGAAAGTATTAAAAGAGGCTTGTTAAATAGCCAGATGTTACTGGATGGCGAAGAAACGGCCGTACTACCTATTCTTAAGGAGGTGATCAGTCAGATTCAGGGTATTGAGAAATTCAATCCGGCATATACTTCTCTTAATGAAAGATTAAGGTCGACATTGATTGAAATTAAAGACATCGCCTCCGAATGCATAGGTTTGGAAGAGAGCATTCAGTTCAGCCCAATGAAAATAGAGGAGATTAATGCCAGGCTTGATACGATCTATACACTACAGCAGAAACACAGGGTCTCTACTGTAGAGGAACTGATAGAAATTCAGGAAGCATACAGCGATAGCTTGAATTCGATATTAAACAGTGACGAAGAAATTGAAAGACTGCTTCACGAAATTGATGAGCTTAAATCTGAATTGGAGAAGATTGCGGCAGAACTGTCTAAAAATAGAAAAAAAGCTATCGGCCATGCAGAAAATCAGGTTGCAGAGATACTAACCCGTGTGGGAATGCCCAATGCCAAGATAAAAATTGAGCAAAAGGTTGTAGAAAATCTAAATAAAGATGGTAAAGATGTGATTGCTCTCTTATTCACTGCGAATGCGGGGCAGGCACCGGCCCCAGTAGGAAAGGTTGCCTCAGGCGGTGAATTATCCAGACTTATGCTGGCTATTAAATCTATCATTTCCAAACATACAGCCTTACCGACACTGATTTTTGATGAGATCGATACCGGAATTTCAGGAGAAACGGCATTAAGAGTTGGAGATGTCATCGGCGAACTGGAGCAAAACATGCAGGTTATCTGTATTACCCATCTTCCACAAATTGCAGCTAAAGGTGATGCACATTATTTCGTCTATAAAAAAGAAGAGTCAGAAAAAACCACAACCGGCATACGCAGGCTGAATAATAAGGAACGGATCAATGCAATCGCCGAAATGCTGAGTGGCCATAATCCTGGCGAATCTGCATTGAAAAATGCTGCAGATCTTTTACATCTCAATAAAACTGCCTAATCTTGCCTTATTTACCTACAAGTTGATATTTTATAATGGTAAGACTTTTCATCTGCTTTATTTTCTTTTGTTCATCTCTGTCATTATCTGCACAGGGATTATTTGCTATCAGCGGGCAGGTGAAAGATAAAAAAGGCGAGACATTACCGGGAGCTGGAATTTACTTAAGTGGATATACAACAGCTACGGTGACCGATAACAATGGTAAATTTACATTACCGGCACTCAAACCCGGGTCGTACGAGGTTGTGATTCAAATGATGGGATTTCTTCCTTATAGTAAGAGTATATTAATCACCGACCAGTCGGCATCTTTTACTGCGATTCTATCGGAAAACACGATACAATTACAAGAAGTAACGATTAAGGCTGATCCAAACAGAGCTAAAAATCTTAAATTATTTCTAGAGTTTTTTATCGGCCGAACTCCGAATTCAGCCCAGTGCAAACTCTTAAATCCTCAGATTCTTTTTATTGAGGACGATAGAAAAGAAGGGATTCTTAGGGTAAGTACCAACGACTTTCTGATCGTTGAGAACAAAGCGCTGGGTTACAGACTAAAATACATGCTCAATCTTTTCGAGTATAATTTCAACACCAGGATCATTTATTTTTCCGGGCTACCGGTCTTTGAAGATTTAAAAGGCTCAGGCTCGAAACGGAAGAAGTGGTTACAAGCTCGTGAAATTGCCTATGCAGGTTCTCCGCAGCATTTCTTCCAGTCTCTGTATAAGAATCAGATCCAGCAAGAAGGTTTTATTCTCTATAAGCGGGTAAAAACAAAAAACCCGGACAGGCCTGCCGATAGTATAATTCAAGCCGCCAAAGAAAGATTAGTAAAAAGAATCCATGGCCCCTTAAAAGCAGGTTCCGCGCTAGCCGATTCTCTCTCCTACTGGCAGCAGGTGCAGCAGATGCCGGCAGAAAATGTTACGCTGGACATGAGGGGAGTGCAGACCGATACTTTAATTAAAACCGCCGGTCCGGATCTGAAAACAATTAACTATACAGATGAACTGTATGTGTTATTTACGCCTGAACAGGAAAGCAACACGTATTCATCGTCAGGGCATTATGTCCTCAGACCATTGACTATACCTAATTACCAGATTTCCGTAATCCGCATGCTGAAAGGACCTGTCGGCTTTTACGCAAACGGAGGAATGAGAGATTCCAGAGCGTTGCTATATGAAGGTTTTTGGGCTTACGAAAAAATAGGAGACATGGTACCCATGGATTATGTACCTTTAGCTAAATAATAATACCGTCTTGTTTCTTACTAAGAATATTAGTATTTTTAGCGTGATAGCAAAGATGATATGCCCAGAGAACAAAACACACGGAATTCATACATTAAGGCAGATGAATATCTCAAAGGCCGGGGAGCGCAGCTTAATACACATAACAAATTTGCTGCAAATACCTATGTACGGGATCATGCAGAAGGGATAGACGACTGGGAAACTGGTGGAAAAGCAAAAACTGTTTATATAGAAGGTAGCTCCAAGTCCATTGTTAACCCTGTAGATAGTCCTGACGTAGGTATGGAATTCTCCATGAATCCTTACCAGGGCTGTGAACATGGCTGCACTTATTGTTATGCCCGGAATACGCATGAGTATTGGGGTTTCAGTGCCGGTCTGGACTTTGAGCAGAAAATCATCGTAAAAAAAGATGCTCCAGCGCTGTTCAGAAAATTTCTGGAACGAAAAAGCTGGGATGCGAGTGTGATTTCTCTCTCTGGTAATACAGATTGCTATCAGCCGGCAGAAAGAAAATACCGCATTACCCGGGGACTCCTGCGAATTGCTGCCGATTACGGACAGCCTGTAAGCCTGATCACTAAAAATTCGCTGATCCTGCGGGATCTTGATATTTTAAAAGAGCTGGCTTCCAGAAACCTCTGCGCTGTATACCTGTCCATTAACAGTCTCAATGAAGACCTTCGTTTAAAGATGGAGCCTAGAACGGCAACGGCGAAGCAGCGGCTCAAAGTTCTCTCTGCTTTAAGTGACGCAGGTATTCCTGCAGGTGTTATGGTCGCACCACTTATTCCAGGTCTTAGTGATCACGAAATACCGTCTATTTTGAAGGAAATCACTGCATGCGGAGCTATTCACGCAGGGTATACAGTAGTTCGGCTCAATGGTGCCATCTCAGTTATCTTCAGGGACTGGCTTGAACAGAATTTCCCTGACCGGGCAGAAAAAGTATGGCATCAGATTCAGTCCTGCCATCAGGGTGCCGTAAATGACAGCCGTTTCGGCACACGAATGAGAGGTGAAGGAAATATTGCAAAAATGATCCGGGATACCTTCCGCTTACATTGCAGGCTGAACGGCCTGAATAAGGATCGGATTAATCTAGATTCCAGCCAGTTCTGTGTACCTGGATCACAGCTCAATTTATTCGGCGGGCTTTAATATTTGATTATGATTTTTAAACGGGATAGCTCTAAGCTGATGCATAAAAAAAGCCTGTCATCTTTCTAATGATGACAGGCTTTTATAAGGATTAATTTCCCTGGTTTTTAAACTTTCTTCTTTTTACCGGGGCTTTTGTTCTCCACAACAATAAGGTCAGTTTCTTTATTATAATCTATTTCCAAAGTATCACCTTCGTGAATATCTCCTTTAAGAATTTCCTCTGCAATCGGATCTTCCAGGTATTTCTGAATCGCACGTTTTAAAGGTCGGGCACCAAAATTGATATCAAATCCTTTTTCAGCAATAAAATCTTTGGCAACCTCTGTCAATTTGATTTCATAGCCCAGTGTATGCACTCGTCCGAACAGAGATTTCAACTCGATATCAATGATTTTAAAGATCTCATCCTTACCTAAGGTATTGAATACGATCACATCATCTACTCTATTCAGGAATTCCGGAGCGAATGCGCGTTTTAAAGCATTTTCAATTACTCCTCTGGAATGTGAATCAACCTGATTATTCTTAGCTGAGGTAGAGAACCCTATCCCCTGTCCAAAATCTTTCAGCTGACGCGCTCCAATATTGGACGTCATGATAATGATCGTGTTTCTGAAATCTACCTTACGACCAAGACTGTCAGTCAGCTGTCCTTCATCCAATACCTGTAAAAGGATATTGAATACATCAGGATGTGCTTTTTCAATCTCGTCCAGCAGAATTACTGCATATGGTTTACGACGTACTTTTTCTGTTAACTGCCCACCTTCTTCGTATCCTACATATCCGGGAGGCGCACCTACCAGCCGGGAGACTGCGAATTTCTCCATGTATTCACTCATATCGATCTGAATTAACGAGTCGTCACTATCGAACATAAATCTCGCCAGTTCTTTCGCTAATTCTGTTTTACCCACTCCGGTTGGACCCAAAAAGATAAAGGAACCGATTGGTTTTTTAGGATCTTTCAGACCTGCACGTGTACGCTGAATAGCTTTGGTCAGTTTTTTTATCGCATCGTCCTGTCCAATAATCTTTTCAGCAACGGTATCGTACATATTCAGCAGCTTAATGCTGTCTGTTTGCCCTACTCTTTGCAAAGGAATACCAGTCATCATAGAAACAACCTCTGCGACATTATCTTCAGTAACAGTATAACGTTTGGTTTTTGTCTCTGCTTCCCAACTTGCTTTAGCACGATCGAGTTCTTCAAGAAGATTCTTTTCAGTATCTCTTAATTTAGCAGCTTCTTCGTATTTCTGACTTTTGACAACTTTATTCTTTTCAACCTTGATATTTTCAATCTTATTCTCAATGTCAATAATATTCTCAGGAACATGAATATTGGTCAGGTGCACCCTTGATCCGGCTTCATCCAGCGCATCAATAGCTTTGTCAGGCAGGAAACGGTCTGTAATGTATCTTGAAGTCAGACTTACACAGGCATTAATTGCTTCATTAGTATAAGTTACACCATGGTGATCTTCGTACTTCTCTTTAATCCTGTTAAGGATCTCAATCGTTTCATCAGGTGAAGCGGGCTCGATCATTACCTTTTGGAAACGACGATCCAAAGCACCATCTTTCTCAATATACTGACGATATTCATCTAATGTTGTCGCACCTATACATTGTATCTCACCTCTAGCTAGAGCTGGTTTGAACATATTTGAGGCATCCAGTGATCCAGAAGCGCCGCCAGCACCAACAATAGTATGAATCTCATCAATAAACAGGATCACATCCGTAGACTTCTCCAGTTCGTTCATCACAGCTTTCATCCTTTCTTCAAACTGACCACGGTATTTAGTACCGGCAACCAGAGAAGCAAGATCAAGTGTAACGACGCGTTTATTGAATAAGACACGTGAAACTTTACGCTGAACAATTCGCAGCGCCAGCCCTTCAGCAATTGCTGATTTACCGACACCAGGTTCACCGATAAGTATCGGATTATTCTTTTTACGACGGGAAAGAATCTGCGAAACACGCTCAATTTCTTTTTCCCTGCCAACGATAGGGTCCAAACGTCCTTCTTCCGCAGCTTTCGTTAAATCCCTGCCAAAATTATCAAGTACGGGAGTTTTGGATTTAATATCAGAAACCTTTTTTGGGCTGCTGAAACTTTCCTCTTCACGATAATCATCGTCACCGCCTGCAGAAGCACTTCCTTGTGTTTCATCTCTGAAACCATTTTTGTTAACTTCTACTTCTTGTTTGAAGATTTCGTAATTGATATTATATTGCAATAGAATCTGGGAGGCGATATTATCGTCATCACGCAGGATAGAAAGCAACAGATGTTCTGTTCCGATCAAATCACTTTTGAAGATCTTAGCTTCCAGATAAGTGATCTTCAGAACTTTTTCCGCCTGTTTGGTTAAAGGGATATTTCCCAGATTAACCGTAACACTGGAAGTACCCCGGACAGCTTCTTCTATTGAACGACGTAATTTTGCAGTGTCTACGCCCAATGATTTCAATATTTTGATAGCCATACCGTCTCCTTCGCGGATCAGGCCCAACAAAAGATGTTCGGCGCCTATATAATCGTGACCTAATCTCAGGGCTTCTTCCCTGCTAAACGAAATCACGTCTTTTACTTGTGGTGAAAATTTAGCTTCCATATATCCTTTTATTAAACGGAACGCCTCTAAACTATAAAATATGTTTTACAAATATCAGCATCAATCCGATTTATTTTTAACAACAATTACGCCATATCAGGCGCATTCTGATTGCTCAGCGCCCGTAATATATTAAACTTAGTAAATTTGAGACCAATGCAGGTATAAAAAGGCTACTTAAAAGATATATATTCTGTAAAATTCCGCCTGTTTAAGTGCCTTTAAAAGACTCTCTATATAATCTGCCGGTAATTGTCCCCGAAATGTAAGGTTTATAAACATTCCAAATAGCTGTCATTTTGCTATACCCGCCATAAAAAACCGGCATAAATGGCAGTTCCCTGCTTTGTTGATTACGCCCGACTTTAATTATATTTGCTTGTTGGTATATACGGTATTTTAAAAAAAACAGATGTGTTCCAACTGCAGGAATCTTGCAATTTAGCAGATTCAGGTATTTGATTAAAAAAGCTATGTCAGACGAAAAAATAATATTCTCGATGGCGGGGGTAAATAAGATTTATCCACCCCAGAAACAAGTCTTAAAAAACATTTACTTATCCTTCTTTTACGGCGCAAAAATCGGTGTAATCGGTTTGAACGGATCGGGTAAATCTTCGGTACTAAAAATTATTGCAGGGATTGATAAAGCATTTCAGGGAGAAGTTGTGTTTTCTCCGGGGTATACCGTCGGATATCTGGCACAGGAGCCGGAACTTGACGAAAATAAAACTGTTCGTGAGGTTGTAGAAGAAGGTGTTGCCGAAATCACTGCTATCCTAAAAGAATATGAGTCTATCAATGAACAGTTCGGTCTGCCGGAAGTTTATGAGAATGCCGAAGTGATGGATAAACTGATGATCAAACAGGGTGAACTTCAGGATAAAATTGATGCAGTTAATGCATGGGAACTCGATAATAAGCTGGAAAGAGCCATGGACGCACTTCGCTGCCCGGAACCCGATACTAAGATTGCAGTACTGTCGGGAGGTGAACGTCGCCGTGTCGCTATGTGCAGACTCTTATTACAAGAACCCGATGTGTTGTTACTTGATGAACCAACCAATCACCTTGATGCAGAAAGTATCGACTGGCTGGAGCAATTCCTGAAAGAGTATAAAGGAACCGTGATTGCCGTAACACATGATAGGTACTTCCTGGACAATGTGGCTGGATGGATTCTTGAACTGGATCGTGGTGAAGGTATTCCATGGAAAGGAAACTATTCTTCGTGGTTAGACCAAAAAGCAAAACGTCTTTCACAGGAAGAGAAAACAGAGAGTAAACGTCAGAAAACTCTTGAGCGCGAATTGGAGTGGGTGCGTATGGCTCCAAAAGCAAGACATGCGAAATCTAAGGCACGTTTATCCAATTATGATAAACTAGCTTCAGAAGACTCGAAAGAAAGAGAAGATAAGCTGGAGCTTTTTATTCCTGCAGGACCACGATTAGGCAATGTAGTTATTGAAGCAAATAATATCACAAAATCTTACGGAGATAAAATCCTGTTTGAAAACTTAAGCTTCTCGTTACCACCAGCGGGTATTGTTGGTATCATCGGTCCGAATGGGGCGGGAAAAACAACATTATTCCGTTTAATCACGGAACAGGAAACTCCAGATGAAGGTACGTTCAGAGTAGGCGAGACTGTAGCGCTGGGGTATGTAGATCAGATGCACAATGATCTTTCACCGGACAAGACAGTTTATGAAAATATTACTGACGGACTAGACAACATCATGCTGGGCAATAAAGCTGTTAACGGTAGAGCTTATGTCTCTAAATTTAACTTTAATGGTGGTGATCAACAGAAAAAAGTTGCTGTATTGTCTGGTGGGGAACGGAACCGTGTTCACCTTGCAATTACCTTGAAAAAAGGCGCGAACGTACTTTTACTCGATGAGCCAACCAATGATATTGACGTGAACACTTTACGTGCACTGGAAGAGGCATTAGAAAATTTCGGCGGTTGTGCGGTTGTTATCAGTCACGATAGATGGTTCCTGGACCGTATTTGTACACATATCCTGGCATTCGAAGGTAATTCTCAGGTTTATTTCTTCGAAGGTAACTACAGCGATTATGAGGAAAACCGAAAGAAACGCCTTGGAGACAGTACTCCACATAGAATCAGGTATAAAAAACTTGTATAACCTCGCTATTTGTGCTCAGGAGAGCCAAACTTCTGAAGCCTGTAAGTGAAATTAAGAAGTACATATCTGGTAATTTGATTGAACCGGCTATCGGTAATCGAATTATCAGATATGCTTCTGACTAAGTTGTTCCCCTGGTTCAAAAGATCATAAGCCTGCACTGAAATAGATCCCTGCCTGTTGTTAAAAAGAGATTTTTCTATACTCAGATTTAACAGCAGAGGATTCGATATATTTATTGAGTACCCCGAATTAATCCGCTTAGATACATCTGCCGTCAAAAAAAGTGACTTATTCAGATTCACCCGGCTGTTTACATTAAATTGCCAGGTTTCTATGTTTCTCAGTCTGAGTAGTGCGATGGCATAGCGGTTGCTGCTATAACTATAAGTCGCATAACCAGACAGATAAAACTTGGGTCTGGTTAACCGCATTTTCAAAGTTTGGGAAAAACTGATGTTACGGTTTGTATTCAGCAGATCATTCGCGAAAGAGATCATATTCATATAGTCCCAATTTCCCCTTAGTTCAACATTAAACCTGTTATTCGCGAAAGGATATGCAAATGAATAATTGGTTCCGATCTGATAGGCACCACTCGCATTTTCAAACCTTGTTTCCTGCTTCAGCGTGTTCAGCGTATCCTGTACGAGCACCACATTACTAACAACCTGGTTTTCGAGAAAAGAAGAATTCAGCCCGACCATTAGTGTCGATCCGCTTTTTTCACCTGTATGCTGAAAGTTCAGACTTCCGCTATGTGTAAAACTCGATTTCAGATTTGGATTACCAACGATGACATTCTGGATATTACTTATATTGGGTACTGGCTGTAACTGATAGATGTCAGGTGGAGTGGTTACGCCCGTATAAACGAATGAGAAGCTATTCCAATCTGACAGAATAAAATTCATATTTGCAATCGGCGAAAGATTCAGCTGACTATTTAATATCTTCTCATAACCAGAATAACGCCCGCGAACTTCACTCGGCTGGGCGCTGATTCCCAGATTATAATTAAACTCTTTCGACTGATACCGGTAACTTACCATAATCCTTTGCTGGAGAAACGACGATGAATAAAGAGAACTCAGAGAATCTACAATACTCAAATCTCCGTTCTCATCATTTACACGGGTGTATAAGCTATTGCGTGTTTTATTCAAAGAGAAGAAATAAGAAAAATCTATATTTCTTCGGACAAGAGAATCTTCATCTGAACGTAATGGTTCCGAATATCTGAAATCTGCCGTAATTGCATTTGATCTGTTTTCGGTCTCTACGAAGCGATGAACTAATGAGTCTTTTGTCGGCAGGCTGTTGGTCTTATTAAAATAAGTAATAACATTTGCGAGGTCTTCTTCAACCTGATTAATACCGCTTGACATGACTATTCCACCTGACATGCTCCTGCCCGGCTTATCCATGCTTCTTGCCCAAACTACATTGGCATTCAAATTAGGCGTTTCTGTCATTGACCGGTTATTGCTTTTCAGATTCTGATGGATCAACCCCGTCTGATTTGAAAATGTTTCCGCGTCTTTATTTCTTTCCGAAAGCGAGCCGCCCAAAGAGGCTTGAAAATAACTTTTATCAGCTATAGACTGGATATTGAAATTAATATGGTGCGTATTATCCAACGAACGGCTCTGGGAATTCAGATCATTTAAAATGATACCTCCGGGATTGATACTTTCAACTTTATTCTGCTGTTTCGAATTATTATTATTGTAATCATAAGAGTATGCAGCGCTAGCAGTTATTCCTGTAAAAAGTTTATCCCGATAATTGATTCCGGCCGCAGCATTCGTATTTACTCCTGCTTCGTTATTGGTATTACTGGAACTACTATTCATGCCGATCTGGCGTGTATCTTCCCATAGATTCGCATTGCCCTGAAGACCATAACGGTTATTAGTGCCACCGCTGACACCAGCATTTCCGAATTTCCCATGATTCTGCCCCGCCTTTGTGACCAGATTAAGCATTTTCTGAGGTTCACCTTCTTTGATCCCAGTAAAATTAGCTTCATCCCCGTAGTCATTGATAATTTCAATTTTATCAATAACCTTTGCCGGTAGCTGGCTAATAAAATCTTTTACGTTATTGGTGAAAAAGTCCTCTCCGTTTACTCTTAACTTAATCAGAGGTTTACCCATTGTACTGGCATTCCCGTTTGCATCTACCTCAACACCGGGTAACTGACGCAGGAGATCTTCCACCCTGTCATTTTCAGAGACTTGGTAGAATGCGGCATTATACTGAATTGTATCTTTTTTGAATTTGACGGGTCTGTCCTTGGCACTGATAATAACTTCATCAAGCAGATTGGATTCTGACGTCAGCACTAACTGACCTACATTTAATTGAAGATAACCTTTCTCAAAATGAAAAGTTCTGGAATAAGGTTTAAAGCCAATACTGAGAATGAGCAGCGAAACTTTGTCGGCTTGAAAACCGGTAAAATTGAATCTCCCGTGGATGTCTGTACTGCTGTTCAGCGTGTCTTTCCCGGCAATCAGGTAAATATCAGCACCACCCACAGAGTTTTCCAGTGAATCGATCACCAGCCCCTGGAGTTTTTGCTGACTTTGCCCTAAAGCTACCGTAGCACAAAGCACCAAAATGACCTGAAATAGAAATACACCTCTTAAATGACCCAAATTCCAATTTTTTATATCTCCAGAAGCCAATATAACAGTTTAATACTGAATTATCAGCCAGTCACAGGGGGTACTGTTTTTTCTGGTCTTGGTCCTCTTTTATAGATAACAAGACCGTTCAGGAAATTTCGTAGAATCTGGTCGCCACAAGGTTTAAAATTTGGATGATCTTCACTACGGAAGAACGACCCTAATTCGCTTTTGGTAACTGTAAAATTTACCAGTCCGAGAATATGAATGATATCTTCATTATTCAGCTCCAGTGCAACCCGCAATTTTTTAATTATATCGTTATTACTCATCCTATAGTGCTATTTCAATTTTCACTTTTTTATGCTTGATTTTCTCTCCGTTTAATGCGCCGAGTACTTGTTGCACCTTATTTCGTTTGACAGCAACATAACAACTCTGGTCTTTCACTTCAATTAATCCAACATCGTCTTTCTCCAGCCCGCCTTTTTTTAATAGCAAGCCAACAACATCAATTTTATTGATCTTATCTTTACGGCCGGCCGCAATGTATAAGGTCTGCCATTGACTGTCCTTAGGCAGGGCGTATTTATCTTTTAATTTTTCAACTGCAATATCTGTTTTCAGAAAAGGGTATTTCTCCTCTGGAGTCATGAGCAGAAAAGCCGTTCCTTTAGCATTCATTCTTGCAGTACGCCCATTTCTATGTAGAAATGCGTCTTCTGTATATGGCAGCTGGTAATGGATGATACATCCGATTTCTGGAATATCAAGGCCTCTTGAAGCCAGGTCTGTTGTGATTAATATCTTGATACTTCCATTACGGAATTTCAACAATGCACGCTCCCTTTCATCCTGTTCCATACCACCATGGAAAATATCATGGGCGAGGTCTTTATCAATCAGCAAATCGCTGATCCTGTCAACAGTTTCCCTATGATTACAGAAAATCAAAGTTGTCTGTTCACCAGTTTTACAAATTAACCTGAATAAGGTATCCAGCTTGTCTTCTGCAGTACTTATAATCTTTTTTAACTGCAGATCTGGTACTACTTGCGCATCTTTTAAGAAATTTATTTCAGTGGCATTTTTAAGTCCTGTGAAGTCTGGGATTTCCTGCATTGCGGTTGCGGAAGTAAGAATACGCTGTTTCAATGATAATAATTTACCAATGATATAAGCCATATCTTCCTGAAAACCAAATTCAAGTGCTTTATCGAATTCGTCAAGAACCAATGTATGTGCACCGGATTCATCGAAGTTTTCATGTCGCAAATGGTACGCAATTCTGCCCGGAGTGCCAATCAGTACCGCAGGAGGTTCTTCAAAATTATTCCTTTCAGTTCTGACAGGATGCCCGCCGTAACAGCAGTTAACTTTGAAGCCTGTACCCATTTGCCTGAAAACCTGTTCTATTTGAAGGGCAAGTTCTCTGGAAGGAACCAGAATTACAGCCTGCACAACTTTAAGATCAGCGCGTAAATTTTTGAGCACAGGTAAAAGAAAGGCTACAGTTTTTCCTGAGCCGGTAGGAGCAAGTAAAATTAAATCTTTTCCTTTCTCTGCCGCAGCAACTGTTTCCAGCTGCATATCATTTAAAGCTGCAATCTTCAGATTACCCAGTACCTTTTCTACCATCATGCGGCAAAGATAAAAGAATTAAGCCAGATATGCCTCAAATAAAGCAAAGGGGCGGATTAAGCTGAAGCCACCGCTTATTGAGGAAGAAATTTCTTACGTATTTTGCTGAGACGAAGTTGTGCTTTTCTTTCGAGTTTCATGAGCATACTTCCTCTTTTGTACATCCATGAAGTGACCTTATCATTAGCAACCTGAATGGGTGAATATATTTTTTCTTCGAGAATATCTAGATATTTCGCGTTTGACCTGCTTTGCTGCAACAGGTAAAATTCGTTTAAAAGTTCTGCTTTCATTTTGTTCAGTTTTAATTATGAATATTGTGCAATTGCGGTTAGATCTGTATAAATGTACACATTGTCTAATTAATTTATGACGCTGGAAATACAACAAATAAACGCCTGGCTTGTTCTATAAGTATTATAATAAACTGAATAAATTTTACATGGAGAGACACACCTATCAGACCGGAATTATCGGAAACTGTGCTTTTTTGGCACATATCAATAAAAACACAAATGTAGACTGGCTTTGCTGGCCAAGATTTGACAGCTCCTTTGTTTTCGGAGGCATACTGGATGAAGAAAAAGGTGGCGAATTCTCTATCCGGCCCCATGGCGAATTTGAGAGTAACCAGTATTATCTGGAAAACACAAATATATTATGCACGGAAATACGCAATGAAGAGGGAACATACCGTATAACAGATTTTGCGCCTAGATTTCATCAGTACGAACGCTACTACAAACCCTTAATGCTAATCCGTAAAATTGAGGTAGTAGAAGGTAATCCAAGAATTAAAGTTACTTGTAAACCAGTGAGTAACTATGGCCTGGAGAAGCAGACCCAGTCCAGGGGAAGTAACCACATTTTGTATATGGATGGTGAAACAAGCATGCAGCTCAGTACAAACATTTCACTTTCCTACATAGAAGACGAGCGTTACTTCGCATTGAATGACACTCGTTATCTTATAATGACTTACGGATATAATCTGGAAGCTCCGGTTGAGAGCACAGCAGAGAGGTTTCTGCTGGAGACTAAAAAATACTGGCGCACCTGGATTAAGCACTCTACTATTGCAGGTTATCAGCAGCAACTGGTTATACGCTCCGCATTGGTATTGAAAATCCATCAATATGAAGATACCGGGGCAATCATAGCTGCCAGCTCTACCAGTTTGCCAGAATCCCCCGGGAGCACAAGAAACTGGGATTACAGATATTGTTGGATGCGCGATACCTATTATGTGATTACAGCTTTAAATCACATCGGACACTTTGAGGAAATGGAACGTTATTTTAATTACATAACAGATATTTCCTTCAGGGAAGATAAACGGTATCAGCCATTGTTCGGGATTGCAGGTGAAAGAGTACTGACTGAACATATTTTAAAACACCTTAAAGGTTATATGGGCAATCAACCGGTCCGTATCGGAAATCAGGCATTTGAACATATCCAAAATGACATCTATGGTCAGGTTTTAATTTCGATGTTACCGCTGTATACAGATAATCGCTTTATTTATTCAGAACGTAAAGACTCTGCGATCTGGCTGGATTATCTTCTTTCTAAAATTGAACGTACTATAGATGAGAAAGATGCGGGTATCTGGGAGTTCAGAAATCTAGCGAACAACCATTGTTATACAAACTTGTTTCAATGGGCAGGTGCTAAAGCGGCATTGAAGATGGCCACCAAAATCGGAAATGCGGAGTATGAAGAGCGGGCCAATATACTTATCGACAAAGCAGCAGCACATATAGAAGCGTGTTATGATCCTGAACGCAAAGTTTACAATCACGCAGTTGGCAGCGAGCATCTGGACGCAAGCACACTGCAACTGATTCTTATGAATTATCTTGACCCGGAATCTGACCGTGCAAAGGATCATTTGATTGCCCTGGAAAAAGAACTTAAAGCAGCAAACGGCTTATTTTATAGATATCGCCATACTGATGATTTCGGGAAACCAAAAACAACCTTTTTAATTTGTGCTTTCTGGTATGTGGAGGCGCTGGCGATGGTTGGCAGGATCGATGATGCAGTTGAAGCATTTGAATCATTAACCGGTTATGGTAATCATCTAGATCTGTTTGCAGAAGATATTGACGAACACGATGGTAGTCAGTGGGGCAATTTCCCTCAGGCATACAGTCACGTCGGGTTGATGAATGCGGCGCACAGAATAGCCATAAAACTCGACAAACCTGGTTTTCTATAACCAAACCTTTCAAAATCAAAAGCGGCAATACCTATTATATAAGTATTGCCGCTTTTGATTTTGAATCGGTGTATCCGTTTATAACTAATGATCCGGCGTGTGCAATGAAAGCGTATTCAGCAAATCTCTCACTTCCGTTGGATTGCGCAGATAATACCTTGCAGCTGATATATTACTACCCACTTTGATAGTGAATGCCTCCGGACTAAGCGCCTTGAAAATATCTTCATCGGTATGGTCATCTCCAAGTGCCAGAATAAAGTCCGGCTCCTCTTCATGCAACCAGCTTAACGTCGCTTTTCCTTTGTTGACTTCGACGTTTTTAAACTCTATCACTTTATTGCCAGGCATTAACTGAAGTCCCTTGTCGGCGATTGTCACTTTGAGGTGGTTAATAATCTCATTTGCACGAAGCTCACCCAGTCCCTTTTCGACTTTTCGGTAATGCCATACCAGCGAATAGCTTTTGTCCTCTATGAAAGATCCTGGAGTACGGTCTGTATAGGTATCCAGTACCGTTCTAACCTCCTGCTTCCAGCGATCGGTAAGTAATGGTAAGGATTTCCAGTCTTGTTCAAAATGTTTATGCCAGGCGCCATGTTCTGCAATCAGATCCAGCTTCAGATGTCCGAACCATTTTTCAAGTGTTTCGTGCCTTCTGCCACTTACGATTACTATTTTATTTGAAGGATCTGCCGATAACCGCTCTAATAACTGATATAGCTCCGGATCTGGTGAAGCCTGATCTATATCGCCCTGAAAACCGACAAGCGTTCCGTCATAATCCAGAAATAAATATCTGTCTTTAGACCTTGTATAGGCATCTTCAATCTGTGTTCTTATTCCTTTAACTGCGTATTTAGTACGCAATGATTCTTGTAAAACTTTAACTTCTTCCAACTTCTCCATAAAATTCTTCACCCAAAGGTGTATATTAAACTTGCTGACGACAGCTCTCATTTGCTTCATCCTAAAGATCTGCTCTGTTTCAGGCATCTGAATAGCTTGCAAAATTGCCCGCATGACCTCTCCAATATTATTGGGGTTAACGATTATCGCATCATTCAATTCCTTTGAGGCACCTGCCATTTCACTAAGAATAAGCACACCGGTATCCTCTGTGCGGCTGGCGACGTATTCTTTACTAACCAGATTCATCCCGTCACGCATTGGCGTAACAAGACACACATCTGCAGTACGGTACAATGCGGAAAGGAATTCGATAGTAAAGGAACGGTAGAAATAATAAACAGGCTGCCAGCTCATTGTCCGGTAACTTGAATTTATATTTCCGACAAGCTGATCAATCTGATCCCGCAGCTCTTTGTATCTCGGAACGGTATCCCTGGACGGCACGACAATCATGTATAAAGAAATATGTCCGATTAATTCGGGATGGGTTTGCAGCAGCAGTTCGTAAGCCTGTAACCTTTGCAAAATACCCTTACTGTAGTCAAGCCGGTCGATAGTCAGAATAACCTTCCTTTCTCCCATAGTCTTCCTGAACAAGCGCATATGCTCCCTCACCTGTGGTTCTGCAATTAACCCCTCAAATTTATCAGAATCTATTCCCATAGGGAATGACTCAACTACGATCTGCCTGTCTTTATAACTGACAATATTATCTGATACCTTAACCTGCGGTAAACGGGAGGCTGCGCTCAAAAAATGTCTTACGTCATCAAAAGTGTGGAAACCCAGCAAATCTGCGCCTAGCATTCCGGCAATGAGTTCATCTCTCCAGGGAATGAGCCTGAATATTTCATAAGATGGAAAAGGGATATGCTGAAAGAAACCGATCAGAACCTGAGGCTGTATTTCTCTGATCAATGCAGAGAGTAACAGTAACTGATAGTCGTGTACCCATACTGTGTCGCCTTCTTGCAGGTGACTGGCTACGATATGACTGAATTTTTCATTAACCTGCTGATAGGAATCCCTGTAACTCTGGTCAAAATTTGCGTAAGTAACCATGTAATGGAATACAGGCCACAATACTTCATTAGAAAAGCCTTCGTAATAGAGATTAATTTCGTCGGCTGTAAGAAATACAGGGATAAGATTGAGTTCTGCAAGTTTTTCAGTAACCTCTGCCTGCCGCTCTTCGGGCACTTCAATTCCAGGCCAGCCGACCCAGATATTATCACCTTTTTTATATACTGACCCTAATCCTGTTGCCAGGCCGCCTTCACTTGGACTTAGGCGGTATTCCCCCTGATGCTCTACTATTTTTACGGGTAATCGATTTGATACTATAATTGTTTTGTTAACCATATTATGTATTAGACAACGTCTGCAATTACATATTGTTTTAATTTTCTTAGTTTAAAGAAAGGACATCGGCGATTAAAAGCGCTAAAAAAAAGACAAGTACATGTTTATAACAGATTGATTGTTAGTAAATAAACAACATTATTTTCACGTATATTTAACACTAACAACTTAATTTTAAGAAACCTGTTTCGGGTTGTGATAAATGAGAAGCTTATGACCTGGAAAAAATTCAATGGAGAGATCATCCATCAACCAATTCTTGATGAAGTCGAAAATGCAATTATCAGAGAAACCGAAAAAGGCTATCACTTGAAGGTGTGTATAGGGACAGATTCTCAGGTAAAAGGCCCTTACACAGATTTTGCGACGGTCATTGTACTATTACGTGAGCAACATGGTGGCTTTATGTACATCCATCAGGAAAAAAGCCAGCAAATTATGAGCATTAAAGAAAGAATGCTGATCGAAGTACAAAAATCTATCGAGACCGCCTACGCTGTATGTGATTTACTGGACCTCTATGATGTAGACCTGGAAGTACATGCTGACATTAATACGAACCCTATGTTTAAATCAAACAAAGCACTTAATGAGGCAATGGGGTACATATTAAGTATGGGCTTTATTTTCAAAGCGAAACCTGAAGCATTTGCAAGTTCTACCTGTGCCGATAAAATGGTCCATTAAAACGGATTAAAATCAGGCTTTTCAAAAGAAAAGCCTGATTTTTAAATTTATTCCTCAAAAGCATATACCGCAGCCAGGGAGAACTGTGATGCCGTTTTTGTAGGGTCTAAGTTGTTTTTGACAAACCTTGAAGTGTTGCCGTTATCCAGACGGATTTCCGGAATAAATGTCAGTCCCCCGGATTTCAGGTTCGCAGACAAAGTTACTGAGCCCATTTTATATCCTTCCACATCCTCAGTAGCCTTCGACTCAAAATATTCAGTTCTCAGACCAAGCGACAAAGCTTCATTGAAAGCATGCAAGAAGTAAAGTGCCGCACCACTATAGCCTCCGCCATGGTTAGATACAGAGTAATCTGCGGCATTCAATCCGAGCTTAAACTTCTCCGTCAGCTGGTAGCTCGTCGTCAGATCATAAATCGACCCGGTTCCCGGCGCACCCACAGATTTTCCAGTTAACAGATTTAAATTCGCCGTCCATCCGGTAACAGGCGCTAAAGTTAATTGTGCTCCAAAATGCGAAACACCATTAACGTCTTTGTAAACGTTCCAGTCATCAAACAGACCGACCATTAAAGCTACCTTGTCTGAGAAGGTGTAATTCGCTTTAACACCTGCATTTTGGAAAGGCCCGCTTGAAAACAAATAAGAGGTCGAATAATTCACATTGCCAACAGGAGAAATAACTTCATAACCAATAAAAGTACCCATGTATCCAGCAGTCATGGAAAATTTATCTGCAAAAGCATAGGTCACATAAAGATTCTGAATGTTAAAATTGTTATCGCCGTTAACTTCCGAACCATCACCATTTGGAAGGGAAGCGTATTGCCCTCTTGGCCCAAAAGAAACCTCTCCAACAAATGAAGCTTTACCCTTGGTTTTTTTTAATCCTATATCTATCATTCCCAACGACACTGAGTTTTGATCATTAGCAAAACTCGTTTGAATATTTGGCTTTCCGGAGAAATCGTATTTATAATAGGTGTCTACTGAACCGGTAATTTCCAGCTGATTGGATAATTTTACCTGCCCGTAAGTCGCAGAGCTTAATGTTAGTGCCGAGATAGTTAAGATAGAGCTGATTTTCATATGGATTAGTTTTATATGCCAGTAAAAAAGATTGCTCGTCTAATTTTTACCGGATCAGGCAGATATATGGTCTATTTCTATCCCTGATGATGCCACAATTAAAGTACCCTGCGAGTATTTTTCATTATGCTGACTAGCGTCCAGGCCTTCTTCTTCTTCTTGAGAAGTTACGCGGATCGGTTCAATTGCATTAACCAGTTTAAAAATCACATAAGAAACTGCGAAACTGAATACTGCTACTATTACAACCCCTTTTAGTTGTGTAAAGAAGAATTCAGGATTACCATAAAACAGACCATCCACGCCAGCCGCATTCACAGTTTTAGTGGCAAATACTCCGGTAAGCAACATACCAACTATACCACCAACTCCATGACAAGGAAATACATCCAGTGTATCATCCAGACTAGTTTTAGATTTCCAGACTACAGCCAGATTCGAAATAATCGCAGCAAAAGCACCTATAAAAATACTGTGAGGGATAGCTACAAAGCCGGCACCCGGTGTAATCGCTACCAATCCAACTACCGCCCCGATACAGAAACCGAGTACAGAAGGTTTTTTTCCTCTCAGGACGTCAAAAAACATCCATGACAGACCTGCTGCCCCCGCTGCCACGCTGGTTGTAGCCAATGCCGATACCGCAAGACTGTTAGCTCCCATTGCAGATCCGGCATTGAAACCAAACCAGCCAAACCATAATAAACCTGTTCCTATTAAAACGTAAGGAATATTGGCTGGAGGTATCTCTTGGTGATCAGCATGTACCTTTCTTCTTTTTAGAACTAATGCACCGGCCAAAGCAGCCATACCAGCCGAGATATGTACAACTGTACCACCTGCAAAATCGAGAACACCCATTTTAAACAGGATTCCCTCAGGATGCCAGGTCCAGTGCGCCAGCGGACTGTATACAAAAACCGCAAATAATACAATAAACAGAATATATGAAGTGAACCTGATTCTTTCTGCTACAGCACCTACAACCAGCCCGGGAGTAATAATAGCGAACATCAGTTGGAAGAATGCGAAAAGTGTTAAAGGTATTGTAGGTGCCATACTCCAGGGCTGACCAGAATTTACGCCCTGAAAAAACAGGAAAGTGCCGGGATTCCCGATAAAACCACCGATACTGTCCCCGAAAGCCAGGCTAAAACCAACTGTGACCCACAATACACTGATTACCCCTGCCGATACAATACTTTTGATCATTGTAGACAATACATTCTTGCGATGTACCATACCACCGTAAAAGAAAGCCAGACCGGGGGTCATTAAGAAGACCAAAGCAGTTGCTGCAAGCATCCAGCCTACGTCTGCCGAATTGTATTTCCCTTCATCAAAATTAGCTTTAAGGGGAACAAATAAGGCAAGAACAGACACGATTGCCAGAATCGCGAACGGAAAGAACCGTTTTAACACTATTTTACTCATGATTGTAGATTTATTAGGTTATGTAAATATATTTTACTCGTTTTTATACCTAAATTATTAAATAAATTCTAATTATATCATATAAATATTACAAACAATACTAAAATCACCAAAAACAAAAGACAAAAACACTAAAAAAACAGGTTAAAATTTATAATTATAAAATATTAGAGCTGTTTTGATGTTTATTTTTTGATAAAAACCCATAAAAGAGAAAATATAATTGTCAAAAATGCATAAATGATAAATATTCATGTTTTTTTTTAATTCGTAATAAATGGACCTGATTTTGCCGTAACCAAAAGCAATCTTAAATTAAACCATGAAAGCTCATCAACTTCAATTCGTACAGAAAATGCCGGTTAGTCTTGAACAGGCTTGGGATTTTTTCTCATCTCCACTAAATCTCGCTAAAATCACCCCTGAAGAAATGGCTTTTAAAGTCACCTCGAACATAAACCCCATCGATAAAATGTATGCAGGGATGATCATCACGTATAAAGTTTCTCCGGTAGCGGGCATCAAATTAAACTGGATGACAGAAATTACACAGGTAGAAGAGCAGCGTTATTTTATTGATGAGCAAAGATTCGGTCCATATCAATTCTGGCACCATCAGCATCATTTCAAGAGTATACCAGGTGGTGTGGAAATGACAGATGTGCTTACCTACGGAATGCCCCTGGGTTTTTTGGGTACAATAGCAAACAGCCTGTTCGTGGCGAACAAGCTGCAGCAGATTTTTAAATACAGAAAAGAAAAGGTAGACGCTCTTTTCGGCAGTTATGAAATATTATAGGAATTTATACAGCCTGAGCATCTGCGACTACATAAGCGGAGCCTTGTACTACTCCCCTTTTTTCAATTTCTTTATCTATATAAGTCTGAATAGCGGATTTGTTTAACCCCCAGTTTGGAGCTATAAGTAAATCCCAGTCTGAAATACCGAATAAACGCTGAATAACAATATCCGGCCTGAGTAGCGGAATCAATTTACATAGCAGATCTGTATATTCTTCCAGACTGAATAAGTGAAATGGTTCTTTTTTAAACTTGGCTCCCATAATCGAACCTTCTACGATATGCAGGTGGTGGAATTTAACGAATTTTATTTGCGGGAAACGGTTAATTTCATGAATGTAACCCAGCATCATTTCTTCCGTTTCCCAGGGAAATCCAAAGATGGTATGTACGCAAAGATCTAACTTTGAATTTTCAAGCAATTTAACAGCTTCTACAAATTCTCCATGACTGCATCCACGGTTAATCTTTTCCAGGGTTTCATCATAAATAGATTCCATCCCCATCTCCAGATCCACATCAAACCGGTCTGAGTAGCTTTCCAGCAGCGCAACTTTCTCTGCATCTATACAATCTGGACGCGTACCCACTGAAAAACCAACAACGTCTTCAGGATTAATAGACAACGCTTCGTCATACATCATTTTCAGATAATGAACCGGAGCGTAAGTATTGGTATTAGGCTGGAAATAAACAATAAACTTGTCGGCCTTATAAAAACCCTTACCTCTCTCCATACCCTGCTCCAGCTGCTCCCGAATAGTCGGCAGCTTCCTGGATAACTCAGGTGTAAAAGAATCGACATTACAATAAGTACAGCCACCATAGCCTTTACTTCCGTCCCTGTTAGGACAGGTAAAACCGCCATCAACAATAACTTTAAATACCCGCTGCCCTTTATACTTTTCCTTAAGGTGAGTACCGTAATTATTATAACCTTTTATTCCTGAATCTAGTGGAGTTCCCAATTGCTTTTTTTTTCACAAAAATACAGCTTTTAATTTATTCTTTTTGTCAGCAAAAATGCAGAAATGAAAAAGCCTGTACCCTGGTTAAGGATACAGGCATCAGCTAGAAATACTTTTTAATTTTCTACTGCTGGTTTTGACAGGTAATAAACAGGAATACCCGCCAGCATAATTAACACTCCCCAGCCGCAGGTATCCAATCTGGTTAGTAATAAAGCAATACATATAGCACTGGCAAAGAGAATATATATCACTGGCAATACCGGATAACCGAAAGCTTTATAAGGCCGGACTGTGTCAGGTTGCTTCTTACGAAGAATGAAAATACCGGCTATTGTAAGTATGTAGAATATAATTACTATTATCATCACGTAGTCCAGCAGATCTCCATATTTACCTGTAAGACATAAAACAGAAGCCCATATGCATTGAAACCACAAGGCCCAGCCAGGAACACCCGAAGCATTCAGCCTGGATGCTTTTTTAAAGAACAAACCGTCCCCCGCCATCGTATAATACACTCTCGCTCCAGCCATAATCAGCCCGTTATTACAGGCAAATGTGGAAATCATAATCATTACGGCAATAATAATTGTTCCCGTATCTCCAAAAATATACTGTGCGGCGTCTACAGCTACCCTGTCGGACTTTGCAGTCGCAATCTCCTGCAGCGGCATCACCGCAACATACATCAGATTGGCCAGAATGTAAATTACACTCACGATAAACGTCCCCAGAAACAAACTTAATCCCACATTGCGCTCCGGCTTCCTGATCTCGCCCGCAATGAATGTAACGCCCACCCAGGCATCGCTGGAAAATAAAGATCCAACCATAGCCGCAGCTATTCCTGAGAGCAGCGCTGTACCGCCTATAGACATCCAGCTGCCGCTTGCCACATCAAACGCCCTGGTATTCCAGGCGTCAGACCAGTTTGCATCCCAGACCGCTGTATTAGCACCGAAAAAGAACCCACCCGCTACCAGTCCGAGCAAAGAGAGAATTTTCACTATCGTGAGAAAAGTCTGCAGAATCTTCCCATCTTTCACCCCCCTGCTATTTATATAAGTAAGTATAATAATGGTCACGATGGAAACTAGCTGGGCTGCATTTAGCTGAAAGCCCCCCAAATCCATCAGTATATTTTCATCACTGAATGGTTCATAGAGATATGCTGCGAACTTCGAAAATGCAACGCCCACTGCGGCTATAGTCCCGGTCTGAATAACCGCGAAGAAACTCCATCCGTACAAAAAGGCGATCAATTTATTATATGCCTCTTTCAGATAAACATACTGCCCCCCTGCCTTCGGGTACATTGCGCTCAGCTCACCGTAACTCACCGCAGCAATTACGGTGATTATCCCGGTAAGTACCCAGATCAGAATGAGCCAGCCAGCCGATCCAACCTGCCGGGCTATATCAGCCGATACGATAAAAATTCCTGATCCGATCATGGAGCCCACGACCAGCATGGTGCCATCTAATAAGCCAAGTTCCCTTCTGAAAGAGCCCTCTTCCTGTTCTTTATTCATATCGCTGGTTTTGGTGGGTTGTTTTTTACACTAATATAGGTTTTACATTCAGCAGAAACCAGGACATTAAATTTGGCAAAGTCGCAAACTCTCTTAAATTTGTATAGGAGCCCCTAATCTCCTGATGCTCAGCAACCAAATATCAAACCATATATGATTTTTTTACAGCAAAACCTAATCTATCTCATCCCCGTATTCGGGCTGATGGGAATTATTGTGATGGCGTTTCAACGTGCCTGGGTTAACCGGCAGGATGCCGGGGACAGCAAGATGTCAGAACTTGCAGGTTATATTGCAGATGGTGCAATGGCATTTCTTCGCGCCGAATGGAAAGTTCTAAGCTATTTTGTTATCATCGCCAGTATTCTGCTTGCCTGGTCCGGAACGTTAAAAGGAAGTCCGGAGAGCCCAATACATTCCAGTCCCGTAATCGCTATTGCTTTCATAATAGGGGCTGTATTCTCTGCTTTCGCCGGATTCATCGGTATGCGAATTGCAACCCGTGCCAACGTCAGAACCACACAGGCAGCAAGAACGAGTCTGCGCAAAGCGCTGCAAGTGGCCTTCACAGGAGGTACAGTAATGGGATTCGGCGTGGCTGGATTAGCAATTTTCGGATTGGGCAGTGTCTTTATTATACTATACCACAGCTTTGTTAACCCTGCGGGTCCCGATGCTTCAGCAGAATTAAAAAAGACAATCGAAGTACTGGCAGGATTTTCACTGGGAGCGGAGAGTATCGCTCTTTTTGCAAGAGTCGGAGGAGGCATTTATACTAAGGCAGCAGATGTCGGCGCCGATCTTGTAGGAAAGGTAGAAGCAGGTATTCCCGAAGACGACGTTAGAAACCCGGCCACCATAGCCGATAATGTAGGAGATAACGTTGGTGACGTAGCTGGTATGGGCGCAGATCTTTTCGGCTCATATGTGGCAACGATTCTTGCCACAATGGTTCTTGGACAGGAAATTGAATCTGCAGATGCATTTGGAGGAATGGCACCTGTACTTCTGCCAATGCTTATTGCGGGTCTCGGTTTGATCTTCTCTATGATATCTTCCGTATTTGTCAGGATTAAAACCGATAAAGACAGTGTACAGCAAGCCCTGAACATGGGAAACTGGATGTCTATCATGCTAACTGCTGTCGCTTCTTATTTTGCCGTACGCTGGTTATTGCCCCCGACCATGGTTATACGCGGGTTTGAATTTACACCTACCGCTGTCTATTACGCCATTCTTATCGGCCTGCTGGTTGGAACATTGATGAGCTTAATCACCGAGTACTATACCGCAATGGGCAAAAGACCCGTCAATTCGATCATACAGCAAAGTTCAACGGGACATGCTACCAACATAATCGGTGGACTCTCTGTCGGTATGGAATCAACAGTATTACCTATTCTTGTACTTGCAGGCGGAATTTACGGCTCCTATCATTTTGCAGGTTTTTATGGTGTGGCAATCGCAGCTGCAGGCATGATGGCCACTACTGCTATGCAACTGGCAATCGATGCCTTCGGTCCAATTGCCGATAATGCCGGAGGAATTGCAGAAATGAGCGGTTTACCTGCAGAAGTACGTGAACGGACGGACATACTTGATGCGGTTGGGAACACTACTGCTGCTACCGGAAAAGGATTCGCTATCGCATCTGCAGCACTTACTTCCCTGGCCCTTTTCGCAGCCTTCGCCGGAATTTCTGGAATTACAGCTATAGATATTTATAAAGCAGATGTACTTGCTGGTCTTTTCGTTGGCGGAATGATTCCTTTTATTTTTTCCGCCCTATGTATATCGGCCGTTGGAAGGGCTGCTATGGCTATGGTACGGGAAGTCAGACGGCAGTTTAAAGAGATCCCGGGCATTATGGAGTATAAAGCCAAGCCAGAATACGAGAAATGTGTGGCCATTTCGACGGAGGCTTCGATACGGGAAATGGTATTGCCCGGTGCGATTGCTTTGCTCAGCCCTATAATCGTCGGCTTTATCTTCGGCCCTGAAGTGCTCGGTGGACTGCTGGCGGGTGTTACTGTATCTGGCGTACTGATGGGGATTTTTCAGTCTAATGCCGGTGGCGCCTGGGACAATGCGAAAAAATCATTTGAAAAAGGCGTGTTGATTAACGGAGAGATGGAATTCAAAGGATCTGACTCTCATAAAGCATCTGTAACAGGCGACACTGTTGGAGATCCGTTCAAAGACACCTCCGGACCGTCTATGAATATCCTTATTAAATTAATGTCTATTGTTTCTCTGGTCATTGCACCACATATTGCGGTACCTTTTGTGAAAAACGCAAAAACTGAGATCAGAAAAGAGATCCAAATTCAACAATCAACAGATTTAAACGGAGTAATCAAAAGAGACACTATCAAAAATGTTACCGATACATTGTTAATTCCATAAAAAATGGAATCAGTTTAGGGAATAAATGGTATTTCCAAAAAAAATCCCTTTTATTCTTAAATTTTTTTAATTAGGTTTGAAACTGTATTAACCCACCAAGTAAATCAAAAAATTTAAACCATCAAATTAACTTATGTTATTTAAAAAATCTATTCCACAATTATTGGCTGAGGCTAATGAAAGTGGTGAGGGTACTTTACAACGCTCATTAACAAGTTTCAACCTCGTCGCGTTAGGCGTTGGTGCAATTATCGGAGCAGGGTTATTTTCCCTGACTGGGATAGCAGCGGCAGATAACGCTGGGCCGGCAGTAATCCTCTCCTTCATCATTGCAGCGATAGGATGTGGATTTGCTGGGCTATGTTACGCGGAATTTGCCTCCATGATTCCGGTAGCAGGAAGTGCCTACACTTACTCTTATGCTACAATGGGAGAATTTATGGCCTGGATTATTGGCTGGGATCTGGTCCTTGAGTATGCTTTAAGTGCTGCAACTGTAGCTGCCAGCTGGTCACAGTACTTTTCACAATTCCTTCTGGAGTTCGGTATCCATTTTCCACAACAGCTCCTGCATGGTCCCTGGGAGGGAGGCTTGATTAACCTGCCTGCTATAATAATTGTATGCTTGCTGTCAATGCTGTTAATCCGCGGTACTAAAGACTCCTCTACAGTTAATAACGTTCTTGTTATTGTAAAAGTAGCGGTTGTATTGATTTTTATTGCTTTAGGATGGAGCTTTATTGATCCGGCAAACCACACCCCTTTTATCCCGGCAAATGCTGGTGAAGAAGCTGTTAAAGCAGGTACTAAAGGATTCTTTGAATTCTTCGCAAGTGATGACTTTGGCCATTTCGGTATCAGCGGTGTTTTACGTGGAGCCGGAGTAGTTTTCTTTGCATTTATCGGTTTTGATGCCGTAAGTACTGCTGCACAGGAAGCAAAAAACCCACAAAAAGGTATGCCGATTGGTATTATCGGATCTTTGATCGTTTGTACATTACTTTACGTTCTGTTCTCTTATGTAATGACAGGATTAGAGAATTACACGAAATTTGCAGGTGACGCTAAACCAGTTGCAACTGCATTTGCACAGACCGGATACACCTTCCTTAATCGTTTCCTGATGGTTGCGATTCTTGCTGGTTACACTTCGGTAATCCTGGTTATGTTACTTGGACAAAGCCGTGTATTCTATAGTATGAGTAAAGATGGGTTGTTACCTAAAATCTTCTCTGACTTACACAAAACAAACCAGACGCCTTGGAAAACCAATCTGATGTTTATGGTCTTTGTAAGTATCTTCGCTGGTTTCGTACCGGTTTCTGACCTGGGTCATATGGTAAGTATCGGTACCCTGTTTGCCTTCTCACTGGTATGTATAGGTGTATTGATTCTTAGAAAAACTGATCCGGATCTGGTAAGACCTTTCCGTACGCCATTAGTACCACTTGTACCTATTCTGGGTATTATTGTGTGCGTGCTGATGATGGCTTCCCTACCGATTGTAAGTTGGGAACGTTTAGGAATCTGGATGGCCTTAGGGGTCGCCATTTATTATGCGTATGGACGTAAACATAGTTATATCAGAAAAGCGCATCATGACTCATTGAAAAAATAAGTTATCCATTTTTATGAATAAATTAAAAAGCCACTTCACAGTGGCTTTTTAATTTTTAGAATTTCTACATTTACACAAAAAATGTTCTCATGGAATTCAAGTTCAGTCAAATTCTGTCTACCTCAATGGTCCTGTTTGCCATTATAGACATTCTAGGTTCCATCCCCGTAGTTATTCAGCTCCGCAAAAAAGCCGGTCATATCGAATCAGAGAAAGCGACATTGGTGGCTACAACGCTTATGATCATGTTTCTTTTTTTAGGCGAGTCCATGCTCAAGGTGATTGGACTAGATGTAGCATCATTTGCTATTGCCGGGTCTTTAGTAATTTTCTTTATTGCAATGGAGATGGTATTAGGACTGACAATATTTAAGGAAGAAGCACCCGAAACCATATCAATCGTACCACTTGCTTTCCCGCTTATTGCCGGAGCAGGTAGCATGACCACATTGCTTTCACTTAAAACAGAGTACGACACACAAAATATAGTCGTCGGCATCCTGATCAATATGTTATTTGTTTATTTCGTGCTGAAGAACACGGAGAGACTAGAAAAACTATTTGGGAAATCTGGCCTGAATGTGATGCGGAAAGCATTTGGTGTGATCCTGCTCGCAATTGCCATTAAGCTGTTTAGAAACAATACCGGACTGTAAACACAATCCGGTATCGGTAATACTTATTTTTTAAGAAAGCGGGCCACAAACATACTGTCTGCTTTATGCTGATATCCTGTAATTACACGCATTTCTACAAGTTCAAGCGGCAGTTCCTTTAAAAGAGCAGCGACAACATCTTCATTCTCCTTTCTGAAGACAGAACAAGTCATATAAATCAATGGCTTTCCTTTCTTCAGGTATTTTACAACATTTGTTGCAATACTTATCTGAAGGGCGGAGAAGTATGCTACTTTAGTTTCGTCGAACTGCACAAGCATTTCCGGGGTTCGGCCCCAAGTTCCTGATCCCGTACAAGGCGCATCCAGTAAAATACCGTCAAATGCATAATCATGTAAAACCTGATCATTATTTTGCAACAAATCCAGGGTTTTCTTCTGATATTTTTTGATACCTGCTGCCAGAAAGCGTTCATCCAGATTCCTAAGACTTGTTTCCCGGAGATCACTGACCATTAGCTGCACCTTAGGCTCCAATGCAGAAAGCAATAATGACTTTCCTCCTGAAGCTGCACAGCAGTCCCACCAGTAATCATAAGGCTGAGGTAAAAACAGCTCACCTGTAGCCTGCGAAGACAAATCCTGAACCTGATAATTCAGGCTTTCAGACAGTATATTCTCTAATTTGATTCCATTAGGCAGCGCTAGCGTCTCGTTACTTACATTCCTCACCGGAATCCCGGCTTCAGTAAGCTCTTCTGTAATCTTCAGATGATCCTTCTCCTGAATACGAATAAAAAGATCGGGTTGTACGAAAAAAGATTCAAGGAATGCCTGCTTATTAATTTCAGCAGAAAGCTCTTCACGGAACGCGAAAACATCTTCCAGCTTAAAATCAGGATAAGTATCCTCCACCAGTTTTATTTTGGCCTGAACAGGTAAAAGCTGATGTTCTGCCAGTTGTGGCAAATGTTCTGTGATCACCAGACTTCCGGACTGGCTGCAAAGAAAGTCTGCAACTGCCAACCTGGTAATTGTATCCCGTTGCGGAATTGCATTTCCCAAACGATAAAAACTATACAAATATCTGGAAGTCCATCTGCGATCTGCAGATCCCATCTGCTTATGTTGCTTATAATAAGTAACTAAATGCCGGTGCAGAGGGATTTTCCCTTCGTAGGAAGCTAAAACCTGTTCAAAAGAGCGGATCTGATAGATTAATTTCATTCAACAGGAGTTAAAGCGTAATTTTTGAATTCCAGCAGGAATAAACTGGTATTGATATAACCCAGTTTTTCATCTTTAATAAACTGAAATGAATTCTGTAATCCTTTATAGCTGGTTTTTGTTAGATACTTCAGATAAGATGATCCGTGCGAAGCGAAAAGCAGCCCGAAATAGTATCCTGTATCAAATCCTTTAAAGGCAAACTCGCCTGGTTCGAAATGGTTCAGCCTTCTGTAATTACGGACAAACCGGATCACATCCTGGCTTTTATAATCTACATAGTAAGAAGTCGTGATTCGCGTTTTCAAAGCCTGCAGCTTCTCCGTATTATAGTTTTGTTTACTCCAGTTCGGATGCCCAAAAAGCTCAAGCTGGCTTCCGTTCAGTTTCATTTTAGCAAGTTTATCGATCGTAGCTACAACGAATGCACGGTCGGCCGAAGTAACCAGTACCAGGTATTTCTTACCTTTAACCATTTGTGACTCCATACTAAATACAGAACTATATTCAGTAAAATGGAACAAATTACCGCGACCTTCAGTGAAATAATTTCTAATTGGCACTGCCAGTAATTCATCTGCCGGTTTTTTAGTACTAATCAGTACCACTTCCGTTCTGGAAGGTTCATAGTTTTTATTGATAAACTGTCCAATCTTATCAGCGTGCAGATCTATGTTATTAACCAATGAGATCAGGTTAGGATTATTAAATTCAGCCGGCTGAGTAGCAGCCAGGGGAGAAACTACTGGCAGGTCATTCTTAATAGAATAGTCGGTCATGTACTTAAGCCCATCGGGAAACACAGGCCCTACGATAAGATTACTTCCTTTCAACTGATCTGAACCGATCAGATAACCAAGATGTTTGTCGTCGTCACGTGTATCTAAAACCGTTAACTTAAAATTCATTCCCTTTGCAGCGGCAGAATCAATTCCCATCTTAAATCCCTGATAAAAATCAAGAGACATCGCAGACTGTTCCAGGTCAGCTTTTGTTCCAGTTGTTGCCTTAACTGTATTCAGTTTTAAAGGCATCATCAGTGTAATTCCGGCTTCGGTAAATTTCTTTTCTTCTTTTTTATCCTGCGTAGTTTCCTTGGCAGGTTTCTTAGGTGATTTACCTGTTCTTACCCGCGGCGAACAAGCCGACAGACAAAAACAGGCAAATATTAAACACCAAAGTTTATTCCCACTCAATAGTCGCAGGTGGTTTTGAACTAATATCATACACTACCCTGTTTATACCTTTTACTTTATTAATAATTTCATTGGAAATTTTGGCGAGTACAGGATAAGGTAAATGGCACCAATCGGCAGTCATTCCATCTACAGATTCCACAGCACGAAGACAGATAACGTTTTCGTAAGTACGCTCGTCTCCCATTACTCCAACCGACTGAACCGGAAGGAAAATTGCTCCAGCCTGCCAAACCTGATCATATAACCCTGCTTCTCTCAGATTGTTTATATAAATAGCATCCGCTTCCTGCAGGATGGCTACTTTTTCCGCGGTAACATCGCCTAATATACGGATAGCAAGCCCTGGTCCGGGGAAAGGATGACGACCTAAAATAAAACTATCCAGCCCCAGTGTCTTCCCTACACGTCTCACTTCATCTTTAAACAATGTTTTTAAAGGCTCAACAACCTTTAACTTCATAAAGTCGGGTAATCCACCCACATTATGATGAGATTTAATTGTTGCAGACGGACCGTTCACGGAGATTGATTCAATCACATCCGGATATATAGTACCCTGCGCAAGCCATTTTACATCCTGCACTTCATGCGCTGCATCATCAAACACCTCAATGAAAACACGTCCTATAGCTTTACGCTTCAATTCCGGATCTTTAAGCCCAGCCAGCTGACTTAAGAAACGTTCTTTAGCATCCACGCCTTTAATATTCAGACCAAGATGTTTATACTGTTCCAGAACAGCTTCATATTCATCCTTACGCAATAATCCATTATCAACGAAGATACAATGCAGATTAGCACCGATTGCTTTATGAAGCAGAATTGCTGCAACGCTAGAATCTACACCGCCTGAAAGGCCAAGTACCACTTTATCATTACCTAACTTTTCTTTCAGTTCAGCGATTGTACTGTCTACGAAAGCATCTGACGTCCAGCTCTGGCTTAACCCGCAGATATCAACCAGGAAATTCTCCAGTAATTGTTTTCCATCTGTACTATGTGTTACTTCCGGGTGAAACTGAATCGCATACGTATCAGAATCTTTCACGTGGTAAGCGGCAACGCGTACGTTGTCGGTACTTGCTATAATTTCAAAATTATCAGGTACGACAGTAATGGTATCACCATGTGACATCCACACCTGTGAATTTGTATTGATATTTTTAAATAACTTATTTTCGGAAACAACAAAATTCAGGTTTGCACGGCCATATTCTCTGGTAGAGGAAGGCTGCACATCGCCGCCGGAATACTGCGCAATATATTGTGCACCATAACAAACTGCCAGTACAGGATATTTCTGATGGAATTTAGCTAAGTCTATTTGAGGTGCATCTTCCTGGCGTACAGAGTATGGACTTCCTGAAAAGATGATACCTTTAACGTCTGAAGAGATTTCAGGAATATTATTAAATGGATGTATTTCGCAATACACATTTAATTCCCGAACCCTACGGGCTATCAACTGTGTATATTGAGATCCAAAATCGATAATGATGATTTTTTCTAGCATGGCCAAAGTTAGTATTTATTCACTTCAACACCGAATCTTTTTAAGAAATCAACGCCCTCATCACTCGGCAGCCCTTTATATGCCGCATAAGAATCTTTAAAGTATACAACCTTAATCCCGGAAGAAAGAATCAGTCTGGCACAGGCAATGCAGGGTGACAATGTGGTATAGAGGGTGGCGCCTTCTATCCTCGCCCCATTTCTGGAAGCATAAAGTATTGCATTCTCTTCTGCGTGTAAAGCTAGTGAACAACTTCCTCTGGAATCTCTGCTGCAACCTTGCCCGGGCCACTCTTCATCACAATTGTGAGTACCGGAAGGAGGTCCGTTATAGCCGATAGAGATAATTCGTGTTTCTTTGGTGAGTACTGCACCGACTTGTGCCCGTACACAATGAGATCTGCCAGCGAGCTTAACAGCCAGATCCATATAAATATCGTCAAATCCCGGTCTGGTATCCGGGGATTCCGGCTGGCCGGTACTTAGTTGTTCATTTACCATAACAATTTTTAATTCCTTATAATATGCCCCGATCCGAGCCCGGAAAAACAATAACAGGGTATAAACTTAAATAAAAATTGCGCCTTGCCGACAATCCCATACAATAAATGAAGCAAAAAAAAATATGGAGGTTTCCCCATTAAAATCGGATATTAGCAGCTTTATACAAACTGTTTGAATGATTGAAGCAATATTACACGGGATCGGTGCAGGTATTTTATTTTCATTCCTGACTGGCCCTGTTTTTTTCTCGATGATAAAAACCAGTATAGAAAAGGGATTCAAGGCTGGTTTTTCCCTGGCTGTAGGCGTAATTCTGGGTGACATTATTTTAATTAGCCTGACTATATTCAGCTCCCAGTTCGTGAACTACAATCCTAAATACAACACCTATATAGGCCTCATCGGAGGCCTGTTTTTATTAGGAGTAGGTATATTCTATCTGGTAAATAAAGTTAAAATGCATTATGAAACCAAGAAAATTGAAAAAGTTAGAAAAAGAGGATATGTCATAAAAGGATTTCTAATGTGTCTGCTTTCCCCCACAACTCTCATGTTCTGGATTATGGTTGGCGGCATAATTAGTGCACAACTGCATTATACGATGGATGAGAAGATTCTTTTCTTCATAGTGGCCATGTCCACTCAACTTTCCGTTGATTGCATGAAAACATTCTACGCTGCCAAACTACGCGAAAAGATTCAGGCAAAGAATCTTATTCTTTTAAACAGAGTCGCCGGGGCGGTAATCATTATTTTTGCAATCAGGCTATTTATTGAAGTATTCACGCAGAATTTTCATTAGTATCAAAACCTGGCAATAGTCGGTCAGCCAATATTTATAACATAAAAAAAGGATAGCTTTCGCTATCCTTTTTTTATGTTATAAATGATCAAAAAAATCTTGTTTAATAAGCTCTCTGATCGCTTCCTTCTCTCCAGTTTACAAAAGCCTTGTTCACTACTCTATTTCCGCCTGGTGTTGGATAATTTCCTGAGAAATACCAATCACCTGTATGTTCAGGACAAGCAATATGCAGATTATCTAGTGTCTGATAAATCACTTCGACTTCTGCAATTGTATCTTTTGGTGTAATGATCTTGGTAATCTGCGCTGAGATTTCCTCTTGCGTAAATGGTCTGTAGATATCCTTTACGTGATTAATAATCTCTTCCTTAGGTAACAGTAATGAAGCTTTACATTTAACATAAACCTCATCAATTATATTTTCCATACCACGCGCCTTCAACAACTGAATTGCAGCCTCAAATGCCACGAACTGTCCAAGTTTAGACATGTCAATACCATAACAATCCGGATAGCGAATCTGCGGCGCTGAAGAAACAATAATAATTTTCTTAGGGTGCAGCCTGTCTATGATTTTAATAATACTTTGTTTTAGCGTGGTTCCTCTTACAATGGAATCATCTACAGCAACAAGTGTATCAACATCATTTTTGATAACTCCATAAGTGGTGTCATAAACATGGGCAACCATTTCTTTACGATCAGCGTCGGCGGTAATGAAAGTACGAAGCTTAACATCTTTAATAGCGAGCTTTTCTACTCTCGGAGCCATAGATAATAATTCATCTAGTTCCTGGTCAGATAACGCATCTTTCCGGCCAATTAAAGTGTCTTTCTGTACCTTTTTGATATACTTATGCAGCCCTTCTACCAAACCATAAAAAGAGATTTCTGCGGTATTAGGTATAAATGAGAATACTGTATTTTTCAGATCTGAGTTTACAGATTTAAGAATTTGGTCAATCAGCAAACGGCCTAATTGTTTTCTTTCCCTGTAAATTGCAGCGTCACTACCACGTGAGAAATAAATTCTTTCGAAAGAGCATGCTCTTTTTTCCTGAGGCTCGCGGAAAATTTCCTGAGTTACAGTTCCGTTCTTTTTAACAATCAGTGCATGACCAGGCTTAATTTCCTGCACCTCATTAAACCCAACATTAAAAGCAGTTTGAATAGCTGGTCTTTCGGAAGCAGCTACTACGATCTCGTCATCCTGATAAAAATATGCCGGGCGGATGCCAGAAGGATCACGCAGTACAAAAGCATCACCATTACCAACGATGCCAGAAATTGCATAACCTCCGTCCCAGGTTTTAGCCGAGCGGCGCAGGATATGCGCAATATTAAGATTTTCAGATATTTTGTGAGTAATCTCTACATTCGACAAACCTTCCTTTTTGTAAGTATCAAAAAGCTCCTGGTTTTCATCATCAAGGAAATGACCGATTTTCTCTAACACAGTAACAGTGTCCGCCTGTTCTTTAGGATGTTGCCCAAGCTCATACAACTGCTCCAGTAATTCATCAACATTAGTCATGTTAAAGTTCCCCGCAATAACAAGATTTCTGGTCATCCAGTTATTTTGGCGAAGGAATGGATGGCAATTTTCAATACTGTTTTTTCCGTGTGTACCATAACGCAGGTGTCCAAGGAGTACTTCGCCAATAAAGCTGACATTTTGTTTTAACCATTCCGCATCCTGCATTAGTTCCGGCGTATCATTCTGGATGTCCACAAATTTATTGTGAACGTAACCGAAGATATCAGCAACTGCATTCTGCGCCATTGACCTGTAACGGCTAATGTAGCGGTGGCCTGGTTTAACATCTAATTTAATGGTTGCAATCCCTGCTCCGTCCTGCCCTCTATTGTGCTGTTTTTCCATCAAAAGATAGAGTTTATTCAGTCCGTAAAGTGCTGTACCGTATTTTTCCTGGTAGTATGAGAGAGGTTTTAAAAGACGGATAAAAGCAATTCCGCATTCGTGTTTTATCTGGTCACTCATTATGTGTGGTTTGAGCCGCAAATTTACCTTTTATAATAGTTAGAACCTAGAAAGAAATATAAATCATGACAACAAACTGATTTGTTTTGCAACAACAGGCGCCTCGAAGAACAGAGAGCCGTTTCTGCAAAAAATACTGGCATCGCCCGTCGTGTAAAATTGCTTTTCACCGTCCCTGGCAAGTAATTGTTCCATTTCAGAATGGCGGCATAAATAAGCTTTCAAGCTCCCGGCAACAATATCTCCCTGTGAAACCAATCGTATTCCTTCAGATAACTGCGCTTCAATCTTTGGAATAAGTAATGGATAATGTGTACAGGCCAGCAATATGGTATCGATCTGGTCAGACTGTTCAAGCAGTGCCTGAATATATTTTGACACAAAGTAGTCCGCTCCCGGGCTCAGATGTTCATTGTTTTCTATTAACGGGACCCACATTGGGCAACTTTGCTGAACGACCTCCAACTCCGGATAAAAATTATGGATCTCGATCGGATACGAACCGGATTTTACGGTTCCCCTGGTACCCATTACTCCGATGGTACCTGTGCGCGTATACTCACCGATCAGCTCTGCAGTAGGGCGAATCACCCCGAGCACTCTTTTTCCAGGATATTTAACAGGGAGAATACGCTGCTGAATTGACCGGAGCGCTTTGGCGGAGGCCGTATTACAAGCCAGGATAATTAATTCACAGCCCTGCGCAAACAACCATTCGACGCATTCCAGCGTATACTTATAGACGGTCTCAAAACTATGGTCGCCATAAGGAGAACGGGCGTTATCTCCAAGATAGATATAGTTATACTGTGGCAGCTCTGCTGCAATGGAACGGAAGACGGTAAGGCCACCATAACCCGAATCGAAAACACCAATAGATTTTATCTGCTGCATAGACAAAACTAGCAAGAAAAAGCGGTCAAAAAAAAAGTGGAACCCGATAATCCGGATTCCACTTTTTATAAAATTTCTAAAAATTATTTCTTAGCAGCAGGCGCTGAAGCAGCGATGCCTAATTTAGCTTTTACAAGATCAGTAACATCTTCTCCACCTTCCCAAGCAAGCATGTTATTTGCACCTTGTTGTGCAGAACTGTCAAAGACATAAGCAATACCTTTGTCTTTCGCTACAGCTTTAACTGCATTCTGAAATTTAGTGTTTAATGGTGCTAACAGTTCTCCTTGTTTAGTAGCAATATCCTGTTGTGCTTTTTGAGTTGCATCGTTGATACGTTTCTCCATATCCTGTAACTCAACACCCATCTGCTGTAATTCTTTACCTACAGTTTCTTTGTTGGCTTCGCTCAGTGTTTTGTTTTTAGCAACTGCAGCCTCATACTTAGTAGTATATTCAGTCCTCATTTTTTCAATTTCGGCCTGTTTTTGTTTTTGAAGTGTTTCTAAAGTAGCAGTAGCAGTTTTAGCTTCAGGCATACTTGCGAAAACGACTTCAGAATCAAGGTGTCCAATTTTTTGCTGAGCATTGGCAACAGAAGCAGTAAACACTAAGCCAGCTGCTACAAAAAATACGTTAATTAACTTTCTCATTTCTATTGTTCTTAATAATTGTTTTTTAAAATTTATTTTGTGTGTTATTTTGCGAGGGTTCCAGGTTTGTAGCCAAGTTTAGTGACAACATCATTACTCAAATTATAATCGGGACCAGCGTAGATCATCGTAGTGGATTCGCTGCTTTTATCAAAGATAAAATCTAATGATTTTGACTTAGCCACATCATTTATCGCACCTGTTACTTTATCCTGAATAGGTTTCAATAATTTAGACCTGGTCTGAAAAAGTTCGCCTTCCGGGCCAAACTTCTGACGTTGGAAATCTTTAGCTGCCTTTTCTTTTTCTATAATATCATTTTCGCGGCGCTTGCGCATATCATCTGTTAATAATACCTGATCAGCCTGGTAAGCTTTATACATCTTGTCAATAGCCACAAAGTCCGCGTCGACCTCTTTCTGCCATTGCTGGGTAAGAACATTAAGCTGATTTTGTGAAGACTTATATTCTGGCAAATGTTTCAGAATATACTCTGTGTCCACATACGCGAATTTTTGTGCAAACGCACCAAATCCTGCAAAAACTAAAAATCCGATTAAAATAAACTTTTTCATGATCTCGCTCTCTTTATTAATCTTTAGACATAACCAAATGCAGATTTCCGGTCTTCTTAAACCATAAATCTGCATTTGTTGGGTGAATATATGTTTTATCCTTTATAACGTACATATTAGATTTTCATTTTACCTGAAATATATTTCGATTTCAAGAAGGAGAATTAATTGAATCCACCTAACTGCTGTGCGATACTAAACATAAACCTTTGTCTACCAAAATCCTGCACACCAGGGATCTTATCAAACGGAATACCATAATCAATTCCAAGCATACCAAATATCGGTAAAAAGATTCTTGCGCCAATACCAGCCGATCTTCTTACGTTAAACGGATTATAATCAGAAAACTTATTCCAGGTATTACCACCTTCAGCAAAACCAACAATAAACGCAGTTGCCTGCTGACTTGCAATAACCGGGTAACGCAGCTCCATTACGTATTTCGTATAGATCGGGCTACCTGACTGTTGTGCGATATTAATTTGACCAGGTGTTGTCGCTGAACTCGGAATAACCACGTTGTTTGCATAACCGCGCATCGTAATCAATTCAGATCCTTGCAGGAAGTCAAAACCCTGCATACCGTCACCACCTAATTTAAACCTTTCAAAAGCCGATTGTCCTACTGCCTGGTTGTATGATCCCAGGAAGCCAAACTGTGCCTGTGCTTTAACCACAAGTTTACCTGCCAAACGCTGGAACCACTGTCCTTCGAATTTCCATTTATGGTATTCTGTAAAGGTATAACGTTTCTTATCAGAGGCAGTTTCATAATTCACCTTATTCAATAACGAGTAAGGAGGAGTTGCCTGAATTGTAAACTTGAAGAATGAACCTTCTGTCGGGAAAATAGGTGAATTTCTTGAGTCTCTGCTTATTTCCTGAGTTAAGTTAAAGTTATATGAAGTACCCGTTGTAAAAAGATAACCTGGGTAATTATTCAGAATATATTGTTGTGCATTGATCGAGTGTGTTAACTGGAAATAGTTATCCGGCCATTTTAACATACGACCCAAACTTACCGTTACACCATTCAAACGTATCTTTTGCAGATTGGAACTTCCGGCGCTTGCTCCGTTGGAAGAAAGCGAGGTAAATGCACTGATACCAAAACTCACCGGCTTTTTACCACCTAACCATGGCTCAGAAAAACTGAAACTATAAGACTGGTAATATTTTGCATTAGTTTGTCCACGAATACTCAGTTTCTGACCATCTCCTTTAGGTAATGGTTTATAGGCTTTAGGATTCAGAATATTCCTTAAAGAGAAGTTATTAAAAGTTAAACCGATAGTACCGATTACACGGCCACCACCAAAACCTCCGGAAAGCTCCACCTGGTCGGAAGGTTTCTCTTCTACCGCATACTCAATATCTACGGTTCCGTCAGCAGGATTAGGCTTAGGCGTAGGGACAGTTTTCGATTCATCAAAATTACCCAGCTGACCGATATCACGTACGGTACGTATTAATTGTTCTTTAGAGAACTTATCACCTGGTCTTGTTCTAACCTGACGGAGTACAACACGGTCATTTGTGATGGTATTACCTTTAACAGTAATCCTGTTATTGGTATACTGCGGTCCTTCATAAATTCTGATCTCCAGATCGACGGTATCATTATAAATTTTGGTTTGAACCGGCTCCACATTGAACGTCAGATAACCATCATTCAGGTAGATACTGGAAACATCTTCACTTTCCGCGCCATTACCATGTAATTTTACACCCAGTTTTTCTTCACTGAAAATATCACCTTTTTCAATTCCCAATACTTTTGTCAAATCCTTGGTTGCATATTTGGCATTACCTGCCCAGGTAATGTTACCTACGTAATACTTAGGACCTTCATAAATATCAATATCAATCCCTACTGTCTTATCGCTGTTACGGTATACTGAATCTCTCAGAATAACCGCATCACGATAACCCTTGTCCTGCATTTTAGCGATCAGTTTCTCTTTATCTTCCTTGAATTTTTCCTGGCTGTATTTACCTGGTCCGAATATTTTATAGAAAGCGCGTTGCTTAGTCTTTTTCAAATATTTGCGTAACTGTGCAGCTTTAAATTCTTTGTTTCCCGTGAAATTAATTTTCTGGACTTTAACCTTTCTGCCACGCTCTACAAAAACCTGCAGTACCACACCATTTTCCATATTTGGATCTGGTTTGGTTTTGTAATCTATCTTAGTAAAGAAATAACCTTTTTCTGCCAGATATTTATCAATAACCGCTGTTGTACTATTATAAGTGTTCTCGTTTATAATTGTCTTTCCTGATTTCGAATTTAACTTCTCTGTAATGTCTGTTTTTTGAGATTTAGATAAGCCATTCAATTCAAATGAACTCAAACGCGGACGCTCGACCACTTTAATATCAAAATAAACCGTATCGTCTGTCAATTTGGAAATATTCAATTCGATATCATCAAAAAGTCCCTGCGACCAGAGTGTTTTAATTGCCGTTGAAGTAGCCTCACTAGGAAGCAAAATTGTTTCACCTTTAATTAATTTGGACAAAGTGATAATTACCTCCTTATCAATAAAACTGGCACCAGTCAGCGTTGTACCTCCAATGATATATTCCTTCGGCTGGAAATAGTCCAGGTCAGTGCCCTGAACCTTCAGACTTGGTGTAGCCTGCGGACGTGTTACTTGTGCCATTGCCGGTAAGCCGACAAAAAGCAATACTATAAGTTGGTATATTCTTTTCATTTACAATCTAAAAAACGTTGCTAAGTTAATTTAAACACATGTTAAAAAGTGTTAAATGTAAAATTAGTTCAACTGTTCACTAATTTTACCGAAACGACGTTCGCGCTTTTGGTAATCAACAATGGCTTCAAAAAGGTCCTCTCTTCTGAAATCAGGCCATAAGGTTTCTGTGAAATATAACTCTGTATAAGCGATCTGCCAAAGCAAAAAATTGCTCACCCGATGCTCTCCGCTTGTGCGGATAAGTAGCTCCGGATCGGGCATCCCGAAGGTCGTTAACTGAGACGAAAACTGAGCTTCCGTAATATCATCAGCCTGGAGCTGATTATCTGCGACCTGCGCAGCAAGTTTTTTAGCAGCCTGAAGAATCTCCCATTTTGCACTATAGCTTAAAGCAAGCGTTAGTGTACAGGAAGTATTACCAGCTGTTTTTTCCATCGCACTTTTCAAATCATCAATACATTTCTGAGGAAGAGAAGCTATATCTCCGATTGCATTAAGTCTGATATTGTTTTTATTAAGTCTGTCAGTTTCATTATTAATGGTCGCAATGAGCAGTTCCATTAATGCAGTGACTTCTTCTGGAGGTCTGTTCCAGTTCTCAGTTGAAAACGCATAAATAGTCAGGTATTTCACCCCTATATCTGCACAACCCTCCACTATATCCTTCACAGATAACACACCGCTTTCATGTCCGAAAGATCTGAATTTACCTTGATTTTTTGCCCATCTGCCATTGCCGTCCATTATAATTGCAATGTGTTCCGGCAGTCGGGTCGTATCGATTTGTTCTTTAAATCCCATTTATGTAAGCAAATATGGCTAAAATGTATAACATACAGAAGAATCAGGCTGCCATATTGCAGATATGCCTTTATGTAATACCCCCCAATGAATGCTAAACAAATCATTTTCAGGTACCTTCTGAATGAAGATGCCAAAGTTATAAGATATTTTGTTTATTTCTATCAATTTTAGAAGCTGAAACAATTTTCCGTTAGAAATACGCAAAATCTTTGTACCGGCATCATCTGCACTGTACCTCGTTTGGATTGCCGAAAGCTTAACGCACTCATTTGGTTAGGATAACGCAGATTTGATCCGGGCAGTATATTTGCACTAATAATTGCGTGTATCAATTCCCCAAAGAAGTTTATTACGCAAAGTAGTCAGATAACTTTCTTTATGAAGCCGAATAAGATTGACATGAAATTCTGCCTTTTTAACAGTGATCTTTACCGATCTGTCTACAGTTGCCGTTCTGGAATCACAAGAAACTAAAAACTTAGTACTTCTCGCTTCAACTTCAAAACGAAGTGTCACATTATCAGGAATTATAACCGGTCTGACGTTCAGGTTGTGCGGCGCTATAGGCGTAATTACAAAATTCTGCGCGCTGGGAAATATGATCGGACCACCGCAGCTCAGGGAGTAGGCTGTTGAACCAGTCGGAGTCGCAATAATGAGACCGTCCGCCCAGTAGGAGTTGATAAACTCATCATCCATATAAGCATGAATAATCATCATCGCAGAATTGTCGCGGCGATGGATAGTAATATCATTCAATGCGAAATTTTCATCTCCAAAAAGATTGTATTTAGACTCAACATGTAATAATGTCCTTTGATCGAGGGAATAATCCTTTTGCATTAACGCCGCGATAGCTGCCTTAATATTGTCTTTATTAATACTAGCCAGAAAGCCCAGACGCCCGAAATTAATTCCGATAACCGGAATTGCTGAATCCCTTACTAGAGCCAGCGTATCCAGTAAAGTGCCGTCTCCACCCAAACTGATCAATACATCTGCTTGCTGACAAAGATCCTGATGTCCGGTAAAAGTCGATAGTCCCTCAGGAAGCCGCACTTTTTCTGCTATAAATTCGAAATAATCGCGGAAAACAAGGATTTCTATCCCATAAAATTCAAGGGCATCAAACACATCCTGAACATAGGGTAAGACTGTATTGTTAAATTCCCTTCCGTATATGGCAAACTTCATTGAAAAAAAATAATTGAGGGTGGGTAACCGGAATGTTTCTATTAAACTTATGCAGCAAAGGCTGTTTACACATTCAGATAACTCATTAATAAGTTATATCTGTCTGCCGTCCCATTGTCTGCAACAGTTCCATTATAAACAGCTTTGACCAAATAATTATATCTTTCAAAGGAAGCGATAATTCCGGATAGTTCTGTCTTGTTTATTTTAAGTGTGACCTCCATCCTGGTAGAATCAGGAAAATCCTGCACATAGGAGGAGAGAATCTGCGCATTGTCGGCTTCCACAATCTGCGCCATATGAGCGAGGGAATTATTACGATTGCTGATCTCCAGCACGATAATACCCCCCGGATCGCGTAAAGCGAACATAGCTGAGACTGCAGGCAACAATTCTTGAAAGGAAACCACACCAAGATATTGCTGATTCATGTCGAGCACAGGCAACAGATCAACCTGGAGTTTATTCATGAGCATAATCAGCTCATAAATATGTACCCCTTCGGAAACAAAGACCTGAAGCAGTTCTTTGTCCAGTGTGGTTAGCTGGTCGCCGGCAGGATGAAGAAGCTGTTCTTCTCTAATTAACCCGCAAAACTGACCTTCCCGCAACACAGGAAGCTGAGTTACTTTGAACTCAGTCATCCTTTCCTGAGCAGTCTGAACCGTGTCAGTAATCTGCAAAGGGAGTATAAGGTGTGATATGAGTTCAGCTGCTGTCATTACTTCAATAATATGCGGTCCAGAAATGTATTCAGATATTTATTGAACTCCTCAGGGTGTTCCATCATTGGGGCATGCCCGCAATGATCTACCCAGTTAAGCTCTGCATTCGGTAGTAAATTATAGAACTCTTCGGCCACCTCAGGCGGCGTGACTTTGTCTTGTTTACCCCAGATCAGTGAAACAGGAATTGTAATCTTAGACAATTCCTTTGACATATTATGCCTGATCGCAGACTTAGCCAGCGCAAGGATACGAATTACCCTGGATCTCTCATTGACCGTTTTATAAACCTCGTCAACCAGTTCCTTGGTTGCCGTTTTTGGGTCGTAAAAAGTAAACTCAACCTTTTCGCGGATATAGTCATAGCTTTCACGTCTGGGAAAAGAACCACCGAAAGCGTTTTCATAGAGGCCTGAACTACCTGTCAGTACCAGTGCTTTAACACTTTCCTGATGTGCGCCCGTAACGACAAGACCAACATGTCCTCCCAAAGAGTTCCCAATAAGGACTACCTGCCCCAGTTTTTTATATTTAATAAATTTATGCACATATTTTGCCAGACTTTTTACGCCCAGTGTTAAAAGGGGAAGTTCATAAATAGGCAAAATAGGAACCAGTACATGGTAACGGTCCTTAAAATAGTCTATCACTGGCTCCCAATTACTCAGTTCGCCCATCAGGCCATGAAGTAATACCAGGGTTTCGCCTTTACCGGCTTCTATAAAATTAAACCCATCTTCTTCTATTACTTCGTATTTCATTGCGTCTTTTTTAATTGATATGTACCGGTTATCCTTACCAGCAGGAGCAGAAAAACATGCCGGAATTTCCGTCCATGTATACCCTGCTTTAGGCTACTAAGTTAGTAGCCTAAATTTAATTTTAAACATTATCCTTTATTAAATTTGAAAATAATGTTCTGTAAAAGGCAACTACACAATTTATGCCAATTGAGCTTTCACGATCTCCGCAATCAGTTTACCGTCTGCTTTACCAGCTAAATCTTTATTGGCCAGTCCCATCACTTTTCCCATATCCTTTACAGAAGTCGCCCCTGCCCCTGCTATAATGTCCGCTATCAATTTTTCAACTGCCTCACGATCCAGCTGTGCCGGCATAAATTGAGCAATCACTGCAATTTCTTCTTCTTCGACAACCGCAAGATCCTGTCTGCCCTGCTGGTTGTAAATATCAGCAGACTCTTTACGCTGCTTAACGAGACGTTGTAAAATTTTCAATTCTCCGTCAGCTGTAATTTCCTCAGCCTGTCCCTTTTCAGTTCTTGCCAGTAACAAAGCTGCTTTAATAGCACGCAAACCACGTAACCTGGCCTGGTCTTTGGCTAACATAGCTTGTTTAATTTCCTGATCTATAGTATTTGATATCATAATTTTTTTTATTTTCTGTTAACCAGAGTCCCCGACGCCTGGGCAGTCGGCATAATTAACATATCATTGATGTTTACATGTTTTGGACGGCTTACTGCGTACCAGATTGCATCAGCAATATCATCAGCAAAAAGCGGTGTCATCCCTTCATAAACCTGTTCCGCTCTGGATGCATCTCCTTTAAAACGAACCAACGAAAATTCTGTCTCGACCATTCCCGGGTTTATTGCTGTGACTTTGATACCATGCGGAAGCAGATCCATACGCATTCCTTTATTTAGCGCATCTACTGCGTGTTTTGTAGCACAATATACATTTCCATTCGGATATACTTCTTTTCCCGCGATAGAGCCGATATTTATGATATGTCCTTCACCAGCTGAAACCATCCAGCCCGAAACAATCTTGGTTACATATAAAAGACCTTTAATATTAGTGTCAATCATGGCATCCCAATCGCTAAAGCTACCTTCATTAATTGGATCCAATCCCTGACTAAGACCGGCATTATTAACCAGGACGTCTACTTTTTTCCATTCTTGAGGCAGACTGTTCAATACATCCGTTACTGCATTCTGGTCTCTCACGTCCGCGACCAGGGTTTTCACCTCAACAGCATATTTATCACTTAAATGGTGTGCGGCATCTGCCAATTTTTGCGCCCTTCTTGCGATTAAAATCAAACGGTAACCTTCTTTGGCGAACTGATGGGCGCAGGCTGCTCCGATACCAGAGGTTGCACCTGTAATTAATACAGTTTTCATAAATGTAAGTTTATCTTTCAGAACTGAATTAGCCGTTAAAGCTTAACAGTCACTCCACAAAGCTAAAATATTTTACATGGCATACCCTATTCAAAGCATAAACTGAATATCACATGACGTATTAAGCTTTCCTACCTGTATATATAGACGAAATACCGAAAGTCAGTGAACGGTGCGTTGTTTCTCCATATCCTACTTTATCCATTAGCGTGATAAAATCTTTTCCATCCGGAAAGGCAACTACCGATTCGTTAAGGTAAGTATAAGCCCTTGCATCCTTAGAGAAAATTCTCCCAAAAACCGGGAGGAGATATTTAAAGTAAAAATTGTAACCCTGTTTAACCGGAAATACTGTTGGCTTGGAGAACTCCAGAATAACGATCTTTCCACCCGGCTTTAATACCCGAAGCATATCTGCCAGTCCTTTTTCCAGATGTTCGTAATTCCTTACGCCAAAAGCAACAGTGATCGCATCAAAATAGTTATCATCAAAATGCAGTCCTTCTGAATCTCCGGTCTGTACACTAAAAACATGCTCCATTTTTCGCTCTGCAATTTTCTTTCTCGCTACATCGAGCATGCCGACAGAAATATCAACACCGATTATTTTTTTCGGTTTCAGAATTTTTATAGCCTCGAATGCAAAATCACCTGTACCGGTTGCCACATCAAGCATCAGTTGTGGCTTCAAGTCAGACAATTCACGAATTGCCTTTTTGCGCCAGATAATATCAATTCCGGCAGATAAAAAATGATTAAGGAAATCATACGTGCCGGATATATTATTGAACATATTGGCCACTTGATCCTTCTTGGTAACCTCGGCTGACTGGTATGGTGTGATTTTTTCGTTCATGGTACACTGCAAAGATAAGTATTGTTGAAAACTAATTTTCTACCTTTGTCAAATGATTATAAAATCAGCAACATTTATTTGCAGCAATACTAAGATTTCTGCACTACCTGCTCCCAACATGCCGGAATATGCATTTATCGGGAGATCGAACGTGGGGAAATCTTCCCTGATCAATATGCTGGTGAATCAGCACGGTTTGGCAAAAACATCACAAAGACCTGGAAAAACGCAGTTAATTAACCATTTTCTGATCAACGAGAAATGGTATATAGTTGATTTACCTGGATATGGTTATGCTAAAGTATCTAAAAACAGCAGGGAGTCCTGGGAAAAATTTATCAGGAATTATATAATTAAAAGGGAAAGTCTTCAATGTGTTTTTGTATTGATTGACAGCAGACTGACTCCTCAGAAAATCGATGTCGAGTTTTGCTGCTGGATGGGTGAAATTCAAATTCCATTCGTTCTAGCCTTTACAAAAGCAGATAAACAATCTGTCATGAAGACAGACCAGAACATAGCACTCTTTAAAAAGGAATTATCCGGTTGGTTTGAGGAAACCCCTCCAGTGTTTGTTACTTCGGCAGAAAAAAATGCAGGGCGTGATGAGATTCTGAATTTTATTGACCAGACCAATCTGGACTTTGCAATGCCTGTATTTACACCGGCAGACAATTTTTAAGAGAAACATGAAAAAGTATTTTTCACTGGTGCTTTTTGCCCATTCCATTTTTGCACTGCCCTTCGCAATGATCGGCTTTTTTCTGGGTGTAACGACTACAACAAATCCATTTAACTGGCTTATACTGGTACTGGTTTTACTCTGCATGGTATTTGCAAGAAATGCAGCAATGGCCTTTAACCGTTATCTGGACAGGGATATTGATGCGAAAAATCCCAGAACTCAAATGCGGGATATTCCTTCAGGTAAAGTATCTGCCAGGGAAGCCCTGTTATTTGTGATTTTTAATTGTGTACTTTTTGTATTGACAACGGCTTTTATTAATCCGCTTTGTCTGTATTTATCTCCTGTGGCATTATTCGTTGTGCTTTTTTACAGTTATACCAAAAGGTTTACCGCACTTTGCCATCTCGTTCTTGGCTTGGGGCTTTCACTAGCTCCTATAGGTGCTTATATCGCTGTTACGGGAGCTTTTAATATTGTACCACTACTTTATTCATTTGCCGTACTTTTCTGGGTAAGTGGGTTTGATATTATTTATGCACTTCAGGATGAGGAGTTCGATAAATCGGAAAATCTGCATTCTATTCCATCTATTCTTGGGGCAAAACGCGCACTCCGTTTGTCTGAAATACTACATGTATTTTCAGCGATTTGTGTGATTTTGCCAATTCTGCTTACACCTTTCAGCTGGGCATATTACTTTGGCGTCACGTTCTTCTGTTCGATGCTTATTTATCAGCATATGCTGGTTAAACCAAATGACCTGAGCAAAGTGAACAGGGCTTTTGCTACAACTAATGGTATCGCATCCGTAATTTTCGCCTTGTGCTTTTTATTGGATGCCTTTTTAAGGACCTATTTAAAATTCTAGACCATGACTGATCTTAAAATTCAAAAAAAACAAAGAAAATATATTCCACAGGATCTGGTAATAACCTGGGAAAATCTATCTCCCGTTACAGACGAATTATTGCAAAGGCAAATAAACAGTGCGGCTGAACTTGAGACCTGGTTAAAAGATAAAAGTGAACTGGAAGCTGCATTGGAAGAAAACTTTGCCTGGAGATATATTCGCATGAGCTGCGATACAGCAAATGAAGAACTGGTTAAAGACTTTCAATATTTCGCTACGGAGATTGAACCGAAAATTTCTCCGGTTGCGAATTTGCTCAACCGGAAATTAGTTGATTCCGATTATATAGATGACCTGGATCAGGACAAATATTTCGTCTACCTGCGGGCTGTGAGAAAAGCACTGGAACTCTACCGTGAAGAAAACGTTCCTTTATTTACAGAATTACAGGTTACGCAGCAAAAATATCAGGCGACTACCGGCGCCATGAGTGTCGAAATTAATGGCCAGGAATACACACTCGAACAAGCCGCTAATTTTATTAAAGATATTAATCGCGAACTGCGTCAGACTGCGTGGCAAACCATTCAGCAAAGAAGGCTTGTCGATAAAGACAACCTGAATATCGTTTTCGATGAATTAATTAAAATGCGCCATCAGGTAGCGTTAAATGCTGGATTTGAGAATTACAGGGATTACATGTTCCAGGCGATGGGCAGATTTGATTATACTCCTCAGGACTGTTATGCATTTCACGACGCAATTGCACAAGAAATTGTTCCTATTTTAAAAGAGCAGGCTGCAAACCGTGCCGGCGCTTTAGGCCTGGAAGTTTTGAAACCGTGGGATATGGAAGTCAGTACCTCGGGGAAACCAGCTCTTAAGCCTTTTAATAGTGGTGAAGAATTAATCGACAAAACTATCTCGGCATTCTCTGCAATCTCGGAAGACCTTGGTCATATGCTGAAGGTAATGAAGGCCAACAGCCTTTTCGACGTAGAGAGCCGTAAAGGTAAAGCACCCGGTGGTTATAATTATCCACTTGCAGAAACCGGCGCTCCATTTATTTTCATGAACTCGGCAGGCTCTTTAAGAGATCTGACTACGATGGTCCACGAAGGCGGTCATGCCATCCACACGTTTTTAACAGCCAACCTGGAACTGAATGATTTTAAACATTGTCCTTCAGAAGTGGCTGAGCTGGCCTCAATGAGTATGGAATTAATTTCCATGGATAAATGGGCCATCTATTTTGATAACCCTGCAGATCTGGTGAGAGCTAGGAAAGAACAACTTCTAGACGTATTGAAAACCTTGCCATGGGTTGCTGTTATTGATAAATTCCAACACTGGATTTATACCAACCCGGAACATAATGCTGCTGATCGTGAAGAAGCATTTAAACAAATTTACACACTTTTCGGTGCTGGATTTACCAACTGGGATGGGCTGGAACAGGAACTGGGAAATTTATGGCAGAAACAGCTCCACCTTTTCGAAGTTCCTTTTTATTATATTGAATACGCAATTGCCCAGCTTGGTGCTATTGCAATATGGAAAAACTACAGGGAAAATCCAGAGAAGGCATTACAGCAATATCTTGCTGCACTTGCGCTGGGTTATACCAAACCGATGAAAGAAATCTACGAGACTGCCGGAATAAAATTCGACTTCAGCAGTACTTATATCGCTGAGCTTGCCGCCTTTGTCAGGGAAGAATTGGAGAAATTAGATTAGTTTTACCTTAATTCTTAAAAAATAAAAGCCATACAATCTCAAGATTACGCCATCTATGTTTGAAAACCTTTTTAGAAAAAAGTCTGTCGCCAAAATTCTAGAGGATGCGGAAAAAGGTTATGGTGACCACGAGTCATCATTACACAAAACGCTTACCGTCAGGGACCTGACAGCCTTTGGTATCGCCGCGATTATTGGCGCCGGTATTTTCAGTACAATTGGCAAGGCCAGTGCCGATGGTGGCCCGGCCGTCATCTTTCTGTTCATTTTTACAGCAATAGCCTGTAGTTTTGCCGCATTTGCTTATGCAGAGTTCGCCTCCATGGTCCCTGTATCTGGTAGTGCTTATACCTACAGTTACGTTGCATTCGGTGAAATTGTAGCCTGGATTATTGGCTGGTCTCTGATCATGGAGTATGCTATCGGAAATATTACAGTAGCAATATCCTGGTCCGATTACCTCACCGGGTTACTCTCTTCCATTCACATCCCAGCCCTTGGCATCAAGGGCATTCACCTGCCCGACTGGATGACCATGGATTATCTCAGCGCCTATAACGGTCACCAGCATGCCGAAGCATTAATCAATGCAGGGAAAAGTTATGCCAACCTTGATGACGCAACACGACTGGCCAACAATGCATGGATCACAGCTCCAAGAATAGGTAATTTTCACATAGTCGCTGATCTTCCCGCACTTTTCATTATTATATTAATTACCTGGCTGGTATACAGGGGAATGAAAGAATCTAAAAATGCCAGTAATGCGATGGTCGTTGTTAAGCTTGCAGTTATTATGCTTGTGCTCGCCGTAGGTGTTTTTTATGTAGATACAGCAAACTGGGATCCTTTCGCGCCAAATGGTGTATCAGGAGTACTAAAAGGAGTATCTGCTGTCTTTTTTGCCTATATCGGTTTTGATGCAATTTCTACCACCGCCGAAGAATGTAAAGATCCGCAGCGTGATTTACCAAGAGGTATGATGTGGGCAATTATTATATGCACTGTTTTATATGTAGCAATTGCCCTGGTACTGACAGGTATTGTCAAATATGATACTTTGGCTGTTGGAGATCCGCTGGCTTTTGTGTTTGATCAGATCGATATGAAAGTAATGAGTGGAATTATCGCAGTCAGTGCTGTATTTGCAATGGCCAGTGTGCTGCTCGTTTTTCAGATGGGACAGCCGAGAATCTGGATGAGTATGAGCCGTGACGGTTTACTGCCTAAAAGATTCAGTAAAATCCATCCTGTTTATAAAACTCCTTCTTTTGCTACCATTGTCGTTGGTTTCGTAGTCGCAGTTCCCTCCCTGTTTATGAATCTGACAATCGTAACCGACCTTTGTTCCATAGGTACTTTATTTGCGTTTGTTCTGGTATGTGCAGGGGTTTTAGTGCTACAGAACAGACCGGATGTGCAACGCGGAAAATTCAGAATTCCATATGTTAATTCTAAATTTATAATTCCGGTGGTTTTTATCGCATTGATCGTATTGGGCTTCACACGCTTTAAAGAACAAACCACAGAATTTGTAACAAATAAGGCAAGAGTCTTCGATCCTGTAAGCTTTATTACCTCGCTTGATAAAAATGAATTGAATAATGTTCAGCTCCAGATCCGCGAAAATCAGCAATTGCAGCATTTACCGCAGCAGAGTATAGATACAGAAGCTTATCTGGCAGAACTTTCAGAAACAGAATACCAGTCTTTTGTAAGCCAGAGCAAAGTAGCTGATTCTAAAAAAATAGAAAGCGGATGGGGCTTGTTTAAACACAAGATTCCAATGTATATATTTTTAATTATTTGTGTCTTCGTAACCTATTACTGCATTACTAAAAACCTATCCCTGATTCCAGTATTAGGCCTGCTATCTTGCTTATATATGATGTGTGAGCTGGGTATTTCCAACTGGATTGGATTTGGGATCTGGCTGTTTATCGGCCTTATTGTATACTTCCTTTACGGAGCAAAGCACAGTAAACTTAATGCGGCTTATAAAGCGGAAAAACAGTAATATTTAGTGGCCTATGCCATTCTTACCGGCACAAAAAAAGGATGCAACCAGCTTGGGCATCCTTTTTTTGTGCCCTCACCTTAACCATGTCGCCTATTCCTGAAATGAGTTTACCTGTTATTAAACCGGTTAGCTCGCTTTGCACTAAAAGGCTATTGATACGGTATTGATATGGTGTTGAAAGGGTATTCAGTCGGTGTTGATATACCCGATGACCGACTGAACACCGTATCAATACCCTATCAACACCGCTTTAACCTTTAACGTTAGCCGGGTGTCCTATACTGGAATTAGATTACAGTTTGTACACTTTTAGAAAAGCTGACTCCTGATATTTCAAAATTTATATACAGATATTCCAAAATAAAAATATAGATAATCCAAAATCCAACATTATATATTCCAAAATATATCTACATTTATTTAATATTAAATAGTTGAGTTATGTCTGAATGGATTAAGAGAACGATGGCAAAGGAGATAAGGGCGCGGATTAAACAATATCCGATATTGGCAGTGACCGGCCCAAGACAATCTGGCAAAACGACTTTGCTTAAAACCTTGTTTCCCGATTATGAGTATCTATCTCTCGAAAATCTGGATAATAGGGATTTTGCCAAAGAGGATCCAAATGGTTTTCTTCAGCAATATCGTACTAAAACAATATTCGATGAAGTTCAGCGTGTACCGGAATTATTTTCTTATTTGCAAACAGCAGTTGATAAGTCCGGAGAAATGGGGCAATATATCCTTTCGGGGTCACAAAATTTTCATTTACTTAAGCACATTACGCAGTCATTGGCAGGGCGCGTTGCACTCTTTCGACTCTTGCCTTTAGACACCCAAGAATTAGAACACGCTAAAAAACTGCCTGCAAATTATCTAGATGCCTGTATTCAGGGAGGATACCCTGCTGTTTATCATAGAGATTTAGATCCAACGGATTTTTACGCCAACTACATACGTACTTATATTGAAAAAGACGTGACAGAGTTAATCCATATTCGTGACGTAAATACCTTCCGAACATTCCTGGGCTTATGCGCAGCTAGGGCAGGGCAACTTTTGAACTTGACGGCTCTGGCTAATGATTGTAATATTTCGCAGCCTACCGCAAAGGCTTGGTTGTCTGTTCTAGAAAGTAGTTACCTTGTATTCTTACTACACCCTTATCATGAGAACTTTAATAAACGTTTGGTGAAAACACCTAAACTCTATTTTTATGATGTTGGTTTATTGAACCATTTATTACAAATTCGTAAACCTGAAGAATTAGCTATAAATAGACTCAAGGGAAATATATTTGAGAATTTTGTGATCGCTAATTTCCAAAAGTTCAATGAGAATCGATACCAGCATCTCAATTATTATTTTTGGCAAGATCACAACGGGCTGGAAATTGATCTTCTGCTTAAAAATGCAAATGCATTTGATGTATATGAGATCAAATCTACTCAGACATTGGGCAGCGCTCTTTTTAAAAATCTGAAACATTTTATCGAGTTGGTAGATCCACAATCTGTTCGTCCGCATCTCGTGTATGGTGGTGAGCAAGCTTTAATTCGAAGTAACGTACAGGTTTTACCTTGGAAAATGCTCGAGCAATAATGAAAAAGCTGAGATAACTGCCTTCTTGAAAAAGATTCTTTAATCAGATAATTATCATTAAACATTTGTGATTCAGTAAAAGATATCGTGAAAAAGTGTATTTTGGGTAAATCGTTGTTAAAAAAATTTCAGTTATGAAAGATCTACAATTAGTATTAGCCGAGCCCTGTTTAGAACAATGGAATGACATGAAACAAACAGACGATGGGCGTTATTGTGATCGCTGTGAAAAAACCATTTTGGATCTCACTGACAAATCCGATGCGGAACTGCTCCGGTTTTTCAAAAACAAACAGGAAAATGTCTGCGGACGTCTGCTTTCCACTCAGCTCAATCGAAAACTGGTACAACCTTCTTCAGATTTAAGGTGGCATTGGTTGATGCCCCTGGCAATGGGTGCCGCAATAATTACCCCGGCACAGGCACAAAACCTGAAACCACTAATAGTAAACGCTGATAAAATGGCAGCTTCGGCTCCGGTTTCGGTAGATTCAGTGGCAAAAACATCCGTAGTACGAGATACTCTTAACGGAATGGTAGTAGATAATTTCACTGGGAAACCTTTGACCGGAGTAAAGGTCAGGCAAAAACATTTCGAAAACGTGCTGGCCATAACAGACAGCACCGGTAGATTTGAGATTGGTACAACTAATAAGGACATTGCAGCTCCGTTTATTTTCGAATTAGATGGCTATTCCGCGGTGGAGACATCTCTAAATGATAACATAATAGTTAAGCTGACTACTGTGATTACAATTAGGTTAGGCGGAGTATCTACTGTAGCTTTAGATAAAAAGCCTTTGCTCGTGGTCTATGCCGGTAAGGATAGCTGTACCATCGATGTCTCGAGAATGAAGGAGATACCACCAGAATGGATAGAGAAACTAGAAGTATTAAAAGATGCAAAAGCAGCAGTTGCAGTTTACGGGTCTAAAGCCGCCTATGGCGTCATAATAATAGAGATTAAAGAAGCCCACGCAAAGAAATTCGATTTCTCACAGAAAAATTAACGTGCACTTACACGGGCAGCCTATTGAGTTCAATATCATCTGGCGTTACAAAAATGAGCGGTACCTTCTCTACATCTACATAACTGGAATCAAGGCCAAAACTCTTCTCTTCTGAAAGACTTAATTTTTTAAGAATGAAATAATAGTTCATAATCGTTTTTTCATAGAAACTCAATTTGGAGAAGCGCGATAAATGTTTCTCCAGCAGCACAAACCGGAAATCACCAGCAATCTTGTGTTTGTTTAAAGAAGTGTATTGACTGGTAATATCAACTTCTCCGTTTTTCACCAGTTCTTCAATCACCTTACGGTACAGCAGATTTACACTCTGCTCCACACGGAACCCTAATCGGAAATCAATCCGTATTAATTTGCCAGGTATCAGAAACTCCACTTTATAATCCCTTGTAAAAGGCTCATCAACAACATCGACATGAACCAGCCAGTAAATATCGGCACGCTTTGGTTCTTTCTGAATTATGGAGTAAATAATCTTGGATTCTATTTCGGTCTTGAAATTAGCACTGGTCAGATAAACAAGCTGTGATGAATATTTCGGCACACTGATATCATCGCTTAATTCTGAAATCAGCTGGTAATAGTCTTCGATCTCTACATATTTAACAAACCTGTTTTTAATCTTCCTGGATACAAACCAGCTCCACATTACCGTGAATAAAGTCGCTCCGATCAGCACGGTAACAAATCCGCCATGAAAGAATTTAGTCATATTTCCCGCAAGAAAAGCCAGTTCAAGCATCCCATAGACTAACAGAAAGATAGCGATAATATATCGTGGTACTTTTTTCGTTCGCATATAAACTGCAACAAGAATAGTGGTGGCCAGAAAGGTCATATTGATCGCCAGTCCATAAGCACCTTCCATGTTAATGGATTTTTTGAAGATCAATACAATAGTAATACACCCGGCACAAAGTAACCAGTTAATTGAAGGCACATAAATCTGTCCTTTCTGATTACTTGGATAATTGATTCTGACTTTAGGCCACAAATTAAGTCTTACGGCTTCCGCAATTAAGGTGAATGATCCGGTTATCATTGCCTGGCTTGCTATAACTGCTGCAATAGTCGCGAGCGCCACCATATATAACAGAAAGGGTGCAGGAACCAATTCATAGAAAGGATTCAATGTTTTATCATAATGCGGGTGCTGCAACAGCCATACCCCCTGCCCCAGATAATTGATGATCAATGTTAATTTCACAAAAATCCAGCTGACCCTGATATTTTTTCTCCCACAATGCCCAAGATCAGAATAAAGCGCTTCTGCCCCCGTTGTACAAAGAAACACACCTCCCAGAATAATGAGTGCCATTGGGTTAGTCACAATCAGGTGTCCGGCGTAGTAGGGATTTAAGGCTTTCAGTATAGTGAAATCCTGTACCACGTAATGAACGCCTAATACGCCCAAAGCAGTGAACCAAAGAAACATGACCGGCCCGAAAAGTTTGCCAACCAGGCTGGTTCCAAATTGCTGAATTATAAAAAGAAGGGTAATAATAACTAAGACGATAGGAATAACCTGCACATGTGGAAACTTAACCTGAAGTCCTTCAATAGCAGTTGTGACGGTTATACTAGGTGTAATAATTCCATCTGCCAGCAATGCACAGCCCCCGATCACTGCAGGTATAACAAGCCACCTGGCTTTTTTCCGGACAAGTGAGTATAAAGAGAAGATCCCGCCCTCTCCTTTATTATCTGCCCGGAGCGTAATTACTACATATTTTATTGTAGTCTGCAGGGTAAGTGTCCAGATAATACAGGAAAGCGCTCCCAGTACAAGATCTGTAGAGATTTGCTGACCACCATCACTGACGGTATTAAATATTGCCCGTAGTGTGTATAAGGGTGATGTACCGATATCACCATACACAATTCCTAAACTGATAAGCAGGCCTGCCGCCGAGAGTTTGCTTAAATTCTTTTGATCTGACACTTTTTTCTATTGTATATTATAAATATTCGAAGTAAATTAAGGCGCTGTTAAATATGTGTAACATTTATTATAGATTTACACAAATGACAGCGCCGAATATAAATTTGACAGGTTAAAAATAGCATTGAGTATGATTTAAACAGCAACAACTGTTAAATTGTGTTAAATATTGTCCTTATGCCTGAATCTTTGATTATTCTGTAGAATTATTTCTACTTTTGAAGCGACAGATGAACATAAAAACTAAAACGGTCTCACTTATTTATATACTCAGCATTACATGCATGAGTGTACTGTGCAGCGTTTCTGTTTTTGCCCAACGTTCTGACAGTATAGCAAACAATGCCAAATACAAACGTATTGTAAAAACCCCGCAAATTAAAGGTGATGTTCCTAGTTACAAACCCAGCTATATGCCTGGTTCGTCCTTCAACCCCAATAACAGCGTAGTTTCTTCCAATAAGCAAAATGGCAAACAGGATAAGATCCTCTCTGTAATGAGAGTTTATCCTAACCCGGTTGATGACCAGATTAACTTGACTATCAGACTGGAGCGCGAAAGTAATCTGACCATAAAGATTATGGACCTGCTCGGTAATGAAGTGGTTACTCTTTCTAATGAACGTCTCTCCGCCGGAGAGCAAACCAAAACCTTCACTATTCCCAACCGTCTGAACAGTGGAATCTATTTTCTGCGTTTTGTTGCAGGTTCAGAAACCGTCGTGAAGCGGATCTCCGTATTATAATTTTCGGGAAGCAATCTTTTTTTTAATGGATATCGTTTACTTTTACGGTTGAGGCATCCTGTATGCTTATTTTTAATCCAATAATCCGCACATGAAAATAATTGCTATCGGCCGCAACTATGCCGCCCACGCTAAAGAACTCAATAATCCCGTTCCTTCCACACCGGTAATTTTTATGAAACCGGATACCGCAGTCCTTAAAGATAACCGTCCTTTTTATATTCCTGATTTTTCCAGTGATATCCATTATGAACTTGAGGTAGTTCTAAAAATCTGTAAAGAGGGTAAACATATTGCCGAGAAATTCGCTGCCAGCTATTTCGATGAGGTTGGTCTTGGGATAGATTTCACAGCAAGAGACCTCCAGGCACAGCATAAAGAAAAGGGATTACCCTGGGAATTGGCTAAAGCTTTTGACAACTCCGCCGCCCTGAGCCGTTTTATCCCTAAAGAACAAATCGACGATCTGGGAAACCTGGATTTTGAATTAAAAATTAACGGAGAAACCCGCCAACATGGAAATACCCGTGATATCTTATTTTCATTTGAAAAAATCATCTCATTTGTATCTGGTTATATCACGCTTAAAAAAGGTGATCTGATTTTTACCGGCACCCCGGAAGGTGTAGGTCGCGTAGAAAAAGGTGACAAACTGGAAGCCTGGATGGCAAATGAACAATTTCTGAATTTTGATATTAAATAAGTGTTGATGATAAAAAAAGGATTGCTATTATTCTGCTTTGGACTCTCGGTCCTTTCCGCCGGAGCACAGCAGATATACAGTAACAACAAATACCCCCTGGTAGATTTCCGTCAGCCGCTTGATATTACACCCGTCGCACTTTCTGGTTCTTTCGGAGAAATCCGGGGTAACCATTTTCATTCGGGAATGGACTTTAGGACTAATCAGCGGGAAGGTTATCCGGTGTATGCGATAGCTGATGGCTATGTCTCCAGAATGCGTGTACAAAATAGCGGTTTCGGATTGGCGTTATACCTCACACACCCTAACGGATACACTTCAGTATACGGGCACTTGTCAAGGTTCGCGCCTCAGATTGATCGGGCTGTGAAGGACCTGGAATACCAGAAAAAGACGTTTGAACTGGATGAGTTTCCGGATGCAGCAGCTTTCCCGGTACACAAGGGAGATATCATAGCTTATTCTGGTAACCGGGGTAGTTCCGGCGGGCCGCACCTGCATTTCGAAATCAGAGACAGTAAAACAGAGCAGACCATTAATCCGCAATTATTCGGTATTCAGGTTCCAGATAATATCCCACCTGTTATTTCGGCATTATACGTCTATCAAACAAATCAAAAATCTTTTAACGAATTTACTCCGAAAAAGGGATTGCCTATAACGGGGGCAAATGGAAGTTATAAACTAACGCAGCAAACTGTTGTACCGGTAAGTGGAGAAATTGGTTTCGGAATCTCTGCAAATGACCGCCACAATGGTGCTTCGGGCAACAATGGCGTTTATGCAATCAGACTGGAGCTGGATGGTAAAATAATTTACACTTCTGCTGTAGAACGCTTTGCATTTGAGAACAGTAAGGCTATTAATTCCCATATTGATTATCCTGCCTTCATGACAACTCGCAGAACTATTCAAAAAAGCTTTGTTGACCCTGGAAATCCTTTGCAGATCTACAGCAGCCTGATTAATAATGGCCGGATACTGCTTGGAGATACCAATGTGCATCAGGTAAGATACCTGGTTAGTGATGGGAAAGGTAATGAAAGTATATTAGCCTTCCAGATCAGATCTGACGGAAGGTCTGCTATTCAAACACCTGAAGCGCCTGAAGGTGTATCAATGTCATATGGGAAAGATAATGATTTCAGTGCCGAAGGAATAAAGCTTCGCCTGGCTAAGGGCACACTTTACAATGATCTGAAACTTACCTATAAAGTACGTCCCAAACCAGCTACGGGAGCCTATTCGCGAATACATCAGATCCATAATAACCTGGTTCCGCTGCATACGGGGTTTGAACTCTGGATTAAACCGGATGTAGACATGGGTATGCTTAAAGATAAGGCTGTGATTGTAAGTACTTCCGGCGGATCACAGGGCGGAGTTTACGATCAGGGCTATATAAAAGGAACTCCACGGGCTTTTGGAAGTTATTATATCGCTGTTGACACTGTAGCACCCACGATTGCACCGCTTAACATTGCTGAAGGCAAAAATATGAAGGGAATTGCCCGGATGAATTTCAGACTCAGGGATAATCTTTCCGGCATTAAAAGCTTTAATGGCTATATTGACGGTGCATGGGTCTTAATGGAGTTCGACACGAAAACAGCGACACTCTGGCATACTTTTGATGAGCGCACAGCCAGCGGTAAACACGATTTTAAACTGATTGTGGAAGATATGAAAGGAAACTCCAGAACCTATACCGCGAATTTTTATCGTTAAGTATTATACGTGGATTTGACGCGTTATTGTAATAATCGGGGGCATTGTAAGTCCTTGTATAGAGAAATTAGTTATATTTAAAGACGATGAATATATTGACAGAGGGCCAGAAGGCTCCGGACTTTAAAGTGGCCGACCAGGATGGAAATCAGGTTAGCCTGAAAGACTTCCAGGGAAAAACTGTGGTATTGTATTTTTATCCTAAAGACAATACTCCTGGTTGTACAGCCGAAGCTTGTGACTTCAGAGATAATTACGCCGGTTTAGTGTCCAAAGGCATAGCTGTACTCGGTGTAAGTACCGATCCTGAACTTTCTCACCAAAAATTTGCAGCAAAATATCAGCTTCCCTTCCCCCTGCTTGCCGACACCGATCAGCAACTGGTTCAGGCCTATGGCGTCTGGGGTGAAAAAAACATGTACGGCAAAAAATATATGGGTATCAACAGGACAACCTTTATTATTTCCGGAGACGGTACTATCGCACATATTATCCAAAAAGTAGATACGAAAAATGCAACTGCACAGGTTCTGGCACTTCTGGACCAGCCCGCAGGTGCATGATTATAAATAGTCAAACAATCCCAATTAAATGAAACATACAATCAATGAATTAGAGGACATTGTTTCTCAGGTACGAAGAGATATCGTCAGAATGGTACACAGCTGTCAGTCAGGTCACCCGGGCGGTTCACTGGGCTGTGCTGAGTTTTTAACCGCACTGTATTTTGAAACCATGAACCATTCTAAGGATTTTAACATGGATGGCGCAGGAGAAGATTTATTCTTCCTGTCTAACGGACATATTTCCCCTGTATTTTACAGCGTACTGGCACGTTCGGGTTATTTCCCGATTGCAGAACTTGCAACTTTCAGAAAATTAAATTCACGTGTTCAGGGTCACCCAACAACACACGAAGGTTTACCCGGTATAAGAATTGCTTCAGGCTCATTAGGACAAGGAATGTCTGTGGCAATTGGTGCTGCATTAACTAAAAAACTAAATAAAGATCACTCCCTGATTTTTAGTCTTCATGGCGATGGTGAATTACAGGAAGGTCAGAACTGGGAAGCTATTATGTTTGCCCCACACAATAAAGTTGACAACCTGATTGCCACTATCGATTATAACGGACAACAGATCGACGGTCCGGTAGAACAGGTTCTTTCCCTGGAAAACCTGCAAACCAAATTTGAAGCATTCGGATGGCATGTAATTACTTCCAATGGAAATAACATGGAAGATATCGTAAAATCTCTGGAGTATGCTAAATCACTTACCGGTAAAGGTAAACCGATTTTAAATTTGATGAGCACACAAATGGGACACGGTGTCGATTTCATGGTAGGTTCACATAAATGGCATGGTACGGCGCCAAATGATGAGCAGCTTGCTTCTGCACTGAACCAGAATAAAGAAACTTTAGGAGATTACTAATCTTTTAAAAAACTATTGATGTATCCCTGAAGGATTCAGATTTTATGCTCACCAAAGCGATGAGATGACGATAAATCATACACGCTTAAGACAAAAGATTCTAATGAAAAAATATACTTATACAGAGAAAAAAGACACACGTTCCGGCTTTGGAGTCGGTCTGCATGAAGCCGGTCAGAAAAACCCGAATGTAGTTGCTTTGTGTGCAGATTTAAAAGGTTCATTGAAAATGGACGCATTTGCGAACGAATTTCCTGAAAGATTTATCCAGATCGGTATCGCGGAGGCAAATATGATCGGTATCGCAGCCGGTATGACTATCGGTGGAAAAATTCCTTTTACAGGAACTTTCGCTAATTTCTCTACTGGCCGTGTTTATGACCAGATCAGACAATCTGTAGCTTACTCAGATAAAAACGTAAAGATCTGTGCTTCCCATGCTGGATTAACTTTAGGTGAAGATGGTGCAACCCACCAGATTCTGGAAGATATAGGTTTAATGAAGATGTTACCAGGTATGGTTGTTATTAATCCTTGCGATTATAACCAGACTAAGGCCGCAACTCTTGCAATCGCTGAATATGAAGGTCCGGTTTATCTGCGTTTCGGAAGACCCAGCATTCCTGTATTTACTGATCCTGATCAAAAGTTTGAAATCGGTAAAGCCTGGATGGTTAACGAAGGTACTGATGTAACAATCATTGCAACCGGACATATGGTTTGGAAAGCAATTGAAGCAGGTGAACAACTGGAGGCAATGGGTATTGATGCCGAAATCATTAATATTCATACAATTAAGCCCCTTGACGAAGAAGCTATTCTAAAATCGTTGCGTAAAACGGGATGTGTGGTAACTTGTGAAGAACATAACAAATTTGGTGGACTGGGTGAAAGTGTGGCCCGCTTATTGTCTACTGAATTGCCATCTCCTCAGGAATTTGTAGCTGTAAATGATAGTTTCGGTGAAAGTGGTACTCCTGATGAATTGATGACCAAATACGGCCTTGACACTATTAATATTGTCGAAGCTGTCCAAAAAGTAATTAAACGTAAAAAATAGTGAATGAAGCAGGTTGAAGACCAAGAGATATTAGCGAAGTTTTCTGTAGAAGGGACCCGTAACGAAGCCTTCAACCTGCTTATTTCTGCTTATCAGGAGAAGATCTACTGGCATATCAGAAGGTTGGTTATAAACCACGACGATGCAGATGATCTGGTTCAGGAAGTCTTTATTAAAGTCTGGAAGAATCTCGATAAGTTCCGCAGTGACTCCAAACTATACACCTGGATCTACAGGATAGCAAGTAATGAATCCATAACTTTTCTGAATAAAAAAAAGCAGCAGAATAATACGCCGCTTGATGAGGTATCCGAAGAATTAAAAGAAAGCCTGGTGGCTGCTTCTTATTTCAACGGCGACCAGATTCAGCTTAAATTACAACAGGCTATCCTCAGCCTTCCGGAGAAACAAAGACTCATTTTTAATATGAAATATTACGATGAGCTAAAATATGAGGAAATTTCTCAAATTCTGGGCACCACTGTAGGTGCATTAAAAGCATCCTTTCACATTGCTGTAAAAAAAATTGAAACTTTTATGCTGAATGAGGATATCAGCTATTAAACCTTTTGCCATTTTTTCAATCCATATACCATAAAATTATAAGAATGGAATTCAGCTGGATGAAAAGCGATTCTATCCAACAGCATAATTAAAACCAGGAAACAAAAAAAAATGAAATACGAGGCAGATCACAAGGACTGGCAAATGGATGCACCTTATCTGGCATCATTGCCAAAGATAAATCCCTTTGTAGTTCCTGAAGGTTATTTTCGGGAGACACCACAATACATCAATGCTATGGTAAGAATTGATGCAATACATGCAGCAGACCCTCATAGTGGGTTTATTGTTCCTGAGCATTACTTTCAGTTGCTCCATTCAAACCTGTCGTCCCGCATTTTTTCTTCAGACCCTGCTTTTTCTATAAAATTTTCGGGAGATAAAAATGTATTCGCCACACCTGATGGCTATTTTGATCAGTTGCGTTCCAGAATTGAAAACCGGATCCAGCAGGAAGAGCAAATCCAGACCTCACCGTTAAAGGTCGTTGAAGAACAGGATCTATCTGAAGGAGTGAAAGTCCCGGTAAAAAAATTATGGCAGAGTGATTTCTTGAAGTATGTCTCTGCAGCCTGTATTATCCTGGTGACTGCTTTCGGATTATTTATAAATCAGCAGCAAAACTTAACAGTAAGTTCGGCTAGTGATGTAGCAAATGAACAGATGCTGTATGATATGGACGAGCAGGATATCATAAATAATATTGTTGGTGACTATCCTGATCAGCATGTATTAAACGCGGCACACACTGACCTGGAAAGCTATCTGATCAATAATTATTCTCAAAGCGATCTTAGTGTTGACCTTTAGCTTGTAAATGAGCCATATTTGTCCTGCAAAAGGACCTGAATAAATTAAATTTATGAAACCTATACTTGTATTTCTCTTTTTATCTTTTACATCCTGTTTTGCATTTGCCCAAAATCATCAGGGTAATCACCAGGATATTGAAAATTATAAAATTACTTATTTGAAGGAAAAGCTGGACCTCACTGCTGCTGAAGATAAAATATTCTGGCCTATCTACAATTCATGGCAATCAGAGCAGGGTGCACTGCGCAAAGAGCGGAAGGGAAAAATGATCAGTTTCCGCAAAAGCACCGATATCGAATCCCTTTCTGATACAGAGGTACAACAGCTGATTCAAAATGAGCTCAACTTTAAACAAAGGGACTTAGACATTGAGAAAAAATACTATAATAAACTCAAATCAAGTCTGCCTATTAAAACTGTAGGTAAATACTACAGGGCACAGGAAACATTTAAAAGAGAATTACTGAGCAGATACAGGGATGGAAGAAAATCCTGATCTAAATTTCTTCCGTAAAATATGCCTCCGGTTTATTATTCTGATTTATCTATCACTTTTTGCTATGGCCGCTATCTCTTCTATTTACCTATTGAAAAACGCGATGCAGCAGCCTCCGGTTTCTGCAGTGGTTTTCTTTAAGTATATCCTGTTGGTCATAGTTTTTAGTCTGCTCTTTTTACGTGCTTTTTTTGCTGTATCATTACGTATTGAAAAGATAAGAGCGTTCGCAACGTCCACCCGAAATTTCAAGTGGTTATTTGGTATTTCTGCTTTGCTGGCTATCGGGGCAAATTTTGGCTGGTTTGATCAAACTGCAATCAAAAGAATTCATATACCGGCTGAACAGCTGATTATTCTGGTCCTGCTAGCCTTATTTGCTTTTGGGACCGACTGGTTTTTAAATAGTGTTTTTCCTGTTCAAGAAGAAACGGAAGAAGAAGCCGAACATGCAGACCTGAATTAAAATCACAAACACACCATATCATTGGGAATACCCCTTGAAGTAAAATCTTCAAGGGGTATTCCCATTTTTAGCCGTTTTGAATCTCTACCAGGAGCAGGATTCAGTTATACCAACGGCGAATCACACCGTATTTTTTAAATGTTGATTAGACGTTTAATATAATATCTATATATTGTATTCTTATAGCCGAATATGAAAAGAACCTGTATCATTATTATATGCCTCCTGAGAATTTTTACGACGCATGGCCAATCACAAAAATTAAACAGCTTCCCTCTTTCTGCTGTCAGGATACTCAATGGTCCTTTTTTGGAAGCACAGCAAACGGATATGAAATATATGCTGGAGCTGGATCCGGACAGATTACTTGCCCCCTATTTAAGAGAGGCCGGTATTGAACCACAAAAACCTACTTACGGAAACTGGGAAAATACAGGTCTGGACGGGCATACAGCTGGTCATTATCTATCTGCACTTTCAAACATGTACGCAGCAACCGGTGATCAGCAGATACTGGACCGGCTAAACTATATGCTTGATTGGCTGGAAAAATGTCAGCATAAAAGTGGAGATGGTTATATCGGTGGTGTACCGGGGGGAAAAGCGATGTGGAAAGAAATTGCAGCAGGAAAAATTAATGCAGGCAGCTTTTCTTTAAATGACAAATGGGTTCCCCTATATAATATTCATAAACCATTTGCTGGCCTGATAGATGCATACCAGCTCACAGGCAGTCAGAAAGCGAAGGAAATATTGCAGAAATACGCCGCCTGGGCCTATCAGCTTACGGCCGGTTTAACAGACGCGCAGATTCAGGAGATGCTGAGAAGTGAACATGGCGGAATGAATGAAGTGTTTGCCGATGTGTCAGCTATTACAGGCGATTCCAGATATCTTGCACTCGCCCGTAAGTTCTCTCATCACGTGATATTAGAACCATTACTTCAAAAAAAGGATGTTTTAACAGGAATGCATGCTAACACGCAAATCCCTAAGGTGATTGGCTTCATGCGTGTCGCAGAGCTTTCAAATGATAAAAGCTGGGAGGATGCGGCCGGTTTCTTCTGGGAGACCGTAGTTAAGAACCGCACTGTTTCTATTGGCGGTAATAGCGTAAGTGAACATTTTAATCCTTCAGAAGATTTCTCGTCGATGATGGAATCCAGAGAGGGTCCGGAAACATGCAATTCTTATAATATGCTCAAACTGACACGCCATTTATTCCTGGCTCATCCTGCGGCATCTTATATTGATTACTATGAGCGTACTTTATATAACCATATTCTATCTTCGCAAAGTCCTACAGGAGGATTCGTCTATTTTACACCAATGCGGCCCGGCCACTATAAGGTATACTCAAAGCCACAGGAAGGTTTCTGGTGCTGCGTAGGTTCAGGCCTGGAAAATCATGGTAAGTATGGAGAATTAATCTATGCGCATAATGAGAAAGACCTTTTTGTTAACCTATTCATGGCTTCTAAGCTGGAATGGAAAGAAAAGAAAATGAGCCTGGTACAACAGACAACTTTTCCCGAGCAAGACCATACGTCGCTTTCTTTAAAACTGGCCAAATCCGAAACGTTCACAATTCATTTCAGGTACCCTGGATGGTTAGCGAAAAATGAAATGACCGTTAAAGTAAATGGGAAAAAGCAGTTAGTAGAGGTCGACAGTGCTTCTTATATAAGTTTAAACCGGAAGTGGAAGTCGGGAGATGTGATTGACATCCATCTACCTATGCATACGCAGGCGGAATTTCTGCCTGACGGGTCTGATTACGTCTCTTTTGTGCACGGCCCTATCGTACTCGCCGCATCAATGGGAACAGCAGATCTGGCTGGTTTAAAGGCAAACGGAGACAGGATGGCACATATCGCCAATGGCCCGTTATTGTCTGTGGAGGATGCCCCGTTAATGATCGCTGACAGAAACAGCATAGCAAAAGGGATTACAGATGAAAACCTGCCCATGACTTTTAAGGCCGCCAACATGATTTACCAGCAAGAATATAAAGGGCTGGAGCTGGTTCCCTTCTACAAGCTTAATGAAACCAGATATATGGTGTACTGGCCATTTACTAACCCGGAAAACCTTCCGGCATTATTAAATGCAAGAAAGGAAAAAGCTGCCGCAGCATTTGCTCTAGATGCAATAACGGTTGATAAAGTAAGTACCGGCGAACAGCAACCGGAATCTGATCACGGTTTTAAAGGAGAGAATACCTGGGAAGGTGTATTCAAAGACCGGCATTTCCGGACAGGCACAGGCTGGTTTAGTTATATCCTTAAAAATCCGGAATCTAAGGCTTCTGGTATACGGCTAACTTATTTCGGAAAAGAAAGTGACCGGAATTTTGAGATCTATGCAAACGATGTATTATTGGAGACAGTTAAGCTTGAAGGCAACAGGGGCGATCATTTTTATGATGTTACCTACGCCTTACCCGACGATAGAAAACAGCTGGAAATAGTAATTAAGCTGGTAGCCAGGCCTGGTTCTTCAATAGCTGCGATATACGAACTCAGACTGCTCAAATAGTGACAAAAAAAAAGCCTGTAATAATTATTACAGGCTTTTTCTATATATTAAGAAAAACTAAGCTTACAGTTGTTTATCTAATTTACCGGCTAATACCGATTTAGGAACTGCTCCTACTTGTTTATCAACTACTTCACCGTTTTTAAAGAATAACAAAGCCGGGATATTACGGATTCCGAATTGAGTAGAGATCTGCGGATTGTTATCCACGTTCACTTTACCTACAACCGCTTTTCCTTCGTATTCTTTTGATATTTCATCTACTACAGGACCTACCATGCGACATGGACCACACCATTCTGCCCAAAAGTCTACTAAAACGGGTTTATCTGATTTCAACACAACTTCCTCGAAGTTGGCATCTGTGATTTCTAAAGCCATAATTATTTTTTTATTTACACAAAGATATAATCAATTGTAATGCCACCACGTTTTACCGTGCCAAAATGACATTAGTTCAACTTACAATGGACAACATTCAAACTCTTAATTTGTTCTAGAAATTGATTAGTAGGATTGATCTTCAGTGACTTAGAAGGCAATTCAAGACTAACCTGCTGCTCTCTGTCGTATACCGTAAAATTAAGCATACAATTTTGCTGCTCGGTATTCTCCTGATTTTCGGCAATCAATTCGTAAATCTGACTAATGATCTGATCACTAATACCCTGAATAGGTATCTGCAGCGTAATACTCTTAGCCAACTTCTCTCTCAGGTCAGACAGCAATGCAATGGACGTGATCTTAAACTCCCAGTCGCCTTCTTTTCTGAAGCGTTCAGCTACCCTGCCCCTAATCTGCAGAAAGTAACCTTCCGTCATAAACTGTTTAAACTTGACAAAATCTTCGCCAAACAAAGCCAATTCACAACTGTCATTGTAGTCTTCAAACGTAATGGTACCAAATGGCTTACCTGTTTTTGTCATTCTCTGTGCTGACAATACGACAAGTCCTCCCACACAGAGTTCCCTGTTCTTCACCTGTTCAAACTCTGCCAGAACTTCTTCATTGGTATCGCCCATTCTAACCTTATTCACCATCGACAGCTGACGTACTGTATGCTGACAGAACTCGTCAAGTTCCAGTTTATAGTTATCAAGTGGGTGTCCGCTCAAAAATATACCGATAGCATCTTTTTCATATTTCAGCCGGTCTATCAGACTCCATTCTGCTGCCACAGGCAACACCGGTTCCTGGATCATATCTGCAATAGTACCACCGAAAAGTGAAGATTGTGTAGAAGATTCACTATTCTGGAAATCATTGGAATATTTGATCAGCTTCTCAATCCCATTCATCTTGTCATTCATTCCAACAAAAAAGTATTGCGCACGATGATAGCCGAAGCTGTCAAAAGCTCCGCTGTAAACAAAACTTTCATAGGCTTTTTTGTTTACTGTACGGGTATTGGAGCGGCGTGAAAAATCGTGTATAGTCAGATATTTACCGCTCTTATTTCTTTCTTCTATAATACTCTCGACCGCTTTCTCTCCCACCCCTTTAATACCGGAAAGGCCAAAACGGACTTCCCCTTTATTATTCACGGAAAACTTCAGAATGGATTCATTCACATCTGGCCCAAGCACCTGAACGCCCATCTGTTTACATTCTTCCATGAAAAAGGCTACCTGCTTGATATCGCTCATATTATTCGTTAATACCGCAGCCATATATTCGGCCGGATAGTGGGCTTTGAGATAAGCGGTTTGATAAGCGATCCATGCATAACAAGTAGAGTGAGATTTGTTGAAGGCATAGGACGCAAATGCCTCCCAGTCTTTCCATATTTTCTCCAGTGTAGCTGGTGCATGCCCCTTCTCTGCAGCTTGTGCTACAAACTTGGGCTTCATCTTGTCCAGTACATCTTTTTGTTTTTTACCCATTGCTTTACGCAGAACGTCAGCCTCACCTTTGGTAAAGCCAGCCAATTTCTGCGACAGCAACATCACCTGCTCCTGGTAAACGGTAATTCCATAGGTCTCCTGCAGGTATTCTTCACAAGCATCAAGATCATACTTAATTTCTTCTTCCCCATTCTTTCTGCGGACAAAACTTGGAATATACTCCAGCGGACCCGGCCTGTATAATGCATTCATTGCAATTAAATCTCCGAATACAGTTGGCTTCAGTTCTTTCATGTATTTCTGCATTCCACTGGACTCGTACTGGAAAATACCAATGGTTTCCCCGCGCTGGAAAAGCTCGTAAGTTTTAACGTCATCAATCGGAAAATGATCGGGATCGAGCTGAATACCCGTACGAAGACGAACCAGTTTAACAGTATCTTTAATCAGGGTTAATGTCTTTAGCCCCAAAAAGTCCATTTTCAGCAAACCGGCACTTTCAACAACTGAGTTGTCAAACTGAGTCACATACAGGTCTGAATCCTTGGCCATAGCCACAGGAACATAATTGGTAATATCATCGGGCGTAATAATTACGCCACAGGCATGGATACCTGTATTTCTTAAAGAACCTTCCAAAATTCTGGCCTGCTGTATAGTCTCTGCACTCAGACTTTTAGACTCCGCAAGATCTTTCAGTTCTACAACCCTTTCGTATTCGTCTGCACGCAATACCCCTTTAAGCGCCTTTTCATCCAGGTTAAAAATCTTAGCCAGCTTCAGATTCGGAATCAGTTTGGCAATCTTATCTGCCTCAAAAAGTGGTAGATCAAGCACCCTGGCCGTATCTTTAATGGACGATTTTGCAGCCATTGTACCATAGGTGATGATCTGCGCAACCTGATTAGCACCGTATTTATTGATTACATAATCCATAACACGGCCACGTCCCTCATCATCAAAATCAATATCTATATCGGGCATGGATACCCGATCCGGATTCAGGAAACGCTCAAACAGGAGATCATATTTAATGGGATCTATATTCGTGATCCAAAGACAATAAGCAACTACAGAGCCCGCAGCGGAACCCCTTCCCGGACCTACAGACACATCCAGATTCCTGGCTTCCCTGATAAAGTCCTGTACAATCAGGAAGTAACCCGGATAACCGGTCTTTTCAATAGTCTGAAGTTCAAAATCCAGCCGCTCTATAATATCAGCTGATAATTCACCGTATCTCTTTTTCGCACCCTCATAGGTCAGATGACGCAGGTAAAGGTTCTCTCCCCTCTTACCACCATCATTTGCATCTTCTGCGACAATAAACTGTTCAGGAATATCAAACTTAGGTAAGAGTACCTCCCTGGCCAGTTTGTAAATTTCGATCTTATCTACGATTTCCTGAATATTAAAGATGGCTTCTGGCAGGTCTGCAAACAACTTTTTCATTTCTGCTGAAGATTTGAAATAGTATTCCTGATTTGGCAGACCATAACGATAACCACGGCCACGGCCAATTGGGGTGGCCTGCTTCTCCGCGTCTTTTACACACAATAAAATATCATGCGCATTCGCATCCTTCTTATTAATATAATAGGTGTTATTGCTAGCTATAATTTTCACTTCGTGCTTACGGGCGAGGCCAACCAGTGCTTTGTTCACGACATCTTCATCTTCCTGATTATGCCGCATTACCTCTATATAGAAATCGTCACCGAATTTCTCTTTCCACCAGAGCAGTGCTTCCTCTGCCTGATTTTCTCCCATATTCAATAACTTACTGGGCACTTCGCCGTACAAGTTACCTGACAACACTATGATATCATCTTTATACTGTTCGATAACCGCTTTATCTATTCGCGGCACATAATAGAACCCTTTGGTATAGGCGATAGATGACATCTTCGCAAGGTTGTGATAACCTCTTTTATTCTTGGCCAGCAATACCACCTGGTAGCCATTATCCTTCCTTGATTTATCGAGATGATTTTCACATACAAAAAATTCACAACCTACAATAGGCGTTATTGCTTGTTCTGATCCGGCTTCTCCCTTCTCAATCGCAGCCTTATTTCTGGCCTCAACACCTTTGTTATGATTTAGAACCTGATTTACAAAGTGAAATGCGCCCATCATGTTCGCATGATCAGTCATCGCAACTGCAGGCATACAGTCTGCCGCTGCAGCAGCAATTAAACCGGGAATATTTATGGTAGATTGTAATACAGAGAACTGGGTGTGGTTGTGCAGATGCACATAATTAGCCTCCTGAAGTTCTTTCTGATTATCCTGAAGTGCTTGTTTTGTAATCCCCGGACCTTCGGCTTTAGCTTGTCTTTTACGAATTTCGTCAGAAGCGGCCTTCAGGTTAATATGTTGCAGACCTACTCCCGGAATAACACCCGGATTGATCGTTCTGAACTGTTCGAGGTAATCTGGTGCAGCCTGTAACTGAGCGGTACTGAATGTACCCATTTTCAACAGCTGCAGGAAACAGCGTGTAGTAGCCTCTACGTCGGCAGTAGCATTATGCGCTTCCGCAAAGGGAATACCAAACAAATAATTATGGAGTTCGGTTAGCGTCGACAATTTGAAACGCCCCCCCCTTCCTCCAGGGATTTTTAACAGGTCTGCAGTAACTTCTGTACAGGTATCCAGCACAGGCATAGTCGCCATCGGACTCTCTATACCCAGTCTGTAGAACTCAGCCCCCATAATGTTAACGTCAAAACCAACGTTCTGACCGACTATGAACTTCGCTTTGGATAATACTGTATTGAATCGCTCCAATGCATCAGCCAGCTCAATCCCCTGTTCTGTGGCTAATTCTGTAGAAATACCATGAATACGCTCTGCATCATAAGGGATATTAAAACCATCGGGTCTAACCAGAAAATCCTGATGCTCTATGAGTTTTCCGGATTCATCATGTAACTGCCAGGCCAATTGTATACACCTGGGCCAGTTATTACTGTCAGATACGGGTGCATTATAATTAGCAGGTAGTCCGGTGGTTTCGGTATCAAAAATTAAATACATAGATGGGTAATTAAGAATCCTGGCTGATTAAGCCTGATAGACAAAATTACGTTTTTTTAAATCGCGAATAAAGGATTTTTAAGAAATGGCATTACTAACGCCGGATATTGCTTTGGTAGAATGCGCCAAACACATTAATGAGATTTAAGATTTAATTTGAGTTCCAGGAAGCATCTTGATGAGAAGATTTCCCAGCGTGTGGATTGACATGAGGCTGACGAACGAGTTTCGCTATCTCATACCCTTTGCGACGACAGCGTTCGATGATTTCTGCTGCTAGTTCTTCATCCAAAAATGGTTTCCTGGACAAGATGCAGAGCTGCTTTTGCTTGGGATGTCCAACAACAGCATATGAATAATCTTCTGCCAGTTCTATAATCCAGTAATCCACTCTTACCGGCCATACAAACTGTGATTTCATCTCAGCATTCCCAGTACCCCGGACCACAAAAAGTTTCGACCTCACATATTTTTGACCGTCATCGCCTGGTAACCGGTACGTGGTAAAGACAGCGTAATAACCATCAGGATGAATTACATAGGTTTCCGTAGTATCTCTCCAGCTCTTATCTACTGTTGCGGGAAGCGCATATATGACAAACCACCTTCCTGCATAAGACATGATATCGACTTTTTCTACCGGTGTATTATCCATGATATGATTTAATGTTTTGCGGATATAAAGCAAATGTAAATTCTTTAAGATAAAACCACGAAGCATACATAAAGTTTTAAAAAGCGTTTTTTAAAACTCCCTTAATTTTTCTACCTTGTGCGAATTGTCAGGCGTTTTAACGGGTGTTTTTTAGCCCCAAATTTCCTGATATATTTGATCATCATTTAAATATTAACTATGAAGATTACGGTTGTAGGTGCAGGAGCCGTCGGTGCTACCTGTGCAGATAATATCGCCCGCAAAGATCTGGCTGAAGAGTTGGTTTTATTAGACATCAAAGAGGGTTTTGCCGAAGGTAAAGCCATTGACATGATGCAAACTGCTGCTTTACTCGGCTTCAATACCCAGGTAAGCGGAGTAACTAATGACTATAGCAAAACAGCAGGCTCTGCTGTCGCAGTAATTACTTCCGGTCTTCCCCGCAAACCTGGCATGACACGTGAGGAACTCATTGGAATTAATGCTGGTATTGTTAAAGGCGTTGCTGAAAATATCCTGAAATATTCACCGGATGCGATTATTATCGTGATCAGTAACCCGATGGATACAATGACTTACCTGGCTCTGCGTTCTTTAGGTCTTCCTAAAAACAGGATCATCGGTATGGGTGGTACATTGGACAGCGCACGCTTCAGGTATTACTTGAGTGTAGCCCTGAAATGCAATGCCAACGACCTGCAGGGATTTGTAATCGGCGGACACGGAGATACAACAATGATCCCACTGACAAGATATGCAACTTACCAAAGTTTACCGGTATCAGAATTACTTGATGAGGCCACTTTAGCAAAGGTTGCTGCCGATACAATGGTAGGTGGAGCGACGCTAACCGGCCTGATCGGAACTTCTGCATGGTACGCGCCTGGTGCTGCAGGAGCTGCTCTGGTAGAAAGTATCGTCCGTGACGAGAAAAAATTATTTACCTGCTGTGTATCTCTGGAAGGAGAATATGGTCAGCAGGATATCTGCCTGGGTGTACCGGTAATTATCGGCCGTAACGGATGGGAAAAAATTATAGACTTTAAGCTGGATGATGCAGAGAAAGCTGCATTTGCCAAAAGTGCTGACGCAGTAAGAAGCATGAATGCTGTACTTAAAGAAATGAATCTTATCTAAATGCAGCGGATTAAAATTCCTTTAAGGCTCATTAGCCTTAATGATGACGGTTTCCACCTTTTGGTGGAAATTGTTGTTTACGGGCAGAAAAGCTGGGCTGTACTGGACACCGGCGCCTCACGTTCTGTATTTAATAAATCGTTTATTCAGCAATACAGTCTTGACTATGCGACTACGGAAACAGGAGCCACTACATTATTCAGTACGACCGATACCGTCCAGACCGTCTTCCCGAAACTTAAGATCGGCAAGCTAAAAATCAAGAATTACACTGCTGTCGGCCTTGACCTGGATTCGGTAAATGAGGCGTACCAGCAAATGGGGCACCCTGCTGTGGTAGGAATCGTCGGTTGTGATATTTTGCAGACCTACAAAGCGATTATCAACTGTAGCAAGCTGCATATGACATGCAAGCCCAGCTTCGCAAAGAAGAGTAAGAAAAATAAAAAGAAGTAGAATAAGATTTTAACAAAAAAAGGTTCCTCTATTATGGAGGAACCTTTTTTGTTTAATATGTTTTTCTGACTATGCGTCGATCTTAGCATATTTTGCATTACGCTCAATGAACTCTCTTCTTGGTGCAACCTCATCTCCCATTAACATAGAGAAAGTATGGTCACATTCTACAGCATTTTCAATTGTAGCCTGCATTAATGTACGTGTAGCCGGATTTAAAGTTGTTTCCCACAGTTGTTCTGCGTTCATCTCTCCTAAACCTTTGTAACGTTGAATATGTACGCTTTCTTCTTTACCCTGTCCTTTAAGACGTTGAACAGCTATATCACGCTGCTGATCATTCCAGCAATATTCCTGCTCTTTACCTTTTCTAACCAAATAAAGTGGTGGCGCTGCAATATAGACGTAACCGGCTTCGATAAGTGCTTTCATATATCTGAAGAAGAATGTCAGGATCAGTGTCGTAATGTGTGATCCGTCAATATCAGCATCCGTCATAATCACAATCTTGTGGTAACGCAGCTTAGTTATGTTTAAGGCTTTATCATCTTCAGGAGTACCGATACTTACACCTAAAGCAGTAAACATATTCTTGATCTCATCATTTTCATAGATCTTATGTTCCATTGCTTTCTCAACGTTCAGAATCTTACCTTTTAATGGAAGGATAGCCTGGAAATTACGGTCACGGCCTTGTTTTGCCGTTCCACCCGCTGAATCTCCCTCGACAAGATACAATTCGCATTTAACCGGATCACTATCAGAACAATCTGCAAGTTTACCAGGTAAACCCGATCCACCCATTACGCTCTTACGCTGAACCATCTCACGGGCCTTCCTTGCTGCAGCTCTCGCTGTTGCTGCCAGAATAACCTTATTAACGATCATTCTCGCTTCTTTAGGATATTCTTCCAGGTAAATACCCAATGCTTCACCAACTGCAATATCGACAGCCCCCATAACCTCTGTATTACCCAGTTTAGTCTTGGTCTGTCCTTCAAATTGAGGCTCCTGAACTTTTACAGATATAACCGCAGTCAGTCCTTCACGAAAGTCATCACCGGTAATCTCAAACTTCACATTTTTCAGTAATCCAGATTTCTCAGCATAGGCTTTCAATGTACGTGTCAGACCTCTTCTGAAACCTGCAATATGCGTACCCCCTTCATGTGTATTAATGTTATTCACATAAGAGTGTACATTTTCTGCGTAACTGTCATTGTATTGCAGTGCAAGTTCTACAGGGATACCGTTTTTAATTCCTTCTACATAAATAGGTTCAGGAATAAGGGAAGGGCGTCCGCCGTCAAGGAACTGTACAAATTCTTTTAATCCGCCTTCTGAATGAAATACTTCATTCAAAAATGTGCCATCTTCCAGCTCTTCACGTTCATCTGTCAGCGTAAGCGTAATTCCTTTATTCAGGAATGCAAGTTCTCTCAGACGTGAAGCTAAAGTATCATAACGGTACTCTGTAGTCTGTGTGAAAATCTCGTCATCCGGTGTAAAAGTGATGATAGTACCTCTTTTATCAGTTGTACCTACTACTTTAACATCATATTGAGGTTTACCTTTGCTGTACTCCTGAACAAAAACTTGTCCTTCGCGATGTACTTCGGCCTTCAAATGAATAGAAAGTGCATTTACGCAACTTACACCTACACCGTGCAAACCGCCAGATACTTTATAAGTGTCTTTATCGAATTTACCACCGGCATGCAGAACCGTCATAACGACTTCCAGTGCTGACCTGTTCTCTTTCTTGTGGATTCCTGTTGGAATACCCCGGCCGTTATCTTCCACGCGAATGGAATTATCTTTCAGGATATTAACATAAATGGTATCGGCATGGCCGGCAAGTGCCTCATCGATAGAGTTATCTACTACCTCGTATACTAAATGGTGTAAACCTTTAAATCCTGTATCTCCTATATACATCGAAGGGCGCTTACGCACCGCTTCTAAACCTTCTAATACTTGTATATTATCTGCCGAATAATTTGACTTTGAATCTTTTTCTTCGCTCATAAATGTTAATAAAAAATAAGATTCAAAAATAACCATTTAAGCCCAATTAAAGGCAAATGTGGATAACTATTTGATGCTAAACCGCTAATAATGACGCAAAAAAAACTACATATTTAGGATACTAATTTTGAAATTTTATATTTGCTGAAATTTGAATTGAAAACATTTAATAAATTACCATAAATGAATAACAAATCCTTTAAACTAGGCACTCTGGCTACAGCTGTAGCATTAGTTTCCGTAATGGCATCCTGCCAGAATAAAGACAATGGCGCAGCGACAGGCAGTACCGCTAAAACTGAAACAGCTTCAGTTAAAAGTGGAGAGCCGATTGTTTACGTTGATTCGGACTCTTTATTAACAAAATACCAGTATTTCAAAGATTTAAAAGTGAAACTGGATGCAAAATCTAAATCTGCACAAACTGACCTGGCTTCTAAGCAACAAGCCTTTCAACGTGAAGTAGCGCAATACCAGCAATCACAAAATACGATGCCTGCTGACCAACGTGCTTCTACTGAAGAAAGATTAGGCCGTAAGCAACAGGAATTACAGACTTATCAGCAAAACGCAGGTGCAGCATTACAAAATGAGCAGGCTGAAGAACAGGAAAAACTGTACAACAAAATTGCAGATTACCTGAAAGTATATGCTAAGGGTAAAGGTTATAAAATGGTGCTGACTTACCAAAAAGGTAACAGTGCAATCCTATTTGCTGATGCATCACTGGATGTTACAAGTGAAGTTATTGTAGGTTTAAACGAAGGTTATAAATCAGACAAAAAATAAACGTCACGGTATTAAATCTGAAATTAAAACAAAAAATCCCCGCCATATAGCGGGGATTTTTTGTTTTAATTGTATTGAATAAGTATCCCGCACTGGATTATTTATCTTCCTCAAACAGGTTATCTGTAAGGTCGTCAATTTCACGCCTGTCCCTCTTAGTCGGTCTGCCTGCACCTCTATCTCTGATCAAAACCGGAGAATGAAATACGGATTTATAACCTTGTGTTTCTTCCAGTGGAGTAATATCTTTGTATTTGGTTACCGCAATCTTTGACTCCACTCTGTTATAAAGGAGTTCTACTACTTCTATGATTTTCTTTTCTATACCTTTAGATACCTGATAAACATCTCCCGGTTTAACTATCGCCGAAGCTTTGATATTTTGCCCGTTCTGTTTTATCCTTCCAGCTTTACATGCTTCAGTTGCTAAAGTTCTGGTTTTAAACAATCTTATTGCCCATAAGTATTTGTCTATCCTTAGTTTTTCCTGCTCTGCCATAAAAATCAAAAATACAGCAATAAAAGATCGCTCAATACATAAAATTCATTTATTTTGCGAATAAATAAAATTTAACAATGATTCAGGATTTGAAAAAATTAATCGAGGCTGCCTGGGAAGACAGGACCTTGTTAGAATATCCACAATATTGTGAGGCGATTGAAACCGTAGTCATGCACTTAGACAGTGGTGAAATGCGCGTTGCAGAACCAGTATTAAATTCATGGGGAATTAACGAATGGATTAAAAAAGCGGTTATCCTTTATTTTCCGATCCGGGAGATGAAAGAAATTCAGGCCGGTCCTTTCGTGTTCCATGATAAAATGAAATTAAAAACCAATTATAAAGAACTAGGTGTACGTGTTGTACCTGGAGCAAGTGCGCGTTTTGGTGCGTATATCGCTAAAGGTGTAATTCTGATGCCTTCTTATGTGAACATTGGTGCTTATATTGATGAAGGTACAATGGTTGATACCTGGGCGACCGTTGGTTCATGTGCACAAATTGGGAAAAATGTTCACTTAAGTGGTGGTGTTGGTATCGGTGGTGTACTGGAGCCGATTCAGGCTGCACCGGTTATTATCGAAGACAATTGCTTCCTTGGTTCAAGAGCAATCGTTGTCGAAGGTGTGAAGGTAGAAACTGAGGCTGTTTTAGGCGCGAATGTAGTTTTAACTGCTTCAACGAAAATTATCGATGTTTCTGGCAGCACTCCTGTGGAATATAAAGGCGTTGTTCCGGCAAGATCTGTAGTTATTCCTGGGAGCTATACTAAGAAATTCCCTGCTGGTGAATACCAGGTTCCTTGTGCGTTAATCATTGGTAAACGTAAAGAATCTACAGATAAAAAAACTTCTTTAAATGATGCGTTGAGAGAAAACAATGTAGCTGTTTAATCAGATCTGGCCAGGGTTTTGTAAATGTGCAAACATTCAATACTCCTGGCCAATCTTATTTTTCAGATTTAATCTTCCGCCCCCCGGCAGATAATTCATAAGACTCGAAGCGAAGATCCCAGCTTTCATTATGTGTATTTTTCATTCTTCCGCCAGCTTGTCGAAATATGGTGCGCATAAATAAATTAGTATAGCAAAAGCGAAATGAAACCATGAAAATAGGCTTTGACGGAAAACGGGCTGCGAATAACCTGACAGGTTTAGGTAACTACAGCAGATCTCTGATTGAACAGTTAGCCGGATATTTCCCGGAAAACACATATTTTGTTTATACGCCTAAAATTAAATCTTCCGGACAGATCGGCGCTTTCTTCAAGTTACCCGGCATCCATTTGTGTCTTCCGCCTTCAGGCACCTTACTGAAAGCATTGTGGAGAAGCATTGGTATAGGCAGGCAGCTGATAAAAGATAATATCGACATCTACCATGGCCTGAGCAATGAAATCCCTTTGCAGATTCCCATAGGTACAAAAAAAGTTGTCACCATCCATGATCTGATCTATTTGCGTTTCCCTCAGCATTATCGCTGGACGGACCGTCTCATTTATAATATTAAAAGCAAATATGCCTGTCGGCATGCAGATCTGATTATTGCTATTTCAGAAAGAACAAAAGAAGATATCATCCATTACTATCAGACGCCTGCAGACAAAATCAAGGTGCTCTACCAGAGCTGTGATGATAGTTTTAAAACACTTTTACCTACAGATGAGAGAAATGCTATTCTGAGTAAATATAGTCTGACAAAGCCCTCAGGGGAGCCTGTAAAATACTTTCTGAATGTCGGCACTATAGAGGCCCGGAAAAATTTATTGCTGATCATTCGCGCTTTACCAAAAATAGACACTGCCTACAAACTCGTCGTAGTTGGAAAAAAACAGGCCTATGCAGTCCAGGTTGCCGAAGAGATCTCAAAACTGCAATTACATGACCGTATTATCTTTCTCGAAAACATTCCTTTTACCGACCTGCCTGCTATCTATCAGGGTGCCGCTTTATTTATATATCCTTCATTTTACGAGGGTTTCGGTATTCCGGTTATTGAGGCCATGTACAGTGGCACTCCAGTTATTGCTGCGACAGGATCTTGCCTGGAGGAAGCCGGTGGGCCAGATTCCATTTATATCAGTCCGGATGATCCAGAGGCTCTTGCTGAAGCCGCGAACAAGGTTATACAATCGGCAGAGCTTACATCGCAGATGATTAGCGCTGGTTTTAAATACCTGGAAAAGTTTAATACGGCCGGATTGTCCTCTCAGCTGATGTTCGCCTATCGGGATCTGATCTATAAGTCCTGATTCCTGCGGAATATTTAATAAATTCGCATATTATGTTAAAGCAGGAAATAGAAAAGGCACTTACTGTGCTTAAAAATGGTGGAATAATCCTATACCCTACTGATACAATCTGGGGTCTGGGCTGTGATGCAACGAACCCGGAAGCTGTCGACAAAATCAGCAGGCTGAAAGGACGTGGTCAGGATAAGAGTTTCATTATTCTACTGGACAATGATAATAAGCTGCAGAGTTATGTAAAAGAGGTACCTGAAGTGGCTTATGATTTGATTGAATACGCGGAAAACCCACTGACAATCATTTTTTCCGGCGCAAAAAATCTGGCGCCGAACGTGATCAATTCCGATGGATCAATTGGCATTCGTATTGCAAAACATGAGTTTGTCGAGTCGCTGCTTCAACGATTCCGTAAGCCTATTGTGTCTACTTCCGCTAATATTTCCGGCCACCCTTCCCCTGCTTTTTTTGATGAGATTGAGGAAAAAATTATCAATGGTGTCGACCATGTGGTCGATTGGGAACAGGAAAACAGAACTCAGCGCAAACCATCAACAATCATGAAACTGGGACCATCAGGTCAATTTTCCTTCATAAGGAAGTAAGTTTTTGTACTTTTGCAAATCCATTTAACCTTTCTGGGGTTGACCGGGTAAACAATTATATACACATTGAAAAATAATCTAGAACACCCTGTTTTTAATATCCTTGCCGATATCGCTGCTGAAAATAACATTGAGGCGTATGTGATCGGTGGTTATGTCAGGGATATATTTCTGAACAGGCCTTCCAAAGACATTGATATCGTTGTATTGGGGAACGGAATTGAATTTGCAGAACTCAGCGGCAAACAGCTGAAAAGCAAAGTTTCCGTATTCAAGAGCTTTGGGACTGCTATGTTACGTTACAAGGATCTTGAAATAGAATTTGTAGGGGCAAGAAAAGAATCTTACCGGGCTGATTCCAGAAAACCCATCGTAGAAAACGGCTCTATACAGGACGATCAGCTAAGAAGGGATTTCACCATCAACGCACTGGCTTTATCATTAAATAAAAACAACTTTGGACAACTGGTAGATCCTTTCATGGGACAGGAAGATCTGGAACGAAGAATCATTCGTACTCCACTGGATCCGGAGCTTACCTTTTCAGACGATCCGTTGCGTATGATGCGCGCAATCCGTTTTGCAACCCAGTTAAATTTTGAAATAGAGGAGTCTGCATTGGCAGCTATCGCAAGTCAAAAAGACCGGATCAGCATTGTTTCAAAAGAACGTATCACCGACGAACTGAATAAAATTATCAGCGCACCGGTTCCATCTATAGGATTTAAACATTTATTTAATACAGGTTTACTCCAATTGATATTTCCGCAAATGGCAAATTTGTATGGTGTAGAGATCATTAAGGGTAAAGGTCATAAAGATAACTTCTATCATACGCTTCAGGTGCTGGATAATATCTGTACAGTGACTTCAGACCTCTGGTTAAGGTGGGCAGCGATTTTACACGACATTGCAAAACCGCCCACTAAACGTTTCGAAGAAAAACAAGGCTGGACGTTTCACGGGCATGAGGACCGGGGAGCGAAAATGGTACCTCAAATTTTTGCTCAATTAAAACTTCCGCTGAATGAAAAAATGAAGTTTGTTCAGAAATTGGTTCAGCTGCACTTGAGACCAATTGTATTGGCACAAGAGGTCGTAACCGATTCTGCGGTAAGGAGACTGCTCTTCGATGCCGGAGACGATATCGAAAGTCTCATGCTTCTCTGTAATGCAGATGTGACCACTAAAAATGAATATAAGGTAAAGAAATACCGAAACAATTTTGAACTGGTTAAACAGAAATTGAAAGATGTGGAGGAAAGGGATAAAATCAGGAACTGGCAACCTCCGGTAACGGGTCAGGATATTATGGACTATTTTGGTCTGCCCGCCGGAAAAGAGGTCGGACTGATAAAAAATGCAATCCGCGAAGCGATTCTGGAAGGTGATATAACCAATTCTTATAGTGACGCCCTAGCTTTTATGCTAAAAAAGGGAAAAGAGTTCGGTCTTAGTCCTGTCAGAACCCCGGATTCTGCTAATTAATATATTTAATTTTTATAATTTTATAGATCGAAAATCAGCTTAACAATGGCAATTTATAGATTCAGACTTACTTTTGATGATTACGATGAAGTGATCAGAGAAATCGATATTAAATCCAATCAAACTTTTGAGGATTTACATAAGGCCCTACACCGCTCTACAGGATATAATTCTGAAAAATCTTCGTCTTTTTATGTGAGTTCAGACCATTGGATAAAAGGTGACGAAATTGCATACCTGCCTAACCAGAAAAAAGTAGACAGAGGCGTGGCTACCATGGAGAAATCAAGATTGAGCAACTTTATTGAAGACCCACACCAAAAATTTTATTATATATATAATTTTGACCGCCCTTATGACTTCCATGTCGAACTGGTTAAGATTATTCTACAGGCAGATGCCAATATTGAGTATCCTGTGCTTTTTAAAAGTATTGGAGAAGCGCCTAAAATTTTTGATGCTAATAATTTTACGGCAGCAACAACTACGGCTGCAGTCTCAACCGACTTTGATTTCCTGAATGAAATGGACTTTGTACCTGAAGATACAGAAGAATTGGAAGCTATGGATGGTCGCGGTATCTCTACTTCATCTAAAAGTGATGATCATGAAGACGAGTCGGAAGAAGATGAGTTTTCTTCCGGAGATGATTATGATGCTGAAGACTACGACAGCAAAGAGGATTATTAAGCCAATATATGGCCTTATATAAAACACTTATCGTTATTGCGGGCCCTACGGGCATTGGTAAGACAGCTCTTGCCATTACCCTGGCCCGCCATTACGCAACTGAAATTCTATCCGCAGATTCAAGGCAATTCTTCAAAGAAATGTCCATTGGCACCGCAAAACCGGATGCGACTGAACTCGCTGCCGCAAAACACCATTTTATCGATTCGCATTCTATACACGATTTCTTTAGTACAGGAGATTTCGAGATCAGCGCATTGCAAACGCTTGAGGAAGTATTTAAAGTTAATGACCTTGCGATTATGGTAGGCGGTTCTGGATTATATCTGGATGCAGTAACCAAAGGTCTTGATGTACTACCTGAAACGGATATGAAGATCAGGGAAGAGTTAAATACACTTTTTAGGCAACAGGGACTAGATTCCATACGCGAGCAGCTATCCGCTGCCGATCCTGAATATTATGCAAAAATAGATCAGTCCAATCCTCAGCGAATGATCAGGGGACTAGAGTTTTTCCTCTCTACAGGAAGCAAAGTTTCGTCTTACCTGACGAATTCTAAAAAAGAAAGGCCTTTTCAGATTATCAAGATCGGCCTGAATACAGAACGGGCTAATCTTTACGCAAGAATCAATAAACGAGTTGATCTGATGATAGCCCAGGGTCTTCTTGACGAAGTAATAGGTTTGACAGATTACCGTGAACTGAATGCTTTAAAAACAGTCGGCTATGCAGAATTCTTCCGCTACCTTGATGGTGCAATTACATTAGAAGACGCAATTGTACAGATTAAACAAAATACCAGGAGGTTTGCAAAAAGACAGCTAACCTGGTTCCGCAGAGACTCCGAAATTAACTGGTTTGAACCGGGAAATGATAATGCTGTTATCTCACTGATTAATGAGCAGCTAACTAAGCCTGCGCAGTAGGGCCACCAAAATTCATTGGAAAACCTTCATTCTCATCCGGTGATTTAATTCTGCCATTAATATTCTCGAACTTTTCTATATTATCCTCTAATGCTGTCATTAGTCTTTTGGCATGTTCAGGCGTAAGTATGATTCGGGACTTCACTTTAGCTTTTGGAATTCCGGGCATCACGCGAATAAAATCAACTATAAATTCAGTATTAGAGTGGGTAATTATCGCAAGATTTGAGAATATACCTTCAGCTATCTCCTCAGACAGCTCAATATTAAGCTGGGTGGCATTTGGTTGATTTTCCATATAGCAAAAGTACCTTTTTATCTGGATTTAGTGGTAATTAACGTTAAAAAATTAGCTTAAATGTTAACAAAAAAAAGAGGGTACCTCTTCAGGCACCCTCTTTTTTCTCTACTGGAGATAATTATGCATCAACTTCTTCTTCTTGTTTAGAAGCCAGTAATTTATCGTATTCTTCCTGAGAACCTACAATAATACGTTCGTATCCGCGTACACCTGTTCCCGAAGGAATTAAGTGACCTACGATAACGTTTTCTTTCAGTCCCAGCATATTATCACGCTTACCTGCGATAGCAGCCTCGTTCAATACTTTAGTTGTTTCCTGGAAGGAAGCAGCTGAAATGAATGACTTGGTACCTAATGAAGCACGGGTAATACCTTGCAGTACTGAACTTGCAGTTGCAGACCTCGCATCACGAACCTCAATCTGTTTCAGGTCTTTACGTTTTAACTGAGAATTTTCATCTCTTAGTTTACGCATAGACAGAATCTGACCTGGTTTAACCGTATTGGAATCACCTGCCTCAACTACTACCTTTTTATCATAGATCTCATCATTTTCAATCATGAAGTCCCAACGATCTACAGAATTATTCTCTAAGAATGTAGTATCTCCCGGATCTTCAATATGAACTTTCTGCATCATCTGGTGAACAATCACTTCAAAGTGTTTATCATTGATCTTCACACCCTGAAGACGATAAACTTCCTGAATACCATTTACAAGATACTCTTGTACAGCAGCAGGTCCTTTAATCGCTAAGATATCAGCAGGAGAAATAGATCCGTCAGATAAAGGCATTCCAGCCTTTACAAAGTCATTATCCTGAACAAGGATGTGTTTAGACAATGGAACTAGGTATTTTTTGATCTCACCATCTTTTGATTCGATAGTCATCTCTCTATTACCACGTTTCACACCACCAAGTGTTACCACACCGTCAATTTCAGTTACAACTGCAGGGTTAGATGGATTACGCGCTTCGAATAACTCCGTTACACGTGGTAAACCACCAGTAATATCCCTTGTTTTACCAGTTGCACGAGGAATCTTAACCAAGATCTGACCAGTTTTCACAGCATCTCCATCATCAATTGAAACGTGTGCTCCTACCGGAATGTTGTATTGTCTGATCAACTCACCTTTTTTATCTAATACCCTTACAGAAGGATTCTTAGTTTTATCACGGGTGTCAATAATCACTTTTTCACGGTGACCAGTCTGCTCATCAGATTCTTCACGGAAAGTTACACCCTCAATGATTGCGTCAAATTCGATCTTACCAGCAAATTCAGAGATAATAACCGCATTGTATGGATCCCATGAACAGATCTTATCACCTTTTGAAACTTTAGCACCTTCCTCAATATAAAGGAATGAACCATAAGGGATATTGTTGGTCATGATTATTTTACCAGTACCTTCTTCAACGATTTTAAATTCGCCGGAACGTCCAAGTACAATTTGTTTAACACCTTCTTCACCAGTATCATTCGCTACAGTACGAACATTTTCAAATTCGATGATACCATCAAATTTAGCATTGATCTGAGATTCTGCAGCAATATTGGAAGCTGTACCACCGACGTGGAACGTACGTAATGTTAACTGTGTACCCGGCTCACCGATTGACTGAGCAGCAATTACACCGACAGCCTCACCTTTTTGAACACGTTTACCTGTTGCAAGGTTACGTCCATAGCAAAGTGCACAAACACCGCGTTTGTTTTCGCAGGTTAATACAGAACGGATTTCAACACCTTCTAAAGGAGATTCTTCAATAGCCTTAGCGATATCTTCATCAATGTCCTGACCAGCTCCAACTAACAATTCACCATCAAGCGGATTGAAAACATCATGTAGTGAAATACGACCTAATAATCTGTCATATAACGGCTCTACGATATCTTCATTATCTTTTAATGCAGTTGTGTACATACCTCTCAGCGTACCACAATCTTCTGCATTAACGATCATATCCTGTGCTACATCATGTAAACGACGCGTTAAATAACCCGCATCTGCCGTTTTTAATGCCGTATCCGCCAAACCTTTACGCGCACCGTGGGTAGAGATAAAGTACTCTAATACCGACAGTCCTTCTTTAAAGTTTGAAAGAATTGGATTTTCAATAATTTCACCACCTGAACCAGATTTCTGAGGCTTAGCCATCAGTCCCCTCATACCGCAAAGCTGACGAATCTGCTCTTTGGAACCACGGGCACCAGAGTCAAGCATCATATATACAGAGTTAAAGCCCTGGTTATCGCTCGATAACTGCGTCATCACGAATGATGTTAAACGGTTATTAATACGAGTCCAGATATCGATAATCTGATTGTAACGCTCATTGTTAGTAATGAAACCCATGTTGTAGTTATTTCTAACCTCTTCAACTTCTGCAGACGCCTGTTCTAACAGAATTTGTTTCTCAGCAGGAATATTAACATCCTGTAAGTTAAAGGAAAGACCACCACGGAATGCCATCTGGAAACCTAATTCCTTAATATCATCAAGGAACCTTGAGGCACGTGCCATACCAGTTACCTTAACAACATCACCGATGATATCTCTCAGGGATTTTTTAGTTAACAACTCATTGATATAACCTACTTCTTCAGGTACCATTTGATTAAACAGTACACGTCCAACAGTTGTATCAGTAAGTTTATTTACAATAATTCCGTCATTGCCCTTCACATTTACCTTTACTTTAATAAAGGCATGCAGGTCAATACGTTTTTCATTATAGGCAATGATAACTTCTTCCGGAGAATAGAAAGAAGAATCCTGTCCTTTAACTACACGACCTTCGTCAGTTCTACGGCCTTTAGTAATATAGTAAAGACCCAAAACCATATCCTGAGACGGTACCGTAATAGGCGTACCATTCGCAGGGTTTAGAATATTGTGTGCAGCAAGCATCAGTACCTGGGCTTCCAGAATTGCAGCATGACCTAAAGGTAAATGCACAGCCATCTGGTCACCGTCAAAATCCGCGTTAAATGCAGTACACACTAATGGGTGCAACTGGATCGCTTTACCTTCAACCAATTTAGGCTGGAAGGACTGGATACCCAATCTGTGCAGCGTTGGCGCACGGTTAAGTAACACAGGATGGCCCTTTAAAACATTCTCCAGGATATCCCAAACTAAAGGATCCTTTCTGTCTACAATTTTCTTAGCAGATTTTACTGTTTTAACGATACCACGCTCGATCATCTTGCGAATGATAAACGGTTTGAACAGCTCAGCTGCCATATCTTTAGGTAAACCACATTCATGTAACTTCAGGTTTGGACCTACGACAATTACAGAACGCGCAGAATAATCCACACGTTTACCCAGTAAGTTTTGACGGAAACGACCTTGTTTACCTTTCAGAATATCAGAAAGGGATTTCAGGGCACGGTTACCTTCAGTTTTTACTGCGTTAACTTTACGTGAGTTATCGAAAAGAGAATCTACAGCTTCCTGTAACATCCTTTTCTCATTACGTAAAATTACCTCCGGTGCCTTAATCTCGATCAAACGTTTTAAACGGTTGTTACGGATAATTACACGACGGTATAAATCATTTAAATCTGAAGTCGCGAAACGACCACCTTCAAGTGGTACTAATGGACGCAATTCAGGTGGAATAACGGGAACGATCTTGATGATCATCCACTCCGGATTATTTTCAATACGGGTTCTTGCACCACGGAAAGCCTCTACAACCTGTAAGCGTTTTAAAGCTTCATTTTTACGTTGCTGAGAAGTCTCAGTTGCAGCCTGGTGACGCAGATTGTATGACAAAGCATCCAAATCGATACGTTTTAATAAATCCTCTAACGCTTCAGCACCCATTTTGGCGATGAATTTATTAGGATCTTTATCATCCAGATATTGATTTTCTTTTGGTAATTTATCCAAAATATCCAGGTACTCTTCTTCTGTTAAGAAGTCCATATACTGAATACCTTGTTCTTCCATTAAGCCAGACTGAATAACTACATAACGCTCGTAGTAAATAATCAGGTCTAATCTCTTTGTAGGAAGTCCTAGTAAATAACCGATTTTATTAGGCAATGAACGGAAATACCAGATATGCGCAACAGGAACAACTAAATTGATGTGCCCCATACGTTCTCTACGTACTTTTTTCTCCGTTACCTCAACACCACAACGGTCACAAACAATACCCTTATAACGAATACGTTTATATTTACCGCAATGACATTCGTAATCTTTAACCGGACCAAAAATACGCTCGCAGAACAAACCATCACGTTCAGGTTTGTAAGTCCGGTAATTAATAGTCTCAGGTTTTAACACCTCACCACTAGAGCGCTCTAAAATAGCCTCCGGCGACGCCAAACTAATGGTAATCGAGGTGAAATTGCTTTTTAATTTATTATCCTTTTTGTAAGACATAGCTCTGTTGTTTGAATTTGAAAATTTAAAAAGCCGGAACGGCATCGGGTTGCCCCTGCCGTTCCGACATTAAAAAATTCAACATTAGTCTAACGTAATATCTAAACCTAAGCCGCGCAGCTCATGTACCAGTACATTGAATGACTCAGGTACACCAGGCGTAGGCAGGTTCTCACCTTTTACGATGGCTTCATAAGTTTTAGCTCTTCCGATAACATCATCCGACTTCACAGTCAGGATCTCCTGAAGAATATTAGCAGCACCGAATGCCTCTAATGCCCAAACCTCCATCTCACCAAAACGCTGACCACCGAATTGAGCTTTACCACCCAACGGCTGTTGTGTAATTAATGAGTACGGACCGATAGAACGGGCGTGCATCTTATCATCAACCATGTGACCAAGTTTCAGCATATAGATAATACCTACTGTAGTCGGCTGATCAAATTTCTCACCTGTTAAACCGTTATGCAGATAAGTTCTACCTGAAGCTGGAACACCAGCCTTAGCAATCCATTCTTCTACCTCGTAATGTTTAGCACCATCAAAGATCGGAGTTGCAAATTTTACACCTAGTTCTTTTCCAGCCCAAGCAAGTACTGTTTCATAGATCTGACCTAAGTTCATACGTGAAGGTACACCCAGTGGGTTCAACACGATATCAACAGGAGTTCCATCATCCAGGAACGGCATATCTTCATCACGAACAATCCGGGCTACAATACCCTTATTACCGTGACGACCAGCCATCTTATCACCTACTTTTAACTTACGTTTCTTAGCTACATATACTTTAGCCATCTGAACAATACCTGAAGGCAGCTCGTCACCCACACTAATCGCAAACTTATCGCGTTTGTACGCTCCAAGTTCTTCGTTTACACGAATACCATAGTTGTGAATCAATAATTTGATCTGATCGTTTTTATCATCATCAGTTGTCCATTTGTATGGGTTGATGTGCGCAAACTCCAGGTCAGCTAAACTTTTTTGAGTGAATTTGGCGCCTTTAGGGAACAACAGTTCTTTATAGACGTTATAAATTCCCTGAGAAGTTTTACCGTTAACAATCTGGAAAAGTTTGTCAACAAGTTCATTTTTCAGGTTGGTTGTAGCCAGATTATATCTCTTATCTAATTTTTCAATCGCTGCTTTTTCTTCAGCTTTTGTAGTTTTTTTAGCTCTTGAGAATAATTTGGTATCAATTACCACACCTTTAATTGAAGGCGGAGTTTTAAGGGATGCATCTTTTACGTCACCAGCTTTGTCACCAAAGATCGCACGTAATAATTTTTCCTCCGGAGAAGGGTCAGATTCACCTTTAGGTGTGATTTTACCGATCAGAATATCACCTTCTTTTACTTCAGCTCCAACGCGAATGATACCATTCTCGTCAAGATCTTTAGTCGCTTCTTCCGAAACGTTAGGGATATCTGGTGTCAGTTCTTCCTCACCACGTTTAGTATCACGAACCTCCAGTTCAAATTCTTCAATATGAAGTGAAGTGAAAATGTCCTCACGAACGATACGCTCGCTGATTACAATCGCATCCTCAAAGTTATATCCCTGCCAAGGCATGAATGCCACTTTTAGATTACGACCAAGGGCTAATTCACCATTTTCAGTCGCATAACCTTCACAAAGCACCTGACCTTTAACAACTTTTTGGCCTTTTTTAACAATAGGTTTTAAGTTGATACAAGTGTTCTGATTGGTTTTTTTGAATTTGATTAATTTATAAGTTTTGCTATCACCTTCAAATGAAACCAGACGGTCTCCATCATTTCTGACATATTTGATTGTGATTTCATTAGCATCAACATATTCTACAACACCATCACCTTCGGCGTTGATCAGCGTTCTGGAGTCACGCGCTACACGTCCTTCCAGTCCTGTACCAACGATCGGTGCTTCAGGACGTAATAAAGGCACTGCCTGACGCTGCATGTTGGATCCCATCAGGGCTCTGTTCGCATCATCATGCTCCAAGAAAGGAATCAATGAAGCTGCAATAGAGGTAATCTGATTTGGAGCAACATCCATCAAGTCTAATTTCTCAGGCTCGATAATCGGGAAGTCACCTTCATAACGTGCTTTAACACGTGGAGTTGTAAAGTTACCTTTGTCATCATACTCAGCATTTGCCTGTGCGATAGTTTTACCATCTTCATCTTCAGCAGATAAATAGATAACGTCTTCGTCAACAGCAACAATACCATCTCTTACAATTTTGTAAGGTGTTTCTATGAAACCTAAAGTATTGATCTTGGCATGTACACACAGAGAGGAGATCAGACCAATATTTGGTCCCTCAGGAGTCTCAATCGTACATAACCTTCCATAGTGAGTATAGTGAACGTCACGTACCTCGAAACCAGCTCTCTCACGAGAAAGACCACCGGGCCCTAAGGCTGACAGACGACGCTTGTGCGTAATCTCCGCCAGTGGATTCGTTTGGTCCATAAACTGTGACAACTGGTTCGTACCAAAGAATGAATTAATAACCGACGATAAAGTACGGGCGTTAATCAAATCAGTTGGTGTGAATACCTCATTGTCACGAATGTTCATCCGTTCACGGATAGTACGTGCCATACGTGCAAGACCGACACCAAACTGAGCGTATAATTGCTCACCTACGGTACGGACACGACGGTTTGATAAATGGTCAATATCATCGACCTCTTCTTTAGAGTTGATCAGTTTAATCAGATATTTAACAATCGCAATGATATCTGCTTTTGTTAATACCTTTACGTGATCAGGAGTATCCATCTTCAACTTACGGTTGATTCTGTAACGACCTACATCACCCAGATCATAACGTTTGTCCGAGAAGAACAGACGCTCTATGATACCCCTTGCAGTTTCCTCATCAGGTGGTTCTGCATTACGCAAAGCACGGTAGATGTTTTCCACAGCCTCTTTTTCAGAGTTGGATGTATCTTTTTGTAAAGTATTATATATAATTGTATAATCTGCCTGACTTGCACCATCATCTTTAGATAAGATGATAGTTTTTACGCCGGCATCAATGATCATATCAATGTGTTCGTCTTCTAAAACAGTATCCCTGTCAAGAATCACTTCGTTACGATCAATTGAAACTACCTCACCGGTATCCTCATCAACGAAATCCTCAACCCATTTTCTCAGTACCCTTGCAGCAAGTTTACGACCGATATATTTTTTCAGACCAGATTTGCTAACCTTAACCTCATCGGCAAGATCAAACAGTTCCAGAATGTCTTTATCAGAGTCGTAACCAATTGCACGAAGCAGTGTGGTAACAGGGAACTTTTTCTTACGGTCAATATATGCATACATGACGTTATTTACGTCAGTAGCAAATTCGATCCATGATCCTTTAAAAGGAATAACACGTGCAGAATACAGTTTGGTACCGTTAGTGTGACGGCTCTGGCCGAAGAACACACCTGGTGACCTGTGCAACTGGGAAACAATAACACGTTCAGCACCATTGATCACAAATGTACCTTTAGGGGTCATATATGGAATAGTACCCAGATATACATCCTGAATAATGGTTTCAAAATCTTCGTGCTCCGCGTCGTTACAGGAAAGCTTTAATTTAGCTTTCAACGGAACACTATAAGTTAACCCACGGTCAATACACTCTGGTATATCATAACGCGGTGGATCAATAAAATAATCAAGAAACTCCAGAACAAAAATATTCCTGGAATCAGTGATTGGAAAATTTTCAGCAAATACTTTAAACAACCCTTCAGTGTGACGGTTGTCTGATGTAGTTTCTATCTGAAAAAATTCTCTGAATGATTGCAACTGTACATCAAGAAAATCGGGATAATCGATGATGTGCTTACTTCGTGCAAAATTTACTCTTTGGTCGACTTTATTTGCCAAGGTACTAAAGTTAATTTAGTTTAAGAATAAACTATTTGTTTGGTTTGCCGTGAGACATTTCACCAACCAAACTTAGATGAAATGTATATAAACAGGTATAGACTCCGACTATATAGTCGGAGTCTATGTTTAATTTATATTGAAATTAAGTGATTACTTAACCTCAACTACAGCTCCAGCTTCTTCTAATTGTTTTTTCAAAGCTTCAGCTTCGTCTTTAGTAACGCCAACTTTTAATTCTTTTGGTGCACCATCAACTAAGTCTTTTGCCTCTTTTAAGCCTAATCCAGTTAAGTCTTTAACTAACTTAACAACAGCTAATTTCTGACCACCAGCTTCTTTAAGGATTACATCAAAAGAAGTTTTTTCTTCAGCTGCAGGAGCAGCATCACCAGCAGGACCTGCAACAGCAACTGCAGCAGCAGCTGGTTCGATACCATACTCGTCTTTAAGGATTTGAGCTAATTCGTTAACTTCTTTAACTGTTAAGTTTACTAATTGCTCAGCAAACGCTTTTAAATCTGCCATTGTATAGAGTTTTTAAAATTTTACGTAAAATAATATTAATTTATAGAACTTATGAGGTGTTCCTTAACCTTCTCTTTCCTGAAGAGTTTTAACAATTCCTGCGATTTTACCGCCACTAGATTTCAATGCTGAAATAACATTTTTAGCTGGTGATTGTAACAAGCCAATGATATCTCCGATTAACTCTTCTCTTGATTTCAAGCTAACCAGGGCATCTAAATGATCATCTCCAACAAAGATAGCAGTGTCAATATAAGCTGCTTTCAATAATGGTTTGTCAGAACCTTTTCTCAAGGCTTTGATCAGCTTAGCCGGACCATTACCAGTTTTTGAGAATAATAAAGCCGACTGACCTTTTAAAGCTGCAAAGATATCTGAGTTATCGCCTTCTAATCCTTCAATCGCTTTTCTGATTAAAGTATTTTTAGCAACCTGCATTTCAATACCGCTTTCGAAACATTTGCGACGGATGTTGTTAACTTTCTCAACAGACAAGCTTGATGTATCGGCAATATAAAAATTACCAAATTCCTGCATCTTCTCTTGAAGAGCCGAAACTACTTCGTGTTTTTCTTCTCTGTTCATAATTAGATCCCTGCTACTGATTTAGTTTCGATTGCAATCCCAGGACTCATTGTAGAAGAAACATGAATGCTCTTAAAATAAGTTCCTTTAGCAGCAGATGGTTTTAGCTTAGAAATTACCTGAAGTACTTCTAATGCATTTTCATATATTTTTTCTGCTGGGAATGATACTTTTCCTACTGAAGCGTGTATAATACCACTTTTGTCAACTTTAAAATCAATTTTACCGCCTTTTACATCAGTAACTGCTTTTCCAACTTCGTTGGTTACAGTTCCTGATTTAGGGTTTGGCATAAGGTTACGTGGACCTAAAACGCGGCCCAGTTTACCTACTTTTGCCATACAAGCAGGAGTAGTGATAATAATGTCAACATCAGTCCATCCACCTTCAATCTTGGCTACATATTCGTCTAAACCTACGAAATCTGCACCTGCTGCTTTAGCTTCTTCTTCCTTATCAGGATTACAAAGTACTAAAACACGTACAGTTTTACCTGTACCATGAGGTAAAGTAGCGATACCACGTACCATTTGATTCGCTTTACGCGGATCAACACCTAAAGAGATGTCGATATCAACCGAAGCATCAAATTTGGTGGTAGTGATTTCTTTTACCAAAGCAGCCGCATCCTTTAAAGAATACGTTTTACCAGATTCTAGTTTAGCATGTGCCTTTTTTTGATTTTTTGTTAATTTAGCCACTGTTGTAAACTGTTTTTTGTTAATTAATTTGTCCAGGGTGCATCGCCGCTAACGGTGATTCCCATACTGCGTGCTGTACCGGCAACCATACTCATTGCCGATTCGATAGTGAATGCATTTAAATCAGTCATTTTATCTTCAGCAATTGACTTAACCTGATCCCAAGTCACCGAACCAACTTTCTTACGGTTGGGCTCAGCAGAACCACTCGCTAATTTAGTTGCATCTTTTAACTGGATAGCAACAGGAGGGGTTTTGATGATAAATTCGAAAGACTTGTCAGCATAAACAGTAATTACAACAGGTAATACTTTACCAGGCTTATCTTGGGTACGAGCATTAAATTGCTTGCAAAATTCCATGATATTAACACCTTTAGCACCTAATGCAGGTCCTACTGGTGGTGATGGATTTGCAGCTCCTCCTTTGATTTGTAATTTAACAAGCGCACTGACTTCTTTTGCCATTTTCTGATTTGTTAATTGTAATACTCAATGTTATAATGTTGGAAGCAAGTAACATTTAAGATTTTATAAAGGTTGAACTATTCTTTTTCAACCTGCATGTAGTTAAGTTCAAGCGGGGTTTTTCTACCGAAAATCTTAACCATAACTTTTAATTTCTTTTTCTCTTCGTTAACCTCTTCGATTACTCCGGTAAATCCGTTGAATGGACCGTCCATAACTTTGACATTTTCACCAACATAATAAGCCACATTCATGGTCTCACCCTGTTGACTCATTTCATCAACTTTACCTAAAATACGATTAACTTCAGCTTGACGCATTGGAACTGGATTCCCGCCTTTATCTCCTAGAAAACCGATAACGCTGTTTACATTTTTGATAATGTGTTCTAACTCTCCGTCCAGAGTAGCTTCGATAAGCACATAACCAGGATAGAAGTTGCGCTCTTTTGCAATTTTCTTTCCTTCTTTCATCTGGTAGTATTTCTCCATAGGTATTAAAACCTGAGGAACAAGGTGGGAGAACCCTAAACGACTAATTTCAGAATCGATGTATTGTTTAACCTTCTTCTCTTTTCCGCTAACCGCCCTAACTACATACCATTTTAACTGATCGCTCATTTACCTATTTAATTAGAAAGTGATTTATAAAAAGTATCCAACACAAATGTAGACCCTTTATCCATCGCAAAGATAACAATTGCAATGATAAACGACGCTACCAGAACCAGCACTGCAGAATTTTGCAATTCTCCCCATGTAGGCCAGGTAACCTTCTGGGTCATTTCTTCATACGATTCTTTAATAAATTGAACTACACCAGCCATATTTAAGTTTTTGCACGGGAACAAGGATTCGAACCCTGATCAAAGGTTTTGGAGACCTCTATTCTACCATTGAACTATTCCCGTGTTTAAAACAAAGTACTCAGGCTCAGCACCTGAGTACTTTGTAGTATTTTAATTAGCTTGCCTTTTGGCCTGCTTAATTATTTTACGATTTCAGTAACCTGACCAGCACCTACTGTTCTACCACCCTCACGGATAGCGAAACGTAAACCTTTTTCCATTGCGATTGCGTTGATCAATTTAACATTGATAGTAACGTTATCACCTGGCATAACCATTTCAGTTCCTTCAGCAAGAGAGATCTCACCAGTAACGTCTGTGGTACGGAAGTAGAATTGTGGACGGTATTTGTTAAAGAATGGAGTGTGACGTCCACCTTCAGCTTTTGATAATACATAGATCTCAGCAACGAAATCTGTGTGAGGAGTTACAGAACCTGGTTTACAGATAACCATACCACGACGGATATCAGTTTTCTCAATACCACGTAATAATAATCCTACGTTATCACCTGCTTCACCATAATCAAGGATCTTACGGAACATCTCAACACCTGTAACAGTTGATTTAAGATTTTCTGCACCCATACCCAAGATCTCAACTGGATCACCAGAGTTGATTACACCACGCTCAATACGACCAGTTGCAACAGTACCACGACCAGTGATCGAGAATACGTCCTCAACAGGCATCAAGAATGGAAGCTCAGTTAAACGTGGAGGAATTGGAATGTAGCTATCTACAGCATCCATTAATTCCATGATTTTACCAACCCATTTAGCATCACCATTCAAACCACCTAATGCAGATCCTTGAATAACAGGGATTTCATCACCAGGGAAGTCATAGAAAGATAATAATTCACGAACTTCCATCTCTACTAATTCAAGTAATTCAGGATCGTCAACCATATCCACTTTGTTCATGAATACTACTAATGAAGGAACACCTACCTGACGAGCTAACAAAATGTGCTCGCGAGTTTGTGGCATCGGACCATCTGTAGCAGCTACAACGATAATAGCACCATCCATTTGCGCAGCACCAGTAACCATGTTCTTTACGTAATCCGCGTGACCTGGACAGTCAACGTGTGCGTAGTGACGGCTAGCTGTTGAATACTCAACGTGTGATGTGTTAATAGTGATACCTCTTTCTTTTTCCTCTGGAGCAGAGTCAATCGAATCAAATGAACGCGCCTCAGATAAACCAGCATCAGATAACACTTTAGTGATAGCTGCTGTTAAGGTTGTTTTACCGTGGTCAACGTGACCGATTGTGCCGATGTTTAAGTGCGGCTTACTGCGGTCAAACTTTTCTTTTGCCATGTTTTTATACTTATTAGTAGGTTAACTTTTATTTTTAATTATTGTTTTGATACAATTTCAATACAAAAAACCTTGTTGATTCTGCACATTTACTAACAGATTTAACAAAGCTTTTTCATTTTTTTTCATTCCTGAGCCAACGATGGGACTTGAACCCATGACCTCTTCCTTACCAAGGAAGTGCTCTACCGCTGAGCTACGTCGGCTTATTTAATCCTTCACGACATACCGGTATGGTATTACTCGTGACCATCTTACCGACTACTCTTTGAATCAGAGCGAAAGACGAGGTTCGAACTCGCGACCTATAGCTTGGAAGGCTATCGCTCTACCAACTGAGCTACTTTCGCTTATTTAAAAGTGGGGGGAGAAGGATTCGAACCTTCGAAGTCTTGCGACAACAGAGTTACAGTCTGTCCCATTTGGCCACTCTGGTATCCCCCCATTCTCTAAATCGCCACACCTTCGTGCGGATCTAAGAGAGCCTCCTATCGGGATCGAACCAATGACCTACTGATTACAAGTCAGTTGCTCTACCAGCTGAGCTAAGGAGGCTTTTAATTATTTGTTAAACATTCACAGAACAAACCAACTCTTCAAAGCTTAACACCTGTTCTGAATTGGAATGCAAATATACAAGCATATTTTATAAATGCAAAACTATTTTCAAAAAAAAACCGGCAGTTTTAATGCTGCCGGCGTTCTTGATAAAGGCTGTTAAAATATACTCCTAATAATCAGATACTTCATTCGCATTTATTAAAACCTTATGCTCAGAAAGTTTTGCACGAGTTTTATCTTTATGTTTAGTTATTTGTTTTCTTAAGGATTCAATTGACAAATCTGTCGCTTCTTCGAAGCTTTTGCATTGCTCTTTTGCAAACAGTATTCCGCCCGGTACTATCAGTTTGATTTCACTAATTTTATTGGCTTCATCTTCTACATTTTCTAATTTAAGGTAAACTTCACCACTGATAATCTGGTCATGGAACTGATCCAGCTTGTCAACTTTTTTCTGAATGAAGTCTAGTAATTTGTGATCTGCATTGAAATGGATTGATTGAACTGTAATTTTCATTTTTTCCTCCTTTTTTATGCCTTTGGATGGGCTTGTTTATATATTGATTTTAGTCTCGCAATAGAATTATGGGTATAAACCTGAGTGGCAGCCAGACTGGCATGCCCCAATAGCTCTTTTATAGCATTTAAATCTGCCCCGCCATTCAACAGACTGGTCGCATACGAATGACGCAATACATGGGGACTTTTCTTATCCTGTGTGGATATATATGTCAAATAACGTTTCACCAGCAAGTATACAAACATCGGATACGCCGGCTTTCCTTTATCAGTAACGAATAAGGTCGTGCATTTGTTATTAAATTTCTGCAAAGATTTTTCAGTGAGATATAATTTCACCTGCAAAATCAGCGACCTGGTCATAGGTACAATTCTTACTTTACTGCGCTTACCGGTAACCCGGATTGTTTCCGTGTAGAAGTCCATATCATCATCTTGCAAACCAAGTAGTTCAGATAATCTGATTCCAGTACCAAACAGCAATTCAATAATAGTCTTATCTCTGACGCCTCCAAAACCAGACGAAAAAATATCTTCGCTATCAAGAAGGCTGTTCATCTGCGCGTCAGGAATAAACACAGGTAATCTGGATGGTATCCTAGGGGCACGAAGCAAATTTGCCGGATTCATAACCACTTCCCCACGACGCAGCAAAAACTTGTAATAACTTTTAATTACAGATAATTTTCGCCCTACCGAGCCAGGACTCGCCTGTTTTTCTACCAGGCTAACAAGATAGTCCCTGATATGTACGGCCTTCGCATCAACAGGTAATATCTCCAGTGTCTCTGAGAGATAAGTTATATATTGAAGCAGATCTGTCCGGTAAGCCAGCAATGTGTGCGGAGAGTACCGCTTTTCATGTTCAATATAGTTTAAATAGGATTCCGCTGGCATATCATCTTTTTTTTATCCCGTAGATCAATGTACAAATTATGTCCATAAAAACGAATTTATCTCCGTTAATATTAATTCTTAATTCAGAAATAAAATTGATATAAAGAAACGGTAAGTTTCATTCTGACTTTATTAAAGCCTACCCTACACTTCTAATCGGATCATCTGGTATTGTTTGTCGCCAATGCACACCTGTTTTCTGAAATCTACCAGGTTGACTTAAATTAAATGAGGTCTAAATGGGTAAACGTTAAGCCAACCCCCGGTAAAAAATGGGCTAACTAAGAGCATGGCTCTAACAAAACTCTAACGAGATACAAACAGATGCTTAAGTTGAGTTGGGTGGGTTATTCAGGTTCTGAAGCAGTGCTACTTGGTGGTTTTAGTCAAAAGCTCGTAACTAACCGACTATAATTCTCCACCTTGTGGGGTCGCTATGGATAAGTGTGGGTTTCTTGTGGGTATGGTGTGGAGTTCAGTCGAACAAGATTAAGAGAACAATCAAACGAGACCCGAACAAGACATGACCAGAAGTTTATTCACCAGGCTGTTGTCTTATCCTGAAATGGCTATACAGTTTACTGAATTAATTTTAGATAGACTATACACGCAAATTTGTTATTCCTGTATCAATTATACAAGTTGCTTTTCATTTGGTTTGCACCATTTAGGTTTCCATCTTTTTTTCAATGGCCCGTGTTTCAGGTGTGCCTGCTCTGGAGTTAGATAATCACAACTAGCATGGGGCCTTAATTGATTATAGGTTTGGATATTTTCTCTTATCTTTTGGGTAGTTTCCCTAAAACCAACTTTTGAGCTATGCAAATCAAATTCTGATTTTAGTATCCCGTTTACCCTTTCTGCAATGGCATTTTCATAAGGACTTCCATTCTCGGTCATAC
>NZ_FONS01000014.1 GCF_900112985.1 Pedobacter antarcticus
GATATCTCAACACATAGCGTGGCAGGTGATCTTCCGGTTAAGAATATTCTTCGAATAAAGGCAATAAAGGATACCTCTAAAAACGATCTTGATTTCGGCTTTATCAAGGATAAAACATCTATTGTCACCATCGTAGGGGAAAAGTTTATGGCGCAGTATAATGTTGAATATCTACCAGTGCCCGAATTTAAAGGATATCAAACGAGAATTCAAATCACTCCCCAGGATATGACGCCAATTGATAACCCAGATGTTACCATGTCTGAAACAGAGATGCGAAACTACGCAATGTCTGCCCTGAAGAGAAAGAGAACGTATCATTCTGTATCCTCTAAAGCTTATGGCATCAAGGCAGACTTAAATAACATTTATACGGTTGGCGATTTCGTGTTTATTGATGTGACTTATACCAACAGCACCAATCTAAAGTATGATATTGATCAGGTAAGGTTCAAAATTGATGACAAGAAAATAACCAAGGCAACCAATGTTCAGTCTGTTGAAATTGAACCTTCCTACATCCTAAATGGGATCAACAGTTTCAAGCGCCAGTTCCGTAATGTTTACGTTTTCAAAAAGTTTACATTTCCAGGTAACAAGGTTCTGAATATCGAAATGACTGAAAAGCAGATCTCCGGAAGGGTAATCAGTTTGCAGCTTGATTATTCAGATGTATTAAACGCGGATACCTTATGAGAAAGCTTCTGATGATTGCTGCTTTGTTATTTACGGGGTATTTAGCAAAAGCCCAACAAGGCTATACCTACATTGGTGTACGAGGGGGATGGGTAGCAAATGATGCCTACACAGGGACTATTAATCTTGATTTTTCTTCGAAATATTTCAGCTCTTATGAACTTTTTGGAGAGGTCTATGACAAGTCGAAGAGCGACTATCGCTCATATATGGCAGGCGTGGTATATAAACCAACCTTAACCAGAAATAAGAACTCATTACTTCGCTTTAGGGCAGGGGTAGGGATTGGATCTGGAAATGATAAGTTTATTGCCGCTCCGCAGTTAGGGCTTGAATTTGCTCAAGCCATAATGAATAATGTTGATCTTCTATTTGTCAATAGAAATCAAGTCGTGTTTTTTGACCCAAAGAATACTAGGTGGCGTGTCGCTTTAGAAGTCGGCTTTCGCTTTCCTTTATAGGCTAATCGTGCCAACTGTAACAAATTAATTCTCAATCCAATGCAAGAAACTAGAGAACAACAATCGCTTTATCGTTTCTTTCAAGCGGTAATTTACTTCACTCTGATTTTTGAGTTCGCTGTTTTTATTTATATAAATGCCCCCTTTTGGGGGCCATTTAAAAAAGCGGTTATTAAATTCTCATCGCTTCCTTTTTACGATAATTTAGTGTTTAGCAAATTAGCAACCTTGCTGATCATTTGCCTGGTTGCTATTGGAACCTTAGCAAAGAAGAACTTAGAACTTAATCCCAAAACACAAATTGTTTACCCTTTAACCCTGGGATTGCTTCTTTTTTTTGGTAGCATATTCATCTATGCAAAGCCATCTCCGATTATCTTCATGGGCACTACCGGTTACAATATACTGTATATGGTCATGTCCCTGATAGGTACTTTGCTGATACATGCTTCAATGGATAATATTTCCAAAATCATCAAGTCTGGATTAGGAAAGGATAAATGGAATGTTGAGGGGGAAAGCTTTATGCAGCACACCGAAAAAAAGGTTAATCCCCATTCAGTAAACATCCCGATGCAATTCTATTTCAAAAAGAGAATACATGACGGATGGATAAACGTTGAGAATCCATATCGGGGGACAATGGTAATAGGTACACCCGGTTCAGGTAAGTCCTTCTCTATTGTCAACCCCTTTATACGCCAATTATTGGCTAAAGAATTCACAATGTGCGTTTACGATTTTAAGTTTCCCGATTTAGGCAAAATAGCCTATTACCATTATAACCTGGCTAAGCAGAACGGTAAAATGAAGAAATATAAGTTTCACGTTATCAATTTGAATGATGTTGAGAAAAGCGAACGGATCAATCCGCTCCGAGCGGACTATATACGAACTTTGGCTGATGCATCAGAAACCGCTGAGGCGCTGGTAGAGGCACTCAAAAAAGGAGATAAGGCAAGTGGAAGTGATGCTTTTTTCACGCAATCTGCCGTTAACTTTTTAGCCTCGTGCATCTACTTCTTAAGTAGGTTCGAAAACGGTAAATATTCAAGTCTGCCGCACGTCCTTGCCCTGCTCAATAGATCTTACGAGGAAATCTTTACACTCCTTTTCGGGAATAAAGAGCTTGTTTCGCTTCTTTCCCCATTTATGACTGCTTACAAGGCGAAGGCATTTGATCAGTTGGAAGGACAAGTAGGAACATTAAAAATCTTCATATCCAGGCTTGCCTCAAAGGAAACCTTTTGGGTTTTTAGTGGTAATGATTTTAACCTAAAAATATCTGATAAAGAGGAACCAGGTGTAATCGTTTTAGCAAATGATCCCAATACTCAAAACATAAATTCGGCCTGTTATTCAGTAGTCTTGAACAGACTTACAAGATTGGTTAATTCAAAAGGCAACTTGCCAACTGCTCTCATTATCGACGAAATACCGACATTGTTTGTTCATAAAATTGAAAACCTGATTGCAACGGCCAGAAGTAATAAAGTCGCCATATTAATGGGCTTACAAGAGTTGCCGCAGTTCAAACAACAATACGGGAAAGATACGGCAACAACCATCACATCAGTGGTAGGTAATATCATCTCTGGAAGTGTACGGAATAAAGAAACACTGGATTGGCTAGAGCGATTATTTGGAAAGAGCAAACAGATGGGTCAGAGCTTAACTATTGACAGGGAGAAGACCAGCTCACAACTCAGTGAAAAACTCGAAATTCTTATCCCTGCAGGAAAAATCGCCTCACTCAATTCAGGTGAGGTAGTGGGTATGATAGCCGCCGATGCCTCCAACAAGTTTACTGGACAATTCGATACCTCAGCAATAAATTGCAAAGTGAATCTCAATTCTAAGGCTATAAAAAAAGAAGAAGATAACCTGCTCGAACTTCCAAACTATTACAACTTTGGCAGTAAAAAAGAGCAGATCCTACAAAAGAACTTTGAGGATATCAATGAACAGATTGAATTTTTAGTCTCAGGTTACGCCACCGCCTAATATTTTATTATGAAGTTTTTATTTCTCTTAGCCAGTTTCTGGCTTTTTTCGTTTTCGGGCTTTTCCCAAAACTTTAATACCGTTCTGCATATTTCAAAGCCTTCAGGTGTGCAACTTGCTCCAAAGCAACCTGCTATTAAGCAAGATAGCGTAATCCATCCGATGGCTGTTAATAAGAAGGTCGATACCATATCGCACCTGAGCGAAAGGAACATCCACCTATTAGCCAACATGCCCTTACGTGACATATCAAAGCTTACATCAGGTTTTGGTAACCGAACCCATCCGGTTACAGGAGAAAGGAATAAGTTCCACTCTGGTATTGATATTTCAGCAAGAGCAGACACAGTTTTCTCTATCCTTCCAGGAATCATAGAGGAATCAGGGTACAACCCAATTTTAGGTAATTACGTGCGCATCAGACATGGCGAGGTTACAAGTATCTATGGACACCTTCTAACAAGGTTTGTTTTGAAGGACGAATCAGTAACGGCCGGATCTCCTATTGGTATCACAGGCCAAACCGGAAGAGTTACAGGGGAGCATCTTCATTTCACGATCAAGTACAGAAATGGGTATTTAAACCCTCTAACCTTCCTGGCTAAGATCGTAACCGTGCAGGCCCGTAATCAATTCATAGCTGCAAATTCAAATCTATAACCACAACTTATGAAAAGGGAAAATAGCAAACACGAAGCAAGCTTGAAAAACAAGCTTACAACCATCGGAGAGCCGATTGAGGATCATACTTTATCGGTTGAACTTACCAAAGGTGAAGCTGCCGAATACGGTATAGATCAAAATGATATTTTAAGTCCAGAACATCAAATGATAGAAAGTGAGGGAGAAGATGTCGGATAAAAAAGCACTATTTGAAGAAGTCGCTAATGCGATTATTGAAAAGCTTGAAAAGGGAACTTCGCCCTGGCAAAAGCCTTGGTCAGACAAACAAGGAACAGCTTTTAATCTCCCATACAATCCAACAACTGGTAACAACTATAAGGGCATGAATAGTGTCTGGTTAATGTTGCAGGATCGTGAAGATCCAAGATGGCTAACGTTCAAACAGGCACAAGCAAACGGATGGCAGGTAAACAAAGGGGAAAAAGCTAAGACAATCAATTTTATCAAGCTTCAGGACGTAAAGACTATGAGGGATGATAAAGGGAAGCCGGTATTAGATGATAACGGTAAACCTCGTAAAGTCATCGTCAACCTTCGTAATCCAATTATTACAACCGCCTGGGTATTTAATGCCGAGCAAATTTCCGGGATACCGCCTTTGAGCCAGGTTTTGGATGATTCCAAAAGGGAGCAAAAGTGGTCAAATGTAGAACGAGCCGAGTTCATTGCTGAAGCATCGAAGGCCAAAATAATTCACGGAGGCAACCAAGCATATTATTCCCCTGGTACTGATCATGTGCAAATGCCCAACAAAGACCAGTTTAATAGCGCATCGGCTTACTATGGAACCCTTTTGCATGAATTAGGTCACTGGACCGGGGATAAGTCCAGATTAGATAGAGATATGTCCGGAAGATTTGGAAGCGTTCAGTATGCTAAAGAAGAGCTTATAGCTGAGATCGCCTCTTACATGGTAAGGGGACAGATCGGTTTAGAAAAGGGATTAGACCAAACTGCCGCCTATGCAAAAAGCTGGATTCAGGTTCTTAAAAATGATCCATATGAGATTTTTCGAGCTTCAGCTAGTGCCCAGAAAATCAATGATTATCTATTAGACTTTGAGTTAAAAAGAGATCTCAAAGAAGAAGCTAAAACCAACGTAGAGAAGCCTGTAAAAGGCGCTGACTTTATTAAAGGCGAAAGTATTCCATATAAGGATGAAACCTATCAAATTTTAGAAGTGCTACCTAGAAAAGTTTTGCAGGTAAAAATTGAGGAATCTTCATCATTGCTAAAGGTAACTGCTAAAGATGGTCTTTATCAATCTCTATTAAAAGCAAAGTCGGATTCCCTGGATCTTAAAAATGGCGAGGCGGTAAAGCCCCTAAAGCCTGCTTTACACGATAATAACCTACAATTAACCCCAAACTTTAAACGATAAATTTTTGCACTATGATAACCGAGGAAGTAAAAAACAAAATGCCTGTTGAGGACTTTAAAAAAATTGGCTTAATGAACAACGATACGTTGAACCTTACCAAGGAGGATCTTAAAGAACTATCAGCTGGGCGAAAGTCAGGACTTTTAGATCTTAAAAACCTGGAGCATGAGGGCATCCAAATTGAAAGGCTGAAAGCTAAGATCTCCTTACAGGAGAATAAAGACGGATCGCTGTCGGTTGTATTACACCCCATCTACAAAAATCCGCAAAAGCATAGCCTTTTGAATGACAAGGAAATGGACAGCTTGATCACCGATAAAAAAGCAAATATTGTCAAAAGCTATCTTGATGAGAAGGGGAAAAGTCATAAAATGCTTATCGAATATGATAAGGACACCAAAGAATTCGTATCAATGAATACAAACCGGATTCTGGTACCGGAGAAAGTCAACAATGAACCTCTTACCCCAACGCAAAAGACAAAGTATAAGGATGGTGAGGCAATCACAATGCCAGACGGTACTATGCTTCAGCCCAGCCCCACTGCTAAAAACGGCGTTAGATCTAACAATACGTTTCTTGTCCTATCCATCCTCATTGATGGCGGTGTTTCCTACTTGCTAGTTAAAGCGGCTCAGGCGCTGTTGGGCATTGGTAAAAATGAAGACCAATCAGCCGTGCAATCGGCACAACTTACTAATGCCTTCCACAAAGGTTATTTGGATGCCTTAAAAGAAATGGAGGCTCAGAAATGGAACAATAGAAATTCTAAATTAATGAATTTCCCTGATGACCATCATAAGCTTGACCTTGATGAATTAAAGCTCAAAGGACAAAACGGCCATAAGCAGGAAGCCAGGGGATATACAAGAGGGGGGATGTCAAGATAATGGCTACACCTTTAATTAGACTTGGTATTTGTGATTCGGTTATTGACTTCTTTAAAGCTGATTTCAGTATCGATCAGAACGGGAATATTGTGTTTGATTATGGGGACGGTAAGTTGGAGACGTTCGGGATCAATAAGCATATCACGCCTAAGCTGTGCCCACCTTGGGTAAGTCACAAGCTCGATCTTCCTGCAATCACTGATGTTTATATTTTTGAATCTGCTATCGAAGCTTTGTGTTTTGCACAATGCAAATGGTCTAAATTGAAGGAACAAGGTTTTATGAAAGCCTTGTTCCTCTCAATCGGATCTCTGACTTTACCCCAGGTTACTGAATGGATAAGCGAAAGCCTAAAAGGAAAAGACTTCCACTTCGTATTTTCTAATACCCTTTTAGGGCGGGTAATGGATTGTAGAATGGCCGCACGACTGGCAAATAAAACAGTCCGGGTTACCCACTATGATGAAACGGTATTTGTTGATTTTGCAGGGCACACCTACCAGTTCAATGAAGACGATTTTACCCTCAGTGCTTTTAAAAAAGCTTCGGGCTTTTATTTTAAGAACGCCCGGACGCACAAACCTCCATCGCCCCATAAGTCGTATAAGGATCTGTTAAAGTCAGTTAACCGAGCATAACTTGCTGTCGCCTGAAATGAGCACCGGTAGCGCCTGCAGCTCGTTAACCTGGTTAACTTCTGTCGCCTAGCTTGTGCCTGGAGAGTACCGGATCTGGCGCAGATCCGCTCCGCTCCGGAGAAAGGCTGTCGCCTTTTAGTAAATAGGTTGCTTCGCAACAAGGGTGCTAACGCACCCTTGTTATTTGCCTATTTTTTCCAACGGCCATTTTTAGATTTAAGAGCAATGTATGTACAACCATAAAAAGTGCGTGGGGTCTAGGAAGTATGGCAACGGGATTTTGGCGTTTTAAGAGAAATTATTTAAAAACCAGTATTTAGGCCATTTGAAAGTGATTAAGCTATGGTTTTAAGTATATCCGTAGTTCTATGTGGAGAAGATAAATAAGTTTTATGTGTAGAATCAGATCTTTCAGTTTAACAAAATAGAATAGTTCGAGATCTAAATTTACTATCAAAATGGGGTAAAAGGCCATGACAAAGGGTGATTGATTTCGTAGAATAGGTTGAAGGAATTAGTAGGCAAGTTTTTGGTAATGTCGCATTTTTTCAATGGTTAATAATACGTGTGTTTAGGCTAGAACTAGGATGATTTGGAAGGGGTGTTTAAGAGGGATACGTACTATTATAGGCAGCTTTTTTCTTTAGATAGCTGAGTTGACAACGGTTAGGATGTGCTTTATAAAGCTCACTATCTCTTTTTTTCTGAAAATGGGCAGTCGATTAAGACGATGCAAGACGGTTTTTTCAAGGCGATTAAATTTGCAGTAGAATCAGGAATTTAGCGGTTTCAGAATGGCCAAGGGGATGTATGCAAATATTAGTTTTTGAACCTTTAACGTGCATTAGGACAGCTTTAAAAAGGCTTTTTTGGCATGCCTGCGCTTATGGCCGACACGGGCTTTCCGCTGTATCTTTTTTCCCTCTCCCTCTATCCAGATGCAAAAAAAGGATGCCGCTTCAATCCCTGATGCAATTAAAGGAGAGTATCTAAAACGAAGGTTTTATCAGTCAATTTTGAATAGCAAGACCAGTTCAAAATGGCCTTAATTATACTAAAACGAAGGTTTTATCAGCATTATAATGACTTCATGTTTTTATGCTTTTATGCCTTATTAAGGATCTGCAGAATGCGATATTCTATTATTTCAGAACCTAAAACGAAGGTTTTATCAGTCAATTACTAAGCTCAGGGTACACTTGATGGTTGCCTTATACGCCGGATAATGTCTAAAACGAAGGTTTTATCATCCGTAACTATTTATTAATCATAAACTTAATTAAAATGCAAAACGAAAATTTAGATTTTTTGAAAAACAACCTGAAGTACTTGGGTTTTGGGGATCAGGCCAACGAGCGCCTTCAGAAAGAGATTGCATCTGGTAAAGAATCTTTTAACATAGAACTGGTGACAAAACCTAAGTCTCCTGAGTTAAAGGATGATCAATCGGTAAAGTATGATCTAGCATTTGCAAAGTCGAAAACGTCCGATAATTATTATCTGAACTCATATACAGCTAAGCTTCAGGGAACAGATATCAAGGAGGCAAAAGAGCAAAACTTTACTGTGCACAATGGCAATGGTGTAACTGCTAAGGAAGCTTTTAACCTGATATCAGGAAGGGCAATCAATAAAGACATTACCAATAACTCAAATGAGAAATTTAATGCCTGGATTAAGTTAAACAATGCGGAAGATGGAGGCCATGATAAAAAGTACTACAACAAAAATTACGGTTTCGATCTGGAAAAGGTCGTTGATGCGCTTGGAGTAAAATTCAATGAAAATTTCACCAAAGACAGTGTTTTGAAATCACTTGAAAAGGGGAATTTACAAGCCGTGATAGTTGAGAAGAATAATTCTGCTGAACAGATTTACATTGCCGCCAACCCACAATTCAAAAAGCTTGATATCTATGATAAGGATCTTAAGCCTGTTTACGTGAAAAATGAGAGTATCAAATCCTCGTTAAATCCTTGGGAAGGCGGCCAACCGAAAGAGAATAAAACCGGCTTATCCAGGTAGCCTAGATGCTAGACCTTAGAGGGATGGCATTCGCTGTCCCTTATTCTACTAACTAAAGAAAAATATGGCTGAACAATTAAAAATACATTTTACTCAAACAGGAGAGGGCGAAACCGCCCCATATAAAAGCGTTTTCGGCTTTAATTCCGCAGTTAAGCCATATGATGGCCAGACCGGTTCCACCAATTTACCTATATGGAATAAATATGAGGGAATGAAATTCGATGGCTCTTACAAAATCAGAGACCACCATGATGTAGCCCATTTAATGAAATCCCTGGAAAGTAAAAGTGTAGAACTAGGCTTTGCCGTGCATGTAAATGATAAAAAGGAGGCGATGATCCAGTTCTTAAGTATAGGAGGTAGGGCAGGCACCGTACTAGATACCGGGGTTATTCTTGCAGGATCTAAGTTGCATGATAGTAAAGTAATCTATTTAGTTCATAACCATCCATCTGGAAATTTAAAGCCGTCTAAGGCCGATATCAATTTAACAAAGAGGGTTCAGGAAGGATTCAAAAAGCTTGATGTTGACATCTACCATGTTATTCTCAACACCTATAATAAAGCTTTCACAGTCATTTTAGAAGATGATCATTCTGTCTTTTCAAGGGATGAAACGCCAAGGGAGGGTAAACATTATTCGGCGCATATATTCGATGAAATGAAAGTGCTCAGAGAACCTATTGCTAGAATTGCCGGTTCTAAAGATGCAGCTGAGCTTATACAACAGACCCGTTTTTCTGCTTTTCCAAAGCATGGAATTCTTGCTTTAAGTAGTGATATGTCCGTGACTGGCAACTATTTTCTGGATAGCTTATCATTAAAAAACGTAACTGACATTATAGCTCCCCTGCCTGGTGTTCGGTCTATTATCGCTTATGGTAATACCGATCAAGAGCGTGAGATGATTGAACTCCGAAAAAGCTTACTACCTTTTGATTATAGCATGTTAGATTATGTACAGGTTAACTCTAATGCAAATGGTGTAAAAGCCGCATATAAATCCTATGCAGATGAAGGTTTATTGAATGAAACTTTTGCTAAATACGGGACAAATCAAATCAAACAACCATTTCCAAAACAGGATTTAAAGCCTTGGGAGAGTTCCGCTGATTCAGAGAATATAATCAATAAGAAAGGCATATCCCGCTGAATATATTTGAAATAATGTATACAAAATATCAATTTGTTTTTATCTTGATAAACTTTTTAAATTTAATTATGTCATTCGTTCTCTATCAGCCAATTACACTTATAGTATCCACTGTTTTGTTAGTCTTAATCCTTATGGCTTTCGTCTTTAGAAAACGGTTATTTCAACCTTCCAGAAAACCTGATTATAAATATTTAATGGAGAAAGAGATCTTAACCAGCTACGATAGTCAGGACGAACCTGATTATAACAAGAGCATTGAAGAAAGAGCGTATAATCGGAAACTTAATGAACGGAAGATTTATTCATTAAAATCACTTGATATTGAAACAAAGGCACTTCTGATAAAAAACAACATAGAAACAGTAGGTGAACTGAAATTTTCGTCCCTCGACTTTTTACTTGATGTCGGCCATGATGATTCCATAGACCAACAAAAATTGAATTCATTTTATGCCTGTAAAAATTTTATATCTGCCTGCCAGTATAAAAAGGGTAAATCACATTTAGATCTGTAGTTATGGATACTCAAAACCTCATTATCATTTGGACCTTGCTTTTGATAGGAATGCTCTTAGGCAAACTTCAGGACAAGTATTTGAAGAGCGCTAATCCTACAAGGGCGACATTTAGGCTAATTAGTGCAGCATCAATATTATTCTATGCACTGGGTGTAATCCTGATATTAATGTATACAGTAGAAAATCACCTGTAATTCACTAATTATTATTTGATTAAACGTGTACATTTAATTTTGTTTTATATGTAAATATACATATATTTGTTATATACCATTGTTGGTAACGGCCTTAAATCTTTCATTATGGAGCCAATTAGTAAGAAATTCCGAACCTATACAGGAGTTGAAATAGACTTTCAGAACCTTAATCCTGAAGTTTTTACCATTGAAGATATAGCTAAAGGGTTATCCGTAATGCCCAGATTTGCAGGGCAGGCAAAGGGTGTAATATCAGTGGCAGAACATTCCATTAATGTGGCAAAGCTTGTCCCGGCTCATCTTAAATTGGAAGCTTTACTGCATGATGCCAGTGAAGCATATTTAATGGATATCGCAAAGCCTATAAAACAGCTGCTACCAGACTATGTGGCGCTTGAAAATGAAGTTATGCGCAATATTGCTATACAGTTTAACCTATCATTTCCCTTAGATGACCTCATCAAAAAAGCAGATAATCAAGTTGCATTATTAGAATGGAACAACAGCGTTTTAAGTAATAAATCAGCCTTATTTCCAGCTGAAATTATTGAAAAACGATTTCTAGATCTCTATAAATCAATACAGTTTGACCGTTCTCTGATGACTTCAAAAAAAGTACATTTAAGAAGATAAACCCTATAAATTTCTCACTTTATGAAAACTTTAACACTTCTAGCACTGGCTACTTTAACAGTTTCAGTAGCCAAAGCACAAAAACTTAATGGAGACAGTACATTCGTTACCGTTGATAATAAAACGATATCCGTTAACGATTCCCTTAGAATTGGCCTACCTGTAGCAGGGCAACCGAATTTTCTCTTCATCGAGGATGCCAACGACAAAAAAATTAAAAAGGTTTCAAAGGTAGCAGATAATGCATCTGCCGTTGGATCTGTAGTTGGTTTAGGTGGAGGCTTGAAAGGCGCCATGCGAGGAATCAAAATCGGAAGAGCTGCAAATAAAGTTTCTACGGCAGCAGGAGCCGCTGATATAATCAACGGACATGGAATCATTAAACCGGGAGATTTGATTGTCGTTACTAGCTTCTATACCGATAAGAATAATGAGGTAATAGCTGAAGCCAAAGGAGTGAATAATCACAAATACCGTATTAAAATCAATCAGGCGATGATAGTGAAGGAAGTAGTCACCAAAGATGCCGACCTGTTTCAAGAGGAAGAGGATGAGGCAGAAAATCAATAATCCTATCACCTTAAATCCTACATTATGTTAGACGTCCTTAATGAGCCTAAAACTTGGTCAGAAATAAAACTCCGTAAACCAAGTGCGGAGATCTGCGATGCTATGCAGTTGATCATCTCGGACTTTTCCGAGATATCTGCCTCCAAAGCTCTTGAAAAGCTTATTGTGAATTATCCAAAGCAGAAAGAAAGAATTCAGGTTCTGGAAGCTTCAGGAAAGGAACAAAGACAGCAGATCAGCCAACTGGAAGCAGAATTAGCTGAGCAAAAAAAGCTAGTAGCTGCTATTCGTCAATCATACAAGAATTTCACGGCATTGCTTTCCGACTGATCAGGCGACAGACTTTTTCCGGAGCGGAGCGGATCTGCGCCAGATCCAGAAACATCCAGGCAAGGACAAACGAATTATAAATTTGTAGGTGTTTTTACCAATAACAGAGAAAAATCAAATTCCACGAAAGGAACTGTGTGGAGTAGAATCGGTAGCCACATAAATCTTGCTACTTGCGAGATTTTCGATATTGATAGTCAAAAATAATGTAGTTTAAATAGCAAACGAAGTACTCGTGCAAATTAGTTCCATAGGCATATGGAGGCTAGGTCTTCCGTTGCTATGTGTTACACGTAAAGTCGCCTCTTTACGGCCATCCTAAAAGTTTGATATGCCGGTATAATAGTTTTATCTAGTTCTATTAGTTTTGCCGAGATTTCTTCGCATTGTTGTTTCTCTTCACTATCAGCTTTAAATCCGGTCCAATGTCGTACTTTGGGCATTAATTCGCTCTTATAGTCCGGTCCGTGTTGTGTATATGGCCAAGAATCGAAGTAAGATGTGATAATTTTTGTTAGTTCTTCAAGCTCAATGAGAAATTTTGAAGTCGCGAGCGCAATTTCTTCAGCGAGAAATTTATTCCTTGTCTGCTTCAAATATTCAATAACGGCATCTAAAATATCCTCCTGACTACTCCAAATTCTATGGTAATCTTTTAAAGAACGGAAGATACCCATGAGCTTTTCTTCGTCGGCTATCTCATCAAGTTTAAGAAAGGTAGTTTTATCAATAGAGTCAGCTTGACTAACAACATCATTTGTATAGTAATTGTGTTGAGTACCGACCACTTGGCTGTCTTTTACATTGATAACTATTCCAGCGTCCCCACTAAGTTGCTTGTTTAAGTTTTTTGTTACCCAACCCATGTGATTAGCCTTCCACTTTTTTAGTCTAGAAACAGGAAAATCAATGCCATTATTTTTGTCTATCAGATCTGCGCAACTACCACATAGAAAAAGCGCATTATCCTGATGCATTCTTTGCTCTGGTGTAATACCTGAAAGGTCTCTTGGACCGCCCACAGAGGCAGGATATATATGCGCTATCTTTCCATTGTATAAAAATTTTTCATCGTCTACATCAGAAGGTCCTATTGTCATTAATCTACAGCTAGGGTTAGAGCAAACGAATGCTGCACGCATCTTAGTTAAATTCTTTATTGTATGGGAAAATTCATACCTTTTTAAAGGTGTAATCATCAATGTATATTTGATCTTAAATATACATCATCCGACTAAGATTTCGAAAAGTGAAGGAGTGATTTTGGTTTTGAGAATTGGCTTTTCAAAATTCCTTTCATTCTGGTAATGTATCAAAGGCCATTAAGTTTTTAGGCAATTTTAATTTTATGAATCAAGCAAAACCACTTTACAACATTGCTAACTTGCCAGACAGAAAAACGCTGGATAAGGTGACCTCCGCGCTTCGCAGTGCTGATCTTTCAAAAGTTTCTTATCAAAAAGTGCTTTATAGCCTGATGAATGACCTTAGGTTTATTCCATTTGTAACCGCTAAGCTTAAAGCAGGGCACCACATAGAAAGGGCAAGAATAAATGTACCAAATCAAGTTTTTTATTCCGAAAAGGAAATTAGCTACAGAAATGACTTTCAAAACATAAAACGTTATGGGAGAGCTAATTCTCCCGGACAATCTCTTTTTTATGGTGCTGTTAAGACTGAGAATATTAAGCATCCAAGAATAATAAATTTACTTGAAACGAGTGAAATGTTCCGTAGCGCAGATAGAAAATGTGATGCAGAATTTGTTATGACGGTAGGTAAGTGGAGGATCAAAGAGGATTTTGAAGTAATCGAGTCTGTTTTTAATAAACATAATATTGAAACTATTCCACAGATAAAACAATCTTACGAGTATCATCTCAACAACCTAAAGGCGGAAATGCCAGACCGAATTGATGATATTGAATTTTTATTAGAGTTTTTCTCTGATGAGTTTGCAAAAAAAGCAATCAAATCAGACGATGATTACAAAATTTCGGTAGCTTATACTGACCTTGCTATGAACTTCCTTAAAGCTGCTGGTGTAGCATATCCAAGTGTGAGAACAGACTATCAGGGCTTTAATGTTGCTCTCGACATCCATGCAGTTGAAAACTTTTTAGAACTTGAAGTGGTCGCTATGTTCAAAATTTACAAAAAGGGGGATCAAACGTTTATGGATAATTTGGCTTATGCGACTGATTTAGGGGATATGAAAAGTAACTTTAAATGGATTGACATTAAAGGAACGCCAGAGGAAGTAATAAATGAACTTTTATTAAAAAGTTGATTATAAATTAATAGCGAACCGTTACAGTTAGCAACAATGATTTTATCAGAGGAATAAAAACGATGGTTTTGTAACGATTTAAACGAACTATTGAAATTCTGTTCCCACTATTACAAGAAAACGACCGTTTTTTGATGTAAAATGACATGGGTTTATGATAGCAGTTGCTTTAGATTATATTGTTTGTGAGTCTGAACATAAGGAAAACTAAAAATTGTAGGTCAATTTTCCAGATGACCTTAACGCTTATAATTTATCTTATGTTAAGTAGATGCGTGCAACTCTCCGGTTTTTCTTCTTGGAATTAGAACCTTGAGTTGAATACATCACTCAAAAGCAGGTGTTTTCTGTTTTGTTTTTGAATATATTGATGTTCAGTTATCTCTTCTGTCAACTAGCTGCTTGGCTAAAAAAATCACTATTACTTCATTTCTTCCAGGTTGCTCCACTATGCAATCTGAATGTTCGAGGAATTTATATATTGTGCACTTTTATGCCTTTAGTCTTACATACTTTTGGCCTGGCCGCAATTTTGCAAATTGGCATGTTCTTTCTTTTGTGCATATAATTTAACTTTTATGCAGATTTGCACCCCTTAACCGCAATGAGTTTAAAATAACTGAAACTGAGCTAAGGCTCATGGCCAGTGCTGCAATCATTGGAGATAGCAGAACACCAAAAAAAGGATATAATACCCCTGCTGCAATCGGTATTCCCAAAATGTTATAGCCCAGAGCAAAGAACAGATTTCCTTTTATATTTCCCATTACTTTATGGCTTAGTAAGCGAGCTTTAGCAATTCCATTCAAGTCACCTTTAACTAGTGTAATTGCCGCGCTTTCAATAGCCACATCAGTCCCAGTGCCCATTGCAATCCCTATGTCTGCTTGCGACAATGCAGGCGCATCATTAATGCCATCCCCGGCCATAGCTACATTTTTTCCTTTAACCTGCAAGCGTTTAATTTCCTCTAATTTATCTTCCGGCAGCATTTGGGCCTTGTATCCATCAAGGTTTAAAGTTCTACTTACCGCTTTCGCGGTGTCGTCATTATCTCCGGTAAACATCAATACTTGCAGACCTTCTCTCTGCAATTTATGGATTGCTTCTTTACTAGATTCTTTGATCTTATCAGAGATAACCACAAAACCAACAGCAAGATTTCCAATTCCTAAATAAGAGACTGTTTTACCCTGTTTTTGTTCGGCTCTAACTTGCTGGGCTAGCACCGAATCAATTTTTACTTTAACTTGTTCCATAAGCTTTTCATTGCCTAAAGAAAGATTTTCCCCTTCAAGTATGCCAACCACCCCTTTTCCCGTTATAGCTTCGAAATGTGTAATAGGTAAGAGCTTTATATGTTTTTCGTCCCCATAACGTAGCGTAGCCTGTGCCAGTGGGTGCTCACTACTGCTGTTCAATGATATGATTTTTTGAAGGATATCGTTTTCGGTAAAACCGGAGTTGGTACTAACCACTTTTTCAACGGATGGCTTCCCTTCAGTAACCGTACCTGTCTTATCAATTACTACAATATCAATAGTATTCATCTTTTCAAGTGACTCCGCATTTTTAATGAGCACACCAGACTTTGCACCTTTTCCTACACCAACCATCACCGACATCGGCGTGGCAAGGCCAAGGGCACAAGGACAAGCAATAATCAGCACTGCTATCGCATTTACAAATCCATAAACGTAGGACGGCTCTGGCCCGTAGATTGCCCATATAATAAATGTGGCAATTGATATGAAGACCACAACAGGAACAAAGTAACCGGAGATTCTATCGGCCATCTTTTGGATCGGTGCTTTCGATCTGCTGGCAGAGTTTACCATTTCAATAATCTGGGAAAGCAAGGTCTCTGCGCCAACTTTCTCAGCCACCATGGTAAAAGTTTTGGTCCCATTTATAGTACCTGAACTTACCTTATCTCCAGGTTTTTTATCCACGGGAATGGGTTCTCCGGATATCATCGATTCATCAATTGTTACGTCTCCGACTTTTATTCTTCCATCAACAGGTACTTTTTCACCAGGCTTTACCCGAAGCAGATCCCCTTTTTGAATGTCATCAATGGCTACAGTCGTTTCCTTTTCCCCCACAATCTTTGTAGCCTGGTTAGGTGCGAGTTTTAAGAGTTCTTTAATGGCACTATTAGTTCTACCATGTGCATGTGCCTCCAGGAGCTGCCCAAGTAGAACAAGCGTTAGAATAACCGTAGCTGCCTCAAAGTATACATAGACAGTACCTGAATGAGTTTTAAACTGGTTCGGAAAAATACCGGGAAATAACAAGGCAACTATGCTAAAAAGCCAGGCAACTCCTGCGCCAAGGCCAATTAAGGTAAACATATTCAGCTTCCAGGTGATAACTGAGCGCCATGCACGTTCAAAAAACATCCAGGTGGCATAAAACACGACCGGAAGGGAAAGCGCAAACTGCACCCAATTCCAATATCTAAGATCCATCAACTTAAAAAGCGGATTCCCTGGGATCATTTCAGACATGGATATAATGAAAATAGGAATCGTAAAGAGGGCAGCGATTTTGAATTTGCCTAGTAACCTGTCATAAGACTGATCCTCTTCTTCTGCGCCTATGCCGCCCATTGGTATCAGATCCATTCCACAGATTGGACAGGCACCTGGCTGATCACGGATAATTTCCGGATGCATTGGACAGGAATATTTAACTGCTTTATTTAATGACGGCCGTTTCACTAAATCCATTCCGCAAACCGGACAATTCCCTGGCTTGCCATACGTCTTATCACCTTCGCAGTGCATCGGGCACTCATATATTTCCCCATCATTTCCGCTATTTACAGCTCGGCTCAGAGTTTCGTGATGCTGGTGAAGCGGTGGTTTATTATCATCATGATTATGGGTGGTATGATCATGCATCTCAGGGTGCTGATGACCAGACATCTCTATCGAATAACTACCGGCTGCTGATAAAGCTTCCTGCAGTTTTTCGGTTGACACATGTTCCTGCATCGTAATAACAGCCTGTGCTGGCTCTAATGTAACCGAAGCGGACACTCCAGTTACTTGGTTTAAAGCATTTTCAACCTTCGATCGGCAACCATCGCAGGACATTCCAATTATGTTATAGGTGTGTTGCATAATAATCTAGTTTAAGAAGTTAAAGGTAGACGACTAGTAGTTTAAGCTTATACCTGCCCCATAGCCCATATCACTATCATAATGGGTAGATAATGCAAATGAATTTGTTAATACATATTTCAATCCCGCTGCATATTCTTTATCAGTATTCCACATCATATTTAACCGTATACGATTACTAAGCGGGATATCTTCCCTGCTCAACTGAAAACGAAATTTCCCATCACCATCTACTCTTCCATCTGCCACAACTAACATTGGTAAAGTGTACTGCACACCAGCTACAAATGTTTTACGGTTGTTTTTATTGCTGATCTGTCCAAAGGAATTCTTTTCTATTTCATATACGCCTTTTTTATAATGATAATCAAAGCCTACATAAGGGAACAACCATTGCATTTTTCCAATATAGCGCCCAAAATTTAATTCCGCTTCGCGGCCATCTTCTGGTTTTAGACCAAGGTGCCACAACCCTTGTACTTCAAAACGGTTACCTGCCAGTAAAAAAGTGGCATCACTACCATTACTTTCAAGTCCAATAGATGCTACCGGATGGATCATTGTTTCATGACGTTTAAATTGCTTGAAGGCTTTCTCCTTATCCGGTATTTGAGGATTAGGTGGCGAATTTTGATAACTGAGCACATTTCCCATGCCTGCCATCATGTGGTATAAAATATGGCAATGAAAAAACCAGTCACCACTTTTATTAGCAGCTAGCTCCAATGTGTCGGTTTCCATTGGCATAATGTCGAGGGTATTTTTGAAAGGTGCATATTCGCCCTGCGCGCCCAATACCCTAAAGTCATGTCCATGCAAGTGCATCGGGTGGCGCATCATGGAATTATTGGTCAGAATAATACGAACTTTCTCTCCCTGTTTAATAAGCACCTTATCCCATTCCCCAACTGTTTTATTATTGATGGACCATACATAGCGGTTCATATTTCCTTCAAGGGTAAAATTCAATGTTCTTGTAGGTATATCCGGTAGCGTTGTTTTGACAGGTGATCGAAGCATGGCATAATTAAGCGTTGCAATATCATTGCTCTGGCTGGTCATATCCATATCCTTCATATTATCCATCTTCATTCCCGGCATTTCCTTTACATCGCTCGGCCTTTGTGTGCGTTCGCTGCCGGTTATTTCAGGATACATGACCGTATTCATGTCCATGGATTGCAGACTCATTTGCATGCCTTCCATTGGCTTCATATCTCCATTCATTTTCATCATCCCGTTCATCATTTTCATGCCTTCGAAATATTTCAGCGGAGGCAATGTCGGAGCTGGCATTTTCATGCCGCTGCCTAACCATAATGAGGTATACCCGCTCCGGTCTTCTGGTGTAGACCGAAATTCATAGCTCATATTTTTTGGGATGGTAACGATCACATCATAGGTTTCTGCCACGCCTATAATTAATCGGTCCACTTCAACGGGCACTACATCATTACCATCATTCGCAACAACAGTTATTTTGCCACCGGCATATTGCAACCAGAAATAAGAAGAAGATCCCCCGTTTACTACACGTAACCTAACTTTATCCCCGGCTTTAAACTGTGGTGCCTCGATTTCAGGCTTGCCGTTGGACAGGAACTTTTCATAATACACATCACTCACATCCATGGCATTCATGCGCTTCCATTCGTTGGCCAGTTTAGTGGTAAAATATCCCTTTTTAATAGCTTCAGCATAACCCTGCACACTGCCTTTTTTAATAGCATACCAGTCATTGGCTGCCCGCAAACGGCGCTGCACCTGCTCTGGATTTTCATCTGTCCAGTCGCTCAACACCAAGGGAATTTCAGCAATTTTCTTACCCGTCATGGCATTGTTTTCACGACTTTTAAAAACCAGTGCCCCGTATGTGCCCACTTGTTGTTGAAAGCCAGAATGTGAATGGTACCAATAGGTGCCATTTTGGACAATAGGGAATTTATATACATGTGTAGTTCCGCCCGGGATCATTGAAGTGGTAAGCATAGGTACCCCATCCTGCTCATTTGGTAAGATGACCCCATGCCAATGTAAAGATGTTGCAGTTTTTAGTGTATTGTGTAGATAAACTTCAGCAGTGTCACCTTCAGTAAATGTTAATGTCGGGGCAGGTATAGAGCCGTTAAGTGCAATACCACGTCTTTGTTTTCCGGTAAAGTTTACAATGGTGTCGGCAACATATAAATCATAACGAACAGTTTTGCCGCCCCCAACGATCACTCTGTCCCCAATTTGGCTGCCTGGATCTGTTTTCAGGCTATCCATATTCATTCCGTGCTCCATAGGCCTGTCTGTTTCTGGCTCGTTTTTCATCTCTGCTTTGTGGGGCATTACATCCTTCACCTTTTTAGGGACTGCTTGTTTTTTTGGAACCGACTTAGGCGTTGCATTCTTTATGGTTTTTTTTACCAGCGTCATACCGCATTTGGGGCACTTGCCGGGTTTATCCATTTTTACTTCCGGATGCATCACACAAGTATATATTTCTTGTTGTGTCTGTTTTTTATTTTCCTTCTGTCCGGATGGCATCTTCATCCCAGGCATTTGCTGTGCAGAAGCTGTAAACCAAAGGAAAACTATGGCTATTACTGTTAATTTTTTCATTAGGAGAAACATTTTAAGTCAGTGAGATTATAGGAAACTGTTAGCCTACAAAGCTTCAATACTACTAGTACAGACTATTGACAACATTTTTTCTTGCGAATAAAAATCGCTTTAAGAATGATTAGAATTACTTTCTTTACTTTTTTCATTAGAGATGGTTTTATCTTATTCAAGACCTTCTTCTGCTTTTACCGCCCAGTCCATGATCGCAGCTTTTTGTTCTTTGCTAAGCTTTGCATTCCGGTGGATGAATGTATAAGACGATAATGGCATTTCTCCATCATTGATTTGGCTTGCGATAGACTTTAATTTGCTTTTTTGCCGTCTGGTGGAATACGATCCAAATTCACTAAAGTTAAGCTCCTTCTTTCCGTCTTTAATATGACTAGCTAGGAACCAACCCACCGGCTGAATGGTGGCGTACCAAGGGTAATCTGTATTATCACTATGGCAATCATAACAGGCGGTTCTTAATAAAGGCCTTACATTTTCAGGGATCGAAATTGTTTTAGAGATATCGTTCAGCGATACCTGCCCGCTAATATTGCGGACAGGATGTATGAGCTGAATGCCGATGAATAAGATCAGTATAACTAACAATATCTTTTTTGTACGGCTCATATTTCTATTAAATTTCTTCTTTTACTTCGCCACAAGTAAGCATTTTTGTGCCCAGATATGGGTTCTTGATCTCTTTGGTTTCGCTTAACCAGTTTGCCCCTTTGTTATTATTATACATCGGGCAATGTGTTTGATACAAGGTTTGACTGCTTGGAAACACCTTTACCAGATCATATAAGTCTTGACTCAGCGTTTCAAAATGTTCTCTTTGATGTACGATATTGCTTCCGTTAGATGCAATATGCTCAGCATGCTCCTTAGCATCCTCCCTAACTTCGCTAAACACCTTTTGTTGCTCAGCAGAAAAAGAAGTAGTATCTGTTTTCTCAATAGCTTGTTGCAAATCTCCACCAGCTGTGGCCGCTTCTTTACTATTGTCATTTACCAATGCGTTTTTAAGTTGCAGGTAAGCAGTAACCACTTCGCTAATGGAGCTTTCGCTTTTAATTGCCGAGTTGCCAGATTGTGTTAGCGCAGTATCGCCAGCTTCAGCTGTGTTTTCTTTAGATTGATTACCGTTTGTGTTGCAGGCTGAAAGGCCTATAACTGCAATTGCGGCCATAAATAATATTTTCATTTTTATTTGATTTTAGAATAGATAGCTAACAGCAAAGACTTATTGTCCATGAATTAGCTGTTAAGAATAAATTATTGATTAATAGTTCCCACCACTTTGCCGCAACTTAGCATAGTACTGCCATAGTAGGGGTTTTTGATTGCTTTACTGTCACTAAGCCATGAAGCTTTTTTCATAGGGCAATAGGTTTCGTAAATTGGTTGTGCGCCCAACTTAGTTCCTTTTGCAAGTGCAATCATGTTAGTAGAAAGATTAGCAAATTGTTCGCGCTGCTTTTTGATGTCCTGAGTATCTGAAATAGTTCCGGCATCTTTAAGTAAGGCATGAATGTTACCTTCAGCTATAACTTTATAGTCAATGCCGTTGGCGACTTTAATAAATTGCGTCGCATTTGCTGATGCCTTGCTGGCGTCACCTGCAATTAACGCATCTTTGATGTTATAGTAAGAAGTCAGAAATTGTGAAAGCTGCGATTGAGCTTGGCTGGTATTTTCCTGCGCAAAGCCCTCTGACGCAAAAGCAGTCGTCAGGAATGCAAGGATTAGAAATATCTTTTTCATGTTATTGATTTTAATGTATACACTAATATTTTAGGCATAACAAAGTAATTGCTATGCAAAACGCAAGTAACATTAAATCAAATTTGAAAGCTTTGTATGGCAATACGGATATCTTGTATAGGAGAACGACAATGCCGGACAAAGTACCCGTTAGAAGTACTTATAGGAAATGTACGCAGTCCACTTATTGGATAAGCTGTAACAGGTAAAACGAAACACGATAAAGACAACAAACTGTAATCAAAAAAGCGCAAATCTGTCTTATCAGACTTTGTAAGTTTAGCGACTTCATCCTGACAGCAATTGTCCTTGGATTCTTTAGATGAAGAATGATGATGACCATCGGCCGCCTTATCATGCGCATGATTTCCCTGGTCATGCGAATGAGCATGCTCGGGGTTTATAGCTCTTTCCGCACCCATCGCACAGGCGAAGCCTACCATTATATTCAAAAGAAATATAAAGGTTAAAAAGGCCGCTTTGAACTGTATGGATGTACGGTTTTTCATCTAGTTATATAAAAGTACACTATTAATCTGTAATCGCGTTCTACGAGCAAAAGTAGTTGAAATCTTTATTTCAATTTTATAGAATTTGGTGTTTATCATACAAAATTTTCACCTGCTTAAATGAAGCAGGTGAAAATTTCAGATTAATTTAGGCAGCTGTACTCATTTGCTCACAAGCCTGTGCACATGCACGGCAAGCCTCTGCACATTCCCTGCAATGCTCCATACCCATTTCTGCATGTTTTTCACATTCCTGGGCGCAGGCATTACACACCTCAGCACATGTTCGGCAAAAAGCGTCACTATATTCACTGCCTAAACTCATAACTTCTGCCGCGGAACGGCAGATAGCCGCGCATTCCAGATCTAACTGGATACAGCGGGAAAGCGTTTTTACATCTTCTTCTTTTAAACATTCTGTAGCGCAATGGCTACATGCTACTGCACAGGCTACACAAGCCTGGATACAGTCCTGAAATCTTTGATGCGACATAGTTAACTGTTTTAAATTGTTAAATGTTTATTTATTGTTGTTTGCTAATAACCACTCCTGTAAGTCTTTAATTTCTTTTTGCTGGTCTTCAATGATCTTGGAGGCCATCGTCTTCATTTCTTCATGTGTGCCATAATCCAACTCCATTTGAGCCATTTCAATAGCACTTTGGTGATGGCCTATCATTAACATAGCGAAATCATGATCTGTGTTTCCATTTATAATTTGCAAGTCTGCATTTCTCCCCATCTTTTCCATTCCCATCATCATTTTTGCATCAAATTCAGGTACATTTAAATGCGGTGGGTGGCCCTGTAAAAAGGCGTCAAGCTGTGCGATCTCCTGGGTTTGTGCAGTGATCATCATTTGAGCGATTTCCTTTAAGGTCACATCTTTTCCGTCCTTTAGTTCTGCATTGGCCATATCAATTGCACCCTGATGGTGCATCATCATCATCATGGCAAAATCATTATCTGGGTCTTTAGTCATTTGCATGGCGTTCATTTTATCCATCATCTGGTGCATAATGGTCATCATTTGGTTTTTGTCATGTTCCTGGATGGTGATCTTATCATCATCTTTACTGCAAGCCTGGGCAAAAATTAATAGCCCGAGAAGAGATAGTATTTTTAGTGTGTTTTTCATAGTTGTAGGTATTAAATAAGGTTCTATTATTTGTTATCAGTTTTATGTAAAAATTATTTGTGTTGCGCCAGCCAGTTTTCAAACTCCTGAATTTCCTTTGTTTGATCAGCAACCATTTTTGTTGCCATTGATTTGAACATTGGATCTTTGGCAAATTGTAGGATGGTGTTGCCCATCTTTAAGCCATCCGCATGATGTTTGCTCATCATCATGGCGAACTGTTGATCTACGGTGACTGCTTTTCCTTACCGCTTTCCGTATCTAATATCAGGTCATATCCAATTGACTGCACTGCTTTTTGAAAAGTTGTTGGCTGTACCTGATCTGGACGAAATAAAATTTTAACAGATTGGGTGGCATAGTTTACCTCTGCTTTATTAACTCCCGGCTGGGAACCGATGATACTTTCAACACTTCCTGCACAAGCCGCACAGGTCATACCCAAAACAGGCAGGGATAGCGTTTCTATATTTTCTAATGGGGCCATTTTCTTTGTAATTCTTTTATACAAAAGTAAGCCAGGTGTAAAGGAGTTTTTTTACAGAATCTTGCGAAAATGTTATATGATTTAGCATCTTGCTATATAACAATCAAGATAAAGTTGTGCAAAATTTAATCAAGGGAACCAGATATAAGCGTGTTTTTTCAGCTTATATCTGGTTATATTTCAAGTTTTAGTAGTCTATTTCAATGTTTCTTTTACAGAACCGCAAGTCAGCATACTTTCCCCATAATAAGGGTTGCGGATCTCTTTTGAGTTACTTACCCATTGTGCTCCTTTATCATTTAAAGCCATAGGACAATGTGCTATATACAATTCGCCACTTTCAAGGCCACTTTCTTTTAGCAAAGCAATAAACTGATCACTTAAGGATGCATAAATTGTTCGTTGGGTTTCAATATCCTTGGCACCAGTAATTTGTGCAGCTGTTGTAGCTAAAGCAGAACCTCTCCCAATTTCTTTGGCCCCGGCTTCAAGAGCAAGGGCTGCAACTTTTGCTGCTGCTGCATCCCCATCAGTTAATTCAGCGGTCAAGTCTTGGTATTGCTGATATACTGCATTCAGTTTATCGTCCTTCAGCGTTATTGAGGCTGTAGAAGGTGTAGTGGCCGTAGGTGCAGGAGCTTCCATCGCCGCTGCCGAGCCATGATCATGACCCTCATGACTATCTTCTGGTTGTTGGTTGTTGCTACAGGCAGCTAATAAGACTACAAAACCTAATGCTAAAACTGTTTTTAATGTTGTTTTCATGATTTTAATTGTGTTTTTATTTAATTGTTGTTTTACATTTTTGCACTTGCCATGGGATCTTTCCCTTTTTTAAGGATATACTCGCTATAAAGCAAATATGCACCGGTGACCACCACCTGATCACCCGCTTTCAAACCTTCTTTGATTTCTACCGTGTCGAAACTTTCCATTCCGGTTTTTACGATTTGAGGCTCAAACTTGCCCTGTTCTTTTTCAATCCATACATGGGCACCTTTTCCGCTACGGATCACTGCATCTACCGGAAGGTTAAGGACATCTCCTTTACTTTGGGTGGGCACAAATACATTAGCCTGTAAACCTGGTTGCCATTGATTGTTCGGATTAGGCATGGCTCCCCTTAGTTGTATCAGTTGGCCATCTGCCTGTAAAGCAGGGTTCATAAACTTAATGGTCACCAGTTGAGGCTGATCTTCCCAACCTGGGATCACAACTTTCACCTGCTGGCCTTCTTTGATGCTTCCAAGCTCAGATGGATAGATATCTGCCTCCACCCATAAAGATTGATAGCCTTCCAGGCGCATGATCGGGCTTCCCTCGGCCACATACTGGCCCTCGGTAACCGACAATTCGGCAACCGTACCGTTTTGGGGTGCCATATAGGTAATGTTCGGGTTGGTTTTTTTACTATTTTGCAGCGCCTTGATCTGACCTTCAGATTGTCCGTACAAGCTTAATTTCTGCCTGGACGACTTTAAAATTTGCGAAAAAGTCTTATCACCAGGGAACTGTGCTGCCTGCGTCAGGGCAAGCAGGTATTCCTGTTGTAAGGAAGCCAGTTGCTCTGAGTAGATTTGATATAAGGGCTGTCCTTTGCTAATCTTCTCTCCCGTCTGCCGCACATATAAACGGTCCAGCCTTCCAGCTACCCTGCTTGAGATGTATTCCGTTTTATCCGGGTTAACAACCAGTCTTCCGTTCAATTGTTTATAGGTATTAAATCCATTTAACCCAACTGCCATGGTTGTGACATTGGCCAGTGCCCTTTGGCTTTCATCCAAGTGCAGGGCGGCATCAGCAGAGTTTTTTTCAAAAGGAACCAGATCCATCCCACAAACTGGACATGTCCCCATCTTATCCTGCACCACCTGGGGATGCATCGGACAGGTAAAAGTTTGTGAGTTGACATTTGAATTTTGATCACCTTTTTTCTTATCATCGCTACAGGCCGCAAGAAATAAGGTAGGTGTGAGCAGGGCTATAGTCAAGCTTTTTATAAATTCTTTTCTTTCCATGGTGTTACTCTCCCTTTTTTGGTGTTTTAATGAAACTTTCACTGTCAATTAGGTAATAGGCATTTTTAGCAAGATCCCATCCGCTAAGCTCCTCAAAAACTTGTATTTGATTATTTTGACTAACGCCTGTTTTTACAGTTTTAGGAATAAAAACCTTCCCTTCTTTTTTAAAAACTACATACTGGTTACCGATAGACACCACTGCCTCTTTTGGTAACCAAACTCCCTTCTTAGCTAAGAAAGGAATCTGGCCAGTGACCAGTTCCCCCGGTTTCAGTCCGCTTTTCTGGAGGTAAACCCTTGCCAGGACAAAATTTTCACCGGCATTAAAAACCGGTTGAATTAATCCGATTTTACCAGTCAGCGTTTGCTGTTTATTTGCGGTTCTTTGAATGAGCACCTTTGCTTGTTTATCCACCTGTGAAGCAACATCAGGGGTTAAAGAAAATTCTGCCACCAGGTCACCAGCTCGATAGATGGTGAACATATTCTGTCCGGCACTCAGGTATTGTCCTTCGCGAAGCAAAACCGCCGAACTTACTGGGCTTGCCGCAGTTTGGCTGGCCGGCACACTTCCTGCGTCCCCTGAAGCCATATCACCCATTCCTGCACCGACAGCAGCCGAAGGCATCGGAGCGGGGGGTTGAGCAGCAGTGGTTGCAGCCTGTTTCTCCAAAATGAAACCGGTAGCATTACTGTAGACCGGAATTCTATAAAAAATCTGCCCTGTACGCAGCACTTTGCTGATTTGTGCGGGGTCCATGCCAAGGAGCATTAGTCTTTGCTTTGCAGGTTCCAGCATGCCATCTTGATTTCCAGAGCCATGAATCAATAGAAGTTCCCGCTGGGCTGCTGCAAGGTCTGGTGAGTAAATTTCCATGATCAGCTGTCCCTTATTTACCGGCTGATAATTGTACTTAACATACAGTTTTTCAATGCGCCCGGAAACGCGGCTGGCCAGGTTAACCTGGTTACGGGTATCATAGGCTATGCGGCCTTGTACCTCACGAATGAAAATACTTGAACCTTCCCTGGCCCGTATTAAAGGAATATTTGCAATGACCTGCTCATTAGCTGGTTTCAATAAATAGTTCAGGCTGGTGTCTCTTTCCGCATGCTTTTGCGCGCTTGAAGAGGGTTCACTTTTCTTATTTTGACAGGCAGCCACAGCCACCCCGATCGTTAAGAATAATGATAGCCTAACGATATAATTCTTTTTCATAATCAACGATCATATTATATAATTTCATTTTTTCATCCAGTACATTGATCTGCATCATGGTCAGCGCTTCCCAGGAACTAATGACTGCCGGAAGCTGTAACTTATTCTCCTGATAATTGACAAAGTCTGCATCCATCGTCTTTTTTAAAGCAGGGATGATTGTTTGCTCCATGGCAGTTATCCTATTCTGCATGGACAGTATTTCATAATGCATCCCGGTTAACATGCCCTGGCTTTCCTGCAACATTCCCCCACGCTGTTTTTCCATAGCCTGTATTTCATAATCCATAGCCTTAGCCTCGGATTTATACATTTTTGACGACCATGGTGCGATTGGAATGCTGATCATCCCCATTACGCTATATGCTTGAGGCATCATATTGCTTAATGGGCTCATGTGGTCAAACCTGATTTTAAAATCGGGTTTTGCCTGAGCCTTCATGGCATTTAGTCCTAGTTTCATTGAACGTATGTTTTGTTCCATTTGAAGGATGTCCTTTCGCTGGCCAGCAAGCAGCATGGTGTCAATCTTAGCTTCTGCTAAATACTGCGGAACAAAAGTTGAATCAATCTCCAAATCCTGGTTTCCTGGTAAATTCATCAAGCTGTTTAGCCATGCCTTAGCCTTTGCAATATCTCCTTGCTGCATCCGGATCATATTCTGGTTTTCTTCAATTTTAGCATTTGCTCTAAAAACCCCGGATAACTGGGACTGGTTATAGGGATAGCGAATCTGCTCGATCTTTTTCATCATCTGCATGATTTTATCATTCTCTTGGAGCACCTGAATGCGCTCGCTAGCTACGATCCATGTATAGTATAGGGCTTTCGCCTGGGCTTTGAACTCATTCAAAGCAATGGCACGCCCTGCCAGCTCTACATCTCCTTTGGATTCTTCATACCGCCTTTGTGCATTAAGTTTGCCTGGGTTTGGAATATCCTGTTCCAACTGGAACATGATGGAACCTTTGTCCCTGTCATCCATTATTTGACTTCCGGGATAAGGTGTCATAAAAGTTCCAACACCTACCATAGGTGCCATCCATGCTGTACCTGCCTTTGCCTTGTGTTTAAAGCTTTCTGCTTTTAAAGCATAAGTCTGCAACAACAGGTTATTATTCTCTATTCGTTTTAAAACCGTATCCAATGACATGGTATGTTGTTGTGCTAATAGCTGTAGCGGTAAAACCGCTAACAGCAACACTGTTTTTTTAATGCTGTGCATCACTTACCTCCAATTTTCCATATTTTCTCAATTCATATTCCTTGCTCATTAAAAAGATCAATGGGGTTACCAGCAGAATATGTGTCGAGGAGGTGAGTACTCCTCCAATCATAGGCAGCACAATAGGCTGCATCACATCTGTACCCACGCCAGTAGCCCACAACACCGGTATCAAACCAAATAGCGATACACAAACTGTCATTAGTTTTGGACGCAGACGCTTGGCTGCACCTTTGACCACATACTCCCGAAGATCTTCTTTACTAATCGTTTCACTTGAATTGCCTTTAAGTTTAATCAACTGATTCATGGCATCATTTAAGTAAATAACCATCACAATCCCTGTTTCTACTGCAATGCCAAACAAAGCAATAAAACCTACGGCAACCCCTACAGATAAACTGACACCCCAGAAGTAGATGATATAAGCGCCGCCTATGAGGGCAAAAGGCACGGTGATCAGGCTTAAAAATGCTTCTCTAATTGAATGAAATGCAAAGTAAAGCGAGAAGAAAATGATCACCAGCACGATTGGAGCAATCCACATCAAGGTTTGCTGTCCGCGGATCATGTTTTCATATTGACCACTCCATTCCAGGAAATAGCCTTCCGGCAGAATGCCGTTGGTTTTATTTAATTTTTCGATAGCTTCATTTACGGTGCTTCCCAAATCCCTATCACGCACGTTGAACATCACCGCACCTCTCAATAATGCATTTTCAGAATTGATCATTGGCGGCCCATCTTCAAAGCCTATATCAGCCACAGCTGATAAGGGAATTTCGCCCATGCTTGCTGATTGCAAGGGAATGCGTTTGATACTTTCTACACTGTTTCGGAACTCCTGTCCTAAGCGCACACTAATTGAAAAACGTTGTCTGCCTTCAATGGTATTACCAATGGCAGCACCGCCTAGAGCCGATTCTACAGTTTGATTAATATCATCTACGGTTAAACCATAACGGGCTAGTTCCTCCCGCTTCACATCTACAGACAGGTATTTACCCCCTGTAATAGGGTCTACATAAAGGTCGGTCACACCGCTAGTGCCTTCCAGGGCCTTTTTTACCCTTTCGGAAATCGACGCGATGCTATCGAGGTTTTGTCCGTATATTTTAACGCCTACATCCGTACGGATCCCTGTAGCCAACATATTAATACGGTTAATGATAGGTTGTGTCCAACCGTTTACCACACCCGGAATCTGGAGCTTTTTGTCTAGTTCATCAATAATACCTTTTTTAGTCATACCCTCGCGCCACTCAGACTTAGGTTTGAGCATAATAATGGTTTCAATCATGCTAATTGGCGAGTTATCTGTCGCTGTACTGGCGCGGCCTGCTTTACCTAAAACTTTATCAACCTCAGGCACCGATTTAATGATCTTGTCCTGTATCTGTAAAATGCGTTTTGCTTCATTATTGGAAACGTCGGGCAACGTTACCGGCATAAAAAGAATGCTTTGTTCATCCAGCGCCGGCATAAACTCAGTGCCCAGATTTTTCAACAAAGGAATAGTGATCAGCAGGGCAATGATATTGATCGCTATAGTGGTTTTACGCCAATTTAATACCGTTCTGATTACAGGCTCATAAAACTTTTCCAGAAACCTGTTCACCGGGTTTGCATGATCGGGTCGAAACTTTCCCTTCATAAAAAAGGAAATGAGCACCGGCGCCAGGGTAAGCACCAGTAAAGCATCCACAATCATTATAAAGGTTTTAGTGTATGCAAGTGGATGAAACATTTTCCCTTCTTGTCCGGTCAGCATAAATACAGGCAAAAAAGAAGTAATAATAATAACTGTTGCAAAAAACACGCCCCTTGAAACCTGTTTGCTGGACTTTTCAATAACTTTGAGCCTTTCTTCCTCAGAAATCCAGTCTGGACTTTTTTTAAATAAATTTTTAAACCAGGTTCTCATATTTCATTAATTTTTTTGTTGTTCATTTTGCCACAATTCATATTTTTCAGACAAATGCTTGTAAGCGTTCTCACTCATCACAATTCCATTATCTACAATTACCCCTATGGCCAGGGCTATTCCGGTAAGGGACATGATGTTTGAGGAGATATCGAATGCATTTAATAAAATAAAGCTCGCTGCAATAGTAATAGGAATCTGAATGATAATACTTACAGCACTGCGCCAGTGAAATAAAAAGACAATTACAACAAGGGATACGACAATCATTTCCTCAATAATCGTAGTTGTAATAGAATCTACTGATTCCTTGATGAGTTCTCCCCTGTCGTACACAATGTCAAACTTAACTCCTGCGGGCAAGCCCTTAGAAACTTCCTTCATTTTGGCTTTAACCCCATCAATTACTTCGTCGGCATTTTCGCCATAGCGCATCACCACAATTCCACCAACCCGTTCTCCTTCTCCATCCTGATCAAAAATACCAAGCCTGGTTTCTCCGGTCATCTGTACTGCGGCCACATCAGACACCTTGATGGGTGTTCCTTTTTGATTTTTAATAGGAATTTTTTCAATTTCCTCCAGGGATTTCAGGTAACCAGATGTTTTAATGATATAACCAATATCACTCATTTCAAATTTACGGCCTCCCGATTCATTATTGTTGGCGCGCACCGCTGCAATAACTTCTGGAACCGATAGTTTATAGTAAAGTAATTTATTGGGGTCTATCGCAATCTGGTATTGCTTCTGAAATCCCCCAAAGGAGGCAATTTCACTCACGCCAGGGACGTTTTGAAGGGCAAATTTCACGTACCAGTCCTGGATGGCACGCTGCTCACCCAAATCGATATTAGGCGCATCCAGAGTGTACCATAACACGTGGCCTACACCTGTCCCATCAGGTCCAAGCTGTGGTGCAACACCGGTTGGCAGCGTGCCGGTAACCGTACTCAAGCGTTCCAGTACTCGTTCTCGTGCCCAGTAAACATCCACATCATCTTCAAAGATCACGTAGATAAAGCTCATTCCAAACATGGATGAGCCTCTCACGTATTTAATTTTAGGAATACCCTGTAGATTAGTGACCAGTGGATAGGTAATCTGATCTTCAATTAATTGAGGAGACCTGCCCATCCATTCCGTAAAAACGATAACTTGATTTTCCGAGAGGTCAGGTATAGCATCAATGGGATTCTTTTTAACAGCAAAGATCCCCCATACAAACAGGCCCGTAGCCAGCATGAGGACGATCCACCTGTTTTTAAGGGACCATTCTATTAGTTTATGTACCATGTGTTTTTGTTCAACCGATGACTATCATAGTATCGGGAATGTTCTTGGTTTGATCAATCACCATGTACTATAAATTTTTACAGGTATCATCTTTTACATCTACAAGAGATTAATAGTGCAAAAGCGGTTCTGAAAATGCGGAACCAAGTAAAAATCAGTAGTAAATTGAATGATTGAATTATTAATTTTATAATGAATAATTCATAGAAAATTTAGGCTGTAGCGATGCTATAGCCAGTACACGAAAGTGTAGGACGGTAGAGAAGAGGAATCAAATTCTGTAAGTACAGTTTCGGATAAAGACTGGAATATCTTGCTTTTGTGGAGGAGCATTACTTAAAGATGCTTTACCCAATTCTATTGGAATAATAACATTCTTTGTTTGCCAAGTGATGGTTTTTAAAACAATAGCTGGCGCTTGTTCAAACTGAAAATGGCTTGGGACCGTCTTCTGGGATTCATCAACCTTTAGTAGCTTTGTTTCTTTTTCGCAACAGGTTTTTTCTTTTGCCTGTTTTGAGGTCATGCCACAAAAATCACAGGAAGGCGATTGAGATTCTATCATGCCCATTTGGACTAACTCCCCCATGCAATAATGAAGATACACTGTTGCCCCTTGGGATATACCAAAGTAAAAAACGGCAAGAAAAATTAGCAGTGTCTTTTTCATTTGGCACAAAACTAAAAAATAGATTTTACTTTTTTTTATATAATTCCGACCAATAGTTATATGACCCAAAGAAATGCGTGTTTTCAAAAAAATAGGCTCTTTTTGTGTTCTTTCTAATGAAAAATCTTACGTCTATTTTACACATGCACTAACTAAGCTTCTATATTCTTAATAAACCAATTCCAAATTACAACTAAACATGTAGCACCGATAAATAATCCTACGGCAAGCTGAACGATAATCGCGACTAATTACAAGAAGGCTCCGATTAGAGTAAAGATCATCTCCCAACCTTACCCCACCAATTAAAATAATTAATGAATTCGTTTGGCCATAGTCACGAATTAGTTTTAACCGCTATATGTAGGCTCACAAAACGATCCATTTTTGAGACAACTCTTTAAATTAGGTTATCTTTAAAGATGTAAATAGATTATTGTCTCACTAATCCGTCTCAATAATCTATGCATTATTATCTTTGCTTATAACGTTTTTTATGAAAATTGGATACGCCAGGGTCAGTACATCAGACCAGAACTTAGACTTACAGTTGGATACACTGGAGCAATTCGGATGTGAACAGATATTTGAGGAAAAAATATCCGGAGCTTCGAAGGATAGACCTCAACTTATTAAGTTATTCAGCATACTAAGAAAGGGTGATAGCATCGTAGTTTGGAAACTTGACAGACTGGGCAGGTCATTAAGAGATCTGATTGACTTGATTTCAAAGATGAAGGATCTAGGTGTAACATTCGTAAGTATTCAAGATAGCATTGATACAAGTACGGCGACAGGGAGATTTACATTCAACATCTTTGCGTCTTTAGCCGAATTCGAGAGAGAAATTATTAGTGAGCGAACTAGAGCTGGCTTAGCTGCAGCAAGAGCAAGAGGCAGAAAAGGCGGTCGACCTCCTGGATATAGTAAAGAAATTATTAGCAAAATTAAGGCGGTTAAGGTTCTCTATGATCAACAAGATAAAACAGTACAGGAGATTGCCGATGACCTTTCCATTAGTAGAGCAACAGCCTATAGATTTTTAAAAATTGCTAATCAGTGGGCGTTAGCAGCTAAAACATAAAATTATCTAGAAGTAAACTGAATTGTTCAAAATTACATGATGTTCATGATTCATGAACATCATGTAATTTTGAACAATATTTCGATAATAGTTTGATTCATAATAAATGTTCATTAGTTTTGAATGTTCAGGTAACGTGAACGATAACTTATATTGAACATGAGAGAAGAACAGATTTTGATCCCTGCATTAAACAAGTTAAAAGAGGTTACAGGGATTAATGCTAAAATTCTAAATATCATTAGTCAAAAACGAGAAACTATAGATGCCATTATTGAGATCTCTAAGGGCCAGCAAAGCTATGTTTTAGAAGTAGAGGTTAAAAACGAACTCCGAACTGCTGCACTGTCGTATGTCCTGAATAAAAGAGAATCTACTGAAGGAAATATCATTATGATTTCAAGGTACATTCCTACACCTATGAAAGATGAGCTAAGATCACAAGGAATAAGTTATATCGAAAGTTCTGGAAACTGCTATATTGAGACACCTGGTATATACATATACATTAATGATCAAAAAAGCCCACCATTAAAAGCAACTGAGGAGACCAAGCTATGGGCTCCCACCGGCATGAAGTTTCTCTTTGCAGTCTTAATGGACCAGGAGCTCCTGAATTCATCATATAGAAATATCGCCTACACGGCAGGTGTGGCCCTGGGAAATGTAGGTAGTTTTATTTATGAGATGAAAAAAGAAGGTTATGTAATCACAGGAGCAAGAAATAGGAAGGAGACGTTATTATTAGAGAATAAAACCATGTTAATCGACAAATGGGCGGATATGTACAGGGCTGTTCTTCGGCCTAAACAACTGGTTGGAAAATTTCGCTTTAATAAAAAAGAAGATAGAGAAAACTGGCACAGCCACATACCTTCTGATCTTGGAATATATTGGGGCGCTGAAACTGCGGGGGCCATTCTTACTAACTATCTTACTCCAGAGGTTTACACGGTATACTCAAATGAGGATCGCTTTGAATTGATGAGAAAACTTAGAATAGTTCCCGATCAGAATGGTGAGGTTGAATTACTTAGGCCTTTTTGGAATGAAGAAGTAGTTGTTTCCAATGAAGATACAGTGCCTGCTTTACTAGCATATGCTGAGTTAATTAGCAGCTTTGACAGCAGGAATCGAGAAACCGCGATGCGCATAAAAGAGAAATATGTCAAATAATCCCATCATTGCGCCAGCGGTGGCTGAAATGCTCACGAACTTGCAAGTTGTATTCTTAAAGTTTGACATTGATTTCTATCTTGTTGGAGCTATAGCACGCGACATACATCTCTCGAAAAACGAAGAGCTATCTTCAGCGCGTGCAACAAAAGACGTAGACTTGGCTATCACCATAAATGATGAAGGACAGTATAATGAAGTCAAGGCCGCATTGATCGATACTAACCATTTTGATGCACACGAAACAGAAACGATCAAGTTAATCTACAAAAAAAGTATAGAGGTTGACTTACTGCCGTTTGGGCAAATTGAACAGCCAAATAGGAACGTAACTTTAACAGACCCCACCTTTGTCTTGAATATGCCTGGCTTTACTGAAATATATCCTTTTGTTAAAGACTTTGAATTAGCAAACGGGCAAATCATCAAGGTATGCACTATGGAGGGAATTGTATTGCTGAAGCTTATTGCGAATAATGATCGACCGCAGAGAACAAAAGATATTACAGATATCGAGCATATAATTCAATCATACTTTGATCTCTATGATGATGATATTTATTTGGTGCATTATGATATAATGGAGCTGTATGATACAGCGAATGCCGACTACATTCGCCTAGTATGTGCGAGATTAATAGGAAGAAAAATGAAAATAATGCTTGAAGACTCACCTGAACTGGCGCAGAGGATAATGGAAATTCTTGCCAAACGGGAAACGGCCAGGTGGCTTGCCATGCTAGCAGGGATGAAGGATGAACAATAAAAATATAAATGAAGAAATCATTTTCGTAAACTTGAATATCTAACACCAAATATGACGTCTGATCACCTACTTTCTTTAACTACATCCTTTCAGGCAAATTCGTGGCGTGGTATTTCTAACCAGATTCAAGTAGGAAAAAGCCTTGAAATGATTCGAAATGGAACTTACAGCTCTCGAGTCAACCGACTACGGGAATACTTGGATAAGGGGGACCGAGCGACCTATGACCAGGAAAAAAGAAGACTCCCTGCAATTACGTTTTCTGCTAATTTTAACGTTAAAAGAAATAGGTATTCCATATCTCACTACAATCAGCTGCTTGTACTAGACATCGATAAACTTAATAGTGAACAGATGATTTCGACTAAAGAGGTGTTTTCAACAGATCCATATGTATGGGCATTTTGGGAATCTCCATCAAAAGTAGGTTTAAAAGGGCTTATTCATTTTGACTTCGGAAATGGCTTCCCAGCGGAGGATGTTAATTTTCGTCATACCTATGGCTTCAGAAAGGTTTATACTTACATGCTGGAAAAGTATGGAGTTGAAATTGATAAAAGCGGAAGTGATGTTACTAGGCTATGTTTCTTCTCTTACGATCCGTCGCTTTGGGTAAGAAAGGATAATTTTGAATCATTTCCTGTTACTTACACAGAAGCTGATGCAGTTGTCATCAGAGAAATTGTACGTTCAACGAACTATACATATGCCGCAGAACCGACTGGAAATCAAAAATTTAATCCATATCGTAAAAATAAACAAAAAGATAGAACTCGCATTCAAGCTATAATCAGATATCTTAATAAACGAGACCTTTCGATAACTGACAGCTTTAACAACTGGTATCAGGTTGGTTATGCGATAGCAAATACCTTTACATATGAGCTTGGTACGAAATATTTCCTTTCTCTATCTAAAATGGATGGAAGTAAGTTTAATGAAGACGGTTGCAAGGATATGATGAACTACTGCTATGCAAACTCAATGGGAAAGTTTAGCTTTGCAACTGTAGTCCATTTTGCAAAGCAAATGGGTTTCAAGGAAAAGAGAGAGGTACCTAAGGTGGAAGAGATCCTATGAAGTTGGGATTTCAATCGCAAGTATTAACAGCCATTCTGTGCACGACAAAGTTAGGAGGCGCTCTGATAGTTCAGTATTTTTTATTCAGGAACCTCAATCTTTTCCTTTATGTCGGTTTTTAAAGACTTTTCGTCGGATAGAGCAATTTTGGAAATCCTATGCAAAATGCGCGTAAAGCTTGCTCATCAAAGGAATAAAGATCATTTAATCCATCTGCACACATCAAATCCGCATAAAAACTATCATAAGAACGGTCCAGCTAAGAACGAAAAACTGCTATGCAGCCTCTTTCCATCTAGAAAAAAATGGAAGACAGTTCTGCAACATAAACGTGTAAAGGATGGGGTCGCCCGAAGCACTAGCGAAAAGACTTTACTTTCTCTGCACGCGACAATCAAATATTATGAAAGAAATGACCCAGCTGCCGATTTCCTAATAAAGCTTAAAGATTTCATTAAGGAAATACAGACTGCACTACACGCGGGTGATTATAAAATTAGTTCTCCCAATATCATCCCAAAGTTAAAAGAAGACAAGCCGAGCTTAACCGAAAAAAATATTTGTAGACCGATCGCGTCCTTTGGTCTAAAAGACAAAATTATCTTAAGTATTACCAACAGGTATTTAACAACTATACTCGATCCATTGTTTATTGAGCGGTCATATGCCTTTCGCGCAAAACGTATGATTAAGGGTAAGGAAATGTGTCCCACCCATCATGAGCCTGTCGAGGAAATACTTGCGTACAGAAATAAACATGATGAAGGGAGCCTGTTTGTTGCAGAATGCGATATGAAAAAGTTCTTCGATACAGTGAACCATACCATAATAAAAAGAATTTTTAGGCAGTTCTTTAAGCGTAAATTAATATTGAATTACCCTCCGGAAGATATAAATAATGCAAAAAGAATCCTCTACGATTATCTCGACGTCTACACATTTAACCGTAGCGTACTACCTTTGAATAAGGAACAAAAGCATTTTCAAAAATTTAAAATAGAAAAAGGCGAATACGGCTGGGTAAAGGACGAACTTATTTCAAATGGATACTACAAAAACATAGCTACCGCTAAAATAGGAATCCCCCAAGGTGGTGCATTGTCCGGATTGATTGCAAATGTTGTTTTACATGGCGTAGATAAAAATGTTACCAGTCAGAATGACAATAACCTACTATATGTAAGATTTTGCGACGATATGTTGATCATACACCCGAATCAAGAACAATGTGTTTTAGCTTTTGATAGATACTTGTCAGCAATAAAGTCAAAAAAACTAGTAGTTCACCAGCCTGTAAATACCCCTTATGAAAATCCACGACATTTTTGGTCAGAAAAATCTAAGAGCTGTTATATATGGGGGGAAAAACGCGGAATAGGTTCACCTTGGATTGGCTTTGTTGGTTATGAAATCAACTATCAGGGCTTCCTGAGAGTGAGGAAGAGTTCCTTATTAAAAGAGATGAAAAAGCAGTTTAAGGTAGTCGGAGACCTTAAGCTCATTTTAAAGGATCCCCATTGTAGAAGTAGTGAAAAAACAATTTACGAGTCAGTAGCAAACCGTTTGATTGGTATGTCAGTGGGCCGTGTAAACCTTTGGAATTGCCAAAAAATAAAAAATGAGATGTGCTGGGCAAGTGGTTATCGCTTACTGACGGATAATAAGTATTCAAGGATACAGCTAAAGCGCCTAGATTCAAGCAGAAATCGGCTTTTACTAAAATTACGAAATAAGATTAATAAAATCCAGGAGAGTGAATCTGTTGAAGAAAGTGATAAAGATGAAAAAGCTAAGACAAAAGAACAGATTTACTATGGCTATCCTTTCAGTTATTATTATCAAACGTTAAAGAATGAGCTTTAGAATAAGTGATCGTTTATTCCCAGTCGTGCAGCCTTTTAAGTTCATATACGTTAATATTCTTATTATTCGATACAGCATTTTTTAACTGCGTTTCTATTAGACTTTTCAACTGATTAAGCCCTTGATGGCGCAATAAGTGATCACTTACTTTACAGTTATATACTGATGTTACCATCCACCGGTACTTTTTTTCACCTTCTTCGTCCGATAGCAAAATAATATCTTTGCTTTTCAGTTGCGTATACCGGTCATCGATACTGTATAATGCAGACCATAAGTTATGCTTATCCTCGTCAACTCCAAATAAAGTGCTAAATTCAATCTGCAGATCTTCATGAACCCTACCCAGTTTGATTTCCTCAAACTTGTCAGGAAAATATTTCACACGTTTAAAGTCTTTTAACAGAATCTCCTCACCATTTATGTCAACCACATCAAGCAGTCTCGCGTACGGACCGAATTTCCCCTGGTATTCTAAAAAGATGTGAGGCATCTCATATTCGAAATCTCCTTTTGAATCAACTAACACTATATCATTGTATTTTACAAGCCCTTCCATTTTGATTTTCACCTGTTGATGCCTGGGAAGTAACTCCCAATTACTCCTGATCATCATTTGCTGTTCGTGGCGTCTTATACTTAGCTCATCATCATAGTCATCTTTGGAAATGAAGTCGTGTAAGCTCACATAGTCATATTCTTTTTTCTCTAGATCTATGTAACCAAAGTATTCATGTACGTGACACCAAATCCCAAGAGGATGATATTCAAAGGCGGTGGTTCGCTGCCATTTCGGCATAACTGCGAAGTCAGGGTCGAGATCTGCAAAAGGGTAACAATCATCATTTAAATCCCTTAATAATACATCTTGATAAAAAACAGCACTACTGCCTAGCAGACTAATAAGTTTATTTTTTACAGCTATTCTAGATCGCAGTTCATTGGTTTTTGACTGGCGTTTAGTGACTAGTGAAAATCCAAAAAACGTAAACAAGATCCGGTCATTCTTAGGTAATAGGAGCAAATCTTCTAGTTCTGCCTTGCCCCATAGATAGAATTCCATGACACCGACAAGTTGCAACTCGTGTCGGAATGAGTCGTAGGTTTTCTTTGAGATGTTAGCTGCTGCAGCTAGAATATAGCCGTAAGGCGGTTCATTTGGATCCACCCCCCCTTTGACAATGCTTTTAACCTTTGAAGATCCCATTTCCTTCTCACGTTTGCATTGAACCATCCATAAGCGACCATTCATGGGAGAAAAGGACTCCACAATTTCTTCGTCACCATCTTGCGGGGAATAACTTTGTTTTTCATAGGCACGAATATCATATCCATCATCTGCGCCACCTCGTCCGGTAGCCTCAATGCTTTGCCAGTCTTTATAATCATAAATTAATTGACGTACTAAATCTTCGAAACGATGGGGCTCAAGGTCTTCAAAATGAATTTGCCCGAGCGAACGGGTTATAGTGGGTTTCTGCATACTTCAAACTGCTGTTACGCATGTTAAAAATAAACATATTCGTAGCAACTATATACGATCAGATCAATCGATTTTTATAGGTCTTGATGACACATCTCCTATCAACTTCCTCCTTGGTAATATTTCCTGTCTAAAATCAATCAAATTCCTAGTTCGGTGTTATCCTATATTACTGATTGCCTACCCTTTCTGCTAGATATCAAATGCTTAAAAATGCTTGTTTATAGATACATTGTCTGTTATTCTATAAAACAGCAAAAAAAGGTAAAATTTCTTGCCTGTAAATACTAGGAAATTCACGTTTAGAGTTGTTCATCTTGCAGCTGCCTTACGACTCAACTTCTCCCGGAGTAACTGTCTTCAAAAAACGAACATAACGAACTTTTAAACAGTTCTAGATCTTAATTTATTCCTCAATGTTTTCCTTCGATTTATCTAAGCTTAAAACTAAAAATAGAACAAATAAGGTTCTGAAAACAGTTGAAAAGATTAATAAGGCACTATAAATATTGGAATATAGAACTATCGATGGAGATAAATTGCCCAGCATTATCCATACAATATATAATCCGATGAATACAACAGATAATTCAATAATTGCATCTTTAAATACTTTGATAATTTTTGCATAGTTATCAGTTGAAAATAAGAGCTGCATCGGATTATCAGCTTCCCTAAGTGGCTTATAGGCAATATTAGACTTAAATGCAACTATTATTGTTAGCGCCGCCAAGATAAAACCCGCTAAAGAAACGCATGTTCCAATCAGACTTGACAAAACACTTAACTGTTCATCTACTCTGTATTTTAATGTGAAGATTACCGGACATAAAAAATTAATCAATAGTAAACAACATACTAAAAAGGTATCAACCGAAATAGGATGCCTGAGGTACAAATCAATGAAGCTAAACTTTTTTTCCATTATATATTTTTACGGATTATTTCAGCCTGCATTTTCTCTAGAATATCTGCAGAAATAATGGTTCTATATCTTGGTTGTTTTTGGACTTTTATATTACTCTTCACTTTATCCACTAATAAATCAAATATTTCAAGTCGATTATTCTTGTTTTCGTCCTCAGCTTTAACGCTTAAAGTATTGAATAGCTCTGAATTCTCTGGTTTTTTAATTAGGTTTCTAATTGTATTGAATATAGATTGATTAACTTTTTTTGTTTCTTTTTTCTTCTGATAATCAAATTTTAAATCTAGGAGTGCATATTCACTCTCGAATTGGTCTAAAGATGCTTTCGCTGCCGTGTAAATTCCTGTATCAACATCTTTTATTCTCTCAATATTGTCCTTATGAATCTTGACAATAAATTCACTGGTTCTATTTATTCTGCTTATATATTGAGAAAGTTCATCTTTAACTAAAGGTGAATATCCAAGCGAATCAACAGCTTTCTTATGCAATCCAATATTTTGAATATACAAAACAAAATCATTAATTTTTGCCCCAAATTGATTGTATTCTAATGCCAGTTTTTTATCTTTTTTTGAGTAATCAATAATAAAGTGTGTGGTCTCAAGCAACCCTTCCTCTGCTAATGCCTCAATACCTCTGGATTCATCAGTTTTCGTATTCATTATCTCAGGTAGAATATCGGTTCTAACACACCTAAGTTTCCCTGATATTTGTTTTATTTGGGGATGAAATTTTACATCTTGGATAAAAATAGATTTTTCCCCAAAACGTTGATATCTAATTCTGGCTTTTGTTTTTGCTAGTATAACAATAATTTCAAAAAGCGCCCTGAATTTGTCGCCGTCAGTAGGTTTAAAATCTTTTTCAAATTTAAACCTGAGATTGTAGTAATGAATTGTTTTTTCTATTAAGATGACCTTGTTACTCATTATTAGAGGTTAATTTTTAACTCAAATATAATGTAAACAACTCCAGATGATGAAAAAACTTGTCAAGCTTAATGGTTAGACTGGTACTAAGTCTTGTAAAAAGCACAGCGCACAGCCAACTCTCCTTAAAACCGGGCAGTCATTCTTTTCTTACACACTAACATCGTATCGTGATTAAACTTATCTTAACCACTGAAATACTAAAATGAATGCAAACCATGAACAAATTTTTGATTAAATGTTCTTTTTTTGTGATCAGCCTAGGCGCCGCTATTTCAGGATATTTCTTCTATGCGCTCTCCGGACCTTTTGAGGTCAACGGCAATGGCGAATGGAGGATGGATGTCACTGGGCAGGTCGGCGACTTTATCGGTGGGATCGTCGGAACCCTTTTTGCATTATCTGGGACACTTTTGATCTATCTCTCCTTCAGGGAACAGACCAATCAAAATAAGCGCGAGGCATTTGAAGCGGCCTTTTTCGAGATGCTTAGACTTCATAGGGAAAACGTCCAGGAAATGAGGCTTTCGAAGGAAGTCGACGGCCATATTGAGCTTGCTGAAAACCGTAAGGTATTCCGGCTGATATATGCTGAATTTGTGGAGTGTTACCGAGAGGTAAAAAAGTTTTTCCGAAAAACCGATGATTACATTCTTCCCAAGTACAAGCTTGAACTCGATGGTATCGCCAGACGCATTAACAACAAGATAGATGTTAAGGAAATGGCTATGATCGATACTGCTTATTGCATTGTTTTCTTTGGTATGGGCAATGAGGGCGAACAGGTTTTAACACACAAGTTCAGAAATAAGTATGATGGCATGCACTTTCGTAATCTGTTAGCTTACATTAAGCTGAAGCCAAAGCAGACTGATGAATTAAGGTATAAAAACTTCCTCTACTTCAAAGGCTTGCCGGTCACCCAGCAGCGCGCAAAGATCCGTGAACTTTATGATTTTAAGCGTAAGGCGGTTATTAAAAACCCCACGCTGTCAGGTGCTGAGCTGAACTATTTGGTACGAAACGATTATATGAAATATTATGGAGGTCACCAGCATCGCCTTGGGCATTATTTCAGGCATTTGTTTCAGACTTATAAATACCTGCACTACCACCCCAACCTGAACGCGAAGGAAAAATATTTCTACGGCAAGACACTTCGTGCACAACTTTCAACTTATGAGCAGGCGCTTTTATTCATTAATAGCATTTCCACACTGGGAATGAAATGGGAGCTTTTGGCGGAATATAAGGAGGAAAGTGGCATGAACCCAGATAAGATTGCCAAATTTCGAAGAAAAAACCATTTGATCACTGAATACAACTTGATCAAGAACCTTCCAGGCGAAAGCTCATTCGGTTTTAGATACAGTACATATTATCCATCCATTAAGTATGAATCAGGGGAATAGATCCCTTCCGCATAGGGATCAAAAGAAAATATTTGTCTCAAGAAAGGAAGCTTTGTGCCCAGGAAGTTTTTATACTAAAAGGTTAATAGACTGCCATGACTAAAATAGATCGGTAAAGAGCACGCATAAAATAAGTAAATAAAATATCCGGAGATAGGACATTTACACTGTATAAAAACAATTCTTACTTTAGGCAACTATAATAGTATAAATGGGATTATTTCAGCAATCAGTTTTAAAAAAATACATTCGGGACCTAAATGTAAATGTTGTCAGCAATGCATTTGAAATCTTCACAAGCATTTTTAATGATCCAATTAAACAAAGGAACATTTTGAATTCCAAGGAGGAACAATATCAGGAGGGATTTTTACGAGAATTATTTGTTGATGTTTTAGGATATGTTTTAAACCCTAATCCCAACTTTAACTTAATAACAGAGAAGAAAAACGAAAACAATAGCAAAAAAGCAGACGGTGCAATCTTAGATGGCCTTAAGGTCTTAGCGGTCATTGAATTAAAGAGCACTAAGACGATTGACTTAAGTACTGTTGAGGCTCAAGCTTTCGGTTATAAAAATAATCAACAAGGATGCAGATATGTAATAACGTCCAATTTTCAGAAGATTAGATTCTATATAGAAAACACAATCAATTTTGAAGAATTCAATCTGTTCAATTTATCTTATGATAAATTCCAAATGCTCTGGGTTTGTTTAAGTAAGGATTCTTTGACGAACGACATTCCCTACCAAATGCGACTATTATCAAATAGCGCGGAGGAGAATATCACAAGAAAATTGTATTCTGATTATTCAAATTTCCGTATCAACCTATTCTCGGATATTCAAGCGAAAAACGGATCTGTCGATAAACTATTAATATTTAGAAAAACCCAAAAATTACTGGATAGATTTCTATTTCTTTTCTTTGCCGAGGATAAAGGCTTGGTTTCACCAAACTGGACGCGGAAGATCTTAAATGATTGGACAGACTTAAAGGATAAATTTGATAACTATGTCCCCCTATATGACCGTTTTCGAAAGAATTTTGAGTACCTAAATTCGGGCTTTAAAAGCAAGGACATAGATATATTTGCTTATAATGGAGGATTATTTGCTCCAGACCCCTTATTAGATTCCTTAGTAATTGATGATCAAATCTTGTATAATGGCTCAATTAAATTGAGCAATTACGACTTTGATACTGAAGTTGATGTAAATATTCTTGGACACATCTTCGAACATTCATTAAATGAGCTAGAGCATATTCAAGACGAGGACACAAGCCTTCATCTTGAAAATATATCTAAACGTAAAAAAGATGGTGTCTTCTATACGCCTAAATACATTACAAAATATATCGTAGAAAATACTTTAGGTGCTATATGCAATACTGAAAAAGAAAGAATTGGTATATCCGATGAAGACTTTCAGTTCATTCCATCAAAAGCCAGTAAAACACTCACGAAAAAAAGAGAATTTCAGAACAATCAACTAAACCAATATAGAGAGTGGCTACTTAAGTTAAAAATACTTGATCCATCTTGCGGTTCAGGTGCGTTTTTGACGCAGGCGCTTGATTTCTTAACGTTTGAGCATCGTAAGATCGATGAATTAAGAGCATCGTTGTTAGGTGGTAGCATTGTTTTATCAGACATTGAGAACACAATATTAGAAAGGAATATTTACGGAGTTGATATTAATGATGAAGCCACTGAAATCGCTAGATTATCATTATGGCTTAGAACGGCAAGAAGAGGGCGTAAGCTAAATAACCTTAATAACAATATCAAAACTGGAAATTCATTAATCAACGATCCATTAGTAGCGAATGAGAAAGCATTTATCTGGCAAGATGAATTTAAGGAGGTATTCGAACAAGGCGGCTTTGATATTATTATTGGTAATCCTCCATACGGGGCTCAGGTACGTGAAATAGAAAAGAGATATTTTGACATTAACTACACGATTACTCAATACAATTATGATACATACAGTTTTTTCTTCGAGCTGTGTATGAAACATCTTCTTAAGTCAACCGGACTTTTAGGCTTTATTACACCCAATACTTTTATGGTACTTGAAAATGGCGAGAAATTAAGAAAATATCTATTTATGGAGAATAGGGCTATCACTTTAGTTGAAACGCTAGACGCCTTCAGCGACGCTGTTGTGGAAACAATGGTTAGCATTTTCTCTAAGTCACTACCTAATTTAGATGATCAGATAAATATCCTGACCAAATCTAAAGCAAATGGAGATCTTCCAATTGAAAGTTATAACCAGAACTTTCTCGCTTTAAAGGACATATTAAATGCAAATAAATTAATTACAAATTATAGAGCCTCCGCAAATAGCTTTTTATTAAGGAAGAAGATATTTGCGGACAGCGTCCCCTTAGTTTCTATAGCAAAAATCATAACTGGTGTTAAGCCGTATCAAGTCGGAAAAGGAACACCCAAGCAAACAAGGGACGTTGTTAATCAGAAATCCTTTACAGCATATGAGAAAAAAAGTGAAAAGTGGTTGCCTGTAATTAGAGGCACTCAAGTTTTGAGATATAAATTATTGAACAATAATGAATTTATATATTACGGCCCATGGCTAGCTGAACCGAGGACTATTGATATATTTAAAGGTGAAAAACTGTTTATTCGAAGGACAGACGACAAACTTCTGGTTGCATACGATGACCAAGATAGTATCAGTATCAATTCCGCGCACGTATTGAAAATTAGAAATACGGATGAACATGACTATAAAGCTCTTATGGCCTTGTTAAACTCCAAACTAATGAGGTGGGTTTTTCAATTTGAAAATTTCCATATGGTAAATAAGCCGTTGGCAGAAATCAAAGTAGTATTTCTTGAGAGGCTTCCAATAAGAACAACAAGCAATTCTGAGTTTCTTCACCAACTGGTATCTGATTTATCAAGATGGATGACTGAATTGGAGAAAACAGAAAATTCATTCCTGTCTATTCTAAGTAGTAAGTTTGAGGATTCTACCTGGCTTAAAAAGTTTAAGAATTGGACGAAATTGAGTGAGACAACTTTTCTAAAATATATTGAATCCCAAAAAGTTACTGTATCAAAGCAAGCAGAGTGGCTAGATTTTTTTCGGTCACAAAGGACAACGGCACTACTATTAGAAGAGCGGATTGCCTCAACAGAATCACAAATTGACGATGCGATTTATAAGCTTTATAATCTTAGTGAGGAGGATATTAAAATAATTGAATCCTAATGGTTAGCAGCATTCGTCTCACAAAACGAAGCTTAAAGTGCTCTCCTATCGAAATTGAGCCGCATGATATCAAAACCATTATAGTATACCGACCTAACTTGAGCGTATTTTCTTTTAGCTGTAGGTTTACTCCGGTTATACCAAATATAACAAAAGAAGAAGGCAACTTCCAGATAGATATAGATATCATGATGTGTTTATATCTATATACCACATGCTAAATAGTTTTGTCTAAGTAAGAAGAACGACTGTAAAAAAACAGAGCTTAAGCGCTCTCCGATCAGAGTTGAGCCGCCTAATGGCAATAGCATTATAGTACACCGACCTTAATTATATCTTTAGCTACAAGTAATCCACTAAAGGAGAGAATGAATTTTGTAAAGGTTTATTTCTGCAGAGGAAACAAGCTACTATCATAATAGCCAGCTATCCCGGTGGCCATTGGAATTATTTAGTGAACACGTCGTGATTGATATATAAAAATTAATATTTAAGATACTTGTAAACTGTGCTATTACTTTTGATACTAAGGGTTTTCCTGATTTGGGCTATACTAACTTTAGAAGCATATAGGTTTTTTACGGCTTTCATTTTCAACATGGCATCGGGTGTTAAGCCTTTCGGCCTTCCTCCTACCCTGCCACGCTCTTTAGCGGCCTTTAATCCTGCGTTGGTTCGCTCTATTTGAACACATCTTTCATTTTCAGCGAGAATGGCATTTAGACTAAACCAAATCTTACCCATTGGTGTATCAGTATCAATATCTTCACTGATTGAGACAAAGCGAATATTTCTTACTTTGAATTCGGTCATAAGCTTGATTAGTTGCAAAGCGTTACGGCCTAATCGGTCAATTTTCCAAACAACAACGGTATCACCTTCTCTAAGCTTTGAATATAAAGATTCCCATTCCTTCCTAACTTTGACGCCACTTTCCTTTTCAAAGAAAACCTTGTCACATTTATAGTTATGCAAAGCATCATCTTGAAGGTCTAAGTTTTGATCTTTCTTTGAAACACGTTTATACCCAAATATCATATTATCTTTTGATCTTAAAATCTGCTGTCTGCTGATTGACTAAAAAATCGTTAATGTCATTAAGTCCTTTATCAGCATAGAAGGAACTCTTATCAATGGCACCCTTTACAAGTTCAATAGCCTTTTGGGTTGCATGTTTACCACCTACCCCATCACGACCATTGTCAAAGTATAAGTGTACTGGGATACTTTTTTCAATGGACTTTGCATTGATCTTCTCGCAAAGAACTTTCGTTAAATTTCCCGTACCATTAAGCAAAATAGCATTATAGCTTTCATCAGGATACAAATGTCTGTAACTGGCAAAATCCATAGACCCTTCAAATAACTTTATACTTTGGGGATTATTCCCGATAGTAAAAGTAGATATGCCACCACCATTCAAATTTCCTTTATATACTTTTGATCTAACCGCATAGCCATTACTTGAATTTGGAAAACCGATGCCAAAATAATTATCCTCCCCATTTGTCCAGTGGACTTCCTTTGCTGCTCCGGCAACATCTTTAAGGTCTAAGCCCCTACTTTGCAGATAACCTATTAAGGCCGGATGCTGCACCTTATCAAGAACCTTTTTGATTTCAATGTTATATTCGGTCTCGCCATTCTTTTTGAAAAATGCCTGATAACCATCTGCAACAATATCAGTATTATTGGATAGGCGCCTGATAGCTTCTACAAAAGATTTGTTCTCAAACTTCTGTACGGCTTTAATTATGTCGCCACCTTCCCCCAGGGCATGATCGTACCAAACGTTGTCTTTATCTTTGATACTTATAGAACCTGTTTTTTGATGGTCGAAACCAAAAAAGTACTCTTTGCCTTTCTTCCCATCATACCTAAGCGTACCGATACTTTCCAGTTTGAAAAAGTAGTCGAGTAAAGAGATTTCAGATTTAATTCTTGCAGCTTCTGCGGTTAATACTGCATAATTGGTTTTGGTATTCATAGCTTTACATTTAAAGGTAAGATTATTATTTGATTAGGTGTAATCATTTTACGCACGTTTTATTGTAACGTTTATAGGCTAAAAAAAATTTTGATTGGTTTACACGGATTACGTTTAAACGTTCGTTTATTTGTAACCCAAATTATCAAAAACTCATCATCAAAAACCGGAAAATGGATTTGATTAGTGAAATGAGTTTCTGATAATCCTTCATTAATACATTAGCTTTTAAGAAGTCATATAGAAGATACAACTCCAATATTTGAGGCACCTGATTGTTGTCAATTAATGAGGGAATAATGATAAAAGCAAATACCTTATTTGGTCTAGCATTAGACGCTAAACATAGTTACGAATTCTGATATACAAAAAAGATTAAAAATCCAGGTAATGACATACCTGGATTTCCAAACTTATTACATTACTGCTTTACAAGTTGATCTATGAACTCTGAAATCTTAGGATTACTATAATCTGCACCGCCAACATGATGAAAGGCAATGTTTCCTGATTTGTCAAGGATGACTGTGGTTGGCATGCTTCCGGCAAATAATGCTTTGGGCATTTCACTTGCAGGAATATGAACCGGAAGATGGAAGCCTTTATCTTTCATAAAGGTGGTTGATTCGTCAACCTTCCCATCTACATCAACCATCAAGAACATGATATCACTTTTATCTTTATATTTTTCATGCAGTTGATCTATGGTTGGCATTTCAGCGATGCATGGGGGACACCATGTAGCCCAAAAGTTTATAAAAACCACCTTACCTTTTTGATCAGAAAGGTTGATGGTATTACCCTTGCTGTCCATAAATTTTACATCTTGAGTTGGTGAGGTCGTATTGGCAGCTGGAGCTTTTGACTTGGACTCTACCTTAGGTACATCAGGTTGGAATAGCCCGATCTTCATTAAGCCCTCAATTACCAGGCCTTTTGCATCTGCACTAAATACCAAAGTTACTACCAGTAGTAACACCACTATATTGCTGACGTTTGAAAAGGTGATATAACTTTTCAATGTTTTGCTGTTTTGCTGATTACTTGTCTTCATTTTATTTCTTAATTTTTACGTTTGTTCCGTTTATTAGTTCTTCAGAACCAATTTTTACGTACTGATTGTCAATGTTTAACTCGCCAAAAACTTCTTGTAAATTGCCCTGTTGAATGCCCAAACTGATATCAACCCGTTCAATTTTTCCATTAATCACTTTCTGAACAAAAATCCCGGATTGTGATCGTATAATACTTGTCATAGGTAACCACAATGTTTGATATGGTCTGCGTAGATTCAGTTTGACCTGCGCATATTCACCTCCCCGGAGTTCATTTTTTGCATTCGGTACATCAAATTCTGCGTTCACTGCTCTGGATTCTTGCTTTACAAAATCACTTTTTCGGGACAGTTTAGATTGATATACTTTTCCTGGCAAGTTGCTTACGGTAAAAGATACCGGAGTATGCTCGCTCAATGATTGTGAATGTTTCTCTGGAATGGCGACAGTTAAGCGTAGTTGGTTTGTCTGTACGATGGTGATCATTGGTATCTGAGAATTGTCGCCAACTAAAGCCCCATTTGATACATTTTTATCGACTATAATTCCATCGAACGGCGCTGTTATCCGTAGATATTGCTTTTGCTGAGCAGAAATACCCGTGTTGGCTTTGGCAGAAGCATAAGCGGCACTGTCACTTTTGAATTTACTTCTTGCTTTATCAAGTTCAATCTCAGCTACAGATCCTGCCTTCAGGGCCGCTTTTTTAAAGCGTTCATAAGATTGCCGGCTATACAGGTAATCTTCGTAAAGTTTGTTTTCTGATGATTTCTCTGATAGGTACTTTTGACTTACTTCTGGTGCTTCTAATATGGCTAATAGTTGCCCTTTTTTTACGCGAGTACCCCGATCGACTAATATTCTTTTCACAAAGCCTTTCACTTTTGGGTACAAGTCAGTATGTTCAAAAGGGTGCAGTTCTCCAGGGAGATTCAGTACATAATTTGGTTGATCAAGAATAGGTTGGACTACCTCAACCTGCGGTGCAGGGGCGGGCTTTTGATCAGCTGTAACCTGCTTGCTCGGCTTTTTCTGGCTGCAGCTCGCCATAATCAGTAATAACGGGATGGCAAAATTGGCAACCTTCATGTATTTAAAATTTATCATTTTCATAATTCTAGCGAATGGGTCTGGTGGGAATTAGTATTGTATTATCAAACTTTTGTTTTCAGGATCATCAGGATCCAGAGTTGGGCTAAACCTTGATTTGTTTTTCATAACAAGAGCATAGATGTGTGGCAAAATCAGCAGAACTGTTAGAGTAGACAGTAATAGTCCCCCAATTACGGCCTGACCGAGTGGCGCGACTTGGTCACCACCATCTCCCAGGCCAAGCGACATTGGAATCATTCCTGCAATCATCGCTAATGTGGTCATGATAATTGGCCTTAACCTGGAAGAGGCAGCAAGAAAGGAAGCTTGACGTGCCGACAATCCATATTTTAGACGATTGACCTCTGCCTGGTTGACCATTAATACAGCATTGGAAACGGAAACTCCGACCGACATAATGATTCCCATGTACGATTGTAAGTTTAATGTGCTTCCAGAAAGCAGTAGTAGTAGTAGACTTCCCCCAATTACAGCAGGGACCACAGATAGAATCAGTCCTGAAACGGCAAACGATTGATAGTATGCAGTCAGCATTAAAAAGATAACGACCATCGCTACCACCAGGCCGGTCTGAAGTCCTGAAAGGGTATCATCTAACAGTTGCATTAAACCCTCAGTGGATACTCTTACTCCACGTGGAGGTTCTCCTACATTTTTAATTGCTTCGGTTACCGCTTTTGAAGCGGCACCTAAGTCTGTTTGATAGGTATTTGCAAGCACGCTTACATACCTGTTTGGTCCCTGCCTGTTTACTTGCGCAGGCATCTTTACAGATCGCAGTTCAGCAACATCCTCGAGTACCGGTCGAGGCTGTCCAGCCTTTAAAGGCAACGCACGTAAATTCTCCAGAGATTGCATATCCGATTCAGGTATCTGTACCTGCACCTGGAAAACTAAACCCGATTTCGGATCTACCCATAGGTTTTTGTTTGTAAAACGCGTGGATGAAGTGGCCATAGTCATTGTTCTGGCTACATCTTCCATAGTTAAACCAAATTGAGCGGCCAGCTCCCGGTTTACGTTAATTTGAATTCCTGGGGTATTAACGGGTTCAGCAATACGAACGTCACGCAGAAATGGCATTTTTATTAGCTCTGCCTCCAATTTCTTTGCAAATTGCTCAGCAACTTTTAACTGGCTACCTGCGACCTTAAGCTGAATAGGCGTCATAGCCCCTTGGCTCATGATCTTTTCGACCATCTCAATAGGCTCAAAGTTTATCTTTAGCTTTGGCAATTGTTTACCAATTTCATTTCGGATATTTTCTTTTAGTAAGGTCATGGAACCTGTATAAAGATCCTGATCTACAGAGACCTGCAAGACAGATTCATGAGAGCCACTGGTAAATAGAAATATTGGGTTAATTGCCGTAGCTGAAGGCTGTAAACCTACATATGCAGATGTGATCTTTATCGCATTTCCAGGTAGCTGATCTGAAACAATTTTGGTTACCTTTTTTAGGTAATCCTCAGATTTCTCAAGCCTGGTGCCTTCTGGGGCAACAATCCTCATTTGCACATCGCCATTATTGCTTGCCGGTAGAATGTCGGTTCCTATAATTAGGCCTCCGGCAACTAGAATTGTAAGGGAAAGTAGTGTATATATACCAATAACTTTCCAGGTTCTGTTTTGGCTGTAACGGGTCAGTATTAGATATTTTCGTTTGAATTGCTCAAATCTGGTTAGTTTCTTTTTTTGAAAGCTTACTTTTTGATGGACAAGTAACTCAGGCTTCATTAGCCAGTTAGCCATAATCGGGACAAATGTTTGAGAAGCTATAAAGGATGCAATCATCGCAAATGCAACGGCTAGTGATAGTGGCATGAACATGTCCTTTGGTATCCCGCTCATCATAAATGAAGGGATCAGTACTGCCAGTATACAAAGAAGAATAAGAATTTTCGGAATGGAGATTTCCAAAAGAGCGTCTAAAATAGCCCGTTGCTTTGGCTTTTCCATTTCAAAATGCTGGTGGATATTTTCTATCGTTACCGTGGCCTCATCGACGAGTATACCGATTGACAATGCAAGTCCACTTAGGGTCATGACGTTTATGGTCTGTCCGAACAGATATAACATAATAACCGCCGAGAGTATGGCAATGGGTATGGTAAGTACCACAATCAGCGCCCCTCTTGAATCGCCTAAAAACAGGAAAATCATCAGGCCAGTTAAAACCGCCCCTAATATGCCTTCATGTATCAGGTTTTCTAAAGAACTTTCAATATAACCAGATTGATCAAAAACGTACTTGATATCAACATCCTCGGGCATGGCAGCTTTAAGTTTTGGAATTGCTGCTTTCAAATTCTCTACGACCTTTAGTGTAGAGGCATCGGCCTTTTTAATGACTGGCAAATAGACTGAGCGCTTACCATTTATAATGGCATAACCTGTTGTGACATCCGCTGCATCTTCTACAGAGGCTATATCTTTGACAAAAATGGTATTTGCCGAACTTGACTTTATTGGAATATTAAGAAAGTCTTCAGGTCCGGTAGCAATGGAGTTAACCGGGCTCATCAAATTTTGATCGCCAATCCTGATGTTTCCGGCAGGCGAAGGAAAATTGTTTTTTGCAATAGCCATAGTGACCTGCTCTGCAGAAAGTCCATATGACTGCATAAGGGTTGGATCAACCTTAACGACCATGGTTCTAACATTACCACCAAATGGTGCAGGCGCAGTTACCCCGGGAATAGTTACGAACATAGGCCTGATTTTAGTCATGGCGAGGTTTTGGAGTTCAGTAATGGACCGCTTAGGGCTTTCGAAGACCAGCTGACCAATTGGAAGAGAACTGCCATCAAACCGAACAACCTGAGGCGGAACTGCACCAGGGGGGAGGAACCCCATAGCTCTTGAAACCTGGGTCGAAACTTCTGCAGAGGCCTGGGCCATGTCAGTACCCGGATAGAAAGATAGTTTCATCAGGGTAAAACCCTGAACACTTTTAAAATCAATTTCGCTTACTCCGCTAACAAATATGAGTACCTTTTGAAACTCATTTGCCATAAATCCATCCATATATGCCGGCGTTAAGCCGCCATAGGGCATCGCTATATAGATAACAGGAAGTTCGACCTTTGGGAAAATATCAACATTGATATTGCGTATTGCTGTAAAGGAAAAATAAGTGATAGCTATAACAGCTACCATAATTGATAATGGCTTCTTTAATGCAAACCTGATCATATTCATAATGTTAGTTAAATTGAGTAGCCAAATAGTTGAAATTGCCAGATACTTCTGCTTGTGTAATCAGCAGATTCCACAAGACCTGCTGGGCCTCAATGAATTCCTTTTCGGCTATTTGCAGGAAAGATTGAATTTGTAGCAATTCTGTTAAGCTAATTAATCCGCCCTCATACCTAACCAGGTATAGATCGTAAGCCTTTCTTGATTCCTGTTCTGCCAACCTATTTTGAATCAGCTGTATTCTTTGTTGATTGATTCGTGAATTAACCGACGACAGGGCCGTTTCCATTTGCAGTTTTTGCATATCGTACTTAGCCTGCACTCCCTTAATGGTTTGCTTAACACGCCTTTTTCCTAATGAACTCGTGTAAATTCCGGAGATATTCCAGCTAAGTCCTAAGCCAATCAAGTAGTTGTTTGCATAATTGGAAAAGCCAGATGTAAGTCCCGGTGTCATGGATCCATCCGGATTGATACTATTTCCTCTTGTTGACAGCCCACCCAGAACTGAAAGTGAAGGAAATGCCTCCTTAGTAATTAAGGTTTCCTGCGTTTGCTCATAGGATATCTGGTCATTAATGACCTTTAGATAAGGATGAGTAATTGGCACCGAATCTGTTTTTAGATGCTGTATATCAGATTTAAGAAATCCATTTTCGGACAGGTTGAAGCTTTGCACCGGCACCACTTCAGTGAAATTAATCTTACTTGCATTTAATTTGCCAAGCCATTCCTGCTGATTGGCTGTTGCTTGTAAGAATGATGATGCCGCCAATGACGTATCTGCTCCGGGCTTTATACCTGCCCGCGCCAGGCTAGTAGTCACCTCCCTGATGTTATTTAGCCTAATAGCATTTGCCTGGGCCCATTGCAGGTTTGCTCTATTGTACAAGATATCAATGTATAACCTGGTTACTTTACTTTGTAAAGAAAGGCCGGTAGCTTGATAACCACTTTCTGCAGCCTGTACCTGATACTGAGCTGCTTCTACTGCACTGCGTTGCCGTCCAAACTCAAAAATTGTCCAGTCTACCAAGACTGACCCGAAAGTATTATAAACGTTATTTAAGTCTGGGTTCAAGATTGCATTGCTACCTGATACGTTAAAAACCCCAGGAACAGGGAAAAACGCTCCCGCACTGCCATTCAAGGTTCCAAAGGAACTTTGTGCTTGAAGCTGTACTTGTGGGAGAGCCTGACTTTGAGCTTCCTTTTTTCTGATTTTAAACTCTTCAATCAGATACTTTCGTTCGTGAAGACCAGGATAGTTATCATTTGCCTGTTCCCATGCCTCCTTTAAAGACAGGGTATGAATTTGCTGTGCCTGTGATGATTTACTCCATAGAATAAACAGCACAAGCGACATTTGAAGAAAATACTTCATCGCTAAGAATTGAAATTAGATATTGTCGAATTGATGTTTCGCTGATGTCAGCGTAAATAACAGCGGGCGCTGTTTTAAAACAATTCTATATCAGAAGAAGCCTGTTTTGTAAAAACAAAGGTAAATAAGACCAACGTAGCCATGAGTTTGGAACTGGGAGTACTGTTGGGGTTTTAAAACCAGTTAAAAGCGAAATTAGAAATTCCGGTAGAACGAAAAATAAAAGTGGAACCAATGCGACCGGTGAGGAGGCCTGCTTCAAAGACACCTGCTGATCCTCAAACCCTTGCCCTAATAACTTACAATTGATAGAGTTAAACTTCAAGCCCTGCTTTTGTATTAAACTTGCTTTAGAAGCTTTATTGAAACCCAGTGCTGTAGTAGCCCCGTCAGAAAAGAATGACTCTATCCCTTTTCTAATGGAACATGAGGATACCAAACACAAAATGACGAGCATACCTATAGACAAAGACTTGGCTGTCTTGCTATTGGAAAGGTCAAAAATATGTTGGAGTAATTTCTTCATCAAGCGCAAAAGTAGTGTTTTTTATTTATTGGCAAAAAGTACCGGATTTAATGCCGTTTAAGGATGGATAACAGACCAGCCTTGTTGTTGACGAATGATGACCTCACCATTACCACTAGGTACAAAATGAATAAAGTCATATAGTTCATCTTTTCCAATGTTACGTTCCCTTAGGGTATTTTCACATTGTGCCAGAAGCACACCTTTATTCCTTAATGTCATAAGCACTTCACGGTATTTTCCATCTTTTTTGAAAAGAACCACACCGTCACCAAATACAACCAGTTCGACCTCAAGTTTCCCCTTCAATCTGGGGTCATCCAATGCATTGTTAATGTTTCTTAGCGTTGCAGATATTCTTTTGTCTTCACCGTTGTTAAGGATATACAATACTTTATAATGGCTTTTAGTTGCCTTAGCGCCGCCAAAATGGATCACTTTACTTTGTCCTTTTGCTGGATTAATATAAAACAAACAAACTAGTACAGTGATTAAAAAAAAATATGGTCTCATGCGGTCATTGTTTTATAAAGACATCAAGGTATAGTTGTAAATATACCTTGATGTTTTGGAATGCGAACCTAATTGGATTAGTGCTTGCCGATAAATTCTTTGATTCGGTCACTTAAATCAAACACATTAGCATTTAGCTTATTTTCCAGTAAACTGCTTCCTGCAGCACTTCGATAGCCACCGGCGCAATGAACAACAATAGGCTTATTAGTTGGAATCTCGTTTGACCGGTTGCTCAGCTCTGGCAATGGGATATTGATTGAACCTTGGAAAGCAGGTTGGCTTTCAGCCTCTGGCTGATTTCGAATATCAACAACCGTATACGCCGAAGGGTGTTCCTTAAAATCTTCAAAGTCTAATTCAGCTGATTGTTCAGTTCCAAAATCCAGCACAAATGCCTCTTTGATAAATGGTTCATATCCAATTTTAGCGGTCCTTTCCTTCAAGAGTTTTAAAGCATTTTCGTTTTCTGCTGCAAGGTAGAATTTATCACCAGGGGCAACCAATGCACCTAACCATGTTTCAAATTTCTCACCATCCATGATGTTAATGGAATTTTTCAGGTGTTTCCTTTTATAGGCTGCAGAATTTCGTGTATCCACAATGGTTATGTGATTATCAAGTAGAGCTGCTTTTTTCAGATCATCAACTTTTTGCCCCACTATAACCTTATCCAAACTATTCTTTAATACAGGAGCGCCTGTTTTATTTAAATCAACGTTGTAAGGAAAATACTTTGGTATAAATGGTTGATCGGCAGTTAATTCTTTAATGAATTCAGACTCAGGCATATCCTGTAAAGACCAGTTTGTTGCTTTTTCAGCGCCAATAGAACTGCTACTAGCCTTGCTTAAGGCCTTTCCACACAATGTGCCAGCTCCGTGAGCGGGATATACAATTACGTCATCATCAAGCAACATCAGCTTGTTTCGAAGCGAGCTGTACATTTTTTTTGCAAGCTCTTCACGTTTCAAATCTAAATCTTCACCTTTTTCTCTCAGATCAGGTCTTCCACAATCGCCAATGAATAGCGTATCCCCCGTAAATACGGCTTTGTCTTCTCCCTGGTGTTCCAGGACAATAGAGATGCTGTCTGGAGAATGTCCAGGTGTATTCATTGGTTTAAATTTGACTTTGCCAACTTCAAGCACAGCACCTTCATCAAACGGTATAAAGGTATAGTCGGGATTCATCAATTTGCTCGCAAATATCTTTGCGCCGGTTTCCTGTTGAATCTGAAGGTGACTACTTACAAAGTCTGCATGTGGATGTGTTTCTATAACTCCGATAATTTTTGAAGCATGTCTATCTGCATAGTCATAATATGGCTTAGGATCGCGGGCAGGATCAATCAATACAACCTCACGCTGACACTCGCTCAAAACGGCATAACTGTAATGAGCAAGATTCTTATCTTCAAATTGTTCAATTTTCATGTTCTTCTGATTTGATATACAAATTTCTAACAATTACTTTTTCTATACGGTGATTTAAGTCACCAACCCTGATCCTTAGTGAGGAAGCCGATTTTTTATTACCCCATAAAGGTATGTCCCTGCTAATGCTCCAAATATTACAATCAACATTCCAAAATAGCCATGGCCAATATTTACGAACATTGGACCCGGGCAAGCGCCTGTTAGTGCCCAACCTAACCCAAAGATGGTCCCTCCCAGTATATATCTTGGAAAGCTTTTATCCTTATCTTGAAAAGCAATGGGATTACCTTTATAATCATTGATTTTAAACCGTTTAATGAGGAACACAGCAAGAGAACCTAATACTACAGCAGTCCCCATAAGCCCATACATGTGAAAAGATTGAAAACGGAACATTTCCTGAATACGAAACCATGAAATCGCCTCAGATTTACTCATTATTATGCCGAACAAAATGCCAGCTACTATAAATTTTAAAGACTTCATTTTTTTGAATTTTATAGATTAGAAGAGATATGGAAGTATTAAATAGGTTGTGGCAAGCCCACCAATAAAGAAACCGATAACTGCAATCAGAGATGGTACCTGCAGATTAGTTAAGCCTGAAATTGCATGGCCTGATGTACAACCACCTGCATAGCGGGCCCCAAATCCCACCAGTACGCCTCCAACTAACAGAATTAAAAAACCTTTTATTGAAAGTATTGCATCAAGACTGAATAATTGCGACGGATTTAGGCCACCTTCAAAACCTACCCCAATGGTCTTTAGATCAGCTATGGTAGCTTCTGAGAGTTGTAATGGTTGATCATTTTTTAAGAGTGTGGAAGAGATCACCCCGCCCAATACTGCACCAAATATGAATAGCAAGTTCCATTTTTGTGTAGTCCAGTCAAAGTCAAAAAATTTCACTTTCTTACCTGCACCAGCTATGGTACAAATCGTCCGCAGGTTGGAGGAAACACCAAACGATTTTCCAAAGTATAAAAGTAAAACCATGATAAAGGCAATGGCGGCACCAGAGGTATACCATGGCCACTGTTGTTTGAGTAGTTCTAGCATATGTTGTATGATTAATTTAAGTTAACTTGTTAATTGAACAAATTTCGGAAGATTCAGGCCCTTATAACGGTGACTTCTGTCACTCAACAGATTAAAATCCTTCAGCCTTTAGTGTAAAAGTTCCTTTATCAAGATAAAGCCACCCATGATTAGAACAAACCAGCCAAATCCCCTCTTTAGTTTTGATCCGTCAACCTTTTTACTTAAAAATATTCCAAAAAAGAGCCCGGCCAGCGCTATTCCGGTAACTTTAAATAAAAAGAGCCAGTCAATTTGAAAGTGTCCCAGGTCACCTGTAAAACCTACTAAGGAATTCATGGCGATAATCATTAAGGACGTTCCAACAGCCTCTTTCATTGGCAAGCCCAGCAGAATCACAAGAGTAGGTATAAGTAAGAAGCCACCGCCTGCCCCCAGAAGTCCCGTAGCAAAACCAATTCCTACACCATAAATCAATAGCCTCAGCGTATGTCCCGAATAGGCAGGAGATTTTGTTTCTATGATTGCTTTATCCTTGATCATGGAGAAGGAAGCTACTAGCATTAGTAGCGCAAAAAGCACCATGGTCATCATATTTAAGGTAACCTGAAAGCCACCAATAGAAAACAATTGTGTAGGTAAGATAGGGACTAAGAACTTCCTTATAACAAATACGGTGATTATTGAAGATAGACCAAATAACAGGGCGGTTCTGATGCTGACCAGATTATTCCTGAAGTTTTGATATGCACCTACCAAACTTGTTGTACCTACAATAAACAAGGAGTAGGATGTGGCAAGAAGGGGATTAACGCCAAAAAGATATACCATTACAGGGACTGTGAGAATTGACCCACCACCACCAATAAGTCCGAGCGATATACCAATTAATGCAGAAGCGAAATAAGCAATGATTTCCATATTGTAAAGTGTAGTACAAATATGGGCTGTAAAACATACCAGAATGGTGACTTGAGTCACACTGGAGCTTATTTGAGATATTCGATGTAGCTGCGATGAAGGATAACCTTTTTTTGCTGTTCCATTTTCTTTAGAAGACGGGAAATTACCTCTCTTGAGGAATTTAAATCATTTGCAATCTGGCTATGTGTTAGCATTAATGCCCTCGTATTGAGATCATGATGTTGCTTTTCAAGGTAGAATTCTAGTCTTTCGTCCATCGCTTTAAAAGATATATGATCAATAACAACTAGTAATTCTTCAAATCTTGATCTATAGGTTTCTAAAACAAAGTAGTACCACGTCTTATAATTTTTCATTAGTTCGTCCATCAGCGTAGTAGGAACTGCCAGGACAGTAGTTTTATCTACTGCACTTGCCTTGATTTCACTAGTTTGTTGCTTTGTAGAGCAAATCATAGACAGCGCACAAGCGCCTCCAGGATGAATATAATACATAAAGAATTCACTCCCATCCTCACCTTCACGGTACAGTTTAACCAATCCCTCAACGACCAGCATTGTAAAACGCATGTTCTGCCCGGTATTCATCAATAAATCACCTTCATTGAATTCTTTCAAAAAGGCATTATCAATTAGCGTTTCAATTAACCGCGCTTCAAACTGAGGAAAGGATGCAAGTAAGTATTGTTTGATTAGGCTCTGATCCATGCGTGTAAGTATCTAATAAACCAAAATTGCTGATTAATATTCACTTATGAGATTGAATGTAAATATTATTAGTCAATGGAGCTAAGTATCTGTTTAAGAATATCAAGGTCTTGCATTGATGGAGATCAGCATAATTATTTTATTCAACATGTGATGAACTGATAGTAAACATATTATCTAAATGGTTACTAATTCCTTGACTTGGTTTAGGCGTATAATAGGGAACATTCTAACTAAAAGCGAATCAAAAACCCGTCTCATTATACATCAAAAAACGGTCGTGGCTGTTGCACAATGGCTACATTTTCTGAAACCTCGACCCGTAAGATGATTTATTCAGCCATTAGGAGAATTTTTACTGATTAGCTAGGATAGTGGAAAATGCAAGTAAGTGCCGCTGCAAGGTGTCTATAACGGCTTCAAAGAAGGCTTGGGAAGGCTTTCTTCCCCCTTTCTTCAGGTATTTTTTTAAATTGAAGGCAATTGCAGCCATGAGCATGACTTTATGGGCACCGGCTTGACCCAGTACACCTATTTTTCTTAAACCATAGTAATGAGTCAAACTACCAAAGACAGGTTCTACTGTGCTTTGCCGCAGTTTTTTCATTTGCCTGCCTCTTTTACTATGTTGTCTGCTAAAAGCTCTGAGGTACTGTTCGTCATAAATTGTCCTGATAATCTGTCTCCATGTTTTATTTGGCACACAGGTGGATTTCATCGGACATGTTTTACAATCCTTCGTTGCTGTCCGGTAGATTTTCAACACTGTTCCATCCTGGTTTGTATGAAAGCCTTTGAAGGGTAAAGGCTTGTTCATTGGACAATGATATTCATCTTTTTCTTTGTTATATGGAAAGCCTTCGATCTCTGGCTTATACTTTCCAAATACTGGTATCCAACCAGTAATTCCTCTTTGTTCCAGGAAATTGTAATTGGAGCCATTGGAGTAACCTGCATCTGCAAGCAGATCCGTCATTACCATTTCGTTTTTCTTTAATCGGTTTTGTACCTGCATGCTAATGGCAGGTAAGTATTGGCTGTCCCTGCCATCGGCAAAGTCTGCTTGGATATGTGAGATTACACCTTCTGCGGTGTCCACCGCCATACTGCAATGATAGTTCAGCTTTCTGGCTTTGCCAGGCTTCACTGATATGCGGGCGTCTGGATCGTGCGGATTGTAATACGTCTTATTGCTAAGTAGCTGTGCTTTTTCATGTGCTGCTCCTGGTGCCCCAACTGGATTGTCAAGCAAATTTTGCTGGTGTTTTTTTACTCGCCTTAAATGATGCTCCGGTGCAGTAATTTGCACTGAAGTAGGTGGATCATTCTTTTTTTTACCTTCCTGATTCTCTTCCTCCACTTTTTTCAAGTGGTTGTCTATGGAAGAAGCTGGTACTTTTAACACCACACTTTCCATAGATGCATTTGCTTTAATGGGCGCTGAATCTACTGCTTGAGTATGGCCAGATACCATTCCGCTGTTTACACAAAGGGTAAACACTTTGTTGAACAATGTTTCAAACAGGGAGGCCGGGTATAGCTGCCTGGTTCTGCTTATGGTAGAATGCCAAGGCAGCTCTTCATCTATATCAAAGCCCAGAAAGTACAATACGTCCATTCGCATGGAGCAATGCTCTACCAATTTGCGGTCAGAAGTTACGTTCTCAAGGTAACCAGTCAGCAGTAGCTTAAAAAAGACTACGGGGTCAATAGATGGGTTGCCAGTTTTGCCATAAAGTTCTTTTGTTTCTTTGTATAAAAAGCTCAGATCAAGCGTTTCGCGGAGTTTGCGGTACAGGTTTTCCTTGGGAACCCGGCTCGAGAGCTGGAAGCTGAACAGCTTTTCAGTATAGTCCTTTCTGCCTTGCATGCTTTAATTTACGCATTTCAGCAATTTTATAAAAGCAAAATCTGCATTTATTCGAGTTGTGCAACAGCCACGGTCGTTTCTTGGAATGTTAGGAACAAACTTTTTATGATTTCGTTTTGGCCAAATTCATGAATTCGTTTTAGCCGTTACAGTTTTGAGGGACACCTGTAACGGCTAAATCACCAATGAAAAATCTCCTGGTATATTGAATTAGAAAATGAGGGTTTAATAGATATGCCACGTGATTAATTACAACAGCTATTTCCTTCCTGAATTGGTGGACATGGGACAGTAGCATAACTGCAAAACACACAACAATCCCCAAAATGAGGTTTTAATTGAGTTTTACAGCTTTCGCATTCATAAAAGTACTGACAAGCATCCGTTGGCATTACCTCTTCTTTTTTATACCCACACGAAGGACAGGTGATGGTAGAATTTAATTGAATTTCTTTAGTCATCTTATTGCGTTTTAATACTTGTTACCTGGTAGCCGGTTTTGTTTATTTGGGACTTTAAACTGTCTACTGAAACCTTTTTAGGGTCATAACTTACCTTTGTCTCAGACTTTTCATAGGAGGTTGAGCTTTTTGCAACACCAGAAACTTTAGAAAGTGCCCCGTCAATGTGGGCGGTACAACTGGCACATGTCATCCCTTTAACTAAAAAATTAACTGATTTCAGATTACTTTGCTGTTGGACAATAGTGGATTGTACAGGAGTTTCATACAATGCAGATGTATAATAAGGGAAAGCAAGCAGTAGCCCCGAAAATAGAGTAATGATCAGTAATGCTTGTTTAGATTTCCTAAAAGTATTACGCTCACACCCACAGTTTTCTTTTTTCTGTGATTTTCCAGATAACTGTTGATACCAGGCAAAAGCAAGAACGATTACGGTGATTCCGATGAAATATGGGCGCGTAGGTTCTACCCACGAAAAGGAAGAAGCCACGCCAAACGTTCCTGTAATAAGGGCAATCACTGGGGTGATGCAACATAATGATGCTGCAAATGCAGACAATAATCCTACGCCAACTAACCCTGACCTTTCTTTTGTTTTCATATTTGTTCTGTTTGGAGATTTGAGGCTGTAATATGGATAAGTAAAGGTTTTAATAATTCGATATGCATGAGGTCTATGGAGTAAAAAATGGTTTGTGCCACTTTGCGGGTCTTAATAATTCTTCCATCCTTCATTTTACGTAGATGTTGAGAAACTGCAGAGATGCTCATGCTTAAAATATCGGCCAGATCACAAGGGCATAGTTCACCCTCTATCTTTAAAAGAAAAAGAATTTTAAGCCTTACTTCGTTTCCAGCGAGGGCTAGGATACTACTTAACCCTGTCAAAGTTGTTTGATTAGCCTGTAAAAGTTCTTTACACCCTTTTATCTGGCATGAATCGGCTAATACCCGTATACAGCTTTCCTGACTTTCCATGATGCAAAAATATATTTATTTAAGTATTTTAGCAAATACTTAAATAATAGCTTTATATCTTTAAATGCACTAATGGTCTTGTACTCCTTAAGAAGAGAAGTTGCCTCTTCATATTGTTTGTAATAAACATTGTTTTTCCTGCCTATGTTCCAGCCTTTGATCAACAAGGTAATTGCGGCATTGAGTTGTTCAAGTTTTTTGTGTTTCACCGTATTTAGACAGTTGAATGTATTTGCTATTGATTTTAATACTACATTGCCAGAACTCAATACATTTATTACTGGGGAATGGGCATGGATAAATATAGATGTTCCATTAACATATTCGCAGCAAATTGGGAGCAAACAACAAGGTGGCTTTGCTGATTTCGTACAGCCAATAATAAAAAGAAATATTCTAGGTTGGCAAAATGCCACAATCAATCTTGCTTGCCGCCTTGAGTATGTGGATTGGAATGTTGGAAGATTTAATGAAACTGATGAAAATATTGGAGATGAGTTATGGAGCATAATGCCGGGTCTAAGCTTCAGACCAAGGCCTCAAACTGTTCTAAGGGCAAATTATAGAATTCAAAGTCAAAAAGATTTATTAGTGAACCCACCGAGTCGAACTGCCGCAATACAATTCGCAACACGTCCATTCGCATAGAGTAATGCTCTACCAGCTTGCGGTCAGGGGTATGATTCTCCAGGCAACCTGTCAGCAGTAGTTTGAAAAAGACGACCGGGTCATTTGAAGGATTGCCGGTCTTGCAGTAAAGTTCCTTTGTGTGTAATATAAAAAGCTCAGATCAAGCGTTTCGCGGAGTCTCGGTACGGGTTTTCTTTAGGAACCCGGTTCGATAGCTGATAAACAGGTCTTCTGTATAATCCTGTCTGCTTTGTATGCCTTTAATTTCGGCATTTTTATAAAAGCAAAATTTAACATTATTAGAGTTGTGCAACAGCCACGATTAAACCCTTATTCAGCTAATACGTTAAACATTATAACATTAAGTAAACTGCCATTGAATAGTAGGCTTGCCCAGATTTGAAAGTTGGCATTCTATATAATTAAAAAGCCTCAACGATTTGTTGAGGCTTTTTTCTTAAACTTGATTACGTTTTTGAAAACAAAAAGAGGCTTTATCAAGCATTACATACCAAATATACGATATATTTGGCTATATATTATATGAATTACAATAAACTTGAATATTTTGTTTCACAGCAGCGTTTAGATAGGTTTTTAAATGTCTGTGGAAATTCTAAAGTGAAAGCCCAAAAGCTATATAGAATCAATTTGAGAATAGCTCAAGCAGCTTATCCGATACTAAGTCTATTTGAAATATTTTTCAGAAATGCCGTTTACAATCATGTATCAGCATACTTTGTAGATCCAAATTGGATTTTGCATGAAAAAACAGGTTTTATGGCACATCCTAGCTTAAAACGGTCCAACTTTTATTTAAAGAAATGTATTCAAAATGCTGAAACCTCTATGATCCGTAAGGGTCGAGTTGTAACAACTGGACATGTCTTAGCAGAGCAAACATTTGGCTTTTGGACCAGTTTATTTGAGCCACATCATTATAAATTAATTGGAGGTTCTCCGATTAAATGTTTTGTTAACAAACCTCCAACTATAAATCGAAGTGCTATTGCAATTAAACTCGACTCCATAAGAGCCTTTAGAAATCGAATTTATCATAATGAACCAATCTGTTTTCTAAACAATACCATTGACTTTACACATGTCGAAAACATAATACAATCTATCTATGAGCTAACAGATTGGATGGACCAGGATTTAAAAGAATACATTGAATATTTTGACAACGTCAAAACAAAAATTAAAGATGGAAAAGGCCTTTAATACCTCTTTACTTCCATTTTAATTTAAGCCACAATTGCATAAAGAGAACTCTCTTCGGGCGCTGCAATATATCAGGATATTATTTTAAATTCATACGCTGTATACGCACTGCATTCAAGATCGCCAATAAAGCAACTCCAACATCTGCAATTACAGCTTCCCATAAGTTAGCCACACCACCAGCGCCTAATCCTAATACAATAACCTTTACAACCATTGCCATGGTTATATTCTGCCATACAATGTGCCTTGTAATCTTACCTGCTTTAATAGCAGAAACAATTCTGGAAGGCTGGTCATTTTGAATCACAACATCGGCGGTTTCGATAGTAGCGTCACTCCCAAGTCCCCCCATAGCAATCCCTACATCAGCCAAAGCAATTACCGGAGCATCATTAACCCCATCGCCTGCAAAGGCAATACGTAATCCCTGGTCTTTTAATCCCTGAACCTTGTTCACTTTATCTTCAGGCAGTAAATCACCATAGGCTGCATCAATACCTAATTCTTTAGCCACCTCATCTACTACAGCTTGTTTATCTCCGGAGAGCATAACTGTTTTAATATTCAGGCGGTGCATTTGTTTTATCGCCTCTGCTGCATCCTCTTTGATCTCGTCAGCAATGGTAATGTATCCAACATAAACATCGTTTACAGCAACTACGATTATGGTGTAAGCAATCCTTTCAATTTCTTCTGGGTATACTATTTTAAATTTCTTTAGTAATTTGAGGTTACCTACAAGGACTTTCTTCTCTTCTACAATACCCTTTAAACCATGTCCGGGAATCTCTTCCACATCAGTGGCGGTGATATTACCAAGCAGATTACCTGCATAATCAACAACCGCTTTTCCAACCGGGTGAGTCGAGTTTATTTCTAACGCAGCAGTAATTCTTACTAATTCCTCTTCGCCAATTTCTTTGGCGACTACCTGTTGGACTTTAAACACGCCCTTAGTTAGCGTACCGGTTTTATCCATAACAACGGTATTGACTTGTGTCATCACATCAAGAAAATTACCGCCTTTAAAAAGGATACCATTTCTAGAAGCAAGGCCAATTCCACCAAAATACCCCAAGGGAATGGATACCACCAAGGCACATGGGCAACTGATTACAAGGAATACCAAACCTCTGTAAAGCCAATCGTTGAAAATATAATCACTTACAAAAAAGAATGGAAGAAGGACTAAAGCTAAAGCCAGGAAAAACACAATCGGTGTATAGATTTTCGCAAACCGGGAAATAAAAAGCTGTGTTTTTGACTTACGGGCAGTGGCATCCTGAACCATTTCCAAGATTTTACTGAGCTTACTATCCTTAAACAGCGAACTCACTTGTACTTCAGAAACTGTATTCAAATTAACCATTCCAGCAAAAACCAGATCAGCTTTGTATTTCGTATCAGGCTTACTTTCTCCTGTTAATGCTGCTGTATTAAAAGAAGCAGAATCAGACTTTAAAACTCCATCTAGAGCGACCTTTTCTCCTGGTTTTATTTGTATGGTTTCCCCTAACTTAACATCCAAAGGGTTTACAGTTTGGGGAACACCATCTCTTATAACCGTTACTATATCTGGTCGAATATCAAGCAAGGCTTTGATATTCCGCTTTGCACGATTAACAGCAGCGTCCTGAAACCATTCACCAATTTGATAGAATACCATTACTGCCACTCCCTCACTGTATTCTCCAATATAAAAAGCGCCCAGTGTGGCAACGGACATTAACACAAACTCGTTAAAAAAATCACCCCTTATTGCCTTTCTGTAGGCAAGATTTAACACGCCCCTTCCAGCAAGAACATAAGCAACCGCATTCACAATAAAGCCTGTCAGGTTATTAAGCTTGTAGCCAAAACCAAACTCCGCCACGAGTTCGATAACTAAAATGAGTAAGGCCAGCAACAAATCCCAATGGGCAACTATACTATTTTCGTTTTTCTCATCAATACTATTATTGTGGCCATCACCTTGCAAGTTTTCCTGCAGGTCAGGTTGAACTATTTTAGTTTGTTCTTCCAATTCTAATTTTTTTTTTACTTCCATTGTTTTTTATACAAAAAGCTCTCCAGGCCACGCAATACTATTGCATAGTCTATTTTAAACATTTTCCTTTTAAAACCACATTAATTTCATCTGATACAAATCCATGTGATCTATTCTCCCTCTTATATCGCTGCCAACATAAGATTAATCTTATTACCCAGGCCACTATAAACGCTGAAAAGAAACCCCCATATCAAAGCTTCATTTTATTATATGAAGATGAAACTTATTAACGGCTATTCTTGTTATATAATAATTACCAATATATAAAAAATTAATTATGACATCAGGAAATCAAGAACAGCCAGAAAAAGATCAGCATCCAGAGCATCACGAGCACAAGGAGCACCATGTACATCCCGAACACCATGAGGGACCGGGACACAAAAACGAACCAGAACACCACGATGAGCCGGAACATCATCAGGAACAGGAACATCACAAGGAATCGGAGCACCATACTAAAAAGCCCTGATATGCAACAATGCTCCACACGGGGCATTGTTATTAATGTTATTGCAATGCTTAAATTTTAAAGAATTAACGACCTCAATAAACAGCCAAAGCATTATTGTTTTATAGTTATTAAACGAATAAGAATTGCTCCTGCGTTAGCTATTCCAGATTATTAAGTTTAGTTCTTGTAAGACGAATATCCTCATGATTTGACTACGTATTCAATTTTTACAAGCTCTTTGAAGCGTGGCTGACGGCTTAATACTGACTGACTTTTATCTGCCGCTCAGCACCACAAATTGGTTTGTAAGGTTGTCTGTCGCCCCTTACGGTGGGCCTACTACAGATTAAAGGAGTTATAACATTAAACCAATAATGTTCTAAACGTTTTAAGAAATAACATTTTAGATCAACCCGCCCATTTGCCACTTTTTTCAAATACCTGATAGTAAAATAATAAATAGCCAAAATAACGCATCCTGAGATCAGTATTTTAGTGCGGAGTTCTTCGTCTCCATTAGTCAGCTGAGGATATTCAAATAAGAGAATAACCAAAATTCCGGCAGGTTCCGGGGCTGTTTGCGGCCATTATATTCGCCCTGGTGATTGCCAGTGCTACGCCCTCATCACCAGTAACTGCCAAAAGTGCCAGAGCAAATAAAACACCCGCAGACCTGAAAAAAGATGAAGAAACTGCGGTAGCTGCTGTTGTAACCATCAGTATTTCTTTTGGGTATTGGTAGCTATATTGGTTACAGCAGCGATTGTAGGCATCATTGCTCGTTAGGGGATCTATCCTTATTATCTTTTAAATTGTTTTTATATACACTGCTTAAATCTAAAACTATGTTATACAATGTAAAAAGTTTGGTTGGCTTCCATATTGGGGCTACCGACGGCGAAATCGGAAAAGTGGAAGACTTTTATTTTGATGATGAAACCTGGACAATACGTTACCTGGTCGTAAAAACAGGGGGCTGGCTATCCGGCCGTAAAGTACTTATTTCTCCGTCGGCCGTAAATCAACCTGATTGGGAAAATGAGATCTTCCCGGTTAATCTTACCCAGGAACAGATAAAAAACAGTCCCGATATCGACACGGATAAGCCCGTCTCCCGCCAGCAGGAGATCGAATTGTACAGTCATTATGCCTGGCCGTACTACGGAATTGGCGGGGTAGGTTTTTACGGTGGTATGGGCATGACCGGTATGACCGAAACCAGGACGCCACTGGAAGAAAGCATAGCTGCATCAAACCCTGATCAGCAAACAGGTGATCCGCACCTGCGCAGTACCAGTGAAGTTAAGGGCTACCAGATCCATGCTACCGATGGCGAAATCGGCGAGGTAGAGGACTTTGTTATGGATGACAACAGCTGGACGCTGCGCTTTATGGTTGTGGATACCGGAAACTGGTTTCCCGGAAAAAAGGTTTTAATATCACCCAGATGGCTCACGGATATACAATGGTCAAATTCGGCTGTGTATTTGGATCTTCCGGTAGATGCCGTAAAAAACAGCCCTGAATATGACCTCTTTAAACCAATACCGGAAGTTTACGAAACTGATCTTTATACCTATTATGGAAAAACTTTTTAATTGCTCTCGCTTTCTATAACTTTTGGATCGGCCAGTTCGGTTGGCATTTGCATAGAAGCTTGCAGTACGCTTTCTTCTTCGCTCTGGTCTGCGGGGGTATACAGGATATAAAAGGCATATTCCCCCTTCTTTTTTTCATCAGAAGCTGAAACACTGCTCTTTGCCAGGCTGGTTATATTGGTTTCGACGATATGTGCATCCTTATTGTCGGCCATCCATTCGTTTATTTCTGATTGCAGGGCTTTTATTGGGCGCAGCAAAGATCTGGATCTTGTTCATGGCGGAAATATTCTGTTGTAAATTTTTTAAATAATTTAAAAAAAAATGCAGGCTGACCTACATTTTAAAACTTAAGCTGCCATTTTCCGGCATTCCTCTGCGCATTCCCTACAGGCTTTGGCACATTCCTGGCAATGTTCAGTCTGGTGCTGTCCGCACCGCATTCCATGCCGCATTTTTCGCACAGTTCTGCGCATATATGGCAAAGCGCTTTGGCATGATCGCTACCCAGGCTCATTATTGGTGCGGCCGATTGGTATACAAGTTTTATTTACTAATTTCATGTCAATAGACTTAATCAGATATTTCGTTTAGCCTTTTTATAACTGCCGGATTTGTATAAGTTGAGCAACGTTTGTTTGTACAGCAAAATCAGGTAGAAAAGTAATTTATACAATATTAGTTACTGCCATATCTTTCTTATTGCCAAGAAAAGATTACCTATTTGCTGAAGCAAGGCACCGGTTTTGATAACCCTTCAGTTCTTCAGGGCAACAATAGCAGATATTTTTGCAGGCACCTACCCAGGCAACGGAATATGTCGAAGGTTTGCTGACCCTTCGAATAAAGTAGTTTTATTTTGCAGGTTGGTATTTTAGGATAGTCAGTCGCTTCTTCGCTTCGAGCCGTTTTCATCAGGCAGATGTTGCTTGGGAACTGAATATTTCCAGCAAAGACAAAGAATTTTCTACAGTGAAGTCGAACAGATTTTTGTACTTTTACTATTATTTACTGGCACTATAATTAAACTGAAATTTATGAATTGTCCATCCTGTACGAAATCTTATTAATGACCGATAGGCAAGGTATCGAAATTGATTACTGCCCTAAATGCCGCGGCGTATGGCTCGACAAAGGCGAGCTTGACAAAATAATCGAAAAATCACTTGAACAGGAAACACCTGTCCAAAATCAACAAACGCCTAATCAGCAAAATCCAAATTACAACAACCCTTATAATCCGGGTGGATATAGTGACGGCGGTCATCACGGTAGTTATAACAAACATGGGCGAAGGGGTTTCTTAGGAAACTTGTTCGATTTTTAGGCGAACTGAGGTTGATCCATTATAGCTATACTAAGAGATAATGTGCTTATTAATGATATTAATAAATCGGAGCAAACGAAGCCGTACGATTGATCAAATCTTTGGATATAGCCAATATGAAGCCTGGGTTGACAGAACGCCAAGACCAGCTTCCGCTACAACATCGCTAAGCCAGTGCCGGTTTATTGTACATCCTCAAAACGGCAACAGCAGCAGCGGCGGTATAGCCTGATACCGTGTACCATACCGATTGTTCGCCGTATTCCCGCCGAAGGAATTCTGCCGAAGCAAATGCTTCAGCAGCATGGCCGGAAGGGAAGGCATTTGGAGTGCCGTCAGGCCTGGTCACGGCTGTGATCCGCTTTATGCTTTGGGTAGTTCCGTTTAAGATGATGTTGGACAATAAATAAATGCCGCTCTGATCAATCAGGCTGTTTTTCCCTTGAAACCCAAGCCGTTTAAAACGAATACCGCTGCTCCAGGAGCAAATTGCAGGTAATCATCCACGATGAACTGGCGGTGTGGATGTTCACTGTAGAATTCGTGCCTGGCCTCCTGTTCAAGTCGGGTGAGCGCATTGTTGTCCAATTTTATAAATCCATAAGTCAGAGCTGCCCCCCGGAATGATAATAGCTGATAGAGGAATGGGGGTATTTAATTCCTGCAGGACAATTTTATCATGAACGCTTGAAGTATCGGATTGTACAGGTATAGTAATCGACAGCCTGAAGTGCAAAAGTGCTTCCCGAAAATAATATCGGTAGTATATATAAAAAACATTGGAGGCAGCCTTTCATTTCTGTAATTTTAAACCACCATTTTTGAACAGATAATAGGCCGTCTGATAGTAGGATATCGCCTCATTAGTTACCTCTCCTGAAAATTTATGGGGCGTCTGTTCATTTGTTGATGGATTGTACAGGTATGTTTCCAGCTTTCTTCCTGGACTTAGGATCACCAGACTGTCGCCTTTCATGTATCCCAGTTTCTGATAGGTACCTAGTAAGGTACGGGGCGTATACTTTTTATCAAGAATGTTTTTGCCATAGTTGTTATTTACGTATGACCAGTTCAGTAGAGAAAAAAGCGTTGGATAAAGGTCTATCTGGGAACACATTTTGTCAATACGGGCCGGTACTGCACCGGACATATTAAAAACCAAAGCCGGAATATGGTATTTTGCAATGTCAATCTCATTCTTTCCGGCACTGCCAGCGCAATGGTCGGCTACAAAAATAAAAACGGTGTTTGCATACCAGGGTTTTGTTTTGGCCAGTGCAAGAAATCTGCCTATCGCATAATCAGTATATTTTACCGCACCTTCCCTGCCTGTACCTGAAGGAATATCAATTTTGTTTTTGGGATAAGTAAACGGGCGATGGTTGGATGTAGTCATCACAAAATTATAAAAAGGCTGTTTGGATGCAAATCCAGTATCGGCATCCCTGATTACTGCAGCAAAGAGATCCTCGTCGCAAATGCCCCAGGCGTTCTCAAAACTCACCTGTTTGTCTGTAAGAATCGTTCTGGTAGTTTTGTAATTATCCCCTATGGACAAATTCCTGCCCCTGTCAACAATATTAAATCCATTACTGCCGAAGTACTGATTCATGTTGTCAAAATATCCATCCCCGCCATAAAAAAAAGTAGTTCGGTATCCCTTAGTCCTGAAAATGCTTCCGATAGTAGTCAGTTCTTCATTATTCTTTCTTCTGACAATACTATTTCCTGGAGTGGGGGGTACAGCTAGGGAAAGTGCTTCCATTCCGCGGACTGTTCTTGTTCCGGTAGCGTACATGTTGGTGAATAATAGGCTTTGATCTGCAAGAGAGTCTAGTACGGGTGTCAGCTTTTGGCCATTGCCAAATTTTCCCATAAATTCTGCGCTGAAACTTTCCAGTACCACCATGACCACATTTGGGGTTTTAGCTTCACTGGAACCAGTGATCTGCCTTGTTATCTCTAGCGGATCAGCACTAGCTGACGAGCGGGATTCCCGAAGGCTTATTTTCATGGTGGCAAAAGCCCTTTTTATCTCCATTAACGGATAAAACTGGTCAAAGTTCAGTTCATTGTTTTTAAAAGCAGCCACAAATGAGAAAATACCTGCTTTAGAGAGTTCATTCTGATACCTGTTTCTGCTTTTTTCCGCCCAGGAGTTCTCGGTTTTCCATAAGAGCAGGAATGCTGCCGAGCAGATCAGAGGAGTGATGAATAGCCGTTTCACAAAGCGTGTTTCTGATTTAAAGCTGTTGACAAAATTTTGCCTTATTAGTATTAACACTGTTAGCGTAATGGTCAATACCCCGCCAAATAGGAGCGGCAAAGGGTAGGATTCGTTGATGTTGTTGATAACTTCATATGTATAGATCAGGTAATCCACCGCGATAAAATTAAAACGGCTTTCAAACTCCCGCCAGAATGTATATTCTGCGAAAAAGGAAAATATTGTAATGAGAATCATTAGAAAAACCATAAAATAGGTTGCGATCTTATTGAATACAGTTCTGTTCCAGCGCTGGGGTAACAGCAGTAGATATATTGAATAGGGAATAGTGAAACACAATGCTACCGTAAGATCAAAAACAAACCCCTTGGCAATAACTCCAAGAATGTTTAAACTATCTAAGTCTGCCTGAACTACTGAAATCGATAAAAACAGTACTCTCAAACACAATGAAGCCAAGAGGAAAAATGATAGAAAGGAAAAGAGAACGATATACCTGCTATTAAGAAAGTTTTGCATATGTAATAATTATAATCATGTTGTTAATCGTCAGTATTTTCAATTTTATGCGCTTTCTGCATTTTGGCTTTCCACCTCAAGTACCATTTGTGATGATAAAGACTTAGCAGGAAGTAGATAGCAGCAGCGGCAACGACTGCGATGATCAGCATGTTCAGGCCAACCGCTACACCAATACCTGCGGTACACCATATGGTTGCAGCCGTTGTAAGTCCCTGGGAACTGTTCGTTTTATCGTTTTTATAGATAATGCCCGCACCCAAAAAACCGATACCTACTAGGATATTGGCGATGATTCGTGAGGCAGCGGCAATGTCCTGCAGATGCTCACCGATAGCGGTAAACAGAGTAGCACCCAAACAGACCGCTGCATAGGTTCTGATGCCTGCACTGCTCCCATGCTTTTCCCGGTCAAGCCCAATGGCAGCGCCCAGAACAAATGCAATCAACAATTTTAAAACAATGAATATCTCTTTCTCAACATCCATAAATTAACCCTCCATATTTAAAAACCACTCCTGTGCCCGCTTAATGGCCTCTTCTACAATGGAAAGTTCTTTGACCTGCCCTTCCTTTTTTAACTGGTTGGCGATCTCAATCGCTTTTTCCCTTACATGCGGTTCCAGTTCACCCATCTCCAATGGAAAAATTTCTGATGTCCATTTCATAGCTTTTTGATTTTGTTTATTTTGAGTTTTCAATGCGCCTGCTAAATACATCGATATTTTCTTGTTTTCCCTCTTGTAGCTTCCCGCTGCAATAAGAAGTAAAAAACCGGTGCTCTTTGAGAAAATCAAGGGTAATATTGTCCCATTCCCTACCGACAGAAAGCCCCCTTAGCCCCCATTCTTTCTTCAGCAATTCATCGGTCATCAGGAACTCGTCAGTCCCCAGGTTGTAGGTGTCCGCATCGCAGATGATCTCTTGTAAAAAGGTCTTTGGGCAGTGGGGTATCTTTGTGGCCATGATGCATCCCCGGATATCTTCGATAATAACCGGGTCTATCCCATGCTCCAGTAAGAAAGGCTCCATGATGGCCACACTCTGCTGTTCATGACCCTGAGGCCCGGAAAAAAGGTGTCCTGTATCATGGAACCAGGAAGCTGTAAGCAGGATAAAGTGCTCGGTGATGCCAAGCCTGTAGTAGTTTGCTATTTCCAGCGTCCTTTCTACCACCCGCCTGGTATGTTCCAGATTATGGTAAACCAGTTGGGGATTAATGTGCTCATAGAATATAGCGGAAACATAAACAGGTAACTCCTTACTTAATAACTTGATATTATTTTCCATCTTAATTAGTAATTTACCAGTGTTTAATTAAATAATGACGAATCCTGAGAACTATAGCGGCAATAAGCAAAAGGGATGCTATTACAATAAGAATAATCTTTAATACCTTTTTAAATAAAGGAGTTGGCGGCACGACTTCTTTAGGCAAATCGTTAAATGTCTTAGGTTTATATTTTTTATTTCTCCTACTGGGTATTGTATTTCTTTTCATTATTATACTTTTTTGCGTGGGCTTATTTGGAGATAAGTCCGGAAATAACATTGATGGTGAGGGCTACAATAATGGTATTAAAGGCAAAGGCCAAAACCCCGTGCATCCAGGCCAGCCTCCTGATCCTTTTGGAGGTAATCTGTACATCGGAAACCTGAAAAGTCATGCCTATTACAAAGGAGAAATAGGTAAAATCAAGATAGTCGGGCTCCTTTTCTTCGGGGAAGATCAGGCCACCAGGCTTTATCTTTTTGTCCTTATCGCCCCGCTCCATATCACAATAGTAAAAGTGGGCATAACGCAGCGTAAAAATGGTATGCACCAGCCACCAGGAACTGATGACACAGGCAAAGGGAACGACAATCTGATAGACAATATCCTGTTTTGACTTTTCCGCACTCCCCTGCAAAAGGATAACAATCGCAAACAGGCTTGCAAAGGCAGCAGCAACGGCAAATAAAAACATCAGTGAGCGGCTGGAATCCTGGGCGTGAGCTTCATGCTTCACCTGGGCGGGGTGCGAGGTCAATATGGTAATCCAGGCAAGCGCCAGGCTGCTCAAGGCATAGGCTAGCCAGGTTATCATGAAATGCATGGAGAAGGACAGACTACCATAGGTTGCCAAAAATACAAGCAGGGCAATGCCTAATGATATATATAGCTTATAGTGGGCATCCAGTTGGTAAATTTTCATATAAATGTTTATAATAATGCTTTTAAGACCTAAACAATTATCCCCAAGATCATAAAGATCAGGAACCCGGCAAAGAAAGCGGCAGTGTAAAACGGAGAATCCTTTTGTTCGTGAGCCTCTACGAGAAGTTCCTCGGTGACCAGAAACAATAAGGCCGCCGAGCCAAAAGAAAGTACGACTTCAAGCACCTTATCGCCCGTATAGTGCAGTACAAAAAATCCGATTGCTGCCCCCATTACAAATAACACGCTCAACCCCATCAGTATTAATAGGATTTTCCTGCCTTTCATCTGCAATTTTAACAGGCTGCTACTTATAGCAAGGCCCAATGACAGACATTCCATTGCCAGGGCAAGGGCCAGCAGCATGCCCTCTTTTGCCCCGGCAGCAAACCCGATACCCAGCAATAGGCCATCCAGTAAAATATCAATGCCAATGGCGGTCAACATTCCCCAGGGAAGGAGCTGATCGCCTTTATTACCGGCCTCTTTGAGTTCCAGTTTAGCGGTATACCATTTAATGAGCAGCATGGAAGCAATACCCATTATAAACCCTGCAATAATCGCTATGGGTTTATGAATTTTGATCATGTCTGGCAATAACTCAACTGCTACTACAGAAAAAACCACCCCAGCAGCAAAATGAAGGATGATGCTTTGTACTGCCGCATTGGGCTTGCGGTAAAGAACACTTACCCCACCGGCAATCAGCAAGGCAACCGGGATGCAGGTAAGGCCCAGCTCTTTGCAAGAAATTATCAGTTTAATTGGCATAATATCGATTTAAATAGTGTTTATAGGCCATAAATGACATATAGGACAGGGTTAAACCCATTAAGGCACCAAAAAAGATCTCATCGGGGTAATTCAGTCCATTATATACACGGCTATAGAGAATTAAAGCTGCCCAGCTAAATAGGATCAGCTTCAGCAGCCGATAGCGCTGATTAAAGTACAGACTGAAAAATAGTGCTATGCCAACAGCGGCGGAAGCTGCCGGAAGACATCCATAAGCTGCGCCCTTTCCAGCGGAACTGATATGTAATTGGAGGCCCAAATACTGTTGATACAGCGGACGCAGATGTTTAAAAAAATTATTGAACGTAAACAGAAATATGCTTTGGACACTAAGATATATGATTACAAAAGGGAGTATGCGCATAAAGCGAATTTTATCATATGCCAATGCCATTAATAACAAGAAACAATAAAACGGAACCCAGAAGTAAAAATTTCCAACGTGAAGCATTACCTGATCCATAAAACGACTGTGGTGGCTGTTTGCCAAAATCAAAAGCATGTCATTCAATTCGCTGAGATCACTTACTATATGTGCGTCAGCAAGAATGAATGAAACTAGCAGCCCGGTAAAAACTAAGGCTGTTATTACTACAAGAAAGTGGATGTTATTGGCTCTCATTACAATACTGAATTAATAAATTAAATTCTATCGCATAAATAGCTATGAAGTAAACTGTAGGTAAATAAGAAAAACAGCTGAAACTGACATAACCAGTAGCGTTGCAAAACCCAGGAAATTGGAAAGCTTTCCATTGGTGTATTCTCCCATGATTTTTTTATTGTTTGCGATGTGCAGCAGAATGGCGATGATCACAGGCGAAGTTAAACCGTATAAAATAGCAGTATATAACAGTGCGTCTACCGGACTGATGCCAATATAATTGAGTAGCAGCCCAATGACTACCGATATAATGATAATGGCATAGAACGGCTTTGCCTGATGAAACTTCTTATCCAGGTTGCCCTTCCATCCGAAGGTTTCCGATACAATATAGGAAAGGCTGCCGCTCAACACCGGAATGGCCAAAAAGCCAGTTCCAATCACCCCCAAGGCAAACAAAAGATAAGATGCCCGTCCCGCCACCGGTTCCAATGCCTTGGCCGCCTGTTCTACCGTATCAATCTGCCTGATTCCCTGGCTGTAGAGTGCAGTACCCGTAGCAAGGATGGTAAAGAACATGATCATGTTTGACAAGAGCATGCCCAGGTTTACATCCAGTCCCATTTTTTGGATCAGCAGCCCCATCAGCCGGTTTTCCCTGGTCTTATTCTCGGATCGGGTGCGATGGTCCCCGTTTATGTTCACCAGTCTTTTATTGATCATCACCTGGCGTTTGACCGCCTTTACATCTTCGGCCTCCATTGCCGTTTGCCAGAAAAAGAGGTAGGGTGAGATCGTTGTTCCAAGGATCGCAACCAGCATCCCTATAAAGTCCTTGTCCCATTTTATCGTTGGGATGAATGTTGCCTTTAATACCGCCCCCCAATCCGGTTTGGTAAAGAACGGAACAATGATATAGAGCAGTAGGGTCAGACACAGGTATTTCAGAACCGAAACGAATTTGGAATACGGGAGATAAATGATAAAGAATAATAGAATGGCCGTAAACAGTACGCTAAATATCATGGCATGGACGGCGGGAAAGATCAGGTGCGCCACAGCGCCCATCCCGGCGATATCAGCCCCTATATTTAATATAATGGCAGGTACACTGAACAGGATCATCAGATAAAGAACAAATTTAGAATAATGCTTTTTTAGGGTAGTTGTCAGCCCAACGGCGGTAACCAGACCAATCCGGGCGCAGATTTCCTGAATCGCGGCCATTAAAGGAAAGGTGATGAGTACCGTCCAGAGTGTAGCTAGCCCATATTTGGCACCGGCCTGTGAATAGGTCGCAATCCCTGACGGGTCATCGTCACTCGCACCAGTAACGACGCCCGGGCCTAAGGCCTTCAGGAATTTTTTTACTTTTCTAAGCATGCTTTTATCCCTTTGATTTGGTGGACTCTTTTTGATCGTTTTTATAGGCAAGCAGACGAAGTGCATTCGCCACTACAACCAATGTGGAGCCTTCATGAGCCAACACTGCCAGTCCAATAGAGGTTATGCCTAAAATCGTTAGCGGTATCAGGGCGGCAACCACTCCCAAACTGATCCATAGGTTCTGTTTGATGATTCCTTTAGCCTTGCGGCTTAAGCCAATTGCAAAGGGAAGACTTTCAAGTTTATCCCCCATTAAGGCAATGTCGGCCGTTTCCAGGGCAACATCCGAACCCGCGGCACCCATGGCAATACCAACCGTACTTTTTGCCATTGCGGGGGCATCGTTCACGCCATCACCGACCATTGCCACCATTTTCTCGGATTTGTCCAGTTTTTTGACAGCTTCTACCTTATCTTCAGGCATTAGGTTACCAATGGCGTCAGTGATGCCGATCTGCTTTGCAACAGCTTCGGCTACCTGCTGGTTGTCGCCTGTCAGCATGATCATCTTTTTAATCCCCAATGCAGACAACTCATTGAGCACATTTTTTGCTTCTTTGCGTGGGACGTCCATTAACGAAAGTATGCCGATGAAATCATTGTCCTGCTTGACCAGCATCGATGTATGTCCACCCTTTTCCAGATCCTCCACCTGTTTAATAATCTCGGCAGGCACATTATCTTTTTCAAACAATGCCTTATTCCCAATCAGTATTTTTTTACCTTCAACCTCTGCCTGGACGCCTCTTCCGGTAATGCCTTTTACCTTACTTGCCTCCGGCAAAGATTGTTTTTTAAGTTTTTCCAAGCCTCCCTTAACAATGGCTTCAGCAAGGGGATGGTCGCTTAGTTTTTCTACGGATATTGCAATCAGTAGCAATGCTTCCTCAGAGCTTCCATTTAGTGGGATTACATTGGTCAATTGCGGTTTCCCTTCTGTAAGGGTACCAGTCTTATCGAAAGCAATTGCATTTAAAGAACCCAAATCTTCTAAAGGTCTTCCTCCTTTGATCAGCACACCGCCACGCGCGGCACGGGCAACCCCGCTCAATACGGCGCTTGGCGTAGATATTGCCAGGGCGCAGGGACTGGCCGCAACCAGTACCGCCATTGCCCGGTAAAAACTTTTACTAAACGGCTCATCAATGACCAGGAACGCAAAGCAGAGCAGCGCTACCAAGACCAGCACAATCGGTACAAAATACTTTTCAAATTTATCGGTAAACAATTGGGTAGGGGATTTTTGCTTTTCCGCTTCATTTACCATTTTCACGAGCCGTGAAATGGTAGAATCCTTCGCTTCCTTAATCACTTTAACCTCCAATACGGAAGCGCCGTTTATGGTTCCAGCAAACACCCGGTATTGCGGTTTAATACTTTTTTCGCCAGTATAATCTTTGGCAGGATCGGGTACGGGCGATTTATCGACCGGTACGCTTTCTCCGGTTATGGGTGCCTGGTTTACGCTGCCCTCGCCTTTGATCACCACGCCGTCGGCGGGAATTTTACTGTTGGGCTTAATAATGATGGTGTCGCCCAGTACCAGCTGTTCAATACCTATTTCTTCTTCTTTGCCATCCCGTACCACCAGGGCGGTTGGGGGGGCAAGGCTGGTCAGCGCGGCAATGGATTTACGAGCTTTACCCATTGCATAATGTTCCAGTGCATGCCCCAAACTGAAAAGGAATAGCAGCAGGGCCCCTTCCATCCATGAACCTAATATGGCAGCACCGATTGCAGCAACCAGCATTAAAAAATCAATCTCAAACCCGCCTTTCATTATGGTTTGAACTGCTTCTCTAGCCGTGAAGAAGCCCCCAAAGAAATAGGCAATTATATAAAGGATAAGACTAACCTGTTCGGGTATACCTGCCACATAAGATAACCCAAAGCCCGCTCCCAGAGCAGCTCCACAAATCAATGAGAATATCAGCTCTGTATTTTTTCCAAAAACTCCGCCATGTTCATGTCCTTCTTCCTCCTTATGATCAGCCTTGTTCTCCTTATGGGAATGTGACTGATCTTTGGAGTGGGTATCCTTGGTGATTTTCTGATCTGCCGCACTTTTAGGCTTGGGAGTTTTGCTTTCCCGGATATTCCCCGGACTATTTTTTGGGGCTGTTGGTTTTTTTGCCGGTTGTTTTTTATTATTGCTTTCCATATCAGGTAGATTTTTAAATTTTGAGCTTGGATAAGCTCTTTGCTGTGCAGTATTTTAAGTAGTTATAGTTACATAGGGCGGCATAAAAAAGAGATGCCTTCCGAAGAAGGCACCCCATCAGATGTGTGTATTAATCCTGGTTTAATTTACTGTGATGCTCATGGCAGGCATCAGCACATTCGTTACAGGCCTGTGCGCATTTTTTGCAGTGTTCGTGATCGTGTTTAGCGCATTCCTGGGCGCACATCCGGCATGCTTTTTCGCAGATAAGCAAGAACTCATGTGCGATGTCTGATCCACGCTGCAACAAGCGGGCAGCGAGCATGCAGATGTCCGCACAATCGATGTCCATTGGTATGCACTTTTCCATCATTGCGTTTTGGGCTTCTTTAAAGCCCTGGGCAGCACAGTTTTCACAGGCTAGGGCACAGTTCAGTAATTTCTGAATAAGTGCCTGGTGATTTTGATTTTCCATAATTAAAATAGATTAGTTATATGTAGATTTATTTCTACCACGTTTGACTGAATCATGTGCGTTATTTAATTATTTTAGTTCTTTTTTTAGTGACCTTCATGTTCTTCGCTATTTTTTAATTTCGATAGCAAATCATAGGCCCCTGATAAAACTACTTTTCCTTTAACATCTAGATTTTTAGGTAGTTCTACTTGAATATATCCACCGTCACTTGTCCCGACAACTACTTCAATAATCTCAAAATGAAAGGATTCGCCTTCAGCTTCCGATTCTGTTTCGGATTCCTTTGGGTCATGTTTATGACCCTTTTCCTCGCCATCATGTGCAGCTTCTTTTTTTCCTGATTTTGAAATAAAAATGTACTTTTTGCCCTGAAAATCCACGACAGAGGCTAGCGGCAGGGCCATGACCTGGCTGGTTCCTGTCTCTATCAAAGCTTTGAGGTAAGTTCCCGGAATAAAACCTTTGCTCCCTTTTGCAATGGCATGGACTGTAACGGTTTTGTCGGGTTTAATCTCCTTTCCTACCAGTTGAACCACGGCTTTTTGTTCAGTACTATCATTGGTCATTTTAAAGCGAACAACTTGTCCTGCCTTTACTTGGGAAGCATCCTTTTCGAATACATTTAATTCCACGTGAAGGTTAGAACTATTTACGATTTCAAACATCACATCATTGGGATTTACAAATTTCCCTGTGTTGACGTTCACTTTGGTTACATAGCCACTAATTGGGGCATAGATATTTACCTGACTGCGTATATTCCCTGCGGTTAAATTTGCAGCATTGATGTTGATCAGCTGCAACCGCTGTCTAAGCGCACTCTCCCTGGCCAAAGTACTTTGATACTGTGAGCGTGACTGTTGCAGTGTTTTTTGGGAGTTTACATTCTGGTTTGCCAAGGTTTGCTGACGCTTGTATTCAGTATCGGTCAATTCAAGCTGGCTTTTACTTTCAAGATAATCCTGCTGGAGTTGTACATATTCCTGGTTTTGTAAAACGGCAATTACTTGTCCTTTACTCACGCTGCTACCCTGTAAAAGAGGGGTGGATTTCACAATGCCTCCCATTTGCGTAGTGACGCTCACTAAATTTTGAGGAGGGACATCAATATATCCATTAACTTTTAGCAATCCGCTCAACGCTTTCATCTCAGGTGAACCTAATTTAATGCCAATCGCATTATACTGTGACTGGGTTATCTCTACGGAATTTTCATTTTCCTCATGGTTTTCTTCAACTGAAACTGCTGCTTCAGGCTCTTTTTTGTTTCCACAAGAAGTTAAGAAAACAGCCAATGCAATAATATATGTGATCCGGCTGATGATTTGAATTGTTTTTTTCATTTTATTTTTTATAAACCCATAAGGTATTGGAGTGTGTAAACTGATTGATTATATTCGTTGATGGCCTGCAAATAATTAAAGCGGATATCCGAATAAGTCCGTAATCCCTGCAAATACTCCACATAACCAATCTCGCCGTTCTGAAAGGCGATCTGTGACTGCTTTAGGATCAGGTTTACGTTTGGCAATGCACTGCTTTTATAATATTCAATACTGCGGGAGTTTTTTAGCAGATCCTGGTAAGCCCGGTTGTACTGTCCCTGCAAGTTGGTCTGAAACAGACTGAACTGGCTTTCTGCTACCTGCTTTTCTATTTTGGCAGCTTTGATCCGTGAAGAAAAAGGCTTAAAAAAGAGCGGTATAGATATACCCGCCTGAACGCCCTGAAATCTTTTGCCCCCGTTAAAATATTGATCCTGACCGTTCACGTTCTGACTGCCAATAATAGACTGGTTAAAATAGCCGATTGTAAAATCGGGGCCGGAACGGGCTTTTTCCACTCCAATCGCCTTATCTGCAATCTCGATCTGCTGCCTTTGCAAAGCCAGCAATGGATTTCCAGCGATTGCACTATCCAGACCGGTGTTATTCCAGTCTTCCTGTTTGAACTGCTCTTTTGCTATTTCTATACTAGCCTGTGAATTGAGCAGCCTTTTAAGTTCTGAAGTATAGGCCAAAATATCCGACTGGTTCTTGCTCATCTGGTTGCGCACTTCATTATACTGGGTTTCAGCCGTAGTCTTTTCCAGTAGATTGGTTTCCCCTGCCTGGTAACGGAGCGAAGCTGCCTTCAAAAAGTTACTGTAGACACTGTCCTGGCTTTTATACAATTCCTGCAAGGCAATAAAATAAGCAAGCTGTGTGTAGGAACTTTTTACCTGGTAGGTCAATTCTTTTTGTGTAACCAACAGGTTTATTTCAGCACCCCTGATCTGGGCATCGTATAGATTGCGTTGATTTTTAAACAATCCGGGATACGGGATACTCTGCGAGGCACTAAAGTTATTGTCCCTTTTTATGCCATTGATCTGACCATATTGAACGTCAATGCTGGTCTTGCCTAAGTCCGTTGAACTGCCCCTTAATGCCTGCCGCTGGCTAATTTGTAGACCGGAAGACCTTACAGCCTGGTTGTTGCCAATTGCAGTCTGGATGGCCTGTTGCATGGTTATTGGGGAGCCGGTGCTGGGCGTTTGTGCCTGCGCCGCCGGAGCAAGTAAAGTAAGCCCAGCAATGAACAATACAATCAGGGCAGTAGGAACAACAGTTTTCTTTTTACTTTTAAAGCCTTCGAAATAAGTATATAACACGGGTAAAACAATTAAGGTCAAAATAGTGGAGGTGATCAATCCGCCGATTACAACAGTAGCCAGAGGTTTTTGAACTTCAGCACCGGCAGCTGTAGAAAGGGCCATTGGTAAAAAGCCCAGCGAGGCTACTGTAGCAGTCATCAACACTGGCCTTAAACGAATTTCCGTGCCTTTGAGGACAATTTCATCTAAGGTATATTTACCGAGCTTTTTAAGTCTGTTGAATTCAGTGATCAATACAATGCCATTGAGCACCGCTACACCAAACAAGGCGATAAAACCGACACCAGCGGAAATACTAAATGGCATTCCTCGCAATAACAGGGCAAAAATACCTCCTATGGCAGCCATCGGTATAGCAGTGAAGATCAACATCGACTGCTTTACTGAACCGAAAGAGAAATACAATAATAACAGGATCAATAACAGTGCTACCGGAACAGCAATAGATAGTCTTTTAGTCGCTTCTTTAAGATTCTCGAACTGACCGCCGTAAGTAATGTAATATCCTGCTGGTAATTTAACCTGTTGATTGATTTTTTGTTCGATCTCCTCTACCACACTGGCAATATCACGCCCACGAACATTAAGTCCCACGATGATCCGACGTTTGGTGTCTTCACGTTGAATCTGATTTGGTCCTATTTTGAATTCGATATCGGCTAGCTGATCAAGTGGAACCTGATTTCCATTAGGCGCTGTCACATAAACATTTTTTACATCATCAATACCTTGACGGTTTTCCTGGGATAAACGTACCACCATGTCGTATCGTTGTTCCCCTTCATAAACAAGTCCCGCCGACTGTCCTGCAAACGCGGTATTCAAAGCCTGGTTAACGGTACCTACACTTAGTCCGTATTGTGCTATCCGGTCACGGTTGATCCTTACTACTATTTGTGGGAGCCCTTCCGCTTGTTCCAGATACAGGTCTTTTGCACCTTCAACTGTGGAAACGATTTGCCCTATTTGTTGAGAAAAATCGGTTAATGTTGAAAGGTCGTCGCCAAATATTTTTATCCCGATGTCTTGTCGCACTCCCGATATTAGCTCATTTGAACGTAGTTGAATCGGTTGTGAAAAACCGAAACTAACACCCGGTACATCTTTGAGTGCCTCACTCATCAGTTCTGCAAGTTCTTCACGGTTTGTCGCAGACACCCACTCATCTTTATCCTTCAATATAATAGTAAGGTCGCATGCTTCCATCGGCATGGGGTCTGTAGGTATTTCAGCGGCTCCGATCTTTCCAATCACCTCTTTTACTTCGGGAAATTTCTTTACAAGGATCGCCGATGCCTGGTTTACCTTATCAATGGTCTGTGACAGGGAACTACCTGTTAATAACCTGGTTTCCACGGCAAAATCACCTTCTTCGAGGGTTGGAATAAATTCTCCACCCATTCTGCTAAATACAAATACGCTGATAGCGAAGATTATAACAGCAGTTAAAGTAACCAGCAGACGTCTCTTCAGCGCTCCTTTAATCATAGGATGATAATGCTTATGAAAAAAGTCCATCATACGGTCTGAAAAGTTTCTTTTATGTGTGGTGTTCTTGCTTAAAAACAACGAAGAAACCATAGGTACATATGTCATGGAAAGTAAAAATGCGCCAAGGATAGCAAAAGAAACGGTCTGTGCCATAGGGCCAAACATTTTACCTTCAATGCCTACCAAAGCCAGAATTGGGAGATAAACTATTAAAATTATAATCTCTCCAAAAGCAGCGGCTGACCTGATTTTTACTGCTGATTCATAGACTTCTTCGTCCATTTCCTGTTGAGTTAATCTGCGTCCTTTTCGCAAACCGAGATGGTGCATAGTTGCTTCCACAATTATGACTGCTCCATCTACAATTAATCCAAAGTCAATTGCACCAAGGCTCATTAGATTCCCGGATACACCAAACAGGTTCATCATTGAAATAGCAAAAAGCATGGCCAATGGAATTACCGATGCTACAACAAGACCTGCTCTCCAGTTTCCAAGAAACAAAACCAAAACAAAGATCACAATCAATGCTCCTTCGATCAAATTTTTGGCTACTGTACTCATAGCTCTGTCTACCAATGCACTACGATCAAGAAATGGTTCAATCGTAACCCCTTCTGGCAAGGTTTTGCTGATCCTGTCAATTTTTGCTTTAACTTGTTTTACCACATCATTGGCGTTGGCCCCCTTAAGCATCATCACGATCCCACCAACGGCCTCGCCCTGAGCATCGGGTGTTGCACGGGTAAGCGCGCCGTAACGGATGGAACTCCCAATCTGCACAGCAGCGATATCTCGGATCAATACAGGTATGCCGCTGCTGTTATTTTTCACAACAATCTTGTTAATGTCATCAAGATTACCAACTAAGCCCTCACTTCGTATAAAGTAAGCATTAGGCTTTTTATCTATGTAGGCACCGCCAGTATTCTGGTTATTTTGTTCTAAAGCAGTAAAGACATCGCTTATACTTAAATTTAAACTTCTTAGTTTATCAGGGTCTAAAGCAATCTCGTACTGTTTTAATAAACCGCCAAAACTGTTTACCTCGGCTATACCGGGTGTCCCTAAAAGCTGTTTACGGACAATCCAATCCTGAATACTCCGGAGCTCACGGGCATCAAATTTTTTCTCAAACCCGGGTTTGGCATGGATCACGTATTGGTATATCTCACCAAGGCCGGTTGAAATCGGGGATATTTCGGGGTTACCAAGCCCTCCGGGAATATTGTTTTTGGCTTCAGTCAACTTTTCGTTGACCTGTTGTCGTGCCCAGTAAATATCTACATCATCATGGAACACGATAGTAACCACAGAAAGGCCAAACCTTGAAATGGAACGAACCTGCTCAATTTCGGGAATGGTAGACATGGTCTGCTCTACAGGATAGGATATTAACCGCTCAACTTCCTGTGTGGCAAGGGAAGGACTAAGGGTTATGACCTGCACCTGGTTATTGGTAATATCCGGTACGGCGTCTATGGGTAATTGACGAAGGGAATACACCCCCCAGGCAATCAGTGCTAAGGTAAACAGGCCAATGACCAATTTATTTTGTATGGAAAACTGAATGATTTTTTTCAGCATTGAATTTTAAATTAGGTATAAATAAAAAAAACAGATCAATGCGGGACAGGATCATTTCCAAAAGGATTGATTCAGTCGCAATAACTTGATAATTTAAATTAACCTAATTGGGGAGGCTGCCAAACGGAAAGAGAGGTGGAGGTTGCCTTTCCGGAAATACCGTTTGAATACTCTCGTATGATTTGTATAGGAATCTCAATAGAAACTATTATTTGCCTAACAAACGTTGGGGTGTTACAACAGGCACACACACAGAAGGGTGAACAGGCATCCGTGCGGTGTTGATTGTGTGTTTGCGAGGTAACAGGCTTTGTAAAGCTGGTCTTAAGAGAAGATTGATTATATGCAGCAGCATCTGCGCATGGAGCACAGCTCAATGCGATTATTACTATACAAATAAACCTGCTCCAAAATTTCACTTTAAACGATTTTGCCAAATATAAAAAAAATATAACAAAGGCAAAGTACTTAGGGCAAGATTATATTTTGCTGCTTCTATTATAAAGTATTCGCATTTAAACATCTAAGGAAAATCTAATGAGCCATTTTATGTTATTGCTTACAAGGGTTGACAACCGTTCGTTTTAAGAGTTGTTCTTTTCTTGTGAATGGTTGATTCATTTTGTATAATTGAGTTGGAGAAAACTTTGAATTATGTGCTATAATTATACTCAACACCTTGGGGAAGAAAGATTTAGAACGGGGAATTTAATAGGCAAATCTTGGATGATACCGGATATCAACCGCACTATAACTCCAATGGCTTTAATTTCCCAAAAATGGCCATTATAACCTCTGAAAACAAAGAAATTATTGAGTTGGCAGAATGGGGTTTTCTGCCTGACTATATTCAGGACCCGAAAGATGCTAAAGCAAAAAAAATAAGAAGTGGCACCTTGAATGCAAAATCAGAAACGATTTTGAACTTTCCTCTTTTAAAAAATATGCGGAAGCAAATTATTGCCTGATAACTACTACTGGTTTTTTTGAACCGCACCATAACCCTGATGGTTCGGTTGCCTATTATTTTATAAGTTCAAAATCAAGAAAAGCATTCTGCTTTGGTGGTTTATGGAAAATTTGGAAAGACCGGCAAACCCTCTTTTGACACGGATACATAACAATAAGCCAAGAATGCCATTTATCATTTCTTCTTCAGATGGACAGCGTTTCCCGGTAAGCGGTAAAATAAGAAATGCAAAAGCCCAACTGAAATATTTTGGGTATGGCAAGGGGGTCACGTTTTATACGCACACCGCTGACCAATACTCCCAGTTCGGAAGTAAAGTTATCGCCTCGACTGAAAGAGATGCTATGTATGTACTGGATGAAATCCTAAATAATGAAACTGAACTAAATATTTTGGAGCATACTACAGATACATCCGGCTATACAGACTTGGTATTTGGGTTGTTCGATTTATTGGGAATGCAGTTTTCACCCAGGCTAAGGGATATCAAAGATCAAAAACTTTCTAAGATCAAAGGCAAGGATTTCGAATATCCCTCCTTGAAATTTACCGGTGTCATAAATCCAGATTATATCGCAGGCAGATGGGACGACTTATTGAGATTGGCCGGTTCGATGAAATCGGGATATGTTACCTCTTCATTGTTTATTGGCAAGCTGCAGTCTTATCCAAGGCAAAACAATTTAACGTATGTCCTGCAGGAATACGGCAGGCTTATTAAAACTATTTTCATTCTGAAATATCTGTTAAGCCAGACGTTGAGGCGAAAAATCAACACGCAACTGAATAAAGGCGAAGCACTTCATTCTCTCCGGAATTTCCTCTGGTTTGGAGGGGACGGCAAAATTAGGAAGAAACAAGAAGAACAACAGCAAGAACAGGCGTTATGCTTGAATGTAGCAACCAATAGTGTTATACTTTGGAATACAATTTACATGCAGGAGGTCTTGAATGAATTACGGAAAGAAGGGTATATTGTAAACCAAGATGATATCGTTCATTTGTCCCCAGCAAGGTTCTCTCATATCAACAGGCTAGGAAAATACTTCTTTGATTTTGATGAAAATGGGTTGAATGGGAACTTAAGGCAATTAAGGGTAAATGCTTAGCGATACATTTCGTCCAAATACTATTGGAACCCCAGTACGAGGTTGGAATACTTAACGAGATGATTGACTTGCTAAAGAAAAATGATTCTGAGAAACTTGACTGGTTTGCCAGCTTTGGAGACGACATCAGACATATCACTATGAATGTAAACGCTTATCGAAGAGGCTTAGATTTTGGTTTTACTGAAATTAAATTTGATCAACATGGATGGTTTGTCAGACCTCAATTTTTGGATTTTGAAGCTATCAAACTAGGTGATACAAAAAATTACAACTCTTATAGCGAAATTAGAATTGGCCGAGGACCAAACCTCGTCTGGACATATGCGCTTAGTTACAGCTTCGGAACCGCTGGAGGTGGTAGTAATATTTCAGTATATGATCGCCCTTATAAGGACAGAGAAACAGCTCTTAACTCAGCTTTGAGCGACCTTAAAGATCTGATGCAAGCTAAAGTTGGCAATAGTGATAGAAGTAACTACAACCCTCAAATAATTGCTTCAACTTTAAAAGCCGTTTCTGAGTATAAATATAAAGATTCACAAATGACGTTATTTTAAGGTCATTTACTATCAGGCGACTGTTCAACGCCTGGCCACTCAGCTGCAGGTTCTCCAGGAAGTCAATGTAGGCGACAGATTCGATCCGGATAAGCCCGGATCTGCGACCGGCAAGCCTCAATATAGGCGACTGTTTGTTCAAAATGTATCCCTAAATCCCGAATACCAAAGCTATGGCCGTACTTTGGAATGTAGACCGAATTTCAAAATCCCTAAAAACAAATAACTTTTAGGCGACACCTTATCCTGATATCGCTCAGGAGCTTCATTCTACAATCACCCAGACTGGCGACCTTACGTATCTCTTATAATCTCCCATTGCACCCTGCGGCTTGTTGGCTTTGCCCAACTTTACATTTACGGAGAATATTACTCTAGCTCCTCTCAAAGAAGATTATCCCTCCCCCATTTACATCACTAGTCCTCCTACCTTGCAGTAAATATTCTGGCAAAAGAAAAAATGTTTAGCCTATATTTTTTATAAAGTCTTAGCAATAAATGTCAACTTTTATTTGCAAATATATGTATTTATACATATATTTATGTAAGAAACGAAGACGATATGGAAGCTAAAAACATCTCCCCTGAGTGTACACCTGTAAAGGAACTAAAATTTCAAATTGAATCTAAATCCGGCCTACCAGATACATTAACTCACATAGTTGAATGTATCTCATTTTGGAATAAAGAAGGTGCTATATGCCACGAGAATAGCAAAACAACCAAGTGGCCTGATGAACATAAAAATCGGACATGCAAGACTATCAGCTATGAGGACTTTATTTTGTGGATGATCTCTAGCGATTGTGAGGCTTTCGTATTGTCTAATCCGCAATACATTACCGGTAAAGGCGGCCATCACGTTTGGATTGCTGACAAGAGTACTAACGAGCGAATCCTAATTATTTTCTTTGAGGTTACCCCACCTGAACCAACCAAGGCACCTAAACGCAGATTTAAGGTTAATCGTAAATATACCCACTTTGCCATCAGCAGAGCCACTAATAAAATCGTTGATGGATGGGATTATAAAGGAATCGACAAAGAGAGTATCAAGTACTATACTGCCATTGATCTTAAAGACAATGATAGATTGGTAAAGGATTTTAAAATAGTTGAAAAATCAAAAGTTATCAAGTCTGGAATAGATCCTATGGACTGGAATAATTGGGGGAATAACTAACCCCACCCCTTTTACTCACTTATCTTCTAACCCTAATTCCTTTTTTATGAATACTCAAATCTCAATTTCAGACACAGTTTTTTATCATGGTACAAATGCCAATTTTGATAATTTTGATATTAGCATGAGAGGCAGCAATACCGAATGGTCTAATACTGTTCATGGTTTTTTCTTCGCTGATAAAATCGAAAATGCTTTGCTATTTGGTGAGCGAATTATTAAGGCTCGATTGTCTTTAAAAAATCCTATAGATTTAAGATTGGAATCAATATTTAGCATTCAAAGCCAGGCATCTACTATTTGGGAAATCCTTACAGGTGAAATTCTATCTAACGAAGAAGCTTTATATACCTTGAATGAGGAAATCGGTTTAGGAGAACTTGGTGAACTTAGGGATGCTTTAGATACCGAAGACGCAAATGCCATCTTAGTTGAAAAAGGCTATGATGGTATTCTATCTTCACTAGGAAATGAACAGATAGAATATATTGTTTTTAGCGTGAATCAAATTGAACAATTAGCCAACTAATAATTAGCATTATTGCAATGGATAATGGGAAAAGTTCTCCAAGGTTAATAATGGTGGGGATCGATCAAACTTCAAAAATAAGGTTGAAGGTTGGGCAACTAAACTAAATGCTGTTTTCAATACCATTGGTTATGAGGTAACCATCAAAAGGAAAGATGAAAGTCCAAATTCATAAAATCTTTCATGGTAAGGCGACAGCCTTTCTCCGGAGCGGAGCGGATCTGCGCCTGATCCGGCACTCTCCAGGCACAAGCTAGGCGACAAATGTTAACCAGGTTAACAAGCTGCAGGCGCTGCCGGTGCCTAATTCAGGCGACAATTCCAAAGTTAGTATAGCTATAGGAATCTTCGGTTACGAGCAATTTGACTTCTCATGTACTCATTGAATAAGTCTTCCTGAGCTCGTTGTTTCCGCTTTCTGTTTTGGCGTTTAAGGAATCCATAAATAAACCATGCTTTCAACAGCATAATTACCACATATGGGGTATAGCTGAATTCTTTTGATGTAGTTTCTCCTAACGCAATCATTGAGACTGCAATGGTTAGTAGTAAGAAATAGAATACAGTTCTCATAGCATTAGGATTTATATAAAAATAAACTTTTATCAGCTTTTTTCAAGCTCATTAAGCTTGTAGATGCTCTCTTTTATTTTATCTGGCAACTGGTCTCCATATCTTTCTTTCAGTTCTTCCAGTACCGTTTCAATTATTCTAACAGTATAAGGAACAGTTGGTTCTTTAAAGGTAATCCCCTTTTTTCTACCTGCCCCACTACGTTTGCCGCCTCGTAAAGTTGAATCCATATTTCGTTTATCCAAAGCTATGAGATCCATATCTATAAGACAAACTATTAAGTGCTTTTGATTAAATGTGTACATTTAATGACTTTATGATGACATTTAGTATATGTCTATATACATATATTTGATATATATAAATTCAAGCGCCATGAAGATAAGAGCTTTCAAAATTGATTCCCTTAACAGGGAAATTGTTGAACTTCAGATCGACCCCTCATTAAAAGTTTTTAATGAGGTTATCGGCTGCCGTTGTGTTGATGTCATCAGACTGGATGCTTTGGGAACGGATGTTATTTACATAGATGATGAGGGACTATATCAGGTACCTGAAGGGGCATTCTCAGTAAGGGGGCTTTATGGTGTGTTTTCCGGGAACGGACTTGTTGTAGGAACCTTCGAGGGGCAGGATGTAGATTGTACAACAACTCTTGATAAACTTAAAAAACTCATCAGGTTTGAAGATCCGCATTACCGTCCAGAGCCAGCTTTACAGTTTATTGTATTATAAAATAAATTGCTAATTTGGGGCGAGAAGGGATTAACCCTGATTTGATATATTTAAATGGAGAAAATTTTAGATGGCGATCAAGATCAGCCTTATTCAACCTATATTCATAAGCTCCTGGAATTTGAGTTAATCACTCCTACAACGCTTTCCACTAAGATGTGGCCGAACCTACCTGAAAAGACTGCATATAATAAGCTGTACAACAAATTGAATAGAAAGGCTAAACAACGGATAACTGATGCTGATATCGCTTTAGCAAAGTCTGTTTGTCACGAATTAAAACTGTTTCTCTAAGATTTGGGTTCATCTTCTCCCTTCGGCTTACCAGATTTAAGAGCAGATATTACTTCATCCTTAGCACTAACGATCTTGTGTAAATATTCGTTTTCTTTTTTAGTTAGCTCTAGCTCTTTTTGCAGTTGAAAGATGATCCTTTGATTTTGATCTCTGTAGAATTTCTCCGCATCATCTCCTGGTGCTAGTTCTTCACTTTCTATAGGTCGATAACGCTCTCCTTGGCCGGTTTCCAAATAGTCTATATTGATATTATAGATTTCCTCAAGCATGTACTTAATCCGTGCTGTAAGGTTATTTTTTCCCCTTTCAAGATCAGAATACCCGCCTTGTGTTAAACCTAATGATTCCCCAAATTTTCCTTGGGTCTTACCAGAATCCTTTCTGTATTCTCTAAGTCTTATGCCTATTTGTTGTTTTTTTTCCATTTTCCATTTGAAGCGCGTCTTTAAGATTCTCCATGAGACGATGATATTTGCCTAAAGCACAATATATTGCATAATTGTGCAATTATGCATTTTAATTTCCTCCCGAATCGTAAATATAGATAATCGTTTTTAATTGAATCTAAGTTCAGATCCTGAAAATCGATTGAGTAAAATATCGTTTACCCCACTTCCAAAAAAGCACAGATCGACAATATATTATACCGTTTTACAGTTATAATACTGCTGGAACCGTAAAAACCTGTTATCGGCTATAAGAGGCACGGGTTTAGCTATAAAAATTTCACTATAATTGTGTAATCATTAACCCTATCCTTATACTATGAAAAAGGCGAGAGCTGAAGACAAGCAATTAGTTGTAGCTATTCTTACGAAGTCCTTTAATGAAAATCAAAGCGTCAACTACATTGTTAAACAAGACAATAAAAGAGAATCACGGTTAAAAGAATTGATGGCTTATTCATTTGAAATTTGCTATCGATATGGTGAGGTCTACTTATCTGACGATAATACAGGTTGTGCTCTTGTTCTTTATCCTGAAACAAAATCTGTTCTTAAGACCATTCCCCTGGATCTGCGATTGCTTATTAAATGCATAGGTATCGAGAATGCAGGTAAAGCTATGAAGCGAGAAAGCTTGATCAAAAGTCAGTACCCGAAAGAGCCGATCTACTACCTGTGGTTTATCGGGGTGCTACCTGATCAACAGCACAAAGGTGTAGGTACTTCGTTAATGTTGTCAATCTTAGATGATGCCAGACGTCAATCAAAGCCTGTTTATTTAGAAACTTCTACAGTGAGAAATATTAAGTGGTATCAGAATTTCGGCTTTAATATTTACCATGAACTTGACTTTGGCTATAAGCTATTTATGCTGAAAGGACGGTAAGAAGGTATGAATGTATTCGATACTGAAATGCATCTGGTGACATTTCTCTTTGTTATAGCTGAATCCGTATTATTATTATTCCAGACATTTTATCTTCTTTCAAGGCCATCTGAAAAGCGCAGGCTTTATTTCGTAATTCTTTTATTCCTATTGATTTTATATAACATCACTGGGGGCCTATTTCCTGATCCTAACCTCAGCATAGATATTAAAGTTCAAAATATCTTAGCGTATGGTACCGGCTTCTCAATGGCCTGCTATTTTCCGTACTACTTCTATAAAGGATGGGAATTGAAGGAATTGAGGTTTCATGCCTTTTATGGTGTTTGGTTGTTTTTGTTTTTACCATACTTGGCCTTTATAGGGATCGAGTATATGTTTACCGGTGATCTGATCTCTTCGGTCCAACATGGGGTTGCAATTGCTTTTATATATGCCATAGTTGTAATGCTAAAGATGTTCAAGGCAATATCCATGAAATATGCACTTGATAATAGTGGATGGACAGCCGATGTGTATTTAACCTATTTCGCCATTATACCCTGGATTGCATTGCCATTAATTAGTTTCTTTCAACTTTCACAATTTGTAGAGGTAATGGTTACGAACCTGGGATTTACTATTATTACATTCCTGTTCTCCCGGAACAACATTATTAAATCATGGGAGGAAGAGCGCCAACTTGCTAGCCTTAATGGAAATCTAAGCCTATTGGACAGCTCTTCAGATGTATTCTTGAATAACTGCCAATATTATAATTTAACGGCCAGGGAAATAGAAATTGTTACTCTAATCCGGATAGGGCAGACATATAAAAGTATCGCTACTGATCTGTTTATAGCGGAAAAGACCGTTGCTAAGCATGTTCAGAATGTCTATCGGAAAATGGACGTGTCCAATAAGATGGAGTTGGTCGGCAAGTTAGAAGACAATCAACCCAAAACTGAAATTTAGTATCTGCCTACTTTTTAGGCAGATACTTTTTCTTCTGAAACACAGCAACAATATATGCAGCTGGATCTTCTATTTGCGACTTATTCTTTTGCTTCTTTATTTGCTCAATTAATGCTTCAAATTCGGGCATATATTTTTGAGCTATCAACTCAGCATACGCTTTTGAAATCCCGTAGGCTTCTACTGTTGATACAGCCTTTTGATAAGTTAAAGAGGTCTGGATGTCTACTTCTTTGGTATTAACCCTGTTGTAGTTTACATATATGGTAATGGAGTGAAAGGAACGCCCTTTTTTATGTAATTCGTAATCGAATGTAATGTCGGTATGCGTGTTGATTTGCTGTTTTGAAATCTCTAATACATTCTTTCTAAATGCGTTCACTTCAGTAAACTGCTCAGGAACTTTGTTCTTAGGGTCTTTCAAGTATAGCATTTCCTTAAGTTTGGCGATCTCAATAGTGATCTTCCCTACTGCCCTCCACTGGCATGCCAGGGTGTACAAACGTTTAGCATATTTTGAGGAACAGGATAGAACGGATTTTAGCTGAAATATTGTAAAGTTGTTTTTCAATTCAAATAGATAGGGTCTGGCCTCCGGAGATACTGAGGCTGTAAAATATCCTTTGCCCTTCATGTACTCAAATCCACTAAATAGCCAAATTTGTTTGAGGCTCCGTTCAGTCTCAATAGTAAACATTCTGCTACCCATATCCTCAGTAGCCTGCTGCAATTGGTTATAATGCCATTCACGACCGGTTATCGATTCAATGTCCTTGGCATAGAGGTTATATTTCTTTTCCTTATCGTCATCCTTTTCTAAGGATGCAAGTAGCAAGAAGAGAATATCTAATTGACAAGCAGTAAAGTCATACCTTCCACTGGTAATCATGTTATGCTGCATGATTACTTTGTCTTTGGGTAGCTGTTGAAGTTCCATGATCAAATATAACAAAACGAATATTAAAAACGAAGTATTGTTTATCATTATTCGTTTTGTATGAAGCTCAGGAATTTTAAGTGTTTACAACAGGCGACAGATATATACCCGACCAAGCGAGATCCAGTACTGATATCTGTCCGACCTAGATAACTTCAGGCGACTGTTTGATGCCTGGCGGCTCAGCTGGAGCATTTCCAGGATGTCTGATCAGCCGACAAATCTATCTTTTAAGATTGTCCAGACTGATAAAACCTTCGTTTTAGGTTTTGCGAGCTATCATATCTTTTGATTGTTATTATAAATGAGGCACTTGGACATAAGATTGACTGATAAAACCTTCGTTTTCAACTAGCTAATACAGCTGATAAAGAGGTGATTAGATTTTAACCATCATAATGCTAGCGCCTAAATACATGAAATAAAATCGGATACTACCCCTTCAGGAGGCCATATTTTTGTTACCACACTGATAAAACCTTCGTTTTAAAGTCAGCAACATGCAGTATATCAATTATTTATGCGGTATATATGGTTTGAAACGCACTGGAATAGCTTTAATTTGAAAAAACGAAGTATACTTTCTCTTACTCGTTTTTAACTGATAGAACCTTCGTTTAACGATGATAAAACCTTCGCTTTTAAGGATAATAACTTCGGAATAAATGATGATACCTTCTTTTTAGCTGATAAAACCTTCGTTTATATGCCTATAACTATCTGTATATTAACGCATTACAGGGGCGTAAAATAACAAAGTAAAGAAAGTAATTAAATTAAAGAAACATGTTAGGCCACCTCTTAAGCTTATACAGACGTGTGTTTTTGAGAAATCGACAAAATGGCAGGAAAACAAAAAAACAAGAGGGAGGGAACAAAATAAAATTCTGTTTCCCGTTTGTAACAAATCTGTTACATTGCCCCCGGTTTCCATAAATGCTTTTGAACAAGATCAATACTATTATGTTTTTATGCATTTATGCGTTTATGCGTTTATGTCTTTATGTCTTTATGCTTTATAGTATAATATCAATTACATCCTTTAATCTAGTGGTGTAACATGGAGATAGCTTTTCATTTTTCAACTTCCAATTCCTTCCAAATCCCTGACTTCCTAATCGGAGTTTATCAGTACCGTACAGTCCATTGATCTTATCCAAAGCTACCATAATCTTTTCTTGTTTCTCAGAATCGAATTGATAAAATAAATTACTTTGAACCTGGTCTGAGGAAATTATATCCGTGACAATGACCCCGGCCTTCTTATATTGATACCCTTTGCGATAAATACCTTTTAGTGCCAAAAGAGCAAACTTATTTAGTTCCATTGTGCTATTAATAGCTACAGGAAGAATTGTTGTTTTTGAATTGCTATACTGCTTAAGATCCCCTCTGAACAAGTTAGTCTGCACAAAGACAGTTACAATCTTGCAACACGAATTCTGGTCCCGTAACTTCTTAGCACATTTAGCAGTGAAATTACTCACGGCCTCCGCTATATTTTCGTACTCCGTAAGCATCGTTCCAAAGCTTCTTGAAGTACATATTCCTTTTTTTGAAGCAGGTGCTGATTCCAGAGGTATGCATGGTTTACCTCTTAATTCATACCACATTCTTAAACCTGTAATTGTCATTTTTGATTTTACCCATTCGCTAGGCAAACATGAAAATTCCAAAGCGGTATTAACCCCGTGCTGAGCAAGCATTTTTGCATATTGACCACCAATTCCCCAAATGTCACCGACCGGAAAATCTGATAAAGCAATATGTATTTCTTCTTTAGTCAGGATAGCTTTAACACCTCTTGATGTGGGATCTTTCTTGGCTAACTTATTTGCGAGCTTAGCCAGGGTTTTGGTTGGTGCCAATCCTATGCTGATGGGAATTCCTGTATTTGTTGTGGTAGTCTTAACGATATGTCTGGCATATTCCGGAAGATCATAATATTCAAATCCCTTGAACTGTAGAAAGGCTTCGTCAATGCTGTAGATTTCGGTTTCAGGAGAGAACCTGGATAAGGTTGCCATAACCCTACTGCTCATATCTCCATAGAGGGTATAGTTAGATGAAAATACTTGAACTTCTTTTTCTTCGATGAGCGATTTGATTTCAAATGCCGGAACTCCCATCGCAATACCCAGGGCTTTTGCCTCATTCGATCTTGCAACGACACAGCCATCGTTATTGCTGAGTACAACGATAGGCTTACCCACCAATGAGGGGTTAAATACCCTCTGACAGCTTGCGTAAAAGTTATTGCAGTCCGCTATTCCAATGATCATAGTGCTTTGTTTATAATATAGGTGACCTTACCCCAGATAGATCCTTGGTTAGCCTCGTCAATTAAAACAGGTTTAAAATTTCTGTTAAAGGCCATCAAATATGTGTTACCATTTTCCTTTCGGATTTGCTTTAGTGTAAATCCCCCATCAATCCAAGCCACTACTAGACTGTTATTTTCCACTCTGAGAGATTTATCTACAATGGCTAGAGAGCCATCAAATATTCCTATATCTATCATCGAATCCCCCGTTATTCGGCCTATGAATGTACTGGAAGGGTTTTTGATCAGTGTTTCGTTCAAGTCTATTGCCAATTCCATGTAATCGGAAGCAGGTGAAGGAAAGCCAGCCTGAATTCCTTTGTCAAAGTATGGAATCAGCTTATTTGTGTTATTTTGTATCGTATATAATTGAATCTTGTGCTCCATAGTGCCGGTAAAAATACTAAATATATTAGCAAAGGAAGCTTAAACAGATAAATATGAAAACGCAAGAACTAACACTACAGCTTTATAGCTCTCTTAGAGACAAGGGCTATACTTATTTTTATGGTTCGATTGAAGAAGTCCCGGAAGACGAATTTGGAAATTCAACATTGATAACTTTAACACCAATTAAATTTGATCCGGAGAATCTGCCGATCCCAGAAGAATTCCATGCCTGGTATTCATTCTCTGAATCGGGTACTGAAATGGCTAAAGGTGTCGATACTATCAAGTTTGTGGTGCTACTTCCGGAAACTATAATTGCTTAAATACGATGTGTTATAATTATTCGCAAGAACTCAAGGCTCAGGATCTTGAAATTGAGTATAATCGAGAGATGCCAAGTGAGTATAGGGAACAGTACCAGCCGTACTATAATGCTGATGGATATGCTCACCCCTTGATGCCAGTTATATCCTCTGATCAACCCAACATTATTCAACTGCAGGAATGGGGATTGATCCCTATTTGGGCTAAGTCAGACGATGATGCCAAAGTAAAAAGAAAAGGAACATTGAATGCAAAAGCTGAAACACTGTTTGAACTCAACTCCTTTAAAAATATAGCTCCCACCCGAAGGTGTCTAATTTTGGTAAGTGGTATATTTGAGCCTCATCATTTTAGTGATGGGGATGTAAGGTATTACTATATTACCCGAAAGTCTAAAAGATCCTTTGCAATAGGCGGGATATGGAATTATTGGAGAAGCCCGCAAACCGGAATCGTTCACCGATCATTCTCTATGATCACCACCCCGCCAAATCCACTTTTAGAAGCGATACATAACAATAAACCCAGGATGCCGTTTTTCGTCCCTGATCATCAACATAATTCATGGCTCTCAAATGATATCAGCATTACGGACATTCAGTCTCTTATGCAGCCTTATGAAGACGTCAGTGACTTACGAGCCTGGCCTATATCAAAGTCAATCAACTATAGAAAAACAAACTCGAACATCCCAGAAACCTTGCAGCGAGCCGAGTTATCTCATCCAGTCCACATTCGTGAAAATCAACACATTTTAGATATCCTAAACCGATATATAGCTTAGCTATAAATTACGATCTATTTTTGTCGTTGCCTGGTTTGAACATTCGGGATCAATTTTCCCCAAACTTGGTATATAAGATCATTTACGTCGGGGCATTTATTACCCCTTGCAAAATACTTGCCTTCCCCCCTCTCCTACTTTTAGATTTTGTAGCAATTTTAGTACTACGTATATACGTACCCCTGTTTAAAGGCTATTATGGAGGTATATACGTTGGTTTACGTATATGCCTACGTAGATAAAATACTGCTTGCTTCGCATTCAAATACGCATAAAAGAGTATTTGAAATCCTTTCCTGCCGGCCCATATTTGATTAATGGCAAGCCGATACTGGTCGCCACCTACGATCTACAGAAATCCACCGAGCTTAATAGTTTTTACCATATAATATCTATAATACAGTTTAACCATAAAATTATATGTCTGTATAACAGTTAGTTATGTATTTAAGCTTTAATTTTAAGCTATGCTTTTGCATAAATGCATAATAACCGTATATTTGATATGTAAATAAGGTTTAACCGTAAACTTTACTTACAGGCGGAGCGAATAACGCCATATTTATAAGATGCTAGGTAAGCATTAAAGGAAATACCTAAAGCTGCAAAGGGCTAAAACATTTGTTCCGTGTGTAGGATCAAAGCACCGACTAGAGGACTGAAAGAGTAGGCGAAAGCCTTTTATCCTCATCATACTTAGATCGAAGAAGGATGCATGGAGGGCTAACCCCACTCGAAGCGCCATAGCTATGTCAATAGTTTCTTACGTTGTCATATGGTGTGCGCCATATCTGATGATGGTCAAAAGGCCGAAACAACAAAACCTAACTTTATGAATATCGAAGAGCTTAGAGAAAGAATTAAGGAAATCAAAGACAGTGTATCTTTGGTAGACTTTCTAACCAAGTTAGGCTATGAGCCCACTTCGAAGAAAAGCGGTCATGAGAGGTTCTTTCTTTCACCTATAAGAGATTCAGACAGCGATCCCTCCTTCTCGGTAAATGACAGTAAAGGATTCTGGTATGATCACGGATCAGGCCAGGGCGGTAATGTAATTGATTTGGGTAAGTTAGTATTCAAGACAAATAGTATTCCCAAGGTTGTCGAGGAAATTGAAAAGCTGTATAATGGTCATCCATCTTTTTCTTTTAGCCAGCGTGAATTAGTACCCAAGGTTTATACTCCGAAACACGAGATTGTAAATGTTAAAGATTTAGGCCATAATGCTGCCATAACCTATTACATTGCTTCCAGAGGTGTTATTAATGCTGCTATATCTAGTAAGCTCTTAAAAGAGGTTTATTACGACCATATAGATGACAAAGGATCTAAAAAAAGGTATTTTGGGGTTGGGTGGCAAAATGCATCTGACGGATATGATGTCAGGAGTAAATACGGAAAGATCTGCATAGCTAAAAAGGATCTTTTATTTAAGGAAGGATCTAATTCTAAGATTTCAATTTTCGAAGGGATGTTCAATTACCTTTCTGCCCTGGAGAAAGACCCTTCCCTGAATAAAAACAATCTGATTGTTTTAAATTCCTTATCGATGGTAAACAGAGCTATTACACTCATAAAGGCCAGTGGCTCTATTAGAGATATAGATCTCTATTTTGATAATGGTAGCGGAGGCAGGAAAATGACAGCTGAGTTTCAAAAGCAATTGCCACATGCAGTTGATCGCTCCTATCTTTACAGGGGATATGATGATTATAACGATATGCTTAAAGCGGAAATTTCTCACAGAACACCTAAGCCTTGGCAATCCAATGAACCCGAAAGAAATTCTCAACACACCAGGTGATTTTTTTTT
>NZ_FONS01000023.1 GCF_900112985.1 Pedobacter antarcticus
GCGGTACTATCGACGTTCAGCTAGGTCTGCGGATTTGCCTACAGTCCTAATACCTACAGTCTTTAACGATCTATTCCGTCAGATCGCGGCAGTGTCACTACTCCGTCCCCACATCGCAGTTATAAAAAGTACTGGAATATTAACCAGTTGTCCATCGAATTTCCCCTTCGGGTTCTCCTTAGGCCCCGACTAACCCTGATCCGATTAGCGTTGATCAGGAAACCTTATCCTTTCGGTGGGCAGGTTTCTCGCCTGCCTTATCGTTACTTATGCCTACATTTGCTTTTCCAGAAGCTCCAACACAACTTACGTCATATCTTCGCTGCCGCTGGAATGCTCCCCTACCGTAATATTAATATTACCCATAGCTTCGGTATACTACTTGATGCCCGTTTATTATCCATGCACGATCGCTCGACTAGTGAGCTGTTACGCACTCTTTAAATGAATGGCTGCTTCCAAGCCAACATCCTAGCTGTCTGTGCAATCGCACCTCGTTAGTTCAACTTAGTAGTAATTTTGGGACCTTAGCTGATGGTCTGGGTTCTTTCCCTCTCGGCCCGTGACCTTAGCACCCCGGGCCTCACTGCTGCGTATATTTTATAGCATTCGGAGTTTGTCTGGATTTGGTAGGATTTGACTCCCCCGCACCCAATCAGTAGCTCTACCTCTATAAAACTTTACCACAACGCTGTTCCTAAAAACATTTCGGGGAGTACGAGCTATTTCCCAGTTTGATTAGCCTTTCACCCCTACCCACAGATCATCCGGAAACTTTTCAACGTTTATCGGTTCGGTCCTCCAGTACGTGTTACCGCACCTTCAACCTGTCCATGGGTAGATCACAAGGTTTCGCGTCTACCTCCCCTGACTATACGCCCTATTCAGACTCGCTTTCGCTTCGGCTGCGTGTCTTAAACACTTAACCTTGCCAGAGAAGAGTAACTCGTAGGCTCATTATGCAAAAGGCACGCCGTCACGCCACCTGGACGCTCCGACCGCTTGTAAGCACACAGTTTCAGGTTCTATTTCACTCCCCTGTTCGGGGTTCTTTTCACCTTTCCCTCACGGTACTGGTTCACTATCGGTCTCTCAGGAGTATTTAGCCTTACCGGATGGTGCCGGCAGATTCCCACAAGGCGTCTCCGACCTCGCGGTACTCAGGATACTACTAGGCTAATGTTACTTACGTGTACGCGGCTCTCACGCTATATTGCCAGGCTTCCCATCCTGTTCCACTTCATTTCATTAATACCACATTGTAGTCCTACAACCCCATCTTTGCCGTAACAAAAATGGTTTGGGCTCTTTCCAGTTCGCTCGCCACTACTTTGGAAATCATTATTATTTTCTCTTCCTCTGCTTACTTAGATGTTTCAGTTCGGCAGGTTTGCGCATCGTAATGCGACTAGTCTTCAACTAGCCAGGTTTCCCCATTCGGAAATCTCCGGATTAATTCATATTTGCTAATCCCCGGAGCTTATCGCAGCTTATCACGTCCTTCATCGCCTCTGAGAGCCAAGGCATCCCCTGTGTGCTCTTTCTTACTTTCTTCTCTCCATAGCCTTTTGCGCCTATGGAAATGCTTTTTTTGATGGTTGTTAATCTTTCTTC
>NZ_FONS01000016.1 GCF_900112985.1 Pedobacter antarcticus
TAAGCAACCTTGTTTGTGCTGGTATTTAGCCAGCGTCGACGTTTGATATGAAGAAATACCTTGTGGCCTCGAATGGGGAAATCCTGTACGGTGATGGTGGAAAAAAAACCTTTAGATAGTAATTTCTCTCCATCAGGCACATTTGGAGTAGTATTAACTTCCTGCAAGTCCAAATGAAAAACGTCTTCTTCTTTCCGAACTCCCTTAAGTTCAAAAAAGTCAAGAATAAAATCTGGTAATAGTAAGCTTATTAAAGAATGGTAACCGTCCTGCATCAAGTAAGAAATCTAAAGCAACAAAGCTAAAAATATAAGAACTGATCCACAAGTTTTTGACTTGATCCGTAAAAATCGATCTTTCATCACCACCATTTTTGGAAGCATTATATTTGTATTATGATGACAAGCGATATTTTTTACGGTAATTTCGAACTTGAACCTATATTAGGTGATCTCATAAATTCAGCACCAGTTCAAAGATTAAAAAATGTTCATCAGGGAGGTGCCACTTTTTTGGTCTCTCCAAATGCTGGTCACAGTAGGTATGAACATTCTATAGGAGTTATGCTTCTTGTGAGGACACTAGGGGGTAATCTGAAAGAACAGGTCGCCGGCCTCTTACACGATGTTTCCCATACCGCTTTTTCCCATGTTATCGATTATGTGCTGAAACAGAAGGGAGAAGATTATCATGAACAAATTTTCGAAGAAGTAATTGCAAAATCCACTATACCGTCCATCCTCTCTAATTATGGATTCAGCACTTCTGTGCTCGAAGACCCCGGGCATACCTTGCTTGATATGCCTCTTCCTGCTCTGTGTGCAGACAGGATAGATTATACTATCAGGGATTTATATCATTTTGGTCTTATCGACATTGTTGAAATACATAACTTTTTAAATGAGCTTGGTGTTCAGGACGGCAAGATCGGTGTGAAGAGCGAAAAAGCAGCTTCATGGATTACCGGTAAATATCTTCAGCTCAATAATGAATATTTCAGAAAGCCAGAACATATATTTGCCAATACCAGGGTTTCTAAATTGATCGCTCTAGGACTGGATAAAGGCGTTATCGTTTTGTCTGATCTCTGGAGAGATGATCCTGCAGTTTTATCGATGATAAAGTCCGATCCGCATCTGAACGTAGAACTTGAAAAAATAAAAGGCCTTGATGGATTCAAAAGTTTTTCGGACTCTGGGTCCGGGATTGTATTCAAAGAAAGGACACTCGAACCGATGCTCATTAATGCTACCTAAAATCTTCAAGAAGAAAATTTGAATCCTGGAAAAGAGGATAAATAACAGATCGTAGTATTTCAAATGATAATTTACGCTGGTAATAGTCATAATTTTCCTCCGTGCTGTTTCGTATTGATAATCAACTCAATTGTAGTTTTATTGTCATAGAATCAGTTAATTCATTTAGAACCTTTCTAAATAAGAATATTTTTACAAGATTTGCTCTCGTTAAAAGGTGATACAAAATTTATGCGTTTACATTATGCAGAAGGGTTTACCCAGCCCTGGCATCCATAGGCCATAAGAAACAAGCCCTGTTTACCCATGCCGAAAGGGCATGGGTAACGCAGGCACTATTAGTCTGGATTTCCCGGGCTAAAAAAATAGAGAACGATGAGTGAACAACAAAGTAAACCAGCGGTTATTCAGGCTGAATTGATCTTAAAATATAAAAAATATATAAATCCGCATTACATCAGAGTGACGCTGACAGGCGATGACGTGCCTAAATTTGCAGAAGTAACTGTTGGCGTAAATAATAAAATATTTATACCTCCTGCAGGAGTTGAACAAGTATATTTTCCAGAGTTCGATTATGAGAAAGGCACATGGAACCATCCACCAGAAGCTTTAAGGCCGATTGTACGTACTTATACGCACCGGGGGATCGATCTTGAGCGTAAAGAAATGATCATCGATTTTGTTGCGCATGGTGATCAGGGGCCAGCATCTGCCTGGGCTATAAATGCCCGGCCTGGAGACAAACTGGGGGTTGCCATGAAAGCAAAAACGAGTCATCTGTTTCCTGAGGCCGACTGGTATTTGCTGGTTGCAGATGCGACAGGCATACCTGTAATAGCTGCCATTCTTGAACAATTGCCGGCTACAGCTTCTGGAGTAGTTTTTATCGAAGTTCATGACAAAGCCGAAGAACAAGACTTGAGTACGAAAGCAGACATGCAGATTAACTGGCTGCATCATCCGAATCCAGGTGAAAATACAGTGCTTTACGATGCTGTACGTGAACTAATATTACCTGAACTTCCAACAACACGTTTCGGATATGTTGCGGCAGAGTACAATGCCGTTAGAGATGTCCGCCAATATCTGAGAAAGGAAAGGGGCTGGACTTTAAATGAGTTATATGCCTATGCATATTGGACTTATGGTATCACTGAAGACGGATCTGTTCAGTCACGTCAACAGGAGCAAAAGAGTTAACAGGGTTAAAGATAATTAATTATAACTTTTTAATCTGCAGTTGCGAGGGAATTCTACCTCTCGGCTGCAGATTTTTTTTGTACCAAAATACTTACATATATCCTGTTCTTCAGCTCTTTCACAGGTTTGCATATGCTGGTTTAATGTTATATGTTTGAAATGCAACCAGCTGTAGTTATTCTTTGCACCGGTAAGACACCTATTAAATCAACCAAATATTTTGAATTCTGAATACTTTAACGAGTCGGAAGCTGAGCGTTCACTAGATCAGTTTAGTGCAGCAGATAAAGCTGACCTTAAAGTTTTCTTTTTTAAATATTATAAGTTACTCTGTGTACAGGCGTTTTATCTGTTGGATGATGAAATGGAAGCCGAAGATCTGGTACAGGATCTCATTATAAATTTCTGGCAAGAAAATAGATTCAGACAAATACAAACCAATTTTAAGGCTTATTTACAACAGGCGGTGTATCGCAGGTGTCTTCACGTAATAGACAAACGTAAAGTACGGCTGTCCAGAATGGACGATTATGCGCACAATTATTTAAATCGGGAATATTATCAGGACGGTATAGAGCGTAAAGAACTGGCAATGATTCTGGATTCTGCTTTGAATGAGTTACCACAACAGAGATTTGAAGTGTTTAAACTGGTTTGTATGGAAAATAAAAAATATCAGGATGCAGCAAATGAATTGGGAATTTCTATCAACTCCGTAAAAACGCATCTTAAATTAGCCATTAAGGGGTTACGGAAAAGACTGTTTTTTCTCAAAAATTGAAAATAATATGGTTATAAAAAGATATGTCGGAGGATAAAAGAGATCTTGAGCTTTTATTTATAGAGAAATTTCTCGGAACTCTTTCCGTTGAGATGGATCAGTATGCAAATGACCTGATCGCATCTTCTGAAGAGGCTGCGGAGCTTTGGGAACAAGTACAGGTTAAATTAGGATCTTCGTCGTCCAGCCATCGCATAGCACAATTCGATCCGCAATCGCGCTGGGAAAAATTCGAATCAAGAATTGAAGAAAATAGACATAGTAAACCAAAAAAGCGACGACTCCGGGTTTTTATTCCTTATCTGTCAGCGGCAGCGCTTGTACTCCTTATCCCATTTGTCTGGCTGTATTTTATCAAAAAAGAATCGGGTGACCAGGTTCCTGTACTAGCTGATACGGTGTTGCCTGCAAAACAAGGCGTACTCTTAAGTATGGAAGATGGTCAGGTGCTAAAATTGGATAAGGGAACTATGGATATGAACCTGAATCAGGCCCGAATAAAAGTCGAAGACGGTAAACTTAGTTATGTGCCTTCGGATATGGCAATTGCGGAACGGATAACCACACTCTCTGTTCCAGCGGGACAAGATTATAAAATTGAGCTCTCAGATGGAACTGAAATTTGGATGAATGCTTCTTCGTCTTTAAAATTCCCCCTCCGGTTTAACGGTAAGCAACGGGAAGTAACTCTGGTTGGAGAAGCATACTTTAAAGTTCAAAAAGACGCGAACAGGCCTTTTGTAGTTCATACAGAAGGGAATCAGGTGATTGTGATGGGTACCTCTTTTAATATCAATGCATATAATAAGGAGGATTATGTTGCTTCATTGGTGGAAGGGAAGATTAAGGCTGTGAAAGGTAATCAGCAAATTATGCTTGTTCCTGGTAAACAAGTAATTATGGAAAACAACCAGATGAAAGAGCAGCCCTTCGATCAAAGCCATATTCTATCCTGGATGGACGGACTTTATTATTTTAATGATAAGCCGTTGGTTGAACTTAGTGCTGTAATCGAGCGCTGGTTTAATGTAAAAGTGATAGTTAGCCAAGCTATTAAAGGCAAACGCTTTACCGGCGCCTTCGAGAAGAATAAGCCGCTAAATGAAGTGATGACTAACCTGAGATTATCAGGTGATGTGAAATCAAACCTCAAAGCAGGTGTCCTTTATCTGAACTAATTTTTTTTATTTCGTTTCCTCTTCACCCGTTCTTTCCTATTTCCGGTCTTATAATAAACCAATATAGACCAGATTTATGAAGAAACTCAAACTAAACACCGGGCCGCGGTACATGTTGCTGCTGCTGTTTTTACTCATCTTATCTTCTGCAACCCGCAGCCAGGGGAAAGATAAGATTACCCTTGTAAATGATCATATCCGGTTGACGGATGTATTTTCGATCATCAAAAAACAGTCTGGGTACACTGTTTTTTATAACAATGAAATTTTGAATGATAAAGAGACGGTCCGTGCAAATTTTAAAGGCGCAGACTTGGATCAGGTTATGAATCAGGTGCTTTCTGGAAAAGAACTCAGCTGGGTAAAACAAAACCAATTTATCATTATTAAAAAAAAAGAGCCGGCAAAACAGGATAAAAATATAGCTATCCTGCCTTCAGGCATCATCAGTCAACAGCTTACTATTAGTGGTACAATCGTCGATGAAACAAATCAGACTTTGCCAGGAGTAAGTGTTAAAGTTAAAAATACAGCGACTGGAGCAATGAGTAATTCAGATGGAAAATATACCATCACCGCCGCACCTAATGCTGTTCTTGTTTTTTCTTTTATCGGATATATCAGTCAGGAGATTACGGTTGGCAGCCAGAAAACAGTTAATGTGAAGCTGGTTCCTGAAACATCAGACCTGAACGAAGTGATTGTCGTTGGATATGGTACTACACGTAAGGAAAATTTAACCGGTGCCGTTGACCAGGTGAGCGGGGAGGTTTTCGAAAACCGTCCGATCACCAATATCGCTCAAGGACTTCAGGGCGTAATTCCAAATTTAAACCTTACACCCGGTGATGGAAAACCAACTTCGTCGCCTTCATTTAATGTCAGAGGTACAACCTCTATCGGGCAGGGTGGAAGTGCACTGGTTTTAATTGATGGGGTAGAAGGTGATCCCTCTTTACTGAATCCAAATGATATCGCTAGCGTTTCTGTATTAAAAGATGCAGCTTCTTCCGCAATTTACGGTGCGAGGGGTGCTTTCGGTGTCGTGTTAATTACTACTAAGAACCCAGTAAAAGACAAAATAAGTATCACCTATTCGAATACTTTTTCAACTAAAAAACCGACTACTGTTCCGGATATGGTAACCGATGGTTTTCAGTGGGCCACCATGTTTAATGAAGCGTTCTCCGCGTGGGATAACTATTCCACGACGCCGCAAAATGTAAACAAGACTCTTCGTTTTTCACCTGAATACCTGAAGGAACTCGAACGCAGATCTAACGATCCAAGCTTACCTAAAGTAGACATCAACCCGAATACGGGCGAGTATGTGTATTATGGAAGTACGGACTGGTATCATGAGCTCTATAAGGACCGTACCTCCTCCATGGAGCATAATCTTTCGTTATCTGGTAGCAGTGAAAAAGCTAGTTTTTACCTGACCGGAAGGATGCTGAATCAAAATGGGATCTTCCGTTATAATTCCGATGATTATAAAATGTATAATATCCGGGCTAAGGGATCTATTCAACTAACACCGTGGTTGTCCCTGAATAATAATACAGATTTCTCTAACGTACAATATCACAATCCACTGAATGTTGGAGAATCCGGCGGTATCTGGAGAAATATGGCTGATGAGGCCCATCCGCTCTCTCCACTATTAAATCCCGACGGATCGCTTTCACACTCTTCCGCATATACTGTCGGAGATTTCTACTACGGCAAAAATGGAATTAATACTAATAAGAGACAAATTAGAAGTACAACCGGACTTGCTGCTTCTTTCTTCGATAATAAATTCCGTGTAAAAAGTGATTTCACCCTGCAGTATAAGGATGATAATGAAGAGCGTATCCGTGTCCCTGTTCCATACAGCAGAATTCCTGGTGTAAAGGAATATGTGGGGAACAATTATAACGACCTGCGCAATACACGCCGTGAGACGGAATATGTCGCTACCAATATTTATGGGGAGTACGAGAATACTTTCAAGGGTAAGCATTATTTCAAAGCGATGGCAGGCTACAACTACGAGTTGTCTACTTATAAACGTGTAATGGCACAGCGTAACGGGCTGATTTTTGAAGATGCTAAAGACTTGAATCTGGCACTTGGACAGTCTGTTCTGGCCGAGGGTGGTTATGAACGCTGGAATGTGATGGGTGGTTTCTACCGGTTGAACTATTCATATGATAACCGTTATTTACTGGAGGTAAACGGCAGGTATGATGGTTCGTCCAAATTCCCTTCTAATGAGAGATTTGCATTTTTTCCTTCTGTATCTGCAGGATGGCGGTTGTCTGAAGAACATTTCTGGAAAGTATCACCTGATATTATATCAAATGTTAAACTCAGGGCTTCTTATGGGGCGCTGGGCAATGGTAATATTGCATCTTATATGTTTCAGGAGCAACTGAAAATTAAACAATCTGACAGAATCCTTGAAGGAACCAGGCCTCAGCAGACAAGCAAGCCGGAAGTTATTCCTGCGGGGCTGACCTGGGAAACTTCCACAACAAATAATTATGGTTTAGATTTCTCTTTACTTAAAGGGCGTCTGAGTTTTACCGGAGATGCTTACGTGCGGAAAACTACAGATATGTTTACCATTGGGATGACTCTCCCAGGGGTATTTGGAGCTACTCCGCCTAAGGGGAATTATGCCGATCTGCGTACGACCGGTTGGGAAGTCTCCGTAGCCTGGAGAGATCAGTTTAATATTTCTGACAAGCCTTTCAGTTATAATATACAGGTTGCACTATCTGATTATAAAGCGAAGATATTAAAGTATAATAATCCTGAGCGCCGATTGAATGACTATTACACCGGGCAGCGTATAGGTGAGATCTGGGGTTATGAAACGGACGGCTTCTTTAAGTCGGCCGAAGATATTGCTAGTTCTCCAAAACAGAATATCTTCCGTTCTTCTTCCAGTGGAGTATGGTTACCTGGAGATATCAAGTTTAAAGACCTGAACAACGATGGTGTGATTGACGATGGCGACAATACCGTAGATTCTCATGGCGATAAAAAGATTATTGGAAATAGCGAGGCACGCTATCGCTTCGGAATTAATTTCGGTGCAGAATACAGTAATTTCTTTTTTAGTGCATTCTTCCAGGGTGTTGGTAAGCAGGATTGGTATCCGAGTGCGGAGTCAAATACTTTCTGGGGACAGTATAACCGGCCATATGGTGACGTCCCTAAATATCAGTTGGGAAATATTTGGTCTGAGACTAACCCGGATGCTTATTTTCCAAGATACAGATCAAGATTAGCTTCCAATTCACAGGGAACTCTCGTCGCGAAACAGACCAGATACTTGCAAAACCTGGCTTATATCAGATTAAAGAGTATCCAATTTGGTTATAATCTACCTAAAAGCTGGCTTACACGTGTTAAAGCCGGTTCAGCAAGGATCTTCGTTTCCGGAGAGAATTTATGGACGTATTCGCCTTTCTATAAGCTAACTAAAGATATTGATATTGAAAGTACGGGGAAATCTGACCGTGATCTGACTGGTGATGATAATTTCGGTGATGGTAATAATTATCCAATCCTGAAAAGCATGACTATTGGTCTATCAATTACTTTTTAATTCTTCAGGTAATTCAAATAAAAAAAACATGAAAAAAACATTCATACTATTATATATAGCACTGGTGGCCGTATCCTGTAAAAAGCTGGATCAGAAGCCGATGGATACGGCTACACCAGAGGCCGTATTTAACAATGAGAAAGGTTTGCAGTTATATTCTAATTCATTTTATAATATCTTGCCGGATGCCGGTGGAGTACAGCGTGGAGATGCAATGTCAGATTTTGCGGCCAGGCGGGAGCTTCCTGAATTTATAAGGCCTGGTGCATACAGCGCCAGACAAAGTACCGGATGGGATTGGGGAGACCTGCGTAATATTAATTATTTCATTGAAAAATGTAACGACCCTGCAGTTCCGGAAGTAACGCGTAAAAACTATATCGCGATTGCCCGTTTTTTCAGGGCCTGGTTTTATTTTGATAAGGTAAAACGTTTCGGAGATGTGCCCTGGATCAACAAAACTTTCCAGGTGAATGATCCCGACCTGTTTAAAGCACGTGATCCAAGAACACTGGTTATGGATTCCATTCGTCAGGATCTGGACTATGCAATCGTAAATCTGCTGAAATCAGATGATCCTACCCGTACAAGGATTACTAAATATGTTGCCTATGCTTTCAAGTCCCGGGTATGTTTGTTTGAAGGTACTTTTCGTAAATATCATACAAACTATAACCTGAGCACGACTGCCGATACCTGGTTACAATATGCAGCCGACGCTGCAAAGGAAGTAATGAATGGTGCAAATCTAAACATCAGTGAGGCTGGTGGCAAAGATGTAGCTTATCGTTCTTTATTTACAAGTAAAGCACCTGTAGCAACAGAGGTAATGCTTACTAATGTGTACGATGATGCGCAATCTCGCTATAATGACGCAAACTGGTACTGGACAAGTGCTACCTACGGTGATCGGGTAAGTTTGATCCGTACTTTCGTGAATACGTACCTGAATGTCGATGGTACGCCATTTACCAGTAAACAAGGTTATCAGACGATGTCGTTCCTGGAAGAGATAAAGAACAGAGACCTGCGATTGAAACAGACAATCCGTACACCAGGTTATAGCAGGATCAATGGAGGAGTTCGTGATGAACAACCGCCTTTGTTTTCTTATACTTTTACGGGCTATCATCCGATCAAATGGACATTAGATGATATGTATTATGATAGTGGCGAAAGAAATGATAATGTAATGCCAATTCTCAGATTTGCCGAAGTGTTGCTAAATTATGCGGAGGCGAAAGCTGAACTTGGCACACTCACTGATGCAGACTGGTCTAGTACTATTGGAAGACTGAGACAGCGGGCCGGTATTACAGGTGGGTTGAATAATATTCCGGTAATAGCAGATCCATATCTGAAAAGCACTTACTTCCCAAAGATTACCAGCCCGGCAGTTTTGGAGATTCGCAGAGAAAGAGGTATTGAACTTGTTTTTGAAGGTTTCCGTTTTTACGACCTGGTGAGATGGAAAACCGGGGAACTGATGGACCAGCAATGGAATGGGATTTATGTAACAGCTTTAGATCAATTGATGGATCTGAATGGAGATGGGAAACCAGATGTGTACTTTTACACCAGCAGGCCGGCTACTCAGGTACCGGGAGTAAGTTATGTTAATGTTGGAGCGACATCCGGTACGGCAGCTAATCCATACAGGTTAAGTGAAGGTAACAAAGGAGAAGTAAACTGGCTTTACAATGTAACCAGAAAGTGGGATGACAAATTCTATCTGTATCCGATACCTGAAGCTGACAGGTTAATGAACCCTGCTTTAGGACAGAACCCAGGCTGGAATTAAATTGGTCTGGCGTTAATTATTAATTTATAAAAATGAAAAGAATGACAAATCTGAAAAAACTACTGGCAATTGCAATGCTGCTTATTCTGCATTCAGTTGTGGTTTCGGCACAAACTTTTAATGTGGCTACTTATAACCTTCGAAATGATAATAAGGGCGACGTAGCACAGGGAGATGGTTGGGTTGACCGCAGGCTGCCGGTTGTTGCTGCTTTAATTCGTTTCCATGGTTTTGATGTTTTTGGAACACAGGAAGGTTTCTATCATCAGCTGACCGGATTGAAAAGCGCTTTGCCTGGATACGATTTTACTGGTGTTGGCCGTGATGATGGAAAACAGGGTGGTGAGCATTCTGCGATCTTTTATAATTCGAAGAAGTTTGATTTACTGGAGCATGGCGATTTCTGGTTGTCTCAGGATCCGACCAAACCTAATAAAGGTTGGGATGCTGTACTGCCAAGGATTTGTAGTTGGGCAAAATTGCAGGTAAAGGGAACTAAAAAATCCTTTTATTTCTTCAATATCCACTTTGATCACGTAGGTGTGGAGGCGAGAAAGGAAAGTGCAAAGCTGATTTTAAGCAAAGTTAAAGAAATGGCTAAGAATCATAGCGCAATTTTAACCGGAGACTTCAATGTAGACCAGCATAATGAAAGTTACCTGCTGTTAGATAATTCTGGTGTATTGAAAGACGCTTTTGAGAAAGCAGAATTCAAATATGCGGTGAATGGAACCTTTAATAATTTTAATCCAAACACCAAAACAGAGAGCAGAATTGACCATATCTTTTTGACTGATGATTTCGCTGTAAGTAAATACGGAATACTAACTGATACTTATCGTTCGCCAATCAAAGATAAAGAAGAAGAATACCGCTCAGGTAATTTCCCTAAAGAGGTATCGCTTAAGGATTACAGAGCAAGAATGCCGTCGGATCACTTCCCGGTTATGGTTACTGTATCGTTTAAGTAATTTGCCTAAAAACAAGAAAAGGTCTGTCATTGATAAAATGATAGACCTTTTCTTGTTTTTATTCTCCAGTTTGACTGATTGGAAAAGAGACAAAAAAGGAACTTCCTTTTCCTTTGCCCTCGCTTGTTGCCCATACATTGCCTTTATGACTTTCTGCAAGCATCTTTACAATAGACAAACCCAGGCCATAAGATTTTTCTCTCGCTGTGGGTGTGCTACTTAAGCGTGCAAATTTTATAAATAGCTTTTCCTGATCTGTTTCTGTCAGTCCCTGCCCCTGGTCACGGAATTCCAGAATGATTTGATTTTCTGACGAAACCTCTGCAGATATGTAAATTTTTGTTCCGGGATCCGAGTATTTTACAGCGTTGCCCAGCAGGTTGCTTAATATATCCATAATACGGATTTCATCTGCGGCTATAGCAACCTCAGGTATCGCAGGGGTAATGATTAATGTCTGGTTCTTTGAAGCAAGAGTTAATTCAAATGACTGGCGTAATTGATCCAGCAGGCCGCCAATCCAGATCTGTTCGTGAACCAGGCTGGTACCGGAGTTTTCACTTCTCGCATTTGTGAGTAACTGATCCAGGTTTTTCTCTATTCCTTTTGCGGCTTTTTCAATTCTGGAAGACATATCCTTAATCTTCTCCGGATCCATAACCCTGGTGCCCAGTAGCTGCGCATATAATGAAATCGACGTCACCGGATTCTTCATGTCGTGGGCCAGCCGGTGTAATCTATCGTCGTATGCTCTGACTATTTTACGGTTAACCAGCCTGGTATCCAGTTTTTCCATGACTACTTTGGAAAGAAGCTTCAGCATTTCAATTTGCGTATCACTTACGGTTTGCCGGGGCTGCTCACTAGCCACACAGACTGCACCCAGAATAAATCCGTCTGCTGTTTTAATCGGGGCAGCAGCATAGAAGCGAATGCCATCTTTTATATTGACATAAGGGGCTTTTAATAATTCAGGGAACTGGTGAGTATCGTGGAAAATTGCAACATCATTCGTAGAAATACAGAGCGCACAGAGGTCATTCTCCCTGGCGATGCGTTCCCCTTCCAGACTCCCGACCTTAGCTTTATAAAATACCTGGTCCTTGTCTACAAAAGTGACAAAGGCATCAGTCGTGTTAAAGATCTGGGCTGCCAGCTGGGCGATAGTATCAAAATCCGTTTCAGGAGGTGTATCCAGAATCTCATACTGATATAATATCTTTAGGCGTTGCGTATCATTGTCCGGGATCAGTTGCTCTGGTATTTGCTGTGTCTTCATAGATCTTGCTGTTATTTGCCTGCCTGTCCCGTATAAATATTTACAGATTCAGGAGGGGTAAAATTTCTTCGACATACTTTCTGTCATTGGCCAGTCGGGGCACTTTATGCTGTCCACCTAGTTTGCCTTTTGACTTCAGCCAATTATAGAACGTTTCTTTCGGTGCATTATGTACTTTTGGACGGCATAAAGCCATATTGTTAAATCTCTTGGCGTCGTAATCAGAATTTATTTCCCTCAAGGTCTGGTCTAATACATTGATGAATTTCTCAAAATCATCAGGTTGCTGGTCAAATTCTATAATCCATTCATGTCCGCCTGCATCTTTTCCACAAAAATAGATAGGGCAGGCAGTGTAATCTTTAAAGACAGCACCTGTTTCCCTGCAGGCTTTACTAATTGCCTGTTCGGCGTTATCAATGATTATTTCTTCTCCAAAGGCATTGATAAAATGTTTGGTTCTGCCCGTTATCTTAATTCGGAAAGGGGAGAGTGAAGTAAATTGAACAGTATCGCCAATCATGTATCGCCATAATCCGGCATTTGTGGAGATAACAATAGCATAGTTTTTAAAGAGCTCTACTTCATCAAGACCTAAAGTCGTTGGGTTTTCCTGCTCAAGTTTTTCCAGTGGAAGAAACTCATAAAAAATCCCATAATCCAGCATCAGCAACATCTCTTCCGACTGCACCTGATCCTGGATACCAAAGAAGCCTTCAGAAGCATTATACGTTTCCAGGTAATACATCTCATCACTTGGAATTAATTCCCTGAACTGATCTCTGTACGGGCCGAAATTTACAGCGCCATGAAAGTAAAGTTCCAGGTTGGGCCAAACTTCCAGCAGGTTGTTTTTACCGGTAATTTCCAAAATCTTTTTTGCGAGGACTATTGTCCAGGTCGGGACACCCGATATATTGGTTACATTTTCTTTAATTGTCGCCTCTGCCATTTTTTCCATTTTTTGCTCATAGTCATCCATGAGTGCGATGGAAATATTTGGTGTTCGATAATATTCTGCCCACATAGGCAGATTCTTAATTAACACAGCAGAGAGGTCACCATAAAATGAGTCTTCGCTCAGCTGGTTAATCTGGTGGCTCCCACCCAAAACAAGCGCTTTGCCGGTGAGAATCTGATTAGTAGGTTTATTATTGCAAAATATAGAAATGAGATCTTTTCCGCCTTTGAAGTGGCATTCTTCCAGTGCTTCTGTGGAAACGGGAATGAATTTGCTGCGGTCACTTGTTGTTCCGGAGGATTTAGCAAACCAGCGGATGTCCGAAGGCCACAGTAGATTCTGTTCTCCTTTTAACATTCTTTCGATATACGGCTTAAGCGTATCATAACTCTGCAGTGGAACTCTTTCCTTAAACTGAGCCGGATTTTCTATCGAACGGTAATCATATTTTTTACCCCATTCGGTATTCTCTGCACTGGAGATGAGCTGGTGAAACCATTCGTCCTGCACGTCTACCGGATATTTCATGAAAAGTTCGATCTGATGGACCCGCTTTTTCATATACCAGGTAAAAATTGAATTTACAATCGCCATTTTGCTTGGTTAAGAATTAAAGATTTTTACTGCGGAGTACGAAGTTCGAACCCAGATATACTTTTCTGACCATTTCATTCGCGGCAAGTACCTCAGGCGTTCCGGATTCCAATATTTTACCTTCAAACAACAGGTAGGCACGGTCTGTAATCGACAATGTTTCCTGTACATTATGGTCTGTAATGAGGATACCGATGTTTTTGTTTTTTAATTTTGCAACTATGGTCTGGATTTCTTCCACAGCAATCGGGTCGACCCCGGCAAACGGTTCATCCAGTAAAATGAAATTAGGACTTGCAGCCAGCGCTCTGGCAATTTCAGTTCGCCGGCGTTCTCCACCTGATAAAAGGTCTCCACGATTCCGGCGTACTTTGTGAAGACTGAACTCATCGATCAGCTCTTCTAGTTTTTCCTGGCGCTGTACACGGTCCATATCTGTCATTTCCAGGATAGCCATAATGTTGTCTTCAACTGAAAGCTTTCTGAAAACAGACGCCTCCTGAGCCAGATAACCAATGCCTTTTTGTGCCCTGCGGTACATGGCATCGTTTGTTATATCTTCATCGTCAAGAAAAATTGTTCCCTCATTTGGTTTGATGAGTCCTACTATCATATAAAATGAAGTAGTTTTCCCCGCACCATTCGGGCCTAATAAACCCACAATCTCTCCCTGACTTACATTGAACGAAACGTCGTTCACAACAGTTCGTTGCTTGTATTTTTTTATCAGATTCTCCGCTCTAAGATTCATCTATATTATGCTTGTAAAAGTCTTATTCCTTTAATATTCAGTTGCAAACGTTTCTGATCTTTCCAGACGTTTTCTTCTATCGTATAACAAATTGAAAATGGTCTGCCCTGTTGTAAAAGGGATTCCCATTCTGCCAGGCCAAACCCAATGCTCTCAAAAATAGCTGAATTTTGTTGTTTAATACTCAATTTCAGATGTTTTGTTCCTACAACGTATGGTTTTCCGACCAGAAATACTTCTTCGCTATGGAAAACCGGTGCAGGATTGAGTGGCCCGAAAGGGGCCATTTGTGCAAGTACACGTTGAAATTTACCATCGATTCTAGACAATTCAATAGCTGCATCTATTTGAATTTCCGGCGAAAGCATATCCTGCGTAATGGTTGCAGTGACATAATTTTCAAATCGTTCTGCGAATTCATGAATGTTTTCCGGTTTTATTGTCAATCCGGCGGCAAACTTATGTCCGCCGAACTGTTCCAGTAAGTCTGCACAACTTAGCAGTGCTTCGTACAGATCATAACCAGGAACCGATCTTGCCGAACCGGTAAGGAAACCATTTGAGAGCGTGAGAACAATGGTGGGTCTGTAATATTTTTCTGTAAGTCTTGAAGCAACAATACCGATGACACCTTTATTCCAGCGCTCGTTATAAACTACTGTTGTCTTTTTGCTGATCAGGAATGCAGATTCGTCAATCATAGCCAATGCTTCTGCGGTCATTTGCTGATCAGAAATTTTACGGTCAGCATTCTGCTGATTAATAAAATCACTTTGTGTTCTTGCGATTTCCTCTTCATCACATAAAAGCATTTTCACAGCCTGGTTTGCATGGTCCATCCTGCCTGCTGCATTAATACGCGGGGCTAGTGTAAAGACGACATCAGTTAAGGTGAAATCTTTATTTTTACCACAACTGTCCATCAATGCTTTCAAGCCTATGCAAGGGTTGGTGTTGAGCCGGATAAGTCCGTGAAAGGCCAGTATCCGGTTTTCCCCTGTCACTGGTACGATATCGGCGGCAATGGAAACCATAACAAGATCCAGATACCTGAGGTATAGGGCGGCATCCAGGTTATTTTTAATACACCATGCCTGTGCCAGCTTAAAGCCTATGCCGCAGCCTGCAAGTTCTTTGAAAGGATAGGAGCAGTCTTTTCTTTTTGGGTCCAGTACGGCCGCTGCATCCGGTAATTCGTCTCCCGGCAAGTGATGGTCACAGATAATAAAATCTATATCCAGACTGCTTGCATATTGAACTTTATCGTTTGCTTTAATTCCACAATCCAATGCAATAATAAGGGTGATTCCATTTTTTTTTGCATAATTTATTCCGGCCGTGGAAATGCCATATCCTTCCTTGTGGCGGTCGGGAATATAATACTCCATTTGGGAATAAAATTGCCTGAAAAAACTAAATGCTAAAGCGACTGAAGTCGTTCCGTCTACATCGTAATCACCGTATATCATTAGCTTCTCTCCGCTAAGAAATGCTTTTTCAATCCTGCTTATAGCAAGGTCCATATCTTTCATTAAAAATGGATCGTGCAGGGAATTAAGGTCTGGCCGGAAGAAGTCTTTTGCCTGCTGAAAAGTTTGTATATCCCGCGCTACCAGAATTTCGGCAAGGGCGGGATCTATATTAAGTTCACGGGCAAGCGTTAAACTGATTGATAGCTCATCAGGTTTAGCCTGCACCCATTTTTTATCCATGTTCAATTATATTTATTCTGGCTCTGTCACGGCTATGCAAGATCTGCTGCCTGAAACAGGGTTTTGTCTAATTATCCGGCCGATCAGGTATTCTGTCCTTTTCATTTAAACAGGTTCCCTATCTTTGTGATCAATTTGTAAATATATCATAAAATATTCTTTTGACTAATACATAAGCCCGTGCAAGTTTTTACATTATTTGAAGGTTCTTATTCTGTTGCAGCAGATAAGAAGTTTATTCCTTTTGACCCGCAAACAGACCAGGCTAAAGACCGGCCCGGTTCTCTTTTTATCCATGTTCAGCCGTTTTTGATTAAGCTGGGTTCCCATCTGTTACTGCTTGATACCGGCCTTGGTTATAGCAATGATGAGGGAAGAATGATCCTCCACGAAAATATAAAGAAAGTAGGTTTTGAACCCCAGGACGTTGATTATGTATTGATGTCCCATTTACATTTTGATCATTCAGGAGGAATGGTACACCGTACGCCTACTGGTATGGACCTTAGTTTTCCTAATGCTACTTATGTAATTAACCGGGGTGAATGGGAGTCTGCATTTTCCAAAACCTCCTCCTCCTATAGAACTGATATTTTTGATTTCGTACAGCGGAACGCTCAAATTCAATTTGTTGAAGACAGTGGCGATCTGACCTCTGAAATCAGTTATATACTTACCGGGGGGCATACACCCTTTCACCAGGCCTGGTTTTTCGATGATGGCCAGGATAAAGTGTTTTTCGGTGGTGATGTTTTACCTGAACCTGAAGAACTCGTTAAGAAGTTTATCGCTAAATATGACTATGACGGCCGCAGATCTATGGAGCTTCGGGAAGAATTTGGAAAGTCAGCGGCAGAAAATAACTGGCTTTGCCTGTTTTACCATGGCAAGAGCAAAACCACTGCCTTTGTAGAGCAGAATGAAGAGGGACACTTTAAGGTCGTTTAAAAACGATTCTTACACTTTTCCTTCAAATAGTTCTATAAGACGTTCAATAGAAAGGGGTTTAGAAATAAACCCTTTTACTGTTTTATAGGTTTTTGCTTTTTCAATATCATTTTCATAAACCGAAGAAGAAAGCATATACATATCGGAATCTTGTAAAATGCCGAGCTTCTCATAGACTTCCAGGAACTCCCAACCATTTAAAACTGGCATGTTGATATCAATGAGGATTAGATCTGGAAATGATATGTCATTTTGCTGCAGATCTTTTAGATAATCTATCGCCAGCTGACCATTTGTTTTTGCCACCATTTTCGCGTCATAGCCCGTCTTTTCTACAATTTTTTTAATAATGAAGATGTTGATATCGTCATCGTCAATGACCAGTAAATTAATTGGTGTACTCATCAATTTGTAGATTTTAATAATTATGGTTTATAATAAAGATATATAATAGAATGTCAATTCAATATTCATTTACGATTTTAACAGGCAAAAAAAAGACCACTTATTTAAGTGGTCTTTTTTTTGTTCGAAATATAGTATTATATAGCTGCGTCTTCTTCCATGTAACTTTCAATCGGAGGACATGCACAAACTAGTGATCTGTCTCCGAAGGAGTCATTTACACGGCCTACCGACGGCCAGAATTTATGTGCTGCTACATAAGGAAGCGGGAACGCTGCAACCTGTCTGCTGTATCCATGTGACCATTCGTCACCTGTTACTACTGCAGCCGTATGCGGTGCGTTTTTCAGTGGGTTATCTATACGGTCCAGCTGTCCTTGCTCAATAGCACTGATTTCACTTCTGATCGCAATCAGTGCATCACAGAAACGGTCAAGCTCATGTTTCGGCTCACTTTCAGTTGGTTCAACCATTAAAGTTCCAGCTACCGGGAATGAAACCGTTGGTGCGTGGAAACCATAATCCATAAGTCTTTTTGCGATATCAACCACTTCAATACCGTAATTTTTAAACTCGCGGCAATCCAGAATCATTTCGTGACCACAGCGGCCATTACTTCCAGAATACAGGACAGGATAGTGCTGTTCTAAACGTGCTTTAATATAATTTGCATTCAAAATAGCATAACGGGTAGCTTCTTTCAGGCCTTCTCCTCCCATCATTGCGATATAAGCATGTGAGATGATCAAAATAGATGCTGAACCCCATGGAGCAGATGACACAGCAGGGATTGATTTTCCTTTGTTAATATCAACTACAGCATGTCCCGGAAGATATTTAACCAGGTGTGCTGCCACGCCAATCGGACCCATACCAGGACCACCACCACCGTGCGGAATACAGAAAGTTTTGTGCAGGTTCAAGTGGCATACATCGGCGCCGATATTCGCAGGGCTGGTTAATCCAACCTGTGCATTCATATTCGCACCGTCCATATAAACCTGACCTCCATTTGCATGAATAACTTCGCAGATCTCTACGATACTTTCCTCAAATACACCGTGTGTAGAAGGGTAAGTAACCATGAAGCAGGAAAGATTATCTTTATGTTGTTCTGCTTTAGCCTTTAGGTCTTCTACATCGATATTACCCTGAGCGTCACATTTAACAATTACGATCTTCATACCGGCCATAGCTGCAGATGCAGGATTTGTACCATGGGCAGAAGAAGGTATCAGAGCAATATTACGCTGGAAATCACCACGGTCCTGATGATAAGCACGAATGACCATTAAACCTGCATATTCTCCCTGAGCGCCTGAATTAGGTTGCAAGCTCATTGCAGCAAATCCTGTGATTTCACTTAACCATCTGTCAAGTTCATTGAAAACACTGTAATAACCAGCTACCTGATCTGCGGGAGCGAATGGATGAATCTTAGAGAATTCTGCCCAGGTAACCGGAATCATCTCCGTAGTGGCATTCAGTTTCATTGTACAGGAACCCAATGCAATCATCGAGTGGCATAATGAAAGATCTTTTGCTTCCAGAGACTTGATGTAACGCAACATTTCATGTTCTGAATGATGCGAGTTAAATACCGGGTGAGTCAGGTATGCTGACTGACGCTGAAGTGCAGCAGGAATAACTGTTTCAATATGTTCTTCGGAAGCTAATTCTACACTGTCTGCAGCGATGCCTTTTACTTTCGAAAATATTTTGTTCAGTAATTTAATGTCTTCCAGTGATGTTGTTTCATCCAGGGAGATATAAGCTACTGTGCCTTTATAATATAAATTGATCTCGTTGTCGATACATTCTTTATGAATAGAGTCTTTCAGGTCACCCAGTTCAACCTGGATAGTATCAAAGTATACTTTATTCAATTGTGAATAACCGATTTGCGTTAAAGAATCTGATAATGCTACTGCCAGACCATGAGTTCTTTCTGCAATTAGCTTTAATCCTTTCGGGCCATGATATACCGCATAGAAACCAGCCATTATTGCCAGTAAAGCCTGAGCTGTACATATATTTGATGTCGCTTTATCTCTGCGGATATGCTGTTCGCGGGTTTGTAAAGCCATACGCAATGCATAATTATTTGCACTGTCAATAGTTACACCGATAATCCTTCCCGGAATAGAGCGTTTATATTCTTCCTTTGTTGCGAAAAATGCGGCATGAGGCCCACCGAAACCGATAGATACACCAAATCTTTGTGTTGTACCAACTACGATATCCGCTCCCCATTCTCCCGGAGGAGTCAGTAAGGTTAAACTCAGTAAGTCTGCTATTACAGTTAATTTTACCTGAGCATCATGAGCCTGAGTGGCAAAAGCAGTATAATCAAATACTTCACCATTTCCTGCAGGATACTGTACTATTGCACCAAAGTAGTCTGCTGTTGGGGTAAACGTTCTATGGTCACCGGTAACCAGTTCGATTCCAAACGGGTTCGCACGGGTTTTAAGAATGTCCATTGTTTGCGGGAAGATGAGTTCAGACACAAAGAATTTTCTTGCATCCTGATTTTTACGCAGACTAAACTGCATAAACATAGCTTCCGCAGCTGCTGTTCCTTCATCCAAAAGCGACGCATTCGCAATTTCCATTCCTGTTAGGTCAATGACCATAGTCTGGAAATTCAATAATGCTTGCAGACGTCCTTGAGCTACCTCCGCCTGGTAGGGTGTGTACTGCGTATACCATCCTGGGTTTTCCATTACATTTCTCAGAATTACTCCCGGGGTAATGGTATCATAATAACCTTGTCCGATATAAGATTTGAAAACCTTATTCAATGAAGCGGCTTGTTTGAGACTGGACAGATAATCTTTTTCAGATTTGGCTGCTGGCAGATTTAAAGGTTTTTTTAATCTGATTTTTGCCGGAACTGTTTGATCAATCAGTTCATCTACAGAACCCAGACCAAGGGTACTTAACATGGCGTCAGTATCTGCCAGGTCAGGGGCAATATGACGGTCTTTGAAGTCTTCTTTGTAATGAATGTTTAAGCTCATGGGGTGTAGCAATAAATTTGCGCAAAGGTACTAATTTTCATAGCTTTTTACTAATGGATAAGCCGCTTTGGTTTATACAGATAATTGTCTGGTGTACAATTGAATTGTGTTTTCCAGTCCAAGGTATATGGCATCACTAATCAGGGCATGACCGATGGAAACTTCCAGCAGGTTTGGTATGCTGGATGCGAAATACTTTAAATTTTCCAGATCCAGGTCGTGGCCGGCATTAATACCCAAGCCTAATTTATTGGCTGTATGCGCTGCCTGAATATAAGGAGCGATTGCTTTAACTTTGTCGCCTTTATAACCAGCTGCATAAGCTTCCGTATATAATTCAATACGGTCTGTCCCGGTTTGCTGTGCTGCTTCGATCATGTCCCTTACCGGGTCTACGAAAATGGAGACGCGTATGCCAGCTCCCTGAAAAAGGCTAACCATCTCTTTAAGATAAGTCTGATGCGTTACAGTGTCCCAACCATGATTAGAGGTTATTTGTCCCTCCGAATCTGGTACCAGTGTAACTTGTGCAGGAGCATTAGCCAGAACCAGATCTATAAATTTCTGCTCTCTGCAATTACCCTCTATATTTAGTTCTGTTGATATAACTGATTTTAAGTCAAATACATCCTGGTAACGGATATGTCTTTCATCTGGTCTTGGATGTACGGTGATTCCTTCTGCTCCAAATCTCTCACAATCCAGGGCAACCTTAATCAGGTCTGGATTATTTCCTCCTCTGCTATTACGTAAGGTGGCTATTTTATTGATGTTAACGGATAGTTTTGCCATAGACAAAGATAATTCATAATTCAGGAATGGGTATAATATTATTGTAAACAGGTGAAATTTGTAATTATCGCTATACGATAGGCTATGTTTCGTCATTGTCTCGAATCTTGTTCTATTTACCTCCAGTGTTCCTTCGTACTTCCTACAATTCCGATTGAAGGAAGTACGAAGGAAGTCCGAAGAAACAACGAACGAAGTGTGAAGGAAATGTTGACGAAACCAGCACAAGACTCTATTAACCTTTGGTTAATTTAACGGGGGCAATATAGGCGGGTCGTGTAAAGGCAAAACTGTTATATAAAAAAAAGGACGCAGCGAGAGCTGCGTCCTTTTATAGACTAAATCTTTTTCTGAGCAGATTAGTATCTGTATGCTTCAGCTTTAAACGGGCCGTCAACAGTGACACCGATATAATCGGCCTGGTGCTGATCAAGAACATCCAGCTCCACACCGATTTTAGCCAGGTGCAGACGGGCAACTTTTTCATCCAGGCTTTTTGGAAGAACATAAACTTTGTTCTCATATTTACCAGGGTTCATCCATAACTCCAGTTGTGCCAGAGTTTGGTTAGTGAATGATGCTGACATTACAAAGCTTGGATGACCTGTTGCACAACCTAAGTTAACCAGGCGGCCTTCAGCCAGTAAAATTACATCTTTACCATCTATGGTATATTTATCTACCTGTGGTTTGATTTCTACTTTTGTATCACCATAGTTCGTGTTTAACCAGGCTACGTCAATTTCATTATCAAAGTGACCGATGTTACAAACGATAGTTTTGTCTTTCATGGTTTTGAAGTGTTCGGCACGAACGATATCACAGTTACCTGTTGTGGTTACAACGATATCTGCTTCTTTTACCGCGTTAGCGAATTTCTTAACTTCATAACCTTCCATTGCCGCTTGTAAGGCACAGATAGGGTCAATTTCAGAAACGATAACCCTTACACCTTGTGAGCTTAAAGATTCTGCAGAACCTTTACCTACGTCACCATAACCCGCAACAACAGCAACTTTACCAGCTAACATTACATCTGTGGCACGACGGATCGCATCAACCAGTGACTCGCGGCAACCATATTTGTTGTCGAATTTAGATTTGGTTACCGAATCATTTACATTGATTGCAGGTAAATGAAGTGTACCATTTTTCATACGTTCATAAAGACGGTGAACACCAGTGGTAGTCTCTTCAGATAAACCTTTAATTGCAGCGATCAGTTCAGGGAAGCGATCGAATACCATATTAGTTAAGTCACCACCGTCATCAAGAATCATATTCAATGGCTGACGCTCCGGACCGAAATGTAAAGTTTGTTCAATACACCAGTCAAATTCTTCTTCGTTCAGACCTTTCCAGGCATATACCTGGATACCTGCTGCTGCTATTGCTGCTGCGGCATGATCTTGTGTAGAAAAGATATTGCAGGATGACCAGGTTACTTCGGCACCTAGTTCTACCAATGTTTCAATTAGCACTGCAGTCTGGATAGTCATGTGCAAACATCCGGCGATGCGTGCGCCTTTTAAAGGTTTGGATGGGCCAAATTCTTGACGTAAGGACATTAAGCCGGGCATTTCTGCTTCTGCTAGTCCAATTTCTTTACGGCCCCATTCTGCCAGTGAAATATCCTTTACTTTATATGGGATATAAGTGGTCTCTACTGATGACATATTGTTTTGTTTTAAATTGTTGATTATTAGATGTTTTAAATTAAATAAGAGTTGTGGTGCTTACTATTTCCCATCTTTAACAAAAACGATCTCTTTTATTTTTCAAAATTACACAATAGTTCAGCCAATTTCAAAAGGACGGAAAGAGGTTACATTAGGTTGAGAAACATTATGAAGTTAACCAAACCATCTATTGCAGCTATGGCTGTTATTTTATACTTTATCATAAGTTGCAACGAAACAGGTAATTTACAGGATACCAAACAGGAGAAATTAAAAAACAGCTATGCGAAAGACATAGTGAATACTTTTATTAAACAGTATATTAAATCAGATACAATCCGCATGTCTATGTCCTCAAACTTACCAATGTGGGGTCAATGTGCTAAGGAGACAAAAGATAAGTATAATCTTGACATTGATTTCGTAGACACATCTACATATCCGGACACTGTACTGTGGGATTCAAAAATAGTTCCACATGCGAAGCTTCTTACTATGAAAGAAGAAAAAGTTATATCGGGAGAGGATTCATACACTCACATTCAGGCAATTGATGATGAGAAAGATGCTTTTTATCGTTTTGGGCGGCCTGTTTTCTCTAAAGACATGAAATACGCTGCCATAGCAATATCGTTTTATTGTGGCATGCAATGCGGTAATGGTGCTATTTTTATTTACGAGCATACGAATAACGGCTGGGTTTTAAAAGAAGAAAGGTGCAACTATATCTCGTAGTAAAATAGTTCAGGAGGCTCAAAAAAGCTATTCTTCTGCAAAGGAGAATAGCTTTTTTTTTACCTGGAGATAAAACCAAAGTAATTTAAAGGTAAAAAACCCCGGGGGCAGGAATGAATGTTTTGATGCTATCAGGCAGGGGCTTACATTTGTATAAAAGAATACTCAAATTAAAGCTTAATATATATGTATCCAGAATATTTAGTAGAACCAATGCGTGCGGAATTAACGACTGCTGGTTTTGAAGAAATGAAAACTGCCGAAGATGTGGACAACGCCATTTCTGGAGCAGGAACAGTGTTTGTAGTGGTAAACTCTGTATGTGGTTGTGCGGCAGCAAATGCACGTCCTGCAGCCAGACTTGCAGCAGCAAATGAAAAACACCCGGATAAAATGATCACTGTTTTCGCTGGTATGGAAAAAGATGCAGTTGATCGTGCAAGAAGTTATATGATGCCTTTCCCGCCTTCTTCGCCAGCAATGGCTTTGTTTAAAGATGGTAAATTGGTTCATATGATCGAGCGTCATCAGATCGAAGGCCGTAATGCACAATTGATCGCCGATAACTTAATCGGAGCTTTTGATGAGCATTGCTAATCAAAAGCAGGCATACTGATTAGTTAACTAGTATAAAAAAGGCGGCTCATTTTGATGAGCCGCCTTTCCTTTTATAATGTGAATGCTTTTATACTGTGAATGTTTTTATACTGTGAATCAGAAATCTTTATTCAACAGCTTTTCCAACTCACCAAAAGATACGTTCATTCGTACGCGTCCCTGTTTAGCATAGGCGATTTCACCGGTCTCTTCAGAAACAATAACCGCTACAGCATCTGTACTTTCAGAGATCCCGATCCCGGCACGGTGCCTCAGACCGAATTGTGGTGGGAGCTTGTCGTTATCTGTTAGCGGGAGGATGCAGCTTGCATTCTTTATTTTGTTCTCAGAAATTACAACGGCACCATCATGAAGCGGGCTGTTCTTTTGAAAAATACTTTCCAGCAGCCGTTTAGATATCTTGGAGTCAATCACCTCACAGCTATTTGCGAACAGCTGATCATCGTAGTATTTAACAAAAACAATAAGGGCACCTGTTCTTGTCTTTTTCATGCTCTTGCAGGCATCAATAATGGGTTTAATCCGTACCAGATTGTCGCTTTCGGTATCTTTGCTTCCAAACAGATATCCCCACCAGGCTTTATTCTTCTGAAGAAATGTGTTTTTTCCGATCATCAGCAGGAATCTTCTGATCTCCGGCTGAAAGATTACGATGAGCGCAATGATACCTACGCTCATAAATTTATTGATAATCGTAGATAACAGCCGCATGTTCAATGCATCGACAACAAACCACAGAATAAGTATTATAAACATACCCAGCAGCAAGTTTACCGCAAGGGTGTTCTTAATCAGATTATAGGTGTAATATATCAGGAAAGCAACGAAAAGTACGTCGACAATATCCGTTACTGTGATCGTTAAAAAATCAAAGTCAAAGCCTTTCATAGCAGACAAGTTAGGTATTTTGGATTAAATTATGAGGCCTGCATTTTGCCGACCAGCTGGATACATTCCATTGCAGCACGTACATCATGTACCCTTAAAATTGAGGTCCCTTTTAATAATGCGATAGTATTTATTACCGTTGTGCCGTTAAGCGCTTCTTCTGCCTGTGTCCCCAGTAATTTATAAATCATAGATTTACGGGAAATGCCGGTTAATACCGGAAGTCCAAAAATATCCAGGTTGTGCATATAATTCAATAACTGATAATTATGATCCAGGGTTTTTGCGAATCCGAAACCAGGGTCAAGAATGATGTCCTGTACACCCAGTGCCTGCAATTCACTTATTTTCTGTGCAAAGTATCCGATTACGTCAAGTCCTACGTGCGCATATTCAGGTGCATTTTGCATATCCTGAGGGGTGCCCTTCATATGCATTAAAATATAGGGTACACCAAGTCCGGCAACTGTACTGAACATTTCTTTATCTAATGTCCCACCCGAAATGTCGTTAATCAGATGAGCACCTGCATGGATACTTTCAGCCGCAACCTTACTCCGGAATGTATCAATTGATAATCTTGCATGGGGAAACTCCCTGACGATCGCCTCAATGACAGGAATAATCCGCTTTAATTCTTCATCTGTACTGACATCAGCTGCTCCTGGTCTGGAAGAATATGCGCCCAGATCAATGAACCGGGCTCCTTCCAGCAGGCAGATTTCTACTCTTTTTAGCGCCGCATCCACGTTGCCGATTCTGCTTTCACCAAAAAATGAATCCGGCGTGAGGTTAAGGATTCCCATAACGCATGGAGTGCTCAGATCAAAGAGCTCACCTTTGATGTTTAGTGTTATTTTTCGGTTTAAAAACGTATCTTTAGCCATCATTTTGAACAAAAATACAGTATTTAAATAGCTTTAAACTAAATATTTTAATTGTTTTGGCCATCAACACCTCACAAGAATTCGACGCCGTAATCGCGGTATGCAGATCGCTTTTTTTACAGAAAACAAAAGACTACGGAACCGCCTGGCGGATACTGCGTGTGTCCTCACTTACTGATCAGTTATTTATCAAAGCTCAGCGCATTCGTACGCTCGAAGAGAAAAAGGTATCCAAAGTAGGCGAAGGAATTATTCCTGAATATATCGGCATTGTCAATTACTGTGTAATTGCTATGATACAATCAGATATGACCGCGGCCGATTCTTATGAACTGGACCCCGCAGATGTTGCTGCAAGATATGATCAGAAAATACAGCAGACGAAAGACCTGATGTTCGCGAAAAACCATGATTATGGAGAAGCCTGGCGCGATATGCGCATCAGCTCACTGACAGATTTAATCCTGATGAAGATACTTCGTGTAAAGCAGATTGAAGATAATCTGGGCGAAACATTGGTGTCCGAAGGTGTAAATGCAAATTACCAGGACATGCTGAACTATGCTGTTTTTGCGTTAATTAAAATGGATGTAAAATAGAACCGGCTCTTCCGGTAAATAACTTATTATGCAGAAAGCCGCACTTAACTATTCCAGAATATTCGTAGGGGTATTATTTATTTTTTCGGGACTCATCAAAGCTAATGACCCTCTTGGTTTTGGCTATAAGCTGCAGGAGTATTTTGATGTATTTCATATGCCCTGGTTATCTCCCTTTGCAACCGGTATTGCCATTTTTCTATGCATTCTGGAAATCGTTTTAGGTGCTTTATTATTATTTGGATTCTGGAGCAGGAAAGTCACGGCAGGTTTGCTTGGAATTATTATATTTTTTACCTTCTTAACGTTCGTCTCTGCAGCCTTTAAAGTCGTAACGTCCTGTGGTTGTTTCGGTGATGCCATACCATTGACACCATGGCAATCCTTTTCTAAGGATCTTGTCTTACTGGTATTGATTATTTATCTATTTATAAACAGGGACAAGATCCATGCAGTAACGGATAATCAAGGGAAACAAAGGCTCGGAGTAATAGGCGTAACGGCCTTGTCACTAATCTTTAGTATTTATACTTACACGTATTTGCCCGTTCTGGATTTTCTGCCTTATAAAGTAGGTCAAAGCCTCCCTGAAGCTATGAGGATTCCTGACGGTGCTCAACCCGATGAGTATGTAATTACCTATAAACTACATCATAAAGTTACCGGAGAAGATAAGGAGATGAGTGATAAAGACTATCTCAAAACCGAAATCTGGAAAGATAACAACTGGGAGATTGTTGGCGAACCAACACAGAAACTTATAAAAAAGGGTTATGAAGCCAAAATCAAAGATTTAATGATCAGTGATGCTTCTTCCACGGATTACACTAAAGAACTGCTGGAAAACCCATATTATAATCTGGTTATAGTAGCTTATTATTTGAAAGATTCTAACGAGCAAGCGATCCAGGAGATGAATGCCATAGCCGCACAGGCCGTAAAAGAATTTAACATCAGGACAGTTTTACTGACATCAAGCTCTGCTCAGGATGCAGACCAGTTCAGTAAGGAAAACAAGCTGACGGCAGAGGTGTTTTATGCCGACGCAGTGCCATTAAAAAGTATGGTCAGATCGAATCCGGGCTTAATGTTAATGAAGAATGGTGTTGTGATTAATAAATGGAGCCACGCCGGGCTGCCATCCTACGAGGCGCTTAAAACTAAATATTTCGAACAATAGTCTTTTCCGCTATGAGAATTTTTCTGATTGGTTTTATGGGCTGCGGTAAAAGCACCCTCGGCAGAAAACTGGCAACCAAACTAGGTTATGAATTAATAGACCTGGATCATCATCTGGAGAAAATTGCCGGCAGCAGCATCACTGCTTATTTTGCTGAACACGGAGAGGATTCTTTCCGCAGGCTAGAAAGTGAGACACTTAAAACCATGCATTATCCGGACAATTGTGTGATATCTACGGGTGGAGGTACACCCTGCTTCTACGATAATATGTCCTGGATGAATGAAAATGGAACAACTGTCTATATTCAGATGAATGCATTTTCATTAGCTAAAAGACTGGAAAACGGAATAACGAAAAGACCACTGCTCAGCGGCCTTTCTGAAGAAGAACTAATTCGCTTTATTGCGGGCAAACTGGAAGAGAGAAATCCTTACTACCAGCAGGCAGCGCATGTACTGAACGGAATTAGCCTCACAGCAGATTTAGTAATTGCAGCGCTCGAACCTGAGTGCTAATTATCTTCAGCTGCAAATTGTGCTTCGATAAACCTGATCTGTGTTTTTCCGTGTGCAACGGGAGTTCCATACTCATCGACGTTTACAAAGACCATTTTATCAATCGTAAGAATACTTTTTCTGGTGATCTTATTACGTACTTCACAGCGCATCGTTAAAGATGTGTTTCCGAAGGCCGTGGCGGTAATCCCCATTTCGATAATGTCACCCTGTTTAGCCGAGCTTACAAAGTTAATCTCAGAAATGTATTTGGTTACCACCCTCGGGTTACCTAATTGTACAATGGCATAGATTGCCGCTTCTTCATCTATCCAGCGTAATAAGCTCCCGCCGAACAAGCTGCCGTTTGGATTCAGGTCTTCTGGTTTGATCCATTTTCTGGTGTGGAAATTCATAATATTAATTTAAGACAAAAATAAGTCTTTAAATAATTTGAAATCTCAGATGTACGTCAATATATCAGATCGCTTTCCAGGTAATGTCCTGCTGTTTTTGCAATACCGCAGAAAAATCTACACGAGGTGCCAGATCCAGATAAGGATAGGTTACTTTAGACAGGTAAAGTCCCTGTGGATGCGCAGGTAGGATCAGTTCTGGGGTTTGTCTGGTTATCAGGTGGCTTTCAAACTCTTCCACCGACAACTGACCTTTTCCTATTTTCAGCAATTGTCCCATTATAATTCTGATCATTTTCCCTAAAAATCTGTTGGAAGAAATTCTGAATCTCATTTTTTCAGCCTTTTCATCAATAAGCAGGCTTGCAGAACGGACATAACACAAGGTATGCTCATACTTATCGGGACTGGTGCAAAACGCCCTGTAATCTTTATATTTGGGTAACAGATCCACTGCGGCTTTCATCTGATCCAGCCGAAGATCCTGCAGCAGGTAATAGGAGCTGAGTCCATTTAAGAAAGGGTCCTTGTATGTGTGCAGAAAATAATCATAGGAGCGCTGTACAGCATCAAACCTAGCGTGCGGAGTACCCTCCATCGGTATGATGTCATATACTGCGATATTCATAGGAAGGATCTTATTCAGCCTGAATATGAGGTCGAAATCCCATTGATCTTCCAAGTCGAAATGGAAGAAAAATTGACTGGCATGAACTTGCGCGTCAGTTCTGCCACACCCATTGATAAATACCGGTTTTTTAAAGATTTGCGTCAGTGCATTTTCAATCACACCCTGAACGTTCTGAACCTTTGCTTGTTTTTGCCAGCCATTATAGGTGAGCCCATTATAGCTGATATGTGCGAAATATCTCAATTCTTTATTTTTTACCTGCTCTTTTATTGAGTTCATCTGTAGAGATTGTTATCATCCGGCCTACAGGCTGTTTTCCTTTATAAGAGATGACGCGAAGTTGTACAGCATCTTTCGGAACCACAAGTTTTTCCGTATAACGCGGATAAAAATGATCCGGGTATGAATTATCAAAAGAGTAAAAAAGATCTAATCCGTCAATTTCAGTTTGTAGTTCAACCATTAATTGTCCGTCAGGAGTTCTGTTAGATTTGAATATCGGCTCAAAAACACTTGTTGCATATTTAGTTTCACCGATATCCATCCTTTTAAAATGCTGCTCCGTTTTGGCTATAAAATTAGACCAGTTCTTTTTAGCTTTTGGAGACCAAACTGATTCCGCAACTGCCAGTCCGCGCGGCCAGGTCATATATTCAGCATGACGCATGTTATATACCTGTTCTGTCCATAAATTGCCTTGACCACCAAGAATATATTTCGGATCTGCACCTGCTGGTACCGGGTCAAACTGGTAGGTTTTACTAAGCAGAACTGAGGAATACACCTTAGGCTCCACAATAGGATCTCCCTGCATCAGATCGAGGTATACAAAATCCTGAGGCGACATAACCACTTCATGCTTATTTCTCGATGCCCCAATTCCGTAACTGGCATTTCTCCAGCTCATAATTGCAGCGCTAGGTGGAATATTTCCATTCAGGACTTCATCCCAGCCCATAAATTTTTTACCCGTCGACTCCACGATCTGCTGTACTCTCTTTTCAAAGTATCCCTGTACCTGATGCATATCTTTAAGTCCTTCCTTCTGCATTAAAGCTTTAACTGCATCACTTTTTTGCCAAAAGTTTATCGGCGCTTCATCGCCACCCATATGGATATAAGGAAAAGGGAAAAGTGCGGCTACCTGGGTTATTACAGTGTCCAGAAAACTATAGACCTTTTCATTCGCAGGGCAAAGGGTATTATCGACCAAAGCGATGGGAGGAGCGCCCCGGGACCAATCCATAATCCTTTCACCAGATCTTACACGGTAATTTTCCGCGCCAGGAGTACAGGAGAGTTCTGGGTACGAAGCAATAATAGCGAGACTATGCCCCGGAACGTCAATCTCGGGCATAATTTCTACGAAACGTTCTTTAGCATAACTGATAAGTTCCCTGATATCGTCTTGTGTATAAAAACCGCCGTTTGTTCGGGGCTCGTCAGGTCCGGCAGGTGAGAAGGACCCGAAATTACCAGTTTTCTTTACATTCCATGCACCAACTTCTGTGAGTTTAGGCAGGCCTTTAATTTCAATCCTCCAACCCTCGTCATCGGTAAGGTGCAGGTGCAGGATGTTAAATTTATAGCGTACCATTCCATCGATATACTGCTTAACTTCAGCTTTTGTGAAAAAATGGCGGGCCACATCAAACATGAGCCCTCTCCACGCCACACGTGGATAATCGGTAATTTCAACAGCAGGAACTGTCCATTTTTTATCAGCTACCTCTTCTTTGCTTTCTATCTCTTTCGGAAAAAGCTGCAGCAGCGTCTGAACTCCGTAAAACAGGCCTGCATTTTTATTTGCCTTAATGACAATGTGCTGGGGTGTAACAGAAAGCTGATAGCCTTCATCTCCCAATTGACGGTTCTCGTGTGTATTTAATATAAGTTTGATAGACCCCGGCGTATTTCCAGATGATTCTGAAATATATTTCCCCGTTGGAACGGTGAGCCTGGTCTTTAAATAATCTACGATATTTTTGCTGTCGGCCGGAGCCTGAATTATAATTTGTTCGGGCAAAGTGAAATGGCCGTCAGCTTGTACCAGTGACACAGGTTCAGGAATTATAGCAAATTCTGGTGCTTTGGCTATAAACTTGCTGCTGCTGTCAACGGAATTGAAATTAGCATTTCCAAGTCCCATTTGCTGGCTATATGTAGTAGAATAAGTAAGTATACAGCAAATAAAAATTACGAATTTATGCATATCTAAGAAGGAAATTTGAACTTGTATTGAAGGTAAACGGCAGCAATTTATTAATTATTTGAGCGAGTTTAGTACGTTGAACAGTTTATTGTTAATACTACTGCCGCTGTAGTTGTTAATATTAATGACTATTACATAGCGTTTTCCTTTTCCGGCATCATAATATCCGGCAAACGCCGAGACATCTTTAATAGTCCCGCTTTTCAGCTTCATACCATTATTTACAGGAAGTGATTCATAAAAATCCGGAAACCAGCTTTCCTTTTGAGTTTGGTAGAGGACCTGGGCCATAGCTGATGCTGTAACCCTGTTAGCCGGCGACAGGCCACTGCCATCCAGTATATTTAATGCATTACGATCAATACCTTTTGTACTCCAGTAACGGATCACTTCTGCCGCACCATTTTCTGTTGTAGCCTCTTTACCTGCCTTCCATGCCAGTGTTTTTAGTAGGTTTTCGGCATAGAGATTAATGCTCTTTTTGTTTAACCAGTAAACTATCTCAGGCAGAGCAGGGGAATTAATAACCGCGAGTGTTTTGCCACCTACCGGAATCCTAAGGGTGTTTAATGCCATTAGCCGGTCAGTTGTAACTGAATTGGAAGATATGCCAATAAGCTTTAGCGTATCAGCAAGTCTGAAAGCTGCCTCGTACGCAGGGTCGGGTATAGCGGCCGAAACTCCGCTTTTTTTAATATCTGTGGCCCAGGTGCCCCGGAGATAGGCCGTTTGCGAATAGGGAGGTAGAAAAACATAAACATTGTCGCCGCTGCCAGCTTTCCCCGCTTTAAGTTCATTTACAATCTTGAGATAAGGCATTTCGGGACTCGTCCGGCTCAACAATACATTGCTTCCCGGTTTAAGCTTAATATCAAACTGATTTTCCCGCCAGCTCAGCGCAGAACTTCCTGCACCATAATAATTCCCCATGTCCTGCCATGTCCATCCGTCAGGCGTGCCCTGGGTGCCCCAAATACTGGCGTCACCTATAATCTGACCGTCAATTTTAGTTATTCCGGCGTTTTTAATCGCTTGTACCCAAGTTTCCAGTACAACTGTATTCTTCGATGACTGATAGCGGTCAGATCCCAGGGATGGATCACCGCCGCCACTGATTATTAAATTGCCAACTAGAATACCCTTTTCGTCAATTGATCCGGTATATTTGAGGATAGTCTGATAGCGGAAATCTTTGCCCAACAACGCAAATGCAGTAGCTGAGGTTATGGTCTTGAGTGTTGATGCCGTTGCTACCCCAATATTTTCGTTTCTACCATAGAGTTGCTTTCCTGTATTCCCATCTAATACGCAGATGGAACTTATCGCATACTTCGCCTGTGGATCAGAGCTTAATCGCTCGAATGCCTGCGCTAACCCAGTAGGTTCTGTCTGTGCAGATGCAGCTTCCGGGAAAGTAATCAGGTATTGTAAAAACAAGAAAAAAAGAAGTGATGTATTTTTAAACATGGTATGTATTTATTAGATAAACCTGGGGGATCGGTATCTGGTTATACAAAAAAATGTGGTGCCTTCGGGAACGAGTTCCTGATGACACCACATTTTTTGATTCTCTTTATTTAAATTAATCCTTTAGACAGGAGATATTCTGCAATTTGTACAGCATTGGTAGCCGCACCTTTACGTAGGTTATCGGCAACAATCCATAGATTTAATGTATTGTCCTGTGACTCATCTCTTCTGATACGTCCAACAAATACTTCATCTTTTTCATGTGCGTCTTTTGGCATTGGATATTTAAGATTCGCTATATCATCAACCACAATAATCCCTGCGGTGTTTTCCAGTGCAGTTCTTACTTCGGCAATATCAAAATCTTTTTCGAATTCAATATTTACTGATTCCGCATGTCCGCCCATAACCGGGATACGAACTGTGGTTGCAGTAACACGAATCTGATCATCACCCATGATTTTATTGGTTTCCTTGATCATTTTCATCTCCTCTTTAGTGTATCCGTTTTCTTCGAAAACATCAATCTGAGGAATAACATTCAAGTCAATCTGGTAAGGATATGCCATCGGTCCGTCTGTAATACCTTTACGCTCGTTCATCATCTGCTCAACGGCTTTAACGCCCGTTCCAGTTACTGATTGGTATGTTGAAACAACTACACGTTTAATTTTATAAAGATCATGCAGTGGCTTTAATGCAACAACCATTTGAATAGTCGAACAATTCGGGTTCGCAATAATCTTGTCATCTGCAGTTAATTCATCAGCATTAACTTCTGGAACAACTAATTTTTTTGAAGGGTCCATTCTCCATGCCGAAGAGTTATCAATAACAGTAGTTCCAACTTCAGCAAATAAAGGAGCATAGGTTAAAGAAGTACTTCCACCTGCTGAGAATAACGCCACGTCAGGTTTCATTGCAATTGCGGTTTCCAGGTTAACGACCTTGAATACCTTACCCTTAAAAGTGATTTCTTTACCAACACTCTTCTCTGATGCAACCGGAATTAATTCGGTTAGCGGGAAATTACGCTCTTCAAGCACTTTTAACATAACGGTGCCTACTAAACCAGTAGCACCTACAACTGCAATTTTCATGATCTGTATATTTGTTTTTTAATGGTTATGAAGCTGTTGGCGCTGCCGACGGTTTCATGATCTATATATTTGTTTTTTAATGGTTATGAAGTTGTTGGCGGGGCCAACAGTCTTTTTATTTGATTTTTTTAAAATGCGATACTCCCAAATATGGTGAAAAAATGCACATATTCAGCAGTTTGTAAATAATATTTCAGGAACTTTAACAGAAGTTGCTGTATTTAATTTTGGGAACAGCAGCGGGAAAGGAGGGGTTGGGGAGAAAATAACCTGCAGGCTAAAATAATAGCCTGCAGGTTAGAGAAAAAGAACTATAAAATTTCTTTTTTGATATAATCAGCACTTTGCTTAATACTTGCATACGGATCCATAGAAAAGTTTTCCTGTTCTACGATCAGATGTTTTAATCCAGCTAAGTTAGCGTGGCTGTATAACTTTTTAAAGTCAATAGTACCACTTCCAACTTCTGTGTTGATCGTATGGTCGGCCTTATCCATATCCTTAACATGCCACATTGGGAAACGACCTTTGTGATCAGTGAATAATTTAACAGGATCATTACCGGATCTTACTACCCAGTAGATATCCATTTCGAATTTAACAGCTTCAGGATCTGTTTCTTTTAGTAAGATCTCATATCCTGTTGTGTTACCTACAGGTGCAAATTCAAAATCGTGGTTGTGGTAAGCAATTTTAATTCCATTGGATTTAGCAATTGCTGCAGCTTCGTTTAATTTCTGAGCTGTTTTCTTCCATTGATCTTCTCCACCTCTAAGCGCATCACCTAAATAAGGAACAACAATATATTCACTGCCGATTGCACTGGCAGCTTCAATATCAGCTTTCAGATCTTCCTGATTTCCAGTCGCTATAAAGTTATCAAGGCCATAATGCCCGCTCGGAGCAGAAAGCCCATTTTCATCCAGTAAAGCCTTGAATTCCTTTGGTGTTAATCCCCAAAATTTGTCCTTCACTGAATAACCATATGTTTCAACCTCTTTATAGCCAGCTTGTGCAACTTTACCAATAACTCCACGTACATCTGCAGGCAGTTGTTCGCGTAGAGAATATAATTGTAAGCCAACCACTTTGGCCGGTGCAGCGCATGCATACGAAGGTAGGATCAATGCTCCCGCTGCAACAAGTCCTGCTTGTTTGAGAAAAGTTCTTCTTGAATTCATAATTATCTATTATTGGTCACAAATAGCGACTGCGTTCTTTAATGAGCGTAATCTGTCTTTTTGTTTCGGTATAAATTCCTGTGCAAGGTACCCCTTGAAACCGGTATCTAGTATAGCTTTGATAATTGCCGGGTAATACAATTCCTGCGTATCGTCAATTTCATTTCTGCCTGGAACACCGGCAGTATGATAATGTGCTATATACTGATGGTGTTTTTTTATGTTGCTGATTACATTTCCCTCATCAATCTGCATATGATATATGTCATAAAGCAGTTTAAAGTTTTCAGAACCTAGTCTTTTAGCGAGTTCAGCACCCCAGGCAGTCGTATCACATTGGTAGTCCTTATGGTCGACTTTACTGTTTAACAGCTCCATTACCAGTACTACTTTGTGTTTTTCAGCCAGTGGCATAATTTGCTTAAGACCATCTACACAGTTTTTTAACCCGGTTTCATCATCTTTTCCCCTGCGGTTCCCGCTAAAACAGATCAGATTTGTGTAACCTGCTTCAGCGACTAAAGGGATCATTTTAGTATAATTTGCGATCAATTGTTCGTGAAAAGCAGGATCGTTCCATCCGTCTACCAGGTTAATTTCTGCACCATTACACATGGGTGAATATAGGCCATGTTTTTTCAAAGTAGGCCATCCCTCAGGCCCTATCAGATCAACACCTTTTAATCCCATAGCTTTTACTGAAGCACAGAATTCGTCTAAAGGAATATCACTAAAACACCAGTGACAAACTGAATGGTTGATGTTTCCTTTCAATGAAGAAAAATCAGATTTATAATCTGATGCAAATGAAGGTAAAGCAGAGGAGACACCTAAAGCGGCAGTTCCTGCAATTACAGATTTGATCATATTTCTACGGCTTTGCGTATTTTCCATGTTAAGCAGCGTCTAATACAGATTCAGGTTTAGATTTATCGTTAAAGAAAACGGAAAATAACAAGAATACCACTAAAGCGATACCTGCAGGAATTATCCATACCATTTTCCAGTCGATAGAACCGTCAGCCAGTTTGTAACTGTCCGTAATCATGCCAGCTACTTCGAATCCAATCAGCATACCTACACCATAGGTCGCCAGTGTAATCAAACCCTGTGCAGCACTTTTGTATTTATCTCCGGCTCTTGAATTCGTGTAGATCTGTCCTGAGACAAAGAAAAAGTCATAACAAACACCGTGAAGAGCAATACCAATAAGCAGCATAAAGCTTAACTCTCCCGCATTACCGTAAGCAAATAATGCATACCGTACTGCCCAGGCTATCATACCAACCAGGATAGTAACTTTAAAGCCGAAACGTTTGAAGAATACCGGAATTAATAGCAAGAATAATGCTTCAGAAACCTGGCCAATTGCCATTTTTCCGGTGGGCTCGTTCACTCCAATACTAGAAAGGAAAGGGTGTGCATTCTGATAATAAAAAGCAAGAGGAATACAGATTAGGATCGCAGAGATAAAGAATACGGCGAAGTTTCTGTCTTTAAGTAAGCTTAAAGCATCCAGACCTAAAATATCAGAAAGCTTAATTTTCTCACCTTTAGCTACTTTTGGTGGTGTAGCAGGTAGCGCAAAGCTCATCAGACCCAACACCAGAGATGCTATACCAGCCATTAGGAATGTGTTTTTCAATAAGCCAGATTCCAGGCCTGTTTTCGAATCCCATAAGAACAGATAACTGATACATAATCCAGCAACGATCCAGCCGATAGTTCCCCAGAAACGGATAGTGGAGAATTCTTTCTCCGCATCTTTCATCTGGTTAAAGGAAACTGAGTTGACCAATGCGAGAGTTGGCATGAAGAGGATCATATAGCCTAATACATACGGGTAAAATACACTTACTTCTGTCGCATTATACATCTGGTACATTAAAACAGCACCAACTATATGCAGCACTCCAAGAATTTTCTCCGCATTAAAGAATCTGTCGGCAATTAACCCAATGATGAAAGGGGCAATAATAGCACCCCAGGATTGAGTAGAGAAAACTGCTGCAGTTTCAGAACCGCTTGCAGATAAGTTTTTATCCAAGAAAGTACCCAAAGTAACAAACCATGAGCCCCAGATAAAAAACTCCAGGAACATCATTGCGGATAACTTGACACGGGTAGTGGTGTTCATCATAAAGTGTTGTATGAATTTAAATAATTTATAATTCTTTGATCATAATATTACGGAACCAGACTTCATCGCCGTGATCCTGTAAAGAAATTTTACCTTTTTTAAATGTACCAAAACCTTCCCACTTCGCAAACTTACTTCCTTGAATTAAAGTTTTCCACGATTCGTCGAACTGAGTAGTTGAAACTGTTTTTACGCCGTTCAGTCTAAATTCAAGCGTTCCTTTATCGATGATAATTTCTGCAGTATTCCATTCACCCACTGGTTTTGCATTCTCAGAGCTGCTTACAATCAGGTCATAAAGGTCGCCAGCACGGTGTTTGACATTTTTGGCATCAGGATGTCCGTCATTGTCGATTACCTGCATTTCGGGACCTGTGCTATATGTTTGATTATATTTTCCAGGTTGTTCATGAATTTGGAACAGAATACCACTATTTGATTTTGGTGCTACTTTCCAGTCGATTTTCAGGTGGAAGTTTTCATATTCCTTATCAGTAACCAGATCACCATCGTCTTTTTGTTTAGCAGAAGGCACAAGGTGAATTGTACCATTATCAACCTGCCATCCTTTACCTACGAAAGTCTTTCCGTAAGTATGCCAGCCGGTCGTTGTTTTACCATCAAACAGGGGAGTAAATCCCTGTTTGATGTCGTTTGATTGATTTTTTGTTGTGCCACAGCCCATAACCGCTAAGATCATCAGCCCGGATAAGTATGAATATTTCATTATATTTTAAGATTAAACTCCTAATGACCAGCCTTTACGGTAGTCACGTTTTACAAATTGGTTAACAGCGTCAAAGTTGGTAACCTTCATTTGCTCATTATCCCATAATAATTTAATGTCACGACCTGGATAACTAGTTTTGCCCTGTGCATTTTTTACCTGCAGATCATTTGCACGAATTGCAAGATTTGCCATCAGTAAAGCTTCAGTAAGCGGACCTGCAATTTCGAAAGGAGAACTTAGTTCTTTCTTTCCATAACCAGCAATACAAGCTTCAACCCACTGCGCATAATGTCCATTTGCACCATCTTTTACTCTTGCGAATTTCTCCGGAACGCGGATATCTTTGTTGCGGCTTAATGGTAATAAACGTGGATCTGCACTATAAGTACTAGCCATCATCTTACCTTTTGTACCGATAAATAAAGTACCGTTTCCACCGTCGCCAAATACTTCATTTGCTTCCAGTTCTTCCGGTCTTGTAGGCTGAATACCACCGTCCATCCAGTGAACAGTAACATCACCTTTAGTTTTTTCAGTTTTAGGGAAAGTAAGCGTTACATGGCTTGACGGCGGGCAGCTGTCAGGGAAATAACCGCGTTTAAATTCATCAACATATACAGAGCCAACACTAGCCTGTACATCTTTTGCATATTTAAGACCTAGTGTACTGAATGGAGCTTCCAACAAATGACATCCCATATCGCCTAATGCACCGGTTCCGTAATCCCACCAACCTCTCCAGTTGAAAGGAACCAGTTTATCAACAAAATCTTTGTACGGTGCTGTATTTAGCCAAAGATCCCAATCCAGGGTAGATGGAATTTCTGCTTTATTTGCTGACCATGGAATACCCTGAGGCCAAACCGGTCTGTCAGTCCATGCATAAACTGTATGTACATCGCCGATAAGGCCAGCATCATACCATTCTTTCATTTGGCGTGGCCCATCGTTAGATGCACCTTGATTACCCATTTGAGTGACTACCTTAAACCTTTTAGCAAGCTCGGTGAGCTTCCTTGCTTCGTAGATATCGTGAGTAAGAGGTTTTTGTACATAAACATGTTTGTTTAACTGCATAGCTGCAGATGCAATTACCGCGTGACTGTGATCTGGTGTTGAAACACTAACAGCATCGAAGTTTTTATGTTCTTTGTCAAACATCTCACGATAGTCCTTGTAGAACTTAGCTTTCGGGAAGTTCTTTACAGAAGCAGCAGCACGTTTGGTATCTACATCGCATAAAAATCCAATATCAGCTTTTCCACTTTTGGCAAAAGCAGCAATATCAGATTGTCCTTTACCACCAGCACCTACACCTGCGACTATTAGTCTGTCACTTGGTGCTAAAAAGCCTTTTCCGCCCAGTACATGACGTGGAACAATCATAAATCCTGCACTGGCTACCGCCGCAGTTTTAAGAAAGGAACGTCTTCCTGAATCAGGTTTATTCTCAGTGTTTGTTTTCATATCTTTTTATATTTGGTTAGGGTAGGGATTGTTTAACTTATTTCTTCAATGACAAGATCCAGGTTACCATTTGTTTAGCATCATCTTTACTAACATTCGGGTGAGGAGTCATAGGAAGATCGCCCCATTTTCCCTTACTTCCATTGATTACAGATTCAGAAAGAATATCAATATTTTCATCATTTGACGCATACTTATCGGCAATATCTACATAAGCAGGGCCGATTACTTTTTGCGTTTTGTTATGGCAGCCGATGCAATCATTTTTTGCAATCAGTTTTTCTCCTGGCAAAACCGGGCCTGTTGTTTGCGCACTGACTGTAGCAGAAGGTTCTGCAGAAGTGCTTTGAGTAGTTTCTTTTGCGGAATCAGAGTTGCCGCCGCATGACGCTAAAGCCAGGCCGATAAAGCCAACAACTAATAATGTCTTTTTCATAATAGATTTTTTTATATTAAAGGTGTTAAGCTGTATACCAACATACAGTTTCAATTGTGTGTTTTAAAAAATAGATAAGTCTGCAAGGCAAAAACCTTGCAGACTATGAATAATTATTTAGAATCCAGACCTAATATCTGTCGGTTTACTGTTTCGTTTGCCCCGGTAGCGGCAAAATCGTCAAAAGCTCTGTCAGTAACAGGGATAATGTGTTTGGAGATGAATTCTGAGCCTTCTCTGGCGCCAGTTTCCGAATCCTTGATGCAGCATTCCCATTCCATTACTGCCCAGCCCTTGAAATCATATTGAGACAGTTTACTGAAAATTGTTTTAAAATCTACCTGTCCGTCTCCCGGAGATCTATATCTTCCGGCACGGTCAGCCCATCCCTGATATCCTCCGAATGTACCTTGTCTACCTGTTGGATTAAATTCTGCATCCTTTACGTGAAATGCTTTTATTCTTTCATGGTAGAAATCGATATACTGGATATAATCAAGTTGTTGTAACACAAAATGCGATGGATCATATAATAAGCAGGCGCGGGGATGATTATTTACTTTTTCAAGGAACATCTCATAAGTGATGCCGTCAAATAAATCTTCACCAGGGTGAATTTCATAGCAGACATCCACACCACACTGATCAAATTCGTTTAGAATAGGCAACCATCTTTTGGCCAGCTCTTTGAATCCTTCTTCAACCAGACCTTCAGGTCTTTGCGGCCATGGATGAAACATATGCCATAATAAAGATCCGCTAAATGTTGCGTGTGCATTCAATCCAAGATTTTGAGAAGCCTGAGCCGCATATTTCAATTGCTGAACTGCCCATTCCGTTCTGGCCTTAGGGTTGTTTTTCACACTATCCGGCGCAAACGCATCGAATACCTGATCGTAAGCAGGGTTTACTGCAACAAGCTGTCCTTGTAAATGGGTAGAAAGCTCTGTGATTTCCAGTCCAAAAGAATTTACTTTTCCTTTTAATTCATCTGCATAGGTCTTACTTTCAGCAGCCAGCTTAAGATCAATAAAACGGTTATCGAGGGTTGGCATTTGAATTCCTTTGAATCCTTTATCCTTTGCCCACTGACAAATCCCCTCAAGAGAATTGAAGGGAGCTTCATTACCAATAAACTGCGCCAGAAAAACTGCAGGTCCTTTAATTGTTGTCATTTCTTTATATTTTAAAATCAGACCATTTCTGATCCGACCCTGCCGAAGCAACTACATTTTCAATGAATGCCATTCCACGAACTCCTTCATCCACGCCCGGAAAATCAAGCATTTCAGGAGTCGGATTTTCACCTTTAATCTGCGCTTTGATTGTCAATGCAAAATTCCGGTAAAGATTAGCGAATGCCTCCAGGTATCCTTCAGGATGTCCAGATGGAGTTCTTGTATTAAATTGGGCAGCCGCCGATAAATAACCATTTCCTGTACGGTAAAGCTGCGTAGGCGCATCAAGCCACTTAACCTTTAAGGTATTTGGCTCTTCCTGATGCCATTCCAAACTCCCTTTTTCTCCGTATACTTTTATTTTAAGTGCGTTTTCTTCGCCTGCAGCAATCTGTGAAGCGATGAGTACACCATTCGCACCATTGTCGAATTTCAACAGAATGTTTCCGTCGTCATCCAGTGCACGGCCATCTACCACAATGTTAAGATCTGCACATATTTTCGTGATTTCCAGACCTGAAATATATTCCGCCAGCTGAGCTGCATGTGTACCAATATCACCCATACATCCGCTAATTCCGCTTTTTGAAGGGTCCGTACGCCACGCAGACTGCTTATTACCATCTTTCTCGGAAGGAAGACTAAGCCAGCCCTGAGGATATTCCACCATGATTTTTCGAATCTGACCAAATTCACCATCCTTTACCATTTGACGGGCCTGCTTAACCATTGGATAACCAGAGTAAGTATAGGTAAGACACAGAGTTAATCCAGTCTCTTTAACTTTTGTCTGAAGTTTTTTTGCTTCCTCAAGGGTTAGGGTTATTGGTTTATCAATCACCACATGAAACCCGTGCTCTAATGCAAGCATAGCAGGTGCGAAATGTGCAAAATTAGGCGTAACTATCGTTACAAAATGCATTCTTTCAGATTCCGGCAAAAGAGATTCTTTTTCAATCATCTCCTGATAAGAACCGTAATTTTTATGATCAGGCAGGAATAATTCCCTGCCTGATTCTTTTGCTGTTTCCGGATTAGAACTCAGTGCTCCGCAGCTCAATTCGATTAATCCGTCAATATTAGCGGCAATGCGGTGGACGGCACCAATAAAGGCATTTTTTCCCCCACCAATCATTCCCATTCTTAACTTTCCTACCGCCATTAAATATTTCCTTTTTTAAGTTCTGAAACTGCATAGTCTGCAGCTCTTGCTGTTAATGCCATAAATGTAAGTGACGGGTTCTGGCAAGCAATAGAAGGCATGCAAGAACCATCGGTTACAAATACGTTATTCACCTCATGCATCTGATTCCATTTATTCAATACAGATGTTTTAGGGTCATTACCCATTCTTGCAGTACCACATTCATGGATAGCCATTCCTGGAGTAGAACCTGCATCGTAAGTTTTAACATTTTTAAGACCAGCGGCTTCTAACATTTCAGCTGCGTCATTCATCATGTCTTTACGCATCTTCTGTTCATTTCCTTTAAACTCACAGTCAATTGCGAGTACAGGAAGACCCCATTTATCTTTTTTAGTTTTATCTATATAAACTCTGTTCTCATGGTATGGAAGAGATTCTCCAAAACCACCCAATCCCATTGTCCACACACCTGGTACAGTCATTTGATCTTTAAAGTCGCCACCAAAAGCTAATTCAGCAACATCTTTATGCCATCCGGTACGGCTTGCACCGCCCTGATAACCAAAACCTCTCAGGTAGTCACGTTTGTCGTTACCCATATTTTGGTAACGTGGAATATAAATACCATTCGCTCTTTTGCCATAAGTGTATTTATCGTCAAAACCTTCAGCCTCACCATTGGCTCCATTACGGAAATGGTGATCCATTAAGTTATGACCAAGTTCTCCACTTGCATTACCCAATCCGTTAGGATGTTCCGCAGAAGTAGAGTTCAACAGAATTTGCGTAGTACCTAAAGTAGAACCGTTAACAAAAACAATTTTCGCATAGAATTCAATATTTTCTTTGGTTTCCGAATCAACTACCATTACGCCTTTTGCTTTTTTGGATTCCTTATCATAAATGATATGATCAACCAGAGAGAAAGGGCGAAGTGTTAAATTACCTGTCGCTACTGCTGCAGGCAGGGTAGAAGATTGTGTGCTGAAATAGGCACCGAAAGGGCATCCTCTGGAACAAAGATTACGGTATTGACAGCTACCACGACCACCATGAGGAACCGTAAGGTTAGCTGTACGTCCGATCGTCATAATTCTGGACTTAGCCCATTTGTCCTCGATACGTTTTTTAACGGATTTCTCCACACAGTTCATTTCCATTGGAGGTAGGAACTGTCCGTCTGGCAGTGCTGGCCAGTTTTCATTTTGACCACTGATACCGGCAAAACGTTCTACATAGTCATACCATTGACTGATATCTTTAGAGCGGATAGGCCAGTCGGTACCATGACCGTCTTTTAAATTGTCTTCGAAATTCAGATCGCTGAAACGGTAACTTTGTCTTCCCCACATCAATGATTTACCACCTACATGAAAACCGCGGTACCAGTCAAATCGTTTAACCTCTGTATAAGGACAATCTAAATCGTCTACCCAGAAACTTTCATTAAACTCGGTATAAGGATAATCACGGGTTTGAACAGGGTGTCTTTTTTTCTGTTCTTCAGTTAGACGGCCACGGTGCTCAAATTCCCATGGCTTTTTCATCGCTGTAGTATAATCTTTTATATGTTCGACATTTCTGCCGCGTTCTAGCAACAATACTTTAAGACCTTTTTCGGTTAATTCTTTTGCTGCCCAGCCTCCACTAATTCCGGAACCGACAACAATAGCATCATATGTATTTTGTGCTTCTGCTTTTGTATTTAAATTCATTTCTAAGTTTCTAATAGGTTTAAACGTAAACTCTCTGACCAGGTTTCAAGTCCACACAACCGTCATAACGGCCAGGAATTTCCACATACTCGTAAGCCTTAGTAGCGCCAATTTCAGAAGTGAAATAGCCTAAAAGCGTCAGGTCTCTGGCCATAGCAAAGAAATTAGGATTTTTCTTCGGCTCTTTGTTAGCAGCTTTGTCTTTCTCTGCCTGCTCATTGTCTTTTTTAAGAGTTTCAATAGTTTCGTCCCTCAGTTTGCCAACAAGTTGTTTACGTTCTTCAGCTGAAATTTTCGCGAATGAATTATTGAACTCTTTTTTTGATCTGGCTTCCAGATCGTCCAATCCCTTTACAAAAACATCTTGAGCGTCTTTAGGGTAACACTCAGCCATCATCATGGAAATAAATGGCCCGACACCAGCAGCCTTTGCTCCAGGCGTCTTAGTCGTAGGAATAATAGTATCAGCCAGCTCGGTAATTACCAGATCCTGTTCTGAAGAAAAAAGACTTGCTCCTTTTTTATCAGAAGGTGGATTACAGCTGTCAAGAAATACTCCGATTGTAGTTGCAGATAATGCCCCTCCCATTAAAAAGGCAATGTTTTTTACTGCGTGTCTTCTATTCATACTTATAATTGGTTATTTTATGGTGTTTTTTGTACACTATCAACTTTTAAAAATAGAAAAAAAATATCCTTAGGACATAGAAATATACGATTTATTTCTGATATCATATTTTTGTTACATCCTATAATTATTCTAAATAAGCAGATAGTTCCAACGGATCAATATAGTGATATTTAGCACACCCATCTCTCATTTTTTTTAAGTATAGACTAAGATGCACAAACATTTATGAATAGGTTTCGATCAATTTTTTACCTTTGCCAAAATCAATTGATCAATGACTGAAAAAATACTGGTACTAGGCTCTAATGGGCAGATCGGAACTGAACTGGTTACTGCACTAAGGAATACTTATGGCGAATCAAATGTAGTTGCCTGTGATATCCGTCGTCCTGATTACGACATCAAAAACTCCGGACCATTCGAATTTGTGAACGTACTGGAAAAAGACACGCTAAACACTATATTCAATAAATATAAGCCTACGCAGGTCTATTTGCTTGCAGCATTGCTGTCGGCAACAGGAGAGCAAAATCCAAAACTGGCCTGGGATCTGAATATGAATGGCCTGCTCAATATCCTTGATCTGGCGATTGTGTACAAAACGGCTAAAGTTTACTGGCCAAGTTCAATCGCTGTTTTTGGGCCTAATTCACCCAAAGATAATACAGATCAGTTCTGTGTTATGGATCCGAATACAGTATATGGAATCAGTAAGCTTGCCGGTGAACGCTGGTGTGAATATTATCACCAGAAATTTGGTCTGGATGTGAGAAGTATCAGATATCCTGGCCTGATCAGCTGGAAAGCAGCGCCTGGTGGAGGGACAACAGATTACGCTATCCATATTTTTCATGACGCCCTTAAAAAGGGTAATTATGACTGTTTTCTTTCCGCGGAAACCGAATTGCCCATGCTCTACATGGATGACGCGATCAGAGGTACAATTCAATTGATGGACGCACCCGCGGATCAGATCTCTATCCGTTCAAGCTACAATTTTGCAGGCCTGAGTTTTACACCTGAGGTACTTGCATCGGAAATAAGAAAACACATTCCGGATTTTAAGTTGTCTTATACAGCCAATGATCCAAGACAACAGATTGCCGATAGTTGGCCGCGTTCCATTAATGATGAGATTGCCAAAAATGACTGGGGCTGGAAACCGGAATTCAATCTGTCAAAAATGACTGCCGATATGTTAACAAATTTGAAAAATAAATAACTCCAATATTATAGACAATGGGAAGAGCATTTGAGTTCAGAAAAGAGAGAAAATTTAAGCGTTGGGCGAAAATGGCGGTACAATTCACCCGAATTGGGAAAGAGATTGTAATGGCTGTTAAAGACAACGGACCAAACCCCGAAACCAACTCCCGTTTACGTACAGCTATTCAAAATTCCAAGGCAGTAAACATGCCTAAAGACAGGGTGGATGCTGCAATTAAAAGGGCTTCTAATAAAGATGAGAATGGCTACGAAGAGCACGTTTACGAAGGATATGCACAACATGGCGTTGCCATATTAATCGAAACAGCAACAGATAATACAAACCGGACAGTAGCTAATGTACGCAGTTACTTCAGTAAAACCGGCGGCTCATTAGGTAAAACTGGATCACTTGATTTTATTTTCAACAGGAAATCTATCTTCAGATTCCTACCTGGAGAAAAAGACCTCGAAGAATTGGAGTTTGAATTGATCGATGCGGGTCTGGAAGAATTGTATCTGGAGGCAGATGAAGAAGGTCAGGACATCGCTGTTGTTCAAACTGCCTTTGAGGATTTTGGTAAAATGCAGAAAGCGCTGGAAGACCTTGGACTGGAATTGAAAAGTGCCAAGTTGGAAAGAATCGCATTATCAACAAGCCCTATTTCTGAAGAGCAAGCGGTTGATGTTTTCAAATTGATTGACAAGCTGGAAGAGGATGATGATGTGCAGGCGGTTTACCATAACATGAGTGAGTAAATAGAAGTCAATGCCGGTGATCGGTAAATAAAAAAAGCAGATATGTTTTAATCGGGCTACAGCAAAGCTGTGAGGCCCTTTAAAACATATCTGCTTTTTTTATTTGAGTAATTCTCCAGGTAAGGCGATCAATGCGATTGTTTAAATTTCCTTTGGACGAAGTTAGAAAGGTTTTTTTTTGGATTGTTTTTAGGTGAACTGATTTTTTGATTAAAAACGACCTTTTTTTGGATTGCTTTGAGGTGAGCAGGGAGGAGATATGTTGGGAAGCGCCGTTTTAGGGATGGTTTTATTACATTTTTTGTCCGCTTCTGGTTTTACCGTTAACGGATATTTTTATTATGTAGGAATTAGTATGCTGTGCTTTTTCAAAGGTTATTTCGAAGTTTTCCTGTTCTTTCAGAAAGAAATGAGTGGCATCTGTGGCAGACATTTCTGCCCTCGGACCCTGTTTTGGATAGGCAACTAATGCACCTGCTTCAAGTTTAATCTCCAATTCTAAATTGGATTCTTTGATTTGATATGTTCCCAGATACTTTTTAAGCTGGTCTTCGTGTAATTTTACGGCATTTTTTGCATGAGGCAGCGTGTAGGGCTGCTTATAAAGGATTGCTACGATCATTTTAGTGATATTGTCCAGGCCAGGCGTTTCGGTATTGTCGAGGAGTATGATGCAAATATTATCATCAATGATTCTTGCCAGATTACTTCTGAAACCCCAGAAACCGCCACTGTGTGAAACTATCCGTTTATTATAAAGGGAATCAACAGTCCAACCATAGCCGTAATTATGAAATTTATTCGGGCTATACATTTTCTCCGCCATGGCTTTGCTGATTAATCGGTTAGCATTAAGCGCTTCATGCCATTTAAAAAGATCCCCGACGGTAGAATAAATTGAACCCGCTGCGTATAGAACGGTAGAATCGGCAATTGGAGCTACTTTAGTATAATCTTTTCCAGAATCGGAATAATAACCGGTTGCTTTTACAGAGTCATTTAAATTTGCATAGTCGAAACCACTATTTGCCATATCTAAGGGTTTGAAAATGTAGGCGCGTATGGCCTGATCATATCTCATCTTAGTGATTTTCTCAATAATATAACCTAACAACATATATCCTGAATTCGAATATTTCCAATCTGTGCCCGGCTGAAAGTCAAGCTTTTTATCCTTAAAAAGCGAAAGCATTGTTTTCTGATCCGCAGGTTTGCTCGCTGCATTGTACATAAAGTCCGCATTTTGCACATAGTCATAGACTCCAGAGGTGTGTGTAAGCAGGTTTTCAATGCTAATGCTGTCAGCGTGTGGGAAGTCGGGGAAGTACTTACTTAATCTGTCATCCAGCGAAAGCAGTTTAAGTTCCGAAAGTTTCAGAATCATCACAGAAGTGAAGGTTTTTGTAATGGATGCTGTCAAATAGACTGTTTTTTCGTCATTAAATGTTTGCTTCTGGATGTCCTTTACTCCATATCCCTTTTTCAGCAATATCTTACCTTGTTTTGAGACTAGAACAGAACCGTTAAATTCCTTAATACTTGCGTAGGCAGTTATCAATTCATCTATTTTTTGAGTATCGGTTTGCGCCATTGCCATATCTGAAAACGTTATTAACAGATATATTATCCCAATTATATTTTTCATAAAATTTCATCTATCCTGATGGTTATCATTTTCTTGAACAAGAATAAACTATCCAGAGGAATCCACCAGAGAAATGTGACCAAACTATTTAAAAAAGGGACGGAAACCCTGAACAGAAAGCTCTTCGCCATCTAGATTATCCCCTTGGAAGATTCAAAAATTAAAAACAATACTGTTTTAACTATCCCCATTGTAATATGGACCGAGCTGGAATAGGAATTATAACCTGTTAAATAAAAAAGTCTTTATGTTTTAAAGGGCCTCACAGCTCTGCTGTAGCCCAATTAAAACATAAAGACTTTTTTATTTAAATGACTAACCTTTTTCAGCCTAGCCACACAAAACATCATGGATTCCCTCGGAGCATTCAATTCGTTAGACCCGCCCAACCAGAAGAAGTTGCTGAATTAGTAGGGTTTCTAGTCTCACGGCGTGCAGGCTACCTGGCCATAACCGAATTTATCGTAAACCGAGGCACAATTCCAACCACATAAAAAATAAACATTTATCTAATAGCAAACCGAGGCACAATCCCAATTACATAAAAATAAATACTTATCTAATAGCAAATTATATATGCCTGTCCTGGAACCCTAACAAAATCCACCACTATTTAACCGATACATAGATTCGTCTCCAAATCCGGACAAACCCTGTCAAAGAACCAACCCGTTGATAAACCCAAAATAAAAAAGTCTTTATGTTTTAAAGGGCCTCACAGCTCTGCTGTAGCCCGATTAAAACATAAAGACTTTTTTATTTTGTAGAAAAATCTATCTGGTTTTCTGATGACTGAACAACCATGCTAACAGCTCCGGTTCAGCAAACGCACTATCCCAACTATTATGATTGGCTTCCGGATAAACCGTAAATTTAACTTCTTTACCTATAATTTTAAGCTGGTTGGCGATAGATTTTGAAAATGCAGGATTGACAACATCATCTTTACTACCATGGAAAATCCATAGCGGAACATTCTTATATTTTTCGACATTAGCCACATTGTCGCCCCCACAAATACTGAATGCTGCGGCAAACGTTTTCGGTTTACGTCTCAGGATTTCATAGGTACCCATTCCACCCATAGAAAGACCACCGACATAAACCTGATTTAGGTTCACGTATGGTTTTTTTAGTGTTTGATTTACTAATCCAAGCAGGGCGTGCATAGATTTTGTCGGTTTTCCGCCCTTTTGGAAGTCAAATCTTTCGTTAGACCCCGTTGGGGCAATGATAACATTAGACCAATAGCTGCTTTGGGCACATTGCGGAAAGATAATTATTGCTGGAAAGTTCTTTCTAACCTCTGATTTTAAAAATAGATTGCCACCGTGTGTTAGCTGGCTGCTATTATCACTTCCTCTTTCACCCGATCCATGAAGGAAAAATAAAACAGGATATTTTTTGGCGGGGTCAAAGTTCTCCGGCATGAGAATTCTGTAGGCCAGTGTATCCTTACCTTCTGTATAGATTTCCTTTTCATATTTACTAAATTCCTGAGCCTGACAGCTTATGCTAAAAAGCAGGGATATGATAAAGCAGGCGAAGCTATGGAAGTATTTCATCGGAGCTAAATTTAAAAGACCCGCCTGTTTACCAGACGGGTCTTTGCAAAAATAAGAATTAATTAGAATTTAATATCGGGTTTTAATAACCTGTACTTTGTTTAAGCACTCCACCACTACGGTCAATTTGTTGCTGAGGGATTGGGAAGTGCGTATCACGTGCTTCAATGGTTAAACCTTTCAAATAGTTAAAGTAGCCACCTTCGAAGCCAAAATAGCTTTCCAGTGTTTCTTTAGCAATACCCCAACGTACCAGATCATAGAAACGGTGTCCTTCCATGGCTAACTCCAGTCTGCGCTCGAAACGAACTGCATTTCTTGCATAGGTTGGGTTAGGGAATGAAGTATACTGTCCAACTTTGTAGTTCGCTGCAGGTGCACCACCAATAGTTTTTCCCGGAAGAAGTGCAGCGCGGGCGCGTACCGCATTAACCAATGTCATAGCTCTGCCCAGATCACCCGTTTCAACTGCACATTCTGCAGCCATCAGGTAAACGTCGGCTAAACGAATCAGGTTTACATTCAAACCTGTAATGTTCGTATTACCAGGACCTGTACCACTTGCAATTTGTGCCGCTTCAATCGTGTTTTTGTAATTTACGAAAGGTCCGCCATTTGACGCATCACGAATCCATGAGTCACCAGCCATAATACCCCAGTCACGGAAAGGAACCCCTCTTCTGCCCATAGTATAATCAATCCTTGGATCAAGCGCCAGTGTTTGGTCTACCTTGTAAGCTGCTTTTTGAGCTGCCGTTAAACCAAAGTCAGATTTGTAAGGGTTGGTTCTATAAGAACCGTCCAGTAAAGGAAGTCCGTTAGCATCAACTTTATAGGCACTAGCCAGATCAACAGAAGGTTGAAAAAATCCACAGCAGGCGATTGGTAAACCATTTCCATAAGGGAAGTTCAGCATATCACCTACATTACCATTTTCACCACCAGTACCATCTGTACCAACAGAGTGTTGAACCGTAACGATTGATTCCGGTCCGTTTTCTTTAGTGATATCAAAGTTATCAGTGAAAGCGAGCGTATTTAATGCCGGTTTGGCAAGAATTACAGCATTCAGTTGCGCATAAGCCTCAGGAAATTTCTTTTGATAAAGTAATACCTTACCTAAGTATGCCTGTGCTGAGTACTTGTCCATGCGGCCAATTTCACCTTTTGGTTTAGCTGTTCCAAGGTTTGCAACTGCAAATTCAAGATCGGCCTGAATTTCAGGATAAATATCCTTGTCATTCGGAACAGTAGGTGTTGTTGTAGTCTCAGAGATATAAGGTACATCTTTGAATGCACGTACCAGGAAGAAATAATAGTGAGCGCGCAATAAACGTGCTTCAGCCTGAATTTCTTTTTCTCTCTCTGCACCAAACTTAGTACCACCGTTACCGGCTTGCAGCGAAGTCAGAATCTTCAGCGTGTTATTTGCCCGTTGGATGCCTTCAAAACATCTGTTCCACATATTCTCCAGATTATCATTAACGCTGGTAGGCGAGTGTTGCTCAAGCGCATTCATTTCTGGCTGATCCCCGTTACTGGATCCTTTATGGGCGTTATCAGAAGTAACTTCTCCGAGTATCCATTGACTTGGACCGGCTCCGTAGTTTCCCCAGGTACCATCTATGTTTCCATTGAGTAGACCATAAGTACCGATCAGTAAACCTTCAACACCGTCCTGGCTGGTTAGCTGTTCTTCGGTTAATTCTCCCTGCGGTTTTTTATCCAGAAAGTCCTTCGAACAGGAAAGTATACTGAATAATAATATGGTGACTGCTATATATTTTAAGTTTTTCATCAGAATATATTATTTGATATTAATTTAATAAAGTGTTTATGAGCTATTTTTTTCAATCTGCCTATATCCATTTTATCTGATTTGATTGTTTAGTTATGGTTAGCTTTTAGTAAGATTCAGGCCTAGAAACCCAGGTTTACTCCAATTAAGAACTGACGCGGAATCGGATAAACTCCACGGTCTACACCAGGAGCTGAGAAAGTGTCAAATGATTGACCAACTTCCGGATCAAGTCCTGTGTATTTGGTAATTGTAAATAAGTTGGTCGCGCTTACATATATTCTGAGCTTGTTAATTCCTGTTTTTGTTTTGGATGCATTTTCCATAGGAATGGAATAACCAATCTGCAGATTTTTCATTCTGAAGAAGCTGCCATTCTGCACATAATAACTTGATGAAGCATATTCCAGGGTAGATCCACCTACATATGAAGATGGAATCTGGCTATCAGGATTAGAAGGGCTCCATGCATTTAATAAACGGGTACTTCTTGCTCCGTCAAAACTTGGGAAATCTGTAAAATAACGATTAACATCATATAGGTCATTTCCTTGAGAACCATTGAAGAAGGCGGCGAAATCCCAGTTTTTATAGCTGGCATTGAATCCTAATGAATACAGAAAATCAGGATTAGGATCTCCGATAATAGTTCTGTCTTCAGGTGTAAGTGCACCATCTCCATTGACATCTGCATATTTGAATCCACCAACACGAGCTCCTTCATATGACGGACTATTTTTCACATCATCAGCGTTCTGATAGATTCCAGCCACTTTGTAACCATAGAATGAACCAAAAGATTCTCCAACTTTCAGAAGACTGGTTGTAAGACTTCTATAGAAACCGTAAGGCTGCTCACTAACGTCATCAGAAAGTTTAACGATTTTGTTGACGTTTCTGGAAATATTAGCCATGATATCAAACTTAAATGGCTTGTCGTTGTTGCGGCCGTAATGATAAGCCAAGGCAAGTTCAACACCTTTATTCGACATATCGCCAATATTTACGTAGGGCGAAGTACCGCCACCTACCGCCGTCGCCGGAAGAGGAACCCGGTACAGCATATCTGATGTTTTCTTGTTATACCAGTCAAATGATCCGTCAAATACACCGTCAGCTAAGGTGAAGTCAACTCCAAGATTTAGTGATTTCAAAGATTCCCATTTTACACCGGTATTAGCATAGGAGTTTTGCCATACACCTGCAACGATTCCATTGCCACCACCCATACCATAGCCTGACTGGATAATGGAATTGCGGTATCTGTTCAGATATTGATTCGCGTCAATACGTTGGTTACCGGTTTCACCGTAACCTGCGCGGAATTTTAAATCTGTTAACCAGCTGACGTCTTTAAGGAAATCTTCTTCAGAGATTCTCCAGGCCACACTTGCAGCAGGAAATACCCCATATTTATTCTCCGGACCGAAGTTGGATGATCCATCCCTTCTAACTGTAATGCTAGCCAGGTAACGATCGTTATAGGCGTAATCTGCACGGCCAAAGAGCGAGAATAATGAACCTAAAGCACCAAAACTTCCGTTAGAGATAGCGGATGCACCATTATTCAGATAATAATAATTTGGATCTCCAAGCAGGAAGAAGTCGTTTCTTGCGGCGGTAGTCTCTCTGCTTGATGATTTGATGGCTTCAGTACCAAGCAAAATACCTAAACGGTGTTTCTCATTGAATACTTTGTTGTAATTTAATGTATTTGTCCAGGTCCATTCGGTTCTGTAGCCGTTGACTTCGGTTAGGCTATTGGAGGTATTACCTTCCGAGAACTCCAGATTGGGGTAACGCATTTCTATACGACTGTAATTCTCATAACGTAAACCAAAGCTGGTTCTGGCAACAAGACCGTCTATGATATCTGCTTCTGCGAATACATTACCGAAGAAGAAATTACTTTTGCTCAGATTTCCTTTTTGTCTGTCCAATACAGCAATTGGGTTTTCTGCATTACCTAAACGGCTACCACGGCTACCTGCATAATTACCCTGTATATCATAAACAGGAACAATCGTTGGCATACGATATGCCCAGCCGATGGGACTACCTTCACCTTGGTCTTCACCCGCAGTTGCCGTGTTTACGCCCATACCGTAAGCTTCACTATAGGAATATTGTGCATTCTCCCCAAAACGGACTTTTTTGATGTTGGTGTTAGAACGGAGATTGTAACGTGTAAAACCAGTATTTTTGATGGTACCTTTCTGATTCAGGTAACCTCCGGTGAATGCATATGTTGCGTTTTCACTACCACCAGTACTACTTAACTGATAGCTTTGAACGGGGGCTGGTTCTGTCATCTCTTCAAACCAATTGGTTCCTTGTTTATTAGCTTTGGTAATCTGATAAAAAGTTTGGTATCTCTGGTGTAATTATATTTCGACGGATCTGCATCTGCAGCAGTTACATCCTGACCATTTGCACCACCTGCTACCAGGTATTCTGGAAGTGTCGGCGTAGAACCGCTTCCATAATTTGCACCGGCGTCAATGGGAAGTCCTGCATTGGTATATCCATCGAAGATATATTGCGCATATTGTTGTGGGTTCATCATTTTAGGGAATGTACTTTTTCTAGGTGCCGAAATACCTACATAAGCATCTAAATTGATTTTAGGAGGCCCTGCAATTCCTTTTTTTGTCGTAATAATTACAACACCGTTATTTGCTCTTGCTCCATAAATTGACGCTGAAGACGCATCTTTCAGTACCTGAAGACTCTCAATGTCATTTTGGTTTAACCAGTTAAGATTACCTTCATAAGGTACTCCGTCCACTACATAAAGCGGCTCATTGTTATTAATTGTACTGTTACCACGAATACGGATTTGTGGCGTAGAACCTGGCGCACCATCGTTGACGATCTGTACACCCGGGGCCTTACCTTGTAAGGCTTCTACTGCGCTGGCAGCCGGTTGTGCTTTCAGTTGTGCTACGTCAACAACCGCTACTGAACCAGTAAGATCTTTCTTCCGTTGTGCGGTGTAACCCGTTACAACGACTTCAGTAAGATCATTAGAATTAGATTGAAGTGTTACGTCAATTGATTTTTGCTGGCCGACGGTAACTTCGCGTGTTCCGTATCCAATAAATGAAATAACCAGCACATCAGAAGGACCGGCCTGAATAGCAAAAGCACCATTGGCATCGGTCATTGTTCCGGAAGCTGAATTTTTGATTTTCACCGAGGCACCAATGACTGGCATCTTGTCGTCACTTGCGACGACTTTTCCGGTAATTCTGGTTTGCGCATGCACCGAAAATGCGATACACAAACTCATGAGCAAAAGAACGGAGGCTCTTTTGAAAAGGGGTAAAATTTGTTGCATAAGATTTAATTTGGTTAGGGTTAAGATTTTTAAAGATGTTACATAGTGTTACTCGATAATTGGTTTAGGGGGTCAATTCTTTTTTCGAAAATATTCCGGAATAAGAACCGGATCGGAAGAGCTAGTATATACAACTATATAACACGTTTTTTTTGGCTTGAGCTTGCCGGGAGAAACGGGCGTTAATTATATTTGGTTAAATCTAATTTATGTAATGAATTCATTACTTGCAATAGCTAAATCTATTTTTTTTAATTACGGGCTAAATAATTTCCAATATTGTACTTTCAACACTAAGCAACCCAAAATTTTGAAACAAAAAAGCCCCCTGAATTAATCCAGGGGGCTTTACGCGAAATATAAATTAGTTTGACAATTTAAATGTTGCCTGACTGACATCACGGCTATTTGAGCCAATAAACACATTGAAGTCTCCTGGCTCAGCAACGTGCTTAAGCTCAGAATTATAGAATCGGAGCATTTCTTCGTCGATTTTGAAAATTACCTTTTTAGATTCACCTTTTTTGAGGAATATTTTCTGGAAACCTTTAAGTTCTTTAACCGGTCGGGTAACTGAGCCGTAAATATCTTGAATGTAAAGCTGGACAACTTCATGTCCGTCATATTTACCTGTATTTTTGACTTCCACTGCAGCTTCCAGATTTCTACCTTTCTGCAAATCGGTACGATTCAGTTTAACAGGTGAAATACTGAAAGTTGTATAGCTTAAACCGTATCCGAAAGGGTAAAGCGGATCGTTTGAGCTGTCTATATAGCGGGATACAAATTTTTCATTCGATACGCCGTTGTATGGACGACCAGTACTTTTATGGTTATAATAGAGCGGAATCTGTCCCATATTTCTTGGGAAGGTTGCTGTTAATTTTCCGGCAGGATTATAATTACCCATTAATACGTCTGCAATTGCATTCCCAGCTTCAGTTCCGGCAAACCACGTTTCCAGGATGGCTGGTATATTTTCATCTTCCCAGGTAAGTGTTAAAGGACGGCTGTTCATTAATACAAGAACGATAGGTTTACCGGTTTCCTTTAATGCTTTCAATAATTTCTGCTGATTCGGTAAAAGGTCCAAATTCGTGCGGCTTGTAGCTTCTCCACCCATAATTGCGCTTTCTCCTAATACTACTACAGCAATTTCTGCTTCTTTTGCAGCCTTCACTGCATCTAAAATCAATTCATCCGGGGATTTTGAATCTGCATGGATTTCTGCACCATTTGCATTGATCTGTTTTAAAATATGAGGATCATCAACCAGGTTAGCACCTTTAGCATAAACGATTTTAAGGTCTGGCGCCATATTTTTTAGGCCAGTCATTACACTGACGGCTTTTTTCCAGTCGCCGGCAGCACTCCAGTTACCGATCATATCACGTTGGTTATCTGCCAACGGACCGATCAAAGCAATTTTAGCGTTTTTGCGCAGTGGGAGAAGTTGATTCTCATTTTTTAATAAGACCATTGAAGCAGCGGCAATTTTTCTTGCATCATTTCTGTTTGCTGCAGATAGAATTTCAGTTTCCGCTCTTTTCTCGTCCACATATTTAAACGGATCGGCAAAAAGACCCATTCTGTATTTCATTTCAAGGATTCGGCGGCAGGCCAGGTCAATTACGTCAATACCAATCTTCTTTTCATCCAAAGATTTTTTTAGAGTTTTTAGAAATCCCTCACTGACCATATCCATATCTGTTCCTGCTGACACAGATCTTGCGCTTACAGTTTGCAGGTCACCTAATCCATGTGCCACCAGCTCACTCACACCGGTATAGTCACTAACAACAAAACCTTTAAAACCCCATTGGTTTCTGAGCAGGTCTGTCAATAGCCAGTGGTTAGCAGTTGCCGGAACACCGTTAATGTCATTAAAGGATACCATCACCGTTTCTGCACCAGCATCAATAGCTGCTTTATATGGAGGAAGATATTCATTGTACATTCTAATCGGACTCATGTCAGTAGTATTATAGTCTCTTCCCGCCTCCGCTGCACCATATAACGCAAAGTGTTTCACACAGGCAAGGATAGCATCTCTATTGGCCAGACTGTTAGTTTGATATCCCTTAACCATAGCCGCACCGATCAGTCCGCCCAGGTAAGGATCTTCACCAGAACCTTCTGACATTCTGCCCCATCTTGGATCCCGGCTAATGTCGACCATCGGCGAGAAAGTCCAGTTTAGTCCGTCTGCACTTGCTTCACGTGCAGCGATCCGGGCACTTTTTTCGATCAGGTCCATATCCCATGACGTGCTTAGCGCTAAAGGGATAGGGAAAATAGTTTTATGTCCGTGAACAACGTCATATCCGAATAACAATGGAATTTTTAACCTGGAATTGGTTACAGCACGTTGCTGCAGTTTTCTAACCGCCTGGGGAGTGAAAGTATTGAATACACCCCCAACGAGTCCCTGGTCAATTTTTTCATCGACACCTTCACTTAGTATTGGTCCGGTCACATCAAATCCGACAGCAGGTAAATTTAACTGTCCGATCTTTTCCTCGATAGTCATTCTAGACATGAGTTCATTGACAAAAGCGTCCATTTTAGGGTCTTTCGAAACAGCGGCTTTCTGCTGTCCGATCGCACTCCCGCCTGTTAGCAAAGCTGTCAGCAATAAAAGGGAATTAATTCGTTTCATTTGTGTATGTATTATATTGATATATTATTTGGCTATGGCCGGGCTTTCGATACTCAGTCTTTGCAATCCGGTTTTCACATCCGGGCTGCTCATAAATAATTTCCAGAGCAGGCCGCTGCGGTAGTTTTCAATCATGCATATAATCGGTCCCTGATCAATAGCCAGATGCGATTTTGCATACCAGTCATGTTCTTCGCTGAAGCCATCTGCGAAACCATACTCGGTCCAGATCTTCGGACCCAGATCAAAATAGAAATGCTTCAGTGCCTGCATACTATATTCCGGTGTATATGGAAAAGCTGATAAGGCTGCGGTTGGCGTAATCACACCCAGATCCTCTGTTGGAGAATGGGCAGCATAACCCTGCCAGCTATCGCCTGCAGTTAAACCCCAGCTATTTTCATTATATCCTTTATATTTTTTTGGATTTTCAATGCAATAAGCCCTGTTAATCAGGGTGTGATTTTTATTCTGTTCAAAATAATCTCCGTACTGGTCTTTTAAACCACGTGGGTCAAGACCGGTAAAAGAGTATTGCGAAAAGAAAAGCGGACCACCGTAATCAAAACCAAAAGGAAGTGTAATGCCCTGGAATTTTTTACCATTGAAAAAGGTATTGTTATTTGCCCATCCATCGTCGTATACACGTTTAGTGATCGGAAATTTCGGAGAAGATGCAGCAAGTACATAAGTGATAAAACACTCATTCCAGCCTTTAATCTGATGGTTCATGCTCCATCCGTTGTTCGGACTCCAGTGCCAGTACAATACATTCTGCTGTTGCGTAAACCAGCTCCATTCAATACCCTCCCACATCCACAGGATTTTGTTCCTGATATCTCTCTCCACTGCATTGTCTCCATCATAATATTGTTTAGCGGTCAGTAAGCCCTGGAAAAGGAGTGAAGTCTCTACGATATCAGCTCCATCATCTTTAGGACTGAAACGGATTACTTTTCCGGTTTCACCATTTAACCAATGCGGGAAAGCACCATGAAACATATCTGCTTTATATAAGAAATCGACAATTTTCTTAGTTCTTGCTGCAGCCTGCTCACGGGTTATGAACTTTCGCTCCGAAGCAACAATGATAGACATCACGCCGAATCCTGTACCACCAGTGGTTACCACTTCGTTACCGTATTCAAAAGCGACATTGCTCCGCTCACGTGCCATTCCACTTACCGGATGGCCAAAGTCCCAGAAATACCGGAAGGTTTGTTTTTGAACCAGATCCAATAACTGATCGTCAGTCAGGTCTTTTTGAATTTTCATCTGCGGTTTGATGGCATCTGCAGAATTTTTTTGTGCACAGGCTGTCAGGGTAAGGCAGGATAAACTAAAAAATAACAGCCCGGATAATAAGTAAGTATTGAATTTGATCATTTTATGATATGAATAAGGCTGGTAGTTTCTCACTACCAGCCTTTAAGATTAAAAAATATTAATATCCAGGATTTTGAGTAAGCAAACCGCCGCTTCTTTCAATCTCCTGATCAGGCACAGGCCAGATTTCGTTCTTGCCGGCTTTCCAACCTTTAGGACCGAATACTTCAGTACCTCTTCCCTGACGGATTACATCAAAGTAACGGTCACTTTCTAGTGCAAGTTCCACTTGTCTTTCTTTGTAAATTGCAGTTTTTAATGCTGTTTTATCTGTTGCAGTTACATCAGGTAAAATACCAGTTTGAGTGCCTCTGGCTCTTGCGCGTACTTTATTAAGAGAACTTAAAGCCAGGGAAGTATTACCCATTTCATTTGCGGCCTCTGCATTGATCAGCAGAATATCTGCAAAACGAAGGACTTTGACATTTTGCTGCGCTCCTTCATTAAAACCAGATACCCACATCGAAAATGGAACATATGATTTCTGGTTGTATCTTGGGTTTGGTGTAGTTGTTGGAATCTTGTCACCCTGTGGAGTAGTTTCACCTCTGTAGAGAATAGTTGCATCTCTTCTCGGATCTCCGGTTTCAAAAGCTGTATTCAAAGCATCAGATGGTACGTTGAAGCCCCATCCACCACCACCACCCACGACGCCTGGTACGCCTTGTACCTGGCTGTATTGTGAGTTAGAAGCATCTTTATTACCCGGAAGTAATTCACACTGTACTTCAAATAAAGATTCTGAGTTATTTTTGTTTTGCGTACGGAAACCTTTTTCGAAATCAGGGAACAGGCTATAGCCCATAGTCATCACCTGGTTAGTTAGGGATAACGCATCTGCCCATTTCTGCTGATACATCGCAACTTTGGCATGCAGGCCTATGGCAGCACCTTTGGTTGCACGCCCGATATCGTTTGTGCCGTAAGCTTGTGGTAATACCGAGGCTGCTTCGTCCAGATCTTTTTCAATCTGTGCATAAACTTCTTCTTTAGTCGCTCTTGGAATATTATACTCAGTTTGGTCTTTTGGAACAGTCAGTCTAAGTGGCACACCACCGAAAGCTCTGACTAATCTAAAGTAAGAGTATGCCCGGATAAATTTAGCTTCTGCCAGATAACGGGCTTTCAGGCTTTCATCCATTGTAATTGCCGGAATATTATCCAGTACCTGGTTAGTCAGGTTAATATTTTGATATTGTCCTGTCCAGAAACCTAAGAAAGAGCCCTCTGTAGAAGTTACGGTGAAAGTATCATAAAGATTAAAGAACGTTGCATCGGTTGCCGTACTGCCTTTATCTGCTTCGTCGGAAGGTATACTTTCGATTGCCAGGGCAGGGAACGCTGTGTTATTCCACGTTCTTAAATTGGCATACATTCCATTGACAGCTTTAGTAGCATCTTCCTGGGATTTCCAGAATTGTTCCGATTCCTGCTGACCCTGAGGGTCAATGTCAAGAAAACTTTTCTTGCAGGAAGTAGTGAGTAGAACTGTTGATAATAAACCAACAGCGCACCACCTTTGAATACTTGTGTTAAAATATGTTTTCATCTGTATAAGATTTGTCTTGATCAAAAATTGCTGTGGAATTAAAAAGTAAGGTTTACACCTAGATTGTAAGTCGCAAAAAGTGGATATACGTTGATATCTACACCTGCATTGGTTGGCGTACCTCCAACTTCCGGGCTGAAACCTTTGTAACCAAAGAAGTTCACTGCATTTTGTGCATTTGCGAATACACGAAGTTTTTTAATTTTCCATTTAGACGTCATCATCTCCGGTAATGTATAACCTAACTGAATATTTCTCAATCTTACATAAGCACCGCTTTCTACCCAGAATGAGTTCGCCAGATAGTTTCTGCCACCGCTCATATTTGCAGAAGGGTAGGAGTTAGAAGTACCCGGACCATGCCATCTGTTATCGAAGAAATCTTTAGTGTAGTTTTCGTTACCGAATCTTGCTGCCAGGTTTCCGTTATAAACATCTACACCTGCAACACCCTGAATATCCAAAGTCAGATCGAAATTTTTATAAGCAAAATTGGTATTCACACCGTATGAATATTTAGGATTTGGATTTCCAAGATACTGGCGGTCGTTACCGTCAATTGTGCCGTCTCCATTGTTGTCGGCATAAATAAAGTCTCCCGGTTTTGCGTCAGGTTGTGCAGAAGCTGTAACTTCCTGGGCAGTTTGGAAAATACCGGTAACCTGGTATCCGTAGAACATACCGATTGCTTGTCCGGCAACAGTTCTTGTAGGTAAAACACCACTGGTTAAACCTGCGCCACCTTTATCAATTGGATTGGCTCCTGAAGTTACATTCAATACTTTATTATTGTTTATACCCACATTCGCACTGATCGAATATGTTAGTCCATTCGAAGTCTTATCTGACCAGGATGCTACAAACTCGTAACCGCGGTTACGGAAATCTGCCTGATTCCCAATCAGTGTACTGTTTTCCGTACCCAATGATCCCAGGATTGGAATATCAAAGATTGCCTGCTGTGTTGTTCTGTTATAATAGTCAACCTCCACATTTAATCTGTTGCTTAAAAAGCCCATTTCTAAACCGATATCAGTTCCGGCACTTCTTTCCCAGAAAATTACTGGTGGAACCAAAGTTCTGATACCCGCACCTGTATTTGGCTGTCCGTTAAAGAAAGCGATTAAACCTGCACTTTGATCTACTGTTTGTGTACTTGGGTTAATCGGAACACCTGCGTTACCTACTTTACCCCAGCTACCTCTCAATTTTAAGTTTGAGAACACTTCCTGATCTTTCATGAATTCTTCATTACTCACTACCCAGCCTGCGCCGATTGAAGGGAAATAACCCCAAAGATCACTTCCTCCAAAAAACTGGGAAGCAGCATCAGCTCTTAATGAAGCATTTAACAGGTATTTGTTTTTGAAACCGTAATTCACACGACCAAAATAAGAAGTTGCTGTATTAACAGATCCTTTATCCGTAATCTGACGGGAACTTGCATCGGCAAGGCTCAGGTACAAATCACCATCTTTATTATAGGGTACGTTGTTTCCTGAAGCATTAATAGTGTAAGATCTGTAACGTTGTGCAGTCTGGCCGGCCAGAACAGTTAAGCTATGATCTCCGAATTTATTATCGTAAGTCAGCGTGTTTTCCAGAATCCAGTTTCTATTTTCAATCCTGTCAATCGCTAGAATACTGGTGTTTGACACCTGCGCCACCGTAGCATTGTAGACAGGGGTATAGGATCTAACTTCTTCCTGGCTAAAATCTCCACCCGCACTGGTTTTGAAAGTAAAATGTTTAGCAAATTTTAATTCAGCATAAACATTACCAGTGGCTTTATAAAATTTATTAGTCTGGTTAAAGAAATCCATAGTTGCCTGTGGATTTGTTGCGCTACCGTTTCCTAATTTATAAATAGCCGGATCACCGTAAGATCCATCCGGATTAAACACAGGAATAATTGGTGCTGCGGAATATAACCCACGGAAGATAGTCGTTGGTGCATCACTTGAAGTACTGGAAACACCCGTCACATTATATCCAATTTTCAACCCTTTGAAAATCTGAAAATCATTGGATAAACGAGCAGTATATCTTTTATAGTTGTTTTTCTCTACAATTCCGTCCTGATTCAGATAACCCAGTGAAAAGTTATAGCTGGATTTTTCAGAAGCACCATTAATAGAGATCTGGTGGTTGGTTACCATTGCAGTACGCAGAACCTGATCGTACCAGTTTGTACCTTTACCAAAGTTAGGATTTTTCAGAAGCAATGAGTCAGCAGCTATCATTGTAGCCTCATTAACTGCTGTGGCATATTCCTGACCATTGGTCATTTTTACGCCGTTGGTTACGCGCTGTATGCCGATTGACCCGTTGTAGTTAATAGTAGGATCGCCGTTTTTACCACGGACAGTTGTAACCAGTACTACACCATTCGCAGCCCGTATACCATAAATTGATTGGCTGGATGCGTCTTTTAATACACTGATGCTGGCAATATCTGCCGGATTTAAAAAGTTAATATCATCATACCATACACCGTCAACTACATATAATACATTCGTATTACCGTAGATCGTACCCGTACCACGTATTGTGATTTTAGGAGACTTACCCGGAGCACCTACGTTAGTTACAGATACACCTGCAACTTTTCCCTGTAACGCACTCACCGGGTTGGTTGACGCTTGTTTGGAAATGTCTTCACCTTTAATGGTAGCAACAGATCCGGTAACATCAACTTTTCTTTGTGTACCATAACCTACTACGACAACCTGCTCTAGTTGTTGTGAGGATGAAGCCAGAGAAACATTGATTGCTGTACGGTTATTTACAGGGATCTCCTGTGTGGTGTAGCCTATATAGGTGAAGACCAATGTGGCATTACCTGGTGCGCTAATGGAATAATTTCCATTAACATCTGTTTGTATTCCTGTAGTGGAACCTTTAATCATTACGCTTACAGCCGGCAGGGTTGTTTGATCCTGGCCATCTGAAACTTTACCCTTAACCGTGATGTTCTGGGCAAAGGCAGCGTTAATAAAGAGTAAACTGAGAAAAGTGAAAACAGAAATTTTTGTAAAAATTCTTTTCATACTCGTGATATAATTGGTGTTTTTAATTGTGGATTAAATCTCTGTTAGTTTTTAAGCATAAACAAAGAATTGGGTTCTACATTATTACATCAGGCAGGCTTTGTGTATTAAATACAATAAGGCTTTTATGGACGTAAAACGGTCATTAAATAAGTTTAAGGCCCTATATATAGTGAACATATAAAATGCATCTGTGAAGAAGTAGAGAGGTGTGTGAAAGTCGTTTGTGTAGTAATGATGTAGTACTAAAGCTCCATGAAAAACTCTGCAAGGTTCTTGTCATGTGGTATATTAAGCTTTTTACGCAGCCTGTACCTCCGAATCTCAACTCCCCGCAATGAAATGTTGAGCAGTGATGACATCTCTTTGCTGCTCATATTCATGTGCAGATATGCACATAGTTTGAGATCATTTGGAACAAGGTCGGGATGACTTGCTTTTAGTTTTTTGAAGAAAGAACCGTGAGCCTCATTAAAGCTGGTCTCAAAAAGATTCCAGTCTCTCTCGTCATTCATCCCTTCATCAATTACTTTCTGAATTTTACGAAACTGATCATCTGAAGTTTTTGGAACTTTCTCATTTCTGAGTTTCTCAATTTCGGTACCGAGCTTTTGCAGCAGTTCATTTTTATAGACAAGGCTCATGGCCGAACTGGCTAGTTCCCGATTCTTACTTTCGAGCTCAGCCTGCAATTTTTCTGTTCTGATTTTTATAATCTCCCGCTCTGTCGCCTCTGCCTCCGCCTGCAGGAATTCATCCTTCTCAAGTTCGAGTTTAACCCGCATCTTTTTACGGTCTTCCAGCAATTTAGCTTCATATTGTTTTTTCGCCATAAAAAGCAAGGCAACCATTAAGAGAAAATAAAGAGCAAGTGCCCAATTGCTCGCATAAAACGGTGGAAGAACTGTGAATTCAAGTACACTAACCTGACTGATCTGTTGATCGTTTATTTTTGCTCTGACCAGAAACCGGTATTTACCCTTGGTGAGATTGGTAAAGTCTTTTTGTGTGGCACTGTTCCAGTCTGACCATTGTGAAGAGTAGCCTTCCAGATAGTACTGGAAACTGATCTTTGCCTGCCTGTAATAGGGAAGGGCGTAAGAGATCCGGATATTGTTCCTATTATAAGGTATTTCTAATGTAGAGCCGCTGTTTCCATATTCGCTGATAATCCTGTAAACGTCAGAAGCATCTTCGACGTGCCGGATCAGTACCTTAGGTAATTGGCTTTTCTCATTTTGCCGGTTTCCGGTAGCGGCATCGTAAATAACGAATCCGTCGTCGACACTAACCAGGTAAACATCACTGCTGATCTGACTAATATTCTCATAGTATTGAACCATTCTCCCATCCAATAGGCTAAAACGGTTAGAATCGATCTGAAGCTTGCCCGGGATGGTAAAATCAACCATCGCCATACGCCCGTCTTTCACCATCCAGTATTTCTGAGGTGTAGCCGGAATAATTTTATGGCTTGACGCAAATGAGCCCATGTTATTATTTAATTCCTGATAAGGGCTGAAACGGTCACTGATTTCATCATATCTTCGAAATCCAGACGCAGAGGCAAAAACCATTCTGTTGTCCAGATTGAAGACATTAATGTTAAATTCGCTAGGCAACCCATCTTTCTGACTATATTCCCTTTTCTTAATTACCTTCTTGTAATCTGGACTGAGGGTAAGTTTATAAAGCCCGCGATAGGCGTTACTCACCCAGATATTACCTTTCAAATCCTGCTCTACATAACGTGACGGTTCGGCGAAGCCGGCAATATGGCTGTAATATTTCCATTGACCAGCCGGATCCTGTTTAAATAAGACTAATCCGGTATATGTGCCCTGTATCAGATACCCTGGGTCACTTTTTAGTTTCTTAATTGTCCAGCCACCACTTGCGCCGGAAATTTTTTCCAGCTGATTGCCTCTGATTGTGAAGGTACCCTCATTGTGACCGCAGATCAATTGTCCGTCAATCAGACTCAGATCCCATACCTGGCCCTGAGATCCAGGTATAAGTTTGAAGTCAAACGCGTTAAAACTACCCGTGTTATTTGACTTCCATGGACTGTAGAAAAGGCCTTGATTGGTGCCGAGGTAAATATTATTCTGATAAATGATGCTGGAGTATACGGTTCCGAACTGACCCGCTTTGTCCAGATAAAAATATAGGGGTGAATTGAGTTCGACCCGGTCAATACCGTTATCCAGTCCGGTCCACAGATTTTTATCGTTGTCACTAAATAAACTTAAAACAGTGTTATTCTGTAGACCGCCCGATTTATTAATGCGCTGTACAATCTTTCCCTGATCATCCAGAATGATGAGTCCGTTCAGAATAGTTCCAAAAGCATAATAGCTGCCATCGAAGAGAATTCCATTATTCAATTGAAAAGTTCTTAAAAAGCTGTTTGCCTCGGTTTGAAAAGGAACATAACTTTGGCCGTCGTATAGAAACAAACCTTCTTTACTCGTCCCGATTAGCAATTTCCCATCCTTATAAGGCAGGATGCTGAGCATATTATCCGGACTTTTAGGATTCGAATGGGGGAGTGCAGTCAATTGATTTCCTTTTAATTCGTACAATCCTTTTTTTAAGACTTCAATCAGGAATCTGTTTCCTGCTTTCTGCAGAAAGAGAAATGATCCGGGAGCTTTAATTATAGTTATTTTTCCTTTGGAGTAGCTATAAATCGTGCTGAATGACTGAAAGAGGACGCGTTCTCCGTCTACATAGATTTTCCATATTTCGTCAGTAAAAGGATGTCCTTTAGGAATAAGACTGGTTAGTGACGAATAAGTTAGCTTTTTGTTTTTGACAGACCAGTAGCCGAATTCTCCAAATGCACCAGTATAAATTCTGCCTTTTTCGTCAGCGGCGACAGACCTGACGATTTGTTTATCCGGCATTGCATACTGATTCCAGTATTTACCATCGTAGGTAAGCAGACCCTGGGTATTTCCGAAATATAAGATGCCCTGTTTGTCCTTAGCTACCGACCAGTTCTGATTACCGGACTGGTATAAGGATTTTGGGAAATTCTGGACATAAGGTATTCCCGTACTCTTAATTGGATCAGCTTTTGTTTCTATGCCATTTAAGCATAAGCCGAAAAAGAATAAGAGTGTAAATATCAGGCGAATGATCATGGGATGCTGCGCTGTTAATTGGTAGAATTGCGCAAATTAGGGAATTTATGCGAAAATTGAACACGAAGGAAGCAGTCCTGGATTTCATTCGTGTTTTTGAGTTTTTGAAATAAATGCTATTTATTCCAATCAAATTAAAGATTCAACTATTTTAATCTAGTTGAATCTTTAGAATTATATTTTATTTGACAGACTCGTGAACAGGTTGAGGAACTTTCACGTAATATCCGGTCCCGTCATACGGTCTGCGTCTTGGGTGGCTGACACAGGCTGCCGAACAGCATCCCTGTAATTCTTCCCCACAATTATCACATTGTGTAATGTGCTCATTGCATTCAGGATTAGCGCAATTGATCATTTTGGCAGTTGTGGTACCACAGTTGTAGCAGGTTGAGATTACGGTCGGGTTTACAGAATTCACTTCTACAGCTATTCTGTTGTCAAAAACATAACATTTACCTTCAAAATCTTCACCGCCGGCTTCTTTACCGTATTTGATAATTCCTCCATGTAACTGGTAAACGTCATTAAAACCATGGTGCAGCAATAGCGCAGATGCTTTTTCACATTTAATACCGCCAGTGCAGTAAGTGAGTACTTTTTTATCTTTGTACTGCTCCAGTTCGGCTATCTTTTCCGGAAAATCTCTGAAATTTTCGATGTCTAAGGTTACCGCATTTTTGAACTTACCCAGGCTATGTTCGTAATTTGACCGGACATCAAGGATAATTACATCTTCCTGGTCTATCATCGATCTGAATTCTGCTGGTTCCAGATGCTTTCCTGTTTTCTCATTCGGATTAATAATACTGGTATCCCTTAATCCCGAATGTACAATCTCTGATTTATAGCGGCAATGCATTTTAATGAAGGAAGGTTCCTCAACATCGTCTATTTTAAATTCAGTTTTCGCAAAACGTTCATCGGCATGAATAGCTTCCATGTAAGCAGCGCAAGCTTCCGGAGTTCCGGATACTGTTCCGTTGAGTCCTTCGTCAGCGACTATTATACGACCCGTAAGACCCAGGCTTTTACAGAATAAAAGATGATTTGCGGCAAATTGTTCTGCCTCTGCTATCGGACTGTAGCAGTAATAAAGTATGGTCTGGAATTTTTTCATAAGATTAATACCGCTGCAAACGGCGTTTAATTCTGCAAATTTAAGAATTAAAAATTTAACGTTAATTGTTTTTTTGATTGAGATAACAGATCAGCAGGACATTACTTACCAGTAGTAAAGCTACCAGCTGATGCAGCAGTGCGAAATTTCTGACAAATGGTTCAAAGCTGTAAATTACGCTGCAGATTCCCAGAGCTAATTGAACTGATGTCAGCAAAAGTGGCAGTTTGGTAGTTACGAAAGAAAATTGTTGCGGTCGCTGTTTACCCTTCCGATAATAAAGTATAATAGTAAATGCTAATATTAAATAGGCTAAAAGACGGTGTATAAACTGTACGACGAGCAGGTAACGCCAATGTGGGTCGGCCCCTGTTTCATAAAGAGCAGTTGGGAGTAGAGATCCGTTCATATCCGGCCAGGTCGGCGCAGATAGTGCGGCTTTGGAACCAGCCATTAATGCACCGAAAAATAACTGAAGAATTATTACAATGAGCAGTAGAAAAGGAGTTTGTTTGCTGTGTAAGGGGGGGAGCATTAAATAATTTGGAATGCTGATCCAGAAGGCAACCCATAAAGTATAGGCGAATAATACGACTGCCGCCAGGAAGTGTATTGCCAGCCGGAGATCGCTAACTGTTATATCGGTATCATTCAGTCCGCTTTTTACCATTATCCAGCCCATAAACCCCTGTAGTGTACCTAGCACGAAAAGAACGATCAGGTGCAGGTGGAGTTTTTTCGGGATCTCATTTTTGAGAGAAAACAAAAGATATGGAATAATGAAAAGCAGTCCAAGCATTCTTGCCCAGTTCCTGTGCAACCATTCCCAGAAGTAAATTGCTTTATAATCTTCCAGATTAAAATGTGTGTTCACGATTTTATACTGTGCGATTTGCTTGTACTGATGAAAACTATGTTCCCATTCTGCTGCATTCAGTGGCGGAATCGCTCCCAGAAGAGGTTTCCATTCAGTAATAGAAAGGCCTGATCCCGTTAGTCTGGTAATACCACCCAATAAAATTTGGATCAGTATCCCCGCTGCTCCGCAATAAAGCCATATAGCTAACCTGCGGTCGACTTTATCCTTCATAAATGACCCCTGAATCTGGTGTTTCATTTAATTCCAGGCGGAATAATCCCGGAAGTTCTGGTTGCAGGTTTCTCCAGAACCATAAACAAATGTTTTCTGCGGTGGGATTCTCCAGCCCGTCCAATTGATTGATGACCTGATGATCTAGTTTTTTAACCCAGGGGCCGACAAGCTCTTTAATTGCAGTGTAATCTATAACCCAGCCGGTATGGGTTCCGGTTTGTCCATGCATCCCTCCGCATGGATGTCCCGCAGGAACATTGGGCAGGTAATGAGCAGAATCGAAGCGAAACAGTTTATAAATAATCATGTAATTAATTTGCCGCAAATTCGGGGGTAATGAAAAATCCTGAAATGATGCAGATCACATTGATCACAGGATCAGTATCATCTTTTCAAAGCCAGCCCCATTTATCGGGCTGGCTTTTTGTTTAAGACCAGGTTGTGTTAAAATAACCCGGAATTGCCATCTGAAGTTGTTTTTGGGTCTTGCAATCCTGGGTTATTCATGTTTTGTTCTTGTCATGGTTGATACTTCTGTTAGTGTTGTTCGACTAAACCATGGCTTGGCCCAATTAAACCCCATGTTTGACCCATGGTTGACCCGAGTGAGGTTATCTTTATTCGGGAAAACATTATTTGGAGCTTTTGGCTGTTAAAGAAGATTAAACTTAAACTGCTTGCACAATCTTCCTACCTATATATATAGTATAGTCGCAGCTTCGAATTTTAAATTTTTGGTTGATGATGGGTTTCCAGCTCGGTTTCCGATACCGCAATTATAAATACGGCTTAAGCTTAAATCGGGCAGATTTCAGCCGTTTTTTTGGGGTGGCCACATGTTGTAAATTATACACGATAATTTTATAGCTGAACAACAGTGTTTTAGCGGGATTATACAAATAAGTCAGTGATATTGTTTGGCGGTAGTAATAATTTTCCTACTTTTGCAACCCGCTTCGGAGGAAGGGAAATGTGAGAAGGTAAGAGAAAAAGAGAAGGAATTGAAAGGATGTAAAGGAAGGTTTTAGAAGGCCGGCTTTGGGAGATCGAAAGATCGCCTGTTGTTATTTAAAGGGAGGAAACTTCAGAGAAAATAAAAAATAAAAAGCTTGCTAAATTAAAAAAGATTTCTACCTTTGCAGTCCCAACAAAAACGGGAAAATGTACGACGGATGTCGCCACATTG
>NZ_FONS01000015.1:0-42782 GCF_900112985.1 Pedobacter antarcticus
ACTTAAGCAAGCTTACAACTTAAGCCTAAACCTGAGTAACATCTTCGAGAAAACCACCGACAAACTTTATGGTCTGGCAAGACTTGCCAAATGGCATGAGGCGGTAAGGCAATCAGGCTTTAAGTCGTTCAATACGATTTCAAGATCCATTCAGCACCATTATGAAACCATCCTAAACTACTTTGATAGTCGTTCCACGAATGCTTCAGCTGAGTCTTTCAATGCAAAGATAAAGGCATTTAGAAGCCAGTTTAGAGGAGTAAGAAGCACTGAGTTTTTCTTGTATCGCCTCACCCAACTTTATGCTTAAAAACACCCTTAGTCCACAAGTTTTTGACTTGATCCATTTTTACTCCAGCTGATCCATTTAAATGGCGAAAGCAAATTAGGGCTTGAAACAAAAAAAGGCAAGCGACCGTTTTACCGTGCTTGCCTTTTGGCTCCCTCTGCTGGGCTCGAACCAGCGACCCTCTGATTAACAGTCAGATGCTCTAACCAGCTGAGCTAAGAAGGAGTGCTGGTCATTTTAAAATTTATGCAATCTTAAAATGATAAATTGCAATTTTAATACTTCAATAAAAGGCATAGCCCTCTACTTTAACAGAAAAAGTCTCTCAGCGTTGCTGAAAGACTTTTATTCTGCTCCCGAAGCTGGGCTCGAACCAGCGACCCTCTGATTAACAGTCAGATGCTCTAACCAGCTGAGCTATTCGGGAGTATTCCTGGTTAACCAAAACGTCCTTTTCATGTTAGTGAAGCACCATATGGTTCGTTCGTTTTGGGAATGCAATATTAGGGCTTTTAAATTATTTATGCAATATTTGTAGTGAAAAAAAATGAAATAATTTTAAATAAAAACATATGAGCCTGATTATCATAGGAAGTGTAGCATTTGATGCGATAGAGACACCCTTCGGAAAAACTGATAAAATCGTAGGTGGAGCAGCAACCTATGCCAGTTTAGCCGCTTCTTACTTCTGCAAAAACGTCAAAATTGTTGGCGTTGTCGGTGAAGATTTTCATCAGAATGACATTGACACCCTTAACCAGCATGGAATTGACACCACTGGATTGCAGATTAAAGCAGGTGAAAAATCATTCTTCTGGTCTGGAAAATATCACAATGATATGAACAGCCGTGATACACTGGTTACAGAATTAAATGTGCTGGCCGACTTTGACCCTATCCTTCCTGAGAGCTACCAGGACTGCGAATATCTGATGCTAGGTAATCTTGCCCCACAAACACAGCAAACGGTGATTAAAAGGCTTAAAAACCGCCCTAAACTGATTGTTCTGGATACAATGAACTTCTGGATGGATGTAGCGCTGAATGATTTGCTGGAAACTTTAAAACTGGTTGATGTATTAACAATCAATGACGAAGAAGCCCGTCAGTTATCAGGAGAATACTCCCTGGTTAAAGCCGCTAAGAAAATCCTGACTCTGGGTCCAAAATACCTGATTATTAAAAAAGGTGAACATGGCGCTTTATTATTCCATGAAGACCAGGTCTTCTCGACCCCTGCACTTCCGCTCGCTGAAGTATTTGACCCGACCGGAGCAGGAGACACGTTCGCTGGAGGTTTTATCGGTTACCTGGCTAAAGTAGGCACGATAAACTTTAACAATATGAAAAATGCAATAGTATTCGGTTCTGCACTGGCTTCCTTCTGCGTCGAGAAATTCGGTACGGAAAGAATTATCAATCTGACAGAAGAAGAAATTGCTGCCCGCGTAAAAGAGTTTGTGAAATTGAGTTCTTTTAATATTGCCTAAACAGGCAAATACAAAAAAAAGCTGACGGTATCTCGTCAGCTTTTTTTAAGTTTTCAACTTGCCCACAACTTTAAATTTCTCAAATACCTTTTCGGTGTGTGGCGCATCCTTCAGCTCCGGAGTTAGATCTTGCCCTGCCCAGTGCTCATAATGTTTTCCATTGCGCCAAAGACGACTAGCTGAAACATCGTAAATAAGCCCTTTAAACGCTACCCAGATCTGCGGTTTATCTTGTCCGTTGCGTAAAGCCAATTGTTGCTTTGTATATTCCTGTACATCCATCCGCTCAGGATTTGGCTTTACTTTTAAACAATTCGTAAAAATACACACTGAACAACATCATCGACATAAAGTAGAACGGTGTTTCAAAGGGCAAACCCAACAGGTTAAAATCCAGTGTAGCCTCCTGATGGAACTGAACGACTGGTAAATTAGCTGCTATACCGTAAAAAATATAAAAAGGGATTAGTGACACAAGAAACGCCCGGTAAAACCGATACATAAACCTCAGGTTATTCACATATTCGATATATAAAAGAAGAAGAAGCAATATGGCGAAAGTAAAAAGAGTATAATACTTTTGATATCCGAAATACAACATTGCAATACATACGCCAAGCATCAGGTTACTTAGTGCAAGACTGTATGGCTGATATTTTTGATCCGGGTAACGGGAATTCAGATAAAGATAGATAGCCAGGCCCATTAAAGGCAACGCAAGTAAAGCGAGCAATTCTTCTACCGGAAGTTGCCAGAGAATTGTACCGGTCAGGTACGGAGGATTAAAAACAATCACTTTTAGCTGCGTCAAAAACTCCGTAGGAATAGAAAAAGCAAAAACATTGATCATTACCGCAAGCCCGATATATTTGCGGTTAGCGGCAAACCCATTCTTACTCATAAAGATCAGGAGTATAGCCAGGGCCACCAGGCCGAGATCCAATAGAAGGTATGTCATGTTCATTCTGGTCGGGTTAATCGCCAAAAATATACTTTTGAAAGCAAATCCTGCTTTAAAATTCCTTTTCGATTCAAAACCACATAAAAAAACCGTCTGCAGCTTCACTACGGACGGTCATAAAAAACAAGTTTTTTAGCTGCTAAACCACTTCTGTTCCCAGAATTTCTTTAGAATATGTTTTCAAATATTTTTTCAGAATCTGACGGGCAACATGAATTCGGGTCTTAACTGTACCGATAGGTATGTTCAGCATATCAGCAATTTCATGATACTTATAACCTTCAAAGTACTTCACGAAAGGCACGTAATATTCAGGTGCGAGTGTATCCAGCGCCTTATTGATATCTCCAATGATAAACTTACTATCAATAGTATTTTTAGTTGCACTATAGTGCAGATTAGCAGATGATATGTCTTCAGACTGAGTAATTAATGCATTCGTTTTAACCAGCCTTCTGTAATTGTTGATAAAGGTGTTTTTCATGATGGTGAATAACCATCCTTTAAGATTTGTTCCTTCCTTAAATTTACTATAGTAAGTCACAGCTTTTAGCATGGTGTCCTGAACCAGATCATTTGCATCCTCAATATCCTTTGTAAAATTTAAAGCAAATGACTGCAAAGAGACGGAGTGGCGATGGAGCTGTAGATTAAATTCATTCTTTGTCATAATGTCTAAGTTTTTAAGTTAACGAACAAAATAACAAGCTGTTACAAAGAAGCACTACCCAATCTGTTTAAGCTTGCATACTAACACTTATACAATAGATGTACCAAAATGGCCACAGATTTTTTTCTAAACAAGCAAAGCCGCTCCCCGGCAGGCTAACCGCTATATCACAAAATATTTACTTCCCTTTCTAGTTTTAGACCAAACTTGGCATATACCGCCTCAATAATTTTTTCTGAAAAACTATACACTTCTTCACCAGTAGCGCCACCGTGATTCACTAAAACAAGCGCCTGATTCTTCCATGTTCCCGTTTGACCGTCTCTTATTCCTTTAAATCCACACTGTTCAATGAGCCAGCCAGCCGCCAGTTTTCTGCAGCCAGAGCCAGCAGGAAAACTAACCAGGTTTGGGAAGTTTGCAATCAACCCGTCAAACTGACTTTCAGGAATCACTGGATTTTTAAAGAAACTACCGGCATTTCCAATGGTTGAAGGATCCGGGAGTTTGCTAACGCGTATCTCAGCAACAACCCCCGAAATATCGGCAATACCCGGATTTACTATATTCCGTTCATTAAGCACCGCCTGTATAGCACCATAGCCCGTATTTACAGCCGCAGGCTGAGGTAAACGAAACGTAACCCCGGTAATAATAAAACGCCCTTTAAGTTCATGTTTAAAGACACTGTCTCGGTAAGCGAAACCACATTCCTCAAAGCTAAAAGTTTTGAATTCGCCGGTCGCCAGTTCAAAAGCTTCACATGAATAGAAAATATCCATCAGCTCAACACCATATGCACCAATGTTCTGAATCGGAGAAGCACCAGCGGTACCAGGAATAAGGCTTAGGTTTTCCATTCCTGCATATCCGTTATTCACACAGTACATAACCAGATCATGCCATACCACACCGGCACCAGCAGTTACATAAACGGTTTGACTGTCAATTGAAGCCTGAATACCAGGAATGCTCATTTTAATAATCAGTCCCTGAAAATCTGAACGGAAAAGCAAATTACTTCCCCCGCCAATTACCAATATACGCTCCGTCCTGAAAACATCCGAAAGGCGTAATTCCAGTAAATCCTTAGCTTCTGTGATTTCTACGAAGTAGCGGGCATTGACATCGATACCGAATGTGTTATAAGGTTTTAAGGAGATATTTTCCTGAATTAAAAACATAGCAGTACTATAAATAATTTGAAGCAAATGTAATTGTTAAAGCCATATTTATCCCTCAAATACATTATTTAATAATTTTTCCTAATTTACATCCGGTTAAATTCTGCAGTCCGTCAGGACATAAAAAAGCAAAAGTACGCCTCACAAACAATGGAAAATCAAGATAGAAAAAGACTTTTAATCATAGATGCCGCACTGAAGAGATTCGCTCATTACGGGCTTGCGAAAACTACGATGACGGAGATTGCAAAGGACATTGCATTCTCAAAAGCCTTGCTTTATTATTATTTCCCAGATAAACTGAGTCTTTATGTCAGTGTGATCGAACATCTGATGCACCAGATTAGCCGGGATCTTGTCAAGTCCGTCGAAAAAACAAGCAGTGCTGCCGAAGGAATATTGATGCTGGTTCAAAAAAGACAGGCATTTATCCAGAAATACTATAAGCTCATTGAATACACCAAAATGATGGGCCCGGAATTACCGGATGAACTTCAGGATAAATTTACAAGAGCGAGAGCTTTTGAGCTGAAAATCATAACGGGGCTACTAAATAAAGGGAATGCATCTGGTGAGTTCTCAGTGGCCGACCTGAACTTTACAACTGAAATTTTTGTCGAGGCTATTTCTGGCATACACTTCAATATTTTAAACCGCTCTAAAATCATTTACCCAGATAAAGAGCAGTTTAAACTCATATTCCTCAAAGAGAAACGCTTCACAGAAATCTTTTTAGCAGGTCTTAAACAGACTAATAGGTCATGAGTTTGTCATATTAACAATCTAGAACACTTCTTTTCAAGTAAAGTTTCCTAAATAACTATTCTAGCTATATTTTTGACTTTTAAAAATATAAAGTCAGATAGTAAAAAGGTAGAAATGGCAGAAACTGATAAAAAGAGAGAATTAATTTTAGAGGGTGCAATCAAACGGTTTACACATTTTGGTATTAATAAAACAACGATGAATGAGATAGCGGAAGATCTGTCCGTTTCCAAACCATCTCTGTATTATTACTTTCCGGACAAATCCAGTCTTATACTCGGTGTAGTTGAACGAATTTTCGAAGACTATTTCAATATGATGAATAAGGATCAGAAATCGGGAGACAACATCGCAACAACTTTACTTCACAGTATAGAAGTTAAGCATAAGTTTTTCCAAAAATATTATATGCTTCATCTTTCAAACGGCAATACTGACTCTTCACTTAACTCGGTGGAGCTGAAAAATTACCTGTCAGAGAAATTTATACAGAACAGAGTTCTTCATGAGAAGATCTTCGAGCAGGCAATTGCCAACGGTGAAATTTTGCCACAGGAAGACATTGCTAAAATAGCAGAGCTCTATCTGGCCAGCCAAGCCGGACTAACCTCCCTTTGCGTAATGCATGGCAATAAAGAGCTTATCCCCGACAAAAAAGAGTTGAGAACCATGAAAGAAAAACAGATCATGTTATCCAGGATTTTCATTAAAGGCTTACAATAGCAACCACCTATATTCCAACAATCCTAATTTATGAAGTTCATTTTAAAAACTATTCCTCTGCTGTTCTGGATACTCTTTCAGGGTCTCTACTTACAGGCACAGGAGTCGCTCAGTCTAAAAGAAGCGTTAAATTACGCCGTTGAGCACAATGTCACTGCCCGGAAATCCAGACTGGATATCGATGGTGGAAGATATAAAACACAAGAAGTCAGATCACAGGCGCTTCCACAGATTACGGGTAATGCCTCATTGACTTATAATGCAATTATCGGTCAGCTAGTTGTTGGAGACCAATCTTTTCAGCTGGGAAGGAAATGGAATTCAAATGCAGGCGTTCAGTTAAGTCAGGAGCTGTTTAACCAAACAGTTTTCACCGGCTTAAAAGCGGCCAAAACCAGCGAGAGTTATTACCAGCTCAACTCACAGTTAACTGAAGAGCAAGTAATTGAGCAGGTTGCCAACAATTACTACCAGGTATTAGTGAGCAGACAACAACTCAATGTAATTGATACCAACATCAAGAATGTTAAGGTGATTGAAAAAATCATTTCAAATCAATACCAGAACGGATTAGCAAAAAAAATCGACGTAGACCGGATCAAAGTAAACCTTACTAACCTGCAGACTCAGCGGGAACAGATAGTGAATGCTGTTGTTCAGTTAGAAAACCAATTAAAGTTTTCGATTGGTATGCCGGTAACCGAGAAGGTCAATCTGCCACAGGAACAACTAACGGACGTAACGGTCCTGCCAGTTCTAGCGGACAGTATCAGCCTTTCCGGGCGTACCGAGATTAGGTTATTAAATGTACAGCGTGAATTATATGCCCTGCAAAAAAAGGCATATATCGCCGAATATTACCCTACACTGTCTCTTACAGGAAACATTTCCAAAACCGGACAGAGCGATAAGTTCGATTTATTTAAAAAAGGCGGATCTGCCTTCTACTATGATGCTTCCGCTATAGGAGTAACATTAAGGATGCCGATTTTTAATGGTTTCGCGACAAGATCAAGAGTTCGCCAGGCAGAAGTAGATATTAGAAAGGCAGACGAAGACCTCTTCCAAACGAAAAATACACTCAACCTAGCCTATGAGAATGCAAAGATTCAGTTGAAAGATAATCTGAATACTATCCGCACTCAAAAAGAAAATGTTGTGCTGGCGCAGGAAATATACGAAAGCACGCAAAACAACTATAATAATGGCCTGGCAGCCCTGACCGATCTGCTGGACACCGAAAATGCGCTAACATCCGCACAAAACAGTTATACCCAGGCATTACTTAACTATAAAATTGCCGAAATCCAACTAATCAAATCAAACGGAAATATAAAATCACTATTAAAATGAAAAGAGGAATTATAACTGTCATACTCATCATTGTTGTGCTGGGTGGAATTGCCTGGGTGTTAAACAGCAACAAGAAGAAGAATGATGCACAAACCGCACTGGTGTCGGAAGGTAGTGGTGCAGTGAGTGTTCGTGTGGCTGAAGTGAAAAAAGAACCCGTTGATTTAGATTTCAGTTCGAATGGAACATTTGCGCCGAAACAAGAGCTTGATTTCCTTTCTGAAAATGCAGGGCGCGTCACACAAATATTCGTTAAAGAAGGTGATAAAGTATCTAGAGGGCAGGTTTTAGCGCGTATCGATGCAGAAATCATTAATACAGATAAAGAAACCGCTCAGGCAGCTTTAGATAATGCAATTCGTGATGAAGCAAGATATACAAGCTCTTTTGCAACAGGTGGTGTTACACAACAACAGCTTGACCAGGCGAAACTGGCAACAAGAAATGCGCGCCTGAGATTACAAGGTGCCGCGCGTCGTGTGAGTGATGCTAATATTAAATCGCCGATCAATGGCATCGTTAACAAAAAATATATTGAAGTCGGTGCTTTCGTGACCGCAATGGGTACGCAGTTGTTTGAACTGGTAGATGTGTCCAGACTTAAACTTAAGGTCAACGTAAATGAAAGCCAGGTTGCCAGCTTAAAAACAGGAGGTTCTGTAAAAATCAAATCAAATGTATTTCCAGCAGACGATTTCACTGGTAAAATAACTTTCATTGCACCAAAAGCAGATGCTACACTTAATTTTCCGGTTGAAATAGAAGTGGAGAACAACCATGCTAATACGCTCAAAGCTGGTATGTATGGAACTGCAGTCTTCCAGTTTCCTGCTCAGGCTCCGGCAATTGTTATTCCAAGGGGATCATTCGTTGGCAGTGTAAGCAGCAATGAGATCTTCGTAATGGAGAATGGCAAGACTGCCAGAATCCGCAAGGTCGTTGCCGGTCGTATCCTTGGAGACAGGGTTGAGATCATTGACGGTCTGAAAGAAGGTGAAACTGCGATCATCAGCGGACAGATCAACCTGGTTGATGGAAGTCCGGTTACTGCAATTAAATAATTAAGCTAAGCAACCTGCTAAAAAATATATAGCTAATGAAAATAACAGAAATATCAATTAAAAGACCGTCACTGGTTATTGTGGTATTTACCGTGCTAACATTGATGGGGCTTTTAAGCTACTTCTCTTTAAGTTACGAATTGCTGCCTAAGTTCTCGAATAATGTGGTTTCCATTTCCACTATTTATCCGGGTGCATCTCCTGCTGAGGTAGAGAATACGGTGACCAAGAAAATTGAGGACGCTGTCTCCTCCATGGAAAACATCAAAAAACTGAATGCTGTATCTTACGAAAGTCTGTCGGTAGTGACGATTACGCTAAATGATAAAGCTAATGTCGATCTCTCCCTGAACGAAGCACAGCGCAAAGTAAATTCAATTCTCGCAGATTTACCTACCGATGTAAAGACGCCCTCACTGAATAAATTCTCCCTGGACGATTTACCTGTAATTACCATGTCGGCATCTGCGAAGATGGATGATGCCTCTTTTTACGATCTGATCGATAAAAGGATTGCACCCATTATATCCCGGGTAACAGGTGTAGCCCAGGTAAACTTGGTTGGTGGTCAGGAAAGAGAAATTGAAGTTGCATTAGATGCTGATAAATTACAGGGTTACGGCCTGTCAGTACTTCAAGTACAACAGTCTATTTTAACCTCAAACCTGGACTTCCCTACCGGTAGTGTAAAAACACATAACCAGGATGTATTGATCCGTTTGTCAGGTAAATACAAGAATGTAGATGAATTAAGGAATCTTGTTCTTACTACTGGTAAAGACGGTGCGCAAATCAGACTTTCCGATGTAGCAGACGTGCGTGATACACAAAAAGAAGTAGAGAAAATAGCACGTATCGACCGTAAAGGGGCAATTGCAATTCAGATTATCAAACAATCCGATGCGAATGCCGTGGAAGTAAGTAAGGGTGTTCATAAAGTCATTGAGACCTTACAGCAAGACTATAAAGCTAACGAACTGCATATTGTCATTGCGAATGACAGTTCCATTTTCACTTTAGAATCGGCCGATGCGGTTATCCATGATTTAATCCTGGCAATTATCCTTGTTGCCTTTGTAATGCTTTTCTTCCTGCACAGTTTGCGGAATGCCTTAATCGTCATGGTTTCGATCCCAGCTTCACTGATTGCTACATTTATAGGAATTGAAGTTTTGGGATATACCTTAAACCTGATGTCCCTTTTGGGCCTTTCACTGGTTGTAGGTATTCTGGTCGATGATGCGATTGTAGTACTGGAGAACATCTACCGCCACATGGAGATGGGTAAAAACAAAGTACGTGCAGCTTATGACGCAACAAGTGAAATCGGCTTTACCGTAGTTTCCATTACCCTGGTAATTGTGGTTGTATTCTTCCCAATTGCCATCAGTACCGGCCTGGTATCCAATATCCTGAGACAATTCTGTGTCGTTGTTATTATTGCTACGCTCCTTTCTTTGATTACTTCCTTTACGATCGTACCACTGCTATCTTCCCGTTACGGTAAGTTAGAGAAGATCGAAGGCAAAAATATCTTTGGAAAATTCATCCTGTGGTTCGAAGCACAACTGCGTAAATTCACAATATGGATTACGAGTATCCTGAACTGGTCATTAGCCAATAAGGGTAAAACCATTATGATTGTATTGGTCCTTTTCTTCGGATCCTGCGGATTAATTCCGGCCGGATATGTAGGTACAGAATTCTTCCCGAAAAGTGATAAAGGGGAATTCCTTGTTCAAATTGAGTTGCCGAAAGATGCTTCTATTGAACAGACTAACCTGATCACTCAGAAAGCAGAAGCGTTTTTGGTTAAGAAACCAGAAATCATACAATTGATTACTACTGTTGGTCAGTCCAGCGGTGACTTTGGTGGTACGCAGGCGACCGCATACAAATCAGAGATTAACGTCAAACTTGTTGAGAGAAGCGAAAGGGCAGATAACTCCAGTATTTACGCAACTAAGGTCAGCCGTGAACTCGCCAAACATCTGGTCGGGGCAAAAGTAAAAACCGTACCAATCAGTATTTTAGGTATAGCGGAAAATGCACCTATTGATATGGTAGTAATGGGTTCCGATCTGGACAGCGCAATGAAATATGCCGAAGGTGCAATGGCAGTGCTGGCACAGATTAAAGGTTCTGCGGAGCTTAAACTTTCCGTAGAAGGTGGAAGTCCTGAGATCAACGTACAGGTAGACCGTGATAAAATGGCTGCTTTAGGTTTAACCCTTCAAACTGTAGGGGCAACCATGCAGACCGCATTCAGTGGAAACACCGATGGTAAGTTCCGTAAAGGAGAATACGAGTATGATATTAATATTCGTTACCAGACCTTCAACCGTAAAGATATTGATGACGTTAGCAACCTGATCTTTATTAATACCGCAGGCAAAGAAGTTAAACTTTCACAGTTTGCAGATATCAAGGAAGGTTCCGGACCAAGTCAGCTGGAAAGACGTGATAAGAGTACATCTGTTTCCGTACGTGCACAATCCATTGGTAGACCAACAGGTACCATTGTTGCCGAGTTCCAGGAAAAATTGCTGGAACTGGAGAAATCCGGCAAACTCAAAAAACCAGTAGGTGTAAGTTATCTCTGGGCAGGTGATGCAGAGAATCAAGGAGAAGGTTTTGGAACTCTTGGTATTGCCCTGATGGCCTCTATTATCTTAGTTTACCTAATTATGGTTGCCTTGTATGACAGCTTTGTGTATCCATTTGTCGTGATGTTCTCCATCCCATTGTCGGTGATCGGAGCGTTACTGGCGCTGGCATTAACAAATAATGCACTAAATATCTTCACTATTCTAGGATTAATTATGTTAATCGGTCTGGTCGCGAAAAATGCGATTATCCTGGTCGATTTTACCAATCAGATGAAAGCAGAAGGCAAATCTACACATGAGGCACTCGTGCTGGCTAATCACGCCCGTTTAAGACCTATTCTAATGACCACTATTGCGATGGTTATCGGTATGGTTCCTATTGCGATGGCGGGTGGTGCAGGTGCAGAATGGAAAAATGGACTTGCCTGGGTAATTATTGGAGGTCTGTTGAGCTCACTCTTCCTGACATTGATCGTTGTACCGGTAATGTACCAGATCTTTGACGGAATTCTGGACCGCTTCGGATTTAATAAAAAAGGGGTAACCATAGAAGAGCTGATGGTAGAACCATACGATCATAAAGACGTTAAAGAATACGATTTAGACCACCAACATTAAAAAATCAATAAGAATAAACAAAAAAGGAATCCATCGTGGTTCCTTTTTTGTTAGCTGAACAGAAAATGTAAAACTGAAAGCTAACTGTTGAAAGCATTATGAATATACTCCGTACAATCCTAATTCTGAGCCTGTTCTTCCCTACACTGCGGCTCAGTGCACAACAACATCCGCCGGTATTTGACGGCATGATATCAGACACTACCTATCTTAATATAGGAGACCTGGAAGTAAGTCTGGTACGTTACAGTTATAATGAACCGAATGTGAATTTTCTCGCGATCCATGATGATGAGGATACCGGAGTTAAAGCTGCCTTCCAATACATTAAAACCAATGGCGGAAGCATTATTGACACACAGTACGGATCAGTGCGAAATTTTAAATTTCTGTTGAAAGAGGAAGAGTTTCAGACCGATCCGAATGGTATATACACCAAAGAAGGCCGGCTGGCAGGCCTGGAAAAATATGGCGCTATAACCGACGATGCATTGGAGGAACTCGAACACGCTTCCAAAACTATACTTAAAACCTATCTGCCAAAACATAAAGATTACATTATCACACTCCATAATAATGCAGACGGCGGGTTCGGCATTCGCAGTTATCTGCCAGGATATGCACTCGAGAGTGCAGCAGATTCCGTGCACATCAATTTCCAGACCGATGAAGACGACATGATTCTGGTGACGGATCTTAAAGTATTCAATCTGCTAAAAAAAGAGAATGTAAATGTTATTCTGCAGGCAAAGACAGCGCCGGACGATGGATCACTGTCGGTTTATGCGATGCAGCATAAAATTCCTTACATCAATATAGAAGTCCAGCACGGTCATCTGGAAGAAAACCTTCGCTTAATTGAACTTGGGGTAAAAGCACTCAAAGAAGCCTACCCTCAATTACCTATAAAAAAACCCCAGGCTGAAGCCTGGGGTTTTTAAAAAGATTTACCGGAGTACAAATGCACTCCGGTAATTTTTTACATATGAATTGCGCGATTAGCTGTTGCAGCCATAGCCGCCTCTTTAATAGCTTCTGTATAAGTTGGATGTGCATGACAGATTCTCGCAATATCTTCGGCAGACGCACGATATTCCATCGCAACAACAGCTTCAGCAATCATGTCTGCAGCACGCGGACCGATCATGTGAACACCTAAAATCTCATCCGTTGCTTCATCAGCCAGTACTTTTACAAAACCATCAGTGTCCATACTTGCTTTCGCTCTTCCACTCGCTTTAAAAGGGAAAGAACCAGATTTATATTTTACTCCGTTTGTTTTCAACTGCTCTTCAGTATATCCCACTGAAGCAACCTCTGGCCAGGTATAAACAACTCCAGGAATCAGATTATAGTTAATATGTGGTTTTTGACCAGCAATAGTTTCCGCTACAAAAGTACCTTCATCCTCTGCCTTATGTGCCAGCATGGCGCCGGTAATTACATCACCAATAGCGTATACACCAGGTACAGCTGTTTCCAGATGAGCATTTACAGGAATTTTATTTCCACGTTCTTCCGTTTTAATACCGATGTTTTCCAGACCCAGACCTTCTGTATAAGCGGTACGTCCAACTGCAACAATACAGTAATCCGCTTCAACTGTTACGTCTTCGCCTTTAGAATTCTGTGCAGTAACCGTTACAGTTTTACCTTTTACAGATGCACCAGTAACCTTATGACCCATCAGGAACTCCATTCCTAAAGATTTCTTAAGTACACGCTGCAGCTCTTTGCCAAGGCCAGCATCCATAGTAGCAATAATTGAAGGCAGGAACTCAATTACAGAAACCTTAGTTCCCAGACGGGCATAAACAGAACCTAATTCCAGTCCGATTACGCCACCACCAATAACAATCATTGATTTAGGTACTTCTTTAATATTTAAAGCTTCAGTAGAAGTAATAATTCTTTTTTTATCTACTGGCAGAAATGGTAAAGCAGTAGGTTTTGAACCGGAAGCAATAACGACATTCTTTCCGGTAATATTTTCAGATGAACCATCAGCCTTGGCGATCTTGATCGTATTTTTATCTACGAAAGAACCCACACCTTCAAAGCTGTCGATTTTATTTTTCTTGAACAGATACGTTATACCTGCAGTATTTTGAGCTACAACGTCATCTTTACGAGCGATCATTTGTGGCATATCCACTTTAAGATCTTTTAATTTAATTCCGTGTGTTTCGAAAGTATGCGCAGCATTATGAAAATGCTCAGAAGAATCCAGTAAGGCTTTTGAAGGAATACAGCCTACGTTCAGACAAGTACCACCAAAAGTTTTATACTTCTCGATTATAGCTGTTTTTAAGCCTAACTGCGCACATCTGATTGCGCTTACATACCCACCGGGACCAGAACCAATAATAATGACGTCGTATTGCATAATGTTTGTTTTTTGTTGAGCAAAGTTAATAAACACTCCTGGAAAACCGTCATCTAAAGGTACTTAATTCTTAATGTTTCCGTAGATTAAAACCACTTCAGTAGTATCCAAGGTCTGTTTTCTTGTCTTTTCATTTAAAAACTTAGCTTTCAGTCTGCTGATCCTGTAGCTTTCAAAAGTTTTCAGTCTTTGCATCGGAACGCCAGCTTCAAAAAGATCATCCACGGTACTTTTATCTCCATAAAATAAATACGGAAGTTTAGGAAGTGCTTCAGGTTCATCCGGCCGGAAAAAATAAACGGGTGCCCGGGTATAAAACTCCAATGCGAAGCCAAACCCAATACGACTCTGCACAACAGGAATTCCATCCGGGTTATGCTTGTTCATCCAGAAAGCCGCTTCACTATCTGCCTGATAGGTTAATAATTTTGGATAGTAAACCAGATTAAAATATAGATTTACGGCAATTGCAACACTGCATAACTGCAAGACCATTTTGTTCCTGAAGTCCAGACCGGTCACACTTACAATAACCAGCAGTACAAGCGCACCCAGTATAAAAAGACCATTCCATACACCAAGAGTATCTGGTCTAAAGAAGAATTGCAGCAAAGCAACTGTCACCAGCATCAACAAGCCGACAACCAATTGAACAATACGCCAGTATTTGAATTTATGCTCAGAATTTAAACTATTTATATAGTCTGCCACCTGTATAGCAAAAAAGGGAAATACGATAGTAATATAAAAAGGAAGCTGAAATTTCGAGACCGAGAAAATCAGCAGTGTTAATAGTGAACCCGAAATACACAGCCACTCCGCACTGGAAGGTTTAGAGAAATTCTGCTTAAAAAAGCGAAATACTGCGGCATACCATAAAAAACTCCAGGGCAAAAATGCCCATAAGATTGTGTGCAGGAAGAAACTTGGATCGCCACTGTTTTTTTTAATCGGCCCATTGTTAAAGAAACGGCCAAACTGACTATCCCAGAAGAAGAACTTCAGCCCTGAAACATCCTGTTTTCCAAAGACCGTTTTTTCCGGATGTAGGTCAAACTGAGCATACAGGCTTAATAATTCTGGAAGAATCACCAGCAGAATCAAAACCACTGCAAGTAACCACCTGAAATTGAGTACCATTTTCCAGTTCTTTGTAATAATCAGGTGGCCTCCTATTGCCCCGGCAACCGGGATCAGCGCAAAAATACCTTTTGTCATGACCGCATAACCTGCAAAAAGAGAGGCTAGCAAGAGGTGGAGTATCCATTGCCGCCCCAGACAGCGATAGAAATGGTAAACAGATGCGATGATTAGACCGGTGAGAAAAGGCTCTGCACGGATATCCATTGTGCATATCAGGATATGCTGTGCCGTTAATAAGATCAGCACTGCCCACAACGCTGTAGATTCATTATATAGGACTTTAGCCAGCTTGTAAGTATAAAGCGCGGCTACCAGTATAAATAAGATCCCTGGCAGCTTATAACTCCAGGTATGAATTCCAAATACCTTAAAACTCAATGCGGTCATCCAGAAAGGAAAATGCGGTTTATCCAGCCAGTCCTTGCCCTGAACCATTAAGTCGCTAAAATTATCGTTCAGCACCATGTTCTTTGCGATAGAAGCATACAATGCACCGTCAGGCCCCATTACAGGCACAAACATTCCACTAAAATTCAAAAGGACCGCCAGTCCGATAAACAAATATAACCAGGACTTCTGCTGCCTCGAATCGATTAGCTCCATAATTTAGCTTTTGCTGCTTTTAACAGTTTTGAACACAAAGAAATAATTAGCACTGAAGTTCCAGAAAAAAACAAGGAAAATTGCAATGGCCTTACTTAAATAAAAATTAACGTGCAACACGTTATCCAGCAGATAGATAATTCCAGAATTAAGGAGTAATCCAATTACAGAAACCATTAAAAACGCAGTGAATTGCGGCGCAGCCTTTGCTTTTGTCCCCTTAAATGTCCAGTTCCGGTTGATCAGAAAATTACTAATTACCGCTGCACTGAAGCCGATTCCATTTGCAGCAAACTTATTGATTCCCAGCTCATCTTTAAAAAACCAGGTTAGTGCAAAATCTATAAACAGACCACTCACCCCCGTTATTCCAAAGCGGATCAAGGCCATCAATCGCGGTGGAATAAGGTTAAATAAAGACTTAAGGCTGAATTTCTCTGAAGACATGCATTCTGGATTATAACCGCCAAAGGTACGACCATTTGGCTACCTGAATAAACGATTGCGTAAAAATTATGTGAAAAACACTAAACTTAACCGAACGGTCTGCCGATCCACTATATTCGCTTAAGCTTATTTTTAATGATCATGATAAACGCCCCACTCAAAAAATTATGGTTTGCCTGCATCCTTTTGCTGGCCGGAACCACGGCATTTGCGGAGACTGACTCCGCCTATGTACGGGATAATTACACTAAAATAGAAAGACTAATCCCTATGCGTGATGGGGTTAAACTTTTCACAGCAATTTATATTCCTAAAAACACCAGCCAGAAATATCCGCTAATGATTAGCAGAACACCTTATACAGTCTCCCCTTATGGTGAAGACAAATACAAAACAAGCCTTGGTCCGTCCCCGCAATTCATTCGCGAAGGATTTATCTTCGTTTACCAGGATGTACGTGGTAAATGGATGAGTGAAGGCGAATTTGTAGATGTGAGACCGCATTTGGATAAAAGATCTTCTAAAAAAGATATTGATGAAAGTACCGACACCTATGATACTATAGACTGGCTGCTTAAAAACATCAAGGGTAATAATGGCAAAGCCGGTATCTATGGTATATCCTACCCTGGCTTCTATTCTACTGCTGCACTTCCGGGTGCACATCCTGCGCTGAAAGCAGCTTCACCACAGGCGCCGGTTACCGATTGGTTTATGGGAGATGACTTTCACCATAACGGCGCTTTTATGCTGGCAGATGCCTTCAACTTTTATTCTTCCTTTGGCGTACCCAGACCAAAACCGATAACACCAGACAAAGGCCCTAAACCCTTTAAGCATCCTATCAAAGACAATTACCGTTTCTTTCTGGACCTGGGTGCATTACCCAATGTTAAAACCAAATATTTTGGAGACACCATCAAATTCTGGAATGACCTGATGGCACACGGAAACTATGATAAGTTCTGGCAGGACCGTAATATCAGACCGCATCTGAAAAACATCAAACCTGCTGTCATGGTGGTAGGTGGGTTCTTTGATGCAGAAGACACATATGGAGCTTTACATACCTATAAGGCGATAGAAAAACAAAACCCCGGTGCAACAAATACACTTGTCATGGGCCCTTGGTTCCATGGAGGCTGGGTAAGAGGTAAAGGCGACAGCTTTGGAGATATCCGGTTTAAACAGGAAACCAGTACCTGGTATCAGCAAAATGTAGAACTTCCTTTCTTTAAGCAATACCTGAAAGACGATGGTAATGCAGGTTTGGCAGAAGCAACCATTTTTGTTACCGGAAGTAATGAATGGAAAAAATTCAACAGCTGGCCACCACAAGGCACAGCTGAAAAGAATCTGTACTTCCATTCCGGTGGAAAACTAAGTTTTGACAAGCCTTCTGGATCCGTTAGTTACGATGAATATATAAGTGATCCTGCCGCCCCAGTTCCGTATCAGGCCGGTGTTCAGGAGAGAAGAACAAGAGAATACATGGTTGACGATCAGCGTTTTGCGGCAAGAAGACCAGACGTAAAAGTATACCAGACCGATATCTTAACTGAAGATATTACTTTAACAGGCCCTTTGCTGGCTAAATTATCGGTTTCAACTACTGGCACTGACGCAGATTATGTCATTAAATTAATTGACGTGTATCCTGAAGATACAGAGGAAAAAGCACCGGAAGGAAAAACAGCCCTGATGAATGGCTATCAGATGATGGTCCGTGGAGAAATCATGCGCGGTAAATTCAGGAATAGTTTTGAAAAACCTGAGGCTTTTGTCCCGGGTCAGGTAACTGCTGTTAATTATACCCTTCCCGACGTCGCCCATACTTTCAAAAAAGGTCACCGCATTATGATCCAGGTTCAAAACTCCTGGTTTCCACTTGTTGACAGGAATCCACAAAAATTTATGGATATCTATCAGGCAACTGATCAGGACTTTCAGAAAGCCACGCACCGGATTTATCACGATCAGCAAAATACATCTTCGCTGGTGCTAAATATACTGCAGCCATAACAGGAAATCCCTCCGCATTCTGCCTTGCAGAAAAAAGAGACAGCATCAAAAAGCCCGGTTTTGAAGTGCCACCAAAAAAGTTAGATACTTATTGGGCACTTCGAAACCGGGCTTTTTGCGTTTACAAACTTGATTAGCCATTAAACCTTCATTACCTTTAAAAATTAAAAGTATTAATACCACACACATGAAGTATATCTATTGCAGCCTGTACCTGCTTTTTTTGCTCTGCACACAGGTTAAAGCACAGCCCCTCAGCGGGAATACACCAATCACCAAAGCGGATACCCTTCGCGGCATGCTAACCCCACTCAGAACCTGTTACGACATCAATTACTACCACCTGGATGTGAAAATAGATCCTGAAAAGAGAGAAATTAGCGGCAGTAATACTTTCGTATTTACCGCCACACAAGATTTCAACAAGCTTCAATTTGACCTTTTCAGTAATTTGAAAATAGATAGAATCCTGTACAAGGGAATCGCACTAAAATATACCCGGGAGTTCAATGCTGTTTTCGTATCCTTTCCTGAACCTATCAGGAAAGGTGCAAAGGAAGAATTTCAGGTTTTTTATTCCGGTCAACCCATTGTGGCAAAAAAAGCTCCTTGGGACGGCGGTTTTGTTTTCAGTAAAGATCAGTCCGGGGATCCATGGATCAGCGTCGCCTGTCAAGGTTTAGGAGCAAGTTCATGGTGGCCAAACAAAGATCACCAAAGCGACGAAGTAGACAGTATGCTGGTTAGTATCGCAGTGCCAAAAGACCTGAACGTTGTTTCAAACGGAAGACTCCGGAATATTGGTGCCGAAAGCTCCGGTTATCACACCTACAACTGGATCATTAAAAACCCGATCAATAATTACAACGTTACTTTTTATATCGGGAAATATGCACACTGGTCGGACAGCTACAATGGCGAAAAAGGCAAACTTGATATCGATTACTGGGCGTTAAAAGCAGACAGCGCAAAGGCAAGGGAGCATTGGAATAAGGATGTAAAGCCAATGCTTAAAAGTTTCGAGCACTGGTTCGGGCCTTATCCTTTTTATGAAGATGGTTACAAGCTCGTTCAGGCTCCTCATTTGGGTATGGAGCACCAAAGCGCAGTAGCTTACGGCAATCACTTCAAACAGGGTTATATGGGCAGCGATCTTTCAGGAACCGGATGGGGTTTGAAATTCGATTTTATCGTTGTTCATGAAAGTGGGCACGAATGGTTTGGAAATAACATCACTTCAAAAGACGTCGCAGATATGTGGATACATGAAAGCTTCACCAATTATTCAGAAGCATTATATCTGGAAAGCAGCTACGGCAAAGAAGCTTCAACAGCCTATGTCGCCGGTATAAGAAGTAAAATCGAAAATGATATCCCTATAATCGGCATCTACAATGTAAATAAAGAAGGCTCCGGGGATATGTATTATAAAGGGGCAAATATGATACATAGCATCAGACAGCTAATCGGTAATGATGCAAAATTCAGACAACTACTCAGAGGGATGAATAAAACTTTCTACCATCAGACTGTTACTACCAAGCAGGTTGAAGATTATATTTCGAACTATACCGGTTTGAAGCTTGATAAAATATTCGATCAGTACCTGCGCACAGTAAAAATTCCGGTTTTGGAATATAAAATCCTTAAAAATAAATTATCATATCGTTGGACCAATGTCGTTGATGGATTTGAAATGCCGGTTAAAGTAAGCCTTAACGCCGGAGTTTACAGCTATATCTATCCATCTGCTAACTGGAAAACTGTAGCAATTCGACAGGATGACAATACGGATTTAACCGCAGACCCTAATTTTTATATTCAGCTTAAGAAATCAGAATAAAAAAAATCAGAAAAACATGGGCTGCATCTGCAACATTCCAATAAAAATCTTGTCCTATCAAAAAACCTAAAAATGAAAAAACTAAATATTTTATTGGTGGCGGTATGCCTGACCTGCAGCGCTAACTTATTTGCCGGATCACCTGCGATAACTAAACATGGTGCAGCTTACGTACAGGAAAACAGGAATGTTGGAAGTTTTAGCGGCATTGCAGCTGGTGGATCGTTGAATTATAATGTAACTATGGGTTCGACCGAATCGCTCCGGTTTGAAGGAGATGCAGATGCCATCGCAGAACTGGTTGCAGAAGTAAATGGAGGTGTGCTGGAAATCAGACCAAAAACTAAATGGAATGACTGGAGCAGAAAATATAACCGTGCAAGAATCACTGTTCATATTACAGCCCGTAAATTAAGCTCCTTAACTTTAAGCGGTTCTGGAAATATGCTCGTCAGTGGCACCATTAACGGTAAAGACCTGGTTACGACTTTAAGTGGCTCCGGAAGTATTAAGGCAGGAGTTAACGTCAGTAATTATAAATCCGTAATCAGCGGATCCGGCCGGGTAGTGCAGACTGGTAAAGCGAACAATGCAGTTGTTACGCTAAGCGGCTCCGGTTCATTCGGTGGTAAAGATTTTGCTGCAGAAAATGTTAAACTACAAATTAGTGGTTCGGCAAGCGCGTCCGTTACAGCTAATAAGACAATTGATATTGTCATCAGTGGCTCCGGACATGTTACCTATTATGGAAATGCACAAGTTAACAAAACTATGATAGGATCCGGAAGTGTTAGAAAAGGTTAATCCAGCTCCATATCCAGTATAAAAAAAAGCTTTTACCGAAGATAGAACGATCGGTAAAAGCTTTTTTTGTTAAACATATAATCAGTTTTAAAACTGATATCCAACGGCAAAGAAGTTCTCTACGTAATTTATTTTCTGATTAGCCTTATCGATACTGTTACGGCCTGTAGTATGAATATTCGTCAGATTTGTAGTTCCAAGTTTGGTTGTATTCTGGAAATAAAGCCCTCTGGTCACGTAAAACTTTAACCCAGCTTTTACAGACACGCCGTATCCCGCGACATTGAAATAATTATTTTGCCCTGTACCAAATAACCTAACGTCGGTCCTGGGAACAATCAAACCGGCCCCCAGACCTGTTTCCAGTGTCAGTGATGTTTTACGGGAAGGTGCAACCCAGATATCATCATAGCGCTCAATCTCTACATTTGCATAATTGAAACCATCTGTATGTTCAAAGGTTAACATATCAGCTTTGACATCCAGCATTTCACCATTATAAGTACCTGCATATTCACCTGTAGGAATCCCGGGATTAGAGATCTCCTTATCTATATAACCTGTTATGGCAACTCTCTGAGGAATGTCCATTACATATTTCATATGATCCCAGCCGATTGAAATACTGTAGTTATCCTTAATAAAGTACCCCACCCTAAAATTATACTGAGGTATTGAGATCTGGCCGATATCCAAATATTTCCAGCTCAATTTCGATTGCCTGTCATTTGCCTGAACATCATGTAATGTAAAGTCATACCCAGGACCATTAAAATGAATATCACTTTTACCATACCAGGAGTGATTATATCCCCAGTGTATATAGAAATCACCTTTTCGGGAAAAATCTCTCTTGGTCTCATTGCCAAAAAGACTTTTACCGATTATAACCTTATTATCTGAGATACCAGAACTTTGTTGTGCTTTGGTTTTTAGCGAAAAAACCAGTAAAAAAACAATTAAGTAGAATTTATTCACGGGTACAAAATTAAACAAAATGCAGCCTGCCGTATTGTTTGTTGAACATATGACCCACAGATGTTAAAATAGACTCTCAGATTAAAAACACATTAAAATGTGGCGCAAATCATACATTTCAATCTGAAAATTTTGAATATTCCCCGAAAAAGAGCACAATAAAAAAGGTCTGCTCATGAATATGAACAGACCTTTTTATGAGTGATTAATATTAAACCCCTAAAAGCAAACGAGCAGGATCTTCCAATAATTGTTTTACACGAACTAAGAATCCTACAGATTCTCTGCCGTCAATAATCCGGTGATCATACGATAAAGCCAGGTACATCATTGGACGTACAACTACTTCACCTTTCTCTGCAATTGGTCTTTCAATAATATTGTGCATCCCTAAGATCGCAGATTGCGGAGCATTAATAATTGGCGTTGACATCATTGAGCCAAATACACCACCATTGGTGATTGTAAAAGTACCACCAGTCATTTCCTCGATAGATAATTTGCTATCGCGGGCTTTAGTAGCCAGCTCAATCACAGATTTTTCAATCTCAGCCAGGCTAAGGCTTTCTGCATTTCTGATAATCGGAACAACCAGACCTTTCGGTGCGGAAACTGCAATTGAAATATCTACAAAATCATTGTAAATGATACCATCTCCGTCAATACGCGCATTAACCGCAGGGAAATCTTTCATTGCTTCACACACTGCTTTCGTAAAGAAACTCATGAAGCCTAAACCTACACCATGTTTCTCTTTGAATTTATCTTTATATTTTCCGCGCAGGTCCATGATCGGCTTCATGTTAACTTCGTTAAAAGTCGTTAACATCGCTGTTTCATTTTTCACTGCAACAAGGCGTTTTGCCACTGTTTTACGTAATGGAGACATTTTCTCTCTACGCTCATTTCTTGAGCCAGGCGCAGCAGCAGCAACTGGTGCAGCAGCAGCAGGAGCTTTAGCGGCAGCAGCTGGTTTTTCTGCTTTTAATGCATCTTCTTTAGTAATACGGCCGTCAACACCAGTACCTTTCACAGCACCCGCATCAACACCCTTTTCAGCCAGGATTTTCCCTGCTGCAGGTGAAGGCGTTCCCGTAGCATAATTCTCTCCGGAACGTTCTGCCACAGCAGCAGGCTGCTGTGCATCATTTGATACTGCTTTCTCTTCAGCTGGTGCAGCTTCTTTAGCTTTAGGGGCAGCTCCACCATCTTCAATACTACAAACTACTGCTCCTATAGCCAATGTATCGCCTTCGCTAGCCACTGTTTTTAAAGTTCCGGCTTGTTCAGCAGTAAGTTCAAAAGTTGCTTTATCTGACTCCAGTTCAGCAATAACCTCATCCATTTCTACAGCATCACCATCATTTTTCACCCAACGGGATAAAACAACTTCGGTAATTGATTCGCCTACTGGCGGAACTTTTATTTCTAGACTCATAATTGTTGTATTATATTTTCTAATCTACGTTATAAACTTTACTCACTGATTTTTTAGCGATTTTTTTGTCTTCTGAACTTACAGGCAGCTCAAAAGCTTTAGCTAAAATATAAGCCTGCTGATCTGCGTGTTGTTTAGCATAACCAGTAGCTGTACTGCTGCTTTCTTTTCTTGAAATCACCTCAATATCATTGAAAGCTGTTTTCCTGGTTTTACGCAACAGGTATGGCCACGCTCCCATATTTTCAGGTTCTTCCTGTACCCATACAGCATCATTTGCATTTTTATAACCCTTGAAGATTTCTTCCATCTGCCCCAGAGGCGTAGGGTATAATTGTTCTACACGTACGATTGCGACATCTTTGATCCCTTCTTTTTGCTGTTTTTCAAGCAATTCATAGTAGATCTTGCCACTGCAGTACAATACTCTTTTAACGTCATCTGCTTTCACATTTGCATCGTTAATAACCTCTTTGAATTTTCCATTGGTAAAATCTTCCAGCGGGGAAACACATAAAGGATGACGCAGCAGGCTTTTCGGTGTAAACACAATTAAAGGCTTTCTGAAATCACGGCTAAACTGGCGACGGATTGCATGGAAGAAATTGGCAGGAGTAGTACAGTTAGTTACCTGCATATTGTAATCAGCACAAAGTTCCATAAAACGCTCTATCCTTGCAGAAGAGTGCTCAGGACCTTGTCCTTCATAACCGTGTGGCAATAACATCACTAAGCCATTCTCACGCTGCCACTTAGTCTCAGCACTTGCAATATACTGGTCAACTACAATTTGTGCTCCGTTAAAGAAATCTCCGAATTGAGCTTCCCAGATAGTCAGTGCATTTGGGTTGGCCATTGCATAACCATATTCAAAACCAAGTACGCCGTACTCAGATAAATGTGAGTTATAAATATCAAAGCTTGCCTGTTTCTCGTCCAGGTTTGCCAGTGGAATATACTCCTCTTCAGAATCTTCGAGTGTTAACACCGCATGACGGTGAGAGAATGTTCCACGCTCTACATCCTGTCCGCTTAAACGAACACGTTTACCTTCTTCCAGTAAAGTAGCGTAAGCCATTTGTTCACCCATCGCCCAGTCGAAAATGTGCGTAGAGGTAGCCATTTTATTTCTTTCACCGAAGAGCTTTTCAATTTTCTTAAAGAACTTTTTACCAGCAGGAAGTGTACTTATTTTTTTAGCGATATCAAGCAGGACACTTTTGTCAACAGCGGTATCCGGAGAAACCAGGAAGTCGTCCGCGCTTGCGATTCTCATATCAGACCAGGCGCCGGCAAATTTAACTGCCTTATAGGTTGATACAATTTCTTTAGCTTCATTTAACCGTTGCTGCAAAATTCCACGGAATTCAACTTCCATTTCTTTCGCCATTCCTGCCTCGAGTTTACCCTCGCTAATCAGCTGCTGAACATAGATATCTCTTGGGTTAGCATGCTTTTCAATAGTTTTGTATAATAACGGCTGCGTGAACTTAGGCTCATCAGACTCATTATGTCCAAATCTGCGGTAACACAGGATATCGATGAATACATCATTTTTATATTTCTGACGATATTCCATTGCCAGATTAATCGCATAAACCAAAGCTTCCGGATCATCACCATTCACATGGAAAACCGGAGAAAGGGTTACTTTAGCGATATCAGTACAATAAGTACTAGTCCGTGCATCCTTATAGTTCGTGGTAAATCCGATCTGATTGTTAATCACCAGGTGAATCGTACCACCGGTTTTGTAACCATCAAGTCCGGCCATCTGAATCACTTCATATACAATCCCCTGACCGGCAACAGAAGCATCACCATGAATCAGAATAGGTGCAATTCTAGCGTTGTCACCATCATATTTAAAATCAATTTTAGAACGGGTCATTCCTTCAACCACACCATTTACTGTTTCCAGATGCGATGGGTTCGGGCACAGACTCAGGTGGACACTCTTACCGTCATTTGTGGTTACGTCAGTTGAGTAACCCAGGTGATATTTAACATCGCCGCCAAATGGAGATTCAGCACTGTATCCTTTACCTTCAAACTCAGCAAAAATATCCTGATAAGTTTTTTGCATGATATTGGCAAGCACATTCAGTCTTCCGCGGTGGGCCATACCAATTACAAATTCCTCGATACCCAGCTCAGCACCTTTTTCAATTACAGAATCCAAAGCAGGAATCAGTGATTCAGCACCTTCCAGAGAGAATCTTTTCTGACCCAGGAATTTGGTACCTAGAAAATTCTCAAAACTTACCGCTTCATTCAGCTTTTTAAGAATTCTTCTTTTTTCTTCAATGGAGAAATTAGGCGTATTTTGTACACGCTCCATTTTCTGTTCAATCCAGTTCAGTACTTCAGGAGTACGAACAAACTTATATTCAGCACCTACAGAACCACAGTATGTTTTTTCAAGAAAAGCTACAATAGCGCTCAGCTTTGCTGCACCAATACCCAGTTCAACACCCGAATTAAAAACGGTATCCAGATCAGTCTTACTCAGACCGAAATTTTCGATATCCAGCGTAGGCAGGTGGTGACGTCTTTCCCTTACAGGATTAGTTTTAGTAAACAAATGTCCACGTTGTCTGTATCCGTTGATCAGATTCAGGACATTAACTTCCTTTAAAAAATGTTCCGGAGCTGCTTCGCTGGTCACGCCAGCCTCTGAGCTTCTTCCAAAATCAAAACCCTCAAAAAATTTCTGCCAGCCGAATTCGACAGCAGCAGGATTTTCCTTGTAAGCCTGATAAATAGAATCGATGTATTCGGCGTTTGCGCCGTTGAGATAAGATAAATTATCCATTGTTTGTGAGTTGGTATAAGTATGGCAAAATTAGGATTTTACCTTGTAAAACAGCTATAATTCTTCCAAAAATTCAACAATGTCACAAACGTTTTTCAAGGGCCTGATCTGATCATGAACAAGAATATCGAATTCAGAAATTAAACTGCCTGCAACTAAAAGAGGAATATTTAAACTGTCTAGAACCTTCTTGATTATTTTGTTGACATCTTTACCCAGATTTAAGGAGGTAAGAACGATAAATCCATAATCCGGCTTATAACCGGATATGACTTTTTTTAAATCAGCGTAAGGGATTTCCTGTCCGAGATAGAGCGTGTCCATACCGCATTTTTTTAACAGATAACGCGCAAAAAGAAGCCCGGTTTCATGCATTTCCGCTTCCGGCAGAAAGAGCAGAAATCGTTTAGGATTAGCTTTATGCGGCTTCGTCAGCTGGTCTATTTCTACGATGATCCGGTCTCGGATCAGATTGGAAGCAAAATGTTCATGAGAAGGATCGATCGCTCCGGTCTGCCACAACATTCCAACCTTTTTCATAAATGGAAAGAGCACTACGTCCATTGTATCTACCAAACCCATTTCGGCAATACATCCAGAAAGAATCTCGGCGAAAGCCTCTTCGTCATAATGCAGTGTGGCTTCCGACAAATGCAGCACCTGCGCGCTATCATTTCTATAATCAGCCTGCAGTTGCTCAACAAGGTCTCCAATCTGCTTCTTGCTCATCTTTGCAATTCTGCTGATTTTATAGCCTTTTTCGTTCAATGTCACGATATTAAGCAATTGCTTCAGATCATTTTCATCATAATAACGAATATTTGTCGGCGTTCGTTTGGGAGGGACAAGGTTATACCTGGACTCCCATGCTCTGATGGTATGAGCCTTAATCCCGATAAGTCCTTCGATGTCGCTGATAGAGTATCTCTTCACTCCTTGGACAACAAAGCATAAACAGAAAATGTTTTAAAATGAATTTTGTTGAAACAGATAATCTACTGATACGCTGTGGGGATTAGACCTGAGCCTCCAGATTCAGCATTTTCAATTGCTTATCCAGGTCATAAAGATTTTTAGCCTTGGGCTCTACTGCCCCTGAAGCAATATTTGCCCAGTTACCCCAGTTACTGGCAGGAGAATAATCCAGCAGTTTCTGTTCAAAATAAAGCACGCCTTCAATCCAGCTGATCTTCAACACATGGACCAGATAGGTAGCCACCAGGATGCGACCTGCGTTACTAATCTGACCGCTTTTGTTCAGGTTACGCATAAAACCATCAACAATTACATGCCCGGTCTTTCCCGTTTTCCAGTTTTCGAGCAGCTGTACGTACACCTGTGGATCTGACTCTGCCTGAAGATGTTCCAATTTTTCAGTATAGAAATTCACCCCATGTTTTTTCAGCATGAAACGGAAGAAATCACGGAGCAGCAGACCTTGCAATATCGCACTAAGCACCGGAGTGGCTGCTTTACCCTCTAGTGTGTTTTTTATAGCCCAGTAAACTTTCCTTGGCGAAAGGCAGCCGGTTGCCAGATAAGGTGACAGATGCGTGGAAAAGTCAGATTTCCCTGCCTGACTCCTGTTGATTTTTGCATGTACCGGAGAATCTGCGCGAAGCATCTCTTCCAGTTTCATGATCCCTGCCGCCTCTCCACCATGAATTATTTCTTCCGGGCATTCAGGAATAGCTGGCATTTCACCCCAGCTTTCAACTTCCACAAAAGAGATTTTCTCAGGGACTGCAAGACATTCTTTGACCATAGCATCACGCTCAGTTTTCTTTTTAAACTGGCCGAAAACATCTGGAATATCTTTAATTGGAAATGGCAGATCTTCCTTATTGTATAATGTATGACCAATAAAGTGTCTGAGATTAACCTTTAGCTTCCACAGATGGTCCTCTACCGATGAGGAATCGGCTGTCTCCTTATTAGATACCTCGCGGTGATGGTAGACCTCGGCAATATCGTATTGCTCCACTAATTCTGGAATACAAATTTCCGGTTGTCCGGAAACGATTAGCAAATCACCTTGGAAACGCTGAAATGATTCTCTCAATGCCTGAACACTTTCAAGTAGAAAACGCTGCCTGCACGGACCCGCATGATTACCATCGGACACCTCAGTTCCAGAAAAATCAGGATCGAAAATGTAAACAGGCAGGATACGATCTGATTTGGCAATAGCTTCCACGAGCATTTCGTTATCATGCAAGCGCAGGTCATTCCTGAACCAGACCAGTATTTTCCTCGTGTCCATTTTGTCTCGTTTAATTTAGATTAAATTCAGATTAATTCACAAAAATATAGCATTTTTATCCGAAGGACTAATATAAAAGCGAATATTTACATAAGCAAAACAATCTTAAGCCATTATTAAGCGCATTAAACAAACTTAAATTCAAGGTTTTGGTTATTCTATTATGAAGCAGCACATATTAATCACAGGCGCCACAGGGATGTTAGGCAAAAAGCTCGTTTCAGCCTTACTGGAACAAGGCCATTCCGTCTCCATTCTCAGCAGAAAACAAAAAGTTATTCCTGGGGTCAAGGTCTATCTATGGGACGTGGACAAACAAACCATTGACGAAGAATGCATTGATGCTGCGGATTGCATTATTCATCTGGCCGGAGAAAATATTGCCGGTGGAAAATGGACACCAGAGAGAAAGCATAAGTTAATTAGCAGCCGGGTAGATTCCACTCATCTCCTGTATCGCACTATTGCAACCCGGACCAACCGCATCAGCCACTTTATTTCCGCTTCTGCTGTCGGTATTTATGGAGACAGGGGTGATGAAATTCTAACTGAAGAAAGCATACCCGGAACAGGCTTTATGGCAGAATGCTGCAAAAGATGGGAGGCCTCAGTGGACAAAGGACTGGCATTAGGGATGCGTGTATCCAAAGTAAGAACCGGGGTCGTGCTGGGCAAAGAAGGAGGCGCACTGGAACCAATGGCTAAAGCGGTCCGATTTTTCGCCGGAGCGCCCTTGGGCACAGGAAAACAATGGGTTCCATGGATCCATGAAGAGGATATCGTCAATATCTATTTGCACCTGCTCGAACATCCCGGATACAGCGGCACATTAAATGCGTGCGCCCCCTACCCGGTAACAAACGCCTATCTGACCAAAGCGATTGCAAATGAATTGCACAGACCTGTCTGGCCGATTAACGTACCCGAGCGGATTTTAGAATTGCTATTAGGGGAGATGACAGCTGTAATTCTTAACAGCAACAATACCAGTGTGCAGCATCTGCTTGACACCGGCTTTAAATTTAAATATACACATCTGGAAGATGCCCTCGCTGCGATTTACAGTCAGAAACTCTAAATATTCGAAGCAGAAAGCTAACAATCCGTAATTTCGGGGCAGAATACATTAAGATATGAAGCACAAAGATAAAGTCAGCATTTGCTGGCTGCGCAGAGACCTCAGACTGGATGATCAGGCCGCATTATATAAAGCTTGCAAAGCGAAGTACCCTGTTGTCTTATACTTCATCTTCGACACCAATATTCTCGATGAACTCAGCGACCGTGCAGATCCAAGAGTCACGTTTATCTACCAGCAAGTGCAGCAGCTGAACACACAACTGCTTCCCTTCGACTCATCTGTCCGGGTTGCCTTTGGAACACCCGAGACGTGCTGGCCGGAACTACTGCAGGAGTTTGATGTTCAGGCTGTGTACACCAATCATGATTATGAACCCTATGCTGCAGAAAGAGATAGTGCACTGGCAGAATATCTAAGTTCAGAGAGTATCCCTTTTTATACATTTAAAGATCAGGTCATTTTCGAAAAAAAGGAGATTACGAAGGCTGATGGACTTCCCTACACAGTATTCACCCCCTATTTCCGGCAATGGAAGAATAAGCTTAACGACTTCTTTCTGAAAGCTTATCCCTCGATAAAATACCTGAACAATACCTATAAAAAACAGTGGCCAATTATCCAATTGGAGGAGATAGGATTTCAAACCAGCACAATGGAATTCCCCGGTACCGACTTCAGCGGCAAGCTGGCAGCATACGAAGAAAAAAGAGACTACCCTGCTGCCGATGCAACCTCACATTTAGGTCTGCATCTAAGGTTTGGAACAGTTAGTATCAGGACCGCAGCCAAAGAGGCTATTGATCAGAAAGCCGAAAAATGGCTGTCAGAATTGGCATGGCGGGATTTCTACATGATGATCATGTGGCATTTCCCTCAGACTGTAACCCAATCCTTTAAACCTGCCTACGACCGCATTAAATGGATTAATGATCCGAACGATTTTCAGGCCTGGAAAGAAGGCCGTACAGGGTATCCCATCGTAGATGCCGGTATGCGACAATTAGCACAAACCGGTTATATGCACAACCGCGTCCGGATGATTACGGCAAGCTTCCTCACCAAACACTTGTTAATCGACTGGCGCTGGGGCGAGGCCTGGTTTGCCGAAAAACTATTAGATTATGAGCTTGCAAGTAACGTGGGCGGCTGGCAATGGGCCTGCGGCTGCGGCAACGATGCAGCCCCCTATTTCCGCGTCTTCAGCCCTGAACTCCAAACCAAAAAGTTCGATCCGGACCATGCCTATATTAATCATTGGGTGCCTGAATACCAACAAAAAAAGCATGTCCAACCTATAGTCGAACATGCTTTTGCAAGAGAAAGAATTCTCCGTGTATTTAAAGCGGCGCTTAATCAGTAGCGCCGTGTATTATTTAACGTCTACGATTTCAATATCAAAATCAAGTACAGCATTAGGAGGAATTGTACCATCTGAACTACCCGGAACACCATATGCACGGTCAGAAGGAATAAGCACACGAATCTTACCACCTTTAGTGAGTTTACCAGGAATAACATCTCCCCAACCTTTAACAAATTGATCTTCTAAGCTCGATGTATAACTACCGTCTATATTTGTTTGAAATACAGTTCCATTTAAGAATCTACCCGTATAATTCATAACCAGTTCAGTGCTTTTTTTAATTGGCACCGTACCAGTTCCAGGTTGAGTGATGATATATTGTACTCTTGATGGATCTTTAACTACAGTCAGCTTATTATCAGCTACAAATAAGTTAATCTCCAGGTCATCAATATCGTGCTGATGCTTTTCCTTATACATTTTCAGATCAACAATGATAATTTCATTTGATCCGATATTCAAAGTCGTATTACCATTTTTACCGAAAGCCATGCTTGAAGGAAGAATGACCCTTGCATTTCCACCCCTGCGCAGTTTCGACATTGTTTCACGGACAGCGGTTAAACCTATCTCTCTGCCCCCTAAAGTAAAGCGGTCAGTGTAACCCAGTAAACTTAAACCAATCATATAATCGGAGTTCTTCGCAAAACTACGCCCATCAACCGTCTGGAAGTTAAAAGAGTAATAAACCGAATCTGAATTAACAACTGCTTCTCCATCACCTTCGTTCAGGATCTGGTAATAGTATCCCGAAGGATCTTTTTCTGCTTTGATATTATTTTTAGCAATATAGGCCTCAATATTACGCTCGTCTAGCGTTGCTACAGTTTCATAATCTTTCTTACAGGCAGTAAAAAAAACAGTCAGACCAATCAGGGCCAGGGTAAATCCAGATAACTTTTTAAACATTATATATTTATTTATTTTCTTCTTCTTTCTCCACTTTCGGTATAACATCAATTAACTTGATATCAAAATCAAGAATTGAGTTTATGGGCAACTTACTAACCACCCGGTTCTGATAAGCCATTTTAGAAGGAACGATCAACCTGATCTTTCCACCTTTGCGGATCATAGGTATTCCTTTCTGCCAGCCTTCGATCCCTGTATTCAACACAAATGTTGTAGCCAGAGCCGGATCAGTTGATGCAGTAGAATCAAAAAACAAAGGCTGGATGCCATCTTTAAGAAAATTTGCTTTATACTGTATTCTCAACGTGTCTACCAGCCGGAAAGCATCACCTGCACCAGCTTCTTCAATTACGTAAAAAAGTCCTTCATCAGTTCTTTTTGCCTCAATCTTGTTTTTTTCTACATATGCCTCAATCAGCTTGATATCCGTTTCCAGCTGTGCACCTTCAATATCTTCATATAGAGGATCGGTTTTACAGGCTGCGACTAAACACAGTACAACCACAAACAAACCTATAATCCTGCTTTTCAACATATCGCACAAAAATAGTCTTTTATTAGGTATAGCGCAATATTTAACCATTTTTAACAAATATGGCCGGCAGACAATGCTTACCGGCCATATCAGCCTTATAAAAATAGCTAACAAGCAAATTAAAAACTACCTGTAAGATTAATAAAAGTATTTGTTTGCTGCGATTAATTGCTGTGCAACCTGTTGACGGGCGGCTTTCACATTAAAAGGTTCCATTTTAGTAAAACGTCTCAGGCCTACCAGCATCATTCGTTGTTCATCACCTTCCGCAAAAGCCCATAAGGCTTCTTTACCAGCTTTTTGCACTGCATCTACTGCTTCTACAAAATAAATACGCATGAGGTTCAACTGACCTTCACAAGCCTCTTCGCCTTTCAAGCTTACTAGCTTTTCCGTTCTCAGTAAAGCAGATTCTGCGATATAAACATAACCTGCCATATCTGCAATATTCATTAAGATCTCCTGTTCTTTGGATAAGCTTATCATCAGCTTTTGCACAGCAGAACCAGCTACCATCAACGTCGCTTTTTTCAGGTTTTTAATAATTTTTTTCTCCGCTGCAAAAAGAGATTCATCCGGCTCAGCAAAATCTGGAATCGACATCAGTTCTGCAGCTACGGCTGTCGCAGGTGTCATCAGATCTAACTCACCTTTCATTGCTCTTTTCAGCATCATATCCACAGTCAGCAAACGATTAATCTCATTAGTACCTTCAAAAATACGATTGATCCTGGCGTCACGATAAGCCCGGTCCATTGGCGCATCTGCAGAGAATCCCATCCCGCCATAGATTTGCACACCCTCATCTACTACGTAATCCAAGGCTTCAGAACCCCATACTTTTAAGATGGCGCATTCCACGGCGAATTGCTCGGTAGATTTCAATTTTGCTTTACTCTCCTCCATACCACCGGCAACCAGTTCAGCAAAAGCGTCGTCGATATTTTGCCCGGCACGATAGTTCGCCGATTCAACCGCATAAACTTTGGAAGCCATTTCTGCCAGCTTATAGCGGATTGCGCCATATTTAGAGATCTGACGCTCAAACTGCACTCTTTCGTTAGCATAATTTATCGCTGTACTAATTACACTTTTAGAGGCTCCTATAGCCGCAGCAGCCAATTTAATACGGCCAATATTTAAGATGTTAACCGCTATTTTAAATCCATTCTGGCGCTCCGAAAGCATATTCTCCGCCGGAACTTTACAATCATTAAAGAAAACCTGACGGGTAGATGAACCCTTAATACCCATTTTATGCTCTTCAGGATTCATTGTGATACCGCCAAACTCACGTTCTACAATAAAGGCTGTCAGGTTTTTATCATCTTCAATTTTCGCGAATACAATAAAAATATCTGCAAATCCACCATTGGTAATCCACATTTTCTGACCATTGATCACATAGTGTTTTCCATCTTCTGTCAATACCGCTTTCGTCTTACCGGAATTAGCATCAGAGCCGGAGTTAGGCTCAGTAAGACAATAAGCAGCTTTCCATTCACCAGAACCCAGTTTAGGAATATATTTAGCCTTTTGTTCCTCATTTCCATAATAAAGGATAGGTAACGTACCAATACCAGTGTGCGCAGAAAGTGCTACAGCAAATGAATGTCCTGCACCGATTACATCGGCTACCAGCATAGACGTATTGAAATTCTTTCCGAATCCACCGTAGTTTTCAGGGATGGAAACACCAAGAATACCAAGTTCACCTGCCTTCGTTAACAAAGACGGCATTAATCCCTCTTCCAGTTTGTCTATCCTGTCCAGATTAGGATAAACTTCCGTATTCAGAAAATCGCGGCATGTTTGAGCAATCATCTGCTGTTCTTCATCAAATTCTTCAGGAATAAATACATCCTGGAAAGTAGTATCCTTGATCAGGAATTCTCCACCTTTTACTTTTGTTTTGTCTGTAGTTTCCATAATTTTAAAGCATTTCAAATATACCGGCAGCACCTTGTCCACTGCCCACACACATCGTTACCATACCATATTTACCGTCGCGTCGTTTCAATTCATTAAATAACTGAACCGATAATTTAGCACCTGTACAACCGAGTGGATGTCCTAAGGCTATTGCACCCCCGTTTACATTCAGCTTTGCAGTATCCAGCCCTAAGGTTCTGACAATGGCCAGAGACTGAGAAGCAAAGGCTTCGTTCAGTTCAATCAGGTCCATCTGCTCCAGCTTCATATTTGCGCGCTTTAATGCTAATGGAATAGCCTCTATAGGACCTATACCCATAATTCTTGGCGGCACACCTACCACGCCATAACTTACCAGTCTGGCAATCGGGTCGACACCAAGTTCTTTAAGCTTACTTTCAGATACAACTAACACAAAGGCAGCACCGTCAGAAGTCTGTGAAGAATTTCCTGCTGTAACGCTTCCGTCAGCTGCAAAAACAGGTTTTAGTTTAGCCAGCTTCTCCAGACTTGTATCTGCCCGGGGTCCTTCGTCTGTGTCAACCGTATAGGTTCTGGTCTTTTTTTTCATCTGACCATCCAGATATGTTTCTGACACTTCTATAGGCGCGACACCCGCTTTAAGATGTCCATTCGCAATTGCTTCCACAGCCTTACGGTGAGAATGGTAAGAGAATTCATCCTGATCTTCCCTGCTAACCTTATATTCATTGGCCACTGCCTCTGCAGTTAACCCCATTCCCCAATACCAGTCCGGATTATTTTTAGCAACTGTGGCATTCGGCACAACTTTCCATCCGCCAAATGGCATTCCGGACATTACTTCGACGCCGCCTGCAATAATACAGTCGGCCATTCCCGACCTTATTTTCGCTACAGCGGTAGCAATGGTTTCCAGCCCGGACGCACAATACCTGTTGACCGTTACCCCAGGAACCTTATCGGTATCCAATCCCATCAGCGACACCATACGACCGATATTCAGGCCCTGTTCTGCTTCAGGTGTGGCATTTCCTACAATTACATCGTCTATTTCTTCCTTATTCAGGTTTGGAACAGAAGCGACCAGTTGCCTGATTACTTCCGCAGCCAGATCGTCTGCTCTTGTAAAACGGAATACGCCACGAGGTGCTTTTCCTACTGCTGTACGTAAACCTGCTATGATATATGCTTCTTGCATGTCTTTATGTATTTAATTCCTTTTTCCACCTGCTAAGCACAGGCCTGTTCAGGATTGAAACAATCTTTTGAATTTCGTTAATTACGTAATGGCTTTCCTTTGGTAATAATACTCTGTATTCTTTCCAGTGTTTTACGTTCTGTACAAAGCGACAGAAATACTTCCCGCTCCAGGTCAAGCAAATACTGCTCGGTTACTTCAGTTGGTACAGATAAATCGCCTCCACAAAGTACATAACCCAGTTTCTCAGAAATCTTCTGATCATGAGCAGATATATAGTGTCCCGAAAACATTGTATTTGCACCCGCATAGACAATCCCCAGCCCTTGTTTACCCAGAACACGAATATCCTTACGTGGTACAGGCTTGGTATAACCTGCTTCAGCAAGTTCTATCGCTTTTGCTTTCGCATCTGCAATCAGCCTGCTTCTATTCATCGTAATTGCATATTTACCTTTCTGCAGATAACCCAATTCGTCAGCTTCAGCGGCAGAAGTAGAAACTTTAGCCATCCCAATAGTCAGAAAGCGGTCTTTTAATACATTCTGAACAATCTGATCTTCTTTAAATTCATCGGAAGCCCGCAATGCAAATTCTTTGGTACCGCCACCACCAGGAATAACGCCCACTCCAAACTCAACCAGCCCCATATAGGTTTCTGCATTAAGCTGAACAAAATCGGCATGCAGACTGAATTCACAGCCGCCGCCCAGGGTCAGATTATGCGGTGCCACTACAACCGGAATAGCAGAGTATCTGATGCGCATTGACGTATTCTGGAATAAGCGGATCGCCATATCCAGTTCTTCCCATTCCTGCTCCACAGCCATCATAAAGATCATCCCTACATTTGCGCCGGCAGAGAAATTTGCACCATCGTTGCCAATTACCAGTCCGCGGTAGTCTTTTTCTGCGAGATCAATAGCTTTATTGATCGCTTGCAAAGTATCTCCCCCAATTGTATTCATTTTGGAGTGGAACTCGACATTCAGAATCCCGTCGCCCAAATCTATAATGGAGGCACCGGCATTCTTCCAGATCGTTTTAGATTCGCGGATATTATCCAGTATAATTAATCCTTCCGTACCTGGAATAGGGAGATAAGATTTTGTTGGGATATCATAGTATTTCTTCTGCCCCTGTTCAACTTTATAAAAGGAGCTATTTCCAGCTGCCAGCATCTCCTGCACCCATTGAGCAGGCTCATGGCCGTATTGCTTCATTCCCTCTAGTGATTCCTGAATTCCGACGGCATCCCAAACCTCAAAAGGTCCCAGTTCCCAGCCAAATCCAGCACGCATCGCATCATCGATACGGTAAAGTTCATCTGAAATTTCAGGAATACGATCAGAGACATATTCAAACAGGCCAAATGACGACGTACGGAAAACTTCAGCCGCTTTGTCTTTACCATTTGCAAACACCTTCATTCTGTCACTCACCTTTTCAATAGTCTTGGTTTGTTCCAGTGTGGCAGATTTTACTTTCTGCTGCGCACGATACTCCAGTGTTTTTAAGTCTAACGCAAGGATCTCTGTCTGTCCTTCTGCATTCTTGGTTTTTTTATAGAATCCTTGCTTGGTTTTATCTCCCAGCCATTTATTCTCTTCCATTTTCACTACATATTCCGGCAGCTTGAAAAGGTCATGTGCTTTATCATCAGGGCAGTTGTCATATAAACCTTTAGCAACTTTAATCATGGTGTCCAGGCCAACAACATCAGAAGTCCTGAAGGTTGCCGATTTAGGACGCCCCATTGCCGGGCCTGTATATTTATCGACCTCCTCTACAGTAAGGTCCATCTTTTCTACCAGATGAAGTAAAGCCATGATAGAATATACACCTACCCTGTTTGCGATGAAGGCTGGAGTATCTTTACAGAGCACTGTGGTTTTACCCAAAAATTTATCACCATAATGCAAGAGAAAATCTATAAGTTCCGATTTTGTATGTCTGGTTGGAATAATTTCCAGCAGTCGCAGATACCTTGGTGGATTAAAAAAGTGAGTACCACAGAAATTGGCCTGAAAATCTTCAGATCGTCCTTCAGCCATTAAATGAATTGGAATACCAGAAGTATTTGATGTAACAAGCGTACCTGGTTTACGATGTGTTTCTACCTGTTCAAAAACCTGTTTCTTAATGTCCAGGTTTTCAACCACAACTTCAATGATCCAGTCTACAGCAGATATTTTAGCCATATCGTCGTCGAAATTACCAGTAGAAATCAACGCAGCATCCTTTTTAGTATAAAGCGGGGAAGGATTACTTTTAATCGCCTGCTGTAATGCCGTATTCACAATCCGGTTTTTTACTGACGGATGATCAAGTGCTATCCCTTTGGCTTCTTCCTCCGGAAGAAGTGTTTTCGGCGCGATATCTAACAACAATACTTCTACGCCTATATTCGCAAAGTGACAAGCAATGCGTGAACCCATAATACCGGAGCCCAAAACCGCTACTTTATTTACTTTTTTGTTCATCATTTTCTGTAGTTACTGTATATCCCAAAGTCAATTTATTCAATTTCTGCAAAGTCTGAACCAGCTGATTCTTCTCCTGTATGGCCAGATTTTTATTGAGGTAATCATTAAAAGAACGCACAACACCTTTGGCCAATTGTCTTTTCTCCCGTCCGAATTCAGTCAAAAAAACTTTAACCGATCTTTTATCCCCTACGGCTGCCTCTCTATATATTAACCCGGATTCTTCCATATTGTTGAGCATCCTGGAAAGACTGGTCGCTTTTACGCCGAGTAATGCGGCCAGCTGCGAAACGGCGGTCCCCTCTTTATCAATATTAATTAACATATAACCGATTGCCTGGGTAATCCCAAATTCAGATGCAATCTGATTATAAGTGTTTGACATATTCTGCCAGACCACCTTCAATAAATAGTCTATGGTTTCCTGTTGTTTCATGAATTACTATGCTTGCATAACAAAGCTAATTAATTAATCATTGTTTTCCAAAGAAAAAAAAACCAGTAAAACAGGCTGTTCAAACGAAAAAATCCCTACCCGAATAAACAGGTAAGGATCTTTTTATATTGTTAACCCTTCTCAGAGTTCAACGTTAAACTAGTAAAGCGTAAATTCTACTCTTCTATTTTTCTGACGGCCTGCGGCAGTTTTATTAGTTGCAATAGGCTGGTCTTTACCATAACCTGTAGCCTCAATTCTTGACGCATTTGCACCTTGAGAAACCAGGTATGCTTTTACTGATTCTGCTCTGTCTTTAGACAAGCGCATGTTCAATGCAGCTGGACCAGTACTATCTGTATGTCCTGCTAATTTCAGACTGAAGTTTTTCTCAACTAACAGTGCAGCAACACGATTTAGTGTAGTGTAAGATTTAGCTCTGATCGTAGCTTTGTTCAGGTCAAACTCAAGATCTTTTATGGCCTCTGCAACTACCTTACGGTCTGCTTCGGTAATAATCACTTTCTCTTTAACAACTGCAAAAGGACAACCAGATCCGTCTACTACCGTACCTGCCGGTGTATTAGGACATTTATCTAATCTGTCTGCAACACCATCACCATCGCTATCTTTCAACAGATCATTCATTTCGGATCTTAATTTTGCGTTGTCAGCTTTTTGCTGATCAAGATCACCTTTCAATGCATCTGCAGTTTGTTTAGCAGCTAATGCCTCATCATAAGTGGCAGCAACCGGATTATGGAAAGCTAACTGTTTACCTTTACCCAATGCAAATTCCAGACCTGCATGTGCGTAGTTAAACTTATCCTTGTTGTTGTTACGGTAAGTACCATCAAGGTTATCGCCATCAACAAAATAAACTGACCAGCCCAGATCTAAATTAACTTTATCATTCAATTTAAACTTAGCACCCAGTCCTACAGGAATAATTAACTCTGAAATAGTTTTATCACCTGCATAATCTGAAGTTCCCGCAGCAGAAGTAACAGTTGGTTTGTAACCAGCCAGACCAGCACCACCGGACACGTACAATTGCACAGCATCTTGTTTTCTGAACATGTCAATATTAAACAGATTTACCTGTGCATTTAAACTTGCAGCATAAGAAAGGTCTGTTTTAAATGCACTGTTACCATCATTAATAGTAACACCACTTTTATAAGCTTCAGAATTATCTCCTTTTAATTTACCTCTGATTCCATCTAAACGCAATGAGAAATAAGGTGTAATCTGCTTTTTGATATATAACCCGTAACCTAAACTTGATTTCCAGTTCGTGAAATCGTTAGAACCACCCAGAGGTGAAATAGGTGAAAGAATTCCGGCATTCACTCCGATCGACCAGGTACTGAATTCAGGTCTTGAAACAGGAGTCGAATCCTGTGCCATTGCAGAGCCGCCAATCAGCAGGGCAGCCAAAGCTACCGGCAAAGACTTAAATAATTTTTGTTTCATAATGTTTAGTATAAGGTAAGGTATCTTTTTCGATACGTTAGCAATATCTATACCAACAATCAAAAAACTATTTTAAACATTAATTCACCTGACTGCCAGCCGATACTTTCAGGCTATCAGATTAATGATCAGTACTTTTGGGTTTATAATCTTCAGCATCAATATAAATCTGCTCAATAACATCCTTATATTTCTCCAGAATAATCTTTCTTTTCAGACTCAGTTTGGGGGTAAATTCACCAGTCTCTATACTCCAGTCTTTAGTTAACAGCGCAAACCGTTTAACCTGTTCCCATTTCCCAAAATCTGCAGAACGGGCTTCAATTTCGCTGTTGTATTTCTCAAGCACCTGCGGGTCTTTCACTATTTCTTCTTTTGAACCTGTGGCAATACCTTTTTTTCTGCACCACGCTTCCAGCGCTTCAAAATTAGGAACAATAAGCGCGGATGGAAACTTCCTATTTTCACCCAACACCATGATCTGCTCAATCAGCACAGATTCTTTATATTTATTCTCCAGCAGCTGTGGTGCCACATACTTTCCACCGGCAGTTTTAAAGATCTCTTTTTTACGGTCCGTAATTTTCAGGAACTCCCCATCAACCAGCTCCCCGATATCACCGGTATGGAACCATCCTTCCTTATCGATAGTCTCCGCCGTAAGATCCGGCCTTCCATAATACCCTTTCATAATATGATGTCCGCGTGTCAACACCTCCCCATCTTCCGCTATCTTCACTTCTACCCCATTAATTGCCGGGCCAACAGTGCCAAATTTAGTATGACCAAAATGGTTCACCGTAATCACAGGAGAAGTCTCCGTCAGTCCATAGCCTTCAAACACAGGCATACCTGCAGCCCAGAAAATCCTTGCCAACCTTGGATTAAGAGCAGCGCCCCCGGAAACAATCACAACAATCTCTCCACCGAGTGCCTCCTTCCATTTTGAAAAAACGAGCTTACGTGCAACACCCAGCTTCAGGTGATATAACCAGCTTTTATTAACCTCAAACTCCTCTCCCAATTTAACCGACCAGTAAAAAAGAGCTTTCTTCACTCCGGTTAATGCCTTTCCTTTCTCCATGATCTTATCGTAAACCTTCTCCAGCAGTCTTGGTACCGTAGAAAATCCATTAGGTTTAACGAACTGAATATCTGCAACAATAGTATCCATACTCTCCGCATAATACAGGGAAGCATCTACATAGAGATATAAATAGGTAATCATCCGCTCGAAAATATGTGACAGGGGCAAAAAGCTCAAGACTTTACCTACTTCTTTCGGAAAGATTACCGCTGAGTTCTTAAAATTCTGAACCAGATTATCATGCGTCAGCATCACACCTTTAGGGGTTCCTGTGGTACCGGAAGTATAGATCAACGTAAGTACATCTGAAGGAAGCACCGCATCCCGGTAAGTCTGCAAATCAATCTCTGCATGTGCTTTACCGGCATTAAGAAGCTCTTTCCAGTTTACTGCCCCGGGAACTTCATCAAATGTGTAAATCGCTATATCCGGATTCACAGCCTCACAAACCGGCTTCACTTTCTGATAAAGTGCTTCATCAGCGACAAATAATATGTTCACCTGCGCATTTTCGAGAATAAATTTAACATCTTGTTCCGCCAATGTTGGATATAATGGTACCTGATACGCACCGAATTGTGTAATCCCAAAATCGGTGATATTCCACTCAGGCCTGTTATGAGACATCACAGCGATTCTCGACTCCTTTTTCATCCCCAGGCTAATTAACCCCCTGCTCAGATGATCGACAGTTTCTGCAAATAAAGCGGTGCTATATTTACTCCAGCTTCCTTTTATCTTACCGCTTATAAATTCGTCTTTTGGAAAGTTCTCTAAATTGTATTGGATCAGGTCAAATACTCTGGTGACAGTTACAGGCATATATTTCGCTTTATTTGGTTACCATGAACCCCTGCCGGGAAAATGAAGATCCCCGGATGAGAGGGCTTATTCTCAAATCTAACAAAATAATCCCTCTAATAAAACCAAATTTAATTCCGAAATAATTTCATTTCCAGCATTCTCCCGCAACGGTAACTTTGACTTGTTTAAGCCCCTAAATCTTTTAAAAAAAAGACAATTAACCACCAAAACAGCTCTCCGGCATAAAAATTGCTAATAGGGTTTTTACATTCAAATTATATTATCAAACATGAAAAAACTCTTTACCATTCTTTGTTTTACAGTTATTGCAACTATTGCCATACACGCTTCCGCACAGGCTCAGAGCTATAAAAATGCGATCGGTGGACGCTTCGGAGCTGCTAATGGTATAACTTTCAAAACATCACTGGGTGATAACAAAATGCTTGACCTGATAGCAAACTTCCGTTCTCACGACAATTATAATTATTTCCGCGTAACGGCTTTATATGAGGTTTATATGCCTATCGCCAACGCTCCAGGCCTGAACTGGTATTATGGTGGTGGTGGTTCCATCGGTACAGCAAAATACAAACCGACGCATTCCAGTGATCTTTATCTTGCTGCTGACGGTGTGCTTGGTTTGGATTACAAATTTGCAAATGCTCCCTTGAATTTATCTCTGGACTGGAAACCGGCTATTCAGCTGGCTCCGGATACAAACTTTGATGCGTCGGGGGTCGGTTTGTCATTTAGATTTACCTTCTAAAAAGAAGTCAATGAAATTAAGACACCTTTCGGGGTATTTTTTTATGAAAAAAAATGATGAAAACTATAACAGTCTCGGCCGGCACCTGCTTGCTTCGCGCACAGCTGATGCCTTCGCCTGTAAGTTTTCATCATTTTTTTCAAGGAATCCCCCGTGTGTTGTGGCTTGATTAGATTTACTTGTATTTTTTATCAGGAAAATCTGGCTTCCTGGTCCGGGAGTGGGTAGGTTTTTTGTTTAGCGCAGGAACAAGGGA
>NZ_FONS01000015.1:43692-72356 GCF_900112985.1 Pedobacter antarcticus
GATGAAAGATTCACAAGCTTAGAAGGGCGATTCACAAATCTAGATGAAAGATTCACAAGTTTAGAAGAGCGATTCACAAATCTGGAAGAAAGATTCACAAACGTAGAAAAGAACATTTCTATACTTGCTGAAATCTGTAAAAGCAACTACGAGCTAATCAAAAAGCTGGCCGACTTAGTGGATCATAGATTTGCTATAGTTGATCATAGATTTGATACAATAGAAAATAGATTAGGTACAATTGAGAGCCAATTAAATATTTTGACCACTGAAACTTCAAGTAATTTTGATGACGTTGGTGATCAGTTAGGTACAATCTCTGAACAGCTGGATAAGTTGAAAGTGACTTCAAGATTTGAAGAAGATTATGAAGATTTAATGAAATTTAAAATATAACTAAGTACCTAATATAACGCAAAAAGGCTCCGATAGTGGCGCCTTTTTGCGTTTAGTGTTCTATTATTCTTCATCGTAGTTGTAATCCAACGGCAAATAGTAATATGATAGACTTTGCTCCATTTTTCAAATTAGACCCCAGCCTGACCTACAACACAACTGATTCAGGAACTGAAATAACCTCTGTCCTCTCCCCTTGATTCCAACTGGAAAATGGTGAGCATCATGACGCATAAAAAAGATGAAAACTTACAGATGAAGGCATCAGCTGCGCGCGAAGCAAGCAGGTGCCAGCCGAGACTGCTATAGTTTTTATCTTTTTTTGCAGGGATTTTTAATTCGGAAATCCGGCTTCCCGGCCCAGGAGTAGTAAGTTTTTTGTTTATCGCAGAAATGCAAGGCGGATGACATACCCATTGGAGCTTTACCTATCTGAAAAAGCATGTTCCTCATTCGCAGGAAAGGTTCATTTATCATATCGGCTGGTTTCATCACTTTCAAATTAGACCCCAATCTGATCTGCAACACACTCCATTCAGGAACTGAAATAACCTCTGTCCTCTCCCCTTGATTCCAACGGGGAAAATGGTGAGCATCATGGTGCATAAAAAAGATGAAAACTTACAGATGAAGGCATCAGCTGCGCGCGAAGCAAGCAGGTGCCAGCCGAGACTGCTATAGTTTTTATCTTTTTTTGCAGGGATTTTTAATTCGGAAATCTGGCTTCCTAGGTTAATTTGTTTATCGCAGGAATATTAAGAGAGCAAACACAATGAGCAAAAGCGTTGAAGAATACAATCCTATTTATTAAAGCTAACAAAAAACACAGACCCCTTATTTAATTCGCTCTCCACCCAAATACGCCCGTTGTGTTTTTCAACTACGCGTTTAACGATGGCGAGACCTACCCCCGATCCCTCGATATCTTTCACGTTGTCCATCCGGCTGAAAAGCCCGAAGACATTTTTTAAATTATGAGGAGCGATACCCAGTCCGTTGTCTTTTATGGCGTAGCAGATGTCAGCATCATTGACAGTTCCTTCGATATGAACATGTGGGGCATGACCATGTTTAGAGTATTTGACTGCATTACTAATCAAGTTTGAAAATATTTGAAGCATCATCATGGGATCACCCTTCAACTCAGGCATACTACCCAGGGTGATTTTGACATTTTGAGATTCATAGATCAGGCTTTGATCTCTGACAATGTCTTCAATTAAAGCCCGGGCGTCAATGTTGTGATATTTAAACGCTGAGCGGCCGATTCTTGAATAATCGAGTATGGAGACAATCATCAAGTGCATTTGATCTGCACGCTGATTGATACGTCCAAGGAGCATGCGGTCACGATCTGTGAATCCCTGACTTCTTGCTACCAGCTGAGCGTATGCTTTAATGGCTGCAATAGGGTTTTTAAGGTCGTGAGATACCGTATAACTGAAAGTATCCAGCTCATCGTATGCACGTTGCAGCTGCTCATTCAGCAGCCGGATTGCTCCTGCCTTTTGGTTAATAGCGTAGGTGATTTCTTCTTGTAAACGAAGTGCAGAGTTGATCTCTTCGGGGCTCCAAGCCAGTGATGTAGAGAGGATGGTTTGTGACCACTGCTGAAATGAATTTCTAGGTGAAATGTGCATCAATCCGTTACCGCCCATTACCGCCTGTTTTTCAGGATTTCCTGCCCAGGTAATAAACTGTGGTTGTTCCGGCTTAAAGTAGATTACGTATTCTTCCAATTCTTTAGAAATAACAACTACCATGATTCCGCTTGCAACGGTGCGATAGTTATCGGCGGCGGGATAGTGAGCCGCAAGTTTGGTCAGGTGATATAAAGGCTGGTTGTTGTTTTGATTTAGCCAGCTGATCAGTTCTGTAAGCTGCCCGTCGTCGGGCGTAATACCAATTTTGGTGATGTTTTTTTCATAGACTAAAACCGCTCCACTGGCATGTACAATATCCAGAACGGTCACAGGGCCTTTGGTTAGTGCCTCTTCAATACTGGCGGTTTCCTGGAGTTGCTTAGTAAGTTTATCCAGTGTGCCGCTAAAAACTTCCAGGGTTTGCTGATGTATTTCTTCTTGCCGGAATTCCAAAGCTGACGACAATATCTGCCCCAGCAGTTTTGACAATTCTCTGGATAAGAAATCAATAAATTTAGGGGTGTAATTATGGCAGGCTATTAGTCCCCACAATTCTCCTTTGCACAATAAAGAGATACTAAAACTAGAAGCAACCCCCATATTTTTCAAATATTGAATATGCACCGGAGATACCGCTCTAAGCTGTGAATAGGTCAACTCCAGCGGCTGGTCCTGATCTGCGGCTGCAGAAATTTTTATTGGTGTGGTCTGCACATCAGCTATGATCCGGGTCAGGTTTAATTTGTATAAGTCTCTTGCCTGTTGGGGAATATCGGATGCAGGATAATGCAAACCTAACCAGGGAGATAATTCTTCATTTTTCGCTTCTGCTACAACTTCTCCATGTCCGTCTTCAGCAAAACGGTAGATCATTACCCGGTCGTAAAGGATAGTTTTTTTTACCTGTAAAACGGTATTCTCCAATAAACTCTGAAGATTTTTGTCAGCTAACATTTTAGAAATGGAATGCCCCATCATTTTCTGTACGTCAGGCAATGCGTCGGAAGTTGAGCTTTCAAATTCCAGGAGATATTGGTCGGCAGATGCCGAAATGATGAGGTAATAGGTTTCACCGTTAATAGCTAGCTTGAAAGGATTGATCTGTTCAAAGCTTTTGTTGATTTTTCCGATATTTAGTAGGTCTCTGATAAATCCTGGCTGGTCATCTCCTCTGATCAGCTGTTCTATATACCGGAGCTGGGATCCGATCAACTTTGCATACGTTTCCCTTAATAGTTCGTAGATGTTATCACTGCAATGGCTAACCTTATATTGCCGATCAAGTGCGATTAAAAAACCATGTGACTGTATTTGCCCTGGAATATGGATTGGTTCACTGGCGCAGTTGCTGAGGTCAACCTTAAAGTCGGTCATGTCTGGTTTGGGGTTTACCAAATATGCTGTTATTAATCCAGCTTTAGACTTTTATTTAAATATTTAATAATCAGTTATTTGCAAGAAAACATTTATAGGTTATCTGAACAAAGACCTCTTTCCGGTCATTAGGAAAATGTAAGTTTCATGGAGTCAATTTAAGATGGAATTATCTTGCATCCAGCCCGTCTATATAGGCTCCTATCAAGATAACATATTGTTGTTCCAAATAATCTTCCGTACGCTGCAGCCATTGGTTACCAACTTTGTATAACATGATCTCTTTGCCGCCTGAAAAAGAAAGCTTCCATACTTTCAATTTTTTAAAAGTAGTGGCGATGATCTGAATAACTTGTGTAGTGCCATCCTTTAACCTGATTTTGTAATTCATTATTATTATTGTAATCCGTTACCGGCTTCTACAAACATTAACGCGATAAAGTCAATTATCTTACAGCCTGAGACCGATAATTTCATAGACCTTAAATTTAGCTTTGACGATGAGAACACACTCAACCCAATTAGATCCCAGCCTGGAATCTTCAAAAAAAATGATTCAGGAACGAAAATAACGCCCCCCTCCTAACCAACAGACAGACCTGGGAGCGAATAAAAAGATGAAAACTTACAGACGAAGGCATCAGCTGCGCGCGAAGCAAGCAGGTGCCAGCCGAGACTGCTACAGTTTTTATCTTTTTTTTCGCCCTAAAGTCCCCCCCTACTAACCAACAGACAGAACTGACAGACCTGGGAGCGAATAAAAAAGATGAAAACTTACAGACGAAGGCATCAGCTGCGCGCGAAGCAAGCAGGTGCCAGCCGAGACTGCTACAGTTTTTATCTTTTTTTTCGCCCTAAAGCCCCCCTACTTTTGTTCAATTGATCAGGAACCTTTAAAAAAACCATTTTTAAAAGTATCTTTGTTGCAATTGAAGAATCAAGTTAATCCATATAGAAAACAACTGTCTCAGTTTCTGGCATTTCTGCTGCTGGGACTTTTTGTGAATGCGATGGTTATAGAAGGCTTGCATCATCATAACAGTCAGGATCAATTCAGTTCTTGCAAATCAGCACTGGATAAAACTCAAGGCGATACACAGCTTCATTCTGCCAAAGTAAATTGTAAGCTTTGCGAAGTGATAAAACACCAATCACAATTCTATAATTTGCCATCGGTTGTTAGCCCGGTTCTAGCGCCCGTGGAAACGGCAAAGCCTGTTTTTAGTTATCTACCACCACATCCCACGGCCTATATACTTGCCGCGGCGAATAAAGGTCCGCCAAGTAATCTGGCTTAAATCACTATTTAAGGTGAATTTCTGATAAGGTCGTGCCTTATTATTCCCATACTTCTTTTCACTGTATTTAAGTATTGCTGCCAGCGGTAAGCGATGCTTTTATATTATCCTTTTTTTTATGCTTCAAGCGATATCGTTATCCAAAAACTACGGCACTTATTTAGCGCTTAACCAACTCAATTTAACTGTTAATCCTGGAGAGGTTTATTGCCTGCTCGGCCAGAATGGAGCAGGAAAAACCACTACCATAAATCTTTTTCTAGGCTTTATTGAGCCTACGGATGGCAAAATTTTAATTAACAATCAAGAAGTTACAGCTTCAGATGAGCGGCGCAGGCAATATATTGCTTATATCCCCGAAGTAGTGATGCTTTATGGAAACCTCTCCGCCATTGAAAACCTCAATTATTTCTCTAAGCTCGCCGGATTTGAGTATAGCCATTTGCAACTCATAAGCTTTTTGTCAGAATGCGGGCTTCAATCGACTGCACATGAACAGCAGCTCAGTGGCTTTAGTAAAGGGATGCGACAGAAAGTAGGAATAGCCATTGCAGTGGCGAAAAATGCACAAATCATTTTAATGGATGAGCCCACCAGTGGCCTTGATCCAAAAGCTACTGCAGAATTCACCATTCTGGTCAAAAAACTAGCAGCTGACGGCCGTTCGATATTAATGGCTACACATGATATTTTCAATGCGGTAGCACTAGCTACCCATATAGGAATTATGAAACAAGGTGAGTTAATCCATACGCTCAAAGCCGCAGACATTACCGCAGCTGACCTCCAGGAACTCTACTTACAAACTATTTAAGCAAGATGGATCAGACCTATAAAATCCGCGATTTTGGCCGGGCATTTTGTTTATTAATATTAATCGGGAATAGTTTTTCAGCATCTGCTCAAATATCAGCATCCACACAAATAAAGGTAGATGGAAAGGTTACCAGTGCAACAGGTCATTCAGTTGAAAAAGCTACGATCAGATTCCGAAGCGGCAGTAATCAGCTCACCGCCTTAACTGATACAGCGGGCCTATTTGCGATCGTACTTCCTAAATCAGCCAGTTATAATATCAATGTTAGCGCAATAGGTTATAAACCCTATTCCATTGTTTATCCTATTCAGGATTCAGATCATTTAACCTTAGACCCGATTATACTTGCTATGGCAAACGACGAGTTACAAACCGTTGAAATTGTCGGTACCAGTGGTAAAAAATACTATGGAAATTATTCCTTTTCAGCTACTAAAACAGCCACCTTAAATAAGGACATACCTCAGGCCATTTCCTCTATTTCAAAAGAGCTGATTGCCGACAGGCAGGCAGCTGTGTTGGCAGATGCAGTAAAAAATGTAACGGGAGTATCTCAAAGCAGTTTTTATAATCAATTTGCCATCCGGGGAATTAACCAGAATGAAGAAGGCACCATTATAAATGGGATGCGTACGCGCCAGAACTATTTTAACCAACCTTTAACCAGTAATCTTGAGCGGATTGAAGTGATAAAGGGACCGGCAAGTGCCACCTTTTCCAGTGTCGATCCTGGGGGGAGTATTAATCTTGTCACCAAAAAACCTTTGAATCACGACCGTAAAGAGATTAGCATCTCAGGAGGAAGTTTCAGTACCATGCGAGCAGCACTCGATTTTACAGGCCCAATGAATGAAGAGAAAACATTGCTTTATCGCCTGAATGTCGGGTATGAGAACAGTAAAAGCTTCAGGGATCTGCAGTTCAGGAAAGGTTATATCATTGCTCCCTCCTTTTCATATATTCCCGATGACCGTACCAGTTTGAATGTGGAGATGGTTTTGAACAACAGTGACTCAAGGCTCGATCGTGGCCAGGCAATCTTTGGCGCAACCCCGGGCCACCAGAATTTAAATAGTACGCCGATCGGTTTCAATATGGGAGCTGTCAATGATAAATTCAATACGCAGGACCTGATGCTAATGGCAAATTTTGCACATCGCTTTAATCAAAACATCTCCTTTAATATCGCTTATATGAAGCAGAACTGGAATGAAGATCTGCTGGAGCACCGAACGAATAATGCCTTTGCTGTGGATGAAAACAATAATCCAATTAATTCGCTGGCAGGTATGATTGCTGTCCAACGCCAGCAAAAATTTACTACCGATAATCTGAGCACCTATTTTACACTACAATCCAGCACTTTTGGTTTGTCTCACCAGGTTGTTGCCGGCTATGACCGCATCACAACCCAGAAACTAAGAGGCGGGGGAATAAATACAGCTCAGGGGTATCGCCTTAAAGATGGAAGTATAGCCGCACGTTATGATGTGAACAAAAAAGATCTGTATCAGTTCAGCACATTCAACGGCATTACTGCTCCCGTTCCGAATGTCTCCCATTTCAATTTGGAAAATCCATCCTATACGGTCAAAAATCTGAGTGATTATACTTTCTCAAAGTTAGAGATCGCACCTGCTTTCTACCTGGTAAATGGCATTTATCTTCAGGATCAGATCAAATACCGCAAAATTACTTTAACAGTGGGCCTCAGACAGGAATGGTATGAAGACTATAGTAATTATAAACTCAATACAGAGAGAAGGATTAGCCAGCAGAAGCTCTTACCCAGATTTGGAATTACTTATGCATTAAACAGTAGAATCAATGTCTATGGAACCTACCTCCAGGGTTACCAGCCGCAGGGTAATACATCTAGCCTGGTTATCGTTCCTCCCCCGTCGGGGTCAAATTTCAAACCCCTGGAAAGCGACCTGAAAGAAGTTGGTGCTAAATCTGAATGGTTAAGCGGAAAACTGATGGTCAACGTCTCAGTTTTTGAAATCAACCAGAAAAATCTGTTAATGAATGCAAATGATCCTTTAGATGTAAACCGGCTAATAGAACGCGGAGCACAACGAAGCAGGGGTGTCGAACTGGAAGCATCTGGATTTATCCACCGCAACTGGCAATTCAATGCCGGCTATAGTTATGTTGATGCCAGGGTAACACAAGACCTCAACCCCGAGATTGTCGGCGACCGCGTGCAAAACACACCCCAACATAGCGCTAGTGTCTGGACACGTTATAACCTGAATTCTGCAAAATTCAAAGGAATTGGTTTCGGAGCCGGCATACAATATAGCGGAGACAAATTGCCGCTGTATATCAGGGATTTCATACTTCCGGCGTATACAGTGATTGATGCCGCGATATACTATTCTCCTGCAGCCTCGAAAGTACAGCTGTCCATGAATATGAATAACGTGCTGAATAAAACTTATTGGGTCGGTGCACAAAACTATCTGCGTCTTTTTCCAGGCACACCAAGAAATGTAATGTTTAACGTAACCTACAGCATATAATGACGAGTATAATCCTTACTATCGCCAAACAAACATATAAAGCCACCTACAGCAATAAAGCGGCGCTTGCGCTTACTTTTTTATTGGGTTTGTCACTAGTCCTGGCAACTTATGTGGGCTGGCAGAATTTCAAGTCGCAGAACGATCAGCGCATACACTACAAGCAAATGGTACGGGACCAATGGTTAGCGAAACCAGACAAGCATCCGCATAGGATGGCTCATTACGGTTATCTCGCCTTCCGGGAAAAACATGAGCTGAGTTTCTTCGATTTCGGAATTGAAAGCTTTGCAGGTGTTTCAGTATTTCTGGAGGCACATAAACAAAATACGGTGAACTTTAGTGAAGCCGGATTTTCAAATGGCATGCTGCGATTTGGCGAAATTAGCGTGGCTATGGTTCTACAACTCTTAGTACCCTTATTAATTTTCTTTCTCGGCTACAATAGTATATCTGCAGAGCGGGAATCCGGAACGCTCAAAATTTTGCTTTGTCAGAATGTAAGTTGGAGAAAACTTCTCTGGGGAAAAACACTGGGAATTATCGGTGTTTGTTTATCCATTTTCATTCCGCTTATTTTGTTAACCATTTTCCTCTGGGCATCATTGAGCGACTGGAATATCAGCACAGATTCTTCCCTGCGGCTAGCGATTCTCATCGCTGGTTATTCAGTCTACTTCTTTGTTATATCAGCCATTACTGTGCTGGTGTCTGCCTTCCAACTCAGCTCAAAAAGTGCTTTAACCACATTACTGGCCTGCTGGATATTTTTCATGGTTATTATGCCTAGGATTACCCAGGCTATTGGCAGCAGGATTTATCCGGCTCCATCGAAGATTGAGTTTGCCGACTCTATTGCTGCAGATATCAGCAGGCAAGGTGACAGTCATGACCCAAATGACGCACATTATGCGGCTATTAAAGATTCCTTACTCAAAGTTCATGGCGTAGATGATGTTAAGAAACTTCCCTTCAACTATGGCGGATATATAATGGCTGAAGGAGAAAAAATCACCTCAGATATTTATAGTAAGCATCAAAAAGATTTAAACAAGATCTTCGAAAAACAAAATAGTATTACCGGTTTTATGGGATTGCTTAACCCGTACTTATCATTGAAGCAGCTTTCAATGGCGCTAACGGCATCTGATTTTAATACGTTCATAGATTTTCAGAATCAGGCAGAAGCGTACAGATACCAGCTTGCGCAAAAGATGAACAAACTTCAGATTGACAAAATAAGTAACATTTCTCCCGGAGAAAATGGCAAACCATTGTCTATCAGCAGATCTAACTGGGCTGAACAGCCTGATTTCAATTACCACTTCCATACTGTCGGCAATATGACAACTGAACAGTTTTTTCCATTGGCGTCACTATCCCTCTGGCTTTTAATTACCGTGGGATTGCTTCAGTACATTTCTAAATGGATTAAAACGATATAATTTATGAAAAATAGCACTTATCATTTAGAGTTTAAACTTTTCTTTAGAGGCAGTTCTGCCTGGATAGGAATTGCGGTTTTAATAATTACAGGTCTCTCTGGTTTATATTTCGGTAAAAGTTTCATAGCCAATCAAAAAGTGGTTATAGAGAAGGCTGCAGAATTACAAACAAAAAATACACTTAACAATATAGACCATTTTGGGAAAGACATCGGTCTGGTTTTCTTCCATAATAAATTTTCGGTGGCCAGTGTTCCCGAACCTTGGGCAGCATTTGCTAACGGGCAGCGGGACATTAATCCCTACCTGATATCGGTGACTATGCTCGCGCTGGAAGGGCAGCTTTACGATACGGATATTAGCAATCCGGTAAGTATGCTTTTCGGTAATATGGACCTGAGCTTTGTATTTATTTATTTATTTCCACTAGTTATTATAGCATTCACTTATAATCTGCTTTCTGAACAAAGGGAAAGCGGTATCTGGTCGCTGTTAAAGTCACAGACCAACCAGGTAACCAAGGTTCTCTGGCAGAAGTTGCTGGTGCGGATGGCAGCCATATTTGGTGTTGCATTCCTGCTGCTTGCTGTAGCTATATTTTATCTCCAGTTACCCGTAGATCAAACATTCTTTGCTGTGTTATCTTTCATTGCAATTTACCTGTTTTTTTGGTTCGCCATATCGTTCTTCTTCATCTCATTGGGTAAAAATTCCAACTTCAATGCTTCGGCACTTGTTGCGGTTTGGGTATTGATGTGTATTGTTATTCCTGCATCCTTAAACCTTATACTTACCCAGCGTTATGCAGTTCCGGAGGCACTGCAAAATGTCATAAATCAACGTGAGGGCTACCATGAAAAATGGGATATGCCAAAAGACGTAACCATGAAGCCTTTTTTCGAACATTATCCCCAGCTAAAAAAATATCCCTTTCCAAAGGACCTCACCTTCAGCTGGTACTGGTACTATGGAATGCAGCAAATGGGTGATGACCAGGCGCTGGAAAGCCGGGCTGCAGTTCAAAAGAAACTAGCCGAAAGGCAGTATTTCACAAATATTGCGGCTTTATTCTTCCCCGCTATTCAGGTGCAGCTGGGTATCAACGAACTGGCTGGTTCAGACTTAACTACGCATCTGGGATTTCAACTGGCCGTAAGACAATATCATGAACAGATCAGGCTACATTTTTACCCTGCAATCTTTCAAAATCAGGATATCAGTTCGACGAATATTAATTCCATCGGACTTAAAAATTTTGAAGCGGTGAAAGTCTATGGCTGGCATAGGTTGCTATCGCTTCTGGTAATTACCAGTATGCTGACCCTGATTGCCATGACTAACTTAAAAAAGATAAACCAATTGAAATAAGGAGATCTTACTCTTTAACCTTCCGAAAAAAAAGATAAAAACTATAGCAGTCTCGGCTGGCACCTGCTTGCTGCGCGCGCAGCTGATGCCTTCGTCTGTAAGTTTTCATCTTTTTTTTCGCCCAGGGATCAGATAGACAAATATGATCAGACCTATAAACTCAAACTGTGATAACTAAAAGCCGGAATGCAGTGCAGATAAATGTTATTTAATTAGCTGCTTGATTAGGTTAACCAAGGCAATAGGAATTCCGCCTGCTATTCGTTGTTGTGCCACTAATAAAATTTTGAATCGCGGGTAAAACTTTGTCTTTATAATGCCATAGAATCAAAAAAGTTAATAGTATATAAAACGGAATCCTTATCGTAAACGGAGTATAAAGCCCATAATATTAAGGCCAACCATATCCTCGCTGTCAAAATAAAATAATCCCTTAATTGCGCTTTAGCTATTTTTTTCATTGTATAGAGGCCTGTTTATCGTCATTTAATCCACAGAATACAAACGACCTGTTTTCTAATTTAGAAGAGAATATCAGAAGAAAATTTAAGAATTATCCTACGGTGGATGTTAATTAAAATTTAACGTTGCGTTTGCAGCCCCGGAATTTAATTTACTTACCATCTAATTTGAAGCTCTTTTAACGGATAACTTAAACAGGCTAAATGAAATTAGAAAATATCATGCTGACTACCAAAAGTGTGGAAGAACCACTTTAGCAGGAAGATCAAGATCAGATGATTAAAGATCCCCTGCCCTAACACCACGAACACCACCAGAAAAAAAAAATTATATCACGTATCGAAAAACTATCAATCACAGCGTAATATTCAGGAATGATATTTTTTCACAAGGTTAATTCTGCAGAAAACAATCAACTGAACATCAATCGATAAACTTGCCCTCAACTCACAACCGGACATAAATTAAACCCCAGAGCAAAAAAAAGATGAAAACTTACAGACGAAGGCATCAGCTGCGCGCGAAGCAAGCAGGTGCGAGCCGAGACTGCTATAGTTTTTATCTTTTTTTTGCCCTTTCAGCAACCAACCCCTTACACATCGCCAATAATAATTTCCGGGTCAGCTGCAGTTTCAGCATTTGCAAATACTATAGTAAAAGTTGATCCCTTGCCGAGCTCACTTTCCACGGTAATACGTCCGTTATGTTTAGCAATAATTCGGCTTACAATCGCCAGGCCTACCCCAGAACCTTCAATATCTTTAGCGCTATCGAGCCGGTTAAACAGCTCAAATATTTTCGGAATATCATGCGCAGCAATCCCCATTCCGTTATCGGAAATAGCATAAGTAGTTTCTTTAGCATTAGATGTCCCTGAGATGCGAACCTGGGCCGGTTTGGCATGCTGACTATACTTTACCGCATTACTGATCAGATTTGCAAATACCTGGGAGAGCATCGTCGGATCGCCTGATATCTCCGGAGTATCGCCAACAATAAATTCAAGATCAAGATCTTTATAAACAAATGTCAGGTCTTTGATAAGATCATCTATCAATTGCCCGGTATATACCGGTTGAAACTCAAGTTCTATTCTTCCTATACGCGAATATTCAAGAATTTCACTGATCATGTCAGTCATCCGGTTAGCTTTATCTTCCACCCGCGACAAAAAATTTTGAGTCAGAGGACTAATATTTTTATCTTTTTTGGCCAACTGCGTATAACTCTTAATAACGGCCAGCGGATTTTTAAGATCGTGCGAAATTGTATAGGAGAAAGTATCCAGTTCTGCATAAGCATCTTTGAGCCTTTCATTCAGTAATCTCAATGCGCCAGCCTTCTGATTTACCACGTAGATAATCTCATCCCGCAGTTTGATCACCGAATTGATTTCTTCCTGCATCCAGCTTTCCGATTTGCCGGTTACTTCCTGCGTCCAGACTGCAAATGAATTTCTGGGTGAAATTACACTCAGACCTTTAGGATCAAACTCAACAGGCTTCTGTGGATCGCCAGCCCATTTGACCATCTGCAATTTTTCGGGTTTAAACCAAATCATAAATTCCCTGAGCTCTCTGGAAAGAGTACATATCAATATACCACTGCCGACGTCAATAAAATCAGCTGCGGGAGGATAAACCGCACTTAAGTTATCCGTATAGTATATAGAATCGATAATTGTGTCTTTCGCCCATTCTAATAGTCTTCGAAGCTGATCATCTGTCGGTAACCGCCCTATTTTAGTTTGTTTCTGATTATAATTAACGACAACGCCTTCGGCATGTGTAAGACTAAGAATCATTGTGCGCCCCTGCGTAAGTGCATCTTCCACGAATTCGTTTTCCTGTAAAAGCTTGGTTATTTTTTCAAGGCTTGTACTAAAACTTTTATTGATAAACTCGTTTTCTTCATCCTGCCTGAATTCCAGGGCTGAGGAAAGAATCTGGCCGATTAGCTGTGCATAAGTCCTGGATTTATAACTAATAAATTTAGTCGTATAATTATGGCAGGCAATCAATCCCCATAATTCTCCTTTATAGATCAGTGAAATACTAAAACTAGAAGCTACACCCATATTTTTGAGATACTGAATATGGATTGGTGACACTGCCCTCAATTGAGAATACGTTAGGTCTAGCGGAGGCCTCTTAGCAGAATCTGCCGTAATTTTAAATGGGACGGCATCCACATCGGCAATAAGCCGGGTTAAATTCAATTTATATAACTCACGTGCCTGTTTTGGAATATCAGCTGCCGGATAATGCAAACCGACCCAAGGGTCCAGATCTTCATTTTTTGCTTCCGCCACAACTTCACCATGTCCGTCACTTGCAAACCGGTAAATCATCACCCGGTCATAGTTGATGATCTTTTTAACTTGTTTTGCGCTATTATCGAGCAAAACCTTCAAATTTTTATCTGCAAGCATCTCTGACACCGAACTACCAACCATATTTTGCAGATTTGGCTCACTGTCAGCAGCAACTGGTTCAAACTCCAGCATATAATAGTCTGCGGAAATAGAAATAATCAGATAGTAATGCCCATCACCTAAATTGACGGTATAAGGGTTTATATTTTCGAAGTTGTTCTGCTTCCCGATTTTTATGAGCTGAGCAATAAACCCCGGTTCCAACCCTAGTTTCGGTTCTAAAACCTCAATAAACTGGTCCAATAAATTAGGATTTACGTCTGGAATGAAGTTATTAAGCCCCTCACTCTGAAACCTGATCTTCATCTGCTGATCAATCACAAGCAAAAAGCCATGGCTCTGTATCGCTCCCGGAATGTGTATAGGTTCTTTATCGCAATTGCTGAGGTCGATCTGGAATTCTGACATTTATTTTCTTAGGCTCTTATGAAATTCCGGGGTTCGCGGAATTAGGGTAGAAGTTTAAAACCCAATAAAACGCAGAATGTTTAAATTATTTTCGATAAGTCTCAACAATTTTAGATTGCGCAACGGTTTTTCTTTTAAAAAATCATGAACCTTAACAGCTCGGCCGGCACCTGCTTGCTTCGCCGCAGCTGATGCCTTCGCCTGTAAGGTTTTCATGATTTTTTAGGCGTGTACACCATGGTTGGGTGGCAATTTTACGAGTTCAGACTTAGAAGTAAAATAATGGCGACATGTTTCTATCCGGGAGATTGAAAAGGAAGTATTTTATGCAGGTGATAGATGGGAAGACTGATAGGAAGAATGGTGTAAAGAGTTTTTGTTTTTTTTGGGGGGGGCTGACGTGATAAGCTCAAGGTTCTGGTCATATCTTGTGCGGGTCTCGTTTGACTTTTCTTTTAATCTTGTTCGACTGAACCCCACAACACACCTACAAGAAGCCCATACGTACCCACAGTGAACACACAGGATGGTGGATTACATTGGGCTCACTATGGGATTTTGACTAAGAATATCAGGTGAGACTGCATTAGAACCCGAGGAGATTGTGTTATGTTTTGGTCTTGATTTGGTTTGTTTCTGGTGTTGTTTGACGGGAACCGGGAGATCTGCTGAAGCCGACCTGAGGTTCACCCGAGGTCGACCCGAAGGTAGATAAGTTTACTCATAAGGGCACACATTTAGGGATTTGGAGTGCTGAGTTTAGTAAAACAAGGATTAGTTAAGGGTCGGGTGATGGTTTTTTACTGAAGTGTGAGTCTTGCTCGGGTCTTGTTCGGGTCTTGTTCTTAGTTACCGCAATTTTTCACTATAGTTAACCTATCCTTAGCCCATCGTTAGCCCGAAATTTATTGTGTAGTATTGAGAAAAAGAAACAATTTGACCTGTCTTTATTCGTAGCATGCTAGAATATGGTCTTAGTGTTGGTGCTATGGAACCCGCAGGAGCGTAGTTATAAACTAAATTCTATTAAAGCAAAACGCCGGCCTGTTTTATGGGGCCGGCGTTTTGCTTGATTTTTAGTGTTTTTTGAGATCAGGGTTTTATACACCTGTCCAACGTTTCCAGACAGCTTTTTGGGCTGCTGTAGCTTTTGGATTGAGTTCTGCACTCAATTTAACGTTAGGGCTGGATTTCAGTTTAATGCTAAAGTCTTTTTCCAGGCCGTCACGAAGTACTTTAATTTGGATGATGTCTCCAACTTTTTTGTTCTGGACAATCATCTGATTAATATTTCTTTCTGCGGGCAAGCCATCAATGCTGATGACTTCATCATTGACATTCAGGCCATCGGTCCAGGCAGCAGAGTTTCTGGATACTGAGCTAATAAAGTTCCTACCTTCTATGATTCTGTTGGAGATGCCAAGGTATGGAATTTGTTTTCCTGCATTTTCATCTTTAATTGTGATGCCTGCATAAGCCAGGTACTTCTGATATTCGATTGGTGCTGTACCGTAAATATATTTGCTGTAGAAATCTGTCAGGCTAATGCCGCTGATCTTTTCAGCCATAGCCTTAAATTCAGCGTCAGTGTATCCTTTACCTTCAGCTTTAACTTTCTCGTACATAGCCTTCATTACGTCGTCAAGGCTTTTCGCGCCTTTGGTGGCCTGAGCAATCTCAATGTCCATTAGTAAGCCGATTAACTCCCCTTTGCTGTAATAGGAAACGGTTGTGTTTGCGGAGTTTTCATTCGGTCTGTAGAATTTGATCCAGGAATCGAAACTGGCTTCTGAAGCACTTTGAATTTTTGCACCGGGTGTGTTCACAACTGCAGTGATTGCATCTGCCAGTGTAGAGACAAACTCCTGGTTCGTCCACAAACCAGAACGGAGCATCAGCTTATTCTCATAGTAAGCTGTAAATCCCTCTGAAATCCAGAGGTTAGTTGTGTAATTTTCGTTTTCGTAATCAAACGGACCTAATGCTACCGGACGCAGACGTTTCACATTCCATAAATGATAATATTCGTGCGCAACCAGGTTTAAGAAGCCTTTATAACCTGCTTCTGTAGTATAGGCATCTCTGCTTGCACCCAGAACGGTCGAGTTCAGGTGCTCCAGTCCGCCACCGCCACGCTGGAAGTTATGTACGATGAAAGTATAATGCTTATTTGGATTTTCACCATAGATAGCTGTGCCCTGTTCCACAATTTTAGCCATATCAACCTTCAATTTCTCTGCATCATAATTTCCGCCGCCATACATTGCAACTTCATGTTTTACACCGGCAGCCGTAAATTCAAAAATATCCTGATTACCAATTTCAATCGGGCTGTCGAACAGTACGTCATAATCTGAGGCAGTATAAGTAAATTTCTTTCCTGCTACCGGCTCCAGGCCTGTAGACACTTTAGACCAGGTATGAAAAGGCACAACCTGCACAGTGCTCGACGATGCCAGGCTTCCATCCGGATACATAAAGATTCCGGTTGGAGAAATGAATGCATGAGAATCATCTACAAATGAGGTTCTTACAGAAATTTCAAAAGCATAAACACTGTAATTAACTTTAAGGTTCTTCGCTCCCGAGGTATATACCCTCCAGGTATTCTTATTAATTTTTTCTGCTTTAAGTGCCTTGCCTGCAGCATTAGCCTTAAAACCTTCTACATTTTTCGCAAACTCACGGATCAGATAAGAACCCGGCGCCCATGCTGGCATCTTCACATCTACAAACTCTTTACTCAAACCCGAAAGTTCCATTTGTACTTCCGCATAATGTGCTTGCGGCTCCTTAAAGCTCAGTTCGTAATTAATTTTTAACTGCGCTTTTGCAGCAAAAAAAGGGGAAAGGATCATCATCATTCCCAAAGTCAATTTTCTCAACAACATATTTGATTCTTTTGCGGCAAATTTAAAACATATGCTAATGCCGGCCATTTAAAATAAATAATAAGCTGTAACATACTTAATACAAGCTCCGGAGGAGAACTTATTTGAATATTTTTGTTTTCTCATACTTCCGTAAAATCAATTATGAAACTTAAATATCTTATTTATACGCTGCTTGTTGCTGGTGTCGCTTATCTCATCTATTACCGGATTTCCGCTAATCAAAAAATAGGTGCGTCTTCTAATGGAGGTGGTGCATCCGGTGGTAAAGCCCCTGCCCTGAATGTAACGGGTGTCGTTGTTCAGCCTGCTCCTTTTGCCGATAATCTGGAGGTGACAGGAACAATAGAAGCGAACGAAGCGGTCGCATTGCAGTCAGAAGTTTCAGGTCTGGTAACCGGAATTTATTTTACTGAAGGTGGTCAGGTTACGAAGGGTTCTTTACTCGTTAAAATTAATGACAGAGATATACAGGCCCAGTTGCAGGAATCACTAACTAAACAAAACCTGTCTGCAACTAATGAAGGTCGCGCCAGACAATTGCTGGATAAAGGGGCAATTAGCCAGGAGGAATATGATACCGCTCTCGCAGATCTGAAATCTCTGCAGGCACAAGCACAACTGATTCGAGCGCAGCTGGCAAAAACCAGTATCCTTGCACCTTTCAGCGGAAAAATAGGCTTAAGATCAATCTCACAGGGGGAATATATTACTCCGACCACCATCATCGCAAATTTACTGAATACCAACCCTGTTAAAATCAACTTTTCGGTTCCTGAAAAATATATGGCGCAAATTAAAAACGGCGCAACCGTTACTTTCCGTACCGATGGTTCAAACCATATGTATACTGGAAAAGTATTTGCCATTGAACCGGGCATCAACTCACAAACGAGAACTCTTCAGATCAAGGCTTTAGCCCAGAATGCACATCAGGAATTACGTCCGGGGTCTTTTGCGAAAATATCACTTACATTGGATAAGATTGAAGACGCGATTATGATACCTAACCAGGCTATTATCCCGGTACTGAAAGGTAAAACAGTTTTTATAACTAAAAATGGTAAAGCAAAACAGGTAGAGGTACATTCCGGAACACGGACGGACCAGAATATCCTGATAACTTCAGGCTTAAGCGTAGGTGATACCGTGCTAACCTCCGGAGCATTATCCTTGAAAGATGATGCAGCTGTTCATGTTACACTGGTTAAACAAAAATAGCACCTGACAAATGAGTATTTCAACCACAAGTATAAAACGGCCGGTTCTGGCCATTGTAATGAACCTGATGATCCTGCTTTTCGGGGTTATCGGTTACAATTTCCTTGGCGTAAGGGAGTACCCCAATATCGACCCAACGGTTGTATCGGTAAGAACTTCTTATCCGGGAGCAAATTCAGATATTATTGAATCGCAGATCACCGAACCCCTGGAAAAGGCGATCAACGGTATCGATGGGATCCGGAATATTTCTTCGTCCAGTAACCAGGGAACAAGTAACATTACAGTCGAATTCAATCTTGATAAAAACATAGAAGAGGCAGCTAATGACGTTAGGGATAAGGTATCCCAGGCGAGCCGCTCACTTCCAAAAGATATTGACGGTAATCCTGTAGTAAGCAAGGCAGATGCGAACTCCGATGCGATTATTACCATGACCATCCAGAGTGATCAGCGTAATCAACTTGAATTAAGTGATTATGCCGAAAACGTCATCGCCGAAAGAATTCAGACAATTCCCGGAGTCAGCGGCGTACAGATCCAGGGACAAAAGAAATATGCTATGCGTATCCGGATCGATCCGGGTAAACTGTCGGCCTATGGTTTAACTTCCCAGGATATTGTTGCTGCACTGGATAAAGAAAACGTGGAGCTTCCATCAGGAAAAATTACGGGTGCCAATACGGAGCTAACGGTTAAAACTTTAGGAAAACTGACTAACGAAAGTGAGTTCAACAATCTTATCCTTAAAAATGACCTGAATAACGTCATTAAATTAAAAGACGTAGGATACGCAGAATTAGGCCCGGAAAATGAGGAAACCATCCTGAGAGAATCTGGAAAACCAATGGTTGCTGTAGCCCTGATTCCACAGCCGGGAGCTAACTATCTGGATATCTCCAAAGAGTTCGAAAAACGTTACGAACAGTTAAAGGAAGAAAGTCCAAAAGATATCACATTGAATATCTCTCTGGACAATACCCGGTTTATTAAAAGTTCGGTAACAGAAGTTGCCGAAACAATCTTACTTTCCCTGGTACTGGTAATCTTAATTATTTACCTTTTCTTCAGGGACTGGGCAATTGCATTCCGGCCTTTGATCGATATACCGGTCTCTCTGGTATTCACCTTTTTTATCATGTATATTTTCGGTTTCTCGATCAACGTATTGAGTTTACTGGCGATTGTACTGGCAACAGGCCTGGTGGTGGATGACGGGATTGTGGTTACGGAAAATATCTTTAAAAAGGTCGAAGAGGGCTATTCACCTTTCGAGGCAGCGATTAAGGGTGCAAACGAAATCTTTTTTGCCGTTATTTCAATTTCAGTAACGCTTGCCGCTGTATTTCTTCCGGTTATTTTCCTGCAGGGATTTGTCGGGCGGCTTTTTCGGGAATTCGGAATAGTCATCGGGGCCGCAGTACTGATTTCAGCATTCGTTTCGCTCACGCTTACACCGATGCTGAATGCTTACCTGATGAAAAGTACGGGCCACGTAAAATCACGTTTTTATAACTGGACTGAGCCTTATTTTGTTGCATTGAATGATAATTATGCATTAAACCTGGAGAAGTTCCTGCGTAAGAAGTGGCTTGCCATTCCTATTCTGGTTGCCTGTGTCGGACTGATTGTATTGTTCTGGAAAGTGCTGCCTAAAGAAACGGCTCCTTATGATGACCGAAGTGCTATCAATATGAATATTACGACTCCTGAAGGTTCATCTTACGATTATACAGATGAATTTATCATGAAGATCGCTAAAATGGTAGAGGATTCTGTTCCGGAGAAAAAAGTATTAATTACCATTACTTCTCCTGGTTTCGGCGGATCGGGTGCGACCAACAGTGGGTTTGTGAGAATGGGTCTGACAGATCCGGGGGACAGGGACCGTTCGCAGGAAGAAATTGCTGCACAGCTTACCCGTATCACCAAAAAATATACAGAAGGTAAAGTACTGGTTACGCAGCAGCCAACGATTTCTGTTGGGCGCCGTGGCGGTCTGCCGATCAGTTACATAATTCAGGCACAAAATTTTGACAAACTGCGAGACAAAGTACCTCAGTTTATGGAGGAAGTAAGCAAGGATCCTACTTTTACAGTATCCGATGTGAATCTGAAATTCAATAAACCTGAAATCAACCTGACTATTGATCGTGATAAAGCAAGGAACCTCGGCGTTTCGGTAACAGATATCGCACAAACTTTACAACTCGGACTAAGCGGGCAGCGTTTCTCTTATTTCTTTATGAACGGCAAACAGTATCAGGTAATCGGACAGTTTGACCGCGGAAACCGTAAAGACCCGCTTGACCTAAGCTCTGTCTACGTGAGAAGTGATAAAGGCGAGCTCATTCAGATTGACAACCTTGTCTCTTCTAATGAAGAGAGCAGCCCACCACAGCTCTACCGAAATAACCGTTTCATAGCAGCTACGGTATCGGCAGGTCTTGCACCCGGTAAAAGTATAGGAGATGGTATTGAAGCCATGGACAGAATCCGTGACAAAGTTCTGGATGAAACATTCTCGACCGATTTAGGTGGTGAATCAAGGGATTTCAAGGAAAGTTCTTCGAATACGATGTTCGCTTTCGGATTAGCTTTATTATTGGTTTATCTGATTTTATCTGCTCAATTTGAGAGCTTTAAAGATCCAATTATTATTATTCTTACCGTTCCTATGGCTGTCGCTGGTGCATTTCTGTCGCTATGGTTATTTGGCCAGAGCTGGAACATCTTCAGTCAGATCGGAACAATCATGCTGATTGGTCTGGTTACCAAAAATGGTATTCTGATCGTGGAATTTGCCAATCAGCTTAAAGAAGAAGGAAAAAATGTGCAGGAAGCAATCAGAGAAGCTTCAGTTTCCAGGTTACGGCCTATTCTAATGACCAGTCTTGCTATTGCAATCGGTGCCTTACCAATTGCCCTCGCCCTTGGTGCAGCTGCGAAAAGCAGAATGGGTATGGGTATTGTAATTGTCGGTGGAACTACTTTCTCCCTGGTACTTACCTTATTTGTAATTCCTTCGATCTATTCTTACTGGTCTAAAGAACACAAACAGAACACAGAGCTGGAGCGCTCTTTAAAGGCAGCCCTGGAAGAGGATGAAAAATCTTCAGTTTAATATGAGCAAGATGAGCAAAAAAATATTTCAGATTCTGCTGGTTATGGCTGTTTTCGGCTTTCAGCAATCTTATGCCCAGGATACCCTGAGTCTGCGGGACGCGATTACGATCGCACTGCAAAACAACTATGATATCCGTCTGGTACAAAATCAGGTGGAGATCGCCAAAAACAATAATAATGTAGGTAATGCCGGAATGTTACCCAATCTAACCGGAAACTTCAGTAAAGGAGGTGGCAGGCAGAATTCTGTGCAAACACCCGCCACCGGACCAGAAAGAAAAGTTGATGGTGCCAGAAGTACTAATATGAACTATGGTGTGGGTCTGGGATGGACAATTTTCGATGGCTTACAAATGTTTGCCAATCATGACCGGCTGAAAGCACTGCAGCAACAGGGAGAGATTAATGCAAAGGCGACTATCTTAAGTACGATATCAGACGTCGTGTCTGCCTACTATGCTATTGTGAGGCAGCAAAAACTTGTTGTCGCTACAGACACTGCGCTGGATATCTCCAGGCTGAGAGTTACGATTGCGAGCAACAAACTAAAAATCGGACGTGGTTCAAAACTGGATGTATTAACTGCACAGGTAGATTACAATACAGACACAACAACCTATCTGCAGCAGATCAATATCCTGAGAACGTCTAAAATAACTTTGAATGAGATTATGGCCAGGGACCTGAAAACCCCTTTTGTAGTTGGAAATAATCTCGATATAGATGAAGGACTCAAATATGCAGAGCTGGACAGGATGACCCAGGAACTCAATCCTAATCTCCAGAGCGCAATGGTCAGCAATAAAATCGCTGCACTAAATCTAAAAGTTGTTAAAGGCCAGCGCTATCCGGTAGTTGCTTTGAACGGCGGATACGAATTTTCCAACAGCACTAGTCCTACGGGCTTTAATCAGAAGTTCAGAGCTAATGGAATGACATATGGTGTTACAGCTAACCTGAACATCTTTAACGGCTTCCTGCAGCGGCAAAACGAGCGTAATGCGAAAGTAGAGATTCAAACAGCAGCTCTTACACTCGCACAGACCCGCCAGACGGTAAATTCAATGTTACTGTCCAGCTTTGAGAACTACAGAACTAACCTGGACCTGCTCAAAGTGGAAACCGGCAACACAGAACTAGCCAGACAAAATCTGGATATTACTTTCGAAAAATACAGGCTCGGCAGTATCACGCCGCTTGAGCTCCGTGAAGCTCAGCGTAATTCAATCAATGCGATTACCAGGTATCTGGACGCAAGATACCAGGCCAAGCTTACAGAAATCAGCCTGAAAGAAATCAGCGGAACTTTAAATGTTCAATAATATGTTTAATTTAGGACATGATTTTAGTTGCTGACAGCGGATCGTCTAAAACTGACTGGAGAGGTTATCACCAGGGGAATATTATCAGTTTTGAGACCAAGGGTATCAATCCATATTTTTTAAATGCACAGGATATTTTCAAAATTCTGTCAGAGGTGAAAGAATTGGAAAATCTGAGAGACCGGGTCAGAGAAATTTATTTTTATGGCTCTGGGTGCTCTTCTCCTGACAAGCACGAGGTCGTATCGAATGGACTATCATCGTTCTTTACCAGCGCTTTCATTTGCGTGGAGAATGATCTGATTGGTTCAGCTTATGCAACATGTGGAGACGAGGAAGGTCTGGTCTGTATCCTTGGAACAGGATCTAATGTTTCTTACTATGACGGCGCAGCCACCCGGGACGGCAATCATGGATTAGGCTACCTTTTGGGAGATGAAGGTTCCGGAACTTATTTCGGTAGAAAAATGCTATCCAGCTATTTATATGGCCAGATGCCAAAGGAGCTTAGTCTGCGCTTCAAAGAGATGTACCCTATTGAAAAAGAGGAAGTCATTACCGCTGTCTACCAGCGTCCGTTTCCCAACACTTACCTGGCTACTTTCAGCAGGTTTATGGCAGACAACCAAAATCATCCATTTATTCATACTATACTGGAAAATGGATTTCAGGAGTTTATAGATGTGAATATCAAAGATTTCAAGGACTATGAAAGATTAACCTGCCATTTCGTGGGCTCGATATCCTGGTATTATCAGGACATACTGCGTCAAATAGGAGCAAAAAATAATCTTCATATCGGGCATATCCTGCAAAAACCAATTGAAGGGATTTTCCAGTACATCTTGAAAAGAGAAGGTTTGCCCGCTTAGTAATACCTACTGCTGGCCGATGGCAGTGCCCGGAGAGTTATTTCTTCTCAGAGCATTTATTTCTATACCGACAGCATCTGCAATTTCATCAAGTTCGAATTGTTCTTTACTGGTAAAATCCTTTGTTTGATAATCGATCAGGCACAGCATGCCTATGATCAGGCGTTCTTCTGAATAAACAGGTGATGTCGCGTAAAACCGGATTCCCCTCTCTGCAGCAAGTAATGGGTTGGTTAGCCGGATAACTGCTTGTACATCATCAGACATTAATGTAAAGGCATCTTCTCTGAGTGCTATAACAAACGAATTAGATGCTTTTTGGTCCTGGGGGCCTCTTTCTATTCCGGAATTAACAAAATTAATGATCGCTGCAGTCATTCCAAATTTAACTGCAGCGCGCTCAGCTAAATTCTCAAAAAATTTATTGTTCAGATTAGATTGAATCCGATACCCCCCGGCATAACCTGCAGAAAGATTAGAGTTTATGGTGTAATTCATAGTAAATTTCAATACTTGTGCAATTATTATACCCTAATAAAAACATTGTCTTAAAAATATTACATAACACCGTCTATTATCGTCTAAGAACTGTAATATTTTCGATAGGCTATTTTCAAAACATTATAGCAATTATTTGGTTCATAGACGATATGCATCATTTTCCACATTATGGGCAATTTTTGCTTTACATCTTATCCGATACTTCCTGGTAACGGATAAATTGCCAGTTAAGCTTAACATCGCGCTCAAAAAAAACTTTAAAACTGGAATTTGGAGGCAGGGTGAAATGAAAGGACAGCGTAGTTTCTTTCTGATCTTTTGGTATAAATCCGGGTAACAGTGTGAGGGCTATTGATTCGATCTGGTCGGCAGTATGCTTCATAATTTTAATTTATCAGGCAAAATTAGCTTTTTCATTTTCTTTAAACGTATAGGAGAAAATTGCTTTTGCTTCAGCAGTAAAAAAAAGATAAATCACGTTCCCAGGCTTAATATATTCTAAAGGTTAAGGAACTGTATTCTTCATGTTCCTTTTGTTCATTAAACATAAGGAAACTAAGAGTTAAATTTGTTCATTTCATTCATTATTCATTCGGAAACATATAATATAGCGCTCATAGTTAAATAATTAACCTATTAAGTATAAATTAGTAGATGTTCTTATAGAATGACGGATAAATATTAAATACCTCTTGTTCATTTTAAACACATATGTGTATATTGGTTTCCATAATACGCCATTTATTATCTAATGGCTAAAGAATAAATATCAAAAATTATCACTCTTGTATGGAATACGGTCAACAACTCAATGAGCTAAAAGGCTTAATTCTCTCCAAATGCGGAATACGGTATGTCACGCCCGCGGATTGTAAAAGGATCTCAATAGAAATTAGTAGAGAGCTCAACAAAAATGTAAGTGAGACTACTATTAAAAGACTATTCGGATTTGCAGTCGTCAAACATAAATTCTCAAATTTCACCCTCACCACCCTCGCGGATTTTGTAGATATGGCTAAGGTAACCGAATTCATTATTCCGGAAGCTGAAAAATGTGCTATAGAATTTAAAAGTTTGAGAGAGAAAGCAAGTAAAATAACTCAGTTTACATTAAAGACCATAAAAAACAGGTCAGGAATTCCATATCAATATACAATCAGCAGAGACTACGCTGTAAAAGATTTTGAAAGATTCTATCAGAACGAAACCATTTTCACCAGCTTGGTTTCACAGCCTGGATATGGCAAAACAATCTCATTAAGTCACCTGGCTGAAGAGATGTTTTATGCAGAAAAAGCTCCTTATAAAGAATCGACAGTTTTATTTTTAAAGGCCTATAATTTCTTCAGTAAAGAGCTGGCAAGACTTCATATAGATGAACTGCTGCAAGTTCATTTACAGCTGAACGACAAACAAAATATACTCGACTACATAAATAAAACCCACGAGATTAATAACAGTAAATTTGTTCTCATTATTGATGGTTTTTCGGATATGCCCGTGCTCAAGGAAGATCTGTTCGGCATATTTGATAACCTGATCAACCTGATTTGCGCCCTCGAAGATTATAAGAATATCAAGCTGATATTAAGCATGCGGTCCACTACCTGGACTCGCTTTTACGACAGGATCCGGCATTCTTCCTTTCTAATGGACCATTGGTTTCCCGGGCAACATTACAACGCGAATGAGATGAATAATGTACCTGCATTCTCAGAAAAAGAAGTTGACGCAATCGTTTCTAAACTGAACGAGCAACAAACAGTTTTAATTAGCCCCGCACTGAAAGCCCAACTTAAATATCCCTTCCAGATTCAATTGTATTATCAGCTGAAAGAGGAAAATCCTGATTTCAGCTATTACTCAAACATCACATTTTTCGAACTGGTATCGCGCTTTATTAAAGAAAAAATTTATCATTCAAACTATTATACTGAAAAGATTCTCTTCCTGAAAAAAATCATTAAACTAACCAATTACGGAAAGAACGCTAAATCCGTTGAGAAAGATAAGTTATTCAGTGAATTATCGTCGTTCCGTAACGCTTATATGGAACTCATTGCAGATGGTATTTTAATGGAGGAGAAAAGTGCAGATGAATCCCACCCTAAGGAGTATGTGCGCTTTCTTCACCCACATACATTTGAATATTTTTTATTTGTTGAGATTCTGGAAAAATTCAATCTTCAAACCAACAGCGGGTTTTTCAATTTCATCAATAAGGAATACGAAGGAAGCAACGTCAGGTTCCAGCTTTTGCAATGGACTGCCAGATTTCTGATTATCACCAACAATTTCAACGGGTTGCGTCAATTGCTTGAAATAGACTTGGTGAGTTTTGAACTGAATTATCTGCTACTTTTTGTAGCTGAAGAAATTAAATACAGGTCAAAATCTGATTCTGCTTTGCTGGAAACACTGGAAAAGCAGAAATTCCATGACTATGTGATCTCCAAGCTCAATAATTTTGACTTCATTGACTCCTGCTATAGAGAGTCTATTCTTGCGTTCATTAGCATCACTAAAAACCAGGACCACCTGATTACGTATTACGCTATTTTGGGGATTATCGATTTTTGCCGTCTTGATAAAGTGTCCATCAAGAACAATATCGAAATATTAAGTAATTATGAGGATTCAACTTGGATGTTTCATCCTGCACGCTCATTACAGGTTATTCTTGCTATTCTGAATGGTACACCTGTTAAAGATCCGACTCTGCTGCAACAAATAGCAGATCTGAAAAAGGGAAAAAACCCGTTTAATATCGAAAAAGGCCAGATAATGAATACAAAGGTGTGTATCGGTTATGTCTATCTGCTATTTATCAACCTGCTTACAGGTGATCCTGAATCTGGTGCAGATATGTTACAGGAAATATTAAAGATACACGCTGAGGACAACAGAGGTAAAACTGTTTTCAGCAATTATTTGATATTCCTTTACGGGTTGTTTCTTGCACAGTCAAAGTCTGTTAAATATATCAGACAGGGTGAAACTCTTATTGAGGAGTATCTGCAGAAAAAAGACATGCGTTTAAGCAGATATCAGGAAGCTATTATATCAATGTTGAAGGCACAGCAGGCATACTCTAAAAAAGATTACGTGCGTGTGTTAAGCTATTCTGCAGATGGACTTGCTATGTTTAGACGTAATGACATTGCTTTAAACCCTATTATGATTTATAACCTCCTGATCAAAGTTTATTCGGATTTAAAAAATTATGGAAAGGCGCAGGAATACACACTGGAAAAGATGGAGTTAATTAATAAATGCCAGATTGATCAAAAAGTTTTCGCTAACTTTTAACTAATTGGTTAATTCAGCTGTCGTGCGATGGGGTCTTATCGGCTATATTTATAATAATAGCATCCAGTTCTTTCGCTGAGTTTTCCAGATGCAACAACAATTCTTCTTTATCATCGCCGGGTTCGAAATTCTTAAGCAAATCGACTAGTCCCATGACCCTGGCAAGTGGCGCCCGCACCAGATGAGATTGTATCCAGGCAATTTCCTTAAATTTCTTATTCTGCTCCTCGATTTCTCTCAGGTGCATTTTATTCTGGGTGATATCCCGTTGTATAGATATCCAGTGTGTCACCTTGCCGCTTTCGTCGGCGATGGGTGCATTACTCTGGCTAACCCAATATTCCTTCCCCTGCTTGGTATAGTTGATTACCTCGATCTCACAGGGTATCTTATTCGCTATCGCCGCACTGAGTTTTCTAATTTCATCCCTGTCTGTTTCCGGCCCTTGTGATATTCTTGGAGAGGCACCTAACAGTTCATTTTTATGATACCCCGACATACGGGTAAATGCTTCGTTGACATAAATAATGGCCTGACCACTGCCCTCTACATTGCCGGTACAGATTAAAACGGCATCTGTAGCATTAATTACAACTGATTCAAGCAACCTTGACCACTCTTCTTCCTGTTTACGCTGGGAGATGTCTTGCATACTACAAATCATCCGGACAGATGCTCCCTGGCCGTCGAAGACCATAAAACCACGGTCAAGTACAAATTTATATGACCCGTCCGAACAGCAAAATCTATATTCTTCCTTCCACCTCGCAATCCGGTTTATAATATGCTGTTTCATGTTATGTGTAACACGCTCCCGGTCTTCAGGATGAATCTGATTTGCCCACCATTCACTGCTGGTGGTATTTTCAATAAGGTCTTTATAACCAAAGATTCCCTTAATCCCTTTATTCCAGTGTATTGTCCATTCCTGAAAAAGCTATACACTATAAAACAGTGTATGGAAAGAGAAGAAGAGTTGTTCTACTCAGAAAGAACGAGTAAAAATCAGAAGTTTGACAAGCGATTGATCGCTCATGTTGTTAAGCTGGCCGAAGAAGGGACGCCCCGGAGGGATCTGATAAAGACTTATAAAATGACCGGAGAAACCCTTGGGATGTGGTTGGACAAGTACAGTTCAATTTTGCATAAACGCAAGCTTCACAGTACTGCAGAAAAACGATCGATTGTTCGAGCTATCCATGGGGGGATGAGTATAAAGGAAGCCGTTATCGTATACAATATCAGCTCAAGG
>NZ_FONS01000001.1:0-121719 GCF_900112985.1 Pedobacter antarcticus
GGAGGATTTTTATAAACAAAAAATCGTGTGGGGGGAGATCTCAGATAGGTCTAATTTTGCGCTGGATAATCAAGATCATTTTTTTGTAAACAACAAATGTTACTTAATGAGTGGTGACCAGCTTGAGTATTTGTTTTGTTTTTTAAACTCCCCGTTATGTGAATATTTGTTTTCTAAAATTGGAACTACGACAGGGGTCGGCACTTCACAGTGGTCAAAATTTACCATTGAAAAGCTAAATATTCCCATAATCACTGAAGATCAAAATAAAAAATTTATACTTTTTGCATCTGAATTAGAAAGAGATCCCGCAATAAAGAAATTAATAAACCAGTATATTTACGAAATCTGCGATCTGACGACAGAGGAAATTGAATTTATTGAATCTCAATAAATCCTATGATTTTTCTTTCCTCTTCTGTTAAACTGTACAAATCAAAAATTTTTTCATCGATTTCAATTTCCATTTGCTTGGTGGATAATTTATTCATAAACAATTCTTGGAGTTTCATAACTCTTTTCTCAAATTCTAGATTAACTTTTTCAGAAACTTGCAGAACTGGAATTTTATCTAAAAATATTTTTCTTAGTTCTCTTGTGCCGCCTTGTAGCTCTGGAAAATTATCAATAAAACAATATTTAAATAATGAGGAATTTAAGAATGCAGTCAGATAAGCTATATTTTCCCCTATTATCATGAATGATTTGTCATTCTGTAAAAAACCCTTATCATCTAAATAAAATGGTAAGAACTTAGTCATATTTGGGTACACGATTTTTTGTTTATAAAAATCCTCCATATAAGCACAGTTCCTCAAATTATAGAGAGTATCCCCCTTATCTGTCCTCTTAGATAGCTGAGAATATGATTTATCTAAATGTTTTTTTACAATAGGGTAATCGTTTATGTCTATTGGTTTTAAGCCATTTTCTTTTAGACCATTATGAATGTTAATTAGCCATAAATCTGCAAACTCATAAGAATATCTTTTTATGTCCCTGCCACGTAAAATAGGTCGTATAATCTCGGCACTTTTACATATTACTAGTCTTTTTTCTTGCTCCAGTATCACCAGTTTGCCTAAGCCTATCATGACCGAAGCTCATAAGGTGCTGCCTTATAGCAGGATATATGTTAATGTCAATTTTTAAACTTGGGAAAGTAGTAATTATGTATTTATCAGCAAATTCATAAGCATATCGCTTGATATCTCTACCTCTAAGTATCGGTCGTATAATCTCGGCACTTTTGGGATCTTCAAATATTAAATCATTTTTGGTCTTTTCATCAATTATGAATGCTTCATTGTATCCTGTTAATATACCACGATAGATATTAATATCCCAATCTTTTAGTGGTTTTCCTATCAACTGTATTTTGTCTTTGATTTGCTTCTCTAAAGACGTTAAAACTACCCAGCTATCGGAACCGATATAAGTACTTGTATTTTTATTTTGTCTAAAAAAAACGCTGATATGCTGTCGATAATAATAGCATGTTTTTATTTAAACTGTTTTGGTTTATTTTAAACAATACATTTACAGTTTATTTAAACAGAATTATATTATGATTTACGGATACATTAGAGTAAGTACGGATAAACAAACAGTAGAGAATCAGCGATACGAAATCAACCAGTTTTGTGGTAAACACAATTTCGTTGTTGATAAATGGATAGAAGAAACTATTTCCGGTGCAAAAAGTGTTGATGAAAGGAAGCTAGGCAAACTTCTCAAAAAGATGAAAAAGGAAGATATACTAATTTGCTCTGAATTGTCTCGATTAGGCAGGAATTTATTAATGATAATGGGCGTTTTAAATGAGTGCATGAATAGAGATATTCAAGTATGGACTATCAAAGATAACTATCGTCTCGGGAGTGATATAAACTCCAAAGTACTTGCTTTCGCTTTCGGATTATCAGCGGAAATTGAAAGAAATCTGATTTCACAACGTACTAAAGAAGCTCTAGCAAGAAAGCGAGCTGAAGGTGTAATCCTTGGTCGTCCAAAAGGAAGTAGGTCTGCAAGAACTAAGTTGACTGGTCAAGAGAAGAAGATACAAGAGTTGCTGGATAAAAAGGTATCATTTAGCGCAATTGGGCGAATTCTTAATGTACATCGTTTAACCGTTTCTAGTTTTGTTAGTAAAATTCCAATCTAATTTTTTGTAAAGCACTTTGAAATTTAATCCAAAAAATCGTATATTTAAAATAGCAATTGCAGCTAAAACGTATCGAAAAGGATGGTGAGCGATTAGGTGAGTTAAAATCGAAAATAGCATAAAATACTATTTAAACGCTGATTTTAGCACTAAGTGCAAATCCCAGCGGGATCACGAAAGCCTCAATGAAAATTGAGGCTTTTTACATTAAATGATATTTCTATTTCCTGCTGCTTTCAACTTCATTCGTGATTTATGATCTATATAAACGACAGGAAGCCTTTCATAAATTTGAAAACATCTATGGGCACCACTAAACTTAGTCATCATACCTAAGCGAGATTGTTAAATCCAGATCGTATTTGTAAATTGCAATATAATTTAGGAGCGATATGAAAAAAGAAACTAAAGACAATCTTAACGAACTTCCAAAAACATGCGTTACCGAATTGTCTGATAATGAGCGTTTAATTAAAGATGTATTTCGTTCTGATTTTGATAAACTTAAACTCTTTACCAAAATGTTACGCACAAATAATCTTTTCAATAAGGCCGTGATTATTCATAAGTAGTTTATATGGATGTTTTAGACGAAGTATTACTGCGATTTTGGGGGTCGTTAAATAATCATGATGTAAAATATATTATGGTTGGTGGATTTGCTACTAGATTTCATGGTTTTAACCGAAGTACAGATGACCTGGATATTTGGTTGTACGATACCCTGGATAATAGAAAAAGTCTAAGGGCTGCATTTAATGAATTAGATTACGGTGATTTTCCTTCTTTTGAAACGATGGAGTTCGTACCTGGATGGACCAGCATTTATATAGATAACGCAATCGAACTGGATATTATGACGTCGATGAAAGGATTAGAATCCCTTTCATTTTTGGAATGTCTTGACTTCGCATCTATTGCGGTGTTTGAAGATATAAAAGTTCCTTTTTTGCATATCAACCAACTAATAGCTAATAAAAAAGCTGTTAATAGACCAAAAGATCAAATCGACGTAATTGAGTTAGAAAAAATCAGGGAGTTAAGAGACCATAAATAATTATGTTTCTTAATTGATATTACGCAATTTGGAAAATAGCAATTGGATCTAAAACGTATCAAAGAAATATTAAGGAATTCAATGAGTAGGATTAGAAAACAGCCCTAAACAGCACCCAAAACTAATTGGCGGAAAGGCAATTTAATCTTTAGAAGCGATGCTGTCACTGCCTTTGTCGCTAATGACAACCCGCTTCGCCACTTCGATCAATAAGAAGTAGCCTAAAGCTAATTTTCTTATTTACAATTTTACGGGTTCTATATCATGGAAAATTTTCTGCCGGTGATTGATCCCCCAATCCTTAAGTGCATAAATGAGTGGAGTCAGCGTGTCTGCATAAGGCTCCAATTTGTATAAGATTTTCACCGGGTAGTCATCAATGACGGTTCTGGATAACAATTTATGCTGTTCCAGATCCTTAAGTTCTTTAGCCAAAACTTTTGGAGTGATCCCCGGAATACTTTCCTGGATATCTGTAAAACGATCATTCCCTACACTTACTGAAATGATAATAGGTATTTTCCATTTCCCATTGATTACATCTAGCGTATCCCGAACTGGTTTTATGGTATCCAGACAATCACAGTGTATTTTTTTTTGTGCCATATTTCAAGCTTAAAAATGTTAAAATAACTCCTTAATTTAATCTTCAGTTTCATTGATATCTTTCATCACTTCAGCAAATAGTTCTGTCGACTTAATCCGATCTTTAATATCATAGATCGTAGATACCACAATGAGTTCATCGACCTGGGTTTCTTTAAGAAAAGCTTTCGTCTGCTCTCTCACCGTTTCCTTATTGCCGATAAAGGAATATTTAAGCATTTGATATAAACTTGGATGTTGAAAAATCTCTTTCAGATCATCAGTCATATCTGTTGGTGGTTGTAATGGTTGAGAATTTCCTGTCAATACACCGAAAAACATTCTAATCAAAGAAGTGAATAATCTCTGAGCCTCTTCATCCGTATCAGCGACAACCACATTTACTCCAGCAATTGTATAAGGTTTCGCTAAAGATTCGGAAGGCTGAAATTCTTGTTTGTAAATATTTAAGGCATTTAATAAATGTGTCGATGCGAAATGGCTTGCAAAGGCATAGGGCAATCCTTTTCTTGCTGCTAAATGAGCACTGTCAGTACTGGAGCCTAATAAATAAATTGGAACATTCGCTCCTTCGGCAATTGCCGCTCTCACTTGAGCGCTTTTGTTAGCTAATGAAAAGTAATTCTCAATCTTTTCAATTTCTGCAGGAAAAGATTGAGCCGCTTTCATAAAATCCGATCGTATAGCTTGCGCCGTTACTGTATCTGTGCCCGGAGCTCTACCCACACCTAAATCAATTCGGTTGGGATATAGATGAGCAAGGGTGCCGAATTGCTCTGCTATTATTAAGGGAGAGTGATTAGGCAGCATAATACCACCTGAGCCAACTCTTATCTGTTTGGTATTTTCAGCTACATAACCAATTAAAATAGAAGTAGCGCTACTTCCTACAGCATCAGAATTATGATGTTCGGCGAACCAATATCGTTTATAATTATTTGCTTCCGCCACTTTTGCCAACGTGAGAGAATTATTCAATGTTTGTTTGAAAGTACTGTCTTTTGAGACGATGGCAAGTTCTAAAATAGAGTGAGCAACCTGTTTATTCATTTTTTGGATATTAATTAATAAAAATTACTTTTTATGATAGCATTGGTTTATAAAAAGATAGTTAATTGAACCTTACCCCTATTCTGAAAAGAGTTGGTTGATAAGTATTCGATATTAAATTTTTCTAAACGATGGATTTGGTAGCTCAAGATTTCCGCGGAGAGTTTGTTCTTCATAGTCAGTATGGAAAATTTCTCTTTCTTGCAAAATTGGTACTACCAATTCAATAAAATCTCGTAGACCGTGAGGATGGTCTTGCTTGATCATCAACATATCCATAATCCCCTCTTCATACCACTCTTGAATATCGTCAGCAATCTGTTCGGCTGACCCAAAAAATAAAGGTGGTGGAATTCTTTGATATGGATTCAGCTGCACCAATTCTAAATACTTTTTATGCGCTTCTGCTTCTGTGCGTCCTACGATTGGATTCTGAGAGGTTGCGATAATAAAATTATAGGGGTCTCTATTTTTCTCCTCTAATTTATGTCTCAGTGCGTTTGAGGTAACCTCTACAGCTTCCTTTGTAAACCCTCCTATAAAAGCACCGTCTGTGTAAGTGGTTGCAATATCTACAAATGTTGAGGAAGTTCCTGCTGTGTACAAAACAGGCCTTCCTTGAACAGATCTACTCAAGTTCAGGGGGCCTTCAACAGAAAAATATTTCCCGCTATAGTTTGTTAAATGCATTTTTTCTGGATTCAAAAATATCCCGTTTTCTTTATCCCTTATAAATGCATCGTCCTCATATGTATCCCACAAATGCATAAGAATTTCTAAAAACTCTCTGTGCATTGGATATTGATCTGACCTGGACAGGTGTCCCCGACTGAAGTTAACCATTCCACCGGGATTAGAGGTAATAGCATTTAACGACGCTCGTCCCTTACTTATTTTATCTAAAGACAATGCTTGTCTGGCAATATTATAAGGATCAGTGTAAGAACTCGAGGCAGTGAATGCCAGTCCTATTCTTTCTGTCTTCATAGCTAAAGCAGACATTATAGAAACACCTTCGAACATACTCAGATAATGCGGGAAATTTCCGGCTCCAACGTGGCTCACATCAATTAAAAATAAACTTTCAAATTTCGCATCTTCCGCAAGTCTGGCCTGTTTAACATAAAAGTCAATATTTTCACTTGCATCTGCCGGCATATCGGGATGTTGCCAAGCCGTATGGTTCCAACCTGTCCCTTCTATAATCGCAGCCAGTTTTAATTTTTTTCTGTTATTCATGAATTCATTATTACTTCCAGCTATCAGAACGCCTAATTGATAAAGAATACAAATTTACGGTTAACATACTTACAAAAAGATAGTGCTTTCCCAAAGGAAAGTATCTATTATAGATTACACTTTCCTTTGGGGAAGTCCTATGGATTTAAAAGCATATAAAATTTAAATTTATCAGCGGGATAGAATTTCGTTAAAAAGTATCATTATTGCCTACTTCTGTATCATTATAATGCTTATTAACCGCATAATTTTGCCTATATCAAATAGATAAAAATAACATAATGGCAAAGACAATTTTAATAACAGGAGCATCCCGTGGTTTTGGAAGGATTTGGGCAGAAGCATTTCTAAAACGTGGTGATAATGTAGTGGCAACAGTGCGTAACCTTGATGCATTAGCAGCATTGATAAAGGAATTTCCATCAAACTTATTGGTGTTAAAACTTGATGTTACGGACAAAAACGCAAGTTTTGAAGCAATTGAAGCAGCAAAAAACCACTTTGGAGTAATTGATGTATTGATAAATAATGCAGGATTCGGGCAGGTCGGGGCTATAGAAGAACTAGACGAGAAAGATGTAAGGGCGCAATTCGAAACTAATGTATTCGGTTCATTATGGACCATTCAAGCTGTTTTACCAATTATGCGGGAGCAGAAATCAGGGCAAATTATTCAGCTTTCAAGTGCATTGGGAATTAATACAGTGCCATTAATGGGGATATATAGTGCTGCTAAATTCGCTGTCGAAGGTCTTACGGAAACATTAGCTAGCGAAGTAAGTGGTTTTGGTATAAAAGTGACTATAGTAGAACCCGGCGGATACGCAACAGATTTCTTTGGAAGCAATTCCCTTGCGGTAAGTTCGTCCCTTTCTGCTTACGATGCGATAAGAAAAGATTTTTATGAGCACGCAGGAGATCAAGATTCTGGTAACCCTACAGCTACAGCGGGAGCAATTTTAGGCTTAGTAGATACTGAAAACCCGCCATTGAGATTAATTCTGGGTAAAATTGCTTTACCTTGGATAAAGCATACTTATGAAGAACGTCTTAAAACATGGGAATCATGGCAAGACATATCTCTGGCAGCACATGGTTAATATAAAACTGACATTGACTGAATCTGAATGTACCAGATTCAGTCTTTTTATATGGTTAAAAAAATGAAACACTTTACCAAAATAAGCGAACTGCATGAAGCGCTTGGCGTTACACCTCCGGAACACCCTCTTTTTAGTGTGGCATACGGTGAACGGGGCACCTGTGACGGAAATAGCATACTCGAATTTTCTTCTGAATTTTATATCGTAGGATTTAAGAAACTGAAATCGGGCAGCATGCAATACGGTAAAACGAAATATGACCATGACCGTGGTTCAATGTCTTTTGTAAAGCCCCGGCAGAAAGTAGCCTTTAAAAATGTAGAACTCGAGGAGAAGGGATTTCTAGTTCTGATCCATGAAGACTTCTTAACAGGAACTGCCTTTTACAATGAAATCAAGAAATATAGTTATTTCGACTATGAGGTGAATGAGGCTCTGCACCTTTCCCCCACAGAAGAGGACATCATCTGGAATCTGTATTTTAGCATTGAGAAAGAATATAAAAATAATACCGATGAACTGAGCAACTCTATAATTATCAGTCATCTTGACGCCATGCTTAAATACGCACAGCGCTTTTACAAAAGGCAGTTTATAAATCGCACACAATTATCCGGCTCAACAATTACAAAGTTCAATGAATTACTTACCGCTAATTTTGAAGAGCGAAAAATGAAAGATATCGGCTTGCCAACAGTGGCTTTTATGGCAGAAAAGCTGCATATATCTTCACGTTATTTAACCGACGTACTGAAACAGGAAACAGGAAAAACGGCATTGGAGCTGATTCATCTTTTCTTGATTGCTGAAGCGAAAAATATGTTGACTGAAGGCGACCTGAATATTTCTGAAATTTCGCATTTGCTTGGATTTGAAAACACAACGTATTTTTCGCGTCTGTTTAAAAAAGAGGTAGGCATCACTCCTAATCAATTCAAAGGACGCTTTTTAAACTAACAATAGCTGGCCATATTAAGAAATTTCCGTTTCTTGTTTAGGTGGTCTCCATGAGCTGCCCAGTGCATTTATCCTGCACTATCTGAAAATCACACAGATACTTCTGTAATTGGACCATAGTCTCCACCCCTAGTTGCGCTTTGGTCTTTGTCCCAAAGTAAATAACAGTTCGTTTTTATAACTTTAAAGTTGCATTTAATACATAATTAAAATAGTAATACAACTGTATAGTTATATTAGCTATATTTGTTCGACACTATTTAGTTTTTGGTAACTAGCGAGATGAAGTGTAGTAACTCGCCGATAGAATTGGATAATGCACCTTTAAAATTTATTTAAAAAAAATATATTGGCTACTATTCATGATGTAGAAAATTTTCTTAGAGATTTTAAAACGAAAGCGCAGATTTTCGGTATTTTCTTCCGTGATTCAAGACAAAAAAATACTCAAGCGCTTTTAGACATGGAGCTTACCCCACTGAAAAGATGTCAGATAGTTGAGGCAGTAGTCGCCATAGATTATTCCGAAGGCCCTGTTGATGATGACCTTAATGGCATTGCCAGTATGTGGATTTTTGGAAGAACACATAAAAAACAAGAAGTATACATTAAGATATCTATGGGACCTAAAGATGACCCAGCCATCTGCATTTCATTTCATTTGGCAGAGTACCCCATGAGCTATCCTTTAAAAAGAGAATTATGACCAGCCCATTCAACAAAAAGCCAATGCTCCGCAAGTATAAAGAAGTTGATCTCAAATTTAGGAAGGAAGAGTTTCGGATTTGGTATCACTATTTTGAATGCACCCAGACCCAGGAGGCATTCACTAATACAGAACTGGATGAGATAAACATGAATCAAGTTTATAACCAGTATAGAGAAAGGTATGGAATTCCATTTCCAGAAGAAATCACAAGTATCAGAGAAAAATACGGAATTTCAGCATCCAAGATATCCGAGATTCTTGGACTGGGAACAAACACATACCGCTTATATGAAAATGGCGAAATGCCATCTGTATCGAACGGCAGATTGATTTCCACTATAGAAAAGCCAATTTCTTTCCTATCACAAGTTGAGGCCAGTATCCATTTTCTTAGCGAAAAAGAAATTAATAGGATTACCAGTAATATCAAGAAAATCCAAGAGCAGGAAAACAGGGCGCTATGGGAAACTATGTTTGAGGAAAAAATATTCCATAATCATAAACCCTCTGAATACAATGGCTATAAAAGTCCAGATCTTTCAAAGATTGCGAAGGTTATTTCCTATTTTTCAAGTAAACTGGACACCTATAAAACCAAGGTTAACAAATTGCTTTTTTATAGTGATTTTCTGATGTATAAGAGGACTGCACATTCCATGACAGGTATAACCTACAAGGCTATCCCCTATGGGCCTGTACCAGCCGAATATGACAAGATGTACATTAAACTTTGTGATGATGAAAAGATAAATATCACACAGATCGCATTCAGCGATGGAAATTACGGCGAAAAGATAATCGGAAAGGCAGATGATTATATGGACAATTTCAGTAAAATTGAACTCGAAGTACTGTCAAGCGTCCTTGGACACTTTAAAGGAAGTACTACCAAGGAAGTTGTAGATATAAGTCACAATGAACCTGCATGGAAAGAAAACGAACCTGCAAGAGAATTAATCAGCTACCAGAAATATGCGTTTGATCTGAAAGCCTTTTAGCTATACTTTGTTTCCCTAAAATTGTCTTTCCCTGGAATGGCTATACCATAAACCGAACCCGTGAAGGTTACAAAGTCTAAAATTGGTGAGCAGAAAAAGAGAGCGGTTTGCAGCGTTTAAATTAGCTTATTTTCATAAGTAAATTCTTAATAAGTTACGTTTTCTAAGTATACGTTTCTAACCAGAATGTAACTTGTAAAAACGTGCCATTTAAGAATAAGGGATCAATCCATTATACATAAAAGCCAAATACTAATTACGAGCACGGTTTTGCATAAACTAGAATTAGTTCAGTCATTGTCAATGTTATATATAGTGTAATTCATTGAAATTTCATGTATTAGGGGTGAGTGGACTACATACCTACAAAATCACCAAAATCTAGGTAGGTATTCTAAAGTCTTGTTCGCCTAAATTTTTCCTCACTATTAAATCGTGATCACGATAAAAGTGTTAGTATGTTATTGCAAGAACAAATATATCGGTACATTCTTATTAATTTTAACTATATGTCTTGGATGCTCCGCTAATTATTTTGTAATTTACTTCCAGTATGAACCACAAATCAAATTAAATGCTAAACCGTAGAAATTTCCTCAACTACGCTGCAACCGCAGTGGGAACCACTGCCATACTCTCCGCGTTAGACAATCCTGCCTATGCCCTTTTCAATAATACTATTGGTGCAAACAGCCAAATCAATATTGGTGTTATAGGAATCAAAGGCATGGGATGGTCTGACCTCAAAGCTGCCCTCAAGGTACCGGGAGTAAACCTGATCGCCCTGTGTGACAGTGACGCCAATGTGCTTGACGAAAGGATGGCCGAATTAAAGTCGATGAATGTTGACGCCGCAAAAGTAAAAAGATATAAAGATTATCGTGCGCTACTTGATAATAAAGATGTCGATGCAGTAATTATCGGGACACCCGATCACTGGCATGCCTTGATGATGATTCATGCTGTACAGGCGGGTAAAGATGTATATGTCGAAAAGCCAGTCGGCAACTCTATCATCGAATGCAGTACCATGGTCAAAGCGCAGGAAAAATACAATAAGGTTGTACAGGCAGGTCAATGGCAGCGCAGTCAGCAACATTTTAAAGATGCTGTTGATTTCGTAAAGAGCGGCCAGTTGGGAAATATCAGAACTGTAAAAGTATGGTGTTACCAGGGCTGGATGAAACCTGCTCCCATAGTAGCGGATACCTTACCTCCTGCTGGTGTAGATTATGCGATGTGGCTTGGGCCGGCGAATAAAAGAGCATTCAATGCCAGCAGATATCACTTCAATTTCCGCTGGTTCTGGGATTATGCCGGTGGGTTAATGACCGACTGGGGAGTGCATTTATTGGATTATGGCTTGCTGGGTATGAATTCACCTGTACCAAAAACCATATCTGCATTAGGTGGCCGCTTTGCCTACCCCGATCTGTATGAAGAAACTCCTGATACGCTGACTACCTTATATGAGTTTGACAAGTTCAACATGGTATGGGATTCTGCCATGGGCATAGATAACGGCTCTTATAACCGCAACCATGGGATTGCCTATATCGGTAACAACGGCACGCTTATCCTCAACAGGGACGGCTGGGAAGTCATTGAAGAAAAGATAAGCGGCAATAAAGTTAGCAAGCCCTTTGTTAAATCCTCAGATAATGGACTGGACAATCATATGGTCAATTTCTTTAGTGTGGTTAGATCCAGAAAAAAAGAAGAACTGAACTGTTCTATACAGGATGCTGCACATGTAGCTACCGTCGCCCAGATGGGGAATATTGCCTTCAGAAGCGGACAAAAATTATCATGGGATAATGCCAAACACGAGTTTACAGACCAGCAGATCAACGATAAATACCTGCTGGCCCCTTATCACAACGGTTACAGCTTACCCAAAGTTTAACGCTACAGTATAAAAAATGCCATCGAATTATTAAAAACTGTACAAGAGCAATTGTTAGTAAAATGCATATATCATCGAAAACTATAAACTGACAAACCTGAATTATCTTCTTATCCCATAATTCTTTGATTTTCGCTTGGTCTCTTTTTCTTGCGTCTTGATGGCTCTATTGGGTCTTCTTTGCCAAACTAGTACTTCATTATCGAACCTGTTGTTTGATATTTTTGCGTAAATTCCTTGCGGTTCATAAAAATATGAAATATGCCTACTAATACCAAAGCACCAGAATTAACAGATGTGGGCCCGAGTCTTTGGGTAAGCAATTATGCCGATTACCTATATAGATACGCTTATACACGAATAGATGATAATGAACATGCAAGAGATTTAGTGCAAGAAACTTTTCTAGCAGCATTGGAAAGTTGGGAAAGGTTCGATGGACGTAGTTCTGAAAAAACCTGGCTTACCGCCATTTTGAAAAATAAGATATTTGATGTTTATCGCAAAAAGTCAACGGCCCTAAATAAACAGTCGATTTCACTTAATGGTTTAGATAACGATGAATTTTTCGAAAGTAATGGGCATTGGAAGAAAGAACATTATCCAGAGTCTTTTGGCATAGAAGAACCTCTTGAATTGGAAAATAAGGAATTCGACAGTATACTGAAAGCTTGTATGAAAAAACTCCCCCCTTTATGGAAGTCGGTATTCTCGATGAAACATATTGATGAGGAAACAAGCGAAACAATTTGCGCTCAGTTGAATCTGACCACTTCAAACTTCTGGGTTATCAGTCACCGGGCAAAAGTAAGCTTGAGAGAATGCCTTCAAAGGAACTGGATTTAGTGAAATAATTATGGATGGTATGAAAAAAGTAAGTGATCAGGATATGGCCGAGATGGTTAATAATTGCAAAAAAGCTACGTTCCTGATTGAAAAGCGACAAACAGGAAATATCACACTTAAGGAAACGTTAGAATTGGAATTTCATCTTAAAGGTTGTGAAATGTGTAATATCTTCATGAAACAAAGTTTAATAATCAACCAGTTTGTCAAGAAGTTATTCAACCCCCGGGGAATTGAGCTAAAGTTAGACGATCAATTTAAGGAACAACTTCAAAAACAAGTCGATACAAAACTGGATCAGTCTTTAAATGAAGATTAAATTTCAATTGCTATATATTTGGCATGAATCGGAATCACAGTTTTAAATTTATTCTATGCGTTTACTAGCGTTTTAATAATTGACCGACTTCAATATCTTCTTAAATTATGGAATAGCCCTGCTCTGCTGGTAATTGACCTACGGCTAATTCGAGATCACACTACTGCTATGTTGCTGAATCACTATCAAGTACCTCCTGCGCGTTTTTGAAATTTTTGCTTTTTCCGTAGTCAGTAAGTGATAGTGCTTTCTTTGGCTAAAATTACCTAGTAGAATTCAATTTGTCCGGGCAGTGTGAGGCAGGCTTAGGGTATTTATGAATTTAAATGTAAAATGAACTGTAAGGAGTTTGTTCCTCAGTCGACTAAGCTGATAAAGACCAATAAGTGTTCTATACAATATCTACTAATATTAAAACCCTCTATGAATGAGGCGTTAATAAAGGCGCTTTTTTTACCTGGACTTCGGCCTTCAATTTTTTTCACATAATCCAATTTCCTTGACGGGCAATCTTTAACATGCGAAGTCAAATACAGGAAGCATGAAATGTAAATAATATATAAAAAACATGAAGTTGAAAAATAACTCCGAAAGTAATATTGTCATCAGCCTCCTAATTATAGGAATTCTTTTGACCATAATAGTTCCTTTAATGCTTCCGTTACTGCCGTTAGGACATCTGAAGGAGTACGGACCTGTAGGCGATGCATTTGGCGGTGTCGCTAATCCAATAGCACAAATTGTTGGGTTCGTATTGCTTTATCGGGCGTTGCGGGCACAAATTAATGCGAACTCGATTTTGCAAATGCAAATAAACGATGAGAATAGTAAAGAAATGCAGGAGCGTGGAGTTAAGCATGTGCATGAGCTTTACACTTTCCTGGAAAATAATATAAATAGCTTTAGCTATGAAAATAAATTTGAGGGTACTAATGGCATCCAGGTCGTACATGGCAGACGGGCCATTCGTTGTTTTATTGATGATATCGAAGATATGAATATAGATCTGCACAATGCCGAACAGCTATTACAACAAGATGGGGTGCGGGAAATATTAAGTATCCTGAGAATAGCAGAAAATATTTTTGATAGAATCGGTCATGCGGATATCAATGAGAACGATAAATTATTTTATATAGACCTCATGAAGCATGAACTCACATTTAGCATATTTCCCTATACCGATCTGGACGAATCTGCTAATTTAAAATTAGAACTTTGTGGAGACTGTCATAAATTTCACGGAAATTATCCTCCATTGATTTTTGATAAACTGCAGCAGTTGAAGCGACATTTTCAAAAACAATAATTGTTAGGAATTGATGTTCGATAACTTGAACTCATTAGACAATTTTTCTAATAATTTGGGATTCGGCACATTTTTCATTTTTCCATAAAATTTTTTCATGGAAGTTGCCGGTTCATTAACTGATATTTAGAATATGGTAAACGAGCAAGGCGTCCTTTACGAAATCAAAATACGGTCAATGTGCAGTTGGACCAGTGCATACATATTCCTTGCTTTTCAGTGCGACCAAGCTGCTTTCCATTAGATATTATAACTACTGAGATTTTAAGCAAAAAAATAAATTGTAAGGAATACTCGCCCAATCATACTAAGCCAATGACGACGTGAATATAAGCTCAATACAATTCCAAATACTTGAATAACAATAAGTTTATAACATTTAAACAGATTTTACTATGAAAATGATTAGCAACAATACAGAATTTGAACAAATTATGGCTGGTGACAAACCGGTAGTGCTTGACTTCTATGCAGACTGGTGTGGGCCATGCAGAGCGTTATTACCTGTTTTAGAAGAAGTAGGCAACGACTATGCGGAAGACATCGTGATCGCGAAAATTAATGTGGAAGAAAATCCAGAGTTGGCAACAAAGTTTAGTGTTAGAAGTATTCCAGCTGTATTTTTAATAAAGAATGGCGGAGTAGTTGACCAATTTACGGGTGTTCAAAGCAGAGCTGAAATCAATAAAAGGATAGATCAGTTGATTTCCATGGATATCGAAAAAACCAACAAATTAAACATCATGCCTGGTTAGGAAATTACAATAAATTGCAGACTATCCAACATGACATTGCAACTTGACAATGAAATTTAGCAACAATAAAAAGAAGACAATAACATAAGGGGTGGATGTTTCTAGTGTAGAAATGGCATATCAATCCTGCGCTATTAAAAATGGCAGAGGTGAATAAATACAAGGATCAATAATATTTATGTAACATTAAAACTAAAATTATGCTTAACTGGGATAATGTAATCGATTTGGCCGATAACGGCAATCACGCACCTGAAAGAAGAGTGGAGAAAACTGAAGAAGAATGGAAAGCGCAACTTACTGCCGAACAATTCTATGTGACACGTAAACATGGTACAGAAGCTTCTTTCAGTCATGAGCTGTGCACAAGCTACGACGCTGGGCTTTATTCCTGTGTTTGTTGCAACACTTTGCTCTTCGATTCCACTGAAAAATTCGAATCTGGAACTGGCTGGCCAAGCTTCACGCAACCTGTCCAGGAAAATAGGGTCAAGTACATCAAAGATGGCTCATATGGTATGGTCCGCATAGAAGCGCAATGCAATGTGTGTGATGCGCATTTGGGGCACGTATTCCCGGATGGTCCGAAACCAAGTGGCCTTCGCTACTGTATGAACGGCGAGTCGTTGATTAAAGAATTTAAAGAGACAGAGAAGTAATCATAAGGGTAAAGAACATATATGTTCAACTCCCTTACGTGCTTGTCACGGTTTTTAAATCTACCTCAATCTACGCCCTTGGTACGCATCGGAAGCATGTAAATTGCAGTTGATGCAGTGATAAACAGATCCGTACGGTCTTTACCGCCGAAACAAACGTTTGCTGTCCAGGGCTCTTTTACTTCGACATGACCTATCAGGATACCTGCCGGACTGTAAATAAAGACGCCTTTTCCAGTCAGGTAAATGTTACCCTCGTTGTCCAGTGTCATCCCATCAGATCCCTGGTCAATGACTAGCTTCTGTCCGCTGAGCTTACCATTAGGTTCAATGGTATACCTGTAAGTTTTATTTCGCTCAATATCTGCAACATACAGGTATCTGCCATCAGGCGACCCTACGATCCCGTTTGGTTTAGCGACGTCATCAGCCACTACCACAGGCTTTTTCCCTTTTCCCGGTGGCAGGTAATAAACTTTCTGTCCTTCTATTTCCGGCTTTTTTCTGGTCCAGTAGTCGCGAGGGTAATAAGGGTCTGTAAAATAGATGCCACCCTTGCTATCTGCCCAAAGGTCATTGGGACCATTCAGTTTCTTTCCGTCCACATCTGACAGCAAGACGGTAACTTTGCCGCTATTGCTTATTGACCAGATTTCATTTTTTTCATCTGCACAGGCAAGCAGCTGACCGCGACGGTTAAAGTACAATCCATTTGCACGACCTGCTGAATCTTTAAAAAGCGAGAGATGACCTTCAGTGCTATATTTCCAGATGTTGTTATTGGGTTGGTCAGTAAAATAAACATCTCCATTTTTGTCCACTGCCGGCCCTTCTGTAAAGGAGAACTGCCGGGATATTAATTTCAGGCTATCCTGATTAAACAATTGTGCTCTTGTATCTAGTCCCATTAATATGAAGATTAATAACAGCAAAAGTGCAGGATAGTACCTGCGAGAAGTGAATGAGTATAGCATAGTTAATGTCTAAATCAAAAAGTAGTCATTTTTACCCCGAAAATCAATAGATTACAAGGATTTTTAAGGAAAACACTAAAATATGCATCAATTACTTCTTTTGGTCTAATAATCTTTTAGCACAGTCAGATGCACACAAAAGACCGCCAGCCATCATGATAACATCTTTAATTACTAATCTCCCCGCGGCAGACAAATAAGGAAAGCCAAACTCTGGCCCGCCTAAATTAGGCACCCAGGTTTCAGGTGTCGTAATTAAAAAGGTAAGGGTGACCAACGACATACCGGCAGTGAGCAAACCTCCCACCAATCCAATACGCGTATTAAAAATACCTAATAAAGTTAATGAACCAATAATTACAATGGAGGTGCCTAATGCATATGAAAAGCCATAAGTACCGTTTTGGGTATGCCACTTAATATTATCTTCGACAACTTCTCCTTCTTTATTCTTGTGCACTTTATATTCATTAGGCTTACCATTGTAAAAGAAACTCATCAGCGGACTATTTGCAACAAACGGTACAATTCCATCTGCCTCATACTGGAAAGCTTTAAGTCCGCCAATCCATACCATCACGATAAAAATGGCCATTCTCATTAAATTAAAAAACTGACTTTGTATTTTGGCTAGGGTAATTAACATGTTCATCGGTTATCGCTTTAAATGTTTATAATTTAATAGCAAAATTAAGTAGCCCCCGCCCTGCTTACAATGGACAGATATGGATATTATCTGGACAAATCTGCAACTATAGATATCCCAACGTTGTTCCGAAATGCACTGGGTGTAACACCTGTATGCTTTTTAAAATAGCGACTAAAATAATTCTCATCGTCAAAATTTAGCTCAACAGCAATTTGTTTCATACTTTTATAACTCAAATGAATCAACTTTTTAGCCTCTAAAATAACTCTTTCCTGAATAAGGGTTGATGGTGATTTTAAAAAATGCTGTTTACATATTTTAGAAAAATTATTTGGCGAAATACCCATTTGGTCAGCATAAAAAGAAGGTTGTCTTTCTTTATTAAAATTGCATTCCAATAAGGTCTTAAATTTCACTACTGGATGATGTATATTCTTTCCCTCATCAATCACATTGTGTTCCGATTTGATTTTACTACATAATGCTAATATCAATTGTAAATAAGCTCGCACTACTGCGGTATATAAAGATGAGTTTTGCAATTCAACAGACAATTTTTCTAAAATAGAATCTATTTCAATATAACTAGCTGGCTCGAGGTTTATGTAGGGTTGCTGATATATATTATTAAATAAAAGACCATTACAAGCAACTTCTTTTTTATGATATTCTATACAATAAAAATCACCATGAAATTGCAGTATTCTGGTTTTAAGTGGCTGTTCTACATTAAAAGAAACCATTTGATAAGGAGTTGCAAACAGTATAATTTTACCTTCAAAAGGGTATTCCACCAAATCTATAGTTACCTTTCCCCTTCCTTGTAAAAGATAGATGGAATACATAGCTGCTCCACCAAGTCGATTGATAGTAGTTGTGTTGAATTCCTGAATGATACAGCTATTTTGATTTACTTGATTTTCTATCATTGGTTATTGTTGGTATTTATAAGCACATATAATGTACAGAAAATATCCATCGCCCTATAGTGTGAAACTGCAGTGATCTTTATTTGAGAACATAGATTACCTGTCATCTAGTTCATCGGCCAAATTAATTATTTGTTTTAAATCATACAGAAAGGTGTTCGAGAAAATGTCTTGAGGCTCACTTAATGTCACATGGTTTGAACGCTACTAAAAGCTCTTTAATGTTTTTTAACCAAAAGACATTAATTATATATACCTTAGGTTAATAAACGTTTCGCGTCTTATTAAACTCAGGGGTAATAAAACTTTATTAACTGTGAGAGATGCAAGCACTAACCAAATAAATCCTGCAAAAATGAAGCTAAATTATCTCGCCTGTTTAGGTATGTTGTTGATCATATTCAATGCCTGCAGTAAAAATGGCATCGAAAATGTTGCGCCTGAAAAGCCAGAACTAGAAGAATCAGTTTATCTGCTTTTAAATAAAGAAACAATAGATTTTAAGGTCTTTAAAGGTTCTAATAGTGGAGGTAAAGACGTTTCCGCGACTGAGGAGCCCGAATCATTTTGGAACAAAGATAAATTGGCAGATTTAAAGTATGACACTTTAATCGTCAGAAATGACAGTATTTTTGAAAGACCTGCAAAGTATGAGAAAAATGCATTTAAATATAAAATCAGTAATGATACAATTTACCAGTGGAATCGATATGCCAGCTTTTGGGCATTATATGGATTAAAAAAAGCCGATAGAATTGAGCATTATGGGTCTTATTATTCTTTTCAAAAAGTTAGCCCGCCTTCCGTATTTGCAGAGAATGGACATAGAGATGGATTAGTTAATTCATCAAAATATTTCAACGATAGTGAATATATGTTTAAGAGTCCTGCAGACATGAAATCGGTAAATGACCAGGCTGCCTGGTATAATGTCAGATATGTATATAAAAAGGTTAATAAGACACCCGGCTAGCTGCTATAAACTATTATAAAACCAATAGTCCAAAATCTCTTAAACTATAAACCGGCTCGGAATACCAGAACAGCTCAAAATGTTCCATTGTAGTCTCAAAATCAGCTTTGGTTTCCTGAAAAGTATAAACCTTAGTATTAGAAACCGCAATTTTCTGCAAGAAAGCAGAGAGCCATTCTCCTTCTTCCCGACTGGTTTGGATGTTGAAGCTTTCCTTTTTATCGTGGAAAGTTAAGATCATCATTTCGATTGCCTTATTTTTTTTATATCTGGAAAAATGCTCCTGCTCGGGCTTCCCTCCTAACCAAATTACCTTAGCAGTTGGTTTCGTATTGAGTTTATGATCATCCTTTAAAGACTTTTCAATGAAATCTGCTGAAATAGTTGTTCTGGGAATCTTAAAATCAAACCATTCCTGTAATTTATAATCGAAGCAAATGCCATGCATAAAATTAAATAGTGATTTCTTTAAGCCGAAACTAAACCTATCATGGTCGATACCTGTTTTATCAATATAATTGATATCATTATTAGCGAAGGTTCCTATAGTTTCGGTCTCTTTAACTACACCAAATCTTTCTGGATACATGCCAACAGGACTATGAGCAGTCATCGCGAACTGATGCCAGAAGCCTGATTGCACTACTCCTGCTTCGAATAATTGCCTGACCATTTCCAGACTGTCAACAGTTTCCTGAATTGTCTGGGTTGGGTAACCATACATCAGGTAAGCATGAACTAATATTCCTGCTTCAGTAAGGTTCCGGGTAACCTGAGCTACCTGCTCAACAGATACTCCTTTGTCAATCAGCTTTAACAACCGATCAGATGCGACTTCTAAACCGCCTGACACGGCGATACAACCTGAGGCTTTAAGTAAAATAGCTAAATCTCTGGTAAAGCTTTTTTCAAAACGGATGTTTGTCCACCAGGTCACCGTTATTTTTCTTCGTAAAATTTCGAGTGCAACTTCCCTCATCAGCGCAGGCGGAGCTGCTTCATCTACAAAGTGAAAGCCATTCTGACCGGTATTCGCACTTAATTCTTCAATTCTATCTACAATAAGTTTAGCTGCAACAGGTTCGTAGACTTTAATATAATCCAATGAAATATCACAAAAGGTGCATTTCCCCCAATAACAGCCATGCGCCATTGTCAGCTTGTTCCAGCGTCCATCACTCCACATCCGGTGCATCGGATTCACGATCTCTATAACTGAAATATAACGGTCTAAATGCAAATCACTATAATCCGGCGTACCTACGTCAAATTGCTTATAATCACTTCTTAACGCATCGTTCTTATAAACTACTTCACCATTCTCCAGTACAAATGTTCTTTTATACAGGTTAAATGGAGTATCATTTATAATAGCATTAAAGATCAGTTCTAGTGGTAGTTCTCCATCATCCAGGGAGATATAATCGAAAAACTCAAATACCCTGTTATCAGAAAGGGAGCGCAATTCTGTATTGGCAAAACCGCCACCCATTGCTATTTTTATTTCAGGATAATGTTGCTTTACAAATTGCGCGCACCGGAAAGCGGCATACAAGTTTCCTGGGAAAGGAACAGAAATGACAAATAGTTTAGGCTGGATATGGGCAATTTTATCTGCTAAGATTTTAACGAGAATTTCATCCATATAGGTGTAACCTTGATTCAGTACCCCATACAGCTCATCAAATGAATTTGCGCTCCTGCCTAATCTTTCGGCATAACGACTAAAACCAAAATTGGGGTCGATACACTCAATAATGAAATCCGATATATCTTCCAGATACAGCGTCGCTAAATGTTTCGCTTTATCTTGCGTTCCCATTGAGCCAAATGCCCAGTCCAATTCCTCTAACTGCGTAAATCTGGATGCCTCTGGCAGATAATCCTCCTGGCAAATCTGCAAAGCTAAGGTTGGGTTTTTGCCCTGTAGAAAAGCGATTACCGCATCGATTGATTTGATATATTCCTCTTTTAAAGCAATAATCCGTTTCGCATTTGGACTTTTGGATTGGTCGGCCCGCCCCTCTGCATGTAAAAAAAGGTTTTCTAATCCTTTACGTGAAAATAAGGCAAGGATCACTTCAATACCCAGATCGGCCTGTGTTGAAGAGATATTTTTAGTGTTCAAAAAACCCTTGATATAGGCAGTGGCAGGATACGGCGTATTCAGCTGTGTAAAAGGAGGTGTAACAAGGAAAAGATCTGTTTTCAAAATTGGATTGTATTTCACTGCAAAATTATCCATAATTATTTAGTAAACAGCATCTGAATTCCCCTGAATTGCCGGCCAGTTCAACCGCCCCAAAAATATAGCCTGTTTTTCTTTCGACAGTTTTATACTTTGATTGACTGAATATCTGCTTTATTTGAAAAGCAAAGGTGTAAATTCTGATAAGTATCTGCGCCATACCTGGTAACTATGCACCCCGTCCGACTCCTTATACTCAAAGCTGATATTCTTAGTCTTCAGCCACTCGATATACTTTCTGACTGACGGTGTTAGATAATCATCTCTTCCAATTGCAATCCAGATCAGCCTAAGCTTTTGATTAATTGATTCATCCAATTTGGGGAATGCCTTTGTATAATCCGGATCGAGCAGAATTACTGCCGGGCTGAAGCCTCCTACATAATCAAAAACATCCGGGTGGTTCAGTCCGATATCAAGCGACTGTCCTCCTCCCATTGACAGTCCAGCAACAGCGCGGTATTTTTTTGTTTTGCCCACATTATAAAATCCTTCGACCATCGGGATGACCTCTTTGAGGGTTGCTGCGACAAAAAGCCGCTCGTTCTTTTCATAGGATTGCTTATTTCGTACCCCACTTCCGGGATCAAACATCTCCGGAGCTCCATATCCAAGTGTGTTGACAATTATCATAGGTTTCGCCTTTCCTTGCGCAATCAGGTTGTCCATAATGATATTCTCACGTCCTGCGGTAACCCATGCGCTCGTTTCGTCGGTAATACCGTGGAACAGATATAGAACCGGATAAGGTTCCGGACGTTTAGGATCATAGCCTGGCGGTGTGTACACACGCATGTCACGCTGGTCACCGATTATTGCAGATCTAAAAAAATGCTGACTTAAAACCCCGTGAGGTACATCATTCACTTCCCAGCTTAAAGTCGAAGGTCCTGGTACATGTACCAGGCTTTGACCTAATGCTCTTTTAAATAAAGGTTTTATGTAAGGATTGTTTGGATCGGGCATATTATTACCATCCACAACAAATGAATACCGGTAGACGTCAGGAGCGAACGTTTCCAGATAACTCCATACGCCAGCGGTATCAATAGACATTTTTCTGGGCTTGGCGTCGTCCATAATCAGCATTACTTTCTTTGCATTTGGCGCCAGAAACCTGAACGTTACAGCACCAAATTTATCAACCTCAGGGGATTGGATATTCTTCTGTACCGGGGTCGCTGGTATTGTCTGTGCAACTATATCTGCCGCTTGTATCACACATAGGAATAGATAGATAATTGATAAATTGTGCTTTAACAGGCTTTTTAGCATTGCATGAATGGGTTATTAAGCCACGAAAGTAGGTCTGTGTTGTTAACTCAACAATAGCGTTTCATTATCATTATTTAACCTCTGGAGCGACTATGTTACCCTAATATAATTTGGAGTTTAAATACACCGGCAGAGACAATTTTTAAGCTAGTTTAGTAATTGATTTAGAAACAGATCTCCTTGCAAATGTTTTCATCCATAAATTTAAGTGGGTGCAACTTAAGTTTTACTCAGGTGTCTTATAAGAGGAATTAAACCTGTTCATTCATGAAATACTATTTAATCGTTGTTTGCTTTTTATTAATTAATCCCTGCCTGTTTGCCCAAAATAAAAACCTTAATGACTTTGTAGAAAAATACGCCAGCGAGCATGATTTTAATGGAACCATCTTGGTGCAAAAAGGGTCAGCACCCCTCCTATATCATCAAAGCTTTGGAATTGCTGAACGCGCATTTAACAGTCCAATAACCAATGAAACGGTATATCAGGTCTGCTCAATTACCAAAACATTCACGGCCGTTTTAATTCTTCAGCTGGTTGAAAAAGGAAAGATTAATTTAGATAAAAAAATCATTGATTATCTGCCCGCCTATAAAGGTGAAGCTGGCAAGAAAGTATCTATCCACCAGTTGTTAAACCATACCTCTGGAATGAAGAATATAGATACTGCTAAGGACGCCAATTTCATGAAATACGGTATAGGATTCTTTCATGTCCCATATACTTTAGATGAAATTGTTAGCAAATTTTGCTCAGATCCACTCGTTAATGAGCCGGGGAAAAAATTCGATTACAACAATGGGGAATATATGATCTTAGGCAGAATTTTGGAAGAGCTGTATAAGATGTCATACGAGCAGATATTAAATCATCAAATTCTCATTCCTTTAAATATGAGTAACTCCGGCTTACTTTCGCACTATAAATTGATAAAAGGCTTGGCTACACCGTATTACAGAAGTGCAACCCAAAGTATAATTCCTAATCTCCCTGTCTTCGTCGAAGATTTTTCTGCTTCCGGGGCCATGTATTCTTGTACAGCAGACCTAATTAAGTTTAATAATGCTCTTTTTAATTATAAACTGATTAGGCAGGAAACTCTCGATCAGCTGCTCACTCCCGGATTGGATGAATATGGATATAGTGTCTGGATTAGAGGTGGTAAAGGACCAGACGTAAAATATAAGCGTATGGAAAGGTACGGAAGGATTATGGGAGCGAACGCTGCTTGGTTCCACTATTTAAATGATGATGTGACAATTATCATATTATCCAATACGAACTTTACCGACTTAGGTGATTTTGCCAGAAAAATCGGACAATTCATTTTTTAATTGGGTTCATCTAATGAATTTTAATCCGCTATTTTTACCATTCAGATCTGAGATCGTACCAACCCCTCACTTTGGCTAATAACTATGGTAATAGACTATAAGAAAATTGACTTATTTGGGAAATCATTTATCCAAAAGATAGTATTACAACCTCCTTTTAAATTTGCATTCCCTGTATCAGAACAAGCCTGCTTTTTATATATGCATGAGGGTGAGATGCAATATCAATCCGATGATGTACACGTAAATATTCCAACTAATTACTCGTTATTTCTAAATTGCATAAACTCGGGACGACAAATACATAATGCCGGTTCAAATAGTAATGGAGAAATTGTAATCGTTACTTTTCACCCGGATATCTTAAAGAAAATATACGAAAGAGAACTTCCTATGTTGCTTCAACGTCCAGGGAGTATAATATCCAATCTGTCAAGTGAAAAAATAAACAATGACTTTCTGATACAGAAGTACATTGAGGGGCTCTTGTTTTATTTTGAAAACCCATCCCTGGTAAATGATGATATCTTAATTTTAAAATTGAAAGAAATCATCCTGTTACTATCACAAACTCGCAATGCCGAATCGATACAAGTAATACTATCACAGCTTTTTTCGCCGGTAACCTATACTTTCAAACAAATAATAGAGGCGCACCTGTTTTTACAGGTTGGGGTCGAAGAATTGGCACGAAAAGCCAATTTAAGTGTTTCATCATTTAAAAGAGAATTTGCAAAATTGTATAGTGACACCCCTGCAAATTATATTAAAACCCAAAGGCTGGAAAAAGCTGCAGAACTACTTTTAGCTTCTGGTAACCGGATCACAGACATTGCCTTTAATTGTGGTTTTAATGATTTGGCAAATTTCACTAAAAGCTTTCACGATAGATATGAGGTTACGCCAACTAATTATCGGCTAAAACTAAAACACAAGCCATAAGCAGCGATCGCTGCTGCCCATTATCGTTCTCCAGCTGATTTTCATTGATGTATTCAGAGCAGCTCTATTCCTGCTTTTCAGGAGGCATATCTTTCCTGAGAATCCCCTTTTCTACACTATCATTTAATAAGTGCTCAGCATAGGTCCAAATTGAAGACGAACCATCCTGAATGGCTTTTTTCTTATTATAAACAGTATGATATTCCACGTCAAATTCCGCCCAGGTACCACCATTATTAGTGGAATTTTGCAGTAGTGGTTCAAACCTGTCCATAGTTCTGGCAAATTTAGCATCGTCAGTGATCCCTTCTTCAAATTCTTCCCATATCGCGATAAATTCTTGAGCTTGTAATTCCGGTAATATTCCAAAAATACGGTTTGCAGCCAAGCGTTCCTCATCTGTATTGGAGTGGTTTTTTGAGGTGTCGTAGATAAAAGTATCACCCGCATCTATTTCTACTAAATCATGAATCAGCACCATCTTCAGTACCTTAAGCACGTCAATAGGCTTATCAGAGTGCCCTGCCAAAACTAGTGTCATCATTGCTAAATGCCAGCTATGCTCTGCATCGTTTTCATGCCTTTCACTATTAAATAATTTAGTCCTGCGCTGGATATATTTTAATTTATCAATCTCTTTAATAAAAGCCACTTGTTGCAGCAGATCACTTGTAACCATCACTTTGAAAATCTATAATTAGAAATATACGAACGAAAATGCCAAAGTTAGATAAATTGGCTGGAGAGTGCATGACCCAAATTGCCAAATAATTGAGCCAATCCACAAAGTTCCTTCCTCTTTCCTTTGACACCTTTGTGATATGAATAACTGACTATTAACTATATGTTAATCATATTCTATTCAAATCAAACAATCTAAAATCTAAATCATGGGACTTTCAAACTTAGGGATCTTTCACACAATCATTGGCATACTTGCCATTGCTACTGCAGTCATATCGTATGTAAAATACGGCAAAATCAATTTGGCAGAATTATATGGGAAGATCTATTTTTACGGAACTGTAATTACTTCATTAACCGCATTAGGTATTTCAAAACATGGTGGATTTAATCCAGGACATGTCTTTTCGATATTAATTTTGATTTTTGTATGTGTAGCCTACTTTCTCTATTCAAAGAAAAAAGGGAGCAACCGGAGCCGGTATTTTGAGAACTTTTTCCTGTCATTCAGCTTTTTTCTATCGTGGCTTCCTACCATTAACGAAACTTTTACGCGTATTCCAATCGGCCATCCTTTAGCGAGCGACTCAACTGATCCGGTAATAGGTAAAACACTGCTTATTATCTTAGTATTATTTATTGTTGGCTCAGTTTATCAATTTAGAAAACAAAAGAAAATAAACACCGATGCAGGTCTTTAGACAAAGGTTGAATCACTGGGATCAACACTCAATTCCTATGTGCTTGCAATAACAGAAGTATTATCATTAAATTTGCCGCCGAAATGAACACCGTGCTGAAGGCCCGGAATACTTTAAACGATTACGAGAAACAAATGGAAAAGAACGATTTTGCGTCGATCTGGCTGGAAGAAAGCGGGAACCCTGCTATAGAAGAATTAGCACAACTGAATCTAGATATTGCCGGTAAAACCGAGAAAACGTTAGCTGATAAAGGACTGTCGGTAAATGACCTGGCTGTCTCCCTAGATATCAATTCACAAGAAATAGAAAGGTGGTTAAAAGGCAGACATACTTTTAGTACGAAGATAATACAGGAGATTTCCGATATACTCGAAGGTTATTCCATACAACCAGAATGATCCAGTAATCTGCAGAAGATAGCACTTCTTACGCCCCTCCTACAATCTTAAGTTACGAGGGGCGTAAACGAAATCCTACCCTTTCATCTGGCTTTCAAAATCCGCACCCCTTCTGACGCTGCTATAATAACTTTAGATGCTATTTGATAAAATAAGGAATGATCTATAACGCCTGGTAAAGATTTAATCGTCTTATTTAACTCGCCGAGATCCGGCATGGTATCAAAATATACATCGAGCAGGAAATTGCCATTAGCTGTGATAACGGGGTCATTTACCTTGTCATTTATACGCAAGCTTAATCTTACCTGCTGCTCGCAGTATAAAGATTCTACAGTGCTTTTAACAAATGTCAGTGCTTTAGGAAGTAGTTCTACACACAGAGGAAAAGTTGTATTGAGAACGTGAACAGATTTATCCTTATCCACCAGGATAATGAATTCCTGTGCCATAGCAGCGCATATTTTCTCTTCAGTATGAATACCGGCACCACTTTTTAAGGCATTTAGATTTTCATCAACCTGATCACAGCCATCGAAATGATAATCTATTTTACTTAAGTCAGCATAGTCCAGACAGGCCAAACTGCAATTTTGAAGGAGCTGAGCTGTTGGCAATGAAGGAGTCACAAAACTTATGGAATCTTTAAAGGCTATTTCCTTGTAGATCAGATCGACGAGGTGACCTATAGTAGCCCCAGCGCCCAATCCAATGATCTGATTCGGTTTCAAAAAGGGTAAAGCCGCTCTTGCAGCCTCTTTTTTTAATTCGTTCATTAGATGTTATAAAAAATTTAAAAGATCAATTGCTTTCTGATATGAATATTCAAATTATCCAGGCAGTTATTAGTTCGTAATTATTGATTAAACTACCAACCTTTCTGCAGGTTTTTGTAATTTAACGTTGAATATTCGAAAATCACATGAAAAAAGTACTGTTTTTGCTATTACTGATGCATCAGGGATGGGTACAGTCAGCTGCGAATTCTTTAAAGCAGCCCAAACAACCTGTCGACAGCATGTCTGTATACAACCAGCAGCTTCATCCAAAAGAGATGAAGAAGGACCTTGAGGTGTTCCTTGATATCCGTAAAAAAACTAATTCTGGTCTTTATCGATATCGGACTCAAAAACAGATTGATAGTATCTATAAATGGGCTTTTAGAGAGGTGCGTAAGCCGATGTCCACACTCGATTTTTACAAAATAATTTTGCAGCTGACTGATTTTGAAGGAAGTTGCCACAACTATACAGAACCTCAGGCCAGCCTGGTCAGGTATTTTAATCAGCAGCGCGGCTTCTTTCCATTTGCGCTTAAATATATTGAGGGAAATATGGTTTTTAACAGCAAAACAGACAAAATCCCTTTAGGGTCCCGGGTGACTAGTATTAATGGCATTACAGACAAGAAGCTGATGCAGTCCTTTTATAAATATTTAACGGCGGACGGTTTTAGCCAGACACAGAAGCTATCGGGAAGTGTAAACGGAAGTTATGGTTTACGTTATCTTTATGAGTATGGGATCAATGATAAATTCACCATCGGATTTATCCCCCCTGGCACGACTGAACAGCAAACCGTGACGGTACCAGCTGTATCGCTCGAAGAAAGAAAAGCCAACCTCACCTTGCGACATAGTGCGCCTGTCGATAGTATAATTGATTACAATGTGCAGCCCAAGTACAGTTTTAAGATGGTGAATCCATCGACTGGTCTGTTAAACCTGCGGATATTTTCCATGGCATCTGGAACAGACGATCCGGCATTTCCAATATATGTTGCGTTTATCGACAGTGTATTCCGCTCACTTAGCGACAACAATATACCTAATCTGATTCTGGATATTCGTGGCAATCCCGGCGGCAGTGATCCTACTTATGAACAACCGATGATGTACCTGACGGATTCCACTTTCAAAGAAAATACCCTGGCCTATACTATATTTGATAACGGGATTCCATATGAAAAATATTTTTGGGGAATATCTACTGCAGTAAAAATGGATTCGGCAGATAAAGCTGACGGGAAGCGAATGCTGAAGGACTATTTCCCCGCATTACGGAATGGTAAGAACTTGCAGAACGTCAAGTATAATCCGGTTTATCACCCTAAGCAACCTGGTTTTAAAGGGAAGCTCTATTTACTCATTGATGAAAATGTAGCATCTGCGGCTTCTCACCTGGCTTCGCTGGTAAAAGCTTATGCACGCAACGTAACCATTGTTGGCGTAGAAACAGTTGGAGGATATTATAGTCATAACGGCCATATGTCATTAATATATGAACTTCCCCATTCAAAATTAAAGACTAAGTTCTCTACGGTTTTTGTTGAGCAGGATGCACCGGTAAAGTCAGATCAGCCAATAGGCAGGGGCATTATTCCCGATGATACAGTCTGGCCTACTTTCAGTGATTTTATGCAGAATCGGGACACGCAAATGGAATATGTGCTCAAACTAATCGCTGAGAAGAATGAAATATTCTAACATATTGATCTGTAGGGGTATGTGACAAATGAGCCCCTGTGCAATTCTTATTAACCTGGATGAGCTTATAAAGTTTGGGCACAGAAAAACTTAAACCTGATTTTTGCAAGGGGCTCAGAAGGCGTAAAATTCTTATTTTTTTGTATAGTTTGAATACTCCGAAATGGTCTGTATATCAGCAGACTGACCAAGAAATTTAGCTTGAATACCGAGGTTTGAAGTCGTAGTCACGTAGCGCTTCGCCTGATCATTCCAGGTGTATTTTAAGGTAAGATCTAATTTATCGGCTTTAAGAATCGCGATTTTAACCGGTTTTTCATTCAGTGCTTGTATTTGTTCCAGTTTTTTACTTCTTAGATTGATAGTCATATATGACCTGCAATCTTTCAAAAACGCAGCTTTTTTAGCAACAGTTCCGGGATCCACCTTGTAGCTAATAACCAGCTGATCTGATGTTTGCTTCTCAATCTCGTAGCTTGCGTCGTCTATTTTGCTCGCGTCGTCTGGTTGATTCTGATTTTTTCTAAAAGAATTAATCTCCGACTTCGATGGAGATTTCCCTTCTATAGATACTACGGTCCATTGCTTTTCCTTTGGATTGGATGGGTCATAGGTTGCCACGGTAGTTTTTTCTTTACCAGCGGCAATCACTGTTTGTTTCAGTTCGTAGGCAAAGTCTTCTGGTTGCTTAAGATTGTTCGGATCAAGAATACTTTCATCGATATTGTTTTTGGAAAAGGCATCTAATACTGCTACTTTCTGAGCAGATACATGAAGTGATGCGACTAACAGACAAACGACTAATAGCGTCTTTACCCCATAATTTTGAAATCCGGACATTGTTTCTTCAATACTTGCAACTTTGATTTTCTGACCAACTATTTTCAACTTTAAGTCGGCCATTGCATTTGTTTTTGTCATCATTTTGATATTATTATTGTTTTGATGCCTCAAAGTTATCGGTAGCTAACCTCGCTAATACGACTAGTTAAGTGAAACAACGAAAATATCTGCTGAATTGACGAACGGGTCTCTTGAGTTGACCCCGGCTAATAGTCAAGCCACGTTTTAAACAAAGGAGCTTTTGTTCTGCTGACAATAAGGTCGTCATCTGCGCAGTTTTTCACCTTAAGTTTAAGCTTACCGTTGAAGAAATTATGAACTTTTTCTATCGAATTGACATGTACGATATACTGACGATTTACTCTAAAGAAGTTTTTAGGTTCTAATTCCTGCTCCAGAGTTTCCAGGGTATGCGGTACGACATTTTGCTCTCCGTTGAAAAGAACTGCATAACTAATATTCAGATTAGAATAGAAAAAAGCGATATCCTCGACACTCACTTTTTTATAGCCGTCCCGGTAGGGAAGCAGAAAACGAGTTCTGTAGTCCTTTGGCTGGATCTGAGCAATCAGTTCCTCAATCAGGGGGTATTCCAAATTTGATTGCTGCACAGACTTTTCAAATTTGACAATGGCCGCTTCCAACTGCTCTTTCTCAATTGGTTTGAGCAAATAATCTATGCTGTTGTATTTAAATGCTTTGATAGCATACTCATCGTAAGCAGTTGTAAAAATCACCGGGCATGTCACGTCTGCCAGGTTAAAGACTTCGAAACTTATACCATCTGCCAGTTGTATGTCCATTATGATCAGGTCGGGACATTCATTTTCAGAGAGCCAGTCTACGGTTTTCTTTACACTAGTTAAAACACCAACGATCTGAATATTTGGTCTGATTTTTAGCATCAGGCGTTGTATCCGGTCTGAGTTGGGTTTTTCATCTTCCAGAATTAATATCTTCTTCATTATATTCAATAATAAGGGGGACTTTTACAGTGAAACTTTCATCATCTCTCTCTACAACTGGCTTTCTACCACCTAATAAAGCATATCGATCGATGATATTTTTTAAGCCTATGCCAGTAGATTTATTTTCTTTAATCAGCGGTAGTAATATATTCGAGACCACCAGTTCATCGTCATCATTAGAATAGATGTTCACAACTAAAGGATTATCTTCTTCTGTACGGTTATATTTTAATGCATTTTCTATGAACAGCTGAAGCGTAACCGGAGGTATCAGCATGTCGAGTTTAGACTCATCAATATTAATCTGAAAGACACTTCCGCCCCCCATCCTATTCTTAATTAGAAAAAGATAAGCATCAAGAAACCTAAGTTCCTCACGCAGACTGATCAGTGTTTTTTTAGAATTTGTTAAAAGATAACGGTATACTTTAGCGAAATTCTCCGTATAGTCATATCCTAGCTGCTGGTCTTTCAATATCAATTCTGCGAGTACACTGAGGTTATTAAAAACGAAATGCGGGTCAAGTTGTAATTTAAGTGCCTCGAGTTCTATTTCGGCCGCCATCTGTTTATGCTGTGCAGCCTTAATCTCAAATTCGGCTGCCTTCCTGGTCGCCGTCTTCCAGTTTCTCAATAAATAATCACCAGTAGTGAGGGCACTAACTACCAAAGCCCAAAGTATGATGGATATAATTGTATATGTCGCCTCTCTCAGGCCAAGTGCCGGTAATCGGGGATCCACAGCAACTCCGACTATTATTAAATAAGTTATTGATAATAATATGATAAAGAACAGTACTCCTATAATCTGATAAAACACCTGAGTGAGCAGACGTCTGAAAGGATGGATCATCCATGGGACTTTTTTATTGAGCCTTCTGTCTATCAGCATACTTATTGCGAGAATAGCTATACAAAAGGCCAAATTTATAAGAACATCGGCTACTATTCTGAAAACTGGTAAATCAATATATTTCTGCCAATACGAATAAGGGAGTATAACGAATGTTGTCGCATAGGAGCCGATAAAGGTAAATGCAATCAATAGTAAATTCTTTGAGATACTCTTCTTTATCATATTAGATATCTTTTCCCGCCATTCAGAGGTTAAAACCAGTCGGGGTAGTCCGCAAAAATAACAAATAAAGATAGCTCTGTTGAAATCTGCTCAACCTATAACATCAGATATTCCTATTCACTGGCACCTGTGTGTTTTTTGGAGCTGTTCGTTTTCGATTAGACAAGCAAAAAAATATCAGTGCTGAAAATAATATGATTGCCCAAGGAAAAGATGAGGCGCCTAGTTTTTCCAGCAAAACCCCGCCGGTAATACCGCCGATTGCAATTGCCAGATTAAATACAGTCACAAACATAGATTGTGCGACATCAGAATTATCACCGGCCCGATCTGCCATATCCTTTTGAAGTAATGTAGACACACCTCCAAAGGAAATTCCCCACAAAGCTATGCCAAAGTATAATAAAGGTTGGAATTGATTAGCTATAACTAGTGAAAATGCGCCCATGGCAAATGCCAGCAAGCTTACTTTTACAAGAAGAATAAGCCACCTGTCAATTAAAATACCTACTATACCAATTCCTATAAGGGATGATACACCAAAGATCAGCAATATTAAATCAACCCTGTCAGTGAGGCCAAAATCAGAGAGATAAGGTGAAATATAAGTATAAAGAATATTATGGGCCAGTATCCACATGAACATAATAAGCAATATACGCCTTATACCCCCGAGCATAAATACACGGTAAGCACTTAATTTTTTCTGTGGTACCAATCCTTTGACATCAGGTAATGCAATGATCATCCAGATCATAAGTAATAAAGATAATGCAGACATTGTCCAGAAAGCACCCTCCCAACTAAAAACTTTACCAAGCCATACCGCCAATGGAAGACCTATTGCTAAAGCAACTGGCTGTCCGGCACCCACTACCGCTATAGCCCTTCCAACCATACCCGGGTGTACGATACCCCTTGAATACCCGATCAATAGACCCCATGTAATTCCCGCTGCCATACCCGCTATAAACCGGGCACATAAAGTAAGTATATAACTAGTCGATAAAGCAGTTATTGCATTAAATACAAAAAAACCGACCGTGGCCATTAATAGCAATCGTTTTCTTGGCCAGTGAAGCGTCGCTGAAATAATTGGAATTGCCGCCATTACAGACCCCAGGGCATAGAGTGTAATCAGCTGCCCGACTAAAGATTCCTTTATCCCCAGGCTTGCTCCTATCTCTGGTAGTAAACCAGCCGGCATGGTTTCGGTCATTATTGCAACAAAACCCGCTAAAGCCAACGGAACTAATTTTAAAAATGGTAGCTGTTTTGATAACACTGAATCTTGATTCATTTTAGTTCTTTTAATTGTGTATGCTATTTGATTTGTGAATAGGCTCATTTCTGGAGCGCTACATCGAGCAAAAATAGACCGGAAAATCAGTTTGTTATCAGTACTATTTTGGTATAATTAGGTATGTTTGTATGATGAGAAAAGAAAGTATGCACCATCAGGTGGAAATAATCTACAGCCAGACGGATCAGTGTCCGATGACAGACAGCTCATTTAATTTTTTCCAGTTCGTTCATATTGTGTCTGGGAGCGGATCGCATGAAGTAAACGGAAATCGTATAACTTATCAGGCTGGTTCATTTTTACTGATTACACCAAATGATTATCATGCTTTTTATGTAGAAACACTAACCGAATTTCTGATTATCCGTTTTAATAAAGGATATATTAAAGAATACCAATGGAAGAGTATTGATCATATCGAATGCCTGCTGCATAATGCGTCCCATGTATCTGGATGCATTATTGAAAATGCGAATGACAAATTACTTGTTAACTCAATCGTAGGATCAATCCTGCATAATATTAAATACAATGATCTGTATAATAATGACCTTAATCAACATTTAATCAATGCCTTGATTGTAATAGCAGCAAGGAATATAGCTAAATTTAAACCCGCCAATATTAAAGAACACGCGAATAAAAAGATCGTCGACATTATAAATTATATCCAATCGAATATTTACTCGCCAGGGCAATTGAAAGCGCCTGTTATTTGCGGTAAATTCGGTGTATCTACTAATTATCTAAGTGTATATTTCAAAGAGGCATGCGGCGAAACTATCACGCATTTTATTGCAAATTACCGTCTTCGTCTCATTGAATACAGATTAAATTTTAGCGATTGTAGGATTAATGAGCTTGTAGAGGAATTTGGCTTTGCTGACGAAAGTCATATGAATAAGTTTTTTAAAAGGCATAAAGGAATGAGTACGAGCACCTATAGAGGTGCGAAAGATGCGTTAGTTATAAGTGCCTGATCTGATAAGCTCTGGCTAAAAAGAGAACTCCGGTCAGGGCTAGGTTCATCGCTAAAACAGTCAATATGAAAAATGGTGTATGATGAGCTGGCAAACTGCCCAGGTAATCCGTTAGCGGCACTTTATTAATCACTGCGTAGGTAAGCAGAAAGAAAAATATCTCGAAAAGTTTTTTGCCCCCTGTTAATATACCAAGCGCTACCGCTAGTAATACAATTAGCGTTGCCCCATTGAGCAGGCCCGCAACACCATATATATTAGAAGCTGATATACTACGAATAATGACGGGTAAAGACAAACTTATCGCTAATAATATACCGGCTATAATTTGAGCAGGTAGCATACGCTGTAAGGGTTTATATGATGCATACGCAAAGTAATGAATCCGGTTAGTTTTCTCTTTAGTAACCAGTTCTGACCAGCGTGTCACCTGCAAAAACAATAACACCGGCAGCAGATAATTATAGGCGAGATCAAAGGGAACTAGAAACATAGCTCCCCATAAAGCTGCATTCAATAACCACAACCATTTATTACCCTGCCTTATCAGTAATAAAAACTCAGTTCTGATAAGCGGAAAAATCCCATAGTTAAATGACAGTGGCGGTAATATACCCCTGGTTATTCCTGCCGGATTAATTAACTGGACGGGTTTAAGGGATGCTAATGCCTGGAGTTTCTTTTTTTTATTGGTTACAGCTTGATTGAAATCAAACCGGTGAAAAAAAAGAGAGGATATATATATTAAAAGTAATCCAAAGCCTATCCAGACCACGCGACTGAATATAAATACAGATGTCCAGTTAAGGCCCTCCCATTCAAAAAATTTATAGGTTTTGTGCCCATTAAAAATAAAGCCAAATGATACAGACTTGATATTTTCGTGAAAATTGGTATTAATATGTTGGGTAATACTTTTACTGATTAGGCTTAAACCAAATGGATCAAAAACACCGGATGAGTCATTACCGCCTTTATTATTGATAAATGACATACAGACACCGCATAATAGAAAGTATATTATAAACTGCAGAATACTACGCTTACCCAGAAAAACTTCTGCTGTCACAGCCAAAGCGGCTACTACAAATAACGCCGGGATAGCGAAGAATAAATAAGGAAGAATAAAGTTAGCCAGAATAAATGGCTGGTCTGTTCCGCGCACGAGAAACACAACAATGCTTACCATAAACGTAATACCGGTAATAGTTAGCAATACCAGGTAATTACTGATCTGCTTGCTTAGCAGATATTTAAAATTAGTAAGAGAGGTGGTGGCTATAATAAGACCTACTTCTGTTTCGATGTCTTTTTTAATACCACTGTTAACCAGCACGAAACCATAGAAAGATAACATAACAGTAGTCATAATCCCTGATACGTAACCTACCCAGGCTGAGTTGTAAACTCCCCGGTACCCCGAAGCGCTTAAGGTGGTATAACCTGCGGTATCCGGCGGCACAAATGAGTAAGCTATGAAGACGGTAACCGCCAATGTTATCAAAAATGAATAGCTACGGGTACGCTGCAGGTAATCGGCTTTTATAATGTTGTAGAGATATTGCATAGCTTAGCCGTTTTTATGGGTTAAAAACAGGTAAGCGTCCTCTAACGTGGCTGTAACGGAGATTGATTCAGGAGCTACATTATCTTTGGTACTGATATAACGTACTTTTATCCTATCGCTCTGACGGGCCGTATCAATCACTTTGTATTGATTTTTAAATTGATTAAGTGTATTAGTTTCCAGCAGCACCTCAAATATCCGGCCCTCGGCTTGTTTGATAATATCATACTGTGGTGCATGTGTGATTAGCTTACCATCCTGCATAATAGCCACCTCGTCTGCAATAGTCTCAATATCTGATACAATATGCGATGACAGGATAATAATACAATCGTGTGCCAGATCGGAAATTAGCTGGCGAAACCGCATCCGTTCTTCCGGATCGAGTCCAACCGTGGGCTCGTCAAATATCAATACTTTAGGATCATTAAGCAATGCCTGTGCTATCCCGATCCGCTGTTTCATACCACCTGAATAAGTTCCTATCGGCCTTTTGGCATCGGCGGTAAGGTTGACACCCTCCAACAGCAAATCTATACGCTGCCGAAGCCTTTTACCACCAATACCTTTCATAGCGGCTATATACTCCAGAAACTCATAGGCGTTAAGATTAGGATACACACCGAAATCCTGCGGTAGATAACCGAGTACTTTGCGAATTGTATCCGGTTTCTGAACAATGTCCGCACCATCTAATAACAATGTTCCTGATGAAGGTTTACTAATAGTCGCAATGATCTTCATTAGTGTTGATTTTCCGGCGCCGTTCGGGCCTAATAAACCTAAAACTCCTTTATTAATGTTAATGGAGTAATCCGTAAGTGCAGGTTTCTGTGTATTGTATTTTTTGGTCAGGTTTGTTATTATGAGAGCCATGTTAGATGATATATGCTGCTATGACACTCATAAGCAGAGGTATGTTACGTAGGTAAGGAAAAAAAATCGAATTAGATTGGAGTTTCCATTTGTATTTATGACAGACATATGTCGCACTTAAATAAAATATGTCATATTATTGCGACATGGAAGTGACTAAGAAAAGAATTATTGACGCAGCGATAATTGTGTTTAACAACGACCCGTCCGGGACACTTGACATGGTAGCGGACAAAGCAGAAGTAACCCCGCGTACACTCTACCGCTATTTTAAAGACAGAAAAATATTACTTGAAGCTTGCAGGCAGGAAATGGCTTTGACTTGTAAAGCTGCGATGAATGCTGCCTTTGAAGCGAGTACTGTTCCGTTAAAGCAATTGGAATTAACCTTATACGCAGGCATAGATTGTGGGAGTAAATATGCTTTTTTTGATAAAACATACCAAAGATCTGATTACCAACCATCAGCAGGTAATGAAGAAAACCGCGAGTACGATGATATTAATAGCCGGTGGCTTGCACTGATCATTGCTTTACAGAAGCAAGATATCATAACCAGCGAACTCACTCCTGAGTGGATCTATGAATTATTTAGTGGTATGATTAATACTACGCTCAGGTCAATAAGTTCTGGTAATGTAGCGCCTAATAATATCAAAAAATTTGCCTGGTATTCTTTCAGTAAAAGTATCGGGATCAGTTAATCAGTGCATTAAACACTTTCTTGGCGAAAGTCTCGCTGAGCTTAACCATTATTAATTCAGCTAAAGGACATCAATTTTTAAAAAAATGGAAAAAACTACAAATTTTGACGTGATTATAATCGGCGGAAGCAGTGCCGGATTATCTGCTGGTATGTGTCTTGGACGCGCATTACGCAATGTACTTATTATTGACAGCGGAAAACCATGTAACCAGCAAACGCCACATTCACACAACTTCCTTACGCAGGACGGTTCTACACCGACAGAAATCCTATCTATCGCAAAGGAGCAATTAACGCAATATAAAACAGTTGAATTCCTGACAGATTTAGCAGTCAAAGGAATAAAAACAGATTCTGGCTTTGAAATTAGTACGCGATCAGGCAAATCATTTCTAGGCAAAAAGCTGGTTTTTGCGACCGGAATTAGCGATAGTATGCCTGCGATTGAGGGTTTTGCAGAATGCTGGGGAATTTCTGTCATACACTGCCCCTATTGTCATGGTTACGAATATAAGAATGAAAAAACCGGGATACTCGCAAATGGGGACTTAGGATTTGAAACCGCTAAACTAATATCTAACTGGACAAAGGACCTGACGTTATACACTAACGGTAAATCTGACTTAACCGCTGCCCAGACTGAAATTTTGCAGGAGCATGGTTTTACTATAGAAGAAAAAGTAGTGAAACGGATCGTTCATGAAAATGGCCAAATCGAAAAAATCATATTTAATGATGGTGCAGAGGCTAATTTAAATGTTTTGTACGCGAGACTTGGCTTTACTCAGCATTGTTCAATTCCTGAAGATTTAGGCTGTGAGATGACTGAACAAGGTCATATTAAGGCAGATATGTTTATGAAAACTACCATTCCGGGCATTTACGCTTGCGGTGACAATATAAGTCCAATGCGCTCTATCGCCAACGCTGTATATAATGGTTCAGTTACTGGTGCTGTGCTTAATATGGAATTGATAAATGAGTCTTTTTCTTAGACACTACTCTCTTTGGGTAAACTTCGGGTTATCCCCGGACGATAAGGTGTGTTTCGTCATTGTATCGAACCTCGTTAAAATTTCCTTCATTATTCCTTCGTTATTTCTTCAATTCCGATTGAAGGAACAATGAAGGAAGTACGAACAAACCCCGAACAAAGTGTGCAGCAAATGTTGATGAAACCAGCACATGACTTTATTAACCTTTGGTTAATGTTGAATCCTGAACAGGTCAAAGGCGCTGCCATTATTTATGGCTATAGTTTTACCAGAAATCATAATTATATTTTCAGCTAAAAGCTCATTGATGGCTCGGAACAAGGACTCATATGAGGCCCCTATGAATGCGGCGAGGTCTTGTCTGCTTAATTCAATATTGATAAATCCTTCTTTGTTAACGCCGAACTGTTCCTGCAATGAGAGTAAAGCCTGAGCGACCCTCCCCTTTACACTCATATGTGCAAGGTTTCGCATCCGTCTTTCAGACTCCTGGAGTTCACTGGCAAAGAAAAGCATGAGCTGGATAACGAATGCATTGTTCACATTCATGGTGCTTTCTAAAAAATCCATTTCAATAAAACAGACAATAGCTTCTTCGATTGCAGTGGCCGAAACAGGGTAGTATCCAGAACCACCTAAGCCCAAATGTCCCAGAACATCTCCTTGTTTTGCGAAACGAACAATGAGTTCCTTTTCATCATCCCATTTTTTATGGATCTTCACAGTTCCACTATAGACAAAATAAATGCCTTTAACAGGATCTCCCTCTTTGAATACTTGCTGACCTTTATTCAGTTTTAAATTCTTCTTGTTTACATCTATTGCAGGTTTCCAATCCTTCAGACAGAATCTGCACAAAAAGCAGGTATTCAGATCGCATTTATTTTTCCCTTTTATCATCCTGTTTACAGTCTTAACTGTGTTAATAAGCCTTGTGGCAATATTACCAATAATCTTTATTATTCTTCAACTACGGCAATCTAACTAACTGCCCGTGTATAAATACTGCCATTTTATATTGCGCATGCAATACAAAATAAGATAATTTACAAATATAAATACAATTATATATTACATTTGCAATGTTAAATCATACAAATAAAACGACACACTACCTTTTAAAATGAAATACTCTACTTCCAAACGGATTTTCACATTACAGGATACAGTTAAAAACCCGCTGAAATTTAATCCCTTTGTCTACAATAAAAATTTCCTCTTATGGACCTTACTCGGTATTATCGGGGGTATTATAGCCGGCGGTTACTGGATTGTGCTTGAACATTCCACTGCTCTTCTAGCTATTGTTCAGGGAATTTATGTTATTCCACTGATGACTATAGCAGGCTTAACAGCAGGTATAGTTATCCATAAACTCGGTGATCCGGGCGAAATCGATTTGATGGTAGACAATATCCATTTTAAGGGTGGACGACTGGATCCGAAAAATAACCCTTCCATGATCCTTTCTTCTTTAATTTGTATTTCTGCAGGTGGTAGTTTAGGCCCAGAGGCTCCCCTCGTGCAAGTTGTCGGTTCTACCGGCACCTATATTGCGAGAAAACTAGGTTTTAAGGGAGAGGATATACGCTCAATTACGATCGCTGGAATGGCCTCTGCTTTTACTGCCCTTTTTGGAGCACCGCTGGGTGGAAGCCTGTTCGCTTTAGAAATTTTAGATCACAGACATGTAACTAAATATTACAAAGCTTTTATGCCCGCCTTAGTAGCCAGCTGTGCGAGCTACCTGGTCTTTATATTAATTACACAGCTCAATCTCGGCCCCACCTGGAACTTCCCGGCTTACAAAGATCCAAAAGTTAGCGACATCTTTTATGCGGTCGGCTATTCGTTGGCTGGTGCGGCTACAGGGTGGATTTTCATCGCGTTTGTCAAGAATTTCAAACTGGTTTTCAAAAGTATTAAATTAGCTGTTTACTATAAGTTAGCTATCGGAGGCTTCTTCCTGGGGACCATAGCTTATTGTATTCCACTTACACGATATTTTGGACATGACCAGCTCTCCCAGGTTCTGACCGGTAATTTTACGATAGGGTTCTTAATAGTCTTACTACTGCTGAAGCTGGTTGCCATTGCAATTACAGTAACCTCCGGCTGGCGTGGTGGCTTCATAATCCCGTTACTCTTTGCAGGCACTGTTTTGGGATTAATTATTTACCAGGTTTTCCCTGGGCAAAATCTTACTTTGATAGCGGTATGCTGTATGGCGGCTTTAAATGCCTGCGTTACACGTACACCTGTGAGCATTATAATTCTACTCGCCACAATGACTGGCTTCCAAAATATTGCTCCCATTATATTTGCCAGTTTAACGGGGTATTTTCTCTCCCCTAAATCACCATTAATCAGCGCTCAGCTAGGGATAGAGAAAGTAACTATCGGTTAGTAAACGTAGCGAGACTGTTACACGCTGACTGACAAGCCTTTGTCATGAATGATTATTTTTGAATACTAAGCCTGTGAAATATGAGCAAAATAAATAATAATGACATCAGTCAGGAAGTTTTTGATTTGTATGATGACTATGCACACAATCGGCTTGACCGGCGTAGCTTTATGCAGAAACTTTCTATTTATGCTGTTGGAGGATTAACAGTGCCGGCATTAATGAGTTTCCTGATGCCCGATTATTCAGGAAATGTACAAATTCAGCCTGGCGATCCGCGTTTGAAATCGGACTTTATTAATTACCCTTCGCCAAAAGGCGGCGGGTCTATTAAAGGCCTGCTCTCTAAACCAAAGGATTCCAAAAAGAAATTAGGAGGCATTATAGTCGTTCATGAAAACCGTGGTCTAAATCCTTACATTGAAGACGTGGGAAGAAGAGCTGCACTAGCAGGATTTATTTCACTGGCTCCGGACGCCCTTACTCCTCTGGGTGGTTATCCCGGGAATGACGACGAAGGTCGTACTATGCAGAGTAAACGGGATAAAGGTGAAATGGAAGAAGATTTCATTGCTGCATTTAATTATCTGAAAAATCATAAAGATTGCAATGGTAAAGTTGGCGTAGTAGGTTTTTGTTTTGGAGGTGGTATATCCAATATGATGGCCACTCGTATACAGGATCTGGCTGCTGCAGTCCCGTACTATGGAGGGCAGCCGTCTATTGCCGATGTGCCTAAAATAAACTCCCCGCTGATGCTTCATTATGCTTCTTTGGATACAAGAATAACAGAAGGCTGGCCTCCTTATGAAGCAGCTTTAAAACAGAACGGTAAAAAATATCAGGCATTTATCTATGAAAATGTAAATCACGGTTTCCATAATGACACAACGCCACGTTATGATAAGGCTGCTGCAGAACTTTCATGGAAACGTACAATCGATTTCTTTAGTGAAAATCTGGCATAAAGATGAAACTTGTTAATGCGCTGGCTTTGAATTAAGATAATTAGAAGCCAGCGCATAATAATCCAGATTTACCCACTTATTTACTTTTAACTGTAGTGGAGGGTAATGCTTATTGCGCTTCTATTTGAAATCCCGCGCAGCTGGAAATATTTCTCCCTGGATTACCTTACTAACTGATGATTTTTTATTTTTCCCACGATAAATACCGTTATCTTCTTCACTGGCACAGGATACGTTCTGCAGCAACGAATCTTCTTCCTTAACAGTACCCAGATCTGTTAATAATGCTGACATATCGTAACAATGTTTAACGACCACATGAGTTACTTGCCCTTCTCTCTGCAGCTTCCCTTCTACCATTAGCAATTTAGACCTGACAATTTCTTTCCGGTACTTTTCAAATAATTTCTTAAAAACAACAAGGTTCGCAGTACCTGTTTCATCTTCAATAGTAATAAAGCAGATACCATTCGCTGTTCCGGGTCTTTGCCTGATTAGAACAAGCCCGGCAATTCTTACCAGGGTTCCATCTGGCCAAAGCTGAAGCTCCCGGGCCGATAGAATCCCGCCTGTAAATAATTGTTTACGCACAAAGCCAACCGGATGAGCCTTCAGTGAAAGAGAGGTTGTACTATAATCCTGCAGCACATGTTCCGAAGCTGACATTTTCGGCAAATTAACAGGTTGTTCAGCAGCGCTCTCAGAGGGCTGTCCCTGAAACATGCCTACAGGTCTGTCATTTAGAGAAGAGATCTCCCATAAGGCCTGACGCCTGTCCAGGCCTATTGAACGGAAAGCATCTGCATCAGCTAATTTCTCTAGTGCTATGATCGAAATTCCTGTGTCCAGTAATGTGTGAATGTGTTTATAGGATGGATATCTCCCTCCAACCAATACCCTCATTTCTCCCTCTTTTAGTCCTTTTACCTGACGAAACCCAAGTCTGACTTTATAATATTTACCGTTACGTTCTTCCAGCGTATTATCCCAGTCAGAAAAATTAATATCGACCGGCAACATTTCCACACCATGTTTCTGTGCGTCAATAACGATCTGCGCAGGTTGATAGAAGCCCATAGGCATGCTGTTAAGCAGCGATGCGGCAAAAATATCAGGATAATGGCATTTAATCCAGGAAGATATGTAGACCAGTAAGGCAAAACTTGCTGCATGACTTTCCGGGAAACCATAACTACCAAATCCTTCCAACTGTTTAAATACCCTTTTTGCAAACTCTTCCTCATAGCCATTTGCAACCATTCCTCCTACCAGCTTTTCTTTATACTGGCTAACCAGGCCTTTCGCTTTAAAGGTTGCCATACTGCGCCGTAAACCATCTGCTTCTGCAGGAGTAAAGCCTGCAGCTACAATAGCTATTTCCATTGCCTGCTCCTGAAATAAAGGAACTCCACATGTCCGGTCCAGAATGCTCCTCAACTCTTCTTTAGGATACTCAATCAGCTCTTCCTTATTCCGCCGTCGCAGATAAGGATGTACCATATCACCCTGAATAGGTCCTGGTCTCACAATTGCAACTTCAATCACCAGATCATAGAATTTTTCCGGTCTTAACCTGGGCAGCATAGACATCTGCGCCCGGCTCTCAATCTGGAATACGCCTATAGTATCTGCATTGCTAATCATTTCATAGACTGCCTTATCACCCTGTGGAACGTTAGCTAAAGTGAGTTCAAGATTGTAATGCTCCTCTGCAAGGTCAAATGCTTTCCGGATGCAGGTAAGCATTCCCAAAGCCAGGACATCTACTTTCAGAAATCCAAGGGCCTCTATATCATCCTTATTCCACTCTATATTGGTCCGGTCTTCCATTCTTGCATTCAAGATCGGGCAGAGATCGGACAGTTTATCCCTTGTAATCACGAAACCACCGGTATGCTGTCCAAGCTGACGGGGAAACCCAATATATTCTTCGGTCAGCTGCAGCACCTTCATCAAATGTTTATCATTAGAATCAAACCCCTCACTGGAACCTGATTTTCCCTCCAGCCATTCTGGTGTAAGTTCATACCTGGATTTAGACAACCGGTCAACAGCATCTGCAGATAATCCCATAGCCTTGCCGACATCACGTACTGCACCTTTCCAATGTACCTGCGTTACCGTTGCAACAATACCAGCACGGTCCCTCCCATATTTATTATAGATATACTGCATAACCTCTTCACGACGTTCGTGTTCAAAATCCACGTCAATATCAGGCGGTTCATCCCGGGCATCTGACATAAAACGGGCAAATAATAATTTGAACTCCCTCGGGTTAACCGAAGTAATACCCAGACAGTAGCAGACCACAGAATTGGCTGCCGAACCCCGACCCTGGCAAAGAATGCGTTGTTCCCTCGCAAACCGGACATAATCATAGACTGTGAGAAAATAAGAGGCGTAATTTTTCCGCTCCATAAATTCCAGTTCCATATTTATCGTTTTACGGATGTCTTCTGGTAATTCGTCTCCAAAATGTTCTTTAGCTCCCTTCCAGGTCAGTTCGACAAGCTCCTGCTGCGGAGAACGGCCGTCACTGGTAATTTCTTCGGGATATATATATTCCAGCGTATCCAGCGAAAACGTACATAACTCCGTAATCTTTTGGGTAAGTGTTATAGCATCTGGATATTGACGAAACAAACGGATCATTTCATGGACAGGTTTCATATACCTTTCTGCATTCTGAAACAAACGTAATCCCGCAGTGTAGATCGTACATTTTTCCCGGATACAGGTCAGGATATCCTGCAGTTCCCTACGCCCCCTGTTATGATAGTGAATGTCATTTGTAGCCACCATAGGTATGTCAAACTGCCTGGAAAGCAACGAAACACGAAACAGCCTTTTACTGTCATCGCTTTGGTAAGACCGGATTGCAGCTATATAAAGCTCTTTTCCGAACATCTGTTTATATTCCTGAAGTGCTGATTTAAAATCTGTATCAAAATCAAATTGAGTATTCAGCGTATCTGGTGGTAATAAAATAAATTGAATGCCTGCTGCATATTTATATACATCGGCTTTGTATAAATGACACTGGCCTTTTTCCGCGCGCATATTACCTTCAGTTAGCAAGCCTGAAAGGCGGCCATACGCATCCCTGTCTTTTGGATAGGCCAATAAACTGGGACCATCCAAAAGATTCAGGCGACATGCAGGAATAAAACGGATACCTTTCGCTTTTGCGGCAACATGTCCCCTCACAATACCGGCCAATGTATTGTGATCTGTAATGGCAATAGCAGTATAACCTAATGCTGCTGCTTGCTCCACTACTTCTTCGGGATGCGATCCTCCGCGCAGAAAACTGAAATTAGTCGTAACCTGTAATTCTGTATAGTGCATATTGTTCTGTTTAAGCAAAAAAGCCGTGAACAAACCATTCCGGCTTGTCCTCACCATAATTCCCCAGTCTGAAAAGCCAATAACGGGCCCCTGTATCATCTTCTACACAATAATAATCCCTATGTAAACCCTGCTCCAGCCACCATTCCTGTTCTATACGCTCCGGGCCGTCTGCCTTGCGTACCTTATGCACTTTTCCTTTATAGCGAAATAACATGGGTGGATAATCGGGTATAGGTGCAGTAACCTCAATTCGTTCTGGAAGTGGCAGCAAGCAAACCGGCCTGGGCAAGTCTGTTCTCCAGATCAGTGGATTTTTCTCCTGTAAAGAAGCAGCAAGCCTGACAGACCGCTCCGGCCAGTGGTGTTCATCTGGCAGATACCGGTGTATGGCATTAATTCCGACCCTCACACCGATCCGGTCCAGCAGATTCATGACTACCTTATTTGCGGAACCTTTTGTAATATTCCAAAGCGTTTCCTGTTCCATTGAAAGTATCTCCACAACAGGGGCTTCCAGCAGAAATAACTCCAGACCTAATCCGGGTCTGATCGTGTTTATTTTCAGTTCGAAAAGTTTAAATAAGTGTGAGACATTCCGGGTCGGATGATTGGTGCCAATTTCAATCTGCTGCATTTTACCATCAACACGGCAGCCTTTAAAAATTGCCTTACGAAGCCCCTTACCTTCCTGTAACAGGCGTATGCAAAGGGCTTCCAAAAGATCTTTCAATGCAATTTCAATTCCAGCTGCGGTACGGATCGGCTCCAGAGACGGAAGTCGTTCCTGATAAGGCTGGACGGGCCGGATAGGCTGTATTGTTTCTTCAACTTCTCCTAATGCCTGTGCTAACTTTTCCAATAATATCGGGCCAAAGCGCCTTTTAAGTGCATTATGAGGCATGCTGACGAAACTTCTGATCTGATAAAATCCTAATTTATGCATCCGCTCCAGCACATTGGTATCAAGCCTTAATGCAACAGGTGGTAATGGTAATAAGGCTTCTGCCTGCATACCCGGCTCTATAATAGCAGTAAGACGGCCATACCTGGCAATAGCCCAACAGGCACCTATAGTATCAGCTATTGCCGCACGTACCTGATATCCGAAGCTCTTAAGTTTGGCTATGATCTCTTTGAGATACTGCCGTTCTCCCCCCCAAAGATGGGCGCATCCACTTATGTCCAGAATCAGACCATCCGAAGTATCTAATGCCACTATTGGCGTATAACGGATACACCATTCTGCCAATTCATTTAATAGTTTATCTTTTCTTGAGGTTTCCTCATTAAATACCTGTAGCGATGGTAATATCGCTCTCGCATCTGCAACCACCATGCCTGGTTCGATACCCAATACTCCGGCAGCAGGACTGGCAGCTTTAATGATTACACGACCGCGATCCGGAGCAACCAGAACAAACGGTTCATCTTGCAGCCCGGGATTATGACGGACGAACCAGTCTGTCATCAAATGATGAAACCAGATATTTATAAATCGCTTTCCCATATCAGGCTGTTCTTCCAAATGGTATTTCAACCACCGGATTAGGTTTATCTAGATTGCGGAACTGACCAGATGACCATTCAAGTTCCCATATTCCGGGTTTACCATTCCGGATCTTCAGCAACTCTACGCTCCACCGCGGATAACCTACACCAGGCATGCCTTCTTCCATAATACTGGCAAGGGAAGTAATTTTCCAGCGAGCAACAGCAGTTGTATGATTGATTTTCAGAGGATTAAAGCAGTGCATCAGTCCTGTTACTTTACTTTGCTCTACAGCAAGCTGAAGGCGGCGGGATTCCGTGAAAGTGATTCCGTTTAGCTCTCCTACCACAACTGAAACTGCATCACACTTTAAGGCCTCTTCTATAGTCCATAACACATCTTTTTCTCTAATAAGATCTATAAAAATGACCTGGTCTGGATCTATACCAAAGATCTTTAAAGCTGGCGCAAACACTGTTCTTCTGGCACCGATCCAAAGACAGATGCCTGTCTGCCCCACAAGTCTCCCTAACAGACCAGCCATAAATCCAGTTGTAGCTGCAGCATGCTCTGCTGCCGGACTCAAAAATTCGTGTATTGCACCTGTTGGAAAAACACTGTTGGGAAATGCCATTTCTAAAGCACCTAGCCCAGTATTTACACCCTGGGCTGCGGTCTCCCTGAATCCTTGCATTGACAGAATTTGTTTTTGCAGTTTTTCGATAATCTCACCTTTATTCGCCGGTCCCATAATAATTAAAATTAAATAGTTACATTTGACATTATTAATGGCAAATGTTTGACACCAATAATAACAATACAAAATGAATGATCAAAAAGTTTTTTTTGGAAGTAATATAAAATTCATGCGTGAGCGCACAAAAATGAGCCAGGAGGATCTGGCTGGTGAATTAAAAATCAAACGCTCTAAACTCAGTGCAATTGAAAATGGCCAGACAAAATTACCTTCGGCTGAAGACATCATTAATTTCTCAGCATACTTTAAAATCAGTATTGACAGCTTATTCAAAATAGATCTTTCCAAGTTAGGGGGATTGAAAATGCGGGAACTGGAAGCCGGAAATGATGTATATATAAATGGAAGCCAGATTCGGGTTCTTGCTATTTCAGTGGATAAAAACAATAAAGAGAATATGGAGTATGTGCCGGTCAAAGCAAAAGCCGGCTATCGTGCCGGCTTTAATGATCCAGAATATATTGCTGCTTTACCTAAATTTAACCTGCCTTCATTACCCGAAGGAAAGACCTTCCGTATGTTCCCTACTACAGGAGATTCTATGCTTCCTTTTCCCGATGGCTGTGAAATTGTATGCCAGTATCTTGAAGACTGGGAAAGTCTAAAAATACAGACACTATGTATCGTAATTTTAAAAGGTGAACAGGATTTTGTTTTTAAACAGGTTACGTTACAACCCGATGGTTTGCTGATGGAATCTTATAATAGCCTTTATAAACCTTATGTCGTACCGGTTTCAGAAGTATTGGAAATATGGCAATATTACAGTTACCATACCATTGAGATTCCAGAATCGAAGGACATACAAAACATAGCCGCACTCCTAAAAGAAATGCAGTCCGACATCAGAATCATTAAAACTAACCTTTAAGATATCACAAAGTTAAACAGCATAAAAAAACAGCCGAACAATTTCTTGCCCGGCTGTCAACTCAAACCTAACCTAATTCTATTTCCAACCGCCACCTAAATCGCGGTAAACATTTACTACAGCATTCAGCTGTTCTTTTTTCGTTTCTATCAGTTCTAATTTAGACTCTAATGCGTCACGCTGAGTCATGAGTACTTCGAAGTAGTCTGCCCTTGCAGATTTAAACAGATCATTTGACACCTCAATAGATTTGTTTAATGCATTTACTTGCTGTGATTTCAGACCATAACTTTTCTCCAGGTTACTTATTTTGGAAAGCTGATTGGATACTTCCAGGTAAGCATTTAAGATGATCCGCTCATAATTATACATCGCCTGAAGCTGTTTCGCATTGGCACTGTTAAACTCTGCTTTGATCGCATTCCGGTTAATGAGAGGCCCGGCAAGATCCCCTGCCAATGAATAAAGCACGGACTCAGGAAACCTGAAAAGATAAGATGGTTTGAATGCCTGCAACCCTACTGCTGCAGAAATATCCAGAGATGGATAAAATTCTGCACGAGCGACTTTCAGGTCCAGTTTCGCAGCTGTAAGCTCCAGTTCCGCCTGCTTAATATCTGGTCGGTTCGCCAGCAATTGTGAAGGAATACCCGAATTAACGGCCGAAGGTAGTAAATCCAGAAAACTACTTTTATCCCTTTTAATCGGTTCAGGATAGCGGCCAAGTAAAAGATTTATTTTATTCTCTGTTTCCCGGATTTGCTGAAGGATATCAAATTCCAGGCTTCTGGATGCTAATACCTCTGCCTGAAACTTTTGAACAGCCAGTTCAGTTGTTCTTGCAGCTTCTTTCTGGACCTTTACTATTTCGAGTGCATTTTTCTGCAGCTCTATGTTCTGCTTTACAATCTCTAACTGACTATCCAGCGCCATCAATTCATAATAGGAATTAGCGACTTCGGCTATAAGGTTTGTCAACACGAAGTTTTTCCCTTCAATACTGGATAGATACCTGCTCACTGCAGCTTTTTTTGAGTTCCGTAGTTTCTTCCAGATATCCACTTCCCAGTTTGCGTATGCTGAAAGTGATAAATCTGTGAGTGGATCCGGAACTTCCTTGCCAGGTGCAATATCTGTACTGGCATCGCCCGCACCCTGACTGGTATATCTCCCCACTTTTTCAACACCGGTGCCTACTCTTGCACCTACTGTTGGCAGGAGTGCTCCTTTCCTGATACGAATTTCATTCTTAGCAATTTCAATTTCCTGAAGGGTAACCATCAGTTCCTGGTTATTTTTCAACGCCGTATCAATTAGAGCAACCAGATTCTGATCTTTAAAAAAAGACTTCCAGGGCATGTTTGAGACATTCACTGTATCTTTTGTATTGCCGTAAAATTCAGGCACAGCTTTACTAGCTGGTAAAGTTGCAATGGCCGGCGCCTTACAGCCTGCGGCCGCTGCGCTAATACCTATCGCAAGTATATATCGGTTTAAATGGCTTTTATACATTATGATCGATTTCTTCGGTTAATGGATTCTCTTCTTCATCTTTAACAAAACTGTGTTTCTCTGCAATTCGGCCGAATATATAATACAACCCAGGAATAACAAGCACACCGAAAATAGTACCTAGCAGCATACCTCCGGCAGCGGCAGAACCGATAGTCCTGTTACCTATTCTGCCCGGTCCTGAAGCAAAAACTAAAGGAATTAGACCTGCTATAAAAGCAAAAGATGTCATCAAAATCGGACGAAACCTAACCGCAGCTCCTTCCATCGCAGCCTGCAGTACTGTTGCTCCGTCGCGATGTTTCTGAATAGCAAATTCAACGATTAGCACTGCATTTTTTCCCAACAGACCGATGAGCATAACCAGTGCTACCTGTGCATAAATATTGTTTTCGAGCCCAAATAACTTCAGCAGGAAAAATGCGCCAAAAATACCTGCAGGAAGAGAAAGAATAACCGATAAGGGCAGGATAAAGCTTTCATATTGCGCAGCTAGAATAAGATAAACGAACCCCAGACAGATCATGAATATATAAATAGCTTCATTTCCTCTGGACACTTCATCTTTGGAAATCCCGGCCCAATCTATACCGTACCCTCTTGGTAAGGTTTTCTGAGCTACTTCTGTAATTGCATTTATAGCTGCACCACTACTATAGCCAGGTGCCGATGAACCGCTGATTTCAGAGGCATTATACATATTATGCCGGGTAATTTCAGACAAGCCATATACTTTTTCCATCTTCATAAAGGCAGAGAATGGAACCATCTCATCACGGTTATTTTTAACATACAGTTTCAGTATATCTTCCGGTAAAGCACGGTATTGCGGCAATGCCTGAACCATGACTTTATATTGCCTGTCGAATTTGATGAAATTGGTTTCATAATTACTACCGACCAGTGTAGATAGTGTATTCATCGCATTTTCAATAGTCACACCCTTCTGCTGGGCAATATCATTATCTACCCGCAGCATATATTGAGGAAAGCTGGCACTATAAAAGGTGAAAACTGAAGACAGCTCCGGACGTTTGCTCAATTCTTTCACAAAATCTTTACTGACTGTTTCCATCTTCTTGAAATCACCGGATCCTGCTTTATCCAGCAAACGTAACTCAAACCCACCTGCGGCTCCATAGCCAGGGACAGCTGGTGGCTGAAAGAATTCTATAGAAGCACCGGTAATTTCTGAAGATTTTTCTTCGAGGTCTTTCATAACCTCTTCTACAGAATGTTTACGTTCATCCCAGCTCTTCAGATTAATCAGACAGGTTCCAGAGTTGGAGCCGGTTCCTTCTGTCAAAATCTCATAACCAGCCAAAGATGAAACAGATTGTACACCTTCAACACCCTCTGCTATTTTCTGCAGTCTTTCTGCAATTTGGTTAGTCCTTTCCAGTGACGAACCCGGAGGGGTCTGAATAATCGCATAGAACATCCCCTGATCTTCATTCGGAATAAAACCAGATGGCAAGCTATTATTCAAGAAATAGATGCCGGTACAGAAAGCAATCAACAGACCAAAAGTTACAGCCCTGCGGTTAACGATAATGCCAAGTACTTTCTGATATTTCCCTGAAAGACGGTTAAAACCATTGTTAAATCCATCAAGAAATTTATCCAGCCCTACTTTCTCTTTTTTCTTACCATGGTTATTCTTAAGCAGCATCGCACATAATGCCGGTGTAAGCGTTAGTGCTACAATACCGGAAAGAATAATAGCTGTAGCCATTGTGATGGAGAACTGCCGGTAGAATATACCCACTGGCCCAGACATGAAAGCGACAGGGATAAATACTGCTGCCATTAAAAATGTAATCGCAATGATGGCCCCGCTAATCTCATGCATAGCTTTTTTAGTCGCCTTAAGTGGTGAAAGGTGTTCTCCCTCCATCTTGGCATGCACCGCTTCAATCACAACAATGGCATCATCTACGACAACCCCAATAGCGAGCACCAGTGCAAATAAAGTAATGAGGTTAAGTGTAATTCCAAAGAACTGCATAAACACGAATGTTCCGATTAGTGATACCGGTACAGCAATAGCAGGAATTAACGTAGACCGCCAATCTCCCAGAAACAGGAAGACTACTAATCCAACCAAAAAGAATGCTTCTACCAATGTGTGAATTACCTTTTCTATCGAAGCATCGAGAAATTTAGAAACGTCATAACTGATCTCATAATCCATACCTTTTGGAAAAGAGCTTTTCTTGATCTCATCCATTCTGGCTTTAATATCCTTGATAACCTGACTGGCATTACTGCCATAAGACTGTTTCACAGTGATAGCGGCTGAAGGATTTCCGTTCAAATTGGAATAAATATCATACATAGAACTACCAAATTCCACTGTTGCAACATCTTTTAACCTTAGAATTTCGCCATTAGGGTTAGAACGAAGGATAATATTTTCATATCCGTCTTTTGTTGTAAACCTGCCTGGATACTTCAATACATATTCAAAAGACTGAGAACGTTTCCCAGAGCTTTCCCCTGTTTTACCCGGGGAAGCCTCCAGACTCTGCTGATTAAGTGCTTCAAGTACTTCGTCAGCAGAAATTTTATAGGCTAGCATACGGTCTGGTTTGAGCCATACACGCATTGCATATTCACGGTTACCCAGGATATCGGCAACACCGACACCGTCTACTCTTCGCAATTCAGGTAAGATATTGATGTCGGCAAAATTGAACAGAAACTTCTGATCCATTTTGGAATCCTTGCTGTACAGGTTAATGTACATCAGCATATTAGACTCCTCACGGGTAATTTTCACACCTTCACGTACAACAAGCGGCGGGAGTTTATTTACTACCGATGCTACCCTGTTCTGTATGTTTACTGAGGCCTGATTTGGATCAGTACCCAGATTAAAGACAACCTGGATAGAAGCCTCGCCATCGTTCCCGGCATCAGAAGCCATATATTTCATGCCCGGCACGCCATTAATTGCTCTTTCTAATGGTATGATAACGGATTTAATCATGAGCTCACCATTTGCTCCGGGATATTCTGCGGTGATATTCACCTTTGGTGGTGAAATGGAAGGGAACTGTGTGACCGGCAGATGGGTCATAGCCAGAATCCCCAGAAAAACTATAATGAGTGATATCACTATAGAAAGGACCGGCCTTTGTATAAACTTGTTAAACATTTGATTTTCTTTTAAGATGGAACGGAACTGTATTTAAATAATACTTCAGTTTAACCGGTTATTCTGCTTTTAAGCGTAAATGAGAAATAACTTGCTGGGGCGCCAGGTATTGGTAATGAATTTTTTCATCATCCTTTACTTTCTGTACACCGTCTAAAAGGATTTTATCACCTATAGTAATACCATCTCCTATTACATAAAGATCCGGCATCTCACTGTTCACGGTAATATTCCTTGACCGTACCTTATCATTCTTGTCTAAGACATAGACATATTTCTTGTCCTGAATCTCATAAGTGGCCTTCTGGGGGATAACCAAAGCATTATGAAGAGGAACAACCATTTGAATTTTACCGGTTTGCCCATTTTTAAGGAGCCTGTCGGCATTTGGGAACCTCGCCCTGAAAGCAATGTTTCCAGTTTCGCTATTAAATTCACTTTCTATAATCTCCACATTTCCCTTATGTGGCAAAAGCTGATTATTCGCCAGTAACAGGCTCACTTTATTCTCGCCACGATCTTTGACGTTGGTCTGATAGTCCAGATATTCTGGCTCCGAAACGTTAAAGTAGGCAAACATCTGGCTGTTGTCTGAAAGGCTGGTCAGTAATTCGCCCTCATCTATAAGACTTCCCAATTTAAGTGGAATACGGTCAATCGTGCCATCAAATGGTGCTCTGATTTCTGTAAACGACAAATGAACCTTAGCTAATGAAACTTCTGCCCGTGCCTGCTCCAGTTTTGCCTGAGCCATTGCCTGTTCATTTTTAGAAACTACATTTTTATCTGCAAGGGTCTTCGCATTTTGCAGCTCTATCTCAGCAGCTCTGGCTTCGGCCTGTGTCTTTTGCAGTTCTGCCTCATAAAGTTTAGGCATAATGCGAAACAAAACCTGCCCTGCTTTTACAAATTGGCCTTCATCTACATAAATATTCTGCAAATAACCCTTTTCTTGTGCCCTGATTTCGATGTTCCTTACCGATTTGATTTGTGAAACATACTCTTTAGTATAGGAAGTATCTATTTTGACCGGGCTGGTCACTGTAAACTTACTTTCTTCTTTTTTTTCTTCTTTTTTGGATGTACAGCTGGAAAGGTACAACAGGGCAGCAAAGCCCGTTAACACGACTATTCTCTTCATGGTATAAAATGGAAATGAGCGATTGAATGGATTGGAATGCCTGTGAAAAATAAATTCCTCACAGCATCAATAACTAATTAGTATTGTTGCTCAGATCCTTAGTACCCTTTGTGTAATATAAAGTGGCGAAGATTGTATGTAAGATTGTTGAAGGGCTTTAAAAGGCTCTTCATATTCATTAGAGATGAACTGTTTATATAGTGTTACATACCATTTATTAAGTAGACTGTACTTACCGGATAAGAATTTATAACTATCTGCTGCATCCTTAACATCGTCGCCATGAAGAGATTCATCTTCCAGATCGACTTCAGAATTTTCAATGATACTAGAATCCTGATCTGCACTTTTAAATTTTACATGATGACTTTTTGAATGCGTATGTCCAGGAAGCCCGTTTGAAGAATGAGGTTGTGTATTTGCATAAAGATCATACCCCCCGCCTAGCAGCAGAAAAAACAGAGATACAAAAAAGACTAATACTCTCATCGGGTGGCCAAAAGTAATGAAAGATTGAAATAAAAAAAATAAATATCAATTTGATTAAATAAAAGATAGCTAAACTGATGCTGACAAACAGTTGTCACCAGGCCTTTTTACTTTTGATATGTAAACCATAAAAAGATACAATATTATGAATACTATCGCGCAAGTAATCAGTCCGGAAGATTTATTAAAACATTGGCAGGGACACCGGAACCTGACCCGAAGGGTAATTGAAGCATTTCCTGAAAAAGAATTCTTTGAATTTTCAATTGGTGGAATGAGATCATTTTCAGCATTAACATCCGAGCTTCTGGCTATAGGTGGGCCCGCACTTAAGGCTATTGTAGAACGTAAGGAAAGGCCTTATCAGGAAAGTTCCGAAAACGTGGAAAGCAAATCTGATTATCTCAAAAAATGGGATGAAGAAACAGATGAAATTAATAAATACTGGAGTAAGCTGACAATTGGAGATTTTAGTCAGACATTCAACCTGTTCGGTCAGTATAATTCTCCAATCGTTGAAAATATACTTTATTTTATAGATAATGAAATCCATCACCGCGGACAAGGATACGTTTATCTGAGAGCCTTAGGTATCGAACCACCTCATTTCTGGGAAAGATAATTAGTACCGGGCTCCATAAGTATTTATTTGAAAGATCATTAGTCTTCTTCGGATTAAGTACTTGTGGAGTCCTTCTTTATATCAGACTGCATTTTATCCAGTAGCGCTGAAACTCTTGTCTTTAAACGTTCGGGCTCTAAGATAATGGCATAATCTCCAAACATCAGAAACCAACGCGCAAAACCATTTTCTAAATCCGGTGAAAGAAAAGTCATTTCTATATTTGACCCAATTATCTGCTCGGATACAAGGCCGTGATATTTTTTCTCGTATTCAAGATATTTCCCTATCTTTTTATCAACCAATATCCGCACTTTAGTAGTCGGACAGATTGATTTATCCTTTTTTAAATATGTTTCGAGTGGCTGATGTACGATGGTAAATGGTATTTCTGTTGTATAAATCTCCTGAATCCTATCTGCCCGAAACTGCCTGTAATCATTACGCAGATGACAATACCCCAGCGTATACCAGTTATTGTTATCATGAAAAACTCCTACAGGTTCTATAGTTCTTTCAATAGTTTCTTCTGCATCGGCCGTTTTATACTGCAAGATAACCTGGCTCTTCTCAGCGATGCTTTTAAAAAGCAAAGCTAAAGTATTGGGCGATTTTTCGTTAAACAATTGGGATGCAGGTTGCATCAGGACATTGGATTCGATACTGGAAACCCAATCTTTATCTGAGTTGTGCAAAACGGCTTTCAACTTGAAAGTCGCTGATGCATAGTGACTGCCAAGCTCTTTATCGATAAATTTTTGCATCAGTTTCTCAGCAGCAATAAAACTACTGGCCTCTTCACGTGTAAACATAACGGGAGGTAAACGGTAGCCTTCCAGCAGAGAGTAACCAATTCCAGCCTCACTGTACAATGGAACGCCTGATGCTTCCAAAGTTCTAATATCCCGGTAAATTGTACGCAAACTAACCTCAAACCGTTCCGCTAACTCATGTGCTTTAACAATTCTTTTAGATTGTAATTGAATAAGGATCGCTATAATTCTATCGAAGCGCTTTGGCGTTTCATTCATCTTTTAGATATTTTGTCAAATATAAGTTAAAGATCGAACGAACGCTCCCACTGCCGGTTTAATTGCCTGCCAAGCCAGATACAGCAGACAAATGACCTGAATTTTTAACATTGATTATATATTATTGTATTTTACGTTGACGATATAATTCTAAGTAAAAAACAGGAAAGATCCTTTTAATAATCTGAAAGCACCACTTATCAAGTATGCATGATAAAATCAATATTTACTCTTTTATTAGTCACTGTATTTATATCCTGTGGATACCGGAAACATATGACCAAAGCTGATTATTCTCTTTATAACCCTGATTTTGAACTAGTAAATACCTCTCCATTAAGAACTGATGGTGTATATGTCCTGGTAAAAATCTGGACCAATCAAAACGGAGGTACTGAAAGAGTTGCAACTGAACGAAAAATCTATAAGTTTTACCCAGGCGGACAAGTAAACCTGATTTTAGATCCGGAACACAAACTCACCACTGGTGAAGCTTACGTCCAGGCATTTAACGAACGGATCGAAGAAAGCAAGAAAAAAGGAAGCGCGACTTTGTTTGAAGGTTACTATAAGATTGAAAACGATAAGATGGTTTTGCAACGCTGGGTAACACCAAGGAAACAGTTTTCTTATGATTATTTCCTTCTTGAAAAAGGTGATATCATCATCGGGATTTCTTCCACCATAAATGGTAAAGGTCAGATTGCAGCTAAATATTTCACAGAATATTATAAAGCTTACTATAGTTTTATTCCTACTGAGGATAATTACTCAATACCCAACTGGTGAATAAAACCGATTATAAAACTGTATAGTTTTTCAAAAAACTATATACTCCTTCAGCATTTTACAAAAAAATCTATCAAAACACTAGTTTAAAAACACCAATTAATTCTCCGCAATTTAAAACGCAGGCTTTCACCAACTTACTGAAAAACAGACAAATATAGTCAATAAATATTTTTTATCTGTTGTAACATCAAATATTGTTTAATAGCTAAATTTAGTAATTGGCAGTATTTTTGTTTTAATTTTCAGTATCTAATTGATCTGTATATCCTGTGAAAACGCGCATAATCTACCTAGGAGTATTAGTATTTATTGTTTTAATTCTGTTCCTGTTACCCATTGTCAGGGTTCCAATCTCCGTATCTTCCAGAGGTATTATCCGACCTGAACAAGAGAACACGAAAGTGGTTTCACTCGTGAGTGGAAAAGTTGTAAAAAGTAAAATAATAAATAACAACCAGTTAGTTAAAAAGAACGACACCCTCCTTGTCATTATTTCTGATGAACTTGTTAATCAGGAAAATCACCATAACCGGTTATTGAGTGATTACTCCAGCCAATACTCAGATTTAACCAAACTGGTTAGCAAGCAATATACGGGGTTAACTACCGGTCAATATCAAAAAGAGTTGTCAGCAATGCTAGAAAAGCTAGCAGAAATTGAGACACAACGTAAGCTCTCCGGCAAAGAGCTGCAAAGGAATAAACATCTTTTTCAGCAGGGTGTGATCCCGGAAGCTGAATATGAGAAAAGCCTGTTTAACTACGAGCAGCTGGTTGTTCAGAAGAGATCTATTGAACAGCAACAACTCGCACAATGGCAGGCGCAGAAATTTGATATTCAGAGGAACCTTAATTCTGTAAATACAGATCTGAGAGGTGTGAATATTGAAATTAATAATTATATAATTAAGTCACCCGTTAATGGCCGTTTGGTAAATTATTCTGGTGTAAAACAAGGGAACTATTTACTGCAGGGTCAGGAAATAGTAGAAATATCTCCTGAAGACAAAATAATTGCCGAATGTATGGTCTCCCCTTCCAATATCGGATTTATTAAAAAAGGACAAAAAGTCAAATTTCAGATAGACACCTATAATTACAACCAATGGGGAATGGTTGATGGTGATGTTTTTGATGTCGACAAAAATATCGTTTCAAATTCTCAGACAGGTGAGCATTTCTTCAAGGTCAGGTGTACTATAGACAAAGATTTTCTGGAACTAAAAAATGGATATAAAGGAAATATAACCAAGGGGCAGACTTTTACCGCTAGATTCTATCTGATCGACCGTACGCTCTGGCAGTTATTATTTGATAAAGTAGATGATTGGTTTAACCCCAAAATAATATAAGAACATGCAGAAAGGTTGTCTGATCAAACAACATGATATAAAAGATTGCGGAGCCGCCTGTTTGTCTTCTGTTGGTGCGAATTATGGTCTGAAATTGCCTATTGCTAAAATAAGACAGCTCTGTCATACTGATACCAGAGGAACAAACGTACTGGGCATGATCCAGGGTTTGAACAACATGGGGTTTAATGCTAAAGGTGTTAAAGGTGGTGTAGATGCTTTAGATAAAATACCTCTGCCTGCTATCGCTCACATAGTGGTACAACAGCAATTACATCATTATGTGGTAATCTATAAAGTAGATAAAGGTATTGTAACAGTAATGGACCCTGCTTACGGCAAGCTGGTAAAGTATACAGTTGAGGAGTTTGCTAAAGTCTGGACTGGGGTATTGATCCTGCTGGAACCTAATGAATACTTTGAGCAGAGAAATGAGAAAACTAATAATTTCAGTAGATTCTGGAATCTTATACAACCACATAAATCTATTGTTTTCCAGGCTATTTTCGGCGCCATTGTGTATACAATCCTGGGTTTGTCTACTTCCATTTATATTGAGAAAATTACTGATTATGTACTGATTGATGGTAATATACGTCTGTTAAACCTGCTATCGGGAGGCATGGTGATCATCTTGCTATTCCAGATTTTTATAGGCTCTTTTAAAAGTATTTTGATTCTTCAAACTGGTCAGCGAATAGACAGATACCTCATCCTGGGATATTATAAACATCTTTTAACGTTGCCACAGAGATTTTTTGATACAATGAAGGTTGGTGAAATAATCTCACGTGTCAATGATGCAGTAAAAATAAGGGCATTTATTAATGATGTATCTATTCAGATGCTTGTTAATATTTTTATCATTATTTTCTCTTTCGTTCTCATGTTCACCTACTATTGGAAACTTGCACTGATCATTGCAATCGTTATTCCCTTCTACTTCCTAGTATACTGGATTTCCAATAAACTGAATAAAAAGGTAGAACGTAGATTGATGGAAGAAGGTGCTGAACTCGAATCGCATTTGGTAGAGTCCCTGAATGCAATCAGAACGATCAAAACTTTCGGTGTAGAAGGATATTCCAATAATAAGACCGATACCAGATTCAGCCTTTTATTAAAAACGATCTATAAATCTGTAATGAATAGCCTGTTCTCGGCAAATGCGGCAGATTTCCTGTCCCGTTTATCTACTATAATATTAATGTGGTTTGGAGCAAAATATGTAATTGACCGTGTGATCACCCCTGGGGAGCTTCTATCATTCTATGCATTGATAGGCTATTTTACAGGTCCGGTTTCACAATTGATCGGCATGAACAAAACAATTCAAAATGCATTGATCGCTTCCGATCGTCTATTTGAAATTATGGATCTTGACCGAGAAGAAAATGAACAGGATAAAATCGATTTAAAGCCTGAAAATGTAGGTAATATTTATTTCAGAGATGTTTCGTTCAGCTATGGATCCAGGGCCGATATATTCAAGAAGTTTAACTGTGTATTTGAAAAAGGTAAAACATCTGCAATTGTCGGGGAAAGTGGTTCTGGTAAAACGACTATCGCTGCGTTGCTTCAAAATTTGTATGCAATTAAAGAAGGGAAATTATTAATAGGTGATTACGACGTCAATTATATCTCCAATTTCTCATTGAGGAATATGGTATCGGTAGTACCTCAGCAGATTGATTTATTTTCAGGCAATGTTATCGAAAACATTGCTGTTGGAGAAGACTTTCCCGATGTCCAGCGGATTTTAGATATCTCCAAAAGTATTGGTATACTGTCTTTTATAGAAAAACTACCGAATGGTTTTCAGACCTATTTAGGAGAAAACGGCGCATTATTATCAGGTGGCCAGAAACAGCGTATTGCTATCGCAAGAGCACTGTATAAAAATCCGGAGATTTTGATATTGGACGAGGCTACTTCTTCTCTCGACACAGAGTCAGAACAAATAATTCAAAAAACACTCAAAGCCTTTAAAGACCAGGGAAAGACTATGATTATTATAGCCCACAGACTGAGTACAATTGCACATGCAGATATTATATATGTATTAAAAGATGGTCAGATTCTGGAGCAAGGGTCTCATAAGGAGCTGTTAGAAAGCGGGGAATTTTATAAAGAGATGTGGCGCAAACAAAGTTTATCACTTTCAAACTAAGATCGCATGTTAAGAGTTTATCTGATTATAACCATTTTATTGGGGATCCAAAATATCATGTTTGCCCAAAAAACATGGAGTTTACTCGACTGTATTAGGTACGCTGAAGAAAATAATCTGAATATTAAAAATAAGAGGATCGAAAATGATATTAAACAAATAGGTGTCAAACAGGCTAAAAACTCAAGATTACCAGATATAAATGGCTATGTAAATGCATACTCGAATTTCGGGCAATCACAAGATGTTTTTGGTAATACACAAAGAAATGATAACCTGAATAACAGCATGGGTGTTGCTTCCGAAATCACGATTTTCAACAAGGGAAAGCTTAAAAAACAGATAGAGCGGTCTAAAATAGATGTTAGATTATCTGAATTTGATGTAAAAATAGAAAACAGAAATTTAATTATTGAAGTTATACAGGAGTACCTTAACGTATTACTAAACAAGGAGATTGTGAAAATGACCGAAGCTGCCGTAAGTTATTCATCCAGACAATTTGAAAAAGCCGTAATTACAACAAAGGCTGGAAGTACTGCGCTTACTGTCCAGTATGAGGCACAAGCAAATCTTGCACGTGAAAAACAAAAACTTGAATCTTCTCGAATAGATGTAAAAAGATCACTAATGCAGTTAGCGCAGTTACTTCAACTAAATGATTATACTTCATTTGAAATACAGAATAGCGAAGTCAGCGAGACTGAAATTAATGCAATGATTTATAACCGCGAGCATTTACTGGAGAAATCGTATCGCGTGCAGCCGTCTCTGTTAAAATATACTGATCTGATCAAGGGAGTAGAATACGATACTGAACTTCTCAGAACACAGTACTACCCTACTGTATCCGGAAGGGCAACATTGGGTACAACCAATTTCAGCGCTATCGGTGCAGGGCAGCATTTCAACTTTTTCAGGCAGACAAAGGACAACTTCGCTCAGCAAATAGCACTTACTATAAATATACCTATTTATAACAGACGAAAAACTGAGCTTCAGATTAAACAAAATGACTTCCTGAAAAACCAAATGCTGAACCAACAGAAGCTAGAGAAAGAGAATATCCGAATAGAAGTCGAAAGTGCCGACTTTGACTGGCTATCCAATTATCAGAAATATTTAGCGGCAAAGGAAGTCGTTAGCAGTAGTAAAATTGCCTTGGAGTACACCGAGAAGAGTTACGAAGCGGGACGCAGCACGATATATGATTTAAATAATTCCAGGAACAACTACCTGCAGTCCCAGAGTGATCTGATCAGTTCGAAGTACAGCTGCTATTTCAATAAAAAGCTTTTAAATTATTATATAAGTGAGACAGTTAATTGAAAAATCTAATCTTTAAAAACAACATTATGCAACTATTTAAGTATATCGACAGAATTAATCTGATTGATAAGTTAATAAAGCAAAGAAGAACCGGAACCCCAAGTGAATTGGCTAAAAGATTAAACATTTCGGTATCCAGATTAGCAAGGATGGTAGAGTATATGAAAATTAAAGGTGCGCCGATATGTTTCGATAGAATCTGCTGTAGTTATTACTATAAATATGAATATTCATTCCAGATCAAAATCCAGATTGAATCCATTGAAGAAGCCGATCTAAAAGCCATATCTGCTGGTCAATCTTTTTTTTCAAATAATTTTCCCAATGCTTTTTTTGTGCATTGAGTAAAGCTAATTTAGATATGTTGATCAACACAAGGGAATTTCGAAAACCTTTAACAGAGTAGAAACTTAAATTTTAAATTAAAAAAAATGGAAAATTTACAATTAGCGACATTAAACGTAGAGGAATTAGATTCAGACAATTTAATGAACACTGACGGAGGTTTTATTCCTCTTGTAATTTGGGGTGTTTCATTTACAGCTGCACAGGTAGCTGGTGGTGCGGGTGCAGTTTTTCTAGCCGGAATGGGCATAGGCGCCGCAGTAGCCGCACAATAATTTAAAAATTAACCTATTTTATCATTTAAACCTAATACCTATGAATTCATTAGAAGCAATTGATGAGAAAATCTTTTCTTTAAATAGTTTAAGTCAGGAAGAACTGACGGAAACGGAAGGCGGAATTGCTCCTCTTCTTGTAGTTGGCGCAATCTATGTAGGATCTGCTGTTGCAGGGGGTCTTGCCGGGTACGGCTTGTATAAAGCTCTGGACTGGGCATTAAATTAAAAACTAAAATATATTATTATGGATTTAATAAAAAATAAAAAGAACGTAATCACATTTGCTTTTTGGATTTTCTTAGTATCCATGTTAATAGGAGCTTATGTAGCTTATAATTCACACATGTAGGGTTTATTCCCAAAATGTGTATTTAACGAAAAGCAGGGTTTTATTACCCTGCTTTTCGTATTTAAGGACCAATCCCCAGCATATTTGAGTCAAAAAATGTATCTTATCAAGACTTACCAGTATATACTATGAAAATTGACAGAGATTTAAAGCTTGCGGTATTAATTGATGCCGATAATGTACCCTACGCCAACGTAAAAGAAATGTTCGAAGAGATTGCAAAATATGGTACACCAACTTTTAAAAGAATCTATGCCGATTGGACAAAACCAACCGTTTCAGGTTGGAAAAAAGTTCTGCTGGAAAATGCAATTACGCCTATCCAGCAGTATAGTTATTCAAGTGGAAAAAACTCGAGTGATAGTGCACTTATTATCGACGCCATGGATATTCTTTATACCGGTAAAGTTGATGGTTTTTGTATTGTGTCAAGCGACAGCGACTTTACCCGTCTGGCAACAAGGCTTAGGGAAGCAGGAATGAAAGTGATTGGTATAGGAGAAAAAAAGACTTTGCTCCCATTTATTACAGCATGCGATAAGTTTATTTACATAGAAATTCTTAACCGAAATCCGGTTCCATCAGAAGAGGTTAGTTCGTCTCCGGAAACATCAATTAATAAGACAACTGCAATACAGCCACTGAATAAAGTAGACCCATCAATTATTAAATTATTCACGGACAGTATAACAGATTTGGCAGACGAGGACGGATGGGCATATCTTGGTGATTTAGGCAACCTTATGATTAAGAAAAAACCTGACTTTGATTCCAGGAACTATGGATTTTCAAAACTGCTTCCGCTGATTAAAAGCACGAACCGTTTTGAAGTAGATGAAAGAGATAGTGGTAAGCCAAATATCAAACATATATATATTAAAAAGCTTACCAGCGCTACCGAAAAAGTAACCAAACAACGCAGAAATGGCCGGAAAAGGGATTCAGGTACATAGACCTGAATTATACCAGTTCCGGTGCTTCATTTCCTGAAAGGCTTTTCATAATAGTTTCAGACGCTGCTTCGCAAAAATCTATGCCTGAATAATCGGGGTTAAATCCACCAATATAGGGCACAGCCATAATATAAATCCGCTCATTAGTTTTACCATAACGGTCAATAATCTGGAAATTATCATTAATTGTTACACCAGGCACTATCAGGTGATACTTTTCATTATTATCTTTTATTACCATTTCATTCCCCTTGTCCTGCTCTGCCCTCCCGGCATCTTCAGATTGAAATTGTAACATCGCAGGGCTAACTGCACCGGCATTGACCAGCCCTTTAAATGGGAAATCCTGAAATGACAGATGCGGTTGGCCAACACAATCGACAAAAGTCTGAAAATGTATACTGATATCATTTCCACTTTCATCCTTATATAAATAGACTGCACCGCCTGTTTCTCCAGGACTAACCTCACTTTCATTGCCAACTGCTACAATACTTAAAACACCAGCGTCATGCAGCGCAAACAACTCTTTACAAGAACTCTGTGGTACAAATGCGATTACAATTGAAATAAGTGGCATGAGCACATTCTGCAGTCTCTGCATATCTTCGGCAGAAAGATATTTAGCGGGATAATTCATGGCATAACTCAATATTGCCAGCATCTCCTTCCAATAAATAGATTCCTCTCTTTCAATAGATTGTTCGGCCTCCACATATTCTTTTCGGAATAACGTAAACGGCTCGATCTCTTCGCGCATACCCATCATTGTATCTACGAATTCTTCTAGCGCCATATCCTTAACTTTCGCATAGAATGCCGGAGCTTTTTCCCTAAAGAGCTGCTTGAAGTTTTTTTCGAAAATATAGTCCAATGAGATAAATCCACCATTATGCTGAATGTTATTTCTCATTTCCTGACGACTGATTAGCACTTCTTTTCCCAAATGTGAATCTTCCAGATGAAAACGGATCGCCGGCAATAATCCATTTCGCGAATGCATCACCAGACGAAATTCCGGGCTATCTGAGTTTAATACATAACTCACCCTTCCATTATTATCAGTTTCAAATTCTCCGTTGAACCGGGCCATAGTCCTGATTGCATCAATAGCCGTAAGTGAAGAGCCTTTAATTCCAACAGGATGATTGAGTTGAAGCGCAAGTTTTTTAGGTGGATAAGGTGAATCATAATAACCAGAAACCTTTCCTTCGTATTTCTTTGGCCAATTGTGCCCCGTGCAAATTATAATTGTGTCGAAGGATTGCTTACCGGTATCTGCAATAAAAACATCAACCTTCCCCCGAGAAGGATGGTCTATAATATCGGTAACCTCACTATTCAAATTTACGATTGTACGGATTCCGATTTTCTCCGCTTGCTGACGGAGTAATTCGAACTGAGCTGACAAGTATTTACCAAAAAAAAGGCGTGGCAAAACTTTGTATTCATTAAAGTTAAGTGGATCGATGCCAAATAAGTTTAAAATCTCCTCCGGTGCAGTCTTCACCCAATCTTCAATAGAACTGAACAGGACAGGAATCTCATTATCTGAAACATTTGTGATGTGCTCCGAATTCGCCCCCTCAATACTGTATGGCATGCCCGCGCCCAAATAGCTTTTTCTTTCAAAAATTTGTATCTCAACGTTTGTATTACCGGACTCTAAAAGTCTTTTATACATAAACAAACCAGCAGGTCCTCCACCAAGGATAGCAATTCTTTGCATTAAGTTTTGGCTCATAAGTTAATGAGAGTGCCTGTTTATTCAGGCGAGACTCAGGCACATATAAGAACAAAAACTGGAAATTGTTTGCCCGATTTTTATAATTCGAATTAAATGCTATCCCTGTCCAAGTTTCATTAAATACGAATACAATACAACGTCGAGTCCATAGATGTCCTTTCTGAATTGTAAACCCCCTAACTCGTCTGCCCAGCAGGTAAAATAGGTGAGATGAACCGGTATTTTAACTGGCAAAGCAATATCTTTTGCTTTTTGATTAGCCGTTAGTGCCATTTCTTTCTTAATCAGTTGAAATTTTTCTCCCTCTCCAAATAATTGCTGCGCAAGTTCCAATGGTTTTTCTAATCTGATACACCCATGACTCAAAGCTCTGTCCGATTTATCAAAAGCTGCTTTTGCGGGTGTATCATGTAGATATACAGAACTTTGATTCTTGAACAGAAATTTAATTTTACCAAGCGAATTTTCCTCACCCGGACGTTGCTTAAAGGTATACTTTCCTCCGGCGGAACCATTGGACCAGTCAATGGTCTCAGAATCTTTAATCAGTTTACCGTTTTCGTATACGTCTATGTTATTATTAGATAGATAATAGCGGTCTGCAGATGCATGCCTGGATATTTCTTTAGTTGCAATGCTTTCCGGAATATTCCATACTGGATTTACCTGCACGCTGTAAATCATACTGGATAATTGGGGCGTCTCGCGGGAAAATGGACGATCTTTCTTGAGATCCTGCTCATCATATTCCTTCAGATCCACTGTCTTTTTGAGATCTCTCCCCTCACCGACACAGACTTTCATATTCAATAATGACGTACCTTTTTCCATAACGTCCAGACGGTAATCAGGAATATTCACCCAGACACTTTTCCCCTCTCCTTTTTCAACTTTCCATCGCATGCGTTCCATATTTACCGCCAGTTGTCTGGATGTCTCTTCTTTGCTCATACCAGGCGCGATAACACCTTCATTTAAGGCTTTTTGCAGGGCTAAATACGATTTATCTTTAGGCTGAATGCTGTCCAGATATTCACTAAGATTATCCAGTTCAAAAAGTTTAAGCATATCGTTGTCCTGCGGACGGCTGGTCTGGGTATAATAATTTGCATAAATTCTTTTTGGGCTTATTGCACCAAATACAATCGCATTACTATAAGAGGTTAAAGAATTTGCAGCCGCGATTTCCATCTCTGCGAGGGTTTGGCAAGCATCTTCTATATCAGCAACTTTACTCTTATCATAAACCCTGTTTATTAGGGATGAAAATAATTTTGCATCAAACATACTGGCTGCTAAACCGTGGTTTCCCGCTTTAGCAAGATAATTTGTCAGCCCTTTTAGTTGCCCATCCGGCAAGTATCGTTTAATAAGAACAGGTTCATAACCATTTTGCTCATAAAATGACGTGATTAATTTGGGGTTGCGCAATTGTTCTTGCTTCGCATTCAATACCTTTTTGAGAAAGGTTGCCATTTTTTCATCTGGTATATCTTTGAAAACCTTGTTTTTTGTTTCCTTAAAGACAATTTCACCAATATCTGAGCGATTTTTCTTACAAGATTGGAACAGAAAAAATGAGCAAATAATACCAGTCGTAATAAACAGGTTAAGCCCTGAAAGGAGTCGCTTCTTCATAAATATGTTTAAGATTTAAATTTCATTAAACGTCGGCCGGGCTAAAAGCAAAATATAAAAAATGCGATTAAACAAATTCAACGTCTATTTTTAAAACTAAACAAGACCAGGATTTATTTGTTAGAAAAAAAACTGAAATAATCATGAAAGAAGGAAACTTAGAAAGATTTATTGATGCCCAGCAAAGAGACTATCAGATAGCGCTAAAAGAGATTAAGGCAGGAAGAAAGCAGGGTCATTGGATGTGGTATATATTCCCGCAATTACAAGGACTGGGAAATACAGAGACCTCAAAATTTTATGCTTTAGCCGATCTTAACGAGGCGGACACCTACTTAAGCCATCCTTTACTGGGAAGCAGATTAGTTGAAATTTGTAATGAACTATTAAAGTTAAATAAAAACGATCCAAACACTATTTTTGGTCATCCAGACGATCTAAAACTCAAATCTTCCATGACATTATTCGCAGAAATACCATTGACGAACCCTGTATTTATTCAAGTATTGAATAAATTTTATGACGGAAGCAAAGATGATAAAACATTAAACCTTCTAAAAAACCGACAGAATATCTAATTAATTAAGAGGTTTCCTCCGTCTGGGCTTCCAACTGCGTTATCAAAGCCTTGGCTGCTGGCCCCGCAGATAATGGATTCTGCCCGGTTATCAGTAAACCATCAACTTCTATATGGCTCATAAAAGGAACTACGGATGAATTCAATTCTGCACCCAATTCTTTGAGACGATCTTCCAGTTTATACGGAATATTATTACTTCGTCCAACCATCGTTTCTTCTGTGTTTGTAAAAGCTGAGATATGTCTTCCGGTCAGAAATCCTGGCTGCAGTTCCGCTGCTTTAATTAGTGCAGCCGGACCGTGACACACCGCTGCAACGGGCTTTCCCAAATGATAGAAATCGAGTATAAGTTTCCCGCTGGCTTCATTTGTAGCAAGATCCCAGATTGGGCCATGCCCGCCAGGATAAAATACTGCATCATAGTCTTCAGCATGAATCGTACTTAACACATTTGTCCGCTCAAATGCAGTTTTAGCGATTTCATCGTCTTGAAACCTCCGGTTAGAACCGGTAATGTTTTCAGTCAATTCACTCATCGGATCAACTGGTGGCCTGCCACCGAGTGGACTCGCAAGCGTAATCCGGTATCCTGCATCTATAAATTCATAATAGGGATCTGTAAATTCTCCGAGCCATACGCCTGTTTTACTATCTGTATTTTCCATCTGTTCGTGAGATGTAAGCACAATTAAGATCTTTTTCATTAGTCTTTATTTAATATGATATAGCTGGAAACACAACCAGTCCTATTTGGTTTTGTTTTCACGTTATAAACAGAAGAAAAATACTCAATATATAAAGACAAAATAATCCTGAAAGAGCGGGCTACTTAATATTGGTGGGTTTTGGATTTAACAATCTCAAAGCATTAAAAACTGCCTGATGTGTTACTGTGGCGTGATCCTCGCTAGGTAAATAGTCAAAATACACTTTTAGATTTTCACTTTTGGTTCCTTTTATTTTTTCTGCAAGGAGATTGGCGTCGACCTCCATTACATGAGGAGCCTCAGATGGGGCCAGGCCTTCTTTCCCTACCCCTATATAAATTTTGGTCTCATCCGTAAAACTTTTATCCAATATATCGCCATTCAAGCCAAATAAGGAACCGTTATCCCACCACAAGCTCGGGCTAATGATTATATAGGAGTTGAAAAGTTTTGGTTTTTTCAATAGGATCTCAGTTGCTACCAGTCCTCCTAGAGATTGTCCTATAATGGTTCTTGAAGAATTTGTATGATATCTTTTTTCAATATAGGGCTGAAGTTCTTTTTCAATAAAAGCTATAAATTTATCAGAATGACCGGAAGTGGTATATGTCTTTTGGTCGGACTTGATATTAGTAGGATAGGTAAAATCTCTTTTTCTATCCACATTAGCTATTCCTACAATGATTGATTTAGGAACCCTGTTAATCCACGGAAAATTGTTGTAATGATATAAACCTACGACTTGTATGAAATCTTCGTCTGCCGACCCATCAAGCAAATAGACCACCGGATATTTGGTGCTGTCTTTCGGATTATATCCTTCCGGCAAATAAATATTAAGCGTTCTATTCTCTGAAAGAGTAACAGATTTAATAGTCTCTATATTACCAAGAATAAATGGCTTAGCGGTTACCGTATTGTTTTGCGCTGAGGCAATGTGGAACATCAAAAGAAGGACAATACTACAAATGGTTTTCTTCATCCACCAAAACTACCCAAATTATAATTGATACTAATTATTGCTTAACCAATTTCAGCTAACGGAATAACCACAGCTGCTCTATATGAATCAGCTGTGGGTTGTCAAATAAGTGATTAATTGTTAACTAATTTCATCGCTCCTTCGCTGTAGCGTGCCCCCACATTTGGATAACGTTTAATTAGCTGGTTGATGTTGGCTAAGTCATCACCGTTCAATGAAATATCAACTGCGCCTGCATTTTCCTCTAGATACTTTCGTTTTTTTGTTCCCGGAATCGGGATAATATCTTCACCCTGAGCAAGTACCCAGGCTAAAGCAAGTTGCGCAGGTGTACAATCTTTATGCCGCGCAATGACTGCAAATTCCTGCACCAATTTATTATTGTTTTCAGCAAATTCTCCTTGATAACGTGGCAAAGATCTTCTAAAATCTGTATCATCGAGATTTTCAACCTGTAAAGTACTAGTTACTAAACCTCTTGCTAATGGAGAATATGGAATTAATGAGATCCCCAGTTCGCGCACTGTGCTTAAGATCTCTCCTTCGACATCGCGGGTGAACAATGAATATTCACTTTGTAAAGCTGCGATCGGATGTGTTGCATGTGCCTTACGAATGGAGGCCGGAGACGCTTCACTTAATCCAAGATAGCGAACTTTCCCTTCTGTCACCAGATCTGCCATCGCGCCGACCATCTCCTCCACCGGGACATTCGGGTCTATACGATGCGCATAATACAGATCAATTACATCGATATTTAGGCGCCTTAAGCTAGCTTCAGCTGCTTGTTTCAGCCACTTAGGTGAACCATCGAAATACGTCCCATTACTGTTCCCTGGTCGTACGACATCTTCCTTATAACGAAATCCGAATTTGGTTGCAATAAAAACCTTATTCCGGTTCGGCACCAATACTTTCGAAATTAACTCTTCATTCGCTCCATTAGCATACATATCAGCTGTATCCCAGAAATTGATTCCAAGATCTATTGCCGTTTCCAGTGTCGCAATACTTTCCTTGTCGTCTCCCGGACCATAAGCGAAGCTCATTCCCATGCAACCTAAACCCAATGATGATAATTCTTCTCCTGTCTTACCTAATTTTCTGTATTTCATAATTGATAATTATTATTTGTTCGAATTCTGCGGATTATTTCCCATCCTTAATTGGCCGGGTAAATCAATGACTCAAAAGTACAATACAACGAATAGCGGCATTTATAATAATCAAGCAGATATTTATAATAATCAAACAACAAGCTAAACTTGTTTTATAAACCTTATAAAATTCAAACGCCGGCATCTTGTTTAAAAAAGAATACCGGCGTTTATTAATAAGTTTTAGTATAAAAATTAGCTCCAGGCTTTTCTCAGGAATCTTAACCAGTTACCATGCATTAAATTGTTTATATCTGATTGTGTATAACCGCGCTTTTCCATTATAGCGGGGATGTTCTGCAAATCAGCTATGCTCTGGATATCATATGGACACTGCTCCTTGCCAAAAGCACCGTCGAGATCCGATCCAACGCCGACATGTAAAGTATTGCCCGCGATCTGGCAAATATGGTCAAGGTGATTAATCATTACTTCGAGATTGCATCCAGTCCCCCTGGGTGTTGATTGCCCTCTTACCCATCCAGGAACCATCATCCAAGCGTCTAAAGCAAGCCCAATTACGGCTCCTCTCTCGATTAATGCTTTAATCTGTTCGTCGCTATACTGACGGTTATGATTAACGAGTGAACGGCAATTATTGTGTGACGCCCATATATGACCATTGAAGTGATCAAGCGCCTCCCAAAAGCTATCATCACATAAATGCGTCGCATCTAAAATGATATTGAGCTTCTCCATCTCACGAAGCAACTCATGCCCTTTCGGCCCCATTAAACCTGTGGCATCTGTTCCCTGGGCATATCTCCCGGGGCCATAATGCGCCGGACCAACAGCCCTTAAGCCTTTAGCATGCGCTTTATGCAAATAGTCAATATTAATTATAGAATCTGCACCTTCCAGACTAAGTATATAGCCTATTGGTTTACTGGCATCTGAAAGTTCATTGTTCGTCCATCGAGAGATATGCTCGTTCAAAAGCTCAAGGTTATTAATCTGCACCATCTCTCCAGCGTCTTCCATAGCGTTGTACCAGGCAAGCTGGCCCTGGGTCTGTGCCCAGGCCTGCTCCGGAGAATGCAAGCCAGGAAGATGGTTGTCAGGTGCCACATATCTTGCGATTTGTGTCGCTATTACAAGTCCAATTTTTCCTTTCCTTAATTCTGGCAAAGACACTACTGCCTTTGCCCTGTCAGGTTTATCTGATAAGCCTTCTTCCCTTTGGTTAATGGATGTTACCGGTAAACGCAGATCGCGGTTCCATTCCAGGGCATTCATACTCAAATCTAAATGTGCATCGATAGTAAACATACTTCTGATTAAATAGTGATTTTTCTAGTTCTGGAAGTTATCTCCCACTCATCGTTAATTTCCTGATTATAAATGATACTGGCATAGTTATATAAAGCGACAGTAGGGCAAATATGAATAGGTAATCCATATAATACATCACCTATAGAAAACCCATGTTTAGCACCCAGGTCAAGAACCAGATGCTCCTCACTCTGGCTCACAAATACGGCATCTGGCGCATTTAAAAAGAAGACCCTTCGCTCCAGTTGATTTTCTGCAGCGATCGATTTATGACCGAGATCCAGACTCACAAGGTTGTCTTGTGTCAGAGAAATAACCCTCGTAATTACTACTGCTGCAGTTAAATATAACTGTTCTGCAAAAGCGTCCTGATAGCCCTTATCCCAAAGTATAAAAGTTCCCGGGCTGCATTCTACAAAATCTTCCCCGGCATAAAAAGGAAAAGTCGGGGTTCCGCCCGCTATAATTACAGGCCGCGGCATCCCTGAATCAAGCACTTGTTTTTCCATTTGACACAAGGTTCTCCAGATTGGCAGCCACTTTTCCTTTCTTACCTCACAGGATGCGTCGTGAATATGCCCGTCATATGCATGAAACCCTTTAACGATCAGACCGGGTGTATCAAAGGCCTTTTTATATATTTCTAAGCATGCTTCTCCGGGTAAAATCCCTGTGCGGTTCATTCCTACATTCAGGTCAGCAAAAACGTTCAGTTCAAGTCCGGCAGCTATTGCGGCAGCAGCATATTCCACGATTGAAATTTCATTGTCAAATAAACAGGAAAACTGTGTGTCAGGATAAGACCTGATTAATTTAATAAACCTGTCTATTTTCGGCCCGGTAAGCTGATATGCCAATAGAACGTCAGGTGCCTTACACATACCCAGCATCTCGGCCTCAGCAATTGTAGCACATTTAAATTTAGTAATACCTGCATCGATCATTAACAAGGTCACAGCTGCAGATTTGTGCGTCTTAACATGCGGCCTTAATCTGGGTATATCCTTGATATTTCGTTTTAACCGCTTTATATTTTCTGTAATCCGATCCGCGTAAAATACTAATGCAGGAGAATCCAGCTGTGCGATGTTAGTAATAGTGTACCAGGGTTTCTCTTCCAACATATAGATATTTAGTCGTGCAGTTCAAATAATGCTTCAATTTCAACAGGGATATTATCGGGCAAAGACCCAAATCCTACGGCACTTCTTGTACCGATACCATTTTCTTCACCCCAAACCTGTGCAAAAAGTTCGCTGCAGCCATTAATAATAAAAGGATGCTTTTCGAAATCCGGTGTACAATTAACCATACCCAAAACCTTGATAACCCGCTTTACTCGATTTAAGCTACCTAAATTCGTTTTAATAGTAGAAAGCATAGTCAGTCCAACCTGTCTGGCAGCCAATTTCCCGTCCTGTTGATTAATATCATCGCCGATTCGACCAATAATCAGGCTTTTATCTGGATTTACCGGCCCATGTCCCGATAAATAAAGATATTTTCCATCTATCAGATAAGGTTTATAAACACCCAGTGGAGTCGGGGCTGGAGGTAAAACCAAACCTAATTTTTCAAATTGTTCGTCTGCATTAAAATTTTCCATAAAATATATCTAAAGTATTTGATTTAGTAAAAGTACACCCAATAAGCCAACTACACCAACAATTGATTCCATCGCTGCCCAGGATTTAAAAGTGTCCTTCATACTTAGGTTGAAATACTCCTTAAACATCCAGAATCCAGAATCATTGACATGAGAGAACATTAAACTACCAGCGCCAACAGCAAGAACCATCAGGTTTGGATCGGTATGGGTTGTATTCATCAGGGGCAGTATAATTCCGGCAGTCGTTAATCCTGCAACAGTTGCTGAACCAACGCAGAAGCGTATAATGGCAGCGATCATCCAGCCTAAAAACAAAGGCTGCATGTGCAAATCCTTTAGTAAAACAGCAATCTGTTCGCTTACCCCGCTATCTACCAATACCTGTTTAAGTGCACCAGACCCACCTATAATAAGCAGGATCATTGCAACATCTTTTATCGCATCACCATAAATCCCCATGATATATGGTATTTTTTTACCTTGAAATACGCCAAGGGTTAATGTGGCAGAAAACAAAGCGATAAGCATTACAATAGTTGGACTACCCGCAAATGCAAAGAATTCTGCCACTGCCGGATCGGAGCTTGGAATCAAAGCAAACACAGTTGCACCCAATAAAAGGAGTACCGGTAAGAGCGCAGTAAAAAAGCTGTTGAAAGTACCAGGCAGGGATGATTCAGGAACTTCTACGGGTACAAATGACGCTAACGGATTAGATGGTATATTTTTTAATACCCTGGAGAAAACAGGTCCCCCGATAACAATAGCTGGTACCGCGACTATCAGTCCGTATAAAAGCGTCAACCCCATATTCGCTTTAAACTGAATGACCAGTGCCGATGGCGACGGATGTGGCGGTAGAAAGCCATGTGTAACAGATAACGCAGCAAGCATCGGTAAACCGATGTAAATTACAGGAAGCTTATACTTATAAACAATCGAAAATATAAGTGGAATCATCAGCACAAATCCAATTCCATAAAACAATGGTATTCCAATTAGAAAACCTGTAGTAACTACACCCCATTGGATGTACTTTTCACCACAGATATCCATCATAACCGATGCGATTTTCTGAGCTGCCCCACTTTCAGCAACCAGCTTACCGAGCATTGCACCGATAATTATGATGATGGCCAAAGAACCCAAAACATCTCCCATTCCTTTCTCGACAGAAGCAGTTACTTTACCCAGAGGTATGCCAAGGAGAATGCCTGCCAGAATAGACACTACCAGGAAAGAGATGAATGCGTTGATTCGCAAGGCAGAAACCATTACGATCAGTAATAAAATACTTAAAAGAACAATTATAATAGTCATATTTTCAATTAGTTGATATAAATTTCATCTGCAAGCAGCATTGCTTTTCCCCCTGCACCATAAGATCCTTCAGGAATAGTTCCTTTATTGCGTGCTTTTACCCTAACGTATTGTATTGATACAGGCTTTATCCTGGCTCTTACTGTATTGACACCTTCATTTTTAAATTCTTGCTGTCTGAATACTTCGGTGAAGGTTTTTCCATCCGATGAGACTTCAAAAGTCAGAAGATCAGGCTCCCACATTTTTTGCCAATGGTATTTTAATAAACTGATTCCGACTACAGACACGCTTACTCGCTTTCCAAGGTCTACGGTAGCAATTAGATCATCTCCGCTGAACCCAGTCCATTCCCCATCGTTATACAATGGGCTTCCAGTAATCCCATTAACCAGAACACCCATATATTCGGGTGTGAAATTTCCCGCGGAGGGGTTTGAGAGTCGTACACTCCTGCCAGTAGCTTTATTGATATTGAAATTTTGCGTAAATACTCTCGTAGAATCAGCTCCCGACCCATATACCGCTGCCCGTATCGTTTGGCTCCTGTTGATAATAATCGGTTTTGTATAAAGAAAACTATTCCGCCCTGGTATATCTCCATTCGTTGTATATCTTACTTCTGCACCAGGCAAATCCGTCTGCAAACTCAAGAATGGCTTGTTTGCCTTAAAAACTGTTTGGCCTTTGATTTCATCAAAATGTCTGAAATAGTTTACATTAAGAGTCTGCAGGATATGTTCCTGTGATCTTAATCTTTTCAGAAAACCTGGATAATCCCGCTGAGATTTACCGGACCATGCTATTTCAGCCAACGCCTGCATACGCGGAAACATCATATATTCTGCCTTCTGATCGTTATTGATATATTCAGACCAGAGATTAGCCTGTACTCCTTTTATATATTTAGCTTCGTTTTCATCTAATTCGGCCGGTATTGGTTCGTATCCGTATAACTTTGAAAGGGGGGTATACCGTCCTGCTGCAACTTGTTCGTTTTCATAAAGCGACTGATAGTAGTCCAGATAAACAAATTTTTCAGGGGTCATCACTACGTCGTGCTTCATCTTCGCTGCAGCAATTCCTCCTTCGAGTCCTCTCCAACTCATCACAGTTGCCGAAGGTGCAAGCCCTCCTTCTAAAATCTCATCCCATCCAATTATCTTACGTCCCTTGCCGGCAAGATATTTTTCTATTCGCCTGATAAAATAACTCTGCAGTTCATGCTCATCCTTTAAATTTTCATCATTAATTCGTTTCTGACAAGACGGGCATTTCTGCCATCTTGTTTTAGGACATTCATCCCCTCCGATATGAATATATGTTGATGGAAAAAGTAAAAGTACCTCATCGAGTACCTTTTCAAGAAAATCGAATGTTTCCTCTTTACCGGCACAGTAAACGTCTTCGAATACACCCCAGTAAGTTGCTGTTGGATAAGGTCCGCCAGTACACCCTAACCCCGGATACGCAGCGAGTGTGGCCTGTGCATGGCCCGGCATTTCGATTTCAGGAATAACTGTGATGTTGCGGTCGGAAGCATATTTGACAATTTCTCTGATCTCATTCTGTGTATAGTATCCACCGTACGGTTTTCCATCAAAAATATGCGGATCTGATCTTTTATGCCCGAGAATCGTCTCTGAACGATTACTGGAAATATCCTGAAGTTTTGGGAACTGTTTTATTTCTATCCGCCAGCCCTGGTCATCCGTTAAATGCCAGTGGAAAGTGTTTATTTTGTACAATGCCAGTACGTCAATCCATTTCTTAATTGAAGATACCGGAAAGAAATGTCTGCTTACGTCCAGATGCATACCCCGGTAAGTAAATCTTGGATAATCATTAATGGTCACCAGGGGAACGGATATTTGTGCATTCTTGTCTTTTTGCAACAATTGCTGTAAAGTCTGCAAGCCATAAAATGTACCGGCGGGATCGTGTCCTGTAATTATTATACGCTTATCAGTCACTTGTAAATTATATCCCTCCGGCTGCACAACCATTTTAGAATCTACTCGCAATTCAATATTACCGTGAGTGTCGGCTGAAGTGGTGGTTCCAAGACGGAAGCCGGCAATAAGATTTAAATATTGATTAAAGAAAGTATGGCTCTGGTCACTTACTGCAGAATCGTAAAAGATGTGTGTACTCTTTTGGATAATAAAAGAACCTGATTTTACAGACATCTCTGCCGGTACAGGTATAATAGCTATCCGGGGGTCCTTTTCTTGAGAAAATACTACTTGAGAAAAGAATAGAACAAGAAAAATTACCAAAAAGGTAAATCTCGCGAATCTAAAAGGGTCCATACGTTTATATTGGCGCATTTGCATGCAAAGCTTGGCTTAAGATCGGTTTTATATTTGAAAATCCTAATATTTTGAAGATCTAAATTGATTTACTCTCAATAAAAAAGCTCAGATCCCATCGGGATCTGAGCTTTCAAAGGATATATTTTGAGTCTGGTTTACGCCCAGGCTTTATCACCTTTTTTATAAGGTACAGATCCGTCGTATCGACCAGGAACAGGGGTATAACGTAACGCCTTTGTACACCCAATTTCAGAGCTAAAGTATCCGACCAGGGTCAGCTGTTTCATCATCGTAAAATAATGTGCAGGCAGATCTTTTTGTTCTTTCATTTTCTGCTGATGTTCTCTGGCTTCCTGATCCAATTGAACCAATAAAGTATGCCGCTGTTCAGGAGTAGCTTTCATGAACACCACGCCGTTTAATTTTTCCGAAGCCGTGTCCAGCAGACCAATTCCATCATAGAAAATCTTCCGGTTAATATCTTCGTAACAGTCGGTCACCATAAGTGCCATAAAAGATCCCACATTAGCAGATTTAGCACCAGGAGTTTGAGTTGCAGGTAAGATGGTGTCAGCAACCTCATCCAGGAATTCCTGATCTTCAGGCTTAAACAATCCGATGGGTTTAGTATAGGTTCCCGGTCTTTCGCAACCTGTTAATAGGGAGCTTCCCCCAATCAGTGCACCACCTGTCACAACTGCTATCATTTTCAAAAGTTCTCTTCTATCCATATACTTAGAGATTATTTTTTTTGAGTTCATTAACAGCGTAATCGACAGCTCTCGCTGTTAATGCCATATAGGTAAGAGATGGATTCTGACAGGCAGAAGAAGTCATACAGGAGCCATCTGTCACAAATACATTTTTACAATCCCAGACCTGATTCCATTTATTCAAAACCGATGTCTTAGGATCACGGCCCATTCTCGCTGTGCCCATTTCATGAATTCCATGTCCCATAGCATGTCCGCCATCCCAGCTCGTTATATTCTTTATTCCTACGACATCGAACATGGCCTCCATCTCTTTGCGCATATCTTTGCGCATTTTCAATTCATTCTCTTTTAATTCGGCATCCATATTTAGTACTGGTAAACCCCATTTATCTTTTTTATTAGGGTCAAGAGTGATCTTATTCTCGTGATACGGAAGGATCTCACCGAATGCAGTAGCACCAATTGTCCATTTACCAGGTTCTGTCAGTGCATCTTTAAAATTTCCGCCAATATTTAATTCGGCAACTTCCCTGCTCCACCCTTCCCGGCTCGCACTTCCCTGGTAACCGAATCCTCTCAGGTAATCTCGTTTATCTCCGGAGAGATTTGCAAACCTCGGGATATAGAACCCATTTGCACGTTTTCCAAATACATATTGATCTTCAAACCCTTCAACCGTTCCTTGAGCGCCAATATTATAGTGATGATCCATAATATTGTGTCCCAATTCATTACTACTGCTACCTAAACCTCCTGGCCAGATATCAGTTGCAGAGTTAAATAAGACCCATGCTGAATTTAGAGCTGAAGCACAAAGAAAAACTATCTTGCTGTTAAATTCATAAGTCTGGTTATTTTCGGTATCGAGCAATTCCACGCCCCTTGCCTTTTTCGTATCTTTATCATATAGGATCTGCGTTACCAATGAATAGGGTCTTACTGTAAGATTCCCGGTATTCATTGCTGCGGGTAAAGTAGAAGACTGAGTACTGAAATAACCACCGAAAGGACATCCTTCCCAGCAACGGTTTCTAAACTGACATTTGGTTCTTCCAGGAATTTCAGCAGTAAGATTCGCCGTTCTTCCTATAATAAGGTGCCTGTTATCTTTATAATGTGCTTTAAGCCGTTTGGCTACATCTTTTTCTACGCAGTTTAATTCCATTGGTGGTAAAAAATGTCCATCCGGTAAATGCGCGATGTCTTCTACCGAACCACTTATTCCAGCAAATTTTTCTACATAGTCATACCACGGCGCAACATCTTCATATCCAATTGGCCAGGGGACGGCTACACCTTCTCTTTCATTAGCCTGAAAATCCATGGGACTTAAGCGGTAAGATTGTCTTCCCCATAAAATTGAGCGTCCACCCATTCTATAGCTTCTCCACCATGTAAAAGGTTTAGTCTCTGTGTAAGGACAGTCTGTTTCGTTCGCCCAACCGTCCATTACTCCCTCGGATGCCGCCCAACCCCGGTGTATTACCGGATATTTTTTTCTTTGCTCAGCGGTAGTACCACCACGGTGTTCAAATTCCCAAGGGTTCTTTTGTGCAGATTTATAGTCTTTGACGTGTTCGTAAGGTCCGCCTCTTTCAAGCATCAGAACTTTAAGTCCTTTTTCACAAAGTTCCTTAGCTGCCCAGCCTCCGCTAATGCCGGAACCTATAACGATAGCATCAAATGTTTGATTTCCCATGATCAACGATTGTTAATTTTATACATACAAGCTTATTTGGTTTTTTAAATCTACTGATTAAAAAAGCCTCAACTCAACTGGTATATTTTAAAAAAAATATGTTATCTGATCATTATTCAGGCAAAATCATTAATATTATGAGCAGATAGTTGATAAACTTCCCTTTATTAATTAAGCTTTTTAAACGCATTTGAATATATGAGGACACTGATACAGAAGATACACATTGAAGAATATAATTCTTTCGCCTGCCGCACCTACAAAACTCCTGACTTTGAGACTGCCTGGCACAAACATCTCGAATGTGAGCTTATATTGATAACCGCTGGAAATGGTACAGCTTTAATTGGTGATTATATTGGGGATTATAAAAAGGGCGATATCTTTTTCCTCAGTCCAGATCTACCACACTGGTTCCGCAAATCTAACCAGGAGACGGTTGGAAGCGCGATTGTTATTCATTTTAAGAAGGATTTCCTGGGACGTGTATTTTTGGACCTGCCAGAATTAAAAAACATATCCAAATATCTGGATAATAAAGACACCTGTATCCAACTGCAAAACGAACTTTTGATTTCAATTGAAGAACTAATCAGGAAACTAGAATATACTGAAGGAATTGACCGCCTGTTACTTTTAATTACTTGCCTTCAAATAATAAGTGTATCCCCCGAATACAAAATTATCACTAAGGCTTTTGACGCTATGACCGGGGGCGAAGAAAATTCAGTTATCGAAGAAATTATTGATTACTCGTTTAAACACTTCCTGAGTCCTATCTCTTTACAGGAGATTGCCGGAATAACGAGCATGTCCATACCAACTTTCTGCCGGTTTTTTAAGAGAAATATTAAGAAGAGCTATTTTGAGTTCATCAAAGAAATTAGAATTGGTCATGCCTGTAAATTACTAAGGGAAACTAATAAACCAGTTTTAGATATTTGTTACGAAAGCGGATATAATAGCTGGGCTCATTTTAGCAAGCAGTTTAAAGACGTCAGCAGAATTACTCCTAGTCAGTACCGAAAACAGCATATTGAGGCTTAAAATGCTGTATTTAAACGAATGATTTCCTGGCTTCATTTGGTGAAACACCAGTTTTCTTTTTGAAGAAATTCGTGAAATATGGTGGGTACTCAAAACCCAGACTGTAAGCGATTTCTGAAATATTCCAGTTACTATGTTTTAATAGTGCCCACGCTTCCGTAATCAGCCTTGCAGCGATGTGGTCTGACGTTGTTTTTCCTGTAAACTCCTTTACCGCCCTATTCAGATGATTAACATGGACGGACAGATGAAGAGCATAGTCCTTGGGTGTTTTTATTTTAAGGTAGCTGCCGGGACTGTCGATCGGAAACTGACGCTCCATAAGTTCAATAAAGAGCGATGTGATCCGCTCTGCCGCATTGTGATGGCGTTGGTAATTACCAATGGGGTTTATCTTCATGGCCTCATGAATAAGCAACTGAAGCAGGTTACGTAAAACATCATACTTATGTGCATAGTCCGACTCCATCTCCTGCATCATCTTCCTGAAGATAACTGATATTTCATCTTGCTGTTCCTCATTAACAAAGAAAACAGGGTTACCACCAATTTTAAATAAAGCAGATTCATGCAAACTTCCCAGGCGTTCTGATGGCATGAGAAATGCCTCACTAAATAAACAGAACCAACCAAGCTGCCCCTGTGCATCCCCCTCCCACGAATACGGGATGAGCGGATTAGAGAACAGTAAGGCAGGTTTATCTATTAAAACCCATCTGTCGGCAAAAAATAATCTTCCCTGGCCGATAAGAAGTGTTACTTTATAAAAATCACGCCTTCTGTAAGGTGTAACTATAGAGCAGTTTTCACGCGAAAAAACATTAAAATGTCCCGACCCGGTATTGTTCAGCGACAATCCATAAGGATTAGCCTGTGGTACTCTCTTATAAAAATCACCAATATTTTCTGAATTGACCATGTAACAAATTTATAAAATACAATCGGAAATAAGGTTTTGGTAAAAACTACATATAATGATTAAACCATATCCTCCGGTTTAAATTTCCATCTTCTATGTGACCATAACCAATACTCGGGTTTTTCTTTGATGACCTCTTCCAGATACTTTACATGCGCGTGAGTAATCTCATACGTATTCGTTTCTTTCGGGTTTTTAAACATTGGTATAAACGTGCATTGGTAATATCCCCTACGAATTCTTCTGACATCACAAAACACGACAACACTATTCGTGAGTTTTGCCAGTTTCTCTACTCCGAGAAATACCGCTGTCTGCTGATTTAAAAAGTTAGTAAAATATTTTATTTCCGGCTTAGACGGGGTCTGATCTCCAACAAGGACAGTAATTGTACGTTCATTTTTATAGCTAATGAGTTTACGCATAGTACTCTTCATCTCTACTAAAGTTGCTCCGAACCTTGACCGCATCCGAATAACTATATTGTCGAAGAATTTATTACTTAAGGGCTTATACACAATAACACGCCGCTCAGCGAATAGCTGACTGAATCGCAGGGCACCCATCTCCCAGTTGCCATAATGTCCCAATATGCCCAAAACACTTTGACCTCCAGCAAAATAATCTGTAATCAACTCCGCATTAGGAACATATACTCTTTTTTTTACTTCAGCTTCAGAAATAGTTAATAGTTTTAAACTCTCCACTATAAGGTCAGTCAGGTAACGATAGTATTTAATACGGATTGATGCCCGCTCCTTTTCTGTTTTTTCGGGAAAAGCGTAAAATAGATTTTCATCTACCACCTTACGTCTGTACCTGAAGATATAATAGATTATCACAAATATAATATCAGACATTATGTACAGCAACCAGAATGGTAGTAATGAAAGGAGATAGAAAAATCCAAACGTCACTACAGAAAAAAAATGTTTAATCATTTAAATAAAATAGTTGATTAAGCAAAAATAAAAACAGAAATAATATTTAATGATATTGAAACCAGATTTTACTTAACGTAAACAATCAATTTCAAATTTTTGAGACAATAGTTATAATGAAACATATAATCATATACTAAAACTGTTATTAAACAATAGCACCTTATTACATTAGCTATCATGAACGAAGCCATGATAATATCAAACAATACACTAGCAAAAGAGTTTAAGAATCTTATCCAATTAATTGCAGAAAAATATCAGCCTTATCAAATTATATTATTTGCCGAAAAAACCAAGTGGGAACAGGCAGAAAGTTGCTTTCAAAGAACCGACTTCGTGCAACGATTTGATTGCTGCCTGCTTATAATCACCCAAAATACCAGGCGTTCGCTTCATGATTGCCAGGAATTCTGTAATCTGCATTTCGAATTTGGAGATATAATAACTCTATGCCATGGGAAGCAGGCAGTTCAGGATGCGGTCTTTAGCTATAATAGTTTTTTTACTACTGTATTGAAAACAGGCAAAGTATTATATAGTATGGATGGAGCCCCTATTTCAGATATTAGTATACCTGATCAGCTTCCCCGGGATGTAGAAAACACAGAAATTCAATTTGAGAAAAGATATGCATTAGCTAACGCTTTCCTTTCAGGTGCTGAAACTTGCCTTAATAATGAGCAGTATGCAATTTGCACGTTCTTGCTACATCAGGTGGTTGAGCAATGCTGTATCGCGATGATTACCCTATTTATGCAATATCGCTCCGATATCCATCACCTTCATCGTCTGCTCAAACTATGCCGGTGCTTCTCAGACGATCCTTACGATCACTATCTGGCAAGTGGAGCGGAACGAAAAAAACTCTTCGATATATTGACCAGAAGTTATTCAAGGGCTCGTTATAGTGAAACATTCAGTGTAAAAAAAGAGGATGCAATAAACCTTTATAAATTAGGCCTTGACTTCACCGCGCTCACTAAAAAGCTATGCAAAAAGAAACTTGAAGCCCTTACCACCGAATTTACAATAGTTGAATGCTGATTATTCAGGTTTTTTTGCTTCCAGGATGTAGAATTCCCGTTCTACATCCATACCGGCATTACTTCTTATTTTTTCGGTAAAAGAGCTGAGATTTCCGAGTTCAAATCCAGCGCTTTTCAGGATATCAGAAACCTCTGACACGTGATAAAGCTTAAAATTATAAGCTGTAAAAGGTAGTTTTTCCATGAAATCGCGACTGGCAAATGTAAGATATAAATGTCCTCCAGATATCAGTACCCGGAGTATTTCCCTGGCATATGCGACAGGGTGTTGCCAGAAATATAGAGTATTAACGCTAAACACTTTGGTAAAGATTGCATCCTTAAAATTCAGAAAATCGCCATCTGATAATCCAAAGTCAGCTCTGCCTTGCTGAATAGGTAACTGATTAAGTTTAATCGCCTCATTAACCATCGTAGATGAAATATCGACCCCGTTATATCTCACAGTACCATTCAAACTTAATATTTCAGGCAGATGGCTTCCGTTACCGGGCCCAATCTCCAATATGATGTCATCCGGCCCTATTTTCAAAGATTGGATCGTTTGGCTAATCATATTACTGTTGCTTTGTGCCATCTGATCAGCAGTTTTTATACCATCATCTCCGCTTGGGCAATGCAACTGCCCGGCTAGTTTTTTAAACTTATTTCTTTCCTCAGATTCCGCCATCATACTCTAATTACTGTTCAAAAATAATGATTTCAATTTTCAAAGAAAAACAATCCTTACCTTTAAGAGTAAACGTTTAAACTAGTTATCAGGAGAGCACACCGGTCATAAATGGTATAGCTTCATCCGAATGTAGCATTGCTGTAGAGTCCATAGTTATCATCGCAACCTCAGCGGCTCTGGTTCGCATTTGTTTTTCATAAAATGCTATTGCAGTCTGCAAATCGTCAAAATCTTCGTTAACCAGACATTGGCTTAATTCCAACGCGTCAAGCATCGCCATGTTTACGCCTTCTCCTGCGTATGGTGGCATCAGGTGTGCTGCATCTCCAAGCATTGTGATATTGGCTCCAGCTTTCCAATTCTGGTCGAATGGCATACAATATTGTGGTCTTGGAATGAATAAATTTTCAGCACTGGTAATCATTCCGTCCCATATGCCACCCCAATCGCTATATTCTTCTTTAAACCATGAAAGCAGTTGTTCCCGATCTGTAAAATCCAAGCCACAAGTCTTTGTCCAGCATTCTGCGGCCTTAAAACCGAAATAAAATGCAGTGCTTCCATCACCTTTTGAACTCAAAATGATTGACTGATCGTTGCCAAATGCAAACACCTTACCTTCTTTTACCAGGGCATGAATATCCGGTGCTTTTTCTGCGGAATCATGGATCAAGCCTTCTATAACTGTAATCCCTGAATAAAACGGCTTAATTTCAGTCATATACGGGCGAATTTTTGAATTAGCTCCATCAGCACCGATGACAATATCTGCAAAAACTGTATTTCCATTTTTAAAGCTGATTTGCCAGCCGTCACCTGAAGGCTCCATATTTACAAATTGACAATTCCAGATAATAGTCTCCGGAGATAGTGAATCAATTAAAATAGTCCTTAACGGGCCACGGTCTATTTCCGGGCGGAAATGCGCATGACCGAATGTGATTGTATCATCTTTCAATATGGTATGTTGATCTGTCAGGATATTCCCTTTCCTATCAACTATACGCAATAAATCTGCATTTGGACGATAGTTTTTTATAAACTCCTCCATTAGTCCTGCATCCTGCAATGCTTTTAAACCGGATTCATTATGCAGATCCAGAGTCGCTCCCTGCTGCCTCACATTCTTATCAAGGTCTCTTTCGTAAACTTTTACCATTACACCCTTCATCTGGAGAAGTCGGGCTAGTATCAAGCCCCCCGGACCACCGCCAATAATAGCAATACTTTTTCCTTTTGTCAATTTATTACTCATCGTTTCTGTTTTACTAAACCAAAGGTCAGAAGACATAAACAATTAAAATAGCTATATTAAAGCGAAAAATAGTCCTAAACGACCAAAATATGATATTGGAATTTAAAGTCAATGGAGATGTCGGTTTATTGCAGGCGTTTGCTGACATGCTGGGTACGACGGTAAACGATGGAGTACTTACGATACCAGAAAATATGGGTTCGGGATATCTCAGAGGTATAGATCTAGGAAACCGGTTAAAAATAATGATCAGACTGTATCAGCTGAAAGACGACTTTACATTCAGAAGACTGGTAACCGGTAATGTCAACGAAATGGTTGTGCTGGCGTTTCACAATTTCTTTAGCCAAAAGCAGGGTGAACATCACTCTGCGCCATATATCCAAATCGCATCTGCCGGAATGGATTCAGAGATTTTTCTTCCTGCAAATTCAAAAGTTGACACGATAATTATTGCTGTCAAAAAAGATCTGCTGGAAGAATTGCTAAAGCCCGGTCCGGATGATGCCTTTCTGCAAAACATCATATCAGGACAGCAACCCTATATTTACGAGCAAATTATATCGCCCGAAATGCATTCAGTAGCAAACGGACTCATAAATGAACAGATACCGAAAGAACTACATCATTTTCACAGCAGACTTCAGGCGGAAAAATTAATATATCTTTTATTTTCAGAACTGTTACGAAATCAGCGGGCTGCTGCATACCCGTTAAATGTAAATGATGTGAAGAATATATATAAAATCAGGAATCAAATAATTGCAGACCTAAATATCTCTCCGAATTTACCCACATTAGCTATTGCTGCAGGTATGAGTGAAAGTAAAATGAAAAGACTCTTCAAACAGATTTTTGGCAATAGCATTTACAGCTATTATCAATCTTTTCGGCTAAAAGAGGCCGCCTACCTAATCAGAGAGAAGAACATGTCCGTTTCCGAAGCAGGTTATAAAATGGGATTCTCCAATTTAAGTCACTTCACCAGGATATTCGAGAGATACATCGGACAAAAACCAAAAAAATATTCCACAACACAAGAATTTTTTAACTTAAAGTAGCCTAAAACAATGGCCCGGCTTAGTTTTTGTTAGTTTGAAAATTCTATATGACTACATCAGCTCTCCTCCTTCAAATTACCTCCGCGGGTTATTTATTTCTGATAATCTCATTGCTGTCTATTGGACTTGCAAAATTGTGGCTCGTAAAAAAGAAGAAATCGGGAAACGGCATTTTATTCCTCGTTTCCATACTTATTTGGTTTGCATTAATGTTGCCCGGTATGATTAGTCTTACATTCTTTGAAAATGGCAACACTCTTATAAGAGCTGCAATTGTTCTATTCTGGGTGTTAGCCGCAGGTCTTGGCTGGTTTTATAGCAGGTCTAAAAGAACTTTTTCTGCAATTTCCGTAATGATGTCGTTATTTGTCGGAATAGGTTTCCTAATGTTATTAGGCATGATGGGTGGAATGGGTTATTTTATCTACCTACGAATTTTTACTCATGAAAAAGACGATGCTCCTGTCTGGGCAGTCTTCCTTTGCATATTTTTTCTGGCTGTACTTTTATTAATTCTTTTGGGCAAGTTATTCGAAGGAAAATCCCGTAAAATTGATAAGACTGAATATAATAATCTACAGGAAGCACTACAATTTCCTGAACTCGTTTTTAATCTGGACTTGAGTGGACAGAATTTAAGTTCATTTCCCACACAAATTTTTAACTTCCCAAATCTCACCGAATTAGACTTGAGCAATAATCAATTTACAACTCTTCCAACTGAGATTGGAAAACTGAAGAAACTGTCTAAAATAAGATTAACTAATAATCCACTTACTGACCAGGAAAGAGCCAATTTGCGCAGAAGTCTGCCGCAGGAACTTGAACTGATATTCCGAAATTAAAGCTGAACCAATATCTATGAACGAACTATTAAAATTCTTCAGCAGCCAGCAGATCGATACACCGGTCCTAATATTTCTTCTTATTTTCAGTGAGGGTATTGCATTATTTTACACATTGATTTTCAAGGGATTATACAACATTAACATCCGTCCTAAATACCTATTTTTCATTACACATCCGCTTCTGGTTGTTATAGCGTATCTGGTCCGTCCTGGGTGGGCTTTACTAATTGTAAGTTTATTATTTGTATCAATCTTCTTAATCGGAGTAATTGGAATGGTCATTTCAATTTTCAGAAGTAGTAAGGAGAATAAAGAAACCGACAAGCGTTTTAATGATAAATATCAAACACCGAAGAAGGGCAAATTTCAACGTTCGATCCAGTCGATAGGTGTGTTTGGATTTCTAATAATAGGGTTCTGGTTATATTCTGAAGGCAAATTATCATTATTGCTGCTCATCATACCGCTAATATTTATTCTTGATTCAATCTTTTTCCCAACTTCCAGAACACGCTTTTACAAATTACAGGCGATATTACCGACTTCAAAAATGAATGCTGTAGCAATGGGTTTGGTCGAAGTTGCCGGGGACCTTATTGAGTTAGAACCTTTAATCTCACCTCATTTTCAAACGCCCTGTATAGGGTATTCCATTCGTATAGAACAGCGTAGGCGTGATAAAGATGGAAATACCACATGGAGTAATATATTTTCTGAACGAAAAACAAGTACTTTTAGAATCAAAGATGAAACCGGTTCTGTCTTAGTTAATGGCGATGGGCTCGATTACTATATACAGCGGGTAGACAAAGAAGTAGAAAGTGGTGATAAACGATATTATGAAACCTACCTTAAAAATGACGATTATCTTCTGCTGATTGGAAAGGCGACCAGTAATAACGGTGAAACGTTAATTCAGAAAGACGATCATCATGGGGTATTCGGGGTTGCATTTCCTCATGAAGTGGCCATTAAGAATAAGTTCACCCCTTTATACAAATCCTTTTTTACTACCTTATTTTTCATTACACTTATAATCATATATATCATTATATCTTAAGCAATTATGACTGCACAAAACATCGCATTAATAGTCGGATTATTACTAGTAATAATCGCCCTGAGTTTTTTCATCGGCATATTTAACAAGCTGGTCATGCTTAAAAACAATATCGAGAAAGCATTCATGAATATAGATGTGATTCTCAAGCAACGAGCCGATGAAATTCCCGAACTGGTAAAGGTCACTTCTGCTTATATGGAACACGAAAAATCTATGTTAACGAATCTAACCAGATTACGAACTGATTTCATGAATTCGACAACAATTGATGAAAAAATAGCAAATTCTAGTGAACTGGCTAAGGCAACCAAATCCTTATTCGCTGTTTCTGAAAATTACCCTGCGTTGTTGTCGAACAATAACTTTCTTGAACTTCAAAAGCGGATTTCACAAATGGAAGATAAAATAGCAGACAGACGAGAGTATTATAATGATAGTGTGAACCTTTATAATATCGGAATACAGGAGTTTCCAAATTTACTTTTGGCCGGATTACTAGGGTACCGTCAGAAGAATCTGTTTATCATTTCGCAGGAAGAAAAAACTTACAATGGGATTCAACTTTAATCAGTTTTTCGGATATGAAAGTGGTATTAACCAACATCCTGAGCAGGTATTGATGTACGGCTTTGCAGCAATAATTTTTGGCGTTCTAGGCCTCACGTTTGTTGCGTTTATCTTCAGGAAAATAAAATTAATTGCAGTAATCGACCATCTGATAGCGCCACTGATTATATCCTTACTCGTATGTCTGGTAGTTGCGATATTACCCACACTGATCCTTTACCTGCTCGCCAGTAATATCAGTGGTGTAAAACTAATCTATTGCTGGATTACAATTTTCACTGGTATAACTTTTTTTTGCTTCTCAAATTACCAGACTATTAAAAATTGGGCAAATCATTGGACAAGAAAGTAACTGTACGAAATTGTTCATTTCTTGTCCGAAAATGTACGATAAAAAATGAACACTATACATAAACAGCTAGTTATCAATTATTTAAAACTACAATTGATAGTGGCATAGCTTTTAGATGATTAGAAAAAAACGTATTATGTTTCGATTGAATCTAAAAATTGCGTGGCGTCATCTCTGGAAAAACAAAACATATACCTTAATTAACATAACAGGTTTATCCATAGGCATAGCTGGCTGTATGCTTCTTTTTGTTTTCCTGAATTATCAGCTGAGTTTTGATAAAGGTCACAAAAATGGGGATAGGATCTACAGGTTTGTCACCCATTGGAACTATTCTGGCACTGAGGATTATTCAAAAGGAATCCCGTTACCGCTTGTTCAGGCAGTCAAAGACGAAATTTCCGGTTTGGATAAAGTCACCCCCGTGATCGGCAGAGGAGGAATTATATATATCAAAGATGAAAGTGGTAAGATAGTACTCAAAACACGAGAATCTGTGTATTATACCGATCCGGAATTCTTTGAAATATTCGATCTTCCTTTCAACGCCGGTAATCAAAAACTGGCGTTGTCCGAACCTAATACGGTCATTCTTTCAGAGAATATGGCAAAGAAATTTTATGGAAGCACTGACAACGCTATGGGTAAGAGCTTTCTTTTTGGTAAAATAAATCTGCTTGTTACCGGAGTATTTAAGGATATTCCTAAAAATAGCAGTTTGCCATTAGAGATCGTAATCAGCTATGAAACGTTTAACAGCAAAAAATTCATTAATTGGGATGGAGTCAATTCCGCGATGGAATGTTATGTTCTGTTGAAAAAAGGGTTAACCCCTGCTGATTTAGAAGCGCCAATCGCACGTTTTAATAAAAACCATTATCAAAACCAGCAAATTTTAGGAAATCAGGAAAATAAATTACAGTCGCTGGCTGATATTCATTTTAATGACAAGTATGGAAGTTTTGCAGAAAGCTCTATCACCAGAAAAGAAATTTACGGACTTAGTCTGATTGGTTTATTTTTAATACTCACCGCTTGTATCAACTTTATAAACCTTGCTACCGCACAAGCTGTTAACCGATCAAAAGAGGTCGGCGTTCGTAAAGTCATGGGCAGTGAAAGAAAACAGCTGGTTATCCAGTTCTTAACAGAAACATTTTCGATTACTTTGATCGCCTTATTAATCGCCTGTGTCATTACAGAACTAAGTTTACCTGCAATGGAGAATCTTTTCAAAGGCAAAGTCGAACTGAGCTTATTCAGTGATCCGATAATTTTCCTTTTCATGGCTGTATTGGTAATTACCATTAGCTTTTTAGCAGGCTTCTATCCTGCTGTTGTTATCTCAAATTTCAACCCTGTTCTGGCAATAAAAAATAAGATTTCAATAAACTCTAATGGATTGAATCTGAGAAAAGTTCTTGTTATCTTCCAATTCTCTATAAGTATTATACTGATCATTGGTACGCTGGTTATCATGAAGCAAATGAAATATTTACGAGAAAAACCATTAGGCTTCAACCCAGACGCAGTGGCTTTAGTCAATTTGCCTTCTGACAGTCTCAGTCAACTGAAATACAGTTCATTCAAAGAAAGACTACTAAAAATCACAGGCATAGAAAATGTTAGTTTTTGTCAGGGTGCGCCTTTATCAAATGATATCACAACTTCCGATTTCAGTTATGATGGAAAGAAAAATCAGGATTTTGAACTTAGAAACTCCAAAGCAGATGAAAACTATATTGAATTATTCGGTTTAAAACTGATCGCAGGAAAGGTTTTTAAAAAAAGTGATACTATAAATGGCTGCGTGGTCAATGAAACATTCTTAAAAAAGATGAATATCTCAGACCCTGAACAGGCTATTGGAAAGGAATTGATTACCAATGGTTATAAAATGCCTATAACAGGCGTTGTGAAAGATTATAACGATCTCTCATTACAGCAGAATATTTCGCCTATCGCCATTTATCCTCAAAAAGGCGAATATTATACTGCGGCAATTAAAATGAATAGTCTGGAGTTAATGCAGAGCATGAAGGATATTGAATCTTTATGGAATGAAAACTATCCCAATTCAATCTACAATGTTAATCTTCTAAATGATGAAATGCAGAATTACTATGAAAATGAAAGAATTACAGGAATGATTTTTAATATATCTACAATGGTGATCCTTTCAATTTCTTTTATCGGCCTTTTCGGACTGATTTCTTTCGTTGCCGTGCAAAGAACTAAAGAAGTTGCGATCAGAAAAGTGCTGGGTGCATCTACAACCGAGTTGGTTAATATGCTGAATAGTTCATTTATGACGATGGTGTTAATCGCCAATGTTCTTGCCTGGCCATTGGCGTATTTATTCGTTTCGCACTGGCTTTCAGGCTTTGCTTACCGGATACAGCTTAATATATGGCCATTTTGCTTTGCATCACTAATCTCCGTACTGATTACATTATTGACAATAAGTATCAAATCCTATCAAACAGCAAAAGGAAACCCGGTTAGGGCCTTGAAATACGAATAGTGAGATTATGGAGCCTGCCACACAATCAAGCATTACGTTTTTGCTATCATGTGAAGCTGTCTCCTAAAAACAAGGCATCGAATTAGACGCGACTGATTCTATTCGTCTTCAAGGTTAAGAGTCAATACCCTAATTACATATCAGTTTAGCGTTTTATTTTTTGCGGAGCAACATTAGTCCAGCTGCAGAAAGCATCAATAATCCAGCTGCAATATATTTTCTATGCGCTTTTGGTTTTCCCGGGACACCCCATCCTCCATGTACCGCGTTTCCATATTTAACAGTATTAAAAATGTTCCCGTCAATCTTCTCTATGGGTTCTGCGCGGTTCAGATAAGTACTAATCACCTTAGCGGTAATTCTGCTGGTTAAAGCTGGAAATACAGCATAGGCATAGCGGAGTAAAATGGAAGCACTTCCTACCATAACTTCAGATTTTGGATGGGCTGCGAGTTCTGCTATCGCAATTGCAAGCCTTGCAGGATCATAAACAGGAGGTGCAGGCCGAATACTCTTGCCCGTATAATTTGCGGCATGCTGAATACCTGGTGTATCTAAAAATGCAGGATAGGCATCACATATATGTATCCCGCTAAAGTTAACCAGCTCGGCGCGTAAGGACGCCGAAAACCCTCTCAGACCAAATTTACTTGCAGAATATCCAACACCATAAGGAACCGGCAGAAAGCCTCCGATAGAAATATTATTAATCAATACTCCCCGCCCCTGACTTTTAAAATATGGCAGTACTGCATGTGCTCCATGAATATATCCCATTAGATTAGTACGAATAACCTGGTCTAGCACTTCAACCGGAGTATCTTCAAAAGAACCTGCTGCCAGTACGCCGGCATTATTAATCCATATATCAATATTTCCACCGAAATCGGCAGCCGCTGAGGCCAGGTTTATCACATCTCCATAACTGGTTACATCTGTATACACACAAATAGCCGTTCCACCCATTGATTCACATTCTGCTTTAACTTCCTCAAGTTCATCGATGTTTCTGGAAGCTAAAACCAGATTATCCTTTTGAAGAGCAAATTCATAAGCTATTGCTCTTCCTGCACCGCTAGAGGCACCCGTAATTACAACTGTTCTATACATAATTTGAATTTTATGTAAAACAGGTCCGGTATTAAATGGTTTTGGAATTAATGCACATAAAGCTTTTGTATCCCCTCTATGAAGTAACTAGTACGTCTGGTTGTTCCTGTATCTTTTCTTGTCACTTCCTGATCGGTCCCCTTAAGTTCTTGTTGCTGATATACTTCATAATGCCGGCTTAATTCGTTTCGTTTTCTCCACTTGAGGAAATCAAAACTATAATTCCGGCATTCTTCTGTGATTTTCTCCAGTTTTTTTAAAGGAATATATTGAACAATACTCTCCGGATGAACCTTCGCCCGAAATAGCACCTCATTTTTAATGATATTTCCAACCCCGCTGAATATCTTCTGATCCAGCAGTACATCACATATTTTCTTATTAGGATGTTTTTTCAGCTTTTCCAGTGCGCTTACTGCACTCCATTGCTCATTCATCACATCTGCTGTCCAGTCATACAATGTATCAAGGGGTACATCAATGCGTTGCACCGTACATACATAAAAATAAACACTGTCATCATTGAAATGAAGTGCCAATTTTGGATTCACTTTTTTGGGCTCATGAAACTGGTAGCTTCCAAATAATCCCAGATGTATTCTGATGCTGAAATCACTAAAACAAATAAAAAAATTCTTTCCCCATGTTTTAAAATCCAGAATCTTCCGATGGGCAATTGCTTCCATATCCACATCAGCATAACCAGAAGCCTCAGCTACAACTTTATTTTTGAGATAAGACATCTTTTCTTTTAGAATAACAATAGACGGACCTTCAGGCATACTTAATTGAATTGATAAAGTAATACCTACAATCTTTTAAAGGGTGCATTTGTTTTCAAAATATTAGTTAATGGTTCTGTAAGTGTACCGATTATATAACTTACAACCTCGCATTAAAGGCCAAACCAAACGTATGATTCTGATATGCAGGAATAAGATTATACTGCTGCGCCTTAGTTCCAACCACAAGTTTTTTAAGTTTAGGATAGATTATATAGGCGAGCTTGGTGGATATAATCCCTACACCGGCCCCAGTGACCACATCACTTAACCAATGCTTATTATTATACATTCTTAGGACCCCGGTCGCGGTCGCTACTGTGTATCCTGCATATCCATACCAGGGAGAAACGTCTTTGTATTCCTGCATCAGAAACTCTGCGGCGGCAAATGCATTAGCAGTATGGCCAGATGGGAATGAATTAAAGCCACTGTGGTCCGGACGTTCCCGATTGGTCATACGCTTCACGGAAAAAACTGTTCCACTCATAATCGCCTCTGAAAGCAAGTAAATACCGGTAGCATCTACCAACGAATGTTTACCCTTAATACCGGCCAGGTTAAGTCCATAGACGGCGACAGCGGGTGCAAATTGCAGATAATTATCTACATGAGCGGCAAATAAAGGATGGTCTTCCTGCAGCTCATTCCGCGTCGAAAAATCCAGATGACGGATGGGAGAATTACAGGAGAGTGATACCAGCCCATATCCGACTAGCACGGCAGGAATAATAAAAGAAGAAACTTTAGGCCGGTAAGCAAGTGAATCAATTACCTGTGCTTTGCCAATAACGGGGCAAAGAATGTAGAAAAGAAGAGATAAACACAGAAGTTTAATACGCATAAATACAAGATTTACCGCTAAACTATATGCCAATTATGGAGAAAATCTGTATTCTACTTCCGGCCCTTTGTCCCGTACTTTACAGATTCATACCACCAGAAACTTCAATACGCTGAGCATTAACCCATTTTGCATCTGCAGTACAAAGAAAAGCTACAACCCCACCAATATCATCTGCGCGCCCTACCCTGCCTAGTGCAGTAGCATTAGCCAGATATTGATTGACCTGTGTATTATCCCGTACAACTCCACCTCCGAAATCTGTCTCAATAGCTCCTGGAGCGACAACATTTACAGCGATACCTCTTTTACCCAACTCTTTAGCCATATACTTTGAAAGCACCTCAATTGCTCCTTTCATGCTCGCGTATGCCGCTAGTCCGGATCCCACAAAGCGGGTTAATCCTGTTGAAATATTAATTATTCTACCACCATCATTAATCAGTGCGACCCCTTTTTGGGTGAGAAAGAATACACCCTTGAAATGAATAGCCGATAACAAGTCAAACTCATCTTCTGTGGTATCCAAAAAAGCACCACCGAGCCCGACACCCGCATTATTGATTAAAAAATCAAATTTTTCAGCCTGAAATTTATTTTGCAACTGAGATGATAACTCTACAAAAAAGGAGTCAAAGCTCTTTACATTGCCTGTATCCAGCTGGACTGCCAGTGCTTTCTGTCCATTCTTTTCAATCTCGGCTACGACGTCCTGCGCTTCGTCCTTTTTAGAATGGTAGGTTAATATTACGTCTATTCCTTTTTTAGAAAGACTTATTGCCATGTCTTTGCCTAATCCACGGCTCCCACCAGTAATTAATGCGATTTTGTTTAAAACTGCCATTTGATATGAATTAATGATATTATAAACCCAAAAGTCGATATTTTACCACATTGCTGCTTGCAAACATCAATCCATTGTTTGCAAAATTCAAATTATCAAATTCAGGTTTAGATCAGGAACGAAATTCTACTGGAGACAGTTTGGTTTGTTTTCTAAAGAAATTGGAGAAATGTGCAATCTCTTCAAATCCAAGACAATAGCTTATTTCTGAAATGTTCCAGTCTGTTTGTCTAAGCAGTAATTTGGCCTCCCTGATTATCCGGTCTGATATAATTTCGGTTGTCGTTTTTCCTGTCTGTTCCTTTAAAACTTTATTCAGGTGATTGACATGTACAGACAACCGGTCAGCATAAGCCTTAGCTGTGCGTAACTGGAGTTTCTGCCCGACTGATTCGATTGGGAACTGCCGCTCCAGGAGCTCTTCAAACAAAGAAGACACCCTTGCAGAGGCAGTATGCATTGGATATGAAGCAGATGCTGGCTGTAATTTCTGACCATAATGAATCAGTTCCAAAATATAATTACGTAGCAAGTCAAATTTGAAAGTATAGGCTGATGATAACTCACTGATCATCTTTTTAAAGATCAGTGCAATTTCAACACTTCTTTCCGAAGAAACCTCGAAAACTGGGTACCCTCCCGCTTTAAATATGGGTAATTCGTCAATGGAAACGCCATTGCGGCCTGGATTTAAGAAATCTTCCGTGAAAATACAGAAATAACCAGATTGGTCTGGCCCCATAGGAATCCAGTTATAGGGGATTTTAGGCGTAGCGAACAATAATGCGTATTGATCAATCTCGATTATTTTATCTGCATACTCAGCTGTATCTTTCCCGCAAATCAGGCTGATTTTATAATATGCCCGGCGGTTATAAGGCATTTCGGGTTTACCTTTCATTTGAGCAATAAGTGCTTTAAGGTCGAACACATCGAAATGTCCGATTTCCTTGCTGTTCAAATCCGGTGCTCCGGCAGAAACATCCTTATAGAAATCATTTACCGATATTATTTTCATTTTGCCAGATTAAATTCAAATGTAAAAAATAACGACTGAATACATACGATTAAAGCGAATCCTGAAATGTTGCAAAGAAAAAAGGTGTGAGCTCAATATACACCTATTGACCTCACACCTTACGAAATTATTAATAAGATATCTCTACGTAGTTTCAGCCTGTTTTTTCTGTCTCTGACGAATCTTATAAAAGCTGATAAAACCAATCATAGCCAGTGCAATACTAAAAACGTCGATAAAAAGAATATCCACGGCACCCGATGCATAGGTATTCCAAATCCAGTTACCCGTACAAATTCCATTCGCTATTGGAATACATAAACTGAATATACTTCCCAGTAAAATCGTTTCCCGGTTTGTGCGGTTCAGATCTTTACGAATAACATAATACATTCCAAGTATCAACCAACTATAGAAATAGAAATGGTAGATAAAGTCCTGATCCGCTGCGCCATTAACCTTTACTGCAACGAGGGTTAATGCAGTTACAGGAAACATAGCCAGGCAACCGGCCAAAAATATATTTGCAAGCCAGAAATTAAACTTACGCTTGTAGGCCGGAATATTATTTTTGTCTCTGGCAACTAGCCAGACAAGTATGCCGGAAATAATAACCACACATCCCATTATACCTAATACGAAGTAAATTATTTTCAATGCATACCCCCCATAATCTCCAAAATGCAATCTGTAAATCAGACTACGAACCTTGTCTACATACGTTACATCAGTCAAAGGTGACTTATGAAAGACTATCTGATCGTTTTCTACCTTATAAATAATTTTACCGGTACCAGCAAAACTTTCCTTTTTATTTGCAGTACCTTCTATAATGATATGCATAGACGTATCACCATAGTTTTTAATGGAAACATTCTGAATGAAGGGGTCCTTCCATAACTTCTTAGTACGGTCTACATAAGAGTTCACATCTACTTTCTTATTCAGTGCATGATAAGAATAGTTGTATTCCCGTGAATCAGAATAACCTAGGTCCTGATACAGCTTATCTGCTTTTCCACCGTAAAAAATTGTGCTGAACGGCGTAATTATTACCACATTAAAAATCAGGATAATACCCGTTATAGCGTAAATAAACTGATATGGGAAGCCAATCACTCCCAATGCGGTATGTGCGTCGGTCCATACGGTCTTTACCTTTGACCAAGGCCGGAATATGAAAAAGTTAGATACAATTTTATCCCAGTGCAGCATTAAACCTGTAATCAAGGCAAACAAGAAGATAAATGAAACCACTCCCGCCAATAGATAACCAAAAGGGGTTCCTAATCTAACAGGTACTGAATTTAGCTGTGCTAAAAAATGGAGTCTGTATAAAAACTCACCCATATCATAAGATTGCTGATAAGTTGAAGAATTGCCGTTAATGAAGTTGTATTTAAAATACGCACCATCCCCGCCTCTGCCACGACCTCTGCCTCTTCCTTTTCCAACTTCTTCAGCATGCTTTTTCTTCGGTACAAGTGTACTGTCTTTAGAGGCAGACATATCCACATAACTGTCAAAGGTATGTTGCTGAAAGTAAAGTGAGATGTCCCTGCCGGTCAGATTATGTTTCTGATTTAAAGAGTCCAGAAGTTTATTGTAAACAACAGGCTGATTCTCGTGTGCGCTGTAGGAAGTATTACTTTGCCATGCTGAAATCTCTTTTTTAAAGAAGGAATAAGAGCCCGCAAAAAATATAACATAAAGCAGAGCACAGATAATAATACCGCTTATCGTATGGGTGTGAAAATAAATATTATACTTTCTGATATTCATGATTTAGATTATAATTTCAATAAAATTGGAAGAGCGAAAAGGACGGTTAGCAATATATAGTATAGCCATATTTTCCAAGCTTTTTCAGCTAAAAAAGCCAGTAATAAGAGAACCGCCCAAAGAATATATCCGGTAATTCCGGCAGTAATAACTACATCTTTAGGCTCAAAAATGTAACCGAACAAATGATGAAAGGATATCATAACTGCATATCCTCCGATTACACCAGCTGTGATTTTAAGAAACCTCTGGACAGGAGATTTAGTCAGGTATTTTTTATTAGCAGGCATATTAAAAGATAAAAAGTTCTAAACCGGCAAACAGCACGTATAAGATCACTACATGCTTAGTCGAGAGATAATGGAAAGGAAATAAAAGGACTATTAAACTACCCATGGCCATCAATATCACAATAAAGCCAAAAATTCCTGAAGCCAAACCATTTATACAGATCAGAATCAGGCAGGAGATTAACATCATTGAAAAACTTATAACTCTGGTCAGCACCGGTTGTGAGGCCATCTTAACCACCCAGTCAGTTTTCGTTTCCCATTTGCTTTTTTTGGAAAGATTATACAAGAGCAAAAAGGCAACAAAAAGCAGTAATACGATTGTAGTATACATAAGATTTAAATGATGATTAGCCCGCCAATTCACATCAGCGGGCTAATCAATTGAACAGAGAGATTAATTCTTATAATTTACTGATGGAAGTAATTGTACCGCCTTCAACTTTAAGTCCTTGCGTAGCAGTCGCTGTCACTGCATCAATTTTGTATACAAAGCTGCTTCCGTCTTTTAATGTTACCCCCATATAAGCCGTTCTGCCATCTTTAGGCGTAAAGTTATGATCAGTTACACTTCCGATCTTATCAAGGTCAGGCATACCGGTTACCGCTTTAAACGTTTTATTATTTACATTAACGATCCCAATATGAACGCCTGTATTATATGCGCCTTTTTCTGCGGCTGTAGTTGCATTCACTACAAAATTCCCACCACCAATGTAAATCCAGTTTGTTATGTTCATTCCACCAGATGCATCTTGAAAATTAAAGTAATAGTTTTGATCAAATTCTGTAGTACCAGCATTAATACGTGTAATTGCTGATGGCTTTTTAGAGCTAAATACACCTCCGGTGGTTGCCACAGAACTTGAAAATGCATAAGTATCTCCATTTTCTAATACGCCCAAGCCGTCCACGAAATATCTTCCGATGAAGCTGGTACGATTGTCTTTGATAATTTTTTCTAGTTTCATGCTCGGATAATCATAAACAGCTACCCAGGCACTATCCGGATAATTTGTACCGAAGCCGTCTGCACAACAAGCCTTAATAGAAAAATATGGTGCAAACACCTTATTGTTAACTTGTTTTAACCAGGAGAAATGTGCTGTTTCGCCATTACCTGTTAAATTGGCGACATCTAACTGGCCTTCACTAGTAATTAGCAATTTATCTGTATCTACTTGGTACCAGTTTGCTTTGTTGCCATATGTTCTCGGAATTTTCACCAATAAAAGGTCATTATTTACCGGAGCAAATGCCTGAACCGTTTCAGTTTGAAAATTAGATAATTTAGATAATTTCCCGTTCTGAATATTATAGGTAGTTACAGCACCCGGGTTTCCCTGGCCATACAGCATGCTGAAAAATTTATTGTTTGTTGTCACATAATAACGAAACGTACCATCCTGCTCCAAACCATTTCCAGCAGTAGAAAGTGTACCGGATTCTAAGTTATCGGCTGTAAGCAAATAATCTGCGACTCCTGTTGAGGCGACCGGAGTAACTGTTAATATATAATTCCCTTTATTCTCTGATATTAGATCATTCGATTTATCTTTTGAACAAGAAGAAATTCCGGCTATAAGAGCCATTGCGTAACATGCATTTTTTAAAGTAGATTTCATTTTCATTTATTGTTATGGTATTTGATGAGATTTGTATTAGTCTTGAGACCGTTGTTTATTAGGCAGTCTTGTTAATGAAGTATCTTAATTTGAGGTAGAATGCTCTGCTTGGTTTCTGTAAACTGAAATTATCATAAAGCAGGGCATCATTGAGGTTCTTACATTCAGCTGAAATGTTATAACGCCCATTTTTTAAGCTGTAAAGTAAATTGACATCATGTGATAATTGCTTAGGGATACCATATTTATCACCAGATGTACCTCTGCTGGGCCAGTATAAATAAAAGGCATGTACGTAAAGCAAATTGTACCCAAAACTTAGGTTATTGCCCTTTTTGCCTACATTTTTAAATGAAAAAGCAACGTCACCATTTCCATATAAGAAAGGAATATTAGGCATTCTGTCCTTATAAACCGGACTTAAAACCGGAGGATTTCCCTCATATTCCTGTTGATTTATAATATTCTGATAGGTTACATTTACACCGGCTGTAAGCCAGTCTTTAAAAGAATACCGGGCCTCTATATCGCCACCAAAATTGGTTACCCCGTCTCTGTTGCCAGCAACTAATTTGCTCTGGTTCTGGTTAAACTGGTAATAGATAAAGTTGCTTGCATTCCTATAAATCGCATTTGCTGATATGGAGAATCTGTTGACATCCTGCAATGAAAATGAGTACATTAAACCAACATTTACATTGTCACTAACTTCTGGCTTCAGATTCGAATTTCCTTCAAAATTTTCTACATCTCCGAATATCTCAGTAGCTTCAGGCATCCTGTTTGCTTTTTCATAAGATGCTTTCAGTTGAAGATTTCTATTGAAATTATAGCTGGTCGCCAATCCATAGCCAAATTGGCTTTGAGTAGTTGTCTGATTCAAATTTTGCTGCCCTACAATGGAATTCTGAATAATATATTTACTGAAAAGATTTAAACTCCAATGGTCTGCCGTATTAAACATATAGCCCAGCCCCAAAATGTTTTTATTTGTTTTCTGCTTCTGCTCATAGGCATTATTGGATGGGTTGATCTCATCAGAGCCCTTGCGGTCGAAAGTAGAAAACACGTTACTTAAAGCAAAAGAGTGATTGTCATTCAGCTTATAGTTTAGCATCGTTGTTGCTAAACCGGCGTTATTACCATATTTGTACATTGTTCTTGTTCTTTCAGAACCTTTACCCTCATACTGTTTGTAATTTCCAAACCAGTCATATCGCCGATAAGCCGTATCAATATTTTGTTCTTTACCGAAATTGTAATTCGCATTAAAATTCAGATCCAGACCTTTGATCAGATCCTTTTTCTGGTATTTTAACGTAGGCATTATCATATTACCACGACGGTGCCATTGTCCGAAAACAGAGACCATCCTGGCGCCGGTCTGAATCTCTTTATAGTTTTGCCCGAGCGTTACGCCAAATAATAATTTATCTGCAAAAGATTTGTCCACTACACCAACATTGGCAATTACAGTTTCGTTATGGTACTGATCGTGAAAGCGTTTTACCCTTGTTCCAGGAGAATATTGTCCAGTATTAATGTCAGACGCATCTACAGTAACTTTATAATTATTGTCAGAAAAATTCTGAAATGCATTTAATTGAACTGTAAATCCAGATTTGGAAGTTGCCGCAGCATTAATAACACTTCTATGCGTATTGAATGAACCAATAGAATAGGATACGTCTATATAATTACGAAAGCGGTCTCCGGTTACAATGTTAACAGCTCCACCCAGTGCATCTGCACCTAACCACATAGGTACGACTCCCTTATAAACCTCTATACGCTCGGCAATATTAATCGGGATATTATTAATCTGAAAAGAAGAACCGAAGTTATCCATGGGTACACCATCCAGAAAAAAACGAATATGGTTTCCAGAAAAACCATTTAGCGAAAGATTAAAGTTAGAACCCAAGCCTCCTGTTTCCCTGACACGGACACCTGCGACCCTGTCGAGTGCACCTGCAATATCCAGGGTAGAATTATGCATTTTAGTCGCATCTAAAGCCGTCACATTGAAAGCCTGCCTGTTAACTTCAGTTACTTTTGTCCGGCCCACTACATCAACATTCTTTAGTTCATGTGTGGTAGCATCCATTACAAATTCAATTCTGTTTTTTTGTTTTTCGCCAATAGTTATGGACTTACGAATAGGCTTAAAGCCGATATATACAATAGAAATCGTATAAGATTTGGGTATGATCTGATCAAAGGAAAACTCACCTTTATTATCTGTAACCCGAATATATTCTCCGATTTTAACAGTAGCACCAGGTATAGGTAAACCATCGTCCGAGCTTACCGTTCCTGAGAATTTTTGAGTTGCATTCTGCTGCGCAACTAACTGCTGATTATGAAATAAGATCAACAATATAACAAGTAATAATTGCTTAATTTGCATATAACTTTTAATGTCATTTAGGAGTTGACGCTTGTAAAAGCGTTGTACGACAGTTTCAGCTGTCTTACAGAATAGAGAGCCCCATGGTTTGAGATTGCCGTCTCTTTCCATGGGATCTTTGAATTAATATTTATAGCACATACATTACTGTTGTTGCACCCTGCCATGTACTTTCATAGGCGTTACCATGCAGCTCACCCTCTCCTTTTTTGAAATTAGTTGCTTCCAGAACATATTTCCCTTTCCAAATTGGTGAGAAAGTTATTTCACCCGCTTCATTTGCGGTGAATTCTTTAGCCCAGCCGTTTTCTGAAGTCACGATTACTTTACCCTTAGCTTGTGGAGCTCCGTCCATAAACACTTGTATTTTCGTTGGCGATGACACTTTAGCCTGCGTTTGAGAAGTAATAACTTTTAAAGAATTTTCGATATGATTGTGTCCGGATACAGCCGATTTACCAACGTTGACAGCAGCAACAGAAGAAAATTCATATTTAGTTTTACCCGCAATTTCCTTCGCATCGTGTACTACAGTCAGATAATATACGCCATCTGTTTCAGGTGTGAACTGCGCTACAAAGTGATCATCTTTTTGGCTAACAGTGACTTTTTCACGTTTCTGATCGGGACCAATAAGCCATAATGTAAACTCTTTTACATCCGAATACCATTTATTAACTGGTTCGATCTCACCAGTAGCAAATTCACCATAAAAGATCTTAACTTCCTGGCTCTTTCCTTTCTGGCCATTTGAATTTGCTTCAATCCACAGGGCGTGCGCATAACTAGAGTTAGAAATAACCAGCATGACAGCCAGGACCAATAAGGTTTTAATTGTTTTCATAATATTATTTTATAATTTGTTCGCATTGTCAATTATGTCTCCTAAGGCTCTATCCTTATTTAGATTTAATATAAACAGCGCGAATATAGGATACATAATCCGATGTAGAAAGACTTTTCTTGTTTTTTTTTCCGCTACCGGGAGACAAAAGATGATGTTTATATAAATGATCATGTATAGATCAAAAACACTATAATATAGATTTATAGATAAATTACTCTATATATTCAAAATATAGACTAAAAACACTATATTGTTGTTGTATTTAACTTACCGTGATGGAAACACAAGCAGTAATTACCGGAGATATTATCAATTTCACTAAATTATCTCCGATAAAGAGAAAGCAATTGGTTGAAAGTACAGAAATACTGATCAAGAACTGGACAAAGAAAAAGAGCAATGCTGAAATGTTCAGAGGAGACAGTTACCAGGTACTTTTTGACGACCCGACTAAAGCAATTATTAAAAGCATCCAACTAATCTGCTGGTTTAAAACAAACTCAGATCCTACGGCTCATATATCCATAAGCAGCAGAATTTCTATAGGCATCGGAGCAATCTCCTATCAGGGGAAAAATGTACTGAGTTCAGACGGGGAAGCATTTCATTTGTCAGGAAGAAATTTTGATAAGATGAAAGAACATGAATATCTTACCATACATACCAATGATCAGGAGAAGAACAAAGGCATAGAAATTATTCTTAACTTCATGAATAAATATATCGGCAGCTGGACTACCGGGCAGGCAGAGGTTATCCTTATGCTGCTTGACGGTCATACCCAGCAAGAGATTGCAGCTGCATTATCACTCTCCCAGCCTTCTGTAAACAGCAGATTAAAATCTGCCGGCTGGAAAGAATTTGAACCTGCCATTAACTATATTGGAAATTTAGCTACACAGAAATAATGGAAATATCGCTGTTACTGAGATTACTGATTGCACACCTGTTGACAGATTTCATTCTTCAGCCCAACAGCTGGGTGAAAGACAGAGAATTAAAAAAGGGAAAATCGGGCAAGCTTTATCTTCATGTCGTAGTGACGACAGTAGTCGCTTATATCTTATCCGGAAGATACGATAACTGGATAATCCCCACAGTCATTTTCAGTACGCATTTATGCATAGATTATATCAAAGCAAAAGCGGGAAAAGATAATTTCACCAGCTTCATCGCAGATCAGATCGCCCATGTTTTTGTAATTATTATCCTTTGGTTATCTGTTGAAGGACGCTGGGGTGAAATTCCACTGTTTACACATCAGTTATTTAAAAGGGATTTATTCTGGATCGTGGCAACCGGATATACTTTTGTCAGCTGGCCACTGGGCATTATCATTGGGAAGGCAACACAAAAATGGAGAGATCAGATCAGCCGGGAGAAAACCAGAAATACAACTCCGGAACAGCTAATCATCGAAGACAGTATTCCAGCTGAAATACCAAAAACAGAAGAACAGGAACTTGGACTTGCTAATGCCGGAAAATGGATTGGTATCTGCGAACGGATTCTAATTCTCACATTCGTACTCATGGCACAATATACGGCGATTGGTTTTCTAATGACAGCAAAGTCTATTCTCCGTTTCAGTGAAAAAGAAGTAAACACCCAACTTAAAACTGAGTATATACTCGTTGGTACATTGGTTAGTTTTGCGTCTGCTGCATTAACCGGTGTATTAATTAATCTCCTTTTATAAGGTGCAGTTTACTGACGAAGCCCACCTGTTTTAAATAAATCATAAGCGGTCTGATAATAAGCTATAGCCTTGTCTGTTATAGCCGGGGGCAATGAATGAGGTATCTGTTCGTTTCCGCTCTTCCGGTAAAGAAATGTTTCGACTTTCTGCTGCGGCCCCAGAATAACCAGGCTGTCATTTTTAAGATAGGCTAACTTTTGATAAGTACCAAATACCGCACGCGGTGAGTATGACGGATCCAGCACATCCTGCCCAAAAAGATTACTTTGATAACTCCAGCCAAACAGCTTGAATAATGTAGGGTAAAGATCTATCTGCGAACAAAGTTTATCAATAACCTGCTTTTTTTTTCCTGGCAGGTTGAGTACCAAACAAGGAATGTGATATTTACTGATATCTATCTCATTTTTACCTGCACTGCTGGCACAATGGTCCGCTACGATTATCACAACTGTATTTCCATACCATGGCTTTTCAGCTAACTGCTTCAGAAACCTGCCAATTGAATAATCTGTATAACGTACAGCAGCCTCCCTGCTCCCCCCGGCTATATCAATTCTTCCCGCTGGAAAAGTAAAAGGACGATGATTAGAAGTTGTCATCACGAAATTATAAAACGGCTTCCTGGTTTTATAAGCTTGGTCTGCCCCCCTGATTACTGCATCAAACAGATCTTCATCACTTATTCCCCAGGCATTTTCAAAATGCACTTGTTTGCCCTGAATAAGGGTACGTTTAGTCAGATACGAATCACCCATTTTAATATTTCGTCCCCGGTCAGTAATGTCAAAACCGTTACTTCCAAAATATTCATTCATATTGTCAAAGTACCCGTCCCCACCATAGTAAAAAGTACGGCTGTAACCCGCATTTTTAAAAATCTCCCCGACGGTGTTTAAATTTTCATTATGTGCTCTTCTTACAATACTATTCCCTGGAGTTGGCGGAATAGAAAGTGTAAGAGCTTCCATGCCCCTTACCGTCCGTGTCCCTGTAGCCAGCATATTTGTAAAGAGCAAATTGCTGTCTGCAAGTGCATCAACAACCGGCATGAGATTTTGATTATTTCCGAAATGTTTCATGAAATCAGCGCTTAGACTCTCCACTGTTATCATAATCACATTTGGCTTGTAAAGGATTCCATTTCCAGCTATATTCCTCTTAATAGTATGGCCAACAGCGACAAATTTCCCATCCTGCAAATCATTTTTCATCAATTTATAGGCCTTATCCTCCGGTATCACAGCATAAAAATCATTATAGTTCAGCTCATTATTCTTAAATGCTGCAAAGAAAGAATAGATCCCGGCTTTGGAAAGCTCATTACTATACCGGTTGGCACCAGATTCGGCCGTTGAATTATTCAGAAACAATACATACAGCATGAGTATACCTAATAACGAACATGAAATACCCAGCCTGCTTTTAAATGGCATAACTGATTGAAAAGAATTTCTAAAAACCTGCTTTCCCGAAAAGACAAATAAGACCACTGCCACCAACAGCAATACGCCAGAGAAAAGTAAAGGCAGCGGGTAAGATTCATTGATATTATGGATAACTTCATAAGTATAAATGAGATAATCTACAGCAATAAAATTAAATCGGCTTTCAAACTCCTGCCAAAAGGTGAGTTCAGCAAAAAAAGAAAAGAAAGAGATGAGTAATAACAGGAAGATAAAAATGTAAGTTATCGTTTTATTTCCTCTGCTATTATTCCACCTCACAGGTAAAAATAGAAGATAAAGATTATAAAACAGCGTTAAAAATAGCGAAACGCCAAAATCATACACAAAACCCAGAAGGTACAAATGCAATATATCCGTTAAGCTGAAACTTGCTTTGGAGACAGAAACTACCAGTAATCCGGTACGCACTAGAAATGACACCAGTAAAAAGGTAACTATAAACGCAAATAATACGCTATATCTACCTTTCATTAGTCTATTAAACATAAAGATGGTCTTTTATGCAATAGTAGAACTCAATTCTGGATTAATTCTGAATTAACGGGCGAAAGCGAAATGTAAAATTTATTTTTTGTTATCCAGATATTTTACAACAGCCATCAGATCTTCATTACCCAAACCCGACTGCATCGCAGCGGAAAAAGTATCCAGTACCGGATTTGCAAGCGGGGCATCAAGACCTGCCTGTTTGGCAAGTTTGAGATCCTTTACAATATACTTCAGCGCAAAGGCAGCAGGGAACTCACCCTTAATTATAGAGGGTGTTTTTAATTGCGACATCTTGTTGCCACACGCCCCCTCGTTAACGATCTGAAGCATACGCTCCTTATCAATACCATTACGCTGGGCGAATAGCACTGTCTCTGCCAGGGCTTGCGTCTGGACAGCCAACAAGTAGTTAATTGCCACTTTAGCAGAACTGCCAGCCCCATGCCCACCAAGATGTAAAGAAAGTTTCCCTAACACCTCAAATAAAGGTAAGGCCTGCTGATAATCTTCAGACTCGCCACCTACCATAATAATTAAAGTACCCTCAGTGGCTGGTTGCACGCTACCTGATACTGGAGCATCCAGAAAACTTACTGCATGGCTTTGGCACAATCCAGCCAGATAAACAGAAGTGGCCGGAGCTACTGTACTCATATCAATCAGTAGTTTTCCTTGCCCGATACCTGAAAGCAGCCCATCTTCATATACAGATTTAACAGCGTTATCATCCGCTAACATCGTAAACACAATATCGCAATCCCGGGCCAATTCTTCTAATCCGGCCGCAGAAACCGCGCCAGCAGAAACAAGTTCATCTTCCTTTCCCCTGCTGCGGTTAAAAACCTGTAATTCGTACCCCGCTTTAAGAATATTTGCCGCCATGACATTTCCCATATTTCCCAGGCCTACCCAGCCTATTTTCAGGTTTTTCATATTTTATAACTTTTCTAAATTCTTCGGTTATTATTTAAACTGATAAATCAAATTTACGCAACACTTTATTTAAAACAGCATTTCAGACAAACTGACAAATCAGCCAATTTTATAAAAAGGCATGATTTTGGTTGAGAAGCATCCTGAACCTATTCATGCTAAAAAAACTACTTTTACTTAATCTGGCTGCCGTTTCCACTACATTTATTGAAGTACTGTGGGCCGCCCCGGATACCCCTTCAGGGGTTGATATGAACCAGTCTCCTCTTTCCTATATAGAGTATTTGTGTCTTTATGCAGTGGTTATCATCAGTTCAGTTTTTTACTTTGCTGAGAATAATAAAATTACAAAACGCAGGCAGTCCTTCATCTATGCGGGTGCCCTGGTTATATATTGGTATGCCGTTAATTATGTAGAATTCGAAACCCGCGTAGCCAGCTGGAGTACATATTCCACCGTGGAGACCTGGATGCATGTAACGCTAATCTCGACAGTCCCGTTAAGCTGCTGCATTTTACTCTTCTTAATTTCAGTCTATTTTATTCAACATACAAAGCAGACCAGGCAGCTGGAATACGATTAAGGCCCCAATGCCAAATCAATGCACACTTAACTGTCTTTTTTCCAGAATGAAATTAAGAATATTAAGCCCATTATACCAGAAATCAAGATACCTGCAAAGCCCAGAATTGGAATCTCCCAAATTTTCGGACCTTTATCTGCCTGTATAATTAATGACGAGGCAATTGCAAAACCAGTAATGATCAATGCATACGAAAGCTTACTGAAACCATTAACTACAGCATTCTTAAATGCTGGAAAATCTCTGATCTCCTGCACTATCTTCAACTCACCACTATCCAGTTTGTTCACAATATTTTTCAGATTCTCAGGGATTTCTGTCAGGCCTTCACCAAAAGTGCGCAATGTCTCCATCCCCTTGTCAATCAAATATTCCGGACTTAATCTTTTTTTGATAATCTTAGCCACATAGGGACGCATACTTTCCACTATATTCATTTCAGGATCAAGCTTACGTCCTATTCCTTCAATCAAGACAATTCCGCGTACCAGAAGGTAAATATGCTCGGGCATCAGGATCTCATTATCATTCAGAACTGCGGAGAAGCTTTTGAGAATTACTTTTACGTCTATATTGGCCAGGGAATTTCCACTGAGCAACTCAAAAACTCCATGGATGTCACGCTCTAACTTTTTCTCATCGGTGATATTAAAACGAACAGCCATCCTTTTAATCGTAGGGATTAATCTTTTCGCATCCCTTGCCATGAAATGAGCGATAAAATTTTCAAGCAATTCTTTATCCGAAGGCATCATACTTCCCATCGAACCGAAATCTATAAATGCAATTTGGGCCGAAGGCAATACGAATAGATTTCCAGCGTGTGGATCGGCATGAAAAAATCCATGCTCCATTATCTGAGTCAGGTACAAATCCAATCCGGTCGCCGCAATTTCTTTTGGATCGAATCCTTCTTTCACCAGTGCATCCCGGTCTGTAATTTTTAATCCGTGTATATACTCCATACACAAGATATTATCATTCGATAACTCCGGATAAGGCAGCACGGGATGAAGCTTTTGGTGGCCTTTAAAATTTCTGGCAAACTGTACCATATTCGATTCTTCGCGCAAAAATGATAGTTCGTTAATGATAGCTTTTTCAAAAGCTTCCAATACCTGCACCAGATTTATTTTTCTGAAACTCTCATTATAATTTACAAGTAATCGCGCGAAATCTTTCATAATCAGCAGATCAGCTTCTACGATTTCCCGGATACCTGGCCTTTTGACCTTAATAATAACCTTCTCTCCTGTAATCAGTACTGCGGTATAAACCTGTGAAATTGACGCAGAGGCAATAGGAATAGGGTCAATATCACTAAAATAATCTTCCGGTATAATATTCAGTTCATCTGCGACCCATTGCTTCACGTCCAACTCTTCTGGTTTGACCTTGTCTTGCAGTTTCTTCAGTTCTGTAATTAGCTCTGCCGGCAAAAGGTCTTCCCGGTCACTAAAAGCCTGTCCAAATTTAATATATGTGGGGCCTAGCTCTTCCAGGACGATTCGTATCCGTTCATAAACATTTAAAGAAGGCACTTGAGAATCCAAGCCAGAACCAGCAGGAGGCTCCACAGTGAAATGATGCCTAAAATTAGTTCTAACCATTAATTCTTCAAAACCGTATTTTGATAAGATACTTAGAAGAACCGCCGTTCTTTTAATCTTCTTCTTTTGATTCTGCATAGCTGGGTATTAAAAAGTAATAACAAAAAACCAGCTGTTTCTGTTTACAATGACACAAGAACCCAAAAGCAGAACCGGCAACAAAGTATAAGATTTATAGAGATGCTGGATTGAATAACTTAAAAGTATGATTTCCATCAATCATCTCGTAAGTAAACTTATAGCCGTACTGTACACTGATCTCAAGACAGATAGCCAGCCCCAAACCAGTCCCCTCAGAATCTGCAGCTTTATAAAATCTTTGGAAGTGCTTCTCATCAAGCTCTTCAGACCTACCCGTATTACCGATAAGAATGAAATCACCTGAAGACTTTACCCATACACGTCCACCCTGATAATTGTGCCTGACTGCATTACTCAATAAATTATTAAAAAATATATCGGCAAGATAACGGCTCATGACAAGAGATGTGGGATTAATGTCCAGATCGAGCCTGAGATTTTTCTTCTCGAAAAGTTCCTCAAACTGTCGCGCTTTTTCCTGCAAAAGGTCATGCATAGGATAAATTTTACTTTCAGGAAGTTGTTTATTTTCAATCTTTGTCAGTAAAAGCAAGGATTGATTTAGTCTAGACGTCCGGTTTATAGCACGATATACATCATCCAGTAACCCATACTGCTTATCATTAAATTCGCCTGTTTGTAAAAGTGTATCCAGTTTAGATCTGATAATAGCCAGCGGTGTCATCATTTCATGGGCTGCACTATCTGTAAAGTTCTTCAATTCTTTATAATCCTGCTGAACACGTAACGCCATCAGATTAGCAGAATCAAAAAGTTCGTCAAATTCATCTACTTCGCCTTTTTTAAACTGAAGCTGATGAGATTTAACAAGATTGAAACTTTTCATCTGATCAAGAACAGCATAAAAAGGTTTCCATAACTGACTCAATATAAATCTGTTGATAACAAAAAGAGTAAATAACAACAATCCAGTCACTGCCAATGTAATCAGCAGGATCATTCTTACCAACCCCTCGGACTCCAGCCTGGATTTAATAATAGTCACTTCGTAGGTCTTGCCGTTAAGATCCAAACTGGTAACCAGCCCCCTGCCGGGCTCAACAACATGTTCAGGCTCATTTTTGTAAACCGTGTTTTTAAATTCTCTGATGCCAGTGTCAGCAGGATGTAGCTCCTTGAAAGACACCTGTTGATCAAGATAGTTTCCGGGCAGAGGCAATTTCTTGTAAATTGCTGCATACCGTATAATTTCCTCTTCTTCTACTTCCAAATCTTTATCAAGCTTGGCATTTAAAATCAGATGGATCAAAAAATAGTAGATTATTCCAGTAAGCAGTAAAACCAACAATGAAATAACGAGATTGACGCGATTATACCGACTGGAAAGTTTCATAAGATTCCAAATTTATAACCTATCCCATATATCGAGTGTATGCATTCTATAGCGCCTGCAGCAGTTAATTTTCTCCTAAGGTTCTTAATATGACTGTAGATAAAATCGTAATCATCTGCCAGGTCCATATCATCTCCCCATAAATGTTCTGCAATTGCATTTTTGGTCACAACTTTTCCTTGATTAGAAATGAAATAGATTAGCAAATCATATTCTTTTTTGGTTAAGACCACAGGCATTCCATGCACCAGAACACGCATAGAACTCAGTTCAATCTGAATTTCTTGAAAAATGATCTGCTGCTGACCATCAAATTTCTTACGGCGAACTATAGCCGCCACTCTTGCACGAAGCTCAGAAAGATGAAAGGGTTTTACCAAATAATCATCTGCCCCCATATCCAGTCCTTCCAGCTTATCATCTAAAGAATGTCTCGCAGAAATGATCAACACTCCTTCTTTTCTCTTTAGAGATTTAATTTCCTGCAATAACTTTAGCCCGTCGCCGTCAGGCAAACCAAGATCAAGAAGTATACAGTCGTATTGATATAATCCTATTTTTTCAGATGCCTCCCGAAATGTCGAAGCAACTTCGCACCGAGAACCGTCTTCCTGAAAGTAACTGCTAATACTCTCCTGCAAAGGCTTTTCATCTTCTATAACTAGAATTTTCATGATCCGGTATTTTTGTTGACTTATAATAAAGCTACCCGAATATACCGGATTAGACAAAAGATTGTTGAAGAACCACTGTTAGCAGGAAAATATTTAGCTTTACCCGCTCTTAAACCATTCAGTGTTATGTCCCAGGAAAGAAATCCATATCAGCAATTTAACCATCAAATCTTAAAAGACTGGATTAGTAATGGCGTGAAATACATTAAACTGGTTGAACTGCAGAGTAGTCTGCCGGTGCAGTTTTTCGAGCTGATCCCTGATTCTGAAATCCCTGACTCTGAGGAAACTATATACCCTATAGATTCAGAAGAAATCACCGAGTTACTTGAGCCACTGGCTAAAGTGAAGTTTTTAGTCCATGAGATTTATCTGGAAGAGGAATTTTAACTGTTCCCTTCGGCCTAATTAACCGAGTTAGTTTCTGATATAAATGATCTGGATTAAAAGGCTTTGACAGATAATCATTCATACCTGCCTGAATGACTTTATCTGTAATATCTATATTTGAACTCGCAGTTAAGGCTATAATTGGCACAGCAGATTTGATAGGATCCTTTAAACTACGGATGCAGGTGGTCGCCTCATAACCATCCATCTCTGGCATATATAAATCCATTAAAACAATATCAAAATCCATTGTTTCCAATAATTTCAAGGCGATCAACCCATTTTCTGCAATGACTGGCTGGATATTCCACTGTTCTAGTGTTTTTCTGATCACCAATACATTAACCGGATTATCCTCTACAACAAGTACCTTAAGACCAGCAAGTTCCTCCCCTGTCGCCGTATGCTCGGGCAAAACAAATTTGCTTGCAGGTTGAGAAATAAAGTCAATATCAAAATAAAACTGTGTGCCCTGATCTGGCGTACTATTAATCTGAATACTGGTATTAAACATGGTCAGAACTTTTTTTACGATCGGCAGCCCAAGTCCGGTACCGCCGAAATAACGATTTGTAGTGGAACTGGCCTGTATAAACGGTTCGAAAATTTCCTGTTGTTTCTCGGCAGCTATACCAATACCTGTATCGGTAACTTTAAAACGTACAGAGACCTCCCCATCAACCTGTTTTATGATAACAAGAGCTAACTCAACGGTCCCTTTCTCTGTGAATTTAACTGCATTATTTAATAAGTTTAATAAGACCTGGGTTAATCTCGTAGGGTCACTGATTACACGGATCTGTCCGAGTTCTTCAGGGTAGATCAGATTTAGATCTAACATTTTCTCCTGTGCCCTGGGTTTGATACTCAGGATATTGTTTTTAATAAGAACAACCAGGTCAAATGGAATATTTTCCAGCTCTACCTTACCGGATTCAAATTTGTTAAAGTCAAGAATATCATTAATAAGTGAGAGCAGGTTCTCTGCAGAAAATTTAAGCACCGCTATATTCTCCTTTTGGTCTTCCCGGGGGCTTTGCAGCAGTAGGGCATTAGAAATACCTATTACTCCATTTAATGGCGTTCTAAGTTCATGAGACATCGTCGATAGGAAGTCCATTCTTGCATTTGATAATTTACCAACCTCATACAACGTGTTTTTCAATTTTTCATTAAGCTCCTTCAGCTCATTTTTTGTTTCCGTAAGCGTAATAAAATTCTGATTAAAAGCCTGAAAAAAATAATGATGAAGAAAAAGGATCAGAAAGAAATTATAAGTAATAACAAAAAGATAAGTTAACTGGCTTACCTTATGGGGCCCTGATGTTAAATAAAAATAAGTTTTATAATCGGTAGCGGTATATAATAAAACTGGAAGTATATTAATAACTGCATAAAACCATCCCCACTTTAAACCATGCATATAAAAGCCCAATACGCAGGCCAGCCAGATAAACTGGAGCGTTTCTATATTAACCCCCTGTACATAAATAGTCAGATTGCTCCATATTGCGAGTGTAATGAGGCCAAGGACGATATGGGACACTATTTTCCAAGCGTAGGTATAATAGGCAATCGCAATAAGTAAAGGACTTGCGGCGAAAATTATACTAACCCGAATCAGATGTAGTGTTTCTCCTCCCAAGATATAGGCTACAATTAAGGTAGCTGTAAATATTGTGTACAAAACCAGTATATAGGCAAGCATTTTTATACGGGCCTGATTAATTGGATTCTTCTCCCTGACTAATAGCCGGTTAAATATATTCCCGATACTGATGAACGCGTTAATCATAATTGGGCTACAAATTAGGAATTTAAAATATACAGCATGTGTTTCGTTTCACAAAAATTACATCGCGATAACACTGAGATCCCAAAAATAAACTAAAAAGACATTTAATCCGGCATTTATTAACCACTGTTTAATTCATGCCAACCATAAGTCCGGATTTCACCCCAATTTCCTTCCGACTTTTTTCGCGGCCAACCGAAGGAAGTCCGAAGGAAATCCGAAGAAAGGGCGGACAAATTCCGGAATTAACCTTAACGAAACCATAACAATACTAAAAGCTTCATCGCAGTTAAAACATCTGTTAAAAAAACTTATTCTGCAATCCGACTGTTTTATACGGGTATGATTTATTTATACAAATAATTTACAAAGAATAATTAGAAAATGGAATACAGAAGACTAGGAAAATCGGGATTACAAGTTAGTGCATTATCTCTTGGTAGCTGGCTGACTTTCGGACAGCAGATTAGTGATGAGACAGCAGATGAATTGATGGGTGTAGCTTATGATGCCGGAGTCAATTTTTTTGACAATGCTGAGGGCTATGCAGAAGGAAAATCAGAAATCGTAATGGGCAAATCTCTAAAAAACCATGGCTGGGAAAGAGATACTTTTATAGTATCCAGCAAGGTGTTTTTCGGAGCCGAGAATAAAGGACCGAATGGTATAGGACTGAGCAGAAAACACGTTATTGAAGCCTGTAATGCTGCTTTAAGACGGCTACAGGTAGATTACCTCGATCTATATTTTTGTCACCGCCCGGATAAAAACACCCCTATAGAGGAAACGGTATTTGCGATGAACACTTTATTACAACAGGGTAAAATCCTTTACTGGGGAACGTCAGAATGGAGTGCCGCAGAAATTATGGAGGCTATCAGCGTCGCCAAACAGTATAACCTGATTGGCCCAACAATGGAACAACCTCAATATAACTTACTGGAACGCAAAAAAGTGGAGAACGAATATCTGCATCTATTTAACAACCATGGTCTGGGTACAACTATCTGGTCTCCATTGGCGTCCGGTCTGCTCTCCGGTAAATACACGAAAGGCAGTACTGGTGATACCCGCCTGGACATGAAAGGTATGGAATGGCTGAAAGAATCTGTACTTGCTGAAGAAAAGCTCGATAAAGCTAAAAAACTACAGGAATATGCAGACGAGCTTAATATTCCCTTAGCCAAACTTTCCCTGGCCTGGTGTCTGAATAACCCTAATGTAAGCACTGTCATTCTTGGCGCTTCTAAAACTGAACAACTGAAAGAAAATCTGACGACAATAGATATATTACCGAGAATAAATGACGAGGTTATAGAGAAGATCGAATCTATCATGCAGACCAAGCCTGTATTATCTCAATTTTAGGTATCTCTTACAAATTCATTTCAACAATCGGAAAGATTCATGAAGACATTATGGAAATACCTGAGGCCGCACAGATCCCTCATTTTTCTTGCGCTGCTGCTTGCGGGTATTGCGCAGCTGCTCAGCCTGATTGATCCTTTGATCTTTGGTAAAATTGTAGATGATTATGCAAGTAATCCAAAAGGGCTAGCTGAAGAAGAACTGATACACGAGGTTTTATACTGGCTGGGTATTGCCGCGCTGATTGCAATCGTTTCGCGACTATTTAAAGCGGTCCAGGAATATATTACCAGAAAGATTGTCGCACGATTCGGAATGCACATCTTTAATGACGGACTCAAACAAACGCTCCGCCTGTCCTTTCATGAATTTGAAGAGAACAGAAGCGGCACAACCCTTTCTGTATTACAAAAGGTTAAAACCGATGCGGAGCGTTTTGTCAACTCTTTCATCAATGTCCTGTTTTCCTCCATGGTTGGAGTGGGTTTCTTACTTTGGTACAGCCTTAATAAAAATGGGCTATTAATTCCAGTGTTTATCGTAGGTGTGGTGGTTCTGGGCTCATTGACTGGCTTACTGTCCCGACGGATTAAAACTGTACAGCGTTCTATCAACAGGCAAACGGATGCCCAGGCAGGAATAATCACTGAGAGTCTGCGAAATATAGAACTGGTAAAAAGCCTGGGGCTTACTTTTCCAGAAATCAGGAGGCTGAATGAGCAAACAAGGAAGATATTTAACCTGGAAATGTATAAGGCAAGAAAGGTTAGTTCCTTATCGTTCCTTCAGGGGGCAACTCTGAGCGTCTTAAAGCAATCAATTTTATTCATTTTGCTCTGGCTCATCTTTCGTAAAGTATTAAGCACCGGCGAGCTCATTGCTATGCAGTTTATATCTACAGCGATTTTCGTCCCTCTACAGGACCTGGGAAATATGATTCTCCAATATCGTGAGGTAGATGCCTCTATCAAAAACTTCGACCGGCTGATGAACAAACAAGTGGAGCGAAGACCTGAAAACTCAGTTGAGCTGGGACCCTTGGAAAGCCTAGAATTTAACGAGGTGGTATTCCGTCATAAAACGGCTGGTTACAATGCAATCGATAATATTTCGTTCCGTGTACAATCTGGTCAAACCATTGCTTTTGTTGGCCCTTCTGGTTCCGGAAAATCTACATTGGTGAAATTGCTGATCGGACTGTATCCTCCCGTGAGTGGTAAAATTTATTTTAACGATGTTAGCTCTACAGAGATCAGATATAACCCACTTCGCAGACAAATCGGATTCGTTACGCAGGATACCCAGCTTTACGCCGGCACCATCAAGGACAATATGCGTTTTGTAAAACCTGCAGCTACAGACGAAGAAATTCATGAAGCCCTGCGGAAGGCTTCAGCAACAGCACTAATTGCTAAAGCTTCACACGGCGTGAATACAATGCTCGGTGAGAATGGCATGAAGTTGTCCGGTGGGGAGAAACAAAGAATCTCTATAGCACGTGCCTTACTTAGGCAACCCCGGTTACTCATCTTCGATGAAGCTACTTCCGCACTTGACTCCCTGACTGAAGAAGATATTACACAAACTATAAGAGAAATCTCTGCAACCAGGGAACAGCTTACGATTCTAATTGCGCACAGGCTCTCAACGGTTATGCATGCAGACGTAATTTATGTATTAGAAAAAGGTAAAATATCAGAAACAGGCTCCCACACGGACCTTCTTCAGGTAAATGGACTCTATGCAGCCATGTGGAGGCAGCAAATCGGTGAGCGAAGACAATAGCCTAACAACCTGTCATTTAAATAATTGTAAATTATTTTGATAAATAAACAATAAAAATTTCACTAAACATTTTACTTTAACATATCTTTTTCTATCTTTGCACCTCCTTCACAAAAAGGATTGATTCCGTAGCTCAGCTGGTAGAGCATTACACTTTTAATGTAGTGGTCCTGGGTTCGAATCCCAGCGGGATCACTCAAGGAGACAATCAAAACGTACAAAAGGCTGTTAATCACTTGATTAACAGCCTTTTTACTTTTACGGGGGGTACCAAAACTTGCACCAATTCTGGATCAATCCCAAAACTTGTGGAGGAGGCATTAAAAATATAGCTTTGTATTTTATACAGTTTTATATTTATGCCATCAGCTACAGCATCATTACTCAGCTTATTTCTGCCAGACTTTATACTAGAGAATTTTGAATCTAAAGGGGTTATTGAGGATAGTGAGACTTTCCAGATCGAACTTGAAGAACTGAATACACCACCCTCTGAATGGGATGGTATTAAAGTATTGTCCAAAGGCTTTTTTCCTCAGATTGTGATTCAGGATTTCCCTATCCGTGGGCATAAAGTGTTTTATCACATCAGACGCCGAAGATGGCTTAATACAGAGACCGATAAGGTGATTTACCGGACTTGGACTTTAGTAGAGAAGGGAACGCGAATGACAGGGGATTTCGCGGCTTTTTTAAAAGAAATCAATCGATACAGCCCCGAATAGTGTTGATGCCATCAGTTCATTTTATTGTGTAAAGGCAAAAAACCTGCTTCGCCAATACCGGGATCACCTGAGTGAATTTAAAAGCTGGGATCAGAAATCTCATGCGAAAAAGTGGCTCTTATATCCGGAAAACCTCGGTGAGCAGCTTTCTATAGATGAAACCAGTCTCTCCCATGGTGAACTTTATACCATCCTTACCAACAAAGCAGCAAAGGGTAAAAAAGGAGCTATTGTTGCCATTGTAGCAGGAACCAAAGCGGAAACCGTCATTTCAGTACTGAAAAGGATCCCTGAAAGAGCAAGGAAAAAAGTAACTGAAGTTACACTGGACATGGCAGGTAATATGGAGTTGATCTGCAAACGTTGTTTTCCGGAGGCGACCAGAGTAACTGATCGGTTCCACGTGAAGAAACTGGCCACCGAAGCACTACAGGAAATGCGGATCAAATACAGGTGGGAAGCTATGGATGCGGAGAATGAAGCCATAGAAGAATCAAAAAAGACAGGTCATCCATTTCAGGCGGAAGTACTCCATAACGGTGATACGATCAAGCAATTGCTGGCTCGCAGCAGATATGTACTGTATAAAAAACCATCGGCCTGGACAGAAAGTCAAAAAAATCGTGCAGAACTCTTATTTCAAAGCTTCCCAAGCTAAAAACAGCCTATGGGCTTAGTTTTGGACTTAGTCAAATCTTTGAAAAAACAAAAGACAAGGTTTTCGCATTAGCAAACCTGGCCAAATGGCATGAAAAAGTAAGGCAAACCGGATTCAAGGCTTTCAATACAATTGCCAGATCCATACAAAACCATTATCAAACGATTTTGAACTACTTTGATAACCGATCTACTAATGCTTCTGCAGAATCCTTCAATGCGAAGATAAAGGCATTCAGATCGCAATTCAGAGGAGTCAAAAATATTGAATTCTTCCTGTTCAGGCTAACTCAATTGTATGCATAAAATCGAAAAAAGAATCATTGCTCCACAAGTTTTTGACTTGATCCCCAATTCTCATAAAAAAAGTGAGCGATTCGGTGAGTCATTTGGAAAATTCACCCTACTCACCGAATGGCACATATCCAACTACTGAACAGGTAGTTACAAACTGAACATCTTGTAATCGTTAAACTGCAAAGCTATTTTTGTTTCACCCTTAATCATTAAATGATGAAAACGGACTCAGCCTGCTTTTTTATCTGAAAAAGCAAAAGAACTACATCAGCGGCAACACCCCTATTTACATGAGAATTACGGTTGATGGTAAACGCGCAGAAATTGCGACCAGCAGGGATTGTAACCCAAGCCGTGGAGTAAGCGATCCAGCCGACTAATCGGAACTAAAGAAGATGTTAAAATGCTTAATTCCTATTTGGATCAACTGCAAAATTCCGTTTATCAGGCACATCAGGAGTTGGTTGGTTTTGGTATCGGGATAAGTTCTGAAGCCATTAAATGCCGGTATCTGGGTAAAATGAATGGCTCACACACTTTACTAGAGGCTATTAAAGATCATAATGAAAGATGCAGTCTTTGGTGGGTAAAGGTTACGTACAGGGTACATTGAGTCGTTATAAGGTCTTAGAAAAACACCTATCAGCGTTTGTCCTTTCCAAATACGAGCTGGCGGACGTGGACATCAAAAGAGTAGATCAAGCCTTCCTGAATAATTTTGACTACTATTTAAGGTCTGATAAAACTGCGAGAATAACTATGTGGTTAAAAACGTCAAGAATTTAGGAAAGATCCTGCGCATTGGTTTGGAAAACGGCTGGGTGGAAAAAGATCATTTTCTAGGTTACAAAGGCAAAACTAAGAATGTTGACCGTTATCACCTTAATCAAGAGGAACTGGAACAGATCGCCGGAAAACAGTTTCTATCTTAAAGATTAAGGCAGGTACGTGACGTCTTTGTCTTTTGCTGTTTTACCGGACTGGCTTACGTAGATGTATTTAAACTGAAACAGGAGCATATTCAAAAGGGAAATGATGGGGAACGCTGGATATTCACCAACAGTCAAAAGACAAAAACCAGATCTGCAATCCCCCTACTACCTACAGCGGTTAAGATTATGGATCGGTATGCTACAAACAAGGTCTGCTTAAATAAAGGGAATCTACTTCCTGTACCCAGCAATCAAAAAATGAACGAGTATCTGAAGGAAATTGCGGATCTCTGCGGGATTGACAAAAAACTGACCTCTCATATTGCCCGCCATACTTTTGCGACCACAGTAACGCTTTTAAATGGCGTACCTATTGAAAGTGTATCGAAGTTGTTAGGGCATACCAACATCAGAACGACTCAGCGCTATGCTAAGATATTAGACATTAAGGTCGGTGCAGATATGGCTTTATTAAGGGAAAAATACCACTAACATCTTTAAACCCGCTAATCTGCCGAAACTTTCTTCCTGTCCTTTTAAGTTTTTTTGAGGGACTTTTATAAACCCCGAGTTGCGCAGGGGTTTTCTCGCCTTTATTTATTCTAGCCCCAAAAGGCTAGAATAAATAAAGGCGAGGGAGTTTTTGGGTACCCAAAAACACAACTTGCCGATTACAAAACAAACAGATTTTGTAACCGGATGTGAGCTCTGGAATCGGATTTCTGTATATCGTCTGGACAGAACCAAACTGCTAGTCTGCTTAGACAGCCTATGCCTTAGTTACCTAATCAGCATTACACTTAAACACTTTGGTTACTAACTTAAGTTGTTAATTCAAGACTTACAATCTCTTGCTGTAAATCAGAAGGAATATTCTGCCATATAGTTTTTTCAGTCAAAACCAATTGACAACCACATTCATCTTTAGCCACTTTAATAATGTACTTATACCAGTCAAGGTACGTCCACTCTCTTGGCTTTGGTGAGTAAAGAAAAGGCCCCTCACTGTCCCAATGTCTTATCCTGAAATGGCTATACACGCAAATTTGTTATTCCTGTATCAATTATACAAGTTGCTTTTCATTTGGTTTGCACCATTTAGGTTTCCATCTTTTTTTCAATGGCCCGTGTTTCAGGTGTGCCTGCTCTGGAGTTAGATAATCACAACTAGCATGGGGCCTTAATTGATTATAGGTTTGGATATTTTCTCTTATCTTTTGGGTAGTTTCCCTAAAACCAACTTTTGAGCTATGCAAATCAAATTCTGATTTTAGTATCCCGTTTACCCTTTCTGCAATAGCATTTTCATAAGGACTTCCATTCTCG
>NZ_FONS01000001.1:121729-1107121 GCF_900112985.1 Pedobacter antarcticus
ATTTTGTCTAAAAAAAACGCTCAAATTATTTAACACCTTTTCTTTTATGATACATGCTTGAGTTTGTTGTCTATTTTTATCCTTAGAAAACATTAAAATGTTCGTGTCAACAGTAGCTGTGTCAAAGATTTGTGATCCTCCAAAATCTATTAACATTATAGGATTAGTATTCTCCACAAAAAACTTTCGCAAACTTTCTCCATAGGCCGCTCGCATCCATTTATTAGAAGTGATGAAAATCAATAGACCTTTATTTTTTAATATCCGATGTCCTAATTCGTAGAACAAACTATATATATCGCCCGTGCGAGCAAATGTATCGTAGCCTATCTTCTCTAATGCATTGCTATCTACACCCATTTTTTGTAACTGGATATAAGGGGGATTTCCTATGATTGCATCAAAGCCGAGGAAGTTTCCTTCGTCGTCCAACGTTTCTGGAAACTCAAAACGCCATTCAAAAGCGTTCCTATACATTACATTGTTAACAATCTCTCCTTTCTCTTTTAATGTTTTATCTGCTTTCTCTTTTAATTTTTTAAGATTATCTTTTTCAGACTTTTTCGGTTTTTCATTAAACAATAGGAGGTTTTGCAACCGCTGCTCTTCTTTTTGGTAATCGCCAACCGTTTTAGAGATCCTATCCTTAATTTTATTATCTAATGTTGAATTAAAATTATTTTTTACGGTATTAATGATTTCTTCTATTTCTCTTTTTTTAATCTTAGAATTAGTTGTCTTGTAATCCTTAACCGCTTGTTTATATTCTTCTATCGTGTAATTGATTTCTTTGTTTTTAAAAGCTGACTTCAGACTGTCATCTAAACCAAAACGGCTAATCAAAGAGTTGCCACATTTAATATTTATGTCAATATTTGGAAGAGTTTGTAGTTGTCCTTCATCCGTGTAATAGGCATTCTTTAACAACTCAATCCACAAGCGAAGGCGGCATATATTAACGGAATTTGAATTGATATCTACCCCAAAAAGAGAATTCTCTATGATAATTTGCTTTTCGTGGAATATTGATTTTTGTATTCTCAGGCTATTAGGATCATTCCTTTGATACTCAAATAAATCGCCATTAGCATCGGAAATATAAAGCTCATCATTTTCAATTTGAATTTCACAAGGTAGTGCATTTCCATTGTGATCAGCCAAAATATGCATCTCGCTTTTTATGGCAATCATCTCATTTAATGCAGATACAAGGAAATGTCCTGAACCAACGGCAGGATCACAAATTTTTATATCATTGATAATTGAATTAAAATGTAGAATATCAGCTTTCTTGAAAAATTTTCCACAGTAATCTTTTACATCATCAAATGTTTCTATATGATCACTTACTTTTTCTCTAAATTTTTGAGTTACTATCTTTTGCAAGGTTTCCTTACACATGAACATGGTTATCAAACCAGGTGTGTAAAACGAGCCGTCTTTGTAACCATTAATTTTTTCAAAAATTAAACCTAACACTGATGCATTTATTAGCGTTTTATTTTCATGTTTTTCTTCTATCTCTATGCCAGCTTCGGTCGAAAAATCGTACGCATCTAAAAATTTGAATAGGTATTCTAGTGTATTCAATTTCCCTTTGAGCCTTTTCCCTCCTGAATCCTTTAATACTGTTGATGGGGATATCTCCATTTCCTCATCCTTTAACGCCGTTACATCGAAAGTCAGGCTTTCAATTGGACTATGCTCAAATAAGCTACTATTTAAGTATGGTATGTATTTAAACTTGTCGGCATATTTTGGATGTCTTTCAGATATCGGCTTTGCTAACGCAGAAAAAAAGAGGTCATTTAATTCATCGAATCCGTCAATAAAATTGAAATTTAAAAATTTGAATTCAGCGGAGTTATTATTGTAGCTTAAGAGTTGAGACTCCAAAAGTTTTAAAAAAAGTATTCTATTTACCCATGTCAAACATAGTTCAAGTCCAATCACAAAACTTTTTTCTTCCGAATTAGGGATGTATTTGACTTTATTTAAATAGTCACGGTCCTCCAATGTAAATATGGTATTTTCAAGAAGTGAGGAATAATCTCTTTGGGAGACTTCTTTACGCTGGATAATCTTTTTGGAATTATCTTTTACTTCTTCAAGCCCTATAATATGCAATAGTTCGTTATAGAATTCCTTGTTTAATCTATTACTGTCATTTCCAAAGCTTTTCCCTAGCAAATGAACATCGGAAAATAATTTATAAATAATAACAATCTCCTTATCCTTCAACTCGGAAATGCTTTTACTTCTGAAATCTAAATAGACAAATGGCAGTATGTCTTTTACTTCCTCAATATATTTATACGCTATTTCATTATAGAAAAGCTCATTTTTAGATGTATCTTTTAATTTGTCCCTAAACTGTTCGTATTCTTTTACTAGCTTTTTATTCTTATAAAAGAACTCATAAAAGTCTTCCGCTTTGAAAAAAAACCACTCAAATCCATTGGTAACAACTAATTGTTTGATGTTATTATTTTTGTAATCAACTCTTTCTCGTAAATAATAAAGTAAAAGTTCGTGTAGAGCTTTTTTATTGAGACTTTTTACAGATATAAACTCTGCTTTATTGCTTGGTCTTTTTGCTTCTATCACAACTCCGACATCAGAAGTCGCATCTTTACCCAAATAAATTGCCAAATCAATTTTCTCTTTGGTGTTAATTTCGTTTTCAGCGTAAAACGTGGTTTCTAAAAAACGTTTTATAGGAGATTTTAAATGTTCTTCACTCTCATTTCGCTCGTCAATTAACTTTATAGTAGTTATACAATCCTCCAATTTGGTAACAAAGATTTCAACATCTTTTCGTAAAGGTTTGTACTTCTTGTAGGCAGGATTTAGTGCTTTACGAGGATCGAGTTGGTTAACTTTCATTTAGTCTATTTACTTTTTAAGGTTAGTAAATGTACCATATTTATTGAAAGTACACATCGCTTTAACTACTATAATGCGGTGTATATAATTAACTAATACCGTATAATATCAAGATTTTGCACTTAATAATGAACTTTTCAAAAAATGGCTATTTAGTGTTTCGTAACCTTGTAATCCTGCCGGATTTCGAACTAGTCTGTCGACGAGAACTGTTATGGGGGGGGTAATGGATAGGATTTTGTACAGGCGGAGTATTTGCTTTTAGGGACGGATATAGAGGTAAAGGCGATCGGGTTTGAGTTGGGGTTTTCTTCGAGTGCAAACTTTGCGACGTATTTTGTAAGATACAAGGGGGGGGCATGCTGGTCCATATCATGAAGACCGGCAGACAAAAAAGAAGAAATGATGTCAGCACTTCAATCTAAACTAAATGATCATTCGTAAATGATGAATCATAATAACCTTTGTAGGTTTCTTCTTCAAAATATTCGGGTACCTTATTTCCTGCAAACACATTGGTCCGAAGCATTTCTGTCTCATTTATTCATGATAGCGGTTAACTTCAACAATGTCTCTGGTAAGTTCTCCGTAACTTTGAACTGTTCTCAGCATAAACCAGTATGTTTACCAGATCTCCACCACACTTTTGTTCGCACTTTTTTTTGCTTGAAGTCTGGCAATAGAATCCTTTATAACCTTCTTTGACCTTTTTAATTCGCGCAGGAATTCCCTGGCCAATTGCGGCTCACAGGCAAAGACCATTAGGTTTTCAAAGCTTTTTTTTGCATTCTCGGACCAGTTGAACGAACCGATCAGTAATTTTTTTCGAATCAATAATTCAGAATTTATGGTGCATATTGTTTTGCACACTCGGCCTTTCAACAAAGATAATAGCTGCGCCAGACCTGCGCTCCTCACTGTTTTTTAGTGTATTTTAGCTGCAGTTACTATGGTTTAAATATAATCTCTTTACAAACTAAAAGGAATTTAAATTGAAGGATTTAAAAATAATAAAAATCAAAATTCAAGGGAGAGAACAGACTTCTCAACGGTTCAAGGAGGGCATTTTTAAAAGCAAATGCATATATTAGCATTGCTAATTTTAGGCAATTATGATATCTTCTAAAATCAACGCTTTTTTTATTTTTATTGATTATTTAGACAGCAGGAAAAGTGAGCTAATTGAAAATTACATTCCTTTATGTGCAGAGCTCAATAAGCTTGATGTGCAGCGTTCTAATTTAAGGCCGAAGGAGAACTATAAAGATAAAATTAAATACCATATCATCCAGCAACAGATTACCGAGAAATTTGATCCTATAACCGAGCATATATATAAGCCTTTAACCCAAAAGCTGATTGATTTACAGATTTGGAATGGTGAGGACATTTTTACAAGTGTCTGGAACAACAATATTGGCGCGGTATCTGAACAAAAGGAAAATTTTGATCTGAAAGATGTTAACGAGATTATCCGCTATAAGGTTAAATACTTAAACTTTAGAAAAGAGACCAATTCAAGTTTTTTATGTCTGACTATGGTTTTTAGCCAGTTAGATGAAATCCTAAAGGTGCTGTTTGACTTTTACAAGGATACAAGCGAAAATGAATTTGACAGTTTCGAGGCCAAATTGATAAAAGTCGGGAGCATGGAGGAGCTGGTTGAAAATGTTAAAAATAAAGGGGATAGGCACGTTAAATTTTCATTGCCACATGACTTCTTCTATAAGAAGCCTGTTCAGCCGTCAACTCACGGGCAAATCATACTTGTCAAAAACGAATATAATATGGGAGATACATTCAACGGAGTTTATAATTCAACAATCTACAATCGTTCAACCTTTAATGATGCCTTTAATTCAGTTAAAACAAAGTACAGTGAAGATTCTGCAGAGGCACTCGAAATGTTAAGGATTCTGGTAGAAAATTCAAAGAATAGGGAGGCGGGAGAGCTATTTGATAGCTTTAATGAAGAGCTTAAAAAAGAGAAGCCCAAGACCTCAGTTCTTGGAAGCCTTTGGGGCGGATTGCTCAAGATCGTGCCATTGATCACCGAAACTGTCGGCCTGGTTGACAAAATATTACCAATGCTTCAGTCCTAATGCATTTTGATTAGCGGTAGTTAGCACTTAATATGCATTATTTGTCCAATATTTTTTTTATAAGGATGATTTCAATTCGTCCAACGAAATGTTGGCCAGTCCGATGAGTTCCTTTAACTTATCTGGAATTGAACCCCCTTTGGTAGGCGCTGCAAGATGCTGGTAATAGAAAGCATCGAAACTAGTGCTGGCGCGAAGCAATGCATCTTGGGAGCCGGTTTCGGTAAACTTGTCGGAATTAGGTATGAGAATTTGGTCTTCAGGAAACGTGTGGGCCTTGTATTCAAAAAGAAAAATGACGTTTCCCATTCTGCAATAACAGTCGGGCAGATTTGGTGTCCGATCATCAAAATGGACAACCTCTGGAGTTTACTTTAAAAATAACTGTTCCATCACCGGTTTAAATAAGGTGAGTTCCAGTGCATCGGACACAATTATTTCAGTCCCCCAACAATTCCGCTTGATCCCGAATCACTCACCAAAGTTTTGTGAATTCGTGCGATTTTTGCCACCTCTTTAAAAGTAAAAACCCTGCAATCATTTGATTGCAGGGTTTTTACTTTTTGATATTGTTTCTTGTGATCCCGCTGGGATAATAACCTAGTATTTCAAGATTCACTAAATGAGCAAGTTATAAATAATATTTGATCGTCTTTTCAATGTGGGCACCGAATTAGGCACCAGTTATTTCGATTTGTTTTGACCAATTTTAAAGAACAAATTATGTGATAAGTATATAAAATCACATTCAATAATGCAATTATTATCTTATATAATTCTGATTAATTTATCTTGGTGGTACTTTAATACGTTATTTAAACATGTTAATTTTAGGGACTACCTTGTGGGGTGTCAAATTCAACAACTTTTCATTGCCAATTTTATTTCATTGAGTTAAAATAAACATATTATGGCAATAGTGGAATTTATCACCAAAGAAGATCTTGAGAAGTTTAAGTTGGAATTATTTGCAGAACTTAGAAGACCCGGACAAAAGTTACATAAACAAAGCGAACAAAAGGAATGGTTGAAAAGCTATGAAGTTATGAAATTACTAAGTATTTCTCCTGGAACCCTACAAAGTCTGAGAAATAGTGGTTCATTGAAGTTTAATAAAGTAGGAGGGTTAATATATTATAAATATGAGGATGTGAGCTTGTTAGTTGAGGGTAAAAATAGAGTCGTTAGATAATTAAGTTATTTTGAATCCACAATTTTCAAAAGCATCTTTATGAACTTAAAAAGAATAAAGATAAATATAATAATGAATCTGGATGCAGTATACCTCTTTTGCTCAGGTTCTGTAGTTGGGGTCTTCAAAATGTGTTTTATATTTCTTGGTTTAGGGGATATAGGAATTGATTTCTGTTGAAAAAGTTTCTCTATTGATTTACCTACGGCAATTGTGTACTTTAAGTTTGAAAGTTTGAATTCGATAATGTCAGCAAGTCCGTCTAGCTTCTCGATCATAAAATCTAGCATCATATTACGATTAAAACTTAACTTACCCATTGAAAAAGTAATGAAATAATGTAAACCATGAACAAATTTTTAATTAGATGCTCTTTTTTTGTGATCAGTCTTGGCGCTGTAATTTGTGTTTATTTCTTTTATGCGCTCTCTGGCGCTTATGAGGTCAACGGCAAAGGAGAATGGAAAATGGATGTTACAGGGCAGGTTGGCGACTTTATAGGTGGGATCGTCGGGACGCTCTTTGCATTATCAGGAACTCTTTTGATTTATCTATCTTTCAGGGAACAGACGAATCAGAATAAGCGTGAGGCCTTTGAAGCTGCCTTTTTTGAGATGCTCAGGCTTCATAGAGAGAATGTAGAGGAAATGAGGCTCTCCAAGGAGGTTGATGGCCATGTTGAGCTTGCTGAAAACCGAAAGGTATTCCGGTTGATCTACGCTGAATTTGTAGAGTGTTACCGGGAAGTGAAAAAATTTTTTCGTAAGACCGATGATTATATTCTTCCAAAGTACAAGGTCGAATTGGAGATGATTGCCAGACGTATTAGCGACAAGATAGATGTCAAAGAAATGGCAATGATTGACACTGCTTATTGCATTGTTTTTTTTGGAATGGGTAATGAAGGGGAACAGGTTTTAACCCACCAGTTTCGAAAGAAGTATGATGGTATGCATTTTCGTAATTTATTAACTTAACATTAAGCTAAAGCCAAAACACTCTGATGAATTAAGATATAGGAATTTTCTTTATTTCAGAGGCTTACCTGTGACAGAGCAGCGCGCAAAGATCCGTGAACTGTATGATTTTAAGCGTAAGGCAGTCATCAAAAAACCTACGCTGTCAGCCAATGAGCTGAACTATTTAGCGCGTAATGATTATATGAAATATTATGGAGGTCATCAGCATCGTCTAGGCCATTATTTCAGGCACCTATTTCAGACATATAAATATTTACACTACCATCCAAATCTGAACATGAAGGAAAAATATTTTTACGGCAAGACACTTCGGGCTCAACTTTCTACTTATGAACAGGCACTTCTTTTCATAAACAGTATTTCCACAGTGGGTATGAAATGGGAGCTATTGGCAGAATATAAAGAGAAAAGTGGTATGAATTTAGAACGGATTTTTAAACTTCGGAGGGACAACCATCTGATCACTAGATATAACTTGATCAAGAATCTGCCTGGAGAAAGCTCTTTCGGCTTTAAATATAGAACCTATTACCCTTCAATCAAATATGAATCAGAAGAATAGATCTACCTTCTATGGTAATCAAAAATTTTTTTTCTTAAAACCAATTATGGTTTATTTTTTAGCTTGTCAGATATTCTTTGATGAAAAGTATGTTTTTTTTTTTAAAAGCAGATTATCTACTTTCTCTAAGTATCCACTAATTCTGAGTGGGGAAATTTTCTAACTAAATTTTTCTTGCTTATAGCTGATAGTGAAAGAAAGCAATTAATAAGAAGAACAAATGAAGGATAGCTTGAGCCAGGGAGATAAGAAGTGTTGGGGGGTGAAAAGAAAGGTCTTTCTGCTACGGCAAGAACAATTGCTAAGAATGCAGTTGTTCTTTATGATTCCAACCTTTTAACTACTGAAGCAATGTGCAGCGCACTAAAAATTAGTAGAGCCACTATTCATAAATATTTTAGGCATGGGGGGGGATGAAATTTTAGGATGTTTAAACACCCTAAACTTATACGAGATTTAAGCTCTCAATTGATCAACTCTTATATTTCCCAGGTGACCAGGTGCACCTGGTTAAATCCATGATAATCTGGAGAGAAATGAAATTTGATTTTTAAAGATAGATTTGTCTTAAAAAACGGAACTATATAATAGTGACCATTCTTACTAATTCCCCAGCAACATAAATTTCTGTTTTAAGAATATCTCTTTTATTATCTTTTACCCACTTACTTAATAAATTCCCTTCTTCACTGGGATAAGGAATGATTTCAATTTCATGCGGTTGTTTATCAGAGTTTAACCAAAGTCTCAATGCGGCCGCAGGTTTATCATTGATGTGGATGCTAACACTTGAGGGTGGAGTTTCAACAACTGTTGAATTATCTATAACTCTAAATTTGTCGCCAAATTCCAATAATAATCTGTGATAGTTAGGCGCAAGCAATTCAGTAAGAAACTGCTTTATTTCATTTATTTCAGGCAGGTTCTCATTTATAGTCGCTATAATCTCCGAGCCAACAGATTCAATAATAGAATCTTCACTATCGATTGATGAGGTTGCTGAATTATAATATTGGAAAGGAACGCCTTTAAATGAGATTTTCAATCTTTGTTCAATCGAGCTTAAAGCAAGTTCTTTAGGGTTGTTAAAGGTAAATTTCTTCATTGTTTATTATTTAATAAGTTTAAAATCTAATTTAAGATTTTAAATGCACATTTTTCTTTATAATTTAGTTGTAGATTTTAATTGTATCGAAACTTTATCATAAGATGTGGTAAGAAATTAAAACGCTATTTACAATAATTGAATCACCAAGCTGGGGAGAAAACCAAAAGCACGAATGATAGTAAAAATTAAATTTAAGGTAAAAAATGATGGAAAAAAGTAAAGAAGAAGAATTACGTGGACCAGCCGAGTTAATATCAAGTATTTTAAGAGGTTGTTAAAAACAAACAGCAGAGAATTGACTACTTAAGACGAATACCAAAAAAACCTACAACTTCTATTCTTAGGTTTATCTTTGAAGTAGCAGAATTAAAGGAAGACTATGAAACTTATGAAGCGCTAAAAATTTATTGCAATGATATCGAAATAAAACTCTTTAACTAACTTAACAACAACCTAGTGAGCGTAATCTAGCTGCAAAGGGTCAGATCCGGAAGAAGGCTGGATTGTTTCAATTACGCCTTATTTAATATCCTGCCCTGAAATAGAATTGGGATTTGCAGGTATCTGGCATTGAATGATTCCTGCCTCAATAAACGAACAATATGAATAACGACAAACTAAATAAGTATATAGAAGATTTGGTTCATGCGAAAAGTATGGATCTTTCGACTTGGAAAAAGGTCCAGTGGCAAGGAGGGCGTGTAAATGTTGAAATTGGCAATATTAAGTACGAAATTTAAGACTTCAATATTGAAACTAAGATTCTCTATTTAGAGAAATTGCTAGAAAAAAGTTTTGTTATACAAGACAATCTGCCATCGACAGCACCTAATGTAACCTCAGACTTTAGAAGGGAACTCCAAAGTTTGCTAAGCACCTTACGGATACTCCACTAACAGGATATACAGAATGTATCATTACAGCATGGAATTAAGTTAGAAGGTGATCAATCAAAAATGAATATATCTCCGATGGCTGAAAATTTACAACCACTTATTTTCATATCATATTGCTGGGAATCTAAAGACCATGAAGATCACGTTATTAGTTTTGCGAATAAACTATCATCCTTTGGATATCATCTGGAAATAGATAAGATAATAACTCAGAGGCATTCGTCAACTCATTTTATTCAAATGATGGAAGAAGGTTTTTTCAAAAGTGATAAGGTTATTGTAATTTTATCTGAAGGATACAAAGTAAAGGCAGATAAATTTGAGGGGGGGTGGGACGCGAGTATCGAATTATACTAAGTGAAATTGATAAAATGCCAAATAAATACATTTTAGTTAGTTTTAAAGGTCGTGATAGCAAAATAATACCGAATAGTTTAAATGATAGAGATATAGTCGACGTAGGAAATGAAGGTTTTGACCGGCTCTATAGAAAGCTAAATGGACAACCTGAATATCTTTTTATCTAATAACTTTAATGATTAATAGAGATAATATAAGTTAAAGTTTATTAAATAAATTGAGGTCGTCTGCTAAAAATCTCTATTTTTATGCAATTTGATGTAGGCGTCAAAGAAAATTTGTAATTTGCATTAACTGACTATAAATAAATCTTTGCTCTCAAATCAATGATCATAATACATAATTTTCCGGCTAGCTACGGTGATACTTTTATAATAGAAATTCAAGACGCCACTTTTGATGCCGTCAATATACTGGTCGATTGCGGGAAGGGATTCAAGTCTGGGGCACAAAAATACTTGGAAAAAATGGGTTTGGATAGAGCCCATAAGATTGATCGTTTTATAATTACCCATTTTGATGACGACCATATTGCTGGTGCATACAATTTTCTAAAAGAAAATGGGGATCCTTTAAACCCCTCCATCATTGAAATTAAGCAGATTTGGCTTAATACTTTTCGTCATCTACAGTTTAAGAAGCGAAAACCTGGGCAACTTAGTGCTACTGAAACCAATAAATTAAATCTTTTCAAGTCTGCTTTCCCCAGTGTATCTGAATCACAGGAAGAATCAGAGATTGGCGCGGCCCAAGCTCTTCTTGCTGGACAAATCATTTTTGAGAAAGGTTATGATTGGAATACCGATTTTGGCGGCCAGGCATGTATCGCACCAACCAAAATCACGATAGCCGAAAATGTTACTCTGCATTTACTTACACCGAGTGTGGAAAAATTAGAAGCTATAGAAACGTTCTTTATTAATAAGCTTAACGATGATTTTGGTTTGAACCCCACACAGGAGGATATTTTTGATGATGCATTCGAACTGTTCCTGAAAAGTAACGAGCGTCTAAAAATGGAGGAGATTGAAATTTCTGCAGGAACTAGTGAGATTTCGGTGGAAAGAATTGATCAACTTGTCAAAACAGCTGAATACACTCCAGACCTTAGTCCAGGTAATGGAAGTTCGATATCCTTTATTATAGAAACTTCACATAGGAAACTACTTTTTCTAGCAGATGCGCATGCAGAAGATGTCATCCAAGCACTTGAGAAAATTTTTACAGAATGTAAACGTCCGATTCATTTTGATGCAATCAAGATTGCACACCATGGAAGTTTTCGGAATAATAAACCTGAGTTGTTTAAATTGATTGACAGTGATAAGTTTATTTTTTCTACGAATGGAAAACATCCGAAACATATACATCCTGATGTTGAGACAATTGCTCATATAGTATCTAGACCTCTTCCATCTTGCTTTTCAGTAAGAACACTTTATTTCAATCATAGCTTTGTGGAGAAGCAGGTTCATTTGGCAGCCCTTGAAAAAAAGGAACTTCAGGATAAATTCAATTACAAAATTAGTATGGAAAGGGAAATCAGCATATGAGCCATATGCTTTCGATAAAAGCTGCAAGCTGTAAGCTTAGCTGTGGATTAAAGGAGGGGTCAGGATTTTTCGTGTCACTAGATCATGTACTTACCGCCAAGCACAATCTTGATCATGGAAATGAAATTAACGGTGAAGGCTATGGAGGGGAGATTTTTTCTTTAGAATTAGTAGATACGGATGATGATACCGATATGGTTTTACTTAAAATACAAGGGGCATATAAGAGTGGAACGTTTCTTCATATCTGTTCATTGGAGCCTATCGCTGGGATATCTTGGGAATCTTTTGGGCATCCTAAAACGGTAAATGGTCGTACTATTGGAGAAACATTGTCTGGCTCTATTAAGGACTTTGCAAATGGAGTTAATTCTCACGATACCATACTAAATGTCGAAGGGTATAATGTTACATCTAGTGTATATCATGGCTTTTCGGGTTCGCCAGTAGTTGATTTCTATGGAAATGCGATTGGAATGCTCCGTTTTTCTGGTAACAATAGTCTGGATGCAGTAAGTATTAAAAAGGCAGGTTCTTTCCTTGAGCGAAATGGCATTATTGTCAAAAAGGATTATCTTTTAGATTTTGGAGAATATGCTTGTAACTGTTTTTCAGGATTTGAAGAAACTCCAAAGAGAATGTGTGCTATTTATGCCGATAGACTTCGTTCAACAATAGAGCCAAACGACATTGCCAGAGATTTATTAGGTAGACTATATTATCCACACACTAAGGGAGACCTTAATGAAATTATTTCCTTCTTAAAGAATAACCCTGAGATCAATCAAGGTCTATGGAAAGGTTGGTTGGAATTATTGAGTTACTTGTCTATGGTTACTTCGAGCAGGCCCGACTTCAACAATATAACGGTCACCCTCACTGCTGAAAAATTTACAAAACTTTTTGGTATTAAAAGAGAAACTGCTGCTGACACAATAGATGTAAACCTCAATTTTTTCTGGACTCAAGGTACAGCTTACCTTAATATAATTAGTGATTACCTTCACAACAAGCTATTGGAAGGTATAGAGAACAATACGTGCTATATATTCAATTCTGCTGATCCACACTTCGGTAGGCGCGGACCTAAGGCAAATTTTAAGGAAAATATAGTCTTTGATATCAGCGGTGGCGAAGATGCTGGATTTCACATCGTTAAGGAAATGAATTTTGGGGTACTCAGCCTAAATGAATTATCTCAACAGGTATTGGAATGTGATAGCATTGCCAGTGCCCGTCCAAAAATCGAACAACTTTTCATAGATGCACTCCAACATGATTAATATTTTAGATAGTGATTTTGTCATTGACAATAATCTGGTCCAATCAGAGACCCTACGTTGTTGGAAAAGACAACAGGGTGCCTTTAATATTCATTTTTTTACAAGTATACACCATTCGCAGGATGAACTGATAAGCTCATATGGGCGTATAAGAGACTATATTGCAATATATTTTCAGGGAAACTACTTAAAACTTGACATTGAAAGATGGAATATTTATCAAATTCATCTGTTAACTTTCAAAATCGATGCAGACTTTAAACAGCTGGTTGAACAGGACAAGTTTGCAACAAGAAAAATCATAATTGATTCACTTTCCCAAGTTCCTGATGAGCATTACATCAAAGACTTGATAAACAAGCAGATGTTCCAGTTTTCTATAGAACGACGTGTCGTGAATAATTTATCTATAATGGAGGTTATCACAAAGGAAGATAAACAATTGGCAACCTATATTCAACAAATACCACCTGATAAAGATCAACTTATCAATTCACTTCTAATCAACTTTGGAGATGGCCAAAATTAAACAGGTTACCATTGAAAATTTCAGAGCTTACGAGGGGATTCATGAATTCTCTTTTGTGATGTCAAAAGGACTTGCCAATCTGGTGGTTGTTTACGCACCTAATGGTTATGGAAAGACCTCTTTTTTTGATGCTATAGAATGGACATTCAGCAATAAAATAAGACGCTTTGAGAATGGGGTTCTAAAACAGGAGCTTGAAAGTAAAGATTTTGCCAGTGACGACCAGATTGTTCTGACAAATAGAACAGCTTATTTTAAAGGTGAAAAGGGAGAGGTTACCATTCTCACTGATGAGGATAAAGTAATCAAAAGAACGGTAGTGCCCAGGCAGATACCCAATACGGAAATAAAGAGCGACTACAGGGAGGTAGCACTACTTGGTGATTATAGGGCAGAAGAAATTAAGCAGTTTAGTGAGTATAATATGCTCACGCAAGATCAGATAGATTCATTTTTAAGGTTTAAGTCTCCGGAAGAAAAGTTCGAGGCTTTAAGGGAATTCTGGCCTGAAGGTAGCGAGGCTTCTTCCGTTTTTGCTACGCTTACGAATTATGCTAGAGTACTTCGGATAAAAAATACTGAGCTCCAACACGCAGTAAATGATTTAAGTTCTAAGATTGCCAAGAATATAAATTCGGAAATAAATTTTTCCAAAGTAAATAATTGGATCAGAATTCTGAGAGAACAGGCAACTGTTTCCATATCATTACCTGATATCACTTCGGAAATTAATGACGAAGTCTATAGAGGAATTATCCAAGCCAATGAAACCTACAAATTAATTGTTGATAGCCAAATTGCAACGGCAAATTCTTCTGAGGTGAAACATAGAAATGTCATTTCTTCATGGGAAGAATATATTGCTTGGAAATCCTCAATTGACCGTTACGAAAAAGAGTTGGGAATCATTCAATCCACTTTAGCTAAGTACGAACGTATTAAGATAGTACGAGACAATAACGAAGTTCGGACATTATCGATTAAAAAGCTGTCGACTGAAAAATCTGAGTGGGATAAATTGGACTTCTTATGGGTAGAGTTCGAGCAAGACCTCAAGACAATTTCTACACTTCAGTCACTTTCCTTTGACCTAATTAAGGCACTGGAAGAACAGACGGATAATAAAAACCTGATTGAACAGAATCTGGCAAATGTCAATGAGGATAGGCGAGTATCTCTGGCAGAGTTAGAGGCTGAGCAGGTGATTTCATCTAAAATTGAGGTTGGGCTGCGTCAAATTGAAAAGTTGAAGATCGATATATCCGACGGGCATTCCCATCAGATGTATACAGAACTTTGCATAAATGACTTGATTTTCCAGTGCAGGCCATTGTATGAAGAAAAGAGATTGGTTGAGGAATTGCTCAATCATTTTGATTTTTCCGAATATGACTCGGGCAATATAGAGTTGAACTTCTATATCTCTAAATTTACATCGAGAACCTCTGATTTAGCAATTATTAAGGAACATCTCTCTGGACTTGAACAAGATATGGAGAACAGAGGTTCGTTTAACGAAAATCTTTCCAGAATGATCAAATGGGCAGAGATACAGATAGATGAGCAACATATTTCGTCTTGCCCAATGTGTAATACGAAGTTTGATGATTTAGAAACCCTATTGAGTGCACTTAAGAATGACAAGGGAGATGTTCTCTCCATCTCAAAGCTTGAACTTGAGTTGGAAGCACATTATTTGATAAAAAGCTATATCGAAGAGGAAATTGAAGATTCTGACAGATATCTATTGAGTTATTTCGAAACCAGATTGGATGTACTAGGTAATGAAATAGAAAATCTGGAAATTGGGGTTGGAAAGTTGGAACAAATTTCTAGGACTACGCAGGATTCCATCGACCATGCTGGAATCGTAATTGATCAGATATTCGAAGAGCTTAATCGGAATTCTGAATTTTCTAATTACATAGATATAGACTTCAATGCGATTAGAACTAATAATCAGGAAAGTGTTAAAAGCCTGAGGCAGTTAATAAAGAGTTTGGATGAAGATCTTACCATCAAAAATTCTGAACTTAAAAATCTCAACAACTCATTAATTGTTTCGAAAACATCTGTAGAGAACAATGAAAATCGTATTAATCTTACTAAAGCGAAAAATAACTACATAGAGACTTCTCAGCTTATTGAGAAGTTGGGCTTAAATCTTGAAGTTTTAGATCAGGCTTCGATTAAGGCACAATGTGATGAATATTTAAAGCTTATAAGTTCAGAACGCTTGACCTTGGCTGAACAAAATATAGTTATTTCTACTTTAATGGATGACCTAGGAAAAATCTCACCACCCCTGACCGAGTTGGACGCAAAATCAAAAGCCCTAGAAATTGAAAGTATTTTAACTGGTCTAAAACAATTGAAATTAACTTTTGAATCTAATTATGCTACTTTGGTAAATGGCGAGCAAGTCAGCATAGAGTTATTGCAGAGTGCATTTGATAATATTTTGGCGAGGCAAAAACAACTCGGAAAATTAAAGGCGGACCTTGATGCGTTTGGGATTGATCTTGCCATAATAGAATCAGACGTTGAAAGAAATCGATTAAATGCGGTGCTTTTAGAGGTAAAGAGTGAGAAAGTGAGAGTTGAAAATGCATGTGGAAGGATCGAGAAAGCCAGGTCCACAACAGGGGAATACATAACCAAGGGAATAGATGAATATTTTAACAAGGATGTTATAAATCAGATCTATGGTAAGATAGAGCCGCATCCAAAACTCACGGAAATAGAGATCAGAGCCGACAGCACGGGAAGGCAGCCCCGATTGATGATTCGTGCAAAAAGTGATTCTGAGGAATTAGCTCCAGGACTATTTTTGAGCACCGGACAAGTTAATGTTCTATCCTTAAGTATTTTTATTGCAAGAGCATATGAAATGGGGAGTGGTAATTTTAATAGTATTTTTATGGATGATCCAGTGCAGAATATGAGTGATATAAATGTGCTTTCATTTGTCGACCTTTTGAGAATACTTATCATGGACCAAGATCGTCAAGTGATGATTTCAACACATGACGAAAAATTCTTTAAACTTTTACAGCATAAATTATCTGATGATTTCTTTAAATCTAAATTTATTGAACTGAGTTCTTATGGTAAAATAAAGGACGAATAGAAATTTCATACTTTATCTGAAATTCCAACCTCCGTGGGAGACTTCCTTTGTATATGCCGTCCTGACCTGCGGTCACCTGTTTTCAGCTGGTGGATAGGACGGGGATTGGCAATTTTTCTTCGTCGGACTTTGCCTTAATGCCCTTGAGTAGCTTATAAACTAAATAAGATAAAATTACCATAAATTACGATATGTGGAAGTTTCCCAATCCGACAAAAAGATTGTATAACTCATCCAAAGTATTATTTTACTAGATATAAAGACTTGTCTGTCTTGATGGGATTGCATGCTTTTCGATATCTGGGAATTATTTTTTAACAATACAATTGATTACAAACACTTCGTTTTTTGTTAATGTATATTCGTGTTATGATAAGTGAAAATTCATACGAAAAGCTGAGCTGGGAAAAATTTGAGGACATGTGCGTTTATTTGGCACAATCGATTTTTGATGATCCCTCATTTGAACAATATCTCAAACGGGGCAGCAAGCAACATGGGATTGATATCATTACATTTGATTCCAAGGTTGGTAAGAACTACACCATTCAATGCAAGCATATACAGTCGTTGTCAGTAAATGGACTAAAGAAAATTGTTGGGGAGTTTGAAGTCGGGAAATATCTCAGCCGGACGGCAGTTTTTGTTCTGTCAACAACTTGCGAGCTTCAGACCAAAGAGCTTAGGGATGAAATCGACCTACTGAAAGAATATTTTTTAAAGGAGTATAATATAGATTTTCGCTGTTGGGACAGAAAATTTATCGATCAGGAACTAGTCAAGCATTACCGTATCGTACACTATTTTTTTGGATCTGAGCAGGCAGAAGGCCATTGTTTTTTACCATCTTTTTCAAAAGGAACGGTTTTGCCAGTTGAGGGATTTATCGAAAGAACAGTAAGCTCCCTGGATGTTGAGGATGACGATCCTATTTGGGGAAGAGAACGCCGAGAAAAGTCTTACAGTCTTTACGAAATCATCGTGAAAAATGCACACATCTCGAAACATATCTGTCTTTTGGCAGATGCTTATGAAGGAAAAAGCATGCTGATGAGACAATCTGCATTTCTGCTATCCAATTCCGAAATACCATTTGAAACCATATCGATTGATTTTAAGGCATTCAGCATTAGACCTATAGCTGATATCCTTAATGATCACTTTGGAGCATGGAGGTCAGTGCCAGCTAAAGATCTTGTTATATTGATAGATGGCTTGGATGAAGTTCCAACCGATAAATTCCTAGATGCCATAACCTTTCTTCAAGAGTTCTTATCGAAGTTCTATTTTATCAATATAATTTTTTCCTGTAGAAAGCTGTTCTACAACTACTATGGGCTGAAGGATAAATTTGTGAGTGTCGATTTTTATCAGCTCAATGAACTCAATTATTTCATCTCCCAACAGTATGTCGATGACAATTTAACTAAGAAACAGTCAGAAGACTTTAGCAATAAAATTGATAAGCTTGATGTTGGGGAGCTATTGAGACAACCATTCTATCTGGTGAATCTTGTAAAATGGTTCAGGACTTCTCCAAAAAACCTGCCAGTGGATAAGATTGGCATAGTTACCAAATTCATAGAAGAATCACTAGATGTCTCTTACTCTAGAAGACTTGCAAGGGGCAACGTGCTTCTGCAAAAGAAAGTAGCTTACAGGACTGTTTTGCAAAAATTGGCATTTTCACTGCAACTCTCTGGTTTGAATTCATGTGATAACGATTTCATACAACAACTATTTCTAGAGGATGAAATAGAATTGTTGCAGCATAGTTCGCTTCTCTCTGTTGTTAACGGAAAATGGTCGTTCTATAATGCCTTATTCCAAGAACAACTTGCCGCCATAGCGCTGATTGATTTTGAGATGTCTGAAATCATTAAATTTGTTGCGGTTGGAAAAAAGATAAGAAAGGTTAGGACCAAATGGATACAGACGATTGCTTCGGCAATTTCGCTATTGGATGAACAAAGCGAAAAAAGGAAGAAACTTATTTCGCTGGTGGAAAATGATAACATTGAACTTCTGACATATGGCGATAGTTCCAAATTTACATCCGCATTCAGGTTGTACGTGCTGCAGTCTATTATCAAAAAATGCGTAAAACTGAAAATCAGGTTAGTAAAGGTCGGCGAAAAGGAAATCGCGAATTTTATAGGTTCTGAAAAGAATGCTGTACGATACCTGCTTGAGGTGATGTCCACTGAGACTGTATATGTCGTGAAGGTTGCTATTGCTAGAATACTAAAATTGATCCACTTGGAGCAAGAAGAATTGGAACTATTTGAAAAATTGGCAATTAATGAACTTCAGGTCCTTAATGATCCCTATTATGGTAAGATCTTAATGGACAGCCTGTGTCATTATTCTACCGACGTCAAAACCCTTTTGCCTATACTGTTCAAGCGTAAGAACCTGCTCGGGCAACATGAATTCAGAAATGGTATCTACAAGCTATTGTTGAAGAATGGGCTTTCAGAACAATATTATGATTTTGGAATTGAAGGTTTTCAGGTTCTGGTAGACTATAACAGAAGTATCAGCCACCATGGTTCTGAAAGAAAGCTGGAGGAATTTTTATTGAGCACCCGTCATTTTGAATCATCTAAAAAGCTATTCCAGCTTATGCAGACAGATTCCTGGACGAGCTTTAAGGGATTTCGAAAAGACGACATCAAAAATTTCGTTGTGAAACTGGAGGTGCAGTGTTCAGAAATTTTCATGTCCAACCCAATGATAGTATTTTCGGTCGTCAATTTTATGGAGTTTCTTGGGCGAAGATCAATTAAGGAGGAATATCGTGAGCTAAACCAATTTTTTTCAAACACCAATACAACTTTACTGGCAGTCAAAACCCTTTTGTTAAAGAACGAGCAGCATAATTATTGGGAGCTGGCAGACATTATCTCGGAAGAATGTTTTGAGCACGTTTTATGGTGCCTGGAAGAGGGCTACGTCGTTAGAAATGTTGTTGAGACGTTCATTACGAGATTACGCCATGACTCCAGGGTTAAGGAGGCGGATCAGCTGGAGACGATGCTCTTTAACGCATTTGGTAAAACCACAGCAGTTAGAGAATCGATTTACGAATTTTACCGGGATTCTGAAGAGATAAAATTTCAGAATGATTTAAAGTTCGTGCAATCCCAAAGTGCATTTAGGGAAGCTGTAGTAGCCTATTTTTATGGATTTGGAAAAAAGACCATTCCCTCGGACTCGTTATACATAGATCATGCAGATAAAAAGGAGCGGTATAAGACCGATTCCTACATCCTGCATAATTTCTTGGTGAGATATTGCAGGGATAACGAAAAGGTTCTGTTAAGGGATTGCCTAAAAATCATTGACAATAGCGACCATTTCGAATTTGTGAGGGCAGAATTGATATTGGATTATAACTTCAATGAAAGGCGAAAAAAGGAAGAGCAAAATCTGGTAAGAATTGCTGGCCAATATTTCTCAGATCACGTTGGAAGTGTTAATTTTTCCAACACATATTTTATGGAAGGGCAATATTTGCACTGGCGGATTAAGGAAAAGCTTCTCGGTAAACTCTTTGTCAAGTTCGGGCTTGAAGTCAAGGATGACCAGGCATTGGATCTACTATGGTTGGACAAGGATGGTATAAAGGGAGTCGAACACAACCGTCTCAACAAGCGTTCCTCCATAGCGCAGATATTACTGGAACGATTCAGTGGCAATAAGGCACCACTTATTGAAAGGATACTGAAAAATATGTACGATGGAATAAGTTATGTTCCCGTTCTTGGCTCACATATTGGGCTTTGCGGACACCTTAAAATACATGAAGCTGCCGATTTCATACTGGAACAGGTGAAGTCAGGAATTATTTCAAATGAAGATTACTCCGCCATAGACATCTTTTTGAAACTGGATGGGGATAAGGAGAAGTTATTACCACTGTTGCGGACCTTTAGTAATTATGAAGATTATTTTTTTATACACCTTGTCAAACTTTTGCACATTGATTTCCAGGATGAGGTAGGAGCCATTTTGGAAAGGGGCCTATCGCAACACGGATTGAGTATTGAGAAGCAGATCGAGTTCTCAAAATATCTTTCTTCGATGGGAAACAGAACCGGTTTTACTTTTTTGATCGGACATATGCGCAAGAATAAAGTTTCTCCCTATTACACACAGAGTGGATTTGAGATTTGGAATGTAGATACCACCTGGGGGCTAGACCAGATTGAGGATCTTTTATACCTGGTAGTTGAAGAAGATAATCGAGATAGACGTTTCTATGATACACCAAAAAGTTTCTTGGTTGAACTTATAAGAGGTTTTGCGGCAAAGAGCGAACAAGACCTGCTCATCGTTGAACAATTCATCAACAAGAATATTAGGGCCCTGAAACCGAAGTTTGAATATGCAAACCACCTATCTTGGCATCTTGAAAATGCACTCGAGAATTTTAGAAATACTGAAGACGGTATAATGTCTGTCGAAAAGATCAAGGCAATTATCTATTAATAAGAATTCCATATGAACAGCACGATAAATGAGCTTTTACCAATGATCAAGATAGGACTTGAGAACCAATCCTTATTTTCAGCTGGTTCCAAAAATATTCCGGTAACAAAGATAGAACTGCTTAACGTTGATACAATCTCAGCAACCATCGTTACCGAGTTTTCCAGGATTAATGATGTGAAGATGGAAGTGGCGACAGTTATCGGTTTTTTTAATGGTTTTTTTCGAAATGACCATTTGCATCTTAAGATTGCGAACTATGCCGTAAGTATCCTTGATGTAAATGGAGAAGAGTTGCTCTATGCAATATGCTCGAAAAGTAATGCTGAGCTTCTTGGGAAAAGTAATGCGTTGGATTGGCTAAGAACAGTCTATTTTCAGGAAAACACATCAGATTATAGACTTCAACGTGCAAAATTGATAATTTCAGAGATTGAAAATGGCCTCAGGTTCGCGATAAAGGAGGTGTTAATGAACGTTTATGGTGAAAATTGGTGGTTGGACAAGATTGATGAGAAGATAAGGTCTAGTGTAGATGATGTTTATTTAAGCCAGTTTGGTGAAACGATTTCGCAAGGCAACATACTCATCGATTATACATTCACGATGCATCTAAAAAAAATAATTCTAGTCCACTGGAAAGAGTTTTCGAAATTTTTCATTAGCAAACGTGACTTCGAATCTCAAGTGGAAAAATTAAATCTTATTAGGCGTGAAGAGGCACATAACAGGCCTATCACTCTTTTAAACATCATCGATCTGGAAGAGATACACCAGAGGTTGCTAGCAAAGCTACTCGACATATATCCATCGCTTACCTCCATGTATATGGTTGAAAACTGGAGGATAAAAATTAGCTCGATTTCTTTGGTCAGGCCGAAAACCGATAATTTTTCTGAACGATTTTCCAATGAGACCAATGATGTAGTAAAAATCAAATTGATAATCGAACATACTGAAAATCTAATTAGCTATATAAATGAAGTCATCACACTGCTTAATTCCATTCCTGTTCCTCCCCAGAAAAGTGGGCGACATAAAACCTTGGTAGGTCTATATGAAACCCATCGAGAGCTGGAGGAAGAAATACTCGTTAACATTCACGGAAATAAACTGGCTGCTGCCGTAGCTTTCCAGGGTAAAGTAGCTTCGCATGATCTTATTATAAAAGAATTTATAAATGATTTTCTTAACCAAGAAATATAGTGTAACGTTATTCGGTTGTACAATGACTAGACTACCTTCGACATTCTCATAATTCTATCAACTTTCAAAGAAAATATTGGTTCTATGGCCTTGAAAAGAAACTGCATAGGTGTCCCAAGTATTCTTGCGACACACTACTATCATAATTTACTAATTATCTTTTCTTAATTCTCCATTGTCATCAAATAATATACTTTTCGCATCTTTCATTTTCTTGCTAATTCTGCTTTTCTTTACTCTGGCATATCTTTGAGTAGTGCGAATATTTTTATGCCCTAGCATTTTGCTCACACCCTCCAATGGAAAGTTCAAAACATTCAGCATTATATCTGCGAAGATATGACGTGCAAGATGACTATTTAGCGGTTTTCCAATGTTGCATATTTCAGATAATTCTTTTAAATAGGTGTTGTACCTGAAATTACTGTTTACAGGAATTAATTTGTTGTAAATTTTACAATACTTATCGTTCTTATATTTCTCAATTAGTTCTGCGACAATTGGAAGTATGGGCACCATTTCTGCAACTTTTGTTTTTCCACGTTCTTTGATCAGCCATGGTTCGTTTTGCGGTCCGACGTTAACAATGTGGTCCTTACTTAGGTTATAGATATCCTGATAAGCGAATCCGGTGAAGCATTGGAATATGAATGCGTCTCTCACCTTACCTATACGTTCAATGCTGATTTTTTTTCGCCACAGCTTTTCTACATCAAAAATTTCAAGAGGCATTATCTCTGGGTCTTCCGACCCACATTTAAATTTTTGAAGTGGATTCTTTGCAATCCACTGATTAGCCTCCGCTACATTTAATATCTGCTTCAAATTTTTGATCTGTTTCATTGCAGCCGGATCTTTTAGTGCAGGAACTCTTTTTACGGCAAGGAACTTATAGAATTTCTGTGCGAATGAATACTGAATAGATGATAATTCAATGTCATTGGCTTTAAACTCAAATCTTAGAAATTCAATTATTTTCTTCTTTGTTGCTTTCCATTGTTTTAACGTTTCATTCGACCTTAGGTTTTTTTCTACCAGTTCAGCAAAATCATTGATGTGGATATTGGTTAACTCCAGTAATTGAGGAATTTCTTGCTCTATTTTGTTATTGTCGTTTTCCATTGGAAAATTCTAGAATACATTTTTCAGCATTATTGGTGTGACATCATCAAATTTGGTTTTGAGTACCGTAAAATTAATTTCCAAGGAACTCTCGATGTGATTGAGTGCTGAATTGATTTTCTTTAAATTGATAGATCCTATGACCTTTTTGGTTTTAACGTCCCATTCCGATAGATGTACTTTTTGTGAGGTAGAAAACTCTGCATCTTTTCCATCTATAGATATTCTACAGATAATAGGTGCAAAGCCTTTAGAATCGGCCTTTGATTTACGGTGCCAGAAAAGGATTTTAAGGGTTTGGTTACTTTTCATTTCTCAATCTTTTGGTAAAACATTTTGTTTGTTTTCAGATTGTTCTTCAGTACTTTAGATCAATTCGATCAGGTATGACTGGTGCCCAAATTTACCAACTAAAATTAGGCACCAGTTAGGGCACCAGTTGTAGTGGTTTAAGATGGTTTGAAATGACTTATTATTTTTTCGGATTGCGGTTTAAAATATCTTTTAAACAGAAAAGGCGCAATCTCTTGCGCCTTTTGTGATCCCGCTGGGATTCGAACCCAGGACCACTACATTAAAAGTGTAATGCTCTACCAGCTGAGCTACGGAATCATCCTTTAAATTTCAACGATTTTGACAACCGTTTTCCTTTATTGTGATGCAAATATAGAACTAGAATACATCCCTTGCAAATTAATATGCTGACAAAATGATATTCGCCTGAATGTAAGCCAGATTAATTAATAAAGCCGGCGAAAAACCGGCTTTACCCATGTTATTTAGCTTAAAAACGCATCTTTTTTATTCTCTATCCAGTGGTTTTTCTTCCGGATTTGGTTTGCTGCCGATGTTATAAAGCACAAATCCCATGAATAAGAAGATTAATACACCTAATATCTGGTATCCGCCGTCCCCAAACCAGGTGCTCAATAGCGGTTCCAGGTTTACTTTGCTCAAATTATCCCTCACAGACGGGATAACCATCAATACAGCGACGACAACTCCGGCTAATGCACCACCGGCAACCAGTCCGGTTGCGAACAGGTTACCAGGGCCTAATTCTTCCTCTTCGAGCGTTTTTATTTTTTTACGCTCTTTCCATTCAACGAAACCTTTGATTGCACCACCGGCAAAGATCGGCAGGGTAGTGGATAGCGGGAGGTAAGCACCAACAGCGAAGGATAAGGAGTTCACACCGCATAACTCAATGGTGATGGCGATAAACACACCTACCAGTACATATTGCCAGTCCAGATTAAAAGATAACATCCCTTTAATCAGCGTGGCCATTAAAGTCGCCTGGGGAGCAGAATATTCTGCGGTACCGATGGCGTGATGAATCCCCTGTGCAAGCATTTCCGGGGTAGGTGTATCCAGGATCCGGACGGTTAAGCCAATCACAATAGAAGATACGATTACACCAATAAATAAAGCGATCTGCTGATATTTTGGAGTTGCACCTATAATATAACCCGTTTTTAGATCTTGAGAAGTTGCACCGGCATTTGCAGCAGCGATACAGATCATACCGCCGACAACCAATGCCATTGGTTCGTATACTTTACCCGTCCAGCCGACAGCAATAAATACCAGGCAGGTTCCCATGATTGTGGCAATGGTCATTCCTGAGATTGGATTATTACTCGATCCGATCAGGCCGACAATACGGCTGGAAACGGTAACGAAGAAGGCACCAAATAATACAACGAGCACACCGATCAGCAGGTTACTACCGAATCCGTTACTTGGAATTTGCGGGAGGACAGCGACCAGGATAATAAGTAATAAACTACCTATACCCACAACTTTAAGGGAAAGATCGCGGTCAGTTCTTTTAATGTCTGATTCTATTTTGCCTTCTTTCAAAGATCCTATGCTGTCTTTAAATGAAGAAATGATAGTCGGGATAGTTTTAAGCAAAGTGATAAAACCACCTGCAGCTACTGCGCCGGCACCGATTTGTTTCACATAAGCCTGGTAAATTGCGAGTGGATAATCCGAGAACGTCTGGGTATCCGGATTCCAGCCAACAGAACCGCCGGCTTTAGTGATATCTGCCAGTAAGCCGAGTTTAACCAATTGATTTGCAGCTAATATTGGGTCGATTAAGGTTGCCAGTAAGGGGATTAATCCTAACCATGCTAATACACCACCAGCGACAAGGACACCAGCGATCTTTGGGCCGATAATATAACCGACACCCAGATATTCGGGTGTAATTTCACCGCTAACCTGTGCAGCGGGAAGGAATTTATTAGTTTGAGTAGTGATCCAAGCCGGAGCTTCAGCGATGATATGGAATACTTTCTGGAACATGGCGTAAACCATGGCGAAGCCTAGTCCCCAGAAAGCAGTACGGGCGAATGTGCCGCCGCGTTCACCCGCTTTGAGTACCGAGGCACAGGCTGTACCTTCGGGATAGGGCAGGGTATCATGCTCTTTAACGATGAGTGAGCGGCGTAAAGGGATCATCATCATAGTTCCCAGCACACCACCCAGGATCGCCAGGATCAGGATAGTCATATAATTGAAAAAGGCATCACCGGAGCTTTGTCCGCCGATATCTGTACTCAGGAATAGAAAGCCGGGCAGCGTGAATACTACACCCGCAGCGATCGATTCACCGGCAGAGCCTGTTGTCTGAATAATGTTGTTCTCGAGAATAGTGGTCTTAAAAAATTTCTTACCTAGAGTAATTGCCAGAACGGCGATTGGAATGGATGCGGAAACAGTTAATCCGGCTTTTAAGGCGAGGTATACAGTAGCAGCTCCGAAGATGATACCAGCTATGCAACCAAGCAGAATTGATTTAATCGTGAATTCAGCTACCTTACTTTCGGCAGGGATGAACGGTTTAAATTCGTCTTGAGTCATCATAAAAAATTATGGTTTAAAGGTATCTATTTTTGCCCGGCAAACAAGATTGATGGTTGAAGAGGTTAATATTTTTATCATCTTAGCGGCCATAACCAACCATTAAAATGAATAAAGCAATATTTTTAGACCGTGACGGAGTCCTGAACCATGAGATTTATGACTATATCTGCAGACTGGAAGACTTTGAAGTCCTGGAATACCAGATCCCGCCATTAAAGCGGTTTTATGATGAAGGATACCTGCTGGTAGTCATCACAAACCAGGGCGGAATTGCGCTGAACCGCTATACAGAAGAAACACTTGCAGAAATGCATGAGATCCTTTTCAATAAGTTTGAAGAGCAGGGCGCTGAAATTATTCATGCCTATTACTGCCCGCACCATCCAACGGTGAGCGGCGAATGTGAATGCAGAAAACCTAAATCAGGCATGCTGCTGGAAGCAATTGCAGAATATGATATTGACCCTGCGCAATCTGTAATGATTGGAGATAAACCCAGAGATGTCGAAGCTGCAAATGGAGCAGGAGTGAAGGGCGTTCTGATTGCTCCTGATGAGCAGATTGACTACGACCAGATCAAAGCAGTACTTGCTTCTTAAAAAAAGCGATAACAAATATTATCCCTCCGGACCAGAACCAAGCCAATTTTTTGTCCATTCCTGAAAAAGCTGTGCACTAAATACAGTGTAATGGATAGGGAAGAAGTTTAGTTCTGGTTCTGTTTCGGTCTTGTGAGTACCATATAGTGCTGTCGTTCGACTGGAGCCTGAACATTCCCTGAACTTAACCCGAGGTCGACCCGAAGCCGACCCGAACGCCATTAGATTTTATCTTCTTGAAATCGCAGAAAGAACTTTTCTCAAAGACTTTTCTAAATCCAAACTCTAAAAAAGCGAAGCAGAATATAAACTAGAACTGGCCTGGTGAATAAGGTTCTGGTCATGTTTTGTTCGGGTCTCGTTTGACTGTTCTTTTACTCTTGTTCAACTGAACCCCACACCATACCCACAAGAACCCCACACGTACCCACAGCGAACCCACAAGATGGTGTATTCTAGTGAGTTATTTACGGGGTTTCGACTAAAAACACCAATTAGTACTGCATCAGAACCCGAATAACCCAGTCATCTCGACTCAAAGCCATGGTTGTATCTCGTTAGAGTCTTGTTAGAGCCATGTTCTTGGTTGGCACATCTTTATAAGGGGTTGGCCCAATTTTACCCCATCGTTGACCCAATTATAGATAATAACAAAGCAACATCGGAATATATAAAAAAGCGAACTGGATAAGCGGTGATCCAATGACATCAAGACAAAATAACCCCGGAACCAATTAACTCCCAAGCCAATCCGCTTTTAATCTAAACACACGAAAAAGGGCTCCTGAATTATTCAGGAGCCCTTTAATAAGATAAAGAAATTTGTGCTTATGCGTTTGCTTCCGCAGCTTTTTTATGATCTGCAAGGAAAGTCGCCAATCCATTGTCAGTTAATGGGTGCTTCAACAAGCCTAAGATCGAAGATAATGGACCAGTCATAACATCAGCACCTAATTTAGCGCAGTTGATGATATGTAACGGACCTCTGATCGAAGCAGCCAAGATTTCAGTTTCGTAACCGTAGTTATCAAAAATTAAACGGATATCTTCAATTAATTGCAAACCGTCCTGACCTATATCGTCTAAACGACCTAAGAAAGGGGATACGTAAGTAGCACCTGCTTTGGCAGCTAATAAAGCTTGACCTGCAGAGAAAATTAAAGTACAGTTAGTTCTGATGCCTTTTGAAGAGAAATATTTGATGGCTTTAATACCGTCTTTGATCATCGGAACTTTAACTACGATTTTTGGATCTAGTTTAGCCAAAGCTTCACCTTCTTTAATGATATTCTCAAAATCTGTAGAGATTACTTCTGCACTTACATCGCCGTCTACAATAGCACAGATAGCTTTGTAATGGTCTGTTACCTTTTGGTCTCCGGAAATTCCTTCCTTCGCCATAAGGCTTGGATTCGTAGTTACACCATCTAATACACCAAGGTCCTGGGCTTCTTTGATTTGCTCAAGATTAGCCGTGTCAATGAAAAATTTCATGATTATATAATTTAGGGAATAAAAAACTGGAGAAGTGTTCAGCGTATGCTTTTGACGGAAGATTGTGCGTTGAAAGCATAGTCAATCTGAAAAAGTAAAAAATGGGCAAGCAACCTTTATCGCACCGCTACAACCTCCTACCCTTGCTTCGTTCCCGCCCTGGGGGAGTTCAAAGGGAGCTGATCGTAAAGGACTTGCCCACTGCAAATGTAGCAAAAGAGTTTAGTCTGCAAAAACGAAATTCAAAAAAAAGTCCAGGAAAATATTTAACTTCAGATAATGAATTGAAGACGAGTGAATTGTAATTGAATATTTTTTTCAAATATTTTTCAGCGTATAGATTTTTGAGTCAAATTGATGGTTTTTGCGCTGAGAGCAGGGGAGGTTAAATGCCTTATTATGCTCGGAAAGCCAATTTTTTGTTCAAAAATTCATTTTTGCCAGTCATTTTTAACGCTCCCAAATAGACTACTTTCGTTCAATTGCCAAGTTGATAATTTTCGACTGTAAAAATTGCCAAGTTGATAATTTAACCCTATTGAAATTATGCTATTCTTTGTTTTTCACAAAAAAAATAACAGAATGGTAATTGATCAAAAATTTAAATACCTTAGTGTTTAGAATACAATTAGATATGGAACAACTACAAGATAATGAGGGCTTATACGACTCCAAATTCGAGCACGATGCTTGCGGTATTGGGTTCGTAGCCCATGTGAAGGGAAGAAAGTCACAACAAATTATTTCAGACGCTATAACCATTCTGGAAAACCTTGACCACCGGGGTGCATGCGGTGCAGAGATTAATACAGGCGATGGGGCAGGTATTATGATACAGATACCCCACGAATTTCTATATGACGAATGTTTAAAGATAGGTTTCAGTCTGAATCAATCGGGCGATTATGGCGTAGGGATGTTATTCTTGCCAAAAGACGTTAGAGCAAGGGAAGAATGTCGTGAAGTAATATACAGAGCAGCAGAAAAGCTGGGTCTGGATGTATTAGGCTTCAGGAAAGTAAATACTAATCCTGCGGATATTGGAGATATGGCACTGTCAGTAGAGCCGGAAATGGAACAACTCTTTGTTTCACGCCCCGAAAATATTGCTGCCGGCGCAGATTTTGAACGTAAACTATATGTCTTTAAGAACTACCTGAGCAAAACCATTCTGGGTACAGTTAAAGGAATTAAAGCAGATTTTTATATCGCTTCATTTTCTTCACGTACTATAGTATATAAAGGACAGCTAACATCTATGCAGGTTAGAACCTATTTCACAGAGTTAAGTGATAAAAGAGTTGTTTCTGCATTTGGTTTAGTCCACTCACGTTTTGCTACGAATACCTTTCCATCATGGAGGCTGGCACAACCATTCCGATATATTGCCCACAATGGTGAGATTAACACCTTACAAGGTAACCTGAACTGGTTCCGTGCAAGTGTGAAATCATTTGCTTCCAGCTATTTTACTGCTGAAGAATTGAATATCCTGCTCCCGGTGATCGATGAATCACAATCAGATTCCGGCTGTCTGGACAATATTATAGAATTATTATTGCATGCCGGCCGTTCCTTGCCACATGTAATGATGATGCTGATTCCTGAAGCATGGGATGGTAATGAAGACATGGATGAGCTTAAACAAGCCTTCTACAAATTCCATGCAACCTTAATGGAGCCTTGGGATGGACCAGCGGCCATTGCTTTTACAGATGGTAATCTAATTGGTGCCACACTGGACAGAAATGGTTTAAGACCTTCCCGTTATGCAATTACTAAGGATGACCGCGTAATTATGGCATCTGAATCTGGCGTACTGGCTTTAGATCAGAGCGAGATTATCGAAAAAGGCAGATTAACCCCTGGTAAAATGTTCGTTGTGGATATGGAACAGGGCAGAATTATCAGCGATGCCGAAATCAAACAAGAAGTATGCAGCCGTAAGCCTTATGGTGACTGGTTAAATCAATATCAGATCCGCCTGGAAGAACTTTCAGATCCAAGAGTGGTCTTTACAGGACTTTCACAAGAGTCTATTTTTAAATATCAGCAGGTATTTGGTTATAGCAGGGAAGATGTCGACCTGATTCTGAAACCGATGGCTTTAGAAGCGAAAGAGCCAATTGGTTCTATGGGTACAGATATCCCGCTGGCCGTACTTTCTCAGAAACCCCAGCATTTATCTTCTTATTTCAAGCAGTTATTTGCACAGGTTACCAACCCGCCAATTGACCCGATCCGTGAAAAAGTGGTGATGAGTCTTGCTGGTTTTATGGGGAACAATGGTAATTTGCTGGAAGAGCATGCTATGCAATGTCACTGTGTCGGTATTAAACACCCGATCCTGACTAACCTGGAACTGGAGAAAGTACGTAGTATTGATACCGGTGTATTCCAGTCTAAAACTTTGCAGACTTATTTCCGTGCAGATGGTAAACCAGGCTCATTGGCTAAAGCACTGGAACGTTTGTGCCGTTACGCAGTAGATGCAGTAGAAGACGGATTCCAGGTATTGGTCCTTTCAGACCGTGCATTGGACTCTGAGCATGCTGCTATTCCATCTTTACTGGCTGTTTCGGCGGTACACCATCACCTGATCCGTAAAGGTCATCGTGGTGCGGTAGGTATCGTGGTTGAAGCGGGAGACGTATGGGAAGTACATCATTTCGCTTGTCTCATTGGTTTTGGTGCGACTGCAGTGAACCCTTATCTGGCTCTGGAAACGATTACCGGATTCCAGAAAGAAAGTGGTATGGCCGTCAATAAATTAATTGATAATTATATCTACGCTGTAAATAACGGATTGCTGAAGATCTTCTCTAAAATGGGAATTTCCACTTTACAATCTTACCATGGTGCACAGATCTTCGAAATTCTGGGTATCCATAAAAGTGTGGTAGATAGCTATTTCAGCGGTGCTGTATCCAGAATCGGCGGTTTGGGACTGGATGAAATTGCACGTGAAGCATTAATTAAACACAGCCGTATTTTCGGAAAGAACACCCGCCCGGATGCAATCCTGCCAACTGGTGGTAATTATAAATGGCGCAGAAAAGGGGAGCAGCATTTGTTTAACCCGCAGACTATCCATTTATTACAAAATGCGACCCGCAAAAACGACTACCAAACGTATAAACAATATAGCAAGCTCGTTAATGAGCAGACTAAGCAGGCTTATACTATCCGCGGATTGTTTGAATTTAACTATAACCGCTCTTCGGTACCACTGGATCAGGTAGAACCGGTTGAAAGTATCTTAAAACGTTTCGCTACAGGAGCGATGTCTTTCGGGTCCATATCCCATGAAGCACACTCTACACTAGCGATTGCGATGAACCGGATCGGTGGAAAAAGTAATACCGGAGAAGGTGGAGAAGACGAACTGCGTTATGAAAAAATGGCCAATGGAGATTCTATGCGTTCTTCGATCAAACAGATCGCTTCTGCAAGATTTGGCGTAACCAGTAACTATTTGACCAACGCAGATGAGCTGCAGATTAAAATGGCTCAGGGTGCTAAACCGGGTGAAGGGGGCCAGCTTCCAGGGCATAAAGTAGATGACTGGATTGCAAAAGTCCGCCATGCTACTCCGGGTGTTGGTTTAATTTCGCCGCCTCCACACCATGATATTTACAGTATTGAAGATTTAGCTCAGCTGATCTTTGATTTGAAAAATGCAAATCGTAAGGCCAGAATCAATGTAAAACTCGTTTCTAAAGCAGGCGTAGGTACAATTGCTGCTGGTGTGGCTAAAGCACATGCAGATGTTATCCTGGTATCTGGTTTTGATGGTGGTACAGGTGCTTCGCCTTTAACTTCTATTCAGCATGCCGGCCTTCCCTGGGAACTTGGTTTAGCTGAAGCGCATCAGACTTTAGTGAAAAACAGACTACGCAGCCGTGTGGTCCTGCAAACTGACGGGCAGCTAAAAACAGGTAAAGATATCGCTGTTGCGGCTTTACTAGGGGCTGAAGAATGGGGTGTGGCTACTGCTGCATTAGTTACTTCGGGCTGTATCATGATGCGTAAATGTCACTTAAATACTTGTCCTGTAGGTGTGGCGACTCAAGATCCTAACCTGCGTAAGTTATTTACCGGAGAAGCAGATCATGTAGTTAACCTGTTTTACTTCCTGGCCGAAGAACTGCGTGAGATTATGGCAGAATTAGGTTTTAAATCTGTAGAGGAAATGGTTGGTCAGGCAGATGCACTGAGCTTGCGTGCTGTTGATCCTGCAGACTGGAAACTGAAAAACCTGGATCTTTCCGCAATCTTATATAAAGCGCCTGATAATGGTTTGAGCCTGTTCCAGACTGAATTCCAGGACCATGGAATAGATAATGTACTGGATCATCAGCTGATTGCTGCTGCAGGACCTGCATTATTTAATAAGGAGCCTGTATTCCAGTCGTTTGAGGTGAAAAACACGGATCGTGCAATTGGTACCATGTTATCTAACGAAGTTTCGAAAGTTTATGGCAGTGCAGGTTTACCGGCTGATACCATCAACTTTAAATTCCACGGTTCTGCCGGACAAAGTTTTGGTGCTTTCACCGCAAGAGGTATTTCACTGGAGCTGGAAGGTGAAGGAAATGACTATGTTGGTAAAGGCTTATCAGGCGCAAGGATTTCGATTTATCCGTTTAAAGAAGTGACTTATGTCCCAGAGCAGAATATCATTCTGGGGAATGTTGCTTTATATGGTGCGACATCCGGCGAATTATTCGCAAGAGGTTTAGCCGGAGAACGTTTTGCTGTGAGAAACTCAGGTGCAACAGCAGTTATTGAAGGTTTAGGAGACCATGGTTGTGAGTATATGACTGGTGGAGAAGTTCTCGTACTGGGTAATACAGGAAGTAATTTCGCTGCCGGAATGAGCGGTGGTGTAGCCTGGATTTACGATGTGAACGGAGATTTTCCACATAAATGTAATACCGAAATGGTAGATCTGGATCCGCTTCAGGAAGAAGATGAAATCAGAATCAACAGTTTGCTGAAGAAACATATTCAGTTGACTGGTAGTAAATTAGCTGAATTTATCTTAAGTGACTGGGCGACACAATCCGCGCATTTCGTTAAAGTATTCCCTAAAGAATACAAAGCGGTTTTATTAAAAAGAAGTTCAACGATCAAAACATCATAAATTATGGGAAAAGTAACTGGATTTTTAGAATATGAGAGAACTGCTCCTGTAAAAGAAGATGCTAAAACGAGATTACAGCATTATAAGGAGTTCGTAGTTTCTTTCGAAAAAGAACAGGTTAAACAGGAAGCGGCCCGCTGTATGGACTGTGGTGTTCCATTTTGTCAATCGGGTTGCCCGCTTGGAAATGTAATTCCAGAGTTTAATGAAGCCGTTTATAAAAGAGAATGGGAGCTGGCTGCAGGTATTCTATTAAGTACCAACAACTTCCCTGAGTTTACCGGACGTATCTGCCCGGCTCCATGTGAGTCTGCATGTGTACTGGGAATTAATAAATCTCCTGTATCTATTGAGGATATCGAGAAGCATATTATTGAGATTGCTTTCGAAAAAGGCTTTATTAAAGCCGATCCGCCAATGATCAGAACTGGTAAAAAGGTAGCCGTTATCGGTTCCGGACCTGCTGGTCTTGCTGCTGCTGCTCAATTGAACCGTGCAGGTCATGAGGTAGTTGTTTACGAAAGGGACGATACACCAGGTGGTTTATTAAACTACGGGATCCCTGATTTTAAATTGCAGAAAGATGTGGTAAGACGCCGTATCAGCCTGATGGAAAAAGAGGGTATTACGTTTAAATGTAATGCCAACGTAGGTGTAAACATAGAATTGAACACCTTACTGAGAGAGAATCAGTCTATTGTACTGGCTGGTGGCTCTACTGTACCACGTGATCTGCCTGTAACGGGCAGAACAGCTCAAGGGATTCATTTCGCCATGGACTTCCTGAAACAACAGAACAAACGTGTCAGAAATTTTGCAATCGCACAGGAAGATATTCTCGCAACCGGAAAAGATGTAATCGTTATTGGTGGTGGTGATACAGGATCTGATTGTATTGGTACTTCTAACCGTCAGGGTGCACGTTCTGTTACGCAGTTTGAGATTATGCCAATGCCGGCTGAGAAGCGTACAGATAACATGCCATGGCCTACTTTTCCAATGTTATTAAAAGTAACCAGCTCACATGAAGAGGGTTGCAGCAGAGCATGGGGAGTAAATACCAAAGCATTCCTTGCAGACGAAAATAATAATCTGCGCGCACTTAGAATTGTAGATGTGCAGTGGGATATTGATGCGAACGGCAGACCTGTAAACTTCAAAGAAGTAGAGGGAACTGAGCGTGAATTACCTTGCCAGCTAGTGCTTTTAGCGATGGGTTTCCTGTATCCGCAAAAAGAAGGACTACTGGAAAAACTGGGTGTCGAGTTTGACAACCGCGGTAATGTAAAAGCAGAAGAGGGTAAATATCAAACCAATATTGCCAAAATCTTTACTGCTGGTGATATGAGAAGAGGACAGTCGCTGGTTGTCTGGGCCATTTCGGAAGGCCGCGAAGCAGCGAGAAAAGTAGATGAATATCTGATGGGTGAGAGCAGATTGCCAACCAAAGATGGTATTCCCTACGCTTAAAGAGCTTTTAAAACCAAACCTATACTAACCAAGAAAGCCCCTGGATTTATTCAGGGGCTCATTTTTTTTCAGGAGTATCCGTTTATTTAACCAGCAGGCGCATCTTTGCATAGAAGTCCCAGAGGACAATTCCTGCCGAGATGACAATATTGAAAGAGTGTTTAGTGCCGAATTGTGGAATTTCAATGCAGTTATCAATTACCGCCATTACTTCTTCACTCACACCATTTACCTCGTTCCCGAAGATCAGCGCATATTTCTCCTGCTGTCCCGGCTTAAATTCATGCAGATAAATACTATCTACAGCCTGTTCAATGGCGATAATTTTATAGCCATCTGCTTTAAGATTCTGAATGGCATCGAGCGTATTCTCATAATGTTTCCAGTCTACGGAAGCTGTCGCGCCGATAGCTGTCTTTTCGATTTCTCTATGTGGTGGCTGCGCAGTAATACCGCACAGGTATATTTTTTCAATGGAAAAGCCGTCTGCTGTTCTGAATGCCGATCCGACATTATTCATACTGCGAACATTATCCAGTACAACCACTACAGGTAATTTCTCCTGCTCCTTAAAAGCGGCTACATCTACACGGTTTAAATCTGTAGTCTTTAATTTCTGCATGGCGCAAAATTAAAATTAAATAGCAGATACGCCATGGCCTATTTCACTCTTATATACTTCGCATGCATAACCGATCTTCTGTAGATAGTCTGCCTTGATTTTCAGCTCGAAATCTTCCAGGCTTTCTTTTTTAACCAGGGCAATTGCACAGCCGCCAAATCCGGCACCCGTCATTCTGGCTCCGGTAACACCTGCATAATTTGCACAGAAGGCTACCAGTGTATCGAGTTCCTCACCGCTTACCTCATATAAGTTTTGAAGGGAATCGTGCGAGGCGAACATTAAACGTCCAAATTCTTCAAGATTGCCGGCATTTAAAGCTTTTGCAGCCAAACCTACACGGTCATTTTCGCGAATTACATGAGTCGCTCTTTTTAAAACAGTTTCGTCTGTGATCAGGTGGCTATGCAGAGCGAATTTCTCAGCGTTCAGCTCACATAAATTATTGAGGTGAATTTCCTGGTTGAGCGCTGCCAGTGCTGCTTCGCATTCTGCAACCCGCTCATTATATTTAGATTCTGCCAGTTCCCGGGGTTTATTCGTGTTAATAATAATCAGTTCATGGTCACCGATCTCGCAGTCTACTTGTTTAAAGTCAAGCGTATCGCAATTCAATAACATGGCTTTCGCTTTCTCGCCAAATGCAACTGCAAATTGATCCATAATACCGCTGTTCAGACCAATGAAATTATTCTCCACGTATTTACTAAGCTTAACCAGCGACAATTTATCTATATCCAGATTCAGGTAGGAACCCAGTGCATAGGCTGTTAGAACCTCTATTGATGCCGAAGAGGAGAGCCCTGAACCAATTGGGATATTTCCGCTGTACAGAAAATCGAAACCGACTGGAATGGTATAATCTTTAAGCAATTCATTAATTACGCCCAGCGGATAATTATACCAGTCTTTACCTTCTTTTGTATAACTTTCCTGCATTGGAATTACAGCTTCTTCTTCGAAATTCAGACTTTTGAACCGGAATACTTTTTCCTGGTTGGGTGCAAGGCATAACAAGGTGCCGAGTGTAATCGCGCAAGGCATGACCAGGCCGCCGTTATAATCTATATGTTCACCGATTAAATTTACGCGTCCAGGGCAGAAAAACACAGCTTGAGGAGCCTGACCATAGGTGTCGGTAAATTTTCGGATCAATTCAGTTTTTATCATTTTATGTGTTCTGGTTCTAACAGCCGGTCTTTTCATACAGCAGACAAAGCCGTCTTTAAATTTATAAAACAAATCTGTTTATATCCTTATTTTACGTAGAACGAGGATAATTTATCTATTATTTGTAGTATTGTCTACGTAATATTAAAATATGAAAGAATCCCAGATCAGCACCGGAAAACATATCGATGGTAAAGAAATCTTTGCCCTAACCCTGAAAAACACTAAAGGAAGCGTTGTTAAAATCTATAATTACGGTGGAATTATCAGTGAATTTACGGTGATAAATGCAAAGGGCGAGTCGCAGGATATCGTTCTGGGGTTTGATGATCTGGATGGTTATCTGACAGAAGAATATCTCGCTGCTTATCCGTATCTGGGAGCAGTGGTTGGTCGTTTCGCCAACAGGATTAAAGACGGGCGTTATGAAATTGACGGTAAAGCCTATCAGATGGATAAAAGTCTGCATGGCGGAATTAAAGGTTTCGATCGTAAGGTCTGGGATATTCTTCCAACTATTGATCCCAGCGTAACCCTTCAATATGTAAGCCCTGCGGGTGAAGAAGGATTTCCGGGCAACCTGACGGTACAGCTTACTTATAAATTAAGCGACGATAATGAGCTGATCCTGGATTACAGGGCTTTTACAGATGCACCTACACCTGTTAATTTGACACATCATACTTATTTCAATCTAGATCCGGATAAAGGAAGCGTAGCCGGAAATATTCACCGGATACCGGCCAGTAATTATCTGAAACAAGATGCAGATTATGTGCCTACCGGAGAATTGGTGCCCGTTGCAGGTACAATGCATGATTTTCTGGCACCAAGAGCTATCGGTGCTAACTGGAACGAGGATGAAGGTTACGACCAGAGTTTCGTGCTTGACAAACCTTACGGGGAATTTGGCATGGCCTCTGAGACTTTCGACGCCAGATCTGGTTTATTATTAAGTGTTTATACAACTGAGCCCATTGCTCATTTTTACACAGCTAAACATCTCCGTGTGAATGGCGGAAAGGGCGGTAGAAATTATGGCCCGGCAGATGCTTTATGTGTAGAAACGCAGCATGCACCGAATAGCGTGAATCTCCGGGATTTTCCGGATACGATTCTCAGGCCCGGGCAGGAATACCATCAGACCACTGTTTTTCAGGTAACTGTCAGGAAATAAGCGCCTGTATTTTTACAGATCAATAAGCGCCTGTTTAAATTTATGTTGTGAAAAATTATTAGATAAATTTTAAACAGGCTCTAACATTAGAAAGATTAAATTGCCAGCTCAATTTTAAAAAATTATGAAAGTAGATATCTGGTCGGACGTCAACTGTCCATTTTGTTATATAGGTAAAAAGAAATTTGAAACTGCATTAGCGCAGTTTGAGCATGCAGACGAGGTAGAGGTAGAATGGCATAGTTTCGAGCTTGATCCTCATGCGGTGACCAATACTGAATTGAATGCTGCACAGTTCCTGGCCGATAAAAAAGGACAGACACTGGAATGGGCAATCCAAATGCAAGATCATGTTAAAAATGCAGCTGCCGAAGTCGGCCTTCAGTTTGATTTTGACAAAGCTATTATGGCTAATTCTTTTAAGGCACATCGTTTAATTCAACTGGCAAAGTCAAAAGGGCTGGCTGACGAAGTTGAAGAAGCTTTGTTTATCGCAAATTTTACGGACGGTAAAAATATAGATGATCCTGCTGTTTTACTGGAATTGGGTAAGGAATCTGGTTTGCAGGCAGACGAAGTACAGGAAATGCTGGAAGGTTATGTTTATGGCGATGACGTAAGGGCAGATGAAGAGGCGGCATCCAAAATAGGTATTAGCGGTGTTCCGTTTTTTATCATCAACCAAAAATTGGCTGTATCTGGTGCGCAGGCTCCCGAGACCTTTCTGGGTGCATTAAACCAGGCTTATCAAACTGCTGCAGAAACTGGCTCGTAGCTCCGGACCCGCTTAAATCAATCCAAATGAACAGGAACCTCATTTATTTATTACTGCTGACAGGATGCTCGTTCTGCAGTCTTCAGGTATCTGCGCAATCGGGTTTGCAACGCCTGGATGACCGGATCCTGATAGATCTGTCTAATCACAGGACGCCTAAACAGACTGATTTCATGATGTTTATTTCGAAGTACAATGATGTAGTGAATTTTGCAGTACCTGTGGGCGTTCTTGCCGGCGGTATAATTGGAAATGATAAGGGGACCCGGCAGGATGCAGCTTATATTGCATCTAGCTCCGCGGTGAATGTAATTCTCACCATGGCGCTCAAAAAACTCTTTAAAAGGCCAAGGCCTTTTGCGGCAAATGTTAAAATTAATGCGGTGTATCAACCACCGCATTACTCTTTCCCATCCGGACATACTTCTTCTGCGTTTACCACTGCGACGGCTATTTCTCAGGTTCAGAACAAATGGTACATTACTGCACCCGCTTATCTCTGGGCAGGGGCTATAGGTTACAGCCGCATGTATCTTGGCGTTCATTATCCGACTGATGTTGCAGCCGGTGCTCTGCTGGGAACGGGTTCTGCACTTTCCATGCAGTTCATGAAGAGCGACCGCAAATAAACCATAACGTTGTTCTTTTCCGGAATTGCTATATTCGCAGCAATTACCAGCAAATGAATAGATTTTTTATAGCGTTTGTGGGCTGTTCTTTAGCCTCAATTGCTGCCTACGGGCAACAGGATACTACTAATAACCTGAATGAAGTGATGGTCAAAGAGAATCGGCTGAAGATTCCATTCTCTGCACAAAACCGGAATATATGGATCATAGACCAGCAGCAGATTAAAAACCTGCCATCACGGTCAATAACAGATCTGCTGGGATTCGTAAGTGGCGTGGATATCAGGCAGCGTGGCCCCGGCGGTGTGCAGGCAGACATTAGTCTGGATGGAGGAACATTCGACCAGACGCTAATTCTTGTTAACGGTGTGAAATTCTCTGATCCGCAGACTGGCCATCACATGATGAACCTCCCTTTTTCTGTAGATGATATTGACCATATAGAGGTTCTCAGAGGCTCTGCTTCCCGTATTTACGGTTTGAATGCTTTGACTGGGGCCATTAATATTGTGACTAAAACAGCAACCCGCTCGGGTGGATCGGCCCATGTTTTTGCAGGAAGCAGTTTCCGCAAGGATGATAAAAATGGAGATCTATACACAAATTATGGTATAAGAGCGTCTGGTTCTGTGGTTCTGGACGGTTCAACTCATCTGGTTTCTGCAGGTCAGGAGGCTGGAAACGGCTACAGGCATAATACTGCTTTTAATAACCAAAAAGTATACTATCAGGGAACTTTTAAAATTAAATCGGACGTGCTGGATGTTTCTGCTGGCTATATCCACAATAATTTCGGTGCTAATGGTTATTATTCTGCCCCGGGTGACCTGGAGGCTGAAGAAACAGTAAAGACAACTACTGCATCGGTCGGTTATCAGACGCAGATTACGTCCTTCTGGACTCTCAAACCAAGATTAACTTACAGGAACAACGTTGATGATTACCTGTATATTAAACAAACTCCCGACAAATTTCATAACCACCATGTGACGCAAGTTCTGGGTGCCGAACTGAATAATGTTTTTTCGACCGGTATAGGTGATTTTGGCTTAGGGCTGGAAGCAAGAAAAGAGTTGATCAATAGTACAAATCTTGGCAAACGGAACCGGACAAATGCTGGCATTTATGGCGAATACAAATTTGACCGGGTTAAAAACGTACTGATTAACATAGGAAATTACCTGAATTACAATTCTGATTACGGCTGGCAAGCTTTTCCAGGTATTGACGCTGGATATAATTTTGCCGGAAACTGGAAGGTCTTTGTAAATGCAGGTACAGGCCAGCGTTTACCGACTTTTACTGACCTCTACTATAAAGGGCCAACCAATATTGGTAATGCAGAGCTGAAAGCAGAACGTTCTGCTTATTTGGAATCTGGTCTTAAGTATAATGGTAAAAGGTTGAATTTGAATGCTAGCATATTTGAACGCCGGATTAATAACTTTATTGACTGGGTAAAAGCTGAAGTAACAGATCCGTGGCAACCAAAAAATTTCAGCAGATTGTCTACCAGGGGCTACACTTTGAGCGCAGATTATGCGGTTCCGGTTCAGGGGCAGGTTTTCACTTCAATCAGGACCGGCATTTCTTTAACGCACCTGGATCCCCGGATGAAAACGACATTAACAGATGCACTTATTTCCAGATATTCTGTGGAATCTCTGCGTAATCAATATACTTTAACCGTATCTGGAAGTCTTTGGGATAAGCTTGACATTAGTCTAACGTCCCGGTATGCGGAAAGAATTAATTACAATGATTATGTAATTCTGGATGCAAGGGTTGGTTACCGCTTTAATAAAAGTACGCTTTACTGGGACGGTTCTAATCTGCTTAACGAACAGTTTAACCAGGCTGGGGCAGTACCTATGCCAGGTGTATGGACCACGCTGGGCTACAAAATTCAGTTCTGATTTATTTCTTGTCCTATGGTAAGATTTAAGCCAGCCAGGGGGCTTAAATTTGTATAACAAAAAATTAAAGATCATGGCACAGACAGTTTTACATACCGCAGATTCAAGAGGCGGTGCAGATCACGGATGGTTAAAAAGTTATCATACTTTTAGTTTTGCCGGTTACTATAATCCTGAACGTCTGAATTTTGGCGCACTCAGAGTATTGAATGATGATCGTGTAGACGGGGGAAGAGGTTTCGGCGAACACCCACATGATAATATGGAAATTATCTCCATTCCTTTGGAAGGTAGTTTAGAGCATAAAGACAGTATAGGTAATGTCGGCGTAATTGATCCCGGAGAAATTCAGGTGATGAGCGCGGGTACCGGCATCTATCATGCTGAATATAATAAGAACAAAAATGTTCCGGTTAAATTTTTGCAGATCTGGGTATTTCCGAACAAACGTAATGTAGAACCAAGATATGATCAGCAGATCATTCAAACGGCGGCTCACCCGAATGAACTGGTGCAAATTTTATCTCCTGATAAAAATGACCAGGGTGTATGGATACATCAGGATGCCTGGTTTAATATGGGAAATCTGGAAAAAGATCATCAGGTTGTTTATAATTTCCACAAAAAAGAGAGCGGAGTATATGTTTTCGTACTGGAAGGTAGCGTATCTGTAGATGGACAAAAATTGGCAACCAGAGATGGTTACGGTATTTGGGATACCAGCGCAATTGAAATTACAGCGGATACTGACGCCCGAATTTTATTGATGGAAGTTCCTATGGAATTTTAATATGGAAAAGGAAATCTCGATTCTGGTTATCGGTGCACATGAGGAGATCTTAACGGTGATCCTGCGTCTGCTTAATAAAATGGACAATTGGAACGCGATAGGTGTAAATTCCTGCGAGGAACTAATTAAACAATGCAGCGGAAAAAACTTCAGAGTTGTGCTGCTTGGTGGAGGGCTTTCTGCAGAGCAGGAGCAGGCCGTTAAGCAATATGTCATTGAGAAGTGCCCGGACACTACGCTTGTACCGCATTATGGAGGCGGAAGTGGCTTATTATATGCAGAGATTTACAGCGCATTGAAAACTGCCTAAAAATAAAGACATAAAAAAACCGGTCATTGACCGGTTTTTTTATATGCTTGATGTTTGGTTAAGCGTTTTTGACGGCATCTTTTGCATCGGATGCGTCGTTTTTAAGGTCTTTCACTGCCGATTTTGCATGATCAACTGCATTATCTTTTGCATCTTTCAGGTCTTCAGCAGCGTCTTGAGCTCTTTCTTTATAACCCTGGAATTTATCTTTGGCAGTGTCAGCTAAATGATCTGCACTGTTTTTAATTTTTTCTTTATAGCTACTTAGTTTTTCTTTGGCACTATCGGTCAAATCTTTTGATTTGTCAGCAATCAGGTCTCTGGTCTCTGAACCGCTTCCTGGAGCAAATAACACCCCTAATGCTGCTCCAACTGCTAAGCCTGCTAATAATGCGACTAAAACCGGGGTTTTATCTGTGTTTCTGTCCAAATGGTCATTTAATAGTTTCCTGTAATTCATGGCGTTTTTTTTATTTATTTAATTCTAATTAATTGCTGATTCCTGTTACTCGCTGTACAACAGCGTTATTTTGTAGTTAACTATTCAAAAACCAGTCCATAATGACAATCAACAAAAAAAAATATTTATAATCATTTAGTACCTGCTTATTTTGTCGATAAACAGGTACTTTATATTTTAAATCTGACTGGTATTATTTTGTTCCATTATCTGCTGGGATTTTTTGTATTCAATGGATAATTTACCATCACCCTCTATTAAAAAGCAAAAAAGTGCGATAAGTACTGTTGCCGACAACCACAATTCTGAATAGGGGCGCATAATGTGCCCCGGCATATTCACGAAAAATACTGCCGTGAAGAGTATTGGAATATTCAACAGACAAAATAAACGAGTATTCGACCCCAACGCAATTAACAGGCCCCCGATAATATGGAGGGCAATAATTGTATGCGCGATCAAACTAATCGAAACCGCTGTCCCCAGTCCGGCATTGTCCATTAAATTTGTAAATGCATGAAGGTTCATTGCGAATGCAACGCCTTTCCAAATAAGGGTAATTCCTAAAGCAATTCTAAAATAATCTACCCATTGCGGATGATTCCTATCACCCCATTCCTGAATTTTTGATACGATTTCCATAATACAAATTTTTGGTTAGCTTAATGAATGTAACAATAAATATTTGGTATTCAATGTGTTGAAAGAACTATTTTTGGGAACGTAATTTGTTTAGATTTTTTTTATGTTTATCTGATTTCTGGCTTTTGTTTTGTACTTTGAATGCCCTATGAAATTATCCCTTATTCTGCTTTCCGGATTATTTTTTCCAGGCATTTCAATGGCCCAGTATACAGATTCTGTGAGCCATCATTCTAAACCAAAAGTTGTAGAATTTATTCCAGCCGCCGCCGCCGTAGGTTATGGCTTTATAGCTTTAAACAATAATACGCTCAGAAGGTTTGATAATTACATTCACGAGCAGACCAATAGGCGTCATCCTGGCTTTAATACTTCTGCTGATGATTACCTGCGTTATCTGCCTATAGTGGCAGTTTATGGACTGGATCTGGCCGGTGTGAAAGGGAAACATAATTTTGTAGATAAATCTGCTTTACTTTTAATTTCAGGAACCTTAACCATGGGCTCGGTACACCTGCTTAAGAGCAGTAGTAACCGAATGCGCCCGAATGGTTTAAACGACTACTCTTTTCCTTCGGGTCATACGGCTACGGCATTTGCTTCAGCTGAATTTCTTAGACAGGAATACGGAGATGTATCTGTCTGGTATACAATAGGTGGGTACTCTGTAGCGACCGCTACCGGTGTTCTGCGGATGTATAAAAATTATCATTGGTTTAGTGATGTTGTTGCCGGCGCAGGATTGGGTATTTTATCGACAAAGTTCGCCTATGTTATCTACCCTTCAATCCGTAAATGGGTTACTGGAAAAGACCAGTCTAATTTCGTCATGATGCCAGTTTATCAGAACAGGGCCGCAGGGTTCGCGTTTTCAGGAAAGTTTTAGATAGTTTTGTCTCAAATTTCCCATACAAATGATAGAACCTACATTATATTTTGAAACCGTCAACAGAAACTCCATCCTGATTAAAGCTAAGAAGCCTTTTTATGACTGGATTAATTTTGTAGATCCTGAATTTCCGGTAATCCCTGAAGATGAGGGTACCATATATCTGATTAAAGAACTGCAGACCAAAGCTAAGATTGAGAACTGGCTGAAGAGGAATTTTGACCAGATCTTCCGGAATGAACTTAATGATTTTCATACCGACGAACAGGACTGGCCGCAAACCAGAACATTTAAAGTGTTCAAGGAATGGTTTTCATATGAAATCTCATCTATGATCGTCGATATGGTAGATAAACCACTAGAAAAACAGTAGACTATTTTCGGTTTTCCCTCTTCTTTATGTCTGTAATTCCTTATTATTGAATTATGAACTCCAGCCTACCGGAAAACCCTGAAAAAAAACGTCTTCTGGCTCATTATTCAAACCAGGAAAACTGGTTAAAATGGGGCCCTTACCTGAGTGACAGACAATGGGGAACTGTACGTGAAGACTATAGTGCAGACGGTGATGCCTGGAATTTCATCACGCATGAAATGGCCAAAAGTAAGGCTTTTAGATGGGGCGAAGAAGGGCTTGGCGGCTTCAGTGATGAGCGCCAGCGGTTCTGTGTCGGCCTGGCGCTTTGGAATGGCAGGGACCGGATCTTAAAGGAACGGTTATTTGGCCTCACTAATGGTCAGGGAAATCACGGGGAGGATGTGAAAGAGATCTATTATCATATTGATGGTACTCCTTCGCATAGCTATATGAAAATGCTGTACAAGTATCCGCTGCAGGAGTTTCCTTATGAAAAGCTTGTCGTAGAGAATGCCACCCGTACAAGACTTGAACCCGAATTTGAAATTATTGATACCGGCTGTTTTGATCAGAATGAATACGCAGATGTTTTTATTGAATTTGCGAAAAATGATACGGAAGATCTCCTTTTTAAATATACTGCATATAACAGGGGAACGACTGCTGCAAGGCTCGATCTGATCCCTCAGCTGTGGTTCCGTAATACCTGGAAGGCAGATCCGGCAGCAGAAAGGCCTGAGATCCTGAATCAGGGTAAAAATACGTTATATATCCGCTCTTCGGATCCAGGTGATTATCACTGTTATGCAGATGGAAACCCGGAATTTCTTTTTACAAATAATGAAACCAATAACCAGTTATTATATCAAGTACCGAATACCAGTCCTTATTTAAAGGACGGAATAAATGAGCGGATCGTCAATAACCAGAATGAGGCTGTTAACCCGGCGGGATGTGGCACTAAGGCAGCGGTATGGTATAAAACGATATTGGAGCCGGGAGTTGCCTTTACAGTGCGGCTGAGATTGAGTAAATCACGCCTGAAAGATCCATTTAATGACTTTAATGCAATTTTTGAGCAGCGGGTATCCGAAACTGATGTTTTCTACGACGGCCAGCTTCCTGAACATTGTAAAGGAGATGAGCTCAACGTCAAAAGACAAGCGCTTGCAGGTTTATTATGGAATAAACAGTTCTATAGTTTTGAAGTGAACCGCTGGTTAAATGGCGACCAGGGTGTAGTAAAGCCCCCGGCAATTAGAAAAAAAGGTAGAAATTCGCACTGGAAACATTTTGCCGCAAATGATATTCTGTCCATGCCCGATAAATGGGAGTATCCATGGTTCGCAGCATGGGATCTTGCTTTCCACTGTATTAGTTTTGCAGCGCTTGACGCAGATTTTGCAAAGAAGCAACTTTTGTTGCTCGTTAGTGCAAATTATATGCACCCGAACGGGCAGCTTCCGGCTTATGAGTGGGACTTTGGTGACGTAAACCCACCGGTGCATGCGTTGGCTACATGGCATGTTTACAAGGCAGATAAGAAGGATAAAGGCCGGGGTGATTTTAAGTTTCTTGTTGAAATGTTTAATAAACTCCTCCTTAATTTCACGTGGTGGGTTAACCAAAAGGATAGTGAAGGAAACAATATTTTTGAAGGTGGTTTCCTCGGTCTTGACAATATTGGTGTGTTTAACCGGAGCCAGCCGGTTCCGGGGGGTGGATTCCTCGAACAGGCGGACGGTACCAGCTGGATGGCTATGTACGCCCTGAATATGATGGAAATAAGTATGGAACTGGCAGTGGAAGATGATGCCTACGAAAGTATGGTAGTTAAATTCAGTGAACACTTTTTATATATAGCAGGTTCCATGGCAATTATGGGCGAGGATTCTTCTGGTCTTTGGGATGATGATGACGGCTTTTATTATGATATGCTCCGCAAGCCTGACGGTACCGCTGACAGACTTCGTTTGAGAAGTATGGTGGGACTGATCCCGATGTTCGCCCAGATCTTATTCGAGGAAGATAAATGGCTAAAACTGCCGCAACTGAAAAGCCGTTTAGAGTGGTTTTCTAAAGAGAGGTCAGACCTGGTATCTCTGGTAAGTCACTGGACGGATACCAAAGGAAATAATGAACACTTGCTCTCGCTGTTAAGAGGGCACCGGATGAAGCTATTGCTCAGAAGAATGCTGGATCCTGCTGAATTTCTGAGTGATTACGGCATCAGATCTCTTTCGGCAATTTACAGGGACGAACCATTCCGCTATGAGCTGGAAGAGCATAAATTTGAAGTAGATTATCTGCCTGCCGAAAGTGATTCAGGTATGTTTGGTGGTAACAGCAACTGGCGTGGACCGATCTGGATGCCAATGAACTATCTGATGATCTCCGCCCTGCGCGGTTTCGAAGAATATTATACAGATGAATTCAAAGTGGAATATCCAACCGGAAGCGGCCAATATTCGAGTCTTTCGGAAATCGCAGATCAGATCAGTCTGCGCCTGAAACAAATCTTTTTAAAGAACGAGGCCGGAGAACGACCCGGAATGGGTGGCAACCCCAAGTTTCATCATGATCCTTATTTTAAGGATTATATACTGTTCCATGAATACTTTGACGGTGATCATGGAAGAGGGCTTGGGGCAAGTCATCAAACTGGTTGGACAGCGCTGATTGCGCTGTTGTAAATGTTTCTCCATTCTTTTAATCTTAAACATGTCTTATTCTTATCAAAGAATTGTAGTCAAAATTGGCTCCAATGTATTAACTCTTTTTAATGGTTTACCCGATCTGGAGCGCATAGCGCATCTGGTTGATCAGATTGCCGCACTCAAAAAAAGAGGCCTGGAAGTTATACTAATCTCTTCTGGAGCAGTAGCATCTGGCCGAAGTATGATTACTATCCCTGAAAAAAAGGATAACGTTGCTGCCAGACAATTACTGGCCTCTATTGGTCAGATTAAATTGATTAATACGTATTTATCCTATTTTGAGAAGCATGGGATTCTATGTTCCCAGGTTCTGGTTACTAAGGAAGACTTCAGGGATCGGCTTCATTACCTGAATATTAAAAACTGTCTCGAGATCTTGCTGAAACACCGGGTAGTGCCGGTTATAAATGAAAATGACGTCGTATCGGTTACAGAATTGATGTTCACTGATAATGACGAGTTAGCTGGCCTGGTCGCTTCCATGCTGGAAGCGGACGCATTAATTATCTTGTCTAACGTGGACGGTATTTATACCGGAGACCCCAATCTTCCAGGTTCCGTGGTTATCACAGATGTCAGAAAGGGGAACGAGGAGATTCAGTCCGGCATCAGCATTTCTAAATCTTCATCTGGTCGTGGGGGGATGGTCACTAAATTAGGCATGGCTAATAAAGTCGCGAGTCTGGGAATTCCAGTACATATAGCGAATGGTAAAAAGGATCATATCTTAAGTTTAATTCTCGATAAGAAAATAGAACACACCTATTTTCATCCGGAAAAACAGGTTTCAGGAAAGAAAAAATGGATCGCTCATGCCTGGGAATCTGCAACAGGAAGTATAACAATTAACCAGGGGGCCAAAGAGGTTCTACTTTCCGGCCAGGCCAGAAGTTTGCTTCCTGTAGGTATAACAGAGGTGTGTTCGGATTTTAAAAAAGGTGATATCATCCGCATAATGGATACCAGCTTTAAACTTATTGGTGTAGGTATAGCAGAATATGGTGCTGATAAGGCCAGGGAAAGAACCGGCATCAAAGGGCATAAAGCCCTGGTCCACTATAATTATTTTTACCTCGTAGACTAATCTGCAGGCACAGTTTCCGTCGCAAACGGAATAATCAATGACGCAACTAATCATGGAATATATACAACAATTTGAGCTTGCCCGCGAAAGCAGCAAGCAAATGCATAATTTATCTGCTGAACTTGTCAATAAGGTATTGACGGATCTTGCAGAAGAAATAGTTAAACAAACGGTAGAGATATTAAAAGCTAATCAGCTTGATTTAAACAATATGGATCATTCTGATCCTAAATATGACCGGTTATTATTGAACCCGGATAGGGTGGCCGCTATCGCTGCCGACATTCGCAATGTGGCCACTCTTAAAAGTCCGCTAGGTGAAGTGCTGGAAAATAAAGTAATGGAAAATGGTCTCGATATCTCTAAAATTCGGGTGCCCTTAGGTGTAATCGGGGTTATTTATGAGGCAAGACCAAATGTAACGTTAGATGTGTTCGCATTATGCCTGAAAACCGGCAATGTAGCTATACTCAAAGGCGGAAAGGACGCGGATGAGACCAATCGTGCACTTTTATCGATTATCCATAGCGTTTTAGCAGAAAACAAAGTGGATTTAGGTGTCGTAACGCTTTTGCCGGCAGATCGCAAGGCTACAGAAGAGCTGTTATCTGCGAGGGCTTATGTAGACGTGATCATTCCACGCGGCAGCCAGGGATTAATTGACTTTGTCCGCGAAAACAGTAAAGTTCCTGTTATTGAAACAGGAGCCGGGATCGTACATACTTATTTTGATATTTCCGGAGATCTGGAAAAAGGTAAGGCGATTCTTTTCAATGCTAAAACCAGGCGTGTAAGCGTTTGTAATTCGCTGGATTGTTTATTGATTCATCGCGAACGGCTGAATGATCTGGCAATGCTGGTAGCACCTATGGCAGGAAAAGATGTTCAGCTATATGCCGATCCGGCGGCTTTTGAAGCGCTGAAAGGTCTTTATCCTGAAGGCTTGCTGCACCAGGCAGGACCTGAAGACTTCGGTACCGAATTTCTGGATTACAAATTAGCGATAAAAACGGTATCGGAGTTAGACGAAGCATTAAGACATATCGCTTCATTCAGCTCCAGGCATAGTGAGGCAATTATAGCCGAAGATGATCAGAAACAGACCTTATTTTTAAATGCAGTAGATGCTGCCGCCGTGTATGTAAATGCTTCTACTTCCTTTACTGACGGCGGCCAGTTTGGAATGGGTGCGGAGATCGGAATTAGCACACAAAAGTTACACGCCAGAGGTCCTATGGGTCTTTCAGAACTGACTAGTTATAAATGGATAGTCAGAGGAAATGGCCAGGTACGTTAGCTTGAAGCCAGCGACTTAGGTATCTGATAATGTATTTAGCTTACTTTATCAGCATGCCGTAAAAAAAACACCATTTAAATGAGTTTTTAGCCCTTAACTACCACTCATTATATTATTTTTGCAATCATAAAAAAAAGAATACATTATCAATCCTTCCATGACCAGTAAAAGTTCTAATTCAGATAAAGAAGCAGTCGATGTTGTGTTAATTGGCGCAGGTATTATGAGTGCTACCTTAGGAGTTCTCCTAAAAGAGTTATCACCCGATCTGAAGATCGGTATTTATGAGAGGCTAGGTGTAGCGGCAGCAGAAAGTTCAGATGCATGGAATAATGCAGGAACGGGCCACTCTGCGTTCTGTGAACTAAATTACACGCCTCAGTTGCCTGACGGAAGTGTTTCTACCGATAAGGCAATTGCAATTGCCGAGTCTTTTGAAGTGTCGAAACAGTTCTGGTCATTTCTGGTTCAGAACAAAATGGTGGATTCTCCTGATAACTTTATCAAAAGTATTCCTCATGTGAGCTTTGTATGGGGAGAGAATAATGTTGATTTTCTGCGTAAGCGTTACGAAAATCTACAGCAATGTGAATTGTTTAAAGAAATGACTTATTCTGAAGATCCGGCTCTTTTAAAAGAATGGATGCCTCTGGTAATGGAGAACAGAGATCCGGCAGATAAAGTTGCTGCCACGCGCATGACCTTAGGTACTGATGTTAACTTCGGAGCGTTAACACGTATGATGTTCAGTAAATTACAGCTTAAATCTAATGTATCTATGGAGTTTAACCAGGAGGTGCGCAAGCTGAAAAAGAAGAACGGGTTGTGGGAGATAAAAGTTAAAAATGAACTCACTGGAAAGAAGAAAGTCATAGAGGCTAAATTTGTATTTATCGGCGCTGGAGGTGGTTCTTTACCATTACTTGAGAAGTCTGATATTCCTGAAGGTAAGGGTTTTGGCGGCTTCCCGGTAAGTGGACAGTGGCTGAAATGTACAAATCCGGAAGTGATTGAAAAGCATAATGCCAAGGTTTACGGTAAGGCATCTGTTGGTGCGCCGCCAATGTCTGTACCGCATCTTGATACGAGAATGATTGATGGTAAGAAGGCTTTATTATTTGGTCCTTATGCCGGTTTTTCAACGCGGTTCTTAAAGAATGGTTCATTAATGGATTTACCACTTTCCATTAAACTCAATAATATCCGTCCGATGATTGCTGCAGGCCTTGATAACCTGCCTTTAACTAAGTATTTGATTGACCAGGTTCGACAAACGCCTGAGGATCGTCTTGCTGCTTTAAAGGAGTATCTTCCCTCTGCAGAGATGAAAGATTGGGAGCTGGAAACTGCGGGTCAGCGTGTACAGGTGATTAAAAAGGATGCTGAGCACGGTGGTATTCTGGAGTTTGGTACTGAAGTGGTTGCGGCTGGAGACGGGTCTATTGCCGCATTATTAGGTGCTTCGCCGGGTGCATCTACTGCAGTGTCAATTATGGTCACCTTGCTGGAAAAATGCTTTAAAGAGGAAATGAATACCAAAGAATGGCAAAATAAGCTTAAACATATGATTCCTTCTTACGGCCAGGCTTTAAGTAAGAACCCGGAATTAAGTAAAAAAATAAGGCTGCAGACATCTGAAACGCTAAATCTTAGCGTTACTCAGTAGGTTGATGTTTCCATCTTCTGTGGCTCCACAGCCAGTAGGTGGGATCTGAAAGGATAGTCTGTTCTAGAAAGCGGGCATGAAGTAAAGTTATTTCATGCCTGTTTTTTTGCGCTGGATTTTCCAGCAGGGGAACGCAATCCAATTCATAATACCCTCTTTTAACTACTTTTACTTTAATATAGAAAATAGGCCGGCCTGTCTTAATGGCTATTTTTTCGATGCCTTGCTGAAACGAAGTCTGCTGATTCAGAAACGTAATCCATTCATGTGATTCGTGTTTACCGGGCGTCTGATCGTTTCCAAAACAGAATAAACTGGCCTTATCTTTTGTGGCTGCAATTTCTCTTAGCGTTTGACGCATAGGGACCATACGGTTACCAAAACGCGTTCGAATATGCTTGAACCATTTGTCGAATACAAGATTGTTAAGTGGCTTGTATATAGCGTAACTATCTCCATTAACATTTAATCCAATCGCCAAAGTTCCACCTTCCCAGTTTCCATAATGAGCTGAACACGCTAATACGCTTTCACCACGATCCAGATACGCATTAATAAGATGTGCATTTTTGAATTTATAATGTTTGTTAAGCGTATTTTTAGAGATAGTAGCCATCTTGATTATTTCCATAATCACATCGGCAAGGTAAGCAAAGTACTTTCTCTCATAATTATCAAGTTCCTTGTCGGTCCAGCTGGGGAAAGAATTTTTAAGGTTGGTCCTCACTACCTTTCTTCGATATTTAAATACGCGATAGACGAAAAAGAATAAGATATCAGATATTCCATATAGCACAAACATAGGAAGACAAGAGAGCATGTAGAGGAAAAATATGGCTATATAGGAGTTAAGCTTTTGCAGCATGAATCTTTATTTGGCTGCAAACATAGATTTATTCCCCTAAATGCCCGCGGCTTTACAGTTATTTATGTGCGAATTTTAGTAATTTATTTGTTAATGTGGTTAAAAACAAAGTGGTTTTTGATATACTTATTGAAGTATTTGCCCTTGGAACGGGCTATTAGCATTGCTTCATAATATTCTTCAGGCACATCAAGATATTGATACACATTACCAGAAAGAAAATTGACTGTCAATATTCTTTCTGAGTAATTGTAACTAAAACGCTGAATGACGGTAGAAGGCATGGATGTTTTCCAAATCAACTATCTGCATCTGAATTTGTTTGACTAAAAATGAAATCCGCTGTAGGGGATAATCTCATCAAGTTCAATATAATTCAGCACTCTTTCAACATGTGGAAAGCTCGCGATTTCTCGCTCTATTTCGTGAAATCTTGAAGTATCATTCGTAATGACTTTAATTTTTATATTATAACTCCCTGTAATAGATGTACAAGAACTAACTTCCCGGATCAGTAATAGCTTCTGCCGGAACTTCTCGATTACTTCCTTTGATGTGATGGTAAGTCTGAGATATACGTGCCCTAAGATATCCTGCTGAAGTTTTTTCCTATCAAGCTTTACAACTGTGCTGATGATTATTCCGCTTTGCTTTAACTTTTTAATCCTTTCGCTTATCGTACTGGTGGGCGAGTGCAATATGGACGACATCTGTTTATAAGGTCGATCTGCACTTTCCTGTAATACCCTAAGGATGGATTTATCTATATGATCAATTTTTCGTTTCATAATTAGAAATAAGTTTCACTGCAATAATAGTTAAAATAAAATAACCAGCGGTTACTAAATTAATTTTAGATTAAAATTCGGGAATAAAAACCGCTAAACGCAGTATTCAATATCCATTTCCGAACAAAATATTCTTATTCGTATGTTTATCCGTTTGTTTTTCAGTATAGGTACGCCTAGTTTCCTTACAGTAATTTTAAATCTCATTTTTGTGTAAAAAAATTTATGAGGGAAATAAAAATACTACCGTCAATTACGAATAGGGAACAGGATTCATTTAATAAATATCTAAATGAGATCGGAAAGATTCCGCTGTTGAGCTATGAAAGTGAAGCAGCTTTATGTGAGAAAATTAACCAGGGAGATACACGGGCGGTGTCTGTACTGATTAGTACCAACCTCCGTTTCGTAGTCTCTGTTGCTAAACAGTATCAGCATCGTGGACTAAGTCTGGGCGACTTGGTAAATGAGGGCAATTGCGGGTTGATCCGTGCTGCTGGCAAGTTTGATATTACCAAAGGTTTCAAATTTATATCGTTCGCGGTCTGGTGGATAAGGCAATCGATTCTATTGGCTATTTCTCAGCAAACCAGAACAATACGTTTGCCGCTGAATTTGATTAACGCAATTGCAAAGATTAATAAGATCAGTGCAGTTTTGGAGCAAAAACTGGAACGTCTTCCGAATCAGGCGGAGATCGCAGAGGAAATGCAGACCGAGGAACAAGAGGTTCTCATGCGGCTGATATACGCAAAACACTGTATTTCATTGGATAAGCGGCTGAATGAAGAAACTGGAAGTACCCTTTTAGATATCTACCCTAAGTCTTTAATTGGTTTTGATGAGAAAATTGACCTTCAGTCTTTTAACGAGCCGATTATTGGATTTAACGGAGTATACAGGCAACTGCCAAGGCAAGAGAAAGCAGTGATAGTAAGGTTTTTTGGACTGTTTGGTTACACTTGTTTGTCGTTGGATGATATTGCTCTGGAATTTAAGCTAAGTCGAGAACGGATCAGGCAACTGAAGGATAGTGCAATCAAAAAGATTAAATCGGGATTGAGAGCGAATACTAGTTTAACAGACCATCTAACCAAGCCTAATTAAGATATGCCTTATTATGATATGGCGGAAAGCCTAAGGGAAGAAAAATACCTGCATCAGCTGATTACCGATCTTGAAAAGAACCGGATGGACGATACCGAATATATAAATGAGACATTATTATCTGATGAGATCGAAAGGATCAAGAAAGCGGGAACCCGACACATTCTGATATTTGGTAAACATGCGGAGATCTATATTTCCGTACAGACAAGGTTGATCTTACATTTGGATATCAGGCTAATCGATCACCTTAGAACGCTCAAAGCCAGATATAGTGTCGCATATCAGCAAAAGGATCTGATCTTACAATGTGAACTGCTTCATGATGAGTTATTGCGGCTTGTCTGTTTCTACGAGCAACTGATTGACACGATGATTAAGTAAAGCTCAGGAATAAATTCTTAAAAGCCTGGAAGAACTAACCCAACCAGGGCTTTTAAGATATTTTGTGCTTGCATAATAAGGTACCAGGGAATAATGAGGTACCAGCATTTTCTCGCCTAAACAAAAGCTGGAACTGCACTGTCCGGGTCATTTCCCTGAATCTGATTCCTTCTGACATCATTTAGTTCTTTCGGTCGCTTAGGGTAGGTTTCTTTGATCCCTCTAACGGCATCAAACAAGAGGAACCCACCTAATAACGCTTCCTGAGCGCCCAAAATCGGGTGCTTAATGATGCTTCTGATACCTCGGTTAAGGATATATGCCCCTGCAATAATGGATACGACCCGTTTTGCAGTAGAGAGATGAGCTGTTTTATTGGTGTCTAATATTTTTTTTGCTGCCAATATGGTCAGATTATGAGTGATTTTGCTTAGCATAGTTTTAATCGAAATAATTTGTGTGTAATTGCCGCTAATCTGAAAAAATCAGGCTTAGTTTAAGCATATTATTTTAATTCAGATCGCTGTAAATGGAACATTCGTATTGAATTTTTTGTTTTGCGTTTTTAGAATAAATAAACCAGTTACCCATATAGACGTTGTATAACTGATTTAATTATGAAAAATCCAGAAAATAATACATCAGAACAATTCTATGACAAGGCGATAGACTGGGTCATATTAAAAGGCCCTAATATCTTAATCGGCCTGGTCTTATTATTTATCGGAATGTGGCTTATCAGGGTTTTTTCCCGTTGGATAAGAAAACGGTTAGTACGAAAGGATTTGGATCCTTCGGTCAAGCCATTCTTTATTGGTCTTTCGGTTACTGCTTTACGGATTCTGCTGATTTTTACAGTAATGCAGTTTATTGGTATACAAATGACCGTGTTTGCTGCCTTAATAGGCGCAATTGGTGTCGCTGCAGGTTTAGCCTTGTCTGGTACTTTACAAAACTTTGCGAGTGGCGTGCTGATCCTGTTATTAAAACCATTTAGGGTCGGTGATAATATTATTGCGCAGGGGCAGGAAGGAACAGTTACAGATATCGAGATCTTCTACACAAAAGTAACGACGTATGACAACCGTACCGTTGTGGTCCCGAATGGAAAGCTTTCCAATGAGGTAATTATAAATTATAGTTCCAAGGGAAGCAGAAGGCTGGATATAGAAGTCAAATTTAGCTACGGAATTGACTTTGAAGAATTGAAAAGGCAGATTAACGAGGTTATAGACGAATCTGGCGATATTCTGAAAACGCCTGAAAGACGTATAGCGGTTTCCACAATTGAAGAATCAGGATATAAAGTGATGATCAGTATCTGGTTAAATGCACATGGCTTTAATGACGCCAGATTGAAATTCCAGGAACTCCTTGTCAGGAAACTGAAAGAAGGCGGTCTACCACTCCCTGGAATTCAGGCCAAATAGGCCTGGTTAATGAAGTCCTCCGGTTAAAGCGGATGGATCGGCGTCAATTCTAATTTTGATATTTCGACGTCCCAGCGTCAGCATAGCAAGCGCTAAAATTGCAGAGCATGCCATAATACTCGTCATTGGAACCGAAGAACGTACGTCAAACAAGCTGACCGCAATAGATGCGATCGTTCCTAATCCCATTTGAATAGCTCCCATAAGCGCTGACGCACTACCGGCATTCTTAGTGAACGGTGCTAATGATAATGCTGATGCATTCGGGCTGGCAAAACCTACACAACCCAGAAAAATAAATAGTAAAACAACTGTTTCGGTAATCCCGTACCAGCCGAATATACTTCCAGCAAGAAAAAGCACGCCTGTAACGGTTTGGCAGATCAATGCTGCAAAGATGAGCTGCTCGCTGCTATATCTCCTTAAAAGAACTGAATTGACCTGGCTGGAACCAATAAGTCCTATGGAAAGAATAGCGAATATCCAGCCGTAATTCTCTTCGCTGAGTCCATATATATCCATAAAAAGCATTGGTGACCCTGCAACATAGGCGAACAGGCCGGAAAATGCAAGAGCACCTGTTAATGCATAGGTATAGAACTGAGGTTCTTTAATTACCTCAATAAAACCTTTTATAATCGGGGCCGGTTTTAGCGAGATATCGTTGTCCGGCTGATAGGAATTTGGCAACCCGAAAATACTGGTTAGCAGGTTCAGAATACCCAGCGCCATTAAAACAAGAAATACAGCATGCCAGCCAAAAGTGGAAGTAACATAACCTCCGACGGTGGGAGCCACCATAGGCGATACACCAACGACAAGCATTAGCAATGCGAATATTTTAGCATTCTCGTTCACTGGGAATAAGTCGCGAACCATCGCTATGGATGCCACAGCGGCTGCACAGCTACCTATCGCCTGAACAAAGCGCCAGATAATTAACTGCTCAATTGTATTTGCGTAAACGCAGCCTAATGAGGCTAAGATATAAACGAATAATCCAATGTAGAGAGGCTTTTTCCTGCCGAACTTATCCAACAGGGGTCCATATAATAATTGCCCGGCAGATATGCCAATAAAAAAACCAGATAAAGACAGAGAGACTCTGGCAACCGTGGTGTTGAGATCTTTAGCGATTGCCGGAAACCCCGGAAGATACATATCAATTGAAAATGGGCCTAATGCGGTTAAAGAACCTAAAATTAGAATCAGGACCAGTTTACTTTTTCCTTTCATGTTTTTTTGACGATTATGGGTTATAGTCAATCAGTTTTTCCAAAACTATTTGAATAGCAGCCTCTACTACCTGGTCTGGATTTTTACTGAACTGATAGTTAACCCGACTGGCTAAAATACCGTTAACAGACAGCGCTTTATGGCCTAAAGCTTTAGCAAGGGCATAGATACCTGCTGTTTCCATTTCTAAATTGGTAATCCGCTGATTCTGATAGTTGAAGCTGTTGATCGTGGAAATGAATCCGGAGATTGTAGATTTAGCACGCACTTGCCTGCCTTGTGGTGCGTAGAAGCCAGGAGCAGTAACTGTAATGCCTTTTTCCATACCGGAGCCAAAATGATTCAGTAAATCCGGATCGGCTGCAGTTAAATAGGGAAGGACTCCTTTAATCTCAGCAAAATGGGCTTTAGCTGCATGGAGAATATCCTTTTCATCGGCTGAATTATTCTGCTCATAATAATGCATTAAGGCATCTAAACCAAGTCCGTAAGACGACGCTAAAATAGTTCCCATAGGCAAATCTGCCTGCACTGCACCTGATGTACCTATGCGAATAATATTCAGTGATTTAAGTTTTTCATTAACCGTCCGCGTTTTGAAATCAATATTCACTAAGGCATCAAGCTCGTTAATTACAATGTCGATATTATCAGTTCCAATCCCTGTGGATAGAACAGTAATTCTTTTTGAACCTATATATCCCGTTTGTGTCAGGAACTCACGTTTACCTTTTTTAAGTTCAATCCGGTCAAAATGTTTCGTAATCGCCGGAATCCTTTCCGGATCACCCACGGTAATTACTGTATCAGCTATATCTTCTGGTAATAAGTTAAGGTGGTATACAGACCCATCTGGATTAATGACCAGGTCTGCTTCGGATATCTTTTCCATAGAGTATTTTAAGGCCGCTAAATTAAGGTTTTTAGACGGTGGCGAGATATTTTATTTCTACTGAACCTAAGTTTTCAAACTGCTGAAGAACCTGGTTCAACTGGTTCTTTCTGACTTCCAAATGCATGACACAATCGTTATCAAATTGTTGTGAAAGCACCTTAAGCTGCTGCTCTTTAATGATTCGCATGACGTCATTCATTGCGATGTATGCAAAGCTGATTTGATATTGGTCATTTACAGTTTTATCGACAATTTCAGATGCTGTAATAGACTCGTTAGCAGCATTTTTATAAGCGTTAATTAAACCAGGGACTCCTAATAATGTGCCGCCAAAATGCCTGACAACTACAATGAGCAGATTGGTTAGGTCAGCGGATAACATAGCATTTAATATCGGTCTGCCGGCAGTTCCGGAAGGCTCTCCGTCATCATTGATACGAAATACACTTCGATCCTGTCCTAAACGGTAGGCATAGCAAAAATGATTTGCTTTAGTGTGAATTGCTCTGAGTGAGGTTAGATAACCTTTAACCTCCTGGTCAGTTGTAATAGGGTAGGCATAAGCAATGAATTTGCTCCCTTTATCCTTGAACAGCCCTTCAGATGGTGCAGCTATAGTTTTATAAGTATCATCAAACAGCATGGTGAATAGATAGTGTGATTAGCAATATGGCCAGAAGTGCCATTGCGATTCCGAAATAATTGGTTTTGGACAGCTTTTCTTTGAAGATCAGTACTCCGACAATGCTGCCGGCTACGATTACACCCATATTCATAGCTGCAAATACAGTCGACGGTTCTGCTGATAGCGCACGGTGTGCTTTAAGATAAAACAAGATATTTCCGAAATTAAAGGCTCCCAGGATCAGACCGCAAAGCACATTGATTAACTGAAACTTTTCCCTTTTAATAAAAATCCGGTACAGGACAATGAGTATTGAAACGAGAAAAGAAATCAGAAAAATACTCACCAGCACGGTGGTGTATGGGATAACTAAATGAGAGGCCAGCTGTTTAAACAGTACATCCACTACGCCAAACCCGATGAATACCAGAATCGGAAAGATAAAATGCTGACTCTTACTTTTCCCTGAGTGTTTCATCAGAATCAGGATGATGGCTGTAAACCCTGCAACCAGTCCGGCGATTTTTAAAGTATTAAAGCTTTCACCGAAAAGATATAATGCCGCAATAATCGGGATAAAGAGTGACAGGCGCTGCGCAATATCCGTTTTTACTATTCCAGCCTTGCTAACTGAGGACGCCAGAATCAAAAAAAGTAAGGGTAGAATGATTCCCAGTGAAAGCGACAGCAATGGAGGAGCCTGTAATAACTGTGCTGGTTCTGGTCGGAAAAAGAACAGACCAAGGGCAGCTGCAGCTACGTAGTTAAAACTAACGGCCTGTAGAACATTGATTTTGTACCTTCTGGCCAGTTTCAATAAAATGCTGACAATAACACTGCAACAAACACTAAACAGAATATAGATCATGTGGTAAAAGTATTAGTGTAAATAGTCAGCTGGTCTTTATCAATGGTAGTCAGAGAGGTAATGTTTCCATTTATCTGAGGGCTCAAAGTTCCTGTCTTCCAGCTATCTGTTCCGGTAAAAACTCGGGCTTCATCCCAAAGACCGGATGATATAAACTGCTCCAAAATATGGGCACCTCCTTCAATAATTATAGACTGTATATCCATCAGATAAAGCTGGAAAGCAATCTTCTGCGGCAGATAAAAATGCATATCTTCCATTTGAATATAATGTATATTTCCTTCAACTGTGGTTTTCTTCTCATTAAAAATGACTGTTTTGGCCAGATCGTTAAAGATTTTGGCGGTTACAGGAATCTCCAGGTTTTTGTCAATAACGATACGTATTGGATTTTTACCAGGCCATTCTCTCGCACTTAATTGAGGATCATCGGCAATAACAGTTCTTTTTCCAACTAGAATGGCATCTTCTTCTGTCCGCCATTGATGTACCAATTTCTTTGAAAGCGGACCGCTGATCCATTGCTGGACGGCATTTTTTGGAGAGAAATAGCCGTTTGCTGTTCTTGCCCATTTGAGGATAATATAAGGCCTTTGCTGTTCTATTCTAGTAAAGAATCGTCTATTTATCCATTTACATTCTTTATCAAGGACTCCTGTCTGCACTTGGATACCTGCATCTTTCAATTTTGAGATACCCTTTCCATTAACATCAGGAAAAGGATCAGTATTGGCAACTATGACTTTTCCTAACGCGTGTTTGATTAGAAGATCTGCGCAAGGCGGCGTCTTTCCAAAGTGGGCACAAGGTTCTAGCGTTACATAAGCTGTCGCGTCTTGAAGTAAGGCCGGGGCATTCGCTCCATGCTGGCTGAATACGTGGTTTATTGCATTTACCTCTGCATGGGCTTCTCCGTACTTTTTGTGATAGCCTTCACCAATTATTAACCCGTCTTTTACAATTACGCATCCGACAAGTGGATTTGGACTTACAGCTCCCTGACCTTTAGTGGCCAGTTCCATAGCACGTCTCATATATAGCTCATCACTCATAACGCAAAAGTAAGCCAATTAATGCTCAAAATAAATTTTTAAAAATATGGCGACTTAAATAATAATTACTTTTGGACTTTATGAAATTCAAAGAAATTGAACAGCTATATCTAGAAGGCCTGGTAGGACAATACGATTTAAATGAAGTGAAAGGTGTTTTTTCGTTGGTAGTGGAAAGTATTTGCGGGTGGTCTATAAACCAAATTAATATTCACATCCATCAGGAGGCTAGTATTTTAGAATATAATAACTTGATATCTGCTTTAGCTGAATTAAAAACAGGAAAGCCGGTGCAGCACGTTATTCATGCTGCCTGGTTTTATGGAAAGCAATTTGAGGTAAATGCAGATGTGCTTATTCCAAGACCAGAAACAGAAGAGTTGGTCGAATGGATACTACAGTCATTAAATACCAGTGCCGACCTATTAGATATTGGGACGGGTAGCGGATGTATTGCCATTACAATCAAATCTAAAAGAGCGGATGTAACTGTCAGGGCTATGGATGTTTCCAAAGATGCATTGGCCATAGCCAAGAGAAATGCAGCATTGCATCATACCGATATCGAATTTCTTCAGGAGGATGTCTTAAATTATACTACCGAGCAAAATTTTGATGTTATCGTCAGTAACCCGCCGTATATAACCCAACAGGAGAAGCAAGAGATGCATAATCATGTTTTATTACACGAGCCTCATCTCGCGCTGTTTGTGACGGATGAAAACCCACTCATCTTTTATCAGGCTATAGCCGACCTCGCGATGAATGTGCTTAAACCGGAAGGCTATCTGTTTTTCGAAATCAACGAGTACCTTGGGAGAGAAATGATGGATATGCTAAGAGATCGGAATTTCACCGATATTCTGCTAAAAAAAGATATGCAGGGCAAAGATCGGATGATCCGATGTAAAAAGGTTGCTTAAGATCGGGGATGGTACTGTGTAACAACTTCTTTAAGGTAATCTCTGTCCAGGTGGGTATAAATTTCGGTAGTTGTAATGCTTGAATGGCCAAGCATTTCCTGCACTGCCCTTAAATCTGCACCGCCTTCTACCAGATGTGTGGCATAGGAGTGACGGAAGGTATGCGGGCTGATACTTTTACTCAGTCCAACATGGGCAGCCAGTGCTTTGATCATTGTAAATACAGATATCCTGGATAATTTTGTCCCTAATCGGTTTAAAAAGATAAAATCTTCATTTCCACGTTTTATATGGAGATGAACACGTACCTGGTTTAAATATATCAATGTATACTTCAGTGCCTGTGCACCGATTGGGATAATACGTTCTTTGTTACCTTTTCCGATTACATGAAGGTATTCTTCGGCGATATTAATATCAGAAACCTTAAGCGACACCAGTTCGGATACCCTCAAACCGCAACCATACAGCATCTCCAGAATTGCCTTGCTACGGACACCTTCTGGCTTGGAGAGGTCTATGCCGTCAAGCAGGCTATTAATCTCCATGATATTCAATACATCCGGGAGACTCCTGTGCTGGCGTGGAGTTTCCAGGTCTGAAGTAGGATCTGCATTGATTAGCTCCTCTAGTAAAAGATAATTAAAATAGGATTTAATGCCTGATATAACCCTTGCCTGGCTACTGGCAAACATACCCATCTCACTGAGATACTGGATAAAGCTGTGCAGGTCTTCATTTTTAATTGCTTTCACCTCAAATGCCTTTCCTTTGATCTCCAGGAATTCGGCTAGTTTTTGCACGTCATGAAGATATGCCTCTACAGAATGGGCTGATAGACGCTTTTCCAGCATTAAATAAGCTTTATACGAAGACCGGTTAGGATACTTAATCACACAAAAATTTTATTTTAATTATTTTAAGGCTAAGTTTGAAGGGATGAAGATACAAATTATTAACGGCCCTAACTTAAACCTGCTGGGGATACGCGAGCCAGGTGTTTATGGAAACAGAAGTTTTGAAGATTACTTTCAGGAGCTTAAGGCAGCTTTTCCTGAAATTGAACTGACTTATTTTCAAAGTAATGTAGAGGGTGAACTGATCAATTGCCTGCATGAAGGTGGGTTCTCACTAGATGGTTTTATTTTGAATGCTGGTGGTTATACACATACCTCTGTAGCGCTGGCAGATGCTATTTCAGGAATAAATACACCTGTGGTAGAAGTCCATGTCTCCAATATTTACGCCCGTGAAGAATACCGGCATACTTCGTTAACCGGTAAGAATTGCAAAGGTGTGCTGACGGGTTTCGGCCTCGATGGTTACCGGTTAGCTATCGAAAGCTTTTTAAAGCCGTAAATTTCTTCAGTCCCTGAATAAAAAAGGCCCAGACAATACTTCCGGGATATACGCCTGTATGTCTGGAAAATGGCAATTGCGTACCTGCTCTTTTGGATGCAGTTCTTCTGAGCTGTTTTAGAAATTCAAAATGTGCTTTGCTTACAGCTGCAGAAAATCGGAATTCACCTTTTGCAGCAAATTGCAGCCAAGCGATAAAATCAAGAGACATGCGAATGAAAAGAGCGAATGGCACCTCGGCAAGAGGGAGGTTCTTCTGCATAATCATCAGGTTGTTTCGAAAGTTTAAATAGGCTTTATAAGGATTTTTAGCATCCAGCGTCGCCCCGCCGACATGGTAAACTTCTGCCTGTGGGCAATAAATGACCTTCAAACCCATATTCTTCAGTCTCCAGCAGAGATCAATCTCCTCCATATGTGCAAACAAGTCTGGATCAAGGCCTCCACTTAGCTTCCAATAATGGCTTTTGATAAAAAAGGCAGCGCCACTAGCCCAGAATATTTCTCTTTCTGCTTCATATTGCCCGAGATCAAATTCGATTTGGTCAAAGATTCGCCCCTGACAAAATGGAAAAACATTCCTATCAAGAAAACCGCCTGCTGCACCGGCATATTCAAACTGTGTTTTATCTTTCTGCCATTTAATCTTAGGCTGTGCTGCTGCAATAATTAAGTCAGACTCCATTGCTTTGATAACCGGTTCTATCCAATTCTCGGGTACTTCAACATCTGAATTGAGCAAAACCAGATAATCTGCAGTAACATGATTGAGAATCTGATTATAACCCTCGGCAAATCCATAATTCCGGTCATTTTCGATAATCCGAATTAAGGGGTAATTCTCGCGAACGTAAGTGACTGAATCATCTGTAGACGCATTATCGCCGAGGACAATTTGTAAGTTCGGATATACAGACCTACAGACGCCGGGCAAAAACTTTTCCAGAAGAGATTTACCGTTCCAGTTCAGGATGACTACAGCGACACTTGGTTCAGACATGCGTATAATAGTGGTTTCGTTTATAAAAATAACAGGCAATGTCCAAAAAGCCTATTTTTATGATTATTTTGCCGGATTAAAAATGCAAACATAGATTAACCAATGCACAATTCAGCTATTTTTCCTCTTTTTTATCTTCCGCCAGTAAGTTATTTTTCGGCATTCAAGAAACACGATTTCTCCGTATTACTGGAAAAGGAGGAACACTTTCCTAAACAGACTTTCAGAAACCGGACCAAAATCTACTCTCCGAATGGAGCACTGGATCTGTTCCTTCCGGTTATAAAAGGTTCGAAGTACCATACTAAAATGAAGGATGTTAAAATCAGTTATGATTTTAAATGGCAAAGGCTGCATTGGCTCAGTATGGAAAGCTGTTACCGTAATTCTCCTTATTTTGAATTTTATGAAGATGGTCTGGTGAAATTCTATGAGCAGAAATTTGAATTCTTGTTCGATTACAATCAGGAATTGCTTTCGTGGATCTTTAAACAACTTAAACAGAGCCCCAAATTCGGTTTTACAACAGAATATATTGCAGAAGCTCCGCAGGAGCTGGATTATAGAGTGAAAAATAAGTTCCGATTGTTGGATAATGAAGCCGGAGAGGTAAAACAATACCATCAGGTATTCGCTGAAAAGCACGGATTTATGTCAAACATGAGCATTGTTGATTTGTTATTCAATCAAGGGCCTCAGGCTAAAAATTACATTTAAAGAATGGAAAAAAAGGTCAAGTCCAGAAAAAAGAGAGAAAAGTTTAAATTACCTAAAGCGGGCTCCAGTCCTGGACTTGTATATATAGATGAGAATGCATTACAGCCTAAAATTGTCCTGCACAAATTTAATCAGGCTGGCTTTGAGACTAAAAAATTAAATGATCTGAACAATCTGTCTCAGCTCATCAGTGATAAAAGCTTTACATTCTGGATTGAAATTAAAGGTTTCAAGTCAGAAAAGATGTTTGAAACCATTAGTGATGACCTTCATATCAATAAACTCGTCATCGAAGATATTACCCGGACCTATCAGCGTCCTAAAATGGATGAATATGATAATTACATATTTGCCGTTAGCAGAATGTTGCTGCTCGATGATGAAAAGAACCTGGAAAATGAGCAATTATCATACATTCTGACCGATAACATGCTGATTACTTTGCAGGATAAATACGAAGACTGCCTGGAGCCTGTGAGACAGAGACTCAGGGCAGGTAAGGGAAATATCAGGGCTGGGGGGAGCAGTTATGTATTCTATGCAATAAATGATACTATTATTGACACTTATTTTGAAATCCTAGGTATTTGGGGCGATGATCTGGATACTATTGAAGACAGGCTTTTTGACAAACCTGATCGCACTATCATGTTTGATACGCAGATGATAAAAAGAAACCTAATTAGTATCAGAAGGGTCGCCTGGCCGGAGCGTGATAAGTTAAATGATATGCTCCGTACGGACAATCCACTTATAACGGAGGGAACCAAATTATATGTCCGTGATGCTTATGATCACTGTATACAAATCATTGATATTATTGAATCTCTCAAGGAGATTTCAGCAAGTAATATAGATATGTATCTTTCTATAATCAGTAACCGGATGAACCAGATTATGAAAGTATTGACCGTTATTTCGTCTATTTTCATCCCGCTGACATTTATCGCCGGAATTTATGGAATGAACTTTGCCAAAGAAGATCCGGTTACAGGGAAGTTAATGCCCTATAATATGCCGGAACTTTACCAGTCCAACGGTTATTTGGTTACGATACTTGTCATGTTGTTTATCGCAGTAGCGCAGGTACTCTATTTCTGGAGAAAAGGTTGGTTTAAATAAAAACAATGCAGTCTTACGAACTCAATAAAACTGACGTCTCTAATATCAAGAAAGCGCTCAAGGGCGATGACGCATACTTATCTGTATTGTTGAGTGAATACCATGCTTCAGAAATCGCCATCTTATTTGAGAGTTTAAAAATGGATGACAGGGAGAGAATACTCAACCTGCTGGACGTGAAAATCGCTTCCGATGTAATTTCTGAAATGCATGAAGAAACGCATCCGGAGGAATTATTACTCCAGATGCATCCTGAAAAACGGACAGAGATTGTAGAAGAGCTCGATTACGATGATGCTACCGATATTATTTCGCAGCTCGAGGAGCATGAGCAGAAAGAAATCCTGGGTGATCTTAACGAAGATGATGCAACACATATCCGTAAGCTCCTTACTTACGATGAAGACACCGCCGGCGGCTTAATGAATACCGAATACATTAGTATTCAGCTGCATTTATCTAAGAAAGAAGCGATCGAGGAAATTATTCGTCAGAGTGAGGCAATCGAGGAGTTCTATACGATTTTCGTAGTCAACAAAGATCATGTATTTAAAGGGATTGTCTCTTTAAAAGATATAATTAAATCAAGGGGTGACATTCAGATAACCGGCCTTTTGAAAACTGATGTAGCTTGGGTAAGACCAGAAACTGACAGGGAAGAGGTCGCCAGATTAATTTCACAGTATAATATTACCAGTATTCCAGTTCTTGATCACGAAAATAGGCTGCTTGGAAGAGTAACATTTGATGATGTTATTGACGTAATGGAGGAAGTTAACACCGAAGATATCCTGAAAATATCAGGGGTTTCTGAAGATGAGGAACTTAGTGGTAACTGGGTTGAGGCCGTTAAATCAAGGCTTCCCTGGTTAATTATTAACCTGGGTACAGCATTCTTAGCTTCTGCGGTGGTCCGCAGTTTTGAGCCTACTATAGCTAAGATCGCCGTGCTTTCGGCCTATATGACGATTATCGCTGGTATGGGTGGTAATGCCGCTACACAGGCTTTAGCTGTTACTGTCCGTAGGATCTCGCTTTATGACCTTACGGATAAACAAGCCTACCGCACTGTGTTAAAGGAATTTACTGTCGGATTGATAAATGGCGCGGTTACCGGCCTGATTGTTTTTGTTTTCGCGATAATTTTCGATGCGAACGCTATGTTAGGTGTTATTATTTTCCTGGCTATGACGGGTAATCTTTTAATAGCTGGTGTCACAGGGGCTGGTATTCCATTGGTGCTCAAAAGGGTAGGGATAGACCCCGCAATCGCGTCCTCTATTATTATCACCACCTTTACCGACGTATTTGGGTTCATGCTACTGCTGGGATTAGCAAGCAAATTGTTGCTGTGAAAAAAGTACTTAAAAAGAGGAAGTCGGGATATTTTCCCGACTCCCTCTTTTTAAGTATTGATAATTTCTACCGTTAAACAGCTGTAACTCTTGTCTCAATATTACCTCGGGTCGCTTTTGAATAAGGGCAGGCTTTATGGGCTTTGTCTGCCAGGCTCTGAGTTTCTTCATGACTAATTCCCGGAATATGTACATCTAGCTCTGCAGAGAGTACAAATGCATTACCATCCTGGTTAAAGGCTACCTGTACATTCACTGTCGCTTCAGACACGTCAACACCCTGATTTTTTGCTACCGCTGCCAAAGCCCCAAGATAGCAAGGGCCCCATGCTGCTGCAAATAATTGTTCAGGATTAGTTGCACCTCCCTGACCACCCATTTCTTTAGGTGTCCTTACATCAAACTCTATTGTTCCGTCACTTGATTTAATATGGCCGTCACGGCCGCCGCTCGCAATTACGCTCGCTGTATATAACTTTTCCATAAAATGCATTGTTTAGTATATTAACAATTCACGAACGCATTAGTTTCACAATTTGACTTTTTCGGAAAGTTTATAGATATCATATGCGACCTTCTGGATTTGATCAAACTGGTCCACAATCATTTGTTCTTCGCTATTTAATTGTATCTCGTCGGTCTCATCTTTACTTTTTATTAGCGGTACATTATTAATTTCCCCTGTTTTATTGTCTAAAAATAAAGCGGTCTGATTAAGTAGATAAATAGTGTTATTAACTACCGGGCGAAGCTCCTCCGGTTTGGAGACAGAATACGCGTGTTCTTTAGTATAGAGTGACAAAGTAGCGATGTAAGAGGAGAGAAGGTGGTTTAACGCCGTAAATTGATGCATCTCCTTCATGAGTTTCTGCTTACTTTTAGGCTCTGAGAACATTCGCTGAAACAGCGAAGCCAGATTTGCAGAAGTTACATAGACTTCCTTTCTGGCTAGTTTATAGCTGGTCAGGTTATGTTCGGTATTGAAATACAGATAAGTTACCTGTTGATAATATTCCAGATTTGCGGCTAATGTTTTCAGCATGGCCTCTTTCAGGTTTTCATGTTCCCAATTCGGAAATAGCGTATAGCTTCCTAATACAGCGATTGCAGAGCCAATTAATGTATCAAATATTCTTTCTCTCGCCAATGATAAGCTTCCCAGCCCTAAAAAGTCGAACAATACTAATATATACGGTGTCATAAATAGCACGCTGACAATATAATTCTTGCGCAAAAAGCTATACGCACCGATCATGCAGATGATAAGAATCACAAATAGCGTATTCTTATCATGGATATAGACCAAGATCACCATACCGATTACTGCGCCGATCACAGTTCCGATCAATCTGTGATAATTTCGCTGTTTAGTAAGGCTGAATCCCGGTTTGGAGATCACCAGTACGGTTAGTAGGATCCAGTAACTATGTGAAGAATTTAAATACTGAGCCACAAGAAAGCCAATTAGCATCGCAATTGATACGCGCATTGCATGTCGGAAAGTCGCGGAACTAAAGGTTAAGTTCTCGAAAAACAGCTTCTTATCCATTTGCTGCCTGTTGATAAACCGCTCAGTTTCAATTTCCTGGTTCTTAAGATTCTTTTTTTCCTTTTTATTGAAGTAACCATTAATCGTCTTAACCCTCGAAACTATATTCTCAATGTTTACCTCAATATTCTTTAAAGCAATTAGCCCCAGCGTGTTAAACCTTCCGTCAACATTATCTTTTTCCAGCTGCGTGATTTCCTCTTTTAACTGCCTTACTTCTTCGATTAAACGAGTTGGCGCGCGGGGAGTACCACCTGTTTTCAAGGCGAATGCCACTTCATCGAGTTCATAAGCTATCCGGTTAATCATTAGCTCATACTTAGAAAGAATCCCGATAGAATCGAACTGGCTATGCAAACGATCGTAGTTATAGTATGTGCTCATAACTTGTTCGAACAGGTCGACCATATCAACAAATACCAATAATAAAAACCGGCCTTCCGGTGTCGAATCCCGGACTATTTCCCGTGTTTTAAAAAGCACTTCTCTGACTGCATCCTGCTTCTCATGAACCTGAACTTGTAATTGAAGTAAATCTGCGTAATTATCTTCATAATCAACATTTTGATGATAGAATTTCGCCTTTGCTCTCAGGAATTCACTCACCTCATGTATCGAATCACTCAAGGTTTGCTGCACAACTCTATAAGGCCTTAGGCGGTAAAAAAAGTAACTCAGGAATGAATACCACACACTGCCTGTAAAGATGAGCAGAGAGTAGACGATGACTTCTTTCCAAGGACGTACATCATCAATACTTAATACCATGACCAATAATGCTGCAGTACCGACAGCGGCTGCTCTTGTACCATATAAAATAAACATGGAGAAGATGAAACTACAGGCGACCAGTACAATGCCAACGAAAAGCGTGTTCACATTGGTAAGCCCGACAAGCAGAGAGCACACCGTGATTAGTGCCGTAGTGACCAGCATCGCATTACGACGATGAATAATCGGGCCTGGCGTATCAACCATACTTACACAAAGTGCGCCCAAAGATAATGTCATGCCGTACTTAAGCATTCCGAATTGAGCCATAATCAGCGAGGGGAGAAGCACCCCAAAAGTAATCCTTAAGCCATCTGCAAAATAGGTACTCAGTAAAAAATCTTGTATGGTGCGAATTGGACGGTTTAACATTTTAGGATATACGGTCTAGAAAAACATCTAATATCTTAGTCAGAACAATAATCTGACCGGTTAAGAATATAAACAAAAAATATTTAAGAATGATATTTTTTCAAGGTCGATGAGCAGATAAATATACCCGCCAATGTAAGAACAGCTGCCATTATAAAAGGTGCCCCTGGAAAATATACAGAACTTGATGCACTGCTGAAATAAGCAAACAGATTGGTCATAATTAAAGGGCCTACAATCGCCGAAGCACTCATCAGACCAGCCATTACACCCTGAATCTCTCCCTGACTATCAGCTTTTACCTGATTAGAAATCAATCCTTGCATAGCTGGTCCGAAAATACCCGCCAGGCCATATGGGAGTAAAAACGCATACATCATCCAGCCTTCACTGGCAAAAGCAAACAGGACAAATCCACCCATATAAAGAATCAGGCCATAAAATACGGCCTTAATCTGTCCAATTTTAGGGATGATAACCCGGATAAGGCCGCCTTGAACAACACCGACAACTAATCCTGCAAATCCCAGGGAATAACCAACTGCTTTTTCAGTCCATGCAAATTTCTCCATCGTATAGTAAGCCCAGCCAGACTGCACTGCATGGCTGGCCAGATACAGTAAAAATAAGGTTAAAAGTAAACCGCCAAGCGCAGGATATTTTTTCACCTGGAGCAATGAGCCTACAGGATTTGCGCGTTTCCAGTCAAAATTCCGTCTGTTTTCCGGAGCAAGTGATTCCGGGAGAATGAAATAACCGTAAAGCCAGTTAAGCAGTGAAAGACCTGCAGAAATTAAGAATGGAACTCGCAGACCATATTCACTAAAAAGACCGCCTATAACAGGTCCGACTATAAATCCGATACCAAATGCGGCACCAATCAATCCAAAGTTCTGTGCCCGTTTTTCTGGTGTACTTACGTCTGCGATATAAGCCATTGCTGTAGTAAAACTGGCGCCAGTAATTCCTGCCAGAATCCTGCCAGCGAATAACCAGCCAATGGTTGGTGCAAATGCCAGAAAAATATAATCTATGCCTAATCCAAATAACGAGGCAAGCAGAACCGGCCTGCGGCCATATTTATCACTAAGACCACCTAATACAGGTGCACTTAAAAACTGCATAGCAGAATAAGACAACGTAAGCCAGCCACCATAAACTGCTGCGACGCTTAGACCGCCGCCAGTCATTTCTTCGATAAGTCTGGGTAATACCGGTATGATTACGCCAAAACCTGTGAAATCAATTAAAAGTGTTATAAATATAAATCCGATAGCAGATTTTTTAGGAGCAGCCATTTCAAAAAGCGTTATAATTTGATTAAGGATCTAATCTAGACATAATCGGTTAAGCCATAAAATATTTGAAAAGGAATTATGCTATAAATCAAAAAGGCAGCTTAAAAAGCGGTATCTTTTATTAGTATATAATTAATATTATGTTAAGTATAAAATTACATACTTCCCCATCAGGCATAAAAAAAGCACAAACTATTCGGTTTGTGCTTTTAAAATATTAGCGTATGTATACTACATATAGCTGATTTTCAGCGTTTAAAACACGTCTAGTTGTGCTTTCAATTCCTGAACACGGTCAAACCTATTTTTACGGGTATAAATTTCAATTAGTAAATTAATTACAGATTTATCTTTAGGTTTCAATTTTAGCGCCTTATTGAAAATGATTTCAGATCTGTTCAGGTATGAAGAAAATGTTGGAATATCCTGTGGTGTAGCCTGAAGAGCTTTGTTACCCAGGTTTAGGTATAGCAAGCCTAATTGGTATAAAGCGTCAAAATAATTTTTATCAATATCTAATGATTTATTATATGCCAATTCTGCTGTGCCCATATTGGCATTTTTCTGGTGTAGATATCCATATAAAAAATAAAGCAGTTTACTTCTCGTATTAACTTTGAGCGTATTTTCGATTCTGTTCATTGCTTCCGTATATCGCTCATTGTCGAGTAACTGATTGATATAATCATTACCAAGCATTTCATTGTACGGATTTAACTTCAAGCCCTCCTCTGTGATCTTAAGTGCGGCTTCGTTATCCAGTTTCATTTTATAGATATTTCCCATACGCTGAAAAATTACAGGATTTCTGGCTCCATTATCTTTCGCTCTTCTGAAATAGTTCAATGCTTCATCGTCATTTTTAATTGCCTGAGCACTTAACGCTGTATTAATTGCTAATGCAGAATCTTTTGGAAAATAGTCACTTACCTCCCTTAGATAGTTAAATGCTACATTATAATCGCCGGCTTCGTAAGCAGAATTACCCATTTTCTGCTTCTTGATATTAATATTATAATTAGAAGCAGCAATCAATCCGGAATTATCCTCGAAACGGTCAAAATTTTTGGCTGAATCAATAGCCATTTTAGCCTGCTCGTAATATTTGTCTGATGTGGCCTGATTAGGATCTTTGATAGCAATGTAAGAACTCAAATAAGATTTAATTGCCCATGTTTCCGGATACTTTTTTGTCTTAGAGTCCTTTTGCGCGTTTTCGCTTGCTTTTATACCATCAGCAAGTATTTGGAGCTGAGTTTTCTCATCTTTCTGATTAGCGATTGCTTCCTGAAGCTTTCCCACTGCATTTCTTGCAATCAGCAATTGTGTTTTTTGTGCAATTGCATTTGTGGAAGCACTTACAACAACAAGCATGGTAGCGGCAAAAAAATATTTCTTATTCATCATAAACCTATTCAGTCTTAGACCCAAATTTATGCAAAAAAAAAGAGGGATAAAATTTATCCCTCTTTTAATTATTGTGTTTAGACTATTTTTGTGCGTCTAAGATCTTTTTAGTCGCTTCGTAATTTACTTTATCATCTTTAAACAGATAGATAACTTTTAAATTCTCGAGAGCAGCAGTCATTTTATTGTCCAGCTCGTAAGATTTTTTGTAGTAAGGCAATGCCTGGTCAATAAAACCATTCATTTGAGTAGTGATCGCATCAAATTCTTTCTTGTTTTTTGCGTCTATTTTGTTTCTTTTGCCTTGCAAATCAAGAGCTTGTTTGTAATAGGTATCCCCCATTGCATATTGATAAGCAGCATTTTTACCATCTTTTTCAATCAGTTTCTTTAAAAGCTCCTGAGATTTAGCAATATTACCTTGTCTGATATATAAGTCAGTTTGTATACCAACGAAATAAGGGTTTTCAGGATATTTTGCAATCGCAGCATCCAATAACGATGTCGCTGCAACAGTATCTTTTAAATTTTCAAAACTCGTGCTGATTATTTCACTGTAAAGTGATTCAGAATCTTTAGAGCCTAATTCAATCGCTTTTTTAAAGTTTCTTACTGTTTCAGGATAATCCTGTAATTGCTTGGCAGTAACGCCAGCATTCACATACATTGCTGTATCCTGAGGAGCTTTAGTTGTAATTTGGTTGAAATAAGTTAAAGCAGATTTATAATCTTTATTATTATAAGCCATAATAGCTCTGTTTCTTAAAGCATTTGAGAGTGTTACTTCTGCTTCTTCAAGATTTTCTTTCTCATTTCCTTTTACATCCAGTTCTTTTGCTTTTGTAATCGCTTCTTCTGCAATTTTTTCATTAGCAATAGCATTCTGTGCGTTCACAGTGTCGGTAAATGCAATTTTAGAAGCAAATAATGCGCGGTATGTCCATGCTTCAGGCATTTCTTTTGATTTTTCATTTGCAATTGCATTATCCGTGAACTTTAATCCTTCACTTAATGTTTGCAAGGTCTTATCTAAAGGCTGACTCTGAGCAGATGCAAATTTAGCAAGTCCCCATGCATTTTTCGCCTTAGAAACTTCACCCTTTTGAGCATTCGCATAGGTTGCTGCACCTACCAATAATACACTTAAAAGTACTTTTTTCATATTAGTCTATTGTTTTTAATTTAATACAAAAACCCGCATGGCCCCTTATTTGTTTTAGAGAGATCCATGCAGGTCTGTAATTTATGGTTTAAAAAAATAATTAGTCTTCATCCTCTTCTGAAGTTTCTTCGTCAGAATCTCCCTCCTGCTCATCTTCTTCTTCTTTCTCTAATTCTGGAACCTCATTTTCTACAGCCGTCTCATCAGTAACTATAGCGCTGTCTAAAATTGGTTCTACTTCCTCTTCCGGATCATCTTCATGCTCAATTTTGGCAACTGAAGCAATTGCATCATTACCTTTTAAATTGATCAGACGTACACCTTGAGTAGCTCTTCCGATAACCCTAAGTTGACTTAGTACAATACGGATAACGATACCAGACTTGTTGATAATCATCAGGTCATCATTATCTGTAACGCTCTTAATTGCAATTAAGTCTCCTGTTTTCTCGGTGATCGTAATGGTTTTAACACCCTTACCGCCACGGTTAGTTACTCTATAGTCTTCAATATCAGTACGTTTTCCGTAACCTTTTTCAGATACAACCATTACTGTAGCTTCAGGATCGTCAACAGCAATCATACCCACAACTTCATCATTAGCATGACCTAAAGTTACACCTCTTACACCTGTAGCAGTTCTTCCCATCGGACGGACAGTACTTTCGTTAAATCTGATCGCGCGACCCGAACGTAAAGCCATTACAATCTCACTTGAACCGCTTGTCAGACTTGCTTCCAGTAACTGGTCACCTTCGTTGATATTAATAGCATTAATACCATTTACCCTTGGTCTTGAATAAGCCTCTAGTGAAGTTTTCTTGATGGTACCTTTCTTGGTACACATAATAATATAGTTGTTCTCCAGATATTCCTGGTCTTTCAGATTTTTCACCTTAATGTAGGCTTTGATCTTTTCTTCTTTAGGAATATTAATAATGTTCTGGATCGCTCTTCCTTTACTTAACCTCGAACCTTCTGGTATTTCGTAAACCCTTAACCAGAAACAACGTCCTGATTCAGTAAAGAATAACATGTAGTTATGGTTTGAAGCAATGAGCAGGTGCTCAATGAAATCTTCATTTCTTGAATCACTTCCTTTTGAGCCTTTACCGCCTCTGGCCTGCGTACGGTATTCAGTAGCTGGAGTACGTTTGATATAACCTTCATGAGAGATAGTAATGACAACTTCTTCGTCCTCTATAAAATCTTCCATGCTCATATCTTCAGCTGAATGTACAATATGGGTTCTGCGCTCGTCACCATATTTATCCATCATCTCAGCCAGCTCATCTTTAATGATCTGCATTCTCAGGCTTTCGTCAGCCAGAATAGATTGCAGGTATTCGATGGTTTTCATTAACTCATTGTATTCATCTTTGATCTTATCTCTTTCCAGACCTGTCAGACGACGCAAGGTCATATCTAAAATAGCTCTGGCCTGAAGGTCACTTAATCCGAACTGCTCCATTAAGCCTAAACGCGCCTCTTCAGGAGTTGTGGAAGCCCTGATCAGTTTAATAACTTCGTCAAGATGATCCAGCGCGATTAATAAGCCTTCCAGGATATGTGCACGTTTCTGTGCTTCATTTAATTCAAACTTTGTTCTTCTGATAATTACATCATGCCTGTGCTCAACGAAATGTCTGATTAAATCCTTTAGATTTAATAACTGCGGTCTGCCATTAACAAGGGCAATGTTATTTACACTGAAAGAAGTTTGTAGTGCAGTTTGCTTGAACAGATTATTTAATACAATCGAAGCATTCGCATCCCTTTTAATTTCGTAAACTATACGGATACCATCCTTATTGGATTCATCCTTAATATTGGAAATACCTTCAATTTTTTTCTCACCAACCAATTCAGCAGTACGCTCAATCATCATTGCTTTATTTACCTGATAAGGTATTTCAGTTACAATAATAGTTTCGCGGTCTTTATGTGTTTCGATTTCTGCCTTAGCACGCATTACAACACGTCCGCGACCAGTTTCGAAAGCATCCTGAACACCACTGTAACCATAAATAATGGCACCGGTTGGGAAATCAGGACCTTTTACATGCTTCATTAGTTCTGGAATAGTAATATCGTGATTATCGATATAAGCGATAGTCGCATTAATTACTTCCGTAATATTGTGTGGCGGCATATTTGTTGCCATACCAACTGCAATACCCGAAGAACCGTTGATCAGTAAATTTGGAACTTTTGCTGGCAATACCGTCGGTTCCTGGAGGGAATCATCAAAGTTAAGCTGAAAATCTACTGTATCCTTATTGATATCAGCAAGCATATCTTCAGCCATTTTCTGAAATCTCGCCTCAGTGTAACGCATTGCTGCAGGAGAATCACCATCGACAGAACCGTAGTTACCCTGTCCTTCGACAAGTAAGTAACGCAGACTCCATGGTTGAGCCATCCTCACCATAGTCATATATACAGATGAATCACCATGCGGGTGATATTTACCGAGTACTTCACCGACAATACGGGCTGATTTCTTGTAAGGCCTGTTATTGGCCAGACCTAAATCAAGCATACCGTAAAGTACACGTCTGTGTACCGGTTTCAATCCGTCTCGTACATCAGGTAACGCTCTTGATACAATAACCGACATCGAATAATCGATGTAAGCAGACTTCATCTGCTCGTCTATATCAATCTTGATAATTTTATCGTTTTCCTGATTTTCTAAATCTTCTGCCATAAAATAGTAATGTTCGTTAAGAACGATTTAAATAAGGTAATGTTATAACCTTGCGAATTTAGGAAAATATTGCTGTTTAAGCGTATTCTTTAAAAAAATTAAGCCCAGTCTATCCCTTTTATTAACCGTGCCTGAGTTGCAGCCTCTGGGCTGTTTTCTGAGGGTTTATAATTATAGGTCCATTTAGCCATTGGAGGTAAGCTCATTAGGATAGATTCTATCCTTCCATTAGTCTCCAAACCGAACTTTGTACCGGAGTCGTAAACCAGATTAAATTCGGCATATCTGCTTCTGCGCAGGTATTGCCACTCCTGGTTCTCAGGTGTAAAAGTTTTATTTTTATTCCGCTCAATCAAAGCGGTGTAAGCAGGCAGAAAAGATTCACCTACTGCGATCGAGAATTCAAAAAGCTGATCCCAGTCCAGACCTGTATTCTCCGGCTGCAACCTGTCGTAAAAAATTCCGCCAACTCCTCTGGTTTCCTCCCTGTGGCGAATAAAGAAGTAATCATCGGCCCTTTTTTTGAACTTTGGATAAAAAGAAGCATCGAACTGGTCACAGGTGTCTTTTAATAGTTTGTGAAAGAAATGTACATCCTCATCAAATACGTAATGAGGTGTAAGATCTATTCCGCCACCAAACCAACGCGTTTGAGCATCCATTTCAAAATAACGGATATTGAGGTGTATGATAGGCACAAAAGGATTCGACGGATGGATAACTATGGATACACCAGCTGCGAAAAACTCGTCAGAATCGACTTTAAATGAGTTTTTTACCGCTTCAGGTAAATTTCCATGTACAGCAGAAAAGTTTACGCCGCCCTTTTCTATAACATTTCCATTCTGAAAGATCCGGGTGCGTCCCCCTCCTCCACCTTCACGTGTCCAAATTTCTTCTTCATACTCCACACGACCATCTGCCTGGGATAAACCCTTGCATATATCATCCTGGATCTGCTTGTAAGCGGCAACAACCTTATCTCTAAACATTTTTCTCAGTATTATATCCAAAGTTAAGTTTTTAGGCTTAAAACCGAAAAACTCAGCTCACAAATCAATAAATGGCTTGCGCCAAACGCTGGAATATCTTTGTAGCGTAATATATTACCGTCAAATTCGTAAACGCAGAAAATATCGAAGGTTTAAAACAAGATTTCTATAAATTAGCGATACCAGCTGTTGAAATAGCTTCAGGCAGGTGAAGAATATATAAAATGATAGTATCAGAGAATACCTTAAAATGGGTTATGCGTTTTTATCCCCCTCTTTTGTTTCAGAGAATATGGGTAAGAAAATTTCATGCGGGTTTCAGGGGGGCAGATATTAAAATTGCTAAAAGTATCCTGAACAAAAATTATAACGGATCAATCTTTGGCGGCACAATATACGCTGCTACGGATCCTTTTTATGCCTTATTATTTGATCAGCTGTTGCAGCGTAAAGGTTATAAAGTTAGAGTATGGTTAAAAAGTGCCAGCATTCAGTACGTCAAACCCGGTAGAAAATCCTTATATTTTTCTATTCATATCACAGATGAGATGATCGTAGATGCGATCCATCATCTTGATGGCCCGGGAAAATTTGTCAAAGCCTACCCTATGGAAATTAAAAACAAGGAAGGTGAAATCTGTGCTACAGTTATGAATGAAGTCTATATCAGAAATTTGCATCAGGGAGAAAAAGGTCAGGTCGCTTATTAGTGTTTATATTCAGGATACAAGATGAACATCAGGAAACTAATTTTACAAGGAGAAGGTACAACGCTGGACTTTAAAAAAACGATTAGTAATAAAGAAAAAATAGCCAAAAGTCTGGTGGCATTTGCAAATAATAAAGGTGGTACTTTACTAATCGGCGTTGCAGATGACGGAACCATTAAGGGTGTCAAATCAGAAGATGAGGAAAGATATATGATCACCAGATCCGCGCATCAGTATTGCCGCCCGGCTATTGAGCCAGAATTTGAGGAAATCTATATTGATGAGAAACTTGTTCTTGCCGCAACTATTCACGAAAGCGACTCTAAACCGCATTATGCACTGGATGATAAAAAAGAATGGTGGGTCTATTACCGGGTAAAAGATAAAAGTGTTCTGGCAAGCAAGGTGATGATTGAGGTGATAAAACAACGGCAAAACCAACAGGGAATCACAATCAGTTATTCCGATCTGGAGCGAAAGCTTTTTGGATATCTCGATAAACAAGGCCGGATCACACTCAAAGAATTCTGCAAGCTGACCAGAAGTTCACATAAAAAAGCACAAAAAATACTAGTCAATCTGATTCTGGCAGAACTTATTCAGCCGCACACTTCGGAGAAAGAAGAATATTTTACCCTTACATCGGTAAAATAGCCTTAAATTTGCAAATTATCCCAAGATTATGTTCAGTGCTTTCTACTCAAAATACAAACCATATTATAAAGACAACCTTCGTTTAGCGCTGCCCATAGTTGTTTCACAATTAGGGCACACCCTGGTACATCTGGCTGACAGTGTGATTGTTGGTCATTTCGCCGGAACAATCCAATTAGCAGCAGTTTCGCTGGTTAATAGTTTATTTATGCTGATCCTGGTCTTAGGCATGGGTATCGCCTATGGCCTTACACCGCTGATTGCACAGGAAAATGGAAGAAAAAATCATGGGGAATGCGGCAGGTTGTTATCTAACAGCTTGATTATTAATATCGCTGCAAGTATTGTGCTCTATCTTTTTGTGCATTTCGGAACATTGCTAGCTATTGACCATATCGGACAATCGCCGGAAGTTGTTGCTTATGCCAAACCTTATCTGGGATATCTTGCCGTATCAATTATACCACTAATGATCTTTCAGACTTTCAAGCAGTTTACAGAAGGACTTGGTTTTACCAAACAGGCTATGTTTATTTCCATATGGGGTAATCTGATTAATATCATACTCGGTGTAATCTTCGTAAAAGGAATGTTTGGCATAGCGCCGATGGGCGTGAAAGGAGTTGGATTAAGCACACTGATAGACCGTATACTCATGGCTTTGGTAATGACTATCTATGTTTTCCGTTCTGCGAATTTCAAAGTTTACCTGCGGTCGTTTAAAATCAGTTTTATAGACAAAGTCAGGTGCCTTAAAATATTCAAGATCGGCGCACCTGTTGCCCTGCAGTATTCATTTGAGATCAGTGCCTTCAGCGGAGCCGCCATTCTGATTGGTACGATAGGTGCAATAGAACAAGCTGCCCATCAGGTAGCTATTAACCTGGCATCTGTAACTTATATGCTGGCCAGTGGTATAGCATCTGCTGCCACTATAAAAACCGGTAATAACTTCGGTAAAAATAATTTTCTTGACCTGCGTCTATCCGCCATCGCGAGTTACCATGTGATTATTGCATTTATGTCTCTTACAGCTTTAGTATTTATATTTGGTAATACCCTTTTACCTAATATTTATACCAATGATAACGCCGTTATACAAATTGCTGCCCAGTTATTAATTATTGCCGGATTCTTCCAGCTCTTTGATGGAACACAGGTTGTTGGACTGGGGGTGCTGCGTGGTATTGGAGATGTCAATGTGCCAACCCTCATAACCTTTGTAGCTTATTGGGTAATTGGTATTCCACTAGGTTATTTACTTGGGATTAGATTGGGGATGGGCGTAAATGGAATCTGGTACGGACTTACAATTGGGTTGCTTGCGGCCTCTTTTATGCTGTTTTTCAGGTTTCAAAATAAGACCAGACTTTTGGTCAGCCAATCGTAATCAATTTCATAAGGCAAACAAATTGGATATAATTCACGTAATTATGCGTTAAATAAGCAATCTAATAACGCTGATGAAAAAAAGAATTCCCGTTTTACCCTTGTTGATCCTTGCCTTTGTCTTGCTTGCGACCAGCAGTTATATCTATAGTGCTCTCCATACTCTTTTTCCATCCAATGGCATTCCGCATTTTTTCTGGGTACTGACGGTGGCAATCTTTGCCGGTTTTGGATTAGCAATTAGCAGGAGACACAAGAATGCGGAAGGCAAATTATTGCTTTATGCGGCGCATGCCCTGCTCATTTTAGTTGTTGCCGAACTGGTTACGATCTTGTTTCTTATTCCCGGAGATCTTTATAGTACGATTGTCTCCCAACCCAGAAGTTATAACTGGACCTTATTTTCAGCTGTAATTTTCGTGCTCACCGTATTGCTGTTTTTATATGGGATGATTATCGGAAAATATCGGTACACGGTTAAAAAAGTCACACTTGAATTTGATGATTTACCTCCACTTTTCGATGGCTTTAAAATTGTACAGATTTCAGATGTACATGCCGGAAGTTTTAAAAATAAAACCGCAGTAAAAAGAGGTATTAGCTTAATCAATGCACAACATGCAGACCTGTTTGTTTTTACAGGAGATCTGGTTAATAATAAAGCTGAGGAGATTAAACCCTGGATTCCTGAATTTTCAAAAATTAAGGCACCTTACGGTCAATATTCAATTTTAGGGAACCATGACTATGGAGATTATATCAGCTGGCCTACACCAGAAGAAAAGACACAGAACCTGCAGGAACTAAAAGAAGCCCACCGCCACTTAGGCTTTGAATTACTCTTGGACAGGCATGTGGCCATTAAAAATCAAGATGAACAATTGATTCTTGGTGGCGTAGAGAACTGGGGGGTCGGTTTTGGTGAACGTGGAGATTTGGCAAAAACCTTTCAGCATGTACCTGAGCAAGCCTTTAAGATCTTACTCTCTCACGATCCCAGCCATTGGGAAACACAAGTAAAAAAAAGCTATCCGATTGTTCATCTTACGCTGTCCGGCCATACACATGGAATGCAATTTGGTCTGGAAGCCTTTGGTATCAAATGGAGCCCTGTTAAATACAGATATGCACACTGGGCTGGTTTGAAAGAAGAAAATGGTCGTAAACTTTATATAAACAGGGGTTTTGGATTCATCGGCTTCTCGGGAAGAATTGGAATCTGGCCTGAAATAACGGTACTGGAACTCAAAAGGAGAAACAAAAAATAATTAAATAACAAACGGGCCTGTTCCATTGGAGCAGGCCCGTTTTTAGGTAAGCTAATTTAAGCTGTAACAGCTATCCAGATCAATCTGGCTTAAGCGTAGATATATAATTTGGCGTTTCTAACCGGTTGACCTTTAATTCCCAGGTAAGCTTTGCGGTTGTCTCTCAAATATTTAATCACGAAAGGATCATTGCCTTTTACAAACTCATCGTAAGCAATTTTAAGTCTGTCAACATGTGTATCAGCGTTGACTCTCCAGGTTTTACCCTCATAATCAAAATAAGCAAATGTTACCCGGGTGTCACCTTTCAGTTGTCCGTCTAACCTGATTAGTCCGATATTCTCCTTTTGAAGCGGAAGTACAGCTTTCTCGTAGAAAGTGATAAAATCCTCGAATTTTGGTTTACTGTTATTTTCAGTCATTAGATTATAAAAATTTAAAATCAGCTACAGACCATTAATCCGTAGCTGATTTACAAAATTAAGCATTTTGTTCCTTAACACTGCCTGTTCTTTTCAATACACCCCAACTTTCGAGCTCACCCTTTAAAGCTTTCCTTAAAGACCTGAATAAAACGATATACATCAACTGCCGCCAATAAAATCGCTGAGGAATTATATAGATCAATTTTTTATAAGATTCTTTCTCCATTCTTAGCGCTATTGCAGCAAAAAGAAGATCTACCAGAATAAAAATACAGTAGTAGAAGAATACCTGTCCGAAGCCATTATTTAAACTCAACAGACTGCCCACCCCTTCCCAGGTCAGCGCATGTACTGAAGATAAAGAGAACAGACCTGTTACCATGGATAGAACCATAAAGAAATCGGCTAATGGTGAAAACAAGGGTAAAATTATTTGATAGATCAGAATGTTAGGCATCCCCACTAATCCAAAGTACCCATACTTTTTATTCAGCAAAGTATCTTTGTTTTTCCAGAAACTCTGCATGACACCGAAACTCCATCTTAAGCGTTGTTTTAATAACATATTTACGGTTTCGGGAGCTTCTGTATAGGCAATTGCCGCATCACAGTTACGGACCGTATAACCCGCACGCAAAATACGCATAGTCAGATCGCAGTCTTCTGCTAAAGTATCAGTAGTAAATCCACCGACCTCGCTAATCACTTTTTTACGAAATGCACCGATCGCACCAGGCACCACTGTAATCGTGTTCAACAAATCAAAAGCCCTTCTATCCATGTTTTGAGCTGTTATATATTCTATAGACTGCCAGTTAGTTATCAAGTTAACCTTATTTCCGACTTTAACAGATCCAGCCACTGCAGCAATTTCTTCTTCATAAAAATAACGCATCAGCTCTTTAATTGCATCGGTCTTGAGTTGCGTGTCGGCGTCGATACAAATTACAAAGTCCGCAGATGCCTTTAGAATACCATAGTTTAAAGCTGATGCTTTTCCGCCATTTGGTTTGCTGTATAATTTAATCCTTTCATGATTACCAAAATGACGCTGCACAATTTCAAAAGTTTTGTCTGTAGAACCGTCATCCACAAAGATGAATTCAGCAAAAGGATAATCAGATCTCAGCAAACTGCTTATCGTATTTACAACAGTAACCTCTTCATTAAAAGCTGGTATAATAATACTGACGGGTAACTGAGGATTCTGAAGCAATAAACCTGTTTCCTTTTTGCTAAGGCGGCGCTGACGAATGGCCATAATTGCAATAAAAATGCTTCTCAGCATAGCCAGGATGATAGCTAAGATAAAAATATAGTTTAGGAACAGCGTTCCATAAGAGAACACTTTCAGGAACACTGTATCGCCCGAACTGATAAATGCATTTTCATCTGCGTTTACAGCAGGCATAAGCTCTGCTCTTGTTTTGCCAATCAGGTTTCCAATCGTGACAAATTGATAACCCTTAGACCGAAAATATTTTATAATTCTAGGAAGTGCTTCCACCGTCGCCTGTCTGTTTCCGCCTGCGTCATGCAAGAGAAGTACATTACCCATTGCAGATTGTTTAACAACAGCATTGTAAATTTGATCGGCCGTTATCCCTGGTTTCCAGTCATTTGGATCAATTGATTCTCCGATATTAATATAGTTCTGTTCCCGGCTCTGTGCAACCGGAAGAATTTCAGCAGAAGTTGAAGGTTCTGCATCTGCATTATAGGGCGGACGGAATAAAATAGTACTGTGTCCGGTTACAGACTCGATGAGTTTGCGGGTTGCATTCAACTCGAAATTTACCCTTTCCTTTCCCACCTTTGACATATCAGGATGAAAAAATGTATGATTACCAATCTCATACCCTAATTGATACTCTCTTAAAAGCAAGCCCATATTCTGTTCTGCCATTATGCCTACCACAAAGAAGCTTGCCGGAACTTTTTCCTTTTGCAGAATAGAAAGAATTTGTGGTGTATAGACAGGGTCCGGACCATCATCAAAAGTAAGTACGATTTTTTTATCTGCACTACCATATCTTCTGATACTATATTTAGTTGGAAGTACAACATACTGCTGATCGCTGATGAGATAATTCAGGGTATCTATATTGATGGATACTTTCCCTTCCTTTGGAACAGAGACCAGATCAAGGACCTCTCCGTCTCCGGAATAATCAATTCTATCATTTAAACCGATATGAGTGAAATTTTTCAGGTCGACACCACTTTTCCGAATTGAATCCAGGCTTAGGTTCTTGCCAATAAAATTCCACAACCTTGGATCTTCTGCACCCATACGCCAGATACCGACGCCAGCCAAACCCCAATCGTCAGCTCTTCTGATCAGGTTAAAATTTGTTGCAGCATCCGTAAAAAATACCTGATGATGAATGTTAGATTCATCTGTATAGTCGAAATTAAGATTCGAAGATTCTTTGTTATAAGTGATTTTGCTTTTGTATCTGTTGGCAGTAGCGATAGCCTGTTGATAGGTAATTGTTTTTCCGGTATTCTGATCGGGCCAGTCATAACCGTAACATGCAAGCGCAAGGATTACTTTATCGGCAGAAATTCTTTCACATATCTTATCCAGTTGTTCCTCAACCCAGCTCTGATGCGAAATATATCCGGCATTACTACTTTCAGTATGCTGATCATAGGCCATCACGAAAATGTAGTCATTATACTTTTCCAGCACTTTCAGATTATAATCATCGTTCTCGGGTGATATATCCTGTGTAACCAGGAGGTTTTTTGCGTGCAGCTTTTCATAAAGATTCCGCTGAAACTCTGCTAAAGGAACATCAGATGCTTCTTTAATTTCCTCGAAATCTATATTCACCCCTTTAAAGCCGTATTTCTGAAGAGAAATGATCAGATTATCAATAAAACGATTTTGTAAATATTTATCCTGCAGCAACTTATGAATTGCATCTCCATCAAACTGATTTCCGCTAAAATTAGAGACCATCGCAATAGCAGTTTTTTTATGTTTTAGAATAATCTTCATCGCATCGGTATCGACCTGATCGACCAGCGTATCAGCACCATTTTTGATAAAGAATGATTCTGTAACCACCATATCCAAATATTTAATTTTATCCTTCAGGTCAGTCAGCGACTGCGGATCCCAGTTTACATAAAAACCAGCATTGATGCGCGCCTTGTTATTCGGGTGTCTCAGGTGATGTAAATGCTGATCTTTTTGAATCTGGAGCAGTTTACGTTTAGAAATACTGAATTCTTTGTATACCGTAGATTTCTTCAACTGTTCCAGCTGTTTGGAATTTAGTTTAGTTGTTGTGTTGATTACCGGCAGAGCTGGATAATCACTTGAAAACAAGGTGAGAGCGACGCAAACAGATGCGATGATAAAAATGATGATCAGACTTCTTGTCACCCATTGAAAGGTTAACCACCTGTTCTTTTTATCGGTTTGAAAGACTTGTTTTTCCTGCATAGGAATATAGAATTAATGCTTCAAATATATAGATGTGCAATGACAATTTACACGCCGGAATTTGGGATATTTGTCTTTATCAATTAATATGACATTAAACTATCTGCAAGCATGAAACGTAAAATAATTCATATCGATATGGATGCATTTTATGCAGCTGTGGAACAAAGAGATTTTCCGGAATACCGGGGTAAGCCGATCGTAGTCGGCGGTTCTCCGACCGGACGGGGTGTTGTCGCCACAGCAAGCTACGAAGCGAGGAAATTTGGTATTCACTCAGCCATGTCCTCTATCCGGGCAATACAATTATGTCCAACCGCTATTTTCGTCAGGCCGAGGTTTGATGCCTACCAAACTGTGTCCAGACAAATAAGAGCTATATTCTCCAGATATACAGATTTAATCGAACCGCTTTCCTTAGATGAGGCCTACCTGGACGTCACTGCCGATAAATTAGGAATCGGCTCAGCGCTCACTATTGCCCAAGAAATCAAAGATGCGATTCGTGAAGAACTAAACCTTACTGCTTCTGCCGGTGTTTCCAGTAATAAATTTATCGCGAAGATTGCTTCCGATATGAATAAGCCAGATGGATTAACTTTTATAGGTCCGTCTAAAATAGAGCGGTTTATGGAGCGGCTTCCTGTAGAGAAGTTCTTTGGAGTTGGTAAAGTGACTGCTGATAAAATGAAAAAAATGGGTTTTTATACTGGTGCTGATCTGAAAAAATTATCTGAGAAAGAGTTGAATCTCAAATTTGGAAAGGTTGGTTCCTTTTATTATAATATTGTTCGGGGGGTTGATGAGCGAAGTGTAAGACCGGATAGGGATACTAAGTCGCTGGGCGCAGAAGATACTTTTAGTAAAGATCTGGAAGATGTGGAAGAAATGATGACAGAGCTGGGATATCTTGCGCAAAAAGTAACTGAAAGGCTTGAAAGCAAAAAGCTGAAAGGAAAAACGCTGACCTTAAAAGTCAAATATGCAGATTTTACCCAAATTACCCGAAGTGAATCATTTTCCAAACCTATTGCTGGTTATAACCAGATTATGAACTGCGCGGGGAAACTTTTAAATAGCGTAGCTACAGTCGATATGAGTGTACGTTTACTTGGTTTATCGATCAGCAGGTTTGATGATAACCGTACTAAACCTGGTTATCCCGACCCTGATCAACTCGAACTCTTCACGGAATAATTTCAAAAAGAATGACCTGGGCCTGCTGTTTTTTGCTAAAGTTATTATCTGCAATTAAAATTAGCGAACGATTTCCGTTGTTTAATACCGGACCCAGGGTTGCTCCTTCTACATTATCTATATACATCCCAAGGTCGTCGAGATTTAACAATAATTTTTTACTTACCTTCTTTACCTGCGGATATTTGATCAGTGAGGGTATATCTTTAATATCTTCTGCAGTAGAAAAATCAGCCAGGAATATTTTTATCGTAGTCCCGCGATGGTCTGAAGTATAGGATCTCTCTGTAACTAGAAACTTCTGTTCGCCTATCCATAAGATATCCGGAATACCATTATTATAGTCAGCGTTTTCAGTTTTGGGCTTGTGAGCTATTGGATCCAGCTCATAAGCAAACTCACCTGTAGGCCGCTTTCCCTCCAGATCAAAACGGAATATTCTGACCAAGGCACCGTTTGGAGCAAAAGCTGACTGTGGACCATCCTGATAAAGAGGTTCTTCCATACTTGCATAAAGTTCCTTAAAATTATTCGCGTAACTCAACCCTTCCAGGACGCCATTACGTCTTGGCCCAGATTCTTTGACTTGCATCCGCAGGTTATCGGGCAATGGTACAGAATTCAGAAACTTTCCTTTAAGATTGCTGAATATAATTGTCGGGTCTACCAGGACAGTATCTCTGCGATCAACAATCCGTTCGCCTTCACTGCTCCAGACAATATTTTGGTGAACAGGGCTAAAACGGATTGCCTCCGGGTCAGTTGCTTTATGAATATTTTCTTTAGCACCAGGATAAATTCGCCCATCTTTCTGTTTTAAGAAATGGACGCTGTTGAACTTTATATCAGCAATACCGGTATCCGCGAGTTTAATCTTTGCAGTATAAAACCTGGCAGGATTAATTGAGGAGCGATCATCTGACAGCATATAATAAATGTCAGTATACGGATCATAATCAATGCCGGATAAACCCCCTACTGTAGTTTTGCTAAATTCGAAAGCGTTGGGAATGACAGATTTACCGATATATCTAAGCGCTGAAATGTCAGGCTGCTGTAGTTGTTTAGCTGTAGTATGGTGACGAACAGCACAGGAAGAACAAAGCAAAAAGCAAAAAAACAGTGCGGTAAACGCATATTTTTTAGAATTCAAGTAGCGCAAAAAGATAGCTGACATAGGGCAAATATAGCCACCCTATCCCTGAATAGCAGATTTAGGCATAAGTATTGTTATAATCATACAAAATAATGATATGATCTTGAGAAAACATATGGAAGATGAATCTGCGTTTCAGGTTCCAGACCGAAAAGTAATTAATATGAACGAGTATTATGAAATTGAATACTGGGCGAGTAAATTCGAGGTGAGCCCCGAACAACTTAAACTTGCTGTTCAACATACCGGCAGTATTATTCCCGCTGAAATTGAGGAATATCTCGCCGGTCGTTAGCGTGCTACAATAAGGGTGAAAATAAGCGACATAGTTTTTCGGGCAACTGCTTATATAACGGCCTTTTCTTCCAGTCTGAAGCCTTAATTCTTTCGGCGTCCTCGAGATCCCTTTCGAATACGGTTGTCATTTGTCTGGCGGTCTGCTGGTCATAAATTACAGCATTCACTTCAAAATTCAATTCATAACTCCTGTTATCCATATTTGCAGTTCCTATAACGGACAATTGTTCATCAATAACCATTGTTTTTGCATGGATAAAACCTTTCCTGTACTGGTAAATTTCTACTCCAGCTTCCAGCAGTTCTCCGTAATAGGATCTTGCCGCCGCCGCAACTACAATGGAATCTGACTTCCCTGGTACGAGTATCCTTACTTTTACACCGCTTAGAGACGCAACAATCAACGCATCCAGTAAACTCTCGCCTGGTATAAAATAGGGAGTAGTGATTAAAATTTCCTGCTCGGCCATACCTATTGCCTGGATTTGGGAATATAGAATGGTAGGGTTATCAGAATCTGGTCCGCTTGCAGCGATCTGTACAATGGCTTCGCCATATTTAGTTTCCCAATCACAGAAAAATTCCTCTTGCGGTATGAGCTCTTGTTCAGCACAGAAGTTCCAATCGCATATAAATAAATACTGCAGATAATATGTCCCCGGGCCAGTGATTTTTACATGAGTATCTCTCCAATACAGGTCGTTTGAGCTTTGAGCCAAATTCTGATATCGGTCACTAACATTTATTCCTCCGGTAAAAGCGATACATCCGTCGATAATAATAATTTTTCTGTGGTTCCTGTAATTCAACCGGTTGGCTAGCGCAATAAACAAAATATTATAAAAAGGGTAAGCCTCCACTCCTGCCGCCCGCAGCTCGGGAACGAGTTTCTTACGTATACTACGACTGCCGAAGTCATCGTATATAAAACGAACCTGTATACCGGCTTTCGCTTTTTCAATTAATACTTCTTTTATCGCATTTCCAATATCGTCATCTTCGAAAATATAATATTCGATATGTATGTGATGTTTAGCATCTTTCATTGCCTGTAAAACAGCCGGGAACTTTTGTTCACCATTTAGCAAAACCTCCACTTTATTATGACCGCTCAGTAAGCTCAATCCATCCTTAAGTAAAAGCCTTGCAAGCTTTTGAAATCTTGCCATTTCGTGTGGAACGGTATCCCAGACTTTTTTCGACTCGAGATACAAGCGCTGTCCGATCATGCGCTGAATACGTTCATCTTTTGTTATCTTTTTACTATAGAGTTTCCGTTTCCGGTAATTTGTACCGATAGAGAAATAAATCACAACGCCGATGACAGGCAGAAATACTGTCAGCATCAGATAAGCGAGCGTTTTAATCGTAGACCGGGTATCGTAAATAATACGCAGGCAGGTTAAAATAATAATAAATGAATAAAAGATTTCAAGTATAAGGATCCAGCGTATGTCCTGCATGAAGTGCAATAAATTAAGGTAAAATTAATTGGTTATTCAACAACAATTAGCCCGAACGTTTGTTCTGAAACCATAAAAACCGTTATGGAACGGAATTCATATGCTAAAGCTTTAACCTAATTATATGCAATTAACAAAGAAAATTCTCATTATTGATGATGACCAGGAAATCTTACATGCACTGCAGACCGTACTTGATTTCGTAGACTGGGATCTAAAAGTATTCGCGTCCGGGAAGTCCGCACTGGATGAAATCCGCAGAGAAAAACCAGACCTCGTACTTATGGATATTATACTAGATGGCGTAGATGGAAGGCAAATATGCAGAGCAATCAAAGAAGATAGCGCATTGCAGCACATTCCGGTAATTCTGATTAGTGGTGTAACAGGTCAGGAACAAATAAATCATCAGGATTTTGGGCCTGATGACTTCTTGTCAAAACCATTTACTGCTGGAGACCTGATAGATAAGGTTTACTTTCAGTTAGCTTCCTGAAATGAGTCCAGAGCTGTGAGAATTATCTTACAGGCATCCTGAATTTGTTCTTCAGTTATAATTAACGGTGGAGCTATTCTCATTGCAGTTTCGCAGTGCAGGAACCAGTCTATAATTAACCCTTGTCCTGCACAGTACTTACTAATCGCTTCAACTTGCTGAAAATTATCCAGTTGAATACTTAGCATTAGTCCCTTACCCCTAATTTCCTTAATTAAAGGGTGAATTAATAGGGAACGGAATAGCTCGCCTTTTTTGTTTACGTCCTTCACTAGATCTTCGTTCAGGATCACTTCCAGACTCGCAAGTCCGGCGACACACGACACCGGATGTCCGCCGAATGTAGTGATATGTCCGAGTATCGGATTTTCTTTCAATGCGCCCATTACGTCGCGGTTGGCAATGAATGCACCAATTGGCATTCCGCCACCTAGCGCTTTTGCCAGTAGTAGAATATCTGGTTCAATTCCATAATTCTCGAAAGCAAATAGTTTCCCGGTACGGCCGAATGCAGCCTGAATTTCGTCCATGATCAAGAGCGTTCCAGTTTCGTTGCAACGGGCACGAAGTGCCAGCATATAATCATTGGATGCAACACGAATGCCTGCTTCTCCCTGTACAGTCTCAATAATTACTGCAGCAGTGGTTTCCGTAATTCTATCCAGTTCGCTTGTTTCATTGAAATGAATAAAACTGACGTCAGGCAATAACGGACGATACTTTTGTTTATACTGCTCATTTCCCATTACACTTAAAGCACCATGGGTGCTGCCATGATAACTCTGATAGCAACTAATGATGCCGGTTCTGCCTGTAAAACGTTTAGCTAATTTTAATGCCCCTTCTGTAGCCTCAGCACCCGAATTTACAAAATACACGTTGTTGAGACTTGCAGGTAAAACGCTGATCAGCTTTTCTGCAAACCTAACCATCGGCGACTGTACGTATTCTCCATAAACAGTGAGGTGCAGAAATTTATCCAGCTGTGCTTTAATCGCGTCAATCACATGCGGATGCCGATGCCCGATATTGCTTACTGCAAACCCCGACACCAAATCCATATATCGCTTTCCCTGCGTATCATATAGGTAAATACCAGATGCAGATTCAATTTCCAGCATATTAGGACTGGTTGAGGTCTGTGCATTATTTTTCAGAAAAAGCTCTTTTAGGGTTATCATAATCTTAAATAAACGCGAAAATATTTAAAAAAGGCCCAATTCGTGCTTTTTAAACGTCAATTTTATCTTCTGCAGGTGTTTTATTTGTTTCGTCCATTGGTCTGATAATCATCCGAAGACTCTGATCGCGCGAAAAATACGCGACTGTCCAATTGTAAAGTGTATTCAAACGGTTCCGGTACGAGATTAGTGACAGTAAATGAATGAACAACCAGGCAAGCCAGGCGATAAATCCACTCAAATGTAGTTTAGGCTTTGGTAAATCGACCACAGCTTTATTTCTACCAATGATAGCCATACTGCCCTTATCGTGGTAACGGAAAGCGACAGGCGGCTTTCCAGAGAATTTTTTAGCGAAATTTCCGGCCAGATTCAAACCTTGCTGAATAGCTACCTGGGCAACTTGTGGATGCATGTCGGGAAATCCGGGATCGCCAGTCATACCAGAAGTGTCTCCAATTGCGTATACATGATTTAATCCGGCCACCTCATGAAACTCATTTACGATTAAACGTTTTCCTCTTCCATAACTTGCTGCTGGCACCCCTTCAAAGATCATAGCACTTACACCTGCTGCCCAGATCAGGTTCCTGGTTGCAATCTTAGTCCCATCCGAGAAAACGACATGGTCGTCTACATAATCACTAACATGGCTATTGAGAATTACCTTAACTCCTAATTTCGTCAGCGCTTCGTAAGTGTGGGTTTGAGAATCTTTACTCATCGGTTTCAGAAGCGCAGCTCCCCCATCAACCAGATAAATTTCAGCACCTGTATTATTTTTAAATTCCGGATAATCTTTTCTGACAATTGAGTACCTCATCTCCGCGAACATACCCGAGATCTCCACACCTGTAGGCCCTCCACCTGCAATAACGATGGTTAGGTTTTTACGGATTTCCTCCGGGTCCGTATGAATGGCTGCTTCTTCAAAATTGGTGAGCATTCTGTTCCGCATCTGAATAGCATCGCTCAGCGTTTTCATAGGGATTGCATTCTTGCGGACGTTCTCCATCCCAAAATAATTGGTCTCAGCACCAGTTGCGAAAACAAGGTGATCGTAATCTAGAATCCCATTGCTTAACTCAACCTGTTTCGCTTCGGGGTTTACACGGATAAGTCTGGCATAACGGAAATGCAGATTTCCTTTGCCACGAAAAATTTTCCGGATCGGGTAGCTGATACTGGAAGGTTCCAAAAATGCCGTTGCTACCTGGTATATCAGCGGAGGAAAGAAATTGTAATTGTTCTTATCTACTAGTGTAACCTTAAAATCTTTATGCTTACCCAGTGCTTTTGCCATATTAATTCCGGCAAAGCCACCACCTATAATTACAATATGTTCCTGCATATATCTTTTTATTTTATCAAATCAATTTCACTCCTATCCCTGGAAGCGTACTTAGGGTAACCTTACCATCTTGAATTGTCATGCCTTTAAACACATCATTTCCAATCAGAAGAGCACCATCTAGGTCGGCGTAGTCGGCCATTGGTGCCAACTGTGCTGCCGCAGATATGGCACAGGAGGTTTCAGTCATACAACCAATCATCACTTTCATGCCCAAAGACCGCGCCATAGTAAGCATCTTATGTGCTTCGCGCATTCCTGTAGATTTCATCAGCTTAATATTAATTCCGCTATAAACTTTATATGCCTTCAACACGTCAGGTAAGCGCTGCACAGACTCGTCGCCAAAGGTTGGTAAGGGACTATTTTCAGTTAACCATGCATTATCATCAATTCGTTCTTTAGGCATACCCTGTTCTATAAATACCACACCTTTTTCTTTTAACCACCCGGCCATATCTAAAGCGAAATTTCTATCTGTCCAGCCCTGATTAATATCGACGCAGATTGGCTTATCGGTAACTTCCCGGATAGTTTCTATCATCATTTTATCAGTGTCCCTGCCGAGCTTTACTTTAAGTAATTTATAAGGCTCAGCTTCTTTTACTTTCTGGCGGACTACTTCAGCTGTATCTATTCCTATGGTAAAAGAGGTTACCGGTGTATTTACAGGATTATATCCCCATATTTTATACCAGGGCTGCTGCATTATTTTACCGATCAGATCATGGAGTGCGATATCCACAGAAGCTTTCGCCGCTTTGTTTTCCGGCGCAAGCTGATCTACGTAGTGCAGAATATCCTCCAGCTGAAAAGGATCATCAAATTTCGACAAGTCTACTTTTCCTAAAAATTTAAGCACAGTTTCATGCGACTCACCCAAGTAAGGTGGCATTGAGGCTTCTCCATAACCTACAAGTCCTTCATACTCAATTTCAGTGAGGACAACGGGGGTTGTGCTTCTGGAGCTGGTTGCGAGGGTAAATACGTGATTTAACTGGAGTGTATAAGGGCGGAATTTTAATTTCATCTTACCTTTTGCCCCACTGAATGCGGGAAAGGCAATTGCTTGTCCCAGGGTACCCATGGTCAGGGAGGCCGTGCCTAGAATACTGGTGTTTCTTATAAAATCTCTTCTGCTGGTCATTATATTTTTGTTGGTCTAGGTTTAATTAATTTAGTCTGGCAGACTGATCTTGCCCATCGTCACCGCCGGGATACCCGGTCGCGATTTAAAGGCCTGCTGCGGCGCAGCTATACATTCATTCGCAAGTAAAGCAAATAAGACGGCTTCCTTCGCATCGGGATTCAATCCCAACTCCTGGGTGGATTGTAAATTCAGATTTAACCCTTCACTAATCATCTTATTCAGAAGTGGATTGTGCATTCCTCCACCACTTACATAGATCTGATAAGGAATATCACCAGTCAATTGCTGAATAGTTTGTACAATAACTCTGGCAGAGAATGCACATAATGTAGCCATTATATCTGCTGGTGAACATACTGGCTTTTCACATTTTTGAAGCGCGTCTTCCAAATATTTTAGATTAAAATATTCAGGCCCCGTCGTTCTGGGCAGGCCCAGTTTGAAGAACGGATCGGCCATTAATATTTTCAATAATTGCTCGTTTACTGTTCCGGATGATGCAATAATTGCATCCTGATCAAAAGATTTGCCGGGAAACTGGCTCGAAATATACTGGTCCATCATTGTATTTCCTGGTCCGACATCAGTAGAAAAAGCCGTCAAATCGGTTTCGCCGGAAGGCAGCCATGTGAAATTGGAGATGCCTCCTATATTTAGGAGAATCCTGTTTTCTTGCTGATCCGTAAACAAAAGGCTGTCGCCGTAGAAAACCAGTGGAGCTCCTTCCCCACCAGCCGCTATGTGTTTCTGCCTGAAGTCTGAGAGGGTGATTATTCCGGTTTTTACGGCAATATGATCTGCATCACCTATTTGTAATGTTGCGTTCGGAGCGGAATTCTGCAAATGAAAAGATTTCGGAGCGTGAAATATTGTTTGTCCATGACTGGCTATTATATCGACGTCTGTCACCGGGAAGTTCCAGCTTTTCAACGCCTGAAGGACCAACTCTGCCGTATAGGTCCCAATTTCAGCATTTAGCACTGTCAGTTTACAAAGATCTGCTAACGGTTGGAAAGCAATCTCTTTGATTCTGGATCGGAAATCATCTGTGTAAGGGATGGTAGTAAATTCAAGAAGCCGGCAAACGGTACCAGGTCCTGTGCCTTTAAATTGGCATAGCGCAATGTCAAGTCCATCCAGAGAAGTTCCTGACATTAAACCTATTATAGTTCTTGTAGGGGCATTGGCAATGGATGCTAACTTTAAAATCTGGCTCTTCATCTACTCTTGTCGTAAGGTCTAAATATAAGAAATATTAAAAAAATTATTTATCAGACTTATCAGCTTCAAAAAGCATGGATTTGTAATCTTCTGAGTCTCCCGTTTATTTCATTAAAAATAAGCCTTCAAGTATCTTTTAACGAAAATACAAGTCCAGGTTTAGATAGGTACAGGTTCAGAACCTGTGCATACTCCCTTCGTATTTTGTTCGATTTCGATTGAAGGAACAACGAAGGAAGTCCGAAGGAACAGCGAACAAAGTGTGCAGCAAATGTTAACCTGACCAGAGCGAGACTCGATTAACTTTAAATTAAATACAATTTAACCTCATACAACCTGAATTTTAAATAAGCTTACGTACGCCTGACGCAGAATAACGATGAACGGTTAGGGTATTTTTTAATAATTTCCGAAATCTTGTCCGGAAGATTCCGAGCAGTTTTTTATTATCAAATTTGATAGGATAATGCACATAAAGGTTAATCTAGATACAATTATACTCTACGTTCAAAACGTCGATACCTTAAAGTCATTCTACACTAGCATCTTTGGCTTTAGTATAGTTGAAGAATTTCATTCCGTATGGGCGCTTCTGGAATCCGGAAATTGTAAGATTGGCCTCCATCAAATTGGAGACGAATATCTTAGCAAAACCAAGGCAGCTTTTAAATTTGACAATAACACAAAGATTGTGTTTGAAATAAATCAGGATGTTCATGAAATCAGGGCATATCTGATTAGTCAGCATGTTCAAATGCGCGAAATCAAAACGTTTGACGGCTATGATTATTGGCTTTGTGATGGAGAAGATCCGGAGGGAAACATGTTTCAGTTGAAACAGGCAAAATTTAATCAGACCCAGAATTAGAATGGGCCTGATTAAATTTAATTATTTAGTAATATGAAGTATTGAGGTTAGCGTTAGCCTTTTCTGCCGCTTCAATAGGCGTGTAATCAGAGAGTACCAATGCCTGACCTTTCTTGATACAAACATCGTGTTCGAAATGAACTGATGGTAAGCCGTCATCGGTGCGGATGGTCCAGCCATCTTCATCTGTATAAATATCTCTTGTTCCCATATTAATCATAGGTTCGATAGCCAGAACAAGATTCTCTTTTAATAGCATACCGGAGCCTTTACGTCCATAATTTGGTAATTGAGGATCTTCGTGCATCGCACTTCCCAGTCCATGACCAACTAGTTCTCTCACTACACCATAACCTTCTTTTTCTGCATGCACCTGAATAGCATTTGAAATATCACCTATTCTCTTCCCTACTGTAGCATATTTTATACCCTCGTATAAGGACTCTTTCGTTACTCTTACCAGTTTAAGTACCTCTGGGGTAATTTCGCCTAATAGAAATGTATAGGCATGATCCCCATGGAAACCATTTTTAAAAACACCTACATCTACTGATACCAGGTCTCCGTCCGTTAATGGAATGTCGTTTGGAAACCCATGTACGACCACATCATTAACTGAGATGCAGCTGTTGAACGGGAAACCATTATAATTCAGAAAGGACGGAATTGCCTTATGATCTGCAATAAACTCCCCGATCAAACGGTCTATCTGCATAGTAGTCATCCCTGTTTTCAAAACTTTGGCTACTTCTGTCAAAGCGGAGCTGACCAGCAATGCACTGATCTGCATCAACTCTATTTCTTCATCTGTTTTATATATAATCATTTGCTGCAAAAATAATAAAAATAATAAAGTACATCATCAGGATCTTTTCCTGAACGACCATAAACCATTATGAGCTTCTCAGGAAAGTATAATTGAGCTTTTCAAGAAAGTAAATCCAAATTAAGATGTGTAGATTTGTTGTGTCTGAAAAATGGATTATTTCCAATAAAGCGCTTCAAAACAGGTTAAAGTAAGTATTCAATGAGCTTTTCAAGAAAGTTGCTAATATTTTTAGCGTCGATTTCAACCTTGAAGAAAGAGGTTGATTGGGAAATAGAACAGTAGAAAAATGAGATACAAAGGTTTTTTTAAGAAAGCATTTAAAACAATGGCAGTAGCAGTTGCAGTAATATTTATATTAGGGATCATCGTATTTCTATATACAATGACTCCGCAGTTTGGACAAAATCCAAAAGGAGAACGATTAACACGGATAATCCAATCGCCGAATTATAGAAATGGAAAATTTCAGAACAAACATCACACCCCTCAATTAACCGAAGGATATGGTTACACAAAAGTCTTGTACGAGTATTTATTTAATAATAGCACGACTATAAAACCTACAGAAAGCATCCCGTCGATCAAAACGGATATAAAAGCTATACCATTGACAGAGAACGTGCTGATCTGGTTTGGACACTCCTCTTATTACATTCAGGTTGACGGTATACGCATATTAGTAGATCCGGTATTCAGCGGCAATGCATCGCCACTTCCTGGCGGCACAAAGGCATTTAAGGGTACCGATATTTACACAGCTTCAGATTTTCCAGAAATAGACTACCTCCTGATTTCCCACGATCATTATGACCATTTTGACTATAAAACACTTGTGGCCTTAAAACCCAAAATAAAGAGTCTCGTCTGTGGATTGGGCGTTGGAGCTCATTTAGAGCGCTGGGGCTATTCGCCTAAGGTAATAATTGAAAAAGATTGGGACGAAACGGTCGAACCTGAGAACGGAATTCTGATACACGTACTTCCTGCAAGGCATTTTTCTGGCAGGGCACTATCTGCCAATAACACTTTATGGGCCTCCTACCTGCTGCAAACCAAGTCACGCCGTATATACATTGGTGGAGATAGCGGATACGATGATCACTTTGCCCGCATAGGAAAATCGTTTGGCCCTATAGACATAACCATACTTGAGAACGGTCAGTACGACACAGCATGGAAATACATCCATATGCAACCGGAAGAAGTACTTAAAGCTTTTAAAGAGCTGGGCGCAAAAAAATTATTTCCCGTTCATTCGTCTAAATTTGCATTAGGCAACCATGCATGGAATGAACCCCTGGAAAGGATTTCATTATTAGCGCAATCTGAGAACGTACCATTAATGACGCCGGTTATCGGAGAGGTGGTTGAACTGGATAATCCACGTCAGATATTTAAAAAATGGTGGAAAGAAGTTAAATAATTTTTTTGAAGTATGAGCACAGTACAAGATTTATCAGGCATTGTATATTCCTGTTATACAGAAGTTAGCAGAGCTGGAGAACAGTTTATCGAAGAACATGGGTTGTCATACATTGTTTCCGGAAATCTGGAAGCCTTTGACGGTGAAAAAACACATCGATTTAACACTGGAGAGATCATTCTTTATAAAAAGAATACACTGGCAAAATTTGTTAAACAGCCCGCTGAAAATAAACCGTTTGAATCTGTTTCTCTTCTTCTTGACAAGGATATACTCTGGGCCTATAATGAGGCCAGAGGAAGTTATAAAGCGAATCCTAGTAAGGAATTATCTCCATTTTATACAATCCGGCCCGACAAGCTAAGTGTAAACTATTTCAAATCGCTTCATGCTCTTTTTGAAGAAAAAATCCCGGACGAACTGATTACACTTAAAAAGCAGGAAGCTGTTATCTTGTTACTAAGAAGTAACCCTGCACTAAAAGACGTGCTATTTGATTTTAGCATGCCTGGCAAAATAGATCTGGAAGCCTTCATGAATCAGAATTACAAATTCAATGTCCCCTTACCCCGACTAGCTTACCTCACAGGAAGGAGCCTCGCGTCGTTTAAACGTGATTTTGAAAAAACATACCATATGTCACCTAACCGCTGGATGCAAAACAAGAGGCTGCATGAAGCTCATTTCCTCCTCTCCGAGAAAAAGATGAAACCAATAGAAGTGTTTAGTAATGTTGGTTTTGAAACGTTGTCGCACTTCTCCTATGCTTTTAAGCAACAGTTCGGAATCAATCCGTCTGCCATTTGATTTTTTTTGCAAATCAAATAAAACGATTGAAATGTAATATACGTCTGTTAGCAATACAGCTTTTTTCAAGCTGATTCCGAGAATGAAAATTATTTACATCTTAAACTAAATATTAAGATTTTTTATTAAAATAGATACATTTGGCTTTTTAATAGATGAAGAATATGACTTTTACCGAGCTTTGCAAACCTTTCGACTCCTTAACCTTAAAAGAACTATATGCAATCTTACGCCTCAGAAGCGAGGTTTTTGTGCTGGAGCAGGAATGTGTATTTTTAGATGCTGATGAAAAAGATTTCAAATGCCAGCACTTGATGCTTTTTTCAGAGCACAAATTGGTTGCTTACGCAAGGATTGTGCCCCCCGGCGTGTCCTTTTCGGAAGCCTCAATAGGGCGTGTTGTTACGAGTCCGATTGTAAGAGGTAAAAATTTCGGGAAAATCCTTATGCGTCTGGCAATATCAAATTGTGAAAGGCTGCACGGTTTAAGGGATATCCGTATCGGTGCTCAAAGTTACTTACAGCCTTTTTATGAATCTTTTGGATTCATCCAGACTGGAGAGCCATATCTGGAAGATGATATTCCGCATATCGAAATGGTCAAAAAGCTGCCTTAGCACAGTGAAAGCTAATAATGTTAAACAAAAATAAGACGAAAAGATAATTTGTTAAAGAGATGGTATTTTGAGTTATATTTAAAATATATAACTAATTCATATTCAAATGGAAACAAATACCTTTTCTAAATTCTCTGCCGAATTTTTCGGCACGCTGGTACTAGTCCTGATGGGTTGCGGAAGCGCTGTCATTGCTGGCGCCGATGGAACAACAGGTGTTGGCCTGCTAGGCATCTCTTTTGCGTTTGGCTTATCTGTTGTCGCAATGGCCTACGCTATCGGTCATATTTCCGGTTGTCATATTAACCCTGCAATTTCTATTGGAATGGTCATTGCCGGAAGAATGAAAGCTAGCGAGGCTGTAATTTATGTGATCGCCCAGGTTCTGGGTGCCATTGCAGGAGCAGCAATCCTTTACCTGATCGCGAGTGGCAAAGCTGACTACAGCCTTGAAACCGGGGGCCTGGGGCAAAATGGATACGATTCTGGTTCTCCTGGCCATTATAATCTACTTTCCGGCTTCATTGCAGAAGCAGTATTTACATTTATTTTTCTCTTTGTTATTTTCGGCTCCACGTCTACCAAAAATATAAACGGCGGATTTGCCGGCTTATCTATTGGCCTGAGTCTGGTATTAATTCATATCGTAGGTATTAAGGTGACTGGCGTATCTGTAAATCCAGCCAGAAGCATTGGCCCTGCACTTCTTGTAGGTGGTCAGGCGCTCAGCCAGGTGTGGTTGTTTATCTTAGCTCCTGTTATAGGAAGTATTCTTAGTGCATTAGCATGGAGGTTTCTGCTGGAAAGAAAATAATATGTAATTTAGGCTTTAAATACCAAATACTATTAACTCCCTTATTGAGATTCAAAGGAATCACACTCACTATGCGTAAACTATTACTTTTATTAGTCTGTCTGACAGGCTTACACAATGTCGGTTATACCCAATCCGGCGGAACGACAATGGACGGACAAGTCACAATTGAGGCGGGTGAACTTGCCGGGGCAAAAGAAAACTCGGGCATATGGAGCTTCAAGGGTGTACCATTTGCAAAACCACCAGTCGGACAACTCCGGTGGGCACCACCTCAGCCGGCAGATCACTGGGAAGGTGTTAAAAAAGCAAATGCTTTCGGACCGAGCCCAATGCAAAAGGCTGTATTCGGAGATATGCGTTTTCGTTCATCAGGAATGCAGGAAGACTGTCTTTATCTGAATGTGTGGACACCGGCCAGAAGAAAAACTGAAAAACTCCCGGTGCTCGTTTATTTCTATGGCGGCGGTTTTATAGCGGGAGATGGCTCAGAAGCCCGATACGACGGAGAGCAAATGGCCAAACAAGGAATTGTAGTGCTAACTGTAAATTACAGACTCGGCATTTTTGGGTTTTTCGCACACCCTGAACTTAGTAAAGAGTCTACCTATCACGGTTCGGGAAATTACGGTCTGCTTGACCAGCACGCCGCACTTGTTTGGGTTAAAAAAAACATAGCTGCATTTGGTGGTGACCCCAACAAGATTACAATTGCTGGTGAATCTGCAGGTTCTATCGCCGTTTCTGCGCTAATGGCATCTCCATTGTCTTCCGGATTAATTGCTGGTGCAATAGGAGAAAGCGGCGGTATGTTTAACCCTACAATCCCCCCGGTTAGTCTTTCTGATGCAGAACAGGCAGGTCTGGAATTTGCAAGAAAAGCACAAACTGATGATCTGGCTGAATTGAGGGATCTTACCGAAACAGAATTACTGGACAAAGCTGCAAACCTGAAGATGCTGTCTTTTCCGCCTACTATCGACGGTTATTTCCTGAAAGAAGCGCCGGCAAAGGTATTCGAAAAAGGTAAGCAAGCCCGGGTGCCATTGTTACTGGGCTGGAATTCTGCAGAGATACCTTATCAATCTATAATGGGTGGTAAAAAACCAGGGCCTGATGAATATACTGAAGTTATCAATTCATTATACGGGGCAAAAGCAAAAGAAGCACTCCGTCTTTACCAAGGGCTAACTACAGATCAGGTTAAACGCGCAGCTACAGATCTGGCAAGTGACAGGTTCATTGTTTACAGTACCTGGAAATGGGCAGATTTACACAGTAAAACCGGCAAGAGAAATGTATACCGCTACATATTTACGCCAACTAAACCACCATTAAGTCGCGCATACCGGTCTCAGCAACCTGGGCTTGCAGGCGGAATGCAGCCTGCTTCTAAAGAGAGACAAACAGAAGAAGAACAGTTAGGCGCCCCACATGCTTTCGAAATTGAGTATGCTTTGGGCAATCTGGCACTTAACCCGGTCTACGAATGGAGAAAGGAAGATTACAGAATCTCACATGACATGCTGCGTTATTTCGCTTCATTCATAAAAACAGGTAATCCGAATACTGGTAGCTTACCGCAGTGGCCTGTCATAAAAGATAATCGTAATGCACAGTACCTTGAAATTGGCGTACAAACAAAGGCTGTTCAGGATAGGCACACAGGACGGTATCTCTTTTTAGATAAAGAATACAACAAATAATGTTTTAATGAAGCAGAGGCTTTCCAATACAGTTTAATACTGTCAATCGGAAAGCCTCTATATTTTAAAGTTAAAGAAATGACATGATTTCTTTCAGATATTTAGCATCAACCTCGTCGAAGTGATTTAGTTCATCGCTATCTGCATCAAGTACACCGATAAGCTTTCCAGCGGCACTCACAGGAATAACTATTTCTGACCTGGACGCAGAACTGCAGGCAATATGTCCTGGGAATGCATCCACGTCCGGCACAATAAGCACTTTATTGTCTGCCCAGGATTGTCCACATACCCCTTTTCCAGATTTAATACGCGTACAGGCAATTGGTCCCTGAAACGGCCCCAGAACCAATTCCCCTTCTGACTCCAGGTAAAAACCAATCCACAACCACCCGAACTGTTCTTTCAGCGCGGCAGCAACGTTTGCTAGATTAGCAATCAGGTTCTCCTCTCCCTCTACCAACGCATGGATCTGCGGGACAAGAGATAAGTATTGTTCTTCTTTATTTGTAGTTTTCAGGATGACCAGATCTTCTGCCATAATTTAATTTTTTAGTATTGACAGCAAATTTAAGTAAATGAAAACAGAACGTTTCAATGCATTTGAAATTACTTAGCTTTGGACTTTTTACAAATCAAGATAAGACAAAACCATGAGAGTTATAGCAGAGCTTCCGCACCCGGATTGTAAGATCACCTTATTTCAAATGAATCAAAAATATATCATAAAGTTTGAACAGGGCAATCTGGAGCAAAGCTATAAATTGGCCGAGCTCGATCTGACAGGTGGCGGTGTAAATGAGGTTTTTCAAATTCTCGATGAAGAATTTATCAAGACAGTAACTGACCGGTTTAAACTCATGAGAGGGGATTTCTCCGCGGCCTACAACAGGCAACAGTATTAGTTTATATGGAGTTCATAAAGATCTGTAAAATAAGTTTATAACATCATAAACAGAACTTTATTCTGCATATATACTGTTTTTCATAGTCGTATTGTATTACCACAATAATAATCAGTTTACATATACTGGAATAAGTATGTTGAATATCATGTAGTTATGATATATAAACGAATTATATTTTGTGTATAAAAACTCAGAATATTGTTTTGAATTGGGGTAAATCATAAAAAAACAGGAATTCTGATTTCGTATAAAGTACACCACTAAATTAACAAAATTTGCAACAGGATAAACATAAGTGGCTAGCTGCTGTTGTAAATAAACAAAAATCTAACATGAAAAATATAACCCGCTCCCTGGCCCTTCTATTGGTAATATGTATCCATCCTGTTATCAGTAAAGCCCAGCAAACTTCTCCCCGGCAAGATAAATTTTATACGATGAGCGGTTTTGGCTTCTCCGTGCCTGTAGGTGAAATTAGTGCAAATGCAAGACCAAAATTCTCCACTTCTGTAGGGGTAAATTTTGGTTTGGGAGATGGTGGTCTATTCCTCTACCCTAAAATAAGCCTTCATGTTTTTGGCTTTGATAATCCGATAAGAGAGATGGAAAATTCTTACTACCTTGAAAAAGGAAGGGCAACTACCTATCTGTTGAATGTCGCTTTAGGGTACCGTAAAATAATTAATAAGTTTGCCTTCTACGGATTCGTAGGCGGTGGCGGTGGGTTTATACTCACGCCGAGAGTCATGGTGGACCAGGAGACAAATATCGCCACATTGAACAATAAAACTAACTATACAGGAATAATTGAGCCGGGAATAGGTGTCGAATACAACCTTGGAGGTGCGAATATGTTTTTCGAAAGTAGTTTTATGCACGGGTTCAGTAAACTCGGCAATCAGGCGTTTAATACGGTTCCTTTGACTATAGGTATTAAACCTAACTTAAGCCGCCTGTTCAATAAGAAATAAAAAAACCCGTTAAACTGGTTCAACAGTTTAACGGGTAATTATTACATCTGACCAGTAATTCAGATTGCAGGATCAGTATCCATCAGAAAGTCGTCATCATGTAAATAGACAACTTCCATACTTTTCTCGTAATTGGTAGATTTTTTTGAGAAGAAATCGTGCTGCGTAGTTTCTCCGTTTAATCCATTTAAAACTATTGAGTTAACCGATTTAACCTCAAATAGCTCTTCAAATCCAAGATTCATCATAGCTTTGTTGGCATTATAACGAACGTATTCCTTTACATCGGCAGTCAATCCCGCTTCTGTATATAATTCATCCGTATATTTTAACTCATTCTCATAGAGTTCCATCAATAGATTTACCATTTCTTGTTTTGTCTTTTCAGGATTTGGTAGTTTCTTATACAGATCCTGTGCAAGCAACCCTACAAAAACTCCATGGATGGACTCATCTGCAACGATTTTCTTAATAATATCTGCACTAGCTACCATCTGCCCTTGTCCCGCAAGCCATAGCGGCATAAAGAAGCCGCTGTAGAAGAGAAAAGACTCTAAGAATACTGATGCGGCCAAAGCCATAAATAACGTCTCATCATTCACCTTATCAGCATCCAGCTTTCTATAATACTTATCGATTGTTGCCGCTTTGAATTGCAGTAATTTATTAGACTCCACCCAGTCAAATAATTCATTAATCTCTGCCGTGCTGTTAACGGTAGTGAATATTGTAGAGTATGACTTGGCGTGAATGGCTTCCATCATACACATAAATGAAAGAACTGCTTTGTTCTGCAATCCGTCAATATGATCTAGTAATTTTGGCATACCGGTATGACTTTGCAATGTATCAAGCAATGTAAGGCCGCCTAAAGCTCTTTTGTAAGTCTGCTGTATTTCCGGACTAAGTGATTTCCAGCTATCAATATCTTTAGACGGTATATATTCGGTATCTATCCAGAATTGCCTCAGATTCTGCTCCCAGAAAAGACCTGCATAGTCGTTCTCCGGGGTGTTCCAGTTGACTGCTTTATAAGAGTTGTGCATATAATATTATTTCAATACTTTAAAATCATTAAACTGAGCAGGACACGCATTCATCAATGGAAGCTTTTCTTGTCCTGGTGTAATAGAGGGATTTTAAGCCCATCTTGTGCGCGTAAATGTAATATCTGGCTATATCCCTGGTTGTATCCTTCGTGTTGGTATGCAGAATCGTGGAAATTCCCTGATCGACGTGGCGCTGAATTACGGAGATCAGCCTTAATACATTCTTCTGATCCATATCATAAGCAGATTTATAGAAGAAATAATTGTTGTTGTCCAAATACGGCATCGGGTAATAGGTGGTACTGTCCCCGTATTCACGTACCTCTATCACATCTACAACCGGCATTACAGATGCTGTGGCATTCATAATATAGGAAGTACTTTGATTTGGGGCAATCGCCATCCTATAAGCGTGATACAATCCAAACTCAGCAACCTGCTCCTTTAATACTTTCCAATCTTCTGCAGAAGGTATTTCCATTCCTTCAAACAACTTATTCACCTTAGCATGCTGCGGTACGATATCCTGCTGCGTATAACTGTCAAAATAGCTACCATCAGCATAACTTGTTTTCTCAAAACCGACAAATGTTATACCTCTGTTTTTAGCGATCTCCATGGATGCCTGGATTGAGTAGAAATTGACCATCATAAAGAAAACATTGCTAAAGTCCAGTGCTTCTTTACTTTCGTACATGATGAAGTTCCGAGTTAAAAACCCATGTAGGTTCATCGCACCTAATCCAACACTATGCAGTTCTTTGTTTGCTTTCTGTACCGATGGTACCATAGCAATATTGGTCATGTCGGACACAACAGTTAAGGATAACATAGCAGATTTAACTACTTCTTTAATCCTTTTGTTCTCCATTACAGTCGCTATATTCAGCGAACCCAGATTACAGGAAATTCCATACCGGATCTGGTCTTCCTTTCCGTAGATCTCTATATCAGAAACTTCTGATATCTGCATAATCTCTGTACAAAGATTAGAAAACTTAACCTGGCCGATTCCGTTTAAGGCATGACCGCGGTTTGCATTTCCCTTAAAAAATAAATATGGATAACCGCTTTCTTTCTGCGTCTGGGCCACTTTCACCATCAAATGCCGGGCATTGATCTTTTTCTTTCTGACTTTAGGATTGGTAACTAACTCTTCGTACATCTGGTCCATATCTAATTCGTCAAGATATTTGCCGTACTCTTTATAGACTGTGTGTGGATAAAACAGATAGCAAGCTTCGTCTTTTTCGGCCAGCTCCATAAATTTATCCGGTACAATAACACCAATAGACAAAGATTTAATCCTTACCTTTTCATCTACATTGATCTTTTTGCAGTCCAGAAACTCTTCAATATCTGTATGAAATATATTCAGATACACCGCACCTGCGCCTGGACGCTGTCCGAGTTGATTCGCATAGGAGAAAGTATCTTCCAGAATTTTCATAATGGGTAACACCCCACCTGCGCGGCCTTCTACATCCTTGATGGACTCACCTCTCGCACGGATCTTAGAAATATTAAAGGAAACCCCACCGCCTATTGAAGAAAGCTTCATTGCAGAATCAATCGCATAACCGATTCCATTTAAATTATCTCCGATTTCATCAAGAAAACAAGATACCAGTTCACCAGAACGTTTTTTTCCTGAGTTCAGGAAGGTCGGAGTTGCCGGCTGATATTCCTGATTAATCAGCATCTCCGCATATTCTTTAGCCTGGGCTACATCTCCACGTGCTAGGAACAAAGAAACCGCCACAACACGATCTTCGTAGCGCTCCAGGAACTTCTCCCCGCTGTCATCCCTCAACGCGTAACTCTGAAAGAACTTAAAAGCACTCATAAATGATTGAAAACGGAATTTTTTGGCATATACCAAATCATAAACTTCTTCCATCTGCTCAAAAGTATACCACTGATAAAAGTCGACATAATAGTCTCCTTCAATCAGATAGTCAATCTTTTCCTTCAGTGTGTAAAAAAACACCGTGTTTTTATTTACATAATCCAGAAAATAGGACCTTACAGCTTCTTTATCTTTGTGCAGGCTGAATTCATCATCATTTTTAATCATGATCTCGTTGTTCAACAAGATCCATTTTTTAGTCACCATAGCCTTAGCCCTCTATCTTTTCTATAAATCGTTCAATATCATTTCTGGTACCGGAAAGCTCAAACTGCAAGATGACCGGTAAATTAAATTCGGCGGCAATTTTAGATGCAGCCAGCGCAAAATTAGGCCCCCAATTTTTGTTGCCGCTACAGGAAACTGTCCTGATCAGATGGCTGTATTGCTGCAAAAAATGCATGGTACTCAGCGGAACTTCACCAAAGCCTGTTGTATATGTGATTAGATGCCCTGGTTGGCTAGGCTCATAGCCGCTACCAATCTTTTGTATAATCCAATCGCGTTCATTTTTAAGCCGGTTTACAAAACGTTCGACGTTACCGGTCTTACTATCGTAATAAATCCAGTTCACAGGCGCTCTGTTTTCCAGTTTAAATCATACAGCGGCCAATGCCGACAACTCTTCTGGTTTAAATCCGATAACTCTTGACAATTCTTCTTCCTGATCAAGCAGGATTACAGTTGGTACAGATCTCACCCGAAATCTCATAGCCATTTCAGGGTCGTTGAATGGATTTATCGTTTCGTAGCTGATACCTTTTCCGTCCAGGTAAGCGGAAACCATATTGCAAGGGCTGCAATCTTCTTTTTCAAATTTGATAATTCTTTTGTTGCTCATTTTTGAAGATTAAATGGGTTAATACAACCGGGGTTAACCCGATTGTGAAGGAATTCAAAAATGCGAATTCTATTAAGAATGATTCGAAATTGTTATCCACACAGGTGGAAAAGAGCCATGGATTTATGACTAATTTTTAACCGGGAAACAGATTATAATTAGTAGCATTTAGATACTTGATTTGCAATTTGCTCTCTTGAAGCGCTTTGAAGAAAAAAAGTCAAGGCTGAAAAATTCATTTAAAGTGTGAAAAATTCGGCCTTGACTTTTAACGTTGTGGACAAAAATGAAATGTGTTACCTTAATAACTCAAATTAATATTCTGTACTTTCCAGCCATCCGTTTGCCAGTACATCTGCGAGATGCATGGTTTTAATGGCTAATTTATTTTGATCGATATAACCCTGCAAATGCATCAGGCAGGATAAGTCTGTAGAGATAATATAATCTGCGTCCTGCTCCAGCGCATGATTAACCTTTTGTTCTGCCATCGCCGAAGAAATCGCGTCAAATTTAACAGCAAATGTTCCTCCAAAACCACAACAAACGTCTGTGTCTTTCATTTCCATCATCTCCAGTCCGTGAACCTTCGAAAGTAGTTTGCGTGGTTCGTTTTTGATTTTACACTCCCTTAAACCACTGCAGGAGTCATGATAAACGGCTTTCCCCTCTAGTTCCGCGCCGAAATAATCTTTATGAAGTATGTTGATCAGAAAATCCGACAGTTCAAATATATTCCCTTGAATAGTTCTGCATTTGTTGTGTACAATAGTATTGGTAAAAAGATCATTGTAACCATTTCTTACCATACCTACGCATGATGCAGAGGGTGCTACAATATAATTCGCGTCAGAAAAATCGTTCAGAAATTTCGTTCCGGTTGCTTTTGCTTCTTCCCAATAACCTGCATTATAGGCAGGCTGACCACAGCAGGTCTGAGCAGGGTTATAAATAACCTCACATCCTGATTTCTCCAATAACTGTATAGTATTAAAAGCAGTCTGTGGATAAAGCTGGTCAACGAAACAAGGTATAAATAATTCTACTTTCATTTGAATTCAAATTCTAATAATAATCAGGATACAGGCTGGATTTTCCTTGGTTCTGAGTTTCTCAATAACCACAAAAACGCGAGTCCTGCCACAAAAAATAAGGCTAACGCTATCAACGAGTTTCGCATGCTGCCGGTTAATTCTTCTATATAGCCAAAGCTAAACATACCAATAACTAAAGCAATTTTTTCAGTTACATCAAAAAAACTGAAAAATGAGGTATGGTCTTTACTGTCCTGCGGAAGGTATTTAGAGTAGGTAGAACGGGAAAGAGACTGTATTCCACCCATAATTAAACCCACTGCAGCTGCGAGGAAGTAAAATTGCAGTTCTGTTTGCACGAAATAGGCCGCAATGCACACGCCAATCCAAATTATTACGACGCCGATAAGGACACGGATATTACCCAGGTGATTTTTCGACAGCCACGACATGAGCATCGCACCAGGGATCGCAACGACCTGCAGAAGCATGATTGTTCCAATGAGCTTGGCGGTCGGAAGCTGAAGCTGTTTTTCACCAAAAACTGTTGCGACAAGCATAACAGTCTGAACTCCCATCGAATAGAAAAAAAACGCAGTTAAAAACCGCTTCAGATAAGGCATGTGTTTAAGCTGGACCCAAACTTTACTTAGTTCTTTAAATCCACTTGTCAGGATGTTTCCAGTAGGAACGACACGTTGTTTAGGCGTGTCCGGCAGGTTTCGAAATGGAATCTGCGCGAATGCTATCCACCAAATGCCAACTAATAGAAATGACAGTCTGGATGCCTGCCCTGCACCGGAAAGTCCAAATGTATCCGGAAAGAAAACAAATACGAAGCAAACGAGCTGCAGGAGAATACTTCCTACATAACCGTAAGCATATCCCTTCGCACTCACGGTATCCTGCATATCTGGCGTTGCTATTTCGGGTAGATATGCGTTATAAAACACCAAACTGCCCCAAAATCCTATAGCTGCCAAGATGAATAAAACAATTCCAAGCTGCAGGGTTTCTGCTTCAAAAAAATAAAGTCCACAGCAAGATAATGCACCTATCCATGTAAATATTTTCATGAAGAACTTCTTATTTCCGCGGCTGTCTGCAATCCCTGAGAGAACCGGACTAAGTATTGCAATAATTAGAAAAGCAAATGCTAATGCATAATTGTACAGGGCAGTATTTACAAATTTGAAGCCCATAAACTGAACGTAGTCAATTGTATTGGGTTTATTAGATGAAGTAATTATTGTGTAATAGGCAGGAAAAATAGTAGAAGTGATAACCAGGTTATATGCTGAGTTTGCCCAGTCAAAAAATGCCCAGGACCTGATAGTTTTACGATCGTTTATCTGTGTCATTAAAGAAGCGCTACCGATCTGTTAGTTTACTTTTTCCAATCTGGAAGTTCCCGATTTTTTCTCCTCTACCTTTGCTGGATTCCCTTTGTAATAAATTTCAGATGCGCCCGAAGTTTTCACTTTCAGTTCGTTCAGAACATTTATTTTCAGCTTACCCATTCCGTCGATATTTAAGTCATAAATACCAGTTATAAAATTAAATGCTTCCAGATTCAAACTACCTTTACTTTTTAGCTGATGTGTACCTGCCTGACCGCTTAAACGGATATCTGCAGAACCATCTGTAGTGGTAACCAATTTTCCTGCATTCAACTCAAGGTCTACACTGTTTGCATCTGTTGTTTTAAGCTCCAGATTATTTACAACGATTCTGGAAGCAGTCTCTACTCTGCCAGCCTTGCCTATTTCCAGTTTTTTTAAATCCCCTATGCCAGCGACAACAACAATAGTGTCGGTACCACAGTAAGCGTCGGCTTTCAGGCTGACAACCAGCTTCTCTCCATTCACTTTAATTTTAACAAGGTCTACTGCATTACTGTCTGCCTGTGTGCGAACCATAAAGGTGCTATCTTGATTTAAAACTAGTTTTAAAGGTCCTTCCAAACTAATCTGATCGAAGGGCTTGAGCTGAACTCCCCTGTGCGAAATAGTTCCTGAGGCCTGAGGACATTCAGACTGGCAGGCTGAAAAAATTAATGGTAAAATAAGCAGGTAAAGGAATCTTTTTTTCATAAGGTTTATTTTTCTTTAAGCGGACTATCTTTAGTATTTATCAAATATAATAGTTTTTGCCGTCGGTTTTGATTTTACCGGTGTCCAGTAATGTGCGTAATTGTTGCAATTTATCTTGATCTGTACCGGTTTTTAATTCTAGTATCAGTTCATCTAAACTACATAATCTATTCTGTAGTAGAGTTATTATGTCAAATTGTATCTTGTCGTGTAGCTCTTCTGTATCCTGATTTCTTTTTTCAGTCAGACATACATCACACATCCCGCAATGCTCTGCTCCAGGTTCATCGAAATAATGCAGCAGCTGTGCGGTGCGGCATGTCCAGGTCTGACTATAGGCTAATACAGCAGTAATTTGTTCCTGCTGTATCTTTTTACGGAAGTTTATATAACGCGCATCTGTATCCAGATGCAGTTGATCTACCCTGGGCCTGGTAAACTGAAGCTGAGGCTGATCGCTCTGCTTCAGATAGGAAATTAAACCCTGATCCTGCAGATTATTCAGTTGTCTGACTACATCGTTCCAGGAAATTCGCAACCGCTTCGCAAGTTCGCTTTCCTGTATCTGCGCATAATGATCGAACATACCGCCATAAGACCTGAGCATTGTCTTAATCAGCGGATCATATCCCGGGTTTTCAATCTGAAAGCGGTATACATCTTCGTTCCCGGAAAGAAAAAGTACTCTGGATGGTAAAAATATATTCTCTGACAAGGTTAGATATCCGTCATGTTCCAGGAATTTCATCGCCGCCATGGTTCTGATTACACCGAGCTGATATCTTTTGCAAAAGTCCGCAAGGTCGAAACTGAAAAAGATGCCTTCTCCGGCTCCGTAAGCAAGCTGAAAATAAGACCCCAGATGATGATAGATTTTCCTGATCTCAGAAACCTCTGGAAAACTCTCTGCATACCTGATCTGCAGTGTCTCCCGGTCAGATTCATTGGCAAGCAAAACCGCATAAGCCCTCCTTCCGTCCCGGCCGGCACGACCAGCTTCCTGATAATAAGCCTCCAGACTTTCCGGGAGATCCAAATGGATAACAAAACGAACGTCAGGTTTATCTATTCCCATCCCAAAAGCATTGGTAGCCACTATAACCCTGGTTTTATTTTTTTTCCAAAGATCTTGCTTTGTACTTCGCTCTGTCTTCTCTACGCCGGCATGATAAAAGTCTGCTGAAATCTGATTTCTTTGTAAAAATAGGGCTACCTCTGTGGTCTCTCTTCGGTTACGCACGTATACCAGGCCGCTCCCCTTCACCTGGTTGATAATATTTAGTAATTTTTTATACTTATCCTCCAGATCATAAACAACATAGCTCAGGTTTTTTCTAGCAAAGCTTTGCACGAATATCTGCGGGTCTGTCATTAAAAGTTTCTCGACAATATCCTCCCGGACGAATTTTGTAGCCGTAGCTGTAAGTGCGATTATGGGTACTTCCGGATGGATTTCACGGATTGCTGCAATTTGTTGATAAGGAGGTCTGAAATCATAACCCCATTGAGAGATACAGTGTGCTTCGTCTACAGCAATCAGATTAACTTTCATATAGGAGATGCGTGTCCTGACCAGGTCTGACAGCAATCTCTCTGGTGACAGGTATAAAAATTTAACGGGCCCGTAAATACAGTTATCAAGCAGAATATCAATTTCCCTCTTGCCCATTCCTGCATAGATAGCTACAGCTTTGATACCACGCGCATTTAAGTTTTCAACCTGATCTTTCATCAGTGCAATCAGCGGTGATATGACAATGCAAATACCTTCCATAGCCATCGCTGGTACCTGGAAGCAAATAGATTTACCTCCCCCCGTAGGCAAAAGTGCAAGGCAGTCTTTGCCCTGCAATACTGCTTGTATGATTTCGAGCTGTAACGGCCTGAAAGTACTATGCCCCCAATATTGTTTTAGAATTGCTGTTTCTGACATATAAATACCGGATCTTTTAAAGCTGTTGCGCAATTACAAAGCCACTTGCCCAAGCCCATTGGAAATTATATCCGCCGAGCCACCCTGTAATATCAAGACATTCCCCCCCAAAGTACAGTCCTGGTTGTGCTTTAGATTCCAGGGTTTTCGAAGAAAGCTCTCCTGTGGAAATTCCACCGCGCATAACCTCTGCTTTATCATAACCTTTGTCTCCAGCGGGTTTAACACAGAATTCATGGATACGTTGATGAATTTCTTCCATTTCTGCTTTAGTTAAAGCAGCAACGGTTTGATGCAGAGGTAGATATTTACCCATCGCATCCGTGAACTTGCGCGTAAAATACCGGTGCATTAAAGTAGACAGTAGTGTTTTACCTTGTTGCTTTCTTTCCGTATCGATCAGGCTGCTGATATTCTGTTGTGGAAGTAAATTTATTTTGATTGTTTCTCCGGCCTTCCAGTAAGATGAAATCTGTAGGATTGCTGGTCCGCTCAGGCCCCAGTGTGTAAATAATATATTTTCTTCAAAACTAGCTTTGTCATTACTGACTTCTGCAAATACTGCATTTCCCGAAAGACTCGCGAACCATTCTTCATCTTTACCTGTAATTGTTAAAGGGACGAGTGCGGGTGCAGTTTGCTCGACCTGCAAACCCAGCTTTCTGGCGTAACGCAATGCAAAGTCTGTCGCACCCATTTTCGGAATCGGCAGGCCTCCTGTTGCGATAACTAATTTAGGGGCCTCCAATACTTTTTTCTGTCCATTCTGCAGGTAATGAACCTGGTACCGATCTCCTGTATGATGGATTTCCCCTACTTCTGCATTACAGTGAATCTCCTGTCCAAAGTCATTACAAAGTGTTTTAAACAATTTCACAATATCTTTAGCATTCTTTTCTACAGGAAACAGTTGGCCTAATGTTTTTTCCTCTCCCTGGATATCATAAGTTTCAAAGAAACTGATTGTATCTTCTACCGTCCACTGGCTGAAAGCAGATTTCAGGAAATGTGGGTTGGCTGTTATAAACTGCGCTGGCTGAACTAACAAATTTGTATAATTACATCTCCCTCCTCCCGAAATCAAAATCTTCGCGCCTGGTTGTGCTCCTTTTTCCAGTAAAACAACCTTTTTCCCCAGGTATCCTGCCTGTACTGCACACATCAGACCGCATGCTCCTGCACCAATAATTATAGCGTCTGCCTCCATCAAATCCGTTTATATTGTTTATTTTTGGTGCAAAATAAGCATAACTTTTTCATATCGATATGGCAAAACAAATAAGTGATTTAAAATTAGGTATTTTAGGTGGAGGTCAATTAGGCAGAATGTTAATTCAGGAAGCTATCAATTACAACCTTACTACTCTGGTTCTGGATCCTGATCATGACGCTCCCTGTAAACATCTGGCAAATACTTTCGAATGCGGTTCTATTACTGATTTTGATACCGTTTATAAATTCGGAAAAAAGGTGGATGTCATCACTATAGAAATAGAAAAGGTAAATATTGAAGCTCTGGAACAACTGGAAAAAGAAGGAAAACAGGTTTATCCGCAATCAAGGGTAATCAGGTTAATTCAGGATAAAGGGGTTCAGAAACAATTTTTTAAAGAAAATGATATTCCTACCGCTCCATTCCAACTGGCAAACTCCAGGGAGGAAATGATCACCTCTAACTTCCCATACCCATATATGCTTAAGCAGCGTAAAGATGGTTATGATGGGAAGGGTGTAATGCGTATTAATTCTGTGGCAGATCTTGATCATGCATTTACCAGCCCCTGCCTGATGGAAGAACTCGTGGATTTTGAAAAAGAGATTGCTGTAATTGTCGCAAGAAATGCAAACGGCGATGTTAAAACGTTCCCTCTGGTGGAGATGGAATTTAATGCCGAAGCAAATCTGGTAGAATTTCTAATCTCTCCATCAACTTACCCTGAACCGATACAGGCGCGTGCAGAAGCTATCGCAGTACAGATTGCCGAAGCTTTAAATATAACTGGTTTACTGGCTGTGGAAATGTTCATCACAAAAGATGGTCGTATTCTGGTTAACGAACTTGCTCCAAGACCGCATAACAGTGGCCATCATACTATAGAGGGCAATTATGTATCTCAGTTTGAACAACACCTCCGTTCTATATTCAATCTTCCGCTGGGTGATACACGCACGGTAACCAATGCAGTAATGATCAATCTGCTCGGAGAAAAGGGGCATGATGGTGTGGCCCGCTATCAGGGGTTAGAAAAAATCCTCGCTATTGACGGTGTATATGTCCATCTCTATGGTAAAAAATATACTAAACCTTTCCGGAAAATGGGGCATGTCACAATTATCGACCAAAATCGGGAAGCCGCTATTGAAAAAGCAAATTTCATCAGAAACACACTAAAAGTTATATCTTAATGAGTATTAAAGTAGGCATTATTATGGGTAGCAAGTCTGACCTCCCGGTCATGAACGATGCTGCTGAAGTTTTCAAGTTATTTGGAGTCGAATTTGAAATGACCGTGGTTTCGGCCCACCGTACACCTGAGCGGATGTTTAAATATGCCCAGGACGCTGCTTCAAGAGGATTAAAAGTGATTATTGCAGGCGCTGGCGGAGCTGCTCACCTGCCAGGTATGGTTGCTTCAATTACTGTACTGCCCGTTATTGGCGTACCCGTAAAATCATCGAACTCTATTGATGGATGGGATTCCATTCTTTCTATTTTACAAATGCCTAACGGGATTCCTGTCGCTACGGTTGCCTTAAATGCAGCGAAAAATGCAGGACTACTTGCGGTTCAAATCCTCTCTACGGCAGATGAAAGTCTTGCGGTAAAAATGCAGGACTACAAAGACGAACTGCGTAAAAAAGTAGAAGAAACTGCTGCTGAACTTGAATCTGAATAATTAATTCAGATTCGGGTTTTTCGGAAACTGGCTGATATGGGCATATCTCGGGCCCATATTAACAACCACATCCCGCCAGAGTTGTGCTTCATCTACATTAAAAACCATATCTGCATCGTATTGATCCGATACGATCCAGGTATTGGTTGAGAGTTCGTTCTGCAGCTGACCGGGATCCCATCCTGCATAACCGATAAACACACGGATTTCATCTCTCGACAATGTGTGCTCAAGCATACATCTTTTAAAGTCTTCGTAATTTCCTCCCCAGAAAATTCCTTTTGCCAGCTCCTGTCCCTCGCTTATTTTTTCTGGACAGCGATGAATAAAATGGATCAATTCTGTATTTACTGGTCCTCCGCTATAAACAGGAAAGTCTGCACCCACCAGGTCGTGTAACAGATCACTAACCAGTAAAGCCGTAGGCTGATTAATAATCATACCTAATGTTCCTTCGGGTGTAGTATCGACCAGCAAAATAACCGAGCGTGTAAAATGCGGATCGTTAAGGAAAGGTTCTGAAATAAGCAATTTACCTGCTTCCGGCTCTGAATGATTGATCATTTAGGAAATTTACTGATAATTTTAAAAAAACTATAACCATTTTTGTGAAATGGAACTGACTAAAGAAAATCTTCAGAATCTGAGACAGGAATATAAGGCAGCAGAGCTTCAAGAAAGCGATGTTGCTGCTAACCCTACAGATCAATTTGCCAACTGGTTTAAGGATGTTCTCGGCGCGCAGCTTTTTGAGCCTAATGTGATGACACTGGCAACCGCCGATGCCATGGGTAAACCCTCAGCGAGAATTGTCCTGTTGAAAGAATTCGATAATACTGGTTTTGTTTTCTATACGAATTATGAGAGTAAAAAGGGAAAACAACTGGCCGAAAATCCACAGGCATCCCTGCTTTTTTTCTGGCCGGAACTGGAACGTCAAGTCAGAATTGACGGAATAGTCAGCCGTGTTAGTGCCGAAGCTTCTGATAGTTATTTTCATTCCCGCCCTGCGGGTAGTCAGATCGGAGCTCTGGCGTCGCCACAAAGTCAGATTATTCCGAACCGTGAATACCTTCAGGAAAAAGTATCCGTTTTGAAAAACGAGTTTCAGGGGGTTGAGATCCCGCGTCCTGAGCATTGGGGCGGATATATTCTGGAACCGCAGGCAATGGAGTTCTGGCAGGGCCGTCCGAGCAGATTACATGACAGGATAAATTATACCTTTGACAATGGAGTATGGGTGATTTCTAGACTCGCTCCCTAATCTAACCTAATATAAAAGATTCATATGAAACAAATAGCTATTGTTGGTTCAGGAACTATGGGAAATGGTATTGCACATACCTTCGCACAATTTGGCTACCAGGTAAATCTGATAGATATAAATGAAGAGGCACTCCACCATGCTGTTAAAACTATTGGTAAGAATCTGGACAGGCAGGTGACGAAAGGTAGTATAACCATCGCAGATAAAGAAGCAACTCTCTCCAGAATTCATACAACAGCAGATCTTAAAGCCGGCGTTTCACAGGCAGATCTGGTTGTAGAAGCTGCAACCGAAAATATAGAATTAAAACTGAATATTTTCCGCGAACTGGACGTATATGCCAAGCCCGAAGCTATTCTGGCAAGTAATACTTCCTCGATATCAATTACGCAGATAGCGGCTGTCACAGGCCGCGGTACCCAGGTAATCGGAATGCATTTCATGAATCCAGTGCCTGTAATGAAGTTGGTCGAGGTGATTCGCGGCTACGCGACCTCCGATGAAACAACCAATCAGATTATGGCGGTTTCAGCCAAACTGGATAAAGTTCCCGTAGAAGTAAATGACTACCCGGGATTTGTGGCAAACAGGATTCTGATGCCAATGATTAACGAAGCAATCACCACCTTATTTGAAGGTGTTGCAGGCGTAAAGGAGATTGACACGGTAATGAAACTGGGAATGGCTCATCCTATGGGCCCACTCCAACTAGCCGATTTTATTGGGCTGGATGTCTGCCTGGCAATATTACAGGTACTGCAACAAGGCTTCGGACAGGCTAAGTATGCACCCTGCCCATTACTCATAAATATGGTTATGGCAGGCAAGACGGGCGTAAAATCTGGTGAGGGTTTTTACGATTACAGTCAGGGTATAAAGGAAGCCAATGTTGCTTCCAAATTTTTAAATCAATAAACATGAATGAAAACCTCGATGCTTCAGCAGAGAATCTATCCCCGGTTGAACGAGATATAGAAAAAGTTTTAAGGCCGCAGGCATTCGAAGATTTTACTGGTCAGGAAAAGATCATGGAGAATCTAAAGATTTTTGTTAAGGCAGCTAAGTTACGTGGTGAACCGCTGGATCATGTACTATTGCATGGCCCTCCTGGTTTAGGTAAGACCACGCTTTCTTATATTATTGCTAATGAAATGAGCGTGGGTATTAAAGTCACCTCAGGTCCAGTGTTAGATAAGCCAGGTGACCTTGCGGGCTTACTGACTAATCTGGAAACCGGCGATATTTTGTTTATTGATGAGATACACAGACTGAGCCCGGTGGTAGAAGAATACCTGTATTCTGCCATGGAAGACTTCAAGATTGATATTATGCTGGAAAGTGGTCCAAATGCACGCTCAGTGCAGATTAGCCTGAATCCGTTTACATTAGTTGGTGCGACAACACGTTCAGGTTTGCTGACTGCGCCTTTACGGGCGCGTTTCGGCATTAATTCAAGGCTCGCTTATTATGATGCCAAACTATTAACAACGATTGTGCTTCGCTCCTCACAAATTCTTAAAACACCAATTACCGAGGAAGGAGCTTATGAAATTGCAAGAAGAAGCCGCGGGACACCGCGTATTGCAAATGCATTGTTACGCAGAACCAGGGATTTCGCCCAGATCAAAGGTAACGGAACGATCGACACCAAGATTGCAAAATATGCGTTGACTGCACTTAATGTTGACGAGCATGGTCTGGACGAAATGGATAACAAGATCCTGCTGACTATTATTGATAAATTCAAAGGAGGCCCGGTTGGACTAAAAACCATAGCTACCGCAGTTGGTGAAGACGAGGGCACAATAGAAGAAGTTTACGAACCATTCCTGATTCAGGAAGGTTATATGATGCGTACTTCCCGTGGTCGTGAAGTCACCGAAGCGGCTTATAAACATCTTGGCCGTTCCTATCAGGCACAGTCCGGTAGATTATTCTGATCTCCGGCCTGTTCAGGCATCATTTGTGCATGTTCTGTATTAATTAATCAGCTCATAAAAAACGTACCTATTTCAGTATAATTCTGGATATATTTGCGTTTTTTGCTAAAATACTATACATATATGAACATCGAAACAAGAAAACTTACACTTGAAGATTATGACGATCTGAAAGAATCTATGGAACAGGCTTACGATACTTTAGGCGGCCAGATCTGGAGTAAGCATACAATCGCAAGACTTTTAAAATTGTTTCCAGAAGGGCAGCTTTGTATTGCCGTTGATGATAAGGTCGTTGCCTGTTCACTATCTATTATCGTGGATTACGATGAATACGGTGACAAACATACTTATCAATTAATAACCGGGGCATATACTTTTTCTACGCATGATCCCAATGGAGACACGTTGTATGGTATAGAAATCTTCGTCTCCCCTGAGTTCCGTGGTCTTCGTTTGGGCAGACGTCTGTACGAAGCTAGAAAAGAGCTTTGTGAAAGCCTTAACCTCAAAAGTATTATCGCCGGCGGACGTATACCAGGTTACCACTCACATGCTGATGAATTAACTCCAAGACAATATATAGATAAGGTAAAAGCAAAGGAACTGTATGACCCTACCCTTACTTTCCAGCTTTCAAATGATTTTCACGTACGGAAAGTATTAAAGAATTATTTGCCGGGCGATCATGAATCGAAGGAGTTCGCCACACTGATAGAATGGAATAATATCTACTATCAGGGAATTGATGCTTCCGCACGCTCAGCGAAAACTATACGTCTGGGATTGGTACAATGGCAAATGCGCTTATTCCCGGATATGGAGGCTTTTTATGAACAGGTAGAATTTTTTGTAGATTCTGTTAGTGGTTATAAGTCCGATTTTCTTCTTTTCCCGGAATTTTTCAATACACCTCTCCTACATCCCTATAATCATTTGCCAGAAATGGAAGCGATGCGTAAACTAGCAGAACTTACGGCAGAAATTGTAGAAAGAATCCAAAGTTATGCTGTGTCGTATAACGTTAACATTATCTCTGGCAGTATGCCAATTATTGAGGATAATAAGCTGTACAACGCAACTTACCTATGCCACCGTAGCGGAAAAACTGATGAATACCGTAAAATCCATATCACACCGAATGAATTGAAATATTATGGAATGGTTGGCGGAGACAAAATTCAAGTATTTGATACCGACTGTGGTAAAGTTGGTATTCTGATTTGTTATGACGTAGAATTCCCCGAGCTTAGCCGTATTTATGCTGACCAGGGTATGCAGATTTTATTTGTACCATTTCTTACCGATACACAGAATGGTTATACGCGTGTAAGGAGATGTGCACAGGCCAGAGCTATTGAAAATGAATGTTATGTGGCTATTGCCGGTTGTGTAGGTAATCTGCCAAAAGTAAATAATATGGATATTCAGTTTGCACAGTCTGCGGTATTCACACCGTCTGATTTCGCTTTTCCCACCAATGCGGTGAAGGCCGAAACCACTCCGAATACCGAAATGATGCTTGTTGTAGATGTAGACCTTCATTTATTAGATGAAGTGCATCATTTCGGCACGGTAAAGATTCTACAGGATCGCAGAAAAGATCTTTACGAAGTGAGGTTATTAAAATAATTATTTTCTGATTAGAAACCAATAAATTAAAAGGATAACGACAATGATCGGGATAAGCCATTTCATTACCGGCCCCGCCCCTTTGTCGTTATCTTCATTTACAGCCTCCGGAGATGGACCCGGGTTATGTTCATGTTGAGAATAATTGTCTTCAACTGGCACAGGTTGTCGACCTGGTGCTTCCTCATGAATGACATTGGTTGTGCTTTCTACATACGCTGATTCCTGTTCAGATTCAACATTTTGACTTAAATCAGGTTCCTGTCCCGGTAATTCCTCATTTTTTCGATTATTATCATTCAAATTTTCCATGTTAATAAGGTTTGGTTTTCAAAGCAAATAACACGAGAGTACTAAAAAGGTTTGCGCCTTAATATTTACCTTTGTGCTCTTATGCGTCCAAATTCTGTAAATTATACCCAGCTGATTAAAGATGAAGCCCTGAGACTAGGCTTTCAGCAGTGCGGAATTGCAAAGGCCGATTTCCTGGAAGAAGAAGCGCCTAGGTTAGAGAAATGGCTTAAAAACCAACATCACGGATCTATGAGCTATATGGAGAATCATTTCGATAAACGGCTGGATCCTAGAATATTGGTGGATGATGCTAAATCTGTAATTTCTTTAACACTTAATTATTTCCCGGAACAACAGCAAATCGATCCCGATGCCCCCAGAATCAGCAAATATGCTTATGGAAAAGATTATCACCTGGTAATCAAGGACAAGCTATTTCAACTCCTTGGTTTTATTCAGGAGCAAATTGGAGAAGTAAGTGGAAGGGCGTTTGTAGATTCTGCCCCGGTGCTTGACCGGGCCTGGGCAAAACGTGCCGGAATTGGCTGGGTAGGTAAAAACAGTAATATCATCAGTAAGAAAACCGGTTCATTTTTCTTTCTGGCGGAGCTGATTATCGACCTGGATTTAGTACCCGATCAGCCTTTTACTACAGATCACTGCGGAAGCTGCACCAAATGTATTGATGCATGCCCGACCGACGCAATCCTGTCGCCCGCGATTATCGACGCAAACAAGTGTATCTCGTATCTAACTATAGAATTGCGGGACGAAATTCCGGCGCAGTTCAATCAACAGATGGGCAATTGGATGTTCGGTTGTGATATCTGCCAGGATGTTTGTCCCTGGAACCGCTTTGCAGTGCCTAATCAGGAACCTGAATTCCAGCCGGCCCCCAATCTCCTGGAGATGAAAAGAGATGACTGGCTGGATATTACAGAAGACGTATTTAGCAAATTATTCAAAAATTCTGCAGTAAAACGGACTAAATTCAAAGGCCTCGTGCGTAATCTGGATTTCATTAAACAAAACCCGGTTAACGAAACCCCTACTTCAGAGTAAGTGTGTTATTTGATTGATTCTTGTCCGGGACATAGGTATCGCCCAATTTCACTTTTCTTATTTTCTTGTTGGTTTGATAAGGTATTCTAACCTGCTTATCTGCATGTTCCCATATACCAATTGTCTGGTGGATCTTGGTCTTAGAACCGTCTGCAAACTCCAGTTCCAGGTAAATTGGCAATGGCTTATTACTTTGATTATTAACTATAAAGGTATAACCATCTTTAGTTTTTGTTGCAGACGAAATACCTAAATCCAGTTCACCTTTACCATAAAACCAACGCTTCCAGAACCAGTCCATATTTTTGCCAGATCCTGCATTCATTGAGTTAAAGAAGTCTGCAGGAACCGGGTGTTTACCATGCCACTGCTCCATGTAGTGATGCAGTGCTTTCAGGAATAATTCATTACCCAGATAATCTTTAACATACAGATAACCCAGTGCTGGCTTCGGATACGAATTCGTAAACGAGCCACTCCCCTTCAATTCAGGAGTCAAAGTCATGATGGGCGTGTCATTTTTAGTACCTGATGTTGTTCCAGTCGGTTTAATCCCATAGTCATCGATCATTGCGGGTTCAATCATAGGCGCAATCAGCCATTCTCCTATTGTGGCCCAACCTTCATCCATCCAAGCATGTTTCGTCTCGTTAGTTCCCATATAAAATGGAAACAAGCTGTGAAATATCTCATGGACAGTCAATGTGATCGCATCTTCCCTTCTATCTACAGGGTTGTCATTAACCATCATCGGATATTCCATCTGGTCTAACCCGTCAAAAATGGTGATATGACTGTAAGGGAATGGCCATATTGGAAATTTAAAGCTAATCGCGTCGACTGTTTTTCTGGCAAAATCAATTACTTCATAGTAGTCCTGGTGGCTAGCGTTAAACACTGCATCAACTCGCGTCCTGCGTCCACTGATTGAATCTACAACCAGACTGGTCGACTTCCATAAATAATGGTCACTTACCGCAAACGCAAAATCCGGAACATGAGACGCTTTAAAATTCCAGGTTTGGCTTTCCCGGCCGGAACCGATCTTTCCAGATTTTACATCTGCTTCTGTAATCACATCTATCGTCTGATCAGATTTTTCTGCCAGAGCTATCCTTTCTGCGATTTCTGGTTGAAATAATTCAGCGGTATTCTGGAGATCTCCAGTTGCCCAAACACTGAAGTTACCGGGTAGCGTTATTTTCGCATTGAAAGTGCAAAAATCATTATAAAACTCTGCATCACCAGTATAAGGGTATTTGTTCCATCCATCTATATCATCGTATACTGCGATCCTGGGAAAGAAATAAGCGATAAACCATGCCCCGTCATCCACTCTCCCGGTTCTGACATGAGAACCTTTATTCACCAGATAACTGTATTTTATCTTCACTCTAACGTGTTGACCGGGCGCAACTGGTGGAACTGCAGTATACATATTCGTGCCCTCAATATGTAGCGCTGTATCCTGGTATTTTTTATTCCCTATAATTACAGAGGCCAGTTTAACACCTTCCCCTAAATCTTTCTCTGAAATTTTAGAGTCTCTTTTGACGCCTTTCTGATAAAGATTAGGGTATAATTTAAACCAGATTTGTTTCAATGTATCTGGGCTATGGTTGCTGTAATCAATGTCTACAGTACCTTCCAACAATCCTGTCTGTGGATTGAAATGAATGTCCAGCTGATAATCTGCAGTATTCTGCCAGTAAGCAAGTCCAGGTTTCCCATTAATTGCCCTGGTGCCTTTTTTATAGGCATTTTGCAGTTCAGGTGAGATAGGTAATCCCGGTTGGGCAGATAGGCTATAACTGATCAGACAGACCAGACAGATAAATGTAAATCTCTTCATGTCAATCTATATTTTGGCGCTCATTTTACAAAAAATATTGTTGTAAACAAAAACCCGCAGACCCCACCATAATTGGTACGGACCTGCGGGCGGGATGATAAAACTTATTTACCGAATTTCATTTTTAACTGTTCCAGCATATCTGAGGTGACATTCTCAGCTGGTTTTTCTTTTCTTGGCTGCTGTTGCGCAGTTCTTACCGGATTACCTGATGGTTTCTGGTTATGAGCTGGCGGTGCCGTAGAGCCGGGTGCTTTTGGTACGCGGTTCAAATCTTTCTTTTTGTTCCATCTCGTCCAGATTTCTTCCAATTTCTTCTTTGTGTACAAAGGAAAGTCCCCTTGTTTCATCCATGCGTAATAACTCGGCTCAATGTCAAATACACTTTCCACCGTCTTATTCTTATGCTTACCGAAGTTAAACACTTCTTCTCCCTGATCGTTGTAAACCATACGACCAGCAAAATCTACCGGTTTATTCATGTTGGTAAATGCATGAAGTGCATCAATATCATTTATAACCGGCTGAGATATTTTACCTTGTTTATCCTCAAAATCTGCACCCTCGTATCGCTCCAGCTGAGCCAGTAATACGTGATAGGTAGCTGTAATGTCTGCCTCTGCCGAATGTGCATTAATAATATCCTTGTTGCAATAAAATTTATAAGCCGCACGAAGGGTTCTTTGCTCCATTTGATGGAAGATATTCTGTACATCAACAAATCTTCTGTCTGCCATGTCAAAATCAACACCTGCACGCAAAAATTCTTCAAGTAATACCGGAATATCAAAACGGTTAGAATTATAACCTGCAAGATCTGCATCACCGATAAACGCAGCAAGTTCCTGTGCAACTTCTGCAAATTTTGGAGCATCTGCAATATGTTCATCGTATATACCATGAATCAAAGATGATTGAAGCGGAATAGGCATGCCAGGATGGACACGGAGAGTTTTGATCTGCTCAGTTCCATCTGGCATAGCTTTTAATATTGCAATTTCAACGATGCGGTCAGATCCCACATTAATTCCGGTTGTTTCCAGATCAAAAAAAGCAAGAGGACGGATTAAATTTAATTTCATTGGTATATTTTTTATAATACTAATATTGATACAAAAGTTCTTAGCTAAGAAATATTATGCCTAAGCCAATACCAATTATCATGATAAGATACATCAATATTTCAGTTGTTGCGAATTTTTTATATTTAGTCCAGAAAGGGTCTTTATCAACAGTCTTTTTCATTTTAGATTACGCTTAGTTTTTGACACTGCCCGCTTTAATGAGCACCCGTTGGTAGGCTGGTAAATTCAAGTCATCTACAATTACACCCTTTGAAGTAGAAGCATGAACGAAATATCCGTTATTTAGGTATACGCCTACATGATCTATTTCCCGTCCGCCGAAAGAAAAGAAAATCAAATCTCCCTCCTGAAGTCTGGAAAAGTCTTTTTTCCTGATTACATCTGCCTGATCGCGGGAGCGCCTGGGTAACTTTTGTCCATAAATCTCCTGATTTAAAAGTAGCGCAAAACCAGAGCAATCGATCCCCTTCTTATTCAATCCGCCTAACCGGTATGGAACCCCGGTCCAGTCAGTAATAAAACGATACAGTTTTTTACTATCTAATGCAGCCATCGCATCAGCCGCTTTTGCACCTCTGCTGCCAGTATTAGCATTTGACGTGTGTCTCCTGCTCGAACAGGAAGTGAAAATTATCGTCCAGGTGAGCGCCAATAGAAAATAACGTAGGTATACTTTTTTCATTGGTTTTAGTTTTATTGTTTGATCAACCTTTGAATTTCATCCAATTTCAATAATGCTTCCACCGGAGTGAGAACATTTACATCCATATTATTCAACATATCTCTGATTTGTACCAGAACCGGATCATCCACAGCAAACATATGGAGCTGATAAGCCTGGTTCTGTACTTTTTTGAAGCTATCTTTAATACTTTGTCCTTCAGTTCTGTCAATTTCCAGTTTCTTAAGGATTTCGTTAGCTCTGTTTAGTAGTTTAGGTGGCATACCGGCAAGCTTTGCCACATGAATACCAAAACTATGTTCACTACCGCCCGGAACCAGCTTACGCAGAAAAATTACTTTACCGGCCATCTCTTTCACGGACACGTTGTAGTTTCTGATCCTGTTCATCGTTGCAGCCAGTTCATTCAGTTCATGATAATGGGTTGCAAAGAGTGTTTTGGGTCTTGCTGAGGGGTGAGTATGCAGAAATTCTGCAATAGCCCAGGCAATGGATATTCCGTCGTATGTACTCGTTCCTCTGCCAATTTCGTCGAGTAGAATCAGGCTCCTGTCTGAAATATTATTTAGAATACTCGCCGTCTCATTCATCTCTACCATGAATGTACTTTCTCCAGCTGATAAATTGTCAGATGCACCTACGCGCGTAAATATCTTATCCACCAGACCGATAGCAGCAGATTTTGCAGGGACGAAACAACCCATCTGCGCCATGAGCACGATAAGACCTGTCTGACGAAGGATCGCAGATTTACCAGACATATTTGGCCCGGTTATAATTATAATCTGTTGGGTATCATTATCAAGGAATACGTCGTTGGTAATATATTCCTCCCCTATTTTCAGTCTTTTTTCGATAACAGGATGTCTTCCGCCTTTAATATCCAGCGCTCTGGAGTTATCTAATATTGGCTTGACATAGTGATTTTGTAAACTTAGCTGCGCAAAACATAACAGGACGTCCAGTTGCGCAATTAAGTTTGCATTTTGCTGTATTGGTCTGATATAGCTTGCAACCTGCAACATTAAAGCTTCATATAATCTAACTTCAATCTGCTGAATCTTATCTTCGGCACCAAGGATTTGTTCTTCGTATTCCTTCAGCTCCGGCGTAATATATCGTTCGGCATTAACCAGGGTTTGTTTTCGTGTCCAGTCAGAAGGAACCTTATCCTTATGGGTATGGGTTACTTCCAGATAATAGCCGAAGACATTGTTAAACGAAATTTTCAGCGAAGGTATGCCAGTACTAGCTGCCTCTCTCTTTTGGATTTCGACAAGAAAATCTTTACCCCCTGTAGAAATTGCCCGTAGTCTGTCTAATTCCTGATCCACCCCATCTGCAATGACATTACCTTTCACCAGAAGAGCGGGTGGTTCCTGTTGCAGCTCAATTTCCAACTTCTCGCGAATGCTCAGACATGGATCGAGCTGTGAAGCAAGTTGCATCAGATACGGGTTATTGGTTTCGAGCGCTTTTTCTTTGATAAGCTCAATCTGATATAATGACTTTTTTAATTGACAAAGTTCTCTGGGACCGCAACGGAGCAAGCCAACCTTTGAAATTAAACGTTCCAGATCCCCTATCAGCTTTACAGGAGCAAGCAGGTCTTCCAGCAAGGTATCCTGTTCAATCAGGTATTCAACCATCCCCAGACGTTCCTGAATAGGCTTCAATTCTTTAAGCGGCATAACAATCCACTTATGCAGCATTCTAGCACCCATTGGAGTCGAAGTCTGATCCAGCACATTAAATAATGTCACTGCATTTTCGTTTGCCGAACTAACCAGCTCCAGATTTCTGATAGTGAATCTGTCCAGCCATAAATATCGGTCTTCTTCTATCCGGGAAATAGAGGTTATATGTTTAAGATTTCTGTGCTCAGTCTCATTTAGATAATGTAGCACAATTCCGGAGGCAACTAAACCTATAACCAGTTTTTCAACACCAAAACCTTTCAGCGAGGTAACTTCGAAATGCTTAGTTAATACTTCATCGGCATAATCGGATGTAAAAGCCCAGTCTTCCAGTGCATACGTGTAGAATCTGTCGCCGAAGAGCTCAAAAAATTCCTGGCGTTTACTTTTCTGAAAGATAACTTCAGTCGGCTTAAACCCCTGTAATAGTTTATCAATGTATTCTGCATTTCCCTGTGCAACATGAAACTCTCCTGTAGAGATGTCCAGGAAAGAAATCCCAATTGCATTTTTATCAATGAAGATCGCTGCAAGGTAATTATTAGACTTTTGACTAAGGATATTATCACTATATGCGACGCCGGGAGTAACCAATTCGGTTACGCCGCGCTTAACGATAGTTTTGGTAGTTTTTGGATCTTCCAGCTGATCGCAGATCGCAACCCGCTGACCAGCCCTGACTAACTTAGAAAGATAATTGTCCAGGGAGTGGTGAGGGAAACCGGCAAGCTCTATATAGGCTGCAGATCCATTTGCACGCCTGGTTAATACAATCCCTAAAATCTGGGAGGTTTTAATAGCATCTTCTCCGAATGTCTCATAAAAATCTCCTACTCTGAACAATAATAATGCACCCGGGTATTTTGCTTTGATCGCATTATACTGCTGCATTAACGGTGTCTCTTTCGTTTTATCTTTAGCCAAAATGTTATATAAAATTACAAAGCTGTAAATATACTATCTAGGGATTAGCTTTGTGCTTTTTTTTGCAATTTCAAGCTAATCTGATACGAATTATAAAGCAGCAATATAATTAAGGAAGAGTTGCAGAGCCTCTCTCTTGGCGGCAGTAAGCTCAAAGTCAAGTTTGTGCATCAGATAATCTTCCATATCGAAACCAGAAACTTCAGGCAGGCCTTTTATAACTTCCTTTCTCGAATCCAGGCCTTTTTTTAAAGCCCGATTGAAAGCAGCTATAAATTCAGCATCTATTTTTTTATTGGCGACCCATGCAGCATAAACAAAAGGAAGACCGGTAAACGTCATCCATTCTTCACCCATATCATAAACATAGGGATACTTATCTTTCTGGCCGAATGTGCGGTCTCCGATCAGTACAATAGCATCAGTAACCGCATCTGGTTCAGTTGTGAAGGATACGTCTTTTTTGAAATGAAATTTAAGCAGTACCCTGGATAAATTGTTAGAAGTTCTGGAATGTGCATCCAAACGTAAAGTACGAATATCTTCTACTGGTAAATGACTAAAAATAAACACAGAGTTGACTGCACCAACCGAGCCGATACAATAATCTGAAATAATATGCGGATCGGCAATTAATGGAATCGCCGCTACAGGGATCAGTCCGATATCTACGGTACCATCAATTACTTTAGCAGCACAATCAGTTGGAATATCAAGGCTCAGGTCAATCTCTTGTAAGATTGGGGAATGTTCAATTCCGTAAATGAAGGGTTTAGTATTAGTATAGGAAACAGCTGAAATACGTATCTTATTCAATGTTATATGCTTATAATGGCTATAACCTTTTGGGGTTATAAACTCATGTTTTGAATTTTTATCCTAGGAATTAATTACCGGAAGTTTATAGAACTGAGGTTTAACATCTTCCTCAAATTCCACATTTGTATAATCGGTAACAACATTATAAAGCGTATCCCTTTCAATCGGTTCACGTTTAACCTGTTTAATGAGATTAACAAGCTCTCTGGTACTCATACCAGGATGCTGCTCTTCTGCCCCGGCCATCGAATAAATCTTAGTCGTATCATCCAAGGTGCCATCAATGTCATCAACGCCAAAATTTAGAGATAATTGAGCTGTTTCTCTACTAATCATCGCCCAATAGGCCTTAATGTGATCAAAATTATCCATATAAATCCTCGCAATTGCGTAGTTACGAAGGTCTTCTATAACTGAAACCTCGGGCACATGATCCATCTGATTATTCTGATTACGGAATTTCAACGGAATAAATGCCTGAAAACCACCTGTTTTATCCTGTAGTTGTCTCAAACGCTCCATATGATCTACTCTGTGCCAGTACTCTTCTATATGGCCATAAAGCATCGTCGCATTTGTACGCATTCCAATCTTGTGAGCTTGTTCATGGATATCCAGCCACTGCTCTGCGTTACATTTATCGTGTGCAATCTTCTCTCGCACCTCGGGATGGAAGATTTCTGCACCACCACCCGGCATAGAGTCCAGTCCAGCATCCTGCATATACTTCATACCATCATAGTGGCTGAGTTTCGCTTTTTTAAAGATATAATAATACTCCACGGGAGTTAATGCCTTAATGTGAAGGTCGGGACGGTGTGCCTTAGACCTGCGGAAAAATTCGGCATAAAAGTCGAGGTTCTGCTTTGGAACGACGCCACCGGTAATGTGTACTTCAGTTACAGGTTCATTATCATATTTTTTCAACGCGTCGATCATGGCGTCGACACTCATTTCCCAGCCTTCTTCTTTGTTCTTAATTAAACGTGAATAGGAACAGAAGTTACAACTGTATACACAAACATTTGTCGGTTCTATATGAAAATTACGGTTAAAGAAAGTACGGTTACCATGTCTTTTCTCTCTGATATAATTAGCCAGTACACCCAAATAACCTAGTTCCGCATACTTATAAAGATATACTCCGTCATCAAAGGAAATTCTCTCTTCGCGCTCTACTTTCTCTGCGATGGCCAATAGTTCTGGAGACAGATCTTTATCGGAAATCAGGAAAGCGAGTTTTTGTGTCGTGTCCATTTATTATCAATTATAAAGTCAAAAGTAAGATAAAAACATCAGAAGATGGTTCCAGAGGCTGTTTTGGCTGTCAGTTTTGTGTCATAGCTATACCATAACAACGCTTTCGAAAAATCAGGACATGAAAAAGGCCGATCATGATGTGATGATCAGCCTTTGAAAATTGCGTTTATAGCGTGTTATTTCGCTGCTTTAGTGTAGTTCAAAACAATATATGCAGAAGAACTACCGTATTCAACAGGTGACTTCAAAGTCAGGTTATTGTCGTCGGCGTGTGAAAGGATAAGTCTGTAACCTTCTGTTACATTTTTCGCTTTATCACCTTCATTCAGTTTTTTAAACTGGAAAGTCTCGTCAGTAGTACTCACAGACCAGAAAATGTCCTGAGTTCTGCTCGGGCAATCAGTAGTTCCAGGCAGCATATAAGAACCATTTCCACTGTTTGTCAATCTCCAGGTACTACCTATAAAACATTTATAAGATGCTTCATTAAACAGTGATTTCACATTCGCTGCCGGTACTCCCTCAAACGTAATATCATTTAATACCCAGTTTCCAGTCACATTTCCTCTTTTCAGGCTAGCACCTGCGGAAGCATTTTTTGTGGATGAACAACTCTGTAAAACCATCAATGAACTGCATAAAATGGCTGCTATTACTAATATTCTTTTCATATACTTGTGTTTTTGAAAGTCAACTTACACAAACCCTGCCAAAAACCCTATTTAACAGAAATTCTATGCATAACAAAACTACAGCCATCCACGGAGGAAATATAACACCAAGTGCAACCGGAGATGTGACTCCTGCAATTAGTTTATCTACAACTTTTTACAGAGACGAAAACGGCGGATACCCGGGCGGACACATGTATAGCCGTGTCAGCAATCCGAACCGTACTGCTTTAGAGACAATACTGGCAAAACTGGAGAAAGGAACAGAAGCCTGTGCATTTTCATCAGGTAATACCGCTGGAATGGCAGCGTTCCAGGCTTTAGCGCCAGGAAGCCATATTATTGCCCCCGACGATATGTACTGGGGTTTTAAAAAACAACTACTGTCTATTTTCGAAGGGATCCTGGAGATTGATTTTATAGATCTGACTAAGCCTGAACTCGTCTCCCCAGCGATCAAATCAAATACGGTGATGATCTGGACAGAAACACCCTCTAATCCACTCCTTAAAATCACTGATCTCACGGCCATTTCTAAGATCGCAAAGTCGCATCAACTGATTCTGGCCTGTGATAACACTTTCGCCTCTCCATGTTTCCAAAATCCAATTTTTCAGGGAGCAGATCTGGTAATGCATTCTACTACCAAATATATAGGCGGCCACAGTGATGTACTCGGCGGTGTCCTGATTACAGCTGGTCCTTCTGCTTATTGGGACAAGATCAGGAATATTCAGCAGATTGGCGGTGCAGTTCCTTCCCCTTTCGACTGCTTTCTGTTACTGAGAAGTTTAAAAACTCTTCATTACCGGATGAAAGGTCATGCTGAAAACGCATTACTTTTTGCTCAGTATCTGGAAGCGCACCCGTTAATTGAAAAAGTGTATTACCCTGGTTTACCTTCACACCCACAATATGAAGTCGCTGTTAAACAAATGACAGGCTTTTCCGGAATGCTGTCTGTGTTGGTTAAGGGCGATGGAGAAAATGCTAAAAAAGTAGTTAATAAAGTTCATCTGTTCGCTCAAGCTACCAGTCTTGGCGGTGTAGAAAGTTTAATTGAGCATCGGGCCTCAGTAGAGGGTCCTGACACAAAAACGCCACAGAATTTAATTCGGATATCTATTGGACTTGAAGATGTAAACGATCTGATTGCCGATTTCGAGCAGGCTTTACGCTAAAAATGAGTTTAAAACTCAACAATAAACTATTGCAAATGAGTGTTTTGTGAGTAATTCAAAATTTAATTTTGGATATTAATCACAGAACACTACATTTGTAACCATAAAGCGAGAGCTTTTCAAGTCAGCCTGCACAGGTTTGATTTATAAAGAAGTGGCGAGAGACAGGCTCCTAGACCCACTGGCAACCCTCCCAAATGGAGAAGGTGCCAATTCCTGACCAGACAGCATATTGCTGATTGGAAAGATAAATTTAGACAAATGAAAATTACAATGCCTCTAGCGCGAATGCGCAAAACTTCTTTAAATATTATTAAGCTTGCTTACGTACACAATTATATGTGTTGTTGCGCTGAATAATAAATACTAATTCCGACCATTTTTCCCGGAAAGCCTCTGAATGAGGTTCTGATAAGCATGCTTTGCTGTATAAATCACCCTACACTTCATTTTACAACCTTAAAAACCCAAATATATGTCAGCCAACTATAAATTTGAAACCTTACAGATCCACGCAGGACAAGAAATCGATCCAACGACAGGGTCAAGAGCAGTCCCTATCTACCAAACTACTTCTTATGGTTTTAAAAGTGCCGAGCATGGTGCAAATCTATTTGCGCTAAAAGAATTCGGTAATATATATACCAGACTGATGAATCCGACAACGGATGTATTTGAAAAAAGAATTGCCGCATTGGAAGGTGGAGTTGCCGCATTGGCAGTCTCTTCAGGTCAGGCAGCTCAATTTATTGCATTGAGTAATTTTCTGCAGGCTGGTGACAATTTCGTCTCTTCGCCTCATTTATATGGTGGAACCTACAATCAATTTAAAGTCGCCTTTAAAAGACTGGGTATCGATGCAAAATTTGCAGCCACTGATCAGGTTGAGGATTTTGAAGCTCAAATAGATAATAATACAAAAGGAATTTACCTGGAAAGTATTGGGAACCCTTCATTCAGTATACCTGATTTTGAAAAATTAGCATTACTGGCGCAAAAATACGACATCCCATTAGTCGTCGACAATACTTTTGGTGCTGCAGGCTATTTGTTTAAACCTTTAGAACATGGTGCTCATATCGTCGTACAATCCGCTACTAAATGGATCGGCGGACACGGTACAAGTGTTGGCGGAGTGATCGTTGATGGCGGTAATTACAACTGGGGAAATGGAAAGTTCGAACAATTCAGTAAGCCTTCTCCAGGATATCACGGACTAGTTTTCAGTGACGTATTCGGTGTGAATAGTGAACTGGGAAATATTCAGTTTATTATCCGGGCGAGAGTTGAAGGCTTAAGAGACTTTGGTCCGTCACAGTCTCCTTTTAACTCTTTTCTTTTGATTCAAGGATTGGAAACACTTTCACTTCGTGTTCAAAGACATGTAGATAATGCGTTGGCCTTGGCTAACTGGCTGGAAAACCACGAAGCGGTCAAAAAAGTATATTATCCCGGACTGGAAAGCAGCCCATATCACCTCAATGCTAAGAAATACCTTAAAAACGGGTTCGGTGCTGTATTATCTTTCGAACTGGAAGGCGATAAAGACCAGACGATTAACTTCGTAAACTCTTTAGAATTAGTTAGCCATCTGGCAAATGTGGGTGATGCAAAAACATTAATTATCCAACCGTCTGCCACTACACATCAGCAACTTAATGAGGAGGAGCAACTGGCTGCCGGGATCACTCCACAATTACTGCGTGTGTCTGTCGGAATTGAACACATCGACGATATCAAAGCAGACTTTGAACAAGCTTTCGAAAAAATAAAATTATAGTATCCATTGCAAGAACAAGCCTATATGTCATCTAACCATATTTTCAATTACCATAAGCTTTTTAAACTCGAGAACGGAAAAAAGGTACGAGGTTTACAGATTGCCTATCATACATATGGTAAATTAAATGCCGATAAATCAAATGTAATATGGGCTTGTCATGCACTAACCGCAAATGCAGATGTTCTGGACTGGTGGAAAGGTCTTTTCGGCGAAAACTCATTATTTAATCCGGAAGAACATTTTATTATCTGTGCAAATGTATTGGGTTCGCATTATGGGACTACCAATCCGCTGAGTACAAATCCGGTCACTGGTCTGCCCTATTACCTTTCCTTCCCGGAATTTGGTATAAGGGACATCGTTAAAGCACACCAGTTGCTCGCCGATGATCTTGGCATCCGTAAACTTAAGGTATTAATTGGTGGTTCACTCGGTGGGCAGCAGGCAATGGAATGGGCAGTAAGCAATCCTGATTTTACTGAAAACCTGATACTTATTGCGACGAATGCTTTCCATTCCCCATGGGGAATAGCTTTCAATGAAAGTCAGCGCCTGGCGATCACTACAGACCGCACATTTTATGCCCAGAGCCCTAATGGCGGTTTAAAAGGTCTTAAAGCAGCCAGAAGCATTGCCTTACTTTCCTATCGTACTTACGACGCTTATGTTGCGACACAAGTGGAGAGTGTAAACGAGAAGACGGACGGCTTTCGGGCATCATCTTATCAGAATTATCAGGGTGAGAAGCTGTGTAAACGTTTCAATGCTTACAGCTACTGGTATCTGACCAAGGCTATGGACAGTCATAATGTTGGCCGGGGCAGAAAAAGCGTTGCAGAAGCACTGCAGCAAATTAAAGCCGATACCCTGGTAATTGGAATACCTAATGATTTGTTGTTTCCACTTTGTGAACAGGAGTATCTCGCAAACCATATCCCTCATGCCAAATTCCAGAAACTTCTATCTGCTTATGGGCATGATGGCTTTCTGATTGAAACCGACGAACTAACTAATATCATAGGCAATTTCCTAAAGGAAAATGCAAAAAATAAAATTGTTAAACTTCATAAAACAGCATAGATGAGCACGAAACTAAAAATAGGAATTTTTGGATTTGGTGTCGTTGGCCAGGGATTACATGATATTATCCGTGGACAAGACCTGAACCTGGAAATTATTAAAATCGCTATAAAGAACCCAAATAAGAAGAGATCACTGGATAGTAGTCTTTTTACGACCGATCATGATGAAATACTAGATAATCCGGATATCAATACCATCGTCGAATTAATTGATGATGCAGATGCTGCTTTCAAGATTGTTAAAAAGGCACTGAGCACTGGTAAACATGTAGTGTCGGCGAACAAAAAAATGATCGCTAACCATTTGGAAGAACTTGTTAAATTACAGGAATTACACGGAACCTCACTACTTTATGAAGGCGCAGTTTGCGGAAGTATTCCTATCATTCGTAATCTGGAGGAATATTATGATAACGAACTCCTTCACGGAATAAGCGGAATTTTCAATGGATCATCCAACTATATTCTCTCCAAAATATTCAATGAGAATATGCCCTATGATGTTGCATTAAAACAAGCTCAGGATTTAGGATTCGCCGAAACCGATCCAATTATGGACGTTGGCGGATACGATCCTAAATTTAAACTTGCTATTGCAACTGCGCATGCATACGGTCTGTTTATTGACCCGGATAAAATACTGAACGTTGGTATCCAGAATTTATCGGAGCAGGATATTCAGTATGCAAGGGAAAAGAACTTTAAAATAAAGTTGGTTCCGACTGCAAGAAAGATCAGCACGAAGCAGGTGATTACCTACGTACTTCCCAAATTTGTTAAGTCTGATGATTTCCTTTACAACGTGGAAAATGAATATAACGGAGTAACTGTTCAGGCAGCTTTCGCAGACAAGCAATTTTTCTTCGGGAAGGGAGCTGGCGGTCACCCTACCGGTGCGGCAGTGTTGTCAGACATAGCAGCATTAAGATATGGATACAAGTATGAATACAAAAAATTCCACCAGCATAACGGCCTTATCCATACCGATCAGGTGAATATTGAGGTTTATCTGCGCTATACCCATGAGTACACCGTAGAGAAGCTGAAAATTGAAAATATTCTGGAACGTTTTGTCAGAAATGACTATAAATACGTAATTGGAAGCGTGAGCTTAAAGTCACTCCTTGCCAACCGGGATCTGTTACAACAAAAAGATGTATTTATTGCTCATACCGGCAGGTATACTTATACAGATCAGCAGATCCAGGTAATTGCCGGAGAAGAAGTTAGTTATAACTAATATTTTGTGTGTTTTGATACAAGCAGGCCGGGTTAACCGGCCTGCTTTGTTTTTTATTAGATTTCGCGATTAATATCCCAGTTCTCGAGATAGTCCGCCACCCGGCGTACAAAAGTACCACCAAGAGCTCCATTAACAACCCTATGATCGTAGGATAGCGAAAGATACATCATGTGTCTGATTGCAATAACATCTCCGTATTCAGTTTCTAAAACTGCAGGTTTTTTCTTAATTGCCCCTACTGCAAGTATAGCCACTTGTGGCTGATTGATAATAGGTGTCCCCATCACATTACCAAACGACCCGACGTTAGTTAAAGTAAACGTACCGTTTTGAGTTTCATCTGGTTTAAGCTTAGATGCTCTTGCGCGAACTGCAAGGTCGTTAACAGATTTGGTCAACCCTACAAGATTCAGCTGGTCTGCATTTTTAATTACAGGTACAATCAGATTGCCACTAGGTAGTGCTGCTGCCATCCCAATATTGATATCCCTTTTTTTGATGATTTTGGTACCATTTACAGATACATTGATCATCGGAAAATCTTTGATAGCCTTAGTAACCGCCTCAATAAAAATTGGTGTAAACGTTATTTTTTCGTTTTCTCTCTTCTCAAAATTCTTTTTAACCTTATCACGCCATAGAACCATATTGGTTACATCTGCTTCCACAAATGACGTCACATGAGCTGAGGTTTGCTTACTCATTACCATATGGTCTGAAATGAGCTTACCCATACGATCCATCTCTATGATCTCATCGGCACCTGAGACACTTACACCTGCAGGATTAGATATTACCGGAGCAGCGCTAACCGGCGCTTCCTTTGAGTTTGGCGTGCCTGCTTGTTTATTTTCAGCAGCAGCTTCCTTAACTACCGCTGCCGCAGGGCGGCTCTGCTGAATATAACTTAACAAGTCATCTTTTGTCAGGCGGCCATCTGCACCGCTGCCATTAATGTTTTCCAGCTCTGCTGTGCTTATATTTTCCTGGCTGGCGATACTCCTGACTAAAGGAGAATAGAAACGATCGGAATCAGACTTTACCGGCTCTTCTGTATCCGGTTTAACTTCTAATTGCGTAGTGCCTGGAATTTCAGTCAGAATATTTTCTTCGATATCGTCTTCAACTGGCTCATCTACATTCTTTATTTCCTCTGCATTTTCACCATCGGTTTCTATATACGCGATAACTGCACCTACCTGCACGACGTCGTCTTCCTGATACAATTGTTTTATCAGTTTACCCGCTACCGGAGAGGGTACTTCTGAATCTACCTTATCGGTGGCTATTTCTAAAAGGGTATCATCCAAACTGATCATATCACCTGGTTGTTTCAACCATTTGATAACAGTTGCTTCCGCAACACTTTCGCCCATTTTGGGTAATAATAATTCGTATTGTGCCATTTAGTTTATAGTAAATTTGGTTTTTCCAATCAGCTGCAAAAGTAAGTCTTTTTTAGACTAATTCTTCATCTTCTTTCAGGAGATTCACAATCATGGTCAATGCAGCGGCAGCTGAACGCTCTATATTCTGTGCTCTTTTATTGCTAAAATGATGCAGTTTCGCAACCACGCGATTCCGGTTAGCTACTGCTACCCAAACTGTTCCTACAGGTTTTCCGGGAGTCTCCCCACCGGGGCCCGCGATTCCACTTACTGCAACACTATAATCAGTTTTAAAATGTTTCAACGCGCCCAAAGCCATCTCTTTTACTGTTTCTTCACTAACTGCACCGTAAGCTTCAAGCGTCTGCGGTTTAACCCCTAAAACAGATTCTTTAAGCTCATAAGAATACACGACAGCACCACCCGCAAAAACACTTGAGCAGCCAGGGTGTCTAGTGATCAGATGTGATAAATAACCACCCGTGCAACTCTCGGCAGCAGATAATGTCAACCCCTTCTGATCCATAATATTGAGCATAACCTTTTCCAGATCAATATCATCATCGCTCACAACATAAGCTCCTAACCGATCGGTAATCAGATTGGCATACAGATTTACGTTTTGCTGGAGCTGCTGCTCATCCTTACCAGAACTACTTAAACGTAACCTTACTTGTCCTAATTTAGGCAGGTAGGCCAATTTTATAGTTTCAGGCAAGCTATCTTCTATATCTTCGATACGCTGAGCTAAAAATGATTCACCCAGACCGGCAGTGAGAATAGTCTTATGGTAGATGAAAGGCAGTTCAAATCTTTGCTTTATTCTGGGGATGATCTCTTCGTCCATTAAGTACATCATTTCAAAAGGAACACCAGGCATAGACACGAAGATCTTTCCGTTTCTTTCAAACCACATACAAGGTGCGGTTCCGTTTAAATTCGGTACTACGGTACAACCATCCGGAACATCGGCTTGTCTGATATTAGCCTCTAACATCGGTCGGCCATTCTTACTGAATATTTCTGTAACATGCTTCAGCACAGCGGGATCATTCCTCATCCCCATACCAAAATACTTGGCAAGTGTGAATTTCGTGATATCGTCTTTTGTCGGCCCGAGTCCGCCGGTCATTAAAATCAGGTCGGCCCGGTTTTCGGTTAATGCCAGTGCATCAAGGATATGTGATTCATCATCCGAGACAGAGGTGATCTGTTTAACTTTTATTCCAGCCTGATTTAAAGCTTTCGCCATCCAGGCGGAGTTTGTGTCAACTATCTGACCGATAAGAATTTCATCACCAATGGTTATAATTTCAGCTAACATATGTAATTAAAAACGCGTATAGTACGCTTGTTGTTTACTTAGTTTAAGATCCTGCAATACCGATGCTTTAACACGTATTGTTAAGCTGTAACTTCTGTACGGCCCGATCGGGATCCAGTTAATATTCATATCCCAGCAATGCAGATCTCTGTAAATTGCGAAAGATGTAGGTGACAGACCTTTATTTTTAAAATCCACCCCTGAAGTAAATACCACTTTCCATTTAGGTGTAACGCTAAAATCACCATTAAAGTTCAAGGTATTTGTACTTGTTGGAGATAATCCATTAGCCAACTTTGAATAATAATAACTATAAGTGAACGTGAAATTCCAGGGAATCTTAAAGTCGACAAATGCATTTGGATCACTGCTGATCTGGGCAAGTTCCGCTGCCTGCTCCGGCGTCATTCCTGTTTTTTGCTTTTGCTCAGTGAGGTTATCCAGGTTTTCATTTCTTTTTTTGAAGGCTTCTGCATTAAGACTGTAACCGAAAGATAAACCAAAGTTCACCAGCCGTGGTACCGTAATCCTGTCCACCACCTGCCTGGTTTGAACTCCGTTTGCGTCCTGAACACCCCTTCCACTGGCATCACGAATATCTTCCACTGCATATGGATTCAGTGTACCTGTATAGGTAACGCCAAATTTATCAGTGAACTGTGATCTTCCGTTGAAGTTCAGGTTGGACAATTTAAACTCAGGTGCCAGAAAGTTGTAAGACCCATTAATACTCAAACCCTGAATAATAGGTATTTTCTTTGTTCCCGTTCCGGTTGTATCTTTGGAAGAAAACACTTTAGCTTCCAGGGTATTTTCCAATCCGAAGTTAATACTCGCATTCTCACCCTGAGAAGGTCCGCCGTATAAAGTTCCCGCATGAATTGAATATAGTCTGTTTTTATTCGTAACCGGATCAATTACATTTGTTCCATCTTGATAAAGCAGTGGCTTATAATAACCATATTTAGTAGCAGCAAAATCGGGACGGTAGCTAAAACTGGTGGAGGGTGTTGTTACCAATCGTAAAGCTTTTAATTTTCCTTTATTAAACTGCAGTGTATTATAAACTTTTGTTGACAAACCCATATTAAAGCTATATTCCCCAGAACGGTTAAAGCCGTTTACAGTATCCATAACAATCTGATCAGGACCAATTACCCCGTTATTCAGAATGCCCCTGATTGCTTTTTGTCTGGTCGACATAAAATGCCATTTTTCGACATAGGTACCTCCAGCGTTAAAAACAAAATATTTCAGCGCTGTAAAGTTGATACTAATCGGCACAGTCTGCTGGATACCGTTTCGAAACTGGGTCAGGGACTCCTTTCTGAATAAAAGACTATCTGGTGAAGTGATGGAGTTAGCAGAGACCATATTATAGCCCATCGTGACCTTTTGGTACCACTTCTGCTCTCCCACATTATTTTTTGAATTAAAAGGGCTGAAAGATTGCACAGAAAGAGACATATCCGGTAAGGTTACATCTACAGTTTTACTTTGTGTATTCTGATTACTACGTGCAGCTGCCGCAAAAGTAATTTTGCCATCGGCCATTGTCTTACCATAGCTAATACTGGATGAAAGTTGATTCTCTGTAATAGCTTGAAAATTAAAGGAGTTTCCGCCTGCTGTGTTTAAATTGTATGCACTCGTTTTGATGTTTACACTGGAAGAAAATGTAGTTCCCGGATTTGCGGCGGCATTTTGGGAGTGTACCCATTGTATGCTGTAATCTTTCTTAGGTTCATATTGTGGTGTTCCTTCCAAACCATAACGGTTGCTCCCGTAATCTAACTTAAGATTACCGTTATATTTATACCTTTTCACATAGTTTGAAGTAACAGATGCGCCATAAGATCCTCTTGTAAAATAAGTTCCAAGAATTTTAGCGTCCCAATAATCATTGAGGTTCATATAGTAACCACCATCTCTAAGAAAGAATCCTCTGGTAAAGTCATCTCCAAATGAGGGCATGATGATACCCGAATTACGTTTGTTCGGTTTGGGGAAAAATGCGAAAGGCAGGCCGAGTGGTAAAGGAATGTCTTCTATCTTCAAATATACCGGACCTGTTATAATCTGCTTATCGGTAACGATCCCTTTAGTAATATAAATCCCGAAATGCGGATGCGGTAGATTACAGGTACTGTATGTCACACCCTTAATATGGATTTCATTATCCGGTTGCCGCTTACTTTGGCCGCCGGAGAAGAAGCCCCCCTCCTGTTCGGTGAACGTATTAAATACTGTACCCTTACCTGATTTAGTATTGTAGAAAAGCGAATCTGCACTTGAAGACCCTTGCTGATCCATTTTGAAAATTGGCTTGCCCAGATATTTTCCATTGGCAGCCTTCCTTCCGCTCGCAAATACGGTATTGTCTTTGGAATTATAAGTAATATAATCTGCGTCCAGTTCAAATGAACCGTAAATAACGCGGGCTTTACCATATAAATAGATAATGCTTTTGTCCTTACTATATTTAGTTGAATCCTGTGCAGAATATTCGATTTTTGAAACTTCTTCTGCCTTGCCGGGTTGTCTGGGCTGTACAGGTTTTAAAGTATCTGTTCCAACAGTGTCTTGTTGCTGAACAACCGGTGTCTGGAATTTGTAGTTATAAGCATAGCTTGCCTCACTGGTAATAACCATAAGCAATAGACTAAGCAAGAAGACGGATCTGTGTAAAAGTTTCAAATTATAAGCGGAATATAACTTCAAATTGTTGTTTAAGCCAAAACGTCCAAAATTAATGAAAAATATAGCATAGAATCATGTAAATGAGTGTTTGTCCGTTAATTATTGTTAAAGACCTAATATAACACTGATTTACAATCGATTAACACATTACCCAGATTGCATTTTTAACATTTCAAAATTTCATCAGTCGTCGTTGAATTTTACGTTTTTGCCCTCGTTTATGGGCTAAAAAATTTATTATACTATCTTTGCGGTCTAATTTCACACCTTTAAACCAAGTTATTTGATGATATTCAAAAGAAATATATTTCTGCTGCCGCTCTTGTTCCTTTTTTGTACACTCAGCTCCTTTGCACAGGGATATAAAGTAAAAAGAATAGTGATTGACGCTGGTCATGGCGGCAATAAACCGGGTGCTTCAGGCAGTTTCTCCAAAGAAAAGAATGTAGCCCTGCAGGTTGCCTTAAAACTTGGGCGAAAATTTCAACGGGATATGCCTGGTGTCCAAATTATTTATACACGTAAAACGGATATAGATGTTTCTTTATACAGGCGTGCCGAAATAGCTAACAATGCGAAAGCCGATCTATTCATTTCTATCCATTGCAATTCTATGCCCGATAGAAGAGTAGTAACAGGGCATACCGTGCGAAAAGGTAAAAGGATTCCCAGATATGGTTATGTCAAGAATAAAGTAACAAGGGGAACTGAGACTTTTGTTGCCGGTAGTCACCGGCTTAATGAGCAGGATCTAGCTATTAGAGAGAATGCTGATGCTGCCCTGGAAAAGGATTATAAAAAGAATTATAATGGTTATGATCCTAAAGATCCCGAAACATTTATTATCTTATCTTTGTTTAAAAATCTATACAGGGACAAAAGTCTTAGATTGGCCCGGTTAATGCAAAACAATTATACCAAGAAGAATAAAAGACTGAACAGAGGAGTAAAAGAACAAGGTATTTTGGTCCTGCAGAGATGCGGTATGCCAGCTGTTCTTACTGAAATTGGGTTTATATCCCACCCTTCTGAAGAAAGTTATATGAATTCTGCCAGCGGACAGAATGAAATTGTAAGTGCAATTTTTGATTCCGTGAAGACCTATAAAAAAGAAACAGAAGTAAAATAAGTAAACCACCCTAAGTGAAAATAGCAAACGAAACCAAAGTAGGCATATTAGCAGCCTTTTCCATCGCCTTATTAATTATTGGCTACAACTTCCTTAAAGGAAACTCCATCTTTTCAAGCGAAACAGTATTATATGCTAGATACTCGAGGGTGGACGGCCTTGCGGTTTCTAAACCTGTTCTTATTAACGGGTTTCAAATCGGCCGTGTAGACAAGCTTATTTTGCAGCCTAACGGAACTATCATCGCTACATTAAAGATCCAGGGTAAGTATGACATTCCTAAAAACAGCATTGCAAAGTTAGAAAGTACTGATTTACTGGGAAGTAAGGCTATCGTTATGGCTCTGGGAACAGGACAGGACTTTGCACAGGATGGCGATACGCTTAATGCTAATGTCGAGAAAAACCTGATGGAAGCCGTTCAGCCGGTACAGAAAAAAGCAGAATTGATAATCGGTAAGATGGACTCGATTCTAACCAGTGTCAATACTATTCTAAATCCTAATTTTCAGAAAAATGTGGATAAAAGCTTTAACAGTATCGCTGCTACACTGACTTCATTGGAAGGAACTTCTAAAAAGGTTGACGGACTGGTAGGCACAGAAAGTAAAAGGATCGCTGCTATTCTCGCCAACGCAGAAAGTATCTCACTGAACCTTAAAAACAATAATGAAAAAATCAACGCTATCCTAAATAACATTAATACTATCACCGATCAGGTGGCTGCTGCCAATTTCAAACAGACATTAGATAATGCAAACAAAGCTGTCTCAGATTTACAGGGTATCGTGACCAAAGTTAATAACGGTCAAGGTACTTTAGGGCTGTTAGTTAACGACACTAAAATGTATGATAATCTAAACAATGCTTCCAAAAATCTGGACAACCTAATTATTGATCTGAAAGAGAATCCTAAACGTTATGTACACTTCTCTGTTTTCGGAGGTGGAAATAAAAAGGACAAATAATAAACGTCCAGTTTCAACAGACATAAAAAAAGCGCCTAAATAGGCGCTTTTTTTATGTCTGTTATTTTTGAATATTTCTAGATGGAATAAGTATGGCCTTCTAAAGCCAGCTCTGTTGAGTGAAACTTACCTTTCGCTTCTTCAAGCAGGGGCAATAACACCTTGTACCGCGATGAAAAGTGACCAATGATCAATTTGCCTGCGCCGACTTCCTGTGCTATCTCAGCGGCTTGTAATGCAGTGCTGTGATGAGTAGTGTTCGCACGCTCAATTAGCTCATGAAGAAACGTTGCTTCATGATATAGTACGGTGCAATTTGTCAGACTCTCCAGATAACTTCCGTCCGCCAGCGTATCTGAACAGTAACAGTAACTTTTAGGGGCATCTGAATCTACTGTGTAATCACTATTCTTAATGAACCTGCCGCCAGGTAAAGTCAAATCAAGTCCTTTTTTCAGAAGTGGATAATACTCCGGAGCAATACCTGCTTCCTCCAATTTATCTGCAATTACCTTTCTTAATCGCTTCTTCTCAGAAAATTTAAATCCGGTACAGGGTATCCTGTGATTCATGATTATAGTTTCGACCACTACATCCTGATTCTGAAAAATAACCCTCGGTTCATCAGCCACTACAGGATTAAATAACAATTGAAATCTCAATACCGTATCCGAGTATTTAAACTGTATATCTAATATATCTTTTAAGGCAGCTGGCCCATAAACATAAAGCGGCTTAATTCTGCCATTCAGATGCATCGTAGAAATCAAACCGATTAATCCGAAATAATGATCTCCATGTAAATGGCTAATAAAGATAGTATCTATTTTGCTCGCCTTTAGGCCAAATTTGATCAACTGCTGCTGAGTACCCTCACCACAATCAATCAGATAGAACTTTTCATTACAATTCAGTAACTGGGCGGAAGGATTTCTATTAAATACAGGGGTAGCAGAACTGCTGCCCAAAATGGTTAATTCAAATTTCATTTATTCATCCTCATCAAAACTTCCCAACAACTCTTTTTCGATCTCCTCCATAAAAATAAGATCCTCAGCTTCAGCTAACGAACCCAGGATGTGCAGGGACTGATCTACAGATGAAAGTCTGAGTATCTCTGCAATACAGTCAGCTACGCCGGTAACGATAAACAAACCATTAGCCTTTTTACATAGCCTGTCTGCTACAAGCAGGCAACTCAGATCCTGAGAATCATCGCATGACTTTACTTCAGACAAATCCAAAACGATATTACAATATCCATCTGCATTTAATAAAATAAATTCCGATTTAAGCCCGGGCACATTAAAATCTGTAAATTTAGTTTCATCAAGCCTGATAACAACATACTTTTCGTGTTTATCTACTGAAAATTTCATAGGCTTATTTGCTTATTACCAATTTAAACAATTATACTGACAAAAGTTCTTCTATACTTTGCAGAACGTTTTTCTCGATACGTTCCTGAATATCATCCTGCGTATTTTTAATGAACTCATCTCCCGTAATTTGCTCGAAAAGCTCAATATATCTCGCGGAAATTGATTCAACTAATTCTTCATTCATTTGCGGAACAACCTGCCCGTCTTTCCCCTGAAAACCGTTTTCAATTAACCACTTACGTACAAATTCTTTAGACAGTTGTTTTTGTGCTTCCCCTGACTCCTGACGCTCCAGATACCCTTCAGCATAAAAATAGCGACTGGAATCCGGGGTATGAATCTCATCGATAAGATAAATCTCCTCACCTACTTTACCAAATTCATATTTAGTATCTACTAAAATCAGTCCGCGCTCAGCCGCCATTTCCGTACCTCTTTGGTAAAGGGCGTGCGTGTACTCTTCCAATTTATCGTAGTCGCTGATGGAAACGATTCCTTTAGCCAGGATTTCTTCCCTTGAGATATCTTCATCATGCCCTACCGCTGCTTTAGTAGTAGGTGTAATGATCGGTTGTGGCAATTTATCATTTTCTTTAAGGCCATCTGGCAAAGATACACCGCATACTGACCTTTTTCCAGCGCTATATTCCCTCCAGGCATGACCTGCGAGATAACCACGAATAACCATTTCCACTTTAAAAGGCTCACAGATCCTTCCAATTGTAACCATTTCATCTGGTACTGACAGCACCCAGTTAGGTACAATATCAGCTGTAGCTTTTAAAAATTTAGCTGCAATCTGATTTAAAACCTGTCCCTTAAACGGAATAGCTTCAGGCAGGACGACATCAAATGCAGAAATCCTATCTGTTACAACCATGGCCATTAAACGATGATCGATAGTATATACGTCCCGTACCTTACCTTTATAGAAATTATTCTGTTTTGGAAAATTGAAGTTTGTTTCTCTGATTGCTTTCATAGTGCTGATGGAACTCCATCAATTATAGTGTAAAAATTATTGTATATCTCCGTACGCTTTCAAGATGCGTCTAACCAGCTTATGGCGCAGTACATCATCGCCGTTAAGGTAGATGATCTCAATGCCGGGTATGTCGTCCAGAATCCGTAAAGCATTATGCAGACCTGACATCTGTTTTTTTGGTAAGTCAATTTGCGTCACATCACCTGTAACAATAAACTTTGCCGTTGGCCCCATCCGTGTTAAAAACATCTTAAGTTGCAAATCTGTGGAATTTTGTGCTTCATCCAAAATAACAAAGCAATTATCTAACGTTCTTCCCCGCATAAATGCGAGCGGCGCTATCTCAATAGTTCTATTCTCCAGATATAATTTAAGTTTATCTGGTGGGATCATATCATCCAATGCGTCATACAAAGGTCTCAAATAGGGATCGACCTTCTCTTTCAAGTCACCTGGTAAAAACCCCAGATTTTCTCCAGCCTCAACTGCAGGCCTGGTTAAGATAATTCTTTTGATTTCTTTATTTTTAAGAGCACGGACTGCGAGAGCAACGGCTGTGTATGTTTTTCCAGTACCTGCGGGTCCGATGGCAAATAGCACATCGTTTTTGATCAGACTGTCTACCATCTTACGCTGGTTCGCAGTTCTGGCCTTGATCATCAGACCATTAGTTCCAAAAACAATTACCTCTCCACCATTACTAGCAGCCTTATCCACCGGTGTCTGAACCGGTCCTGAGGAATCTGGTTTTAACGATAATAAAGTTTCTATGTCACCAGATGTCAACGTACCATACTGATCGAGATGCTGGACTAAACCAGCAAACTTCTGACTAAAAATATTCTGTTCCGCTTCATCTCCCAACACCTTGACCTCGTTACCCCTGGCAACAATTTTCAGCTTTGGAAAAGCGCGTTTGATCAACTCATAGTGCTCATTATTTGCGCCCCAGAATTGTAGTGGATCTGTTGTCTCTAATGTGAGTTTTAATTCGTTCAAAATATTGTTTTTTAAGATTGAGGTGTATATTTTGATTTAAATTTGAATATTTGCAGGCGACTTGCCGTATACGCAAGATTAAGAATAAATATTCAATTTTTAATGGCGATTATCACTTTAACAACAGATTTAGGTTCCAAGGATTTCTATCAGGCTGCCCTCAAAGGCAGTATTTTGACGATCCTTCCTACTGCGACAATTGTGGATATTACCCATGAGGTTCCTTCGTTCAATATCTCTTATGCCGCATTCGTTTTAAAGAACGTTTACAACTATTTCCCAAAAGGTACTGTTCATCTGATCGGTATCGATTCAGTCTTTAGTGAAAATACCAAATACGTAGGACTTAAATATCAGGATCACTATTTCGTGGGCGCTGACAATGGAATTTTTTCGCTTCTGTTTGATGGATCTCCTGACGAAATTGTAGAGCTCAACATAATGCAGGATCTGAAATATCTTCACTTCCCTCTTGTAGATATTTTTGTAAAGGCTGCAATTCACCTGGCTAAAGGTGGAAAGTTAAAAGACATTGGGATACCTACAGCAAGCATTGAAGAACGGATGCTGTTGCACCCTGTTATTGAGCAGGATATAATCAGGGGAAGTGTGATCTATATCGACACATTCTGTAATGTGATAACTAATATTACGAAAGAGTTATTCACCAAAATTCAGCGCAACCGCGACTTCACCCTTTACTTCCGTAAAAGTGAAACTATAACCCAGTTAAGCTGGCACTACAACGAAGTACCTGAAGGAGAGAAACTATGTATTTTCGGAATCAGCAATCACCTGGAAATCGCTATCAATAAAGGTAAAGCCAGCGGATTACTTGGTTTACACCTGGGAGACATAGTCAGGATTCAATTTCACCCATAAAAATCAATTCCCCTTATATTTCAATAAGGCATCAAATTTGCTTAATTATAATTATGAAATTTTCTATCAGAATATTAGTTCTCAGTCTGATCATATTTTCGGGATTTAAAACATATGCATTCCAAAATGACACTTCAGCTTATCAAACCCAACGTCAAAAGATTAATATGCTGCTGGCAGAACGGAGCGCAAGGTTTGGACAGTACGACTTAAGTTTAAGTGCCAGATCTGGAATTTTTGGCTTGCAGACTAAAAATGACTTAAAGAATTCCAATGAAATACTTAGGAGTATCATACTGAATGACAACAATATATTCAGGGAACTTAAAGTATTAATGAACTATAAAGACCAAGAGGTTTCCCAGGTACAATCCAATGAAGCCAATAGCCGTAAAAGGATTGAAGCTTATATGCAAACTATAAAAAAACTGCAGGATGAAAATGAAACTTTAAGACATAATGTAGACGAAACAGATAAAAAAACAGGAACCTTTACACTTATCAATATAGTATTAGGAGCATTATTTCTGGCTGCGCTGATCTATATATTCGCCTTGCATAAAAAAATCAATACAATTAATAACCTTAAAACATAAGAGATGAAAAAGTCAATATTTAAATTTCTGGTGCGGTTAAATAATTTTATACTGCCCAGCCTTTATCAGAAAGATCCTTTAAAATTATCCAATCTTGAAAAAGGGATTATTGCCTACAGATACTGGGCCCTTACAAACTCTTTGAATTAGGGGTGTAATTAGTTAGTAGTCCTACCAGGAATTTGGGCTCAATCCATGTAGATTTAGGGGGCATAATTAACCCCGCGTCAGCGACCATTAGCAAACGTTCTACTGTTATCGGAAATAAGGTAAATGCGATTGAATAAGGCCCGTGGTCTACACTATCCTGAATCCTGGCGGTATTTCCCGTTATCCTCCCCTGAAATGTTATTCTTGCGTCTGTCCTAGGATCCGATATGCCCAATACAGGCGCTAAGATATGTTCCTGCAAAATACTGACATCGAGATTGCCTACCAGATCATGTTTTTCATTAAAGTTCGTAAACTTCGGTATTAGTCTGTACCACATACCTTTAAGATACATTCCTATTTCATGTATTTTAGTAGGATAGACAGGCTCATTGGATACAGTTAGCTCAAATTTTTCAGATACCTTCTCTATAATTTCAGATGCCGTTAAACCGTTCAGCCCCTTTATTAATCTGTTGAACTCATGAATTTTTATTTCTGAAGTATTCATAAGTACAGCAGAAAACTGCCCCTGCCCTTTCATAGCTGCTGCTCTATGGTGGCCATCAGCAATGTACAATACATCTAATGACGCAATTGCATTTTCAATTTCCTGAATGTCGTCCTTGTCTTCCACTGCCCATAATCTATGTTTGGATCCATCATTATACAGCAAATCTATTAAAGGCGGTGTTTTCGAATATTTATCTATTTCCTGATCTATGGCAGGCAGAGGCGGATAAGTGATTAATACCGGATTACTATCTAATCCGGTATTAATCAAATAATCGGCAAGCTGTTTTTCCCTCCGCTCCACCGTAACCTCGTGCTTACGAATTGCACCAGATAAATAATCATCCGTTTCGCATAGAGACCATATACCTTTCTGTGCCAGTCCATTATGTACACATTCATAAATATATAAAGCAGGTATATTTTGCAGTATTAGTTTCCTGGAATCAAGAAACTCTTTAATAGTTAAGTTTATTTTTCGATAAATCAATTCTGTACGCATATCTCGCCATGACGGCTCAGCCAGAGAAGGATCAATTAAATGGAGAAAAGAGTATCGGTTTTCCGTAGCAATGAGTCTGGCTTCTCCGGTACTGTAATTATCCAGGGGCCTGGTTACAATAACAGAACATTCATGATACGATGGTATCAGTGCCCGGAAAGGCTTTATAGAAGGCATAAATCAATCAAATTTGGTTAGGGATCCAATATAATAAATCCCTAACCAAACAGACTTATTTTTTGAAATGTGAAATTATCAGAGAAGCTAATTCCTCTCCAATTCTTTCCTGTGCTTCATTTGTGGCTGCTCCAATATGAGGAGTTAGTGAAATTTTAGCATGTTGTAAAAGTGATGCCGACGGCGTTGGCTCATTATCAAATACATCAAGACCGGCGAAAGCTACTTTACCTGAATTCAATGCATTAACCAATTCAGTTTCGTCGATTATACCGCCTCTGGAGCAGTTAACAATACCAACACCTGGTTTCATTTTACTAAACTCAGCTTCGCCTAAAATAGGCTTATCAGCAAATGGTGTATGTAAAGTGATGAAATCACTATTTTCAATTACTTCTTCCAGAGAAACGGTTTTCACCGGAATATCCAGACTTAGATTACCCTGGAAATTCAGCGTAAGTGTACCTTCGAACGGATAGAGATCATAGGCAAGTACATTCATACCTAGTCCTAAAGCAACTTTTGCAGTTTCTCGTCCGATACGTCCGAAACCGATAATACCAAGAGTCTTACCTCTCAATTCTGTTCCTTTTGCATATGCTTTCTTAAGTCCGTTGAAATTGGTTGAACCTTCTAAGGGCATTTTTCTATTTGAATCCTGCAGAAAACGAATTCCTGTGAATAAATGTGCAAATACTAATTCTGCAACTGACAAAGATGACGCTGCAGGCGTATTAATTACCGCCAGACCTTTTTCCCTGGCATAGTCAACATCAATATTGTCCATACCAACTCCACCCCTGCCTATCAATTTAAGGTTCGGGCACTGGTCTATTAATTCTTTTCTTACTTTGGTGGCACTTCTAACTGTAATGGCATCATATTGTTGCAACGCTTCTACCAGCTTATCCTGAGCAACTGTCTCTGTATCTACAATAAAACCAGCTTCTTCTAATAACCTTTTACCAACGGGATCAATACCGTCATTCGCAAGTATCTTAATCATCTAAATTATTATTTTTGGTGTTTTTCTGCAAAAATCTGCATGAGTTCAACTAATCTGTGTACACTGGTAATAGATAAGGCATTATATATCGAAGCTCTGAAGCCACCGACACTTCTATGACCTTTAATTCCTTCTATACCATTTTCCTCGGCCAGTTTCAGGAATTCTTTTTCCAGCTCTTTATCTTCCATTACAAAGCAAACGTTCATTCTGGAACGGTCTTCTACCGCACAAGTACCCTTGAATAATGGATTTCTGTCAATTTCGGTATAAAGCGTGCGTGCCTTTGCAATATTTTCCTTTTCAATTTCAGCAACACCGCCTTTAGATTTTAACCAGCGCAGATTAAGCATGGCCACGTAAATAGAGAATACCGGAGGCGTGTTATACATAGAGCCACCACCAATATGCTGAGTGTAGTCAAGCATTGACGGGATCTTATTAGTAGTTTTACCCAGGATCTCATCTTTTACGATAACCACAGTTGTACCGGCAGGACCGATATTTTTCTGTGCACCTGCATAAATAAGATCATATTTTGAAACATCAATTACCCTGCTCATAATGTCAGAAGACATATCACATACGATAGGAACATTTGTTTCGGGTAAACTAAACATTTCAGTTCCATAGATTGTATTGTTCGACGTGCAATGGAAATACGCACTGTCTTCTGGAATGCTATAATCTTTAGGGATAAAAGTATAGTTTGCATCTTTCGACGAAGCTACGATATGAGCGTTTCCAAAGTATTTCACTTCTTTAATTGCTTTATTCGCCCAAACACCAGTGTCCAGGTAACTTGCAGTCTGTCCTTCGCTTAAAAGGTTCATGGGAACCATAGCAAACTGGAGGCTTGCTCCACCCTGCAGAAACAGTACTGAATAGCCTTCAGGTACATTTAATAACTCTTTAACCAATTTAACAGCCTCAGTAACTACTGCTTCAAACTCAGGAGTACGATGCGAAATTTCTAAAATAGATAAGCCGTCCTTGAAATCCAACACGGCTTGTGATGCCTGTCTGAATACTTCCTGAGGTAAAATGCAGGGACCTGCTCCAAAATTATGTCTCATTATATTTGCTTTTTGTTGATTGTAAATGTAATAGTTTTAAATAAATAAAGCCCTTGTCAAAGACAAAAACTACTCAAATAATAGAAGTTATATAGTATGTTGTTTTATAACATTCACATCCTTCATTGCAGTAATTGTTTTTGCTGGGGAAGCAGTCGAAAATATAGCACTTCCGGCAACTAGTACGTCCGCTCCAGCTTCCAGTAGATCAGCTGTATTCAGCAGGCTAATACCTCCGTCAACTTCAATGAGCAGATCAGGATTCAGCTTTACAGACATTGCTTTCAGCCTGCGGATTTTATCGAGGGTATGCGGTATAAAGTGCTGTCCCCCAAAACCAGGATTCACTGACATGATGAGTACCATATCCAGATCTCCGAGAATATCGGTAAGTAATTCTACCGGTGTATGCGGGTTTAAGGCAACGCAGGCTTTAGCACCTGCATTCTTTATCGTTTGAATAGTCTTGTGAAGGTGCGTACAGGCTTCGTAATGCACAGTAACCATATAGGCTCCTGCTTTAACAAAACGTTCTATGTACTCATCTGGATTAATGATCATTAAATGTACATCTAATGGTTTGGTGGCATATTTCCGGATAGCCTCCATTACTGGAAAGCCAAAAGAGATATTGGGTACAAAAACGCCATCCATAATGTCTACATGAAACCAGTCTGCATCGCTCGAATTGATGAGCTCGATATCACGTTGCAGATTAGCAAAATCCGCAGAAAGCACCGAAGGTGCGATAAGGTGTTTCATTTGTTCTATATTAAAATTAAGACCAGTATAACCAGGTTGGTTATTGCTATTTTCCAATAGTGGCTTAGATTGATTAAATATAGGAATTAAGTTATTTATAAAACAAAAAACCCCGCGAAGGCGGGGTTTTTATAAAATTAAGCAGGCTTGTTATCTTGTGCGGCTTCCGGTTTCGGAGGGCGCGGCAATAATGCCTTTCTGGAAAGTTTCATTTTTCCTTGTTTATCTATATCAAGTAATTTAACCTGAATTTTATCTCCTTCTTTTAAGACACCATCCATAGTTTCCAGACGTTCCCATGCAATCTCAGAGATATGCAACAGACCGTCTTTACCAGGCATGATTTCTACGAAAGCACCAAAAGGCATGATAGATTTAACTTTACCATCATAAGTAGCACCTATGTCTGGTTTAGCAGCAATCGCATTGATACGTTTAACTGCAGCATCAATTGCAGCTTTGTTATCTGCAAAAATCTCAACGATACCTTTGTTACCAACTTCTTCGATTGAGATTGAAGCACCTGTCTCACGTTGCATTTCCTGAATAATTTTACCACCGGGTCCGATAACAGCACCAATGAATTCCTTATCAATACTCAGGGAAACAATACGTGGAGCATGGTCTTTATAATCTTCACGAGGCGCAGAAATAGTTTTCTTCATCTCATTCAGAATATGTAAACGCGCTTCATTAGCTTGCTTAAGGGCGGCAACTAAAACTTCCCATTTCAAACCATTGATTTTTAAGTCCATCTGACAAGCTACAATACCTTTTTCGGTACCTGTAACTTTAAAGTCCATATCACCTAAATGATCTTCATCTCCAAGGATATCTGTAAGAATGGCGTATTTACCAGTTTTCTCGTCAGTAATTAATCCCATTGCGATACCTGATACAGGAGCTTTGATTTTAATACCGGCATCCATTAATGCTAAAGTACCAGCACAAACTGTTGCCATTGATGACGAACCATTTGATTCAAGAATATCTGAAACGATACGGATAGTATATGGATTTTCTTCAAGTCCTGGTAATACCTTTCTTAAAGAACGCATAGCCAGGTTACCATGACCAATTTCACGTCTTCCTGCACCACGGTTGGGGCGAACCTCTCCAGTAGAGAATCCAGGGAAATTATAGTGTAAAAGGAATTTGTTATAACCATTGACGAAAGCTCCGTCAATCATTTGCTCATCATCTTTAGATCCTAAAGTTACTGTAGTTAATGATTGTGTTTCACCACGTGTAAATACAGCCGATCCGTGAGCAGTAGGTAAATAACTTACTTCACTCCAGATAGGACGTACAGTTCTAACATCACGACCATCTAAGCGCATACCTTCATCTAATACAAGGTTACGAATTGCGTCGTATTGTACATCGTGGAAGTATTTTTTAGATAAGAAACCAGTTACATCGTCAATACCTTCACCTAATGAAGCGATAAAATCCATTAAGATCTCACCAAATTTATCACCACGTTCAGATTTTGAAGTCTGGCTTTTTGCTACTGCATATACTTTATCATAAGTAGCAGCATAAACTTTCTCTTTCAGCTCAGGATTGCTGTCTTCATGAGAATAAGTACGTTTCACTGTTTTACCTACTAATTCAGTCAGTTCTTTCTGAACTTTAACTTGAATAACAATTGCTTTGTGTGCAAATTCGATAGCTTCTACCATTTCCTCTTCAGAAATTTCATCAGCTTCACCTTCCACCATCACGATGTCATGCTCTGTACCAGCTACCAGGAATTCCATAGTTGCACGTTCCAAATCACTAACATAAGGATTGATTACCAGCTTGCCATCAATTTTCGCAACTCTCACTTCTGAGATCGGGCCATTAAATGGTATATCAGAAACAGCGATTGCCGCAGATGCAGCTAATCCCGCTAATGAATCCGGCATTATGTTTTTATCAGAAGATATCAGGGAAATCATCACTTGTGTATCCGAGTGATAATCTTCAGGGAACATCGGGCGCAAAGCTCTGTCTACCAGACGTGAGATTAAAACCTCATAATCTGACAATCTCGCCTCACGACGTAAAAATCCACCTGGGATACGGCCTGCAGCTGCATATTTTTCCTGGTAATCTACTGATAATGGTAAAAAGTCCACACCGGATTTAGCACCTACAGAAGATACTACAGTAGCCAAAAGCATGGTATCTCCCATTCTTACTACAACGGCTCCATCTGCTTGTTTAGCCAGTTTGCCAGTTTCAATTTCGATTGTCCGTCCATCGCCCAGATCGAACGATTTTTTTATTACATTCATTTAGAAAAATTTGCGATGTGTTTTCCTCTTTCTACACATCAGATTTATATATATTTTTTTATTTATCAAAGTAAAAAAGCCATCCCTGAGAATGGCTTTTCCTGATATTACAACGTTTATTTGCTATCTCTCGAACCTAATGGTTTGATGATATCTCTTAGCCCTAAAGCTTTGATAATAGCACGGTAACGGTTGATATCTTTTTTGTACAGGTAAGCCAAAATACCACGGCGTTTACCTACTAATTTTTGAAGAGACAATTGTGTAGAAAAATCTTTACGGTTTTTCTTTAAATGTTCTGTTAAGTGTGCGATGCGGTATGTGAATAACGCTACCTGACCTTCTGCAGAACCTGTGTTTGTCTCAACTTCGCCGTGTTTTTTGAAAATGTCGGCTTTTACTTCTTTACTTAAATACATTACTTGAATTATACTAAAGTGTATATGATTAATTAATTGGTGCAAATATACTTTAAGTTTTCAGGATAAACAAGAATCCTATAAATCATTTAGCACAGCGCGGTCATTTATAAATGACTGTAAAACAGATGTTAACATGGGTACACCACAAATACAAACAGATAAATTCCTAATATATTAACAAAACACCCCCAGCATTTCCTTAAATAAGCGCCAACCTTTACTTTTGTCATATGGAAAAAACCGCATACAGCGTCTTTGAAACAGAACTTAAAGTCCGTCCTGACGACATAGATATGTTCAACCACGTACATAACAGTAAATACTTTGATTATGTACTGGCTGCCAGATATGATCAAATGGAGCTGTTTTATAAAATGCCGATGGAAAGCTTTCTGAAAAGTGGTTTGGGATGGGTTGTCCGGACAGCAATGGTAGAATTTAAACGCCCCCTGATCCTGGGAGATCAGATTAAAGTGAGAACTGGTATACTTACAATTAATGAAAAAGGCTGCCGTGTACAGTTTGAAATTGAAAATATACGCACTGGAAAAATAGCCTCAGACGGCTGGTTTGATTATGTAATGATAGATATATCAACCGGAAAAGGTTGCAAGGTTGACGAAGACATGATTAAGGCTTACAGTATCTAAGCCAGCTATCCGATTCCGTAGGTTCATACACATTAATGCTGTCTTATTTTAACCAGCAGTTAATTGTATCACGTGCTGGTTTCGTCAACATTCGATGCATACTTCGTTCACTGTTTCTTCATACTTCGTTCATTGTTTGTTCAATCGGTATTGGAGGTAATATGGAGAAACAGCGAAGACAATTTAAACGAGGTTCGATACAATGACGAAACGCACCCTATCGTCTGGAGATAATTACATGGCATAAAAAAGGGGCTGGCCATTTTACAATGACCAGCCCCTTTTTTATAATTTTATAAATTGATTACTGCGGAGAAACGATTTTTGAATTATGCACCTGGTCATCGCCGCTTCCTGGAACATAACCCAAGCCTGGTGTAAGCCAATGCAGAAGAAATATTCTGGAATACCGGTAATTAAACGGAGAGCAGATAAACACGGTTAAAAGTAAAACTCCAACATAATACCAGAGATTATCGTAAACCAGCGGTAAGCCCAGTATATAAATGGCAACGCTGGCAGATATCATTTCTGCCACGTTCATCGCGTAGCTAATAAACATAGCAACATAGAAGAAACCAGGCTCGCGTTCAAAACGGAGATTGCAATAAGGACAGAATTCGTTGGTCGTTTGTCCTCTGAAAGAGAGTGAATACATATTCCCTGTAAAAACATCACCTTTTCTACATCTCGGACATTTACATTGTATGACTGCCTGTAATTTAGATATTGGTTCCATATGATCTTATTTAACACTGCAAATTTACTACTAATTAAGTGATTGTTTTATGACCTGCATCATATATTACTGTTTGACAATTTTCCCTCTTAATAGTTTTATTTCGCCCGTTTTACTCATCTTTTTAATTAATCTGATCACGGTTTCTACGCGCAGTCCGCTCATGTCTGCCAGCGCTTGCCGGGTAACCGGAAGAACCTCATCTGGTTTCAGTTCTTTACACAGATAAGTTATTAGTGTGCGCAGACGGTGGTCGGCATGTTCATTGGCTAATTCCTCCAGCATCATAGATTTATAGAAGAGTCGCTTACTTAAGGTTGTAATTACCTCTACACTGAATTCCCGGTTATTTTCCAGAAGACTAAGAAACTGTTCCCGTTCCAGCAGAATCAGCGAAGTATCCTCAGTAGCAATAGTATAAGCAAGATAAGGCTTACTCAATAACATCGCCGGCTCGCCGAAATACTGATTCTTTTTGAAGATTCCCTGGATAAATTCTTTGCCATCTCCATTCACCGTTACCATCCTTACCTGTCCTCTACTAATAAAATAAACAAATCTCGGCTGCTGCCCGGGACTATAAATCACCTCCCCTTTTTTATAAGCTACATTTTTATGGCTGAGCAGGCTTAGTTCTTCGATAATCATTTTAGATTAACTAATCGTTTCTTTGATAAGTTTGGAATAAAATGTTTTTAAATCCATTCCATGCGCAGCAACTTGCTGAGGAATAAAGCTTGTCGCCGTCTGCCCCGGAATCGTGTTGATTTCAATGAAATAGAAATCACCTTCATCGCCAGTCAGTATAAAATCAATACGTACAACTCCCCTGCAGTTTAATTTTTCGTAAACGGCTGTCGCTATCTTCTCTACACGTGCACGTGTGTCTGCTCTAATCGGTGCCGGCGTTGTTTCGGTGGCGACGCCCGGTGTATATTTTGCATCGAAGTCAAAAAACTCTTTCGCTGTTTCCACTTCAGTTGCCGGTAACACTACAATCTTGCCGTCGAGCTTCACTACGCCTACAGTAAATTCACGACCGGAGATGAATTCTTCAATCAACAATTGATCGTCTTCTTTAAAAGCTTTAGCTATTGCGTCTTTCAGATCATACTGATTTTTAACTTTACTCATTCCAATACTGCTCCCTCCATTATTGGGTTTTACAAAATATGGAAGCGTAAGCTCTTCTTTTATACTGCTTAAATCTACAGGCATATGTTTAAAGAGTTGCATAGATCGCGCTATAAAAAGATCAGAGATTCCATTGACTATCGCTTTGGTATAGCCTTTATTCATCGTAACCGCAGAAGTAAGTGCATCGCAGGTCGTATAAGGTATATGAAGCATATCAAAATAACCCTGCAATTTCCCGTCCTCTCCCGGCGCGCCATGAATAGCGATAAATACGCCGTCAAAAGTTACTTTCCTACCGTTAAAATGTAGAGAGAAATCATTCTTATCTACCTCAATTTTCACAGAATCAGCAGGCTCATAGAACCAGCCCTGCTGCGTTAGCATTATTTTATAAACTTCGAATTTATCAGTATCAAGATGATGTGCAATTGTCGCTGCGCTTTTAACGGAAATTACCCATTCGTTAGTTGTACCGCCTGTTAGCAGGGCTATTATTTTTTTCATTAGAATATTATTTAAACTTTTTCGGGCTATGTTAAACACTGGCCATTACCGCCGCTGACATATATATTAGGCGCCATTACTCCTCAAAATTATCAAAATACTTTATTGAGATCTCATTTATATTCCGATAAAATATATTTTTAGCCTAAATTTGAACCCAATACATCGTATATCATACTATTAATGGCAAATTTCCTATCGTATCTTAAAACCAAATCATTTAGAAATAATCTTGTAGCTGCAGTCGCAACTGTAGTCGGCTTATTACTGATTGCATTTTTCAGTCTTCGTTATTATACCAAACATGGTCAGGGGTTAAATGTGCCCGTGGTTAAAGGGTTATCTTTTAATCAGGCTGTATCGAAATTAGAAGAACTTGGCTTACGATACGAGGTAGATTCTGTATATATTATGGATATGCCTCCTGGCATTGTGATTGATCAGGATCCGGAAGCAAATACCTTCGTTAAGGACAACAGAACAATTTATCTGACTATTAACACTGCTCAGGCACCTAACGTTAAGTTTCCTGATATACAATTTAAATCATTTATTGAGGCACAAGCCATAATTGCAAGCTTTGGCTTAAAAGTTGGTGATACAGCTTATAAGGCTGATGTAAGTCGTGATGTTGTACTGGAAATTTCATTCGGAGGTTCGGCAGTTCATCCGGGCGATGTAATACCAAAAGGATCAAAGATTGATCTGCTTCTGGGCGATGGCCGTGGAAATGAGGAGGTGGAAATACCAACCTTAATGGGATTCACCAAAGATGAGGCTGTTTTTTCATTGAAAGGCTCAAATTTGAAACTGGGAATAATAACTTACGAAGGAAATATTACTGACACCGCAAATGCCGTTATTATCATGCAGTCTCCGGTACTTTCTGATACTTTGTCGAAGGTTAAAATCGGTACACCTGTAAATATAACGCTGTCCAATAAAAACTTAAATTAGAGCTATTATCTATATGACTACCGAAAATACTAAGGGGTTAAAAAAAAATACGAAATTCATATTTGCAGGCCTGCTTATCATTCTTGCTATCGCAGGATTCTATGGAATAAAATTCTACAGGGTCTATTTTGCACCTAATGTGGCTGAAAATGGCACCTTTCTGTATGTACGTACCGGTGGAAATATAGACCAGGTGTTTCAGGAGATAAGGGACAAGGATTTATTAAAAGATGTCGGTACATTCAGCCAGGCAGCTGCGCAAATGGATCTGGCAGAGAGACTCAAACCCGGACGTTATAAATTGACAAAGGGAATGAATAACCGCACGCTTATCAATACAATAAAATCCGGAAACCAAACACCGGTAGCGCTAAAATTCCAGAACATCAGAAAGAAAGATGATTTCGCCGGCTATTTATCCAGAACATTCGAAGCAGATTCTTCGGAATTCATCAAGGTGTTGGATTCTGCAGCTTTAATTGAGAAATACGGATTTACGCCCGATAATAGTTATACAATGTTCATCCCGAATACTTATGAGATGTACTGGAATACAACACCGTTGGAGTTTTTCGACAGGATGCAAAAAGAGTACACTAAGTTCTGGACGCCTGAACGTAAACAAAAGGCATCTGCTCTGAATCTAACTCCCCAGCAGGTTACCATTCTGGCTTCAATCGTAGACGGTGAAGCAATTTTTGATAAAGAGATGCCAACTATTGCAGGTCTTTACTTAAATCGTTTGAATAAAGGGATTTTACTACAAGCCGACCCTACCGTAATTTTTGCCAACAACGACTTTACCGTTAAAAGAGTTACCAATGCATTGCTTCGTGTAGATTCTAAATATAATACTTATAAATATGCAGGTTTGCCTCCGGGCCCTATCATGATGCCAAGTATAAAAGCTATTGATGCAGTATTATCGCCGGAAAAAAACAGCTATATCTATATGTGTGCAAAGGAAGATTTTTCCGGATACCATGCTTTCGCGGAGACAAAGGAACAACATGAGATCAATGCAAATAAATACAGACAAGCTTTAAACAAGAGAAACATTTTCAGATAGTATGTACCAACACGAAACCAAAATCAGGGTTAGATATAGTGAGACAGATCAAATGGGTTACGTATACAACGGCAATTATGCTCAATACTATGAGGTTGGACGCGTAGAAATGATGCGGAGCCTCGGAATGAGTTATGGCAAAATGGAAGAAAGCGGCATTATGCTCCCATTGCTTGAACTCAAATGTAAATTTATCAAACCTGGTCTCTATGACCAGGAACTTACGATCAGAACTTCAGTAAAAACGCTGCCGGGAATCAGAATGACTTTTGATTACGAGATATATAATGAAGAGCAGGAACTTATTAATATCGGCTCCACTATTTTAGTCTTTTTTGACATGGAAAAGAAACGTCCGTGTCCCCCACCAGATTACTTTATAGAGCGAATTCAAGAATATTTCGCATAAATTATTTAATTTCAAGCAAATAGCACATTAGCTCAGCGAAAAAACATAGCTGTGCTATCATCCTATTGATACGGTATTAAATGAATTGGATCCATAAGCAATTATTAAAATTAAGTATATATTCCAGGTTTATCGCATGGACAAAAGTCTGTGTCTTACCGGGCTTTAGTCCGCTGCCTTTGTATACTGTAGCGTCTTTTTTCTTCAAGGAGATCGGCAAAGACTCGTTAATTAATAAAGCGTCTTCTCTGGCTTATAACTTCATGCTGGCTATCTTCCCCGGCATTATCTTTTTATTTACGCTGATCCCTTATATCCCTAAGAGAATTGGATTTCAGGAGCAGCTCATGGTCTTATTACGACTCATCTTACCAGCACAGGCATTTACTGCATTCGAAAACACAATCGAAGAAATCGTAGAAATCCAAAATGGCCGTTTATTATCTTTTGGTATAATCCTCTCGATTTTCTTCGCCACTAATGGCATGCATAACCTGATGAAGGCCTTCAACAAATCTTCCTTGATCATTGAGACAAGAAGCTGGGCAAAACAACGGCTAATCGCATTGATCCTGACCTTGGTCATCGCCTTTTCATTAATCGCTACAATCGCCGCGATGACAGTAGGCGAAATTGCACTGAAATATATTAATAGAGAGCTGCACCTGAAGGGGCATTTTATAGCGTACATTATAGATTTCTCAAGATGGGGCCTGCTGGGAATCCTCTACTTCGTGACTATTTCAATTCTATACCGGTATGGCCCGGCTAACACCAAGAAATGGAGATTGTTCAGCGCCGGATCCTGGTTGGCCACTATCCTCGCCTTTCTCACAATCTGGGGTTTCTCCTTTTATATTAACCACTTCGGATCTTATAACAAGGTATATGGTTCTATAGGTACATTGATTGTAATGATGATCTGGCTCTACTTAAATTCTCTCATACTTTTGATAGGTTTTGAGCTTAACGCGAGCGTAGATCTGAGTAAAAGGTCCGTTAAAATCATCAAACAACCGTTTAATCTGTTCAAAAAACCGCTTTCTAACAGCCCTAAACAGCTATAATCAAAATTATTCTTTCTCATTACTAATCAGTTACCCGTTTACAGAAAAATAATAGATATCCTGATTTGGAAAATCAGACCATATTTGTACTTTTGTCGCGGAGAGTTGGCAGAGTGGTCGATTGCGGCAGTCTTGAAAACTGTTGACTGTTAAAGGTCCGCGGGTTCGAATCCCCCACTCTCCGCCAAACAAAAATGCTACCCTTTTCGGGTGGCATTTTTTGTTTTAAACCGGCCTGAACCCTTCAGGTCAAAGGCCAGGTTTAAAACAAAAAATTGCCAGGAGCGCAGCGACAGCATTTTTGGTTGAAGCCACCCCCTTCGGGGATCAGCGAGCGCAGCGAGCTAATCCACAATCCGTGCTTCTGTCCAACAAGAACAAAAAGTCTTACACAGGTAAATAATATATATTTTTCCAAGAAGATACTAAAAGATTGTTGCTTTTTGCGGGCTCAGATTTTAAAGAAATCGATAATGCTCGAATCTCTAAACGCGTCTGAAATAAAACCAAACCTACGGTTTGTATATCCAATTACCATTGGGCACAAAATGCACGAGCCAACATCATAGTTTCCTTATTATGTGCCGCTCCCACTGATCAATCATAAGAATATTTAAATACGGAATTGGAGGGGTTTGGCGTTAGCGTCTGATCCTGATTGAATTATAAACCCCTTTGCTTTAACTAGCCAACATAAAATATTTACGGATGAAACAATTCTTTTATTTCGATGTTTTTGAAATCAACAGGCTGTCCTTCGCTTTGCAGAGCAATAAAGCCGTTGCTTAATAGCTTACCATCTATCTTAATTTTAGGATCATAACCCGTTACTACACCACCACCGATCTGAGGTTTAGAGTATTGCAACACGGTGTCACCATTGATAATATGAGTGATTAAAGAATCGCCAAGAACAATCAGCTCACCCCTTACCCACTGATCTCCTTCGTATGTTTTTGAAGTAGAATTTAAGCAATGTTGATCAGAGATTTTCCCTTTATACACTACATTCGTTCCGGGCGAACACATATTCCCTGTAGGCCTTGGGTTTCCATCACCTAGACCGGCAAGAAGCTGCATCTCGATAGAGATCGGCCAATCCTGTTCTTTTAACATTGTTCTGGGATCCTGCGAATGGAACATTACTCCACTATTTAATAAAGTATAATCTGGCGCCCCTTTTTGCTGTTTTCCAACAAACCGATATTCGAATTTCAAATGATAATAAGAGAAGGGTGTTTTATAATACAGATGCGCGAACTGGTCATTAAAATCACCATACTGATCATATCTCACTTTAATGATCCCATCTTCAACCCTAAAAGTATTTCCAAAATTCTCACCAACTTCATGGTGATTCACCTTTACAAACCAATCCTTGATGTCTTTACCGTTAAACAAAGAAAACCAACCTTTTTGATCATCAGATTGGTTTGAATTTTGCTTAGTTCTTCCGGAACTTGTAAAGATAAAAAACGAAATAAGGGTAATAAATATGATTCTTTTCATAACTGTTATATGGTAAGTGATTTAGTTAAAAATTAGTTCAATAACAAATTTATAAGAAGGCACCAGATATTTTTTGAATGCTGATAGACTGTGGATAGTCAAATCGCAAGACTAAGGTCGCTTTTAATTGCTACATTTAGCAATAGAATTTGCTTAGAAATGGCTTATTTTGCGACCCCATGGAAGATTTTAAGAAAATTGAAGAAAGGCTTGCCCGTTACGAAAAGGAAAACAGAAAACTGAAACATAAGGTCGAAGAGCTCACTGATTTCGTTGAAAATGCTTCCGTCCCGCTTCACTGGGTCGATGGAACTGGGAAAATTATATGGGCGAACCAAGCTGAGCTAGATACTTTCGGATACAGCAAAGAAGAATATATCGGATTTCCGATCAGTAATTTTCATGCAGATCAGGAGGCTATACAGAACATCCTTATGCGGTTGGTCAACAATGAAACACTTCATAATTACCCGGCAAGACTTAAATGCCGGGACGGGTCCGTTAAGCACGTACTCATAAGCTCAAACGTCCTGAGGAAAGACGGCAAATTTATACACACCCGTTGCTTTACCCGCGATATTTCTGCCTTTAGACAAGAACAACAGAGAAACCGGGACTTGATGCTTGTACTGGAGCAACAGGCTGCCATCATCGATTCTTCTAATGATGCCATCCTTAGTAAAACCTTAGACGGAACCATAACCAGCTGGAACGAATCAGCAGAACGAATATTCGGTTATACGAGTGTTGAGATTATCGGACAGCCGATCCAAAAGCTGTTACCACCGGACCGGCAGGATGAAGAATCCCACATTCTCTCGCGGTTACAGAACGGTGATCAGATGGAACACTTTGAAACCAAGAGGCTTACTAAAACCGGCCGGATACTCGACATGTCCTTAACAATATCACCCATCAGGGATGTCCATGGTAATATGACCGGCTTATCGACTATAGCAAGGGACATATCTGAAAAAAAACAGGAAGAACAACGGAAAAACGATTTTGTCACGATGGTCAGCCACGAGCTTAAAACACCCTTAACAACAATCATGTCCTATGTTCAGCTACTTATAAAAAATGCCAAAAATGAAGACGACTTCGATTTTAAGGCACTGACGAGAATTCACGCCCAGGCAAAAAAAATGACCTCGATGACTCATGACTTCCTGAATCTGGCAAGATTGGAGGACGGGAAAATACAGCTTAACAAAGAAACGTTTGCACTTCATACACTGATTGAGGAAATTACCGGTGATGTTCAGATACTAAGCACAAAACATACGATAAGGCTGGTTGATTGCGAGGAGATCACCCTCCACGCCGACCGAAATAAGATAGGGCAAGTCCTTATGAACCTGGTAAGTAACGCGATAAAATATTCACCTATGGGCGGAACTATTAATATTGGCTGTCAGAAGCAGCCAGGAAAGGTAAAGGTTTTCGTTCGCGATGAGGGCATAGGGATCAGTAAGGCAGACCAAAACAGACTGTTTGAAAGGTTTTACAGGGTAAGCAACGACAAATCAGGGGGTATAACAGGATTTGGAATCGGACTCTATCTTGTTTCAGAAATCTTGCGTCAGCACGCCAGTAAAATTGAGGTTGAAAGCGAAGAAAATATCGGATCAACTTTTTATTTTGATTTGGAGATCCAGGAAGGGTGAGTTATGGTATAGTTCTCCCCCCCTCCGGGATCAGTGAGTACAGTGAGTGTAGATAAGTGATGCTATGAGTAGGCTAAAGTTCCAGTTATTACACCTTATTGCTACCTATTATTTATAAAGAATATATATATAAAAGCTTGAAATTAAAATAGTCAGTTACCGCCAGATCATCTGTCCACCTGACGTTTCAATCTTGTTTTTGCCTTTCACGAAAACGGGGATTACGCCAGGAGTATTTGGTGCAATCGGATCCACATTATACTCTTTGCCATCGTTAGGGATAATTTTTAGCGTCCACATCCAGCCGAATGGTCCAGTCTGTTTGTATTCTGTGCCTATAAGCAAGTACTTTCCATCGGGAGAAAACTCGGGTACGGCTTCTTTAAAATTACTGGTGGTAACCTGTTTCACGTTTGATCCATCCATAGCCATAGTGTACACATGGTTAGCAATACGCACGGCGAGTTGATTGCCGGCCGGATTGACGGCTAAGTCGCTCCAGTCTTGATAATTCATTTCTTTAAGTACACTACCGGAGGTGTAAGGTGGGTCTAAACGTATGATATTGTTTTTATGCACGATCAACAGCGCATTGCCAGGAAGCCATAAGCGTTGGTCATTAAAACCTAGTTCTTGTCCGTTGATATCGTGGATCCGTCCGACAAACTCACCATTTCGTTTTAGGATAGTGATACCGTCTTCCTTATCATTCGAAAGCACCAGAATATGACTGTTATCAAATGACAGATAGCCCCTACAGTATCCATTCAGTCCCGGACTATTGTACACAAATTCCTCTATTATGCTACCATTTGAAATATCACTGAGGGTAAAACGTATGGGGTATTTACCCAAAGTTTGCTCATTTACTACAGTGAGTTTGTATTTACCATCACGGGAGATGTCGAAATTATTAAGTTTGGAGTTATCGGGAATAAAGGCGGACCCCACACCATCCGGTAAACTTACTTTAAGAATTCCCTCGGATGCCCAGTCGTAATATATTGTTCCCTTTAACGCGGATGGGTAGCCATTTTCACCAACATCTGGCCCATTATTTTCCTTTGAACAGGCTGATAGTAGCATAAGAAATACCACTATCAGCGATAAATTTTTCTTTTTCATCGTTTTGATTTATGAGTTTGTTTAATTATGGATGGCATATCGGACCCGCGTTATGGTAGAGATTCGCTTCCCCATAATAAACTGCCTAATAGTTTTTGCCTATTTTCAATTTTAAAATGATAATATCACAAATTTAAGGGCAAAAGAGTTGATCAACAATCCACGAAAACAGGGATTTTTCAGAATTTCACTTACTCACTTATCGCATCGGTACCATTAATCGTTTATAAAGCACTGCAGAGCATTCACCCAGCAATATGATTGATACGATATTTGGCCCTTCCTATTCTATTTATATGAATTTCATTTCCGTTGCTTTATGTATCAAAGAGGCAGAATTGCTCACTTTAAATTTTTGCAATAGATTTCTTCGGTGACTTTCTACGGTGAGCGGACTAATGAACATTTGTTCAGCTATCTGGGGGGTGGTCTTTCCAGTTGACATTAACCGAAGTACTTCTTGTTCTCTTTGAGTGATTTTGGGAACGGCGCCATCCGTTTGATTCATAATAGGCTCTATATCAGCGCTTAAAATTTTATCACCTTTCATTACAGAACGGATAGCATTTATAAGCTCGCTCGCAGAAACATTTTTGAGCAAATATCCTGAAGCTCCTGCATCTAGCATACGCTGGACAATACTACCCTTACTGATATTACTGATGGCAATAATCTGTGTTTTGGGTTGATTCTTTTTAACGGCTACTGTAGCATCAATACCGTTCATCCCCGGCATATTGATATCAGCTAAAACCACATCTGCCTCATTAGTCTCCAAAAACTTTAGGGCGTCTTCCGCATTGGTAAAAGTATTCAGCAGTTTGATATCCGCATGATTATTGAGTATAAACTCGAATCCATTTAATACCAATGGATGGTCATCTATTATTATTACCGAAATCATATTATTCATATACGTATTTGTTTTACCGAATTCATGAATTCGGTACATTCTGTTGTTCATACATAGGTATCTGAACGTGAAACGACGAACCTTTTCCTGGATATGTATCTATTTCGAAATGCCCGTTTAACAATGCGATGCGGTTGCGGATATTTGACAACCCCATGCCTATATTGTTTACATTTTCGGTGCTTTGTTTAAACCCTTTACCATTATCTTCCACGGAGAGGTGTAAAATATCATTCTCTTCCGAACATTGAACCCAAACTTGATCAGCTTCACTATGTTTCAGTGCATTGGTCAACAATTCCTGCACGATACGGTACACCGACATCAAAAAAAGATGGGAATAATCACCCCTCAGCCTAAAGGACTGAAAATCAATGGACATACAGGACTGGGTCATACTTTTGCATAAATCTCTTATTGCATCTTCAAGACCTCTATATAACAGTGAATCCGGCATGAGGTTATGCGACACCCGACGTAGTTCGTTTACAGATTGGTCAAGCTGACTTATAATGCTTTGCAAATCTCCAATGGCGACAGCATCAACTCGCTGTAAGCCCATATTATCCGTTACAGCAGAAAGCTTCATCTTTACGCTAGCCAGCATACCCCCCAACCCATCATGCAAATCTCTTGCTAATCGGCTCCGTTCTTTTTCTTCACCCTGCAACATAGCATTGTATTGGTGAATCGTCGATTTTTGCCGATGATTTTTAAGCTCTTCCTGCAGCAGCAATTCTTTTTGCTCCAATAACCTTTTTTTGCTTTTCTGTGTTCTATACCATGTAAATCCTAATACAAAAAGAAGCGTGCATAGCGAGGCAAATATGATGGCGATGCTTCGGTTTTTTTGTAGGGCTAAAGATTGCTCCTGATGTTGGGATTTAATTTTCAATAACTCTTTTTCTTTTTCAGTAGTTTGGTATTTGCGTTCCAATTCCAATATTTGTGCCCGGTTTTTATTTGTGAAAAGGCTATCGGTAACAACTTTATAAGCTTCGTACCATTTGACTGCCTCTTGATATTGATTTAATGAAACAGTCGTTGTGGCTAAATGGTAATAAACCATCTGTTTGTTTGCCAAAGAAGATGTTTTTTCTACATACGGGAGCACTTCCAATAATTTGCCCTTAGCTTTCACATGCTGCTTATTCTGCTGATATACTTTGAACTGATCATACAAAAGGGTTGAAATCAGCTCATCATTCTTTAGTATTTTTGCTGTAATAAGTCCTTCTGAAAGATGTTCATGGGCTTTCTCAAAATTTTTAACAGCAGCATGATAACTCCCCGCGACCGTATGGTACATAGGAACATAGATAGAGTTGGGTATCAAATTTGCAATCACGGAGGCTGTATCAAGCATCATTTTAGATTGATGATACTCCTTTGCATAAAGTGCATTTCGTGCCGCATTGACATAAAGTGTTAATCTTTCTTCCGAAGCATTTGCCTGTTCCCGGAGTAAGCTTAAAGCTTTACGATAGTACTGAGCCGCTTTTGCATATTCCTGTAGATTCATCAGGTTCATGGCGACGTTTTGATAATTAATACCAAGAAGAGTAACATCTTTTGTTTGCTCTGCTAAGGGAATCACTTTATCCAATAGAATATCAACATACTCATTTGCTTTATCTTCACGTTGCAAAAGCGCACCATAGCTTCCCCAAATACGCGCACGATAGCGAACAGCTTTTAATTCCTGGGCTCTATCAACTTTTTGAAGCAATCTTTCAGCCTCCATATATAAATCTTTTGCCTTATCTGGGTCTTTATCGAAATAAACGGAAGCTGTATAAAAAGCAATCAACCCTCCATAATAATCTGTTTGTATCTTTGTTCCTAATAGATTTTTTGCTTCAGAGATATAATGCAAAGCTTTGGTGACATTGTGATCAGACCAGAAGAAACTCAAATCAAGCAAACCCACCGCTTTTTCTTCTTGGTTTTTTATTTGTCCTAGTTGGCGGTACAAACTATTGCTATATTGAATTAGCCGGTCTCCCGGCTGACCATTTACCGGCGGAGTAGCTATCGAGAGAAAATATAAAATAAGTAGTTTTATTGTTTTCGACACGAGTAATTTAGTTAACGTTTATCGCTGGATAATATACATAAAATACACCTATTCACAATCTGGCACCATCCCCATAATGAGTTCCTAGTTAAGATGTTGTGAAGTCTGGAGTTTTATCTTAGTATAGCCCTCCATCGCACTTTCGTGGGCAAGGATGCCTACACAGGTAATATTTGCCGATTGCCGGGTGTGATGATACAATTGTTGTAATTCGATTTTCGAACAAAGTCAATATCGTGTTCTTTATAAATTGCCAGACACAAGTTGTTATTTGGAAACGTAGAATAACTTAAACTATTGAAATCAGTTATTTTGAATACAAAAAGTATTGAATATACTTTTTCAATACTTCATTTTTACGCTTAATAATTGTTTTCCTGCCCTAGGTTTCTTAAACTCTGTTGAAGAAGATTTTGCAATCTTTTAACAATGCAATCTGCCACTTCAAACCCAAATTTAATCACTTCAACTGAAAACTTAATTTCCGAATAGCGGTACAGTATACCTTTGAGCCCTAAATAAAAAAATAATTTAAAAACATGAAAAAGTTAATTTTAACCTTACTGTTTGGAACGTTCATTTTAAGTAATACCTACGCGCAGAAGTATTTCGGAAAAACTTATACACCAACACAAAATGTAGATGAGTTTTACGCGAATGCTGATGTAACGAAGGAATATACAGTTATGGGAAAAACTGAACTTGATAAAGGTTTCCGTTCGTTAGAAAAAACCCAGGCAAAGATCATCGAACTGGCGAAGAAGAAAGGTGCTGATGGCGTAATCTTTACAATGGATGAAGAAGTTGTTGCTACAACTAGCTCAGGGAGCGGTAGTGTAAATACAAAAAAGGCGAACAAAGCAACAGGTTTTTCGAGCAGCACCACTACCGATATCAAAGAGAAGAAAATCCGGGCAACATTTATTAAGTATAAATAATTTTCCCAGCAACAAAGCTGTTTTCGAATGCGGCTTTGTCGTTTCAAATTTATTTTTCAGCAAAAAACTGTGTAAAATTCAATTCTTTGAAACTTATAGTCTTATCACCAAGAGGTGATAAGACTATAAGTTAACTTAAGAGGTCAATGCAGGATATTTTTTAAGCATAGTCGGGTTTTCTGCTTCCTTCAATAGATAATGCGCGACGTCGGCTCTAGAAATCTTACCTATTTTGATCCCTTTATAAAGATTTGGCAACACTTTATACTTTTGAGTCAGGGAACTATCTGTGAGTATTCCGGGTCGAATAATTTCCCAATTGAGATTGCTCTTTGAAATGATCTCTTCCATTACAGTTTTATTGAGATACTGATGTTTGAGGAAAATCTGAATCACTGCCCGCATAAAAAAACTTAAGAATCCACGGCTCTCCCCTGCTCCAAAGCCGGTTATAATTAGAATCGGCGCTTTAAATTCCAATATTGCTCCTGCCTTAACAAGTGCGTGAGCGGTATCTGAAAATAGCGTATTTGGTTTTTTATTTTTTGTACCGATCGTCACAATGACCACATCCGCATCCTTCATAACTTTCTTCAAATCAGTTAGCGAAGTGGCGCTACCATTAATCTTTACCAAGTTGGGATCAGCGGGTATACTTTGGGTTTGAGTGGATAAAGCTGTTACGCGATGTCCTTGCGATAAGGCTTGGTGGAGTGTGGCTAAACCTATACCAGCCGACGCTCCGATTATTGTAATATTCATTTTTACTTTTATTTTGGGATTAGTTAACTGGGAATAACCTTTTTGCAACACCTGGGGCAGACACCAGCAGGCTTTCATCTCCCCATTTCCAAACATCGCCTTTGGTGTTCAGAATCTCAGCTCCAGCTTCGCTGGCGATTAAAATACCTGCCAACCAATTGAAAGTATCTAGTCCCAGTTGATAAAACACATCAATTCTACCACAGCCAACATAAGCCAATTGCAAACCATGCGGACCATAATTCCTTACAACTCCAAACTGGTTGAGCAAGCCAGTCACTGCAGCTCCTTGTTGTTGATTAAACCCTCGATCAGCAGACTCTTGATGCCCATATTCAAATGCAGCAACCATTATTTCAGCATCTGATTTCACAACCGGGCTGATATGTCTGCCGTTCATAAATGCACCCGATCCTTTTTGTGCCCAGAAAATTTCATTGGACAGGGGATCATAAATCACCGAAAAGTACACCTCCTCATTCCTTATCATTGCAAGATTAATCGTCCAACCAGGAATATGCTGCAAATACTGTATGGCACCATCCATGGCATCACAAATCCAATATTCCGGTAACTGCAAGGGTCGCTTTTGTCCATTGTTGTCAAATTCATTAATAGTGTTCCACGGAATATCAGGAAACTTATCGTTTAATCCTGTTTTTAAAACCGACATGCAGCGTTCATCAATCGCTTCAAGCTGTCGAAAAAATTCATTTTTAGTCGTTGGAATGGAATTTAGTTTATAATCCTGAAGAAATAGGTCTCCCGCTTTTCTTACGGCGTCCAAAATGGATTGAGTATTTATTTGCTGATTCATTTGTTTCTTTTATAGGACAAAGAACGCAGATAAAAGTAGGGCACAATAGAACAAAACCTTGAATTAATAGTCCTGATCGAGGTATTGTTTACGGAACTCCAAAGGAGTCGAACCTGTGATCTTTTTAAAAAGCTTCCCAAAGTATACAGGTTCCTCATAGCCGAGTTGATAAGCAACTTCCTTCACTGTTAGTTTAGAAAAACAGAGCAGCCGCTTTGCTTCGAGTATGCAGTATTGCTGAATGCAGGCAGATACAGAATCACCCGTAAGACCTTTGATGGTATCATATAGATGTGCTGCAGATATGTTCAACTCAGCGGCATACCTTGCAGGTTGTTTCCATTCTCTATAATGTACTTTAAGCAGCTGTGTAAATGCCTCTTGTATAATAAATCCGCGATTGGGTTTTACCCTCCCAGTGTTATGAATGTTACTGGTTTCTCCCGCTAGCAGTCCAAGCAGGGCGTCGAGTATAGAGTGCTTTGCACGCAGCTTAAATGGGTTCGCTGATTGTTCCTGCAATCTCTCCATCTGTTCCAAAAAAGTGAAAGAGTGTCCATAAAGAAGAGAATTTTCATTTATGAATAAAGGATGCTGAAAGCTTCTTTCGAAAATTAACTGGAATTCTTTGTCCACCAGGGCCGGATCTATACTAATTATCCAACCTTTGAGATTATGTGCCGAAACCGTATAGTGAATCTGCCCGGGAAAAATTAGCAAAAGTGTAGGCCCTAATATTGTGATATTTTTAAAGTCAATACTCATTAACAGATCACCGCTAGAAGCGAACAGTAACAGATAATGATCATCCCTGTGGGGCCGTGAGTGGTCATGTTCAGAAACATGAGCATCGTGTTCTATATTCTTTATGATCATACCTGCCTTAGCAAGTGGTGACAATGGAAATTTAAGAACATTAGATTGTTTATTTCTCAATTCTGTCTTGTTAAGTTTTGCAAGTCTGGTAATGCGGGTTATCTGACTATCAATTTTACACAAAAAATTTATATTTCATTATACTTTGAAAAGTCCAGTCAAGCCCCGCAGAACTAGTATTCATTTAGAGTGATGTAAATCACATTAATCCACAATATTCCGAATGTGATTTACATCACCTGCTTTTCTTTTCTATTAGGCTCATCTTTGACCTGTCAACTAACCAATACTTCATTAAAATATTGAAGATCTGCTGGTAACACGGTTGATAAATGAAATAATTATAAAAAGAATAACATGGAAAAAGAACTCATCGTAAAGTGGAAAATAAAAGAAAGTGAAACTCAAAGAATTTTGACCCTGCTGGAAGAACTAGTTGAGAATACCAGAAATGAACCGGGTAATGTCTTATATAATATCTATCAATCGGTTGAAAATACCAATGAGATTATTCTGCATGAATGTTATGTTGACGCTGACGCGGTAGAGGCTCACAAAGGCTCTAAGCATTATCAAAAAACCGTATTAGAGCAAATTATTCCACATTTAGAAATCCGTGAAGTTAACATCTTAAACAAACTTTTTTAAAAAAAAATCATCATGTCAAAAAGAATATTATTTATCGTCTCCAATGCAAAATTTATTGGCCCAGATAACAGAAAAACCGGTGTGTTTCTTGACGAGGTAGCTCATCCATATGTAGAATTTGAAGACGCAGGCTATCAAATTGATTTTGCAAGTCTTACCGGAGAGGTTCCCCACCTCGATAATATGCAAGCAAAAGACGAAGCATCAAATGCAAGATTCCTAAAAGAGGCCGGATGGGAAAAGATGCAGCATAATAGCAAACTTTCGGAAGTGGATGTGAGTATCTATAATGCAATTTTTGTTCCGGGCGGTTTAGCACCTATGGTCGATATGCCTGAAAATGAACTGTTAAAAGAGGTAATTGCTGAAACCTATGAAAGAAAAGCCATAGTTGGTGCCGTATGCCACGGTCCGGTATCACTACTCAATGTAAAACTTAGCGACGGCACCTTTTTGCTTAAGGATAAAAACATTACTTCTTTTACCAATGAAGAGGAGAACAACTATGCCAGGGCGGATGTTCCATTTGCGCTGGAAAGTGCACTCACTGAACAAGGAGCTAAATTTCATGCGGCAGCACCATGGTCAGACCACAGTATTGCCGATGACAACCTGGTGACCGGACAAAATCCAGCATCTGCACGTGGTACCGCTCAAAAGATGATTGCTCTTTTAGAAGCATAGTATCATCATCAAAAAGGCCGCATCCAATGATTGAAGTAAACCCCAAAAGTTTTTGCCCAACTTTTGGGGTTTACTTATAGGCGTCAAGGTTTAGTGCAAACGACTTAACGTTTCGCGAGATACGCCTAAATAAGCTGCAATAAGCTGTTTTGGAACTATATTATACAATTGCGGGTACATGGCCAGCAATTCTTCATAACGGGTTTTGGCATCGTTATTCATGAAGGACAACAGTCGTTTCTGAGAGGCTACATATCCTCTATTGGAGCGCCAGCGAAAGAAATACTCCAGCGGATAAATTTCCCTGCACAGCCTTTCTCTATCCTCACTTCTCAAGCACAAAACTTCAGAATCGGTGATACAATCAAGACCAATAGTCGCAAGATCTCCATTGTATAAAGAGTTAAAATCAGAAGCCCACCAGGTAGACATCGCAAACTGAAGGATAAACATCTTTTGTTCGTCGTTGACATAAAAAGTTTTCAAGCATCCTTCCAGCACAAAATACTCACAGTCCACACGATCTCCCACACTGATTATCGACTCTCCTTTTTTAAACGAATAAGGCTTAAAGTGCGAGTAAAAATAATCGAACTCTGTATCTGTTAGCGTAATAGTTTTAGCAAGATGGGTTTTTAAAATATCCTGTGGAGACATATAGAACTTGAAAATTGGGAATTACCAAAGATATAATTATAGACTCAATAATTTTACCTCCATTAAGATGCCGATATCTTATATTAGAGGTTTAAGACGCTTTTTTTTACTCAATTATAGACAAACTAGTTACAACATGATGAAGAACATCACCACACACCTAACTTTTCAGGTGATCATTGCAATAATTTTTGGCATCCTGGTCGGGATGTTCTTCCCCACTTTTGCAAATACTGCCAAACTGATCAGCAAAACTTTCATCAACATGATCAGCATGTTGATAGCTCCAATCATTTTCTTCACTATTGTGCTCGGCATTGCCAAAATGGGGGATATGAAAAAGGTGGGACGCGTTGGTGGGAAAGCACTACTTTATTTCGAATTAATTACGACTATAGCTATTTTTATCGGCCTGGTAACGGCCAATTTAATGAGACCCGGTGATGGCTTAGATCCAGTGGTAGGCCATCCCAGTACTGCGACTGCAGCAATTGTATCTGGCAATCCTGCCACCATCCATGCGCCCACGGTTGCAGCTCCTGTTAGTATGGGCTGGATGGATTTCATAAGTAACATCATTACTCCGAATATTTTCGAGTCTTTTGCCAAAGGCGATATTTTGCAAATCCTCTTTTTTGCCATCTTGTTCGGTTTTGCATTAAGCAAAATGGGCCGGGCCGGGAGACATACCATCGTCGCTTTTGAGAACCTCTCTCAGGTTATTTTCAATATAATGAAATTTGTAATGAAACTTGCCCCTCTCGGTGCATTTGGAGGAATGGCATTTACTGTTGGTAACTATGGCCTTTCTACACTGATTCCGATGGGGAAAGTAATGTTGGTCGTTTACATCACTTGCTTGTTATTTATCTTTGTAGTGCTCAATTTCATCTGTTACCTCTATAAATTTAGCCTTTGGCAATACCTGAAATATATTCGTCAAGAGATCTTAGTAGTGCTTGGAACCTCTTCTTCGGAATCTGTTCTGCCAAGCATGATTCAAAAGATGGAACGTTTTGGTTGCTCGAAATCAGTCGTAGGACTGGTAATTCCTACCGGTTATTCTTTTAACCTCGACGGTACTTCTATTTATCTTTCTATTGCCCTGATTTTCCTAACCCAGGCATTCAAAGTCGAGATTGGAATCACAGAGCAGATCGCAGCGATGGGCATCTTAATGGTAACTTCAAAAGGTGCTGCCGGCGTTACCGGTAGTGGTTTTATTGTGCTCAGCTCGACACTGGTTTCCTTAAATATCATGCCCGTAGAAAATGTGGCTATCTTATTGGGTGTAGACCGGTTTATGTCGGAAGCCAGATCAATCACCAATCTAATTGGCAACGGTATCGCCGTGGTGGTGATCGCTAAAAGTGAGAAAGAATTTGATGAAGAAAAATATCAACTGGCTATCAACCCGGCAACAGCTTAATTTTATTGATGCGATCTGCGAATAGTTTAAGGTATAAATACAGATATAAACAGGTATAATCCCCGAAAACTATTTGACATAGTGCAGGTTAGTATGACTGGTGAGCAAATTAGCAAACCTCAATTAACCCTACCTATTATGTTTCATCATTCAAAAGATTTACAATTTAATGCTAGAGTATCCCGCCCTGATCCTGCTTTCGCAAACATTCTGTTAGAACAGTTTGGAGGAGAGAATGGCGAACTGGCAGCCGCTATGCAGTACTTCACACAAGCTTTCGGAGCTAAGCAACCACATCCCGACAAGTACGATATGCTTATGGACATTGCGACCGAAGAATTTTCACATCTTGAAATTGTTGGCGCTACAATCCAAATGCTACTTAAAGGTGTAAACGGTGAACTGAAAGATGCAGCCGACGCATCCGAGATTATGCAAGTATTGGATGGCAAAGCCGCTAAAGAAAACATTATTCATGCAGCACTTAGTGCGAACCCTCAGTTCCCAATTATAACAGGTGGCGGGCCAACGTTGCGTAACAGTATGGGCATTCCATGGTGTGCGTCTTACATTCATTCTAATGGTGATTTGACAGTCGATTTAAGAAGTAACCTTGCTTCTGAGTCGCGGGCAAAATTAGTTTATGAACACCTTATGAAATTTACTGACGATCCTTACGTAAAAGAAACGTTGTCATTTCTGATGACTAGAGAAGTAGCGCATTATAAAATGTTTGAGGCCGCATTGGAAACTATTCAACCAAATTTCCCTCCAGGAGTATTACAGGCTGACCCGCGTTTTACGCAGCAGTATTTTAACCTTTCACCATCACAGAGCGTACGCGGTCCATGGAATGAAGGTGAAATGCCTGCCATGGGTAAGCAATGGGAATACGTATCAGACCCTCTTAGTCATATTGCCGAGACTGAAGGACTAAGTATACCCGGCGACGATCTGGCTGAAGAACTGGAGGAAACCGAGAAAATAAATTTGCAGATGAGTAAAATACGTAGTGAGGAAGTCAAACAATCAGAGCCCGACGGTGTTGCACAATGGAGCAGCTATACGGCTGATGCCCTAAAATAAGGCACACCGTTATAGGGGCTAAAATATGTACCTTAGCCCCTATTTAATTACGCTCATGCACAAGAACACTGAAAATATCAATACATTAATCGAACTCAACGAAGAATTGGAAAACTATTTTCAAAATACAATCATACCGCAGCTCTTTGTAGATGCAGATCTGATTCTACGTAAGTTCACCCCACCTGCCATGAGGCAGTTCAAATTAAAAAAGGAACATATAGGAACGCCCTTAATTGATGTAAAAGAAAATTTTCGGTTTCCGACAATCATTGATAATATCAATCTGGTAATCACGACGGGCGAAATCCTGGAAAAAGAAATCCAGACGACAGATCTGCGCTGGTATCAGATGAACATTCTTCCATATGTGTTGAGAAAAGAGAATAAAACCAATGGTGTAATTATCACGTTTGTGGACATTACTTCGCGTATCAAGGATTTAAAAGAACAGGAAAAATTAATCGCTGAACATGAATTGTTACTTGATACCATTGCACACGACATAAAAAACCCGTTGACAGCATTAGGGATAGGAATAGGCATGCTAAAAAAGTTCCAGGAAAAGGGCATGGAAAAATTCCCGTCTCTCTTGGAAAAGGTGGAGGGCAACCTGACGAAGATGAAAATGATTATTAATGATTTAGTGCAATCACGATGGCATGAACACCGGTATCAGGCGGAGGAAGAAATGCTCGACCTCCAAAATATAATTGAAGATGTGAAGCTTACGCTCGCTCCACAAATAAATGAATCAAACGCCAAAATCAAGCAACATATTGGTCTTTCGGAAATTACCTTTGCCAGGCGCAAGCTCCGAAGTATTGTGTATAATCTTGTGAATAATGCCATTAAATATAAAGCTCCGGATCGCCGTCCGGAAATACATATTGAGACCTATTCAGAAGATGAATTTATGGTTATCAGCATCGCAGACAATGGAATTGGTATAGACCCAGAAAATTTGAGTTCAATCTTTGAGAAGTTTCGACGTGTAACAACATCAATAGAAGGAAATGGTGTTGGACTTTATCTGGTAAAACAAATTCTCGAAAATTCGGGAGGTAAGATTACAGTGGATAGTACACCAGGTAAAGGTTCGACTTTTAAGGCGTTCCTAAAATTGGACGGAAGCATTCGCTCTCAGGAGAAAGATTCGGCAATTACATCATTTTAGGGACCAGGTCTCTAAGTTGTTAGCATTGGATAGCTTAACAATATGTTAGGCATAGATATTGCATATGCTCGGACACATCTAAAATCTCAACTTATGAATGTCAAACGTACCTTCGGGACCATCCTGACCATCCTTGGAATTATCGGTCTGATCTATGCCGGTTATGGATACACACAACATAGTGGCGCAACCAGGCAATTAATCGTATTTGGTGTTATTGGAGTAATATTCTTTTTCACAGGCGTAGGATTAGTAAAAAACACTAAGGACGAGGCGTAGCTTCATTGTTTCCTGCCCGAGCTAAAGCAGTCTACAATGAAAGAGCCGCCTGAGAATGGCGGCTCAACATTAGTAATCAATAAAATTAACTTATTTAATTTCAATCTGGCGGCTCTGCACTTTAGCCTCCTCCCGTTTCGGGATATTAATAGCCAGTACACCATTTTCGTAACTTGCCTCAATGCCATTTTCTTCTGCAGATTCCGGAAGTTTGAAGGAGCGTACAAATGAATTATAACTGAATTCACGCTTATTGAAGTTACGCTCCTGCGAATCATTCTGCAAAGATTGCTCTACCGAAACGCTCAAAACATCTCTTTCCAGAGAAAGCTTAAAATCTTCTTTTTTCAGACCCGGCGCAGCCAGTTCTAAATGGTAATGGTCTTTACTTTCGCTAATGTTGGTAGCAGGAACACGGCTCATCATACGATCAGAAAAAAATGTGTCATTGAAGATAGAGTCAAACACATCATTAATGCCTGGCATCAAGCCATTTTTCTTGTTGCTGTTGTTGGGATTAAATTTAACCAGTGTCATAGGTTTTTCCTCCTTAATTTTTAATGATTAAAACTTATAATTAATTAAACTCTTGAACTTCACGTTCGAAAAAGATGTATCAACTGGAATGCCAACGCCTGAGAAGCCAAAATCAACTGAAAAAATTTCAGAAACAATGAAAAATTTGCAGTACAAAATGTCAAAAATTCACGATCACGACTGAAATTTACTAGTTTCTTTACATCCTGCTACCCGCTTTATAATAAAGCTCTGCTAATGTTTTCTGATAACCCGCAATCATTTCCTCTCGCTTGATTTTCATATCAATCAATTTAGATTCACGGGTATTGATCAGAAACAATGTGCTTTCACCCAAATCAAACTTGGAAGATTCACCACTTAACAGCACTTGCTGGTTTGAAATGCTTTTCACTTGCACCGCAAGCTGTTCGCTATAAGCATTTAAATGATTGTAACTTGTGAGTACCGAATTTCTTATTTCACGGTTGGATTGCTGCATATCATATTCTAATTCCCGCTGCTTTATCTTTACCTCTCTTAGCTTCCCCCGCTCTGCACGAAGGAAAAGAGGTAGTGCGAATTCGAATCCGAGCTTATAGTTACCCATATTGAAATCGTAATTATCGGGAACATAGCTATTAAAACTTCTACGGGTAGATAATAACGATCCGCTTACATTAAGTTTAGGTTTCAGCATTTCTTTTCGGTAAGAGCGCTCCACAGCGAGCTGCTCCCCTTTCGCACGCAACTTGATCAATTCAGGATGGCTACCTGCAGCAAATTCCAGCAGAGTGTCTAATACTTCCTTTTTAGGTTTATCATTCAATTCTACAGCCTGAAGCGGCCTGGCGTTCTCTGGCAATTCCAGAGGCTGCGCTTCATCACTCCACAAGTGGTTAGATAAAGTAAGCCTGGAGTTCAGCAGGTCTATTTTCATCTTTTCATACTGAATCATTCGATCCTGCACTGTAATTGCTGCCTCAACCGAATCAATGCTCGCCTTGTCGCCCAATAGCGTTTGTCTGCTTATTGCCTTAAATCTAGTTTGTGCCAGTTCCAGCCCCTCACTAATCAGTTGAAATTGATTATAAGAGAAATACCAGTTCCAGTAGTCCTTAACTATATTGTACCAAATAGCATTAATCTGCTTTACGCGTTCTGCTTCTGCATAATTGACCATAATTTTTGCCTGCCTTAAGATATTTCTTCTAGAATCTATCAGCAAACCCTGGCCTAGAGGAATGCTGAGGCCAATACCCGCAAGACCAGCTGTAGATGTATGGGTTTCCGGGTTTACAAATTCGCCAACATTACGGTCATATCCTATTTTAAGATCGGCACCAGCAAGCCAAAGGGGAACTTTCAGCTCGCTGGACCAGCGGTTATAATAGGTTTTGTCGCCAAACATCTTCCTGTCGAAGCCTGCCTTGATTCCAGGATCGAAATAACCAAGTGACTGCATTACATTAGCGCGTGCAGACTCGCTCAATAGCGCTGCCTGTTTAACCACAGGGTGGTTGCGAAACACCATTAACTCCAGATCCTGTAACATAAATACATCGACAGTATCGGTTTGTGATTGTGCAGGGGAATTCAGTAAACCGAAGGATATAATTAAGATTAATAACAACTTCATAAAATATTTCTATTTGCCTTGATTACCAACACTTTTCGGTTCTCTCTCCAGGCTTGGAGGAAAACCATTTAACTGTCGCCATATCTCATACCAAACTGGTACAGAGTTTAAAATGACTCGGCCAAATACCCCCGATCCTTGTCTTAGCTGAATCGGCCACGGCTCGTCAGTCTGAGGAACCGGAACCATTTGCTTAACCAGCACCCGGTAAGTACCATTTGCGCTTACCATTCTATCTATCGAAAATACCCTGCCGGCAAACGTACCTACGGCTACCGACGGCCAGCCAGAAAACTGTACCGAAGGCCAACCTTCAAATTGTATCCGAACTTCACTCCCTTCCGTCATTAGCGGAACATCCATTGCATTTACGTAAATTTCTGCCGCCACCAGAGGGTTTTCTGGTTGCAGCGTAGCGACCGACTCCCCATCTTTAATGTTCTCGCCAATACCCGCTTTCATGGTCTTAATCACGTAACCATCTTGTGGCGCACGAACCACGTACAAACCTCTGCGGAAATCAATGTTTGCAATCTCATTGCGTAATTTTGCTATATCGCCCTGGGCACTGGCCTCTCCCGATAGTGCAGTTCCCATATCAGATTGCGCCTTAGCCAGAGATTCCTGGTATTTAGCCCTGATGTTATCCAATTCGATCTGTGCAATAAGCATCGACTGTTTTGAACTGTTTAGCTTATTCTCTTGAGCAATCAGCTTGGCATTATCGTTCTGGACGTTCAGGCGGCGGGTCTCTATATCGGTAAGAGAAAACAATCCGTCTTTAAACCCTTGTTCGTAACGCGCTAAACGCGATTGGCTTACGCGGTAAAACTGGCGCAGAGCCTGCATGTCCGCACTATCGCTCTGCACATAGTTGATGCTCTGTTTAACCTTATTTTCTGCGGCTATCAGCTGAAAGTTTAATCCGCGACTAAGTGCACCGATCTGATCTTCAGTAGCACGCATCTTTTGCCTTGCAGCTGCTTCACTTCCTTGCTTTGCTTTTAGCTGTTCCTTCAATCTAAGTGGAAGTTCAGGATCAAAGTAAGATTGACTTATCTCTGAAATCAACAGTATGGTGTCGCCTTGCTTCACCTTTTGCCCTTCGCTGACATGCCAACGTTCTATTCGGCCCCCAATTTGATTTTGAATAGTCTGAGGTCTATCCTGAGGCCGCAGTGCAGTAACGGTGCCCTTGCCCGGAATCGTTTGCCGCCATGGTAAAAACAAAATACAAATCGAAAGTAAAAATGCAACCAGCATGATCCTTTCCAGTACCAACACCTTACGCATACGCAGTAAAGACTGACTGGTCTTTTCTCCAAGGTTTTCCCAATTAGCCTGGTGGTTTACCTGATGATGATTAGACATGGTTTACCTCCTGTCCTTCTTCCAATTCCAGATCGGTTACCACTGCCAGCTTTTCTGCACTGGCAACCATATCGAATACCGTATTCATGCTTGTCATCAGTTTTTCTACTGCATAGCTGATCTGCACCACAATAACTTCAGCCGCCACAAATTGACCGAAAGTCATTTGCCTGTCGATGACAAAATATGAGCCCATTAAAAGCAGTGCGCCCATTAGTATAGCCCGTATAACTATGGAACTGGCAAAAAATTTACGCAACACTTTAAAGTGACTGGTACGTGCCTTAAGGTATCTTGAAGTAATGTCATCCGTCTTTTCCATCGCTTCCTTCATTTTACTTTTATTGCCACGATAATGATCGAGATTTGCAGCTACATCTTCTAAATATGCGACCACCTGATATTTATGTCCTGATTCCTCAATACTAGTCCGCACAGCATCTTTATAATAAAGTGCAACGACAAATACCAACACGAATGTGATGAAGATACCGAAGGCCATATATACCGGATGATAAAAGGATAGTAATATTGCACTGAAAAAAATTAACACAGCTGACGATATCATTTCTACGACTAATTTGGCAAGCCCCTTTTGGATCGTCAGGATATCAAAAAAACGGTTTACCAGTTCGGGAGGATATTCACCCGATAATTCGGCCTTTTTGATCCGTGGTAAACGATAGGCAAACTCCAGAGCAGTTCTTGCGAATATCTTTTGCTCAACAAGCTCCACAAGCGTCAGCTGACCAATAAGCAGCAGACCACCAATCAATATCCCAATAAGCACAACCCCAATTAAGATGTAAGTTGAACTATACATTGAACCATTGCTCAGCAAATTGAAAATTGCTGTCGTGCCCAAGGGTAGTGTCAGTCCGAGCAATCCGATCAGTACCGCATAAAAAAATATGTAATTAATAGTGGATCGCTCATAATGGAGTATTCCAACCAGGCGTTGCCAGGGCCTGAGCGCCGGCACATCATGTTTTTTGTTCATGATAAACTTTGAAATTTAAGTGTCAGGGAAATTGAAAATTACCTACCCGTATTTTATACGCGTAGAAAACCTGCCGCGTTTTCAGGCGGTTCAGTAGGTATTGCAATATGGGGCTCGGAGAGTCTAGCTACCAGATAGCGCTTATTGTGGGCTTCGGTAGCTATGTAAATTTTTGACCAAAAGAGATCCGTATCCGTCGAGCCGACATACCACATTTTTTTTGCAGATCTACCGGACTTTTCCTTGTTCGTATTTTTTTCCTCTTCAGTAACAGGCTCATCTTCCATTACCAGATAAAAAGATGACCATCTACCAATAGAGGCTGTCGCTTTAAGGCCAAAGGCAAAAAACAACACCATACTGAACAAACAAATCAAAATTTTACGTCTAAAAACAGCCACCATCTGCCCGCAAATATATTATTGCAGAGTTTATCACAAACAAATTTCGTGATTTCACCAAGCATTTGACGAAATGATGACCACGAAATTAAAAACTCATTAGAAAGTGATTAGAAAACCGGTTCAAACAGTAAAAACAAGAGTAATTATAATATTATACCTGGCTCTTTGTTCTTAAGCGCAGCATTGTCTTTACTTGTACCATACATTCGGAATTTCACAAGATTCTAAAATTTATGATAACCAGGTTATCAGCTACTTCAGCGTCAGGAAATGTTCTAAAGAAATCTATTTTCACAACTATATAAATTTAATCGATTGGCGGTAAAAAGCTATCTTTGATAAAAACAAATGGATGAGCCGTTACTTTAAATTAATCTTCACCTGTTTCTTATTTACCCTTCTTTCGTCCTACTCGAAAGCGGAACATCCCTCAACTCATTTGGATCGTCTTCTCGCCAAATACCGCTCCTATACGCAAGAAGATCGTCTAACATACTCCTTCGATTCCCTCATTCAGAAATCAAAAACTGAGGAGAAGCCGTTCTTAAAGATTATTTACAAGACGCTCCTGGCACACCTTTATTCAAAAAAAAACGATAGAAAAAATGCCCCCAGCGAACAGCTGTATCGCGAAGCAATCACATTAGCAGAACAAACCCATCACACTGGAATTCTAATATGGGCCAATACCGAATTTGGAAATTATTATTATACATACAGCGAATACATAAGTGCTCTGCCTTACTATTTAAGCGCATCGAGAGCACTGGAATCATTTCCAATATCAAAAGTTCCGGAGGCGAGTCGTGTTTTGATTAAAAACGCATATTTTTTCGGCACGATAGACGACCACCAAACATCCATAAAATTATTAGAAACAGGGTTAGAGATTACACCCCGGTCATCTTCAGAATATGGGAACATCCTTTACGCGATTGGCGCACTATATCTGAAAAAAGAAGCGCTTGAAGAGGCTGAGACTTACTTCCTGCGTACGATAACCTCTGCAAATAATACGGCAGACGAAATGCGGCGTGCGAAAGCGCTAGGCGAGCTAGCTATTATCTATAGTATGCGGGGCGATACTGATAAAGCGGAAATTTATCTTTTGGAGGACATCGCCATCTCAGAAAAAAAAAGCGACCAACGCAATACCATGTATGCTCAAATACAGCTGGGAAAGCTCTATTTTAAGATCGGACGCTTAGACAAATCCGAACAAATAATTAGTAAGGCGCTTCTATATGCGACGACGAAGCTTTATTTAAAAGGATTTGAAAAAGAAATTTTAGAGATTAAGTTAAAGATTGCCCAGGCAAAACAAGACAGTCAATCTGAGTTAGCTTTGAGAAAAAAACTCGACAAAATAAACTTGCATCTATCGGTTACAGATGGTCAGGAGATTGTTGATAAAGTAAACTGGCAAACGCAGAAGGAAAGAATCAAATGGCAGTTAGAAGCCGAACAGGCAAAACTGGACAAATCGTCTATATTAAAATGGACCTGGGCAACTGTAAGTTTCTTACTGTGTCTGATTATCGTACTTACATTTTTGTCATACAATCGGCGTTTAAAGTTTCAAAGCCTCCACTTTGAGAGGAAACTACTCTCTTTTGAGTTTGAAAAAATCCGCTCTGAAAAGTTGCTTAAAGAAACCAATAACACATTATCGTCTTATCAGGTTTATCTCGAAAAAAAGAATGAGCAAATAGACCAGCTTGAATATGAAATTGACAAAATAAAGAATGAGTCGGAAAGACAGTCATTAGAGAGTTTACTGGATTCGCACCTAATGACTGACGAAAACTGGATGCTGTTTAAAAACGCTTTTATTGCAGAAAAAGAAGAATTCTATGATGATGTATTGAACACCTTACCAGCTTTAACTGAGTCTAATCTCCGAATTATCTTATTGCAAAAATTAGGTCTGAATAATCAGGAAGTTGCTAACCTGCTTGGAATCACGATAGACGCTGTTAAAAAATCAAAACAGCGTATGCGAAAGAAATATGGAGAAACTCTCGATCAGATCTTAAAAGAGTCACACTGCGTTTAGTTTTGGCCTGCTACTAATTTTTACTCCATACCAACAGGATTTTTTCGGTTACGCTTCCTCCGCTTACCCCATTTTTTATTATACCAGATTAAAAATCCGGTTATTGGAAGAGAAGCAGAAACCAGCGATATCAAAAAAACTAATATTTTGCTTGGTAAGCCTAAAATACTTCCCGTATGAATGCCATAATTAATATCCCTTAATTTTTCCCGGCCATCTTTCCCGTCATATGTACTTGCCTGAATTAATCTGCCAGAGATTACATTGTATTGTGCTTGAGTTGTTTTAAAAATTGATTCATATCGTGCAAGTATGGTTACAACGGATGAGCCACCTCTTGGGAAATAAAAATGATAGGCCGTTGCATCGGGATATTTCTTTTTAACATCTGCCAGAATATTATCAAGTGGTTTTTCTATTGGAATTTCTTGCTCAGTATTGATTACTGGCGACGTTTCTACCTGGGTTCTTATATTTAACAATCTTTGAACTCCATTGCTAAACCAAGGAAATGCAAAAACCAAACCGGTTAATGCGATTACAATACCAACACTTAAAGAATAAAAACCCAGTATGCTATGTAAATCGTAATTCTTACGCTTGTTCCCTGTATCTGCTTTCCACCGAAACAAAAACCGTACACGCCTTGCCTTTTTATTTTTCGGCCACCATAGATAAATTCCCGTAAGTAATAAAATCAAATATAGCAATGTCGCTATCCCGACAACAGGCTGCCCCAAGTCTGTCTTAAACAACAGACTCCAGTGTAAATATAGAATAACCCGGAAAAACTCAAACTCTGACTGTTCATGAAAAACCAGCTTTCCTGTATATGGATCCATGAATAATGATTCATAATACTTCTTTTCATTCCAGTACCAAATACCTTCATTACTATCTTCCTGATAAGCTCTGAAATGAAAGGTTTTATTAGGGGAATTCTGAATCTCTAAAGCTGAGACAGGCTTGTTCTTACCCCATATATTTCTTGCGTTTTGCAGCATAATCTGCAGAGATAACTGCGTTTCTTTCGTTGACGCAACCTCCATCCTATCCCTATATACCAATGGCCGGATTTCGTCAACAAATGTAAGCACGCAGCCCGTTAGCCCCAATATGATTACGACTAGCCCCGATAAAACACCTACCCATAAATGGATAGAAATTAATATTGTTTTTAACTTCATATGTAAAAAATAAGGCAGCAAAGAAGTCACCCTCCTGCTGCCTGAAACTCGTCTAAAAACGGAATGAAAGATTAGCTGTCAAATTTGATGGTGCCTGGAAATTGGCCCAGCTATCCCAATATTTCTCATTGAAGATATTATTAGCTTTCACTTGCAGACCCCATGCTTGTTTATTGTAAAAAACCACAGCATTAACTAAAGTGTAAGACGGAATAAAGAAATTGTTGTCTGCAGCCCTGTACATTTTATCTACATAATTTATACCGGCACCAAACCCAAAACCTTTGAGTTGTTTTTGAAATGCATAGGAAGCCCATAAATTCGCTACGTTCTCCGGTGCATTTCCAACCCTGTTTCCGTCAATTTTAGCATCTAGTTCAGCCCTCACAATACGGTTGTCATTATACCCGTACCCTGCCAGGATGTTCAAACCGGGTAATGGTTGTGTGATCAACTCCAGATCCACACCTTTACTCAATTGTTTACCATCCTGTATGGTAAACAATTCTTCATTCATACGGGTTGCATTATCAATATTGATACGGTAATAACTTGCGGTAAAACTCAACTTTTTCTCAAAAAGTTCTGCTTTCACCCCTGCTTCGGCCTGATTGGCAAATATTGGATCTAACACTTGGCGGGTACCATTAGGTTGTGAAGCGGGAGCCACATTTTGAAAGCCGCTCATGTAATTGGCGAAAATTGATATAGATTTTGGTAAAACTTCATATACCACGCCCAATTTTGGCGCTAATGAAGTCTGTTTATAACCATCTTCACCTTCAATCGCTTTTCTATTGTATCGATCCAGACGCAGGGATAACATTGCCGAAAGGCGGGGTAATATATTAATCATGTCCGATGCATAAACACTAGCCGTTTGCTGCGAAGGAGAGGGAAAAGGTTCAAAACTTACTGCGTCATCGATTTGTTGGCGAACAATTGGTTTAAATGGCTTTGTAACGTCTATTTGATCGATAGGTTGTATTTCGGCAAATAGAAAACTAGAACTATAATGACGATAATTGGCTCCGATAAGAATATTGTGCGTAAGTCCGCCAGTCTTTAGCTTTCCATTAAAGTTTTGCTGGATGTTTGTATAACCGTTATACACTGGACCATATACATAGGAAGCACGTGTAACATTACTCGGCGAAGACCAAATCACTAATCGCTGATAACTATGGTCTACATTCTCAGATACGAAAGAGAAAAGTGTAGTTGATTTAAAGTTATCTGATAACTTATACACTGCTTCAGCAAAGACCCTGGTTGCATAATTCTTTACATCTACATTATCATGGAACAAAGATTTCTTGTTATCTAGTAACAAATCACTAGGCTGCTTAATTTCCGCAGACCTGAACACATAATTCATAGGTTGCGTATTGTGGACCTGTAATAACTCTGCATCTACATTTAATGTTAGCTTCTCATTAACATTGTAAGTGATGCTTGGAGCAACTAAAAAGGTATTGTTGAAGCCATAATCAAGAAAACTTCTCTCCCGGTGCGAAGCAGCATTTACCCTAAACAGCACGCGCTTCTCATTGTCCAATGGCGTATTTACGTCTAAAGTAAGCCGGTTTAAACCAAAGCTTCCGGTTGTGTAACTCAACTCGGTTTTTTTCGCTTCTATCGGTTTCTTTGTGACTACGTTTACGACCCCGCCAAAAGAAGATACCGATGCTCCAAATAAGGTTCCTGAAGGTCCTTTCATAATCTCTATACGTTCAATATTCGCCAAATCTAATGCCGAACGGTCGGAAGTAGACTCCATTCCATTCCGGGCGTTAATTCCTGTTCCAAACCCTCTGAAATAGGCGCTAACTCCTCCAGATGGATTGGTAATAGCAACTGCCCCGCCGGCATTACGCAATGCATCTGCAACTGAAACGATAACCTGTTCCTGCATAAGCTGTTTTGTTACCACACTATAAACCTGGGGATTTTCCAAATTTGTTAAAGGCAAACGGGATACATATTCTGTTGTTTTGTTGGCAAATCTATTTACACGTTCGCCATTTACTACAACTTCCTGCAAGGCATTCATATCTTCATATAGGGTAAAAGAAATCTTAGTTGTTCCATTCGGCGTAACTGTGACTTCTTGTTTCTGCCCCTTTAACCCCACATACTTTGCGGTGATCCTATACGTTCCGACCTCTATATTCTTAAAACTAAAAAGTCCATTTTCATCTGCCTGTACTTTCCTGTCTTCAATGTCAACATTGACATAAGCGGCTGGAAGACCGTCACTCGTAACTACCTTTCCTGAAATAGTTCCTTTACCATTAGATGGTTGAATATTGATCCGGTTTCCCTGTACTTCTACCCGGCGTATCTGTTCACCGAAGATATCCTGAAGTATAAATTCTACAGTCGCATTTTGATGTGAAAAACTGATTTTACGGTCTGCATTTAACAAATCCGGACTATACACAAAGCTACATCCTGCTTTGGCTTCTATTTCGCCCAGAGCATTGGCAATACTTAGGTTACTAACCTGAATACTGATGCGTTTTTTTAGTATGGAAGTTTGTCCCGAGGCTGAGATACTTGTGACGAAAATTAAAATTATTAAAATACTCGTTTTCAATGCGTGTGAAAACAAGGTTGCTCTAAATAGCAAAAAGTTCATATTTTTGATTAAAAGTAATGTGATTGATTCAATTAAAGATTTCATTGCTCCTACCCGGTGGACAATTTTGGCGATGCGTACACCGGGTATTCTTGTTAAGAATTATATTTATCTCGACAACATAACCTCCTTATCTTTGATTTTGTATTTAATATTCAGCGCAAAGCTGATATCCCGCAACACCTCGGTAAGCGACGCATTATCAAACTGAACTTTCAACCGGTTTTTTGCTAATTCAGGGTCACCCAGGTGGATTTTAACGGCATACCATCGCTCCAGTTCTAGGATAACTTCGCCTAATTTTACGTCGTTAAATATCAGTAGACCTTTGGTCCATGCGACTCTATTTCTACTGTTAACTATGGTTTTCGTGAGCGAATGACCATCAAAAACACCTTGTGTATTCGCATTTAGTATCAATGTCCCGTTCGATCTTCTAGCCCTGAACTGGACCCTACCTTCTTCCACATTCAATATATCAGGACGACCTTCCCAACTTTGGAGGTTAAATCTTGTGCCCAGAACTCTGGTGGTGGTTTCCCGGGTCTGGATAAAGAAAGGTTTCTTCGGATCTTTTGTTACCTCGAAAAATCCCTCACCATCCAACAGAACTCTTCTCTCAGTTTTTGAAAATTTCGGTGGATACCTTAATTTGCTTCCTGCATTGAGGTACACTTTAGTCCCGTCAGGCAACGTTACCCTCGCTTTTTTTCCATATGGAAGACTAACTTCCTGATAGGCCACTAAGTTGTTTATAGGAGATTTATCAAGTGCGAAATGATCTGAGATATATACGCCCGCACCAATTAGTAAAAACAATACCGCGGCGATTATGCTCATTTTAGACCACATTGAGATGCGAATGATCTTATTAGGGTTTCTCTCTTCGAGACGGGCGTCAGATATGCGTTCCCACAGCTCAGATTTTACCATAACTTCTGCATCTCCGGAACGCAATTCATAAGACTCTTCCGGAGTTCCGTCCAGCATCCATTTTTCTACAGCCTCGCGTTCTTCGGGGTTACATAACCCTGCCCAATACTTTTCTAATAAATGATGATCTACCAACATGAACCGCTTTTATAGTACAAGTCGTAGGTAGGAGGGTTTACCCTTAGTTGAAAAATAATTTATTTTTCATTGGGTTGTTTAATCAGGTACGTTTTTAGGAAACGTAAGGCTTTAGTTAAATGAGCTTCCACCGTTTTTTCGGACAGGACTAGCTGTTTGGCTATTTCAGGTATACTAAGTCCGCTATTACGACTCAAAGTATAGACCTGCTTACAACGACAGGGCAATCTGCTGACAAGCCCATCCACAAAGTGATCTAAATCTTTGTAAAGAATAGTCTCTTCCGTATTGTTAATACTTTCACAAAAGCTTTCGGACAAGCACTTACTGTGGTTTTCTTTCTTGAATTTCTCGCGATAGTGATCCGTAATTTTCATCCGGGCGGCACGAAAAAGATAGTGCTCTATATTGGTCTCGATATGAAGATTGTCTTTACGTTTCCAGATTGAGCAGAAAATATCCTGTACAATATCCATTGCGACCTCATCGTCGTTGATATGATATTGACAGAAGGCGACTAATCGTTTCCAATATTGATTAAACAAAGCGCGAAAACTTGCCTCGTCTATTTTGTTTATCAGCGTATCATCTTTATTATTCTTCAGAATCTTCACAATTATTTACTTACCTCTCAAAGGACGCGAATATAATCCTTTATTAGGAATAAGTCTAAATAGTTAATGACAATTCTAAACTTGTTGTTTTTCATCTGATCACTATCATTAGCAACTGGACGGGAATTAAACTTAAACAATCCTATAAACCAACCTATTAACACAATTTCGAATTAAAAACCACCGCATTTTAACAGGTATCTTAAATAAACACTACAAAATCTATAGATTTTATTTGTTAATTAAAAAAGAATCCTATATTCGTATAATCAAAATAAAACTTTACAACCTAACCTAATGAAAACAGACTTGCATTTTATAAAAATGAAAAGAAAAACGGCTAAAGAAAGAACGCTCGTTCTACTAGCTTGTAACTGTTGTTGTTGAAACTGTTCCAGTAATCACCGGGCAAAAAACCTATTACCTCGCATATTTTAGACCTGAACGGATGCCGAAAACAACGTTATGGCTTTGCTATGCAAATAGCTCCCGATAAACAACCGAAACTAACACACGCCCAGATATTTGGTGCGTACAATCAAAACCCATTTAAGATTAATATGATGAAGAAACGTTTACTTATTATACTGCCATTCTTACTTATGGCAAATTATATTTTTGCACAAAGTCCCATAACAGGGATCATAAAAACCAGTAATGGTGCCCCGGTACCTAATGCAACGGTTTTCATCAGAGGCACTAAGATTTCAGCGATTGCAGATGCTGAAGGTAAATTCAGCATTGACTCAAAGCAAGACCTCCCCTTTTATCTCCGGGTCAGTTCTGTTGGATATAAGTCGCAGGATTTTCAGATTTTAAAGCTTCAGGAGACGCCCTTTGAGTTAGTCCTGATTGAGAGCGAACTACTGGATGAGATTGTTGTAACTTCAAGAAGACGATCAGAAGTCCTGCAAGATGTTCCGATTGCAATTACTGTCATCGGAGGGCAAGCAGCGGAAAATGCAGGTGCCTTTAATGTTAATCGTTTAAAAGAGCTGGTTCCTTCCGTGCAGTTATATGCTTCTAATGCCAGGAATACCACACTTAATATCAGAGGATTAGGCTCAACATTTGGTCTAACGAACGACGGAATTGATCCTGGCGTAGGTTTCTATGTAGATGGCGTTTATCAGGCCCGTCCTGCCGCTACCTCTACAGATTTTCTTGATATAGAACAAATAGAGATACTTCGTGGCCCGCAAGGAACGCTTTTTGGTAAAAATACGACTGCAGGTGCATTTAATATAACTACAGCCAAACCAACCCAAACACCAAGCGGAAAAGTTGAACTTAGCTTTGGAAACTACAATTTTATGCAGGCGAAAACATCAGTTACAGGTGGTGTCGCAAAAAACCTTGCTGCAAGATTATCTATTTCCGGAACTCAGCGGGACGGTACAATTTTTAATACCAAAGAAGAACGCAGATACAGTGGCCAGAATAATCTGGGCTTTAAAGGCCAGTTATACTACACGCCGTCAGATAAATTGCAGGTATTACTGAGTGGTGATGTCAGTATTCAGCACCCAGCAGGTTATCCACTTGTGATTGCAGGTGTTACCACAACAGAGAGAAGTGCTTACCGCCAGTACGCTAAAATTGTATCTGACTTAGGATATCAGCAGCCGGTAGTAAATCCGTCTTCCAGAACGATCAATACCAATACGCCCTGGAAACATGATCAGTCAATTGGTGGGATCTCCGTAAACGTCGATTATAAGATAGGTAATGGCACACTTACCTCAACCACTGCCTGGAGATTCTGGAACTGGAACCCGACTAACGACAGGGATTTCTCCGAGTTATCTGCACTTACCAAGTCTCAGGGAAACTCACGCCACGACCAATATTCCCAGGAGATTAGATATGCTGGTAATATAGCAGATAAAGTAAGTGGTGTGGTCGGCGTATTCGCACTTGCCCAAAATCTGAAGGGTTTAGATCAGACAGAAGAAGTTGGTAAAGATCAATGGAGATTTGTACAAACAGGTAATACCGGAGCTCAGGCATTATACTCAACACCAGGTTTATTAGACGGATACGGCATCAGAACTAACTCAACTATCAAATCACTAAGTACGGCAGTATTCGCACAGGCAGACTGGGAATTTCTGAAAAACCTGCATATCTTACCCGGTTTACGATATACTTATGATAAAAAAGACGTTAACTATGATCGCGTGACTTACGGAGGTCTGCAAACTTCAAATGCCGATTTGCTAGCGCTGAAAGCCGCTGTTTACAGTAATCAGCAATTCAATACCAGTGTAGATAACAATAATTTATCGGGAAATGTCACACTTTCTTACAGACCTACTCCTAAACTAAATGCTTATGGAACGTTCTCTACAGCTTACAAGCCTGTTGGTGTGAATGTTGGAGGCTTACCAACAACCTCAAATGGACAAGCAGACCTATCTCTGGCGGTAGTTAAACCAGAATATGTTCAACATTACGAACTGGGTATTAAAACTAAACCTGTAAAAGGCGCAATCGTAAACATAAGTGCATTTAATACAGATATTAAAGATTATCAAACCAATGTACAATCGCCACAGTTAGGTGTTAACAGAGGTTACCTCTCGAATGCAGAGAAAGTTAATGTGAAAGGCCTGGAAGTGGATGGAACGTACCAATTAGGTAGATTTTTAACTTTAAATGCTGCTATGGCTTATCTTGACGGTAAGTATGTGAAGTTCACAAACGCACCGCTGCCATTGGAGGAAACAGGACATACCGAACTCATTAACGGCGTAGCTACTCAGGTAGCCTTTAAAGATGCTTCTGGCGGTAGATTGCCAGGTATTTCTAAATGGAATGTTTCTGGTGGCGCAGAATTCAGCAACCCTGGTAATCTGGCGACCACAGCAGGAAGATATTTTATTGCTGCCGACGCCAGCTACCGTTCACAATATTCTTCCAATCCAACACCGTCCCGTATTTTAAACGTTGAAGGTTATTCATTGCTGAATGCCAGACTAGGATTTAAATCTGATAAATTCTCCGTATTTGTCTGGGCGAGAAATATTGCAAATAAAAATTATTATGAACAATTACAAGCAGCAGCTGGAAATTCTGGCTTATACGCGGGTGTGCTTGGAGATCCAAGAACGTATGGCGTAACACTGCGTTATTCACTATAAACGTCATTTTGCCAGGTCTGAAAGAGCCGCCTCAATATAATAGAGGCGGCTCTTTTTGTACGGTTAACCTGTTGCTGCCGGACAGGCAAGACGACCCTGACTGATTATTAATTCTTGTAACGATTTTATTGATTATAGAAACAATTTGGGCTTTTAAGGTTTATTGTAAGTACAAACACTAAATTAGTAAGATATGTCAATATATTTAGAATTTCCCTCGATCGAAGATTATCCGGTATACATTGCTCCAAAACAAAATGTTAAAACCTCCACAGAGAAAGATGAGCAGAATTCATCTGATTAAATTCTCATTTTAAAATTTGACGCTCTCTCAAGAAGAATTTCTGCGTAAACAGCTCAACTTAATAATAATAATCTGTTCAAGATTGATTTGAGATGTGTGACAGGTTTGTTCTGATACCTTTACGCCACTGCATAAATAGCCAGCCTGCAAAATCTGCAGTGCCCTTCTCTGGTGAAACAAATTGCTTTCATACGACTGAAAACAGCAAAATGAGATCACCAATTAGCGCACGCTCAAAATGGCAATAAAACGATATACGAATGAATGGACCAGATAAAGAAGTGAAATTTCCGTTAAAGGATTATGACAAGTTTTGCTTTCTTAAAAACATTATTAAAAATCCAAATATAATTATCGGTGATTATACCTATTACGATGATTTTGATAACGTAGAGAATTTTGAGAAAAACGTAAAATATCAATTTGATTTTATTAATGATAAACTCATAATTGGTAAATTTTGTATGATTGCTTCAGATGTAAAGTTTATCATGAATGGAGCTAATCACTTAACAAATGCGTTGTCGGCCTATCCTTTTGCAATTTTCGGAAATGGTTGGGAGAACGCAATGGGCGAAAGACAATACCCGACAAAAGGCGATATCGTAATCGGTAACGACGTATGGATCGGTTATAATGCGACAATAATGGCCGGTGTTACTGTAGGAGATGGAGCGATAATTGCGACTAATTCTACGGTAGTCAAAGACGTAGCGCCCTATACTATTGTAGGTGGAAACCCGGCAACGGCAATTAGAAAGAGATTCTCTGATGATGTTATACACAAGCTTCTGACACTGCGATGGTGGGATTGGGAGATTGAAAAAATCACAGAGAATCTTCAGTATCTGACTGCAATGGACATTGAAAAGTTAGAAAAAACGGATAAAGATTAAATCGAGGTTTGCTCCTGCCATAAAAAAAGCCGCCCTCCCGAGCGGCTTTTACGATCTATTTTTTTATTGCCCGCCTTTGCGGTTTGGTTTAACTGGAGTCGGCCAAACCCCTGGTTGTCCAGTCCTTGTATTGTTAGGTAAAATGCTTTTTTCAGTCGAAGAGCGTTCTGGATCTTCACTAGCCGCGTAGGCCATAATTGCAGCTACAATAGCATTACTTTGTACATCATCGAATACGATTTTATCAAATGTATCACGGTTTGTATGCCAGGTGTAATTACCATAACTCCATCCTAATGAACTCAATGAAAACCCAGGCGCACCTGCTGCTACAAAAGAAGCAAAATCAGAACCACCTGCCCCCGGAGAACCAGGGAAACTGGTTTTAATTTCTGCACGGTATTTTTCGGGAATTCTATTTATCCAGCGGGTCAGATAAGTTTCCGATTTTGCAAAACCCTGACCAGATATATTTACAATCCTTCCAGTTCCATTATCCTGATTAAATAATGCCTGTAAATTATTTACCACTTCAGGATGATCTTCTACGAAAGCCCTCGATCCATTTAATCCCTGTTCTTCAGAACTCCAGTGACCAACTAAAATTGTACGTTTTGGATTTGGATAAACGGACTTTAAAATGCGCATGGCTTCCATCATCACTATGGTACCTGTACCATTATCAGTAGCACCAGTTCCACCATCCCAGCTGTCAAAATGTGCAGACAGGATTACATATTCGTTAGGTTTTTCTGAACCTTTAATAGATGCTATTGTGTTAAACGTAGGTACTGCACCTAACTCTTTCGACTCAGCTTTAATACGCACTTTGGGTTTAGAACCTCCTTCTGTCAACCGGAATAACAATCCATAGTCTTCAAGGGCGATATCTACTGTCGGAATTTTAGTCGTATTTGCTCCGAAAATCTTATTTACCCCAAAACCATTTGACCAGTTAGATGCCATAATCGCTGCTGCACCTGCTTTTTCTAATGCCAATGCTAAACTCTTCGCGTTGAATCCTGTATTTTTGATTCTTTCAGCCCAAGCTTTAGTTTCTTCTGCTTTTTCAGCTTTAATTTTATCAAAAGATTCTTTGGTGGCAAATTCTGTCCAGTTATACTCTGGTCTGCCGGTTGGCTGGTTCATAGAAATCATTACGATTTTGCCTTTTGCATTTGGAAGCCACTTTTGGAAGGCTATAGAATCTGTGACTAAAGGAAGAATAATTGTTTCTGCGGTGATATCTTTTCCTTTAGTGCCCGGACTCCATGCCAATTGCATTCCTTCAAGGGATTTTACACGCGGATAGACCATATCTATATGAGAGACGCCTCTTTCCCATCCTCTCCAGGTTCCCCACTGTTCATTTTTAGCTGAAATTCCCCAACCTGCATATTTATCTACAGCCCACTCATGTGCTTGTTTAATTTGAGGAGAACCAACCAACCGCGGCCCTATAACATCCAATAGCTCGTGTGCCAGTTTACGAAGTTGAGAATTTTCAGTTGCCTCCTTGACAATTCCAGATACTACAGGATCTGCAGTTTGGGCCTGAACAACCGAAGTGATCAGCATCGCGCCGGCCACAAATGGGAGTAGTTTTATTTTCATATGTTAGTTAATGAGTTAAAAAACTAAGATAGCAATTCAAATTCCCACCCACATGCAGTGTATTAAGAATTTTATACTACGAGCACAATATTATAACTACAATAGACACAATCACAAATTAGTAATTGATAAATTATTTATTTAATAAATAATAAAAATATTATCCACCCTGCAGTGCTGTGTTCTGAAACAAAAAATGCCGCCTGAACAGGCGGCATTTAGTACATTTTATCATTCTGTTATTGAGCAGCAGTTTCAGGTGCTTTTCCAATTAATTCCATAAACTGATCTAGTTTTGGAGTAATGATAATTTGGGTACGTCTGTTCTTAGTTCTTCCAGTTTCCGAATCATTAGCAGCAACCGGATTGTATTCTCCTCGGCCACCTGCAGTTAACCGCTTCGGATCTACGCCATAATTCATCTGTAAAGACTGAACCACAGAGGATGCCCGTAGTGCACTTAAATCCCAGTTATTACGAATGTTTTTCTGAGAAATAGGCACGTCATCGGTATTACCCTCTATTAGTACTTCGTAATCCTTATAGTCTTTGATGATCTTTGCAATTTTGTTCAAAGTTTCCCCCGCCTGATCTGATATTTCATAGCTACCTGACTTATATAACATATTATCAGACAATGAGATATACACAACCCCCTTAAGTACCTGTACATCAACGTCACGCATCTCCTCGCGGCTTAATGAGCGCGTAAGATTGTTTGTCAGCACCAGGTTTAAGGAATCACTCTTATTTTTAGTATTTACCAAATGTTTGATGTAGCTGTTCGAGGCATTTATTTCATCGACTAACTTAGAAATATTAACATTACCCTGATTACTTGAGTTCAGACATTTATTTAAGGCATCCTGCAAAGACGATACATTTGCCTGCGCAGAAGCAATTTGTTCTTCTAAACTCTTTACTCTCACAGTAGAACCCGAAAGGTCATTTTTAGCTTGCTGATACTGCTGGTTCAGACTTCTTGAACGCTCTTGTAACTGGTTAAAATTAGTCTGTAGGTCATTATACTTTTTGTTGCTCACACAACCTGCAAATAATACACTGCCGGAAAGCAGCAGTGTGTAAAAAATGGAAATTTTCATAATTTAAATATTTAATAACTCTATAACCCTTATTCAAACACATTAACAATGCCAAACCACTTAGGTTTCGACAACATAGTTAACGTAAAACAAGAGCCTTATTATACTCCCAGTTCATTTGTGCAATATTTAATACAGATATTCCCTGCGGGCACCTTGCTTCACAAGCCTCTGTATTACTACAGTGACCAAAACCTTCCGCATCCATCTGTGCCACCATTTTCAAAACACGTTTCTGCGCTTCCTCCCTTCCTTGCGGAACTTTAGCCAGGTGTGAAATTTTTGCCGAAGTGAATAAAGCGGCACTGGAATTTTTACAAGTAGCTACACAAGCACCGCAGCCAATACATGCAGCAGAATCAAATGCAGATTCGGCCTGGTCGTGGGAAATTAAAATTGTGTTAGCTTCAGTCGGCTGGCCCGTACTAGCAGAAATATAGCCTCCTGCCTGTATGATCCGGTCAAATGCCGACCTGTCTACTTTCAAATCACGTTTGAGAGGAAAAGCATTGGCTCTGAACGGCTCAATATAAATTGTCGAATTATCTTTAAATTCCCGCATATGCAGTTGACACACCGTCAACCCTGCTACCGGACCGTTAACCTCTCCATTGATGGTCATCGCACACATTCCACAAATCCCTTCCCTACAATCATGGTCAAATTCGACGGGAACCTCACCTTTCAGGACTAGTTTTTCATTCAAGGTATCTATCATCTCTAAAAAAGACATATGTGTGTCTACCTGATCAAGATCATAGTCTACCAGCCTGCCTTTACTTGCTGCATCTTTCTGACGCCATATTTTAAGATGTACTTTCATAATTATTTAGCTATAGCTTCTCACTGATAATTTAATAAATTCGAACTCCAGGTGTTCGGGATGCAGAATAGGCTCTTTATCATCACCGGGCCATTCCCATGCAGATACATAACAAAAATTCTCGTCATCTCTTAAAGCCTCGCCATCAGGCGTCTGATACTCTTCTCTAAAATGGGCGCCACAGGATTCGTTCCGCTTTAAGGCATCAAAACACATTAAACTGGCAATCTCCAGATAATCAGCGACACGGCCGGCCTTTTCTAGTTCTGCATTCATATCACCAGCCTCACCGGGTATCAGCAGATCTCTATAAAACGCTGATTTTAAATTAGCTATTCCATCAATGGCCTCCTGCAGCCCTGCTGCTGTTCTGGAAAGCCCGCATTTATCATATAATAATTTCCCGAGTTCTTTATGAAAAAAATCGGCTGTCTGAGATCCCTTAATATGGACCAGCCTATCTATTCTATTACGAACGTCTCTTTCTGCTTCTTCAAAAACCGGACTGTCAATTCCGACTTTAGCTGACTTCAATTCTCCCGAAAGATAATTTGCTAATGTATATGGAAGTATAAAATAGCCATCAACACATGCCTGTAACAGGGAGTTTGCGCCTAGCCTGTTTGCGCCATGATCTGCAAAATTAGCCTCACCTATAGCAAATAGTCCGCGTATAGTCGTCATCAATTCATAATCGACCCACAAACCGCCCATAGAAAAATGTGCTGCAGGAGATATCTTCATTGGTATCTGATAGGCATCATCAGCAGTTATCTTTTTATACATCGAAAATAGATTGCCATATTTTTCGGTAATCTTATCCTTACCCTGCTCGTTGATGGCTTTGGAGAAATCCAGATATACGGCATTTTTCTGCGGCCCAACACCAAATCCGGCATCTATTCTTTCTTTAGCAGCCCTGGAGGAAATATCCCTAGGCGCGAGATTCCCGAAAGACGGGTACCTTCTTTCCAGGTAGTAATCCCTTTCCTGTTCTGGGATCAGATTAGGCTCGCGTGTTTCGTTCTCTAACTTCGGCACCCAGATGCGACCGTCATTACGCAGCGATTCTGACATCAGCGTAAGTTTTGACTGATAACTGCCAGACTGAGGCAGACAGGTCGGATGAATCTGTGTCCAGCTCGGAGAAGCCATTAACGCACCACGACGGTGTGCGCGCCAGATTGCCGACCCATTGCAGCCCATGGCGAGTGTAGACAGATAGTAAATCTTACCAAACCCGCCAGTTGCAATCACTACTGCGTCCGCAGCAAACCGCTCCAAAACACCTGTATCCAGGTTTCTCGCAATTATCCCCTTTGCTTTACCATCCGCTAAAACAAGATCCAGCATCTCATACCGGGAATACAAATGAACTTTACCAAGACTTACCTGCCGCATTAAAGACTGATAGGCGCCTAATAACAATTGCTGACCGGTCTGTCCACGTGCATAAAACGTTCGGCTTACCTGTACACCACCAAATGACCGGTTACTTAAATAGCCTCCGTACTCACGTGCAAATGGAACACCTTGGGCAACTGCCTGGTCTATTAAATTTAAAGAGCACTCGGCAAGACGGTATACATTCGCCTCTCTGGACCTGAAATCGCCACCCTTTAACGTATCATAAAACATTCTATAGACCGAATCCCCGTCATTATGGTAATTTTTCGCAGCATTAACTCCACCTTGTGCTGCTACCGAGTGCGCTCTGCGTGCTGAGTCCTGAAAACAAAAAGATTGCACCTGATAGCCTTGCTCAGCCATAGATGCGGCCGCAGAAGCACCAGCGAGTCCGGTTCCTACAATTATTATACTCAGCTTTTTTCTGTTAGCCGGGTTAACCAGTTTAGCGTGATCCTTATACCTGCTCCACTTTTTTTCCAATGGACCTTCAGGAATTTTAGCGTCTAAAGTCATAAGCCGAAATGAGTAAGATGAACATAAATTGGAATAATAGCAAAACCAAATGTGATGGCATAACTGTAAATAATACCAAAGGAATTTACAAAGGCAGCATATTTAGGGTGATAAACACCTAAAGTCCTTACTGCACTTTTAAACCCATGCAATAAATGGTATCCTAATGCAAACATCGACAGGACGTATAAAAGTACATACCACCAGGAAGCAAAAGCATAAATGACCACTGCATAAAGATCTTTGTTTCCGTTACTGTCTACCGGCACCGATTGAAACTTATAGACGTACCAGAAATCTTTAAAATGTATTACTAAAAATATTAACAGCAAAGAACCTAGTATGCCCATATTCCTGGAATACCACTTACTCGCACTGCCCCTTTTATCATAAGCATATTTTCCGGCGGTCTTTTTATTTTTAATCGTAATAACCAGGGCGTCTACCGCGTGGGCTATCAAAGAAAAATAAAGTATATAGGACACAACCTTGATAAATATGTTTCCTGATAATAATGCCGAATAACTATTAAAGCTTTCACTGGCACGAGTTGCCGGGAGTAACAACTGCAAATTTCCCAACAGATGAATAACCAGAAAAAAACAAAGAAACAGACCCGTAAGGGCCATTAAGTTTTTCCGCAACAATGTACTCTCCATTAATAATACGCTCATATATCAAGAAATTTAGATTAATAAACACCTATTATTTTCCACCAGATTCCACCCAGCCCCATCCAGATTACCAGCAGAGTAACACCAATTATCAACCCCATAATCCACCATTGCTTAATGTCCACATAGGTACTTCCAAAGAAGACCGGTGCCGGACCGTGCGCGTAGTGGGTTAAAGTTCCAAATAACGAACCGGTAAAACCCAGCATGAGTGCCAGCAGCATCGGCGGCACACCCATCGCAACCCCCACTGCCAGCAATGCGGCGTACATAGCGGCCACATGCGCTGTCGCACTGGCGAAAAGATAATGACTAAAGAAATAAGTGATGATAATAATTGGAAAAGCGACGGTCCAAGATAGTTCCAGCAACAACTGTTGAATTAATTTACCGAACCAGGGGATAAAGCCGAGCTCGTTTAAAGCTCCTGCCATCATCACCAATGTAGCAAACCAGACTATAGTGTCCCAGGCACCCTTCTCGGCCTTAATATCTTCCCAGGTAAGAACCTGGGTAAGCAATAAAATAGATAAACCTATAAATGCAGTCGTAGTTGCATCAATCTTAAACAAATCACCGGTAACCCAGAGAACAAGCAATATCACAAATGCCATGAGCATTAAGATCTCATTTCTGGTGATAGAACCCATTTCCTTTAACTTTTCTATAGCCATGGCAGGTGCCTGCGTCGTTTTCTTTAATTCTGGTGGAAATATTTTATAAAGTAAAAAGGGAATGATCAGGATTGAGGCGATACCCGGGATAATTGCAGCCCAGAACCAGGACATCCAGCTGATGTGAATACCCAGGTCGGCCGCAAATTTCTGACACATCGGATTACTTGCAGTACCAGTAAGAAACATAGCTGAGGCTATCAGGTTCATATAATAACTGTTCAGAGTCAGGTAAGCTCCGACCTTCCGGTGCGTCTCCTGTTTATCGGGAAAGGAACCTAAACTAATAGCCATTGACTTCATAATCGGATAAATGATTCCTCCTCCTCTGGCTGTATTACTCGGTATAGCGGGTGCCAGAATTAAATCAGCGGCGCCCAGACTATAGGCAAGCCCCAATGAGCTTTTGCCAAACAGCCTGATAAAAACATAGGCAATTCTACTGCCCAAACCTGTTTTTATAAAACCTCTTGCTATAAAAAAACTAATTCCGATTAGCCAGATCACCTTATCACCGAACCCCTTAAGAGCGAGCGTTATAGACTTGCCGGGATCTCCTGGAGCCAACACTCCCGTCAGAGCGACAAGCGCTATAGCCATCATACAGAGTGTACCCATGCTTGCCGCTTTAAGGATAATTCCGAAAATGGTTGCAAGGAAAATGGCAAGCAGGTGCCACGCCTCCGGTTTCACCCCATTTGGCACAGGAATAAACCAGATGATTGCACCAATAGCAACGGTTGCTGCTAATGGGATCAATTGAATTTCTTTTGGTGCCTTAGCTGGAGGTTCAGCGATTATAGTTGATTTGGCGTTCATAACAATTTATTATAATGATTATAACCTGGATTGAACCTGTAAGATGAAAGTGGAGTTATTGTATTGTGTCGTACCTGCTATATTCTGTTTATAGCGGTCTATATTTACGCCCAGTTGTATTCTTGCGCTATAAGCTTTTAAAAATTCAGCACTCAGCATGGGAGTCCACGTTTCCCTTTTACTCCCAGGATGCCTGAAATCTTTATCGAAATACTCGTATCTACAGGAGAACTCAAGAGAGCTGAGACGATGATAGTTTATTGCATAGCGTAGGTTTGGTAAAAAATAAAAACCACGCATTTGATATTTTTTCAGATTTCCCTCACGCTTCGCTTCTTCAATGCTATAATACAAAACATGGTTATTTCCTTGTTTGAACTCCGTTTCCATTTCCAACGATAACTTTTTAGCCAAAGGAAGTGTACCCGATAAGTCAATACCAGAGGCATAAGCTCCAGATCCTGAGACCACAGCCAACCCGCCATTCAGTCCGACTTTAATTGCATATTTCTTATCCAGTCCTAATTCGACTCTGGAAGAAAAATGCTTTCCATTGTCATTATCCATTGCTTGATTCCTGTTATTCCCATTGACGACGGACAATTCATATTTCACAGGTAATTTACCTGTGGTTGCACCATAAATACTTGCACCGATCTGAAAACTCTGCCAACCATTATTTCCAAATGCAGTATATTGATTTGAATAATCCATAGATTTGATTACATCTACAGGGTACATATCTTCCAGTCCGAAAGCCGGCCGGAACTGCCCCATCTTAGCGTTAAGGAACGAATTGAGCTTATAAGTAATATAAGCGTTCTCAAGAACTTTGTTTTTAGGATCCGATTTAAAATCTGCAAGGTTTAATAATAAGACTACATCTGTCCTGTCGGAAATTTTAGAGGCAAACTGAAGTCTGGCCCTTTTTATATCAAAATCATTGTAAGTAGCTTTGCCATCAGTATGGTGTAAACCATTTAAATCGATATTTTTATTTGTATTGAAAAGATATCTGGCCTGAAAGAGACCTTTCATTGTGATTTTAATCTTCGTGGAGTCTGCTTTGACCAGCTCCTGTCCGTCAACGTATAAACTAAAAAGACTAAAAATTGAAAGCAGTTTCAATACTCTTATCATCGTGAAAAATATTTTAGCATAAGACAAGCTTATACTTATGAAGCAAATATAATACGCTAATAAAGATTAATAATATCACAGATCATGAATAAAAATGATCTGAATCACCATTTCAGCATACCTTATTATAACTTTAAGAAACCAAATTCCTTATATAGAAACCGCACAAAAACAGACGTCGACATAATCAAAACCCAACTTCACAAAACACAAGCTATATATCTTTGTATCAAAAACATATGCACAATGCAAATAAGGATCAACTTTATTAAGTTAGACAATATCAAGATAATATTATTTTTCATGAAACCATTAACCAATTCTTAAAAGACGTTCGCAAATTAAATTCTGTTAAAGAGCTCGTTTGGGGCTAATTGCTGATACTAGATTAACTATTCTTAATTATTTGTAAAGGATTAAACTTTCCCGCTTTAAAGTCACATAATTCAAAGTCGTCGAGTAAACATTCTTCCAGTTTTGCAATTAACTCTGCTTTGTTCAAATGTTGCCCAATAAATACAATTTCATTCAATCTATCACCGAAATCCAGATCCCATTTTGCCTCTATAAATTCCTTATTTTCGATAAAATCAGGGTAGTCAAGCCGTTCGTTAAAAGACATACTACACCACCATACCCCAGCTCCCTCCAATTTTGACGAACCGCCGGCCTGAGAAAAATTTAAAGCTTCGTCTGCCCGGTCAGCCATCCAGAACAAGCCCTTCGAACGAATCAGGTTCGAGGGGAAATCATTTTCCAGGAAATTCATAAAGCGAATTGGATGGAAAGGTCTTTTATCCCGGAAAACAACTGAACTGATTCCGTAGGACTCAGTTTCTGGTGTATGAATACTGTTCAACTCCTGAATCCATCCAGCAGATGCAGACGCATTATTAAAATCAAATAAACCAGTATTAATTATGTTTTTCGGATCTACGGCAGCATATAAACTCTCTATAATTCTGGCCATCGGATTAAGCTTTTTGATTAGCGCGTTTAAAACATCTAAATCAGACGTTTTAATCAGATCCGTTTTATTTAAAATAATTACGTTGGCAAATTCTATCTGATCAGTAAGCAAATTTACTATAGTCCGTTCGTCGCCTTCCATGTCTGTCAGCTGACGGTCTTTCAATCGTTCCGGTGATCCGAAATCCTTGTAGAAATTAAAACAATCAACCACAGTAACCATGGTATCAACGTAACTGAAACGCGACAAATCAATTCCCTTTTCTTCATCAATAAAAGAGAAAGTCTGGGCAACAGGTATTGGCTCAGATATACCCGTACTCTCAATTAATAAATAGTCAAAACGGTTTTCCGCAGCAAGCCTCTCCACTTCCAGCATCAGGTCTTCCCTTAATGTGCAGCAAATACACCCATTAGTCATTTCAATTAACTTTTCTTGAGTCCTTGACAGCACCCCTTCATTCCTAACTGATTGTGCATCTATATTCACTTCACTCATATCATTTACGATAACAGCAACACGCAGGTTTACCTTGTTATGCAGGATATGATTAAGTAAAGTCGTTTTTCCACTTCCCAGGAATCCGCTGAGAACTGTTACAGGTAATTTGTTCATATGATTATTTTTTCAAATCTAATCAAATGCATCTTAGTTGCATTATTATTGTGTCTGAAAAATACCATTTCTTAAAAACCATATGCATTAAAAAGCAGCCCCCGCAAAAACGAAGGCTGCCTTAAAAAACAATAGAAAGATCTTATAATTAATTATTAGGTTTAAATAGCCAGGTGTCATCGAACCGGCTGCTTCCATTTCTGCCAGTTGTAATATAGCCCCTATCTCCGATGGCAAAACCAATTGCCGATTCTCTTGCATATCCTTTAAAATCCTGATATTTTTTCCAGCTGTCGGTCGCTGGAGTATACTGCCATGTGTTGCTTAAAACCGAACCAGAACTGCCACCAACGATATATCCTTTGCTATTCAGTACGAAAGTCGCAGCATTTTCACGACCGAGGTTATATTCATTCGACTTCTCAGTGTTCTTCAAATCCTTTAGAATATTCCATTTGTCGGTTTTTGCATTGTAAGACCAAAAATCAGTTAGGTATAGTCCATTATTCCGTCCGCTGCCAACATACACAGTTTCACCAATAGTAAAAGTGAATGCATACACTCTTTTAGTACCAGGAAGACTGCTTACCTGTACCCAGGTATTGTTAGCAGGATTATAACTGTAGAAATCTTTCAAATCGCCGTTAAGCCCTGTTCCCGTGCCCACATATCCTTTTCCATCCTGAGAAAAGGCAACAGCTCCGTACCTGCCATCGCCAGGGAGATCGGCTATGGCTTTCCATTTCTTTTGAACGGGATCAAATTCGTAAAAATCAGTAAGTCCATTTGTTCCATCAAAACCACCGCCCAGATAACCTTTTCCATTTATACTAAATCCCATAGCATAATTCCTGGCCTTTCCCGGGAAATCAGCGTCTGTAACACGATACCAGTTGGTTAACTTATTGTTATAATACCAGATATCATTGAGTCGCTTCTCGCCATCAAAACCTCCAGTTACATAGACAACATCATCGATAACGAAACTGGCTGCCCCGCTTCTCGGAATTCCTTCAAAATCAGAACCCTTTGTCCATTCATCCGGATCATCGTCACCCGATTTTTTACAAGAACCGACGAATACGATCATCATGATCAGCGATAGATTTAATAACTTTTTAAGCATTTTTTATTAGTATTTAGTGTAAGTAATTCTTGTCGAGACTGACAATGTTGATTTATCATTTGTAATATGTGCCCTATTAACCGTTTTAATAAGATCGTCGATCGGCAGGCTAAGAAGAAGTGATGTATTTTTATACTCACCCTTCTTGATTTTGTCTGCGTATTCTGACAGATTGAAAGTGAAACTGGCTAAAGCTCCATTATCGTTCCCAGGTCGGAATGCAGCCTGTTGTGTGGTTGTTTCATAGGCATCAGGAATAGTAAACTTTGGTGTATTCCGATCGTTAGCTATGAAAAGGATGAGTGAAGCAGGTACCTTGTAGAGCGCATAAGTAGATGGTTTTGTCTGAATTATTAGTTCTACTTTATTCACGACAATACCCGGTTCGTGCATAAATTGTGTTAACCCAGGCAACAAAATTTTTGTAACAATACCACTTCCGCCTTGTAGGAACAGCTGCTGACCGGTAGTTAAAGCATCCACCTCCTGATTCTTCTGATTTAGCCCTTTAAGGCTGGTCGCCTGCCGGTCTGCCTCAATATGGTTAAACTGATACTGCTTATCATGCATTACAAATTCACTTTTGCCAGTTTCAGGGAAACCATTATTATTACGATAGTGGTAGTGTACAAGCATTTTCAGGTTATCTGCATTAAATCCAATGACTGCAGAACTATTAATGGATTCTATATGCATACCTTTAAAATAATTCAGGAAATCGTCTGCACTGGAGAGTCGTTTATCCTTTTCCACGAGCATCTTAAACAGTTCATTACCCCATTTATCGTCCAATTTTATAGAAACGCTGTCTTTACTGCCTGGTGAAGGTTTATAGCTATGCGTTCCTATTGGCGTAGCATCATATTTAACAGTACTTGTGGTAAATAGCGCATCCTCATTTGTAACAAATAAGGGTTTCTCTTCCGGCTCCACATCATTATTGACTTTATGGAGCTTAATCAACTCTTTTAGACGGTGTACGACCAACTGCTGTAATTTTATCGTATCACCATAACTGTATTTACTATACTTTAATACCAGACGTAATGAATCAAAAACTGCGTCTTTTGGCAAGTCTGACTGCGCCGGAGCTTTAATTCGGAAATAGGAAGAAAGTTTCAGTTTTCCAAATGCGGGGTCTTCATTAGCGCCTAGCATAATCGTACCTGTATTTGACGATGGCAGAGAATCCAGTAAGTAAGTAGAAGCGATAACTTTTATGCTGTCATTGATCTCGACAGTAAGCGGGTCATTATCATCGAATCCGATTTTATTGTTGGTCTTACAAGCTGTCAGGACGGTTGTAAGTATCCCCGTAAAAATCAGTAAAATAAGTGAATTGGATTTCATAGATGCCATTTGTATAATTAACAGTGGCAAATATGCAGGGGCGAAATGTTAACGAATGTTACAATTTGTTAAAAAGTGTGAATGGCTGGTAATCCTACATAACCTAAAATTATATTTGACCGATGAAATTATTAAGTATGAATAACCGGATCAAATACATATTTGGATTTATAACAATTTCAATTCTCGGTTTAATACTGACACAATTTTTCTGGTTATATAAAGATTATAAATATTATAGCAGTCAGCCGCTGTTCTCTACTCAGTATGAGTTTTTTATGCCGGCACTACCGGTCGATGTAAAAAAAGTAGATGGAGCACAAGTAGCGCAATCTATTATCGCCTACCCAACAAGAGTAGTACCACGTATGGCTACAACCATGATGGTTCATGAAAATATTCAAGGAATAGCTGTACGCGGAGTACATGCTACCAGAGTTCCGGGGGTAGATCCTACAGAAGACAACCCGGTGAGCGGACTGGCGGTCACAACCTTACCAACTAGTGTAACCCGCCGGGTAAATGCAACAAGCTCCGTTCCAGCTGAATTATATAGCGCGATTCCATATAAAGCGCCATCTTCCTATATCATAGATAAAATGAAATGGCAGTTTGGTGGTTCACTGCTGCTAATTATCATTACTTCAAGCTGTCTGATATATATGCTCATAACTATATATACACAGCGAAAAATTTCCATGATGAAAAATGACTTCATTAATAACATGACCCATGAACTCAAAACACCTTTGGCAACTGTAGCCGTTGCAGTAGAAGCGATGCGAAATTATGGTGCGCTGGAAGACAGTGATAAAACTCAGCTCTATCTGAATATTTCGAAGAATGAAATTGATCACCTTTCGAAGCTTATAGAAATGATCTTACAACAATCGGTTTTCGATACGGATAAAATGCATCTCGAGAAAAAACATACCAATATTAACCAGCTTCTTGAACAACTTATCGAAAGTTATCAACTGTCTTACAGCGATATTGAATTAATTTTTCATTATGACCCGCATACACCAGACCTATTCCTTGATCCGGTTCATCTTTTAAATGCTGTGCGAAATCTGATAGATAATGCAGTCAAATATTCTGCTGATAACAAAAGGATTACTATAGCAAGCACCTATGAAAAAGGGGTCTGGTTACTTCATGTGACTGATCTTGGTATAGGAATCCCCAGAAGCTACCATAAAGACATTTTCGAAAGGTTTTTCCGGGTTCCAGGTAAGCAGACGGCTACTATAAAAGGTTTTGGACTCGGCCTGTCTTATGTCAAACAGGTTGTAGAACTTCATAAAGGAATAGTAACCGTTCAAAGCAACGAACAAGGTAGTACTTTCACCATTGCGATAACTTTTAAAGATTGATTATGAATGTATTATACATAGAGGACGAGCAGGGCCTGGCTAAAATTGTTGCCGACAGCCTACTTTACAAAGGATATAAAGTTTCACATTTTACCAATGCAACAGAAGCATTAGGCAGTTTTAACGCCGAAAAGCCGGATATTATTGTTCTTGATATTATGATGCCGGAAACAGATGGATTCACCCTTGCTTCAAAAATCAGAGAAACAGATCTGAAAATACCCATCATTTTTGTAACAGCCAGAACGCAAACCAAAGATGTTGTTCATGGATTTGAAATAGGTGCGAACGATTATTTAAAAAAACCATTTAGTATCGACGAATTAATTGTCAGGATGAACTTCCAGCTTAAGTTGAGAAATCCTGATCTGATCAAACGGGACATGATAGGTAAGTACTTCGCAGATTTTAAAAATCAGCGGCTTATACTGGATGATAAATATATCAGGCTTTCTTACCGGGAGTCTGAACTGTTAAAAAAACTCTTTGAAAATAAAAACTCCATTCTTAAAAGGAAGGAAATCCTGGAGGAATTTTGGGACTATGAAAGTTTTTTTACAGGCAGAAGCCTTGATGTATTTATAAGCAGGCTTCGTGCCCATCTTAAAGAAGATCCAACCGTGAGCATTGTAAATGTACGCGGTGCAGGCTATATGCTAATTATCCGACCTGGAGAATGAGCATATAGCCCACACCCCCGTCTACTATTTATCAGCAAAAAGCAATAAAATAATAAAAGACAAAAACATCTTTTATATAACAGAACCATGTTATACTTTTACCGGAGTTAAAAATCAACTAATAATATCCCAAAATAAAAGACATAAGGGTGTTATTATCCGGTTAATGTATTCTGTTATTATCAACTTATAATTATGATCACTTCTCAACAAAAAAATCTCATTAAAGCTACAGTGCCTATCCTCAAAGAGCATGGAGTACTCCTAACAACTTATTTCTATAAACGCATGTTTGAGCACAATCCAGAACTCAAACATGTCTTTAATATGGGGAACCAACATAATGGCAAGCAGCAAACTGCGCTGGCAATGGCCGTTTTAGCTTATGCAGAACATATAGAAAATCCGGAAGTATTATTGCCAGTTTTGGATCATATCGGGCAGAAACATACCAGTTTAAGTGTCAGACCAGAACACTACCACATTGTGGGAAAACATCTTTTGGCGTCGATTGCAGAAGTTTTGGGAGAAGCTGCAACACCGGAATTACTCAAAGCCTGGGAAGTTGCCTATTTCCAGCTGGCGGAACTCATGTCTGGACATGAAAGTAGTTTATATACCCAGCAAGTTCAAAAAGAAGGCGGATGGTCTGGTTGGAGACCCTTTTTAGTGAAAAATAAAGTTGTCGAATCCACAGAGATCACTTCTTTTTACCTCTACCCGGCAGACCAAGGTCAAGTAGCAGACTTTATACCCGGTCAGTACCTAAGTGTTCGCTTATTTCTACCTGAACTCAACCTTTTGCAACCCAGGCAATATAGCATATCCAGCGCCCCAAACGGTCAATACTATCGTATATCTGTTAAAAGAGAGCCAGGTATTCAAGAGACGCCTGAAGGAATGATCAGCAATCATCTTCATCAGAATATTCAAATTGGTGATCTTATTGACGTATCAGCACCCGCGGGAAATTTCTTTTTAAAAGATCATCCCGGCCCCGTAGTATTTATAAGCGGAGGAGTCGGACAAACACCCCTACTCAGTATGCTCGAAAACCTGATTAAAAGTGGGCAACGCCAGGGAACCTGGATTCATGGGTGCCGGGACAAGAGCGTACATGCTTTTAAAGAGAACGTAGAAAAATGGGCGGCTGAATATCCACTCATTCAAAAACATATCTTTTATAACACTATAGGATCGGAAATAGACGTGGAAAATCATTATGAAGGCTGGGTAGATCTCACCAAGCTTGGAAAAGACATACACACTGATCAAACGGCTTACTATGTTTGCGGCCCGGCGCCTTTTATTGAGAAACAGTACAAAGATCTGGTCAATATAGGTGTCAATAAAAATTCAATATTTTTTGAAGAATTTGGACCTCAAACACTACAGTTGAGTTAATCATTTATGAAGAGGTACTGCAGGGAATAATCAGCTTTACCTCTTCAAATTTATTTTTTTAAGCTTGTAATTCCAAGATTCAGGTCTTCATTAAAATCTTCAATAGTCGTGTTCTGCAGCATATTGAAAATCTGATTTCTAATCACTTTAAATTCGTTGTGTAGCGGACAGGGATTAGTCTCAGAACAATAGTGTAATCCAAGCCCGCATCCTGTAAATAATCCATTTCCGTCAACCGCTTCGACTACCTCAGACAATCGCCTTTTTAAGCTCACAGCATCCATATAGAACCCTCCATTTGGTCCTTTCGCAGATTTCACAATATTTCGTCTGCTCAGATCCTGAAGAATTTTCGCTAAGAAATGTTCTGGAGAATCTATACCTTCAGCAATTTCTTTTATACCTACTTTCCCTCCGTCAGCTGTCCGGTGTGCAATAAAAAACACTGCCCGCATGGCATATTCACAAGTCTTTGAAAAGATTCCCATATAACCGGCAAAGTTAGATATAATAATAAAATTAAGCGTTTTTTCTTTATCTATTACGAGGGAAAACTTGGATCCTCTTCTTCAGTACACTATCGAAATTACTGGACTGCAAGTGATAATTTAGCTTGGGTAACTAATGTAGACCAGTACAAGCCAACTTCTTACTTCAAGTGTCTCTACTACTTCTTTCCTGTTTATCATCTGCGGAGTTGATATACCCTTGCAATACCCTTGGTATACCCTTCCTTTACCCAAAAGGGTATACCAAGGGTATTGCAAGGGTATACCAAGGGTATCGCAAGGGTATATCAACACCGAAGAACAGCGAATAAAAAGTAAAATAAATAAGAAAGAAAATATAATTAATACCCGCCTATTTTATTCCGCCGAAAGCGGCGAAATAAGAATTCTTATGCAGAATATCTGTATCGCGAAAGCCTATCCTTTTCATAAGGTCCAGCTGATAATTCAGCGAACGCGGCGTGTCTTCATAAGCGATGTAGTCAAGAACCTTTTGACGGTAATCCGGCCCGCCAAGCGTTTCCAGGTAATCACCATAGCGAGATTCAAATAGCTTCCCGATTAATGGAGAGTCATGCGTTATCAGATCAGAAATCCAAAAACTACCACCGGGTTTCAGAGCGATGAAGATTTTACGGAAGACCATTTCCCAGTCTGCATCGTCACGTAAGTGATGGAGTGTTGCGGCAGCTAATACGATGTCAAACGTATGCTCGCCAAGCTCGAGATTTCGCATATCATCATGCACCACGGTTACTTTACCGGCTGTCACTTCAGACACCCTTTCGAAAGCTTTTTCGAGCATTGGTTTGCTCAGGTCGTTCAACGTACAGTTTAGATTTGGGAGTCTGGAGAGCATTTTAAGCGTGTAATTACCTGCCCCGCAGCCGATATCAAGCAGAGCGGAAGCGTTGGGGTTAATGTATGCTGCAGCCTCCGTACAGAGGTCCATCGTAATCGTCGCGTCAATTGTAGTTAACTGTCCGGTTTCAAGATTGGAGAAACGTTCAACATCCTGGTCAAATCTGGCCCGGATTTCTGCATTCGTAGCTTTATTCATAACGCTGGTTTATACTAGCAAATATAAAGGATCATTAGGATAAAAAACATTTACCTACCCCTATCTTCCATAGCGCAGGGCCAGAGATCTGAGATAATCCACCATATCGTTTTTAAATTCTCCTGATTTCATTCTCCATCCCCAGTTATCCTTAACGGAGGCAGGGACATTCATCCTGGAGGCAGAGCCTTTACCTAAAATATCTTGCATAGGAATTATCGCTATACCGGCGACAGATGCGTAAGCCAATCCTATAATGATCAAATGTATATTTTTTGCAGAAACAGTTTGCCCGGTATAAGCTTCAATTCGAGAACGTTCTGTTAAATTCAGCTCATCTTTGTACCAACCTTTCAACGTATTATTGTCGTGTGTACCAGTGTAAACAAGCCCATGTGGACCAGTAAAATTATGTGGTGCGTGAAGGGAGTCAGCAGCATCTGCCCCAAAAGCGAACTGTAAGACGCGCATGCCGGGCAGACCAAAATGATCCCTCAAACGAAACACACCATCTGTGATCTCACCAAGGTCTTCGGCAATGAACGGGAGCCCGGATTTAGCTTTTAACAGCGCGTTAAAGAAATCGGCTCCCGGCCCCTGCTGCCAGGCGCCAAAGCGGGCCGAGGACTCATTTGCAGGAACTTCCCAATAAGCATGAAATGCACGGAAATGATCCAGTCGAATTAAATCATAATCCAGTCTGTTTTTATCGATGCGTGAGGTCCACCAACGATATTGCGTTTTAGCCATCTCTCTCCAGTTATATACCGGCATACCCCACAACTGCCCGTCTGCATTAAAATAATCCGGTGGAACGCCTGCAACTGCCTTCATACGCCCTCGTTTATCCAGACTGAAGAGCTGTTGATTAGCCCATACGTCTACGGAATCCCATGCACAGTAAAAAGGCAGGTCTCCGATTATTTTAATTTCCAGGGCATTTGCTTGTTTACGGAGGGCCCGCCACTGCCGGTAAAAGATAAACTGCCTCCATTTAGTTTCCTGCATTTCATTCTCACAGTCCGCTTTTACACCTGCAAGAGTTTCTTTATCCCGCCGCCGGATTTTCTCCGGCCAGTGATACCAGGGCTGTCCCTGCTGAATCATTTTTAGCACTTCGTATAGCGCATAATCATCAAGCCAAAAATCCTCATCTTTAATGAACCGGTTAAAGTCGACTACGAGCTGGTCGTCCGGATTCAAATCCTGAAAAGAAGCGAATGCCTGTTTCAAAAGCTTATCTTTCTTTTTCTCTACAAGCTGAAAATTAACTTTGGCACCGTTCTTCTGCTGCGCCTGTAAAAGCTGTCCGTCATTCACAAGCCCATCGGACCACAAAAGTTCGGGACTAATGAGTAAGACATTGCCTGCCATCGTAGATGTAGAGGAATACGGGGAATACAGCTGGCCTGCAGTTACAGGATTAATCGGAAGAATTTGCCAGTATTGCTGGCGGGCACTCACCAGATTCTCCAAAAAATCGGATGCACCCGGTCCCATATCTCCTATTCCATACCTTGATGGAAGAGACGTAACGTGTAATAAGATACCTGCACCACGCTCACGCTGGCCTCCGCACCACTCCAGTACTGCAAAAGGTAATACCTTAAAAAGGTCCTGCAATGACAGCTCACCTGATACCCTGATGTTAATATCATGAACGAGTTCATGATAATTACCGGTAGCCTCAGTAGGTAGAATGACACGTGTATCTTCCCAGTTTTGCAGGTCTGATGCCGGGTCAGGCACCATCGAAGGGTTTATTGCAACAACAAACAATGCCCAGCGATTTCCCGAACGTCTGGCAAAGGCAATCAGATGGGTAGCAAATTTACCCTTAATTTCTAATGGAATATAAAGGCCGCTGGCATACAATTCAGGATTTCTCAATCTGGAATGCAGTAGTTGACGAAGCAGATACAATTTAATTTTTCCATTGCCCGCATTTTCTACTAAATCAGCAAGGTTAAAATTTCCTTCTTCTATTTCTTTCAGGAAGTTGGCTCTCGCGGCATAATCAACCGGCCTGCGGTTGTCTGGATCTACCATACTCAGGTCCCAGAATTCAGTTCCCTGATAAGTATCCGGAATACCGGGAGTACCAAACTTAATAATAAGCGAGCCCAGAGATATTTTTCTTGCCTGCTGGAAAACATTGTTCATAAAAGAGCTGAAGACATGCCAGAATTCACGTTCAGGATTAAGCAGCCCCTCTATGAAATTCCGGGTTGCCTTTTCGTATTGTAAATCAGGTTGCTCCCATTCAGAATTCCTTTTGGACTCACGCAAAGCTTTTTCGATATATGTTTGCAGCCGGTCCTTGTAATCTTCAGTTTCGCTGTCGGTTTCAGGATAAGTGGCAATTAAGGTCTGGTATATAAAGTATGCATCATTCCGGTCTGGTTTGCCTGCTGTATGTAATGATTCATTCAGCTCTTCCCAACGATTGATTTCGTTGATCCATACATGGCGGATATCTGTCAGCACATTAAGCCTGGCGCGCGCGTCTTCCCCTCTTTTTGTATCATGCGTAGCTGTGGCATTCATAGCAATTGGCCAGGCAGTAGAGCGGCTCAATATAGTCTTATGAAACTCATCCGGGGTTATTCCAAACAAAGCCGGCGAGTCACCGACTTCATTATTACCAATAAAACGGTTATAGGTATACATTAAAGTATCTTCCACTCCCTTCGCCATAAGCGGTCCGGAGATCTGCATAAGACGCTGGTAACAATGGATGTTTTTCTCCAATAAAACCTTGCGTATCAGCTTCAATGACGGCCTGTACTCTACTATTTCTTCTAGTTCTCTAAATATTGAATCGATAGCTTTTTTCTCATATTTATCCAGCGGATATCCATTGCCGTAAAATCTATAAACTGGACACCTGACAAGCAGTTCTGCTATAATCTGGCGTATGATTGCAATTTGTCCCTCATCTGGATTTGCCTTTTCGACAACGGGGGTTGATATAATCAACTGACATAAATTGTCTAACTCACCCTGCATATAGGTATTTAGAAAGCTTTCTTTCTTTTTTCTGATTTGTACAGTAACGGGGGCATATTTGTGTTGCAGATTTTTATAAAAACTGCTGAATTTGTTTTCTGCTTTTTCATTCGTAAACAACTGATTAGCCAGTCCAAGGAAGTCATAACCAGTCGTACCTTGTACCGGCCAAGCTGACGGGAGCTGTTCACCGGGTTCAAGAATTTTTTCGACAACAATATAGACCTCGCCTCCACAGAGCTGGCGCAACCTGCTTAGGTACCCGGCAGGATCCATCAAACCGTCAATATGATCAATTCTCAATCCATGAAATATTCTGGCATCAACCAAATCTTTAATCAAGCGATGGTAATGTTCAAATACTTTTTCATTTTGTATATTCAGGCAAATCAGGCTGTTTACGGTAAAAAAACGCCGGTAATTCATTCTCGCATTGGCCTCGGTATATGTGCATAGCCGATAATATTGTTGCGAAAGAATTTTTTCCAGGGAATCTTCTGGATTAGTACCAGCACGCAGAGGCCAGGTATTCTCGCCATACCGGACAAACCAGTCTTGCTCAATTTTCACCAATTCCAATTCTCCGTCGCGAATACAATCTTGGAGATCTTTTCCTAAAAAAGGCGCCATTAAAGGGTCCTGATTAAGATCAGCAGAAAGAATATCGAAATATTCACGATAGACAGATGCTTCTCCATTTTTGAGCACATCCATTAACCAGGAATTTTGTGCATCATATGCCATATGGTTAGGAACAATATCCTGTATCCATTTCATGTCCAGTTTGTTGAGCTTAGCAGAGATCCTCTTCAAATCACTGATACTCCCTATTTCCGGATTAATTACATTCGGATCTGTACCGTCATAACCATGTGTACTTCCAGGAACGGCCGCAAAAATCGGAGATGCGTATATAGTACTGATACCCAAACGGCTCAGGTACGGGATGATAGCCTCAAAATCGGCAAATGTAAAGCCGGAGTGGAACTGCACCCGGTAAGTTGAATTAGGGTTAAACATAATTTGCCTGGTATACAATAAAAGATTCTGGTTGAATTGAAATTTCCTGGAGTTCGGGCTGCTGTTCTTCTGAAACATCTCCCGGCCCGCCCCATACCAGGGCTGCCGAATTAAAAAGCACAGCGTCCAGTTTAATATTTACAGGAACGGAAATTTGTTGTACTTCTGAAGAAAAGTTCAGCATACAAAAAACCAGTTCCGAACTTCCAGTCGCGCAGCGCTCTAAAAGGAGACAATTTAACGGCTTAAGCGCAATGCACCTGGTTAGCACTTTTTCATCGGAACAGAGCTGCGTATGACTTTTACGCAATGCAATAATTGCCTGATAGAAAAGAAACATAGTCTGATGGCTTTTTTCTCTTAATGCACTCCAGTTAAGACGGGACTGCTGCATCGTTGCAGGATCCTGAGGATCGGGTGCTTCCCCTTCCAGGTGCATGGCTGCAAATTCCTGTTTTCGCCCGCTTCTGACATTTTCAACAAGCCCGGGATCAGTATGGCTAACGAAATAAAGGAAGGGATTTTTCTCTCCATATTCTTCCCCCATAAAAAGCAGTGGTAAAAACGGAGAAAGGATAACTGCACCTGCCAGCAATTTTTGCATCTCATAACTATAAAGAGTGCCAGAACGGGAACCCAGCATCCTGTTTCCTGTCTGGTCATGATTCTGTGAGAAAACTACAAACTGGCTGCCTGGATGGCCAGTAGTTCCGCGACCGAATTTCCTTGCCCTTTCACTGGAGTACGTCCCAGTATACACATACGCGTCTTTATAAGCCTTTGCCAAATGATCTACTCCCGTAAAATCGCTATAATACCCGGTCTTCGACTCGCCGGCAGAAACTCTTAAAGCATGATGAAACTCATCTGTCCATTGTGCATGCATACCTAAACCGTTTTCTTCTAAACTGGTAATATACCTGGGATCATTCAGATCTGATTCCGCAATTAGATAATGTACATGTCCGCTTTCTTTGATCAGTTTGTCAGTTGCCTTTCTGATATCCTGTAAGATATGCACTGCGCTAAAGTCTTTAATGGCATGTACTGCATCAAGCCGCAATGCGTCAATATGAAAATCTCTAAACCACATTAACACATTCTCTATTATAAATTTACGCACACCATCACTATACCGGTCATCATAGTTTACCGCTGCCCCCCATGGAGTTTTGTATTTATCGGTAAAATAGCCCCCTAATTCGGTCAGGTAGTTTCCTTCGGGACCAAGATGATTGTAGACCACGTCGAGTACGACTGCCAGGCCTTTCTGATGACACTGATCGACCAGCTGCTGCAATCCCATTGCTCCGCCATATGACCACTGTACTGCATAAGGGAATACGCCGTCATAACCCCAATTTCTTTCTCCAGGAAATGCAGCCACAGGCATGATCTCTATAGCGGTAATTCCTAATTCAACCAAATAATCCAGTTTGTTTATTATTCCCTGAAAATCACCCTGCGAAGTGTAGGTACCAGTATGCAATTCATAGAAGATATAATCTTTCAGCTCTGGATTCTTCCAATTTTGATCATTCCATTCGTAGTGCAGATCAATTGCGCAGGAAGGCCCATGCACCCCTTCAGGCTGGCTTAGAGAAGCAGGATCCGGTATTCTTTTCTGACCATCTATTACCAGCCAGTATAAATCGCCGGCCTTAATCAGGTCTGTGAAACCTATCCAGTTACCAAATTCATCTTTGTGAAGGCTAATTGTGAATTTGCCGCACTGCACCTCAATATTTTGCGCTTCAGGAGCCCATATATTGATGGTAGCCATCTTATTATTTGTGAAATTTATTCCTGTAGTTCTTTTGCTTATATCCATTCGAAAGCTATAGTAGATCTGGGGATTGTTGTTGAAATTAGGGCTCAAAAAAAACCGGATAATCTATAAATCATCCGGTTCTGTTTGAACTAAAGGAGCCTTAGTAAGAAATCCGGCTTTTCTCGTTTTTCCTTCGCTTTAGGTTTCAATATATGATCTACCTTTTTGTGTTGATATTCAGCATTTGCTCCACCTATTATACGTGTTGCAGATCCTGGATCCTGCAACGTCTCACTCTCATATGTCTTCATTTTCCTATTTTTATGAAGAACAAAAACTGTTATATGAAGTTTTAAGAATAATTAAATTCAGGTATTTATGACATTCGCACGAGTTTTTTACCTGTAGTGCTTTTGCCGGTCGTTCTTGATGTCAATACAAAACCAAAATGTAGAGCCCTCACCTTCTCTACTGTCAACTCCGATCTGTCCGTTATGCTTTTTGATAATTTCCTCACAGATAAACAAACCCAGGCCCAAACCCGGGAGACTTTGAGTTTTTAAAGAATGAACTCTGTAAAACTGTTTGAAAACATGCTTAATTTTTGACTCCGGAATTCCCAGGCCTTTGTCGGCTACACCTATATAGACTTTTCCATCCTGAATGCGGCTGGAGATTTTAATGAATTTATCCTGTGAGGAATATTTAACTGCATTGGTAATAAAATTATTTAATACTTGTTCAAGTCTGTCGCGGTCACCATTTATAACTGGGTTAGCCGGATCTGTTTGCAATTCAATGTTATACACAGGATAGATGGCCTGAACGTTTTCATAACTCATTTTAAGCAGATCATTAATATGAAAATCATTCATGACGCAGTGGATCGTTCCAGAACCAGCTTTTGCAGCATCTAAAATATCTGCAACAAGATTTAACATTTTATCAAGCTGGTGATCCATCTTCTCCACCATTTCTATATTCTTGTAGAATTTCTCTTTCTGAATTTTGAGCACAATCATCTGTACATAAACTTTAAGCACCGTAATTGGAGACTTTAATTCATGGACTGCCATGTGCACAAAATCTTCATGCCGTTTTTCATGCATCTGCAAATCCTTCTCTGCTATTTGTCTCAACATGCGTTCATGCTCAACATCCCTTAATTGCAGTTTGAGCAGGTAAAATATTCCGTTAAGAAAAAAGAGGGCGAAGATGAATAATAAAAACTGTGAGACATCATTAAAAATGGTCAAGGTAATTCCCGAATGATAGAATACCATGAAAACTATGGAGAGCGCAGCTGTAAAAATACTTACAAGAAATGCCTTTTTGACCCCACAAAAAAAAGCAGTAAGAATTACTGCAAGCAGAAAAATCAGGTATACAGGAGAATTAAAACCCTTGAAATATAGAACTTCCAAAGACAGACCTGTCAGAATTAAAAGTACAGGTATTAATATGAGCCAGGTATTATATGGGCTGCCACCACTCCTTTTCAATAGAAATTTAAAAATATAGTCCCCTTGTTGCGCAAGATTATTACTCATAGGATATCATTAGCGGAAGTATAAGCCTCGGTGTTAATTCCGTGCCGCTGCCTCCAATCGAGAGAATAGATATAACGTAAATTTAATAAACGGTATCAATTATTCGATAGTAATTTTACTTAAAGATACTGAGATAAATACGTGTTAATCTTCGCCTTATCCGCCGTTAGCCGACTCTAAATTTGGAAGATTTATTTCTATTCTGGTACCTTTCCCAGATCTGGGTGAAATTTGAAGTTTACCATTTAGTAGATTTGCCTTGCTTTGAATCATTCTTAGGCCTAGTCCATTTGCAAAATTTGGCCCGGCTTCAAAACCCTTTCCATCATCCTCCACAACAATTTGTATGGTGTTTTTTGTAATACAAACTTTAAGTTTAGCACATGCTGCTTCAGCGTGTTTAACGACATTGAGCAATAGTTCCTGCACAATCCTGAAGACTGAAATCTGCAAATATTGATCCAGGTGATGTGCTAAACCCGAATAAGTGGCCTCAATCCGAACAGTGACTTCGAGTTGAGACTTTACATCATTTAGCGCTACCTCCAGCCCAAAGTCTTCTAAAATAGTGGGCATTAGCTGATGTGAAAAACGCCGGCTCTCTCTTATTGCGTCGGCAAGTAACCGCTCAGTTTCCAGCATATTGTCCAACTGGGCATCGTTAGAAACCTCTCCCAGGGTATAGATATTTCTTTCCAATCTGAGTTTAACTCCATAAAGAAGTTGGCCAAGCCCATTATGCAAACTTTCGGCTATAACCTTACGTTCCTCTTGTTGAGTAGAAAGAATAGTCTTGAAAATTTCCTGCTGTTGTTTCTTTTCTAACTCAGCTCTCTCGAGTTTTAGCTGTTCATTTTTCAGACTCAATGCCAATTGTAACGTGATATCCACGTTAACGCCAAGTACCTTCTGCGGAATGCCATTTTCTTTGAAAATAAATGTTTTTACCTTAAGCACGCGGTCGGATTTGCTTGTTTTCAACTCAATAATTTCTTCAAATCCCAAATCTCCTGTTTTCAGTGATTGTAGTATTTTTTGAGCCGTAGGTTTGGAGTTTACAGTGGAGTATTCGAGGTAATGTTCTGGCTTAATAGCAGTTTCTTTTGTTAAATCAAATAGCTTGTACATTCCATCAGAACAAGTAAATTCTCCGGAAACCAGATCATATTCCCAGCTGCCGGTTCTTGCAAGCTCTTCTGATTGTTGTAAAAGAGATAAACCCTTAAGCTGCTCTTGCTCCGCAAACTTTGCTGGACTGACGTCAAGATGTGTCGCCACGATTGCGTCTTCCATTTTTACAAATACGCTGGAATACCATTTGTCAAAACCGTCGTAAGGATACCAGAATTCCATCTGCGCAGGGTTGCCTGTAGCTAATACTTTTAACATCGTATCGAACAGTCCAACATTTTTGATACCCGGAAACTCAGCCGCATATAATTTCCCTACCAGGTCATTCCTGCTGGTTTCCCTTTCCATTTCCCGGCTTACAAGTTCAATCCTAAAATCAGTTATTTCTCCATCTGCATCCCTCACAGGTTTAAGCAGGCACATACCAACCAAACTGGTATCAAATACCGACTGGATTAATTCTTTGCTTTCCCGAAGTTCCTCTTTCGCATTAAAATAATCAGTTATATTATGAATAACGCCGTGGATCCTATGAACATTTCTAATGCTATCGGCAGTAAAGCGGACTTTCATATTAAGTATTTTCCGCTCTTTATCAAAGGTGATAATTGGAAAATGCAATTCGAATTCCTTTTGCTGACCGGTCAGATTTTTTATTAAGCTAATAGTGTTCGCTGCTTCCCTGGCATCTATAAATTCATAGATTCGTTGCCATGTTAAAACTTCACTTTGCGGCTTAATTCCAAAAATACGATATAGTTCGTCGCTCGCCTCCAATCTACCATCTGGCAAAATCCCCTCGAAATAACCTATATTTCCAATTTCCTGTGCAAGCTTCAACCTTCGCTGTTCTTCTAGCAGCTGACCCTTGGTAATCTGAACGTCAGTGAACATTAACACCGTTCCACCATTAGCAGGCACAGCGTTCAGTGACATCCAATGGTTAGTGACCCGGCAAAAGTATTCGATATTCGAAGATTTCTGATAAACAATCGCGTTCTCGATCACGTTGAATGCTTCAGGAGAAAGGCTGATATCAAAAACCTTCCATACGTGCTTTCCAATGATTTGTGTAATGTTCAGGTTGAACAGCTGCGCAGCTTTCCTGTTTCCATAAATAAAATTGGACTCCGAATCCAGTTGAAAACACGCTACGTTAATTAAACTTAGAATATTATCTGCTCTGGTTGTACTTATCATTTTATAGTCTCACTATTGAATAATGCCATTTAATACTGCATAACGTATTAATGCAGCGGTATTTCTAGAACCTGTTTTTTCTATCAGATTTTGACGGTGCCCCTCCACAGTTCTTTTACTTATAAATAGTTTTTCTGCCATTTCCTGATTCGTTTGCCCTTCTGCTATTAAGTGCAGTACTTCTATTTCCCGTAATGAAAAGTCTATTGCCAAGGTTGAGTTATGACTCCCCTGCTTAAACATCATATCCAACTGTCTCATAGCAAGTTCAGAACAAATATACTTACCTCCGGCGCCCACATATTTTAAAGAAAAAATTAATTCATCGGCGCCAACATTCTTCAGAAGGTAACCGGAAGAACCTGCTGAAAACGCCTGGGTAACATATTTATCGTTGTCGTGCATAGATAACATGATCACCGCGATGCGCGGATCAAATAATTTGATTTCCTTCAGCAATGTAAGTCCATCCATCTGCGGCATATTAATATCTGCCAAAATCACATCCACAGGTGCACCTGTTCTGACAAACTCCATTACCTGGGCTCCATTCTCTGCTTCGGCAGCAATATTTATATTCTTATCCATTTCCAATAACATCTTAATTCCGTCCCGGACAATGTTATGATCTTCTGCTAATACTACTTGTAACATGATATTTTAATTTTTTTGGTCTTCTGCTTATTCTGGTTCAATTTTTATTTGCTCCCAATTCAAGCAATAACCTTTTTAGTCTATTGAGATGTTTTCCAAGTTGGAATATCCGTTCATTTCTTCCGGCATCGTTGTAGCTTGTCATATTTTCCAAGAGGTTCCTGCGTTCCTCCATCATTCTTATAGCTATCCAAAGTGATTCTTCCAACTCCTTACTTTGATCTACCTGAGAAAAGTTTTCTGTTGTTTCGCTGCTCAAACGTTTCGTAATCTCCGCTTCCAGTTTTACTTCATCGGGAACAGTTCCGACTTCGCAAGGTTTACGCGAATGTAGGTCTGAAAGAATATAACCTATTTCATATAATGGAGCCTTGAAGTCTACTTTTATAGCTTTAAGTACATTTTGAGGCATATCCGGGAATTCTGCTTCTTCCGGATCCTGTATAATACAAACCCCTCCGCTTCTTTTGACGGCAGTCATACCGGAAGTACCATCGTCTAATAAACCGGTTAATATTATACCGGTTACGCAACTATCATACGTCGCAGCAGCGGATCTAAACAGCACATCGATAGACGGTCTCCAATGGCTATCATAGGCCCCTTTTTCAACTAATATCTTTCCTTTTTCAAGCATCATATGCCGGTCAGGGGGTGCCAGGTAAATAACATTCTTTTTTATCCTGTCCCCATCGGCGGCTACGACACATTTAAGACTTGTTCTTTTCTGTATCTGCTGACGAATAATCTCTACCAATGAGTTTTTGGAGATATGAATAACGACAAATACAGCCGCATCTAATTCTAATTTTAAACCGCTTGCCAGTTCTGACACCGCACTGATTCCCCCGGCAGAAGCACCTATTGTAATAATATTCTTTACGTCATAATTATCCATACCGCTAGATTTAAAATCTTCATATTAGGAAAGGTAGGCGTCAACTCTAAATTGGATAGAGATCGCTGTGCCTTTAAGTGATGTCTGAAGATCCATATTCCCATTTAAAAGAAAAATCCTGTTTTTAATACCCCTTATCCCAGACCCCAGAGATAATGCAGATTCGATGTCCTGATTAAAACCGATCCCATTGTCTCTGACGAAAATTGTATATAAATCATCGCCTTGAGAAACAGTTATTTCTGAGAGAGATGCACTGGCGTGTTTTATACTATTACTAACCAGCTCCTGTATAATTCGAAAAATATAGAGCTGCACTTCAGGAGTCATATTGTCCGCCGAACTATGTATATTGGTATTGATTGTAAATTTTGGTGTACTCAGGCGTTTCGCCATCTCCCTGATACCAGCTTTAAAACCAAAATCTCTTAAAACGGAAGGAGTCAGTTCATAAGATAAATCTCTTGTTTCCTGTATAGCCTGATCAAGTAACTGATTTATTTTATCGAAGTCATTTTTGAGGTTTTTAGTTAACTGCACATTCTGCAGATTTAACCTTATACCGTAAAGTATTTGACAAACACTATCATGCAACGCACTGCTAATTTGAGATCGTTCCTTCTCCTGTGCATCAATTGTGGCCGACATAATTAGTTTTTGCCGCTCAATTTTCAGATCTTCAGAAATCTTGGCTATTCTTTTACGCTCCGTAATATCTACAATAATACCAGCAAAATAGGCCGTGTAAACCTCCCTATTAATCTGATGCCCCTTTAAAGATATATTTTTTGTTTTCCCCGAGCTGGTCATAACTCTAAATTCCAGATCGAGATCTTCAGCCACATTAATTGTGTTGATGATGCTTCTTCTGACAACGGCATGATCATCCGGGTGAATTAAGTCCAGGAGGCTTTGAATAGTTCCATCAAAATCCCATACGTTTAATTCGAGAATTGAATAACTGAAGCTATCTAGAAATAACTTATTATTTCCTAACTCCATCGTCCAGGTTCCGGTACCAGAGGCTCTGAGTGTCATTTCTAGCCGATGAGTTGTATCCATTAATTTCTGCTGGGCACTTCTACTTTCGGTGATGTCGATTAAAGTCACGTAGAATTTATTTTTTCTGGTAAATGTATCAAAAACGGATATTCCTTCCATTCTTGTATACAGTTCTTTACCGCCTGGTATAAGCATTACAATTTCGCTACTCTGCTTAGTAAGGGTAGTCTGCAATTTATGCAGGAAGCTATAAAAAAGTTCCCAGTGATTCGGCGAGATATAACTTTGAAAAAGCTTTTCCCTCAGGTTTGTTTTTACCTGCCCAAGCAAGTCTGATCCAGTCTGATTTGCCTCTTCGATAATTCCAATATGATCTAAAATAAAGTATCCGACCGGAGCAAGGTTAAATAAGCCGGCAAATTTCGCCCGCTCACTTTCCAATAGCTGATAGGACTCAGAAAGTTCGTCATTCTGCATTTCCAGTTCCAACTGAAAGATCTCCAGTTCGCCCAGTAATTCGGCGAGTTCCTGATCGGTGATACCCTCTTTTACACCGGCTACAGGGACCGCAGTACTTTCTATGCGTTCACGAACTTGTGAGAGAAGACTCCCTTTATTATTGCTATTTTTCTTGTTCACACTCTTTCTCTATGAAGGTTATTACAGATACATAATGTTCCGCGGAAATATCTCTGGGTATATAGTTCACAGCAATTAGTAACTTTTTCAATCCTACGCCTTGAAAGTTATGCTGAAAATAAATTTCCGCTGGAGATCTATCCTTATGGAACAGGTCATTCAGCTTATTTGTATTCCATTGGGTGTGAACAATCTCCATGAAAAATTGTTCTTTTATTTCATCTTCTCTCAGACGAAACATTACCAAAAACAATCTGTTAACAACTATTATTTTACCTTCATGATCAAGAATAACTGCCGCTTCTTTTAAATCATCAACAGCATACTGGATATAGCCTAAAAGGCTTGAGAATTTACTTTCAAGCGCCTTAACAGGTGTAATTTTAGTAAAAGTTAGTACTGCACCGCTTATAAAATTATCCATAGTTCTATAGGGCATAATTTTAAGATTGTACCATTCATTATTTCTGGTTTTAACTTCAAGCTCTTTACCATTTAACCTTTCTATCACTTCAAGAATGGTATTTTCAATAGCAGGATAATCGAAGTTTGATGCGATATGCGTGATCGAGCGACCGATGTCAGATCCAATTACATTAAATAATTTGTTAACCTGTGGCGTAAATCTCAGAATATTAAGACTGTTATCTAAAAAAATAGTTCCTATATCGGTATTATCGAGCAGGTTCTTCATATCATTATTCATGCGGGTAAGCTCTTCAGCTTTATTCTGATATTGAAGATTTATAGTCATCAGTTCTTCATTCAAAGACTGCATTTCTTCCTTGGTGGTTAAAGCTTCCTCATTGGTGCTCTGCAGTTCTTCATTCGTGCTCTGCAATTCTTCATTAGTAGATTTAAGCTCTTCCAATGAAGTTTCCATCTGCTCAATAGTGGTGTGCAATTGCTGTTTAGTATAAACCAATTCCTTTTCCAGCTCATCTACGACTGTACCGTGCTTTAAATTGGTAATTCCAATAATAGATTTTCTCTTTTTTACCGGTCCGCGATCAAAAAACACAAGGATATATAAATTATGCAGCTGCATATCATTCAGATAATCGACGGTAAAATCTATAAGATGAACGATACCGTTATGCATAATTTTTAATCCGGTATAAGTAACTATATTCTTTTTTAACGCACACTGATGAAGAGCGTTGCCAAGCACATATCTAAGCTCCTCAATCACTACCTTATGTATATTCATCGATGCTTCACCGGAAGAAAATTTGAGATATTTCTCGACTGTTCCGTTTATATAAGAAATCTCCCCCTTCTCATCGACCAATAACGATGCTGGAGAATAGTTTTCAAGTAAAACTTTATGAAAACGTTCTGCAAGCAAGCTTTTCGAAACCGGCTTATGTTCGATACCTTTATTATTCTTGTCAATCTGGTTAGTAATATTAAATGGAAAGTCTATTAGTTTAGCTGTAGCCGGAGCACCATTCTTTCGCTCATACAATTTCCATTTAGAATCCAAAACCAAAAATGCATCATTATAAATACCAACAGACTCAGCAGGTCCAAGAAATAACATACCGCCAATATTAAGGGAGTAATGAAATATGGGCATTAACTTCTTTTGCAGGTCTGCCGTCAGATAAATCATTACGTTCCGACAGCACAGAAGGTCTAATCTGGTAAATGGGGCATCTTTAATTAGATTATGCTGCGCAAATACGATCATTTCGCGGACTTCCTTTTTGACAACATAACCGTTGTTTTTCTGTGAGAAAAAGCGTTCAAGTCTTTCTTCAGAAATTTCAGAAACTATATTAGAAAAATAAAATCCACTACGTGCGTGTTCAATCGCATTAGGATCTAAATCAGTTGCAAAAATCTGTACTTTCGGTAAAGGAGAGGTTTTTACTGTCGATAGAAACTCACTCACTAGTATCGCAATAGAATAGGCCTCTTCTCCTGTAGAACAGCCTGCTATCCATATACGGATCGGGTCGCTTTTTCCTTTAACGGATAATTTAGCATACAGCTGATCCTTTACGACGTCAAATGCCGGTTCATCTCTAAAAAACTTAGTGACCCCGATAAGTAACTCCTTAAAAAGCACTTCAATCTCCTGTGGATTCTCCCTTAAAAAATTCACATAATGAATATAATCCGGGAGCTGGTGATAAGCGATCCTGCGCTCCACACGCCTTGTAATAGTATTCTTTTTATATAAGGTGAAATCATGCCCGGTATGTGACCGGAGTAATAACAATATTTTATTTAAATGAGTAAGGTTATTCCGCTCATTGATCAGCTCATCTGCCCCTATAACCTTTAACACCGGGTGACTCAGGTATTGAATTAACTTACCTGGCATCTCTTCGACCGGAAGTATGTAGTCTGCCATACCGGTCGCTAAAGCTGCTGCCGGCATACTCGGATACTCCGCGGTCTCGGGAAGCTGAACCATTGTCATTCCGAGCTTCTCCTTAATCATTCTTATTCCCGTCTCCCCATCTGCACCCATGCCGGAAAAAATAATTCCTACAGCATAATTCCATTGATCTTCTGCCAGACTTTGCATAAAATAATCTATTGACATGTGGGCACCTTTCGGCCTCGATGCTTTAAACAACAACAGCTGTCCATTATGAATACCCATATCTGCATCCGGCGGGATAATATAGACGTGGTCAGGTGACAGCTTAACCCCGTCCTGTGCTTCTACCACCGGCATTGAGCAAGACTGCTGAAGAAGCCCCGCAACGTCCATATTCTGAGCAGGATCCATATGCATAATGACAACGAAAGCATAGCCACACCTCGCCGGAACGTGCAGAAAAAATTGCTCAAAGGAACTAAAGGATCCAGCGGAACCTCCCATTGCAATTATTGGGAAAAATTTGGGCTCATTATTTCTTTCGATATCAGCTACATTAAGCTCTGTCATTTCCCCTTCAACATATTTTCCGTTGTTTGACTTTTTCATGTCTTTAGCTTTTCAAATAAATAATTTAACTAATGTATGATTTATCTGCTAGCCGTGGGGGTTTAATGCAGGGAGCATCTGAAGCTGAAAAATAAAAAACCAGGTGTTCAATCTAATTAAAATAGGATTGAACACCTGGTTATAATTCGTTAAAGATATTTAAAAGCCAGTGTTTCTATTTAAGAATACCATTCTGATAGGCATACCGGATCAAAACAGCAGTATTTTTAACTCCTGTTTTTTCAATCAAAGCCTGACGATGGCCCTCAACAGTTCGTCTGCTAATAAACAGCTGATCAGAAATTTCGTTATTAGTCAAGCCTTCGGCGATCAGACCGAGTACTTCCATTTCCCTGGATGACAGATCAATCGCATACCCCGGCTTTGCAGTTGTAGTTTCAGATTGTTGAATTGCAGAATTCATATACTGGAAAGATAACTCGGCGCATAAATACTTTTGACCCTTGCTAGCCTGACGAATCGCAAAAACCAACTCATCTATCCCGACATTTTTAAGCAAATAACCTAACGCACCTTCAGCAAAGGCTTCGGTTACATATTTATAATTATCCAGCATAGATAGAATAACTACGTTCGAATTGATCTTTCTGCGCGTAACTTCCTTTACCAGCGATAATCCATCCATTTCAGGCATATTCATATCTGCAAGAATCACATCGGCTTTGATTCCTGAATCAAGCATATCCAGAACCTGCTTTCCGTTAATTGCTTCACCTACAACATCAATAATGTCGGTTTTATCCAATAACATTTTAATGCCATCTCTGACAATGTGATGATCTTCAGCCAGGATAACTTTTAGAGTCTTCATATTCCGTTAATTTCGAAATTTAACAAAAGAAAACGGTTAAAGTTTTTATTCTTTTACTTAAACAAGATTTAAGAAAAAACTGCGTCTGGGACTAATTCAATCAAGCTTTTTTCTTGCTGGCAATTAGTGACCTGCAGTTTTCGAATAAAGGTTAATAACTAAAACACCACCGATAATCAATAGAATACCAATAATTGCTGGTACATCCGGACGTTGCTTATATATCAGTACACCCATAATGGTAACTAATACGATCCCTATTCCTGACCAAAGTGCATAGGCTATACCAAGCTGCATATTTCTAAGCACGAGACTCAGGAAGTAAAACGCAATTCCATAACCTGTTATGACGGCAACCGACGGCCAGAAGCGCGTGAACTCCTCCGACGCTTTTAAGGCTGTTGTTGCTATAGTTTCTGCAAAAATTGCTATTAAAAGAAATATATACGTTTTCATTTGCTCGGTATCAACTGGTATCTGACAAAGATCGTGTTTTTATTTAAAAACAAACCGGGTTCACATCGCTGGCTTACCTATCTTAATTATTTTATTTCTTTTGCTGCCTCAAGGCGATAACTGCTTTTTTGAGTAAATATGCGGCCAAACATATCTTCTGCTTTTACTTCGATATTATGTTCGCCCGCATCAAGTTTGACAGGAATCGACCCTTTCCAGAGATGTGTGCTTTTCTCTGCACCTGAAGGACGTCGTCCTGCCATTAACTCGTCAGCGTTATCCCATCGTCCCAAAGACTGGATAAAGTCCGGATCCGCAGCTTCCTCATAAACCATCGGCTTCCACTCCCCCTGGTCTACGCTGTACATTACTTTGTTTCCCTGGTGTCCCATAAAGAAGTTCGCATATATCGCTGCAGCTGTATTTCTTCCAAGGGCAACTACTTTGGGATGATAAATTTTAATCTGATAGTCATCTGGCTGACCAGCAACCTTATAATCTATAGTATAGTTATTTCCTTTGACATTTAAAAACGCATACCCTTTTGGTGTGCCGTCACGCATAGTTGAAACCGGAATCCCCTGAGCATTCAGTTCTCCGGAATACCAGTCACCGGAGGTAGTTCCTGCATTGTACTCATGATGTGGGCTTTTTTGTCTCCAGCCGTCTTTAGCGGTATAAAAATTTTGCCTTTGCAAATGCGTATGTGCAGAGATGGACAAAGTATTCGGAAAATCCTTTAACAGATCGAAAAGTTGCTGACGGTCCTGTGGCCGGAACGTAGTTTCTCCACCCATTTGTAGCAGTGGTATGTGGAATGCAAGTACTATCAGTTTAGTTTTGTCAACGGTTTTTAGGTCATTAGTTATAAAATCCAGCTGATCTTTACGAAACCCTGCCCAATAGCCGTTATTGTCTCTTGGATCGGGATAGAGAATATTATCCAGTACGATAAAATGTGCCTTTCCATAATTAAACGCATAATTTGCGGGACCAAAGTTGGCTTCAAAAGTCTCATCTGAAAGTGAGTCTGTAACCGCATCGTAATTCATATCATGATTACCTATCAGGTTGTACCAGGGCAAACCTGTTTTGCTAACAGCTTTGATATAGGGTTGATGCAACGAAAGATCGTCACCGGCAAGGTCTCCCAGACTTAAGCCAAATAATGCCTTTTTCGTACTTTCTACCTCCGACACCACTCCTTTTGCGAAAAAATCTATTTCCTGCGGTGTGTAAGCCTGAGGATCACCAAAGATCAGTGCTGTAAAATTTTCAGGCTCTTTAGATTCTTCTAAAGCGAAGTTTACTAATTCAGGTAATTTACCAGTGGGTTTACTCCCCTTAAAGTTGAGTTCGGGAGATCCCGAAGGTTTATGAATATAATAATATTGCGGTTGGTTAAGTCTATTCAGCGGTACACTATATCCCGCAGGTTTAATTACAAACAGGATGTTGTCATTGGACACCGGAAGCATGTATTTCCCTTGCCTATCGGTTGTGGTAACCAGCATTCCATTACTTACCGTCACACCGGCAATGGCTGGCTCCTGTTTGTCACGTTTACCGTTTCCATTATGGTCAAGATAAACATAACCGCTTGCCTTTTCCTGGGCGAATAAACTGCTGACACAGAGTAATCCGACCAGCGTAAGCTTAATTTCTAACTTCATAAAGGTTTTAGATTTATTATACTTCCAAAAGTCCGGTAAACATAAAACCTCTATGTTATCGTGATATTATTTTTTAAATGTTTGGTCTTTGAATTTATACTCGCTGAGCTCCCGGATTCTTTTTAAGACACGTCTCGGTTTTAATTCGCACAGGCATCTATAATAAGATAGAAGCAGACTCAATTTTTGAAATAAACTGTTGTTCATATAAAAGATATAAGGTGAATGTTTTTGAAAAACATCTGCAAACAAATCGGAATCCCGGCACGAAATATGAACTAGAGGGCAATTAGAAGTATATTTGATATTTTGAACGCACAAAGGATTAATTAGCGGGAAAAATTGATCTACATTGAAAAAACACTAAAATTTATGTTTAAAACAAAATGGAAAACAGAAGCTGACCGGATTATTCTGCAGCCTAATCTGATTCTCAATGCCTTTGGTATTTTATTTCTGCTGGTTTTTATTGGCCTGGGTATTTATACTCAGAATGAATTACTTTCCAATTCCAGAACACTGACGTTTTATTTTATCATTTTTGGTTCAGTGCCTGTCCTTTTCTTCCTATTGGCTAGAAATCAGATCATCTTTGACCGTATAGACCAGAAACTGTATGTAAGATTGTTTGGCCTTTTTACCATCCGGTCTGTGCCCTTTGATAATATTGCGGCTGTGAATGCTGTATACCTGTACGGGACAGCTTTTAATTTTCAGGTTTTTAAAAAAACCGACAGACATGGAAAAGGAATAAGAATCTCCTCTGGTTATGGAAAAGAAACCGATAAGAATGCGATCGCTTTTACTGAAGAGGTATTCCCCTTAATTGAAGATTTTCTAAAAGATGTTTTCACAACAGAACCGGCACCTGAAGCAATTACCACATTTGAGTACTATACCTTAGATCAGGGTGTTTACACGCTAAAATTCCGTGCTGCAATAAATGCCGTCTTAGGTGTTACTTTGGTTATTTGGAGCGTATATTCTTTTTTTAGCACAAATGCGCTCTCCTTGAATAACCCACTGCTCATTACTTTTATCCCGTTTATCTTCGGATTACTCATCCTTATTGGTGCCAATAATAAAATCATTTTTGATACTAATAGTCGGACGATACTCAAAACGACTATGGGAGGAATAAAAAAGAAAGAGTACCCATTCAGTGCCTATTTGGGTTTTAGCATTATTCGTAAGACGACAAATTTCATCTATTCGGGAACTGACGCTGGAATAAAAATTGACACACAGGATGGTAACCATAAGGTATTAGTATTAAAAGCTTTTAATCGCACGAAAAAAATTGAGCGTTTTATAATGGAGACCGAAACTATTCTCCATAAATAATTAGATTTTGAATTATCTGAAGGCTAACAGGAGTATTTAAATTTTAATCGCTTAAATTCTAAATTTTAGCTTTTCTGGAATGATAGATTATTTATAAATTAGCGCTGTTTAAACCGCGCGGGTGACGGCGCTATTTTAATTTAAAAGGAAATGAAGAAATATTTTTTAGTACTTGCTCTATTTTTCGGTATCACTACGTATACCAACGCACAGCAAAAAGTGCCTACAGCTACAGAGCTTACGGCTAAAAGTATTGACGCAATGGATAAAAGGCTTAAATTAAATCCTACCCAGAAAAATATAATCTATAATTATACATTAGATATGTATAAAGAGCAGCTTGCTATTTCAAAAAAGCAACAGAATGGTACGTTTACTGAGAACGATGTCGCCAGATCTTATAAATTACAAAATGAAAACACCGAAAAAATCAGAAGTATTTTAAAAGGTGAACAACAGACTGAATACGACAAATTTGTCGAAGAACAATTGCGTGGCGGAAAGAAAAAGAAAAAAGGAAAACAAGCTAAAGAAGAAGAGGAAGAAGTGGTTACAGGCATTTCCGGTTTAATTTTACCCGCAAAAACACCCAATTAAACCCCATACACTTTAGGAAATACCAGACCTGGTTCTTCGTATGAAGCTGATCAGCATAAAAGGTTATAGTGTTTTTTTTACTTGGATTAAACTTTTCGCTGCTTTACAACTCTCTCCAGTATAAGCATAATGATAAAATAGGTTGGATAATTCGACGTTATCATTATAAATTTGAAGCTAACACACACATTTCACCTTATATAACCGTAACACACACATGCCCGGGCAAGTTATTTTTAAGATTAAAACCATACGCATATTTTTTACCGCTTTATTTATCAGCACCACAGGATTGGTTCACGCACAAACCTATACCCCCGCCCCAACCCCAGCAAAGCCAATAACCATAGTTCTGGATGCAGGCCATGGTGGTAAAGACGGCTCTACCAGAGGTGTATATTCGAAAGAAAAGGATGTAGCACTGAGTGTTGCACTGGCACTTGGCGAGAATATTCAGAAAGAAATACCAAATGCAAAAGTAATATTCACACGAACTGAGGACGTATTCATTCCTCTTTATGAGCGAATCGATATTGCTAACAGAGCACATGCAGATCTTTTCATCTCCATTCACTGTAATTCCATGCCCTCTAATATGCGAGGCCGAACTTTAACTAATGGTGTGGAAACATTTGTTTCCGGATCTGGTCGAATGGGTGAACAAGATGTTGCTATTCGTGAGAATGCTTCAATCCTGCTAGAGAAAGATTATAAACAGAACTACGAAGGGTACAATCCAAATGATCCTGAGAGTTTTATTATTCTCTCACTAATGAAAAACGGCTTCCGCAGACAGAGTATTAAACTTGCTACTTTAATTCAAAGTCAGTATGTTTCTGCAGGCCGCGTGAACCGTGGAGTAAAAGAACAAAGTTTGGCTGTACTGGCAAGAGCAGGGATGCCAGCGGTACTTACAGAGATCGGGTTTATAAGCAACCCGGATGAAGAAGATTATATGAACTCCCCTGAAGGGCGTAGAGAGATTGTACAAAATATTACAACTGCAATCACTGAATATAAAAACCAAATGCTGATTAATCCGGCACCAAATCCATAAACCTATTTTCAGGTTAAAAATAAAGGGCAGATGTTTTTAAAAACATCTGCCCTTTATTTTAAAAGATATGTACAAACCAGCTGAGCATCACCCACAATGCCCACAATAGTCCGGCAAACATGATTGTTAATATTATTAATGCAAGAATTAAGGTATTCCTTCCGCTACCTTGATATTTTCCTTCTAAATAATGCGCTTTCATCAAACGCAGGTTACGGCTATTAGCTTTAAAAAAGAAATCAAATACTTGCCCGATTAATGGTATTCCGCCAATGACAGCATCCAGAAAAATATTGATACACATAAGCACAACAATCTTGCTACCAATACCTTTTCGTGCCATCGCCATCACCAAACCACCAGAAATGAGAAAACCACTAATATCTCCGGCGAAAGGAAACAGATTAATCAAAGGGTCCAAACCAAATCTAAAATTTGTACCGGGCAGGCGGAACTGTTCATCCATCAGGTAAACAAGTTTCCTGATCCAGGGAAATTCAACTAATTGAATATTCTCTTTTTCGTTTTTATATAGCGGCATTTGAACTAAACGGATTCGGGAAGCTAAATGTTTTAACAACAACTAACTCCAGAAGCCCTGTACTTTTACTTTGCCCGTAAAGTCTTTTCGAATTCTAAGGTTTTTCCTCAATTCTACTATAGTGGGGATATGTCCGGCGAGATACACAGTTTCGTTATCCAAATCCTGTTTATCTAGCCAGGAAACTAAAGAGTAGTCCCAGCTTTGCTCATGTACAGGCTGAAATAAGGTATCAAAATAGGATCTGAATTCCTGGACATGGCTTTTCAAACTAAACCCGATGGCTCCTTGCAGTTCTCCTATACCCAGAGCTAACTGTCTCAAGGCAAGAAAATGTCCCAGGCTGGACTGGTCACCGATAACCAGTATATCTCCGTCTACGGGTTTATGTAATGTAGACCCGATACCCATATAATCCAATGTAGCCCCCGCTGTAAGTGAGGCGGCCCATTGACTGCCGGGCCCATAATGTGCCGCACTAATCATCAATGTACAGGTACAGGTAATTGGGTCCCATAGTGTTGGTGTATAATCCCGATAGGTATATGGTGCAACCTTAACCTTAATATGTTGCACCGACTGCCATTTATACATATTCACACCTGGCAAATGGACATCTATTTCGTGAAATGTTGCCGGTTCCCAGCTTCTGACAGCTAGAACGGTACCGGACTTAAGCATGCTGTTTTCAATCAGCTGCATTGCTTTTTTCTGAATTATATTCATAACCAAGTTTATATCAACAAATCAAGGCAAAACACAAGGTTATTTCAAGGGCAAAAACATGGGAATGATTGGACTATCCGTGGTATTTTCTGCGAAATTCTAACGGTGAGGTTCCGGTATTACGAGAAAAAAGTCTATTGAAATAGGCATAGTCGGTATAACCCAGTTCATCGGCAATCTGGTTAATATTCAGGTCAGTATAGCATAACAGACGCTTAGCTTCTAATAAAATGATGTCTTTAATCCAGTAGCTTACAGGAAAACCGGTCACTTGTTTTACAACTTCATTCAGATAGGACAAAGACAGGCATAATGCTCTTGCATAAGCAGCCGGCTGTTTAACTTCCCTGAAATCCCTGGAAAGTGCAAGTTTAAAAGCATTAGAAATGGAAACCGGCCGCGAAGGCTTGCTTGCCGTTTGCACCAAAGAGGACTCAATTGTACCTGCAAAAAAGCCTGTATAAGCTTTTACCAGTAATGATAAACTGTCACGGTGAAATCTTGCATGAAGCTTATTATGATGTACTTCACTGATCAACTGTATTGTTTTTTCAACTAACTGCAGACATTCTTTTTCCGGATAAAGTGGAAGCATTCCCTCGCAATTTTCGAAAATAAGCCTGAATTTGTCGTCTATAAGCGTTTTATCCAATGCAAGGATCCATCCAGTGATGCCGCTACAGTTTTGAACCTGATGAACCTGCCCTGATCGCACTAACATTAAACCTGCACCTTCGAGAATCATTGATTTAAAATCAACTTCGAATACGCTGGTGCCACTCTGCTGAAAGATAAAAATGTAATGTTCATCTCTGTGTACAGGCATAATAGCTTCGGGTCCAGATGTAAAATCAAGAAATTGCATGACTTCAAGTCCATTTGTGGTGCCTTCAGGCAGTTGAAATACAGGAATAGATTTTACATTTTTTTTCATTCGTGCTAAAATCAAATCTATAAAGGAAATGCTTACCTTCAAGCACCAGATGCACAATTATTTTAAAAAAATTCATTTTATAGGCCGTTTCTTTCAAAGCTTATGTATTCCACTGCTGATTTGCAGCTTTTTTTGTTGCTTTACCTTCTGGATTTATGGCGCAGTTACAATTCCTGTTGTCTGCTGGTTTAAAATAATTTCTACCATAATTTTCATTTTGTACAGCTTTAATTATCAGCAGCAGCAACTTTATTATTATTATAATTTGGGAGCATCTAAATTGCAACTCGGCGCCGGAGTTTTTATTCTCGACATGCTTATATTTATCCCAACATTGCTCTTCTTATTATGAGTCCAAAAAAAAATCCGAATGGAGTTGTTAACGTAAGCGTCAAGTTTTGAGAGATACACTTGAAGCAGATAGTATCGTATTTGAAGTTGGAAGGAGACGAATTCTGTCCGACATATATATTAAAATAGAAACTGGTCGGATTACCGGGCTCTTAGGGAGAAACGGGCAGGGAAAAAGCACCTTGATGAAAATTCTTTTTGGAACGCTCACGCCAATGACCAAGTCGATACGTGTCAATGGCCATTATATCCATAAACCATATCTGGAAAGGGGCTTAATAAGCTACCTGCCGCAATTCAACTGCGTTCCCGCAGACAGAAAAATCATTGACCTCTTTAAAGATTTCGAACTCGATTACGACGTTTTTGTTTCCAGATTTTCTCATATAGCATCCGGCAGCAATCTAAAATTCAGGCAGCTATCGGGTGGTAGTCGCAGATTTATAGAGACCTACCTGTTGTTGTTCACTCCGGGATCTTTCGCTTTACTGGACGAACCTTTCAGTCATCTTAGTCCCGTTATAATTCAGGAAATGAGTCTATTAATTAGAGAAGCGAGCAAGCAAAAAGGAATACTAATCACTGATCACTATTATGAGGAAACTCTCCGAATCAGTGACCAGCTCTATATATTACAGAACGGAAAAATAAAACCAGTACAGTCAAGTGAAGAATTGGATGCTTCGGGTTACCTGCCACTCTCCTGTTCTTCCATAACAGTATTTAAGTCTTCATCCTGATGCGGAATATGCTTCTTCGGAAAATTGAATATTAGAGAAGATAGGACAGGCAAAACGAAAATCAAAACTGTAAATACCGATACCATCATATCTGTATGCTCTGAATCAATCCATCTGGAAATTCCATTGTCCGGATACAAATGGGTAAAAAATGACGATGTAAGTTTTAAACCCAGAACACCAATCACAATAAACGCAATCGTTTCCAGAAAGGTGAATTTCTCCATCAGTTTCACAAATGCCTGTGCGACAAAACGCATCGCCAGAATACCAATAAATACCCCGATATAAATTAGATTGATATTATCGGTAAACGCTACAGCAGCGAATACATTGTCAATGGAAAAGGCAAGATCCATAATTTCCACCAGGGCAACAGTAGCCCAGAATGTCCCCATTAACCCTACTGTAGAGCGGTAGAACCAGCTCTTTTGTTTATCAACAACTTCAGTTTCTTCCTTTTTCCCATGCTTTTTAAGGAGGTATGAAACGGATAGATACAGCAGATATAATCCACCGAGCGGCTTTAGCCACCAGATCTGGACGAGCCAGGCTGCAAGCAATAAACAGATTCCGCGGAACACATAAGCGCCGATTATCCCATATTTCAATGCCTTTTCGCGCTGATGTTTAGGCAGATCCATTACCATTGTTGCTAATACGGCTGCGTTATCTACCGACAGTAAACTCTCAATAATAATCAAGTTTAGAATAATTAACAGAGCCGCATTTATATCATCTCCAAGTATGCTGTGAATAAAATCCATGTTGTAGTTTTGTTCTGCTAATTTAAGATAAAAAAAAATATCCCCGGCTTTGTAAAACGGGGATATCTGTGTTTAATACGATGATATTTAATGCAGCGGTATAAAATTGGTTTTAAACCAGGAATGCATCAACCTCTCGGTAGGCTTGTATCACCCTTTGCTCCCCTTCTTTTCCAGGTTTAGAATTACCGTGCTCCATGCCCATAACGCCTTTATAACCTTTAGTATGAAGATGCTTAAAAAGGTTCTTATAATTGATCTCACCAGTTGTCGGTTCTTTTCTTCCGGGATTATCTCCAATCTGGATATATGCTATCTCATCCCAGCAACGGTCAATATTTACCATCAGATTTCCTTCTGTCTTCTGCATATGATAAATATCATAAAGAATTTTGCAAGATGGACTATTTACTGCGCGACAGACATTATAGGTCTCATGAGTCTGCTGTAAAAAGAGTTCCGGCGTATCGCTCAAAGTCTCCAGTACCATAATTAATCCATGCGGCTCAAAAATCTTTGCACCAGCACGCATCGCTTCAACAACATTGGCCATTTGTATGCCGTAAGGAAGTTTCCGTTCATAGAATCCAGGTACAACAGTTAACCATTTGGCATTACACCTTTTGGCAGCCTCAACAGAAGCCTTACATGTTTTAGTAAATACATCAAGAAATTCCTTCTTTCCGGTTGTAAGGGAAACCTTCCAGTTATCTCCGCCATCTACAACAAAAACACCCATTCTCATACCCAATTTCTCTAGTAGCTTCCCAATTTTAACCTGCTCATCAACAGGTCTGTTGAGATAACCATTATCTTCGATAGACCGGAAACCATGATCATACATAAACTGAATCTGATCCAGAAAACTTTTCCCAGCTGAATTGGCAAACATACCCTCGTGCGGGGCATAATCCAGATTGAATGTCTTTTCAGCTGCTAATCCTGCATTACTGTTACTTGCCTGTATATCCGCTGCTGCCGAAGTCAGCGAGGACCCCATAACCAGTGAACCTGTAGCTACCAGGCTATTCTTTAAAAACTCATTTCTGTTCATTGGTATTTTTTTTGTAGTCAAATTAAAATATACAATTAGTTGATAATCATTCTGCTGAACCCGGGGCTCATCATTTCATCAATACTGCCATCGGCTTTCCTGTAAATCAAATAAACCTCCATTCCCGGGATGAGTTTTATAAATTCAAGCACTGCTTTCGGTTCCATTGCCATCAATGCATTATCATACCCATCTGCAGTTAATGCATCATTTGCGTACACTGTCACGCTTATCAATCGATTATCCAGGGGATAACCAGTAACAGGATTGACCAAATGGCTCACCTTATGTCCGCCCTGTTCCAGGAATTTACGATAATTACCTGAGGTGGTGACAGCTCCTTGATCAAATGTGATCACATGTCTGATAACTGGCTCAGCTCGTGATTTTAATGATGGTCCTTCAACACCGATTCTAAACCCTTCACCGTCCGGCTTTTTCCCCTGCATCCGCAATTCTCCACCGATCTCAGCTATGAAAGAAGTAATCCCTTTTGCCAGCATATAATCCGCCACCAGATCTACAGTGTAACCCTGGGCGATACCATTTAAATCTATCTTTATTCCCTTCTTTTTACGTTGAAGTAAATTTCCACGGATAGTCAGATTTTTCATCCCGACGGTCTTTAAAATCTCTCTGATTTCAGCACTGTCGGGAAAATGTTGTACTGGCTTTGCGCCAAAGCCCCAGGCTTGTACGAGTGGTGCTACCGTTATATCAAACCTACCTTGTGTTAAATGGTAAACCTCAAAAGATTTCTTAATCACCTTTGACATATGTCCATCCATTTGCATATCCGAAGAGCCAGCGTTGAAAATAGAAATACGGGAATCAGACCGGTACAAGGACATTGAAAGATCGATTTCCAATAAAATACTGTCAATTTCCGCTTGTTCAAGCAAAGGTTTACTGGCATAATAACTAATGGAATAATCCGTTCCCTGCGCCAGTCCCTTTAGTAAAAATAGCTGCTGTGCATTTCCCTTTACGAGGCAAATACACAGCAGCAAAAGCACCAGGCTTAAATGTTTATACATTTAACCAATATGAATTAAAGTACTTTGGTTTTTCCAGGCATTGCAATCGGATAAAGTCCGTTTTCATCTGGCAAAACTTTAGGTTTGGCAGACCAGCTGAGCTGGTCAGGAAACAAACTATTATTTGCTTTCAAAGCTTCATCCCATTTGATTGTCTGACCTGAATAGGTTGCATAACGACCTATAATAGCGGTAAGACAACTTTTCGCACCACGTTCTGCATCACTAAATTTATATTCTCCTTTGGAAATTGCATCAAACAACTCGTCGTGCTCAGTCTGATAAGGATTAGCATTACCCTTGGTCGGATGGCTAAAAATTTCTTTTCCTTTATGATCCCATAATATGCCTTGGTTACCTGCCGAAAGATAGGTACGGCCTTTTGTTCCCTGGAATGTCTCATCTACTCTGTTCTCTGTGCCTTCAAAGTGACGACACTGGCTATATATAACAGATCCGTCGGCGTAGGTTAATTCCACAGCATGATTATCGTAGATCTCACCATAATCTTTGCCAGTTCTCCAGGCTCTGCTACCTGTTCCCTGCACAGATACTGGATAGGCATTTTTAACCCAGTTAGCAATGTCTATATTATGAACGTGCTGTTCTACAATATGATCGCCACATAACCAGTTGAAGTAATACCAGTTACGCATCTGATACTCCATTTCTGTTTGCTGAGGTTGTCTTTTCTTTACCCAAACGCCCCCGCTATTCCAATAAACCTGTCCGCTATAAATATCACCTATTGCACCGTCCTGAATTCTTTTCATGGTCTCCCGGTAATTGGCCTGATATCGGCGCTGTAAACCAACAACGACATTGAGTTTTTTCTGTTTTGCAATCTCCGCTGTAGCCAGGACTTTACGGATACCCGGTGCATCAACTGCAACTGGTTTTTCCATAAATACATGTTTGCCCTGTTTTACTGCTTCCTCAAAATGGGACGGACGAAATCCGGGAGGCGTAGTCAACAGGACCACATCGGCAAGTGCGATGGCTTTCTGATAAGCATCAAAACCGGTAAAACGTCTTTCTTTAGGTACGTCAACTTTAGTCTTAAACTTATCGGATAATATTTTATAACTACTTTCCATCCGGTCTTCGAAAGCATCAGCCATAGCGACAAGTTTCACATTGGCTTTTGTACTTAAGGCCTGAAATGCTGCACCTGTACCGCGGTCCCCGCAACCTATCAGTGCAATCTTAATTGTATCGTCTACACCCGAATGCCCGGCAGCAAATGCAAACTGATTCAAAAAAACGCCACCTGCAAGTAACGCCGAGGTCTTAATAAAATCCCTGCGCTTATCGCGCAATTCTTCATTTTTAATCATTTTATCTGTGGTTCTTAGTTCAAGTTTTATTATATATATGTATTTCTAATAATCCTGGATTACGGGCTGGTCATAGTAAGCCTTTATTTCTGCTTCGGAGGGCGGAGTAACTGGTCTCACCAGACGCATTCCAATAAAAGGAGCTTCAGGGAACCACCAATTGCTTTTAGGAATCTGCGGATCCAGCTGTTTCCAAACAGGATCAGAGCCCAACCTGGCTGCAGAACGCAATTCAGAAGGCTGATCTTCGTAAGATCCCCCACGAATACTATGCGCATACAATTTTGTAGGCACAGCTAAAGGGTCCTTCAGTTTATCACCCTTTAAACCTGCATAAAAATCCGAAAGATATTGATCCCAGGTCCACTCAGAAACATTTCCGTGCATGTCATACAATCCCCACGCATTAGGCTTCTTTGTTCCGACCTTATGGGTCTTACCGTCGCTATTACCTTTATACCAGGCATATTCATTCAAAGCCTCAGGATCTGCACCAAAACTGAACTCTGTAGTACTACCTGCACGGCAAGCGTACTCCCATTCTGCTTCAGTAGGCAATCTATAAAATACTCCTGTTCTGGCATATAGCCATTTACAATACTGTATTGCATTGTAATTAGTCATCGCTAATGCCGGGTGGCCTTCCTTTCCCATCCCAAATGTCATATCCAGATAGGGCTTAGTCGGTCTGGTCACCGCATCGACTGCAGCCGGTACTGCCGAAGTACTGTGGTTCACCTCATAATCTTTATACAGAAACGGTTCATAAAGATCCCAGGTCAATTCATACGTTGCCATCCAAAAAGGTGATATTGTAACTTCATTTACAGGCTTTTCGTCTGCCTTTCCATTATTACTACCCATCTTAAATTTACCCGCAGGAATAGCCTGCATACTGAATGATAAATTTGTACCGCTGATTTTCTGTTCGTAAGGTTTCTGGGTTTGTGCAACAGCGGTTTGCAACCCTAAGAGTAGCGGAAGGAAAAATACTTTTTTGTTAACTTTCATATTTTATGCTAGGATAACGCCTGAGGAAATACCTCAGGCGTAAATTGGATATTAATACCCTGGATTTTGCAACAGCTCTTTGTTACGGTTAATCTCGTCACGACTAAATGGTCTGAAATACAATTTATCATTCCAAGCTCTGTTTTCCTGTGCTGTTTCGACAGTAGGTGTATACGTATACTGATAAACTGCAGGATCGTAGTGATATGGTGCATTTTGTGTTTTACCATCTTTAAATTTACCACTTACTTTGATATATGTCGTTTTTCTGCCAAGCGTTTCATTTGCAATCATCCACCGGCGTGCGTCATGATAACGATGCTCTTCATAAACAAGCTCTATACGGCGTTCATGCTGATAGATCTTCCTCATTTCATCCTGAGAAGTAATACTGATTGCTGGCATTCCTGCTCTGAAACGGATACGGTTTAACCATAATACTGCCTGATCCAGCTGCCCTAACTCGATACTGGCTTCCACATAATTTAACACAGCCTCTGTATATCTGAAAAATGGCCATGGAACAAATTGTGGCATAGAGGATTCTATGATTGCAGGATCTGGATCAATAAATTTATGCGTATAATAACCTGTCCAGCTTCCGTTCCAATTCTCGATTTCACTACCCCGAGTATCCAAACCTTTAAATAAAGTCTTGGTACCGGATTTCATCAAATCATATTCACCGGTCTGTATCTGGTTAGCCGGATCAACATTTCCTGACACCAGGTTTCTCGGCTTCCACTTCGCACCGTCATATAATACAGTTGCATAAAAACGGGGATCACGGTCAGTATAAGGACTAGCCTTCTGGGCAGCATTATTCCAGCTAAATTTGCTGCCATCCTGCATTTCGTAGTCATCTACTAATAAACCAATAGGCGTATTTCCTGCCCAATTATGATAGCCATTCGGACCATTTGCACGACCATAACGCATATCACTGCGGTCAATAAAATATCTGGCAAATAATAGCTCGGAGGCTGCAGCGGGATCTACTCCCGGAGCCTTACTTCCTCCGCCCATAGCTATACTCTTATAATTACGCTGACCTTCTTCAGCTGTTGCCTTCGCAGTCAGGTTCATCTTATAACCCGAACCACTGTTCATTACTTTCAGTGCTGCATCCTGAGCTGCTTTCCATCTTGAAGTACGGTCACCAGTGGTATAACCTAGATATTCAGGATTAGCATAACCTGCAATCACTGTAGATTTTGCTTTTGCAGTCGGTATATCATGCAAGTCACTCGCCGCATAAAGCAGAATTCTTGATTTAAGTGCGTCTGCTGCCAGAGATGAAGTCCTTCCTTTAGGTAGGTTTTTACCAGTAAGTAGTTTTTCGGCTGCATCACAGTCCAGTAAGATCTGATTTACACATTCTTCAAACGTGGCACGTTTGGCAGCAAAATCATCATCTAATGCATAACTGCGCAAAATTAGCGGTACACCGCCCTGAAAACGAACTAACTGATGGTAAAAATAAGCCCGCAGGAAATGTGCTTCTCCTAACATCTGATCTTTAATCGCTTTATCTGCGATACCATTATTTTCGTCAGTGCCGAGTCGCTCGATAGTGATATTACAAGCCCGGATCTTATTGTACATTCTACTATATTCCCAAGTATCATTTACCCAACCCAACGTAGTTGGATTAATTGTACCTGAATTGATCAGGTCTATACCACGGTTAGGGTGAGTGAATAAGGACTCATCGGAGACAGAAGAAAGCATCTCTTCTGAAAACCCACCGACGTTAAGTCCATTATAGATATCTGTCACAAAAGCCTGAGCTAATCCTGCATCTTTCCACACCAGTTCTGCACTAATTTGCGTTGGTGGTGAAACAGAGAGGAAGTCTTTTTTGCAACTGCCGGACATCAGCGCGACGAATGCAAAGGTTGCTATATATGTATTTTTAAAAATTGGTTTCATAACTGAATTTTTTTCTTTTACCTGTACTTGAAAACTTAGAACGTAGCTTTAATTCCTGTATTGATAACTCTCGCCTGTGGATAATACTGCGCGCTTGAGTTCGTAGATTCAGGATCCCAGATTTTTATCTTATCAAACGTGAAAAGATTTAATCCGCTTACATATACTCTAAGTGCTACCATACCAATCTTCTTACTGAATTCCGGAGATAATGAATATCCCAATTCTACATTCTTCACACGCATATAATTATTGCTACGTAACCAATAGGTGTTATCAGCTGCATTATTAGTATCAGTATAGTATGTTTTACCACGGTTAGAAAGGCGTGGATCTACGCTGCTTGGCCTGTCAACACTCCAACGGTTCAGGTAAGACCATTCCAAAAAGTTACCGATATCTCCAGATTCGGTTAAGCCTATCATTTGAAGACCGCCGGTCGCACCTTGAATAAGCATAGAGAAATCAAAGTTTTTATACTGCAGACTTAGATTAAATCCACCTGTAAACGTTGGTGTATTGGTTTTATCCATTCTCACCTTATCATCACCGTTGATAATACCGTCTCCATTAATATCCCGGAATTTCATATCACCGGGAAGTATTTGATTTGTTAATCCACTATAGTCAGTTTTATTAGCATCGATTTCTGATTGATCACGGAACACACCTGCATATTCATAAGCAAGTACGGTTCCTGTTGGCATTCCGGTTGAGCGCTGCCAATCCGGAGCACCAGGAGTTTCATCCCAGAAAATGATCTTATTTTTAGCATATCCACCATTTACACTGACGTTATATTGTACTTCTCCAACACGGTCGGCCCAGCCTAATCTGAATTCAAAACCTTTATTGTTTACTTTACCCAGGTTTACCGGAGGAAGTTTATCTGTAATACCAGAACTTCCAGGAATAGAATTACCTCTGCTGATCAGGATTTTAGTCCTTTTATTATAGAAAGCGTCAAATTCAAAACTCAATCTATTGTCGAGGAATGAAGCGTCTAAACCAATATTGGAATTATTAGCTACCTCCCACCCGAAGTTAAGATTCGGAACACGGTTTTCTGTAACTGTCTGATTCATCTGGTCATTAATGACATAGTTTCCAAAACCCATTGTGCTCAGATATTGGTATTCTGCCAATGCATCTCCGAAATATGCCTCTGCCCCCATCTGACCCCACGAAGCACGAAGTTTCAGATTATTGACAAAGCTGACATTGTTTTTGAAGAAACTTTCCTCTGAAATTCTCCAGCCCGCAGAGATTCCAGGGAAGAATCCAAAACGTTTGTCTTCAGGAAAAATGTAAGAACCATCTGCACGCCATAGAAACTCGGCCATGTATTTCTCCTTGTAATTATATCCTACACGACCAAAATAACTGAGCCTTGCACGGTTAAACAGGCTATATGGTTCAGTGGTCGGATTAGTGATATTTTGCTCTTTTTCATTACCTGCCAGTAACTCCTGCAATGCTGTAGATAGAAAATACCTTCTAGTTGCACTGAAACCATCATTGTTTACTTTTTCACGGGTTACACCAGCCATCAGATTCAACGTATGGTTGCCCAGCTTTTTGTCGTAGTTGATCATACCCATTAGGTTAATACCCAATTGTCCACCCGCTGTTTCAGTCAGACTTGCATCTGTCCTTTCAGAACGAACTGAGCCTACCAGAACCGGAGTTACGCCATCAGCTTCGAAACTAACTTTATCCCAATCGTATAAAGTCCATGGAGTCTGCCATCTTTTTTGTCTGCCGGAGAACTTATCGATCGATGCTGTACCTGTTACTTTCAAACCTTCTACACCAGGTATCTGAATATCAAGTTTACCGGTCGATTGGAAATAATCTCGGGTGTCCCGGTCATAACCTGTCTGATCGGTAGTCACGACGTATGGATTATAACCAAACTCAATATCACGTCCTGGTAAACCATTTGGATATACCTCAATTTCTGTCGGTCTTCCACGCATTAGCATTCTGAAGATATCATTAGCGCCTACTGTCGGAGAATTACGTACTTCTTCACGTCCGGTTACGCCTAATGAAGCAGTTACGTACTTATTCAGTTTAGCTTCCAGATTAATTCTCAGATCATATTGTTTATAACCGGTCGCCGATTTTTTGTAATAGCCATCCTGATCCAGGTATCCCATGGAGATCAGATATTTAATATTATCTGCCCCCCCGTTGATCTGAAGGTTATGGCGTTGTTGCGGAGACCAGTTCTTTAAAGTGGTCCCAAACCAATCTGTATTCGGATATCTAAGTGGATCTGACCCATCTTTGAACTTTGCAATTTCGTCCGGACGGTAAGCGGCATTTAATGTTGTTCCGTCTGATTTCAGGTAAGACCCTGTTGAATTGAAGCTTTTCTGAGCGGCTCCCCATTGGCTGGCCGGCACATCAGAACCAAAAATAGTCAGTTCATTCAGAATCTCTGCATATTGCTCAGAATTCGCCATTTTAGGTGTACGGGTAGGCTGTTGCAGTCCGTAACTAAAATCGTACGACAATTGAGGCTTTCCCGACTTACCTTGTTTCGTTGTAACCAGGATGACCCCATTTGCCGCCCTTGAGCCATAAATGGCAGCAGAAGCATCTTTTAATACAGATACGCTTTCAATATCATTTGGGTTGATCCGCTCCAAGCCACCCGCACGGTTAGGAACCCCGTCGATAACGATTAAAGCGTCATTATTACCGAGTGAATTTACACCACGTATCCGGATAGTAGAACCATCTTTTCCTGGCTCGCCACTTGCCTGTTGAGCTGTCACTCCGGGCAATCTTCCCGCCAGCGAATTAGATAAATTGGCTGTAGGTGACTTCGCCAGTTCTGAACCTTTGACAGCTGTAACTGCTCCTGAAACAACTGCCTTTTTCTGCGTACCATAACCTACGACGATTACCTCAGACAACGCCTGTGTATTCTCGACTAATTTTACATTAATTGTCAGTGTGGATTTTACAGGAATTTCCTGGGTAAAGTAACCCATGTAAGAGAATACAAGTGTTCCGTTTTCAGGAACTTTCACACTATAGTTACCATTAGCGTCAGTCATTGACCCGGTGGAACCTTCTTTAAGTTTTACACTTACGCCAGGAATTCCCTGCCCCTGTACATCTGTCACTTTTCCTTTAACAGGAATGTCAGCCTTAGCTAGCCATTCGGGACGGATAATAATGAGGTTATCTTCCATAGTCTGGAATTTCAACCCCGTATTTCTGAGCAGATGCGCCAGTGCTTCATCTGCCGGCATGTCCTTGCGGACCAGGGTTACCAGTTTACCGGATGGAAGATCTGCTTCACTGTAGAGCAAACGGAAACTCCCTTTACTTTCCAGAACAGCCAATGCTTCTTTCAGGTTTACTTGCTTCAGTTCCAGGTTAACTTTCCTGAATTGGGAGTAACTGTTTGCCGACACCTGCATACAGAAAACCAGTGATAAAACAAAAGTCCAGTTTAACATTAATAAGAATTTGTTTTTGGGAAATGGGACGCATAGCACCTTATTGCACAGTCCTTTTTTTTTCATAGATTTGTGAGTTATCAATTAATAAATCTGAAGCCGCTATCTTTTTATAGCGGCTGGAATGGTTAAAGGGGGAGGAATGTTGGCGCATTTGCTCCCTCTATTTTTTAGTAAATGATCAAGTCATGTTCTTTTAGTTTAAAGGTGAATGGTTTGATTAATTGCAAGGCAGTCATCGCTTCTCTGATCTCCTCTTTTTTGAAAGCACCGGTAAAACGATAGCTCCCTGCCTGACTGGATTCGATATGAATTTTAACATTGAACCAACGTTCCAGGCGTGGCTTAAGCTCTTCTAGTGTTTCATTTTTAAAAACCAGTGTGTTGTCTTTCCAGGAAGTTTCTTCTATATACTGTTCATCCCCGATGGTAATAGGCAAGACGTGTGCAATGGTCATTGTCATATCTGCAGAACGAGGTGCCTTTCCATTCTTTTTACTGCGTCCTTCTACAAGCGCAAATTTCTCTGATGGGTTAAGCAATATTTTTTGTTGGGCACGTTCATTGACAGAAAGCTCTATAGATCCTCTAAGTAATGTTGCCTCCGAGCTACTTTCCAAGGCATAGTCTTTTACATTAAAAGCAGTTCCGAGTACTTTTACACACATACGGTCAGTTTTAACAATAAAAGGTTGATGATCTCGATGTGCAACGTCGAAAAAAGCTTCTCCCTGGAGGTGGACTATTCTTTTTTTCTGCTGGGAAATCTTGTTGGAATAAGACAATTTGCTATCTGAATTAAGCCAGACCATTGTCCCATCTGGAAGCTTTACATTTTTTCTCACTCCCTTTCCGGCAACGATTTGGGTGTCTGTTTTTGCAACTGTTCTCTTGGTCAGGTAAAGCAAACTACTTAATGCAACCAGACAAATTGCGATCGTTGCAAATGCATTATAAGATTTCTTAGTGGAAGGTTCTTCATCCGGATATGTTCCAGGGAGTAAAAGATCAGCGTCGAAATCTGCTGCATACTTTCGAAGATGCTTTTGGTATATGGTATCCATATCAAGGTCGTTTTCTGCAGGAGATTCTTCCCAGAGCTGACCTAATAATTCCTCGTAATATACTGAATCAGGGTATCGCGAAATTAACGATGCAAGCTCTTCCAATTCAGAGGAATTTGCTTCACCAGCCAATTTACGGGCAAGTAATTCTATAATTCTGCTTCTATCCATCAGAGGCCCGTAAATATTAGTTTATATTGGTTTCAAGGTATAAGACAATATTTTCGGAAAAACTCCCTAGTCAAGAATAAAAAAAAAATAAATTAATCAATCAGATTGAATTCCAGCTGCAGAATAGTAGTCAGTTTTTTAACAGCTGCTACCAGATGTGCATCCACAGTTTTAACGGATATATTTAAAATAGCAGCTGCCTCCTTATAACTTAAACCATCTTCTTTGATCAGCTTGAAAACGAGTTTACACCGTGTAGGAAGTGCACTGGTAGCTTGATCTAGTTTAAGTTTAAGCTCTTCATTAATTAGTAGTTCTTCAGGATTTTTCGTTTTAAGCGCGATATCTACATTAATATCATCAAGTGATACAAAAACCTGCTTCCCTGATTTGTTTAACAAGTTAAGACAAAGGTTCCTCGCCATTACAAATGCATATACACGAATATTATTGATAGCTGTTAACTTTTCCCGGTTTCTCCAAATACCAATCAGTACGTCATTGGCGGCTTCTTCAGCTGATTCCTTCGATTTAAGCAGACAGAAACAGAATCTATGCAACCCGGGATAAAGAAATTTGTAGAGTTTCTCATACGCATGTTCACTATTATATAATGCGATACGACTGGTCAACTCAGTTAGCTCCGGTGAAGTTTCAGGCATCAGATTTAATATTTGGTTATCTCAAATTTAACAATTAAACAATACCAACCAAATCAATTTAGCTGAGTCCGGTGTAATGGTCGTACTGGTAAAACTGTTTTATAGAAAAAGCGGGGATAAAACTTCTGATCTGTGCATGACAACAATCAGGAAAATTTTCCGTTATTTGAGACAATATGAAAGCTACAAAATTTCTGAGTTTACTATCTTTTTTTTCTATCCTTTCGCTAAGCACATTTGCCCAGGATGCGATTATTATTAGTCCCGGTAATTTTATCCGCGGAACTATCCAGGGTACAGATTATAAAACTGTCGGAATGAAGAACGACGAAGGTACACTCAACCAATATCAGGCTAAAGATATTCAGGAATTCCAGTGGAATGGGGAAACGTATGTTAGTAAGGCATTTGTAAGTAATAGTAAAACAGATTACCGTTTTTTTAAACTTATAGAGCACGGAAACATAAACCTCTACACGATGGGTGGGAAAACAAGTGCAAAAACAAAACCTAAAAAGAAAATTCAGTTCAGCCCTTCTATCGGACTTGGAATAGGAAGTGGAGGTTATCGCGGATTCGGAATGGGTGGCGGAATCAGTTTTGGCGGTGGACGAAGAGATGATGATGCTCAGGCAAGACCAGATCGCAGAGCGCTAATCTATATTGCTTCAGCTAAAACCCCCGATACCATACTTGAGATTACACCGGACGGAGATCAGAGTGAACAGAATTCTAATTATATCAGAACTACATTAAGCGAATATATGTCTGATGACCAGGATTTGGTAAACCGTTTGAAAGACACCAAAAAATTTGATGCTAAAACAATTATTTCATTTGTAAAAGCCTATAACTCCGTGCACAGTACGCAGGAATAGATTAGAACCGTCATCAGCCGTATCAAAGCAGACCGGCTGATGATGGATTATTGGATAGTTTATGTAAACGGTGCATCTGTTCTTTAAGAGCAGGGTAAAGTGCCACGTAAATTTCAAATATCTCCATATATTTCTTGTGAGTCTGCTTATCAGGATAAATCCTGGTTGCTTCCTTGATATTAGGCATGGGATAATCTGACTCCAAACCGATCGCTTTCGCTGCGAGAATGGTTGCTCCGATAGCAGAAGCATCATCTACAGAGATCAGAACCAATTCTTTTCCGGTAATATCTGCCAAGATCTGTAACCATACCGCAGATGCGACAAAACCTCCGCTCACATGGATCCTGTCAACCTGCTGCCCCGATCTCTCCAACGCATTCAGCACATCTTCCAGTGCAAAACAGATTCCTTCAATTACTGCACGTGTCATATGGTCTGAAGTATGAGATAAGTTTAAACCGAAGAAAACGCCGCAGCTCCTGGCATCCCATACCGGGGCACGCTCCCCCTGCAGATACGGTAAAAACAACAAACCATCTGCACCAGGGCCTAAATTAGAAACACTGCGAAAAGCAGTTTCATAATCTTCCTCCCTTAATTGACTAGTGCCCAATATATTCTTCAACTGCCATTTCAAGGCTATACCACCATTATTAACAGGGCCCCCGTTAATATAGATTTTTTCATCCAGCCGATAACTGAAAGTCATAGCCTCCTTGTTAAACCTGCTGCATTCTGCGGAAACCCGAAGTGCGCCGCTGGTACCAATAGTTAATGCTCCTATTCCTGGAGCAATTGCCCCTGTACCCAAATTAGCCAGGCAACCGTCCGTTGCACCGATGACCACGGGTACACCAGCTGTAACAGCCTCCATACCAGGAATAGCTTCAGGGAAAGCTCTGTAAAAAGCTGTAGATACCAGTCTGGACAATTGTTCTTCTTGAATTCCTGCAGCATTCAGTGCTGCAGTATACCAACATAGACTGTCCAGTTCCATAAGCCCCGTACAAGAAGCCACGCTATGATCAATTTCAAAAACACCGAATAATTTAAACCAGATATATTCCTTTATAGATATAAACTTCTCCGTTCTGCTGAAAACCTCTGGAAGATGCGATCGGATCCAGCCGATCTTACATAAAGGAGACATCGCATGAACAGGTGTTCCTGTTTTGAGATAAATTTCAATCCCGGAACCCTGCGATAATAATTGATCTGCAAAATTAGCAGCTCTGTTATCTGCCCAGGTCATCATTGGAATAATCGCTTCTCCCCCAGAATCTACTGCTATGAGACTATGCATAGCGCAGCTCAAACTTATTATTTTTGGTGACCGGCCACGCAGATTAATTTGTTCAGTGATTACCTTACAGCATGCTTCCCAGATTAATAAGGGATTCTGTTCACTATAACCCGGTTCCGATGAGGTAGTAGGATAAAAAGACTGACTGCTGCCAATTGGTTTATATTGAAGATCAACAGCTACACCTTTAGTACTGCCAGTACCTATATCTATCCCAAGAATATATTCCATATTTTAAAATTAAAGTTCTTCGAGGTAATTGAGGTCCTTGTGAAAAGTTTCTTTCATCCGACTCAATGCATAAAATGCTAAACCCAGACTAATCATAGCTACAATGATAGCAGAATAAATGATATTACCACTAGTATAATTCTTTAGCAACTGAAATAAAAGAGTAAGGGGGACAACTGCCCCGCGCACAAAATTTGGAACGGTTGTAGTCACAGTCGCCCGTATATTTGTACCAAACTGTTCGGTAGCAATAGTCATAAAAATAACCCAATAACCTACAGTAAGGCCAAGGCAACCGCATAACCAATAGAAATGATTCAGGCTAAGATCGTAGCTCATCAGATAGGTGGCAATACCAAGGGTAGATAAACCGAGGAATAAATAGACAACTTTGAGCCTGCTTTTTAGCCATTGACTAAGTAAACCGCCCGCAATATCACCAATCACAATACCACCGTAACACCAGGCAACCGCCGCTCCTGCACTTACCTCACCTTTTACACGAAGTACTTTTCCAAATTCAGGCGACAACGTAATAAGTACGCCAACCACAAACCATAATGGAATACCTATCATTATACATTGCAGGTACTTAATAAATTGCGTTTTATTCCTAATCAGCGCTAGGAAGTTACCCCGGTTTTCTGCAGTTTTAGAAGAGTCAAACATACCTGACTCCGCCACCCCAATGCGAAGCAACAGTAAAGCGAGACCAAGCCCTCCTCCGATAAAAAAAGAGGTCCGCCAGTCGAAAAGTTGCGCAACGAAATATGCAACTACTGCTCCGCTTACACCTACAGATGCAACAATTGTAGTTGCGTAACCGCGTTTCTCTTTAGGCATCAATTCCGCAACCAGCGTAATACCAGCGCCAAGTTCACCCGCAAGTCCCAATCCTGCTATAAAGCGCCATATGGCGTATCCTTCGACAGAATGAACAAATCCATTCGCAATATTCGCGATGGAGTACAAAAAAATCGAACCAAAAAGCACAGATAGCCGCCCTTTCTTATCACCAAGCATTCCCCAGAGGACACCACCGATAAGCATGCCGATCATTTGAATGTTAAGCAGCAAAATGCCAGTATCAGTTAATTGTGTCCCGGTTAGCCCCAACGACTTGAGACTGGGTATCCGGACAATGCTAAAAAGCAGCAGGTCATAAATATCAACGAAATAACCCAGAGAGGCTACCAGAATGGCAGCAGTTAATTTAGAGTTTGAAGCATTGGTCAATTGCATCGTTATGGTTTTTGAGATAACTAAGCTAATAATTTCCGCGATAAGCCAAATGAATTTTCTACAGGCAATAGAATTTTTAAAGATTAATCTTTTGGATACCAGACTTGCGGGCATCAAATCAGAAAATTGTTTATTTTGGCCATATGAAACAAACCTTCTTTCTCTCAGCGGCGCTCTCAGTAATGTCGTTTGGAGGCTTTGCACAAGGGCCATCTCAGGGAGTTTTAGACGCCCGGTATATACAGGAGAACTATACCAAAGTGGAAAAGCAAATCCCTATGCGTGACGGAATAAAATTACACACCGTTATTTATAGTCCTAAAGATCAGCAAAAAAAATATCCGATTATGTTCGACCGGACACCGTATAGTGCCGGTCCTTACGGACAGGAGAATTTTAAGAACAGCCTGGGTCCTTCTATGTTATTCGCAAAAGAAGGTTATATTTTTGTTTATCAGGACGTCAGGGGACGTTATCTTTCTGAAGGAGATTTTGTAGCCAACAGACCTTATATTGCAAATAAAAAGAACAAAAAAGATATAGATGAAAGTTCCGACAGCTATGATACGATAGATTGGCTGGTCAAAAATATACCTGGAAATAATGGTAAAGTGGGTACCTGGGGAATATCAGCACCTGGATTTTATACCACAATGACTGCAATTGATGCCCATCCTGCATTAAAGGCTGCCTCACCCCAGGCCCCTGTGACAGATTGGTTCATGGGAGATGACAGACACCATAACGGCGCATTCTTCTTAATGGGTACTTTCTCCTTTTTATCGTATTATGGCGCGTCGCGGCCAGAACCAACTCCCGATCATGCTGCGTCATTTAACGGTTACGGAACTCCCGATGCCTACAACTTCTACAAAGAATTAGGCCCGCTAAAAAATGCAAATGATCGTTATTTTAAAGGTCAGAATAAGATCTGGAACCAAATGATGGATAATCCTGATTATTCTGAGTTCTGGCAAGTCAGAACGCCAGTTCCACACCTTAAAAAAATAAAACCGGCAATAATGACCGTTGGTGGATGGTTCGATCAGGAAGATTTATATGGCCCTTTAAAAACTTTTAGCGGCATTGAAAAAAATAAACCAAAATCACCAAATCATTTGGTTATGGGCCCATGGACGCATGGCAGCTGGACGCGTGGTGATAACTCCTTTCTTGGAAATGTCCGTTTTAATTCTACAACAGGACCTTATTACAGACAGGAAATAGAATTTGCATTCTTCAATCATTACCTTAAAGGAACTGCCAATCCTGAACTGGCTAAGGCGACTATCTTCGAAACAGGATCCAATATCTGGAAAAAATATAATTCCTGGCCGCCTGCAGACGCAAAAACAAAGAAGCTATATTTTCATCCGGGTGGAAAGCTATCATTTGATGAGCCGTCTGAGAAAACTGATACATATGATGAATACATTAGTGACCCCGAGAATCCAGTACCCTATACCAACCAGATCAGGATTGACAGGGGAACTGATTATATGTATGAAGATCAGCGTTTCGCTTCAAGAAGACCTGACGTATTAGTTTACCGTTCTGAAATCTTAACAGAAGACGTAACGATTTCGGGGGAGTTATTTGCCGACCTCTATATATCTGCAACTGGCACGGATGCAGATTTTATCGTTAAGCTAGTAGATGTATATCCCAGCAACGCACCTGATGACAGTCCTATTACAGGAACAAAAATGGGGGGCTTCGAGCAGTTGGTACGTGGAGAAGTAATGCGCGCAAAATATAGAAACAGTTTCTCTTTGCCCGAGGCAATTGAACCTGGAAAAACTACGGCAGTCAAATTTGATATGCAAGACGCAGCACACTGCTTTAAAAAAGGACACCGTATTATGGTTCAGGTACAGAGCTCGTGGTTTCCATTAGTAGACCGTAATCCTCAAAAATTCGTGAATATTTACAAAGCAGATGAAAGAGATTTCCAAAAAGCCACGATACGTATTCATTCAGGATCAGGACAGCATTCCGGTATACTAATGGATATAATCAGCCCCTTATAAGAAGGAACTGGTAATCCTGAACAAGAGAAGCTGGTATGCGATCACTAAAATAGTGATACATGCCAGCTTCTTTCCCACTTAACGCCTGGTGATAAGGTTTGAATCCCCTCCTTATCTCTGAGTTGCTGATTATGGTGAATACCATCTGCTACTCCGCACCAGGGCTCCAGACACACAAAATCAGCACCGGGTGTAGCCCAGATACCAAAAAACGGAAATTGGGAGAATCGAAACTCAAGACCGTGGATATTCTTATTATTCGCAAGCCTAATTTTCTCACTTTTCAGAGATTTGAAAACCAACGCATCATCTTTGAATAACTCGTGATTTAAAGGCAACTTACTACCTTTTAAAGTCAGCACACCTTGCTCATCACTAATTAAGTTGTGTTCAATTTTATTAAAGAACAAATCCTCATCCCGGTCAAAAAGGAGATAATGATCTTCATAGCAAGTATCAGGTGTAAATGGAACTGCAAATGCAGGATGGCCACCAAGTGAAAACAGCAGCTCTTTTTCTCCGGGGTTATTTACCTTATAGGTACAGGTAAGTCCAGAATCTTCTAATTTATAATGTAGTGCAAGTTCAAACGTAAAAGGATAAACAACAAGTGTTTCGGCTGAATTTCTTAATGTAAAAATTATTTCATTATCAGCAGGACGGGACACCTCAAATTCTTTATCCCTGGCAAAACCATGGCGCGAAAGCGAATAAGTTTTATTTTCAAAAATATAACTATCATTTTTTAACGCCCCGACTATAGGGAATAATACCGGACTGAATTTACCCCAATAAGCCGGATCACCTTTCCAAAGGTAATCCAGCCCTGTAGACTTGAGTTCTAATTTTTGTAATTCAGCTCCTTTTGTATTAAATCCAGCTATCAGATGCTCATTTTCCAGAAATATCATAGGAATTATTTTAACCCGCTAACTTCGTAGATAACAATCTGTCAATCCTTTTAACTACGTAATCCAGATCAAAGGGTTTGCTAATGTAGTCATCAGCACTAGCAGTCACACTTTTCTCCTTACTTCCAGGATTAGCTGACATTACGATTACAGGAATATGTTTTGTGAAAATGTCAGTTTTTAAATCATCACAAATTTCAATACCATTTCCATCAGGCAACATCACGTCAATGATGAAAAGATCAGGTAAGCCATCATTCAGTTTACTTTTCAATTCTGCGAAAGTCGATGATAATTGCAGTTCATAACCTTCGTCTTTTAACAAAAACTCAATTATATATCTAATATCCTGATCATCTTCTAAAACATGTATTCTTTTTTTCATAACTTGTTCAAGTGTAAATACGTAAAATTAAACAACAACAAACACTGTTCCGATTTTATAGCTGTGCTTATATTTAAAGCTAACTGACTTAAGCTAAGCTAATAGCTATTTCCACTTTATTTGTAATAATGCAGAACAATAGACGGAAAAATCAGCACCGTTCTATTTTGGCGTCAATCTATATAGCGCTACACAATCTCCCGGAATTCGTCCGGCCCTGTCTCTTTTAAGATTTAAATATTTTTTGTATATTTGCATTAAACGGATTAACAAACACACTATTCTCTTTTACTACTTGCTAACCAACCCAATGGTTAGGCTCAATTTCTCCTGACTCCTCAACCGTTGTTGTCCAGGAACTTTATTTTATTCAGGCTAGATCGATCCTTACGATTTGTATATGGAACGCCTTAACAAGTAATAGCAGAGAAGAGTTATTTTTTAACTAAATACGGAAATTTATGGCTAAGTCTCAGGCTACCTTCATGAAGAAGCAACTAGAAAAAAACAGGCAAAAGAAAAAAGAAGATAAAGAGCAACGTAAACAAGAACGTCAGCAAAATTCTACAGGCGGTGACCTGGAAAGTATGATGGCATATGTAAATGAATTTGGTGAAATCGTATCCACACCTCCTGAGAAGAAATAGTTAACGGATATTTGAACCGATATAAGAGAGGCCTGCAAGAAATTGTATGCCTCTTTTTTGATTGAAGAGCAAAGTCAGATTTAAAAAGAATGGGGTTCAATGATAAATTTATCATTGAACCCCATTCTTTTTAAAATCCAAGAAAACGATGTATTAATTCGCGCGTCCTGATTTCTTATCCTGTCCGCGGCCAATTAAATAACCTGCGCCTGCACCGGCAACTCCCCCGATTGCTGCACCACGACCTTTCTTTTTATCGATAAGGGCTCCCCCAAGACCGCCGGCTCCCGCACCAATTACAGTACCGAGAGCTGCACTACTCCACCCTTTTTTCTTGGTATTTTGGGTAGAAGTAGAGTTCGAAGCACTGCTATGTACAGTCGGCTCAGCTATTCTGGCAGCAGGAGCATTCTCTGCAGCCCTTTCTTCAGCAAGCATCAGTACACGTTTTTCCTCTTTTATTTTAGCAGCCTGTAACTTCGCTTCTGAATCTGCTCTTTTAAAACTATCTAATCTGATACTGTCTTTTACAGCTTTTATAGTAGCTATTTTAATAGCTTCTTCTTTCTTAGCGTTACTGCAGGCACCAAACATCAATGCTACAGTAGCTATGGCAAGTATCTTTCTCATAATTTATTATTTTATATTACAAGATCCAATTTACCAAAACTATGCCAAACGGCACCGCTGGATTATTTTTTCTCTTATTTATCTTGCAATGGTGAGCTGCCCGGAATCTCGGAAGTATCATGTCTGTCATCTTCACCATCAGGATTTCCGGAAATTCTGTCATTATCGGAATTTAGATTTTTGAGAAGTTCATTGCCTGACGAAGAATCATCTGCATCTAGCCCTAGATTGGTTGATTCATCATGACCATTTTCTAACATATTTTTCCTTACATGTTTTTGTTCTGCGTTTTTATCTGGTGTTCTCATAGCTAACTATTAATCATAAATATGTAGCTAACAACAACTATAGGCAGGCTGCTGTTCTTGAAAACATCATTTTTTGAAAATTTAATTCTATATGAAATCGGATTCCGATAATCGGATAGTATTATTTAAATCAAAGTCTAATTATCAAATTAGAAATTTAGATTTTGGATATTAATATTCAATTCATTATTTTCACAGCGAAATTTATAATAATAATATGCGTACAACAGGAAAAGTAAAATGGTTTAATTCTGCAAAAGGGTTTGGTTTTATCACTCCAGAAGATGGAGGAAAAGATATTTTCGTGCATTTTTCTGCGATTGCAGGCGATTCATTCAGAGAATTGAATGAAGGTGACAATGTAGAGTTCGAATTAAACGACGGTAAAAAAGGCCCTGAGGCTTCTAATGTAACTGTTCTTTAAGAATAACTTATTGAAAAAAGGGATAATGCGACGCATTATCCCTTTTTTTTTTTATCAAGTCTTCCGTAAAATATGTCTTCAAATAGAAAAACAATCAGCGTGCTTGGCTGTGGCTGGTTCGGGTTCCCTTTCGCGGAGTCGATGGTCGAAAAAGGTTACACAGTGAAAGGCTCGACCACAACTCCGGAAAAAAAGATCGCGTTGCAGGATGCCGGTATCGCCCCCTATCTGCTGAATTTAAATGAAGAAGCTCCTGATATAGATCTTGATTTTTTTAAGAGCGATATATTAATTTGCTGCATTCCTCCCAAAAAAGACCCGATCATTCAGCAGCAGTACGCAGCAAAAATAAAAAAGGTTGCCGATTCAGCAGCAAAGGGTCGTGTCCGGGAATTTATTTTCATCAGCTCCACTTCGGTATTTCAGGATAACAACAAACAGCTTGATGAAAATGATATGCCTGCTCCTGAAACAGCCTCAGGTAAGATTATACTGGAAGCAGAGCAAAATTTAACCTCGTCAACTGATTTCAGAACTACAATAGTTCGCTTTGCAGGCCTTTTTGGGCCGGGAAGAGACCCCGGTCGATTTTTTGCTGGTAAAACTAATATCCCGAATGGGCTTTCTCCGGTTAACATGATCTGCTTAGATGATTGCATTGGCATTTTGACCAGTATAATCAGTCAGGCAAAATACGGTGGGGTTTACCATGCATGTTCTCCCGAACACCCTGACCGTACGTCCTTCTATACCGCTGCAGCGAAGAGGTCCGGACTTCTTCTCCCTCAATTTATTCCTCAAAAAAACAGTTGGAAAATTATTGATAGCGTCCGTCTGAAGACTGAACTTAATTATAAATTTCGATTAAATTTACATGACCTTGTCAACCAACAAGATATATAGTTTCTAATTGCCAATAAAACAACCTAAAGCAATAAAACATTATATTGCTAATCTTTTTTCCCTTTTTCAGGGTGGAGATTTAATTGTAAAACGATTAGAATAGATGAATTTAACGATATGGGGCGCTGCGAAACAGGTGACAGGAAGTATGCACCTGCTGGAAGTAGGAGATTACAGTATACTAGTAGATTGCGGTCTGGACTATGAGAGAGATACATTTCAGGAAGAAAATCAATACTTTCCATTTAATCCTGCGTCAATAGATGTAGTTATATTAACGCATGCACATATAGACCATTCAGGAAATCTACCCACCTTGCTAAGGATGGGGTTTAACGGACAAATTCTTTGTACCCCACCTACCGCTGATCTTACTGAATTACTGTTAATGGATTCTGTTAATATCTTTTTGAGTAAACAACAAAAGAGATCACGTGGGAAAAGATCAGGATCAGGCCCAAAACCGCTTTATCTTCATAAACATGTAATGGATACTGTGGAACGCTTCATTACAATCGGTTTCCATAAAATATTTCAGATCAGACAGGGAATTAGCCTGCAATTCATCCCGGTAGGTCATTTATTGGGGGCAGCAGCAGTAGTTTTGGAAATAGAAGAACAAGGCGTAACAAAGAAAATTGCTTTCACTGGCGACGTCGGTCGTAGAAACTACCCTGTTCTAGTTGACCCACAACCATTGCCGGCAGTGGATTATCTGGTTACAGAATCTACTTATGGCGGCAGAATACATAGTAAGGACACTACAATCACAGCCAAACTCAAAGATATTATTGAGGAAACCTGCATAAAATTCCCAGGCAGGCTTATTATACCCGCATTTAGTATCGGAAGAACACAGGCCTTGGTATTTACACTGAATAAGCTTTTCAGTTCCGGGGAGCTGCCTCCGGTAAAGATCTTTGTAGATAGTCCTCTTGCCGAATTTGCGACGGACGTTTACCGTAAGCATCATCAACTGTTAAATGATGAAGCTCAAGATTTTTACCATCGCTCAGGAGATGAATTTGAATTTGATTCACTTTCATATGTACAGGATAAACGCGAAAGCATTTCTATTTCCAATTATCATGAACCTTGTATAATTATATCTTCTGCGGGCATGCTTGAAGGGGGACGGATACAGGATCATCTTTATCATAACATTCAGAATTACTACTGTACAATTCTATTTATCGGTTACTGTGCAAAGGGAACACTTGGTCACAGATTACTTCGCGGCGATTCTATAGTCCGCCTACGCCACCGTGATCTGAGTGTTTACGCAACTATCAAAAAGACAGATTTGCTGAGTGGTCATGGAGATCATGATGACCTGATGAGTAATATAGTTGGCCAGGACCCTAATCAGTTAAAAAAGGTGTTTTTGGTTCATGGTGAGGACAGCAGTTTAAGCAGTCTTGCCAGCGCTATAGAAGCAGCTGGCTATACTGCAGTCATTGCTGAAAAAGGTGAACCTTATATACTCTAAGGCATCAGCCTTTAAGTAGGCTCCCCCCCTAATGTATTGTAAGTTATACTAATGTAGTATTCACAAGCTGAGAAACCGTTGCGATAAACCTAAAAGTCTCAGATGCGCTATCTATTACCTGTTGGTAATCAGATTCCGGTACAGCAGTATTTAAAACTCCAACAAAACTTTTCCAGTTAGGCATCAGATTATCACCATAAATTGTGTAATAATTAAGATTTAAACCTTCGAAAGCCGGGGTTGCCCTCAATTTTTTCTGAATAACCTGACCACCCATTGTTGCACCCTCAAGCACATACATAGCTCCCAATGCGGCAGCGGGACTATATTCATTGTGCGGTACGTTGATGTTAATCTGATCAAGTTCATCTTTGGATATACCCGCCTCTTTCAGATCTTCAATCAATGATGATAGTTTATATCGCTGGTCAGCACCTACCTGTTTAGCTGTATTTTCGTCTAGAGCCAGGTGAACTTTAGACTCTAAATTAGCATGAACCAAGTAGTTAGTAGCAAGCAAAGTTTTATATTGTTCGAGACTCAACGTTTTATTCATTATTTCGTGAACAAACATCAGCTCCTCCAGTTGATCGTGATTCCCTTTGGTTTTTGTTTTTAGTAATTCCTGCAGCAGCATAGTCAAATTATTTATGTGTTATTTCCTTCGTGAAAGATAATCATTAATCTTCCTTGAGCATTATATTATAAAACCTCAGTTAATAACGTTATGGACCATTATAAAGATATATCCAGATCCTTATTATTTATTCTCATGTGATCTAATTATAGTCTCATAGCACCAATGCAAGCTCAAAATAGCCGTTTTGTATCGAAAACTATACACTTATTTGAGTAGTAATTATAAATGATCTGAAATTTAACATAGAATCAAGGTTAACGTAACAACCTCATTTACAATAAATTCAATAGTAAAATGAAATTAATTAAGCTTTGGCAAGGTTATTACTAAGTGTTAATCGATCAGTTAACTACTGAAAATTTAATATCTAATTATAGAAAAAATGAATTCAAGAATTACAAAATCCGCACTGTTTTTATCCTTAATTGGATTATCAACATCAGTGTTTGCTCAGGACGGAACGTCTGACTCCACTGCTCGCTTTAACAAAAAAGATTTCCGCACTTGGTCAATCGGATTAAATGGTGGTATGTTAACGCACTACACTCCGTTCAACAGCAGATCAAACGGCAATTTCGCAACTCCGCAAGAGAGCTGGGGTTACGGAGGTTATATTAAGAAGCAAATCCTTCCAGGATTTGGTGTCCAGGCAGATTTCCTTGCTGGTAAAGTAAAAGGATTCAGACCAAATGGATTGGGTGCTGGTGCAACGGCTGCAGAAAGAAACAGCGGATTTGAAACACGTATCGACTGGTCGGCAGCTTTAAGCGCGAATTTCACGATTGCGAACATGAGCCTGAATCAAAAACGTAATGTATTATCTCCATATTTAACAGCTGGTGCTGGTTACATGTCATCAAGTGCAAATACAGATGCTCCTAACGGTGCAAGCACAGGATACAAAGAAAACTGGTTTATCCCTGTAGGTGCAGGTTTTAAATTCGGTGTATCTAAAGGTGTAAACATTGACTTAGGTTATACAGTTAACTTTATGAAAACCGACAATTTTGACGGTGTGCGTGGTGGAGCAAATGACAGGTTCTCTTATGCCCATGCAGGTGTTGAGATCGCTTTAGGTAAAAAAGGCACATCTCAATTACAGAACTATAGTGCAATTGCAGCTATTCGCGAAGAAAGTGCAGCAGAAAGCGCTGAGTTAAGAAGAGCATTGTCAACTGCTGAGCAGAACAGATTAAGAGATCAGGAGCAATATGCAAGAGATTTAGCTGATGACGATAATGATGGTGTTGCTAACAAATTTGACAAATGTCCTGGAACTCCTCCAAACACAGTTGTTGACGGTGCAGGTTGTCCTTTAAAACAACCAAGACCAGTTGTGACAGAAAAAGTAATCATTACTGAAGCAGATCGTAAAGTAGTTGATGAAGCAATTAAAAACCTGGAGTTTGACTTAAGTAAAGCAACAATCCGTTCTAGTTCGTATACCACGCTAAACAGAGTAGCAGCTTTATTAGTTGAGAAAAACTTTAGCTTGAAATTAGCTGGTCATACTGACAACACAGGTTCAATGGCTTTAAACTTACGTTTATCTAAAGAAAGAGCAGAATCAGTAAAAGCTTACTTAGTTTCTCAAGGTGCTAACGCATCACGTATTGAAGCAACAGGTTATGGTCCAAACCAACCAATTGCATCTAACAAAACTGCTGACGGACGTCAGAAAAACAGAAGGGTAGAATTCACTTTATACTAAGCTGAGATTCATCCTATAAAAAAAGCCCCGCAAGATTTGCGGGGCTTTTTTTATTTAACAAGAAATCTTACTGCATAAAAAAGGAGGGTTTCCCCTCCTTTTCCTTTCTACATTATATACATTGCCAGACTGTGTCCAGAAACCATTTTTTATGATCAAAGAAATGCTGAATAGGCTTAAACCCTGTTTCTACTGCCATCTCCTCCGTTTGCGCTATACTGTATTTTTGAGAAATTTCCATGTAAATGACCTCATGTTCCTGAAATTCAAAATGCCGATCGCCAATATATACTTTCTGGTTAGTACGACTAATTAGATAGCTTTTGCAGGCTCCCGATCCAGGATCATAACATGGATAATGCTCAAAATCTGATACATTAAAATTGCCGCCTAATTCTTTATTAATACGATGCAAAAGATTCAGGTTAAACTCACGTGTAAAACCTGCAGCATCATTATAAGCAGCAAGTATTGTTCTTGGATGTTTCTTTAAGTCGAAACCAACAAGAACCAGATCGCCAGAATTCAGTGTTTCCCTAATCTGCCGACAAAAAGCCACTGCATTTTCCGGACTTTCATTTCCAATATTTCCGCCAAGCATTAATACGACCTTTCTTTTTGATGAAATCTGATTTGCCTTTTTGAGCATCTCAAAATATTCGCCATTTAAACCATGAACCCTTAATCCGGGAATGTCCTGTGGAAGATGTTCATCGAGATATTCGATCATACTGGAGGAAATATCAATCGGCATGTACGTGAAATCTGCTTTCATCTCAATCAACTCCTTCAATAAATAACTCGATTTCGTTGCGTCCCCTGCTCCCAGTTCAATCAGGTCAAAGTCCGAAAATCCATTTTTCAGTGCAGTAGCAAGTTCGGTACTATTCTCCCGAAAGATTTCCATTTCACAATTTGTCGGGTAATATTCAGGACAATCCATGATTTGCTGAAAAATACGATCGCCGGTTTCATCATAAAAGTATTTAGAATTCAGACATTTAGGTGTCTGACTAAGATCGCTTAAAACTTCTTTTAAAAATTGATTCATAAATTATCTAACCAGTCTGATCCCGCTGAACATCCAGCGCAGATCAGCGTGAAAAAAATTCCTGTATGTGTTCCTGCTATGCCCGTCAGCAGTAGCAATTGATGCGCCCCGCAGTACCTGCTGATTGACCATGAATTTACCGTTATATTCTCCTAGAGCACCAGGAGCTTTAGAAAAACCAGGGTAAGGCAAATAGGCACTTGACGTCCATTCCCAAAGCATACCCCAGTTAACCCGGGAAGATACGACCTCCCATTCAAACTCAGTTGGAAGACGCATCCCTTTCCAGGCAGCGAATGCATACGCTTCAAAATAGCTGATATGGCTCACCGGCTGATCCAGGTCTAATTTTTCCAAACCAGAATATCCATATCGCTGCCACTCCCCGTCGACCTCATACCAGTAAAGCGGTGCCTTTATACCTTGTAGCTTTACCCAGTCCCAACCTTCCGCGTGCCAGAGATTGAAATCCCGATATCCGCCTGAAGCTATAAATTCTACATATTCCTTGTTAGTTACCAGTGCAGTCGAGATCTCAAACTCCCGTACATACACTTTATGCCGCCCCAGTTCATTATCAAAATAGAATCCTTCACCGGTATTACCTATTTCGTAAACACCGGCTTCACTACGAACCCAGCCAGGATTTTCACCTTTCAAGTTTTTCTCAATATGGTTTTCGCCATATGCGGGAAATAATGGATTGTGCCCGAGAATGTATTTAATATCATACCATAGTAATTCCTGATGCTGCTGCTCATGATTAAGCCCGAGTTGAACCAAATCCAACACATCAGAACCTGCATTTTCCAGCAATTTTAACATGGCCTGATCTACATACCGGCGATACAAAAAAATATCATCCACAGTTGGTCTGCTCAGGTTACCACGATCTGTCCTGATTACACGGGCACCAGCATTTTCATAGTAACTATTAAAAACATAATCATAACCTGAATGGAAATGTTGATAGTCTTTAGCGTGCACGGAAAGGACGAAAGTTTCAAAAAACCAGGTAGTATGGCCCAGATGCCATTTAGGAGGACTTACATCCACCACTGGCTGTACTACATAGTCTTCCTTTTCCAATGCTGAGCATATCCGTTCCGTTGTAGAACGGACGGCCATAAATTTTTCATTTGGAGACATTTGCTTAATTTTTGGTTTGGTTAGTTAAGTCTGTTATTGTTTTAATACCTAATTCAGCGGCTTGTTCCTTCCGCATCATTAGCGCATAAGTGTTATTAAATCCTATAGGTTTAAGCCATTTTAAAGCATATTTCCTATGAAACTCCTGGTCGAGATAGTTTCGCGTAGCTGGAATATCTGTACGTAGGCGCTCACGCGTCTGCTTATCTGGCTGCAAAACGACCAATAAACCTGTTCCAGTATATTCAGGATAAAAATCAATCTGTTTGTTTTGCAAAGCATCGAAACAAATCTTAGTACCGCCCAGCCCCGTTTTAGTTTCCACCAGAAAATCCGTATTTCCCAGAATTAAAATACGGTATATCTGTGCAAGAATATACTGTTCTCCGAAGATTTTACTCCCAATCCTCACGGTAAGTGCCGGAACCCGGCCTGCTTTTAATGGCCTCGGCTTTTTATACAAATTATTGGAAACCATAAAGTCTAAAGCAACTTTCTCAGGGCTTTGTTTGAGTTGGTCAACTTTATAATTCATTTCGGTCATTGCCGCTTCGCTGATTTTCCCCGATAACTCATTGAGTACAGCTTCCAATCCCGGAAACTTCAAGAGCACATCCTCTCTAATTAATGGAGCAGCCTGATAGGCAGGAAAGAGATTTAAATCATCTTCGAGTGTAATCAAACTATAAGCTTTTAATCTGCCATCTGTACTATAACCGCTAATCACATCCAAATGCTTGTCTCTTGCAGCCTTATACATAACCGCATCGCTAATCACGACGGTCTCCATATCCAAGTGATATAAAGATTTGAGGCCAATGTAACCGTCCTCCCTTCCCATGAACTCTGGCGTAAAACCAGCCAGTAATCTTCCTCCAAGCTTAGTGGGCAGGAGATAAAAAGAGGACAGCATAAGTATGATTACTGGCAGTGCAGCTTTCCAGAGCACCACCTTTTTTAAGCGGAAGCGTTGCACCCTTGACAGCATAAAATCCAGTAAAATAGCAAGAAGAGCCGCTGGTATTGCGCCAGCGAGAATCATATTTGTATTATTAAGGGCTATCCCTCCAAAGATAAATTCGCCCAGACCGCCTGCTGCAATGTAAGCTGCGAGCGTGGCCACACCAACATTAATCACAGTGGCCGTTCTCACACCAGCCATAATCACTTCAAATGACAGAGGAAGTTCCACTTTAAATAAAATCTGTAAATTATTCATCCCCATTCCTTTTGCTGCATCGATAACAATTGGACTAACACCCACAAGGCCGGTATATGTATTTCTGACTATCGGAAGTAACGCATAAAGAAACAATGCGAAAATGGCCGGCCTTGGACCGATTCCCAGTATAGGGATAAGAATTCCAAGTAAGGCAATACTCGGAATTGTCTGCAGAACACCAGCGACCCCTAAAACACCGCCAGCAAATTTCGGCTTTCTGCTAATCCATATACCCACTGGTACAGCAATTAAAATGGCTAGGACCAGCGATATCATCGTCAGACCTATATGAGCTAATGTCTGACTGAGTAATTTACCGGACTGCTGCTGTATGAAATTAAAAAAATCTAAAACCTGACCCATCTTATCGCCGTTTAAAATTCTCAAAAGCAGTTAAAATATCGGGCAGTTCCGGTATTTCCGCACCGGCATCTGTTCGGTTTTCCAATACATCCCAAACTGAAACTTTAGACGGAACACCCCTGCTGGTGAATAAATCAGTAAGCATTACCGTCTTGAATTCAAGCTGCGTTCGCTGGTCACTAAAAAAACTGCGGACAAAAGCATTTGCCGGATTAAACAACAAGTCCATTGCCGTCCCAATCTGCTGAATTTCACCTTTATCCATAAGGCAGATCCTGTCACCCAGTTCAAAAGCCTCCTGAACATCATGCGTAACCATCAGGATCGTTTTGTTTTTCAACTCTTCCAGTTGCCGGAATTCCACGCGAATGTCTCTGCGTGTCAAAGCATCAAGTGCTCCAAAAGGCTCGTCCATAAGCAGCACAGGCGGATTCACCATTAATGAGCGGGCAAGTCCGACCCTTTGCTGCTGGCCGCCGCTCAAATTTTGCGGATAAAGTCCCGCAATCTGCGCTGGCAGCCGTAATTTTTCCAGCAGTTCAAATGTACGTTTCCTGATGGCGTCCTCTTTCCAGTTCAGAAGCTTTGGCACAACTGCAATATTTTCTGCAACAGTAAAGTGAGGAAAGAGACCGTGGTGTTGTAACACATATCCAATGCCCCTGCGCAATTTCGAAGGGTCCTGTAAACTAGTATCAGTACCCTGTATCCATACACGGCCGCTATCGGGTTCCAGTAAACGGTTAATCATTCGAAGAGTTGTTGTCTTGCCACAACCGCTTGTACCGAGCAGGACTAGGTTTTCTGCTTCGGCGATTTCAAAACTGACCTGATTAACTGCAGCCTCATTATTAAAGTATTTAACTAGGTTTTCTACCTTAATCATTTGTTATACAGACATAAATAAATTATTTAAAGATTCACTATATAAAGGATGTGCAAAAATTCCGCTCCTGATCTCATCGGCGGTAATCTTTCCCATCATTGCCATTTGCAGCACCGTCATAATCTCGCCGCCCTGCTCACCAATTATTGCTGCCCCGAGAATACGGCGGCTTTTTTTATCAATAATCGCTTTCATTAAACCCCGAGTTTCTGCACTCTCGATTGCCCGGGCTACATTTTTCATGGGGATGCTTGCTACAAGATAGTCTATTCCGGCTTCTTTTGCCTGACTTTCATTCATTCCGACCCTGCCTAACTGTGGGTCTGTAAACATACAATAAGGGATCATACGTTTACTGATATCTTTGTGACGACCATTCAATAGATTTTCCGTGATCACCAGATGGTCATTATAAGAAATATGCGTAAAAGCCGGGCCGCCCTTCACATCACCTAGTGCATAAATATGTTGCTCGGCTGTTTGCAAACGCTTATTGACTTTAATAAATCCTTTTTCGTCACATACGACCCCTGTATTTTCCAGTCCGAGAGCGGCGGTTTGAGGCGTTCTACCAGAGGCCACAAGGACATGGCTGCAGTTTAAACTCGCAGGCCCTTTACCTCCACCGTCGAGTTTTACATGCACTTTTCCTAATTTAAGACTTAAAGACTCTACCTGCGTTTCCGTCCATACGCGAATACCATCCTGATCAAAAATGTCACTCATAACCGTACAAATATCATCATCTTCCTTTGGCATCAGCCTATTAGACTTTTCGACTATAGTCACCTGGGAGCCTAATCTGCGAAACAACTGCGCAAACTCCAGACCGATATAGCCAGCACCGATAATCAGCAAATGTTCAGGAACTTCTTTAATTTCAAGTAAAGTAGTAGAAGTCAGATATGGGATCTCCTTCAAACCATCAATATCTGGAATAAAAGGCGTACAACCTGTATTGATAAAAATCTTTTTCGCTGTATAGTTTTCGAAAGAACCGTCATTTTTATCCACATAAAGTGTATGGGGGTCGACAAATCTGGCAGTACCATAAATAACGGTAAGATTCTTAGTTTCTTCAAGACCTTTGGTTGCACCTTCACGAAACTGCTTTACGATGGTGGATTTACGGTCCATGATCGCTTTAAAATCAACTCTATATTCGGGAATATGGATACCGAGCTCATCACTTCTTCCAGCCATATACGCCATTCTAGCTGAAGCAATCATGGTTTTAGTCGGCGTGCATCCATCGTTTATACAAGTGCCGCCTATTGCTCTTTTTTCTATTAACGCTGTTTTCCAGCCCGCAGCAGCCAATTTCTTGGCGAGCGGAACACCAGCCTGACCCGCCCCGATTACAATCGCATCAAATTTATTCATGGACTATTGATTTGAAGGCTAACTGGGTTTATTCCCTGCCCCTTGTTACAACAATCAATTTGGAAAAATGTCAGAAAAATTTATAAAATGAGTTCAATTACTTTACACGAAAGGATGTGAACGGATTAAAAACATAAAAACCGGCAGTATATGCCGGTTTTTATTAAATAACCTGATCGAGAGGTTTACGTTTACCTGGCGGTAATGCCTTGTATTTGCTCGGGCTAAGACCTGTTACACTTTTAAACTGGGTTGATAGATGTGCACTGCTGCTATAACCCATTTGAAACGCTATCTCACTAAGATTATATTCACCATATTCGAGCAGCTCTTTAACTTTCTCGACTTTCTGCTGAATGATGTATTTTTCGATCGTGGTCCCTTCAATTTCGGAAAACAACCTGCTCAAATAAGCATAATCCTTGTTAAGGCGTTCTGCTACCAACTGGGCAGGGCTTTGTTTCAACTCATTTAAAGGACTTTGATGAATGATTGAAATTACCTGATTTTTAATCTGTTCGGTCAGCTTGTCCTTCTCTTTGTCTATCAGTTCAAAACCTAGCACCTGCATAGCAGAGGCTATCTGAATACGCTGTTGCTGATTTGGTTCAGGTTCAACATTTACAAGGCCTAATGAAATCTGTTCAATTTCGAAACCAAGCTGTTTAAGTTGTTGTCCCACAATCAGGATACAACGGTCACAAACCATATTTTTAATATGGAGCTGCATATCAGATTCTTTCCGCGTTGAAACCTGCAGTACTCAAGGTATTTATAATGTCGGAATCTTTAACTTCCCCTGAAGCTTCCACGGTCAGTATTTTGTCAGCGGCAAGTGTATCCACCTCCCAGTTTTTCACACCAGCAAGCTGATCCAGGTGAGGCTTAACAGTTGCGATACATCCGCCGCATTTAATATTTGTTTTAAATTGTAATGTGTCCATTTTTCTTGAATTTAAAGTTTAATTAATTTTAAACGGAGACTGTTGACAACAACAGAAACCGAACTCAATGCCATTGCAGCTCCTGCGATCATCGGGTTAAGCAAAAAGCCATTAAAAGGATATAAAATACCGGCAGCCAAAGGTATGCCAATCAAATTGTAAATAAATGCCCAAAACAGATTCTGTTTGATTGTTCTTACTGTTGCACCCGATAACTTCAGTGCTTTAGGAATCTGGCGCAGATCAGAGGAGATTATAGTCAACTTAGCCACATCGATAGCAATAGCCGAACCCTGAGCCATTGCTATGGAAAGATCAGCCTGCGCAAGCGCTTCACTATCATTAATTCCATCACCGGCCATTCCGACAATGCGGCCTTCCTTTTGAAGTTTCCTTACGAAATCTGCCTTATCGGAAGGCATCAAATCCGCCTGGAAATGAGTAATACCAGCCATCTTTGCGACCGCTCCAGCTGTAAATGCATTATCACCGGTGAGCATATGAATTTCGATTCCCTGTTTCCTTAATAAAGTGATCGCATCGGCGGCCCCCTCCTTCAATTGATCCGCTACAGCGAGCACGAGTAATAATTCCTTGCCATTATGCAGATATATTACCGTTGCCGCTTCGGACTGATAATTGATTACCGCAGTTTGCAGTTTTTCAGGAATGTGCATCTCCGGTTTTAAGATCTTATGACTTCCTACAGTATATTTCAGACCATCTGCAATAACCTCTACACCTTTTCCAGTAATACTTTTGAAGTCAGACACCCGAGCCGCAACAACTTTTTTATTACGCAGATCATTAACAATTGCAGTTGCAAGCGGGTGTTCTGATTGCTGCTCCGCCGCCAGAAGAATACCAAGCAAAGTATCAGAATTCACCATCTGGTTATCAGATATTTTAACATCCGTAACTAAAGGTTTACCCAATGTAATTGTACCGGTTTTATCCAGAATAAGAGTGTCAATTTTGTGACCTGATTCTAAAGCTTCGGCATCTTTAATTAGAATACCATTTTCAGCACCTCTTCCTATCCCAACCATAATAGCGGTGGGTGTTGCCAGTCCTAATGCACACGGACATGCAATAACCAGCACTGTCACCATGGCGAGTAAGCCCTGGCTAAGTTTATACTCTCCTCCAAAGAGCAACCAGGCTCCCAGCGTACATATCGCGATTAATAAGACGACCGGGACAAAAATGCCGGCAATTTTATCGACTAACTTTTGAACCGGGGCTTTAGATCCCTGAGCCTGTTGCACCATTTTAATAATCTGTGCAAGCAACGTTTCTGCACCAACCTTTTCAGCGACAAACTGAAAACTTCCTTTTTGATTAATTGTACCTGCAAAAACCTGCTTACCTTCTTCTTTAAACACAGCTACTGGTTCACCGCTAATCATACTCTCATCAACGTAAGAGTTTCCAGAAGAAACTTTTCCATCTACGGGAATCTTGTCACCCGGCTTAACACGCAGTATATCACCCTGTTTAACTGCAGAGACTTGAATTTCCTGCTCCTGACCATTACCATCAACCAAAACAACCGTCTGCGGTTGCAGACCAATCAATTTTTTTATGGCAGATGAAGTGTTAGATTTCGCGTTTTCCTCCAGCAATTTACCTAGCATGATAAAAACAATCACCACCGCAGCTGCCTCATAATAAACATGCGGGTGCATCCCTCTGCTGTGCCAGAATTCAGGATAGAAAGTATTAAACAAACTGAAAAGAAATGCGATACCGGTACTCAGTGCTACAAGACTATCCATGTTTGCTTTACCGTGCCTGGCTTGTTTATAGGCATTAATAAAGAAGCTTCTGCCAAAGACGAATAAAACCGGGGCAGTAAAAACAAGCATTATATAATTTGCATTGGGCATATCCATCAAAAACATACCCAGTACAACTACCGGAAAGGTCAAAGCGGCCGCATAAATAGTGCGTTTTTTTAAGGCTTGAAATTGTTCACGCTGAATATCCTGTTGCTTTTCCTTACCTGAAACCTGATCAAGAATAAGATCATAACCGACAGATTGTAATACTTTTTTAAACTGTTCAGGCTGTATAATTTCGGAATTATAGGCAACTGTTACTTCCTGAGTAGCATAGTTGACCTCTGCACTCGATATCCCAGGCTGCTCAGCAAGCATAGACTGAACGCTAACTGCACAACCCGCACAAGTCATCCCCAATACTGGTAAAGAAAGGGTTTCTAAAGAATTTGCTGTTGTCATATTCATTTGTTTCCACAAAGATAGGTGCCAGTTCAGCGAATAAATTACAGGATTTGACTTTAAACTTTCATAATTCTGTTTTATAAACCATTTGTTAATATAGAATTACTTTACAGCTTATACTGAACTTTTAGTTTTGCGCATTAGTGTCTCTTTAGTACTTCAGAGGCCCTGAATTTAATCAAATTGTTTAATTTAGTTCTATGAAAAAGATCCTATCCGTATTAGCATTCCAATTAGCAGCCGTGTCCTTTACATTTGCACAACAGCCTATGATTTATTTAACCGGGTACACCTATTCCGACAAGCAGGCCAACATCGGTCAGGTGATGACAGCCAAAGGCAAGCCTTTAAAACAATTTAAAATCAGCGGCCGCGATGCAAGCTCCGTCGAGATAAATAAGTCCGGAGAGCTTGTTGTAAAAGCCGCTACACTAAAAAAAAGCCCTAAGAATCTTGAAATTTCCATCACAGCCGGTAAAGGTGGTCAGCAGTATACCGAAAACTACACCCTGCTGGCAGATGAGTTTAACCGCAATAAAGTAATAGCCCACCGTGGTGCATGGAAAAAAATGGGAACGCCGGAGAACTCAATTGCTGCATTAAAAGAAGCCGTAAAACTAGGATGCTACGGATCTGAATTTGACGTGCATTTATCCGCTGATGGCGTAATTTTCGTTAATCATGATCCCGAAATACAAGGTGTATCAATGGAGAAAAGTGACGCGGCAAAACTGAATACTGTCCGTTTGAAAGATGGCGAACCACTACCTCAGCTGGAGAATTTCCTTAAAGCGGGTATGAATCAGCAAACTACCAAATTAATTCTGGAGATCAAACCGTCTGTGGTTAGTCCTGAACGTTCAATTCAGCTCACACACGAAGCTTTGAAAATCATTAGAAAACTTAAAGCTGAGGCTTGGGTCGAATATATCAGTTTCGACTATGCAGCCTGTAAAGAAGTTATTAAACTCGCACCATATGCAAAAGTATCTTACTTGAAAGGCGATAAATCCCCAGATGAACTTGCTGCAGATCATTTCTTCGGGCTGGATTATCACTATTCGGTTTTGCAGAAGAACCCGGACTGGGTTAAATCTGCGAAAGCACATAAGCTCGCTATTAATGTATGGACAGTGAATGATGCCGCAGTTATGGATGAGATGCTTAAAACAGGTGCAGACTATATCACAACCAACGAACCAGAACTCCTTTTTGAAAAAGTAAAATAATCTTCAATCGGCGTAATAGAAAATCAAACAGCATATAAAAAGGCAGCTCACAATTGGTGAGCTGCCTTTTTATATGCTGATAAGATCCTGAATCAGGACTAATTCAGGGAGGCCATATCAATTACAAATCGATAATGCACATCACCCTTAAGTGTCCTTTCATAAGCTTCATTGATCTGATCTATCGATATCATTTCCACATCTGAAGTAATTTGATGTTCAGCACAGTAATCCAGCATTTCCTGAGTTTCCCTGATTCCACCGACCAGTGATCCGACTAAACTTCTTCTGCCACCAATTAAATTAAACGCATGTACATCAGCAGGAGTCGGTGGTACGCCAAGTAATACCATTACACCGTTAGTTTTCAGTAAGGACAGGTATTCATTATAGTCATGTTCTGCGGAAACCGTATCAATAATAAAGTTGAAACTGTTCGCCAGTTTTTTCATATTTTCCGGATCGGTAGTTAATTCAAAATGATGCGCGCCAAGTTGCTGGGCGTCTTTCTCCTTACCTTTTGACCTGCTTAAAACTGTAACCTCAGCACCCATTGAGGCTGCGATCTTAACAGCCATATGTCCGAGGCCTCCCAGTCCAACAACTGCCAGTTTATCTCCTTTTTTTACGTTCCAGTGTTTTAGCGGGGAATAAGTTGTAATGCCGGCACATAAAAGGGGGGCAACTTTTTCCAGGGGAAGTTTATCGGATACGCGAAGTACAAACTTTTCAGTCACGACAATATGACTTGAATAGCCACCATAAGTGATCGTTTTTTTGTCTTGTAAAAGGGAATTATAAGTTTGCGAGTTTCCATTTTCACAATACTGCTCATTATCTTCATCACAATTCTGACAATGTCCGCAAGAGTCTACAAAACAGCCAACTCCAACTGTGTCGCCGACTTTAAACTGCGTAACCTGGTCGCCCACGCGGCTAACCTTACCCACAATCTCATGTCCGGGAACTACAGGGTACATTGTACCACCCCATTCATTTCTTGCTGTGTGAATATCCGAATGACATACACCACAATACAATATCTTAATTTCAACATCATTGGACCCCGGCTCCCGGCGATCTAAAGAATAAGGAGCCAAAGGCTGATCTGCTGCCTGGGCCGCATAGGAATGAACTGCTTTCATCTGTAATAAATTTATATACTAACAATTTCGGCAAGGAATTGTTGCAGCCTAACCCTATACGAATTTCATCATTTCCAGGACAGCGCCGAATTCAGGCTGTACAGCGGCTTTAAGTGCTATCGGCATACCACTTACCGGATGAACGAAATTCAGTTCAGAGGCATGCAGCAACATTGTCGTCATCTCCCATTGCTCTTTAAAAAACTTATTCTGTTTATTACAACCGTGTTTCCGGTCTCCGATAATCGGATAAAATATATGTGCAAAGTGTTTCCGAAGCTGGTGCATTCTGCCTGTTGTCGGGCTAGCTTCCACCAGGGAATACCTGGAAGTCAGATGTTTCCCAAACGGAATATCCAGCTCTGCTCTTTTTAAAGTTACAAATGAGGTGAATGCACCTTGAATAACGCCGTTATCTTTCATGAGCGGATAGTCAATATCCATACTATCAGGCGCATAACCACGCAACACGGCCAGGTATTTCTTTTTCACCTGTCCTTCCATAAACTGCTTTTGCATAGCAATCTCGTTTTCTTTATCGAAGGCAAACAGGAGCAGTCCGCCCGTTTTTCTGTCAAGCCGGTGCACCGGACTTACTTTGCGGCCCACCTGATCCCGGAGCAGCTGTAATGCGAACTCTTTAGCGTCGCTGGCCATCGCGGTACGGTGAACCAATAAGCCATGCGGTTTATTTATAGCTATCAGGTATTCGTCCTGATAGATGATATCTAACATATTAATCTTTTTGACGAAGGTAAATAAATCATTTGACGCGCCTCGCCTTGTATTGACGGTAAGCGAGATAAAGAAGGATTAGCGCGAGAATGACCAGCCATAACTGCGTAATAAACAAAATCACTTCTTTAAAGATTCTCCAACCTTCAACAATGTTAAGACCTACCCTTTGAAAAAAAGATGGTTTATAGGCCGAAAGCTTATCATTTCCAGTAACCAGCCGCTGAACCTTGTTATCCTGATAGAAATTCAAGGTAATCGTGCTGTAGGCAACTTTTGCGTTAATTTGACGATTGGCCTCCTGCTGCGCTATGGTACGTTCTTCAATTTGCAGTTTTTTGTCAATAACCTGTGCCTGATTCTGCGGTAATTTATTCATCCCAGCAGTCGCTTTTTTCTGAGCTGCAGTTTTACGTGAATTCTCCTTAAATGTTCCGCTGAGGTCTTCCATTCTTATTGATTGGAAATCGACAAAGACAGCCATTTTCACAACCTTTGAAGTAAAGTCATCCAGACGGTCTGCGGGTATTCTGGCAATCACTAATCCGTCAGTACGGTAAGAATTCAATTCCAATAAAGAATCAATGCTGTAAGCAACCTTTTCATTTTCAACAATATTGCTCTGGGTTGATGCTTCAACCAGAAATCCACCTTCATACTGAATCACTTCACTGAGTTTCTCCTTTGTATTCTGGACATTCTTTACCCGAAAACGCATTTCTGAGGTTTTACTGATTTTGCTTCCCGAAACCGAATCGGTAGCTAAAAATTCCTGAGATACAGCATCCTCAGCTAACCTGCCATTATGGTTATTCCCTTTACAGGCAAAAAGTAAAATCGGGAGAAAAGCGGCAATCCATATTTTTTTCATGCAAAGATTAGTTATTGTTTGTAGACAAATAAGTCCTGAAATATCCACACTCATTAATGATATCATTGTAAAATGCAGAACTAGCGAAATCCTTTTTCAGCTGCGCATAATACTGGCCAGCCGGTATTTTCAACAAATCATTATAACCATAATAAGTGCCTTTATTTTCAGGCGCGAAATAAACTGCGTTATAAGACGCATTGCGTTCACATTTACTGGCCAGAAAAGTATATTTAGCCTGAAGATTCTTCGATTCAGTTGTTTTTCTGGCAAGCAGATAATATTTTTCAGCAAGTTTATTGCTGGTAAAAATATCCCGGAAAGGTGCAGAAATATCCGAAGGTAGATTTCCTAAACTTCCTGTGATATCAGACTGGTAAAAACTTCTTCCATTCCCATAGTAAGAAATATTGTAGTAAGCATTAGCTAAAAGAGAAGCATTTCTAGATACATCTTTACCCTGAGCAAGTTGTGCTTTAATTTTAACCAGTGTCTCCACAAAAGACAGATTCGTAAAAGGTGTCTTTAGCACCTGCGCATGGTCACAATCATGACAGTCTACAAGTCTCATATTAAAAGGGTTTCCCAGGAAAGTAAAACCAGCGCCTGCCCCAGCCTGTTGCATAAGTTCCAGCGCTTTTTCTGGCTGATCCCTGTAAACTAGCTGTGAAGCCTGCAAATAGTTAAGCTGCTCCAGCTTCACAGGATAAAATCGAAGCATTGCTTTCTCGAATGCAGATTGATTAGTTTTACCGAGCAATGCTTTAAGCTCGTTAATGTGAGTATTTGACTGGTAGAACTGAGACGTCGGCCTAAAACAATTAGCTTTAACCAATTCTCCCTGTTTGGTATATAGATTCGCCAGTATAGTCATGCTTTCTCCCAGTGCACGACTGTAACGCAGATCTGAAATCACTCCTTTCTCCTGACTAAGTTCTGCAAGCCAGTTTAAAGGAACTACCATTTTCGCTTCAGCTTTAGCATCAATCTTCTGAAGCGTGTTTAAATACAAAGTCCAGTCTAACAACCGGTATTGCGCCTGTAATAACTTATTATCCGCCGGAAGCATTTTTTCGGCTTCATCATAAAATTTGCGTGCATCGATATAATGACCAGCTAGTGCGTTTAAATAACCTGCACCCATTTTCCATAAAATAGGCTGGTGTACCTGGCCGCTGCGTGCGATACTATTCACAACTTCAATTTCTCTTACTGCTTCGGCACGTATCGCCTGGCCACCCTCCGATTGATCACGTAATCCAGAACCATTAAGCTCGCGTTTGTTAATTAACCTGCTGAGTAAAAGATCAAGCTTCTCAGAAGCGGCATTTAACTTGTAGATTTCGTTAATTGCGCGGAGCTCATCTTTGGTAGTACCTAATAAATGCCAGAGTGTGATCTTCTCATCCTTATTTTTAGCAAGGGCCAATGTGGCCTCCCAATCTTTTTCTTCCTGTGGATGAAAACTCCATTGACTTGGAATTTTAAAGTTCAGGGCATAATCATATCCTTTACTATAGAGATAATTCGCCTGACTATAGTCATTACGCAGGTAATAATAGCCGGCAAGATATCCAAGGGATCGGTAATACAATATATTCTTCGGAAATTCGGACTCTGTAGAAGCAAAATATGCCGGAAGGTCATATTTTTCATTATTATAACGCTCCCAGTCCAGACGACAAAGGAAATAATAGTAACGAACCGTCTGAAACCACAGACGTTCTCTGATAAAAGGGTCTTTCTCCTTTTTCATAGCTATTAAAAGACGTTGTTCCAGTTCAGCACTAATCTGTCTGTCTTGTTTTTCCGGTGCATACCAGGAATATTCCCCGGGACCCACTGCATAACTTTCTGCCGCCTTAGCAATCTGTAAATAATTAAAGAAGAGAGCTGCCTTTTTTTTCTCCGATTTAAACTGCTTTAGCTCAGGCAATCCATCAGGTAATACTTTAATTTTTCCCTTCACATAAAGTGCAGCTGAATCCACTCTTGACTCAGAAGAGCGTAACAATAACGCATCCAGTGTAGTAGAATCAATTTTATTCTTGAACCATTGCTGCCATTCCGTAACAATACTTTCATTATAGCGGCTGTTACTGCTACTGCCGTTTATATATAAAGTTGTCCAGCTCGTATAAAAAAATGGCGAATAGTCTTCGGAAACAAAAGCCTGCGGTGCAAAACTTGAATTGTCCTGATCATCCCAGCCACCATCGCCACAAGCATATACTATTCCTGCAATGGCAACGCTGCAGAAACTAAAAATAAGAAGAAATTTCCTGGAGATCTTTGGCATCAAAATCAGCGGCATTTTCGGACGATAGTTCATAATAAATGATATTTCTTTTTTTGAGAACCGCCAGTTCGGATGTTAGTTGAAGGGCAGCCTCTTTCAATGTGTTTTTATTAATTTCTTCCAGTTTAAGCAGATCATTTTCCTTAATATAGACACCCCCGGTGAAAAAACTTTTTCTCGCCCGGTAAACATCCTGATATTTAGTTTTAGTAAAACGATCAGCATCAGACAGTTCCTTGCGGGTAATCTTCGCATAAAGCTGAATCACCTTTCCCTCTCTGATCTGCAGAGTCCAGGAGAACAAAGGCAGTGCCACATCCAGCGGTAAATGATAATAGCGTATACGCTGGAGGTACCGTGACGCGTCTTTTATATTATATATAGAATTTGCAAGCTTAGGATCTGCAGAAATTTTACCCATATTATAGAACATCAGTATCCCTTTATCCACTGGAGGAATACCGGTCCTTTCCGGGTATTTAACCTGATGCAATCTTATTGTCGCCGAAAGCTTTTTACCTGTATATTTTCTGAATAACGATAAAAAAGAAAAATAGGCAGGCCTTGTACTCACAGTCCAGTCACAATCTATCTGAACTTCCTCGTAGTTAACACCAGCCTTCTCTGCAAGATGCAAAATCTCACGGTTAACCCGCGACGCCAGTGAATCTAATTCCGGGCCTTTTTTTGTGCTCTCAAATACCTGATTAGTCAGATAAACTACAGGAATAATTTTCAAATCTTTAGAAATATCAGAAGCCTTTAAAACTGCTCGCGGGACAGACTGGTTCAACCGGGTATCCCATACGACGTCAAAAAAACGAACATATAACCTGTTGGCAGCCACTTCTTTCAGTAACGACTGTTGCTTCCCGGTTAGATTAAAATCTGTTTTCCAGTAATAAAAAGCGGCCTGTGCATCAGATTTACTGTTGCGGCAGGCCGAAAATATATTGATCAGCAAAAACGCCGAACAAATTAGCCCTGAAGGCTTATTAATAACCATTTACCAACCTTTAACAGCTCCCCCTTTGAATTCTTGTTCAGCTACTTTTTCAACTTCTTTGGATTGGTAAGCTTTCACAAACTTTCCAATCTTTTCATCAGTCTTGTTATCTTCCCTGGAGACAATAATATTTACGTATGGTGATTCTTTTCCTTCCATAAACAGACCATCTCTATTAGCTACCAGACCCGCCGGTGTGGCAAAAGTATTATTGATAATTGCGATAGTTACTTGTTTATCATCTAATGCCCTGGGCAATTGAGGAGCCTCCAGTTCAAGAATTTTAAGATTTTTTGGATTGGAAACTATATCAGTTGCATTAGGTAGCAAACCAGAAGCTGGATTTAGCTTTAGTAATCCACTGGCCTGCAATAACAATAAAGCCCGGCCCAGGTTGGTCGGGTCATTCGGAATAACGATAGTACTTCCGTCTTTCAATTCTTTAACACTCTTAATTTTATGGGAGTATCCAGCCAGCGGAAAAACAAAAGTATTCCCCTGGATCGCGAACTTATAACCTCTTTGTTTTGCCTGAACATCCAGATATGGTCTGTTCTGAAAGACATTGACATCAATATCTCCTTGATGTAAAGCCTCATTAGGCATCACGTAATCGTTAAACTGTACAAGTTCCACATCCAGTCCAAATTGTTCTTTGGCTACCTGCTGTGCTGTCAAAGCAACTACATACTCCGGGCCAGATTCCACACCCACCTTCAATACATTATTGTCGGCATTTTTCTTTCCATTACCACATCCCCAAATGGACACTAAAATAAAGGCTGCTGCAGCCAGAGAAGATTGAATTGTAGATTTCATATCAAATGAATTGCTTTTTTCTAATTACAAATATAAACCGGATCAGGCTTTATCTGCTTTTTATATTATGATTTTCTGTGATCTGTTTTTCTCGCTATAAAGTCACCAGAATATTGGATAATAAACACCAGGATAACCAGCAGGATTAAGACTGTATTCATCACGAAAACATCATAACCTACATAACCGTATTGATAACCAATCTGCCCTAGTCCGCCAGCACCAACAGCCCCGCCCATTGCAGAATAGCCTACCAGAGTAATTAAGGTAATAGACGCTGTATTAATCAGAGAAGGCAATGCTTCCGGCAATAAAACTTTTCTTACAATCTGAAAAGGAGAAGCGCCCATTGCTCTCGCAGCTTCGACAAGCCCCAGTGGAACTTCCATCAGGCTATTCTCCACCATTCTAGCGATAAAAGGGGCGGCTCCTATACTCAGAGGAACCAGCGCGGCTTCTACACCTATGGACGTACCGACCAGCATTCTGGTAAAGGGAATCATCCAGACAATCAGAATAATAAAAGGTACTGAACGAAATATATTAACAATAAAAGAGATAACATTATTTAGTGAGCGGCGCTCCAGCAACTGTCCCTTCTGTGTGAGATATAACATCACACCCGTCGGCAAACCAATAACGAAGCCAAAGAAACCGGCTGTAAAAGTCATTACTATAGTTTCCCATGTGCCCTTAATGAGCAGCATTATCATTTGTTCAGACATAGCCCAAGACCTCCACTTTTATATTTCTCTCCTTATAAAAATTCAATGCATCCAAATGATCTTTATCCTCACCGAATACTTCGACTACCATAATACCGAATTTAACCCCGCCAGCATTTTCAATCTGTGCACAGATTATATTATTGTCCAGATTAAATAGCCTGCTCACCTCCGAGATTACTGGATTATCTGCCGAACCACCAGTAAATTCGAGTTTCAGTAAAGGCCGGGTTCCGGGTTCCTGAAATTCTTTAAGACGTTCCAGATAAGCTTCTGGAATATCCAGATTAATAGCAGAAGCAATAAACTCGCGTGTCAGATCGGTGCGCGGATGCGCAAAAATCTCACTTACGGTTCCTTGTTCAATGAGCTTTCCCTCGCTAATCACTGCAACCTGATCACAGATACTTTTAACGACATCCATCTCATGTGTAATAAGCAGTATGGTTAAGTTCAGTCTTCGGTTAATATCCTTTAACAACGTAAGAATAGATGCGGTAGTTGCCGGGTCGAGTGCACTTGTAGCCTCATCACACAATAAAACACCCGGATTACTAGCAAGCGATCTGGCAATGGCCACTCTTTGCTTCTGTCCGCCGGAAAGATTTGACGGGTACTGATGCTGTTTGTCCTGCAGACCAACCAATTGCAGTAATTCCTGCACCCTTGTCGAAATTTCTCCTTTCGAAAGACCATCAAGTTCGAGCGGGAAAGCTATGTTTTCAGAAACCGTTCTGGAAGACATCAGATTAAAATGCTGAAAGATCATTCCGATCTTCCTTCTTTCTTTTGCGAGGGCAGCAGGTTTAAGCTGCATTAAATTTACCCCGCCCAAAATCACTTCTCCTTCATCAGGCCGTTCCAACAAGTTTACACAGCGGATCAGTGTACTTTTTCCTGCACCTGAAGCCCCGATTACGCCGACAATTTTACCTGCCGGTACAGTTAATGATACTTGATCAAGTGCTGTGGTAACCCTGCCCTTCTGATGAAATCTTTTAGTGATTTGCTTTAATTCAATCAAAGACATTTTATACGATTTAGCCAAATTTGGCGCAAGCTAAGCATTATTGATTTATTTCTAGTATTTCAATAGACTTAAATAAGCAGAGCCTGCGCCAGGATTCCATTATTCTTCTTCCGCAGTATTCTTCATTTTCATCAAGAGTGCATAAGCATTAGCCACTACCAATTTGGTATCCGGACTAATTGCTGCTGATATGATCTGCTGTCCACCGTCCTGCAGGTTACCCAGTTGCACCGGAACCATATTAAAACTTTGCTTGCCGCCAGCTACAAATACATAATATAAATTCTGCCATCTCACTACAGCCTCCTCGGGAACGGTCAAAGCCCGTTGCCCCTCTAATGCAAGCTCTGCTACCATAAACATCCCAGGTACAAGCGATAAGTTAGACTGAGTAAAGTGACAGTGTACTTCCGCCATGCGGTCGGCATTCAGATCCCTGCTAATCAACGCAACAGTTCCCAAGTATTTCTGATCCGGATTTGCGTTAGTGTAGGCCAGTAATTTTTGTCCTGTACGCAAACGTGAAAGATCCTTTTCATATACCTGAACAGACAAATGAATATCCTTCGGATTAATCAGTTCAAAAAGAACATCTGTAGGCGCTGTATATTTTCCAGGATTTACATTCACTTTAGAAACGAAACCATCTATCGGAGATCGAACTGCAAGCGTTCCTGAAATATTTGATGCTGTAAGTCCACCAGCGTTAATACCTAGTAGGGAAAGCTTCTCAGCTAGCGCTTTTCTACTGATCCTTTGGGTTTCCCAGGCCGTTTTTGCCTGTTGCAGTACCTTATCACTACTTGCTTTACTCCTATTAAGTTCTTCCTGTCTTTTATACTCCAGTAAAGCGAGATCTTCAGTAGCTTTAGTTTGCAGAAAATCCTGCTGGAGCTGAATAAAAGCAATATCTTCCAGCATACCGAGCACCTGACCTTTTTTAACAGGCATACCTGCCACCATGGTTGTTCTTCTTAAGTAGCCACCTAGAGGAAAGCTCACGCTAACCAGTCCTGACGGGGGAACCTCAACCGTTCCCTGTACCTTTAAAACCTGATTTACATCTTTTTCCACTGGAGAACCAATTACAATCCCTGCGTTCTTAATTTGCGCTGGATTGAGGCTCACCAGTGTCGTATCTTCCTGGACCTGCAGAGCAGCAGGCTCTTTTTTTGGCGAAGAGCAAGATGCAAGACAGCAAATGGTAACACCTAATATGATATAGTTTTTCATTCTGATTATTTTTTTAATTATTAAAATCCCGGGTATTTAACTCTAAAAGCCTGATAACAGACTGGTTGTAAGCACTAAGTGTGTCCAGATATTCGCTACGGACTCTTACAGCCTGATCGGCAAGAATTACCCATTGCAGATAATCAATATCTCCCCCTGCAAATTGCTGATCTGCCGCGGTCATAATCACTTCCGCATCTTTAAGTGCTTGTTTTTCATAATAGTCGAGTGCGTCCTGATGCTTCTTTAAGCCAGACAGCGCGTTCAAATAATTAACACGTGCAGCATTACTGCTATAGTTCAAATCCGCTTTTGCCTGCTCCCATTCCACTCGCGCTGCTCTTGATTTGGCCGTTTGTGCACCTGAAAAAACCGGGATATTTATTCCTGCACTTACGTATGAAAACCGTTTGCTGCTGCCGTACAACTTCTCGATTCCATTTTCGTTCTGAATACCGTTAATACTCTGATTATTATATCCAATAAAAAAATCTGGCAAAAGCTTGCTTTTTTCGGTTTTATACCGCCAGTTCGCTTCTTCGGCCGCCGCCCTTGCGAGCTGAACCTGAGGATGTTCCGATTCAGGATAAACCTGCAAATCACTAATTCCCTTCAAACGCAGAGAACTACTGGATGGAACATAAGTAACGGAATCCTGGAGAACAAGGTTAAACGTCTCCAGGGCGATTTTTAAATCCCCCTGCAGTTGTGCCAGCTGGCTGGTAATCTGTTCACTGTGCAGCTTAGCTGTAGTTTTTTCTACAATATTTGCTTCACCTGCCTTGAAACGAATACCTGTCTTCGCTGCGAATAAAGTGTAAATACTATCTGCGTAAAGCAATAGTCTTTGTTTCTCTTTTAACCAGATCACTTCTGAAAAAGCAGATCTGACCGCAGACCTTACCTGAATTACAGTGAGTTTATTCCTGGAGGCAGACACGTTATATTGTGCCTCGAACTGCCCACGTTGATTACGGTATACTGCCGGAAAACTCAGCGCCTGTGAAACACCGAACCTGGTATCACGCTGCACACTGTTCATCTGGCCGTAATCAGCGCTAAATTGCGTTTTAGCCAGATCTGCACCAGCATTTTTCCGGATACCGGCTGCTTGTTCGGCAAGCCTGGCAGACAATATTCCTGAATTATGTTTTTCGGCAATCCGGATCGCCTGAGTTAAATCAATATTTACCTGCTGGCTATGTCCCATCAGGGGGCTCATCAGCAAGAACAAAGGAAGCAACACCAAGGTCTTACTTTTTGTGACTTTCACAGAGACCTTATCCAGCAGCATATATAAAGCCGGCAGTATAAATAAAGTAAGTAGTGTAGCTGTAATCAAGCCACCTATTACAACTGTCGCCAGCGGGCGCTGAACTTCTGCTCCTGCTCCGTTACTCAGGGCCATCGGTAAAAACCCTAAAGAAGCCACTGCGGCTGTCATCAATACAGGCCTTAACCGGTTCCTTGTACCGGAAATGACCAGCTCCAGCGTATCTGTTACCTTACCTTCCAGCTTGATCCGGTTAAACTCTGCAATCATAACGATACCGTTTAACACAGCCACACCGAACAATGCAATAAAGCCCACACCAGCAGAAATACTGAACGGCATATCGCGCAGTACCAAACCAAATACACCACCAATCGCAGAAAGCGGAATAGCGGAGTAGATCAGCGCAGCTTCCTTTACAGAAGAAAATGCAAAATAAAGCATCACAAAAATGAGCAACAGCGCAACTGGGACGGCAATACTAAGTCGCTGTTTTGCCTGCTGAAGATTTTCAAAAGCACCGCCATACTCAATTGTATACCCAGGTTCCATTTTTAATTTAGCTGCGATCTTCTCTTGCAGCTCAATGACGATGGACTGTACGTCCCGCCCTCTAACATTGAAACCAACCAGGATACGACGCCTCGCGTTCTCCCGCTGGATCTGATTAGGTCCCTCAATCTCATTAACATCGGCAATCTGGTTCAATGGTATCTGTTGCCCAACCCGGTTCCCGATCAGTAAATTCCTTACATCGTCGACACTTTTGCGTCCGGCTTCGTCTATACGTACCACAAGGTCAAAACTTTTTTCTCCCTCATAGACCTTCCCTGCGGCTGCACCTGCAAAAGCAGCATTGACAACGCGATTGACCGTTTCGACGTCCAACCCATACCTCGACATTTCGGCACGGTTATAACGAATTACTATCTGCGGCATACCGGTAACCTTCTCAATATACCAATCTGCTGTACCGGAAACGGTTTTACTGATTCCACCGATAATTTCCGCATAGTCAGATAAACGATCAAGATCTTCCCCGTAGACTTTACATACCACATCTTGTTTGGCTCCGGTCATCAATTCATTGAAACGCATCTGGACAGGAAATTGAAAACCCGTTGTTACACCTGGAACTGCTTCTTGTACGGCAGCAGCCATTTTCGTCGCCATATCAGGAAAAGTATGTGCAGAGGTCCACTCCTTTTTATCTTTCATTACAATAATCATATCCCCGCCTTCAATAGGCATGGGATCAGTTGGGATCTCCGCACTTCCGATACGGGAAACAATTTTTTCCACTTCTGGAAATTCATCCATTATTATTTTGGAAACCTGCAAAAAAGTTTCTGTGGTCTTTTTCAAATTTGTACCCACCAGCAACCTTGTTTCGACAGCAAAATCGCCCTCCTCCAACTGCGGAATAAATTCGCCACCCATTCTCATGAATAAGCCAATTGCAATAACAAACAAAGCCACCGCGAACAATACCGCCATTTTTCTGAATCTAAGAACGCGGGTTAAAGCTCTGGTATAGTAATTTTCCAGTTTGGCCATAATGCGGTCCGAGAAATTAGGCTTGTGCTTAACTTTCCTGCTCAGGCAAAGTGAGCTAATCATCGGCACATATGTTAGTGAGAGGATAAATGCACCTAAAATAGCGAAAGCTACAGTTTGAGCCATCGGTTTAAACATTTTTCCTTCTATGCCCTGTAGCGAAAGAATAGGTAGGTAAACGATCAGAATGATAATTTGCCCAAAAACCGCTGCATTCATCATTCTGGAAGCAGAAAATGAAACTTCCTCGTTCATTTCAGCCGGGCTGAGCGCATCGGAATACTGATATTTTCTGGAGAAATGCATATGGTGCAGAATCGCTTCTACAATAATTACTGCTCCGTCAACGATTAATCCAAAATCTAATGCACCAAGACTCATTAGATTACCACTTACACCAAAAAGATTCATCATCATAATGGCAAAAAGCATCGACAACGGTATCACAGAAGCAACAATTAAACCTGCTCTCAGATTGCCTAAAAATAAGACTAGAACAAATAGCACAATCAATGCACCTTCCAGCAGATTATGCTCAACCGTGGAAATTGCATTTTTAACCATCTTGGAACGGTCCAGAAAAGGTTCGATCTGTAATCCCTCCGGCAGGGTTTTCTGAATCTCTTGAACTTTAAGTTTTACATTTTTTACTACTTCGGAAGAGTTTTCTCCTTTCAGCATCATGACAATAGCGCCGGTAACTTCACCTGTGTGATTAAATGTAAGTGCTCCGTAACGAATTGCAGCACCAATTTTTACATCTGCAATATCACGAACCAGAACAACAGATCCGTTGGTATTCTGGCGAACTACAATCTGTCCGATGTCTTCTATGCTCCCGGCAAGACCTTCTGTTCGAATGTATAAAACTGAAGGGCCCTTCTCAATATAACCACCCCCGGTATTTCCGTTATTGGCCTGAAGAGCTGTGAACACATCGGTGATAGTCAGGTTCATCGCCTGTAAACGGTGCTGATTTATAGCGACTTCATATTGTTTTAATTCCCCGCCAAAAGTGGAAACATCCGCGACGCCTTTAGTGCCAAGTAATTGCCGCCTGACAGACCAGTCCTGTATAGAACGCAGCTCGGACAGCGAATACTTGCCTTCGTAACCCGGCTTTGGCCGCAGCACATACTGATAAATCTCGCCTAATCCAGTGGTCACCGGGGCAAGTTCCGGTTTACCTGCAGCTGCGGTAATTTCTGCTTGCTGCAAACGTTCGGTGATCTGTTGTCTGGCCCAGTAAATATCAGCATCATCTTCGAATGTGATACTAATCAGCGAAAGTCCGAAACGGGAAAGACTCCTGCTCTCTTTGAGCCCGGGAATACTACTGAGTGCCTGTTCAAGCGGAAAAGTAATTAATCTTTCCACATCCAGTGCACCCAGTGCAGGGGCTGTAGTAATAACCTGTACCTGATTACTTGTAATGTCAGGTACTGCATCTATCGGTAAACGGCTTACTTCAAAAATTCCATAAAGAATCCAGATAGCCATAAATATTCCTATCACCAGTTTATGATGAACGGAAAATTGAATAATTCTATTGAGCATAGTGCTGCTTTTCAATTTTAACAGAAATACACTGTGCACAGGAATACACCCGCATATCGGATGGTAAAACCACATCCGGCACAGCAAAAATTAGAAATCCTGATTAAAATTAAACGCGCGGCGGCTTGAAGAGCACACCAACCAAAGGATCAGAAAAATCCTGAAAACGGTAAAGCGGATAAGACCGGGAGAAACCATAAGCGGCGGCTTTAACGGCTATTATCCGGGCTGGTTGAAAATATAAAAAATGAACAATTTTAGCGTCTACGCTTTTAAAAGGGAGCTGACTATCTCTATCATCGTCGTCGTCATCCAGATCGGTTCCCCAGTAATGCATGGAGAGAAATTCAGTGAACCTTACTTTGCTGTTCAACTGCTTATGTTCCTGATAATGCTCAATGAGCACAGGAAATTTTGCCAGCTGAATCAGTATATTAGAATCAGTAGCAAATTGAAAAAGCAATAAGAAGAGCAGAAACCTGGTCATGCCCCAAAAGTAGAAAATTTAGTCTTATTTTTTGAACTCATTTAAATTTCTGACCCTGTTGTCAGCAGCACTGGATTTTAACCATAAAATCTGATCCTTATCACGTTCCCACACCATATTTTGCTGAATCCATGCAAATAGTCCAGAGGGCTTTTTAGGAGCTGAAGCTGGTAATGGCTGTGTATAGGTCTTCCCACTCGGATAATGCACCTGATATAAGGCAGAATTAACCAGGAATACAAGTGTCTGCCGATCTGCAGAATTCATAAAATGCAGACCTTGAATTCGCTGCCCGGGCTCTTGTCTCGCCAATTTATAGACTCTTCCATCCACCCTGGTAACAAAAAAATCATTGTTAATCAGGTATCCCGACCGTCCAATTTCACTTTGTCCCTTGGTAAATCTCGAATCTTGTGGACCTTCCGACCCGCGATAGAGGCTATAAGCTTTCGCCTTTTCACCATCAAGACTTATAATATAAAATGGAGCAACAAGACCGCTGTTATCCTGTAACTGTACTAGAGCAGCAGTATGCTGACTATTAATAAAGCTAGCAAATGCAAATTCGGTAATCAGTTTTTCAGGATTCTTTGCATCAGGTTGTATAGCAAGCGGCTGATCACCCAGATTTAGTTTAAAAACCTGCGGCCCGGTATTCTCTCCAGCAGACGCGTCGGCGTTCGGAATATTAAAAACACGAAGTTCAGATTTTTCATTCTTTTGCGCTTTGAAAACCGTATCAGTTTCAAGAACCTGAGATTGCAGGACTACAGTGTCGACTGAACTTTTACAGGAGAATAATAGTAAACCAAAAGATACCAAAATATAACGGGAACGTAGAAATAGCATAAATAAAAGACAGATAGGATTCAAAAAAAGCAATTTAATAAAAAACTATAAATCGCTGTACGCAGCGGGACTTAAAAATGTAATATCAACAACGGCAACGTTATTTTGATACTCGGGTAATGTAGAAATCTGCTTCCATTTCGGATCTCCGGAAAATGTTTTCCAATGCTCATCCCTGGAAGTACGGTCTGCATATACAGTCATATACATGAGGTTGGGCATGCGGCTCCCCGCGATTACTTCTCCATAGAACATCGGATGACTGTCAATCCTTTCAAAAATTTCCATCTCGTCTTTATCAAACATTGCGACTTTATTCCGGTAAAGTTTGTCTGAAGTACTTTCATAATTCCTGAGTTCATAAATCCGGTTCTCCTTCGGCCCCTTAAGCTCAGGCTTTTTCCATACAGGCATCCCGGTAAAAGCTTCCATCAGGATAACTTCTTTACGGATGAAGGCAGGCTTATTATAAGTAGCATTTACAAAATTGCTACCGTTTTTGATCAATTCCCCGTCTAGTTCCAACCGCTTATTAATTTTCAAAAGCTCATCCAGTGAATTAAAAGCAGTAAGCACATAAATTTTCTTGACTGCAGCCGTATCAATTCCAAATGTCTTAAAAACCCCAACCTGGCTCAAACCTGCCCGATGCGCTGCAGGCAGGTAGGCATCAGCCAAAAATTGGTCAAGTTCTTTTTCCTGCATTTGGTCTTTTACATGAAACACCTGTAATTGATAAAACTGGCGCTTCGCCGAAGATGCAGAAGCTGAAAAATTAAAAACAGTGAAAAATAAAAGGATTAAGCCTGAAAAACGCAGGGCTTTCAAACGGGACGATGTCATATAAATACTTGATTAAAAGGTTTCAGCATAAAGATATACAATGATTAAAGAATTTTTATACCTAAAGTTTTAAACTGCGCAAGTAATGCCGTGAACAGCTGACTTTTGAAATTAGCTTCCTGATATACGCTGTTTACCCATACCATCACTTTCAATTCCACAGCGTCGGCAGTGATCGCATTAACCAATACTTCAGGAGCAAGCCTTTTAACAATTACCGTCGACTTCTTAACCTCGGACTCAATGAGCTTGCGCAGCATATCCAGATCTGTCTCATTACTTACTTTAAATAAAAGTTCTGTTTTAAGGTAATCGTTACTCAAAGTCCAATTGACCACCCGCCCTGAAAGCAGGTCTCCGTTGGGAATAATAACTTCAGAACCCTGCGCCGTAAGCATTTTACTTGACCTGATACCAATATCTTGTATCTTACCTTTTTTTTCTGCTAGTTCGATATAATCACCTATACGAAATGGTTTCTCAAAAATCAGAATAATCCCAGAAACGAAGTTATTGATGATATTCTGCATACCCAGACCTACACCTACACCAAAAGCACCTAGCATAACAGTTAGTTTATCTACTGGAATACCCGATGCCATCACTGCAAAAAGAAAACCAATTACGATAATCAGTAATCTGAACAGCGCAAGTTTGGAGCTCTTGGGTTCTGTTTTGCCGGCGAAAGTCAGATTGTTTCCCGACCAAAGTAAACCCACATACTTCTGTAGCAGATTAGAGATATAAATGATAATTACAAAATAAAGAACATTGCTCAACTGGTAGCTGATACTGCCGAAACTCCTGCTTTTAGTAAGTACCTGTTCAATAAAATTATAGACCCCGGAAGCGATTCCCAGATTGATCAAAAAGACAAGCATCCAGAGTAATATAGCCAGACCAGTCAGCAATTTGTAGAAGGTAGCTCTCGATTTGGCAATGTTGATTCTGGAAAACAATCCATTACTGCAGGCGCTGATCCTAATCTGAATCTCAATTGCTTCGATGACCACTTGAATAAATACGGCGAGGCCTATCACTTGGGTCAGGCCGATAATAGCGGTGATACTGTAAGCTTTTGCCAAGCTTACCCTGCCAAACACATTAAGTAATACAGACAGTACATTAAATATGAGGTATATAATTAACACAGGACGAACGAGCTTCTGATCAAAATTTGCCCTTTGCAACCTCCTGTAAAACACAACGCCCAGGTACAGCGAACCTAAATTGAGAATAAGCAGCCATAACCGCATCCATATAGCACTATGTACTACCACAGTAGTGAGAATGACTATCATATAAAGTACGACACTCAATAGCCAGTGTTTTAATTCTTCAGGTTTTACTTTTTTCCAGAAATAGGCTGTGAGCACCAGTAGCAAGAAGAATTGATTCAACTCAATATAAAATGCCGGTGACTCCGGTTCAAATAAGGGTGTAAGATTAAAAAGAAAAATTAATGACGCTAGTATTGGATACCGGTTCAGGTAGAGCAGGTTAACCTCTCCTACAGCCTCCTTCAATTCCGGGGAGGAAACTTTTTTCAAATTTCTGTAAACCCATACAAAAAATGCAACCGAGATCAGCAATAGCAGGATCCGGTTATCCCAGGTAGAACGGATAAAGTACTTCAGGATCTTATTCTGCCCCTGAAAAGTTGAGTTCAGTAAATCTTTAATGCTGATATCTTCGGCTACGCGTGGCGCAGACCAGATATAAGGGGATTCTTTACCTAATTGCGACTTACCTGATATCTTTAACTGTTCATCCAGCATAGCCTGCAGGTTATTTACCCGGCTGGAACTAGCTGAAACATCGGCAAGCAGTGTACTCACCGAATCTAATTCTGTAGCTACCGTGATTAACCCCAGTGCTAATTTTCCACGGACATCCACAATCTGAGTGGCATATAATTGCCGGTAACTGCTGTCGCCATCGTATTGAGCCAGGGTACTATCTTTACTGAAAGTTTTTAGCCGGAGCTGCTGCGCGAGCAGGTCGTGATGATGTGATGCCAGAAATGACTGCCAGTCCATTAATTTTGCACGGGAGTCTTTTAAAATGAGTCCATAACTCTGGAGACTCTTCATATCCAGCGTCTTATCTTTTGTTTCCAGATCGGCTTCCAGAGGTTCCAAATTCTGTTCCATTTCTTCCAGACCACTCCGGATACGCGCGATGTTAAATCCTTTTTGATTATTGATGTTTACTTCGTCAAGTGTTGCCTGTGCTTTTTGGATTTGGTACAAAACAGTATCCTGAGACGCAGGAAGCGTATCCCTAACCGGAAGAAGCTGGATTTGGCCAAATACTTCAGAGAAATTAAGACTTAAAAGTATAGTGAGTAACAGAAAGAAAGAATAAGGGCTCCTCAAGCGGCGTTCTGACATGGTGTAAATCTATAAACTAATAACTATCAAGATGCAAAATTGGTTTGTAAAATGAAAATTCCGAAGGTTTCCACGCTTCCCTGCCTGTCACTAAAACAAGAAAAACCTGATTGTGGCATAAAAATTGGCATAGAAGAGAGCCAAACATGCTCAGATGAATTTACCGAAAGACCCTTTTTTCCAGGCCTTATTTCATACACCAATCCCCAGAATGATCTTGAAAGCCAATGTCCCGGATTTTACGATAATGGCATGCAATCAAGCATTTAAAGAAGGGAAGAATCTACAGGGAAGAGATATTACGAACCAAAGTCTTTGGGACGCATTTGTGCTGGAAAAATCAGATATGGAAAGTCTGAATAAATTCCGCGGGGCGTTAATCAGCGCAGCAGAAAAGAATGAAAAAATCATACTTAAAGAATTCAAATATAGTGTTCCAAACCCCGATGGAACGTTAGAACCACAATGGTGGCATATTGAGATCGTCCCGGTATCAGCTGACGGCACCAAAGTCGACTTCTTACTTTTCAGCACCTATAATATCACAGAACAGTTAATAAATATCCGGGAATATAAAAACAGAGAAATTGGGTATTTACAGCAGCAGGAAAGGCATATAGAAATAAGGCAACTTAACCAAAAGCTGGAAATCAGCGAATCCAGGGCTAAATACCTAATTTCTGAGGCACCTGTAGCGATAGGCCTGTTGTCCGGACGGGATATGATCATAGACTCCGCTAATAATAAAATGCTGGAGATCTGGGGTAAAAATGAATCAATTATCGGACTCCCAGTGCTGGAGGCACTTCCTGAAATCATAGGCCAGTCCTTTCCCGACATCCTAAATGAGGTTTATACTACGGGCATACCCTATTATGGCAATGAGAAGATGGTTGTTTTAGAATATGAAGGGGAACTCAAAGAAGTCTATCTCAACTTCGTCTATCAGCCAATGACTAATCAGGCGCACCAGGTAGACCATATTATGGTTGTTGCTGTAAATGTAACTGAAACTGTGCTTTCCCGTAAGTCAATTGAAAGAGCAGAAGAAATGCTGCGCCTGGCAATTAACTCCGCCGCACTGGGCACATGGTACATTGACATTAACACCAGGGATTTCATTCCTTCAACGAGGATGAAAGAGTTTTTTGGCTTCGAAGAGTCAGAAGAAATGACCTACGAAGCTGCAATGCAGCAAATTGAACAACCTTACAGAAATCTGGTTATTCAGGCTGTAGAGGACGCGATTGCGACCGGCACTAATTTCGATATTGAACATCCGGTTACAGGTCGTAATGACGGAAAGTTAAGATGGCTTAAATCTACCGGAAGATTATATCCTGAGGAGCAAGGCAAACCGGCGAATTTCTCAGGAACCATACTCGAAATTACAGAAAGAAAACAGGACGAACAGCGAAAGAATGATTTTATCAGTATGGTAAGTCATGAATTAAAAACACCCCTGACTTCTCTAACTGCGTATATCCAGCTCCTATTAAATAAGGCAGAAAAGCGACAGGATGATTTTGCAGTAAACGCATTATCCAAAGCAAACCAGCAGGTTAAAAAAATGGCTGTTATGATCAACGGATTTCTAAACGTATCAAGAATAGGATCTGGTAAAATTTATCTGACTACACAGGAATTTGATTTTTCTGCACTGGTTAGCGAGGTTCTTGATGAAATGCTGCTTTTTACTAATACACATAAGTTTATCTTTATACCCTGTCCTGAGATTATTGTGTCTGCAGACAGGGACAAAATCGGGCAGGTGATTTCAAATTTTCTGAGTAATGCAGTGAAATTCTCGCCCGCCGGAAAAGATATAACCATCAGCTGCTCTCTAAAAGAAAAACAGGTAGAACTACAGGTTAAGGATCATGGAATAGGTATTTCAATATACGATCAGCAGAAACTTTTTGAACGATTTTACCGGGTAGAGAACAAACACACTGCACATATCTCAGGCTTTGGCATCGGTTTATACCTTTGTGCTGAAATTATATCCCGCCATCAGGGGCAAATATGGGTAGAAAGTAACATCGGAAGTGGCTCAGAATTTCACTTCAGCCTGCCGCTGAAGTGAATCAAGTCTGAAAATTAAAAAAGAGCCCTGCGCGTTAGCAACAGGGCTCTCCAAAACAAAACTAAAAAAACTATTTTTAAAATCAGACGCCCCCGATAGACCTGAACAGACTTATCAGCGCAGTTCCTGAAGCCTTCTTCATCCGTACAAATTCCACTTCAGCATCAAGTACACTTCCCTGTGCAACGATAACTTCCAGATAACTTGCATATCCTGCGAGATAAAGGTCGTTGGCCGTAGAGAGTGCTTCCTTCAATTCCTTTACCTGTCTTTCCTTCAACAGCATAGCCTGATGGTAATTATCCATTGCACTTAACTGTGTGCTCACTTCCTGATAGCCCTGTAATAATTTCTGCTGATAGTTATAATATGCATTTAACTGGGCAGAGTTTGCCTGACTGAATTCGGTCTTTATAGCCGCTCTATTCAGCACAGGTGCTGTTAAGCCACCCAAAAATCCAGATGCTAAGGAGCCCGGAGAAAATAGTAAAGGCAATTTAAAGGCATTGTACCCGGAATATGCCGTTAGTGTTAGCGCTGGCAGCATTGCTTTTCTTGCTGCATAAATGTCAGCTTTAGCTGCTTTCAGTTCCAGTTCAGCTTCGCGGATATCCGGACGGGATAACAATACTGTAGAAGGCAGGCCCATATGAAGTCTTTGCGGGATTGCCACATTAAGCGTATTAGTATCTCTGGCAATCTTTACCGGATATCTGCCCATCAGCGTATTCAGTTCATTTTATGTTTCTTTCTGAGACTGTCTAATTTCATATGCCCTGCCTTTAGTTCCCATTAACTGAGCCCTGAACTGACTTACGGCCAAAGCTGTAGCCCTTCCGCCAGCTAACTGCGCTTCTATGATCTCCACTCCTTTTTCCTGGAGTCTTATGTTTTGCTGTAAAATATGGGCTTCCTTGTCCAATGTCAGCAATTCGAAATACAAAAGTGCAACCTGACTGACCAGCTGGGTCTGGTACCACCGCTGCCCTTCTTTACTAGCCAGATACCGAAGAAAAGCAGCTTGTTTTCGCTTATTTAGCTTACCCCATATATCTAACTCCCAGGAACTTCTAAAGCCAGCAAAGAAATTCCCGGTGGGATTCGGGATATTTCTTTTGCTGTCAATATTCGGTGAAAAGTTGGTATCATAATTTCCCACCCCATCTATGGTGTATTTACCAAACTTATCAAGTCCGGCAGACAGATCGGCTTGTACTGATGGCAGTTGTCTGGATCTTGCAAGTCTCAGATTTGCTTCTGCGACATTAATGCGCTGCAACCCCGTTTTCATCTCATAATTGTGCAGCATAGCAGTATCAATCAATTCCTGAAGACGCTGGTCACTAAAAAGCTCCTTCCAGCTGAGACCGTTCTGCGTGGTATCCGTCTGCCCTTCAAAGGCTTCAGGTATAGCCTGGTGTCCGGTTAGCGCACTTTCTTTCATTCCTCCACAACCTGTGAGCAGTAAAAGTAGCATCAGGCTGCCCGCCATGCAGGACTTGTTCCATATTTTAAAATTGATTTTATACATGAGCAGTAATTTCTTTTAGAGGTTTCTTTTTCTTGTTTTTATGCTGTTCCAATGCAGCGAAAATGGCGTAAAGGCCGGGGATCAGGAAGATTCCGAAAATGGTACCGAATAACATTCCCCCAACCGATGCAGTACCGATAGAACGGTTACCCAAAGCTCCTGCACCCGAAGCAAGACATAATGGGATCAAACCAGCGATGAAAGCAAAGGAGGTCATCAAAATTGGTCTCAACCTGGACACTGCCCCTGCAATCGCAGATTCAATTACAGTGGCCCCTTCCTTCCTTTTGAGCTCCGCAAATTCGATAATCAGAATTGCATTTTTCCCCAGTAAGCCGATTAACATGACCAGCGAGACCTGAGCATAGATGTTATTTTCCAGGCCAGCGAATTTCAAGGTAAAAAATGCCCCTGCAATACCCGCCGGCAAAGACAATAATACCGGAAGCGGCAGTAGAAAACTTTCATACTGTGCGGCAAGCAGCAGGTATACAAAGACCAGACAAACTATAAAAATATAGACTGCCTGATTACCCGAAAGAATCTGTTCTCTGGTCATCCCTGACCATTCGATACTGAACCCCCTGGGTAATTTTTCTTTCGCAATCCTTTCCACAGCGGCAATCGCTTCACTACTGCTGAAACCCGCTGCAGCATCACCATTGATCATCGCAGAAGTATACATGTTATACCTGTTAATCTGTTCCGGACCATATATTCTTTCCAGGCTAATAAAAGAAGAATACGGCACCATCTCCCCCATACTATTCTTCACGTAGAGCAATAACAGATCTTCTGGTTTACTCCGGTATTGTGGATAGGCTTGTAACATAACCTTATACATTTGTCCAAAACGTATGAAATTGGTCGCATAATAACTACCGATCAGGGTTTGCAGATTGCTCATCGCATTGTCTATAGTTACCCCCTTCTGAGCAGCCGCATCCTGATCTATATGAATCATATACTGCGGGAAAGTCGGATCGAAACCGGTAAATGCTCCAGCTATTTTTTCATCAGCACGAAGTGCGGCAACAAATCCATTAGTAATTTCTGCAGTTTTATTCAAGTCCTCTCCCTTATTTTTGTCGAGTAAGCGTAATTCAAACCCTCCGGCATTTCCGAATCCAGGTACTGTTGGCGGAAGAAAGTATTCAATTGTAGCGTCGCTAATACTTCCGGTGGCTTTCTGAAGCTGCTGTATCAGCTCATCTACAGATTCTTCCCTTTGATCCCAGGCTGTCAGGTTTATCATGGCCATTCCATAAGAAGCACCGGATATTTCACTCATTAAACTGTAACCGGCCAGGGTACTCACATTTTCCACGGATTTAAATCCTTTGATCTTTTCCTCAAAATCGATCAGAACCTTTTCAGTCCTTTCTACCGTAGAACCCGGCGGAGTGGTTACGTTGACATAGATCATACCCTGATCTTCTGTAGGTATAAATCCGGAAGGTAATATTGAGCTTCCCAACCAGGCAGCAAAACAGAAAAACACAAATAAAGCAATGGTAACCGGTTTACGGCCAACCAATGCAGATACTGTTCCGGCAAATTTTCTTTCTGTTCTGTCGTATCCCTTATTAAAGCGATTAAAGAATTTACCCATTAAGCTCTTTTTGGGAGACGAAGGATCATGCGGACGCAATAAGATAGCGCATAACGCAGGAGTAAGCGTGAGCGCGTTAATACCGGATATAACAATTGAGATTGCCAGTGTCAATGAGAATTGCCTGTAGAACACGCCGACCGGACCGGAAAGAAAAGCGACCGGAATAAATACCGCCGACATAACTAAAGTAATCGCTACAATTGCTCCACTGATTTCACGCATGGCTTCAATCGTTGCTTCCATAGGTGGGAGATGCTTTTCAGCCATTTTTACATGGACCGCCTCAACCACAACTATCGCATTATCTACCACGATGCCAATAGCCAATACCAATGCAAACAAGGTGAGGATATTGATCGAGAAGCCCAGCACCTGGAAAAATGCCATTGTTCCAATCAAAGCGACAGGTACGGCCAGTGCCGGGATTAGTGTACTTCTGAAGTCTTGAAGAAAAAGAAACACGATAATAAAAACTAGTATAAATGCCTCCACAAGTGTTTTAACCACTTCGGAAATACTGGCATCCAGGAACCGGGATACATCATAAGCATAATTATATTCCATTCCGGGTGGGAAACTGGTCTCTTTCAGTTCCGCCATTTTGAGTTTAATCTGTTCGATAACCTCGCTTGCGTTGGATCCAGGCCTTTGTTTAATCATAATAGAAGCAGAAGGCTTACCATCGGTTCTGGACACCATATCATAACTCATGGTACCAAACTCAATATCTGCAATGTCCTTCAGGCGGACAACCGCACCGGTTTCATCTGCCTTAAGTACGATCTTTTCATAATCCTCCTCTTTATTAAATTTACCTCCGTATTTTAACACATACTGTTTAACCTGCGTATCCTTTCCTGAATTTTCACCGGCTACTCCAGGTGCGGCTTCGATATTCTGTTTGCGAAGCACGTCAATTACTTCTTCTGTGGAAATATTGTGAGATAACATCCGGTCTGGTTTGAGCCAAACACGCATAGAATAGTCCCTGGAGCCCATAATCTGCACAAATCCTACACCATCAATCCTTTTTAATTCCTGAAGGATATTGATGTCGGAGAAATTATAGATGAACTCCTCGTTCATATCTTTGTCAGAACTGGTTACATTCAGATAAAGCAACATGCTGTTCACCTCTTTTTCTGTAGTTACGCCGGCCTTAATAACCTCTTCTGGTAATTCATCCAGAACGGTAGTTACTCTGTTCTGCACGTTTACGGCTGCCTGATCGGGATCTATTCCCACATCAAAGAAAACCTGGATTAGTGTTACCCCGTTATTACTGCTCACGGAGTTCATATAAGTCATGCCCGGCACACCATTAATTGCCCTTTCAAGCGGTGTAGCGACGGCTTTTGCACAGACCTCAGCATTTGCACCATTGTAACTGGCTGTCACAACAACTGAGGGCGGTACGATGTCCGGAAACTGGGTAATAGGTAATCTGAATAAAGCGAGCAGACCCAGTAAAATAAAAATCAAGGAAATCACCAGTGAAAGCACTGGCCTTTTTATAAAGTTTTCAACCATCTCGGAAAAAAATAAATGCAGCAGCCATCCCCCTTTAAAAAGGTTGGACTACCCATGAAAATTAGAAAATTATTTGCTAGCCAATTTGGTATCCTCCTGCTGAAAAACAGGCTTGATCTGTACACCATCCCGGATATTCTGGACGCCCTCGTAAACGATTACATCACCATCTTTCAGGCCGGAATCAACTACAAAGTATTCTGCAATTCTCATCGAAGGCACGAAGCTTTTCATTTTTACCTGCTGTTTAGAATCCATTACAAATACATAGTTTTTATCCTGAATTTCAAACACTGCCTTCTGAGGGACTAAGATGCTGTTTTGCAATTCGGAAACCAGCTGAATTTTACCCGAAGCCCCATGCTTCAGCATGTGATCTGGATTGGGAAATTTAGCCCTGAAGGCGATGGATCCGGTATTATCCGAAAATTTGGATTCATGAGTCTGAATCTTACCTTCTATCGGGTAAAGTGAACCATCAGATAAAATCAGCCTGGCAACTTTATTTTGAGCAAATTTGCCGTCAACGGTACGTTTGTATTCCAGATATTCATTTTCTGTGATATCGAAATAAGTATACATCTCCTGATTGTCAGACACTGTGGTAAAAAGGGCTCCTTCACTTACCAGACTTCCGGTTTTTAATGGAATACGGTCAATTATACCGTCAAAGGGAGCACGAACAGCTATATACGAAAGTTTATGATTAGCATCAGCGATCGTCGCTCTTGCGTCTGCAACCTTTGATTTTGCCTCGTTGAGTCTTGCCATGCCCAAATCAAGTTCTGATTTTGAAATCACTTTTTTATCAACCAGTGTCCTAATCCGCTCCATTTCTACCTCAGCAATTTTAACCGTGGTCATGGCACTGCTGAGACCAGCCTCGGCTTTGCTAAGTGCAATTCTGTACTCCTGGTCATTCAATTGAAAAAGCAGCTGGCCTTTTTTTACATATTGGCCCTCATCTACTAAAATTTTCTCTATAAAACCTTGTACTCTCGCACGGATTTCAACATTTTTAATAGACTGTATATCTGTGACATAATTATGTGCCAACGAAGTGTCTCTTGCTAGTAGTTTAATGACCGGAATTTCGCTGGGCACTTCGGCAGTCGTTGTTTTCTTTTCCTGACGGGAACATCCCGCAAGTATAATCAAGGCTAATATTAACCAGTTAAATTTCATGATACTATCTTAAAAATCAATAAAAAGACGGACAGTCCTGTAAAAAAGACTGTTCGAAACCTCCGGATCAGCATAGATCCGGATCAATAAATTTTTTAAAAGAAAAGGTCTAGAAAAGTGTTTGGCGAAACAGGTTGATATGCTGGGCTTTAGGAAACCACTCAGGTTCATACCTGTGGCCTGTTAAGGTGTAATCGTCAAAGATACGATAAGGATGGAAAAACTGATTTTCACAGAAAATGAAATTATCCAGCTGAAACTTAATGTTTTTGCCATTTCCAGAATTCGTACGATTATGGGTAATTGTTGCTTGAATATGCCGGAATAAACGGCTTCCGGCAAATGTCGATGCAGGCTCCAGCATTTCGTCATCAAGCGGATCATCATAATAATAGGAATGATGTATTTGTTTTACAGCCGCCTGATCGGATTCAAAAAACGTAAATGAGGAAACCACTAAAGCCAGCAAAATGAATTTAAGCCAGCTCACAGAATGAAAACTATACGGAGTGTTTATCTGCATGATCTCCCCAAAGATATTTTTTTAAATGGCACGGGACAAACTATACCTATAATTCTGGGTAAAAAAGCTATTTCAAACGTTAAGATGACAAATGTTTACTAAAAAACTTGATTTTAAGCGTTTATTATTCCATAAATTGGTATACGAGATCTACTTAATATAGTAGGCTATGTAAAATTGAATTGTGATGAACACGGTGCCTGATAAACGTAGAATAAAACATTATTTCTGGGGTAATTCAGAAGGCGGTCATACGTTCAGAGAAGATGATGCGCTCTCTGTGAGACACATGTTTGTCGAAGTTAATGGCAGCGACCTACTTTATTACCAGACCACTTGTCAAACGATTCTTTATACACTTTATGGGATAGTTTCTTTTTATACTGACGGCAGGCAGATGGATATCCCTTGCGGAAAGGGTATAGTCATTCCCGATGGGACGCATTATCTTGTAGCCAACAGAACTTCTGATAAAATTGAGTTTTTAAGCATTGAGCACGCAGGTTTCAATGCTGGTCCGCAATGCAGCCTCACAACATTTAGTACAGAAAATATTTCCGTCTACGCTTTACTTCAGAAATATAGGTATTGTGCGGACCAGAATTGAGATTAGATTTAAACCGTTCTTCCCCTGTCGGGAAAGCGCCTTCCGTAAAGATGCCTTAAGTCGTAATGCGCATGGTCATATAAACGTTCTTCATCAAAGCCGGGGATGAGATCTCTTTCGGTTCTAAAAGTCTGGAGCACTGCCTGCTCACCTTCAGGAGTAAACTGGTCCGGATCATAAACCGGGGCCGAATTTAACTGTGCTATAGAAACACCCGGTATAAATACCAGGTCTGCACTTTCATGCAGTTCTGCCAAGCCTATCGGAATCAGGATCTTTCTCGGCTCATCTACAACAGCAACAGCATCTAGTCTGGCCACCAGGTATCTTACCTTCAACGCGGCGGGACTAAATAATAAATCATCGACCTCCCCTAGCCTTTCCCCTAAAAGATCTTTAATTTCCCACCCTTTTATATTGGGATCGCCGTCCGCAACTTCAAAATCGCTGCCGGTAATACTTTCTAAACGCCTGTATTCATAATTTTCTGCTGCAGTCATGGTCTGTTTTGTTTGTTTAATAATTTTATGGATTTGAAGTCGCCGGAATCGTCCGCATTCGGTCTGTGGATTCTCTTCCGTCTTTATTCAACAGGAAGTAAAGCAAACCTGCTGCTATAAAAATCAAAACTAACCAGAACCACCATGAGCTCTTCCTCTTGGGTTGTACATTTATGTCCGCCATCTTTTTTTTATTTGGTATTTAGCATTAACCCTCAGCATTTTAATTTGTTTAAAAATTCTCCTGAAAACAATTTCTCCAAAATAACGATTGTATTACGACAGCTTAAACAAATCCCTAAAGCAATGGAAGAATCAAAAAACACACAACAACATCCCGATCCTACAGAAGAGATCCAGAAAAATATCGAAACGGTTACGCCAGACACAGAGAAAGATGGAAAACCAAATGATCAGAAGAATAATAACAGTCCTGAAGAAACACTATCGGATGATCAGGAAGATAAGCCAATTAAAAATACAGAACAAGATCAGGAGGAACCCGACGCAGAATTGCCGGAAGATCACGACGAAGAGAATCCTGAGGGTGATATAGAAACAGTAAGCCCTTAGGGGTAAATTGAACTGTAGTTAGTTTCTATAAATTAAGAACACATGTAATAAAGTCAATGGCCGCGGCTTTTCAAAAGACCAGAATCTTTTAGGAAAGACCAGCGGCCTTACGCTGCGATAAATATATTAATTTGTTTACTTTTCGAAATGTAATGGGATATCACGGACTGAAATGGTCACAGGTTGCCTGGCTAAAAAATCATTAAGTCTGCACCTATTATCGGGCGATTTGAGCTAATCCTCCGCCAAACGAATGTCCTGTAAAGCTCAACTCCGCACCGCCTAATTTACTAATTATGCAATATAACGTCTTTGGGGTATCGATTCGATAATTCAATTAATTTATCTTTAATTTTCATCGGCAGGATCCAGAAAATTGCCCTTTTTAGATTTCATTAACTTTTGTAATGTCTTAACATCTGTAATATCTTGTCTGCGGCCGGAGACTTGTTTATTTTTCACCAGATCATTAAGGCCAATATAGTTGATGACAAGATCATTCTCGAGTTCTATCTTTTCCATGTTTAAGATTGCATCACTAAACTTAACTCCATCAATGAGGTTCAGCACGTCAATCCTTAATGGTGGATATCCGATCTGGCTAATTAATCCTTCTGTTAAAAAATCCTCCTTCTGGAAGCCTAGAGATTGCAACCCAAAATCATTGACGACTTTGAGCATTCGAATTGCATTTTCTTCAGATACGTTGATCCAAATATCGAGATCACCTGTGTGACGAGGCTTACCATGAAATGCCAATGCATAACCACCCACAACCATGTACTCAACACTATATTGGTTTAACAATTTAACAAAATCTTCAAAATCTTCGGCTAATGTCATGCGTAAATTCTTTTCTTTACCAGTTTAGTTTTATCCATTCTTTGTCCCTTTGTTAAAGATTGAGAAATGATATGAGTAACTGCAGCAGCACGCTCTTTTACCGGCCGACCCAACCAATATATCAGATCATGTTGTTCATCATTTGCATCTTTCAGCATAACCCTTCTTAATACAGGCGCTATCTTCCTTATTCGGGGTTCAGGAGCAGGTTTAGGCTTTAAAATAATATTTTTACGTTCTATTCGTATTTCCTGGTTTTCATAAGCGACTTTAGCCTTACTCAAATAATTACTAATGGTATTGTAATTAAACTGTGGATAGCTTAAACAAAAGTTCTTTAGATTAGAAAATACTTCAAAAGGATTCTCTGTATTATTTTTCCAAAAAACTACGATTACTCTTTTCCCCTGAACACTTAGTATTTCCATATACCAAATATAACAAATATCATAGCAATATTAGTCATATGAACAAAAATAGTCCCGATTGCCCCACCTTATGATCCTTAGCCCACCCGCTCAACGATCAACAACGCCCCTGTAGGTAATTCCATAAAAAAGCAACCATTAAATAATGGTTGCTTTTTTGTTTCTCGATTATAAATATCAGTCCTGGAAGCCTAGCAAACCTGTATCGTTTTCACTTTTAATATTTCTCCCAGTTTTTCAATACGTGATGCTAGGTGTCCCTTACCAATCGCACAGTGATGCGCTGGTCCCTGCCTGTTCCATGCTTCGACAAAATTCCTTGCACCCAAAGAAAACCGGTAACGACTGTTGGTATTGCCAATTTCCAGAATACTGCCAGGCACAGATTCACCCTCAGCCACCAGAAGTTTCAATTGACCATCTCCTGTTTCGACAACTGAAAGCAACGTAACAGGACCATGGCTCACAGACATCTCCACGGACAAACCACTACCAACTTTACCATGATAAACCTGTAGGGGCCGCACTTTGATCTTCCCTTCTGCTATCCCCGGATGACAGGGACCGTCATGCCCCATCAGCACTACGTCGTCGGTAAAATCCATAGCATAATACTCTGTGAAGGAACCACCTGCGCCAAAACTGTCGAGAATTTTCATAGCTTGAACGTTTTTGATTTCGTATTCGCCAGCTACAGGTACATTACGTCCGGTCAGGAGCGAATTACCAAGAATAACTGAAGTTGTAGTATTCTCGTTAACCGGATTTCCACTTCCCTTATGGTAATAAGCCAGGGACCCCAATTGATATTTGCTGACCAGCTTATCCAGTGCTACCGCAGTCTGAGCTGCCCTATGTAACTCTTCCTGCTGGCAATCATCTTGAACATCAAATTCCGAATGAATATCCAAAAGCTTAGCAGAAACCTCTGTTTCTGTAACTTCCGCTCTTATACCTGATAATTCATCCACTTCAATCACCTCCATATGCCCGCCGAATGTGGCAAGCTGCAGAGCCAGATCAGTATAAATATCTAACATTCCACTATAATAGTTGCCCATTATTCCCATCCGGTTATAATACATTGTCTTTGCTACACCGGCAGCTTCAATCCATTCCCGGACCTGGTTCCAGACATGATCGTCATTCCGGAGCATACCCGTTATCTGGAAAAACGGAATTTTACTGCGGTTAAAAACATTTGCTATTTCCGGAACAGCACAGGATGAACAATGTGCCAGCCATTCACCGGTCATTACCGTTCTATCAGTTAAATTATTAAAACTTTTATAATCTATACTCGCCTCAGGTGAAAGATTAAGTATAATAACCGGCACATTTGCTTTTCTAACTACTGGCAATACCGTAGATGATAATGCATAAGTAGGAACGTATAAAAATATAATATCTACATCTTTGATTTTAAATGTCGTTCCAGCTTCAAAAGCTTTTTCCGGGGTATCTATTAAACCCAGATTTACAATTTCGGCATCGAAACCCTCCATATTTACTGCGACCTGATTCAAATAATCTGTCAGTCTCGCCTTTAAACCGTCAAACTGCTCCCAATAAGCCTCCAGACCTATACCGAAGAGGCCGGCTTTCACCTTTGTTTTTGTATACATGTATTTTATTTTATTTCTCTGATTTTCTCTCTGACTATAGTCACAGGTCCTAACAGGCCAGACTCGAACAATGGTGTATCTGCCTTGTAAGGCTGCGATGACGTAAAAGTATACCGCCCACTGGTACGCGGTTGATTGTTTAGTAACCATGCCGGCCACTGGTCATTAACCACGCCGTCAAATGGTTTGTGCTCATCACCGATCAATCTGTTCGGCCATAAATTAACTACCTCAATGCTCAGCTTATTCTTCTTCTTTAAAAGGCCGGAAATATCAACTCGCCATGGCGCGGTCCAGACGACGCCCAGGTCCTTTCCATTAAGTTTTATTCTTGCCATATTTTTGACTTTACCCAAATCCAGATAGACCGGTGTTTCTGCTTTAAGATCCGACGCTGAAAGATCAAACTCCTTTTGATAAACTGCTGTACCTGAATAATATTTAATGCCCTCATTCTCATTTTTAGACCAGTCCGTTAGTGTAGGAAAAACCTGATTTGCCGGCCCGCCCCATACCGGGTCGAATTTTACTTCCCAGGGACCTCCAAGCGTCAAAACCGGATCCAGACTTTTTTTCTTTTTAATTAGAGCAGGTTTCCAGGTGTTATCTGCTGAGAATAACACAAATATGCTTTCATAAGCATCCAGTTGCAGAGGAACCAATGTCTTTTGTCCAATCGTCTCAAACTGATCTGTCTGTGTAATCTTCCCTGTAACCGCATTCCAGAATTCAGGTGATCCTTTTACAGACCTGAATTCTGCTGTCAAATCCACTTGTCTGTCTGTTGTATTGGAAACAAAGTAAAGATCCCAGTTCTCATCAGTTCTGTGTGTGTACCTAACAGGGCCGTCTGCTTTAAAATCTTCGATTAGATCCAGGGCACTCAATATTTTAGCAGTCGTTTCATAACGTGGATAAAGATCATCGAGATTTCTACTTACTTGTCCACCCCAGATCAACTGCCCTTTTCCATAACTGCGAAATGTTTCCTGAGCCGGATTTTGTGAACCTCCCCAGATAGTGTTACTCATCGTCAGCACCTGCTGATCGCAGGCCGGATAATTAACGAGACTTGGCGATCTACGTGGAGGGCTGCCTACGACTGTTGCTCCTGCACTGACCAGTTCGCCTATTTTTGTCAACAATGCCGGCGTCATAGATTCATAAGCAGGTAATACTAAAATCCGGTAACTGGCACCACCAGGAAATACTACCTGCTTATTTTTCACAGAAGCTTTTAATAATTGTAATGGTGAACAACCATCAAAATTATAACCTCTGCGGTCGCCGATAGTATCTCCAACGATGGCTGTTGAAGGCGGTACAAAGACTAGCGGTGAACCTTCAGGTGTCAGGTAAAGTATATCTGCTACCGTACGCCCCTGTTGTAACAGATATTGAGACCGTGTTACGTAATCATGATAGCTGCCTGCCATAGGCCACCAAGTCTGACTTCTGTCCCAGTGCACACCGTAAGGCCCCATAGTCGCTCCGGGTTTCAAAGAGTCAGGTAAGAACTGATTTTGAAAAGTATGGTATACAAAACGGTTTATCCCAGCCGCAAAAGCCCAGTCGCCCTGATTTTTGATTGACCCGGGATGTTGTTGCCAGCCTTCCCCCCCTTGCGCGGTGAAAGCCTCCGCAGGAATTAGTGATTTCCCCATTATATGGCCTATTGAAGTTGCCTCAATAACACTATAAGTCGAATTGAACCCAAAACCTTTACTCCAGAATTCTGCCATGGGCACATCTGCGACACTTCCCAGATCAAGATCTGAAGTCGGATTCATATCATAAGGCTCAATCGACAATTCCAAACCATGACGATGGGCATATTTCCTCACATGTTCTGCATGGTTCTCTAAAACCAGTTCCTGAGAAGTCTGTCTCAGGTCCCATAAGAATCTTTCACTTTCTTCTAAACTCCCCACAACGCTCCCGGCATAAACCGGGTAATACCTGATCGGATCATAACCTCTTCGCCGCAAAAATTCATTTCGGAAATTCGCGGTCCAGTTCTGTGCGCCCATTTCCCAGCTATCCATATGTAAACGCTTTAATCCGCCGCCATTACTTTTATTAGTCTTCCCTATTCTTTTCAGCAAGCTGCCTACGTAGACATCCAAATGTGCATTAATCGCAGTAGTATCAAATTTGTCTGCTTCAAAACCTAGACCAGGAAAGGATGCAGGCCGGGTAATAGCCCCATTATTACGGCTGACAAAACGCATTACAGTCCAACGTCCGCTGGCCGGAGTCCAGTTAAGCGTACCATCTGCCTGCATTTTTCCAGTCAGATCTATAATTTTGCTTTTCTGAATAGCAGACTTGCTGTTTCCTTTCAGCGCGGACGGCGAGGGCATTAATGCTCTCACCTCTCCTGAACTGTATGGTGCACGGTAAAAAAGCGCCTTTTCTTCATAATCTTCAATGGGACTTCCTTTTTCCACTTCCGGAAATGCCAGTACTGCCACATCTTCATAATAATGCATCCAGTCCTTTTTGAAATCATCAGTGAGATTCCCTTCACCAAAAAATGGCTTCTTAGGTAGTGGCACAGGCAATACGATCTTTTTACCTTCGCCGCCTGATACCGAAACCTGGCTGGAGACCAAATGCTTCATAGATTGCTCTGGTTTAACCCAGGGGCCCCCGCTCCCTGTCCAGCCTGGTCCGATACCTAAAGTTATTTCAATCCCCAGTCTTCTGGCTTCCTTTTCGGCAAATACGAAAAGCGATTTCCAGGTTTCACTTAAAAAATCGACGTTACCTCTGGGAACGCCAACATTTACTTCCAGAAAAATCAAGTTCCCGATCCCGGCTTCTTTCATAGACTCCAGATCTTTAGTGATAGATGCTGCAGTCATATTCCCATCCATAAAATACCAATAAACACCAGGCTTGTAAACATCGGGTGGTTTAATAAAATTTACGCGCAGGTTTTGAAGCGGTAATTGTGCATAGGTAGTAGGTACGCCAGATAACAGAAGGACAAAGAAAATCCGCGGAAGTAAATGCATTTTTAAATTCATAGCTAAGTTTCGATTTCGTCAATATTAGTATCCCGGGTTCTGTGTTAAATTTGAATTCAGGAATAACTGTCTGTCCGGTATAGGAAAGAATGCTTCATAACCGTCAAATTTATAGTCATTCGGAGAAAAGGAAACCCCGCTTCGATCTACCGTCGGATTGGCTTTCTCGGACTGTCCATGTGCATTCATTAAAGCCGTTAACTGTGTAATTGTCAATGCTCTTTTCAAATCAAACCAGCGGTCATTTTCAAAAGCCAGCTCTACACGGCGCTCATGACGGATCGCAATCCGGAAATCTTCCTGTCCCAATGCATTCAGACTTTTAAGTCCGGCCCTGGTTCTCACCTGATTAATGTACTGATAGGCATTCCCTGGCCCACCCTGTTCATTAATAGCTTCTGCCAGCATTAATAAAATATCTGCGTAACGCAGTACCGGCCAGTTATCATCAGTTCTTCCATCTATTGTATGCGGATGGTTATATTTGTTGACAAAAGGAATCCCTATAAATTCTCCTTTGGCGTTAGTATATCCTTCTTTCAACGCAACCGCCTTGCGCAAGTCTCCGGTTTCAAATTCGTTGATTATGCTTCTGGTTGGAATATTCCACCCCTGAGGACGACTCGTCGGAAAACCGGTAATCGCGCCCTCCGAACCTCGCGGCGCAAATGCATAGATAAAACTACTCCATTCTCCAAGGTTATTACCTCCCTGGTATTGTACCTCAAATAAAGACTCAATGTTATTTTTTCTGGCTGGATCAAACACAGCAGCGTAATCTCCCACCAGGGCATAACCTAGTGTTAAAACCTCTTTTAAAGTTAGCTCAGCTTTTGGATAATCTTTGATGGTCAGATAAACTTTCCCCAGCAACCCCAGAGCCGCACCTTTAGAAGCACGTCCGACGTCCGCAGCCGCATATTCACTTCTGGCCGGTAAACTGGCAGCAGCCTCTGTCAAATCTTTAATAATCTGATTATAAACGACCTGCTCGTCACTCCGGACGGTTTTAAATGCTTCAGCAGAATTTTCGAGTGGTTCAGTCATTAAAACCACAGGCCCGAAATAGCGTACAAGATTAAAATAATAATACGCCCGGATAAACTGAAGCTCACCCTGATACTGTTTTTTTTTCTTTTCGCTGATTCCAGGCACGTCATTTAGTTTCAAAAGCGCATAGTTGATATTATATAAGGCGTTATAACTCTGACTGTACAGCTCTGAAATATTGACATTAGTCGCAGTTAAGTTCCAGAATTCGAATGCTTCCGCCCGGTCAGTCTGTCCCCTGTCAGAGGGATTAAGCTGAATGGTTGTATTGTCTGATGGCATCTCTGCAAAAACGTACTGACTATTCACATGATCCTGTAAAGAACTGTATGCACCGTTTACGGCCTGCTGAAATTCTTGTTCATTCTTATAAAACCTGTCCGCTGTCTTCTTCGTAGGGTCAGAGAGGTCGAGGAATGATTTTTTACAGGAAGTAATTGTCAGTACACAGCATAACAATGATATTTTATATAGATAATTCATGATGATCTCATTTAATTGATAATAGAATTGGATTAAAAATTAATTCTTGTGCCCACAGAAATTGTTCTCGGTACAGGATATGCCTCCATATCTCTGCCCGGACTAATCACATCGTTGCCATTATTAGCTCTCGCCCCATTAACTTCTGGATTATTACCGGGATATTTTGTGAACAGGAAGGCGTTGTCAACACTAACGAATAGTTTGGCATCAAAAAGGTTTCTGACTCTCGGAATGGTGTAACCCAGTGTGATGTTTTTGACCCATGCGTAAGTGCCCTTATAAACATACCTTGAATTTGATTCCCTGGTGAAATAGTAGGTGTTGGATCCTGCCTGTTTTCCCGCTCCAGGCTGTTGTTCAGATCTCCAGCGGTTCTGCACTTCTGAAAGCACATTAAATACCCCATCAATATTAGCGAGATTCATTTCAATAGCGCGGTAAAGATCTCCACCATATGATCCATTTAATAAAACACTTAAATCAAATCGTTTGTAACCGACATTCCAATTCCACCCCCAGGTAAACTTTGGATTTGGATTACCTATAACAACCATATCTTCAGTGTCATACGAAATAGCTCCATCTCCATTGCCGTCCAGATATTGATAGGTACCGGGAATATGGTTAGGATTATGCGGACTGTTATCAATTTCTGCCTGGTTCTGATAGATACCCAACACTTTGTAACCATAGAATAATCCTACTGGTTTGCCCACCTGAGTGATATTATAACCATCATAGAATGCGCCGCTCAACAGCGAATTTCTATCGCCGTCAATTTCCAGAACTTTGTTTCGGTTAAAGGAAATGTTAAATCCAGTATTAAAAGTAACCTGATTAAATCGGTCTCTGTAATTTATACCAAGCTCCACGCCCTTATTCTGCAATTTCCCTATGTTAGTGATAATATTACTGAAGCCCGCTACTGCAGGCACTTCCACGTTCAGAAGCATATCTGTGGTCAGTTTGCGATAATATTCTGCAGTCACACTTATTTTATTTTTGAGCAGACTCAGATCCAAACCAATGTCAAGCTGTCTAGACTGCTCCCAACCTAAATTAATGTTAGGAAAAGAACCCACTGTCGCACCTGGTACAACAGTATTTCCAAACACATAATTACTGTTGTTGATATTAGCCTGCGGAGTATAGTTCCCTATATTATTGTTGCCTGTTATCCCATAACTTGCGCGAAATTTCATATCATCAACCCAGCTTAACTTAGGAAAGAAATTCTCCTGCGAAATACGCCAGCCGACAGATGCCGAAGGAAAACTTCCCCAGCGGTTGTTACTCCCAAATCTGGAACTTGCTTCCCGGTTAAACGCAGCAGTAAACAGGTATTTTCCTTTGTAGGAATAGTTAACACGCGATAAAAAGCTCTCAATAGTATAAGCAGCCATTCCAGAACTCCCATCTCTTTGGTTTGCAGCAGAAACATATTCGACCAGATCATCAGGGAAATTTGTCCCGTTTGCACTACCAGTATTTACCGTATTTTTCTGAAAAATATGTCCAACTGTTACTTCTAGTTTATGATCTTCAAATTTTGGTGAATAGGTAAGCAGGTTATCCATTCCATAATTCAGATAATTATAGAAAGCTTCATTGGCACTGGCCATTCGCGGTGGCGCATTGTTAAAGCCAGCAATCCCCGAAGGTGTAAAATCATGATTACGAACATCCTCCAGTTTTCCGTTCAGGTTAGTGCGGAAAGATAGATCCTTCACAGGTTTAATTTCGATATAAGCATTAGCGGTCAAATTACCCTTATACTGCCTGTGCTGCTCTTCGTAAAGTCGCTGCACGGGATTGGGAAATCCGAAAATATTATCATGACCCCCGATGTAATTATTATAAGATCCGTTTTCATTATAAACAGGTTCCCTTGGATCCATTAATAAGGCCTGGTCTACAATATTATTACCATAAGTTCCAGCAACAGCATCACTGTTCTTTGCCCAGGAATATGCTCCGGATAACATTAAACCTAAATTGATATAGTCATTAGGTCTGCCATCTAGGTTGGCTCTGGCGGTAACCCTGTTAAAACCGGTATTCTTTAAGGCACCCTGCTGACTAAGATAACCCATAGACAAATAAGAACTGGTTTTCTCTGAACCGTTACTCAATGAAATATTGTAATCACTGAAGGGCGCATTCTGACGCAAAATTTCTTTATACCAATCGGTCGAAACAGTTGTCTTTTCAGGGTAGCGGAAATCTTCGGGAATTTCTGAGATTAACGGTTCCCTGTTTTGAAAATAGCGAATCTTATCTGTGAAAATTTCTTGCTGAAATTGTGCAAATTGAGGGCCATTCAGCACTTTAACACGACGAGAATCCGGTACATTGGCAAATCCATTATTGGAACTTACCGTTAGTTTAAACCCATCCTTTTTGCCACTCTTAGTGGTAATCAGCACGACACCATTCGCTCCTCTGGAACCGTAAACTGAAGTTGAAGCGGCGTCTTTTAAAACGGTGATACTTTCTATATCGTTTGAGTTTAATGCCGTACCGACACTGGTACCAACTGGAAAACCGTCGACAACATACAAGGGATCGCTGGTAGCACCAAGGGAACTATTTCCCCGGATTTCTACCTGCAACTCCTGTCCAGGCTCTCCTGTGGTTTGTTTAGCGACCACACCCGCTGCCTGTCCCTGCAATAGTCTGCCGACATTAGATGCAGGAATACCCTGAGATTTGGACAAGTCTATTGCAGATACAGCACCGGTGATGTCTCCTTTACGTTGTGATCCGTAGGCAAGGACCACAACTTCCTGCAATCCTTCAGCAGATGCAGAGAGTTGAATTTTTAGATTTGTCTGATCTGTGACAAGGACCCGTTGTTCTGTATAACCAATAAAACGGATGATCAGCGTTGATCCCTTAGTGGCACTGATGGAAAAGTGTCCTTTGCCATCAGTTTGTGTAATGGTGTTTGAACCCATCACTGCAACAGAAGCACCTGAGACCGGTCCTGAACCGGCGGCGTCGGTTAAAGTACCGGACACTTTCACAACGGTCTGTGCCTGACCTTGTAAATAAAATAATAATGCGAGAGCCATTATTGCGAAATGTTTACCCGTCGCAAAAAGCAAAAGTCTTTTTCCCATAATGAAGATGGTTTAATAATTAGGTTAATATTTGGTTGATTTCAAAAGTATCCGAATAGCTCCTTCTGTTAAATGGTTATTCTGATAAATGAACTGCTGTTTCTGATTAATAGTGAATCATTTCTGCAGGCTGAAACAGGCTGTCGTGTTAACGATGCTTTCGCTTAATGATAATTTCCGGGAGAAGAATTAACAAACTGATAATTCGTATATATTTTTTGATACAAAGGCCTCCCTTCTACAAAGGATGCTTATTTTTATATTTTAAAAACCGCAAAAAACAACCAAATATAAAACCGGGAATTTGAATGAATGGCCATGATAAATTTTTACAAATACCTGCCTGTTAGTAAAGAAGATGAGAATTGGGGTTTAAGTGTATTGAATGCGGGATGTACGCGTACTGAAGCCTCTGATTGTTATCCGTTTGAAGGGCATCCTGCACCGCATAATTTTAACTGGAACACTTGGAGAGTTCTGCAGGAATATCAGATAATTTATATCACTAAAGGACAAGGTCTGTTTGAATCTGCCAGTCTAAAACAGACACAGGTCAAAGCAGGTACCGTAATTGTTATTTTCCCCAATGAACGGCATCGTTATAAACCAGACAATCAAACCGGATGGGATGAATATTGGGTGGGACTTAAGGGCAACATTATAGACAACCTCGTCCAATCCGGGTATTTAAGCATTGAAAAACCCTGCCTATACGTGGGTTTTAATGAAAATATTTTTAATCTCTACAATTGTATAATCGACAAGACAAAAGAAGAAAAACAAGGTTATCAACCGCTGGTATCTGGTGCGGTACTGCATTTGATTGGGGCATGTCACGCGGTAATTAAGCAAAGTTCAACCGAAAACAAAGAAGAAGAAACCATTATTAACAAGGCGATGTTACTTTTTCGTTCAAATATTAACAATTCATATTCACCCCAGCTTGCAGCTCAGCAGCTTAATATAGGATACTCTTCCTTCCGTAAGTTATTTAAAAACTATACCGGACTTTCTCCGGGACAATACTATCTGCAGCTTAAAATAGAAAAAGCAAAGGAAATGTTATGCGGGACAAATTTACCAATCAAAGAAATCTCTATCGAATTGAATTTTGACTCCAGTTTCTATTTTTCAAAAATTTTTAAGAAAAAAACAGGCATCAAACCAACCGATTACAGAAAAAGAAGTCAGGAGCCTGCCTAATTAAACATAATAGCAGACTCCTGTTTACCAACAATCCGATTTATTGTATAAATACGGTTTTGATGTTTACGAACTCTCTGATCCCATATAAACCGAGTTCCCTGCCGTAGCCACTTTGATTAATCCCTCCAAAAGGTAATTTAGGGTCTGACTTGACATTCGTATTTACAAAACAAGAACCTGCCTGCAACTGATTTCTGGCAATGTCTTCTGCTAATGCCGCATTTCTGGTAAATACGGCCGCACCCAAACCGAAATTTGTGTCATTCGCGATCCTGACGGCATCATCAGTATCTATTGCGGTAAAAATGGCGGCGACAGGTCCGAATATCTCTTCTTTATAAACGAGCATTCCCGGTTTAATTCCACTAAGGATGGTTGGCTCGTAAAAGGCATGATCACCAGGGAAATCAGGAATATTTCCACCTAATATGCATTTTGCACCCTGACTAATACATTCTTGGACCTGACCATGTAATTCGTCCCTTAGATCTGCCCTGGCCATTGGACCCAGATCTGTACCGGCGAGCAGTGGATCACCCGTTTTTTTAGCGGCCATGTGGGATCTGAAGAGTGTGGTAAACTCTTCTTCCACTTCTTTCACTACGATAAAACGTTTAGCTGCGATACAACTCTGCCCATTATTAATTAGCCTTGCTTCGGCACATACTTTGGCTGCCAGTTCGATATCGGCGTCAGCCAGCACAAGGTAAGGGTCACTACCACCGAGCTCAAGCACAGTCTTCTTCAGTAATTTACCCGATTGTTCTGCCACACTCATTCCTGCAGCTGTACTGCCGGTGAGCGTAACAGCCTTAACTAGCGGATGCGCAATCACTTCCTGTATATATTTACTGCTGGTAATTAATACATTAAAGATATTTTCGGGAAACCCTGCGTCTTCCACTAAAGCCGAAATAGCTAGTGCACAGCCAGTAACATTAGATGCATGTTTGAGCAGACCTGCATTACCGGCCATTAAAGCCGGAGCGAGGAAACGAAATAACTGCCAGAAGGGGAAATTCCAGGGCATGATAGCCAGGACTACTCCTATTGGCTGAAAAGTGACATAACTTTTTCCTGCAGCAGTTTCGACTGTCTCATCCTTCAGAAAACCTTCTCCCTGAGCTGCATAATATTGACAGACTGCTGCACACTTCTCAATTTCTGCAACGCCATCTTTTAATGGCTTTCCCATTTCTAAGGCCATTAATCTGGCCAGATCCTGTTTTCGTTCCAGTAACAGTTCGGCCATTCTATCCAAACCGGCTGAACGAGTCTGCCAGGAGGTTTTCCGGTAATCCAGCCAGGACTGATGGGTAAGTTCTACTTTTTCTCGGAGCTGATTTACAGTGTCTGCCGGATATTCTTGAATAAGCTCTCCGTTAACTGGATTAATAGATGAAATAGACATAAAAAATGGTTTTTATAGAAACACTACGGTCAGAGGAATGTTTGTCATCGATATTATTTGGAGACTTTCGTTGTTATCAACTATATGCCCCAGTATTCTGCTGGTTTAATTTGTGGTTAATACAAAGTTCCTTCGGAGTTTGTTCATACTTCGTTCATTGTTCCTTCAATCGGAATTGAAGAAATATCGAATAAAAAATGCACAAAACAAGAATTAGATGTAAACTTAATTGCTTATTAAGCATAAAAACACTATATTATATCTCAGAAAAGAAAACATTTTTAATAAAATAAAATAAAAAATATGGCGAGAGTGAAAAATGGCCTTCTAGGCATGGTAACAGGGAAAATCGGGCCACTGGTTGTTTATTCTATGCATGGAAAGGTTTATGCGAGAACGACTCCATCTGTAGTTTCCGGGAAACTAAGATCTCTGGCACAACAGGCACAGAACTACAAACTGAAGTTAATAACGGGTTTACTAAACTCCTGCATAGATTTTATAAAAATAGGATACAGAGCCAAAAGCATAACACACAATAAAACGACCCACAATCTAAGTCAGTCGTATCATCTGAAACACGGAGTAACCGGCACCTTTCCTGAACAGCAGATAAACTGGGAAATGGTGCAGCTGAGTTCCGGATCATTGCCTGCTCCGGAAAACTTAACCGTAAGCCTACAGGATCAAAACATCACACTCCATTGGGAAACCAAAACTAAATTAATGCATGATGAGGCCAACCAGCAGACTATGATATTACTCTACTGTACCGACACACAACAAGTGTATTCAGAAATTTATAAAGGCAGTAAAAAAGACAGGCAGCAGACTCTCGCGTTAAAAACAAGGACCGAACTGGGTTATACCTACCATCTGTATTTCTGTTTTAAGAATTTGCTTGATGATGAGGTCTCAGATAGCGTATATGGTGGTTGTTTACGCCCCTGACCCATAAAGAAAAATGGTCATACTTCTCGGACCGTGTGCACCCAGAACCAGCGACTGCTCAATATCCGCTGTCTTGGAAGGCCCCGCGATATAAGTACCAAAACCATATTTCTGAGATTCCAGACCGGTTATCCTGCTGGCTTCATGCATGTCAGCAACCAATACCGAAATATCGACAAGCATGTAGATATGCTGCGTAATAAAAGGCAGCGCTCTGGTAATCAATTGCTCGTCGGTGATCCATAAGGCTGAATTTTCCGCTACAGCGACAAGAGGTTTGAATATAGCTATATCCAGGTCGGCGTAGCGGTGTGGATCCTGGTCTTTTCCAGGATAAATGAATTCGTCAGATGACAGTTCAGGAACTGTACTCAGTACTTTCTGACCTGGTTTTATAGTATTTTGCAGAAGCTCCACGGCACCTTCAAATGTATCTGCGGTAAGTACCACTGAACCGATTCCAGTTGCAATGCGAATAAACTGTTCCTTTAATTCAGCTGCCGGAGCCTGCGGAAAATACAGTAAAGGAGGAAGTGCAGAACTTTCTGGTTGGTTATGTCTTAAGGCAGCCAGAATATTTGCCCGGCTTTGTAGTGATAGCGGATCTTGCATGGGATGGAATTTCTGGGAAATTATTTCTTCATTTTTTTGTACCACTCAGAGAATGACTGCTCAGGCGGAGCCGGCATTTCACGTTGCTTATACCAGGGATTGAATTTATTGTTCATCGCAAACGGCGCATGCCTGAGTAACCACCTGCCGGATTTACCAGCGATACGATATGCAGAAGGCGAAGACAATAATAAACTCATCCCCTTCATACTTAATTTTTTAGCCAGATCGGCATGGCCTTCCTGAACAATTACCTGACGCCACTTATAAAGCTGCTGATGAATGTCAATTTTTACCGGGCACACATTACTGCATGACCCGCACAGTGTAGATGCAAATGGAAGGTCTGCATATTTTTTACGGTCCAGATTTGGTGCAAGGATAGCTCCTATCGGACCAGAAATAGTGTAATGGTAACTGTGTCCCCCACTTCTGCGATAAACAGGACAAGTATTCATACAAGCACCACAACGGATACATTTCAGGGATGCCCTGAAATCTTCCCGGCCCATATGCTCAGTTCTACCGTTATCGACCAGGATCAGGTGTATTTCCTGACCGGGAGCAGGCTTCTTAAAATGGCTTGAGTAGGTTGTAATGGGCTGTCCTGTCGCACTTCTGGTTAGCAAACGCAGGAATACACCCAAATGTGCTCTCTCCGGGATAATTTTTTCAATACCCATACTTGCAATATGAACGTCGGCAAGGTGGGCTCCTAAATCTGCATTACCTTCATTTGTACAGACTACAAATTCACCTGTTTCTGCAATTGCAAAGTTAACTCCGGTCAATGCTGCCTTGCTGGTTAAAAATACTTCGCGTAAATGCTGTCTGGCAGCTTCGGTTAAAACTTGCGGATCTGATTCGCCAGCTGCAGTTCCGAGATGTTCGTGGAACAACTCACCTATTTCCTCCTTTTTTTTATGAATACACGGTAGCACAATATGGCTTGGAGGTTCTTTGGCAAGCTGCACGATCCGCTCGCCTAAGTCTGAGTCAATCACACTTATTCCCTTTTCTTCAAGAAAAGTATTCAGGTGACATTCTTCGGTGAGCATAGACTTGCTCTTCACCAATTGCGTAACCTCTTTTTCTTTAAGAATACGATATACGATTTGATTATGTGCGGCAGCATCGGCGGCCCAGTGTACCTTGATGCCATTCTCTAACGCACGTGCTTCAAAGTTCTCCAGATAAGCTGCCAGTCCTGATAATACATTATTTTTAATTTGAGACGCGGTCTCGCGCAAAAGCTCCCATTCCGGAATCCCATGTGCAGCTTTATCCCTTTTTTGCCTGATCCACCATAGGGTTTCATCATGCCAGTCTACACGCTGCTCATCTGCATTGAAACCACCGGCAAGTTCTGAATGTGTTTGTTTTCCTGCTTCTATAGCCATTATTCTGCATTTAGGATTTCTGCAATGTGCAATACCTGTACTTTACTCCCATCTCTTTTTAATATCCCTTCCATATGCATCAGACAACTCATATCTGATCCGGTTATGAAAGTTGCACCATGGCTGAGATGATCTTTTAATCTGTCCTTTCCCATCTTTACAGAAACCGCTTCTTCGGCCACGCAAAATGTTCCGCCAAAACCGCAGCATTCATCTTCCCTGCTGAGTTCAACGAGTTCAAGTCCTTTCACCAGTTTAAGTAATTGAAGAGGTTTGGAATAAAATGGTGCTGCCAGTTCTGACATCTGACTAAGCATTAGCCCACGCTGACCGTGACAACTTTGATGCAAACCGACTTTATGTGGAAAGCTGGCATTGAGCTCCTGCACGCCGAGAATATCGACCAGAAACTCGACGAGTTCATAGACCTTTTTACGAATTCCGATGGCCATTTCAGGCTGTTTTTTGTCCTTGAGGTGTTCTTTGACGTGCAGTACACAACTGCCTGAAGGTGAAACAATATAATCGAACTCACTGAACTGATCTATAAACAGGGTATTACATCCGTCCGTCAGATGTTCAAATCCGCTGTTTGCCATAGGCTGACCACAACAGGTCTGATTTTCCGGATAAGTTACATCCATTCCAAGTTTAGTGAGCAACTGATAAGTGGCTATTGCTGCTCCCGGGTAAAACTGATCTACATAGCAGGGAACGAACAGCCCTATGCGGAGAGATAAAGGGTTATCGGGCATTTGTTAAAGATGTGTTGGTTTGAAGGGTATCTTTCCGGCATAATATTTCAATTCAATAATGTGATCCGGTATGGGTTGTGTATTCCAGTGCTCATGTATAGCTAGAGCTGCTCCAATAGCACTAGCCTGAGCCATCGATGCAGCATAGACTTCCATTTCAGAAAAAAAACGTGCAAGAAAGTTCATGTATATTTGGTTTTTGCTGAAACCTCCGTCAACGAAGATTCGTTTGAGCTGTTTACTTTTCATGACAAGGCGGGAAGATACAAATTGCTGCTTCACAATATCGAGTATAAAATAATAATAAGCTTCTTCGGCAGTCTTAAATCTGTTTAACATTTTCTTGTCAAAACCAGAGGTCTTGCTCCATTTTAAATTCTCCGTTTTCTCTGCGTTTTCCTGAAAAATCCTTTCAGCTAATTCTGCATTTAAATGAAATCCGCGGTAAAATCCGGTGTGCTCGTTAAAATGTTCTGCAATTCGTTTTACCTGTTGCTCATGTTCATAACCCGCAAATATTCTCGAAGCTGCTACCGCCTTACCCTTGTACTGTAAATAACAAAGGCAGTCTTGATCGAGCTCCTGAGCGGTAAGCACTTCCTCCCTGAACGGATTCATTGTAATACACCAGGTCCCTGTAGAGATCAATATAAATGGTTCGTGGAAATTAATCAGATAAGGAATCAAAGCAGCAGAGCTGTCATGTAAGCCGGGACCTGCCTTAAAGCTGTGTCCATCTAATTCAACATCAAATGCCTGATCTTCGGTCATCAAGGGAGCTAATTTCTTATCAAGTTCTTCTTCGATAACCCAAGGGTGATAGTTCTGTTTGCCAAAATCCCATAACCGGGTGTGACAACCAATACTGGTGAGGCCGGAAACCGCCTGACCAGTTACCATAAAACTAAGGTATTGTGGCAGATGCAGGGCATAACGGATTTTATTGAATAGCGCTGGTCTTTCATTTTTGACACGGTAAAGCTGCATTCCCGAATTTAAACTCCCCAGTGCCGGAGACGAGGTTTCAGCTGCAATCCTATCTCCCTGCCCATATTTCTTGTCAAATTCATTTTGCAGGTCAAGGGGGTAAGACTTCAAATAATTATATAGGGGTGTCAGCGGCTTTCCTGATTCATCGGTAAAAACGAGACTGGCACCATATCCGGAAAAATTCACGGCCCTGACCATAAAATCCTTTCTTGCCAATAATTCATGCAGCGCATTAAAAACCGAAGAGCGAAGACTTTCCAGATTTTCGCAGACATCTCCATCTTCATCATAAGTTTCGGTAAAACGTGCAGAACGTTCATAAACGATCTCATAATCTTCGTTGAAAACAAAAACCTTTTTATTGGTTTTACCGACATCGAATATAACTATAACCGGAACTGCCATCATTATAATCCTGTTGCTACCGTTTTCAATCCGCGCTCGCTGATCAGTTGCTGACGTATCTGCAGTTCACGATACAATCCTACCGGATTCGCTGCTCCTCCCGCCCGCAACCTCGCTTCACGAACCACGGGTCTGAGGTCTGTACGAAAGGCATCCTGCAAAATCTCCTGACATAAAGTAACATCGTTATTGTCCTGAGCCGCTGTTAAAGCGTCGCGATCTACCAATAATGCCTGCGCATAAGCAAGCATTATTGCATCTACCGATTGTAAGAGATCTTCCAGGGGGTCTTTCACATTATGAGACGCGTCAATCATCCAGCCCAGACCAGTCGCATGGTCGAGTCCTCTGGCATCCAGACCTTCGACGAGCTCATTAAATATCAAAAATAACTGATAAGGTTTAATGCTTCCTGCAGTAAGATCATCATCTCCATATTTAGAGTCGTTGAAATGGAATCCGCCGAGTTTCTCTTCCATCAGTAATAAAGAAACGATCTGTTCAATATTTGCATTTGGTAAATGATGTCCCAGGTCTACCAGCGTAAACGCCTTTGGTCCGAGTTTATTCGCGAAAAGCAGTGATTGTCCCCAATCGCCAATTGTAGTAGAATAGAAATTCGGTTCAAATGCTTTATACTCCACAAAAACTTTCCAGTGTTCCGGTAGAGCCGCATATATTTCCTGCAGGCTCTCCAGTGTACGCTGAAATGCTTTTCTGAAATTTAACTGCCCCGGAAAACAAGAACCGTCCGCCAGCCAAATAGACAATGTATCTGAGCCGAGCTCAATGCCCTGGCGGATCACTTCAATATTATGTTCAACTGCCTGTTTACGTACAGCAGGATCTGCATGGTGTAAAGAGCCGAATTTATAACTGTGTGCCTGATCTGGCTGATCCTGAAAAGTATTGGAATTCATCGCGTCGAAGCGAAGATTATAGTGTTGCGCCTGCTGTCTGATTGCAGCGTAGTCCTGCGGTACGTCCCATGGAATATGCAATGAGGCAGCACCGCTAGACTGGTTTAAACGATGCAGCAGGCCAATGTCAGCTAGCTTTTCGTCAAGGCTGCGTGGCTCTCCTCCGCCGGAGAAACGTCCGAAGCGGGTTCCTCCTGTGCCTAAAGCCCAGCTTGGAATCGCGACCTGAAAGCTAATGAGCTTACTGATTACTTCTTCAACCCGTTGTTGTGTAGCAGCTATAAAGTTAAAGCTCTGCTGATGTGCTTTAGAAGCCCTATCATTATGCGCTTCCAGTTGATTCTGTGTAATTTCCATACGGTCCTCTTTTTAATTCTTCAATTTTAGGCTTCCTTACCTCACAAATGCCATGGCAACCCCGCCATCAATATTTAATACATTACCTGTTGATTTATTCAGCTGTCCTCCGACAAAGACAAAACAAGCATTCGCTATATCTTCCGGCAGAATAATTTGATTCAACAAAGTCCTTTTAGCGTAAAATGCCGGCAGGTCTTCTACTTTAACCCCGTAAGCTTTAGCCCTGCCGGCGGCCCAGTCACCTTCCCAAATCTTACTGTCTGAAATGACGGCATCCGGATTTACAACATTCACCCGAATCTGATCTGCGCCTAATTCAGCAGCATTCAACCTGCTCAAATGTAACTGAGCGGCTTTCGCAGAACCATATCCTGCGTTGTTTGGTCCTGAGACTAGTGCATTTTTACTAACTATATTGATAATATCACCTCCGGTTCCCTGCTTACGCATCATCAAAACAGTTTCCTTAGTTACATTAAACTGTCCTTTCACCAATACATCATATAATAAATCCCAGTCTTTGTCGGTATGCTCTTCGATTGGCTTGGATATCGATAACCCGGCACAGTTAACCACAATATCCACACCGCCGAAAGCGATAGCTGATTCTGCGAATGCTTGTGTGATAGCCGCCTGACTGGTTACATCTAGCAAGGCAGAAGCAAATGCATCTTTCCCGTAATTGGCACTAAACTCTGCAACGGCCTGTTCCAGTCGCGCAGCATCGTTATCGTTGATCAATACAACAGCTCCTTCTTCTACAAACTTTTTAGCAATTGCTTTGCCTATTCCGCCTGCGCTTCCGGTAACTAATGCTATTTTTCCGGAGAGTGCTTTAGGTTTAGGCATCCGCTGTAGCTTAGCCTCTTCGAGCAACCAGTATTCAATATTGAAGGCTTCCTGACGCGGTAGTGCGGTATAGTTTGAAATTGCTTCCGCTCCTTTCATTACATTAATTGCATTGGTATAAAATTCAGCTGCCACCCTGGCTGTCTGCTTATCTTTCGCAAAAGAAAACAGTCCGATGCCAGGGTAAAGCAGAATAACAGGATTGGCATCGCGGATAGCCGGGCTATTCTCCTGTTTACAGGTCTGGTAATAAGTTCTGTACATTTCACGATAGGCTTCAAATGCACCTTTCAGCTTATTTTTAACTGCTTCAGTATCCCGCAGATCTTCATCCGGTTCGAGTTCCAGTACCAAAGGGGAGATCTTAGTACGCAGAAAATGATCTGGGCAACTCGTACCCAGCGGCGCCAAACGTTCCAGGTCGTGGGAATTAATAAACTCCAGAACACGCGCATCATCGCTGAAATGCCCAATCATATGACGTTCACTAGAACAGAATCCTCTCAAAACGGGCGCAAGAACTGCTGCCTGATTTCTGCGTTGTTCTAAAGATGCGGAACTGATCCGCTGACCACCGAAAACGGGAGATTTCTTACCGAAATTTTCCTCCAGATAAGCGGCGCATTTTTCTACTACTTCCAGAGTATTCACATAACTTTCATAAGCTGTGTCGCCCCAGGTGAACAATCCGTGTGATCCAAGCATGATACCCCGGATACCCGGGTTCTCATCCAGACATTGTTTCAGTTGCAGTCCGAGATCGAATCCTGGTTTTTGCCAGTCAACCCAGCCTATCTGACCCTGAAATAATTCTTCTGTAATCTTCTTCCCATCTTTCGCCGCTGCAATTGCAATAGCAGCATCCGGGTGCAGATGATCAATGTGTTTGAAGGGTAAAAAGCCATGAAGTGGCGTATCAATTGAAGGCGCACGGGAATCCAGGTCGTAAATACAATGGTTGAATAACTCTACCATTTCGTCTTCATGTGCGATTCCCCGGTATACTTTGCGCAGCTCACGTAACCGTTCTACATATAATGCAGCCAGGCCATTGCGTTTAAGTGTGCCTATATCGCCTCCTGAACCCTTAATCCACATGATTTCTACCGGATCGCCACTAAGCGGGTCGGCTGCTATAGCTTTGCAGGAGGTATTTCCACCGCCGTAATTTGTTAGTCTCAGGTCGGCCCCTAATAAGTTAGACCTGTAAATGAGCAGGCCAACCTCATCACCTTCCAGTTTATCGGCTTCTGCCTTGTCCCATAAATAATTGACGTGCTTGAAACGGTCTTTTTCGTCAGACATAAAATTTAATTTGATTTCTTTTTCTATTTAATTGAATTTCCATACCCTACAATCAGAATGGAAAGGATAATACATGCTATTCCGGCTAGTACGGTATTGAAAGTTTTTTTACTCACAGCAGTCCACTCTTTAAGAACCAGCCCCCAAACATTGGCTACCAGGATAATGAAAGCCATATGCAGAATCCAGGAACTTGCACCGTTACCTAATTTACTCTCTGCCATACCGTAAAAGAAGAACTGTAAAAACCAGGTAATTCCAGCTAGGGCAGAAAAGATGTAATTTGATACCAAAGGTGTTTGGGTATTTGTATAATCTTTAAATGTTTTATTTCTGGTATTCAGTACCATACACCAAAACAAATTGGTGGTCAACCCACCCCAAAGTATAATAACATAAGTTACATTATTCTGAAATAAAAATTCACCTTCTCCGGGGTGCAGCGTCTGCCAATATAAATTGGCCTCATGCGCCATATCTTTCCCAGCATCTATACCAAAGGCAAAGCAGGAACTCAGAATCCCTGAAATAACGGCTACGGTTAGTCCCAATCCTATTTTAAATTCCTTGCTTTCTGCGGTCGGGTGCTGCCCTTCAAGATCCTTTTCCTTAGCCATACCTGCCTTTCCGCAGATGATAATACCAACAACACAAACTGCAAGTCCAAGGATAACCAGCTGTCCCCAGGGGCTGCTGATCATATCTGTAAACGTATCCTTTCCTGCTTTTGGAAAGAAATTATAATAAACCGAGGGCAATAAAGCACCGAAGACAGAGCTTAGTCCCAGGATAATTGAACTTCCCAGTGACACGCCAAGATACCGGACACCTAATCCGTAGGTTAACCCTCCAATACCCCATAACACACCAAACAGGTAGGTGAAAAGCAATATATTACCAGACGTATGACTAATTATCGCCGAAAAATCGGGTATAGTCAGGTAAGCAGCCAGTGGTGGGATAATTAACCAGGAGAAAATGCCGCCCACTATCCAATAGCTCTCCCAAGCCCATCCTTTGACCTTTTTAAAAGGGATATAAAAACTGCCAGACGCAAAACCACCAATAAAATGGAATAACACACCGAGTATAATTTGCATAAGTTCTTTATTTGGTTAGAATATTCAGCGATATTAATTTTTTAGCCCGGCTTAACTGTCATTGACTGTCCTGCCCTACAGCTCTTTTTTGAAATTAAAGGGATTTTCTTAACTGAAGCTTGAAAGGGGCAGCATAACTTTGAACGGAATGTCCCAGCGCAATTGCCGCTGCCATTGTCCCCATCATCTTGAAATCTGTTGAAATTGTCGTTATTCCGTTAAGCAGGAATTTCTTAAGCGGAGTTTCATTGTAGGAAATAATACCGACTTCCTTACCAACCGTCAGATCCCACGCTAATACGTTCTCCATCAATACAACAAGATCATCTTCGACCAGAATAATATAGGCTTCTCCGGCTGTGATCTTCTCGTTTTTCATTTCATGGACAATTGCGTGATTAAAGGCATACTGTTGGCAGAACCGCCTGAATCCATTGATAATTTCCTTTGGAAAATAGCTGTGTTTTGGAAAGACAATCTTCAAGGTATGATATTTCGCTAAAGCATCCCGGGCTTCCCCAAGCGCATTATAGATGTCTTTTTCGAAGTCTTCGTATACCGCTGAATACTCCCCTGTAATACCCGGTATCTTTTTATCCAGCAGGATTAGTTTCTCCGGCGGTATCGTGTTTATTATTTCATGAGCCATTTCCCCACCCTCTACGAAATGTGGGATAATTACATAATGGGTATAAACTGTGCGCTTATTCTGGATCAGCTTTTTAAAGAGCGCAAAATTATTGTTATAGATATAGAAATCTATCGTTGCATCTTCCCCCAGTGCGCTGACAAAGGAGTCGTATATCATCTTTTTATGGACTGAAAGCTTATTGAATAACAGAAATATTTTGACCTTCTTTTTGAAATCAGTTTGATCTATATAATATCCCTTACCTGGCACAGAAACAATTACGCCTTTATTTTTCAGATACTTATAACCTTTTTCTGCAGTATCCCTTGATATTTCCAGAACACAGCTCAATTCATTTATAGACGGTAAAATATCATTCTTTAAAAGCAGTCCCTGCTCAACTGCCTCTATGATGGAATCACTCAGCTGTAAATATTTTGGGGTTGCAGAATAGTCATCGACTTTAATAAATTTAAAATAATCTACTGGTTTCATTTATTATTTATTTTGTGTGTATGTTCATTTTTGATTAGCAAAATCTCTTCGTTTTACCTGACTATACGAACGCCTTCCGGCGCATCAATCTCTGTTTTAATTTCACCGTCCGCCAACCGTGTGTGTTTTACGGTAACAAGACCATGCGGAGTCGGAAACGTCCCCTGTGCAAAGGTCAGGTCTCCAAGATGTGGCCTCACCTGAATAACTTTACTACCTGGTTCCAGAACCTGAATACCTAAAACATGTTCTGTAAGCCAGGCCGTAGGCCCGGAAGCCCATCCATGTGCCAGACTGTGTCTTAGGTTTTTATAACAGTAAGCTCCGTAACAGGCATGTACATCTATTTTTCCGGCAGGAACAAGCTCATCGATCCGGCCCGCATTTTTTGTCCAGTCTAAATCAAAATCTTCCCAGAAAGTAGTGGCGCCTAGATCGAGCATACCGCCCCAGTATTCTTTGATATTATCAATCGCACCCTGATAATCTCCTGCTTTGGCTTTCGCCTGCAACATGTAATAGCCATAAAAGGTCGAGAAGTTTTTGGTGCCTCCGATTTTCAGATATTCATTCGCTTTTTTTGCGGGAATCAGACCTGCCATAGCCATTAAAGCGGCAGCCTGTTTACTGTCGCCAATTTCAGGTACATGTTTTTTCAACCTGGAAATGGCCTGATCACAACGGACTGCCGTTTTTTCTTCACCCAGAACCCGGCAAAGTTCGGCACCGTCCTGTAAGGTCATAATCATCATAGCCTGTAAACCAGCATGTATGGCCGCTTTATTCTCTGAGGATGGCCAATCCAGAAAACGATTTCCATCGAGTGCCTCCTGATTACCGTTAATCTTACTAATCAGATGTCCCAGTAAATCTACCAGATAACCGCGCTGTGCTTCCAGGTAGTCTCTGCGTCCCTGATATTTAAACCAATCCCGCTGAATCCTGATCCACCACATAGAATAGGAACTGATTCCATTCATCCAGGATGGTAAAGGATTAACATTTCTAATGAGATCCAGGCTCTGCGGAACTACTTCGTTATAGCCAAAAACACTATTAATAGTCATTACTTCAGGATGCATATCACCTACCCAGACCAACCTGTCTCTTTTAACTCCATCCCAGAGGTATTGCTGCATGTTCAGATGAACGGTATAGGCGCCTGTTGCCCAAATCTCGTTTAACCGCTCATCACTGCTGTGAAAGGAGCCTTTATACGGGATATCGCGGTAGACGAAAATAGCCCTGGCTTCTTTCAACAGGAGCTCTCTTCCCGGATCTATCAGGTCGATCCTGACGAACCTGAACCCTGTATTGCCAAACTCCATGCCGCCTAGCCAAGGCAGCTCTACGATCATGTCGCGGATCGCATGATCATTGGTTGCACCGCTCAAAGTATCAATATCTGACATTGCTTCAGTAGCTGATTCCCCAAAACGAATACGCACTTTAAGCGGTTTTTGATTTGCCATTAACCCAGTGACCAACTGGATACCCCCATGTATTTCTTTGCCAAAATCCAGCAGGATACCAGGTTGGTGTACGCCGTCATTTTTTAGAGTTACCAGATCTTTATTGACCAGTTCTGCTTGTCCGTTACCGGGTTTCAGAAGTTGATGTGCATCTTTAACATAAGTACCACTACTATCTGATTTCCAGAGAATACGGGTCGGACTCAAATACATCCTTGTTCTGGGGTCTCTGGAAATACCAGCGGTGTCTCTGCCTTTAAAAACTGGTGGAAGCTGTGCGTAAATACTGCTTGAAATGACCAGTAGCAGAAGGAAAAGGAAGGCGCGTAAATTAACTATCATCATGTATTTTTCTAATATTGTCTGAATTTATTTCCCTGCAACAGGCAGGCTATATAACCGTACCTGGCCTGTCAGGCCCGAAGGTTCCAGCGGATTTACTGGTTTAAACGGATTGACACTGGTCCAGGTGGTCCTTTGCTCTGGTTCCAGCATACTGTCCCCGATAAGCCGGTTTACCCAGGTATTGACTACAAAAATTTCTAGCTTATTTTCACCAGGTTTTAATGCCGGGCTGATATCAATACGCCATGGCGCAGTCCACAGTCCGCCAATTTCTTTTCCATTAACTTTAACTTTCGCCATTCCCCGTATTTCACCCGTCTCAAGGATTATTCTTTCTGATCCGCTATGAGGTTTATGAGTAAACATTTTTTGATATCTGACCGTACCGCTATAATATCTGATGCTGTCTTCGGCTCTTTTTGTCCAATCTTCTAGTTGGTTAAACACGACGGTTTTTTTTGGTCCACGCTGCTGATCTTCGAAATAAAGTTCCCAGCTACCTGTCAGCTCCTTTACGAGTTGTAATTCTGGGAAATTTTTAACTATCCGACGCTCCGATGGCAAATTTTGACGCTGATTATGAACCCGCTGCTTTTCTGTTGCCTTGAAAACTAAAAAGAGGCTTTCTAAGGGCGCAAGTTTTAGTGGAACAGTTATCTGACCGTCTGCCGCAATATATTCCGGTAGCGCACGGGTAACGCCTTGAACCGGATCCCATAATGAAGGCTCCTTACCCGACACACGGAAAGCAGGACTGATCTGAAGTTCTTTACTAGTTTGATTACTGATAAAATATATGTCTTTATCTGCAAGCCGGCGATGGATGTAGAGTACGGGTACTTCTTGTGTCAAACTAAAATCGGGTCTGATCTGCAGCTGATTTAAAGCCTCCTGCATACCGACGTTCTGCATAACCTGCCCTTTTCCATACTTTCTGAATGATTTTTCTGTAGCTGGCACCCCGCCCCATAACGCTGCAGCAAGCTTTTTAACTTCTTGATCTGCATTTGGATAACCCTGCAGGCTCGGTGATCTGAAGGGGGCTGGCCCCAAAATATTTGCCCCTTGCTCAACCAGAATTCTGATCTTTGCAAGTAGTTCGGGACGCATAGTTTCTAGTTTTGGTAAAACGAGCAAGCCGTAATTCATACCGTCCGGTAATACCAGCCGGCCGTCTTTAACTACCGTACGGGTCATTAAAACTTCTGCATTGATATAGTCGAAAGCGTACCCTGCCGGTAAAGCTGGGTCGGTTACACCGGTCATTTTAGGTGCATCCTCACCAATAAAATAGGCGACATCTGCCACATATTTACCTTGCTGAAGCATGTAATTACAGCGTTTAAGATAAGCTGTAAAAAGATCCATATAACTGAACCACGTATTATGCCGGTTAAACTCATTGCCGAATTCAGCATTGATACCCGGAACCCTTTCGTCTGGCTGCTGAATAAATAAATGCAGCAAGGTATTGTTAATGCCCTCAGTAAAAAAGCGATCACCGCGTTGTTTCATCAGAGCGGGATAACGGGCATAAGATTTACCGCCAGCGGTAAATGATTCAGCAGACACCTTATTTTTTCCATAAATATGCGCCGCTGATGATGCAGCACGGTTCTCAATATCTCCCAATTCACCCTCAGACCAGAATTCACCACCAATCTCATCGGACTGTCCGCCGTATTGGAGAAACTCTCCCGGAAAGCCCCAGTGTCCATAATTTTCCAGCCAGGTGGTTAGTCCGTGCTTATTGCTAATTGCCTTCAGGCCGCCCACGTAATCGTAAGCCACCCTGTCGGCGATCAATCTCCTTAAATCCCATAAAAAACGGTCCGAACGATCTTGACTACCTACAACTTTCCCAGTGATAACCGGGAGGTAAGGAGTCGGATCGTAACCATATGCCGCCACAAATTTCTCCTGCATCTGATCTGTCCAGTTCTGGCCGCCTGTTTCATAACTGTCTTCAACAGCTACCCGCCACGTTTTACGGTGTTCTGCAGGAATCCTGCGGAGAATTTCTCCAAGAAAACTGTCGAAGTGACTGGCAATATGTTCTTTGCTCATCTTATCTACTTCAAGACCGGTTCCCTCTGCTGAGGCCGGGCTATTAGTTACCTTAGTCGGCGTCATGCCTGTGCGCATTACAATCCAGTCACCGGCAGGAAATTTCCAACTAAAACTGCCGTCCGTAGATAATCCGGCACTGACATCGATAACTTTCCCGGGATCGATAAGCATGGCACTTGAACCCACTACAGCCTGTGCTTTCCATTGGTATTCATTCCAGTAAGGTAATGGAGACTGAAACATTTTGGCTAGTGTCTTGCCAGAATAGTCTTCGATAACAGGAGCTGCTGAAATTTCAATTTCATTCAATCCGAATCCTTCTGAAGCGGAACTGATGATTAATCTGAAGTCTCCTGAAGCGATCTCAGGGAAGCTTACCGAGACAGGCGCAAAGGGGTCGAACCCGACATTAAGCGCAGGATTGCTGCGATCAATATCAAATTTTTTAATTGTCGTATAGATAGTTCCATCAAATACCTGAAGTTCGGCTTTAGCTTTTAAAGAACGGTGAGCAGGATAAATAACCAGGCTTCTTGCTGTGAATTTACCAGGTATCTTCAAATCAATCTGTACTGGCTGGCCTGCCGGTAATTTAACTGTATGCGTATAATCACCGTCAGCTAATGCGGCTGCACCAGAAACAGCAACATTTGTTTTGATAACTGGCTTTAAGCCTGAAAGATGCTGACCATATCCTTCAGGCGCAGGAAAGGCAAGAACTTTAACATCCTGAAATTCATCTTTTGGTTTATCCAGTTTGATATTAACCTTCAATCCGCCTTTCACCTTTTTTTCGGTGGAAGTCAGGTAGCGCATGGACTGGCTTGTTTTAACCCATGGTCCTCCGGACTGGCTCCATCCAGGGCTGTTAAAAATACCGATCTCAATATTGAGTTTCGTGGCTGTATGCAGGGCAGTATCCAGGATTGCCCACCATTGCTCAGAAAACAGCTTCACTTTTCCGTACGGCGTGGATGGGTAGCCAATATTTCCGATAAATGCACGGTTAATCCCTACCTTTTTCATAGCGTGCAGGTCTTTAATTACCCCAGCAGCCGAAATATTATCGGACATCCAGTACCAGTATATAGAGGTCTGAATACTGTCTGGTGGATTATGAAATCCTTCTTCCAGCCCGGCAGCAGTATTGTTAAAAGGACTGGTTATATTTTGTGCCAAACCGTTAAAGCTAAATAAGCTCAATAGCAGGATAAGCTTTAGTCTTTGACCTTGATTCATTGGTAATATCTGGTTTGTTTAAACAGCGGAATATGCATTCCGCTGTTTAAGGGTTATAATATCTACAATTTATAAGTGTATTCAAATGAATAGGTGCCGGATCCGGCTTTCAGAACTAAATCGTTACCTGATTTTTTGACCTGGTTGATTTCTTCTACCCTGGCTATTGCTTTTCCGCTTTCCAAAACTTCAGCGGCAGCAGCCCCTGGCAAAGTAATCTGTGCTGTTGTATTGGCCGGCACAGTTACTTTGATTTTAAATTTCCCGTCGGAAATACTCCAGTCACTTCCCGTCAAACCATAGGGACTGTCAAGCTGCGCCGCAGCCTGGGTAAGTTTACCACCTGGTTGTGGTGCGATATTGATCTTTTTATACCCAGGACCGGAAATATCCATATCCAGACCTGCAATTGTACGGTACATCCAGTCGCCGATAGCACCATAAGCATAATGATTGAAGGAATTCATTCCCGTAGTCTGAAAAGTTCCGTCAGGTTTTATACCATCCCAGCGTTCCCAGATTGTAGTCGCCCCCATTTTCACCGGATAGAGCCATGAAGGATAAGTTTCCTGCAACAGCAGTTCATAGGCAACATCATTCCGGCCGAATCTGGTCAGTACTTCGCACAGATATGGAGTACCCAAAAATCCTGTGGTCAGATGGGTTCCGTAATTTTTAATGTTGGCCACGAGCTGTTCTACTGCATGCGCCCTTAAATCTTCGGGCAACAGATCAAACTGAAGGGCAAGTACGTAAGCCGTCTGTGTACCCGACACCAATCTTCCATTTGGCGTTACATATTCTTTGATATATGCCTTTTTAATACGTCCAAGCAGCTCTTTATATTTATCTACATCTGCTTTATTGCCAAGTACCTCTGCAGCATTTATAAGTAATTGTGTGGAGTAGGCATAAAACGATTGTGCAATCAGATATTTATCGGTAACGGCAGACCGCCCGTCACTATCATCCTGCAAATGAAAATAAAGCCAGTCTCCGAAGTGGAAACCTACATTCCAAAGATCATTTTTACTGCGCTGCTGCATAAAATCTACCCATGCTTTCATACTCGGGTATTGTTTAGTAAGGATGTCTTTATCACCGTAAGAGAGATACATATTCCATGGAACTACAGTGGCTACATCTCCCCATCCGGCAGATCCTGTTGCGTCAGATCCCATTACATTGGGCACTACAAATGGAATACTTCCGTTAGGCAACTGGTCGCCAGCTACATCTTTCATCCATTTGGTAAAAAAGCCAGCTACGTCCATATTAAAAGCGGAAGTACGGAAAAAGACCTGCGCATCTCCTGTCCAGCCCAGACGTTCGTCTCTTTGCGGACAATCGGTTGGTACATCCAGGAAATTACCTTTCTGCCCCCATTGGATATTATGCTGAAGCTGGTTGAGCAAAGGGTTAGAAGAACTGAAAGTGCCGGTAGGTTTCATATCAGCATAAAGGGCTATAGCTTTAAACGCAGCAGGATCTGCCGCACCATTTAACCCTGTTACTTTTACATAACGAAATCCTTGATAGGTGAAATGCGGCTCATAAGTCTCTGTGCCTGAACCTTTAAATGTATAACTAACATGCTGTTTTGCAGTTCGTAGATTGGCATCGTAAAAATTACCTTCTTTATCCAGCACTTCGCCGTGCTCAAGCTTAATTACCGAACCAGCTTTACCAGCCATCCTAAACTGTACCCAGCCTACAAGATTCTGCCCGAAATCAAGAACGGTCTCTCCTTTAGGTGTCCGGATGACCTTCAGTACCTTAAACTCTTCTTGTTTTCTGGCAAGGGGCGCAATGCTACTCATCAATTTTTCTGGTCCAGCCGGTAAAATACTGACGGATTTCCATTCTGTATCTGAATATCCGGGTAAAGACCAGCCTGCTTTCTCGCGTCTCGCATCGTAGTTTTCGCCGTTGTACAAATCGGAATACAGTACCGGTCCTTTACTGAATTTCCAGGTTCCATCGCTATTAATGGTTTTAGTGCTGCCATCCTGATAAGTGATCTGCAGCTGTGCCAATCCGCTTAGTCTTTTGCCGTAAAAACTACGCTGCCCATTAAACCCGATGTTACCACGGTACCAACCGTCGCCCAACATGAAGCCAATAGCATTCTGTCCTTTTTTTACCAGGTCACTCACATCATAGGTCTGGTAGAGTAGCCGTTGATGGTAACTTGTCCAGCCGGGCGCCATATAGTCTTTACCGACCCGTTTTCCATTGATTCTGGCTTCATAGATCCCATGCGCCGTTATGTAAAGTGTTGCAGTCCGGATATTATTGTCGACGTTAAAAGTCTTTCTAAAGATCGGTGATGGTCCTGCAAGTGTATCTGTTGCTGTAGTGCCGATCCATTGTGCTGTCCAGTCAGATGGCTTGAGTAAACCGGTATGCCAGTTCCTGACCATACTCCATGGAGACTCATTTCCGTGGTTATCTTTTATTTTAACCTGCCAGTAGTACTTAGTGGAAGATTCTAGCGCAGGGCCGGAATAAGGTAGCAGTACAGATGTTTCGTTCTGTTGCTGCCCGCTGTCCCATAACACCTGATTTCCCTTGATTAACGCTGCAGAGTCTTTCCCCACCCTGATCTGGTAGCTCTTCTGAAGGGTATTACGTTGTTCCGATTTGATTTTCCAGCTTAATCTCGGCGAGGCTTCGTCTATGCCCATCGGATTGCTTTGGTATTCTGTTCTCAGCTCCTCTATTTGAATTTGCTGTGCCATTACCCCGGAGCTCAGTAATGAACTCAACAGGATTAAGGCAGAACCGGCTCTGCTAATGGAGAACTGGGTAACCTGCTCTTTTTTCATCATAACATCTTCTTTTTATTTATTGGGGATTCTGGGTCAAATTATCCAGGTTAATTTCTCTTTGTGGAATAGGTAGCAACAGTTTAGCCGCATTGACTTGGTAAGAGCCCGCAGGTACCGTTATCTTACCAACCATTTCTTTCTTCCCATGCGCGTTCATTACCTCAACGGCTTTACCTGCGCGTACAAGATCATACCAGCGGTGATTCTCAAAAGCCAGTTCTACCCTTCTTTCCTGAAGTAAAGCCTGGCGAAATGCTTCTTGTGTCTCCACACGCAATACCGGATCGGCGTTACCGGCAGTTTTTGGTTTCAACTGTGCCCGTTCACGGATCTGATTCAGTAGAGAAAATGCTTCTCCGTTGGCCGCAAACCCTTGTTCATTAAGACACTCCGCGATCATCAGCAAGACATCTGCATACCGTAGCAGCGGAAAATTATCGTCTGTTCTACCCCTGTCAACAAAACCATGGTTGTATTTTTTTACATATGGATTGGGTTGAAATTTACCGCTAAGATCAGTGAAGCCAACGGCCAGAGAGATGTCTTTTCTAAGATCACCGGGCTCGTAAGCATCTATCATATCCTGCGTTGGAACGTTCCAGCCATTTCCACCGCCCAGTGTAGTGCCTGCATCTCCTGTAACAATGCTCAGTGAATTCCAGGGTGCAAACTGATACATGAAGTTACTCGCCAGAGCTGGCTGAGCTCCAAGGTATTGAATTTCAAATATAGATTCGCTATTGTTTTTATTGGCAGGACTGAATACATCGGCATATTTCGCCATCAGTGCATAGCCTAGTCCTTGTACTTTACGGAATTCTGTCAGCGCTTCGGTATATTTCTTCTGGGTGAGATAGACTTTGCCTAGTACCGTCCTCGCGGCACCTGCTGTTGCTCTGCCAGCTTCTGCTACCGGATATTTTGCGGGAAGCAATTCTGCAGCGGCATTCAGGTCGGTGATAATTTGTGCATATACTTCGTCTATTGATGCACGGCCTTTAGATTGCGCTTCATCTGGGGAATTGGTCGGTTCGAGTCTTAAAGGAACTCCTCCATACTGTCTAACCAGATTGAAATAATTGAAGGCACGCAGAAACAGTGCTTCTCCAGTATACTGCTTCTTTAATTCCTCTGCGATGGGCTTGTCTGCAATCCTGAAAATAATCTCATTACTTCTGGCAATGGCCGTATAATTCTGCTGCCAGTAAGAACTTAGCGGCTCTGCAGTTGCACCGACGAGAAACTGATCAATAAATTCACGTTGTTCATAACCTCTGTCGGACGGGTTATACTGATAGTAAGTATTGTCGGACCGCATTTCTCCAAACAACCAGTAATTAACAGACCCCATTTCGCGCAAGGACGAATACGCGCCATTCACGGCTTGTTTGAAATCTGTTTCGGTTTGATAGAAATTATTGCCAGCCAGAGAAGCCTCCGGCGTCTGATCGAGAAAGCTCTTTTTACAGCCTGCTGCCGCAAGACTTACCATAAAGATGCCTGTTATAATAGTTTTTAAATGATTCTTCATGTCTGTCTTTTTAAAATGTCAGATTAACGCCCAAAATGAATGTTCTTGGCAATGGATAATTGGTGAAGTCTTCTCCTGGAACCAAGGCATTGCTCACCGCATTTCCTGAAATCGTATTCCTGCTGACTTCCGGATTCGATCCGCTGTATTTAGTGAATGTCGCCAGATTTTGCACGCTGGTATAAATTCGTGCACCTTTAATGACTTTGGAAGAGGCCAGCAATTTTTCATTTATTTTATAGCCAAGTGTGATATTTTGTATGCGCATAAAACTTGCATCTTCAACCCAGGATGAATTGACATCTCTGTATATAACCCTGGCACCATTGGTTGTGGGGGTTATCCCGTCACCTGGATCTGCTTCAGATCTCCAGCGGTTTAATACTTTACGATCTACGTTGAAAATTCCATCGGTATTTAACAGGAACTGATTGGCTGTTTTGAGGATTTGCCCCCCTTGAGAACCGACCAGCAATATGTTCAGGTCAAATCCTTTGTAAGCAAAATTGTTGGTTAAACCCCAGATAAAGTTAGGTTGAGGCGAGCCGATCACATCAAAATCTTTTACAGCCTCTATAATCCCATTACCATCGACATCTTTATATTTTATAGATCCAACAACTGAGGTTACATGCTTCGGCGAGTTATCCAGATCGGCCTGGTTTTTATAAATCCCCTCCAAAACATAACCATAGAACTCTCCAACGGGGCGCCCTACCTGGGTAATATGCTGGTAGGAACCCTCACCGCTCCTTCCGCTGAAAATCGGGTCATTATTTTCATTCAGCGCCAGTACCTTATTACGGTTAAAGGCTATATTCGCACTGGTATTCCATTTAAACTCACCCTGCAGGTTACTGGAAGTGATACCAAATTCGAAACCTTTGTTTTCGATCTCTCCAGAATTTATAATAGCATTAGAATAACCTGAAGAAAGGGGTATTTCGCTATTATAAAGCATCCCTTTAGTAATTCTGCGGTAATAGTCGAGCGTAAAGTTGACACGATCTTTCAGTATCCCCATATCAATACCCAGGTCCAGCTGCGATGATTCTTCCCAGGTTAAATTTGGATTATTAAGTGATGTAGGAACTCTGCCGCCTGCAAGGTTACCGCCAAAGGCATAGTTAGATGAGCCTATATTGGTGATATAGGTGTAATTACCAATATTATAATTCCCGGATAAACCATAGGTTCCTCTCAGTTTCAAGTCACTGATCCAGCTGATGTTTTTCATGAAGTCTTCCTGTGAAACCCGCCAGGCAAGTGCCGCAGAAGGAAATGTTCCGTACCGGTTATTTTGTCCAAAACGGGAGGATCCGTCTGTACGTACGGTGGCCGTAAAGAGGTATTTATCTTTGTAGGAGTAATTCAATCTGGCCAGATAGGAAATAATAGACCATTTCTGTACGTCCTCTCCAAAGGAACTTATAATTGACGCTGCATTAATAGTCTGGATTTTATCGTCGGGATAATTATCAGCAAACAAGCTTAAAGACTCCGCCCGCTCCTGCTGCGCACTATAACCTAGTACAGCATTTAACCGGTGATCTGTTCCAAATGATTTATCGTAGGTTAACAGTGCTTCTGAGAGCCAGTTGAAGCTATTTGATTTATTGGTTGATGAATTGGGTACTACTGGTGGCGGCGCATTAATACCACCCACAAAAGAAGGGTTAAATACAAAAGAGGAGTTTTGAATGTAGTCTACGTTAAAGCTGTACCTCGCCTTCAGACCAGGCATAATCTCCAGCTCAGCAAATGCAGTTCCAAGTCCTCTGAAGCTCTTGCTTTTTGTACCCGCAAATTCCAATGAATTTAATGGATTAGGCCCGGCATACATATCTGGTGAAATAACATAAGGAGTACGGTTCCCATTCCCATCGGTCAACGGAACAAGCGGGCTTAGCCAAAGGCTGCGGCTTAATACATCTACAAAGTCATTTTCAAAACTATTCAGTCTCTGTACGCTGTGTGTTGGTGCCAGGCTCAAACCGATTCTTAGTCTCTTACCGATCTTGCTTTCAGTGTTCATACGCACGGAGAGCCGCTCAAACCCGGTATATTTTAGTGTCCCATCCTGATTGAGATAACCTAACGAGAAAGCATATTTAGAGTTTTCTGATCCGCCGCTAATACTTGCATCTATACTTTGCTGGGGAGCGGTATGCAGAATTTCATTATACCAGTTTGTTCCTTCTCCGTATTGGGCGGGATTTCTAAATGCCTCTGGTATATCTGCATCAGTTGCTGTTAAACCTCTGAAAGCAAAATCGTCAATAATCTTATCCTTTCTAAATTGCGCAAATTCAGTTGCGTTAAGCATCTGAGGTCTGCCTTTCTGAGGAACAGTCTGCACGCCCGTGTAAGCGCTGACATTTACTGCAGGAGCTCCTCTGGTACCTTGCTTGGTTGTAATAACGATAACTCCATTGGAACCTCTGGACCCGTAGATAGCGGTAGAGGAAGCGTCTTTTAAGACTGTAATAGACTCTATATCGTTTGGATTGATCACGTTCAGTGGATTAGAGACCTGCCCGGATGTATTTGAAATTGGATATCCATCTACGACAAACAAAGGATTGTCTCCTGCTCCTATGGATCCTGAACCTCGTATTTTGATGGAAGTTCCACCGCCGGGTGTTCCGGTAGTCGTACTGATTTGTACTCCTGGTATTTGTCCCTTTAATTTCTGGTCTACGGAACTTACAGGGATGTCTTTGATTTGTGCTGCAGATAATGTCGCTACCGCACCGGTTGCATCTTTTTTAGTTGTCGTTCCGTAACCGATTACAACAATTTCATCCAGCCGCTGATTATTGGGAACAAGTACTGCACTCAAAGCAGACTGTCCATTAACCTGCAGGCTAAGTTCATCATAGCCCACATAACTGAAGGTTAAAGTCGCTTCTTTATTCGTCTGCAAGACGTACTCTCCATTGGAATTAGAGGTGGTACCGGCATTGCTGCCTTTCACTTTGATTGTTACGCCCGGTATCGGGCTGCCATCGTTTTTGTCGGTTACCTTTCCAGTAACCCGATGCTGTTGCGCAAATGCGGAATCTATATTGCCAAAGGCGAGTATAGTTACACAGATCACAACAGAAATCCATTGGTGTAAATTTCTTTGGGTTGTCATATCAGAATATATTTGGTTACCTAAAAATAGAGCAACCCTCCTGCTGCGGCAACCTGCTCCATCCTGCAAAAAGGATATAAAAACAAAAAAAGGGAGTGCTGTAAAAAACAGGCACTCCCTTTCGAGTCTTTTGTGGTTCCGTTACCGGTTATCTGATTTCGAACTGATACTCACCAGCTTCAATCTCGAACTGAGCTGGCAACTTCTTTTTACCCAACCAGGCAGACTGACCAGCTTTAAGTGGGAAATAGACTGTTGCCGAAGAATTTGCAGGCACAGTTACCTGGTAAGAAACCTGCTTACCTTTTTTCTTCCAGGACGAACGGATTAATCCCTGCGGACCGTTATGGCTCGCCTCGAACTCGGCCAGATTGCCAGAGAAGTGCGGCATTAACCGGATATGTTTAAATCCAGGTGCTTTTTCATCCGGCATAATTCCACCCAATCCCTTAAAGAACCAACCACCAATTTCGCCAAACATCATGTGATTTAAGGAAATATCACGCTCTGCCTGTATATTCCAGTTTTCATAAAGTGTAGTGGCACCATTAGCAATCCACCAGCCCCATGACGGATAGGTATCCTGCACGGCAAGCTGATAAGCAATCTCGGACTGTCCGTTTTCGCTCAATGCATTTAAAATAGCCTTTGCACCCAGCACGCCTACGTCAAGGTGCATATGGTCTGCTTTCACTCTTTCAGCTAATTTCTCTGCTACCGAGGCTTTTAACTCTTCAGGAACAATGCCCCAGAAAAGGGCAACACTGAGTTCTGTTTGCAATCCGGTTCCGTAAATACCTTTTTCAGCATGAAAATATTTATCATTTATAGCCTTTTTAATTTTTTCCGCCAATGCTGTATATTCCTGATAATCGCTATCATACCCGAACAGCTTAGCTGCTTTTGCCAAAATCACAGCGTCTGCATAATAATAGACCGACGAGGTATACTCGAGTGGAGATTCAGATTTCACAGGTACCCAGTCTCCACGTCCCCATGTGGTTAATCCATTGGGGCTAATCTGTGTGACGTAGTTCACATAAGATTTTATATTCGGATAAACGTTATGCAGTAACCTGGAATCACCATAGAACATATAAATGTTCCATGGAATAATTGCAATTGTGCTTGTCCAATCTGTACCGTTTGCTGTTCCATAACCCCAACCGCCAGTTGGTATGATATCGGGTAAAACACCGTTCGGCTGTTGCTCATCCTGATGATCTGCAAGCCATTTTTCATAGACAGTAATCCCATCAAAATTGTATAGTCCTGTCTCAATCGCAAAATGCCCGTCTCCTGTCCACCCGTTTTTCTCTCTTTGAGGACAGTCTGTCGGATAACCGAAAAGATTAGATAAATAGGAGTTATTGGTGGCCCACCATAATTTATTTATCATTTCACTCGAACTTTTCACCTCTCCGGTTACCGGTACATCGCTATGCATAAAATGCCCGATAATACTCTTTTGATCCAGCTGAACAGGTTTATTACTGGTTACTTCAACATACTGAAATCCTTTGTAATTAAACTTAGCCATGAATTCTTCTTCGCCTTCACCACTTAAGGTAAATATATCAGTTTGAAAGGGATCATTGCTGGATACCGGTTTGTAATACACGTCTATGTTAGATAAATCCAGCCGTCCGTTTGGTTTAAGACGTTCTCCATGTGCAATACTTAATCGTGTTCCGCGTTCTCCCCTCACTTTAATCTGACTCACGCCAGCGATATTTCTTCCCAGATCAAACAGGTAGGTCGTATCGTTGATCTTCTTAATGCTTTTCGCCGGAATAGTTTCTACATTTCTAATGGGATGCATAGCCTGGCTAACCACATTTCTTGAAGGAGCAGCACGCAAAGAAGATCCTTTCCACTTACTGTCATCGAATCCAGCAGTATTCCATCCTTTCTGTTCCAGCCTGGCATCATAATGTTCAGCTGTATAAATACTGTTAAAAACAATAGGACTGTCATGTGTTTTCCAGCTTTGATCTGTATAAACAACTTCTGTCGTACCATCCGTATAGGTAATGCGAAGATCCAGGCAGAATGTTGGTCTGTTACGCCATGGCGCCTTATCAAAATTCCAGACTGCAAGAGACTGATGGTTATACCATCCGTTACCCAGCAACACACCTATCGCATTATCTCCGTTCTTTACCTGCGGGGTAACGTCATAACTCACGTATAAATTTCTGCGGTCAAAGCGAGTATACATGGGGTCAAGACGGTGATTTCCAACTTTCTTTCCATTCAGATACAATTCATAAAGCCCACCGGCAGCGATATACGCCCTGGCAGATTTTACAGTCTTTCCCGCATTAAAAGATTTGCGGAAATAGGGTGCTGGTAATTTATTGATATCACCGCGGTCACTAATCCAATTGCCTTGCCAGTTCTTCATATCCACCATTCCGGTTTCAAAACTGGACACCACGGGTGCTGCTTGTTTTCCGTCTTTATCCCAAATCGTTACGCGCCAGAAATATTTAGTAAATGCTTCCAGTGGTTTACCATTATAAGAGACGAGGTTGTCTGCGGAGGTTTTCCTCCCTGAATCCCAAACCTCTGCTCTGTTGGATGTACCGGAAAATACAGAATCGGTACTAATCTGAATCTGATAGGCAGTTTGTTTTGCCCCCTGCCTGCTGTCTTTTAATTTCCACATTAAGCGTGGGTATTTTGCATCTATACCCAGAGGTGTTTCCAGGTATTCGCATCTCAACTGAACCGGCCGAAGAATTGACTGGGCCGATAGTGTTGGCAAAGAAAATAATGAAGTCAGGAAAACAGACAACAAGAAGATTTTGGTTTTCATATGGATTTTTGTATTTGGCTACTCTTTTATTCAGAACTAATCTGCAAAATAACATTTACCCCCTTACATTGCAACCTGTGCTGTCCTGTCGGAATAACCGGATGAGCGCATCTCCCTGCATAAAAAAACCCGGTACAGGCTTTAATTACCTGTACCGGATCGTTATTTAAACAAGGAAGATGGCTTTAGCCTAATTGTCTTCCGGTATTGATAACATTTACCCCGTTAAAACGGGAGGTTGGGCAACCATGAGAAACGGCACTGGCTTGTCCTGGCTGGCCTTTACCATCTGAGAATGTACCGCCAAGCCTATAGTCTTCCTGTCCACACAGCTGTGTACAGGAATTCCAGAACTCCTGGGTATTGGACTGATAAGATGCATCTTTAAGCATTCCAACAATCTTACCTTCCTTGATTTCATAAGCCAACTGTCCGCTGAACTGGAAGTTGTAACGCTGCTGATCTATGGAATATGAATTTCTGCCAAACATATAAATGCCTTTTTCTACATTCTTAACCATCTCCGCCGCACTTAAAGGCGCTTTCCCAGGTGCCAGGGAAACGTTTGGCATACGCTGAAATTGGATGCTATCCCAGCTATCTGCATAACAACAAGCTTGGGAAGCCTTTAAACCCAGAATATGCGCCTGGTCACGGATGGTCTGGTAATTGACAAGGATGCCGTCTTTGATAATATCCCATTTACCGCATTTCACACCTTCGTCATCATACCCTACCGCGCCAAGTGAGCCTTGTTCTGTTTTATCAGCTATAACATTTACTTGTTTACTACCAAAGTTGAACTTCTTGCTCTCCCATTTATCGAGTGTCAGGAAGCTTGTGCCTGCAAAATTCGCTTCGTAACCTAAAACGCGGTCAAGTTCTGTCGGGTGTCCCACAGATTCATGGATAGTCAGAAATAAGTGGGTCGGGTCTAATACCAGGTCGTATTTACCTGGCTGTACTGGTTTTGCTTTAAGCTTTTCTTCTACATGTACTGTAGCCTCTGTAACGTCTTCCAGCATATCGTAACGCTTTTTGTACATGGTTACCGGGCCGCCTTTGATCTTCTCGCTGTCTTTCGGCGTAAGATATTCAAATCCCATTCCCATTGGTGAGCTCATCGCAGTCCTGGTCTCAAATTTACCACCTGCTGAATCAATTTTAGTAACGGTGAAAGTTGGCCACAGGCGATGGATATCCTGGTCGATATAAGAACCGTCTGTTGACGCGAAATACTTTTGTTCATTGACCATAAACAAATTGGAGTTTACATACTTTGCTCCGCCTTTCAGGGCTTCACTGTTTACATTAAGTAACAGATCTACCTTTTCTTTAATCGGTACTTCAAACGCATTAACTTCAAAAGGTGTTTTCCAGCTTACTTCTCCAAAACCCTGCTGTGGGGCAAGTTGGACAGGTTCCGTTAGCAACTTGGAGTTACCTTTCGCAATCGCCACTGCTGATGCAGCTGCTGCTGCAATACTGTCATCACTCAGATTATCTGTTGCTGCAAAACCCCAGCTTCCGTTTGCGATTACACGTACACCTAATCCATAGGACTCGGTATTCGCAATATTCTGTACTTGTTTTTCACGTGTCGCAACTACCTGATTGAGATAACGGCCGATTCTTACATCAGCATACGTCGCTCCTTTACTCTTAGCGGAATTCAATGCTACATCGGCCATGCGTTTTTTTAATTTCACATCCACCGGAGTTAGTGCTTCTTCAATGCTGATCGCTCTTCCAAAAACAGGAACGCTTTCCAGCATCGATGCACCCAGGCCAAGGCCGGTCATATATAGAAAATCTCTTCTTCTCATGTGCTTGTTCTTTTTTTCAACCAGCCGGCCGTATCACAAAAGCGATAGCTCTGTCTATACAGCTGGCCGGTTATAAGAAAATTATTTTTAAATAGCGTCAGATAACGAAGTGAACGTGAAGTCCCTTATTTTCATCGGAGGTATCATTCCATTTCCGGTACGTACTGGTTTTCCGAGAGCTTCAACGTTATTCAGCATGATAACCGGACTTTCATTAAATCTAAAGTTCTTGACAGGGAATTTAATCTCTCCGTTTTCGATATAAAAAGTACCATCACGTGTAAGACCTGTCAAAAGTAAAGTCTGTGGATCTACGGAGCGGATATACCAGAAACGTGTTACCAGAATACCCTTTTCTGTACTTTTGATCAACTCTTCTAATGATTGAGTCCCACCTTCCATAACTATACTGCGATTGAATGGTAAAGGTTTTACGCCTTTTTGCTCTGCCCAGTAACGGGAGTAAGACAGGTTTTTAACCACCCCATTCTCTATCCACTGTGTTTTATTTATTGGAACACCATCATTATTCCAGGCAGCTGTAGGTACATCCGGATTCATTGGATCTGAATATATATTTACGTTTTCTGAGAAAAGCTGCTCACCGATACGCGTACCACCGCCTTTTTTACTCATAAAACTGCGCCCTTCGTCTGCGCTTCTGGCATCGAAACCACGGAACATATTACCTAGCATATCACTGGCTGCAAGCGGCTCAAGGATTACTGTATATTTACCTGGCTCTATTGCTTTTGCCCCAGCAGAACCAGTTGCTTTAGATGCAGCAATCTTGCTTAGCGCAAGTGTATCCATTTTATCGAGGTCATTAAAACGTTGCTCAATATAACCGGAACCTGTACCTTCCTGATTTCTAACCGTTACAGAAAAAGAAATATCAGTAGATTTATTATAGGCAAACAGGTTCTTAGAGTTCATAATGGCATTGAACCAGGTGGAGTTTTCCAGGAAACCTGCTGCTTCAAGTTTTGCAGCTTTAGAAACCTGCAAACTTTTACCTACCATCTCTGCTCTGCTGTCTGGAGTGATCGCTGCTGTTTTAGCATTAAATGTCGGTGCATCGGCATACTGCTGAGGGCCGAGCAATGGCATAAATTCCGGATTCTCCGGAGCTAGCTTCGCTAATTCTTCAGAACGCGCAACAACTTTCTTCAGAGATTCATCATCAAATTCATTGATGGTGGCCATACCTGTTTTTTTACCAAAAGTTGAACTTACAGCCAAACTCATTTTACTAATTTGTCCAGCCGTAGAAACTGCATTCCTTGCATAACGGATATTTCCTCCGTCAGAACCATTTAAACTCAATTCACACGAGTCAGCTTTAGAAAAGCTGAGTACTTTTTTCAGAATAGCCTGAGCTTCTTCTTTACTTAATATTGCCATAATTAAATCTTTCTTGCTGTATTAATAACATTTACTCCATTGAATCTGGTAGTTGCACTACCATGTGACACCGCGCTGCTTTGAGAAGGCTGTCCTTTGCCATCATTGAATGATCCACCTAAACGGTAATCACTCTGATCACAAACTGCTGTACATGAGTTCCAGAATTCTTGTGTGTTAGACTGGTAAGACACGTCATTCAACATACCGACAATCTTACCTTCTTTAATCTCGTAGAAAAGCTGCCCGCCAAACTGGAAGTTATAACGTTGCTGATCAATAGAGAAACTACCGTCTCCTATGATATAAATTCCTTTTTCTACATTCTTAATCATATCGTCAACACTCAGTTTTTCTTTTCCTGCCTGCAAAGATATATTCGGCATTCTCTGAAACTGTACGTCATCCCATCCTTGTGAGTAACAGCATCCCTGAGATTCTTTCAATCCTATAATATGTGCCTGGTCACGGATAGCCTGATAATTAACCAGCACCCCATCTTTGATGATGTCCCACTTTCCGCATTTCACACCTTCGTCATCATAACCTACTGCTCCAAGAGAACCTGGCTGTAGTTTATCGGCAACAACGTTTACTTTATCACTGCCAAACTTGAAGTTTTTAGAACGCCATTTATCTAGTGTCAGGAAGCTTGTACCTGCATAATTGGCTTCATAACCTAATACCCTGTCCAGCTCAGTTGGGTGACCGACAGATTCGTGGATGGTTAACCATAAGTGTGAAGGGTCCAAAACCAAATCATATTTGCCTGGTTCAACAGATTTTGCTTTGATTTTCTCACTTGCATTTAAAGCCGCTGCTTTTACATCTTCCAGCATATCATAACGGCCCTTATAGCGGGTAACAATACCTGAGACTTTATCTTGCGGACGGGCTGTGAGATATTCATACCCCATACCCATCGGAGAACTCAGTGAATTACGGGTCTTGAACTTACCTGATTCGCGGTCTATACGGGTTACGTTAAATGTTGGGTATATTCTATGTACATCCTGATCGATATAAGAACCATCTGTAGAAGCAAAGTATTTCTGCTCATTGACAGCAAATATGACGGAGTTAACAAAGCTTGCTCCATTCTGCAGGGCAATATCATTTACATTTAATAAGAGGTCTACTTTTTCTTTAACCGGAACTTCGAATGCATTTATTTCGATGGGTGTTTTCCAGCTAACTTCTCCAAATCCTTTCTGAGGAGCAAGTTGTACCGGTTCACCTTGGATTTTCGCATTTGCTTTCGCTACCGCGACAGCCTGTTCAGCTGCTTTTGCAATATCATCACGTGTTACTTTATTGGTCGCTGCAAAACCCCAGCAACCATCGGCCAATACTCTGACACCGACTCCATAGGATTCTGTATTTGCAATCCCCTGAACGCGCTTTTCACGTGTTGAGACAAACTGGTTAAGATAGCGACCGATTCTGATGTCTGCGTAAGAAGCTCCTTTTGACCTGGCTGCATTTAATGCCACGTCTGCCAGCTCCTTTTTAATTTTTACATCAACGCTTTCCAATGCCTGGAGAGGGTCGATCGTATTTCCGAAAGCTGAAAGATCAGGCAGCATTAAAGCACCCATACCCAGGCCGGATAAATAGAGAAAATCTTTTCTTTTCAATTGATTTGAATTAGGTTAATTAGGAATATCCCAATTTAGCTATTTATCAAAGTCAAAATATCAGATTTTCTATAACAATTTAGTTTCATTAGCCGTTTTGTTCCTGATTTTTCGACTCATACCATAGAAATGCAGCTGAAAGTAGAAATCCTGCATAAAACCACCATAGGGAAAGGTCTTCTTTTACGAAATTCGGGGCTTCAGAAGAAGAAGCGCGTCCATTTTGATTATTGATTAACTTACTATTAAAGTTTAATCTTTGAATATACCTGGCAGAACTCCAGTCGGAATTTGCATAGACATAAAATGCACTCTGATTGCCATTAACTGCTAAAGTATTCCATCCGGCCCGGCCGGACCAGCCACTCACCTGCCACAAAGAATTAAATTGCGGGTGTTGTGATGGACTCCACCTGTTTTGATTGATACTCACCTGAGGCATTTTTTTACTATCAGCAACCTCCAAATTTAAGGTTAGCTTCTCAGAAATTACAGGAAATGATGTTTGCGTTTCATAACTAAAGCGTTCTGTAGTCTTACGAATTCCTGCGGCTATAATAGTTGACCAGAATATAGTGTAATCTGACTTCTTACCGTCCAGTACCCAATTATAGGTGGTTGGAATTACCGAGTAAAGTAACATTCCTGCTCCATTAATCCTGCCGCTGACCAAACCCTTTCCTGCTTTTGTCTGAACCAGCATTTTATAATCTGATGCGGGCTGAATAAAACTGGTCTGGCCCGCAGGTAACGCTGAAAAGCGATAAGCGTTATTTGTAAGCTCGGGAACAACTTCCTGCTCCTTGAATGAAGGAACATTTTCGGTATGTATGGAAAACTCCTGAAGTTTTTTCTGGTCACCGGACGACGCCCTGATCAACAGGCCCATTCCTCTGGCAGATGCACGGTCTACCGCTTCTTTTTCGCCCATACTTAAAGCAGTGAATTCGTCTTCATCTATAATCAGCAAGGCCGTTTTCTGTAACTGCTCTGTACTTATCCTTTCGAGCTTAACAACCGGTGTATTTAGAAAGTCTGTACTAAACTTATCTTTACTTATCCTACTGCGTAACATCAATGGATACTGATGATCAAATAACCAATCTTTCAGAAATTTAAATTCAAAATCAGGCGCTGAGGATAACATTAAAATTGCTCCCGGAATCTCAGCTTTAACCTCGAATGGAACAGGTTCTTTTGCAATGGTGTCGTTACCTGCAATTGCAACTAGCCGGTAAATGGCCAGTCCGGTCTGTTTTGGCTGATCTCTAAAACTGAAGCTTATATTATTTCCACCTGGAACTGTAAGCGAATCCAAACGCGTACCAAAACCTTCCAGATAAATTTTAACAGTTTTATTTGTCTGATTTTTAAATGTCCCCTGCACCTGCAGAAATTCGGTAGATTTTAATTTGTTATTCCAACTGGCAGATACAATTCCAGCAGGCTCTTTGGGCGGATGAAAGCTGAAAGTATATTTATTCAGTTGTCGGACCTCTTCGGCAGATAAACCATAACCATAGATGTTGATATGCATAATTTCGGGATGATCAGCCAGATAATAGATCAGATCTGCAATATATTTTACCCTTGTTTTTTTTGAGGCCTGATAAAGTCCAGGATCTGTGGTATAAGATTGTATGCCGGCTGCCAGAACTTCATCCTTGGGTGTACCAGCAGTCAACAGATTGATACTATGACTATTGGAGACTCCCTTTACTTCGTACTGAACCGGAAAGATGAGCAATGCCAGGCAAAATACCAATACGACAGTTGCAGCTAATCTACCATAAAGATTATTTCTGTTCTTTCTTCTATATTCAAAGAACAGGAGAACAATTCCCAGTATTACACAAGCTATTAAGGCTATATATTTAAATTCCATTTAGCGCAGATCTTTTTTTAATTGATTAAAATACTGCTGATATAAATCAGAAGATGGCAAATCTGAACCAGCCTGCGGAACAGTCACTTCCTGCTCCAGCATTTTCCTGACACCTTTTTGTATGCGGTCAATTAAAGGCTTTTTAACTGAAGTACCACTTCTCAGTTCTCTGATCGCTCTTAGTGCTGGCAAATAGGTATCCGGATGATCTACAGCAGAAATTACGAGGTATTTCTCCATTTCCCAAAGATTAGCAGTGGCACCAGCATCAATTTTCGAAGCTGTTTTATAGGTATCCAGGTAAGAAAGACCTTTTTTCAAGACTTCATCACGCTGGTCGGTCTTTACTTTTTTCTGCTCCATTACCGGTTGTCCAATCTTATCCAGTTCTCCAGAAAAGCGTTTTTCTTCTTTAAGCTGTGATACTTTTACTGTTGTTTTAGCAACAAATGCCCTTGACTTTTGCTGCAGATCTTTTAGCAATCTTAATGCCTTGTATGCAAATGGTAAAGCCTCCTGCGGCTGGTAGGTTCTTAATTTCAATTCAGAACTCCACATCTCGGTCAGTACCGCTTTTAATCTGCTTTTCACTTCCGGCTCAAAGAATGTAGCGTCTTCTGCGATATCATGTTTATGGGCGTAACTATCCATAATAGCCTGAACGTCGCCGAATGCAGCTGCTTTCTCAGGTTCCTTTCCATGTGAATGTCCTTCTTCATGGTCATGACCCTCTTCGTCATGGTCGTGACCGCCACCAATCTCCGTTTCCGATTCTTCGCCCAGAAACTTTCCATAACGCATGCGCAATAGCTTCTGATCTGTCCCCAGATCATTACTCCTGGTTTTAAATTGCTGAACCGTAATTTTGGATTGTTCTGAAAGTAGCTTTTCCGTATCCATAATAATCTGTCGCTGACTTCTGAAGTATTCCGGTACCAGGTTCACGCCACTGGTCATTCCGGCAAGGCTCATCAACTCAGTGGTATCTGCGATAGAAACGAAATAAACATCGGAACGGCTTGCCTGTCCATAATTATCGGTCGCAGCCACGAAAAAGTAAAGTTCATCTCCAGGCTTCATGCCAAGGGCATTCAAATCCAGTTCTTTCTGAAGCTTCATACTTTTCTGTGCATTGAAACTGGTATTAAAGACCAGCTTTTTCTCAGTAAAACTCACGCCCTCTCCTTTTCCACTGGCTAGCGTCGCCGAAATATAAGCGTTCTGAATGCCGTAATCATCGTCAAGGCTAACTTTCATATTCACTCTTCTTGCCTCGCCAAAATCTATAGTTGTATGTGGTTTTGGCTGCGTGATCTGAATAACAACCGGTCTGTCGGCGACGAGTTCAATCTGATATAAATCGGACTTCTTTCCATCCATCTCTATCTGATAAAAGCCTGGTTTTACCATTTTCCTACTCAATGTCCAGCTTTTCCCTTCTCCATTTTCCGACTGGAGATTGATTTTCTCCTTATCATTAAAAATAAACTTGAAATTCTTAACCGGAATAGAGGTTTGCATCTCCCAACGCAGAATTGCGCCATTTTCGGCTTTAATGCTCAATTGATTCTGTTTTCTTGAAGGCACTCCAGTATAGGCCGGAGGGACAATCTGTACCTGAATACGGTTTAACTGTGGCGGTAAGCCCTGCCCCCTGGCTACACCTTCAGCGCTGTGCGATACGGAACCTGATAAAACCGCCGGACTACCCGATTTCAGATGCGGGATACCAATAAACAACAAAATAGCTGTAACCAGGTAAGCGGACAGACGTATGATGGTATTACCCGACAATATTTGAACTTTGATTCCAGATAGCGTATCGGCCACTTTCTGCTGCTGAAATAACTGTAATGTATTTAACTGATTGGTCTCTTGCAATAAAAGTCCGGCACTCTCTTCTAACTCAGGGTGGCTGATATTAAGCGATCTGGCCACATCATATGTGCTGATTTTCCAGAAGGGCTTAAACAAGGAGCAGCTTATAAAGCTCAGCACTACTAATGGTAATAATACCCAATTTCCGAAACCGATAAAGTGCATGATGACAGCACTTAAAGGTAAAGCAAACAACAAGCTGATGCACAAACGCTCGGCAAAAACCAACATCTGCCATTTCAATCGTAAATTTTCTATCCTATTTCTTCCTTCCTGCCTATCCATTGTTCAGGTTTTTAAATTTACGGAAAGACAAAAATCGCTCGGCACAAAGCAGTACCAATAAAACGACCCATATATAATTTTCCAAAGAAGCCTGTTTGACCCTGTTTTTGACCTGTTCTTCTGGTCCGCCGAGATCGGAATTTTTGAGATCCGCAGCCCTTATTTTCTTAAAATCCGGTTTAAAAGTGCGCTGATCCTTTGCGCTCCGGACGAAACCATTTTTATCCTGCTGCTCTGAATTGTCTATCAGAAGCGGAATAAGCCTTTTTACGAACTGTGAAGACCAGACAAGATCTGACCAGTCAGGGTTTAAACGGCTGTAGTAGCCATACTCTATAACATTTTTATGCTCAGACTTTGAAAGCACTGTGCTGCCAAAACTGTCTGTCCATACTGGCACTCCAGTGTCTGCAGCTGCATTAATCCTTCGGTTTAAATGGATAACCGGCGTATTACCGGCTCCCATATCTGCAAAATGGAATGTTGAATTTATGGCTTCTGATTTACCAGGTTTATAACTGAATACTTTTCCACCCTTTTTCATCCCGGAAAGCGTCTGTTCTGGTACCTGACTCTCTGAAAACCAGATCAGCACATCTGCAGTTTCTATGCGGCCTGGCTGATAGTCTGAAAGTATAATGTTACTCTTGCTATATTTAGAATAGGCTTGCACAGCAGCCCGGATATATCGTGCGTCCTTAGGATAATTCCCGGCATTAACCATTATATTTACCTGCTTCACTGCCGAGGGAACTTTCGTGTAAACTGTTGATCCGGGTGTGGACACAGCCTCATATTCTCCGGTTATCAGATCGGATGTCCAGGTTGCAACGGTATCTTTGGAAGGCAACGATATCCATTTAAGATCAATGTTTAATGAAGGCATTACTTCGCCGAATTCTTCGAGCCTCTGATCAGCAAAAACAACTGTCCTAAAACCAGTTTTCTTCTGCTGATCTAACACCTGAAGTAAATTAAAATAACCAACTGATAATGTGTCAATTGAATTTATAGAATTCGAAGTATTTTTAAGTGATATCTGCTGAAAACCTGGTGACAGGTCGTGGATACTATAGCCTGCTTTTAATAAAGAATCTATAGTCTTACCGTGCTCTTGATAAACCGGTACAAGCTGTTGTTTTTTTAATAAGATCCAGCCTTTGTCAGCTGTCCTTTTATCATTACGGTTGAGGAAAGGTTTGGCGATTAGAAAGGCGATGAAAAGCAGAATTAGCAGGCGCAGTAATAACAATAATAAGTCGGTTAACTTATAACTTCTGGAGCTCAGCGGAGAACTTTCTCCAAGAAGTGCTATACTGCCGATTTTTAAGGTCTTACCCTGCTTAATATTCCACAAATGGATTAGCAGGGGAATTAACATTCCAGCCAGCGCCAGCAAACCGATCGGATATAAAAACTGCACGTTATACTCTTAATTTAGTTCTCTGTTTCAAAAAATCCCTCAAAGCCTGATCTAATGGCTCATCGGTAACCATTAACCGGTAATAAATGCCTCTGTCGAGCAGTTCAGTCCTGGTTTTCTCCAAGTAATCTTTCATTTGCTGTTGATATTCCTGCCTTACCTTAGATTGATCTATCTGAATAGATTTACCACTCTCCAGATCTTCAAATGTTGAATATCCTTTATAATCAAGCTCTAGTTCATTTCTGGAAAGCAGATGAAAAACCAGCACTTCGTGACCTAAACTTGTCAGCGTGTCTAATAAGGTAAAGATCTCTGCATTGGTCTGGTATAAATCTGTCATTAATATCAGCAGCTCCCTGTTTTTGGAACCAGCATAGAGCTCCTTATAATGAACTGGTGTTGTAAATTTTCCTTGGGGCTTGATCTGTTCAAGTTGATAGAATATCCTGGACAAATGCTGAAAATCCTGTTTAGCCGCCAATGAATAAATCCCTTTTTCTTCAAATACATACAAACCCAATGCATCTCCCTGTAAGTTTCCAAGATAAGCGAGTGATGCGGCAAGGTAACGCGCATAGTCGATTTTTGTAAATTCTCCGTCCTGATGTTCCATTGAAGCACTGGCATCAATGAGCATTCTGATGGAGATATTGGTTTCTATTTCTGATTCCCTTATATAATAACGATCCGACCGGGCAAACATCTTCCAGTCCAGTGAGCGAAGGTCATCTCCAGGCTGATAGCTCCTGTATTGGCTAAATTCCATACCGGGCCCTTTAACTGCACTCTTATTTATTCCGCTCATCATCCCATCTACAGTCATCTTAGCAGAAAGAGACAATTCTTTAATCGCCATCATTATTTTAGGATCCAGCAATGAACTCATTACAACTTGGTTTGTATTCTGGAAATACTTTTAAATAATTCTGCCGTAACCATATCCGGGTGGACGCCCTCGGCCTCTGCTTTAAAATTCATTAAAACACGGTGTCTGAGTACAGGATAAGCCATATGCTGTATATCTTCCATTACCACAGCATAACGTCCCTGAATCAAGGCTTTAGCTTTTGCTGTGAGAATTAGTGCCTGCCCTGCTCTTGGCCCTGCACCCCACCTTACCCATTCTTTCACATATGATACTGTGGAGGTATCTGGTCTGGTAGCCCTGATAAGTTCACTTACATAAGTGATCAGATCGTCACTGATACTCACTTCGCGCGTAAGTGCCTGCAATTGTTTAATTTCTTCGGCACCAATTACCGCTTCTACTTTATGTTTAACCCCACCTGTAGTGCTGCTTAGGATTTTCACCTCATCTGCAGCGGTAGGATAACCAATTTTAATATAAAGCAGGAATCTATCCAGCTGCGCCTCGGGTAAAGGATAAGTACCTGCCTGTTCTATAGGATTTTGTGTCGCCAATATAAAAAACGGACGGTCCAGCGGATAAGTTTGTCCTGCATAAGTTACTTCAAACTCCTGCATCGCTTCTAGTAATGCGGACTGCGTTTTTGGCGGCGTCCTGTTAATTTCATCAGCAAGAATGATATTCGCAAATAAAGGCCCTTTATTGAACTTAAAAAAGCGCTTGCCTGTCACATGATCTTCTTCCAGAATTTCCGTTCCAACGATATCCGTCGGCATCAGGTCTGGTGTGAACTGAATCCTCCTGAAGGACAAGTCTAAAGCCTGTGACATGGTCCTCACCATTAGTGTTTTGGCCAGACCAGGCACTCCTTCCAACAAGCAGTGTCCACCAGCCATGAGCGCAACCAGCATCTCTTCAATGATAGCATCCTGCCCGACTATTACTTTTTGAATTTCAGTTTTTAACTGTGCTATTTTCTGTATTAAAACTTTGATGTTACTTTCTGATATTTCCAAAGCAATTGATTTTTAGTAGATAATGAGAATGTGCCTCAATATAGGGCATATTCAGTAAAAATTTCAGGCATAAATCTGAGAATATCAAAAAAATTACAACAATACGATCTATAAAAATGGTGAATAATTAAAATTGATTTATTTTAGACCAATGCAAAGATCAAAATTTACTTTTGCCAGAATCAAGTACAGTTCAGGCAACTGGGACACCGACCAGCGTATGCCTTCGAACCTGCTTAATTCTTTGCTGGAGTACACAAGTATTCCTTTGGAGAAGGAAGAAAAAATTGTAGAACTCAGCAGCAAAGACATCTTTAAATATCCTTTCTGCTATCTGAGCGGCCATAAACTCGTGCAGTTTAATCAGGCTGAAGCCGCTAACTTCAAACAATATATTAATAATGGAGGGTTTGTTTTCGTCGATGACTGTAATCACGATATCGACGGACTATTTGCAAAGTCATTTGAAACCCAAATGGGTAATCTTTTTGGTCCGCAGGCACTGAAAAAGATCGCGAATAACCATCCTATCTATAACTCCTTCTTTAAATTTGAAAATGGCCCTCCAACAACATCTTTTGAACTCAATGGCTGGGGTGACGACCTAGTTCATGACTACCTGAAAGCTATCACAGTCAATAACAGAATTGGTGTGTTATATAGTAATAAGGATTATGGTTGCGAGTGGGATTATGATTTCCGGAATAAACGTTTCCTTTCAGAGGACAATACAAAGTTTGGCGTAAACATTATTCTTTATGCCATGGGCATTAATTCCTGATCGTACAAATGCCTCTTACTATCCTGAGATAAAGTAAGAGGCATTGCTCAAATATCTATTTGGTTATGAAGCCTTAGATATCCTTGTTGTAAAGTGATTCTGTATTTGGAATCGGCCATAAATAATTCGGATTCTCGGGATTAATCTGTGGAACAGGCGAAGAACCTAGTGGCGTTTTCGCAGGCACAGATAGTTTTAACCGCATTAGATCTGCGTTGCGGATACCCTCTCCTAAAAATTCAATATGACGCTCATGTATAATTTTGCTGATCAGCTCTGGTTGACTGGAAGCTGTTAGCGTCGTAGTTTGGTCAGCTCTTTGTCTGACAGCATTTAGTAGAGCCAGGGACCTGGAATCCACCCCGTTAACATTAGCTAGTGCTTCTGCCAGATTTAATAAGACTTCGGCATACCGGATTACCGGTACATAATCGGTGTACGGAGACCCGGTTGCGTATTTAGTACTCCACTGTCTGCCTTTATTCCCACCTGCAATTGTTGTGAAAACCAATGCCCGGCGCTTGTCTGTTGTTTTCCAGAGCGGATCGCTCACAATGCCGCCCTCAAATAGATAAAAATCTCCAGTGCCTGCTGAGCCTAATCCTGTTGCATTTGCCCCATCAGGAAGATAAGCATTTGCAAGTGAGGTACCCGGTACATCTGTATTAGAAAAAGGCATTGAAAATACCGATTCTGTGGTGGTATAGGGCGCTTTAAAAATTGCAGTAACTTCCGTTTGCAAAGCATTTTTCACTCCTGTTGGCGCGACAAATGGTGCGGTAGCCGGCACAATCTTATCTGCTTCTTTAATCACATTCGCATAATCTCCCATGCTCAGGTAAACATTTGTTTTGGCTGATATGACAGTATTTACATGCGCACGTGTAGTGTTTAATGCTGCTGAAGAATAGTTTGCCGGCAAATTAGCTTCTGCATAATCCAGATCTGTTATAATCTGTTTATAAACCTCTGCTACTGAGCTTCTGGCAAGATTATACTCCGCCAAGCCTTTGTTAGGTGTTAAGCGCAATGGCAAACCTTTACCCTGCCCATTATTTTTTGTGAAAGGCTCTGCATACAACTGAAGCAGGTAATAATAAGACAGGCCACGCAGGAAACGAGCTTCAGCAAGATAATTATTTGCAATCTGTGGCGTCAACACTTTAATTCCCTTCTCCTCCATACTGGAAATAAAAACATTACAGGCATTAATGATCTGATAGCCTTGCGTCCATACTGCAGAAACATCAGATATTCCTGGATCCACAGTCATCTGATAGGTTAATCCACCACGGGTCGGATTCAGGTTGGTAGAAATAAAATCCCCACTCCTGGCCTCACTATAATAAATGTATTGTGTTCCGAAAAATCCAGATCCTTTAAATGTGGCGTATAAGCCATTCACGAGAGTTGCGATACGATCAGGTGAATCATAAGCAGAGGCATCTGAAATCAGTGAAGTTGGGATCGGGTTAAGTTTACTCTCTTTTTTACAAGCTGTTAAGGACATTACCATGCCCATAACCAGCATACTTTTAGCTATTAATTTCATAATTGAGCAATTCATATTTTTAATTAAAACCCTACTTGTACACCCAGCGTAAATGTTCTGGCATTTGGCGTCATATTCTTATCGAATCCCTGCGTTGCAGTCGCATTGCCGGTACTGGTCACTTCAGGATCTGCACCTGGATACGGTGTAATGATTGCCAGGTTCTGGCCGCTTACATAAAATCTGGCACTTTCAATTTTAACTTTTTCCATTACAGATTTAGGTAATGCATACCCAAGCGTCACATTTTTCAATCTCACAAAATCGCTTTTGTATACATTTGCGGTAATCGGTAAAGAATATCCCCATGAAGTAATGTCTCCGTCCTGTACTTTCGGCACATCGGTGATATCACCTTTTTTCTGCCATCTGTCCAGAACTTTAACATCATTATTCTGGAATCGGTAATCCATCAAAGAAGCCTGGGTAGCATAATACATATTACCGCCGAACTGATAGGTTAGCATAACATCTAGATCAAAGTTCTTATAGCGGAATGTATTAGACAAACCACCATAGAATTTCGGATTGGTGTTTTTATAGATAACACCGTCATCGGTTGTAGTTACCGCCTTCGCAATAGATCCATCTTCATACTCCCATTGATTATGACCGGCGGCAGGCACTTGCTCATAATAAACTTTTCTGCCCGAGCCATCCAGGAAAATCCTTCTTCCGGTTTCAGGATCAACGCCATCAGTCCTGATTGCATAGATCATTCCAACAGGCGAGCCCGGAAGAGAGATAGATACCATTCCGGAAGACCCTCCAACGTCGTTGATAATCAAACTAGACACACCCGGAGCGAGCGATTTAACCTGATTTTTATTATAAGAAATATTAAAGTTTGTATTCCATCCAATATCATCTTTCTTAATGAGCACGCCGTTCAGTGACAGCTCAATACCAGTATTATACATACTGCCTACGTTCGCCAGCACTGTGTTCTGATTAGCACCAGGCAAACCGGCCGATGCCGGGACCGGCACCCCGAAGATCAGACCATCAATATTATTTTTGTAATAGGATAAATCTGCTGTTAAACGGTAATTAAACATACTGAAGTTAATACCAAGGTCTGTTTTCTTACTGGTTTCCCATTGCAAATCCGGATTTCCTGCTGCCGAGTAATAAAGTCCCGGTAATCCACCGTACAGGTTCGCACCATAGGTCGATAAACTTGCATAATCGCCAATTCCAGAAAGATTTCCAACCTTGCCATAGCTCGCTTTAAATTTAAAAGAGTCGAACACTTTCGACATCGCAGAATTTGCCCAGAAGCCTTCCTGATTCAATTCCCATGCACCTGAGAAACCCCAGAAATTACCTGCTTTATTTTGTAAACCGAGTACAGATGCTTCATCACGTCTGAAATTCGCTGTCAGGAAATATTTCCTTGCATAGTTATATTGAACACGTGAGAATAAAGAGATCAGGTAATTATAAGATTTTTGATTCGCTGTATTGCTAACCGCCACGTTACCGAATCCACCTTGTATATCCGTATAAAACGGATCCGACTGATTAGAACGATTTATCCCGAACCTGTCTCCGTTTGTGGTTTGCTCCTCTTCACCTAATAACAGGTCGAATGAATGTTCTTTAAATTTCCTGTTTGCCGTTAGCGTATTAGTCCAGACATTTGTTTCCTTCTTCGCTGAAACGCCTGTCGCACTTCCATTTGAACTCATACCTTCATTGGTACGCGGATCAAAATAACGATTAGTTCTGCTGTACATGTTATTCACGCCATATGCCGTTCTGAAAGTAATCCAGGGTAGCGGTGTGATTTCACCATATATATTGGACTGAATGTAGTTATTAGAAGTATTGTCACTATTTGCCTGTAAACTCAGAACCGGATTGGTATATCCCAGACGTGCGGTTGAAGTCAGGTGACCTGCGTTATCCATAATCCCGACATTCTGCCCGATAACATTAAATGTGCCGTCGGCATTATATGGTCCGACTATCGGTGCAGTAATAAAGCCAAGCCGGTAAGCTACGGAGTTCGAAGATACTGAACTAACCCCGGTACCAGTTGATAGGATTGCTGAGGTTTCGTCGCTGCTATAATTAGTTTTGGAACCAACCTTAAACCAATTATTTACCTTATGCTCTACATTATAACTAACAGATTTCCTTTCATAATCGTTACCTTTAAGAATACCCTGACGATCGGTATAACCTACTGAAAAATAATACTTAGTTGCATCATTTGCACCAGACAAACTGATATTATGATTTTGAGAATTACCGGTGCGAAATATGTAGTCGTACCATCTGGTGTCAATCACGTTACCATTTGCATCCAGTGAAGTGCCATAATAGTTTTTCACTGGATCATAAGTCCCGGCATTTTTTAAACCTTCATTCTTAATTTCAAGATACTGCGCTCCATTTAACACTTCAGCAAGACGGGTAGCTTTACTATTTCCATAATAGGCATTATATGAAAACTTAGCTTTCCCTTTTTTACCTGATTTAGTAGTAATAAAAACAACACCGTTAGCCGCCCTGCTTCCATAGATACTCGTCGCTGCCGCATCTTTTGCAATGTCTATACTTTCAATATCATTCGTATTAATTGCTGATAAGGGATTGGAAGCTGCATTTCCCCCGACACTAACATCTTCGGTAAACATAGGAACCCCATCTACAACAATAAGCGGATAAGAACTTAAAGAAAGAGAATTTGTCCCCCTGATCCTGAAAGTAGGTGCCTGATTTAGAACACCATCGTTAGCTGTCATGTTCACACCAGTCGCGCGGCCATTCAAAGCACTCTCAAAACTTGCTACAGGTTGCTCAGCAAGTGCACTTCCCTTAACGCTCGAGATACTTCCTGTAACTTCAGATTTCTTCTGAACGCCATATCCAATTACAGTCACTTCGTTCAGATCTGATTTATCAGGCTCTAACTTAACTATCACGTTTGCTGCTGCTTTAACCTCTTTAGGCTGATACCCAACAAATGAAATCACCAACGTAGCGCCTGTTTCCACGCCTTTTAATGCAAAATTTCCATTTGCATCGGTCATTGTACCTAAAGATGTTCCTTTAGCTTTAACAGAAGCTCCAGGGAGCGCCATTCCTCTTTCGTCCAGCACTTTACCCCTTACATCCATAAAAGCATTTGCTTTGGGTGTAATCAATATGGTATTATTCTTCAACTGATATTCAAATGGCTGGTCGCTGATCGAGCGGTCAAGCACGTCACGCAGAGAACGGTTCTCCATATGAATCGTAACGGGATGCGCTTTATCGAGCATATCCGCATTATACAGTAATTTATAACCGCTTTGTTTTCTAATTTCATCGAGTACCTTATTCAGGGGTACATTATTTTCTGATAAAGTGATATTATTGACTTGCCCGCTGGCATTCACCTGCAAAATGGTGGTGCTGACAATCATCACGCTAAGTTTACCGATTAAACTTATTTTGTTATGAAAAACAGCTTTCCTGTTCCTGTATTCCTGATAACAACGTATGAGGGCATTGGATAAATAGAAATTCATAATGCTACTGGTTTAGAAGATTATAGATAAATTACATAAGGTAGAGGTAGATGAATCTGACAGTTGGTTAGACCGCCTGTGTGTGCTGTGTCTGGTTCCTGTTACATAGGCTTATCAATTAATTTTTTTCAAAAATCAGGGCAAAGACCTTCCATGAAGCCCCCTGCTGTTTAAAAAACGGCAGGGGACAACCTTAAAAGGAGTTTAGAATTGGTGGTTTATTTTTTTAGATAAAGCTCATTGAAGAGCAGTTTAAAGGTACTGTGAGACTGAGCTCTGAAAGTGATTTCTGGTCCGAAGGCGTAAAGTTTACCTTTACCTACTGGTGCAACAAAAGCTGCCACACCGTCTTTAAGGTAGCTTTGTCCCCATGCCCACCCGCTTCTCAGCGAATCTTCTTTACCGAACCAGATTAAAGGTTTAATACCCTGTGCTTCTGCCCCATCAGCGAAGTGAAATACGGGACTGTTGTTATAGACCACGTCTGCTTTTGCGGGCATTCCCCAATTAGAAGGCAGACTGGTATCTACATTAACCTGGAGAATACTACCCGGAATATAAAATTTATCACCTGGCAGGTTTACTTCCTTACCGTCCTTAGTCTCTACAAGTGCATTCTTAACAGGCAGACCTAGATGATAAGCCAAATTTGTACTGCTGCCGATAGTAACTATGTTACCCCCTTCTTCCAGGAAAGCTTTAAGCTGTGGAATGGATTTATCTGGTGTGATGCTTCCTAACCAGCCGCGGAATTCTGCAGGTACTTCATCTTCCTTGGGCATTCTGCCCCATACCGGCTCAGTTCTGCCCACAGGTGGAATACCTCCGCTAATGAACAAGATCATATCATATTTACTGCGTAATTTTCCCTGGTCGATATCTTTTGGATAAACCAACTGGAAGGCAAAGTGATACTGCTCCATAATCCAACGTACCCAACCGGATGGCATAGAACCGCCGTATTGGTCGAACAAGGCAATTTTTGCTGGAGTGATTTTAACAGCACCATTTGGCTTACCTTTTACACCAGTAGCTGCTGTCCCGAATTCTACACCTGATTTCTGCAAAATTGCCAGACCTTTAGCCGGCACATAAAATGAACCCGCAGGCATCTTGTCCTGTGCACTGTTAATTCTCGATACTTCAATACCAGCTTTTAGTAAATCATTAACAACTATAAACGAGTTGTTAACCGCAGCACTTAACAGATAACCACCAGCCGATGGCGTAACTTTAGCTGCCGGTGCATTTTGAAGCTCACCATAAGCCACGCGCTCGAAAGGCCCTTCAAAACCTTCAAGAATACGATCGAACTGAACACCCATCTGGAAAGCTAAAGTCCAGCCTGCTGCGTCGTAAGGACGAACCGGAGGACCTCCGGGATACTGGAAATCATTAGGGTGATCTTGTGGTTCAAACATATCAAGAACATGTGGACGGAATGCCTGATTAGTTTTAACAATATAAGATCCCGCAGGATAGTTTTTGCCATTAACGCTAAAAGCAGCCGTTGCACGCTCTACCAGAACTCCAGATTTCAGCAAAGAATTAATGTATTTTACTGCGGTCGGGAAATCTGACTGATCTGCCGGAATAATATAGCCCCTTGCGTCACGCAGAGCAGGGTTTTTAAGCACGTCGTCATAATATTTCATTGGAATTTCAGGACCACCACGACCGACAGATTCGCTCTTCGCAATCAGCCCAGCTTTCTTATCTTTCTCGTAAGCCGCATTAATAGAAGCGATATAATTCGGTTGTAAAGTCCAATTATCCTGATTACCTTTCTGAATAGCATTACGTCCCATTACGTAAATATTATACAGCAATTTATCGCTGCTTCGGCTCGCGTAATCCAGGATTGCATAATTCATAGAAACAGAATAATCAATCGACTTTCTGAATTTCCATTCCTGCGGGGTTATCGGATATGGTGTTGCATTATTAGGGATTAACCTTTCCGGTACCAGGGCAATTTTTGATGGTGTAGGGTTTCCTGTAGTTTCTGTGAGGATACCAATCATATTATGGAAATATGGTGTTGTTCTGAGTCCACCGTTCCACCACGTAGAATAAACAGAGCCGCTTAAACGGGTATATCCTGGTTTTCCTTCTGCGTTCAACCTGTTGATCATTGAGGCTGCAACGCCGTCAATGCCGGTAATCAGTAAAGGATCATAAGCGAAATTGAAAGGATCACGATATGGAGGCCCCGCAACCACCGCTCCCTCAGGTGAGGTCTGGTGATGGTTATAAATGATTTGCGGCATCCATTCTACATATTGCTGTTTGGAGATATTTGTCGTCTCCTTCATATTCATCATATAGAAATCACGGTTGTTATCATGCCCAATATATTTCTGATATAGACGCGGTATATTCATATTCCGTTTAGACAAGTCTTTACCCTGCATATACCAGTTTGAAACCAACTCCTGCCCATCCGGATTAACTTGAGAGAGGAGTATAATCACGTCATCCAGAATGCGCATTGTTTCAGGGTCCTTACGGCTCACCAGCTGATAATAGGTCTCGAGTAATTGCTGGGTAGCCACAGTTTCTGTTGCATGTAACCCTCCATCAATCCAAACCACTGGCTTACCTTCAAGGGACAGCTTTGCGGCTTCCTCGTCTGTCAGGTTTTCTGCTCTTGCTAGTTTTTGGGAGATTTCTTTATATCTGTCAATCTTCTTCAAGTTGGCAGGTGAAGAAACGATCATCACATATTGCTTACGGTTTTCCTCTGTACTCCCTATTTCGCGGAGTAATACCCGGTCAGAAGCGGCGGCCAGCTTCTTAAAATAAGCCTCTGCCTGGGTGTAATTGGCCAGGCTATAATCATCCCCGATATTAAATCCGAAATGTTCCTTAGGACTAGGAATGGTTTGGGCCATTACCGGCCCGGCACATATCAATGCGCTTAGGGCCATACCGTATAAAAGGTGTTTGCAATTCATCATCGTCTGTTTGTTTAATAATTAGTTATTTACCATTAATTTATTCAGAATCAATTCGTCATTCGAAATCGGGAAAATATAGTTAGGTGAAGAAGGATCTGCTGCAGGTACAGAATGTACAGGTTTTGCCGGAATGTCTAATCCTAACCTCATAATATCACTATTTCTGATTCCCTCTCCCAAAAATTCTATTTGTCTTTCTTTTATAATCGCTTTGGTCAATTCCGTAGCACTGCCAAAATTAGAAATAGTATAAGTTTTGCTTTTATCGGACCGGTTCCTCACAGCATTCAATAAAGCAACGGCTCTGCTGTCCACACTGGAAGTACTTTTTGTTAATGCTTCCGAAAGGTTCAGTAGAACCTCCGCATATCTGATTACGGGCGCATAATCCAGATAAGGTGCTGCCTGAGAATACTTAAACAACCATGTTTTTTTAGTAGAAGGTCCGATCTTCAAAAAAGACCTTCTTGCATCAGCAGCAGACCAATCCGGATCAGCAACAATTCCATTAGGGTTCAGCGAGTATTCGCCTGCACCATTGCTGGAAGTTGTTCCTCCATCCCTGGTACCCGGCAAATAATAACCAGCTAATGCGGGGCCCGGTGCATCATTACTGGAAAAAGGCATAGAGAAAATTGATTCATCGGAAGTATAAGGCGCTGTAAATACATTTTTCACGTCAGCTTCCAATGCATTTTTCACACCGCTTGTAGTGGTGAAAGGCGCTCCCGCTGAAACAATTTTGTTTGCTTCGGTAATTACTTTTGCATAATCCTGCATACTGAGAAAAACACGGGTTTTCAGGGCTATAGCTGTATTTTTATGTGCTCTGGTTGTGTTCAGAACGGCCGAGGCATAGTTAGCCGGAAGGTTTGCCTCTGCAAAGTCCAGATCCTGTAGAATTTGTGCATAAGTTTCTTTTACGCTGCTTCTTGCCAGGTTATAATTACCCGGTTGCTTATTACCTTCCAGACGTAAAGGAAGTCCTGGTTTAGAGCCTGCACCATCCAAATATGGTCTTGCATAAAGCTGTAACAGATTATAGTAAGCGAGTGCACGAATTAACCGCGCTTCTGCAATATAAGCCGCAGCGGTCTCTGCACCTACTACTGCCGTACCGGTGTTGTTCATGCCATCAATAAACACATTGGCAGCATTAATAGCCTGGAAACCAAACTCCCAGATCTGAACGACGTCATTCGTTGTCGTTTGATTCAGCAATTGATAAGTAGTTGCACCTGTCGCTGCATTCAAATTGGTACAAATAAAATCTCCGGCCCGGATATCACTGGCAATCGTATACCAGCTTCCCAGAAAGCGTCCCTTTTTAAGTGTAAAATAAAGTCCGTTTACCTGATTCTGAATCCGGGGTGCAGTACTGAACGCAGCTGCGTCAGTAATCAGTGTGGTAGGATCCGGGTTAAGGAGTTCATTTTTTTTGCAGGCAGAAAGCAGCATCAGACAGGTACCGAATACCATTAACTTCCTGAAGCTGAATTTATATTTAAATAAGTGTGTCGATCTTTTCATTGTCAATTTTTTAATTAGCGTTTTCTGATCCGATTAATGGTTTAGAAACCAAAATTTAACCCAACAGTAATTGTTCTTGCATTCGGACTCTGGTTTTTATCCATTCCCTGAGTGATTGCATTATTCGCATTCGTCGTTACTTCAGGATCTAAACCTGTGTAGTTCGTTAACAAAGCAAGATTTTGTCCGCTGACGAATACTTTCGCATTGCTTACTTTGATCCTTTTTAGAAAATCATTAGGCAAATTATAGGATAACATCACGTTTTTCAATCGTAGGAAGTCAGTAGAACTTACGTTAACGTCCAATGGCATAGAGTTTCCGCTCGAAACATTATCTCCATTTACTACCCTTGCGATATTAGTTACTTCACCAGGATTTCTCCAGCGATTTAATACATCCACAGAGTTGTTCCAGAAACGCTGATCACGCATAGTCGCCTGTGTTCCATTCATCATATACCCGCCCATCTGGTAGGTTAACAGAACGCTTAACTCAAACTGTTTGTACTGGAAGGTATTTGACCAGCCACCAAACATTTTTGCTGCTGAAGTTTTATAAGCTACAGCATCTGCTGCAGGTGTAATAGCAGGTGCACGAGACCCATCTTCATAAGACCATTGGTAAGCAGAAGGTCCGCCAGGTGTAACTACATGCTGATAGAGCACTTTACGTCCTTCACTGTTAATAAAGACTCTTCTGCCGGTTTGCGAATCAATACCACCGGTACGAATTGCGTAGATCATGCCCGCTGCATACCCCGGAAGTGTAATACTATAAGTATCCACACTGCCCACGATAATACTTGGCACCCCATCGGCAAGGGAAGTGACTTTGTTTTTATTAGTAGTGATATTAAATGAACTGTTCCAGGTGAAATTATCCGTTCTGACCGGCGCACCATTCAGGGAGAATTCAACACCTTGATTATACATTGTACCTACATTTTGCAGAATACTGTTATTTGTTGAGTTAGGGATACCTGCAGACGGAGGCAGCGGTACACCGAAAATCAGTCCGTCGATATTGTTTTTGTAATAGGCAAGTTCACCATTCAGTTTCCCACCTAACAAGCCGAAATTAATACCAATATCCGTTTTCTTACTGGTCTCCCATTTAAGATCCGGATTTCCGGCAGCTGAATAGCCAAGACCTGGCTGCCCGCCATACAAGTTAGCAGAATAAGTATTTAGAGCTCCGAAATCCGTTAGTCCGCCGATGTTACCAACTTTACCGTAACTCGCCCTGATTTTTAAGTTGCTGAATACTTTATCCAGTACAGAACCAGACCAGAAGTCCTCTTTCATAATTTCCCATCCGGCAGAAACACCCCAAAAAGTACCTTTTTTATTATTAGGGCCTAATGCAGAGAACTCATCCATTCTATAGTTACCTGTCACATAGTATTTCTGCTTAAAGTTATACTGCAAACGGGAGAACAAAGAGAACAGATAATTATCATAAACCTGATTATCTGTGTTATAGGCAAATACATTCTGCCATCCGCCCTGAATATTTGAATATAAAGGATCTGACTGCCCCTGACGCTGTAATCCAAATTGATTACCATTGGTCTTCTGCTGTTCCTGACCTAACAAGACATTAAATGAGTGATGATCCGCGAACACATGGTCTGCGGTGACAGTATTTGTCCACACCCATCTCTCTCTCGTCGAATTCGCGCTGCTGCTGCTACCATTTGTAGCTATCCCCTCACCACTGACAGGGCTGTAGTAGTTTTCATAAGTTGTATACCTATAATCAATACCATAAATTGACTTCACAGCCAGCCATGGCAACGGATTAACCTGGATATATGCATTGGACTGAATATTATTTACCTTATTTCTGGAATAATTGGTATTCAGTGATACTTCAGGGTTATAGAAACCTAATCTCGATTGGTTTAGATGTCCGGTATTATCCTGAATCCCAAGGTATCCATTTGAAGTATTATTATAAGAACCGTCATTATTATACGGACTTACAATCGGCGAATTAATTAATGCCAGTCTGGACATAGCGCCCGATGCAGAGGAGTTTCCTGCCGCCCCGGTAGACATTGCCGACGCATTATTTTCATTGACATAGTTAATTTTCGCACCCAGACTTAACCAGGAATTCGTTTTATTGTCAACATTGAACATTGCAGACTTTCTGTCGAATTTATTCTCTCTGAAAATACCGTCCTGTTTGGTGTAGCCAACTGAACCATAATATTTTGTCGTTTGGGTAGCTCCGGAGATATTAAGGTTATTATTATTCGAAACACCTGTTTGGTAGATATAGTCATACCATCTCGTATCAATAGGGTTACCTGCTGCATCGTATGATAATCCGTAATAATTTGTCTCTGGATTAAAAGTACCTTCATTTTTGAGGCCCTCATTTTTAATCTCGATATATTCCGCAGCGTTTAACAATTTAGGCAACCGGTTTGCATTACTAAAACCTACAGAGCTCTGGAAGTTAATCTTTGCAGCACCCTGTTTACCTTTTTTTGTCGTGATAAATACGACTCCGTTTGCTGCACGGCTCCCATATATACTGGTTGCTGCCGCATCTTTGGCAATATCTACACTCTCAATATCTGCAGGGTTAATTGCAGACAGCGGATTTGTAGCAGCGTAGCCCAGATTAGATTCATTTTCATTGGTAAAGGTTGGCACGCCATCTACCACGATCAAAGGATAAGAACTCAACGATAATGAGTTTACACCACGGATACGGAATACAGGAGCCTGGTTAACTACACCGGCGTTTGCGGTCATATTAACTCCCGTTGCACGACCGTTCAGCGCACTTTCAAAACTTGCTACCGGCTGGTCCGCAAGGGTACTTCCTTTTAAATTGGAAAGACTGCCCGTGGTTTCAGATTTCTTCTGCGTTCCATATCCGATTACAACCACTTCGTTCAGATCGGAGTTATCTGGACTCAATGCTATAGTCCCGAGATTTGCAGATGCTTTAACCTCTTTAGTCTGATAACCAAGAAAGGAAATAAGCAAGACAGCGTCGTCAGCAAGACCTTTAAATGCAAAGGCACCGTTCTGATCTGTCATTGTACCTTGTCCGCCACCCTTCACCTTCACAGAGGCACCTGGTAAGGGCAATCCTTTTTCGTCAACGATTTTACCTCGGACATCTATCGGCGGTACATTTTTAACAATTGTTTTTCTTGGGGTAAGCAGTACTGTATTATTCTTAACAACATAAGTAAAAGGCTGGTCTTTTACAGATTCATTGAGTGCTTCCTCCAGAGAGACATTAGCTACATCAATAGACACAGGTTTAGCAGTTGCAATCAATTCTTCGTTATAAAGCAAGCTGCAGCCACTTTGCGTTCGTATTTTCTGTAGAACTTTATCAAGCATCACATTCTTTTCAGAGATCGTGATATTATTCACCTGACTTTTAGCATTCACCTGAAATACGGTAATGCCGAGAATAAAAATAGTTAGTTTTTTGGCTTTCAGCAGATTATTAATAAATGCTGAATTGATTTTGCTGGGTACACAACAGCGGGACATCCAAGTGTTTACGACACGGAAATTCATACGCTAAAATTAGTTTTGGTTAGTTTTTAATTAGGTGTTTTGATTTTGGCTGAAGAATCAGGATGGTTAATCCCCAATTCTGGTTGAAGTAGAGCTAAATTTACATAGGCATATTAATTAGGTTTGACATTTATGTTTGTGTTTGTGTTAGCTCGATTAATCTCTATCCTTTTCCCCTTGCCGTCTGCCATTTCTGTAATTCTGAATTTCAGGCTTCCGGTGAGCTCCAGCATATCAAGTACCTGGGAAAGTGTAACGTTTTTAGAAATAAACCCCTGGTAACGGGTTTCAGGCAGATGAGCATAGTCAACTTCTACGTCGTACCATCTTTCCAATTGCTTCATAATATCAACCAAACTGAGATTATTGAAACGGAAATTCCCATGCTTCCATGCCATAACCTCATCCAGGTCTACAGAGGCAATTTTCATCTGGTTTCCTTTCAAAATAGCCTGCTGACCGGGCCGGAGGATATCACTGTCCGAAATATTTAAATTTGTTACTTTCACACTGCCTTCCAGTAATGTGGTTTTCATAAACTTCTCATTCCCGTAAGCATTGATATTAAAATGTGTACCTAATACCTCTACCTCCTGATTTTTGCCACCCTCCCTGGTCACTACTTTAAATGGTTGTCTGCCTTCTTTATTAAGTAACGGTCTGATTTCAAAATAGGCTTCTCCATTTAGCTCTACCCTTCTTTCATTCCCGGAAAAAATTGCCGGAAATTTCAAAGTAGAGGCTGCATTAAGCCAAACCTTACTTCCATCTGGTAAATTGATCTGATACTGACCACCCTTTGGAGTAGAAATAGTATTGATCTGACTTTCTGCGAGATGGCGTTCTTCATGATTACTGCCGGAGGATGTATAAATTAATTGTCCGTCCGCAGCTTTGGTAATACTAATACCAGACTGGCTTGCGATTTTTCCATTAGACATGTCATCCAAGGTAATCTGCGTACCATCAGCCAAAGTAAGCATAGCTTTATTACCTCCAGGAACTGCGTCTGCCACTTTTACATGCGGAGTTATAGTATTCGCAACCACGAGTTTCCGTTCCGGCAGTGTCGCAGGCGTCAAAAGCCACCATATTCCTGATGAAATTAGTATAAACACCGCAGCAGCAACTGTGAATGCTCTTTTTATGTTCCAGCTTCTTCCTATTGAAACGACAGGAGTCTGACTGCTTTCCATGATATTACGTAATATCTGGTTACTTGTCGCAGGGGTAAAAATCTTTTTTGAGGGAACAAATTCATTCCATGCCTCACCCAATAATTCCCTGGCTTCCTCTTCATGTTCAGGATCTGCAAGCATAGCAAGCAGTTCGGCTTTCTCTTCAGGCCGGGCCTGATTAGCGAGATAAAGCTGGAACAATAAGGACATCCGGGTATTTACCATATGAGCGTCTGTTTGAAACATTTCACCAGTTACCTGGGGCTTGTTACTATAAAGACACTAAAGGCTAAAAAAGTGGATATCAGAAAGTGATATTTTTTACAAATCTTCCAGATAGCACATTAATAAGAGTAAAGAGTATAAAATATTACCGCTTTTAACGTAACATGACACTGATTTAAGTGCCCATTGCTGATATTTTTTGACTGAATCTGTTGATATCTGCATTTTATCAGCAATTTCCGGATTTTTTAAACCCTGCATTCTGAGTAAGAAGACCTTTTGTTGTTGAGATGGCAGGCGAGCGATTGCCTGATCTACCAGAACCTGAATATCAGGATTACTATTCAGATTATCTGCAGGGGTTTCTGCAGGTTCTGTATCATCGAATTGTTGCTTATAATATTCCTGATACTTATGATGATTAAGCATCTTTCTAAGGCTGTTCAAAGTAAAATTCCGTGTTAAAATAAAAAGATAGGAACTAAAATTACTAATCTCAGCTAGTTTTTCTCTATTGATCCATACTTTCAGAAAAACTTCCTGAACAATATCCTCAGTAAGCTCCTGGGAGTGCGTTAACATTAATATATATTCCCCTAATTGATGATGGTAGCCCATAAACAGATCCTCAAAAGCCAGTTCGTCGTCTTGAGCTATCCTGTTCAGGAGATATGATTCATTATTTAAAGGTTTCAGTCCCAAGGCTCATGCAGAAATAATATATAAACATTGTCAATATAGAGTAAAAGCAGATGAGTTATAATTTAAGCATGTAACAATTTAGTCGTATTACAATAAAGAAAAAGAACCTTATGAATAAGGAAAATACAGTCAAAAAATGTACATGGTAATTAATGTAGTTCTACTAATAATTGCTAAAAACACTAAATTGGCGCAAAACAAATTCTATGGAACCCACTGATGTAAGAATATCGAAGAAGAAACCGATCTACCCAGTAAGTGCGGCGCTGCAGAAGTACCTTAAATCTTACCAGCGCGATTCGAAACTTCCAATAACCTACAATGATCTTCTGGTTTTTGATGAATCTTATCCGATAATGGATAAGCATGGAAAAGATTCATTATGGGAAGGCCCGATATACGCCTCAGACCGTATTGAGCATATCCACAATGGCCTAAAGGTGATCTACGCCAATTTAAAGGCATCTGGAAACCTTAGAATCGTTCAGCACAAGTATATAGATAAGATCGAATACTGCACGTTTGGCAATACAAATCCTTTCAGAATCAGAATAGTTAACAGGTTAAATGACGTATATGATTATTTCTACGTAAAGAAAGCCGATGCATCCAGGATTTATGGACTGGAGCTGGAAGAAATACTCTCACCAAACCAAGTCAATTATCTGGTAGACGGAGAAACTTTGATCGAAGAACATGTTGCCGGTATTCCGGGAGATGTCTTCGCAAAAGGTTATTTAGAAAACCCGGAATATAACCCGACCCGGATAGCGAAGGAATTTGTCAAATTCAACGAACGTTGCCTGGTTATGCTTCTGGGAGACATGCGCGCTTATAACTTCGTCGTACAGATTACACCTGATTTTGACGACATACAATTCCGGATCAGGGCTATTGACTTTGATCAGCAGTTTTATGAAGGAAATATCAAAATTTATATGGCCCAGTTTTTCAAGGAGAACCTTCCCTACGTTAAATTATGTATGGAACACCTTAGTGATAAAACTTTTCAACAGTATCAGCAGGAAGAGAAATCTTCCATCCTCCACCGTGTACGCAGTGAGCGGCACAGGCTCCGGGACCTCAGAGATGTATCCAATACAGAGATACTCACCACACCAGAAAATATTGAAACCCTTAAAAATGGGATGGCCAGGCACTTCGAAGATCAGGATTACCTGGAATGCGAGACCATGACTGACCTGGTAGAACTGAATATTAAAAATATCATACGACAGGTTAAATTATAATTAAAAGATAATAAAACAGATGAAAAACATCCTTCTGGCAAGTACCTCCTCCCTTTTTGGGGAGGAATATCTCGCCTACCTTAAGCCTGAGATTGAATTATTATTTCAACAGGCAAACGAAATAATCTTTATCCCCTATGCCAGACCAGGAGGTCTCACTCACGATGAATACACTGCGAAAGCAGTCTCATTCTTCGAAACAATAAATATCAAAGTTAAGGGACTGCATACTTTTGACGATCAAAAAATGGCAATCCGGCAGGCCAAAGGATTCTTCACAGGGGGAGGAAACACATTTCTATTAGTCAAACAGCTTCACGAATTGGATCTAATGGCTGAACTAAAAGACGCCGCGGAATCCGGCAAACCTTATCTTGGAACCAGCGCCGGGAGTAATATAGGCGGTATAAATATGCAGAACACCAATGACATGCCTATCGTCTATCCGCCTGACTTCAGGACTATGGGTTTAATTAATTTTAATATTAATGCACATTATCTGGATCCGGATAGCGGACTAAAACACAATGGAGAAACCCGGGAGACCAGAATTAAAGAGTTCCATGTATTTAACTCCACACCTGTTGCGGGTCTAAGGGAAGGAAGCTGGATCAGGGTAAAAGAAGGGAAAGTAACCACGGAAGGCATCCACAGCACCCGTATTTTTTTACCAGGGCAGGAAGCAGCAGAGCTGGAACCCGGATCTGCAATGGATCATCTGCAATAATTAAATGTTACTGTGGAATCGGGCTAAAAAACTTATTATACAATCTGATGTCTACGGCTCCTGCAACCTCTGTGGATACTTCTCCGGTAACCCGGGCTGTTGAATTAGCTGCATCTGTTACCGGGCTTCCATTATGATTCTGGCCGGTATATACTTTTACAAAGTCAATCTTTTTAAGATTAGCCTGCTCACCTTGTTCGGTCATTGCCCAATCGATATCAAAAGCATTATATCCTCTGCCCCTGGTCTCCTGAAGTCTTAAATATTCTGCTGACCCAGAGTCCGAATAGCCAAAATCAAAAGGTTTGTTGCTCAACACTCCCCCATCTTTGAAGGTGTTTTCAAGTAATGTTCCATTGAAAGTAAAAGATGCCTTCTCATTCGCCCAAACCGGATAATAAGCCTGGGTATGAAAAGCATTCCGAAGAATAAATCCGCTTTTACCCTGATTATCCGTCCACTTGATATCATCCTGCAACTTATCCGGCTTGTAATAGGTAATCTCATACTTTTTGATTGTTCCGGTGGCAGCGTGCCCACTTCCGGCAATCTCGTACCATGTATCATCCGGCAGACCATTTTTATTGGTATCCTCCATTACCATGACAATGCCAGGTTCAGACCATTCTGCACCATTTATAGTAACAGGGTTACCAAAAATCCCCAGATCAGGACCAGATTCATTTTTAATGCTGTGGTCAAAACCAAAAATGATATAACCACCATAGGCGCCTAATGAAACCAGCCCATTATCTACACCGCCTATCAGATCTTTTGCCTTTTCCGCCGTACCAGACGAGGGGTCATTAACAAACTGCCCCGGCGCAGGAACATAAGCAAATACCTGACTGATAAACGGACTGAAATTTTCCGGAGTTTCCTGCTGATCTTTCTTGCAGGAATTGAAGCCAAGACCGCAGATCGCGGTCAGGGCTAAAGATTTTAACAAAAATTTCATTTTTATAATTTATTATCTTGTCTTGTATAGATAAACTGCATGTTTCGGCAGTCCGGTAACAGTGGCTTCATACTTCTTCTTACCATCAGTTCCAAAAGCGTAAACGAAGCCGGTTGTACCGTATCCGTTTGCATCAGAAACAAGCACCTCATTATTAAGCGGATTAATACTTAAACCATAATACGTCTTAATTGATGTACCATCAGTAATCAGCGGGCTACCTAAGGCACCAGTATTCAGGTCCAGAGGTTTTACCTGTGCATTCATGTAAGGATCTGTAACGACATATCCTATATTCTGCTGAATTGCAATCGATCCGATATCATATGGGAATGAACTTACTTTCGTATCTGTTGTACTGTTTATTAGATCAAGAGATGGAGCATTACCGATAATATAATCATTTACAGTCACGACAAAAACCTGACCATTTTCACCTGCAGCGACACTCACCGGATTATTGTTCACCTCGATGTCTTTGATCTTTTTAAAATTAAGCAGGTCAATTACAGAAACTTTGTTTTTAGCTCCTTTTTCCTGGTAAAACCTGTGAGAAGAATTCGCCACATATAATTTACCATTAGCTACTGCCAAACCTTCCAGACCTTCACTTAGCATTACCTCTCCGTCGATTGTCAGACTTGCGGTATCAATCCGGCTAACCTTCCCGTCATAACGGGAAACATAAGCCTTATTCTTATAGAATGCAATAAAACGTGGAATAGCTCCATCAGTCTCCGTATTAAAAGAGATTCTTTTGATAGACTTTCCTGTTGATAATTCCATCACATCGACAAATGATTTTTTCTCACCCTGAATACCAGATACTACACAATACATTTTGCTACCATATTGCTGCAGATCATTCGCTGTCTCACCCAGCCCGATTCCATTTACCTGTTTGTAATAATCAACCACGGTTAAATTTTTCTCCACGTCATAGAAAGATATTGCACTGTTATTGTTTCCGACCGTACCTTCACCCAGCACATATATGCCCGTTGTGTATCTCTCTCTTTCAATCTCGGTATGATCCTTTTTACAAGAACTCAAACCAATCAGACAAATTGAAACGCTAAGTATAGCCGTCTTTAATAAGGGTAGTTTTGTTTTCATATTATTTATGGTTAATTTATAAATGCGAAATGTGCGGGGATGTCCCCTGTTGTCACTGACCATTTTTTGTTTCCTGCAGGATCAAAACAGTATAATTTACCTGGGGTAACATAGTCCCTGGCATCACTTACATAAACCTCTTTCGTGTAAGGATTTACGTTAATTCCATAAGGAACAAGAATTTCTTTTTCTGTCCCGTCGTTTATGAACTTGCGGTCCATTACCGTTTCATCTTTTACATTAATCATCGTGTATGAAATGGTGTTTTTTTGTAAAGGATAACTCCATGTACTCGCATACAGATATGCAATATCATCATCAATCCAGAGATTACTTGCAGCGATATCGAACACCTTTTTAACAGCATCTTTTTGAGTATCAATAACAAACAATTTGGAAGGGGTATCGTAATAATCACCACGTGAGGTTACATAAAGATCACCATAACGATCTGCCTTTACCCTGTTCAGGTTAATAGCTACGTCAATTCGCTTGATTTCTTTAAAAGAGACCAGGTCAATCACTGATAATGTACGCTCATAATCCGGCGGACTATAACCACCAGAATTTGCGACAAATAATTTTCGACCGACTATGGCCATTTCTTCGGGCTGCCGGCCTACATTTACTTTCTTTTCTATAGTTAAACTTGTTGTATCAATTTGGGCCACAATTCCCTGTGTCGCAGAAGCATCTCCCACTTTACCCAGGTAGGCACTCACATATACCTTACCTTCACTAAACGTGATGTATCTGCAATTGACAATATCGATCTGTTTAATTCTTTTAGCTGTTTTAGCATCCAGAACCTCCAGTTTATTTGACACATTCACAATCACATAGAGCTTAGACCCATAAACCAGGATGTCATTACCTACGTCGCCCAGTCCTCTGGTAACTTCAGGATTTGCCTGATTATAAATATTGCGCTGATACTTTCCTGTCCGGAAATCAATCAAATCCAGAGAAGCTTTATTCATATTCATATTTCCTTCGTTTAATATGAACATTCCTTTCAATGTACTTGAAGGATTGGGAGGAAATACGAGTTCTTCCTGGGAAGGAATCACAGACGGATCTTTCCGGCAGGAAGAAAAAACTATACAAAAAGCTATAAGTATGCAGATAAAGAGAGAATTGGGCTTTTTCATATTAAATCGTGTATTGAAGTTTTAGGCGATAAAACCGGCGGGGCATTGGAAAACTCGCAATAATCTCCCTATCCTGGTTAAGTAGATTATTAATCTCTATCTGGAATTTTAACTGCTGTTTGTTTAATAAGAAATTATAGCCCGCGGAAACATCATGGGTATACCAGGGCTGCATATAATTGTACACCTGATTCTGGTCCGTACTTAGCTGATTATATCTTTCGCCCGTATATATATAACTGTAATTGAATTCAAAGTTTTTATAATCAGCACCCAGGGTCAGCGAAGCACTATGCATGGGTGTATAAGGAATATTATAATTATAACGTTCTGTGCTGGTAATATCCCTGGCCTGCTGATAAGTATAATTAACACCTGCCTGAATACCAACTCCGTTACCCGCATTCCATATTGTTTGTATATTGGCTTCCAACCCTTTAATACCAACGACCCCAATATTATACATTGTCCAGCGGTAAAGATTCTGACTGGGGACAGCTACAATTTTATCCTTAACCCGGTTATAATATGTATCAGTCTGCACAGACAGGCTCACCAGAGACTGGTGCAAGAATGTATGATGGTAGGTCAATCCAAAATTATACTGGCTTGTATATTCAGGCCTTAATAAGGTATTCCCTATAAATGTGTAGTAAAGGTCGTTGAAAGTAGGCATCCTGAAAATACTTTTATAAAATGCCCTGACCCTGAAGTCTTCGGTATCAAATGGTTGCCATGAGGCCAGCACGGCTGGTGTAAATTCATGCTTGCTGCCCGCACTCGTATACTCACGGACCTCGTCCCGTATAAAGCTTCCTAATACGGAGGCCTGCAGATTAAAGCGTTTCAACTTCAGCTCCGAGGCTAGCGCAGTCAGGATGGTATGACGGGTTGGAAAAGGAAATCTGTAAAGATTCGCGTCCAATTTATTCATCTGATAATCTGTAGACAGGGCAATTTCCCAAACCGGCAGCAGATGGAGGCGGCCGGCAGCAGAAACATAGAGTTCATCCTGTTTAAACCGGTTATCCAGAAATCCAGAAGTGGTCACATATTCAGGATCAAGATAACGAAGGTAATCATGCGCATATTTTGCATTAACCATTAAACTATAGCGTCCTTTATCATTCGTTTGGTAACCTGCCTGAACAAAAGTGTTCCTGTCCCACTGTCGCTGAGTATAGTCAAACTTATTCGCTACGACGGCTCCAGGCAACCCCCGCTCCGATCTGTACTGGTAACCTTTAACAAACCAGGAACTACTGTCTGCCGTTAAACCATTCAACCCTGCCTCCAGGCGCACCGATGTAATATCAGTATTACTTCTTCGTGCGGTAGTATCATAAACTCCATTAGTATACCGGAATTTATACCTTCCGTCTGCATGGAGCCATTCTGTACTTAAATTTGCAGATAAATGCGGACTTATTTTTTCCTGCCAGCGAACAGAAGGATTAATTAAACCAAAGGAGCCACTTTTCACACCAACCCGAATGTGCCGGTGCTCGCCAGGCTTAAATTCTGGTCTGGCAGACCTCATATAAATAGAACTCGCTGCACTGAACGCTTTCGCAGGTTGATAGATTTCGCTACGCTGACCGTTATAAAGGGCAATTTCCTCCAGGTTGTCCAAAGAAAATCTACTGAGATCTACCTGTCCGTTCTGGGCGTTTCCCAATTGTACACCATCATAAAAAACAGCAGTATGCATAGAGCCAAGACTTCTTACATTCACGGTTTTGAGCCCCCCGATGCCACCATAATCTTTCAGTTGGACCCCACTAAAAAAACGCAGTGCATCAGCAACAGAAAAACTATTCAGTCTGGTTAATTCGGAACCTTTCAACAACTGGACAGGAGTTGCAGACGTATGGCGTATACCTGCCCTTACCGTAGCAATATTAACCTGTCTGAGTTGGAAAAATTTTGATGTATCCGCTTTGCGATCCTGGATGTTTTTTTTGATCTGGGCAGATACAGTGAATGGACAGCACACCACCATCGACACTAAAAGAGTGAAATATAAACACTGAATCCAAGAAAGGTATTTACGCTCTAAAAGCGTAGGAAGCGCAATTAATTCCATGTGTGGTATAGTAACCCCACAGCAAACCAGATTTAAACTATAAATGAAAAAACACGATAAGTATTTTCATTCCAGCTCCATTCCACGAAAGCTATGAATTATAAAGCTAGAGGCAGGTATTCTGACTTGCTCTCCTTGCCCCGCCTTCCCATTCTCTGAACAGAACAGTGACTATAGATTGGGTTTGGTATAAAGAGCTTACAGCTGCGGGACAGTTCCGGATTTACACCAGATTCCCTTTTAATCTTTATGCGACTTACATAGAGAACCAAAAGCGAAGCAAATGTAATTAAAACGTGCCGGATTTTAGTCTTGAGGCATATATTTAATCTGATTATCGGCGTAATAAGTCTTACGGCTTACTTTTTTATCGATCCTGATCCCGTCGCCGTCCGGGGAATTTTCCAGGTCAGGATTATGAAATTCAATGTCCTTTACAGCCCTTATTATTGGCTCATACTCCCCTGATTTTTTCGTATATTAATATAGAGATTTAAAAAAAATCAAAGACCTATGACCGAATCAAAAAAAACAAAAATTACGTATTGGGTGAGCACAGGGATACTGGCCATATTCATCATCCCAGGTATTTTTTTCCTTAACAGTAAAATGGCATTAGATGGCACAGCACACCTTGGTCTTCCTTTATGGTTTCACTGGGAATTAGGCATCGCTAAGTTCATTGGCGGTATTATACTCATTGTACCTCTTTTCCCGAAGCGGTTAAAGGAATGGACTTATGTAGCTTTCGGTATAGATTTTATCTCTGCATTTATTGCTATTCTTGCCGTAGACGGAGTTGGCGGTATGTGGTACAGTCCGATTGTAATGTTTATCGTCCTGCTGGTCTCCTATTCCTCTTATCACAAACTGAATAGTACGGTTCCTGCATAAAAAAATCCCTGCCGCTGGAGTTCGTGGCAGGGATCATAATCAGGATATCAAATTTGCTGTTCCACCCCTTTATAGTATCTGGCACGCAATGGCGGTATACGCGCCACTGCTTCAGCAGAACAACTTGCCTTAAACAGGTTAAAACTAGCTGCATCACCAACTTTCGGCCATAACTGTTTACCGTTGTCATCCAGCGGCAAAATATCGTCGGTTGCAATTCGCAGACATCTGGACAGTGCCAGTTCGTCCGACCAGCCATAAAGCTGTGCAAGCAAATTGGCTTTTCCCAGCATATTGCCAGAGCCAAAAGTAGACCAATGATCAATTACACTGTCCGTACCTGTCATTACCCTTACCTTATGTTTGTACAAAGTTGGTATAGGCATCACAGATTTCCCTATCGGCACGGTAGATATGATACCAATACCCGCTTCGGCAAGATTTGCACATACCTGATCCAGTTTAGGTTTTTCCAGTCTGCTTAAAGCGAAGGCGTGGCTAACAAATGTCTTACCTTTCAGCGCTGGATTCTCCATCACGCGTCTAGTGAGATATTCGATAGTTTCCAGACCCGATTCACCCGATTCATGCAGGTGAATGTCAATTCCCTTTTTGTAATCCAGTGCCAGGCGGATGGTCAGATCCATTGATTTAATCATATCCCGATCAATAGATGTAGGATCCAGGCCGCCTATAAAATCTATATCCAGCTGTGCAGCTTCCTTCATCAGCCCCTCAGATTTTGAGTATAATAGTCCATGTTGCGGAAAAGCAACAATCTCTACTCCGAACGAGTTTTTCTTATTCAAGATGGCCTGTTGAAGATTCTTTAAGGAGTTTAACTTTGAAGTAGGTTCGATATTGCAATGGCTGCGGGCAAAGTCTGTGCCCTGAGACTGCAGTAACTCGATTATCTTTTCTGCCCTTTCGGTAGAATGAGGCAATAACTGAGGGATAATCTGTTCCTCCAGTCGGATCATGTCAACAATAGATTTCTGTTTTTTAGACCTTGCCTTCCACGGACCACTGTAAAAAGTTTTATCCAGATGGATATGCATATCTTTCATCGCAGGAAGCATAAGATACCCCTTCGCGTCCACAGCATCCTTCGAATCTGAGTTCGGCTGTATGCTGAAGATTTTTCCATCACGGATTTCCACAACAAACAATGCTGTTTTAGTAGCAGTTATTTCAAACTCATCTGATTCAAATCCAGTTTCCAGCAAAACGTTTTTAAGCGTGATATTCCCCGCTTTGTTACTGCTTCCAGTAAACGCTGTCATGGCCACTAATGGTTTGGGTACACCAGCCAGGAGGCCGGCACCAACCATGCCGGTAGATAAGGATAAAAAGTTCTTTCTGTTCATATCGGGTTAAAAGAACAAATTTATCAAGGATAATTCGGAATAATACTATTCAAATGGTGACAAGACTTGTCCTTTTTATAAAAAACAGAAAAACTACATCAGCTGAAACTTAGCTGATGTAGTTTTAAAATTATTTAACAGGTGTAATCGTAATTTTTCTAAACTCAATCGGACCATGATCGCCCTGTATATAAATTGGTCCGGGTTCCCCCTCCTTGCTGTCTAAAGCCCCTCCGGTGATACCAGGGATCTCCTGATTTGTGATCACTGTCTTGCCATTGGCAACCACAGTTACCTTACGGCCAATCAATGTGATATCATAAGACTGCCACTGATCCGGCCCCAAGGCCGCAATTTCATTCGGCGCAAGGAATCCATAGATACCGCTAAACAGCACGCTCGCAGGATGCAGGTCAGCAGGACTGTCTTCGATCTGAACTTCGTAACGACCTCTGAGATAAATACCGCTATTGCTACCTTTCTGGTATTTGAATTCTACATGTAACTTAAAATCTGTAAACTTTTCATCAGAGATCAGATTGGCTCCAGATTTAGGACTGGTCAGCACACCATCTTTAACAATCCATTGATTCTGTCCCAATGCTTTCCAGCCGGTCAGATCCTTACCATTAAACAGCGCTATCGGTTTACCCCATGATACCGTACCTGTCCGGTTAAGATATGGCGCTCTCTGCCCGGTGAAAGTATGTTTTTTACCTTCACTGGTTGTGATCGTCCCACGGATTTCCCCACCTGACAGCTCCCCCTCTATGACAAAGTCATTATCTCCGCTTTCCCACTGGGGCGGAAGACTAAAACTAAACTTCTGACCATCTAGTTTTACTCTTGAAACCGGCCTTGCACTACCTGAAGCACCAACAAAGCTGCCAACTAGTATCCTGTTTCCAGAAAGCTTCACTTCCAGCCATGAAGGCGCAGGTTTCCCATTGTCGTCCATAGTAATATCCCATCTTCCTATTAATTCAGAATCAGCAACCGTTTCTGCTGACGATGTTTGCGGATTACGGTTTGCCGCGAGCAGAATACTGGCAGATCCAACAGATAAAAGGCTGGTCAGGCCTAAAACTATAAATTTCTTGTTCATATCAGTGATTTTATGATTTAAATAGATTTATTACAATAAAGAGTTAAAGTTAAAATACTTACTCATCGGTAAGATAAGATTTTCTAAAGTTCTCAGCTAATAAATCAAAGCTGAGCCCAATAAACTTTGTCATTTTTAAATCAGAAAAAATATTAACTATACCTAGCCGGTAGAATTTATCTAATATTGCAAACCTAAACTGAAATGCTTTTAAATTATTAAAACGGCACATTGAGCTTACCATTCAATGGCACCACACACTCAAAAAAACAAATAATGATGAATTTATTTTTACAAGCCGATTCAAGATTCCCGAATGTGATGCCCTATTACCCCCCCTTTATTTTGCAGCATCATCGCTGCTGCCGTAATTTTTAAACAGCGGACAGCCATTTAAAACCCTACTATTTTTCTCAAATATCGTATCCATCCTTCGGGCTCCGGCAATGGTATACTATGCACCAATTTTATCAAATTATGAAAGTATTTTTACCAATACTACTTCTGTTTCTCAGTATCAATCTGGGTTACGCGCAATCCTCTAAAAAGATAACCGGAAAGGTTTTCGAAAGTAATACGCAAATCCCACTACCCGGTGTGAGTATTTTAGTCAAAGGCACTAAAACAGGAACAACAACAGACCAAAATGGTTTATTTGCCATCTCATCGGAGTCCGACGAGCCTGTTTTGATTGTATCCTACCTCGGTTTCAAGACTAAAGAATTAACTGGCACCTCCGGATCGCCAATGAATATCAGCCTGGACAACTCTTCCAATGCCCTGAATGAAGTTATAGTAGTCGCTTATGGAACAGCTTCAAAAGCAAGTTATGTAGGTTCAGTATCACAGATTAAGTCGGAACAACTTGCTAACAGGCAAGTTTCAAACGTATCTAAAGCACTACAGGGAATGGTTCCTGGTGTACAGGTAACCTCGTCCAGTGGTCAGCCAGGTACCACTGCCGACATCCGGATCCGGGGGATTGGCTCTATCAATGCATCAAGTGCACCTTTATATGTAGTAGACGGAAATCCTTTCTCCGGAGATATCAATTCGATTAATGTAAATGATATAGAATCCGTCAGTGTACTTAAAGATGCAGCATCAAGTGCACTCTATGGTTCCAGAGGAGCGAACGGTGTAATCATTATAACCACCAAATCCGGCAAAAACTCCAAAGAAACATTGATCAGTGCCAACTTTAGTCAAGGTGTATCTAACCGTGCTGTGAAAGACTATGCGCAGATGAACACAAACCAGTATTTTGAAAGCTACTGGCTCGCACTTAAAAACAAACAATTAACCAATGGCATCAACGACGTACAGGCCGGACAAAACGCCAGTAACCAACTAATTGCAGACCTGGGAATTAACCCCTATGGAGCGGCCTACCCTCAGCCAGTTGGCGCAGATGGCAAAATAGTTACAGGAGCAGCACCGCTATGGGATGATAATTGGGGTAAAGAAATGGAACAGACTTCTTTACGCACACAAGCCGATCTGAGTTTCAGCGGAGGAAACGAAACCACCAGATATTTCATTTCCGGTGGTTACCTCAATGACAAAGGAATTGCTCTGGGTTCAGGTTATAAAAGATACAACGCAAGGATAAATCTGACTACTCAAGCCAAAAAATGGTTAAAGGTCGGCCTGAACATCTCAGCCTCAAGCTCTACACAGAACTACCCGACATCTGAAGACAGCAATACCGGTAATGTAATTAATTACTCCAGACTTGTACCGAGTTTCTATCCTGTTTATCAGAGAAATGTCGATGGAGGTTACCGGCTGGATGCATCGGGAAATAAGGTTTATGACTTCGGAGATTATAGACCAAGTTCAGCAATTCCAAGAAGTAATCTCGCAGCAACTGTAGGACTGGATAAAAGCGAAATCCTGCAGGACAATGTATCTGCCAGAACATTTATGGAAGCTGACATAGCTGAAGGACTTAAATTCAAAACATCCTATAGCGGGGATTACTCAGAAATGAATGATCATTATTACACCAATCCATTATTAGGTGGAGGCGCTGCAAACGGAGGATCGGTTTCAAAAAGCAGCAGAAGAATTTACTCCTGGACCTGGAATAATATTTTTACTTATCAAAAGACTTTTAATGAAGATCATCACTTAAATCTGCTAGCGGGTCATGAGATCTACAAATATAATTCACGTAGTATTTCGGGGAGCAGACAGAATTTTGTTCTGCCAGACCTATTTGAACCGGATGCAGCAGCTCAATTGAATAGCTTTAATGGATCATCCGTTGATTATATGTTATTGAGTTTTCTGGGTAAGGCAGAGTATGATTTCAAAAACAAATACCTGCTTTCGGCTTCCCTGAGAACAGATGGTTCATCCAGATTTTCACCAGCCCGCAGATGGGGTACATTTTGGTCTGTAGGTGCATCCTGGAGAGCTTCGAAAGAAGATTTTTTACAAGACAAAACATGGTTGACCAACCTTACATTCAGAACCAGTTATGGTGCTCAGGGAAATGATAATATTGGTACATACTATGCATACGATGCTCTATATGCCATCAGAAATAATTTAGGGGAGAATGGCGTGGTGACTTCCAGACTTCCCACTCCCGATTTGAAATGGGAAACCAACCTGAACCTGAATATCGGTATGGACTTTGGCCTATTCAGAGACAGAATCAGTGGTAGCATAGAATACTTTAACAGAAGATCAAAAGACCTGTTGTTTAGTAAAGCTATGCCAAATTCAACAGGATTTAGTTCAATTGACGCTAATATAGGTTCCTTAAAAAACACAGGAATTGAGATTCAGTTAAATACAGTTCCGATAAGCACGACAGATTTCAGATGGACATTCGGCATTAATGCAACATACTTCAAAAACAAGATTACAGACTTACCGCAGGATAACCTGATCTCCGGAAATAAACTCCTGAGAATCGGCGGTTCGATCTATGATTTTTACCTCCGGGAATGGGCAGGGGTAAATCCAGAAAATGGTAATCCACAGTGGTATAAAAATAATGGACAAGGTCAGAAGGTAGTTACCGAAACCTATTCTGAAGCTACCCAATATGTTCAAAAAAGTGCATTACCTGATTTAGTGGGTGGTATCAGCAATACATTCACCTATAAACAATTTGAACTTTCTGCATTATTATCTTACAGCCTGGGTGGTAAGATACTTGATGGAGACTATACCTCAATGATGCACAATGGAAATAGTCCCGGAAGAACCTGGTCTGTGGAAATGCTTAATCACTGGACACCGGAAAACACAGACACAAATGTACCCAGATTAACTACAGATAACCTGGGCTGGACACAAACGTCAACACGTTTTTTATATGATGCCACCTATGCACGCCTGAAGAACGTCAGCCTGAGTTATAGCTTACCAAAAGCAATGGTAAGCAGAATGAACATTAACAACCTGAGATTTACATTATCCGGAGAGAACCTGCTGACCTTTTACGGTCATAAAGGAATGGACCCGGAACAAACCGTAAACGGGGCAACCTATTTTCGCTACCCGGCCATGAGAACTTTCTCTGCAGGCGTTAATCTCACTTTCTAACACCAGTTTAATTGAAATCCACATGAAAATTAATATCATAACTCCCCTGTTTGCCGCTGTTCTACTCCTTGTGGCCTCAGGATGTAAAAAGGAGCTCACTACCACTCCGACCACTGCTGTTTCAGAGTCACTGATCTATGGTGATGTGAACAATATCGAAAAAGTTTTAAATGGTACCTGGGCTTATATGAACGACACCTATTTCACCTATGCCAACCCCGGATACTCCACTATTCTGCGTACCAGTGATGCCATGGGCGACGATGTCGCAATTATCACTAATAAATACGGCTACAGGGATGCGTATGAATTTACGCTTGCAAATAACCAGACCCGGCTTGATGCCATCTGGACCATCTTGTACAAGGTGATTAACAACTGTAATAATATTATAACCAGAATTGATGCAGCAGAAGGATCAGCAGAGAAAAAAGCACAGATCAAAGGTCAGGCATTGGCATTACGTGCAAACAGCTATCTGACATTGGCAACATATTATCAATTCTCCTACCTAAAAGACCCGAATGCAAAAGCAGTTCCAATTTATACTCAGCCCACTAATTCACAAACGCAGGGTAAACCTAAATCCACCCTGGAAGAAGTTTATACTTTGATAAACGCAGACCTTGCGGAGGCCGAGACATTGCTTCAGAATTATACCAGACCAGGTGGCGCCAAATACAAGATCAATCTGGACGTTGTACATGGTCTACAGGCGAGGACATTTTTAAATACAGGTAAATGGGCATCAGCAGCTAAAAGTGCTGCAGAAGCACGTAAAAATTACAGCTACATGTCTGCTGCAAACTATGCTGCAGGGTTTAATGACCTTACTAATGGAGAATGGATCTGGGGGCACGGGCAGCAGCCAGACCAGAATACGGCAAGTTATTCATTCCATTTTCTAGATGTAACTTCACCAAATTCTTATTATTATAGCTTTATGGCAGATCCAAACTTCAAATTATTATTTGAAGACAATGACATCAGATCCAAATTGTTTTCCTGGGACGAACAGGCAGGCAGAGAGGGTTATCTGCGTTACGGAAAGTTTAAGTTCCGCCCCGACGAGACAGGTGATATTGTGCTAATGCGTTCCTCGGAAATGACGCTTATTCAGGCAGAGGCTTCAGCTAGAAATGGAGATTTGAATTCTGCAGTTCAATATTTAAATGAACTCAGACAAGTACGGAACGCTGCGCCGTTTTCATCTTCCGGTAATACAGCGACTTCTATAATTGATGCGATTCTTGTAGAACGCAGAAAAGAACTTTGGGGCGAAGGTTTTGCACTATCAGATATCTTACGAACCCAGACAGCGGTAGTTAGAAAACCTTATACCGACGCAACAGGTCAGCCTGTGAAAATAAATGTCAAAGATAAAAACGGAAATATTCAGTCCGTCAGCACCAGACCGCATACTACTTTGAAATTTCCAGATGGGTCTGCATTCGTGCCCAACAGCCCATACTATCTATTTAAAATTCCACAGTCGGAATTGAACACTAATCCTGATATCAACAAGTAAAAGTGTTTACTACAAGTTTGGAGAAGCCTGGGAATTTAAATCGCCCAGGCTTTTTTCATGTAAAAATAATAGATTATACGCATGATTTTCAATTAGTTGAAAATTTTGTAAACTAATTATGAACTGGGGTGTTGTAGATCAAACAAAAATCTAACCCTATGAAAAAGTTAATTTATGTCCTTGCCATCTCTGCAACTTCGTTTGCATTTCAGGCATGTAACAGCGGCACAAAAGATGCCAAAGAAACTGCAGACAGTTTAAACAAAACAAAAGACACTACGTCTAATGAAATGGCTACTGGCGGAATTGCTGTTGATCAATCGGATGCCGAATTTGCGACTAAAGCAGCTGTAGGTGGTATGGCAGAAGTTGAATTGGGAAAACTAGCCCTTACAAAAACGAGCAATGCACAGCTAAAAGAATTTGCTAATATGATGGTTAACGATCATGGAAAGGCAAATGCAGAATTGATGGCTGTGGCTAAAATGAAAAACATTACGCTTCCTGGAATGGTAGATGAAGAACACCAGAAGAAAATGAATGATTTGCAACAGAAATCGGGAGCTGACTTCGATAAAGCTTACACTGATGCAATGGTAGACGGACACAAAAGCACCTTAGATCTAATGAATAAGGAAGCTAAAGACGGAAAAGATGCAGATTTGAAATCTTTTGCCGCTAAAACAGCTCCTGTTGTTCAAACGCATCTGGATATGATTACAAAAATCCAGAAAACGTTAAAATAAGCTGTATAAACAGATATTAATTAATTTTTTAAAACTGGCCGAATTATTCCGGCCAGTTTTTTTATGCCCTATTAGGGTTTGTATACAAAAGTGACGCTGTCTTTCACCACAATACCACTCATATTTTCACCAGTATATTTCACCGTATATTTTCCCGGCTTTTCGATCCTATACGCTTTTAGTAAGTTTACTTTTGTCTTCAGGCTATCCTTCGGGTTCAAAGTAATATAACTGTCTGCGGGAGGTGGCATGATTCTTTTTGCCATTGCGCCACTATACGCAGCCTCTTCCCCATTTTCACCTTTAATCTCCACATAGGAGCTCATCAGCGGCTCAAACGGCGTGTGCCATTTACAAAATTTCATAGCAGTATCTGAACCGTTATAGACAGTAAAGTCAAGCAATAGCGAATCTCCTGCTTTCAGCTCATCCTTCATGTGCATTTTAGCGAAAATGCCCTTATCTACAGAAGCAACAGTAGTTTGAGTTAAAACAGAGTCGGCTGTCGAACCAGCTTTATTAGCCGTTGTACAGGCTGCCAGCGATAATATCGCGGCAGACCAGAGAAAATGATAGTTTTTCATAGTTTTGATGTTATTTATTCTCAATCCATTTCCTCGCATTCACAAAGGCAGCGATCCAAGGTGAAACCTCGTCATTACGTCCTTCCGGATAATTCGCCCAATGCCACTGGAATACAGAACGCTCTATATGCGGCATCATTACCAGGTGTCTTCCTGAGTTATCGCATAACATAGCAGTATTATAGTCTGAACCATTCGGGTTTGCCGGATACGTATCATAACCATATTTAGCTACAATCTGATATTTATCTTCAGTATAAGGTAACTGGAATTTACCCTCACCATGAGAGATCCATACACCTAAAGTACTTCCGACAAGATCTGAAAGCATTACTGAATTATTCTCCTGAATCGTTAATGAAGTAAATCCACTTTCGTGTTTCTGACTGTCATTATGCAGCATTTTAGGTTTTTGCTCATGATCAGGGTTAATGAGGCCGAGCTCTACAAAAAGCTGGCAGCCATTACAAACACCAACAGAAAGCGTATCTTCTCTTTTAAAGAAGTTCTCCAGAGCCGTTTTGGCTTTCTCATTATAAAGGAAAGCACCTGCCCAGCCTTTTGCTGAACCTAATACATCCGAATTCGAAAAACCGCCAACAGCACCTATAAATTGGATATCTTCCAGAGTCTCTCTTCCGGAGATCAAGTCAGTCATATGTACATCCTTAACATCAAAACCAGCAAGATACATCGCATTAGCCAACTCTCTTTCGGAATTAGATCCTTTCTCGCGTAATACCGCTGCTTTCGGTCTCGGTTTAGTCTCGTCAATAACCGGCTTCCGTCCGTCGAATGACGCAGGGAAATTATATTGAAGCAAATGATTCTTATAGTTATCAAAACGCTCTTTTGCTTTTACCGGTCCGCTTTGTTTCTGATCCAGCAGGTAAGAGGTGGTAAACCAAACATCTCTCAGTTGATCTATGTCAAAACTCCATTCACCTGCAGCATCTTTAACCTGCAGTTTTGCTTCAGCATTTACCTGTCCGATTTCATGGAAGATCACTCCTCTTGCATTTAGTAATTCTTCCGCGGAATTATCAGCCTGAAATACTATACCGATATTTTCAGCAAATAATTTAGCAATAATGTCCTGGCTACCTAATGTGCTCAAGTCAATTGTTGCACCCAGGTTTCTGTCTGCAAAACATAATTCGAGCAGTGTTGTGATTAAACCACCACTGCCAATATCATGGCCTGCCTGAATTTTACCTGCTTTTATTAGCTCCTGTAACGTATTGAAAGTGTTTTTGAATTGACCCGCATCCAGGATATCTGGTGTAGATTCTCCAATCTTGTTCAGGATCTGAGCAAAAGAAGAGCCACCCAGTTTAAATTCGTCTCCAGATAAATTAATATAGTAAACTGCCCCACCATTCTTTTTGAATACCGGTTCAATAATATTTTTTACATCGTCGCAATGTCCGGCTGCTGATATAATTACAGTACCCGGAGAAATTACTTCCTGGTCTTTATATTTTTGTTTCATGGAAAGCGAGTCTTTCCCGGTTGGAATATTAATGCCAAGATCTATAGCAAATTCCGAACAAGCTTTAACTGCTGCATAAAGACGGGCATCTTCACCTTCGTTTTTACATGCCCACATCCAGTTTGCAGATAAGGAAACACTGTCCAATCCGTCTTTAAGCGGTGCCCAAACCAGGTTCGAAAGCGATTCTCCAATTGCATTACGGCTACCTGCAGCCGGATCAATCAGTGCAGAGAGTGGTGCATGGCCAATCGAAGTTGCCACACCATCTTTACCCTGAAAATCCAGAGCCATCACCCCACAATTATTTAAAGGTAACTGTAATGGTCCGACACACTGTTGTTTAGCTACACGGCCACCTACACAACGATCTACTTTATTTGTTAACCAATCTTTTGATGCCACAGCTTCCAATTGAAGCAAAGCTTCCAGATAAGTATTTATCTGTGAAATATCATAAGTAACCGGTTCATATTTTCTTGTTATAGTCTGGTCCTGCATAACCACTTTAGGAGAACTGCCAAACATATCTTCCATTTTCAGATCCATTGGCTTAGCACCGGTGGTTGCCGATTCGAAAGTAAACCTATGGTCGCCTGTAACTTCGCCGACAGTATACATCGGTGCGCGTTCCCGGTCAGCAATCTTTTGCAGTGTTTCTACATCTGCTTTACCAATAACCAATCCCATACGTTCCTGAGATTCATTCCCAATAATCTCTTTTGCAGACAAAGTTGGGTCCCCTACCGGTAATTTATCCAAATCTATTTTACCGCCTGTTTCTTCAACTAATTCAGACAGGCAATTTAAGTGGCCGCCTGCACCATGATCATGAATTGATACAATAGCATTATGATCACTTTCAACCATTCCCCTGACAGCGTTTGCAACTCTTTTTTGCATTTCCGGATTAGAGCGCTGAATTGCGTTCAACTCAATACCTGAGCCCATTGCACCGGTATCTGCAGATGATACTGCTGCACCACCCATCCCGATCCGGTAATTCTCACCACCAAGTACGACAATTTTATCTGCCACAGCCGGAGTAGATTTTTTAGCCTGACTCGCTTTTCCGTATCCAATACCACCAGCTTGCATGATCACTTTATCATAACCAAGCTTTCTTGCATCTTCTTCATGTTCGAAGGTTAGGATAGAGCCTGTGATTAATGGCTGCCCAAACTTGTTGCCGAAATCTGAAGCACCATTAGACGCTTTGATCAGAATATCCATTGGTGTCTGATATAGCCAATTGCGCTCTTCCATCGCTTTTTCCCAGGGACGATCTGCCAGAAGGCGTGAAAAAGAGGTCATATAAACTGCAGTACCTGCCAAAGGCAATGAGCCTTGTCCGCCCGCTAATCTGTCTCTGATTTCCCCCCCGGACCCAGTAGCAGCCCCGTTAAATGGCTCGACAGTTGTCGGGAAGTTATGCGTTTCAGCTTTTAAAGAGATTACTGAATCAAAGTCTTTAATTTCGTAATAATCAGGTACATCTGCACGTTTTGGTGCAAACTGCTGAACGGTAGGACCTTTTACAAATGCGACGTTATCTTTATAAGCAGAAACAATGCCATTAGGATTTGCTGCTGAAGTCTCACGGATCATTTTAAAAAGGGAGGTTGGTTGTTCTACCCCATCAATTACAAATGTTCCGTTAAATATTTTGTGACGGCAATGTTCTGAATTGACCTGCGAAAATCCAAAGACCTCCGAGTCGGTTAATTCACGGCCAAGTTTCTCTGATAATTTATTTAGATAATCTATTTCCTCTTCACTTAAGGACAGACCTTCCTGCTGATTGTAAGCAGCGATGTCCCCTATCGCCAAAATTGCTTCCGGCTGAATATTTACTGTAAAAATATCCTGGTTTAATCCATTGTACAACTGCAGCAACATCGGGTCAAAATCTTGAGTTTCCGTAGCAGAAACCTGAAATTCTTCAATCCTTACGATACCATGCAAATCCATATTTTGAGTAATCTCCACAGCGTTTGTACTCCATGGAGTAATCATCGCAGCACGCGGACCGATAAAATAACCTTGCAGGGAATTTTCTTCATTCAATTTGGCATCGCCAAACAGCCAGGCTAATTTCGAAATATCAGACGAATTGAGGGTTCGTTCTAGTTGTACAGCAAATACAGTATTGCTCTCGTTGGAAAAGAAATAAATCATGGTTTTATTTTATGCCGCAAAGTTAACCAAAATTACACGTTGTACCTAAAAACGGTGAATAATTAGCATTTATCTGACGTGTTTTCCAGTTCATATAAATTTTAAAATCCATGATGAAGACACAAAGGCTCAATTTCCATTTTACTGGGTTTAAGTAAAATAAGGCGTCATTTACAGCAAAAACAAAAATCATAATCATATTGCTTATTGGGTTAAAAAACATCCTTTTGAAACAAATATTTGCCTATTAACTTATTTTTGCCTACCTTTGCATCGTTTTTCATTTAAACCACCGCTGTACCCGTCCTATTTAGGGTTCGTGTTTTTGTCAGGAGCAGCTTCTTATCTGGTTAAATGTCTTTGGGGATTGCCCCCTGATTTTTCAATACAAATGTTTATTTAAAGCATTTTTTATATGCAGCAATTAGGCTGGCATATCTAAACTATTTTATGATTAAACAATTCATATACAAATTACAATACCTTGGATTAACACTCTTCCTTCCCATCGCAAGTTTTGCTCAGGATAGCATTATGGTCGCAACAGACACCAGTTTGGTGGAAAACAGACCAGAAAAACCTACATTGAAGATTGGTGGAGCCTTAAGATTCAACTACAACCTCTCCACCTGGAAAAAGGAACAGGTCAAAAGAGGCGGAGATTTCGGCCTGGACATGTTTAGAATCAATGCAGATGCGGCATTTAAAAAGTTAGACCTGCATGCGGAATACCGATTTTATTCAAAAGATTTTGGCGGAGGCTTTTTAAAAGAAGGTTATGTCCGCTATCATGTAGATAACAGAACGCAATTAGATTTCGGATTGGTACAGAATCCCTTCGGAAACACTACTTACAACTCCCACAACTGGTTTTTTAATCTCCCCTATTATCTTGGATTTGAAGATAAATTCTCAATGGGTGTTAAATTTCACCAACAGCGGAATCGCTGGGTATATGATATCGCTTTCTTTAAAAATGCAATGGAACTTAACTTTGGCGACCAGACTGAAACAGATCCATCCAGATACTCATATGATGTCGCCGGAAGGAATAAAGAAGTTAATCAGGGTAATATAAAAACCGCTTATATGCTTGCTGAAGATAAGCAAATAGGCATTTCCGGCATGATTGGTGGTGTATACAATATACCAACCGGTAACATGGGTACCCGATGGGCGGCAGCATTACACACAGATCTTACTTTTGGAAAGCTTAATGTTAAGCTCCAATCGATGTACTATCATTATAATCCTGCAGATTCCGCTGGATTTAACAGTACTGTAGACCTGGCAGCATATGGTTCGTCGTACACCGTGGCGGGTAAGGCAGCAATTCATACTGCTTCTTTCTCGTACAAACAACCGGTAAAAATTGGCCCGGTTACAGATATCACGTTCTACGAGAATTACGCCTATATGCAAAAACCACAGCAAGGTTATGCAGATACCCAGATGAATGTTGCAGGATGCATGATTGCCGCAGGTAACCTGGTTACTTATATAGACTGGGCAGCAGGGAAAAACCAACCCTGGTTAGGTCCTGAATGGCAAAATGGCCTTGCACAAGGTAATCCGGATGCCAAATGGCACAGCCGGTTTAATATTAATATCGGTTATTACTTCTAATATAAACTAAAGAAATGTCCATACTTAAAATAGAAGACCTCACCCTTATTTTTGGAAAAGAAAAAGAAGAGGCCCTTTCGCTATTAAAGAAAGGAAGTACTAAAGCAGAAATCCTGAAAGAAACCGGATGCACAGTAGCTGTTAAAAATGCGGCGTTCGAAATTGAAAAAGGCGAATTCTTTGTTATCATGGGTCTATCCGGTAGTGGTAAGTCCAGTCTTTTACGCTGTCTGAACAGGCTTATTGAGCCAACTTCTGGAAATGTAATACTTAACGAGGTAAATATTACCAGCCTGGGTGATAAAGAACTGCAAAATGTACGCCGTAAAGAAATGGCAATGGTATTCCAGAAATTCGGTTTACTCCCGCATCGTACTGTACTCGAAAATGTTGCGTTCGGATTAGAATTACAGGATATTCCGGAGAAAGAACGCGAGGAAAAAGCGAAGAAAGTAATTGAGCTTGTTTCTTTGCAGGGTTATGAGAACCAGCCAACTGCTGCTCTTTCAGGAGGTATGCAGCAAAGGGTCGGTTTGGCCAGGGCTTTGGCTAATGAGCCTGAGATTCTACTCATGGACGAAGCTTTTTCCGCCCTTGATCCGCTGATCCGGACTCAAATGCAAGATGAGTTAATTGATTTGCAGAAAACCATGCATAAAACGATTGTATTTATTACGCACGATCTGGATGAGGCTATACGTCTGGGAGACAGAATTGCCATCATGAAAGATGGTGAAATCATCCAGATTGGTACTCCGGAAGAGATTCTGACAAACCCAGCTACAGACTACGTGTCTTCATTCGTGGAAAAAGTTGACCGTAAGTCTATTATTACTGCAGCAAGCCTGATGTTCGAAAAACCGACAGTCGCAATTTTCAGAAAAGACGGTGTCGAGGGTACCCTGCGTAAGATGCGTAGTTCGGGCCTCACAGCATTGCCCGCAGTCTCCACTGACAAAGAATTTCTTGGTTTTGTTTACCTGAAAGATATTCTGGAGATTAAAGCAAAAGGTCATCATACGATTGAAGCGGCTATTATCACTGATATTCCCGTGGCTTATCCGGAAACAACTGTAGAAACTATGCTTCCATTTATAGCAGAGAACGGCCGCGCTGTTCCGATCATTGACAAAGACACCCGTAAATTACTGGGTATTGTCGCACAGACCTCCCTGCTAATTGAAACTACAGGAACATCCTGGGAGAATATCACAGGAAATTCAATTGATAACTTACAAAATGAAATTATATGATACATATAGGACCTTATATAGAACAATTTATAAACTGGCTGACACTGCATTTTTCAGGTCTTTTTGACGCCATTAAGATTGTAGTCGAATCGATAGTGAACGGTGTAGAATGGGTTTTTATGTTTCCACCTTTCTACGTAATTATATTACTTATAGCATTCCTGGCCTGGAAAAGAACAGGAATGGGTGTTACTATTTTAACCTTATTTGGACTAACGCTCATCTGGGCTATGGGGTATTGGTCACAGACGATGGCAACGCTAGCGTTGATTCTCTCCTCTGCATTTATTGCCCTTCTACTGGGAATTCCTGTTGGCATTTGGGCAGCAAAAAATCCAATGGCTAAAAAGATCATCAGACCAATCCTGGATTTCATGCAAACTATGCCAGCCTTCGTATATCTGATTCCTGCAGTACTGTTTTTCGGATTAGGTAAAGTTCCCGGAGCATTTGCAACAATTATATTTGCCATGCCGCCGGCCGTACGCTTAACTACACTCGGGATAAGCCAGGTACCAGAAGATATTGTAGAGGCAACGCGTTCCTTTGGCGCAACATCCAGACAGTTATTATTTAAAGTCGAATTGCCACTCGCCCTGCCGACTATCCTTGCAGGTGTAAATCAAACGATTATGATGGCCCTGTCCATGGTAGTTATTTCCGCCATGATTGCAGCGGGCGGATTAGGTGAAGTTGTTTTAAAAGGAATTACACAATTAAAAATAGGGATTGGATTCGAAGGTGGTATTTCCGTTGTGATCCTGGCGATTATACTGGATAGAATTACACAATCATTCGGCTCAAAAAAAGTTAAAATATCTGATTAATCAAAAAATAGAATACACATGAAGAAATTAATTATAGGAATATTCGTCGCTGTTATATTGACATCAATGTATGCATGCAGTCCAAAAAATGACGATAAGAAAGTAACTATTGCTTATGTGAACTGGGCAGAAGGAGTGGCAATGACACAGTTATCTAAGGTACTATTGGAAAAAGAAGGTTATACCGTAGTATTGAAAAATGCAGACGTCGCACCTGTATTCGCAGCCGTTGCAGGTGGGGATGCCGATGTATTTCTAGACACCTGGATGCCGGTAACTCACAAGGAATATCTCGAAAAATTCGGTGCGAAGCTGGAGGTACTTGGTACTAATTTTGACAACGCCCGCATCGGGTTCGTTGTACCCGAATCTGTAAACATTAACAGCATAGATGAACTAAATACTAATGCTGCGTTATTTAATGGTAAAATAGTGGGTATTGATGCCGGCGCTGGCATTATGAACAAAGCAGAAGAAGCTATTAAAGCCTATGGCCTAAAACTGGAACTTCAGTCCGCCAGTGAAGCAGCTATGATGGCTACTGTTAAAAAAAGCATTGATGCAGGTACCCCTGTTATAGTAACAGGATGGTCTCCTCATTATATGTTCAGCAATTATAAATTGAAATTCCTAAAAGACCCTAAAGGTATTTTTGGCGATGTAGAAACTATTCAAACTGTTGCCAACAAAGATTTTATCCGCTCTAATCCAAAAGTAACTGCGTTTTTCAGAAACTTTAAATTGAATGAAGTCCAGTTGGGCTCTTTAATGGGTGAGCTCGCTGGCGCAGGTGATGATAAGGCAGCTGTTGAAAAATGGCTGGAGCAAAACCAGGATCTGGAAAGACAACTCAGTTCCTTTATTAAAACAGAAGCAGTTAATTAGTGATTTGATTTGTTGTGCTGTAAGAAACGCCTCGTCATTTTAATTAATGAGGAGGCGTTTCTATTTTGCATTTATAATTTATGGATTCTGGAGTTTTTAAACAAGTTAACCCAGGCTTTTTTTGACAACATGATCGTAGAATTCTTATAATCAGAATTGCTTTTTGGATATACGTCAAACATGATATTCTTCATACCAAGCAATTTCATTTCACGGGGCACGATCTTCATCTTGTTAATTAAGATCTCATTATCTTTAAAATCGTCATATAACCCGAGGACGTATTTATAAAAATCAGCTTCCTCTTTCATATCTGTGAAATTAATCACTTCATAAATTTCGGTTCCCATTCCGCCTTTAGTAATATACCGCAAAAACTCTTTATCGTCTCCGACAGCATAAAGCTCATAGTCTGCAGTTAACGCAGTTGTCTTAACTCCAATCCTTTTTGGTGTCACTTTATCTTTGTCTGCTTTCACTTCCTCTTTAGAACGGCCAACTTTAAACTGGGAGAAACCATAAACAGAGAAAGACATCAGAACGACAGTCAGAATTATTTTTTTCATTTGATATTTGTTATTCAAAAAAATGCTTGAGATAAACTTATAAAACAATGTAATAATAATAATTATACCAGAATTTTCAAACTGTAAGCTTTCAATTAATGAATAAAACGCTCGAAAAACTCATAAGTACGCAGCATTTGATCAATGCGTTGCCTGTTGTCACCGCTCCGCGTAATTTCATGTGTAGCACCAGGATGTCTTACGTATTCAACCGGTCTGTTTAAAACTTTTAAGCTCTTATACAACATCTCACTTTGGATAACCCCTGTTCTCAGGTCATTTTCTCCGTGAAATATAATAAGCGGGGTTTTAATATTCGCGACGTAATTGATCGGAGACTCACGCTCGATAGTTTTACCTGCGGTCTCTTCCCATGGATAGCCACCGAAATAATTAGGTACTAACCGCCAGGCATTTCCTTCCCCAAAAAAGGTTTTAAGATCATAAACTCCGCGCTGCGCACAAGCAGCTTTAAAACGCTGGTCATGTCCAACTATCCAGCTGACCAGATAACCTGCGTAAGAACCGCCGGTAACCACCAGTTTAGTGGTGTCTGCCCAGCCTTCAGCAACAGTCCTGTCTAATGCGCCCATTACATCGTTCATCGGACCCTCACCCCAATTATTTACATTCCCCCTGAGAAACTGCTCTCCATAACCTCCTGAACCACGAGGGTTGCTATATACTACTCCGTAACCCATTGAGCAGAAATACTGATATTCATGCCACATTCCTGCTTCTCCCGGGCCCCACATCGCACTTGGTCCACCATGAATTTCCAGTAATAAAGGATATTTTTGACCGGACTGATAATTAGCTGGTTTCATAACCCAATAGTCCACATCCATGCCAGCATCATTCTTAAAAGTATGTTTTTCTGGTAAAACTATGTTCTTTTGTGCCAGCCAACCTGAGTTTAAAGCGGTAATTACCTTCGTATTTTTAAATTGTTCATCGGCAATTTCCAGTTCTGAGGGGTTCTGCACGCTGGTTTTACTGTAAATAAACGATTTTTCACCCAATACAAAATCTTCAATTCCTTCAGATTCGTCAGATAGTTTACTCACTATTCCATTTCTAACCGCTGTTTTGTATAAAGGGACGCCGCCATTGCTTTGGGCTGTAAAATAAAGTATATCCTCTTTATCTGACCATTTGAACCCATTCAGATTACGATCCAGCTGAATTGTACTGATATCTTTTCCTGATCCAAGATCCTGAACAGATACTTTTCCCACACTAGGCTTTCCGATTTCAGACACTCCATAAACAAGGTACTTACCCGATGGAGCTACTGATCCGATCCTGTAGCTGCTTTCTTTTTTTCCTAAAACCGTGCTAACAGCTTTAGTCTGAATATTAATTTTATATATAGCGGACTCCTGTGAGCGGTCAGGAAAAACATTTTCATCCAGGCGACCATTTACCAGTATTTCCTGATTATTTACAAAGTAAGGGTCGCTGTAGGAATTGAATCCCGGAGTGACTAAAACAGGCTCAGATTTACCGGAGACATCAAATACAAATACCTGGCTAAGCTGAATATCAGCAGAGGTTGCCGACTCACCCTGAAACTGCAGTTTATTAATAACTTTGGCTTTATTATCAATTTCATTTTTATTCAGGTATGCTCTGATCTGGGCTAGATCACCATTTGGGTCTCCCTTAGTTTTACCAATTGAGAAATAATCATTTTTGGCAAATCCAGGTTTCTCACTGCTCCATACAGGAACCTGCTGGCTGGGATTCAAGGTCAGGTCTGAAATCAGGTCATTTAGTTTAAGATTCACTGAAAATACGACCTTTTTACCATCAGGACTCCATTTTGGAGATCCGACGCCGTATTTACAAGTGGTCAACTGCCTGGCCTCACCCCCTGTTAATGGCAGGATAAAAAACTGCCCTTTGCCATTAACATTACGAATAAACAAAATAGATTTTCCATCCGGAGAAAATGATGCCTGCCCGGGATTCTCTTTACTGAAAGTTAACTGGCGCAGATTATGATCTTTACCCAAATCACCTATCCATAATTGGTTTTCATATTCAAAGTTTGCTGAATCGATAGCTTTCGGTTGAATCTTTTGCACTGTAAACAGGATCTTCTTTTTGTCTGGTGAAATATCCAGTTGTCCGGCACGCTGTATCTTTAGCATGTCTGTAATCTGAACAGCATCTTTTCCAGTCTGCGACCAGCAGACTACCGTAGTGCTGAAAATCAAAAAATTAACAAGTATCAGTTTCTTCATAATTGAGGTTTAGGTATGGGCAGAAAATTAAGTATTTTTAAAATCATTCTTCGCTTGTAGTCTGTTTTTTACAAATCTCACCCCATATTTACATTGGTCACTCCTCCTTTTTAACCATCTGTTAACAAGAAAGCGGATCTTGTCTCATAAATTTACTATATTTAAGTAAATCAACCAATTATCTAAAAGATCAAAGAATAGATTATGAAACAACTCTTCGGAATTATCCTCATTGCATTATTAAGTGTGCAGGCGAAAGCGCAACCTAAACTTGTTAAAATCTGGGAGACGACCACACCCATTGATTTACCCGAATCTGTCTTATTTGACGCCAAAGAACAACATCTGTTTGTCGCTGTGATGGGACAGACTTCCGATACCAAAGACAGTATAGGTGGCGTCGCAATTTTTGACCTGAATGGCAAGGTCAAAAATATGGATTGGATTACCGGAATGAATTCTCCCAAGGGAATGGCCAGACATGGCGATAAATTATATGTCGCAGATATTACAGATCTGGTTATTATAGACATACCCTCTTCAAAAATCGAACAGCGTATAGAAATCCCCGGATCGGCATTCTTAAATGACGTGACCGCAGACGACAAAGGTGTAATCTATGTTTCGGATTCAAAAACAAAACGCATACATCAACATAAAAACAAGCAGACTACTGTATATCTTGAAGAGATAGACGGTTTGAATGGCCTTAAGGCAGTGGGATCAGACCTTTTTATTGCTGGCGGCGGTAAAAATCTATTAAAGGCCGATGCCTCAAAAAAACTAACTAAGATTGCAGGACTGCCACATGGTGGAGATGGGATAGAACCAATCGGTAACGGAGATTTTCTTTTCTCAGCCTGGGGTGGATTAATTTATTACGTATATGCGGATGGCAGGAACGAATTACTGCTGGATACACAAAAAGATAAGATCAATGCGGCTGATATCGGTTATGACCCGGTAAAGCAGATTGTTTACGTACCGACGTTCTTTAAAAACAGCGTCGCTGCCTACCAGTTGAGTAAGAATTAGCAACCGGGCAGGGAGACGTATTATTAATCGGTATTCGTTTCCCTGCCCTTTTACCGCAATATCTTTTTATAATAAATATTTAGTGCAAGACAAATTACCCCTATCATGATCGAAACGTCGGCCAGGTTGAATATTCCGGTTTTAATAAACAGGAAATCTAAATGAATAAAATCGGTAACAGCCCCAAACTGGAACCTGTCAAATAAGTTACCTAACCCTCCCCCCACAACAAAACTCAGTCCGATTACCAGCAATAAAGGTAAAGACTTGTATTTCAGCATAAATACAATCACTGCACACAATGCCATAAACGGCAGTACGGTAAGGGTTATAAATTTAAAAGTATCATTAAGCGACGCTCCCGCGCTTAGAAAAGCACCGGTATTTTCTACATGCATAAAAATTAAGTTTCTACCAATAATTTCTACAATATCATGTGGAATCAGGTACACCCTGACCAGATATTTAGAGAGCTGATCTAAGATCAAGTTCCCCATGATGAGTACAATTATAAAATAATTACTATAGGTCTTCTTCTCCGGCATCTATATGGCACTTAATTCCGGCTGAATTTATTAAAATTTCACCAGCTAAATATAAAATTGTAACATCCGTACCCCCTGAGGCGTCTTAAAATAAACTAGGAAATGAATTTAATTGGTAATATCATCTGGATGATCTTTGGTGGGATATTTATATTTTTTGAATATATAATTGGCGGACTAATCCTTTGCCTGACTATTGTCGGAATCCCATTCGGCCTTCAATGTTTTAAATTCGCATTTGTCGGGCTGGCACCATTTGGCGTGCGAATTACAGATACTGCATCCGATACCGGCTGCCTTTCGACTGTTATGAATATAATCTGGTTAATATTTGGAGGTATCTGGATTGCACTTACCCATTTATTTTTTGGTGCACTTTTATGCTTAACCATTGTAGGCATACCATTCGGCAGACAGCACTTCAAGCTAATGAATCTGGCGTTCTCTCCTTTCGGTAAGAGCATCTTTTAAATAAAATAACATTGCAATTCTGTCAATCTTAAAACACCAGGACAAATCGCTTGTTATGAATTTAAAAAGCAACCAGGCTTATGAAAACCACAGCTATTGCCACCCTATTATTAGTTGCAGGGGCGTCTTTGACCTCCTGCCATTCTGAACAATCAAAAGATCGCCGGGATACTACTGTAAACAGTAATGCACGGCCTTCTGGCTCGGATACCGCCGGCACCCCTGCAAATAAGGCAGGTTCAGAAGACCCTTCTGCCCAGTTTATTAGTGAAGCGGCGGTTTCGGGCCTGCTGGAAAATGAAATGGGTAGAATCGGGCAGCAAAAAGCACAACTGCAAGCGATAAAAGACTATGCGGCTACAATTGAACGAGATCATAAAGTGGCCGGCACTGGGCTTGCAGAAATCGCTAAAGCGAAAAATTTAACTTTACCCTTAACAATTACTGCTGAAAAACAGGAACATCTCACTGACCTGAGCCAAATGACAGGGAAAGATTTTGACAGTTATTATACGAACATGATGGTAGAAAACCATCTCACGGATATTGCATTATTTGAAGGTGCTTCTAAATCTCCGGACACCGCTGTCAGCCATTATGCGCTAAAATTACTCCCTACCTTGCAGAAACACTACAAACAGGCACGCGAACTGGCTTCAAAATTCGATCAAAACAAAAGATAAAACCACAGATCCTTCCAACGTGTCCTGAAATTTTAACCACCAGTTAACCTGGCATTGGTAGGGAAATGCTTTTGTTTTATTCAAACTTCGTTCAATGTTTCTTCATACTTCCTTCATTGTTTGTTCAATCGGATTTGAACGATCAACGAGGGAAGTATGGTTAGGTATTGAAGCGTCATCCAACCTGGCAATACGAAACCCTAAATATATATTATCATAAAAAGAGAATACTATACCATTAGAATTTATGCCTTTACTGACCCTCAGACTCAAATTTCTGTTGACATTTCTCAAAATGGAAATACCACAAATAAGAAAGCGGTGAACGGTCATTACAACCTTTCACCGCTTATCTAATTAACGCTCTCACATATATAGACGCTCTTACGTTGATATTATTGTACACTAGAAAAAAAAAGATAATATTTTTTTCTAGTGTACAATTCTGAAAGTAAGATTTAGTCTTTCTTTCATCTTTTTAGTGGATTTCGCAATTCTATGGTCCCAGTGTTGTTGAAGATTCCCTTTCATTAACAAAAGAGACCCGTTCTCCAATTTTACAGTATACTTTTGCTTATGATTTTGTTTATTTCTAATATCGAATCCTCTTACCTGCCCAAGACTTAGTGAGGCGATCACCGGATGTGTTCCTAAAGCTTCTTCATTGTCACTATGCCAGGCCACAGAATCGTTAGCGTCCCTGTAGTAATTCAATAGCACACTATTAAATTTAATTCCGGTGAAAGCTTCGATCTTATTCCTGATAAGCATCAATTCAGGAGTCCAGAAATTCGGGGAAGATTTGCGCAAAGAAGTATAATCATAAATTTCCGGGTCGGCATACCAAGCGCTCAACCGCGGCGTAACAACCTGCTTATCATACATACTAACCACTTTTTGTTTCCAGGGTGTTTCTGCGATTAAATGCGCCAAATGAATTTCACTCTCTGACTCGCTGAAAAAGTCCGGTGTATACTGTAATAAATCGGAAGGAAGACCGGGTGTATGCCCCGATTCAGAGAAAAAACTAAGCTGTTCCATCATCATTACAAATTTAAACTAAAAATATTAGCCAACAAAAAAATTACTAAATTATTTAGCCAAACACGGTTTTAGCTTTTTCTATGGCTTTTGCAAGATCAATCCCTTTACCCAAAACTCCATTGAAAAGATCGCCCTCTGACTTCAACCGCTCTACCGTATTAAAAATATTAAAATCTTTCATTGCCAAACCTGGCTTCACTTCATCCCAATGCAGCGGCATAGAAACCGTCGCCCCTGGTTTCGGACGTAATGAATAAGGCCCTGCAATGGTGGCGCCTGGTCTGTTCTGAAGAAAATCCAAGTACATTTTCCCTCCGCGCGCCTTGATCATTCTTTCCAGAGTTGTGAATTCAGGAATATGCCGGTGTACAAGACTAACGATAATTTTGGCAAACATTTGTGACTGCTCATAGGTGTAAGCGGCCGCTAAAGGAATATAAATATGCATCCCTGTGGATCCAGAAGTCTTACAGTAGCCTGGGACCTCAATCTGATCCAGTATATTTTTAACCTGGAGTGCAGCTTCCACAACCTGATCAAAGCTGTGCTGATCCGGATCGAGATCAATTACGCAATAGTCTGGATTATCCGGCGCACTCACCCGGCTAAACCAGGGGTTCATTTCTATACATCCCAAAGATGCCATCCAAAGTAACGTTGCCTCATCTGCGCCGACCAGGTATTCCTTTTCTTCGCCCTCACCAGTACTGTAAGGAAAAGTTTTCGCCCAATCCGGAGCTTTCCCCTTTACATCTTTCTGATAAAAACCTTTACCGTTAATTCCACCAGGAAACCTGTTTAAAGACATAGGACGGTCTTTTAAATAAGGTAGAATATAGTCTGCCACCTGATAATAATAGTTAAACATATCTCGCTTACTCACCTTATCTTCGGGCCAGTACAATTTACTTAAATGCGTAAATTTCAACTCATGTCCACAAACCTTTCTCACTTGCGTTTCATCCTTAGGATTAAGTAAAGATTTGCGTCCGCTGGCTTTTGGCGGTTTAATAGCCTTCGCATGCGAAACTTCCTTGCTCACTTTAACTTCGGCTATCTCATCGAAATTAATCACGGCCTCAGTTTCGACAGCGGCTTCGCGGACCACGTCCAGCGCCGGCTTATCTTCCCGCATCCCTTTAAAAGAAGGGTGCCTGAAAACACCATCGGACGTCACTTCACTATAAGCGACTTCGCAGACCAGTTCTGGTTTCAGCCAGGTCGCTTTAGCTTTCGGAGGATTGGGCCGGAAACGCGAAGGTTTATTCACATCAGGCAAAATTTCAAAAGGACTTTTACTGGTGATCAACGGTTTAAATTGGGCCATCATTTCCCGTTGCAGCTGGTCAGAAAACCCTGTACCCACTTTTCCAACATAAGTAAGTTTTCCATTTTCATAGACACCAAGCAACAGCGAACTGAACGATTTAGATGTATTCTCATTTTTGGTAAACCCCGCGATTACAACTTCCTGTCTCTGATGCACTTTCACTTTGAGCCAATCCGATGAGCGGTTGTTGAAAGTATAACAACCCGATGCCTTTTTAGCTATAATACCTTCCAGACCCATTTTTTCCGCAGCCTTAAAAAACTCTTTTCCGGAGGTACGGAACACTTTACTCTGCCGGATACGGTCATCCTCCTGAGGCAGAATTTTACCCAGGATTTCCTGCCTTTCAACTAAAGGCAATTCTGTCAGGTCCTTACCGTCATACCAAAGTACATCAAATACATAATACACCAAATCTCCGTCTGCTTCACTTCTCCAGTTCTGCAGTTTACCAAAATTGGAGATCCCCTTTTCATTAAGCACTAGGATCTCGCCGTCAAGCACTACGTCCATACTCCAGGTTTGCAGTATTTTATAAATCGGATAAAACCGTTCATTAAACTGCTTATTATTCCTGGATAGCAACTCGGTATCACCATTCTTTTTTAGAAACGCCAATGCCCTGTAACCGTCCCATTTAACTTCATATAACCAGTCAGGATCATCAAAAGGTTCATCTACAAGCGTAGCCAGCATAGGCTTCATGCCAATCGGTATTTTCTTCTTTTTTGCTTTTTTTAAAATCGATGTAATCTCTGCTTCTGGTTTTTCAGCATCAGATTTCAGTTCAATATCCTCTTCCGCACCATGCTGCCACACCTTTTCACTATGTTTTTCCATTTCAGCTATCGTCTTACCGGAAAGTACTGATTTGTCTTTTTTTGTGATGTCAGCCGTAGCTGCATACTCATCTTTATGTTTAATCAGCAACCATCCATTCTCTCCCATCCCATGCGTTTTAACCAGTGCGTATTCTCCCTTTAATTTTTCACCGTCTAGCTTAATCTTCAGCGAACCTGCTTTCAGCTGCGCCAGCAAATGTTTATCCTGTGCTTTTTTACCTTTTATAGTTTCAATTGGTTCATACGTCCCATGGTCCCATACAATAACCGTCCCTCCGCCGTACTCTCCTTTGGGAATAGATCCTTCAAAATCTTTGTAGCTATAAGGATGGTCCTCTACCATCATCGCCAGACGCTTTGTCTTAGGATCTGTCGATGGTCCTTTTGGTACGGCCCAGCTTTTCAACACGCCTTCCATTTCCAGCCGGAAGTCGTAATGAAGATGCGAGGCTGCATGCTTCTGAATAACAAAGTGTAACTTACTGTTATCTTTTGACGTACCGGCCTGTGGCTCAGTAGTCTTTTTGAAATCACGTTTCTTTTTGTATTGTTCCAGTGCCATAACCAATATCCGTTTTGCTCATTAACAATGACCAGGCGGTAATGTTCTGTGCAACAAAAAAGAGCCTTCATCTTCGAAAGATAAAAGCTCTTTATACAGCATTAACCTGAATATGCCTATTGCAATAGATTAGGGTTATCCATACCTATTGGAGCGCCGGGAGGCATTTCTGCCGCAGGAGCAATCTCAAACTTAGCTGGATCTAACTGAAATGTTTTAATTTGAGACAGCGCGAAAAGGCGGTTTGCATTCTGCTGGTCACTGCCCAGGTATTTGTTAGCCTCCAGCCAGTGATTCAGTTCTTCTATTTTCAGCAAGGCCTGTCCCTGTACGTTTTCGGAGACGTCTTTTCCAGTACCTAAAGCAAGCAGATACTTAAGCACAAGGTTATTGACAACGATCTGCAACTGTCCATCCATACCACCTGCATCTGGTGCCTTCCAGGTCTGGTTGATGAGTTGTCCGGCAATATGAATAAACCCTGGTTGTTTAGCATCCCTGGCTGCATATTCGGTTAACCTGGCAGCTCTCTTTCCGTCAAGCAGATATGCAACGGTGAAACCAGCGACAGACTCCGCAGCCGATAAAGGATCGAATGTCGGCCCTGTCTTTCTGGAAAATACTTCTCTTCCCCCGGGAAATCCTGAAGGTCTGGGTGGAATTTTTTCAAGTAATTGCTCCGGAATACGAAGATTTTCGGGTTTTATCGTCAATAGTAAAACATCTAATGCAGCCTTCTGCTGGCCGGGAGGGATTAGCGCCGTTGGAACTTGCCCGTCGCCCTTCAATGCATGTGTAAAATATAATCCACCGATCAGTTTCGAAACAGCCTCTATCTGGTACCGGTGCAGCAAATAAATCGGCACCAAAACTTCTTCCAGCGTACTCATCGGTGCATTCGCAGCAATTGCTTTCACTGAAAAATTAGTGATCAGCTGTTTCCTAATCTCCAGTAAACGGTTCAGTTCGCCAGTTACATCGCCGTTACCATTATCCCATTGATGGGAAAGCGGGTGCACATCTCCGCCGACATCCGGAATTTGTATAAAACCTTTGGCAAGGGTTTCTTTCATGATCTGATCAAGCGCATTATTTTCATCTGTACCAGCATCAAATTCGCTGTAACCCCACATGATCGCTCTTTTATCCCATTCTCCAATTCCTTTAGCATAGGCGTGCTGAACATCTATCTTTCCGTTCTTATCCATTGTAAAATACGGAGCCGGATAATCCATTACCGATGCCCTGTCTTTTACACTGGCTGCAAAATTATGGTAGAGACCAATGGTATGCCCGATTTCATGTGCAGACAACTGGCGAATTCTCGCCAATGTAAGCTCTTCCAGTTCTTTGGGAACCGGCTTTCCCTCTTGATAAGGTTGAAGTAAACCCTCGGCAATTAAATAATCCTGACGGTGTCTGTCAGATCCAAGTGTTACTACACCTTTAATAATTTCGCCGGTACGCGGGTCTATATAAGAATTTCCAAAAGAATAACCTCTTGGGTTGCCATTGCGGTTTACCCAGTTTATTACATTGTAGCGGATGTCCATCGGGTCTACTCCTTCCGGCAGTTCTTCTACAACAAATCCATTGATAAAACCCGCTGCAGTAAATGCCTCGTTCCACCAATTCCCACCTTCTATGAGTGCCCGTTTGATTTTTTCAGGCGCTCCACGGTCTACATAATATACAATCGGTTTAACTGGCTCACTTGGTGCTAATCCTGGTTTTTTCTTAACCAGCCTTTGTCTTCTTGAAAATTTGGCTATCAACGGCTGATCCATATCAGCGCTGAAATCATAATAATTAAACGGATTCAGACCTGATCGCGGATCAAATTTCCGCTGCTTAAATCCCGGCTCGGGTAATGCGACAAATGACTGTCTCATCGAAACAGTTACAGCAGTTGGATCCGGTGCGATACCACCACCGCCATAACCACCTGAAGGAGCACCGCCGGTAAATGTGATAAGTGACTCAAATTCTGTGTTCTGCGGAAAGTTTTTTGTGTTTTCGATAGCGATAGCACTTCGGCTTTCATCGAGTTTATAAGGTGTTTTACCGAGAGTTCCACCAATCTGCTGGCTGTCGGAAATTAAAAATGGAGTGAGGTCAATGAGCACTTTATCTCCTTCTGTAGCCAAAGGTTTAAATCCCCAGATCACAGATTTAGCAAATGCATTTTCCACCGACCTGACCTGATCCTTATTTCCGTTGACTGCGCGGAAGCGGTAATTAGGTTGAATTAATAATAATTTGCCACCCAATAGCGTAAATTTTACGATATCCGATTTGGCTTTGCCGAGTTCCGGACCACCAGATCCCACGCCAGCAGGCAGGGACGCGAAGTAAAGAAACTCCTGATCGAGCTTATTTACTTCCAGTAGTATTTTTCCATTTTTTGCATCGTAGTAAAATGGGAAATAGCCATCATACTTTTTTAGACCTTTTACAATGGAGAGCATATCCTGTCCCTGAACGGTATTCAAGATGCAGGACATGGCGATTAACAGTAAAAGTTTTCTGGTAAAGATTCTCATGTCTGTTTAATAATTAGAGGTTTAGGCGCCGTTAATTTAGATTGATGAGGAAAATTACAGAAGTTTTAACCATTAAATATCATTGTTTGATGGCAACCGGAATACTGTCACGATTTTGTTATAGACAATTGTTCTATAACCTTAACCATACCTTCAAATTCTTCCTGGTTATAGAGCCTGGTCAGGTATTGTATTTTACCGTCCCTGTCTATAACCACGTTTCGTGTAACACCTGCTTTTTTATCGGCAAAGCGCTGAAAAATTCCGGCTCCGGGATCTAAAGCAAGCGGATAACTGATATTCATATCTTTATGGAATTTCTGTACCACATCAAGCGGCTCGTCACGGTCGACACCTATAAGTACAACTCCTTTATCTTTATAAGCCTGCCAAACCTCTTTCTCCAGTTCCGGCATCTCCTTTCTGCATACCACACACCAGGAAGCCGTAAATTGCAGGATCACAATTTTACCTTTTAATTCTGCCAGTGAAGTCTTTGTACCGTCATGTAATACCAGTTGAAAATCTGAAGGTGCAGTATCGCCGACTTTCACAAGGTATCCCCTGCTGTCACTGTTTGGATTTTCAAACTGCGGGCCTTTTTGTGGTTTATCCTGCGCAACAGACAGCAGGAACGAACAGGCCATAGCTAATGTAAATAAGGTTTTTTTCATCATGTCTGATTTAATAGATTGTTGTTAAGTACTGTGTTAGTTTATTTATCGCACCGGTTAGCTTAACTAATTCTTGTTTAGCTTCGTCGTAATGTCCTTCCTCTATCCCCTCTCTGATACCAGGAAGTGTTTTAACACCATAGCCTGTATAGAATCCAGGCGCATAGATACTATGCTTGTACCATGGCCTTCTAGGCAATCCGTTTTCCAGCAGTAGTGTTTTTTCTGCCTGATATAGCTTTTGATTATTCTGACGGATAGCCTTCTGATCGCCTGTGAACTTTTGCTGTCTTAGCTGGAGCGCGGCGGCTTCTTTCTTCAAACCGAGCAGTGCATCCGTAAGCGGTATAAAATCAAAGGTGGGAACTTCGACTGTTTTTTCTTTAGCCTGAAAGGGTTCTTTCGGATCAGCAGCCAGCTTATAAATATCACTGTCAATCAACTGGTGCTGTAACCCAGCTTCCTGCTGTAAATTTTTCGCTGATCCGATCACCTCATCGGTATAATTCTGAACAGCAGTGTAAAGTCCTGTAAAGTTGAAAGGTAATTTCTCTGCATCTGCCAGCCTTAGAACAGCCCTGCCTGCTGCCTGCGATAATGCTAGTCCATAATTAAATCCGGGATCTTTAAACCGAATATAATTATCATAAGAATCATAGATTGAATGATATTCGCCACCAGTGCTCTCTCCGCCGAAACCGAAGTTTAAGCTTGGAATACCTAAGTGCTGTAAAAAGGCAGAATAGTCTGAACCCGTACCCAATGCACCTAAATTATAGTCCGGACTCTCCAGCAAAGCTTTTTTCTTCGCTGTTCCACTAGCCTTGATAATCTCAGAAGCACGTTTACGGTCAAAAATTGTAGCCTGCGTAATCGGATCTTTAACTGATTTAGTAATAGAGGTCACCAGGTCCGATAAAGCATGCGATCCTCCGGCACTAAAAAACCCACTGCTGTTATTATCGGTATTGATATAAGCAACTGCCTTCTCACTTAATTCTTCAGCATGCTGCTCCACCCATTCTGTCGATCCTAAAAGAGATTGTTCTTCTCCATCCCATGCCGTATATACCAAGGTTCTTTTTGGCTTATACCCCTGTTTAACCAGCTCACCTATTGCTTTTGCTTCTTCAAGTAAAGACGCCAGCCCGCTGACCGGATCAGATGCCCCATTAACCCAGGCATCGTGGTGATTTCCACGAATAATCCATTCATCAGGATATTCACTCCCCTTGATTTTTGCAACGACATTATAGACCGGCACAATATCCCAGTTCTGTTTAATTTTCAAATGGACCTTTGTTTTATCTCCGCCGCCAATCCGATAAGTAAATGGCAATGCCCCGCGCCAGGATGCAGGTGCGACAGGTCCATCCAATGCCTCAAGCAGTGGTTTGGCATCATGATAACTAATAGGCAATACTGGTATTTTCAATATGGTAACTGCTTCGTCTTTGGTTAAGCGTTTAGCGTTTTTAACCGAGGCATATCCCGGAGTTAGGGGATCTCCGGGATAGATGACCATATCCATTACTGAACCCCGCTGTACGGTATGTTCATTTTTGAAAGGGCCTTCCGGGTAAGCATCTCCCTGATAATAGCCATCGTCTATCGGATCAGAATAAATAATACAGCCTACAGCGCCATGTTCATAGGCTACCTTTGGCTTAATTCCCCTCCAGGAGTTCCCGTATTTAGCGATAACAATTTTGCCCTTTACATCTATACCGCGGCTTGCCAGTTCTCTATAATCGGCAGGTAAACCATAGTTAACGAAAACCAGTGGTGCAGTTACATCGCCGTCAGCTCCCCATACATTGTAGGTTGGCAGCTGTCCCTGCTGACCGGAAGTTGCATCTCCGGGTACTGCAGGCTCTTTTAAAGTAGCGCTGAATTTGACAGGTAAAAGGAGTTCCAGCTTACGCTCCACAGGTGTCGGGAATAATACATAAAAGGTCTCAATCTGACTATTCCAGCCATAGGACTTAAATAGGTCATTGAGTTTTAAGGCTACCTCTTTTCCTGCTTCCGAGCCCAGATGATGGGGTTTAGCGGATAATTCTTTAATAGAATGTCCAATATTTTCTTTACTTAAAAACTGGTCAAACCGGTTTTCCAATTGAGTTTGACCGTCAGGTTGCTGTGCAAATACAAAACCTGAAATCAGGCTCATTGAGAGTGTGGAGAATAGTAGTCGTTTATTCATTTTTCATTATTGCTTATTATTTAAAGTCCCACTTTAAGGCATAGGGATTCCCGCCCACCAGAATGTGGTGGTTTACGTTTGTTAATGCTTAATAGGTTTGGGTTTAGGCCCTAAATATAGTAATATCTATTAATTTAGTAGTATTTATTTCAATGAAATAATATCCCTTTGAAACCGGTCCTTGCCCAAAAGCTACCTAGAACACAAACAATACCCGGAGCGGTGTGTTGGAACTAGGAGAATGTTTCAATTAAATACCCCTTATCATGAGTAAAGTAATTTTATTACAAAAAAGACCCGCTGGAAAACCTGTATTAACAGATTTTGAATTCAAGAATGAATCTGTAGCGCAGCCTGGTAAGAATGAACTGCTGCTGAAGACACAATATGTCTCGGTCGACCCTTATTTAAGAGGCAGGATGAGTGATGCTAAATCTTATGTACCGCCTTTTAAAGTTGGTGACCCTATACAATCTGGAATTGTTGCAGAAGTTACAGAATCAAATCATCCGGATTTTAAAGAAGGAGATTTTGTGTCTGGTAACCTTGACTGGAAAGAGATTCAGGTTTCAGATGGAAAAGGATTAACGGTGATAGACAAGGAAGCTGCAAGTCCGAGCGCTTATCTCGGTATTCTGGGAATGACCGGTTTAACGGCCTACCTTGGACTTACGGAGATCGGAAAGCCCCAAAAAGGCGAAACGCTTGTAGTTTCCGGAGCAGCCGGAGCTGTCGGAAGTGTCGTTGGTCAAATCGGGAAAATATTGGGTTGTAAAGTAATCGGAATTGCCGGTTCTGAAAAGAAGATAGCGCTCTTAAAAGACAAATTTGGTTTTGACGAGGCTATAAATTATAAGACGACCGAAGATATGCAACAAGCTATTAAAGATGCTGCTCCTGAGGGAGTTGATATTTATTTTGATAATGTTGGTGGCGAAATATCTGATGCGGTCTTAGCCAATATAAATAAGTTCGGACGCGTCCCCGTTTGTGGTGCAATATCTTTATATAATAACACAGAAGTATCCCTGGGGCCCCGTGTACAAGCGATTCTGGTAAAAAACAGCGCATTGATGCAAGGTTTTATAGTTTCAAACTTTGCCGATAAATTTCCTGAAGCCATAAAAACACTGACGACCTGGCTGAAAGAAGGAAAATTAAATTATACAGAAACTATCGTGGAAGGTTTTGATGAAATCCCACAAGCTTTCATTGATCTTTTCGAGGGTAAAAATGAAGGTAAAATGATTGTTAAGGTCTAAAATTTCATGCTTGGCTACCCGCCAGTGGCTGGGCTTCCGGCTGCTGACGGCTCCGGCAATTATTTAAGTCCCTGCGGCAATGTACTTATAGCTGACCATCCACCGTCAACAATTAAATGCTGGCCTGTAACGTGCCTTGCAGCATCAGACACAAAAAATAGCGCTGCAGTGGCAATATCAGCTGCATAAGCCGGCCGGCCCATCGGCGTAATCTCAGACCATACTTTTTCATAATCAGCTTCTTCTGCAGTACGTTCAGTAAGCGTGGCGCCAGGGGCGACAGTATTCACATTAATACCATAAGCCGATAACTCAATAACCAGATTTGTGGCCAGCATTTCTACTGCTGCTTTAGTCATTGCGTACACCGCGAGATCCTTCAATGCCCTGTGTCCGACCACCGAAGAAGTGAAAAGTATGGAGCCGCCGTTTTGTTTTTTCATCTGATTAGCCGCTGCCTGTGCCAAAAAGAAAGTTCCGGCAAGATTTACCCGCATCACCTGATCGAATGCGTCTTTGCTGTAACTAAAAAAATCTCCATACAATGTAATACCTGCATTGGCAATAACCACATCGAGTTTTCCGTACCGGTTAACCGCTGTATCTACGAGTTCCTGAATAAAATTTAGATCTGCGGCATCTCCAGTGAGGGGAATACAGACTTCATGCCCTGCGGCATTGATTTTTTCTGCTGCCTGCCGGCACAATTCCGGATCGACGTCATTCAGGATAACCACAGCACCTTCCAAATTCAACATTCTGCAGATCTCAAATCCAATGCCTTGTCCTGCACCGGTAACAATTGCTACTTTATCTTTAAATCTCATCATTCTTTTAATGTGAATCTCTTAATACTTTACTTCCTGACCCGCCGTTTAAAAAATCCATATCGGCACCTAAGTGTGCCTGCTGTACGTGATCAGTGTATAATTTAATATATCCTCTTTCCGCTACAGGTAATGGTTCAATATACTCCCTTTTGCGACGCTCCAATTCTGCAGTTCCAATATCCGTATCCAATCTGCGATTTGGAACATCAAGTGTAATCATATCTCCCGTCCTGATCATTGCAAAATTACCTCCGGCAGCAGCTTCAGGCGATACATGCAGCACCACCGTACCGAAACCTGTCCCACTCATTCTTCCATCGGAAATACGAACCATATCAGTTATACCGCTTTCCAACAACTTTTTGGGAATGCCCATATTACCGACTTCCGGCATTCCCGGATAACCTTTGGGCCCGACGTTTTTCAAAACCAATACACTGTCTCCGTCAACCTCTAATTCATCGGTATCTATTCTTGCTTTAAAATCTTCGATATTTTCAAATACAACTGCTTTTCCGGTATGCTGCATTAAATGCGGACTGGCTGCTGAAGGTTTGATAACCGCACCACTCTCACACAGATTGCCAGTGAGCACTGCCAGCCCTGTTGCAGTATTAAAAGGTTTTTCAATAGTGGCTATCACATCTGGATTATAACAAACTGCATGCTCATAATTAGCCGAAATGGACTTTCCGTTTGCAGTGATACAATCGCGGTTAAGCATCCCATCCAGCTCTCTGAGAACGGCTGGTAAACCTCCGGCATAGAATAAATCTTCCATAAAATACTTACCGGATGGTTGCAGATTGGCAATCAATGGAACAGCCGCCGAAAGCCGGTCGAAGTCATTGAGGTTTAGTTTAATCCCTATCCTGCCGGCTATCGCTAGTAAATGGATAACAAAATTAGTCGATCCGCCAATTGCCGCATTAACTTTTATTGCATTTTCAAATGCCTGGGTGGTTAAAATATCTGATAGTTTAAAGTCTTCAGCAACCATTTCCACGATCCGCAAGCCGGAAAGCTGCGCCAATACTTTACGTCTGGAGTCAGCAGCGGGGATTGCAGCGTTCCCCGGCAAACTTAGTCCGAGAGACTCCACCATACAAGCCATAGACGATGCTGTTCCCATAACCGCACAATGTCCCTGACTTCGACACATTGCAGATTCTATCGTTAACAGTTCTTCTTCCAGCATCTTTCCAGCTCTTACCTCGTCATGGTATCTCCAAACATCACTGGTACCGATATGCCCTCCTCTATGATTGCCTGTAAGCATTGGTCCCCCGGATACGACAATTGTGGGTAAGTTAACACTGCTAGCCCCCATAACCAGTGACGGGGTAGTCTTATCACAGCCACAAAGTAAAACCACCCCATCGATCGGATTTGCCCTGATAGATTCTTCAACGTCCATACTGGCCAGATTTCTGTAAAGCATAGCAGTAGGTTTCATCAAAGTTTCTCCAAGTGACATGACCGGAAACTCAACAGGAAAACCTCCCGCCTCCAATACTCCTCTTTTAACGGACTCTGCAAGCTCCCTGAAGTGCGCATTGCATGGCGTGAGTTCACTCCAGGTATTACATATTCCTATTATCGGTTTATTGTTAAATTCATAATCAGGAATGCCCTGGTTTTTCATCCATGCACGGTAGATAAAACCATCTTTTCCTTTACGGCCAAACCATTCTCTGCTACGGAGCACTTGATCTTTCATATTCAAACTTACTACTCTGCCATAGGTTTAACTACAACACCATTTGCCGTTTCTAATACATTATTTACATTTATAAATACAAACACGAACAAAATAGTGTAAAATGAAAAAATTACTACGTGAACTTTCAATGCCGGAGGACACCTGTCTGATCGTGAAAGAGGAAACCGGCCAGGAGTTCACAGCTCCGTTCCATTATCATCAGGGGTATGAGTTCACTTATATAGTGAAAGGTCAGGGTAAATTCTATGGCGGGGATAGTGTAATGAATTTTAAAGCTGGTGATTTATACCTTTTTGGTCCTGGGTTTCCTCATTTTTTCGTCAATGACAGATCTCTGAATCGGCAATCTGAACATGTTCACTCTATTTTCGTTCAGTTTCACGAAGACTTTATGGGACGCGAATTCTATCAAAAATCGGAATTCAGCCAATTGAAAGATCTGCTAAACGAATCTTCCAGGGGAATTAAAATAAGGGATCCTTCCAATGAACTGCAGGAGTTTATGATGGCTTTCCCTGCACTTCCCGCATTAAAAGCTGTGATTAACCTTTTATCCATGCTGGAGAATATCTCCTCCCTGCCAGACCATGGTATCAATTATATCAGTAGTTCGTTATACCGGATCAGCACAGAGGAAAAGGAAAGCAAAGATAAGCTCGAACGTGTCTGCAAATATATTATGGCTAATTTCAAAGACGAAGTTACTACCAGGGATGCCGCTGCCATAGTATCTATGAACGAAGCAGCCTTCTGCAGATATTTTAAACGTAGAACGACCAAAACACTCTCCCAATTTGTAAATACGGTGAGAATTACCCATGCTATCCATCTACTCACTGTTTCCGATATTGCCGTCTCCGGGATCTGCTTTGCCTGCGGATTTAATAACCTGTCTTATTTTAACCGTCAATTCCGCACGATCACGGGCAATTCACCGCTTTCCTACCGGCGAGAATTTAACCTGTCTTAATTATTAAACCCCAAATTTAATTTAAACCCTATTTAAATTTATAAGCAATGAAATTATACCTTCTACCATTTATGTGCTGCCTGGCAGCAGGCATTTCCTGTACGCAGCAAAAGAGTGAAAACCTGGCCGACGATAATAAAAATGAACTGGCTGGCCAGCTCAAAGGTTCATGGCGTTTACTTTCAGCGGTAACGCTCGAGAACGGAAAAACCACGGTACAAGACTACTCCAAAGCTCAAAGGATGATCAAAATTATTAATGACGATCATTTTGCTTTTTTAAAACATGACCTTAAACCCAATAAAGCAGGTAAAAACAATTTCGATGCTGGTGGCGGAAGTTATAAGCTCATCGGAGACCAGTATACAGAATCACTGGATTTCTATAACGATCCGAACTGGGAGGGGAAATCATTTACTTTCACCATTAAAATACAGGGTGATACGCTCGTACAAACAGGTGTGGAGAAAGTTGAGAAGGCTGGTGTAGACAGAACAATTACCGAAAAGTATTTGCGCGAAACTGCGAGATAATCAATCTCAAAAAACAGGGGTTATCGATAGAATTCGGATTAGCGACTAGCTTGAAATACAGCATTATCCATTTATTGGTGTAAAATTTGCTGTCAGTTCAAAAAAAATATAAAGATATTGAAATATACAAAACTGATACGTACAGAAGCCGGAATCACCTCTGCGCCCTTCAAATCTATGCTGTACCTGAAGATATTATTGGCGTTTTTTCTGGCCGGGATTCAGTATTCATCTTTTGCCGGTAGTATCCCTGATCATTTTTCAACGAAAACTGCAGATACTATTCCTTCCGCAGTCATTCCACAGGATACTATCAAAAAACAAAGTGTCCCGGACTCAAGTGTGGTGCAATATGATGTTGCAGATTTAATCAGGGACATCATACATCCAAACCGTCCACCTAAACCACTTAAAAAGAAATCTGGCATCACACCCATGCCCAACATTGCTTATAATCCAAGTATCGGTGCGCAGATTGGCATTAAAGCTGTAGCTGGTAAAGTGCTTGGAAACGAACCAAATACTTTTATGTCGGTAGCGGCCTCATCTGCGTCTATCACCACCAAAGGCATTCTGTATTTCTACCTCAGCCATAATGTATTCACCCCCGGTAATAAATGGAATTTCCAGGGGAGTCTGGTCGCTGCAAAAACAGTCACACCAGATTACGGGCTCGGTATAGGACAGGGTGCAGATGGCAGTGAGGAAGATCTGGCGCTGACTAACCCAGATCGTAAAGGTTATGTTCTGCATGCCCAGTTTTACAATATTCGCGAGAAGGTTTATAAACAGATTATGGACAACCTGTTCGTTGGTGCAGGTGTATCATTTGATATCCGAAGAAAAATTGAGGATAGAAGGACTGAAACTGAAATGACGCCATATAATATCTATACAGATCGTTACGGTTTTGACCGGGACAACTACATGTCTAATGGCCTACTTTTCAATTTGCAATACACAACCAGAGATAATCAAAACCGTTCTTATAAAGGGATCTATGCCGATGCTGGTGTCAGGGTAAATCAACAGTGGATGGGAAGTTCTAAAAGTGCGGTACAGATCACTACCGACTTTAGAAAATACTGGAGCCTTTCTCAAACAAATCCTGAACATGTTCTCGCTTTCTGGAACTGGGGGTCTTATCTGATTAGTGGGGCATTGCCATACCTTGAGCTTCCGGGAACTGGAAAGGATGTAAACTTCCGCAGTGGGCGGGGTTATACGGTCGGGTATTTTAAGGGTCCGAAATATTTCTACTCTGAACTGGAATATCGCTTTCCGATCACCAGGAATAAATTCCTGAGTGGTGTGACATTTTTTAATGTACAGACAGCCAGTGATGATATTGCGACGAAGTTATTTCAAAAATGGCAGCCCGGAGGCGGCGCTGGTTTACGTGTACTCTTTAACAAAGCAACGCGGACAAATCTTTGCCTGGACTACGCGTTTGGAAATTATGGCGCAAGGGGTTTCTTTCTGGGTTTAAACGAAGCATTTTAATCCACACCTTTCCGGTTGTGAAAGCGTGTGGATTAAAAAATAATACGATTCTATTTTTTTTGTTTGTCTGCCCAGTCTACCCTACGCTGGTCTGGTGTTTGTATAACTTTAAAATTTTCAAATACAGCATCAAAACCTTTACCATCCGGGCTGGCTCCAACCAAACCAACCATCACAGGGCAATTGTCTTTAAACCACGCTGTACGGATCATTGTATATTTTTTATCATCAAGTGAGTATGAAATCTCAACTGCATCTAATTTTCTGACTGCTTTAATCCAGATCGCAGAAGGTGCCTTTTCCAATTCGACTACGCTCCAGTCACTGGTTTTATGTGTCACTACCGCACTTACGTTTTGTTTGCCATTTACAAACTCCACTCCTGCCTTGATCCAGTTCTCATGATCAATACGCAACATAATACCCATCTGATCGAAGGTTGTCACATAATTACCAGTGATCTTTACTTTAGTTTCAAATTCACCACCATAAGTTGCATAATAAAAAGGGGCGTCATCGACTGTAAATCCATAATGAGAGATGCGCCAGTAGTCTGTTTTACCAGGAACTGACATTTTAAATGTATTCTTATTCTGAATGCTCCATTGCTCCGGTTCATTGAACCAGTTCATTTTTTCCAGGCTCTGTGCCGATACAGTTTGAACTGCAGATAGAGCCAGGATTCCCGCTACGGCTAGTAATTTGATTTTCATTGATACAGTATGTTTGTTTGGTACAGAACTTAATTGATCTCAAAACTAGCGCAATCAGGGAGGATTCTAAAGGATGTACATCACTATTTTAATTGAGCTATATCACGGATTAACCGGTACTGGATAATCGGCTGAGTGTTTCACGGCTTACACCTAGATAGGCAGCTATGATTGTTTTAGACACCCGTTTGTATAATGAAGGATATTGAATCAATAACTGATTATACCTTTCACCTGCACTGCTGGATAAAAGTGCAAGTACTCTTTTTTGTAGTGCAATGTTGCCTGAAGTATACTTTTTTCTAAAAAAGTACTCCATTTTTTTAGATTCTGCGCAGAGCTTCTCCTTATTCTCGAAAGAAATAGAATAGGTTTCAGTGTCTTCAAGACAATCAGCATTGAAAGTGGCCGGTTGTTCATTGTTAAAAGCATTAATGTCCGAAAACCACCATTCCTCCATAGCCAGCTGTAATATATGTTCTTTCCCGCTCGGATCCGTATAAGAAGACTTTACAATTCCTTTAAGCACAAAATGTTCGTGTGAACCAATCTCTCCCTGCTGCGTGATATACTGATGCTTTTTGTATTTCCGAAAGGTGAAACAGTTTAATACCTGTTCGAATTCTTCGTCAGTCAATTGCACAATCTGGCTGATATGCGTCCTGAAAAATATATGTCTGTTTTTACTTGTATCCACCCCGCAAATATAATATTAATTGATATTCCAAGCATCTGCTGGCCCTGCACTATTGATTTATTTGCCACGCATCCATTGCCATCATAAAAATTGAATTCACGGTTTATTTATGTAGTTTGAATGGAAACTAATAACCAAATATAAATACGATGATTAAGCTGCTGAAGTACGCTCAAAGAGCTGTGTATTCCCTCCTTTTTTTTACGGTCCTGCTGACAGGCTCTTCATTTCGGAAAGTATATGGTCAGGAAAAACTGAATGTGGCACTTGCCGGACTGAGTCATGATCACGTGAACCTGATTATGAATGATTATTCCAAAGGCTTGGTTCATATAATTGGAATTGCGGAGTCAAATAAAGATCTGATTGAAAAGTTTAAGAAAAGAGCTAAGCTCCCCGATTCTATATTTTACAACACACTGGACGACTTATTAAAACATAAAAAACCTGATGCCGTTCTAGCATTTAATGCCATCGAGGATCACCTTTCTGTCGTAGAAACGGCAGCACCTTACCATGTATCGGTCATGGTGGAAAAGCCGCTTGCTGTCTCTGTCAAACATGCGGAACGCATGATTCAATTGGCCAAACAATACAATATACACCTTTTGACAAACTATGAAACTACCTGGTATGCAAGCAATCAGGAACTTTATCAAAAAATAAAAAAGGACCAGTCTATAGGTCATATCAGAAAAATGGTCGCCCATGACGGCCATAAGGGTCCGAAAGAAATTGGAGTCAGTAAAGAGTTTTTAGCATGGTTAACAGATCCTGTTAAAAATGGTGGGGGCGCTGTTATTGATTTTGGTTGCTATGGAGCCAATCTTATGACCTGGATGATGGATGGTAAAGCTCCGTTATCGGTGACCGCTGTTCTTAAACAAATTAAAAAGGACGTTTATCCTAAGGTCGATGATGATGCGACTATCCTTTTAGAATATCCAGACGCAACCGGAATCATCGAAGCTTCCTGGAACTGGCCGTTCAATATCAAAGACTTTGAAGTATTTGGCCAGACTGGTTATTTACAGGCTGTTGACCCTGGAAATGTGCGCTCAAGGGAACATAACCGCGATACCTATCAAACTACTCAACCGGCCGCACTTGCTCCATCTGCTAGTGGCTATCTGGGTTATCTTTCCGCAGTTCTGAAAGGTCAGATAAACCCGGCTAATGATTTGTCTTCAACAGAGAATAATCTAATCGTTGTTAAAATTTTGGAGGCGGCGAAAGAATCTGCAAAAAAAGGTCAGAAAGTTTATTTAAAATAAGTTACCGGTTAAAAAAAAACTTTCTGCTAGTTGATCGGAAACAATGGAAATTAATGATTCTTTGTATCTTTCAATTCTAAAGCTATCAGCTATGAAACAAGGACTTTTAATCGATATGGACGGTGTAATCTACAGTGGCGAAGAGCTAATTTTCGGTGCCGATAAATTCATCAATAACCTGATAAAAAAGATATCCCTTTCGCATTTATGACTAATAACAGTCAGCGCACCAGTCTGGAGGTCGTAAGGAAACTTAAAGGTCTGGGAATAAAGGTGGAAGCCCGGCACGTCTATACCAGCGCAATGGCAACCGGCAAATTTCTGCGCGATCAGAGTCCGGACAGTACCGCCTATGTTCTTGGCGAAGGAGGTTTACTAAGCAGCCTTCATGAAAATGGAATTACACTGGTCAATACCGATCCGGAGTTCGTAGTATTGGGCGAAGGAAGGAATTTTACTTTGGAAATGGTACAACGTGCAGTGGATATGATCCTTGCAGGAGCCAAATTTATTACGACGAACAGGGATCCGTCTCCTAAAAAACCGGGATGGAATAATCTGGGAATCGCTGCTACAACAGCTATGATCGAAGAAGCTACCGGCAGAAAGGCATTTGTTACAGGCAAGCCGAGTCCGGTAATGATGCGTTCGGCAAGAAAATTTCTAGGCCTGGAAACTTCGGAAACTACAGTAATCGGCGATACTATGGAAACGGATATTCAGGGGGGCGTACAGATGGGTTATAAAACGATCCTGGTTCTTTCGGGAATCTCCACCAAAGAGAGATTAAGTTACTATGCATTTAAACCCGATTTAATTGCAAGCTCCGTGGACGAAATTGAGTTCCCGCTCGCCTGGTGGTAATCAAAAAGCGCTAATACTGAACTGGTGTACAACGGTTTCCACACTCCATAACTCTTTCCGGAACTCTGCCGCATTTTTAAAAGTAAGCCTTGGCAGCGTTCTGGATTCGAAACTCACCCTGAACTTTTCTTTTTCAAATGGCCAGGGGGTTACCAGCAACTTATTTATACCACCTGCCACACACATATAACTAACTTGTCCAGGGCCTTTGCTTATCTCAATTTTTCGCTGCTCGGGCTGAATCATTCCCTGACAAATTAATAGTGAAAACGCGTCGCAAAACTGCAGCAGCAAATATGCTTCACTGACTTCTTTTGATGTGACACCTCTTGTACTGATCCAATCCTTTTCCTGTTTTTTCAATCCCTTGATAAAGTTAGCAGCAGCCGGATTGCTACCGTGGACAAATTGAATATGGCGGGAAACCAGTAAGGCAATCCAGGAACTTTTTGTTATAGCCATCTCGATCAGACGCGTACAATAGTCTTTTCTGAAAACAGTCATTTTAAAATTGACCGGTCCACCGTATTCGTTTAACAAATCATCATTTTCAAATTCGTTATAAACGTCATCATGCTCCGCTACAGCAGTCAAAGTCTCAATCCACCTGCTTCCATATTGTTCATTAAATTTCCAGTTCGCACAGATTTGAGCGGCGAGTAAACCATGTGAACGTTGTGTAATAACTTGCCAACCGGACTCTGTATAATTTACAATCATCTTTTGCCTAACATATACAGGCAATAATGGTTTGCATTTTTACGAACCCTAAATAAAAAACTGGCCTGTTATTTGGTTAGGATCTGAATAATTTCATTTAAACTCTAATCGTTGACACTCCCACTCCCGTTACTCTGCTTCAGTTTATTCCTCATTATCTCCACACTGATTCCACTAATTCGCCATGATTACTGGATTTTTAGAATATTTGAGTATCCCAGACTTCAAAAACTAATTTTAAATCTGATCGTAATTTTGATAATTACTGTCTGGTATATGCCGGAAAATACCGTTGCCTGGATAGTATTAGCTGCACTATTCTTAAATTTATTATATCTGTGCTACCAGGTATACCCTTTTACAATTTTGGGGACTAAACAAATTGTGAAGAGCCGAAATCCTCCCGGCGATAATAATGTCCGGCTGCTCATCGCAAATGTCTATCAGGAAAATCGCCGCGCTGCAGATTACCACCGCATAATAGACCAATGCAACCCCGATCTGATTCTTCTTGTTGAAACTAATTTATGGTGGCAAAAGCAAATGGATTCTATAAGTTCGGATTATCCGCATCAATTGAAGATCCCGCTTGAGAACACGTACGGCATGATATTATATTCCAGATTTGAGTTGGAAAATGGACAAGTAAATTTTCTGGTAGAGGACGATATTCCATCTATTGAGGTAGATGTAAGACTCAGGTCCGGAGTACTGATCCGGCTTTTCTGCCTTCATCCACAGCCACCTGTGCCGCAGGAAAACCCGAGATCAACAGAACGGGATAAGGAGATATTGATGATTGCGAAAAAAGCGAAAAAATGTGCTCAGCCTGTAATTGTAATAGGTGATTTGAATGATGTGGCATGGAGTTATACAACCGAACTATTTTCGAAAATAAGCGGGCTGTTAGACCCAAGAAGAGGTCGTGGATTTTTTAATAGTTTTAACGCTAAATACTTTTTCCTCCGTTTCCCACTGGATCATATTTTCTGTTCCACCGATTTCACCTTAACGAGTATTCAGCGATTAGAGAGTTGTGGTTCTGATCATTTTCCGATGTGTGCCGATCTTCAGTTTGACAGTGACTCAGAAGCTCGAAATGAAGCTCCGGTAGCTGATCAGGAAGACAAGGAGCTCGCAGAAGAAAAATTGGCAAAGCCAATCGAGATTTTTTAAAAAACAGTTTTATCAAAGCACAGCAGGATAACAAAAGACTTTTACCCCCTGCTGTGCAGCATGATTTAATTAATTTGTCATTGCTTCTAAGCCTAACTTAGGCCCGTCGCCTGCCTCGATTAGTCCTCTCACCCAAATCGTATAAATTTTTCCTTTTTCAATCTTAAAATTTTCGAGACTCGCCAGCACATTTGTCCCTCCGGTAGTCTTTATTTCGAATTTTGGATTCACTGCCGGGTCAACGTTGATGAATCCTGATACTGTTTTAAATGTCTTATTACTTAGTCCTGGGTCTGTTTTTCCTTGCATATATAGATCCAGTGCGGGCGCGTCCGGACTAAGGTTGGCAAAGCGTATTTTAGCTTTATCTGTTGCTGGAGCAGAAAGATCATCTTCTACCAGAATCACATCACTTTCGGGAGATCTTCCCGTGAATATTAAAGAATGATAACTGGCCGGTTTAAGGTCATAAGCTACTTTTGCTAATATCACTTCTGAGTCTTTTTTAGAAAATCCAAATTCTCCGGTGCCTGGTTCGGTGGCAAAATAATTGACTACTGTATTGAAATTTAAGACATTGGTGGTACCCGTCTTGTTGCCATTAATATAAAATGATAATTCACTTGCACCTGGTGAAGATATCAATATCGCAAGTTTTGCCTTCTGATCAGGCGAAGAAGCATTATCGTCCTTTTTTTTGCAGGCGGTAAACGCCGATACAGCAAGCAGAATCATTATGCCTTTTTTTAAAAATGTGGTTGTGTAGTTTTTTGTTTCCATCATTGATCGTGTTGATTGTTTTAAGGAAAACTCCTGTCGAGACCGAAATGCAACAGTGCCAGCTATATTTTATGATGAATTCCTATAATAACCGTATTCCAAATCCTAATAATTATTTCTCATTATTTAGCCATCTTTACGTCGTTATGAAAAAGCAGAAAAGAACAACTATTTATGATATAGCGAAAAAGCTGAATTTAAATGCTTCTTCTGTCTCCAGAGCTCTGAGTAACAACAGTAATGTGAGCGAAGCTACCCGGCAATTAATCCTGGCAACTGCGAAAGAACTTAATTACCAGCAAAACAGTATGGCATCGAATCTTCGTAAGGGGCAGAATCAGACCATAGGTGTAATCGTTCCCCACATTAATCAGAATTTTTTTGCTGACATCATTGCCGGACTGGAAGAAGTAACTTATCAAAAAGGATACAATCTGGTTATCTGTCAGTCCAATGAATCTTATCTGAGAGAAATTAAGTGTGTAAATACGCTGATTAATCAGCATGTAAGCTGCATTGCGATTTCCATTTGTGCTGATTTTGAAGACGACAGTCATCTGAGGAACATTAAAGAACATGGTATTCCTCTTATTCAATTTGATAGGGTTACAGATACCCTGGACACTTTTAAAGTTTTAAATGATAACGAGCAGGCGTCAATGGAAGCCGTGAGTCATATGATCGAACAGGGTTACAAACGAATTGCACTACTGGAAGGGCCGCAGAACCTTAATATCTTCAGACAAAGAAAAGAAGGTTATCTCAAAGCATTGAAAAAACATAACTACCCGCTAGTACCGGAATTAATTAAGGAAAATGCATGGACGAAAGAGCTAGGTGCTGAGTCTACCCGGCAACTATTAAGCCTTCCTGAACCTCCAGACGCCATTTTTGCATCTACCTCTGACTTCTCCGCATTAGGTGTCTTAGAGGTAGCAACAAAAAAAGGCTTGAAAGTACCAGAAGAACTCGGAATCTGTGGCTATTCTAATGAGCCATTTACAGAAATAACAAGCCCCTCTATAACTACGATTGATCAGTACAGTGTGAGCATGGGTAAAGCTATAGCTAATCTATACTTCCAGGAGATCGATTTTATGGACAATGGAAGCCACCCGCAAACGGTGAGTATTAAGCCTCAATTAATCGTCAGATCATCGACACTCAGGAATAAAAACCGGGTTTAATAATTTACTGACTAATTTTAAACTTATAGGTTTTACCGGGTTTAGTATCCACCTCGTAAAGTAAGGTATCTTTAATTTCAGCAGGTCGCAGACCCGCAGTTGCTGAAATAATAGCAGGCTTTACCTCCAGAGACTGAAAGAATGGATTTGGATTATTACCTGCGGCTACTGCCAATTTTCTTCCTTTGATCTGGTTAGGAACACGCAACCGGCATTTACCTCCTAAAGTAGATTTTATAACGACTTCATACAGATGGCCGTCTTTCCATACCAGGCGTTCGATTTCGAATCCGCCACGCGCTCTCAAACCACTAATACTTCCATCTTTCCAGGCATCGGGCAAAGCAGGTAACAAATGAATGGCTTCATCATGGCTTTGCATCAGCATTTCTGTAATTCCGGCAGTACAGCCAAAATTCCCATCGATTTGAAAAGGCGGATGTGCATCAAACAGATTCGGATAGGTGCCACCCCCACTGTTTTCTCCCTGATTTACCCCTGCAGGTGTAAGCTGATTAGTTATTAGTTTATAGGCATGGTTCCCATCCTGCAGCCTGGCCCATAAATTCACTTTCCAACCCATTGACCAGCCGGTGGAAACATCGCCACGCTGTATCATACTATTTTTTGCAGCCTCAAATAATTGAGGAGTATGATAAGGTGAAATCTGTCCGGCCGGATAAAGACCAAATAAATGGGAAACATGTCTGTGTTTATCATTTGGATTGTCCAGGTCCTGTATCCATTCCTGTAGCTGACCATATTGTCCTACCTGCATCGGCGGAAGACGCATTCTCATTTTTTTAAGTTTGTCGATTAAAACCACATCAGTGTTTAAGGCTTCTGCAGCACGGATTGTATTGGTAAACAGATCGAAAACCAATTGATTATCCATAGTTGTGCCAGCGGCAATCGAGATCTCCTGATGAGATTTAGGTGAGTTCTCAGGCGACATTGACGGACTTACAACCATCCAACCCTTTACGGGCTCTTCTACCAGGAAGTCGAGGTAAAACTGCGCCGCTCCCTTTAAAGCTGGATAGACTGTTTTCAGATATTCCCGGTCACCATTGTAAAGATACTTTTCGAAAAGGTGCCTGCTTAACCAGGCACCGCCCATTGGCCACATGCCGTAATTTATTGCGTCAACCGGACCACTTATACGCCATAAATCTGTATTATGGTGCGTAACCCAACCCGCGGCTCCGTACATAACTCTGGCAGTTTCTTTCCCTGTCTCTGAGAGTTCTTTCACCATTTCAATCAGCGGCCCGTGCATTTCTGAGAGATTTGATTCCTCTGCAGGCCAGTAGTTCATTTCTGTGTTAATATTTATAGTGTATTTACTACCCCAGGGTGGATTCATCTTATTATTCCAAATTCCCTGCAAATTTGCCGGCTGCCCTCCCGGCTGTGATGAGGAGATTAGCAGGTAACGTCCAAACTGATAGTAAAGCGCTGCAAGCTGTGGATCATTTCCCTTTGCAAATTCTGCGACACGCTGGTCTGTCGGAAGCCCCGCGGAAGGAGTTTTCCCCAGATTAATCTGCACCCTGTTAAAATACTTTTGATAAGCAGTTATATGATCTTTCGATAACCGGCGATAACTCTTCTGCATTACCGCATGCAAATACGCAGCATTTTTCGTTTTTTCGTCAGCACTGATATCTTTATAATTGACAAAATTGGTCGCTATTGAAATATAAACGGTAGCAGAACTTGCCCCGGACACTTTCAAATTCCCATTGTCCGATGAAATCGTACCGCCTTTTTGCTTTATTCCGACACCAGTTTCGAATTTAACTGCGCCTTTAACCCCATCTTTATCGCTGCTCTGAGCTGACAGGTAAAGTATATTATCTTTTGCAACTATAACTTTGGAATTATGTTCACTCAGCAAGGAGGCTTCAAAAGTCAGGCTACCCGGCTTATCTGCTGTCAAGTGAATTATAATAGCCTGATCCGGAACAGAAGAAAAAACAGTACGTGTATAAGTGATATTTCCAACCTTGTAGGTAGTCTTAGCAACAGCACTCTCAAGATCAAGCTCCCTGTAATAGCCGGCATAGTTTTCATGTCCCGGAAAGACTAGCCGGAAATCTCCTGCTGGCTGATACATCATGCCATTAATGCGTTTCGACTGGATATGCTGTGCCGCCATCTTACTGGCCTGCTGATACTGACCTTCAAAAATAAGTTTTCTTATTTCCGGAAGAGCATTCAGTGCTTCCGGATTGTCATTCCGATTTGGACCGCCGCTCCAGATGCTTGCTTCGTTTAGACTGATCTGTTCCTGACCCGGGTTACCAAAGACCATTGCCCCCAATCTTCCGTTTCCGACAGGCAACGCAGCTTCCCATACATTTTCGGCCGGGGCATTGTACCATAGTTTGAGATCGGTGTTTTGTGCGGAGACAGAAATTGTAAGAGAAATAAATATGGTGAAAACCATACCCTTATTTCGGATAGAATTATGCATAGGCCGTTAATATTATATTTGGTTTCAGCATAAATTAAGCTGACGCAATTAAAAACCTTAATATATCATTAATCGACCTTAAAACGTTAAACTAAGAAAAACTTGTTCTATTGAGCAGGGCTAAAAAAATAAAAATCAGTCTGCGGCTTTTAAACAACAGACTGATCTGAACACATCAAGAATATTTCACATAGAGATGATCTACATTGGTTTCTGTGCCCTGGAAAGAGTGTCCCAGGTTTTCCGTTTCGTGCTGTCTTTCCAGGTTGAATCCTTTTTACTTTGATTTTTCATCTTGGATTTCTTTTTTTGATCATGTCTTTTGGTCGTATCTTGTTTTTTGCGGGTGGTATCCTGTTGTGGAACACTCATCGCAAATGCTGTCCAGCAGAACGCTGTCAGCAGCAAAGTGATTAATGACTTTTTCATAAGTTCAAAAATTTAGGTGATTTATAATCAACTGGTAAACAGGCACTATACGGAAAGGTTTAAACAATTTTAAAAAAAAATAAAAATAACGTTCGAGTAAAATAACGCAAAACAAAGACATCATCAATTTATTCCTTAGTATGAACTTTTTCTTTAAGTGATCGGACGCTGAATGAGGAGTTGCGTTACCCCCGATAATTACTATATTGGGATATATAAATCTTTTACCAAATATGAAAAACCTGATTTTTACTACTTTATTGATCCTGTCTGTAATTTCTGTTCAGGCTCAAAGTACAGACCTGGAAATTACCTGGTCCGTTACCGAACCAAACTATCAAAATTCAAACCAGGCGCTTTCAGTACTTAAACTTAAAAATCTGGGAGAAACGGATCTTCCGGCATCCGGATGGGTCATCTACTATAACTCCTTAAATGGTAAATTACAGAATCCGGAGAGTGCGCCGGTGACTATAACTTATATTAACGGAGACTTTTACAGCCTTTCTCCTAAATCGGGCTTTAAAGCTTTAAAACCCGGAGAAGAACTCGATCTTCCTATCCTCACCCGACAACTCAAAAACTTAACAGACTACCCAAAAGGGTTCTACATTGCGTTCACTGGCACCAAACGGACTTTTCCAGTTAAACTTAAGCAAAACACCACAGAAGATCTTAATGCCAGAGATTTAGCGATTGCCCGGTCGGTGTATGATAAGACTGAAAAAACGATGGCTGCCCGCTCAGACAGTTTTTCTCCGATCCTGCCTACTCCTAAATCTCTGGTCAAAAAGGAAGGTTCTTTTTCACTAAGCGGGCAATCTAACCTGGTTGTACCAAAGGAATTCATTGCTGAGGCAAAGTTATTTTTAAATGACCTGCAGGTAGCAACCGGTATCAAACCACAGCTAAATGGAAAAGCAAAAGAAAATCAGATTATTGTACAACTATTAAACACAATTAAACCCGAGGCTTACAATCTCCATATCAGTCCAAAAGAAATTAAGATACAAACGGCGACAAAAGCAGGAGTTTTTTACGCATTCCAATCTTTAAAAGCGCTGTTACCTCTACAAAAAGGAACGGGTTCACCAGCTAACATCGCTATAAATGCACTGGAAATAAATGATGAACCCCGATTTGGACATCGGGCATTTATGATGGATATCGCGCGTAATTATCAACCTAAAGACGAGGTCAAAAAACTGATTGAGGCATTGGCATTGTATAAGGTTAACGTATTACATTTCCATATTACTGACGACGAAGGATGGAGGCTTGAGATACCTGGTTTACCGGAGCTAACGCAGGTTGGTGGGCACAGAGGACATACCACAGATGAAAATGACCAGATTAACCCTTCTTATGGATCAGGGCCAAATCGGGATAACCTGACCGGCAGCGGTTACCTGACTAAAAATGATTTCATCGAAATATTGAAATTTGCGCATGAAAGACATATTCTTGTTATTCCGGAAATAGAAACTCCCGGGCATGCCAGAGCGGCAATCGTAGCAATGAATGCGCGTTACAACAGATTGATCAAGTCCGGAAATAAAATAGAAGCCGAAAAATACCTGCTGCGGGATTTGCAGGATAAATCTGTGTACAGATCTGTTCAGGGATTTAAAGATAATGTCATAAACGCAGCTCTGCCCTCTGTTTACACTTTTCTTGAAAAGGTAACTGACGAACTGATCGCGATGTATAAAACTGCAGATGCTCCATTAAAAACGATCCACTTCGGCGGAGATGAAGTACCTGCAGGCGTCTGGGAAAAATCTCCGGTAGTATTATCGCTGATGCGAAAAAATCCTTCAGTTAAAAACACCGGGCAGCTTTGGCCCTATTACTTTAATAAACTGGACCAGATGTTAAAACGCAAAGGGCTATATCTTTCCGGATGGGAAGAAATCGGCCTTCATAAAGTCAAGGGAAAGATGGTGGTCAATGAAAGGTTTGCTAAAAGTAATTTCCATACAGATGTCTGGAATAATTTATCCGGTAACGAAGACCTCGCTTACAGACTGGCCAATGCTGGTTACAAAGTAGTGCTGACCAATGTTACCAACCTCTACCTGGATCTGGCATACAGCAAAAGTTACGCAGAGCCCGGTCAATACTGGGGCGGTTATGTAGATATCGATAAACCGTTCAGCTTTATTCCTTATAACTACACCAAAAACCAGAAGGAAGATGAACGTGGAAACGCAATTGTCCCTGGTCATTTCAAAAACATGGTACAGCTTACCGAATTTGGAAAGTCTAATATTGTAGGTATACAAGCACCACTCTGGAGCGAGATTATATTCAGCAAAGAAAGATTCGAATACCTGCTTTTTCCGAAATTATTCGGGCTGGCCGAAAGAGCCTGGGCACAGGATCCGACATGGGCATTAGAAAAAGATGCAGCAAAATCAGAAGCGCAGTATAATGCTGCGTACCAGTCATTTCTAAACTCCGTTGGCAACTATGAACTCCCAAGGCTTGATAATCTGTCTGGTGGATTTAATTACCGGATCCCTACTCCCGGACTTAAGGTGGAAAACGGAACATTGTCCGCAAACGTTCTTTACCCGGGATTAACCATAGTTTATACAACAGATGGCTCTGACCCTAATGAGAACAGCCAGAAGTATACCGCACCGATCAGCCAGAAAGGAAATTATACTTTTAAAACCATAAATGCTAAAGGACGGGGAAGTAACTTAATTAAAGTACAGTTGTAAACCGAAATAGACGTGTATACACGTCTATTTCGGCAATCTTTAACTACGACAGCCTTTGTTTAATTGCTTCGTATCCTGCATCCCTGTCTCTTTTGCTTTTAACAGAAGATTTGCCGAAGCTATAGCTTACAGACAGTGCTGCGCTTCTAGTGTCATAGTAATTCATATCAACAATACTCAGTTCGTTTAGCAGTACTTTATACCGGTCTTTATTACTCTTCAATAAGTCCTGTGCGGATAAAGTGATATTCCACGGGCCCGATGATTTCCTCAACCTTATTTCGGTTTCCAGTCTGTTTCCGATAGCTGTGTTTACAATAGTTACGGGAAAAGTATTATTCGCAATTACAGTACAGAAAAGAGATTCCTTTTTAGAAAGCGTAAAAGTTTGATTGGTAGAGATACTCAATAACATTGTCTTGTTATCGATAATCACATCATTCGCATATTTCCCCTTTGATACCACATATCCAGTTAGCGTCGTACCTGTAAATTTCCACCACGGTAAAATCTGGTTATAATAGGTAATCGTATTGGAATAGCTGTATTTATTCCCGTAGTTAACTTTCTTGTTCGCGATAATATTGCCCGAAGGATTATAAGGAAGTGCATAAAACTCGTCCAGTAACTGGCCAGCCGCAAACTGGACAGAAAATGTGCCGTTTTGACTACTAAACGTATGATTAAGCTCCTGTCTGTAATATTTAGACGGAGACAAAAATGGATTTCCCTCAAAATAAGTCTGATCGGTAGTATAAGTACGAAACGGATTAACATCCCAGTAACCTGGTCGGGTGATTCTGCTGGAGAGCGCAAGCACAAATGATCTGTTCTGGCTGGTTGTATATTTCAGAAAGGCAGTAGGAAAAACATTAACATAGTTTCTGTCTACTTCCTTTACACCTTCCAGCCATCCTGTTGCAACTGTATTTTCCAAACGCAACCCCAGCTGATATGACCATTTTGCACTGACCTTATGCTTTATCAGTCCATATAAAGAATTGATATTTTCCTGATACCTGAAAAGATTACTTCTGCTCAAATCTTTCACCCAGTTATCATCTCCGTTTCTGTTTTCGAAAAGAAGGGTATTATCAATATTGGAGAAGGATAATTTGGACCCAAATTCTACACCGACACGTTTATTAACCGGCCATTCAAAATCAACTTTAACCGATTGATTACTGATTTTCTGCGGAGATGCACTTCTAAACCAATCTTCTGTGAACAGTGGTTGTTGCGTGCCAAGGTCTAAAGCATTCGTCTTACTTACCGAGTTGTTTTTAGCAGTGTATTCCAGTGCATCAAAATCAATGCTGATTTTTTTGCCGGAAGAATCCAGTTTGCCCTGGTAGTTCAGGTTAAGCGAGAAAGTCTGTGAACTCAAATTATCCCTGTTATTCGTTTTGCTGAGTGAGTCCGTGTCCGGGTAATAATCGCGTCTGAATGCATCCCGCGTTTCCTTGTGCCAGCTACCTGCATAATCAAATAATAAACCGACTACATGATTTTCATTAATCTCACGATCAATTCCAAGATTCGCACCGGGATATAGGTTCTGAAAATCGGTATTAGAGGTAATATTCCGGTGTAAAAGACTTTTTGTACCGGAGGCAGGATAATATATATCTTTTTTAAACTCCGGCTGCCTGCTCCGGTTACCCATAGAAAAATCTGAGTATACATTCCATTTCCCCTGACGGTTATTCAAATAGACACTGGCACCCTGCGAATTAACGGCAGTCTGCCTGGAACTAAGCACGGTATTCCCGACCAGCCCCTCTTCCTTATTCTTTTTGGTCAGGATGTTAATAATTCCTGCGCCACCTTCTGCATCGTATTTGCTCGGTGGTGTAGTTATAACTTCAATTGCATCCAGATTATCTGACGGAATACTGCTTAAATAATTTTTCAGCGCATTACCGCTAAGCACTTTTCGCTTATTATTAATGTATACAATCGCACCTGAAGTACCGCTGATCTGAATGGTTCCGTCCGAGGAAACATTTACAAGTGGTGTTTTTTCAATAACATCCCAGATATTGTTTCCGAACACCAGGTCCGTTTCTCCGACATTAAAACGCAGGCGATCAATTTCACGTTGAAAAACAGGCTTTTTGGCTGTTACAACCACTTCTTTCAGGTCGCCAATACGACGCAGAGAAATATCAGGTAAGGTATTTGCATCGACCACAGCAAGAAAGGTAGTATCCTTAAAAGCTATATTCTTCACCGAAATAGTATACGCTCCATTTTTAAGATCCGGAAATTGATAATGGCCTAAACTGTCTGTGATAGTATTTCCGATTATCACGTTGCCTTTTTTAATACTGACTATTGCCAATTCCACGGGTTCTTTATTTTCGTTGCTAACCTTACCTTTTGAGGATAGTTGAGCTGAGACAGCATGAGGAAGGAGAAGAAGTAATCCCGCTTGTAGAATTTTGTGCATACAATAAATATTAGGTTTTAAGAGGCTGACATTCTTTAGATTAAAGAATTCCTCTACAATATAGGGATTTTCGGAGAAGACAAATAAAAAATTGGCTTGAGACTATTCTGATCAGATTAATCTTATAAATTCAAAAAAGCATTTATCTTTAGGCTCAAATTTTACAATTATATTCTTTATGGCAAAGGCATCTGAAATTAAAGTAGGAAATATTTTACGTTACAACAGTGAACTGGTAACAGTTACAGAATTCATTCACCGTACACCAGGTAAAGGCGGAGCTTTCTACTTAGGTAAATTCCGTAATATTAAAACCGGAAAAATAGTTGAAGCACGTTTAGGAACAGATGAGCAGGTGGAAATATGCCGTGTTGAAACCAATGACTATCAATACCTGTATGAAGACGGTGATTATTTTGTGGTAATGGATAATGAAACATTTGATCAGTTTAACATTCCTAAAGCATTATTTGGACCGGCTGCTAAATATTTAAAAGAAGGAATGAGCGTAGTGGTTTCTTTTGAAAGCGAAGAACCTATTATGGCCCTTACACCGAATTTTGTAGAACTGGAAATTACTTATGCGGAACCAGCTGTAAAAGGTGATACTTCTTCAGGTGCATTAAAATATGCCACATTAGAAAATGGAGTCGAAGTTAAGGTACCTTTGTTTGTGAATCAAGGTGATAAAGTTAAAATAGACACCCGTACAGGTGAATACATAGAGCGTGTAAAATAATTTACATTCAAAAAAGCATCACGGATATCCTAAAATGCCCCCGAAAAGTCAGACACTTTCCGGGGGCATTTTTATGACTCAGAATTGGCCTTTCAGCTAATTCACATCAAACCATAACTTAGTGGTCAGCAGGTCGGGACCCTGGCTCGCAACTGCATTTTTATAGCTTTGAATATTTAAAGATTGTTCTGTTCCGGGGTAAATGAAACGTACCGGAATTTCGCCATTTAAAACCGTGTTAACCGAGGCTTTCAGCACCGGATAATCCAACCTGCGCCTCTCGGCCCAGGCCTCAAGGCCCTGCCCAAATAAAGCCAGCCATTTTTGTTCACCGATTGATTTCTTGTAGTTACCCGGATCATATTGAGCGAAGGGCTGAGCTACATAAGCTGCCGCAGCGGCATCAGAAATATTATACTGTCTGAAAGAAGCTTTAATCCCCTGCTGATAAAGATCTGCAGCATTTTCAGTTGTGAATCCCCTGGCAGCAGCCTCTGCCCTGTCAAACAGTAATTCTGCATAACTGAAGATTACAGCCGGGGCCTGAGGTAAAAGAAAGTAAGCGCCTGGCTTAGATACCTTTGCAAAACCTAATGCACTCGCTTCAGAGTTCGTTAGTCCGTTTGGTAAACCAACATACTCTTCTGGTGTAGGCGTCTGCGTCTTACTGGCATAAACTGCTAGTCTGGGATCTTTAAGCTCGGACAACTTATCGACGATTGTTTTGCTGATCCGGTAATCGTCACGGGTTTCAAACTGTGCGCTAATCGGATTCTGTTGAGGAGAGGTCTGATAAATTAACTGTGCTATATCTGCATTCTCACTAATCAATGCATCATTATCTGCCTTAATCTCATCAAATACTTGTTTTGCTTTTGCAGGTTCCCGGTCTGCGATACGCAATGCAATCCGGACCCGGAGTGAGTTAGCCAGTTTTTTCCAGCGCGAAATATCTCCATTGTAAATAATATCGCCTCCGATTGCCTTGCCAGCCGGATTGAGTACCGTTTTAGCGGCTTTCAGATCTTCCAGCAAGCCGAAATATATATCTTTCTGTTTGTCATAAGCAGGCGTAATAAACTCGTTTAGTTTCCCGGCCTCAGTATAAGGCACATCGCCATACGCATCTGTCAGCAGAAGAAACACCCATGAACGTAAGACCAGGCCAACGCCCCGGTAATTCGGATTATCCTGTGCATCGCCGGCTTCGATTATCTTGTTAAAAGCAATGATACCTTGAGAATAACCATTTGACCACAATGTAGTCAAACTACTGTTCGAATAGATAAAGCGATCTTCCTCTGTATATTGAACCTTTGCAAATTGCTGAGAAAAAAGCAGGCTTGAATTCATATTATTGGTAGTTCCCCAATATACATCTGCTGTATTTTTAATTGCGCCTGTCAACAGATAATCAGGCTGTGCTTTTTCAGTTGCATTTGGATTGATATTAATTTTATCCAGTTCCTTTGCGCAGGACGCCAGGGAGAATGCCAGTGCAGCTATGATATATAGTCTATTATTTTTCATGTCCAGATTATTAAATTTTGATGTTAATGTTGAAGCCGTAGCTTCGTGTCGTCGGATTTGACAAACTTTCCAGCCCCTGCCCGTTTCCGGTATTAAAAGCAACTTCAGGGTCTATGTCAGTAACGTTGCGGTGAATTATCAGAAGGTTACGGCCAACTAAAGAAACTGAGACTCCCTGAAGATTTAAAGGACGAATCCATTTGGCTGGTAAATTATAGCTCAATTTCACCTCTCTTAATTTGACATAAGAAGCATCAAAAATATTGGCCTCATCTATTGTACGGAATGACTTATAATATTGCTGTGCAGGCAGAACTTTTTCATTTGGCTTACCGTCGGCACTCACACCATTAAATACGATACCATCGTCATAAACAACAGCGCCAGTTGGAGCAGCAGCCCCATTGCCCACCCGGACAGTACCATTAGCTTTTTTATTATCCGGATAGTAATACGATATGCCGCCAAATTCGGCGCCCCTTCCCGGAAGTGTAGATGCCAATACACCTGTATAAGTACCAGTAGCATAAGTGCCATTGTAAATTGAACCTCCGATACTCGCATCGATAAGTACACCAAGGCTTAGTCCTTTATAACTAAAAGTATTTGAAATGCCACCTATCCAATCTGGTGTATATTTTCCCAATACCTTTTTAGAGGGATCTGTTTGTGGCGCGCCTGTAGAGTTAACGATAATATTTCCGCCGGCATCTCTCAGAAAAGCATTTCCAAATAAGGTACCATAAGGCTGTCCAACAGACGCAATTACCTGAGCAGAGTTAGTAGCAACTACGTAATTTTGCAGAAGTCCGGCATCATCCAGTGAAATGACTCTGCTCCTGTTCGCCGCAAAATTAACATCAACATCCCAGGTGAAAGCTTTTTTAACAGGAGTTACACCTAATTGAACCTCAATACCTTTGTTATTTATCTTTCCGGCATTCAGCAGTTTAGACTTAAAACCCGTGCTCTGACTCACATCTACGCTCAAGATCTGATCATAACTATTTGTATTATATAAACTCAGGTCCAAACGGACTCTTTTGTTAAAGAAACTCGCTTCTGCTCCTAATTCAGTTGAAGTCGTTGTTTCCGGTTTTAAATTAGGGTTAAGATCTGTTGTGGAAGGACTCAACTGTGGATTGGACCCAAATGGGGCACTAAAACCGTAAGTGTTAATTAAACGGTAAGGATCTGCATCTTTACCAACTTTAGACCAGCCTCCGCGAATTTTGGCGTAATCAAGTACCTCACTCTTAATATCCAGAGCCTCCGTTAAAACAAAGCTTCCGTTAAATGAAGGATAAAAATAAGACCGGTTTTGCGCCGGTAAAGTAGAAGACCAATCATTACGTGCCGTAATATTTGCAAAAAGATAATTTCTGAAACCGAGTTGCGCGGAAGAATAAATACTGTAAGATTTCAGCTTATTATAAATATTTGACGAAGTGAGCGGATCACGTGAGTTATTCAGCGCATACAAACCGGCTACTGCAAGACGCGGTGCACTCTGATCATTCTGCTCGATATACCTCGACCGGATATTTGCCCCTACGAGTGCTTCTAGTGTAAAGTCAGAACTTAGTTTTTTATTAAGATTCAGCGTCCCATCTGTATTAGTCTCACTAACAGTGAAAGCACTTTCTGTATAAGAGCCGAAAGGCGATCCGTTCGTACCGTAAGCTACACGAACCTTTCTGCGGTCATTATAATAATCTGTACCTGTACGAAAATTAAAGTCCAGACCATCAATAATTTTGTAATTCAGACCTACGCTTCCAATTAAACGGTTTCTGTTTTGGGACACCGTATTTTCGTAGGCAACCCAGTAAGGATTAGAATAGTAGCTATTATTCCAGTTGAACGTATTTCCGTTTTCATCCAGATAATTTTTGAGCTCATTAATATCTACCTGTCTTCCAAACCAAGCGAACTGAAGCATTGTACTCGTAGACCTTGAGCCACCAGTTCCAGGAAGATTGTCTGAGCCAAGTTTGCTATAATTAGCATTGGCGGTGAGACTCAATTTCGGTGTAAGCCTTAATGTTGTGTTCAAGGTCACTGAATTTTTTCCCTGACCTGAATTCGGAACTACACCGACCTGTTTTAAATTATTATATGATAACCGGTAATCAAATTTCTCAGTTGCATCTGCAATTGCAATACCATTATTCAATGAATATCCTGTCTGAAAGAAATCACGTACATTATCCGGGTGTGCGACAAATGGAACCGCGACACCTTTAGAAAAAAATTGAGGCAATAAACGTCCATCCATTCTTGGTCCCCAGCTTTCATCGACCCCATCATTCAGACCCTTTCCTTTTCCATCGACATAACTGAACAGGCCTTCAGAACCCTGGCCAAATGCATTTTGATAAACAGGCAATGTAGCAATAGTCTCCAGCACAGTATTGGAATTTACTGTGATGCCCACTCCTCGTTTTGATTTACCAGTCTTCGTTTTAATGATGATGACACCAGCCGCAGCACGCGATCCATAAAGCGCAGCTGCATTTGGCCCCTTCAGTACGCTGATCGATTCTATATCGTCTGCATTAATGTCCGAAATGGCATTAGCATAATCACGTGCACCTGCAGAATTCAATTGAGAATTATCCACCGGAATCCCATCTACTACGAACAGAGGCTGGTTATTTCCTGAAATAGAGGTTTCCCCACGTATCACCACTCTTGAGGAACCCATGTCTCCCTGACTGTTCGTTACTCTCACACCGGCGATTTTTCCAGCCAGCGCATTAACTAAATTCGTTTCTTTCGCCTCCGCCAAATCCTGACCCTTAATTTCCTGCACGGCATACCCCAATGATTTTTTTTGCCTGTTAATACCCAGTGCGGTCACGACAACTTCATTAAGCGCATTTTCAGTCGGCTGTAATGTGACCAGTAATGCGCCTGCATTTCTATTAATCTGGAGTTCCTGTACTTGAAAACCTATATAAGAAAACACCAGTATGCTTCTGTCCGGCGCGACAATAGAAAAAGAGCCGTTGATGTCTGTAGCAACCACCTGAGAGGAGCCTTTAAGGGCTACGGACACCCCCGGTAATGTCTCCCCCGTGGAGGCTTTAACAACTCCTTTAATAGTGGTATCCTGTGCGAAAGTCAGTTGTGAAAGCAATATCAGGAAGAGTATCGCTGACAGTTTTATACTTTTAAACATAATTATTGATTATTGATGATAAGAAAATTTAGACATACCAATCCCACTGCGGCTTACGTCCGCTTTTTTTTAAACTCGAAATATAACAGGAGGTGTCTTTAAAATTTGTTTGTCCAGACAGCCAATACGTAAACGTAATCCGGTCTGGCTGAGGGTAGATCACTCTTTAGGTAATGTTTTTACATCTGTACTCATTTAAATTAAACATCCAATACAATTAAAAGCGGCAAAAAAAAACACCGCTGAAAATCAGAAGTGCTTGCGTTTATGTCAGACATAAATTATTTGCATTCAACTGACTTAACTACCCCGGGCTGTCCCGGGATGGAATTAGCACCATTTCCATTTTCACGGACGGTTGCTAAGGCTTCAAAGGGCCATTCCCTCCACCTTTCTTGATAAGTTCTTTAAAATAACCGGGGCAAATATATCATTCATAATTTAAAAACTACTTATTCTGTAGAATTTATTTGAATATTTTTTATCTGCGCATAATAGCCAGCTATATTTGACTATTTAATTAGTAGCCTAATAAGCTGACCGATGAAAATAAAAAGCTTTTTATTAAGCTTTTTCAGCTTCGCTTTATTAGGCCGCTATATTTTCTCCGGAAGAAAGTATACAGTTTTACATTTGGTCGATTTTCATTTAAAAATCATCCGCTTTTCCCTCGCTCCTTATTCGATTCTGACCGAAGGAACAGCGAAGGAAGTCCGAAGAAACAGCAAAGGAAGTGGGAAGGAAATGTTAACCACACCAACACAAGACAAGGATTAATCAATAGTTAATTTACATTTATAAGGCCATTATTTCATTCATGTAACCTATATAGGCCTGCTTATAGTTCATATCAGCATGTTCAGGAGACGAAATGTAGGACTTAAAATCTTCCAGATCGCTTTCAGTAAACCCAAGGCGGTTAAAAAGCACCTTGTCCATTTCCCAATTCAAAGGGTTTACTTTCAGAGATTCCATTCGTTTAAATAGCGACAAATTTTCACGAAACTCTCTGTAAGCGACTGTCTGCCGGTAGTAAGCTATATAAGTTACCATTGTCTGATAAGTTGCGGGCCTGCCAATCCTGGCTTCTCCTAATAAAATCTCCCTTAATACAGGTGCTTTCAGCAACTCCACATCAAGACTGTCAAATGTGATATACTTTTTGAGCGTAAGAGTGTCTACGGCAAACAGGCTATCCTTACTTTTTAGCTCGTGTTCCAGAAAATATGGTCTGTCTGAAAGCTTACGCGCACCACTTCTGGATTCCTGTGCAGATAGGGTAAAAGATAAACAGCAAAAGAAAATCAACACGAATACAGATAGGTCACATTTTTTAACAGATTTCATTCAAATAGCTATTGAGCTCGGCATTATTGCGGAGACAAAGATAAACTAAACAGGATATTCGCTATATAAAACCTTAAGAGCTTTAGAAATTGATAGATTTTTTTCTCAGTCCAACCTAAATTCACAGCTCAAGCCTGATCGACTTTTCCATTTTGCCAGATAAGGAATTTGGATGAAGCTTTAACCAGTTGCTTACGCAAAATGAATGCATCTATGGGGAAATATACAAAATACTATATAGGTATTTAGTATTTGTAGAGTTAGTTAGATTTTAAATAGGAAAAATTTCAACAAAAACTATGATCATGTTCAAATAGAATCAAATGTTATCTTTTATATAAAAGATATTTGCTTAATTGTACTATGCAAGAACTACATAAAAAATTATTGTCTATGCGGGCTACCCAGTTCCACGATATTACGGCCTTCAAAGATCTTTTTGTAGAACTTACAGTCAGAAAGGGAATGTCACTGGACAACAGTGGATATTCATATCCTACTTTATACTATGTAGAAGAGGGACTGGTGATGGGTAGCTGCATCATCAACGAACTAACCTATCCTTCCTGGATAATCGACAACGGATTTATATCGCCTGCCGGGGTCTTTTCCAATCAGTTACCATTCGAAGAAAATATACAGGCAATTGAAGAATCACGGGTGTATGCACTAGAGATGAATACAGCGGAATTGATACTTCGGGACAGTCCATATTTATGTAAGCTGTTTTTAGAAATACAGGAAGAAAGCCTTCATTTAGCCAAAGAAAGAGAGATACTGCTCAGAATGACAAATGCTAAAGAAAGATTTAACGCCTTTGCTAAAAACCAGAGATCAGTTCTGTTCAGGGTTAATGCAGCGATATTAGCTAAGTTGCTTAATATGAGCAAAAACCACTTGTTTAAGATCAAGAAATCATACTTGCTGAGAAAATAAATTAAAACAGAACCCAGGATATAAGTTTACATTTAGCTATACAACTAAATGTAAACTTGAGTATACTCAACATACAAGTGATGAAATCTCCCCCGCTGTCACGATGAAATTTCTCGATATAGAAGGAACATTGCACTAAAATTTCCTCAATTGTCGTCAACGGTTAGGTCAACTCTCCCGTATAGCAAATGCGCTCCAAGAGCCAGAAACGTAAAAAATAAACCAACCATAACGACCCCATCCCATTGGTAATATCCCCAGGCTAAAGATGCCAGATAAGTACCTATCGAACCACCTATAAAGTAACTAAACATATAAACTGTATTCAGGCGATTGGTCGCTCCCAGATTTAAGGCAAAAAAACCAGCCTGATTCATAATATGCATGGATTGTAAACCCAGATCAATAAGTATTATGCCGCAAATTAGCCCGATATATGTATACCCGGCAAAATAGAAAACTACCCAACTCAAAATAAGCATCATAATTGCTGCCAGAACAATAGTGAAAGGTTTTACGCTTTTACTAATTCTACCGACTAGTGCTGCTGCCAGCGCACCGGCGGCACCAATTATTCCAAATGATCCGGCAACTGCAGCGCCCGCATAAAATGGCGGACCCTTCAAATGAAACACCAATATCGTCCAGAATGCACTGAATGCAGCGAAACCCACCGCTCCGCGGAATGCTGCAAGGCGAAGTACGGGCTGAGTTCTGGTCAAATGAATAAGGGATTTCATCAAAGCAGTATAACTGCCTTTAAATGACGGCGGAACTTCAGGTAATTTTACAGCGACCATTCCAGCCAGGATTACCATCAGTGCTGCAGCAATATAGTACATCGCTTTCCAACCCCATAAATCCCCGACAAAGCCACTGACCACTCGAGACAAGAGAATACCAATTAACAACCCGCTCATAACCATCCCGATTGCAGAGCTCTGCTTTTCTCTTTTGGCTAGTTCTGCAGCCATCGGAACAAACATCTGTGGGATTACCGAGGTAAAACCAACTGTAAAACTTGCAAGTAACAGCCAACCGAGGTTTGGAGCTAAGGTCATTCCGAGCAAGGAAAGGATGATAAAACAAAAATCAATCAGAATAAGCCGTTTTCTAAGAAACATATCACCCAGAGGGACAATGAAGAGTAATCCAAATGCGTAACCTACTTGTGTAAGCATTGCAATATTGCTCACCTGACTTTCAGTCACAGACAGATCTCTGGCGATCAAACCCAATAAAGGCTGGTTATAATAGTTATTTCCAACCACCAGCCCGCTGGCAATAGTCATTAGCCATAATGTAGTCTTAGTGAGTTCTGGTTTATTCTGTTTCATTATTTAGTATACAATATTTCCACGATGGACTAACGATTTCACGGGTGATATTCTGGAAACCGCTTCTGCTGAACAACTAGCATCTATAAGCACGAAATCTGCTGTATCACCAGCCTTCGGCCAAACCTGATTTCCTTTGTCGTCTAATGGCAGAACATGATGAGTAGCCAATCTCAGACTTCTGGAAAGGTCGAACTCATTACGATACCCGTATAACTGTGCAGAAAGATTCGTTTTCTGCAATATACTACCACTTCCAAATGTACTCCACCAGTCAATAATACAATCGTTCCCTGCCATGACGTCTACTCCATATTTATAAAGCGTAGGGATTGGCATCACATTGCGTGTGAATGGTATAGTTGAAGTAATTCCAACTTTCGCGTTACCCAGTTTTTCCGCTATCTCTTCTGTTTTAGCGTCATCAAGATTCGCCAGCGCAAAGCTATGACTTATAAATGTTTTACCTTTTAACTTTGGGTTCTCCACTACTTTATCTATCAGATAATTTATGGTTTTCATCCCTGACTCTCCCGCTTCATGCAGGTGTATGTCGATACCTTTATTATTATCCAGCGCAAGCTGAACAACCAGATCCATATGTTTTTCTATGGCACCGTCTATGGTATAAGGATCCAGTCCACCTATAAAATCTACATCCATTTTTGCAGCTTCCTTCATGAGCTGTTCCGACTTTGTGTAATAAATACCGTGTTGCGGGAAAGCCACTATTTCTGCATGAAAAGAGTCTTTTTTATTCTCTAGGGCTTTCTCCAGATGCCTTAAAGAGTCAAGCCCAGACGTGGGATCAATATTTACATGTGTCCTGGCGTAGTTTGTGCCGTAACTTTGCATCAGTTCTATCAACTTCTCTGTCCTTGGAATTGACGTTTTAAGCAATTCAGGGATAATTTGCTGTTCATATGCGATCATATCTTTCACAGTCTTGCGTTTACTCGGATTGGCCTTCCAGGGTAAACCATAGCCCGTCTTGTCCAAATGAATATGCATATCCCGAAATGCCGGAAGCATCAATAGTCCCTTTGCATCGATTGCATCTGAATTGGGCTGGTTAGGCAAAATCGACTTAATCTTACCATCACTGACTTGCACAGTAAAAAGGTCGGTTTTGGTATGGCTGACTTCATCATCTTCGTAATCAAAACCGGTTTCCAGTCTGACGTTTTTTAAAATAAAGCCTTTATCTGCGGCGGATTTAGCTTTTAATAAATCGTTAGGAGATCTGTCCCCGGCAGATGCGGAGGAAGGCCCCAATATACCGGTACCGGCTGCTATCAGAATTGATGAATTTTTTATAAAATCTTTGCGTGAAATTGATTGTACAGACATAATATTCTTTTTTATACAAAGTTATAACCGCACCGTAGTTACAGATGGTCTAATTCATCCCATTACTTGTAAAATTTATAATTATAATGGTAACCTGAATTCTCTCGGGCTGGTGCCGGTCTGCATTTTAAAAAATTTAGAGAAGTAAGCCAGATCATAAAACCCCAATTCATAAGCTATCTCTTTTACCGAATTTTTAGAGGTGAGTAATAGTCTTTTAGACTCCAGAATTAATCTATTATGTATGAATGATGTTGCAGAACTATGAAAGTGTTTTTTACAGAGTATATTAAGATAGTTTGGTGTTATATTTAATTTTTCAGCGTAAAATGCCACCGACCTTTGCTGTTTAAAGTTCAGCTCTATTAAGGAAAGATAGTCGGCTAATATCGGTTTAGTTTGATAAGCCGTCAGCCCGGCGAATCTTTCTTCAGCTTCACGGCTAGCCAGTTGCGCAATAATCCTGCATCTGGAGCTGATAATGTCCCACAGCCTGGTTTCCAGGCTTAGTTCTGCCTGAATTTCTTTAAATTCGTATAAAAGCTGCTGAAAGGCTGTCGCGCTAAGTGCCAGTACAGGATTTTCCTGATAGCGTATCAGATCATAACGCAATGAAGTAGCGAAGATCTCAAAGATCCGTTTGCTAATCATTATCTGAAAAGCACGTGTGTTTTCGGATAAGCTCCAGGTATGTACCTGACCCGGGAATAACAGGTGTAGCTGGTGTGAGGAAACGTCGTGTTGTATAAAATCAATAGTATGGGTGCCCCCACCGTTTTCAAATAGCAGAAAAAGGAAGAAGTCGTGCTGATGAGCTTTATCAATCAACCTGGAACCAAAAATTTCATGATACTGAATACTGCCGTCTGACTGCAGATCAATTTGAAAATCGTTGATTCGAAGTACCGGGATGTTGGATTTTGCTTTCACCAGGGGAAATTACAAAATCATTCGATTATAATATAAACTTGTAATTGGCCGGTTATCTTTTTCGACATATGTGTTCATAAGCGGGCTTCATAGCGAATTTTGGGCCGTCGAGCTCAATGTTTTTCACCTTGCCCCTTTTTTAGTTCATAAACGAATAACCTAAACCTATTCGATTTGGTTTTGTTGTCTCATTCTCCTCTACAAAAGCATAAAATTGGAACATATGAACGAAACTACACTAAATCTGTCGGCTGTATATTCTCAACGGTTGGCAGCTCTGATGGACAGGGAAAAGAAATATCTGAAATGTTTCCGTGACATGTCAGCAGCAGCCTTTACCGACGAGTTAAAAACGGCTCTCTCTCCGTCATCTACGGAAATGGATCAGCATATTGAAAGGCTCAAACAATGTATGACACGTCAAAAAATTAAGGGCGCAAACACAAACGACATCCTGACTGACACACTACTAAAGCTGTGTGCTGATTTAATAAAACCCAAAAAAAAATCATCACGTGCAAGAGATATTGACATTTTGGAGTATGGTCAGCTCATCTTTCAGCTGAAAGTTTCTGCTTATCAATCCTTACATCTTATGGCCCTGACTTTACAGCAAGATGAGGATGCTATCTTATTAGAACAGTGCTCAAAAGATAATCAAAACAGCAATAGTTATCTATTGCAAATCTCTGGAAATATTATCTATCCAGAGTCTATGTAGATTATTTTTGAAAAAATCCAAAAACAAAATGCGTTGAAAGCGGTTGTAGATTCGAATCCTAATTAAAACTCAAACCTATGGGAAATTTACTTTATACTATCGCAGTCATACTGGTCATCATTTGGGCCATTAGTTTCTTAGGCGGATATTACACCGGCGGAATTATTCACGTCCTTATTGTAATCGCTATCATTGCAATCATTTTAGGGGTAATCAGACGAGCCGCCTAAATAAGAAAAGGCCCGTTTTAACACCGATCCTAAAGATAAGACACTATCTATGGGTAGAGTAAAACGGGCCTTTTTACTTTTACGAATAAGCCTCAATGTATATTTTGCATTGATTCTACTCAGTGACTGTTGTGTAATCACAAGATAGGGTCATTATTCCTATATCTTTTTGTATTTAATGTCAAAGTTGCCTTCGGCATGTTTGGCCCGGAAAATGAATTTGTACTGTTCTCCCTTTAGGTTCAGCACCTTTAACTCACCTGAATCTGTCCCTGTAATGTTCTTTGTGAATACCGTTCCGCCTGGAGATTTAACTTCCAGATGAAGTTCGCCCTTTTTCACATTAGCTGTGTAATTAAAAACGAAACTTTCATTTTTATCGAGCTTAACTTTAAAGTCCTGCTTTCCGTTGAAATCTTCGAACTTAGCAAAGCTATGGCCGGGCAGATCACTACCCTCCCAGTTCTTGGTATAATTTTGTGCGTTCAAAAGCAAAACTCCGCATAGGATAGAAATCTTAAGGATTATCATATTTATATATATTAGATAAAGTATCGGCCGCCCTGATTATATTTCTGATAATAATCAGGTACACCAATATTTTATAAGACGCACAGAAGGGTCAAAAGGTTACATTTCAATCGGTTTTTCTTTGCAAAAACCGTATCTTTAATGCTCTCGAATCACCAGTTCCAATCCCTATAAATCTAGATTCCTACTATTTCTATGGAGCTTACTTACCTCTTTATATTAATTATTTCCTTCGTCGCCACTTTAGTCAGATCAACGTTTGGATTTGGCGAATCCTTAATTGCCGTTCCCTTGTTCATTCTGTTTATGCCTTTGGATGTCGCGGTACCGCTATCTGTTTTAATGTCAGTTTTGGTTGGGCTTGTTGTAGTAATTCAGGACCATAGCCAGATTCATATTGACAGCGCGAAATGGTTAATTATTTTTGCAATTTTAGGGATACCAGTCGGGCTGCTAATCTTGATTTACGGCAATGAATTTTGGGTTAAAATTGGACTTGGGATATTAATTATCGCTTATTCAGCTTATGCATTATATGGTAAAAAAAGTATCAAACTCCCAAATGATAATAAATGGTGGTTATTCATCTGTGGATTTCTATCAGGTATTTTGGGAGGTGCTTACGGAGTGAATGGCCCACCTCTTGTTGTCTATGGTAATATGAGAAACTGGAGTGCAAAACACTTCCGCGCCACCCTTCAGGCTTATTTTCTGCCAGCCAGTTTCATCGGGATATTGGGATATATGTTCAAAGGACTGCTAACTTATGAAGTATTCAAATATTTTCTAATCTCATTACCTGCAATTATACCTGCAATTTTTCTAGGAAGGTATCTAAACCAGAAACTTAAAAATGATTCCTTTTTCAAATATGTTTATTATGGTTTAATATTAATAGGCGGGTTTTTAGTAATTAATTCACTGATGAATACTAAAGGATAAGCCGGTTAATAATCTAAATGGTATGGGCATCTATTTGGTTAAAGTGTATTCCGTCTCAGTTTGTACAGGTGCATCTGCAGGATAACTTATATATTGAATTTTTAACACCGCCCCTTCAATCTTATAGGTGCCTTTCTCAAACAGTTCGTAATCTATTTTCGTCCTGACGACATTTGAAGTACCTAGTTTCGAAAGAGACTCGGTTAAATTCACTTTCAGTGAATTACCATTGACAATATATTTTCCGTTCACTACTGAATTTTCATCACCACCGGCAAACTCCATCGAGAACTTACCATCTGAACTGAAAATTAGTGTTCTTGTAAATCCTCCGGATAATTTTTCCTGCCATCGATTAACCAATTCATGGTTTGGTTCCCCGTCTTTGTTTTTCTTACACGCAATAAATAAAACCGTCATACAGAGGGTAATGCTGAGGAGAGAAAGCGCTCTTTTCATAATTTAAATAAGGTTTATAATGGTTAATACTGGTATAACGTAAACCATTCGAAAAACGCTACACATAATTCCAAACAAAAACAGGCAGATCATTTCAAAATGATCTGCCTGTTTTTGTTAAACCCTGTTAGCCGATAAATTAATTTGCAATGGTAATCACTGCACGACTTAGGCGAGGATCATCATAAAACATATTATCTACCCCACCTTCATAAGAAACATCGATCAGTGATGATGGTACATCGAACTCTTTTACTAAAATATTGTAGACTGCCTGAGCGCGCTCTTTACTTAGTCGCTCATTAGTCTTTTTAGACCCTGTGCCCTTGTCTGCGTAACCAGTGACACGATATTTAACCTTTGCACCACCGTCTTTAATCACTTTCGCGAGGAATCCGAGGTTTACACGCATTTCATTACTAATGACGCTTTTATTAATTGGAAACGTCAACAGTACAGGTGCAACTATAATATTTTTCTCGACAACTACATCTGTAACAGATTTATTTCCAGCCTGAGCTAATTGTTTACGTAAAATTTCATTATCATTTGCTAAAGTATTTACTTGATCACGCAGTGCATTCAATTCTTTATCACTTTGACGGATAACGGTTGTAGAACTTCTATCCCAATTGCGCTTTTTAAATGTATATTTCAAACCCAGAGCTGCAGTAGCAAGACCATCCTGTTTTCTGTTTCCAGTCTCGCCATCAAACCGGTCATCAACCATACTTCCACGCAGATCTATTGTGATATCAAGGCCGTCACTCACACGGAAGGCATTTAAAATACCAACGTTAGCGCTCACACCGCTTTCCACTGGCCTATCCCATGTGTGCATCCATCCTAAACCCGCATATGGACTTAAAGTATAAACGCGATCTTCTTTGTAACCACTTAAAAGGTTGTTTAAATTGAATAGTACATCACCATGCACGTTGTAATAATTGAATTCTTGTTTTGACAATCGTTTCCCAGCGTCGAACACTTCGCCGGTAGAATGGGCACCATTCTGGGTGAGACCCTTAATTTTGAAACCGTTCACTGCTAAACGTACCGCAACCCCAGGCGAGAACGATTTACCAAGATAAAGTTCAAATCCCGGAGTCAAACGATCTCCAAACTTCATTTGTTTGTCGTGATCACCGAAGAAAATTTGTGCACCGGCACCAGCACCGATAAACCAGTTGTCAAAAAACCTGTTTGTTTCAACCTTATATTTATCGGTACTTTGCTGAACTACAGTATCTTTTACCGACTCTACAGATTGGCTCCATGCTTCACCACCGCAAAACAAACAGAGCAAAATCATTAATTCTTTTTTCATAATCATAATTGTTTTTGTTTAAAATATTATTGTAAAATCTGGAGGCATTATGGAGCGAATACCACAAATGCACACTTACTAGCGTTTTCCAAATAATTTATCCCAGATAGTCTTTTTGGTTTCGTTCCCATAACCGTAACCATACCCATAACCGTATCCATAGCCGTATCCGTACCCCCCTTTATTCAGACGCACACCATTCAGCAGCACTGCCATATGGGAAATTTTTCGTTGATCATATAAGGATTGAATTTCAGGCAGTTGCCTGCGGTCCATCTTTCCTGAGCGGACCACAAAAATTGTTAATTCAGATATACGGTCTACAATTGAAGCATCAGCAACCAAATTGACAGGCACATTGTCTACAATGATATAGTCGTACCTTTTTTTCAATTCAATGATCAATTCATCTAGCCTTGTGCTCAATAAAAGTTCTACAGGATTTGGTGCAATTACACCGATAGGAATAACATCTATTATACCGCCTACAAGACCTTGATAAATAATGTCATCAACAGTTACTTTTGGATTTGCTAAAAAGTTTGTCACACCCAACCCTTTTTCTTTTTGGGCATTTACCCTATTGCTTAGGGTCCCTTTTCGCAGATCTAAATCCAATAACAAGACTTTCTTATTCAAATACCTAAAACTTGCGGCAAGATTAATCGCTGTAAATGTCTTTCCGGCTCCAATATTAAAAGATGTAAAGGTGATTACACGCTGCTCTTTTCCCGCAGCCATAAAACCAATATTTGTCCTGAGAATACGGAATGCTTCAGATGTATAATCCCGTCCTTTTTCCTCAACAACAGCTTCACCTCCTTTATCTTTAAGGGTGAAGGGAATCTCACCCAGAAAGGGCACAGACAATACTTCTTCGATGTCTTTACGGCTGCGTACTCCCGTATCCAACATAAGCATTAATAAAAACACTATAGCTGGCAATGCGATACCGATTCCTACACCTAGTGCTAATTTCTTAATACGGCTAGGATAAATAGGTGCATCCGAACCTGAAGCCGGGTCAATAATCCGGACATTATCTTCTGTCATTGCCTGGTTAATCGCATTTTCTTCGCGTTTATTAAGCAGTAACAGATATAGTTCTTCTTTCACCTTTTGCTGACGCTCTACTGAAAGCATCATCCGCTGTTTCGCTGGAACAGCCATTGCCTTATTTCTTGCTTGTGTTTGTTCTTTTTTTAGATTATTAATCTTTATTTGTAAACCACTAACTGCATTTTCCATCGCCCGGTAGATGTTCTTACGCATGGCTGCGAGGGTTATATTCAGATCTTGAACAATAGGATTTTCAGAACTGCTCCCTTCCAGCAGCCGGTTTCTTCTAAGTGAGGCTGTGTTATATTCATTAATCCGGTTTTCAATATTGACATCTACCAATCCTGTATTATTAGGAATCAAGTCATCCTTTTTATCTGCATCACGCATATAGTTCTGCATCATCTCTACCAGCTTCAGCTGCGTCTGAACATCGTTACCAGCAGATTCATGCATCATTCCTTCGCTCACATACATCTGACTGGCCGCGTTCACATCAATTCCCTGATTTGATACTTTTAAGTTTTCTAAATTAGACTCTACAGACCCCAGCTCACTTTGTATGATCTGAATCCGATCCATTATAAATTGAGCTGTATTAATTGCAACCTTATTTTTATCTTCGACTGCATCTTCATTATATACTGTAATCAAAGTAGTGATCAGATCATCTGCACGCTGCAGCGAGCTATCTTCTACAAAAACCTGTAATAAAGATGCATCTTCCTCCATTTGCTGAATTTTCAAATTGGCCATATAATAGCCAACCATTGCTTCACGCGGATACTTCCGGACAATTACAGGCTTATCAAAATCCGAAACTTTATATCCAGGTGATCTCGTGACTTTAAGCAGACCTATAGGTGTACGAACGGTTTGGTTCAGCTTAATCTTAAGAACTTGAGACGTATTTCCTTTTGAAAATGAAGAAAGTGCTACGTGATCCTGATCTACAGCCTCTATTTGCAAGGAAAAACCAACTTCAGGTTTAGCATCTATAAACTGAACTTTAACGGGCGCGTCTTTATATAGTTCATATTCCCGCAATCCTTTTTTTACAGTATAACTTATATCACCTTCAATCCGATCAATAGTTTTACGCATTAGCTCCTTAGACCGAAGCTGCAGAATCTCACTGGCAACATTTACAGTGTTGTAATAATTAGCCCTTGTGATACGGGTACCCGGCATCGTATTCAGCGGAGTCTTGATCATAATGGTCTCGGAACGGCTATAGATAAATGGTGTCTTACTATACTGATATAGATAATATCCGCCGAATATGAATATTGACAATAAAAACCACTTCCACTGAAAGAGCAGGTACTTCAGAATATCCAGCAAGTTGATGGATTTTTCTTCCTTTGCCTTTGGCATAAGGTTAATGTTATTAAGATTATCCATACAGCTTATTTAAAAACATTGATGATAGTAAATACAGTTGCCACTAAGCCAAGACCTGTTGTGATATATCGCCAATTGGTCTGGACCTTAGGTGTTGGCTGTGCATCCAGGGGTTCGATATATACGATATCATTTTGCTGCAGATAATAGGTGGGTGAATTAAAAATATCCCTTGACCGGATGTCATTGATCACCATTTTACGTACACCATTTTCCTCACGGATTACAGTTATTTTACCCGGAGAGGCATTTACAGTCAAGCCGCCTGCCCACGATATCGCTTCAAGAAGCGTAATTCTGGCATCAGGTACAGTTAGCACACCTATCTTGTTAATTTCCCCCATCATGTTGATTTTAAGATTTAACAATTCGACCTTGATGACTGGGTTATTAATCAATTTCTCCTTAACCAACTGGCTTTTAATCAAATTTTTAATTTCCTCCAGTGTCATTCCTTCCACTTTAAATGCACCGAGTATGGGGAATTCAATTTCACCACTATCGTCCACCAGATAACCTTGAATTTCTGTTGCTGCAGATGATCCCGCAGATATATCACCTTGATCATTAACCTGATAAGCACCAACGCCCTGATTAAAAGGAATAGCCAGTTCGGGGGTTTTAGCGCTAACAACAATACTCAGGCGGTCACTCTTTTGAATACGTAACGGAGGAGCGGACATGGCGCGATAAGTGGTATCCGGCTCCATATCGCGGACGTATACCACTTTTTTACTCACAACACAAGAGTTTAAAAGTAGTACGAAGCCGACAAAGGGAATAAGTAGACATTTTTTCATATAGGTGTAATTAATTTTTAGTTCCCGTAACCTCCTGGTAGCCGGAATTTTGTAAACTTTGTTTATCAATTTTTAAAATTTCGCGGTAGCAAAGCAGGGCTGCCTCCCGGTCGGGAAGGCACTCCAGTTCAGCAATCATAACTCTCTGTAAAACGTGTTCCACAGTGTTACTCATTGCGGTAAAAAGCCGGTTGTTCCAACGGATTGCTGTGCAACTTGGCAGAACACAAACAAAAGCTGCCATTCCTTTTTTCTGTGTCAGCCGATTATAAAGTGACTGCTTAAGCCGTACAAATGCTTGTAAACGAACTTTGATATTTTTGTAGCAGCTAGTCTTGCCGCTCCATGGGGTACCGTAGATATAGACATGGCCATCATTTTCAAGCCGGACTGCCGGGTTGTCGTCGTTAAGTAACTGTGTCCCCTGAATATTTTCCAGCCATAGTCTGCTGTGCGTGCTTTTTCCTGTTCCGCTCTTACCTAAAAAAGCATATCCTTCTCCACTTTTAGAAATGGCAGAGGCATGTATTAGAATAGTATTATATAATAAGCATGCCTGCCCGAAAGCAACCATAACCAACCAGCTTAGTGCGTTATTTATAGCCTCTTTTCTATTTACCAGATATATGACGGAATGACTAAAGTCTTTACTACTTTTCATTTTCCAGAAACCATCGTCAAATTCACTCCAGATGGTTGTGGTGTAGCAATACTCGCTTTCATAAAAACGGAAATTATCACCCCACACCACAGACAGATCACTTAGGAGCTTTCCATCCTCATTTTGCACTGATACGTCTTGAAAAGTTAATTCAATGGAGCATATACATTTTTCGTTTATACCATGCTCTTCTAAAAAAGGTTCAAAAGAAGGCAATATTTCTGCGCGTTTAAGCATCGCCGGAAAAACGAGTTCCAGATAAAGCCCGGCTACTTGATAAGTCGCTTTCTGTGGCATTACATCTTGTTGAATATGATTTACCATTTTCCCGCTAATCAATTAATGTATATGGTTTGGCTACAGTTTTCGGCCAGATTAAAATCATGCGTAACGAATATGCAGAGCTTATCTTCACCGGCTTTTATCAATCTTCCGGTTAAATTGCCTGCTGTTTCTTTATCTAATGCCGATGTAATCTCATCAAAGAGCCAGATATCACAATCGCGCATCATCGCTCTTGCAATAGCAATACGTTGAGCCTGTCCTTCCGATAGTCCATGTCCTGACTCTCCCACTACCGTATCTATACCATTCGGTAAATGATACACGAATTCTGAGCATGAAAGCCATAAAGCATACTTTAACTTTTCTTCGTCTGCCTGAGGGTTCGCGATTAATAAATTTTCCCGAATAGAGCCGCTAAACAATGTATTTCCCTGAGGGACGTAGGCAAAGTTCACACGATGGCCGGCTGTCAAAACGTATTTCTGACGATAGTCTGCTAACCATATCCAGCCATTCTCTGGCTGCAGTAATGCCAGTAGTAAACGCATTAAAGTGGTTTTACCTTTTCCACTCGAACCAATAATTGCCGCTGGTTCGCCAATCTTTACTTTTATAGTCAACCCATCAATAACCTTTTCATCTTCATATTTGAAAGTCAGGTTATCAATATAAAGCGTACGAAGTCCACGTATTTTTTGAGGGGCTACAAATGGTTCTCTTTCTCCTGACATTAGCTCCATTATTCTTTCCAGGGAAGTTCTGAATCTGATAAAAAGCGAGAAAAAGCCACTAAGCGTCAAAATTGGTGTCTGAATTCTTCCTACTAATTGTAGAAATGCCGTCATGGTCCCGAATGAGATCTCTCCGGCACGCAGGCGATAAACACCCCAGATAAATGTCAGCAAGTATCCAATATTGATTGTAAATTTCATGGCCAATTGGGTAAAGCTGGCGAAATTCAACTGTTCTGATTTCAGCTTGTAAATCAAATCCTGGCTATTCTCCTGTTTCTCTCTCCTGCCGGATAGTAGATCCATTGCGCGAATTACCATCCGGAACCTTAAATTTTCCTGTAAAATTCTCCAGAAATCGCTTTCTTTCTGTTTAACATCCCTGCTTAGGCGCCGCATTCTCCTGAAGTATACCTTTGAAAATAAAAAGAGAGGTGTAATGGCCAGAATCATGAAAGCGAGCATGGGATCCATACTCCAGAGAAAGGCAAAAGACGCAAGCAATCTGATCAATGTCAGCAGAAATGAAATACCTGAATACGCCACCATACTAACCACTTCATTGCAATCTGAATGAATACGTGACTGTATATCGCCCGAGTGCCAGTCTTTTACAACTTTCCATAAAGACATCATCTGAACTTCAATCATTTGTTGCTGCAAACGCAGGCCCATCTTCAAAGTGGTACGCTCACTCAACCAACCTGAAAAACCACGGATAACTAAAGCGAACAACAAGCTGGTTGCTACGAGTATCAGCACCATTTTCATATCGGAAGCATTTGTCTGCATTGCGATATCGACAGCTCTTTTAGACCAGAGTACAAATAGCAGGGAAAGTGCTATTGCTGCGAGCTCAAGCAAAAAATAAATGAGTAATGCTGATCTATGTCCTTTCGTTATAGACCACACCCAATTAATTTGATGTAGAGCTGTGCTATTCATTGGTTATTTTACTGCTAATTTTGAGTAAAATTGCACCAGTGGAAAGCTAACTGCTTCCATTGGTGCAAACTTAAAGTATCTTCTCATATTCGACCATAGCCGGCGGGTCACATGGCTTCTCACTAAACCAGCATTTTCAGTTTGTCCTTCAAACCGGGGATGAAAAAAGCCGAAGTTCCCCGACATGAGAATTTCATCCATCATCCAATCTGCATCGCTCGCATCGGGAAGTTCAAAAGGTAAAGACGCCGATGGTAATCCCATAAACTTGACCAAAACGGTATGTAACAGATGTATCCATTTTAGAATTCCCAATGTTTGATAAATCTGCTTAAGCTCCTGCCCATCTAACTTCATTTGATAAGTATGATATACTCTCGCTGAATCGCATAACTGCCTCAATCCAACTCCAAACGATAACAGATGCTTCAGAATATGAACATTTACTTGTAAAACCATAAGTATAGGTGCCGGCAAAAGTAAAGTGTGTCCCTGAAACTCACTTTTCAGTCTTTCGTTATAAAACTGTTTCTGCAAACGATCCAGATAAGTGAAGCAGAAAGGATTATGAATATCAAACATTCGTGTATGATGTTCCGTGAGAATTCCGCGCCATACGTATTCAGTGCTGAATCCAGCTGTACCGGAGCTCTTAATTCCCCGCTGTTTAAGTATTCTATTTGCTTTCTGGTATTGATTTTTCTGTTCAAAATACCAATCTATGTCTCCACAAACTCGATGTTCTGGAACAGCATAACAAGCGGCAACACCCTGCCCCTTAAGTAATACTGGATATAAACCCTGGCCATTAAAAAAGTTCAGCTCTTCTTCTATACAGACATTCATCTGCATATTACGCCGCTCAATCTGATCAATCTTTACAGCCCATTTCAACATCAGCTCACGCGGAGGCAACATATCGAAAGGTAACCGCTGAACACCGTCAAATACAATACCTTCTATAGTATGTTGCCTGGCAAAATTATATAGCTGAACCCATTGCTCACCGGATAAAGGAAATGATATAATATTCTCATTCTCACCCCAAAGTCCTGATCGCAATAGCGATAGTAATGCCCTGTGAATTTTGTTATCCGGCATTAGCTAATTTGTCCAGCAATCCATTCTTTTCTAAAACCTCAACTAACTTGCGAATATCCTCTTCGGCCTGATTATATGGCAAATCGTGGCGTTCCACCAACAAATCCACCATAGTGCTACTGGTGAACTCACGTCCTGCCAATTTCTCCCATAACCAAGCTGCAGAATCATTCAGCGTAAAAACCTTCGACATATCTACCATATCTTGCCCAGGGTCGACAATAATATGATCATCTCCTATATGCCTCAACACCAAATCTTCTCTTATTTTCATAAAGCCGTTAATTACAACACAATTTTCAGAACAATTTCCTCGCTACTCTTCGGACAGGGCGAATCAAGTACCAAATCTGCCCGAGATAGCGCCACTTTCTCTGATTTAATTTAACTTCGGTCTCACCACGATAGACGGTGTGGGCAATTGCCACCACATCATCGTAATTGACGACTTCATGCGCTGCAACGTTCCCGTCACCTGCCAGGTAGATTTTTGTACTATCGTATTTCACCACACGATGAAGTATCATCTCGCCTTTTACGTTTGCTAATACAATTATACCTTTGGTTAACTCACTTACGTGAAAAGATTTAAGCGATACCCTGTTGCCATCTTTTAAGAAAGGCAGCATACTAGTCCCTTTGACCGGTATGGTTACATATTTGCCTTGCTTTATGTAGCCAAGTACCTGCTCAAAAAGAAGTTTATTGGGTATCGTAATTCTATCTTTGTATAGCAATAATGTCTTCCACCGTTAAATTCTGTTCAAAATATGAAATAGAAGGAAATATACCTCTGTTCATTTTGTGCATTTATACGGCCCGATATTTCTCAGAGATTTGAGCGGAGTTTATGATATAGATTCAGACATTTATCGACCATTTTTTCGAGGGTGAAAAATGTCTGATAACGTTGTAAACTTCCAGCTGACAGCTGGTCATATTTTTCTTTTTCTTGCAAAATACTGTTAATTGCATTGGCTAGCGCCTCTGGATTTTCGAGCTCAACAACCAGACCGGATTCTCCGTCTGCATTTACCCAGCTCACGCCTGACCCGGGAATATGCGTGGATACGATTGGTTTTGAGCAAGACATTGCTTCGATCTGTACAATTGCGAAAGCTTCAGTTTTCAAAATCGAGCTCAGGCAGAAAATATCACATGCACCATAATAAGCAGGAAGATCTTCGTCGGAAATAAATCCTATAAGCTCGACGCGGTCCTTTACATTTAGCTCCAGAATTAACTGTTGCAATGCGTCATAAAGTGGCCCCTTACCTCCGATAACGATCTGATAGTTTTCATTGAGATACTGTGCTGCACGAATCAGATATTCATAACCCTTATATTCTACCAATCTTCCCAGCGAGAAAATCAATTTCTTTTCCCCGTACTTTTGACGAATTTTTTCGACTTGTGCAATTTCTGGTGTGATGGACTCTATTCCAATAGGAATATGATCTACCTTATACTGTACCTTACTTAGGAAAGGTGATTCATTTACGTACACCGGTGTGGTACCTACTATCAGATCTGCTCTTTCAATCACCCAATCCTGCAATGGTCTATATAGCTTCAATAACATTCTTTGTTTGAGAATATCACTATGCCAATGTAAAACAACCTTGCCTTTATAACCTGAAAGAAAAAGGGCCAGGGTTGCCATAGGGTCAGGATGATGAATATGAATAATATCATAATCGCCAGCTATCTGACGAAGTTTCAGGATCATTTTAGGAGCGATCATCGTCGCTGCGAATTTAATCTGTGTCGGTATCGCTATTACTTTAGCAAATGAGTTTACCGACAAAATGCCCCCCGGATGATCTTCTGTAGTTGCACAAAGCATATCACAGTGGATATTCCGGGCAGATAGACCGAGCATCAGATCGTACATAACCTTTTCTACTCCCCCGCGTATAGGGTAAAATTTACCGACTTGAAGTATTTTCATGAAGACTTTTCTTTTTATTTAACGAGATATTTAATAGATAAGAAGTGACAATGGTTAATGAAAAGACCGCCAACACGTAAAGAATATTGGATATAATAAAAATATGGTTGCCTCTTAACAAAACAATCCAAACCCCGTGGAATAGATATATTTCGTAAGATATATTCCCCAGGAAACTTATGAACCTGGGTTTAGGCATCTCTACACAATTAAATAATAGAATTGTAATTACAGGTATAAATGCATAAACAAAAATATATAACCATTCATTCTTAGTTAAAATCAAACAAACACATAACACTGAAAGAGCTATAATGCCTGATATCCTATATATACCCGTCAATATTCCAGTTAATGCCTTTTGATAAAATTTGTAAATTATTCCCATCGGAAAGCCTAATACAGAGACCCACCATGCTCTATCATAGTCTAAAATATTTTTAATGGTCAGAATATAAAGGACAGTTAGCAGTAGAAGACAAATGATTTTCCAATTAATATCCAGATTTGCCGATCTAAAGACACAATAGAAAAATGTGTAGAATACGACTATAGTAAAAACAAACCATGAATAAGGCAAAGGTGTAATTCCTTCCGAGATCAAATCAGTTAGCATACCTGAGTTAAAACTGTTTTGATCAAAATAGTTCATAAGCAAGTAAAGAAATGTAACTATTAGGAACGGATTGACGATATGCCAGATCCTTTTTCTCCAAAAACCATTTAAATAGATTATTCCTTTCTGAATATAAGATGACATTAGGCCATATCCAGATAAAAAGAAAAAAATAGATACTGCAGGCGCACCTACATGCTTAAAAATATTAAAGTACGGCACTTCTACTCCGTATTGAAGATGATGTAATACGATTAAAATGCTTAGCGCACCTTTTAATATCTTTGAAGATTGAATATCTAATTCCATGTCAGAATAATAAGTACCTAACTAAATAATAAAGTCTTAAACATTTCTTCCCATGAGCTAACCGCATGAGGAGTTTTGACTTTTTCTTGTACTTTTTCCAGGCCTTTAGAATCACCGCGAATTAGACTCATCATTAATTTCGCCAGTTCCTGAGGATTATTCGGGTCAAAAAAGGCTACGTGATTGCACCCGGCGGCCGTCTCATATGCATAAGGAAGATCAGCGAGTAACATTGGCTTATCAAACGCACCAAATTCTGTTATAGGCAAACCCCAAGTTTCTACTTTCGAGGGAAATACCAGGCAATGACTTTTAGCATAAAAACCAAATAGCGTTTCTCGCGTCATAAAACCGGCAAAATTTAAGCTGGAAAGATGCCCCCATTTTTTATATAACCAGTGTGCGTAGGCATTTTCTTCGCCTTTTACGGTAATACTTACTTTAAAACCTAGTACACCAAGATCTTGAAGTATTTCTGTCGCTTCCGTCAGACATTCAAAATTCTTGTGACTGTTCGGCGAGGCTGCATATACAAAATTATAATTTTCCTCTCCAGCGGAGAGATCTAAAATATTATCTTCGGAGGGTCTGTCCGGTGATGCAACAATTATTTGCTTGGAATGCAAGTAAAACATCTGTAGAAATGCTTCCCTAATCCATTCCTGCTGTACAACAACATGAGTGTTTTTAGTTATGTTTTTTTTATAAATGAACTTAGAAAATATTGCAAGTAAAACAATTTTAGGTGTAAAAAACCATTCTCTCCACTTCCATTTATAGAAAGGGAAAGGATTGTGGCAATATACCGCCCTTCTTTCTGCGACAACATTGGGAGTAGTATCATGTAAGGACAACCAGAGGCTGACCGGGCCAAGTTTTTTAGACATTCTCTTTGCCGAGACGTACTCAAACCACAATCTATTCACCCATAATTTTTTGGGCCAAGGAATTTCAACATATTCAATGTTAGGATAATCTGCGAGCTCTCTTTTGAATACCAGCGCGACGACACGGTAGTTCTCTTTAGTGGCGAGTATCGAAAGATAAGCGAGGCATTCCCGCAAAATAGTTAGTGTTCCTCCTTCAATAAGGTTGACAGCTGACACGACAATTGTTGTATGAGGTTCTTGGGTCTTTAGCATATTGGAAGTTTGTTAGGAGCTACGTCTTTACTAGTTATCTGCTTGAACAGCGATAACCATTGATGCATAATCAGATCTTCAGCATAATTCGAGGACAGCAAACGGGAATTCTGCCCCATCTGCACTCGCAGTCCGGTATCATCCATTAAATGAATTAATTTTCTGGCTAATTCTGCCTGGTCGCCTTCGCGCAACAAAAAACCATTTTCTCCGTCGCGAATAATATCTTTTGGTCCACATTTACAAGCATAGGATACTAAAGGCAAACCACAGACTTGTCCTTCTAATAAAGCCATAGGTAAGCCTTCATAACGGGACGTCATAGCGAGAATAGAACTCGATAGATATTCATTTTCGATATTTTTTACCGGAGCGCGTAAAAACACCACACCTTGTAGCCCAAGGTCATTTATCAAATTTTGCAACCCGTCTGCTAATGGTCCTTGTCCAAAAATGGAAAGCGACCAGTCAGGATGCACCTTGTATACATGCTTCCAAGCCTGGATCAATTCATCAAATCCTTTTTGATAATCATATCTTCCTACTGCTATTACCTTTTTTTCAAGGAGAGGAGCTTGTGCTTGAGGAATGAAGCTATTCGAGTTTGGAATTACATTTATATTAGGCAAATCTCCCCAATATCCTTTATCCTCATGAGTCAATACGACAAAACTGTCATATTTTTTCGCCGTATCCAGATCTGTCCGGCTACGGAATTGGTCAATTAACTTTCTAATACCCCTCCTGCCGTACTGCAAACGTTTATAACGAGAGAAATGGATCTCAAGCATTTTTTTACTCCCGTCCTTTAACTTATATAAAAACGAAGCATCATGATCAAACATAGAGACCACCACGTCTGCCTTTAAAGATTTTAATAAAGTCGACAACCTTTTACGATGCATCCATTGCTTTCCAGGGTAGCTTAATAACCTACCTAAAGTGTTCTTTTCTGTACCGGCATAATTAATTGCTAAGTCATACATCGAAATTCTATTGTCCATTTCAAAGTAAGAATTTCTATCTTTTTGATCAGTAGTGACAATTATTAACTCATGCCCTTGTGTGGCCAGGTAATTAGCTTTATTAGCTAATACCCGTTCCATCCCTCCAGAATTAAATGTACCGAGTATGCAATAGACGATTTTCATCTTGTTGATTTAATGTTTTATTGTTTCTTAATATGTCCATGCAATAAAACAACGCATAGATCAGGAATATATCTGTGGACACTTTTATCCAAACTACGAAGGTGAGTACAAAAAAAAGGAAAAACATATGCGAGTATTGCCGGTACTTACGCGCAAATACTGCTGCGTTATAAATAAAAAACAATGAAAAAACACTAAATCCAACTAACCCGGAATACATGATTAAGCGACAATAGCCTATATCTGTACCGAACACCCAATTATCAAACAAACCTGTTCCAATAATCCAGGTTTTCAAATCTGTAGGCCATACCCACATATTGTTATTCAATTTATCGGTTGAGCCAGTACGCCATTCCCCGTACTCTATCCAGTTAAAGAAGCCTTCAAAAGCAAATCGAATCTGACCTTGAAAAATGCTATCGCTTTGATAAAAGTAAGTTGTAATAAGCAATGCCAATATTAGCATGAAGCCGAAAATAAGGTGGAATTTGAAAAAATTCGGTTTGATAATCATCCGGACAATGCCGGTATTCCACATCAGGTATAGTATCGCCAACCCGGCTCCGGTTGATGTGGTTCTAGAAATCATATTACCAATGATTATAATGGTAAAGAATCCGGTAAGTAAAACTATTATGCTCCAACTACTTGTTCGAATAGCCTGTTCCTTCGAAAGTATTCCGGCCATCATAATTAATACTATTGAAAATCGAACTCCGGCGTTGTCCAATGAAGCACCAATTCCATAGAGGCGATTAACTTCAAGAAGGAAATCCTGCCCTTGGTCTATATACTGATTTACCCACTGTTGAAAGGCAGGAATGGAATCAATCAGAAGGGCTAAAGCACATTGTGTGAAACATACGCCTGCTAAATAGAAAGTCAGCAAAGTCAAATTGATCACACCGTGGCCCCATTTTATTAATGTACAAACAGCATAAGCAGCAAAAATCCAAACTGCGAAACTTACAAAATAAGTCGCGTAAGAGAGATCATCTGTATGATTATAATCAGAAGAAACAAAGCAAATTATGGAAAACAAAACTACAAAGCCAATAGCGCCTAATAACGGGCGGCTTATTTTCACAGACCTGTTCTGGATAGCATGATAAACTGCAGTAAGCATACCGAACAGCGCAATTATCATTTTAGTATTAATATTTGGAGGTAAAAATGTTACCCCAAAAGAAAAGTAAAATAAACTGACAACAAGTCCTATTCCGAGAATTTTTAAAATACGTCCCATAATTACTATTTATAAACTCTGCCGTAGATAAAACCTATCACCACACGGTAATACAACTTAATTGCCCAGAACTGCTTTTTGACAGCTAACCATTGTAAAAATCTGGTTCGAAATGGAAGAGCTTTATTAGTCATTACTTTACCATTACTTTCGGGGAACCAGTTTAGCCACAGCTTGTACTGCTCTTCCTGATCGGATATCAAAAGGGGCAGTTTAATATTCAGTTTAAGAAAATTTAAATTAAACTCTTCTGGATCTGAGAACCTGCTGTTAAAAAGATACCGTTCGATCTCTCCGACATTCAGTGTCACCTCACGGATATGTGAATCTGAATAAATTTTTGTCAGTGACTGATTGTTGGATTGCCCGTAATGATACAGCGCCTTATCCAAATAGATGACACGGGTTGCCTTTGTAAACAATTTAACCATGACCATCATATCTTCTCCCATATTCATCCCCGGAGTGAATTGAATCTGTTCATTTACATATAAAGACCGCCGCACGATAAACAACCACAAATTCCATCGCATAGACCCATTCAGCATTTTTTGAATTGCCTCTTTGGAACTGGCAAAAGAAGGTTGATTCATTCGCCGTTCATTTTTCCCGAAAGTCAAAAACCAATTGCATCCTACAATATCTGCATCTTTCGAAACAGCCTCATTAATTAATAGTTCAATTGCATTTATCTCCAAATAATCATCTGCATCTACATAATAAATAAATTCTCCTGTAGCATTTTCCAGACCGGTATTTCTTGCTGAAGCAACACCCCCATTTTTATTATGACTGATAACTTTTGTGGACATTCCCTTATTTTCCAAAATCGGAATATACTTTTGTATCACCGTCCAGGATTGGTCAGTGCTGCAATCATCGATTATTACTACTTCTATTTTCGTGTAGCTTTGCTCAATGAGAGATTTCAGTGCAATATGAATGGTACTTTCCGCATTATAAACAGGAATTATAACCGAGACTATTAGTTCGCGCTCCATAGAAATTATTCTTTGATGACTTTAATTGTTTTTCTTCCACCTGTCAAAATCGCTAATAAACCAGGAAGAAACATCTTCGCAAGTTTATAAAAGCACAGACATATTAGAAGACATAGAACAGGAATAGTAAAATAGGCTATTAGTTTTCCCCAACCAGTTGAAAAAAGTTGCAATTTTGAAAAGCCACCCTTTAACCAGTTTATTATATACATCTCGTGAATAGCGTATATAAAAAAAACAGATGACGATAACCGCAGCAAAGAGATCTTTATCAATTTATGATTAACTAACAAGTCACCAATACAAAGCGCAGCAACGATACCAAATGGAATAAATAAACGGATATAAAATTCATAATAAGGTGTAACTGCATAATAAGTTGCCAAGCCTAAGAACAAGGCAGCTATAAGGAATTTCTGTATTTTATGATTATGAGCTATTGCGCCCAAATCAAGCTGGTTTTGTCCCGCAAATGCCCCTATTCCAAAAAACATGAATGCAGTACTGCTCAATCCTGGAATATTAGGTTCCCAGACCAAAAGATATGGAAGTACTATAAAAAGAAGTCCAAAGCCTTTAGTATACTTAAAAAGCAGATAAAAACCTGGAGAAAGAATCGCCATACAAATCAAGTCACGCAGATACCATAATGGAAAAACGAAAGGACCTCGCCAGAATATGTCGTAAAACGAACTGCTGTATATCTGTGAGTACATTTCATCGGAACTCCGCCCGAGCTCCGTAAAAATGTAGTTTTTTAAAAGCACCACAATGACAAAAAGAAGATTCCATAATAAATATGGGATAAGCAAAGTGTACAGTCGTTTTTCCATCTGCGTAGTGTAAACACGACGGTCAAGTGCCTCAATTTTTAAAAAGAAAAAATATCCAGAAAATAAGAAAAAACAAGGAACAGCAATTCTACCTATGTGATGCGAAATCAATTCAGAAGACAAACTGTAAATACTATTCAGATCAAAATTTAGCTTGACAGGGTGTATTTCAGAGGGAATTACATGAATAAATACAACCAGAATCATCAATGGGAATCGAAGCACTTCGATAACATCAAAACTAGCGTTAACAGTCAATTTTTTAAACATATGCCTTTACTTCATTTAGTATTCTATCTACAACTCCTACATGTTTTGTGTTAAATTTCCGGGCAAATAGGGCATCTGAGTTCATCAGCCTTTCGAAGTCCATATCTTCCCAATCCACTAACTCATTATTCTTCCAGCCGATTAAACGCATACAACCACGTCCTTCGTTATCTGAATCAAACAGGTTTTCACGAAAAGAAGAATTCCAGCAGGCGGTTTGTAGAAAAATCTCATCTGCACAAAAGGTATACTGATAGTTTTTTACAATCTCAGCTTTTTTCTCAAGTAGAAATAAAACAAATTCATGAGTTACACTTACCCAGTTCAGCCCTTTTCGAAATAAGGTTTGCTTATTCCTGCGGGGAAAAAAAAGAAATTGTATTCTTAAAAAAGAATATCTCAATGCTCGTATCGAAATATCCCTGATACCCCGACCCGAACGGAAATGCTTTGGATATATATGATAGCGCTGAACTTTTCTGCTTATTGACTTATAATTATCCTCCTGATTAAAACCAATGAATTCCTTTCCCTTATTCTGTGTAAAAAAGTCATGGATAAAATTCTGTGATTTTAAAGGCATGTCGACTCCCGACAAAATATGATAATAATCATATGGCCCCTGTTTTACAGCTTGTTCAAATAAAATCATTTCCGATTCTATCTGCGATACATCACCCCACCTCACATCAATTCTGTTCTCCAATATATATAATTTCGAATAGTGAGCTTTTACTAACGGTAGTTCTGCCAGCTTTTTGTCGAAATGAATATATATATCATTACGTGGATCGTCTAATGCCTCAATTAGTCGGATTAAGATCTCGAACTCGTGGTGCGCTATAATAAGGTAGGCATGTTTCATTCTGTACGAGAATTGAGATTAGTAAGAATTTTTTCGACAACATTTATATTCTGAACACTGAATTTACGCGCGAATAAACATCCTGAGTTTATTATATCATCGTAATTCGCCAAACTATATGTTTTAGTATTTCCGCCTTCAAAATCACATTTTAATAATTTATCATAGTAGACAACATTCGATTTAAGAGACATATTTTCTAAAATCGAAGGCACAAAAAATTCATCTCCACAAAAGGAATAACGATACTTCTTCAACACTTTACTTTTTTCCTTTAATACATAATCCATTGATTTCTGACTAAGGCTTAACCAATTAGACGCTTTATAAAAAGTCTCTTTTTTATTCGCTATGATATCGAATATCTTCTGAAATCGAATTGACGCGCGCCACAAAAACTGACTTATCTTACGCGTGGAACCTTGGGAGGAGAAATAGCTCTTTATGAAAAAATTATACTTTCTAACCTTAATAGTTACTTCTTCAACAGGTATATCCATTTTCATTAATAAATCTTTTCCTTTCAACCTATCAAAAAAAGCATGTAAGTAACTTTGGTTGTACAGTGGAAGATGTACTCCGGAAATCAAATGGTAGTAAGCATACGAGCCATTTTTATGCGCAGTTTCAAATAATAAATATTCAGCTTCAATTTGCGAAATATGCCCCCAATATACTTCCAGAGTATTTTTAAGTATAGAAAGTCGCCCCTCTCTCATATGTAAGTTTGGGTGGGTCTTAACCTTCTTATCTATATGAATAAAGACATCATTTCGTTTATCATCAAGTGCGTTCAGCAGATGCTGAAGTACCTCAAATTCATTATGCGCTATTATTAAATAAGCGTGTCTCATATTAGTTTTGCTTATACTTTAATGTCCGATACAATACCTGAGCGGTGTTAATTAACCATCTGCCCATAAAAGTATCGTAAACTTTGAAAAGCTGGTATATTTTTCCATTAACTACGCCTTCTTGTCTTATTTCCAAAGGCAGCGTCTTATAAAAACGCCACCAGTGCTCAAATTTCACAGTAAAAACATCCCAGGGCTTGCTTCCTGTATAGTGTATAGTTCCGTGCTCCTGTACGGCATTCCAATCCGCCTCTGTATAGTACCTTAGAAAAGCCGATTTATACTGAGGTAGAAAAAATGTACGAATGCTATTATAAAATGGAGGCAATCCTATAATACGTCCCTGGCATAGTTGGTTCAGCACATCCTGATCGGGAAACTCCAGATGGTCCGAATTGGAAGCAGCGATAAATTTAACGGTCATATTATCTGCTCTCAACAGTTCCAAATTCATAATCAGAAATCCTGAGTTGATATAAAACCCTGGCTTACAACCTATGGAGTCCATATGAGACAGTTGAAAATCTAAAGTTGCTTCATATACACCGGCCAGATAATTATCTCCCAGATTGGTTTCTCTGAATAACTTTGCTAAATTATTCCGAACAACGATATCGCAATCTATATACATAACTTTCTCATACTCCGGCAAAAGATCAGACAGAAGTAATCGATAGGAAGCCGCAATGGTATACTTTTCATCAACATAAATTCCTGTTAATTTACCTTCAAGATTGATAAATGAATACTGAACACGGTCGCCACCAAGCCGCTCTAACTTCCTTTGCATCTGATCTGACAAAGGTTCAGTTAACAGACAAATAATATGAAAATAATCCCTTGATTCAGCATGCTCCAATACCGATAGGATACATACTGATGCCGGCACGAAATAATTAGGCGTAAATGCAATTACCAATGGAATCTTCGTATCAATCTTATTCATATGATTAATTAGTAAGCTTATATGTTTCCCGTTTTATTCCAATTTTATAGTTGATGTCCCTATGTTTGACACAACATATTATTTTATAATCTTCTCGGCTGAAAACCGTAAAAACATTACGATTTTATCCCTGAAAGACAGCAGTGTACACTTTCTGATGTAATAAAAATCACTAAAAGGTAAATGTTTTATAACCTGATTGTAGTAATCATACCTGCACTTTATATAAAGCAAATTCCTCTGAGTATGTTTATAACAAAACTCGTCAAGCTTATCGTCAGGTACTTCATATCCTAAATTCATTAGCCAATTATAGAACATGGTAGTTGCTTCAAGTTTAGATTTTAGATGATTCTTATTACTGGAAAGATGAATAGATGATATCCTAAATTGAAACAACATTTCTGCCGTGTTTGCTACTCCTTTTTCTGCCATCATAATAGTGGACGCAACATCCGAACAAAATGCAAAAGGAAAATCAATGAACTTCTTTTGGAGTAAAGCAGAAGTTTTAAACATATAATTACCGATACAGGTAAACGCAGTACCCTTAACCCAATAGTAAAGGAATTGATATTTACTACAGCGCTCTGGTAAAACACCATCAATTCCAATTAGCCTGTTCTGCTCGTCGATCTGTTCTACTCCGGACCTGATTAATTCTATATCCGGATACTTATCAGCGAGGGCCAAACATCTTTCTAAAAAATGTGTATGATAAATATCATCATCGGCAGCCAATATTACATATTCTCCTTTGGCATATTGAATGCTAAAGTTCCATTGTTTAACCAAACTTACCCCCCCAATATTCTGTTCATTACGGTAATATTTAATACGTGCATCCTGATAAGAATCAACTATTTTCTCCAGATTTTCCGGAGACGCATCATCCACAATAATTAACTCGAAATTAGCGTACGATTGATTCAGAATACTATCGATAGCCTGACTGAGGAATTTTGCTTTATAAGCTGGTAAAACAAATGAAACTAGATGCATATTCTGATTGATATTGAAAAATTATAGAATCATTTTTTTATACTTCGCTTTTAAAGGGAATGGAGCAGACTTCAGCAAGCCGGATTGAATTTCAGAAAGCAAATTATTGATAAGCATCTTACTTTTATGCTCTTCAAAGTAAGACTTCCAGTTGTCCTCACTATCGAGGATCTCTTCAATATTTGATAACCCATCGTAAAACGGTATATCTACTGAACTAAAATAATCGTTAAATTTGAAGCCATCAGTATCAATATATCCTTTTTTTATCCATAGTGAGGGTATATTGTAAGCATGAGCGACAATCACTCCATGTAATGATGTCGATAAAACATATTCGCAAGCCATTATCTCCTTCACTACTTTTTCGATATCACGGGTACGTAAATCTATGATATGGTACTTATCTTTATAATTTTCCAGAAAATAATCTACTTCGTGCCAGTGTGGAACGATGCCTAATTTATAGTGTTTTTCGTGTTTGGGTTCAATCCACAAGGGTAGCAGAAGTGCAGGGTCACCATATACACTACAACCGTTAAATCCTTCTTCAATTAATTTCCGGTCAGTCAATTTTCCACGAACAGCGAATGTCTTCCCTCCCTTGAAAGAATCGCATTTATTCATAAAACCGGAACCCCATATATCTGATTTTCTTTTTCCCCAGCTCATAATTGAGCCCACACAAAGCAACGTTTTCTGCCAGGGAAATATGATAGATTTTAATCGATAAAGCTCATACTTACTTAATCTTTTAAAAAGTACTCTGACATTATATCTGGATAGAGGTGAGAGTTTATGCTGTGTTTGGATTCCAGACAGCTCCTGTATTAATAACGGACTCAAGGCATCACCGAAATTATCGCTATCCCAATATATCAGATTTATTTTTCTCTTTAACATTCAAACACTATTTATATTTTTTTGCAATTAATTTCACTGAATCTATTAAAAAAAGCTTTTCCGATTTATCTAGAGCTAAAACATATCCGATAGTCAAGATTGAAATACAAGAAGTAAAAACTATTACAATAAAACGGTAGATAGATTCGTCGAGCAAATGGTAAAGAATAAATGGAACAATTGGTGAAATAAGCAAAACAATAAAACACTTATAAACAACCTGCACCAAATACTCTTTCAATGGAAGCTCAATCATATTACGGATTAACCATACCCGCACAATCTGCCCAATTATTACAATAACCAGGTGTACAATAAAAACTGACTCCGGAGGTAATCCAAATTTCAAGGCTACATAACCCAGAGGTACAACCAAGAGAAGCAAACTCCCTAAGATAGATTGATAAACCTTAATTCTTCCGGTCGCCTTAGCTGCAAAAACCAGTGGATTGGCTAAGCTGTCAACCAGTGAAATGAGCAGCATGACACGAACGAAATTAACAGTATGCTCCGGGACAATTTTGAGCCACCAAATAAGTAAGTTCTCTATATCCAAAAAAACGGGCAGAGATAACAGCAGCAGTAAAAAAAACGAATATTTTGAACTTACATAAATCAACTTATGCATATAAGTTAGGTCATTTGCGGCGTAACTTTTTGTAATCTGTGGGTTCAGCGCAGTTTGGAAGCCACTGATAAAACGTGATATTACCCCTTGGACCTGAACTGCTATTCCACGCGCAGCGTTGACTGTCGCTCCAAAAAATATATTGAGCAATATATTTATACCTTGAGTGAATAATAAAAACGCTGAATCACCAAACATACTCCAACCGGCAAAAGAAGCCATCTCTTTAAATAAAGGCTTGTTCCATTTAATTCCACCTCTCGCCTCGTCGAATTTACGGAAACAATAACCCCAATAAATAATTTGCATGATAACCTGTGCAATAACCAACATCATTGCATAGATTTTTAATTTATCAAAATCAACCGACTGGAGTAAGAAAACAACAACTAGTTTCAAGACCATATCCAGTATAGAGAAGTAAGCAAACACACCCATTTTTTCGTGTGCAATAATCACTGCGCTATATGGCACATTAATAATAGAAATAAATGCACTGATTATAGAGAAATGAAATACCCATACCGCGGCCTGCATACGTAATGGTGGAATCTGCATACGCGTTTTCAAAAACCATAATCCTACAGTTTCTGCTAAAACACAAATTAAAAGTGCAATCAAAAGATGAATAAGCAAGCTTACACTAAAAACCGATTTCAGCCTGTCATTATTTCCCCGCCCCAACTCAAATGTTATAAAGCGACTGGTTGATGATGCCATTGCCGAATTTAGCACGCCAAACATGGCCACTACACCTCCAATAACGTTGTATAAACCGAAGTCCTCTACTCCCAATACGTTCAGCACAACGCGGGAGATATACAACCCAATGAGCATGCTGACAAACATCTGTATATAAAGCACTAGGGTATTTTTAGCAATTCGCTTGCTATTCGTTGTATCTGACATATATTTATTTACCGAACTCAGCTCGCAGCGTTCTTTTCAATCCTTCTTCGATAGAGTAAGGAGGTACAAATCCGGTTGTCATAGCTTTCTTCGAATCAAACTGGGTCACTGCGCAGAATTTTTTTACTCTCACTGAACTTATAGTTAATTTTTTACGAAGTATCCAAGCCAGGATATCAAATCCGTATCCGCCCAATATCCCTAATGTATAGGGAATGTGTATAGTTGGGATTTTCTTACCCAATACTTCTCCCGTATGGTGAACGAGGTCATTGGTGGTAAAATCACGTTTGTCTACGTAATTGTATACCTCATACCCTGTTTTTCGTTCGCGGATCAGAAATTCCATAAAAGCAACTATATTACCAATATAAGACATTGATTTCTCGTTATTACCTTTTCCGATCATCAAAAATTTACCAGAAGCAATTTGGTTCAGTAGATTGTATACATTCCCCCGGTTACCTTCCCCAAAAATCACCGTCGGACGGATAATATTAATATTCCAGTCGGGATGCGAGTCGTACCATTGCTGCAGAACTTGTTCCGCCTGCCATTTGCTTTTTCCATAAGCATTAAATGGGTTGGCCGGAGTAAGTTCATCCGGATTGACTTTATTTAATCCATACACTGCTACGGTGCTGGTAAATACGATACGTCTTACTTCGTTTTGGGCCATTGCTTCCAGGGTATTTTTCATCCCCTGAACATTTACGTCATAATATAAAGAAGCAGGTGTAACGTCGTCACGATGCTCTGCCGCTAATAACACAACTACGTCCACACCTTTTAATAAAGTGACTAACGTGTCTTTTCTTAGCACATCTGCAATGTGGGTAATAGCTGAAAAACTGCTGCTTTGCTGTTTGTCTATATTAAGAAATTCAAATCCTTGATTTTGTTTCAGGGTCTCTATTAGTCGGGTTCCGACAAAACCTGACCCTCCAATGATGGCAACTTTCATATCTTCAATTCTAAATAAAATTTATACTTCGCTATAGCTGATTTGTGCGTTCTTACTTAATGAAATTGCAGTATCGGCTCTTCTCCCCGCCTCAATCCGGTGAAATACAAAATGAAATAGACCCCAAAGGACAATATCTAAAGCCAGTACAATGTTATTACTGATATATTGTACGCTGACAATATTAAAGACACTAAAAAATAGCGCGAGCAATATGATATAGATCATGGCAGTACGATGGGAAATGCCGAGGTCCAAAAATTTATGATGAATATGGTTCCGGTCAGGCTCAAAAACTGACTTTCCGTTTCTAAATCGTACCCACATTACTCTGGCTACATCTAAGACAGGAACAATCAAGGTTGTAAATGCTGACACAATAGCACCATCAAAGAATGGTTTGATATCCTGATTATTCATAGAAAAACTAACTGCTAAAAAAGCGATTGAATAGCCAAGGGTTAAACTGCCGGTATCCCCCATGAATATGCGACGTTTCCGTTTTGATGCACCAAATACATTAAAGTAAAAAAAAGGAATTAACAGGCCAGTTGTAATAAAAGCGAAAATAGCGTGTAACCATGCACCTTCTGCAGCGAACAAAATACCAAGAATCAAGCTGCTGACCATTATCAGTCCGGAACATAAACCATCAATTCCATCAATAAGATTGATGCCATTGATAATGAGCATTACCGCGAAAACCGTCAGTGGCATACCTACCCAGGCAGGTATAAAATCGATAAAAAACACACCGTAGATATCATTTATCCACAGACCGGAAAGTGGTAAAAGCATTGCAGCAACCAACTGCGCAAAAAATTTAAACTTATAACTAACACCTATCAGATCATCTGCAAGCCCGACAATAAACAAGATTACAAGACCAGTTGTAAGTAACAGGAACATTGGTAATATTTCACCAGTATTTAAATGCAGGTCATTTAAAAAGTTGTACTTATGAAAGATTACAACTGCTAATGTCATCAAACAACATTGGATTGGTGCAAATGCCACACCACCCAATCTGGGTATGATATGCTCATGTGTTTTTCGATTATTAACCGGGTCAAAAAGTCTCTTCTTGTAGCTTACAAGATAAATGAAACGGATAATAGACCTTCCAAGGTAAAATGCTAATAGAAAAGGGATCAGGATAATTAAAATTTTTACGGTCGTCATCTTTTAATTCATTAAGTGAAACATAAACCACACTCAAGTATTCGTTACTATTAATTATATATTAAGGGTAGACTGGGCGTTTAAGAATAGGGCTACGTTTGACAGGTCTGTGTCTTTCAAAAGAACTTTCTTGTTTATGTCCAGCAGGTAAATTGTAGGCGAGGCTCGAATGTCATATAAACCTTTAGCGAGCACCTGTTTACCACTATCGAATCCATTCGTCCAGGTTGCCGGAATATGCGATTGATATGCCTTCCAGACGTTATGATCACCGAGTGCATATATTGCTAATACATTCAGTATTCCTTTGTCGACAAGCTGGCGGAATCTCGTGCTAGTTTGGAGTTCCGCAATTGCTGTTTCACAATGCGGACAACCAGGCTCATAAAAGAATAAGAGGACAAAAGGTGCATGGACAGAAGAGATCTTCCTTTTTCCACCTGTAGGGATCTGAAATTCAAAATCCACTGCTGCTGAACCCACGTTATTTTTTTTGACCAGTGCCAGTTGTGCATTGTAGATATATTTATCGGCCTCACCGAGCTTACATGAGTCCAATAGAAATTCCAAGACAGGTTTATAATATAAATCATTGCGTACCGGCGAATTCGGATCGTGCAAATAGTGTTCATACTGCTTTTTGAAAAATTCAAAACTGGTAGGAAATGGCTTTGCTTTTGAAAGCATATGTTTTATTGCCCTTGAGCTGATCGTATCCGGAAATTTAGGGAGACTGGCAATGAAATCGACCAGGAGCTGTTCACCTATAGCGGGATCTCTTAAGGCGATGGTATCCTTAAAATCAAAATTATCCCAATAATGAAAGAACAGACGTTCAGGAGAGGTCTCTACAGAGAGTTTAGTGCCGGTATCTACTTTAGCAGAATCGGGTAATTTCTCATTTTTCCTGGCACAGCTAAACAATACATTTAAAATAATGCAAGACAATACAACAGATCTAAAAAAAAGCACCTTATTCATATTTAACTATCTATCTAATATTATCATATTTATTATCCGAGGATTCTTACCTCCGCATATAACCCTGACTAACGATATTCACATTTTCTATCCTGGTCATTTTTACTGCTTGCCCCCTGTCTGATCTTGCTGATGCCCGGGCAGACGAGCCTGCTTTACCCAGTGAATGATTGAGCGCTGCAGATAGCATATCCTCTTCTGCATCTCCAAAATCCCGAAAGATATAGTCTCTCACATTCCGCTGATCTCCACCGATACCATCCCAGTAATCTGTCTGATTCCGTGCATTAGTCAATTTAAAAGATGCCACCCAAAGCCCTTTCTTTCCCATAATTTCCTGTCTGAAAAAACCAACAGGTTTGCCATATGTACCATTATGTTCTGCTATGATTACTACATTCATATAAGGACGAAGAACATTGATCAGTAATTCCGAGGCAGAAGCTGTAACGTCTGTTACTAAAAAATAGACAGTACTCAGATTCAGATTATTACGGCGTTGAAAATTCACATCGTCAAAAGACTCCCCAGGTAAATTATTAGGTTGTGAGAGGTATGTATTTAGTATGTATTTATACATTAAAGCCCTGTCAGCTGTAGCACCAATTATTTTGTTAGCCATATATTCTACAGTGCTAACATGTCCTCCTGTGTTGTAACGCAAATCAAAAATGAGGTCCCTGATCTGGTTTTGCTCAAAATCGTCAAACACCTGATTTAACCGGCTTCGGTTGGCTTTTCCCTCGGGTACGGCTTCAAAAGACGAAAGCGCCAGGTAACCAATAGCTTTAGCAGGATATAAGAACACCTTATTTTTGATTATTGGATTAACTTCATATGGTGTTGATGAGATCGATTTAGTGGACTCATTGCCATCAGTGTGACGAACTTTGATTCGCATGCTGCTCTGTTGCATGGCTGCCAGCAACTTATTCACAACTGCCTGGCGAATCTTCTCGTCCGTAAACTTACAGCTCCCTGACTCACAGGAAACCGGAACACTGAAATCCTGATCGTCATCTATTCCCAAAATCACATCCGACCGTCTGATACCAGATTGAGCCGCCGAAGAGCCCCCTTCTGCATAATATATTATCGGGTAAGCAAAGTTTTCGTTCACTGCTCCTAATGATACAAAAAGACCAAAACCCCGGTTCACTTCTATGTCATCAGGTGAACTTCCAATCTTACTTATGTCTTCCAGATAAGAAAACCGATCGATACTCGCATTATAACCTGCGTGAAATGGGGTTGTCCTTTTTAAGGCAGTAAGTAGATCAACGGGTGACGCATACGAATCTGTAAATGAAAACAGAGCTTTATCTTCTGACATTATATTATCACTCCATAAGGAATAAAGCTTATAATAATGGAAAATACTGTCTTTCAACTGCTGGTCGGCCGCCCTTTCAGTGCCCTCGGAAATAGGTAACATTTCTTTTTTACAGGATATAAAAAACAGCAGAAAGAATCCATTTACTAAAAAAAACTTATAACCCAGGCCCCTCATCACGCTTATGATTTTCCAGTAAAACATAAAATCGATCTTGTCTCATTGCTGAACCCCAATTTGGGTGTGAAAAAGCGGTTTGATGCAGCATCAAACCGCTTTCATTATCATTTAATTACCCTAGATGGACAGCTTATAATTAGATGGCTGCACGTACGCAGCGAACGTTCTTGAAATTCGTCTTGATAACATCCAGACCAATAGCAGATACGTTCAGAAGGGAAACCCCAAGGGCTGCACTAGTACCCAGAATACCTGTATTTGCCGAATAATCCCAGGCTCCTACACCAGCTAATCCAAGTAAGTCCAGACCGGCAGTACTTGTCCATATTTGCGCGCTGTTTCCATAAGTATCGTTAAAATTCAGTTGAATAATGCCTTCTACCAAAGAAAGTCCAACACCTTCTCCATTATAGTTAAAATGCAGTCTGTTACTTGGATAAGGTGCGGCAGTTCCTGTCGCTGTATATTCAAGAAAACGGAGAGCTCCGACAGTTCCGGTTGTAAACGGCTGAGCGGGAGGTCCCAATAAGCCACCTACTAACAACCTAAAATCAGGTTCACTGGCCTGACGCCATATTCCAGCCGGATAAACCAGTGTACAAGGATCGCCATTTGTACCATAATCGGCGGAAACAATCCCTTTAAAAGAAAAGTAGCTGTCTCGTCGATTTGTACTCGCATAAGTATGATGAAAACGGTAAGGGTTGTGCCCACCAGGGTTATACAAATTGGCCCTCGCCCATCTTACGCCTGCAACTGTCAACGGTGATTCAACCAAATTAACTAAGGCCCTGTAACTGCGGCCTAATTGAGGCGTCACATTAAATGTAAAAACCGACGGAGTTGCACCTAATAAAGTAGCAAAAGATCTTATTGTTGAATTATCTATGTCAAGCGCCAAATTCGTTAACGTAACTGTAAGCGCAGCTGGAGTAGCTGCATCCGCGGTGTATATATAGGCTACTTTCGCATCATGATATGGGGCCAGCACATCTGAAAAACTAGCATAATTAACAACCTGTGTATAATCCACTAAATCAGATAGCGCACCAGTTTTAAGATTGATCGTAGCTGTCTTTAAAACTATCCCGGATACACTAACCGCAGCTGTATTTATATCTGCAAACATTCCCATGGTATTCAGTTCCACTGCAATACGGGCAAGGCTATGCTTAAAAGTTATGCCCAATGGACTATTACCATCCGGTCCGTTTGCAGGAATGGCGATTGTTCCACTTGCATATAACACATCTTTGCCTCCAGGCAGAGCAAGAGTTGGGGCTGCCGGATCTACATCTGGCACGGCATCTGTACTATTATATGAAATTGCATACCAATTATATGAAGTTCCTTTAGCAACATCCACTGCACCGGCAGTTCCCGATACCAATGGTGTGGAGCTTACGAACGTTCCATCTGTTTTATATAATAAAAGACGGTATTTAACATCTGTCGCCATAGCAGAGACAGCTAGTAAATCGCTCGTAGTTGATATTCCCTTCGGTACATTTCCAATAGCTATATTCGGTTGTTTTAACACGTCGCGCTCTACAGAAACAACGGCATCAAACCCAGGATATGTAATGATTTTTCTCGGTGTAGTGCCAGTCTCTCTGGCTACTGATTTGTTTCCAACATTAGCTTTTGGATTAATTAGAGTAACGCCTTCATCATCGTCGATACCAAGAACCTTCACCGAGATTTTACCGTCTAGTCTGGTCTCTCCTGGCACTTCATCTTCAGCCTTATTTTTCGAGCAACTCTGGAAAAGCTGCGCGGCAAATACAAATAAAACAGCTACCGCTATTTTAGGGATAGAATTTTTGTATAGTAATTTCATATTTTTTCATTAAAAAGTTCGTGATCTTTATTATAGGTCTCCATTAAAGGTAGTTCCGCCACCATCTCCCCAATCGTCAACCTGAGGTTGATATGGAGCACCCGAATTTCCTCCGGAAACCGTTACAGAAGCAGCAGCTATTCCCTGCTCCAGCTCTACGAACACTACTTCTAAAGCAGGTGCTTCGTATTTGATCTTTTTTTCCTTTTTCATTGGTATATGTTTATGTTTATTTTTTTCCTCATTTCTCCCCGCTCTTACGATGTTCTTATTTGTGTTGCAAATCACAAAGAGCATGTTCTGCATATCCTGATGAATATTTAGTTCTGAAATACCATTTGGTCAATGGCAGGCTACATGTTAAATATTGCAGCAATGGCAAAGAATATTCGCCAGGTTCTTTTCATAAGAAATATTATTTACCTACAAATTTAACCAATTGCCAGAAGTTCGGTCCAGCGAGAAAGACACATTTTGATGTTACATCAAATAGCCTGCACAAAGAAAAAAACACATAAAACACTGGTATACAAACCATAACAAGAAACACTTAGATTTACATGGAGGATAAAAAATTCACATTTTAACGGAGTTAAATTCCTACCTGAACTGACCGGACACTTCTTACTATATCGGCAGTCTTAACTCATTTTTTATCTTAACATTAGGTCCTGAAAAGGAGAATTTCACAACCATTTATTAATCTAAAATCAAACTTCACTTAATACTGCAGCAACATCTTTGTAGCAAAAAAAAACAAACTAATTATGGTAAGAAATCTACTATTAGCGGTATTATTGCTGTGTTTTTGTGTAAAAAATTCCCTACATGCACAAACTACACAAGCATCTATTTTAGGTATCATAACTGATGAACAAAAGAAGCCCGTTCCAGGTGCTTCTGTCCAGGTTAAAAACAATTCCACTGGTTTCACGACCAGAACATCTACTAATGCGCAAGGTGAATACACTTTTAAAGAACTCCCTTTAGGTGGACCATACTCAGTAAAAGCCAATTTTATGGGTTACGGCGAACAGACCAGAAACGGTTATAACTTGAACCTGGGTGACGTCGTAAGAGTTAATATTTCAATGCAGGAAGCATCTCAGGATTTGGAAGCAGTGCAGGTTGTCGCATCTGGTTTGAAAAATAAAGTCCAGAATTTCGGCGCATCAACTGAGATCTCAGCGAGAACTATGAATCAGCTCCCTGTTAACGGCCGAAACTTCTCAAATCTGATGGATTTGTCTCCTTTAAGCCGCGGCGGCGGTATTTCTGGGCAACTAGGCTCATCCACTAACTATACTATTGATGGTATGAGTGCTAAAAACCCTACATCTTCAGGTAGTACAACCAGTCGTAGTGGTGCCCCCTACTCTATCTCTATAGAGGCTGTGCGCGAATTCAAAGTAGTTACAAACCAATATGATGTGACATTAGGAAGAGCTGGTGGCGGTACAGTTACTGCGGTAACTAAATCCGGTACAAATACTGTTACCGGAAGTGCATTCATGTACGGAAGAGCAGACTGGTTATCCAGCCCTTATGATATTAGAGGTATCAGACGTCAAAATGATTTCTCTACTTATCAGTATGGATTTACTTTAGGTGGACCGATCATTAAAGATAAGCTCCATTACTTCATTGGTTTGGATCATCAGAAAGATTCACGTCCATTAATTATTGCCGACATCAATGGTCCTGCCGATGAAGCAAGATTTAGAATTACCAATGCTACTTTAACAGACTTTTTATCGATCGCGAGAAATAAATATGGTGTCGCAAATACCCCACAATATGGCACCTTCGATAAGAAACGTGGTTCTGATGCTGCATTTGCCCGTTTAGACTGGCAGATCAACGACAGAAACCTCTTAACCATTCGCGATAATTATACGAATGACAGAAATCCATTAGGATTAGGAGATAACACTGCGATCAACTTCTACGAAAGTTATGGAAATGATAAAAACGTTGATAATAGCTTACTGGCGACATTACGCTCCACCATTAGCAGCAAAATAACCAATGAGCTGAAAGTACAGCATCTATATACATTCCAGGCAAGTACGCAAAATGACGAGCTTAAATACGCTATTCCAAGAGCAGTAGTCGGAAACGTTCAGTCAACATTATCGGATGGTACGGCAGCAAATACAGCAATTCAAATAGGCGGACACCGTTTTGGTCAGGAAGGTTTTACCAATAACGTTTTCCAGTTAGTCGATAACTTCTATTATAACACAGATAAAGTCAAATACACATTTGGTGTAGATGTAATGTATACTAATGCCAAATCACTTTATGGTAGTGAGGTAAACGGAAGGTTTGAATATACCAACACAACTGCCGGCTCTTCCCTGGATAACTTTAGAAACCTGGTTCCAAACAGATTTTATCGTGAAGTACCTTTAGTTGCAGACCCAACAGTTAAAGCCGGAATCTGGAATACAGCACTTTACGGTCAGATGCAAACGAAATTAGCGAGAGGCCTTGACTTCGTTGGAGGTTTACGCCTTGATTATAGCTCTTATCCAAAATCACCGTTAAACGAAACCTTATTTAGCGAGCTGGGTGTTAGAACTGATCATGAATTGAAGCAGTTTTTAATTCAGCCAAGAATTCAGTTCAACTGGGATATTAATGAGAACAGAACTGATTTTCTTCGCTTTGGGGCAGGAATTTTTGGCTCAGATGTAAACAACTATGTAACGATTAACAACTTAACTTTTGACGGTAAACATCTTGCCACTGTAGATGTATTTAATAAAGACGTTCCTACACCTAATTTCCCGGGATACAGAGATGGTTCGGTTTCTGCTCCTACGTTAACAGCTTTACAATTACCAACGATCAATACTTATGCCGCAGATGCAAAAATACCAGTGGTATATAAAGCTAACTTATCATATAGCAGACTAATTAGCGATAACTTAAAAGTTGGAATTACAGGTTATGCAACATTAGGGCGCAACAATTATATGTATGTCGACAGGAATATGTCTGCCGATCCATACTTTACCTTACCTAACGAAGATAACCGCGGCGTTTTCGTACCTGAAATGCCAAGCAACGGTTCTCCGGACTGGAAAACCGGCCGTATCAGCAATAAATTCGGCCGTGTCCTGGAATTGAACAGTCAGGGTAAAGTAAATCAGTTTGCAGTAGTTTTAGACGCAACGTGGAAGTATTTCAGAGATGGTGAAATATCTGCAAGTTATACTTGGAATGACGCAAAAGATAATACCTCTTATAACGGTAACGTAGCAAATTCTGCCACTTTATCTTTACCGGTAAAAGATGACCCGAGAAACTTGAGCAACATGACTTATTCTGATAATCAATTCAGAAAAAAGATCGTTATCTATGGTACGCTTCCAACTTTCTACGGTGTAACAGTTGGGGTACGTTATTCTGGAATTGGCGGTACGCGTTATAGCTTGCTATCGGGTACTAACAACAACGGTGATTTTGTAGCCACCAATGACCTGGCTTTCGTCTTTGATAAAAACAATTCTGCTATACCACAGAATGTCCGCAATGGTTTACAAGCAATCTTAGATAATCCTAATGCAAGTCAGAGCTTGAAAGAATATATCAACAAATATTCGGGACAAATTGCGCAACGTAATGGTGGCGTGAATGATTTCTTTGGTATTGTAGATTTAAGAGTCAGTAAGAAATTCAAACTATACAAAAACCATAACCTGGAAGTTTCTGGAGATATCTTCAACTTTGCAAACTTACTGAACAAAAAATGGGGCGTAAATGAATCTTTAGGCACCCAGGCACTATATGCTTTAAATGGTAGCGCTGAGAAGCCAGCAACAGCTACTTCTCCAGCAGTGCCCGCAGTTCCAAATTACGATGCAACAACTAAGTCATTCAATTACAGAGTAAACAATGCTGGTATTGTTAATCCTTCAGGTAATCCTTATCAATTTCAAATTGGTTTGAGATACGGGTTTTAACCTTTGGGTTGGTGCTTAATATACTTAAGGGGGATCTGGACGGATCCCCCTTTTTTTATCGAAATTTATTTGGCAATTTCTAATTCTATGTTAACAAAAACACACAATTAACCTTTAGTTAACGATCAGTTATGTGCTTGTGTAGTCCACAATCAATTCAAAGTTCCTTCATTGTTCGTTCATGTTAGAAAAATAGTTTCCTGAAACTACAACAAACAGACCAGGGGATACAGTTCAAATGTTTCATTTATTCAAAAGACTTATTATTCGTTTAAGATTAAAAGTAACACGATAAATACAGTTTCAGTTGGAAGAACCACAACTCTTAATTCTATATTGTATTATCCAAAATATATTTACTGATCAGACTGTATGAAAAAAGTTTTAATCCTGTTACTTATAACTAGTGTCTTTGCCGGCTGTAGTTCACAAGATGATTTAATTGCAGAACCCGAAGCGGTAATAAAGGAACTTTCCCTTTCAATTAAACCGGGACATATTTACACCAGTAATATAGATTTCGAATTTGAAATTCTGGACGGGAATGGAGGCTATACCGTAAGTGTATCCGACGATGAGGATGCCAGAGCGACAGTCGAAGGAAATAAGGTAAAAGTAAATCTGCTCAAAAATACAGCGAGCATCACAGTCACAGATAAAGACAGTCAAAGTGCATCGGTTGTAATCAATTCGTCTGCAAAATCTCTCACCCCATCAGCATATGGGATATTCATTGATAATGGAACTTCATATACAATGAAGGATATCAACTTTGGAGAGGGAGGATACACTATTGAAAAAATAAAAGGCACCTCTGCCGAGGTAATAGTCGTTGAAAATGACGAACTGAAAGTTAATGCATTAAAGCCAGGAAATTCTTATTATAAAATAGTAGATAAAAGAGGTGCTAAAGCGAAGTTTGAAGTCTATGTGACTACTGCTTATGATTTCTACGGTAGAACCCTTGAAATAACAGCGATAAATGATCAAATCATCTCTGTCATCATCAAGCAGGGAGCTGGTGAGTGGAAAATAGTTGGAGAACAATCATCTCCTATTTTCAAGAAACTCACTATGATAGCAAAAGGCGACAAGGACAAAAAATACGACATTTTAAATATAGCCACATCGGAAAATGAGTCTAAAGGCATATTTACTATTCCATTACAAGACAAAGCTGGCAACAAGGCTTATGTAACTGTAAATGTGAAATAGGGATTCATTTACAGTCCTACGATCTTTACAAAATATAAAAAGATTCAGAAACCGCGGGCGCAGTATTCACTTCTTCGTTCAGTAAGTTTTTGATATTAATTTCAATGGTATTACAGATCGTCGTCATTGGAGTATCGGTAGGCAAATTACTGAACGGATTTTCAAGGTGGCTTGCGGTCTTCTCCAGCAGAAAAAAAGCTGCAGAAATCACCAGCAAAAGTGGTATTTCAAAATAGCTTTTAATATCGCGGAGCGAGATAGAAAGTGTAATCAAAAAGAGGTAGATAATTAAATGTAAAAAATACCTGTAAGTGGACGGAAACACAGTGCTTTTAATCCGCTCTGCCATTCCCATAGCATTAGAAAAATTAACCATGGAGTTGTTTATCTGAACATGATTAAAAACATGGAGCTTATCACGCTCTTTTAGATCTGCGACATGTTGCGCATTCAACTGGAGAATAGCTAAATGCTTATTGTGATGTTTTTCCAAGCTGTTTACGTCTTCAACGGATAAATATTCATTCAGATTTGCGGCACCGTCCTGGCCTCTTAATGATTGACTCAGGCTATAACACCACGCAATATGTCTGTATGCAATTTTCTTTATATCATCTGCATTAGGCTTGATAACAAATGACTGCAACTGCAGTATAAAACTTCTGCTATCATTTACAATACTCCCCCATATCTTCCTCGCTTCCCACCATCTGTCATAGGATTGATTGAGCTTAAAGGAAAGTATAACCGATATCGCCGTACCCAGAAATGCAGGAATACCTAAGGGCATCACCGGAATAAATTCTCTGAATTTGGTCGTAAGATAATAGACAACAAGTCCAATGATTAGTACATGAAATAATTCGAGTTTTACCTTATTGAAGATATAACTAAAAGGAATCCGCTTTTTAAGTAACATATATCGTTTTTTACAGCTTAGCAAATCTGAATCCATTATAGAACAAGTCGTTTAATTTATTTGCTATAGCACCTGTAAATGTCTGACTGGCAGACATCTGTAATTCTACGACCATGATGATATTACTGCCTATTTTTTACCTCAAAATCGGGAAATTGAAGATTCTTCCCTCCATCTTTTTTTATCGATTCCAAAAAGCGGGCGTGTCATCGTATGTGACACGCCCGCTTTAAGCATTTAATACGTTGATTTAGTAAGACTTAGTGAAATACAGTCAGATCAGGAAAGAAGATCTTACTAAAATCTACTGTAACGCCGTCTCCACCGTATTTTATTTTCTTAACTAAAGCACCAGTCGAAGCATTATAAATTAACAGGTAATTAACTGTTGAAGCAGCGCCGTAGCCCTGAATTCCATTAACAACAATATAATCTTTGTTTCTATCGTACCGGATAGCGCCATAAACCATAAATGGATCTTCAGTAATGGTAATAAAAGGCTTAGCCAATGTAGATGCATTACCGTCAATATACTTATAGATTGATTTGCCAGAATGATAAAAAACAGCATTCTCTTTCGTTGAAGCGGTTATTCTTGTAGGTGCATCTAAACCAGATGACCCTAGACTTACTGGAATAGCCACTCCTACAGTATCCAATTTACTATCGATTGCAATTAAGCGGCTACCTGTCGAGGCCCATACTTTACCATTTGGCGTCTCTGCAAAACCACGGCTCAGGTTAGAAAAACTTTTCACGAATGAATAGTTACTGGCAGACAAGATTTTAGCACCGTTACTTTGCAATACATAAACATAATCGCCATTCTTCAACATGTCACCTGTGTTTACCGCACTTACGTTAATCAATTTGTTCTGAATAGCAAGATTGTTTAAATCAATTTGGTAAACACCATCACCCGCACTTAAAAGTCCGCGGTTTCCGTCTACCTGAATAATACTTCTCCAATTACTGGTTTCCTGAACATATCTGGCTTCTTCTTTTAAAGTCGACGCGCTTACTTTAACAATCGGCCCGTTCATTTTGCTAATCAAGTAAATGCTGTTATTAATTACTGAAGCAAATTGCAGCGTGCTGCTTTGCGAATTATTTGCTAGTATTTTACCTGGATTTTCTTTTTCATAAGCCCTTATGCTCAACGTATCATCCCCGTATCTGTAGAAATTAATTGCTCCGGCATTTCTTGCATATGAACCTTCTCCGATAACGAAAAACCCATTGTCGTATTTGGCCCCTGAGGGATCAATTTCCGGACTATCAACATTGTCTTTTTTACAAGAGTATAAGCTTGTAGTGACAATTAATGCAGCAAAAAGTAGTTGTCTGATGTTAAATTGTTTCATTGTATAGTTTGTTGTTTATTTCTTTAGTAATTTGAGGTCTGCGGCGCCCGCAAATTCTGTTGATATTTCGCCGACAAAACGGGACCTCGGATTATTATTATCAGGGCTAAAAGGATTTCCATTACTGTTCTGTCCTGTATAAACCTTAACAAAATCGATCGCATCTAACGCAACTTTCTTTCCATTGCTATCTACAGCCCAATCGATGTCAAAAGTATTGTAACCGCGTCCAAACTGCTCCTGCAGGCTTAAATATTCACTCGATCCATTATCCGAGTATCCGATACCCAAAGGTTTATTTGTGATAATAGATCCTGGCGTTAATGTGTTACGAACTAAGGTACCGGTAAAAGATATTTCATCGGTAGTTGCCCAGCCCGGGTAATAATCCTGTTTATGAAACTGATTTCTCAGCACCAGACCGTCCTTACCCTGGTTGTCAGTCCAACGGATATCATCAGTCAGGCTTGCTGGTTTGTAGTAAGTGATCTTATAATTTTTAATGGTTGTTGACGCATTATAATCACTTCCCGCCAGCTCAAACCATTCATCATCTGGTAAGCCATTTTTATTTTTGTCCTGCATCACGCTCACTATGCCAGGTTCCGAAAACTCCACCCCTAACCCAATTAAGGGGTTGCCATGAATCCCCAGATCAACACCAGGTCCATTCGTAACAGCGTGATCGAAACCAAAGACGATATAACCACCATAACCTCCTAATGATACCAGCCCATTGCCCACAGCACCTACAAGAATATCTGTTTTGGCAAGGTCATTATTACCTCCCTCATTAGTAAATTGTCCGGGAGCGGGTCTAAACTCATAAATTTTGTTTAGATAAGGTGATTGGTTTACCACAGGAGGTAATTCTCTCTCTCCTTCCGTTTGTTCTTTCTTACAGGAAAAAGTAACGATTGATAGCACAAAGAGCGCTGGAATTAATTTTATTCTCATAGGAAGCGAAAGTATTATCCCTGACGAAATGCAAATATGAGTTGCAACCCCACAGCAAACAGTTAAACAAGGAAATGAAATACAATATTTTAAGTCTCATCCTAGCTTCAATCCCCGGAAGCTATGAAATCATATTGCTAAAGGCAGGTCTCCTGACTCACGCCCGACTTTCAAGCCTTCCCATTCTGTCGAAGCAGAAAAGTGGCTAGATTAGAAAATCGTTATGGCGCTTACAGTTGCGGGACAGTTACAGATTTTCACTGTATTCCCTTTTAATCCTGGGCGTTATTCCTGGAACCAAAAGCGCCGCAAATGTAATGAAATAATGTAGAAAAAAAACTGATATGTTTGTCTGATAAAAAAGATGCTCGTTATCAGTAAATTAGGTGAGTATTATCATTTTCATATCGTAATAACACAGTAACTTTAATAACTCAACTAATCAAACCAATTCTATGAGTGATCAAGATCTTAAAACTATAATTGTGTTGACCGATTTCAGCAGTTGTGCACGAAATGCAGCTGAATATTCTTTGGTATTAGCCGGTAAGTTTCAGGCTAACCTGTTGCTGTTCCACTCCTATTTCATACCAGTTTCTACCTTTGACAACTGGCCTGACACTGATTACCCTGCACTCCGGGAAAATAGCCTATCCAAATTGAAAAGGGAAGCAGAACGCCTTAATCAACTTACAGCTGCATCAGAGAATGTATATCAACCAAAGATAGAATGTCTTGTCGAAGGAGGGTCGCTTGCAGACAATATTACCAATCTGATTACCGAAAGAGAAAATATTTTGATGGTCGTTATGGGAGGTTACCGTGCACGTAACAATGATGATTTCCAGTATGGAACGGTCATCAGCGACATACTTGGTAACGCTAGATGTCCGGCAGTCATTGTACCCGAATTTGCATTTTTAACAGATTAATCAATATGGATTAGCTATCGTTCAAAATGTCTTAGATTACACTCCAGCTCCTTGTCCCAGTTCCCTGTAATAGCCGCGGCTTTATAAGTTGATACCAGAAACTGCATTAGTAATTCCTCGGGATTTCCTGAGCGCTGCACTACATCATAAGTAAGGAAAAATTCGCCCATTTCTTCACTATAAAATGCTTCGGCGGGCTGTACAGATTGCTTTCCAAACCCTTCAGGAGTCGGATAACAATAAGAATAAAATGCCGGTGACGGAGACAGCTCACTACCTGGCCAAAAGCCACAACTACTGACCTCATGGGAATATGCTTCCTGCATGACCCTATCTGGCATATTTGGTGCTCCGCCCTGATGGATTGGTGCCTCCCTACCGGAAAAACGGGTCACAGCCAAATCAAAGGCACCCCAAAAAAAATGCACAGGGCTTACCTTCCCCGTGAAACCGGCCCGAAACCTGGTGAAGACTTTTTCTATTTTAACTAGAGCCATCCAAAGTAAGTTCATTTGAACTGCGTCATAACTTTTATGTATTTCGTCCTGCATAAAAGGAATTGCAGGGTCAACCTCATTGGGAGAAGCATAAATGGCTACTTCAATTCCCATGAGTTCAAGTTTACTTAAAAGCTCCTTATAAAAACTAGCTACAGTGCGCGGATAAAGCAATATGATCTCTCGCTGGCCGTCACTCGAAGAAACGATCAACTCATGCGATATGAAATCAAGATCCAATTGAAATATACCATTGGAATAAGGAATGCTTCCGGTAGTGAGGCCTCTCGAAGAGACATAGAGTGTTACATGCCAGGAGTGATTGACCCAGGGAGAATTTGACAGCCTGATTTTACCAACAATCTGTGTCCATAAATGGACTGTTGCGAGTGTATTATTATACTTTTCGTAATCTAGTACCGGCCAGGATTGAGTGGTAGTTTTCATGATCGAATTATCTGAGGTTCAGATACAAGATAAGCAATGCTCAAGGGAATTTAAATAATAAGACAAAGTTAAAATCAGATGGATAATGCATCAATGGCTTTTTGGAAGTATAAAATGGAAAGTAGTACCGGAACCTTCCACACTTTCACACCAAATAGTTCCGCCATGCCAACCGACAATGGTTTTAACTATTGACAGGCCGAGTCCTAAAGTAGGCTCGCCATTCAGGCCAGGCCTGCGTGAGGCAGTAAATTCCTCAAAGATTTCGTCTAGCTGATTTTCAGGAATACCTATACCGTTATCAGAAAAGCTAAATTGAACCTGATCTCCAGCATCTATCACTTCTAAAATGATTTCTCCAGGTGGCCGGGTAAATTTCAATGAATTGGAAATCAGATTATTTATAATCTGCATGAATTTTGCATCATCCAGTTCAATAAATATTTCCTCATTTGATCTCAGCAATCTGAAACTGAGTTTGGCAAGATCTTCCGATCGTCTGCATTCCTCCAGGTATTCATTGAGTTTACATACGATGTCTACTTTTTTCTTAACTAAAATCACTTCGGTGGTTTCCAGAAACTCTCTGTTCAATAAGTCTGCTATCAGATCAATTGCCTGCTGAAGAATCCCTGCAATGTATTGCGTTTTTTTCTGTATTTGGGGTTCCTCTATTTCACCATCTATTAGCTTGGTAACCGACTTGGCGATATTCAGTGGTCCCCGCAGGTCATGGGCAAGCATATGTAATATTGAGTTCTTCTTATTTGTATAACGGGCAATAATCTCATGATTAGCAACTTCATCTGTAATCTCGGTTATGCTTCCCAGTAAAATAAGATTTCCATGCTGACTGGCTATAAACGGGCAGATCTGGAGCCAACGAAACCCCAGGGTCGTATCAAACTTTATTTTCACGCTGCCGCTGAATTTTCCTCCAATGGCTTTGTCAAAAACATTTTTTAATTCTGCCCAATCATCGGGGTGAATGGCGGACATCAGTACATCATGCAGTTTCAGATTAGCTTGCTGATCAATAACCCAATGAAAATCAGGATGCAGATATAGAAGTTCGGCAGTGACGACCTGATAAGCAAAATGAACATTTGAACCAAAAGGGTAAGTGGCAGATGATTGTAATTCGATTTCCATTTAAGTATAAAATAAGCAGTAGCAAACGAATAAAATATTTTATAACAGGGCTATTATTTTAGCTTCCAGATCATTCATATCAAATGGTTTTGCGATGTAATCAGAGGCACCTGATTTCTCTGCAATGATATGACCTTCTGCACTGGCAGAGTACATAATTACCGGTAAAGATGAAAACTTCGGCTCCGCTTTAATCGTCTTTAAAACCTGGTCTCCGGAAAGAACAGGCATCCATATATCCAATAATAACAGATCAGGTTTTTCTGACTCCAGCCGTTTTAAAACATTTACACTATTTGCTTCTGTAAACACATCGAAACCAAACTCTTCAATGATCATTTCCATCATTTCCAATATCCCGTTATCATCGTCACAAATCATAATTTTCTTAACCATTGCTCGCCTCTCCCGTATAATCCTTTATTGGTAAAGTAAAACTAAAAACAGAGCCCTCTCCTATTTTGCTTTCAGCCCATAACGTACCTCCATGGTTTTTAACGATCTGATCACAGATATATAAACCAATTCCCATACCAGGATAGCGTTTTTGTATCTCACCAACGCGGTAGAACCGCTCGAATATTTTTTTCAATTCACCTTCTTTAATCCCCATACCTTTATCCTTTACGGAGACTTTAACAAAGTTACTTACTTTAGATACGTAGACCTCGACCTCATGTGATTCAGGCGAATATTTAATTGCGTTACTGATTAAATTGGTCAGAACCTGGACTAAGTGCATTTCGTCGCCATTAAAAACGGCTTCAACTTTACCTTTTAAAATTATGTTATAACCCGGTGTCGCAGCCTTTAGCCCGTCAATAGTATCAATGACCATCTTATCGAAATCAAAAGATTCCATATGTAATTCCAGATTACCGGTTTGTATCCGGGACACATCGAGCAGTTCCGCCAATAATTGGTTCAACCTGTCTACATAAACCCCAGTCTTATCGACCACTGATCTGAACTTATCACTCACAGTTTCGGGCATCAGGCGTTGCATCATTTGTACGTAGCCAAGCACGGTAGTCAAAGGGGTTTTCAGTTCGTGGCTCGCAATAGACAGGAAATCATCTTTGCGCTGTTCTATAGCTTTACGCTCAGTAATATCTTCAATAGCCAGTAGAATTCTATCCTTAAACTGCCCCTCCAGTTCAATCCGATGTGCATTCAGCAACATCAGCTTCTTTCCGATATGAGGAAATTCATGCTCCACTTCATAATCCAGTACAGGGTTGTTTGTAGGAAGAATTTCCAGCATCATCTTTCTAAGTTCAGGGATGTCCCATTGTCCGTTTCCTAATTCATACAGCATTTTACCCTTAGTTTCACTAATAGATACTTTAAATGTATTCAAGAAATGACTATTTGCACTCAGAATATGGTAATCCTTATCCATCACCAGTAAGCTCTCTCTTATAGTTTCTACAATACTGGACAGGTATTCTTCATTCTCTTTCAACATCCGGGTTCGCTCTACGACTTTACGGTCTGTCTCATTATAATATAATTGTAAGGCCTGTTCAGCTTTTCTTCTGTCTGTGATATCATTCTGGATTCCAATAAAATTGGTTACGCATCCTTTATCATCCTTCACGGCAGAGAGATATAGTTCATTATAAAATAGCTCACCACTCTTATTGTAGTTTCTAAATTCAACCATACAGCTCTCTCCTCTGGCGATTGCTTCACGCACCGTTTTTCGGGATTCCTGTTTGCGATCCTGATTTTGCAAAAAACGGCAATTATGCCCAATGATCTCTTCACGGCTATAACCAGAAAGCCGTTCGAATGCCGGATTGCAATAAATGATAGGATTATCAGGCAATAGATTATCGGTAATTACTATCCCGGTATTCGCTGCTTCCACTACTTTTTCCAGAAGCACCTGATCAGTTAAATTGGGTTTGATATTTGAATTCATTAAAATACACTACATTATAAAGCTCATTTTGTTTATATCATTTGTAAAAACAATTGTATGCCTATATTAATTAATTGTTTACATACGATCTTTTTCTCAATTTGGATTAGAGATATTGACTAAATAAAATGATATAAAAATATAACGTCTCCTGTATAGGCAGGCTTGGCGTGATCTTTTATGATAAGTGTGGCTTCAATAATCACTTTAGTGGTACCTCTAAGATTTACTATCGACTTAAGCTTAGCTTTTAACTGCACTTCACTATCTACTACTACAGCCTGACCGAATTTAAACTGTTCAATCCCGTAATTTATTTCCATCTTAATATTCTGAACATCAGCAATTTGTTTCCATAAATATGGAATGAGTGATAAGGTTAAGTATCCATGTGCAATAGTCGCACTAAATGGCCCCTCTTTTTCAGCTCTTTCTTTATCTACATGAATCCATTGATGATCGAGAGTCGCATCGGCAAACTTATTTATTTGGTGTTGATCTATTTTATGCCATTTCGAAACCCCTATTTCTTTGCCTAAATAAGATTTATACTCTTCAAAATTTCTAATAACTAACATATTTATATTCCTTTTTTATCGATTTAAGTTGTTTCAGTTCCCATTTGCTACACGCCAAATCCGTGCCGTGATAGTATCATAATATAGCAATTGAAATTGATGTCCCAAATCATCTGGTCACAAATTTCTGTGCGGCATAAAAATTCATTAAAGTATACCGTTTAGTTTAAAGAATACTCGACCTACTTCCTTAAAATCTTCTCCATTCCCCTACCCTTCGCCAATTCGTCAATCAGCTTATCCAGATAGCGTATCTTTTGCATTATCGGGTCTTCAATTTCTTCGACACGGTAGCCACAGATTACACCAGTGATTTTTGAAGTATTAGGATTTATCTGTGGTGCTTGCTCAAAAAAGGTTTCAACATCTATTCTGCTATCTAGTTTTTGTTGCAATGTTTGTGCATCATATCCCGTAAGCCAAAATATAATCTCGTCTACTTCATCTTTTGTACGTCCTTTTTTTTCCGCTTTTTGAATATAATGCGGGTAAACCCCAGCGAAGGGCATTTTAAATACTCGGGTATTTTCCATATCCCATCCTAAAGATTAAGGGTAATCTTTTTATTCGTTTTAACCGCCAGGTAGATCGCGTCAATGATTTTTAAATCTTTCAAAGCTTCTTCGCCATCTACAGGCACAACTGGGGGGGTTCCTTCTAGAATGATCCCAGCCATTTCTTCCATCTGTACGGTTTGATGAGTGGTTACAGGCTGGGTTAATTCACCTTTATTTGTACGGCCTTTAATTGGACCATAACCGGTAGAGGGCTGCAGTTCTGCAAATCCTTTATCGCCATTCAGGAAAAACCGGTCCAGATTATTCATGTTATATGTTGATAAGCAAGAAGCTGTCGCGCCGCTGGGAAACCCAAATTGAAATTGAATAGTTTCATCAACCCCCTCTTTAAATAGTACAGGATCTGTTTTGGTTTCTTGTGCGGTGACCCATACAGGTTCTTCACCAACCATATAACGCGCACCGTTGATAGCGTATATTCCAATATCCATAAGCGCTCCACCACCAGCCATTTGTTTATTCAATCGCCATTGTTTAGGATCACCAATTTTAAAACCACACAAGCCCTGAAAGAATGTAATTTTCCCAAAATCTCCATTCTTTCTCATTTTAATAATTTCAAGTGTTTTGGGTTCAAAATGCATACGGTAGCCAACCAGCAGTTTAACGTTTGCTTTTCTACAGGCGTCAATCATTTCCTGTCCTTCTCTTGCATTCAAAGCCATTGGCTTTTCGCAAATTACATGTTTACCCGCTTTAGCTACACGTATTACGTGGTCATGATGTAAAGCATTAGGCGTTATCACATATACGGCATCAATATCAGGGTTTTCGATGATTCTGTCAAAATTCTCATAATTGTAACAGTTCTTCTCTAAAATCCCATACTTGCTTTGCCAGTCTTTGACTTTCGAAGGCGTACCGCTAATCACACCGACAAGTTTAGCTTTAACACATGATTGCATCGCTTCGGCAACACGGCTACCGTACCCGCCCAAACCCATTATCGCTACCCGCAAAACTGGCCCGTCATAAAGTTCATTATATTCATTCTTACCGGCAGCCCAACTATTAACGGATGCCAGATGTAAGGCCAGGGCGGATCCGCCTAACTTTTGTAAAAAATCCCGACGTGAATTCATAAGTTTAAATGTATTTAGTCTGTAATATAAGTTTTATCAAGAACAAATATCACTCCGTACAGTTTCAACTAATTATAGTACAACACAATACAGGAAAAAATTAAACAAACACGTCAGCCTGCCTGCCGCTAAAGTTTTTCCGTGATTATCTCTACTTTACCTCCGTTTTTAAACAGATCGTGAGAGATAAAATAGCCTTTATTTTTTTCTCCATTAACTTTTATTTCGGTAATAGCCCTTCCCTTTTCAGGTTTTGTGATCGTTAGTACCTTCCCATTTGGCGTTGTCCATTTAACCTCGTCAAATAGTGGGGCAGTCACGATATACTCGGCATCGGTGGCCGAAAATGGATAAAAACCTAATGCAGTAAATACATACCAGGAGGACAATTCTCCAGCATCATCCATACCACAAAGTGCTAAACCATGCTCACCTATACCATATAAATTATTCAGGATGTTATCAATTACTTTCTGGGACTTCTCAGGTTTTCCAATAAAATGATAAGAAAATGGTGCTTCATGATCGGGCTGATTACCGTGGCAATACTGCCCGATCATACTTTCCACATTTCTGGCTATATACTTTGGATTCCACGGCAGGGTAAATAACGAATCCAGCTTGGACTCAAAGCCTTTATCTCCTCCGTATAACGCAATCAGACCTTTCATATCATGAGGTGCGTAAAATGATACTTGCCAGGCATTAGCCTCACGATACATGTACTCATAGTAGGGATATTGTGGATTAAAAGGTGTGATCCAGTCTCCATTTTCCAGTCTGCCCCTCATAAACCGTGTAGAAGGATCAAACATATTTTTATAATTATTAGATCTTGCCATCAGGATTCTGTAATTGGCTGTATCACCTAGCTTTTTTGCCATCTGCGCAAGCGAATAATCATCATAAGCATACTCCAGGGTTTTAGATACTCCCGCTCTGGCCTTGGTTTCCACATGAGGATTATCGACATCCGGATCAGATATAAAACCCTTTTTAAGATATTCATCCAGGAAAGGACGCGCTCCGGGTGATACATTTGCATTTCTTAACAGAATGTCGTAGGTACCTTTAACATCAAAATTATCGATCCCCCTCAGATAAGCACCAGCAATGGAGGAAGCTCCATGGTCACCATGAAAAAAGGTAGGAATAAATCCAGTCTTGTCTCCGACGTCCTTCATTGATTTAATCACGTCAGTAGTAACCTGCGGAGACATTAACCCTAAAAGAACATCCTTATTGCGGTAAGTATCCCATAAAGACGGTTCGGTATAGTATTTGTAATTATCTGCTTTGACAACTGTATGCTTAGCATCTTTAAACTCACCGTTCACATCACTACGCAGTGCAGGCCACAGAAGTGAGCGATACAAAGAAGAATAAAGCATCACCTTTTGTTTCTCTGTTCCACCTTTCACTTGAACGGCCGACAGCATTTTCTCCCAGGTCTTGTGTGCCTCACTACGAATGGACTCAAACGATTTATTACCGATCTCTTTATCCAGATTCGCTTTTGCATTGGCTGTGCTTACAAATGACAATCCTATTTTAAGCTCTACCGGGCCTTTTCCTCCATCCGCCAAGTGCACTATTGCATAGCCGTCTTTTTCGCCTGTGGATTTGATTTCCAGCTTTTCAATATCTGTATTCAGAACTGCGTAAAAGTAGACGTTCTCTCCCCCTTGAAATCCTTTTAGAGCAGATTTACTTACCTGCTCAATATTCCAGTTATTTACGCCACTAAGTGCTTTTGATAAGTCGAACAATACCTGTCTGCTATGATTATTAGTATACTCATAGCTATGATAACCAGTTCTTAATGTTGATGTCAGACGGACATTCACCTTATAATCTTCAAGATATACCTGATAATAACCTGGCTCGGCGCTTTCGTTTTTATGAGAAAAACGGGAACCTGCTTTTGAGCCTGGATTTGACATAGGCAGTACAGGAATATTTCCTAAGTTCCAATGTCCTTTATTCGTATGAGTAAACCCGACTATTACAGAATCTTCATATTCATACCCGGCACCCGCCGGCTGGTATTTTGTCATAGGGCTGAGCTGAACCATTGCATTTGGTAATGAACTACCTGGAAAAGTAAGTCCAGACCAAGCTCTCCAGTCTTCTGGCAACTCAAATCCAAGAATCTTTGGATCTGTAACTGCCTCTGTTCCGATAAAAGTATTTACATACTTCGTATTTGTTTTGCTCGTCTGACTCTTAACTGCGGTAGATAAAAACAGGATTATCAACAGCAAACTCGTGCATCTTTTTTTCATATTAAACGATTTAGCTTCTATTTGGTCGCACAAAATACTTAAAAAGAACTTTTGATAATTATCAATTAACATATAATTATTAACAATAGATATTTATCGACCGGTACGCTGAGAAAATGAATTAGGTTTCAGCATATTCAGCACGAAATTTGCAACTGACATTATGAAAAAGCATAACAATGATGACAAAAATCCAAGAGTACGGTATACGTGACATAATTAACTACCGCTCCCTTGACTGAGTCGAATCCAAATTAACGCAAACAGGTAGAAAACCAAACAATTTCCGGTCTCAGAATGTAGTGAACAAGTATTTGACTCAAGCCTTCGGGACAGGTACAATGATCTGTTAAATAACTCCAAGCTATGAAAACTAACAAAAGCAAACTCTCTACGCATTTCACTCTTTTATTATCTGTAGCATTAAGCCTAACGCTGTTCTGCAGTAATTCATTTGGTCAGTCACAGTTTGGAATGAATAGTTCCGCCGCCGTTAATTATAAACAGGCCGATAATGAACTCAACAAGGTATATCAAACTATACTTAAAGAATATGCATCAAAGACTAAGTTTATAAAAAATATAAAGACTGCTCAACGTCTTTGGCTCAAACTTCGAGACGCCGATCTAGAGGCCAGATTTCCTGAAAAAGGACAGTATGGAACTGCGGAATCATTATGTAGGGCGACCTACCTGACATCATTAACCAGAGATCGCATCAAAGTTCTTAAAGTTTGGGTAGATGGTATTCCTGAAGGAGACGTTTGTAATGGATCGGTGAAAACCCGTTAGGAATAATATTCATAAGAATCGGCTATTATTGTTTATCCTCAGATTTCATATTATCGCCATCTTTAAAATGAAGCCTTCTAAAAATTAATCCTGAAATGATAGTTAATAGTCCAACTACTAAAAAAGTATATCTGAACGCATTATGAATCTCGTCATTTATTAGTGTTACATCGCCCTGAAAATCTTCAGCACGATGAGTCCAAAGGCAATACCAAAACCAATGGCCAATTGCTGATTAACTGAAATCAACGAATTCCCGCTACTGGTATGATATTGGCGCAAGTCGGCAATAGAAATGGTGTTCATTGCCGTGAACTGGATCGAGTTGAAGAACCCCAATATCGCAATAATAGGCATATACCAGTAGATCGACGCGTTTACCCCCGGTATAGCCATACAACAAATTAAAATGCCAATAATAAAAGTGTTAGTCATTAAGGTTAACCGATAACCAAACCGATTTAAAATTCCAATTACCGCAGATTTGCCGAACATGGCTGTGATAGCCATTGGTGCCACTATCCATCCAGAAGTTACCGCCGATCTTCCGTAAGCAATCTGAATCATCATAGGGAGTAAAAGTGGAATAGCACTAATTCCCAGGCGCGTAGCCAGATTACCTACAATACCAACTCTGAATGTTCTCACTTTAAACAGGTTCAAAGGAAAGATAGGATTGTTATCCGTCGAAGCATGGCGATAATAGAAATACAACATTAAAAATCCAGATAAGAAGACTAGTAACACCGGCGTAACATAGAGCGTATTACCAAATAACTCAAGGGCTACCGATAATAGCAAGGAAGCTGCAGCGAAAATGAGGAAACCTTTCAGATCAAAATCAATAATCGGAGATTTATAGTCAGGCATAAAACGAATGCTCAAAACAATTCCAATTAGGCCAATAGGTATATTAATTATGAAAATCCAGTGCCATGATAAGTAATCGACCATATAGCCACCCACCAATGGCCCTAGAACTGGACCGATTAACGCAGGAATAATAGCATAGTTCATTGCTTTTAATAATTCATTTTTTGGGAAAGTTTTGATTAGCGCCAGTTTTCCGACGGGAATCATTAAACTACCACCCACCCCCTGTATCATCCTTGCAATTACCAACTGTATCAGATTATGAGAAAGTGAACAAAACAGAGAGCCTGCACTAAATAAGACCAATGCAAAAATGAAGACCTTTTTGGTGCCGAATTTATCTGAAAGAAATCCGCTAACCGGCATAAATACAGCTAGAGTCAGCACATAACTAATGATCGCATTCTGCATATTCAATGGCGACTCATTAAAATCTTTAGCTATGGCCGGTAATGATGTATTCAGGATCGTCGAATCGAGCATCTGCATGAAAATGGCGGTACCTAGAATAATAGGAAGTATTTTTTTTGTGGATTCCAGAGGTTGCGTCAATAGATTTGGACTCATAAGACTTATTTTGTTTTAAAATAACGATTAACCGATTCAAATGTTCTGCAGGTTTGATTATCAGGGCCGGCCTGCGCATCACACGGGATTGCCATCACCATGATATTAATGAGCAAAATCATATAACGGTTACCTTTAATTAATCAAGAATATGAAAAGTGGAAATAAAAAAGTTCTGGTGTCCGGAGCAAGTATTGCAGGCCCAACCCTGGCTTTCTGGTTAGCCAAATATGGCTTCGATGTAACTGTAATAGAACGTTCCAAATCATTAAGACTAGGTGGCCAGAATCTGGATATAAGAGGTGCTGGTCGCTCTATAACCAGACTAATGGGTTTAGAAGACGAAATCCTTGCAGCTAATACAGGCGAGATAGGCCTGCAGTTTGTAAACAAAAACAACCAGGTAGAAGCTGCATTCCCAATAGACGGCGCCAATGGGTTTACAAGTGAGGCAGAAATCTTAAGAGGTGACCTGGTAAATATATTATACAACGCAACAAAAAAGAAAGTGAAGTATGTCTTTGGGATACACATCACAGCCATTGACCAGGGTGATGACAGAGTCACCACAACTTTTAACGACGGAAGAATAGATATTTTTGATTTGCTGATAGCCGCAGAAGGCGTTCGTTCTACAACAAGATATCTCCTATTTGGAGATGAACCGGAAATTAAATTCGTCGGACTATATAATGCATGGTACACAATCCCTAAAAACGATACAGATACAAAGTGGGCCCGTTGGTATACAGCACCGGGGTCAAGGGTTATGGTAATCCGTCCCGATAACCAGGGTACCGTGCGGGCATCATTTAGCTTTCTTTCTGATAATTTGAGTTATCAAAACCTATCGAACAGCGAACAGAAAAAGGTATTAAAAGAAAAACTTTCCGGCGCCGGCTGGGAAGAAAACCGACTGATGAAAGAAGTTGAAAAAAATGATGATGTATATTTTGATGGTGTTAGCCAGGTACATGCACCAAGATGGTTTAACGGTCGTGCAGGCATGATTGGTGATGCTGCATATTGCCCTACACCCCTTACAGGTATGGGTACTACGCTAGCAATTGTAGGTGCTTACTTATTGGCGGGAGAACTATCCCGGCATGAGAAGCATAAAGACGCTTTTGCGGCTTATGAAGAACGCATGCGTCCTTTCGTAAATAACGTTCAAAAGCTGCCGCCAGGAGTTCCATGGCTTGCCCATCCGAAATCTAAATTTGGCGTAAAAGTGGTTAATACAATGGCCGGAATTTTAGCAAGTCGCCCGGCAAGAAAAATCAGTAAGTTATTTGCCAGTAAAGACGAAGACCCTACAAAAGACAAAATAGACTTACCTGATTTTACGAGTCAATAGTTTCGTTTAATCGCTGGATGATTATTGCTTATTCACTTCTGCATATTCATCTCCCGTAACCGGAGTTTTCCAGGTTACACTGTTACCATCAGCAATATTGGACACTGCGATGTGTACCATTTTATGATCTGCAGACGCTCCGTGCCAATGTTCTACTTCCTTAGGGATAGCGACTACTGTCCCTTTTTGGAGCACCTGTGCTGGTTTACCACGTTCCTGATACCATCCTTTTCCTTCGATAACGAGCAAAACCTGACCAATTGGATGTGTGTGCCAGTATGTTCTCCCGCCAGCGCTGAATGTCACCTGCCCAACAGTATATAAGCCCTCAATTTGTTCAGGACTTACTAAAGTCTGAACATGCACCTCACCACTGAACCAGTTCTCAGGTCCTCGGTTTCCAAGTGGAAAGATTGTTTCATTTTCACTATCTGTTATTTCCATGTTTTCTTCCTTATTTTAAGTATTATATAACATTTGTTTTATTTCCTGATGACATCACAAACGTCGGAAACATTAGACTATATATTGTTATATAAATAACGGCTAATCATACCATTTTTACTGATTAGCCGTATTTGCAAGAATTAGGAATAACGAAAACACCTATAAGAGGCTTAACAACCGACTTAAAGTGGAATAGAAAGCAGTGGAATTTCCAGACCAGAAGCTAGCATGCGCGTTTTACTTTTGTGTACGAGAGATGCCCAAAAACCGTATTTCTTAGGAACCATAATTAAAAGCTCTGCTTGGAAAGCTATAATTTCCTTACCAATTTCTTCTATGACGGCACTGGAACGAACGTTTTTATGAGAATATGTAACACCCTCAAGACCATCGTTAATAATATCAATAGCCAGCGTTGCCGAATCACTGTTTCTTAACTCTTCTATTTTTTCATCAACGAAAAACACCTCGATCTGTGAATGCAAATCTGAGGATAGATTTCTGACCTGCTCCAGTACCTTAGCGGGTACCCCCTGCAGCACGTCACAGGCAAATAGTATCTTTTTCATTCCTGTAAATTTAGCACCTGATGGTATAGCCAAAACAGGGAATTTCATTTTCTTAATTACAGCAGTAGTCGTGTTGCCCATTAGATCCTGCTCCAAACTTTTTGTGGACATACCAAGTACCACCAGACTCGCCTCATATTTTAGTAAAAGATTTTTCAATTCATCTTCAACGAATGAATAACTAGCTTCATAAGCAACCTGAATACCATAATTTACACTAACTGTCTCCGCACATTTTTTCAATTTACCTTGATTTTTTTCAAGCATTTCCTGAAAACTTTCAGCAGTCAGCAATGTATTGGCGGCATGAACAGGAACAATAAATGCGTTATATATTATTAATTTTGCGTTAAACTGCCGACATAAAGCCGCAGCATATTCAACAGCATTATCAGCAATAGCTGAAAAATCTGTCGCAACGAGGATCTTGATCATAGAGGATTTATATTTTTATAAGTTCAATCAGAGAGTACTTATGTGATAACTCGCATAAGTACTGTAAATATCACCACTCAGACCTCTAGATAAAATAGTGAAAAGTCGTTAATATATGTCTAAAGCTCCTTTTTTTATATTTTAGATCCAACACCACCTGGAAGTTACGCCCAGTCAATTTAGCGCGCTAAATCATTATTTTCTATTCCCCCTCTGATTTTACTGATGCGATCCTTTAGACCTCCGAAATTGTAATTTAGGCTGATGTTGAATGATCTGAAGTAATTACGTGTCTCATTTACCTGAGTAAACTGCGGACCAAAACTCGTATTTACACTATTCCTGTATTTAGTAAAAGGATTTTTAACTCCACCACCGATACTGAATTTGTCTTTAATGATATTCTTATTGAAATTAAATGCGCTGTAAAAAAAGCCATTCGTATACCCCTGTAAGCCCGTCGGATTACGGCTGTTTAAACCCAGGTCTGCATTTAAAGCCCAGCCATGGCTAAGACGTACAACGTTTGACAAGGTGACAGCATACATCAACAAATCATTATTTACCGGCTGGCCGTTATCCTCTCCGCTAAGCCAAAGGTATGTCGCATTTCCGTTAATGTTCAGGTTGTATATGCTGGTTACTGGGTAGCCTAAGTTAAAGTTACTTCCTATGCTACTAGATTTTCCAGTATTGGCGTAAGTTATCCGTGTAATCTGCGTAACTGGATTAAAGCTGAGCACCTGCAAATCCAAGTTGTTCATAAACGAATAATTGAGTCCAATATTCACCGCCAGTTTTTTGTTACTGCCATACCCGAACTGGATATCATTTAACAGAACCGGCTTTAGTTCAGGATTCCCGGTCACTTCGTAGTTTGGGTTTGAACGGTCCACATATGGATTAAGCCTATTGATACCCGGCCTCCTGATCCTTTGCGAAAAGCCGAAGTTGATACTGCTGCCGTCCTTAAACCCCTTACCAACAGCTACAGAGGGAATGACGTTTAAATAATTTTGGTCGGCAACTGAAGTTGTACTAGAGAAGTCGGCACGGATTATCGTTTCTTCAAGCCTAATACCTGCATTGATATTCCAGGTGCTTAAATTCAGCCGGTAAGAGTTATATGCACTGAACACGTTTTGGGTGTTGCTAAACGAATTGGAAATTGCCTGATCCTTTTGGTACCAACCCGATATCGGGTTTAATTGACTATAGTCAAAATCACTATCATTTTTCCGCAGTATTCCTTTTATCCCAGCCTCAATGCTCAGTTTTTTAACTGGTGTAACAAAATCAATCTGAAACGTGTGTTCTTTAAATCGCTGGCGATCTGTTTGCACAAAGTCTGGAGTCGTAAAATTCATACGGTCACCAAAAGCCACACTGCCCCTCCTGTCGTTCAGATTAGTACTAAACAGATACGAGAATGTAAGTAACCTGTTTTTTACCGATTTAAAGCCCATTTCATAATTAAGGCCTGCATCTGTACCATAACCAGTTGCCCTGTTATCGTTTTCAGCAATATATCGCTGTAAAGATCCCTCTGATTCTATCAGGTCCGATGCCTGTGCAGTATAACCGTTTACAAGGCTGCCATTGTAATTTACTTGTGCTGTCAATAAGTTCAAGGTATCAATCATATAACTCAGTTCTGTCCCAAAATATACAGTCTTGTTATTGGAGTGCTGATTGCCTTGCTGATCTAGTGTGGTACCAGTAGCATCAATCCTTTTATTACGATTAAAGGTCTTTGGCGAATGGTCAATACCGCCGCCTCCAAAAGCAGACATCCCGAAACGACCACTCTTAGCCGTAAATGCTCCTCCAATACCCGGACCGCCAACCGGGAAGCTTTCATTAATATTTACCGAGCCGTTGAACCCGTCGTTTATTTTTTTAGCCGTAATAATATTAATGATGCCAGCCAACCCTTCCGCGTCGTACTTAGATGGCGGGGTCGTAATAACCTCTATTCGCTCTATCGTAGACGCAGGGATACTTTTCAATACCGCTTTAAGATTACCTTCCAGGCTACCGGATGGTTTTCCGTTAATGAGCACTTTAAAGCTTGAATTTCCTTTCATCAGCAAATTATCATCACCATCTACTGAGAGATATGGGATTTTACGCATCATCGTAAGCACATTATTACTTTTACTTTCAGGATCCGCTTTCAGATCATAAATTACCCTGTCGGCCTTTCGCAGGATCACTGGTCGGCCAGCAGTTATGGCCACTTCCTCTAAGCCAACTATACTGTCATTTTTCGTTAAAGAATCAGCTTTGACTGCGTTGCTACGGGAATTCACTACGGTCTGGCCAAAGGTCGCGATGGTTTGAGTTAGGAGTACAGTACTGATCATAGCCAACTGTATGATAGCATATTTAAGTTTCATAATAGAAAGTGTAAATTGGTGTAATATTGGACATAACGATCCCATCAGGCGTATTTATCCTTTAGTATTGGTTAGAAGAAGAATGGTATTCAGTTAGAAAACCTATAGCCTATCGCTATTCTTTTGGTTTTTTAAAAAGAGGTAGTAAAGCAGAAATCCCGCAGCAATAAAGATCATTTCTATACCATATGGCAGAGGTGAATCCTCCGCGCTAAAGGGTACAAACTCCAGAACGACAAACCCAATCCCTGCAAATAGCAAAAGTAAACCCCATTTTACGGCTTCATTTCCAGAGCCTGATAATTGAGCCAGAAACTTAAGACCTGTTTCATCTAATGGGCCTGCATCGATAATCCGTTTCTTCAACTTGTAGTTGTAAAGAGCAAGGATGAATATGGCGATAAGTATAAAAAATACAATGACAATTATAAATGGCATTAAATGTTTCATGACGTTATTGATTAGGTTATTTGCTACAGTAGTCAGCATACCCACTACCACGGTTGCAATTATTTTAATAAATATTTTATTTCTTGATTTTGCAACCACTAATGTACATATCTTGACTACTGTAATATGTTTGATGAGAATGCGATCGTAAACAGGGTATTAAACAAAGATCTACGTGCCTTTGAATTATTGGTAAAGCAATATGAGCAGCTCGTTTTCTTTGTCATCCACCGTTTGGTTCAAGACAAGCAGAACAAAGAGGATATCTGTCAGGAAGTTTTTATTAAAATACATCAAAGCCTTCCGTCATTCCGATTTCAGTCAAAACTATCCACATGGATCGCGAGGATAACCTATTTAACTGCTGTAAACTATGTTAAGAGCACTAAAAACAGATTATCTCATGAGTACCCTGAAAATATCGACAATTATCATTTCACAGATGAAAATCCGGAAAGGGAGCTAATAAAAAAGAATACGTCGGCTTATGTTAACCACCTTATCTCACAAATGCCACATCACTATAAGACAGTTTTAACCTTATATCATCTGAACGAGTTTTCATTAGCTGAAATTAAGGACATAACAGGAATTCCCGAAGGCACAGCGAAGAGCTATCTCTTCAGGGCACGTAAATTATTGAAAGAGAAAATTGAAAAAGATCTTAAAAGAGAAAATACATGAAAAAGTTAAATGATGATGCCCTGCAGGAGTTATTGAGTAACAACCTAAGCTCAAATGAGGATAACTTGAGTGTAAAAGAAGCCGATAACCTTTTAGCCTACCAAAATTTATTTAAAATCCTGGAGACTGAGCCTGCACAAGGCCTATCTTTTAGTTTTGCGTCAAACGTAAGAAGAAAACTACAAGGACGCCTTAACCGTAAAAGTGATATGCGATTCAATATGATGGCGGCGAGCATTTTTATACTGTGCCTATTGCTGGGTTATGGATTATTACAATTAATCAGTCAAACTGCCGCTGATCTGGTCTGGAGTATGGTTTTAGAGTTTAAATGGTTGCTGTTATCACTAACCTGCTTGTTTTTTGGAATACTGCTAACAGACCAGCAGCTGACAAAAAGGGAATACTAAAGCAAGCGGTTAATCCACTTGCTTTAGAAAAGGTATGCGCACGTTAAAGCAAGCACCTGATTCTGTCATATTATGAACCTCCAGAGTGCCACCTAAACCGTGTATCAAATGCTTAACCAATGCGAGTCCGAACCCATAGCCTTTTTCTCCATATGTGCCGTCCGTACTTGAATTGCCACCATCTTTCAGGTGCCTGAGTGCCTCTTCACTAATCCCTGCACCATTATCTGAGATCACTAAACTGAGCATATACTCCTGCTTCTGTTCAATTAAACTCAAATCAACTTTAACCGTTCCACTTTCGGGTGTAAACTTAATCGCGTTGGATATCAGATTGCCTGTGATCTGCAGCAATTTATTTTTTGGGAAAGGAGATAAAGTATTGCCGTCGTTAGTTTGTATTTGCAGATTGATACCTTTGTTTTTAGCCTGGGCATTGTAGAGATCTTCCAATTTGGATTTAAACACACTAAGATTCATTTCATTTTCCGCAAGTTTCGCACATTTCTGATCTTCGGTAAGAATCTCATCGGCCAGCTCTAGCAGTGATTTACTACTTTTGTTTATCAGCTGGATAAATTCCAGTACTTCACCAAGATTATTGCTGTTACCTTGCTGAACAATAATATTAGACAAGCCAATAATCCCGGCCAGCGGTCCGCGAATGTCATGGGCCACTTTACTTTTTGTTTCATTAGCGCCTTTCACCTGACATTGCAGGTCTCTTATAACCCGGTAAGTATGGATACGGTTTATCACCTGATCAGCGATAATTTTCAGCATTTCAATTTTCTCAGGGCTCAGATGCTTAGGTTGCTTATCTACCACACATAAGGCGCCCAGCTGGTGCCCTTCAGTATCTGTAAGCGGTACACCAAAATAATACCGGAGTGCCAATGGCGCTTTTGTAAAATCCATATCTTTAAACCGCTTGTCTAACAACAGATCTGAAACTTCAAATTGTGGTTGTCCCATTATGGTATATTGACACAGAGAGTCCTCTCTGGGCACTTGTTCTATATCCAATCCCTGGCCGGAAATAGTCCATGTGGTATAGGAATCAATTAGGTTAATCAGGGAAATGTCCGTTCCTGCTATTTTTGCAGCAAGCATAGCCAGATCTTTAAATTCATCAGAAAGTTCGGAATAATCCAGGTCAAGCTCAGATAAGCTCAACAATCTTTGCATCTCGTCTTGTGGTACTGGGAAAGTTTCTTCTAACATCATTTAATACTTCGTACAATATTATTACACTTAACGATACTAAGCAAGTTTTAGGTGTATAATCTCCAAGTATTTATTCATTATGCAAATGTTTAAGTTTGATTATTTAGATTTTGACGCTCGTCTTTGCGATCTACCGATTAATGTGCGTTAGCGTACAATAGTTGTTCAGTATTGGACATACAAGCTGGATACTTTATGTATTTTGCTTATTTTTAGCGTCCTACAAACCTACAATTGTATTGGCATACTAATCGCTTAAGCCAGCAAAATAATAAAATATGCTCGCACTTGACTTCAAAATAGCGGTAAGAAACATTCGTAAGAATCCGGGGTTCACCATTATCAATATAGGTGGACTAGCAATTGGACTTGCTTCCTGTCTGATACTGCTGCTTTACGTTAATTACGAGTGGAGTTACGATAAACAATTTAAAGATATTGACCGCATATATTTTGCGAAGCTCAACTTAAAGCTGGGCAGTAACACTATTACTTTAGAGGCTACACCAAACCAACTTGCCCATACTGCTGCTCAGGAAATCCCTGGTATTGAGCTTGCGACCAGAATGAGTGATGAAGAAAATAAGCTCTTTACTTACCAGCAAAATAAAATCAAGTTAACTTATAGCTATGTAGACCCGGAGTTTCTGCAGGTCTTTGATTATTCTTTCCTTAAGGGAGATCCTGCAACAGCATTAAAACAACCCAATTCTGTTATACTTACCGCAAGTTCTGCCAGAAAGTTATTTGGCAGTGAAGAACCTTTAGGAAAGAGTTTGATGTGGGACAACCGCAAACCTCTGACTGTAACCGCTGTAATTGCAGACCCGCCTAAAAACCAAAGTATGCAGTTCGAGGCGTTGCAAACCTGGGCCTTTCATGACCAGGAATATCCTAATGAAATAAATGGCGGCTGGGGAAGTATTAACTGCTCAACTATTTTCAAACTCAAGGAGAATGCAGACTTCGGTGCAGCCGACGCATCGTTGAGGAAGCTGATTAAAGCACATCAGCAAGACACACAGATGGAAGTCTTTCTTTTCCCTTTCAGCAAGTATCAGCTATATGACGAGTTTAAAAACGGCAAACTGGTAGGTGGTAGAATAGATCAGGTACGACTTTTCTTTTTTCTTGCCTTTTGCGTATTACTAATTGCCAGTATCAATTATATGAACCTCTCTACTGCACGATCAGAAAAGCGGGCAAGGGAAGTAGGTGTAAGGAAAGTTTTGGGTTCAAGTAGAAAGGCTTTGATTAGCCAGTTCCTGATGGAATCCATGTTATTGTCTTTTTTGGCTATGGTTATTGCTTTTGTACTTATCGAACTCACACTTCCATATTTTAATCACTTGTTGGAAATAGTTCTCACCATTAATTATCAATCTCCACTATTCTGGTGCTCCATTATTGTTCTGATATTAACTACCGGTTTCCTTGCCGGCTGCTACCCTGCATTTTACCTTTCATCTTTTACGCCAATAAGGGTTTTAAAAGGGTTTACAATAGCTGGTAAAGGTTCGTTATCAATCAGGAGGCTTTTAGTTGTTTTTCAATTTAGCTTATCCATAGTTATGATTGTTGGTGCTACGATCGTTTATTCTCAAATTCAGTACATGAAAAATAAACCGCTGGGCTTTGATAAAAATAACCTTGTGCAGCTAAACCTAGAGGGAGAATTTGCCAATCCCAGCAAAGTAGAGGTCCTGAAGGCGGCGCTAAAAAAAGAGAATGCAATTGTATCGGCTTCAGAATATGCGGCAGATTTCACCGCTAATGGTGGCTCAATTACAGGCAACTTCAGTTGGCCGGGAAAAAATAAAAAAGACGATTATGTTATTAATTACCGCACTGTAGGATACGATTTTGTTAGTACCATTGGAGCTAAAATGATAGAGGGAGCCGACTTTTTAAGACTGTTAGCCTCAGATACTGCCAGTGGGATTCTTGTCAATCAGGCAGCAGTAAAAATGATGGCACTGCAGCATCCCGTGGGCACACCCATTAGCTGGGGCGATAAAAAACTGCATATTATTGGTGTGGTCAATGATTACAATAATGCAACAGTGAGAAATCAGGCGGAGCCTACCGCATTTTATTATAGCCCTAAAAAGAGCGGCGCTTTATTGCTGAGGCTCAATCCCAGCCAGCCGCTGAACGTTGCTATCCAGACAATAAACAGAATTAGCCAGCAGCTGAATCCGGCATACCCATCTGCTTTAAAATATATTGATGAAGGCATGGAACAAAAAATAAAGTCCGAGAAACTACTTGGCGTGCTTTCCAATATTTTCGGAAGCTTCGCTATTGTTATTTCCTGCCTCGGATTACTCGGATTAGCCTTATATATGGCAGAACAGCGGAAACGGGAAATTAGCATCAGAAAAGTCCTGGGCGCAGATTTAAAAAGTATTCTTGTTTTATTGAATAAAGATTTTATCAAACTGGTACTGATATCTAATCTTATAGCAATCCCTATCGCCTATGTTCTTTTAACCAAATGGCTTCAAACGTATGATTATAAAGTGAGCACCGGCTTATGGCCATATATGCTGGCAGCAGGAATTTCTTTGACTATTGCGATTCTAACTATTAGTATGCAAAGTTTCAAAGTAGCGAAAGCAAACCCTGTAGATGCATTAAAATATGAATAGCCTTCAACCCCACTGGCCTAACCAATTTAATCCCTAAGGACTAAACGGATATACCTGCATATTATTGATCACGTAAGATCGATATGCTTCCTTTCCCAGCCTTGAACCAATAAATAAGTTGTTTTGCTTTAGTCCTGCTGACTACCGCCGGATTATCGCTTGGAGGAATTAAATTGACGCTCAACTTTCTATCACTTTGTCTTGAATAACCTTCTATAGCCTCCTTAGCTATAATGTAGCTTCGGTTGGCCCTGAAAAACGAATCAGGATCTAATCGGGAAATCAGAAAGTCAAGCGACAAATAACAAATATCAATCGCTCCCCCATGGGAATAAATAAGCGTGTTATTCTCAGCTCTGGATATATATGCAATATCAATAACCAGAACTTTCTTTTCCCCTTTCCCATCGGGGATCAGAAAAAACACAGAATATCCTTCCTGCTCCCTTTCTGTTTCCATTGCCGGCTCTGGTAACGGTTCCGGCACCGGTTCCAGCTCACTAAATTTCGGCTCTACAACTCTAAGAATGAAATATCGAACTATATACAATGAGTTCAGTAGCAGAGAGATCAGTAGAATAAGGCTTCTGGACCGTACCACCCGGTTATCAATATGGAGCTGAGCCGAAAAAAACCAGGTAACCAGGTAGCCGGCTCCGGCAGATAGTGCCCAGCCGAAAATCAGCTGCATCAATAACCTTTCCCAGGGGTTTTCCTCCCAGGGATTTTTCATATCGAGATACCTGCCGGAATAGCCGACTATTTTCATCATCAGTATGACGACAACCAGCGTATTCACAAATGCACGCTGGAACCATTCTTCGGTCAAAATATTCCAGATATGAATATCGGCGGCTGGCCAAATTAAACATAGCGTAATAAAGCATGCAATCAGCAAAAACCACCCTAAACCGAGATAAGGCAATGTTTTATCGTCTATGTTTTTATATTTCTGCATTCTTGAAATTAAATAGTTTTCTAAAAATACAAATATTTCCACATAATAAATTAACTATAAAGACATTTCACGTTTGTAGATGAGCATTTCAGCATGTAAATATGTACAATTCAGCAAAAAGGGTCGCATTGCGTATTGTTTTTTATCAGAGGACTTATGGAATATTTAAATCTCTACACAATAGTTTTCAAATACTAAAAGCCCTCAATGTTTCTTCGGCGGATAGCCTCCTCAGTTCTGGGGATATAATTATTCCGCAAATTCTTTACGGCTTCAGCTTGAACCTCCTCTATTAATGGCCTCAGCTTTTTATTATAATCCTGAAATGCCAATTCAAAATGTCCATTATATTTTTGTAAAGCATCTGCTAGTGCCCCGGCACCGCTTACCGCTAACGAGGCACCCATTCCTGCAGCGGGAGAAGCACAATAGCCAGCATCGCCCACCAGAGCTACACGGCCCTTTGTCCATGAGGGCATTTTTATCTGACAGAATTTATCGAAGTAAAAATTTTCCGACTGTTTCATTTCCTCTAATAGTTCCGGAGTTCTCCAATTTACGTCTGAAAACTGTTCCAGAATTATTTTTCTTTGCTCTTCCAAATCGCGGTAATTGTAAGAAATCTCTTTTTCTGAATTGAAGCAAAAGATTATATCAGTCTTATTTTTATAAGCGTTGAGCATAACGGCCTTATCTGGCTCGTTATATATTTGCAGGCAATTTTTATTTATCAGCAATTTATTCAGAATAATAATAGAAGAATAAGCACCTAGAAAATGGGAATATTCAGTTTCATGACCAAACCAGATTTTTCTTACACCTGAATGTATACCATCACAGCCAACGACTAAGTCAAAAGATTGATCTAAGCCACTCTTGAAAATAACACGTATCTCGTCATCTGTTTCATTTAACGCAGTAATGCAATCGTTGAAAATAAACTCAACATCATCTTTTAGCCGGTCCATGATAACATTGACAAATTTATCCCGTTCGATTTCTATTTCCTCGTCAAGGTTTCCTTCTTCGCCCGCTACAGAAAAGCTATTTTCAGTTATATCATCTGCATTTTTAAAATCTATCATTTCCACTCCTAAAGCGTTTGCCTTTAGATTTTCATAAATCCCCATACGCTTAACGACCTCAACAGTAGCCCCCTTTATATCGATAGCCCCTCCAGCAGTCCGTGGTTCATTTGCCAGTTCAACTACCGTTACTTTGTAACCTAATTTAGTCATGCAATGTGCGGTTGAAAGACCTGCCATACTTGCACCAGAAACCAGTACTTTTTTATTTTTTATCGAATCCATATTTAACCATTTTCTTAACGCAAAGAAAGATACTATAGCTGTAATAATTAATCTCGATCCGAAGTAGCTATTGGACTATTCGAGGTTTTTCTTTCTAAAGGTTGAAGCGGTCATTCCGGTAACTTTTGTAAACAGACGTGAAAAATAAGGATAGTCATCATATCCCAATTCTGCTGCAATTTCTTTGACCGATTTATTGGAGTGGTAAAGCAAACGTTTAGCTTCTAAAATAACACGTTGATGTATATGATATGAAACAGGGTGTCCAGTCGAATTTCTGACACACTCATTGAGGTAAGGAGTGGTTATATTTAATTTCTGAGCAAAGCCAGAGGGACTCTTAATGCTTAGGAAATTACTTTCCAATAAGGATTTAAATGCATCTGATATTACCTTAAACCTGGAATGTACTTCTGTTGATTTGACAGCTGCTAAGTATTCCGACACGATCAGCGCGACCAAGGTGTTACAACAGTCTTTAAGTAAAGATTGGTAGAGCTTATCGTTTTTACGCTCGAAAAACTTGATGCAGAGTGATGAAGTTTCAGCAATTAAATTAAAGGCTTCCTGGTTTAACACTAAAAGTCTTGCGGGAATAAGTTTTTCCAACAGTTTTATATATTCTGGATTCAGATTTTCATTATTTATTCCTAGACTGGTGACTGTCATTTCCTTGAATTCAAGAACACGGTGTATCTGATCCGGATGCATATAAATAACCGATGAGGACTCAATTTTATACTCCTGAAAATCAACTTCCAGGGCGATGGTACCACTTTCAAGAATAAAAAATGAATGGCGGTCTTCCCTATGTGACTGTTTGGTTTCCTTCGGAGAATCTGAACTTATAGCTTCCGAATTACCGAAATAAGTTCTTTCAATAGCAATTCCTATATCGAAACTTGCAGCAATTGTGTTTACGGGAATAAATTTCGTTTTCTTAGACACAGTTCTATCGGCGCTTAATGTAAAGATAGCATATGGTAATTGATTAACATATGCGAATTTTAAGAAGCAAATATCGCCGGCTATCCAATCCAATTTGGACGCTCTACTGATCAACTTACATTCTAAATTACATATAAAGGCATTTCGCATTTAAAACGAGCAGTTCAATAGGTGAAAACGTACAATTCAGCAAAAAGTGTCGCAAAGCGTGTTGTTTTTATGAAGAATCTAGCGCTAGCTTTAGTTAAGCAAATTTATGCTAAGACGGGAAAACAAATTTTAGCGAGGACAGAAATATGTGGCGGTGACACCTAAAACAGATGCTATTCAGCTTAAAAAAACTAACAGCTATTAATTAAGATAAGGCTATGAAAATCTTAAACACAGCAATACAGATTGAACGGGTTCTGAAGATAACTATCCGGATTAGTCATTCTTTGGTTTTCCATTTCGATGGTACTACCCCTGCTCCTCATCATTGCAAATTTGCAGTGTTCAGAAGAAAGCCGCGAGGCCAAAATGAAAAAGGCTGTCCGTAGTGGACAACCTTTTTCGGAAATGTCCACCTGAAGGACGAACATTATTAGCATTATTAATTTAAAAATCACCATTATGAATACTAAATCATTTAATAGAAAAACATGGCTTGGAGCTATGTTCACATTCGTTCTTGTAGCAGTTTTAGGTTTAACTTTTGCTTTTAAACCAGCAAAACCTGCGGTTGAGAAAAAGGTACAGCCAAGTCTGTATTGGTACTCAATTAGTCCAACTAATACCTTGCAAGCTCAATTGAACACCAGTCCACAAACTAAAGACGACTCGATGGAGAATGGAGCTAATTCGCTTACTAATTGTAAAGATGAGACTCCTAAAGTCTGTATCATCGGTTATGACAGCGAGCAGACCTTGGGTACAAGTATACCGAGTTCAGTCGCTAACGATCATAGTATAAGATTCAGCAGATAAATTAAGGTCAAACAATAGCAGCACAAAACTGCTATTGTTTTGCTTCTCGCAAAACTAATACATCTATACTGCACTCTTTTTCGATTAAATCAAGATCATATAACTTCAATGCCTTTCTGATTTCTATCAGATCAAAACGATCTACCACCTCGCCTTTGAATGAAATATCAATATTTCCTATATATCCCGTCAAGTCAAGGAAAGGTTTTTGCAGTCGAAACTCAACCCAAGCCCCAAATAATTCTGAAAACAAATGATATGGGCGATTAATAAGTTCCCGTTTCGCATCGATTTTAGAGGTCCGTAAGTCAGACATACCAAATTTCAAAAGACTGATATCTTTTGACTTATTTTTAGTGTTGGTTTTCAATTTATCCCTAGTACTAGTGCGGATTAGAGCCAAGCATTGCACCATTTTACTTTCAACCTTTGATTCCAAACTAAGATAACGGTCTAGGTCTTTTTGCATCACACTATATTTCTCCCCAGCTTTCTCTTCGGGGAGTAGCAGCGAGTAAGTATAAAGATTTCCCTGTCTCCAGCGGTACGCAGAATCACTATTGGAAGGTTCGATATATTTGCTACTGTCCTTAACAATTAGCTCTATTTTCCATGGCTTATTAAAGTCCTGCTGAAGCTGTCCGCTGTAGGCTTCCTTGTATAAATCCAGTATGGAATAATTAGATTTAGAGATACCTCTCCTATCAATTTCTCCCGATAAATTCAGTCCAGGTATTGCCCTTGTCAAGTAAGAATAACTCAAAAGATGATTGCGAAACTCAGCATCGAAAAGCGAAGAGACATATCTCCTTTTGACACGATAATCTGCCAATCCAGTATTTTGCTGTGAGATAAAATTTCGAATCCCGTCAGCGGTTAGTTCATCGCTCATTTGATAAAACTTACCATTACCATCCAACCAAGCGTAGGCTGGGTTTCCAAGATTTGGAAACATAAGATTAAGTACTGTGTCTGAGGTTATAAAAGCAAGATTGGGCTTGTAAAGAAATTTCCTTTGATCAAAAAATCTTTTTGTGGAGTCATGGCTTTGTTGGTTGACTAAGATAATACTGATTTCATCGCCAAAAAGGCTTTGCAATGAATCCAGTTTTGGAAAAGACATCAGGCAAGCCGTACAATTAGGACTCCAGAAATCAAATAGAATCAGCTTAGAATTAATAGTCGAAAGATTAAGTTCTTTTTTCGGCGTATTAAATACATTTCTGAGTATCATTTCGGGAACTCTATCGCCTTTTTTTAATGCAATTTGCGCATGAACCGTCGGCACATAAAAAGCGCACACAAGCAAAATAATCAAATTAAATAGTCGGAAATTAGTTTGCATAACCAGAATTTTGAGTTAGAAAAATATTGATTTGAGTTTCCTCAAAAGGAATAGGATATAGTTGCGCATAGGCTTTCCAGGTCGGTTTCAACTTTGAAAGCACTGCGTTCGCCATCGCGGTCCGTTTTAGATCGAACCATCGGTGTCCCCATTCGCAAAAAAGTTCATTTGAACGTTCTTTATAAACTGCATCAAGAACCGACGACTTGACCAAGTCTAAAGAAAGGTCTGGTAAAGGATTGGATATTTCAGCCGTTACCGGTGCTCTGGACCGAGTTCTCAATATATTCAAATCTAAGACAGCTCCCCGAAGGTCACCTTGTTCAGCTCTCGCCTCTGCACGGATCAAATACTGCTCTGCTAACCGGAACACTATAAGGCACTCTCCTACTGTACTACCGCTTCTGATCTTATACTTATAGGGATAATAATACCTCTGGTTATTTACTATATTGACTGCTGTCCACCTACTTTTTCTTTGGTCACCTAATTCAAAACTATTTAACAAATTTTCTCGCAAAGCTAGACCGGGTAAAACTGTTGCAGATACCGGGATTAGCACTGCCGCTTCCGCTGTATTCAAATTCTCCCGAACTACTTGCCAAATAGTCTCCTTTGATGAACTTGTAAAAGTTTTGTTCAGTTCACTTTCCAGGCTGTATATTCCCGAGGATATTACTCCAGTAGATTCAATTTCTGCATTATTCCAGTCCCGTTTGTACAAATACACCCGAGCCAATAATGACCTCGCCGTAAAAGAATTAACTCTGGCTCGTAACGCACTAGCATAGGCGGACGGCAATAATTCTATTGCCGTCTTCAAATCAGTGATTAATTGTTCCGTTACAACTTCCTTTGCTGTTCTTGCCATTAAAGCATTCCTTTCAAAATTGGTTGTCATCACTAATGGTACGTCACCATAAAGATTTGTCAGATAGAAAAGATACAACGCTCGAATCACCAATGTTTCGCCTATTAACTGATTTTTCACCACATTATTAAGTGTAGTCGAATTATTTAGGCCTTCCAATATAGCATTAGCGTGATAAATGTTTTTATATCCTGTATTCCAAAAATTGTTATAGATAATCCCGTTATTAGAGGGGATATTATTAAGCGAAAATGGGTCATAATTCGTGTGGGGTGCAGGATTATATAACTCATCTGCTGAAAGTGCAGAATAAATGGTTAAACCTCCATTACTCATACTCAGATTAAGAGCAACCATTTTATTGTATAGACCGAGGACGGCCGATGTAGCTTTTTCATTAGTTGCAAAAACATCTTTACTCAGGACGAGGTTACTTGATTTCGGCACATCCACCAGTTTTTTACAGGCACCAAAGAAAACTGACGAACTCAATAGTAAAACTATGGCAAGAGCAGACACCACGATAGAATGTAATTGCAACTTTTTTCGATTTTTGAATTTCATAATTATAAGGTTATTTGAATACCCATCGTTATTGTCTTTAATGGCGGTAGAATAAATAGGTTCTGGGACTCTGGATCAGCACCTTCATAACCTGTGATTGTAAAGAGATTCTGGGCATGCAGATACAACCCTAATTTTTCAAGTTTCATCTTCTTAATCCAACTACCTGAGAAGGTATAAGCAAGTGATATATTCTTTACACGAATAAAGGAAGCATCACTGAATATTGCATCCGAATCAGCGAGATAATCACCAGCTGGTAGAAAAGCGGGACTGTCTCCCGTAGCTGCGAACCGTTGAATGTTTGTGATGTCACCCGGAGACTGCCAACGTTGCAGAACAATTTTCGGCTGATTCAAATAATAATAACCAGGTATATAAACCGACTGAGTGTACAGGTAGTTATAACCCAACTGTTTTTTGAACTCTAAGAAAACATCTAATTTCAGCCCCTTATAGGTGAAACTATTTTGCAACCCACCGTAAAATTTGGGTAAGGTATTTATTAGTTGAGTACGATCTTTAGAATCATATTGTCCATCACCATTGACATCCCGAAAAGTATAAATCCCTGTCGCGGGGTCCACACCAAGATATTCAAGAGTTTTTTGTGTGGAAAGTGATTTTCCAAGAAAATATACGGTCGCGTAACTCGATGTTTCTAAACCGGGAAACTTCACCAATTTGTTTTGTGGCAGCGAAAAATTAATTACACTGGACCATGAAAAATCTCTGGTGGTGATGAACTTACTTTCAAGACCCAGTTCTAATCCAGAATTCTGGATAAGTGCGCCGAAGTTGCGTAAAATTGAGCTAAACCCAGTTTGTGATGGCAATTTATAGTTGATTAACTGGTTACTGCTACGGTTTCTGAAATATGCCGTAGTCAGTAGAAACCTATTGTCCAATACACCTAGCTCGATAGCCAACTCTGCCTTTCGACTAATTTCCCAGGAAAGATCAGCATTATAAAGGCTGGAAGGCTGTAGTCCTGCACCGCCTTGATAAGGTTGGTTAGTACTGGTCCATGTGTCAAGAAACCTATAGTTTCCAATCTGGTCATTACCAGAGCTTCCGTAACTTCCCCTTAACTTTCCAAAACTTAACCACGGTAAAGTAGATGCAATAAAAGACTCGCTAGAAAAAATCCAGGCAACCCCAATTGCTCCAAATGCTGCAAATTGTTTGCCTGGACCGAATCTGCTTGAACCATCCCTCCTTCCTGTTAGATTTACTAGATATCGGTCCTTAAGATTATAACCGATTCTGCCGTAAAGCGCGGAATAACGATAGGCAAAATCACTATTTCTCGTTATTACGTTACCAGCTGCCGCGATTGAAGAAAGCAGCATATCGTTTCTATAGTTCTGAGCGATTATATTCAAACTATTGCTACTAATGTTCTGTAACGTTCCCCCCAGTAGAATATTGATTTTACCTCTTCCTACAGTTTTGTTAAATTCAGCTTGGGGCTCAACTATCCAGCTGTTCAATGCAGACCGGCCAAAATTTGCATATGGAAGGTTACCAGAATTTGGATTAATTGAGGTGGATGGATTCAGTGCCTGATCCTCACCGTTCACGCTGTTGTAACCCATATTTATTTTTGCTTTAAGCCCCAATAAAATCATATAAGATAGGTTAAGGCTGGTGTTGGCGTTATTAAACTTCCCTGTATACCTTTTATTAGTAGCCGCCAACGGGTTAGTAAGTGCCCCGTCGAAGAATACCCCGCTATCTTCCCAGTTTAAAGTTCCACCCGGCTTATAAAGAGACATATGTGGTGGCATATTAATAAAACCAGTCAAGTCGCCCGCGCTCATTTTATTCTTATTATACGAATAGCTTGTACTTAGATCCAACGTAAACCTTTCGTCTTTTGAACGGTGGTTCAGGCTTAATCTGCCTGATATCTTATCATCGCGTTGTTCGCCAGGAAATACAGACGTTTCACCATGGTAACCGCTAGAAAAGAGAAACCTTGTGTTTTCATTTCCTCCACTCACAGAGGCTTGCCAGTCATTAGTTTTGGCAGTCCCACCTACAAGTAGTTTTTTGAAATCTGTATAACGGTTTTGGTCCCAGAGTAACAGGTCAGGTGCATTAGCATTGGTCATTGCTGCGCCATCGTTCTTAAATGCCTCTTTACGCATCATAAGATAATCCTGCGTATTCAGCATATCCATTGTACGGGTAACCTGACTAAATCCACTGTAACCATTAAGGCTAAATCTGGTTTTTCCAGATACGCCTTTTTTAGTGGTAATTAAGATTACTCCATTAGCGCCCCTGCTTCCATAAATAGAAGTTGCATCTGCATCCTTAAGAACCTCCACGCTTTCTATATCTGCGGGATTTACTGTACTAAATGGACTTATACCAGCCGTTCCTGTTGCATTGGTCACGGAATTTATGGAGCTATTTCCCGATGCGAATGGAACGCCATCAATGATGAATAGAGGGTCTGAACCTTGCATCAACGATGCTTGCCCACGGATCTGTACTTTCACACCGGCGCCATTAATTCCACTGTTCTGAGTTATGCTTAGACCAGCGACACGCCCTTGTAAAGCGCTCAGTGGATTAGAGACTGGTTGTAACGCTATCTCAGCAGCACTTACCTGACCGACAGAACCAGTATTGAGACGCCTGGTTGTTTTACCATACGCAATCACAACCACTTCATCCAAGCTTCCTGTACTTTCTTCCAGAATGATTTGAAGATTAGGTTTAGGACCGTAAGCTATTTTGGTTGTTTTGTAGCCGATACTACTTACCATTAACTCTCCAGTTGACTGATCGGCTCTAATAGTGAACTTTCCATAACTATCTGTAGCAGCGAATGCTTTGCTCAATGGAATACCGACGTTAGCTCCCGCTATTGGCTTTCCCAATTTGTCGAGGACTGTCCCCGTAATCTGTATGGGAACCGACTGCGACATTACCTGAAAATTCAGGCATAGCACAGCCATTACGATTATTTTTATCGTTTTTTTCATGATTACTTGTGTTGTTTTGGTTTAAGAAGACGTTAACCTGGATGGAATAGACAGGAAAGATTATAGGGCGATATCAAAATTGATTTGCCATTGAATAGTTTTATCCAGGTGGGCAGATCAGCAATGATGTTTTGTGAGTGAATGGGTATGGAAATTCTATGTTCATTTCTCGTATGGGTTTATACGAGTTTTGCAGGATATAGCCTAAGGACAAAAGTGGGTTCCCACATACCGTAGATTCAATTTGGTTCTCACGCCTTATTGCTGACACGGATTTACAGTAGAAACCAACTCTTATCTAGATATGCTATGTACAATTCTACCACAAGAAGTGGGAATAAATCTACTGTTTTGCATCAGCGGCGTGAGATATGAATCTGCAAAACTCTTATTTATAACAATTTTTTCTAATTCAAATATAAGTCTAGCACTTATTGAACGCTTGGAAAACGAGTTGAGTTATGCGTTTAATATAGCCAGATAGGTCCTCAACCTGGCCTGTATTAATTGCATCGCAAACATTTGGACGGGCCGAAACCAAGATTATTGTGATCTCATTAATATCAATAGTTATAAATCATAGTTTTACAGAAAATTGATTGGGTCATTGAGAGAAAAATTCGTACATGTACACTGGAACGTCCGTCGTAAAGGATGTATAAAAGATCATAATTATCAATTCATATCCTTACATAAATCCTGTTAAATTATTCTACTATAATCGGATTATTTCCGGTTATCAATTCATATCCCTACATACATCCTGTTAAATTATGGACTTTAAATATCTAGTCAGACCCTATACGAATGCCCCCTTAACCCGGCAAGTTTTGCTGGAGATACTTAAGGATTATAAAAGACCTAACGATAAGATCAGTGAACTTATTAAGAGCGGTGAGCTCATCTCGCTCAAGAAGGGTCTTTACATTCCCGGTATAAAAACAAACTTACCCAGCCCTGAAACTTTCCTGATTGCAAATCATTTATGGGGACCAAGCTGTGTATCGCTTGAATCAGCTATGTCGTACTGGGGCTTGATCCCTGAACGAGTCTACGAAGTCAGTTCGATTACCATGAAACTCTCCAAAAAATTCAAAAACCTAAAAGGCAGGTTTAGCTACCGGTATATGCCATCTCCTTATTACAGTTTTGGTATCAAGAGTATAGAGTTATCTCCAGGACAAGTTGCCCTTGTGGCAATGCCCGAAAAAGCAATTTGCGACAAGATCATCACCACGGCCGGATTGGTTTTGCGAAGTCCGGTCCAAACCCGTAATTTCTTGCTGGACGATCTTCGAATAGATGCAGAATGGCTTCACAAGCTCAATCTTGAGGCACTACATTCCTGGATTGAAGATGCGCCAAAAAAAGGGAGTTTAAGCATGCTCATTAAAACACTGGAGAAATTATGATTAAAGAATGGATTGGAGAATACGACACTAAAAATACAGAAGATGTACTTTCGGCTTTGAGAGAAATTATGCAGGAAGTTGCACTGGCAGGACTTTCAAGAACAAATTTCTTTGAAAAAGCAGCCTTCTATGGCGGGATTTCACGGCCATGATGAGCTCGGACTATATAAGCAAAAACGGGGCTTTTCAGCCCCGTCAACACTAACAATAATTTCTATACAATGCCTTGAGCAATCATTGCATCTGCAACTTTTACAAAACCTGCGATATTGGCACCTTTTTCATAATTTACATAACCGTCCTCTTCTGTACCATATTTCACACAGGACTCATGGATTTGCTGAATAATCGATTTCAATTTGTCATCAATCTTTTCCCTGCCCCATGAATAACGGAGTGAATTTTGGGACATCTCCAGACCTGAAACTGCAACGCCACCAGCATTAGCAGCTTTGCCTGGTGCATAAAGTATTTTCGCTTGCTCGAACACCTGAATAGCTTCAGGTGTAGAAGGCATATTGGCACCTTCAGCAACGCAGATGCATCCATTATCTATCAAAACTCTGGCATCTGTATCATCCAGTTCATTCTGAGTAGCATTAGGGAAAGCAATATCGCATTTTATGCCCCATGGCTTTTGACCAGGAAAAAACTCGCAGCCAAACTTCTCTGCATATTCCTTAATTCTTCCACGCTGCGTATTTTTAAGCTCCATAACGAAACGCAGTTTAGCTGTATCAATTCCCTCAGGATCATAGATAAAGCCTTCAGAATCGGAAAGTGTAACCACCTTCGCTCCCTCCTCAATACATTTTTCAACGGTATATTGTGCGACATTTCCTGAGCCGGAGACCACAACAGTCTTTCCTTTAAGAACATCTCCGCGAGCTTTCAGCATTTCCTGCACAAAATAGACTACGCCATAACCGGTTGCTTCCGGACGAATCAAGCTCCCGCCCCATTCATTTCCCTTACCTGTTAATACACCTGTAAACTCACCTTTTATTCTTTTGTACTGACCAAATAAGAATCCAATCTCCCTGGCTCCTACGCCAATATCACCTGCTGGTACGTCGACGTCGGCACCTACGTGGCGATATAGCTCCGTCATAAAGCTTTGGCAGAATTTCATTACTTCCGCATCTGATTTCCCCTTAGGGTCGAAATCCGAACCACCTTTACCCCCACCCATAGGAAGACCGGTAAGGCTGTTTTTTAATACCTGTTCAAAAGCAAGAAACTTAAGTACACTCAGAGTTACCGAAGGATGGAAGCGCAAGCCCCCCTTATAAGGACCAATTGCACTGTTCATCTGTACCCGGAAGCCACGGTTGATTTCTACTCCACCTTTATCGTTTAACCAGGGAACCCTGAAAATAATTACCCGTTCGGGCTCTGTCATCCTTTCTAAAATCTTATTGATCTTATATTTTGGATTTTTCTCACTGAAAGGTACCACTGACTCAGCTACTTCATATACAGCCTGTAAAAACTCCGGTTCGTGGGCATTCCGGACTTTTATTTTATTCATAAACTCGTTAATCGATAAATCCATTTATTGGTTTAAATATTAAAAATGACAGGTAAAATATCTGCACATCAGATGTACGATATCATGCTTCGGAGATAATTTTAATTTGCCAAAGGGAAGGGATGATTATCGAAACCGCTTTGTTATGATTGCTACGTCTAATTTTATTGCTCCGCTATAAAAATATGTTTTTCTCTATAAAAAACGCAAATTAAATGATGTTAATTGATAAATTTTATATGAAAACTCTAAAAACATTACAAATCATGTAATCGTAAATTGTCATCTATGCCCATCCCGGTAAGAGTTTAGATTACAGTTCCATCTTTGAAAATATAACCTTTTCCCGGAGAGAAGAGATGCTCCAGAATTATCGCCACGCGACATGTATCTCCCGGCATTCAATCTAATCTCCTTCAAATATCCTTCAATGTCCCTTCGCTATTTGTTCGATCTCGAATGAAGGAACAATGAAGGAAGTCCGAACAAACTCCGAACAAAGTGTGCAGCAAATGTTAAGGATACCAACACATGACTACATTAACTTTTGGTTAAATCAAGTATAATATTAACCCTGGCCAATACGGTTGGAGAAGATCGACGGCTAAATATCGACGCGCAGGAGGTCGGCCTGGGGTGGTCCGCAGATAACCTTTCCAGAGGTATCGAACCGCCCCCCATGGCATGGACAATCCCAGCTTTGTTCTGCTGTATTGAAATTAACAAAGCACCCGGCATGGGTACAAACAGGGCTTAACGCCGTCACTTTACCCTTCTGGTCTTTATAAACAGCCAGTTTCTGCCCCTTAAACTCAGCTATTTTTCCTTCACCGTTTTTAAGCTCCGACAACTTATCCATGTCTTCAGTGCCAAACCGGTCAGCTACAAAGTGCCAGGCTACATCTGCGTTTTCCTTCACAAATTCACAGAACCCTGCGACAGGCTTTAGCCGGGCGGGGGCGTAGAGATCGCCATAAAGGTTTTCAACACCCAATATCTGGTCACTGATAATCTTCCCTGAGATAGTTCCAAACATCATCCCGTTCCCGTTAAATCCGGTGGCTATATAAATATTCCCTTTTGAAGCACCAAGACGCCCGATATAAGGCAAGCCGTCCACAGGGACATAATATTGTGAAGACCACCTGTACACGACTGATTCAACCTGATAGTATTGATGAGCATATTTCTCCAGATTCACAAAGGCCTGCTCCGGATCATCATGCCCGGTTTTATGGTCTTCTCCGCCAACAATCAATAACGGCTCTCCATTTACTACATGCGTTCTGAAATAATGATAAGGTTCCTGCATGTCGTAAGCCAGTCCGGTTGGGTAATTTTCGGCTTTATCTTTAAGTCTCAGCCCCAAAACATAACTTCGGTAAGGCGCACAACGAAAACTAAAAGCTGTTATTCCGGGCGGCAGATGCGTTGCATAAATCAGATGCCCGGCCTGGAAAGTATGCTCACCGGCAACGAGCTCCACACCATTATCCAGCTCCTTATGCGCACTCACAAAACAATTTTCTATTACCGTTCCACCTAGCTGTTGAAATGCCTTTAACAATCCATTTATATATTTTAATGGGTGAAACTGACCCTGATGTGCAAAACGTATTGCCAATTTAAAGGGCACCGGAACATCGTTGTTTTCAACCTCTGCCACTGCAATCCCCGCTCTTTTGGAAGCTTCCAGAATTTCCCGGAGCTGGACAGTCTCTTTTTCATTTTCAGAAAACAGGTAACCATCCTTATATTCCAGGTCGCAATCTATTCCATATTCTTTGACCAGCGCGTCAATGATCGCCATGGCTTCTTTACCGGAATCAGCTACCTGTTTTGCTGCCTGCTTACCAAAGTCGCTTTCAATTTCCGGATAAGTCGCATCATAAAATGTGTTCAGATGTGCACTGGTGCCCCCAGTAGTGCCAAAGCCAACTTTTCCGGCTTCTAATACAAGGCACTTCTTCCCCGCCTTCTGCAATAGCAACGCCGTAGTAAGTCCGGTGATACCTGCGCCGACTATGATCACGTCAAATATGCCCGTACCGGTTGACGCATACGCTGCGTCGGAAACAGAAGACACCACACTTTGCCAGGGGCTTTCTGTATGACCGTCCCGGGGATTAATTTCTTTAGTATTTTTCATAATCCATTTTAATTAACTTGAGTATATCCTGAGAGGAACTGAAAAATCCCGTAAATACGGGACTTTCATTCGGTAACCGATTATAAACGATCAGATTCAATTTAAACTACCGCACCTGTATTGGCTTCAGTGATTGCGATTTCCGTGAGCAAGCAGTCTGTGTCTTTCTCTTCGGCCAAAGTAGCTGCAAGCAATTAACCATAGCTGGCAATCTCATAGTGCTTTCTGCACCTAAAATATCTCTTAACTCGTCTACGAATAGCTCCTACAGGTACGCGGTGATGGAACAACTTAAATAAAAGATGGTTTTCAAAAATGTTAATCACGAACTCGCAAGGCCGCTAAAACCTGAGCGCCTCAAATTTGTTATCACCAAAGCCAAAACATCAACAAATGAGCAATTCTGAAATGAAACAGTTAATAGAGACGGCAGCAAAATTACTGATCCGGTCAAACTTAACGCTAGCCTTTGCAGAAAGTGCAACAGCTGGAAAGGCGTCCGCAGCGTTTTCTCTCGCCTGCGATGCAGGCAGGTTCCTTCAAGGCGGCTTTGTATGTTATAATGCAAAGCTGAAAAGTGACGTATTACATGTTAAGCAAGAGATGCTGGACAAATTCAGTCCCGAATCGACCGAGGTCACCGATGCAATTACACGTGGACTGACCGGCCTGATCCCGGCAGACATCCACATCGGAATCACTGGACTTCCTTGTCCCGGTGGCAGCGAAACTCCCGAAAAACCTGTCGGCACAATGTTCATTTCTGCTATTCTTAAAGGCGAACACTGGTTTAGTGAGCGTCTGCTATTCCATGGCAGTCACGAACAAATCGTCGAACAAACGGTAATGCATGTTGCTACTAAACTAATTAATAGTCTGCATAATCCTGCTCCCGTAATATGAAGACAAAACATATCTATTAAGAAACTATTAAAACTAAGCAAACACACACATGAGCAGTATCCAGAATATTAACCTACTCGAGCCCTGCCTGGGCACAGATAAAATCATGAAACTGGACAAAGCGGCCACCAGGCATCAGGAGCAGTCCAATACAAATTTCAATATCCGATTAGTCAGCGACAAAACTATCGAAGTCGAAACTGCCCAGGGAGAAACTACCTCAGGAAAATATGCGACTGAAGCGACGCTGATCAAAAGAACAGAAGATCTCTTTAGAAAGCATTTACCTGGTTATCAAATAATTGTCAGTCCGGAAACTTTCCAGCCTTCACCTGCCAGTTTAGTCAATACCGCTTGGATTGAAAAAATGATGCAGCAAAAAGGCATACGAATTAAGCAAATTGCTTTTGACACTGGCATCGATCGGGAAAGCGTATCTGAATGGGTTACAGGTAAGAGGTCCATGAGCCAGATCGTTAAAGCTTTGTTTTATTATTATCTGAGTAAATAGCCGATTTTACAATGAATGCTGTAAATAACGAACCCTGAAGTTCATCCTAAATTTTTAAATTCTATACAATATAATTTTTGAAATTACGCCGGCACAGTGATCAATTTGCAAAACAGAATAGTTAAATCACTGTTGTCAGATACATTATTTAAGATTGGTATGCAAGAAAAAAAAATTGAGCTCAACCATTTTGAGAAACGATTCCTGGAGTGTGACACCAAATTCAACACCATATTTGATCTGACCAGTGTTGCAACTAAGATCATCCGCTCTGATTTGACCATCATCAAAGTTAATCGGGCGCTATGCGAACTTTTGGGTTACCAGCCTGAGGAAATTGAAGGCACTAAAATTCTGGATCATGCCTGTGAAGAATACATTTCCCACTGGCATCATCTTCAGGAAGAACTGTGGTCAAAACAAGTACCATTTTTTAAATTGCAAGTCTGTCTCTACCGTAAAGACCGCACGCTGGTATGGGTAAACGTAACCAGCATTTTATACGAAGACCGTGACCATACATATGGCTTTACCGTTCTGGATGACGTTACTGCAATGAAAGCTTTTCAGGATAGCCAAAAACGTTTAAATATCGCATTAAAATACTCAGGAACAGCAATTTGGGAATTAAACCTACAAACCCATGAAGTCTTCCGATCACCAGATCATGATGAGCTTTTCGGGTACCGCGAAAGACAGGAACACTGGACACTGGAGAATTACTACCCTCATATTTCGGCAGAATACCTGCCGGCTTTTAAGTCTGCAATCCAGAATATTGAGGCAGAGGGAGGTATGGATATCCAGGTCAAACTTAACAGGCCGGACGGGGCACTCCAATGGCTCAATGTCAAAGGAAAAGCCGAACATGACCAAAATGGTAACCCTGTAAAGTTAATCGGTGTGATCAATGACATTACCACCGACAAAATGATAGAAAGACATAAAGACGATTTCATTAGTATTGCCAGCCATGAGCTGAAAACCCCCGTCACCAGTTTGAAGGCCTCGCTGCAACTGCTGAGTATCAAGCAGGATGGAATCTCAAAGCGCGTAAAAACTTTGATTATGCAAGCCAATAAAGGTATCAACCGAATCTCATCTATCATAGACGATCTACTGAATGCCGGAAAGAACTACCAGGATCAGCTGGAGCTAAGAAAGACGACTTTCAACCTGTATGACCTGGCTCAGGAAATAAGCGAACAGTTTGTTTCTTCAGATACGCAATCTTTTACGCTGACCGGAAATAAAGACCTGATGATTTATGCCGATTCAGAACGTATTGGCCGCGTGCTCACCAACTTAATCGGTAATGCCGTCAAATACGCGCCTGGATCTGCAGAGTTGAAAACAGAGATCCAGGATGGGCAGGCCTTTGTAAAGGTCTCTATTACCGATAATGGACCTGGGATCGCACAAGAAAAGATTCCCTTGCTTTTTGACCGGTACTACCAGGCCGTGCACGAACAGGAGCAATATTCCGGTCTGGGACTGGGCCTGTTTATCAGTGCCAGTATCATCCGCCGGCACGAGGGTGAAATTGGGGTAGATAGCGTTCCAGGTCAGGGAAGCACTTTCTGGTTTACGCTACCTAAGTCTGGTTAAACTGTGAGTTGTTCCGGGCTCGTCAGCCCAGCCCAAATACTAAAAGAATGAAAGCATGCTTAACGCATATTTTCATTCTTTTTACTCCCGGTAATTCTTAGAATTGAGATGATTTCATTTGCTACCTTGGAAGAAGAAGTTGGATCTTGCCCAGTTACAAATCTGCCATCAACAACGAAGAAACCATCCAATCCTTCCTCAGAAAAAACAAAATTTCCATCATTATTTTTAATTGCTTCGTCCATTGAAAAAGGAAATGTTTTGTAATATTCCATATCTCTATTTTCAAATTTGTCTGGGTAGCCTGTGATTTTTCTTCCTTTATACAATGAATTTCCAATGGCATCTTTTAAAAATGCCAGCCCCGCTGTTCCATGACATATTGATGAAACAACACCATTTCTACCATAAATTTCCCTTGCGATTTGTTGAATCGTTGTGTCTTCAGCCACACCAAACATGGCAGCGCCACCCCCACTATAGAAAATGGCTAAATAGTTACCTGCAATAATTTCAGCGGGTTTCATCGTATGCTCCAATTTGTCCATAAACGAAGCATCATACAAATACTTTTTTTGAATACTGTCCGAAGAATTAATATAACCAATTGGAACAGCGCCCCCCTTTGGACTGACGAAGTCAACGGTGTATCCGGATTTTATAAATATGTCATATGGAATGACAATTTCTTCAAAATGATTGGATGCGCTTATTTTTGTATTTCCGTAAAAGCTTTGATTTGAAGTGACAAACAGGATTTTTTTCTGCGCATAAATAGTTGCCGGATCTAAACCTATTAAAACAAGCAATAAGATTATTATTTTAATCATATAAAGGGAACTTTTAGGGTCTGATTTTAAGATGAAGACGTCGTTGATTCTATGATTTGGCTGCAGGTACTTCGACTTTTTTATGAGGAATCCGAGTGGAAATCTTATCTACAATAAGCCAGCCCCCATTGATTTTCAGGAGATTGAAATAGTCGGTAAATAACAAACTCGGCGTACTAATTTCAACTTTTGCAATGGCAATATCGTGTGAGATATCAATAAACACAATACGGCCAGACCAATTGTTGGGTTTAGTGTCGCGTTTTTTATAACCGACGAGGTACTTTGATTTAGGTACTACTGTAAATTCGTTGTCTCTGAAAAATTTCAGTTGCCAGGAGTCATGAAATGATTGCCCGACCATAACGGAGTCGCTGGTAGATTGCCCGACAATGTAGAGGTTTAACGTTTTTTGGATCGAGTTCAAATCACTTGTAGTATCATCTACCTGTGCACTTGCATTCATAAACAAAAGACAAAGTCCAATAAATAAAAACACTTTTCTCATTTTTAAAATTTTTAATTGTTAAATAATGAGTGCAAATGTGTGCTACAGAAGTCTATTAAAGGATTTGGTTTATAAACTAGAAGTCTTATTCTATAATATCAAACTCATTTAGCATACGATTTCTGATATTCTGCGGGGGTTAAACCCGTTATTTTTTTAAATGCTATAAAGAAGGTCGATTTTGAGTTAAACCCACTATCATAGCCCAAACTTTCGATTGTATAGTTCTTTTCAGTTTCCAATAGCTTCTTTGCTTTTTCAACTCTGTATTCTTTGATAAGATTAGAGAAAGATTTACCTAGTATCTCATTTACATACTGAGACAAAATATGCTTGGTTACCTTCAGTTCTTTTGCAGCTTCTTCAAGCGTGAAATTTGGATTTAGAAAAAGCTCCTTCTCCACTATTATTGATAGTTTTTGTTCAATTATAGTTATCGTTTTTTGATCAATCTCCTTGTTTTTATACTTCTCTTTTTCCAGGAAAAAATCAACTCCACTGCTGTTCCTGAAAATTAAAAGCAAAACAATTATGTATAAAACGAATGTAAATGATAAAGCTCCGGCTATATAAGAGGTATAAGCTGAGGTTGTATAGGCCAGCCATATAAATGCAACCCCCAAGTAGATACTCATTAACCAGATATCTATTTTTCTCAAACTTTCTCTCTCCTTGAATTTTTGAATAATAGGCTGCAGGTATTTTAAGGACAAAACAATGTAAATGAACCATTGAGCAGAGATTGCTTTTATAATCCATTTACTCCACATTATACGATTTTCAACGTAAGGATAAAAAAAACCTAAAAGTGTTATTACCGCCACATAAGGGATTACATGCTTTGCCCAGTTTGGCTTTTCATCTTCCGCGTATGATTTCAGATATAAAAAAAGAAATGGACCAATCAGAACGCATGCAGAAAGTCCAACCTGAATGAAAATATTCGATAAGTGAGGATTGAAATAGAAAAATACAGATTTAATAATTCTAATGCTCAAAACCAGCAATAGTAACGATAAAAAATAGTTAGTGAAGATTTTCTTTTTTGCATATACTGCAAAGTATAATGACAGTAAGAAACCATTAAAAGCTCCTAAGACACTAAAAAAGAAAAGCAATTGATTTGACTCTGCCATTATTCTATTAAAATTACACTCGTCTACCTATCAACTACCATCGTAAAACACCTTTAATAGCCAACTGTCCGAATAACAAATATTGTTTTTTTATTCGGTCAATTCTGAATTGTCTCATAAAAAATATGTACTGATATCATGTGGCTTTACGCCGAGAACTTGCTTAAGACAGGGAAAATATCATAGCAACCTAGCTGGGAGTTAAAAGCAAAATTAAAGCTACTATCTACAAGTCTAAAGGATGTAAGTCACTCTTTAAAAGTAATGTTTATTCAATGCATTTTCCTTCCGACAAATCGAATAACGCTTCCTGTGCCATTGTGGTAAAGGCCTTCGTTTAATTCAATTTCTTTTTCGACCAATTCTATTATTTCATAGTTTTTAAAATCTGATCTAATTTCATCAATTGAGAATAAGGACTCTACATCCTTTGGACCGCCGACAGCTTCATTATTTGAGACATAATCAATATGATTTTTGCTAAATGCTTCAAAAATTATTATACCTCCCATTTTTAAATGACGGTCAAGTCTTTGATGATATATTGATTTAATTGCTGCCGGAAAGTGGGCATATATAAGTGCAATAACATCAAACTCTTCGTCTGCATATTCTAATTCCTGAAGCTCGCCAACTTTGTAATCAATAGACATATTATTACTTTTTGCGAGCTCCAAGGCTTTCATTTTCCCCTCAATGCTAATGTCAAAGGCTGAGACTTCCCAGCCAAGTTTTGCAGCAAATACTGCATTACGTCCTTCACCTTCAGCTGGCAAAAGAATAGACCCAGGATTAAGCTGCTCAATTTGTTCTTTAAAATAGGAATTAGGTGTTTTACCATACGCAAAGTCCTTAGCGCTGTATCTTTTATTCCATCTGTTAGTCCACGATTCTTCCATTATATGATTTTTTTTGTTGCTTAAACTTATACCTCAGGTTAAATACCATCGGCTATAAACTCAAAACTGGATTCCCTTAAAAGCTAATGTTATGGGTATTTTTTATTTCTGCCATCACAAAAGTGCTATGCGTGCTTCCTATACTTTCAACGGAACCGAGTTTATTGAAAACAAAATCCTGATAATGCTTCATATCCCTCGCGTATACTTTGAGTATAAAATCATAATCTCCTGAAATGTTGTGGCACTCAACAACCTCATCAATATCCATAATATCAGCCACAAACTTGTGGCCTATTTTCTTATCATGTTGTTTAAGCTTGATGTTACAAAAAACAATGAAACCCTGGTTGAATTTCTCCGCATCCAGAATTGCGATATATTTTTTAATGTATCCATTGCCCTCCAGTCTCTTCATCCGCTCAAAAACCGGCGAAGGAGAAAGGTTTACAAGGGCTGCAAGTTCTTTATTGGTGTGTTTTGCATTTTTAGCTAATATCTTCAGTAACAGCAAATCAGTTTCATCTAATTCATTCATAGAATAATCTCCTTAAGACGCAGTAAAAGTAATACATTAACAGCGTTATAAACTTTAAAATATCAAAAAACAGGACGTTTTATCTGAATATTTATATAAGTAAGGTTTTATAATCTTCGAATGTATCTTTGTTGAAGTTTAAAGCTGATTTGTATAATTAGAGTTCTTTACATATTTCAACAATTGGAAAAGGTTTTACTTAGCTGTGAATTAAAAGGGAATCGTGTGTAAATCACGTACTGTCGCGCAACTGTAAGTAACATATGAAGGTTTTTATCCAAGAGCTCCACTGCGTAATAGCGGGAAGGACGATAAAAGCTGTTACAAGTCAGGATACCTGCCTGTTCTATATTGACGATGCTTTCGCGATTGAAGCTTAAAGTCAGATTGATACATATACAACAGGTAAAACCTTATAGGTTAGCTATGCCTGCCTATATCTGTATTTTTCTTTCTTAACCTTCTTTTATACAGGCATCCTGAAGTCAGGAAGGACTTTTTACAATGATTATTAACCATTTAAAAAGTTGAAAGAAATGTTAACACAAAACCTCGGCTACCCTAGAATCGGGAGCCAAAGACAACTGAAAAAAGCCTGTGAGCAATATTGGGCAGGTAAAATTGACCTTACAGAATTAAATAAGGTAGCCCGTACCATCAAAGAACAAAACTGGCAAACCCAGCTTAATGCGGGCATCGATTTAATTCCTTGTAACGATTTCAGCTATTATGACCAGGTATTAGATACCAGTTTATTATTGGGAGTAATTCCCGGGCGTTATTCGCCTGTACTCTCGCAGGTAAAAGCTAATCATGAAATTGATCTTTATTTCGCAATGGCGCGTGGTTATCAGAAAGATGGCCTGGACATTACCGCAATGGAGATGACTAAATGGCTGGATACCAACTACCACTATATCGTACCTGAATTTACTGCTAACCAGGAATTCAAGATCTTTAATGAAAATATCTTTAGTGAATACAACAACGCAAAACAACAGCTTGGAGATAAGGCGAAACCTGTTCTTCTTGGGCCGGTAAGTTATTTGTTGCTTGGCAAAGAAAAAGAACAGGGATTTGAGCGCATTGATCTGATCAAAAAATTGGTACCGGTATATGTGGAAATCATTAACCGCTTAAGACTTCAGGGCGCCAAATGGATCCAGTTAGACGAGCCGTGCCTGGCATTGGATCTGTCAAAGAAAGAAAAAGAAGCCTTTGATTATGCTTATCGTCTTATCTCACGTAGCGCAAGTGGTGTTAAAATTCTGGTGACTACTTATTTTGAAGCTCTACTAGACAATACAGAGCTTGCGGTAAACCTTCCAGTAGCGGCATTACATATTGACCTGGTTCGTGCTCCCGAGCAACTGGAAGAAGTACTTTCACTGATCCCGGATACACTGCAACTTTCTCTGGGTGTAATAGACGGTCGTAACGTCTGGAAAAACGACTATGAAAAATCTCTCGCTTTAATCAATAAAGCCGTGGAAAAATTGGGTTCTGACAGGGTAATCATCGCTCCGTCCTGCTCATTGCTGCACAGCCCGATCGACTTGGATCTGGAAACAGCCATTGATCCGGAGATCAAAAACTGGATGGCATTTGCTAAACAAAAATTGAATGAAGTAAGTGAAATCCGTCAGATTGTGGAAGGCAATACAGCTTTACTGGAAACTAACAAGGCCGCTATACAAAGCAGACGTACTTCACAAAAGGTACATAAACAAGCAGTGAAGGATCGTATTGCGGCAATTACTGAGGCAGATGCGACACGTCAAAGTGCTTTTCCTATACGTCAGCGTTTACACCATGAACGTTTCAATTTTCCAGCATTCCCGACCACAACAATCGGTTCATTCCCACAGACTGATGACATCCGTCAATTGCGTGCAAAATTCAAAAAAGGTGACTTGAGCCTGGAAGAATATGAACAGGCGATAGAGCAGGCAACTATCGAAGCGATCCGCTGGCAGGAAGAAATTGGCCTGGACGTACTCGTACACGGTGAATTTGAGCGTAATGACATGGTGGAATATTTCGGTGAGCAGTTGGATGGTTTCCTATTCACGAAAAATGGTTGGGTACAGAGTTATGGAAGTCGTTGTGTGAAACCTCCGGTTATTTATGGTGATGTGAGCCGTCCAAAGGATATGACGGTGCGCTGGAGCACTTTTGCCGCAGCGCAAACCGAAAAACCGATGAAAGGTATGCTAACCGGTCCGGTAACCATTTTACAATGGTCATTCGTACGTGATGATCAGGGACGCGATATTACCACCAACCAGATTGCTTTTGCTATCCGTGATGAAGTTCTGGCACTTGAAGAAGCTGGAATAAGCATCGTACAGATAGATGAAGCTGCTATCCGTGAAGGTTTACCATTAAGAAAAGCGAAACACCCGCACTATCTTGATTGGGCAGTTAATGCTTTTAGAATTACGGCAAGTGGAGTAAAAGATGAAACCCAGATACATACACACATGTGCTACAGCGAGTTCAACAATATTATTGAACATATCGCGGCGATGGATGCGGACGTAATCACGATTGAAACTTCGAGATCACAGATGGAACTATTAGAGGCCTTTGCCAATTTTGAGTATCCAAATGAAATCGGTCCCGGAGTATACGATATTCACTCACCAAGGGTGCCGAGTACCGAAGAAATGACCGCACTACTGGAAAAAGCAGCGAATCTCCTTCCTGCACGTAATCTCTGGGTAAATCCAGACTGTGGTTTGAAAACCCGTAAATGGCCGGAAACTAAAGCCGCTTTAATAAACTTAGTCGCCGCAGCAAAACAAGCCCGCGAGCTAATCAGTGTAGAAATCATTCTTTAAAATTAAAAGCACCACGGTTTTGCCGTGGTGCTTTTAATATGATCATATATTAAAAATTCAATGGAAAGAGACGAAGTTATATTTAAGCTCATCGCAGAAGAACAGCATCCCCAGGAAACAACTGAACAGCGACCAAACCACGCACGGATATTGTCTTTAGGTGAATCTTTCCATAATAACTTGGCTGGAAATACATTGCAATCGCCTGAAAATTTCTCCCTGTCAAATTATGAAGATGATGATGACGATTCTGGCTTTGGCTGCCCCTGCTGTTTACCACGTTAAGAACAATCTGAAATTGAGTTTTAGCCTGTTATTCAGTTACCACTACATTATTTCCTATCTCGCAGTTTTTTTCAATTAACAGTCTCTGGAATAACTTTAGCTGCCTCTTTTCCAAACCTTCTAAGTGTTACAAAATGTGAGCGCAATGCGGAAAAGAAAGTTTTGTTTTCAATATAAGGCAAATTGAACTCTAATGCTGTCTGCTTCACAATAAGCGAAATTTCACCGTAATGTATATGGCAGACTTTAGGAAACAAATGATGCTCAATCTGACGGTTTAATCCACCAAGGAAAAATGCGGCAACCTTATTCTGGGTTGCAAAATTTGCAGTCGTCCGCATTTGGTGCTCAGCCCAGGCTTCTTCCATGCAATTGCTATCATTAGGCAAAGGAAAGCTAGTTCCTTCTACGACATGCGCAAGCTGAAATACCAGTCCCATGGTTAAACCTTCGGTAATGTGTAAAACCAGAAAGCCAATAACAAACTGCCACCAGCTAACATCCAGTACTAGTAACGGCAGTACAATAAACAGGAAATAGTATAACGCTTTATAAAAAAATAAGTTGAAATACTCCAGCTTAGGGTGTCTGTTTTGATGGGCACCAATCGTCTTTTGGAAGAATTTCACGTAATCTTTTCGAAAGACCCATGACAGAGATGCAAGGCTGTAAAGTGGAAAAGCATACCAATGCTGAAACCTTTGTATAGCGTTCACCTCATCTTCCTCAGCTATCCGAATCAAACCTGGAGCCACTTCTATGTCTTCATCATGTCCAGGAATATTTGTATAAGTATGATGTACGACATTATGCGTTAGGCTCCATACATACGGATTAGCACCAATCAGATTGAAAATGAATCCAAACAACTTGTTCACGTTCTTATTTCCCGAAAGTGCACCATGAATGGCATCATGACAAACATTAAAGCCGACAAAAGCACTAAACATACCAAGCGCCCCTGCAAGTGGCAAAAGCAGCCAGGTGGGTGTTATCCCGGAAAGTATAACGATGTAAAGCCCAGCGAAACCGGTTAAGAAAAACACAGTCTTTCCCCACATGTGAGCATTTGCATTTCGGCTCAATTCATGTTGGTTAAAAAACTGTTCTACCCGGGCTCTGATAGTTGCATAAAAATGCGGACTGGAAGCCGATGAAAATTTTACTTTTTGTGACATATGATCATGTTTGATCTACTTTACGCGAACAAACAGATGTGCCAGAATCGGGTGTTGGAATAAAAAGAAGGGTTATAATTCCGGCAATTTACCAGATTTTTCACTGTTATAACGCATTGTTGGTCTAGATATTATAAATTCTGCTTCTCCGCCTGCACTTACCCCTACTAATACTATTCAGAATAAAGTCTTTCACATTTTTCAATTGGTATGATCAGTATAATCGTTGCTTCTTCTTTTTTTAGAATTTTTTATTACTACTTTAGACCTGAATCCATTCAGTTGACGGAATCAAAATATCAACCAATATAAACCGATAACTCCAAAATCACCGGAACAATTACACATGAATAATACAGTAAACTACTGTGGAAAAGGTTTTACATACCTACTAGGTATACTTCTCTTCACAAGCTGCCAAACAGCACCTCAGGACACGGCTTCAAATAATGCTACAGATAGCGCAGCAAAAGAACTTGTATTGCCAAATGGCTTTTCTGCCAGCGTCGTTGCAGATTCGCTAGGTGCTTTACGCCATCTCGCCGTCAACAAAAACGGGGATATTTATGTAAAGCTTAGTAAACTGAAAAATGGAAATGGAATCCTTTTTTTAAGCGATACAGACAAGGATGGAAAAATGGACAAAACTATGGGATTTGCCAACTATCCGGGTACCGGCATCCGCATACAGGATAATAAATTGTATTCATCTTCCAATAGCGGCGTCTATAGGTATCAACTAAACGCACAGGGGCAAGTGATAGACACTGCTAAAGCAGAAGTATTGGTCGAGGGCCTGGTGGACAAAGGGAGGGACAATGCAAAAAGCATAGCGCTTGATGATGAAAATAATCTATACGTTGCCATTGGTTCTTATGATGAGACTTGCACTGATGCTGCAGGAAATGGTCTAACCAACTGTAAATTGCTCGACTCAGTAGGTGGCATCTGGCAATTCAGTACAAATAAACTCAATCAAAGCTATTCTAATTCGCTTCATTACGCAAAAGGATTAAAAAATGTGGTGGGATTGGATTGGAACAACGTTACAAAATCACTTTTTGTAGCTCCACATGGACGTGGTGGACTGAAGGAAAAATTCCCTAAACTATATACCCAGGAGCAGGAAAAAGCATTACCTGCAGAAACTCTGTATGAGCTGAGTAAAGGCTCCGATGGCGGTTGGCCCTATGTCTACTACGACCCATTTCTGCATAAGAATATTGTAGCTCCTGAATATGGCGGCGATGGTAAAAAATCTATTGACAACAAGTACCTCGCTCCTGTTGCAGATTTCCCTGCACACCTTGCGCCGAACGACATGTTGTTTTATACCGGCAATATGTTTCCGGAGAAATATAAAAACGGAGCCTTCATCGTTTTTCACGGTCAATCGCAGTCAATGAACAAGGGTTACTTAGTTGCTTTTGTACCTTTTCTAAATGGAAAGCCATCCGGACCATGGGAAATATTCGCTGATAATTTTGCAGGGGTAGATTTTGCCAATCCTAAAGGTCCTTATAAGCACCGTCCTATGGGCATCGCACAAGGACCTGATGGCGCATTATATGTCGCTGATGATCTGAAAGGCACTATCTTTAAGATTACTTATCAGGGAGATAAAAAATAAAGTTAATAAAGCCTTGTAATGATCAGTTTGATAAAGGTAGAGTTTATGTGAATTGCGCTTATTTCCCCATTTTGCTGAATATCAATTTCATAGTTTCAGGATCAATAGAATTCATATCTACCAATTTTAATGATTTAACCATTTTCAAAGTTCCTGTTTTGTATAACTTGAAGTGAGCTGTTTCCAGATGTGATAGATAAGCCTGCTTATTGGCGTAGATTTCGATGATCCTGATCTGGTTCGGATTTTCAATAACGTACATTGGAAAAATTGCAATAACCCCAGGTTCAACTTTAACAGATGCCGCGGCTTCTTCTTTCAAAATGCTATTGTAGGCTTCCAAATATTCAGGAATAATCTCTATTTCAGAAATGCGTACTAACATATCTGGCGCTGCGATAGGATGCTCAGGCCTTGACAACACTTTTCTCAAAGTATTTGCCTGGGTAATATTGATTGTTTTCTGGATTAAATCAGCGACTTCAGCCAATTGATCTTCGGTAATACCTGTATTGATTCCCATACCAACATGGGATTTCAACTGTGCTTCAACACCCGTCATTGCAGTTAATGCAGCAATGGTAACCAATTCCCGTTGTTTGAAATTCAATACATCACTTTCAAAAATATCTGCAAACAGGTGTTCTTTTAGAAAAGCATCTATTCGTGGAGCAAACTCTCCGAAACCTGGTGCAGGTTTGACTTGAGTAGATTTAGTTAATATTTCCAGAACTTTTCTACCTTCTTCGTACTTGTCGCGATTGCTATCCGGAACCTTACCAGCATTTCCTTGTTTATCGATAATGCCTTTCGTTTTCCGGTCGGACAAAACATTCATAAAAGTATTGATTCCATTAAGGCTTCTAGGAAAACCACAATACGCATATAGTTGAACCAATAGCTCTTTGATTTCGTTAACCTTTAACCCGGAATCCATCCCCGCATTCAATTGAGCCGTTAGCTGTTCTAGATCTCCAACTGCTGTTAGTGCAGAAATACGGACCAAACTTTTTTCCTGGTCATCTAAAAAAGTTGGTACATCCGTTTTATTTTGGGCATTCATTACAGTTGCATTTAAGATTAAACAAAATATGAGGAAGCACTTTATAAAATTATTCATCAGCTCTATTTTTTATTTACAATGTTATATTCTTAATGTGTAACCGGATTCAGGCAGACCGCACTTTAACTTTTTTCTGCTTTCGGTTTCCTACTGAATATTACCATTTATTATTTAAATTTTAATAGAGTCTCTGGATTATTGTTCGAAAATTATGCTAGTTAATGCAACTCATTTCTTATATATCTTTTCTTTTACCGGATTATCTATGATTCAAATTTCGCTAATATTGTCTGCATAGCATGTAGACAGGTTACCGATTTATTTACCATTTTCACTGATATTGCTTTAAAACTGATACTCGACGGCTTGGCGTTGTTAAATTTGCATCTGTAATTTTCATTCTACGAAAGACGTTGAAACCCCTCTTCAATGAAGCCAATTCCAATTCGCCCTACAAAAATTGTCTTATGCAATTATGACTTCAATGTATTGGCCGATCCATTTTTAAATAATAGTGATGCATTTGAAGTCACGTTTTTAAACGTATTCATGCGTTCAGCAGCGATTGTACCCTGCACCTTTAATTTTTCTATGCTAACTAAAGCGTCAGTAATCTCTCTCACAGCATTCTTTACTGAAATTATGGTGCCCTCAGATTTTAAATGGTGATCAGATATTTTTCATGTTTAATCTCAAACTCTAAATCGGACGTATGCATTTCAACTCTTATAAATAAAAACACGAAATTTATTACTTAAAATAAAATTAAAAAACACTCAATTGGTTAAAAAAAACCTCTTAAAGAAATAAAGCCTCCTTTCTTCAAGGAGGCAGTTATAAATTTTCCATAAAAACATTAATTATCTAAATTGCTAATGATTACTAACTAGTGTGGCAATCTTTAGCACAGTAATAACATCCATTAATTTTCTTATAAGGATATTTACGCTTGGCTTCATTTACTGCACTGGAGCACAAATAAAACTCACCTAATTCATCATAGTTTGTCTTTGGAAAAAAAGAACATCCGTTTTTATGAACTTCATAATCTCCATTACTTTGCTCATTTAAATTTAACACATATCTATTCGCCATTATTTCTCCTTTCTTACTCCTTTGAACGGTGTACCATCCTGTTTAACATCCATAAATTTACCTGTGTTACTGTCTCGCTTTACCCATTGCTCTGTTGAAGGGTTATACGTTTGACTTCTTTCGCGGACAGCACCATTGCGGTGTCCATCTCCTTTAGGCGGGTTAGTTGCCATAATTTTTTTTCGTTTAATGATTGACAAAATCATTAGGGTTGTAAATAGAGCAAAGAAAAGTAATCATGAGAGCATACTTGATTTCATAGAGTTTGAGAAAACAACGGTCGCTCAGGGTTTAGAATTTATTGACATAATCATTAACGCTATCCAGAAAAAAGTAGCATTAAATATTTCATATCAGAAATTTGGATACGAAGTTTCAAATAGCCAAACAATACATCCCTACTTTTTAAAAGAATACCGTAATAGATGGTATGCAGTTGCCTTCAATGAAACAAAAGGCGACATTCGGACTTATGGTCTAGATAGAATTAAACTTCTTACTGAAATCGGTACTCCTTATATTAACAATAAATTTATAAACACTAAAGAGTATCTAAGTAATTGCATAGGTATCAGTTTAATGGACAAAAAAATTGATACAGTTCAATTACATTTCACATCAAAAGAGGGTAACTATATTAAGACATAGCCTTTACATAAGTCTCAGGTGATTATAGAAGACTCATCAGATTCCGGTTTAATTTTGGAATACGAACTGATTATTAATTATGAATTCATTGGGATTATTTTAAGTTACGGATCACATGTCAAAGTCATCAAACCAAAATTTTTAGCAGATAAAATTGCTGAAATATCTACACGGACAATGGAACAATACTTATTGCATTAAATCCAAACACTTCGTTTATATATCCGTGAAATGAGAAAATAATTTGAATTTCGGCGGCATCTAATAATATTACTTTCCAATACACAATACATAAGTTATTAAATATCAATCAGTTAATACTGATGTTAAACAAAATAGCTTCAAATTTAACATCCGTGGTCTTCTCACCAGTTATGTGGAAAACTTTGGAGAAATTAAGCGGTTTGTATGAATCAGGCACTGGCGACAATTGATCGTAATTAATATTGTCTTCAAGTTGATTAGAATTTCCCCGTATCCCAGAATAACATACCGCTCTTGGACAATTTGTATACCTTTTTCTCAAAGATCTCGTTCGTAATCGTCCAGACCTGATCAACAAGCTGAAATGACTTTTCGATGTCGGGTTGGTCATCATGGTACTGCCCCTTACCAATTTACCCTAGACTAGCAGATAATTCACGGAAATAGTCTTCAAAAGCAAATCTCTCTTATTGTTATTGAGTTCTTTGCAATATGCATCAACATATTGTCTGAAAAGAACTTTTCTCCCCCTCTAGAATAAGAATGCTTGCATAATCATTGAAACGCATCGCTATTAGCTCATCCTCGTCAGTAATTTGGATACTACCTAAATCAATGCTTGGATAGTAGGATGTGTAACCTTAGTGTTGATGTTTATTTTAAACATACCTATATTTATTAACGATTTCGCCTTCTCGCCCATTATCCTTAACCTCTCGTAAATCTACTAATCTAATCCCAAAGTGTTCTTCATAAGTCAACGTATCCTTAGTAGACCCCTGCAAACGATAATGCCATTAAGAATTTCAGCTTCGATCATAATAGAATGTGGTATCATGACCGTTTCTTTTGTTACTTTATTTTTGAGGAACTTAAATTCGATTGCTGTTAGATAAAAAAACCAGAAAGAATCCAAAAGTCCCACCAAGAACCATTGCCAGCGGTGTCCTGTAAAGCAATTGAGGAAGATACAAGGGATTGGTAAAGGCTGTCATAAATGTCCGGTCATTGTTCCAGTTTCCCGGATCCATCATAAAACCCAGAATAGAAACAATCAAGGCCATTGTAACCCAGGAAAACGCACTTAAGTACCAGCCAAATTTGATATGCCGTATCTTCGCTTTTAGCGACTTATTCGCATTTTTCCAGGTTAGAAAATAAATTAGGATCAAAACCACTTCAGTCACAAAAACCGTCCACTCGGTAAACCAGGCGAAATAAAACACCCGGATTAAGCTGGCAATGGAGTTTGGACTGACTAGTGAAACAGAAAACCAGATACCAACTCCAGTCATTGCACCTATAGTTGTAGTAATGATAAAAGCTGTCCACATCATATTGTAGACCATCTTATCCCATTTGGCGTCGGTGATCTGATCCGGCTTGCTGTTCATTACCCCCTTGTTTTCCAGCCAGGTGACCAGTGGAATAAAACCCACGGCCAAAGAATGGTTAATCAGCGCATGAAGTGTAGCGATCAAAGCAATCAACATCCGATTGTTGAGCCAGTCCAGATGAAACAAAGGAATATCCATATCAAAAATATTAGGATACAAAAATCCCATATAAACGTCTAAATCAGTAGAAATAAAAAAGCAGGATGTTTATAAAAACAATCCTGCTTGATGTGTTAAATGGGCTTTCTATATTGAAAAAAGTGCACCTATATTGTTATAAACACATTACTGATTTAACTTTTCAACTCCAGACTTACAGCAACGATACACTTTACCGAGTGTATATCGCCAAATATTACTTGCTAGCTGACTAAAATCAAAACTTCTTTCATATTTCTGAAATCCATGTGCTATTTGTTGCAGTCTATTTTGTTCCCAGATAAGCCGCTGGATTTCTTTTGAAACTGTTTTTACACATAGCCGAACAAAAGCCAAGTACTTTGAATTTGTAATTCAACGTGTCTGCATAGCCCGCTGCTAGAGACATACCACAAACCGGATCTTTGTCATTATCAATCTTTATTTTTTTCGATGCAGTCTGCGGATGTAATAGCGGCGCTACAGCATTGTTGTACATAGAACGCAGGCTCTCTACAATATTTTTATCGGTTTTCTGTTCACTCCCACCTTTGACCGGTGGTTGTGGATCATACTCCAGGTCCAGCATGACCATTTGTGTATACTTTTCGCCCATAATTTCGTTAATCATGCCCAGGCTCATGTCAATACCTGCCGAAACACCGGCACTAGTCCAATATTTACCGCTTTTTACGTACCGCGTATTTTCAGAATTTATCCCAAATTGATCCTTTAGTATTTGCTTCCCAAACCAATGTGTTGTGGCCTCCTGATCTTTTAATAAACCGGTAGCAGCTAAGATCCAGGCACCGGTGCACACGCTTGCGGTATATTTAGAGTTGGCGTCAATCGCTTTTATCCAGTTTAGCAGAACGGTATCTTTTGTTGCCATGTAAGTTTCATTCAGCCCACCAGGAATAACTAAGATATCTAATTGCTTTACCTCAGCGATCGAAGAGTCGCACTGCACTTTCAGGCCATTTCCAGTGGTGATGAGTCCTTTATGCCGCCCTACAAAAAACACCTTAGCACCCATAAGTTCGCTCAATACGTGGTAGGGACCCATCGCATCAAGAACAGCGTAATCATCATAAAGCAAAATACCTACGGTCTTAATCTTAACTTTAGGCTCAGGAAAGCTTACAGGTATCTGTTCAGTCTGGCTTTTTGTTGTGGTTGTTTCTGGATCCTTTGTTTTGTTTTTACAAGCTGCAAGCATGAAGATCATGGTGGCAGCAAAAATTAGTTTTTTCATCATTCTTTTTGTTTAGAATTTTGCAATAAGAGTGGTTCCATAAGTTCTTGGGCTTCCTAACAGGAATGAATTGAAAGAACCATAAGCTATATACTTTTTATCGGTGATATTTCGGGCCCAAAAGTTTAGTTCAAAATGTATTGTACTTATACCCGCTTTTGAATTGAATAAACTGTAGGCAGACTGGTTCTTATCGTTGATAAAATCAAATTCATATGAACCCAGATAGCGATATTCTCCTCGGATAAATGCAGACAGGTTATGTTTGCTACCTGCGAAGTCGTAGGAGTATTGGGCAGCCAGCATTGAACTAACCGGCGGCGTATTGATCGGTTTATTTCCTTTAAAGTCGACCACTGCACCTGCGTCAGCACTGTACAATAACAGCGATGTATAGCGCGCATGGGAATAACTGGCATTCCAGTCGATCTGCAAACCTTTTACTGGCAATACCGTTAGTTCCAGTTCCACACCTTTATTGTGCATTTCTCCAACGTTTAGGATCAATGCATTGATGCCGTCCATTGCCGTACTGATTTGTTGGTTATGCTGTTCCAGGTAGAAAGCGGTAAGGTTCAACTTCATCTTATTGTTCCAAAGCATGTTTTTCCAACCGATCTCGTAATTATCCGAATGTTCGGGCTGGTAAGGAACCTGTGCGGGATCTGTTGCGTTCGTATTCAACCCACCAGCACGGAAACCACGTGCATAACTCCCGTACAATAACATGTTATCCTTTAACTTATAGCTCAGCACAAACTTTGGCGTTACAGCATTGAAGTCCGCTTTGTAATATTGCTTTGGTGATGAGACCACCGGATCAGGATCCTTCTCGTAATCGGTGTATTGATTCAGACTACGGGTCTCGTGGTCATAGCGGATACCCGCAGTAAAGTCCAGTTTGTCTGTGATGGCATAAGTTGCTTGTCCAAAAAATGCGTAACCTTTGTTATTACCGCGGCTCAAACTGGTGCTGGTGAATGGGGCATTGGTAGCTTTAGGATCAAGTAACACGTAGTCCGGCCCGAAGAAAGTAGGTGCATTCATATGGGTGTTTTGCGTGAATCCGTAAGCTCCTGCTACCCATTTAAGCTGGCTCTGACTTGCCGATGGCGAGGCAAACCTAATTTCTTGCGAAAAAATATGCTGACGCTGATCGGGTGCGGTACTCAGGGCATCTAAAGGAGTAAAATCATAATCAACCCCCTTTCCCTCATAATAAGCATGCCAGTCAATGTAAGAAGACACCGAAGTAAAGTTAAAATGTTTGCCGTAGTAATTGGCGGCTAAAGAGGTATTGAAATTTTTCCGCCGTTCCACATTCGTGTTGTTGGTGTTTACCTGGTATGGTTTAGCGAATACCTCTTCAATTGAGCCCAGCCAGGGAAAGCTGCCACGATCATTGTCATTTTCTAATTTTGCATTCAGTGCAAGTGACCAGTTCGCCGATGGCAGGTAACGCAAGTTGAAATTGCCCGAGTAATCCTCTCTCCGGTCGAAACCACTTTTTGTAAATTCGTTGTAATATATCGATCCACGGTGATTATAGGTAAAGGAGCCACTGGCAAAAAGTTTATTCGCGACAATTGGGCTTGATAGACTAGCAGTATAACGCTGTTGTCCGTAATTGCCAAACGTGGCTTCAAAATAGCCACTTGGTGTATTACCTGGTTGTTTGGTGGTGATATTTACCACACCACCAAAAGCATTACGCCCATAGAGCGTTCCCTGGGGACCTCTCAGGATCTCAATGCTTTGTATATCATTGAACAATGGTGGCGCAGAAAAGTAATCAAATTGGTAAACACCATCTACATAGGTGGCCACAGCTTGTTCATTGGAAAAGCCCATCACCCCGCGTATGTTGAAGAAATTAGAGCTGGTACTGTTACCATGTTCTACGGTAAACAAATTAGGCGCAATAGCGGTCAGGTTGGTAATATCCCAAAGACGGTAGTCCCTAATCTGTTTGGCACCTAACACAGTAATTGCAGCAGGAACTTTTTGAACATCCTGCTGCTTATTATCTGCGGTCACCATTACTTCGTTCAGTTGCTGACTGGCAACCTGAAGTCGAATCATTAAATTGATGGGCGCATTATTGGTTATGGTAAGATTTTTAAATTGAGTGGCAAAACCAATTGCGCTTATTGATAGCTGATAATTTCCTTCCGCTAAAATTAGGGTAAATCTGCCTTGTTTATCAGAGGTAGTCCCTTTTGTGCTGTTTAAAACACTAATATTGGCTAGTGGCACCGGTTCCCCGCTTTGTGTTTTGATTGTTCCATCAAGGGTTTGAGCAAAAGTTGTAATGGAAAACAAGAGTATAAATATTGTATATAGGAGTTTCATAAGATCGCTTAATAGCATAGTTAAAATAACAAAATAGCTGTCAGTCCCGAATGTCAAATAATGTTGTTTGCAAACAACGCTTACAAACTGTTCGTGACGGCACATTAAAAATGAAAACTTTAAGCAGACTCCTTGGGTGGTATAAAGATGGTATCAATATAGCGGCTGCTATAATTACATACATAGTCAGGAAATGACATGCTGAATGGATGATCATTAATTAGGGGTAGAAAAACAATAACATCTGATTTTTGGAAGAAGGCGATGTACGAATTACTTAGGCGAACTTTATCAGCTTCTTTTTTTTCATTCTCCTCAGCATCTATAAGTTTTTTCATCATCTGGCACTTGCCCTGGCAATGCATTTTTGGTCTGGACTTGTTTTCACAATTATTAGCATACTTTGCAGTATTGATATAATAATCTGCAAGCACAAATGTCCTGCTGAATGTTTGAGCAAGGAAGGCTGCAAATAAAATAAATACATTAAGCTGGCAGTATCGTGTTTTCGTATTCAAAATATCTATAAATGTTAAGCTATTATTAATCTCTTTTACTCGCTCCTAGCTCTTCCTTTTTATTACAGGATGCAATTGTTTAATTATAAAACTTCTGCTCTAGCATCAGAATTAAAGGCGTCACAAATTGAAGCGGGTCTTCCAAAGTTGAACCTATTTGTACTACAGACCATCCAACGCTATTTTTTTTGACGCTTAGAATCTTTTCTCCTTCCATGGTCAGCAAGCTGTAAGTCCCGTTTGCTTTAGCATCAACATAAGCTGAAAGCATCTCTCTATTGCTATTGAGTTCAACAGAGATTAACTTTTCAAAATGCGATTCGAATAATCGCTCAATATCAACGTCTGTTTTTTTATTCGAATAATAATCAGATGCAATTTGAAAGTCCGAGTGAAGGTTAAGCTTAATCAACAGAAAAGAAAAAATAATTACAGGCGCTGCTGCAGAGCATGCCAGAAGACTTTGTAACATGATTTGATTTTTTAAGTGAAAGACTAGTTTTCATATTTAAGGGTTTAGCTTTGTCCCTTTCGGAATTGTTCAGGTGTCTGACTAGTTTGCTTTTTGAAAGAAGTTACAAAGTAGGACAGGCTTTCAAAACCCAACTGATTTGCGACTTCATTGACTGATAAGTTCGTATAATGCAATAACCGCTGCGCTTCAATTGTAATACGTTTTCTAATCAGATCGCCAGCAGTTTGACCAGTCTCTTCCCTGCAGATCTTATTCAAATAATTTGGGCTCAGATTGAGTAAATTAGCATAATAAGAAGGCATTTTATTCAACCTGAAGTTCGAATCTATTAGTGTCTCAAACTGCTGGATCTTTTCCTGTTTCATATTTTTGATTTTCAGAAATCCGGATGGATTGTAGCGTCTGTCCAATTCAAATAAAATGATATTTAAATAAGAGCGCAGCACAGTTTCAGCTTCACTCTCTCCTTTCATAAATTCTTCGGAGCATAAGTTAATAAGCTGTCCCCAACGTATGAGTTCTTCATCTCTTAAACGTATATTTGAATCTGCTTCACGCCTTAAGAATGAAAATTGGTATAGAATATTGTTATTGTATCTTAATAAAAAAAACTGTTCAGTAAAGCAGATGACGTGGCCCTTTGCCTGCCTGTTCAAATCTATTTTTGATATGCAGCCTGGCTTAATGATGATCGCTTTGGCATTGTAGTTCAGTCGAATACACTGGTTGTCAACCTGAACTTCCCCTAGGGCACTCTCTATCAGCAATAAAGTATAAAAATTTTGTCTGTGAGGTTGCTCCAGGATCGGAAATATGTCGACTAAACCAGATAGTTCTCCCATCCAGAAATGCTTAATGTCATCACCAAAAACCCCAATGCTACAAACAGGTAATGCTGTTGTTTGCATGATGTATTCGTTGTGTTAAGTGAAATGAATTAAACTATAGCAATCGCGATGGGCCTGGGAGGATGAAAAACAGAGGCAATAGATGTGTTAAGGTGACGTTTAGGCTGTAAGTGTAATGTCGGTGCAAAAATTGAGGTTTCTGCAAAATTGAGCGTAAAATTAAAAGCAATCATGAAAAAAAGATGGGTATCCTTTAATTTGATATCAGGTATATTCTGCTCTTGTTTATCGCTTTTTTTAAGTTGATTGGTCAGAAAACATTGACCTGCACAGATTGGAATCAAATCGAACCTGTTGATACAACTATTCTTTGCAATATAATCTTGCTGAACGTAAAAGGAAACCATGATCCACAGCTTATTTGTGCTTTGAAATAAAAAAGCAGCCAATAAAAATATGGATAGTAATTTTTTCATTTGTCAGCCCTCTCAGGGAACTGTTCCCTCAATAGGATCTCTAAATCTGAGATCAGCCTTTTCGTTTCCTCAGCATTGGTTCCATCATATACTCCACGAATATGCCTATTCTTGTCGATCAGTAATAAACCCCCGCTATGTACATAACCACCCGGTGCTTTACGATCTGAATATGCAGTAGCAAAGTAGCTGTTTGTGGCAATGGAGTAAATGGCTTCTTTTTCACCAGTTACAAATCTCCATTTTTCGGGATCAATATTTAATTGATCACTATGTTTTTTGAGCTTACTTATGGTATCGTGATCTGGGTCAATGGTATGTGATAAAAACAAGACATCGTTATCCATTTGATAGGCATCATAAACCTTTTTCATCTCGACCGTCATTTTTGGACAAATTGTCGGACAGGATAAAAAGATAAAATCGGCTACATAGACCTTTCCCTTAAAAGTATCATTTGTGACAGGTTCACTACGTTGATCTGTAAACGAGAAAGGCTTAATCGTTTGATAAACGGTATCATTTCCGATCACCTCAGCATTCCCAAGGATGGGCAGCCGGATTTCGTTTCTGGAACAAGCAGAAAACAATAGAACGGAAAATAATACCAGTATAGATTTCAAGGCTATTACTATATAGTTTTAAGATACGCTTTCGGATTCTTAATGAACCGGCTTTTACAAGATTTACTACAAAAACCATAGATTTTTTTATCTACTACAGCTGTGTCCTTTAGGAATTTGAAGGCATGCATACCACAAACCAGATCTTTTTTATCTGCTAGATCCTTTTCTGCTATTTTAATTTTGGTGGTGTCCGATCGCATCGTGTTCATTTTTCCAGCCGAATTTATTTCATTCGCACTTGCTTGTTTTAATTGGCTAAACAGCAATGTTATTGTACAAATCATTATTAATCTTTTCATATATCCTATTTACTTGGTTTTCTCGATCCGTTTTTAAGAATCCATTTGTCATAGCCCAATATGGCAGCAGTAAACAAAGCTTCCTTATTTCCTTTCAGTTTTGCAACGATACGAAGTGCACCATCAATCCCACCATTAATACCAGCAGTAGATATTAGTTTTCCATGTTCGACTACATCAGTATTGGATAGCACCTTAACCTTAGGACTAAGTTTTTGCAGTGTATCTAACATAGAGGCATGAGTAGTTACAATTTTACCATCTAACAATCCAAGCTGCGATAATAGCAAGGCTCCAGTGCACACAGACATAACAATTTTAGTTGTCCTATTCTTTTGGCCAATCCAATTACCTAAATCAACGTTGTTATTTAAATAGGTCAGTTCAGTTAGCGGTGCTCCTGGTACAATTAATACGTCTGGTTCGGGTGCATTATTCAAATTATAATCCGGTAAAAAAACAAAGCCCTTGCTCGTAAACATCTTACCTGGCTCTGAAGCAACGGTAAAAACATGAAATCCTTCTGTGTTATTAAATACTTCAAAGGGCCCTGCAAAATCCAGTAGTTCAACCCCAGGGTACACTAATATGGCAACATTAATATTCCTCCTGCCATGCACTTCAACAGCCTTATTATCGGTACAAGCCGATAGTACAGAAAGGAATAATATAAACAATGTGTACTTAGCTATACCCGTGCGTCTCATTTGTTATTTTCTTTTAGCAAAATATCCATATCCTTCACTAACTGTTCCACTTCATTCGATACTGTGCCGTCATAAGCACCACGGATTCGTTTATCTTTATCTACCAGTACAAGATACCCCTGATGTACAAATCCGCCTGGACCATTTTTATCCTCTTTAACTGCTACTAAGTAGTTTTTTTGTGCCAGACTATAGATGGAATCCCTCGAACCCCATAAAAATTCCCATTGATTACCCTCAATACCTAACTTGGTGGCGTAAGCCTTTAATCTCGAGGGCGTATCATATTTTACATCAATGGTATGCGACAATAGTTTTACTTCCTTATTTCCTTTAAACTTCTGGTATACCTTCAATAAGTTCCGGTGCATGGTTGGACAAATAGTAGGACAAGAAGTAAAGAAGAAATCTGCAACGTATATTGTGCCATCAAAATCTTTATTGGTCACGGCACTACTATCCTGGTTTAAAAAGCGAAACGCAGGAATAGTCTGGTAAACTGTATCTGTGACCTGCTTTCCGTCAATCATCTTTTGCACCACTTCTCTTCCCCCAAGGATCGGCAAACGTTTGTCCTGCTTACAGGCTGCAAAAAACACAAGAAGGAAGATGAATTTAAAATACTTCATTATTTTTTAAATTTCGAGAGATAAGCTTCAGATGCCTTAATTGCTTCCTGATATAAGCTATCCAATGATTGAACTTTTTCCTTTTCGGTTTTAAAATAAATAGCAGCTTCGTCTTTCGATTTTCCTTCAAGGTCTGCTTTAAAATTATGCATCCAATCGTTCATCTGCTCGTCAGCATGATTCAGTTCAGCCTGAAGAGCGGTGATTTTCTGACGTTCCACAAGTGTATCTGAAATAACCTTAATTTTGACAAGACTATCGAGCGAGGTACCGAGCGTATCCAATTTCATCTTATTGGTGATCGCCACTTCTCCATCCAGCATGACCTTATCATGTGCATCTAACACTTCCTGTCTGATTACTTTATAGTCCGCTCCGTTTTTACAGGCTAGCAACCCTATGGTCAAAAAGCATATTTGTGTGATTTTCTTCATATAGTAAGATTTAATTCTTTGCAACTAATTTTGATAATTCCGTTTCTATATTCTTATCAATTAAAAAGGTACGGACATGTGTACCATCACACGGTTACCGGCATATGCTCTGCCTCCAGCAAGATCCTGCGAGCGTACATTCTGATAATTGGCACCGAAAGACAAACCTTTCATTCCGACTTCCACACCTCCTACAGCTGATAATGAATATCCACCTGAAACCTCGACATCATATTTTTTACCATCAACATCCTTAACGGCAGTTTCATATAATACGCCTATATTTGGCGCTACAGTTACTGAATTGGCTACTCTAAATTTATAATAGGCCAAAACATTGGAGGTAAATTTATTGCCATACCGGTAATCGTACTTATTTTCGGTATTGATTTTATAATTGACATTGGCATTGATCCCCATATCGTTGTAACGGATGTCATAAGCGGCATTAAGGGTAAAATCGGTACTAGCAGTTCCCAACTGGAAATTATTTGGAGATTCACTTACCGCTAAACGTTCAGTAGGTTCATACTTCCCGGTAGGCACTTTAACCCCTCCACCGATCCATAAAGACTGAACCAGCAACCGATCACCTAAAGTACCTTTGTGGTCAAACAAATTGTAATATGCCATTACCGCAATGTCTCCCAAACCTGTCTTTGTACCGTTTCCAGTCAGGCTTTCCCGCTTATTAAAATTGTAAGGCACAAATGCCAATACCCTAAACCTGGTCCCAAAATTCCAGCCTCCCCAAAGTTCTGCACTTTGGTAAGTTTCATCAGCTGTAATTGGAGTACGTTCGCCCATTGGCCCTAAATGAGTACTCAGGCTTTTATACTGGTAGCGCATTCCCAGAAAACGCTTATTGTACTCCGGTAAAATCCCCAAGTAATAGCTCCCAACGCCACAGCCGCAAATATCACATGCTCGGGTAGCAGTTATGCTAATCATGACTAGCACCAGTGCAATCATTATGTTCTTTTTCATATCTATTGTTCTGATAACAATTTATTATTTATAAACTCCGTATCATTCAGGGTATTCAGAAAAGCCATGAGTTTAGCTTTCTGATCTTCATTTAGCGCTATACCAAGTTGTCCATTTTGGTTCAATAGCGGATCTAAATTAGGTGTATCCTGAACTTCTGAATTGTAATGCTCCAGCACACCACCCAGTGATAAAAACCTCCCATCGTGCATATAAGGTGCAGTATATTGCAAGTTCCTTAGTGATGGTACTTTAAACTTATATTTATCTGTTTCGATAAGCGTAGCCCCAAATAAACCTTTGTCATTGATCGTACTGATACCTAAACCATTGTTACGAAAAGACCCCTCTGTGAATAAAGGCTCGGAATGACAAGAGGCACACTTGTCTTTGAACAGCACATAACCTGCCTGCTCATCCGATGTAAAGGTTGCGCCCGATTCCTTACGCATCACCTTGTCGTATTTAGAATTGCTGCTTACGCACATCACCATAAATTGAGACAAGGCTTTCATAAAACGTGCTGTTGTTACTTCTTCTGTTCCAAAAGCACGTTTAAACATGGCTGTATACTTAGGCAAGACCCGGATCTTGTTCAATACATTTTCAAGATTCTCGTCCATTTCTTCATGTGTAGTGATTGGCGTAATGGGCTGCAGATCAAGATCAAATACGCCGCCTCCCCACATAAAGGCCTTATTCCAGGCCAAGTTCATAATTGGCGGTGAATTTCGTGTTCCTAGTCGGTCATCAATACCGTGGCTTACATCATGTCCATGCTGTGTAAATGCGGATGACTGGATATGACAGGATCCACAGGTAATGGTATTGTTACGGGAAAGTCTGGGTTCATAAAACAGTGCCCGACCTAGCTCAAATCCATCTTTAGTGACCGGATTATTGGCAAAGTTATATACAGGCTCAGGAAAATTCGATGGTTTCTGAAAGCCCAGAAATTTCTCTATCTCTTCTTTGATCGGGTTGTCTTTCTTACAGGCCAGTATAAAAAAGCCAAAAAGACACAATACGATCCAATGTTTCTTATTCATGTTATTTAATTTTCAGTATGATCATGTCTGAACATTTCAAGAAAATTCGCTGCAATCTTAGCGGTAAAATCATCAAACATCACATTTGGATGTTCAGCAATTTTGAAACTATTTTTAGCATTAAAGACCTTCATGACATCCACAAATAGATGAATGTTACTCTGACGGTCTTTCCTCACTTTAGCGATCCCCGCTGTCCTTAAATCCACATTAATCACCTGAATGTTATTCAGTGTAGGTGCACTATAGCCGCCGAAAAAGCCAATATGGTATTTCATCTGTTTCTTACCTGTAGGATCACCATTCGCGTCATCTGATACAACATTCGAGTTCCCCTCGAATTTGAAGAAGATATACCCGCTGTTCCAGCCCCAGTACATACCACCACCATCATGGCCACCACCAGCTGCCGGATCGAGTACCCCCGTACGTTTGTCTATGGACATGGTGCTGCGCAAACTGTCCACACCTAAAGTGAATGTCAAATTGGTATAATCACCTTCAGGCACTTTCACCTTTGCAAACCGGGTAGCTTTATCATCACCTTTAATCAAGAAATAACTACTATCCTGCTTTACGGTATAGGTGTTCCCAGCTGCTGTGGTTACCTTAATGTTACTGATAAAATATTGAAGTCTCGACACAGTGAATGCCTCACCCGCCGCATTTCTATAAGGACTACCTGTATTGTCAAAAGTTAATGTCCTTTCTCCAACAATATTGTCAAACTCGACTGAAAGTGGAGCAAGGTTTTCTTCCTGAAAGTCTGGAGTGGGATCGTCTTTTTTGGAGCAAGCCGCGATTACCAGCATGAAGCTGAAAAGCAGCACTGATTTTAATCTTTTTCCATTAATATTCATCATTTTATTCATTAGGATTACTAATTTTTTTATTGTTAATAAATTCGTAGTCAGTAAGTGTGTCCAGGAAAGCTATGATGGCTTCCCTTTCTGTTTTGGAGAGAGGTATACCTGCCTGCCCCTGATTCTGATACAACAGCTGATCTATAGTCGGAGAGATCTTAATCCCAGACTGATAGTGGTCCAATACTTCTTCAATGGTTTTAAACCTACCATCATGCATGTAAGGCGGGGTGATAATTACATTTCTTAATGAAGGGGTCTTAAACTTGCCGATATCGTTCGGATCGAAACTCACCCTGAAACGTCCTTGAAAAATCCCCTCGTGATCATCGCTGAAAGTAGCATCGATACCGTTGTTGTGGTAACCATCATCTGTAAACAACTCCCCGCTATGGCAAGACTTACACTTGCTATTCACCAGGTTCATTCCCTGCAATTCAATAGTGGTAAGGCTGGCACCTGCTTCACTTCTTTTGTACTTATCGTACCTGGAAGTACCGGAAATCAGCGTCCGCTGGAATTGGGCTAATGCCTTAACCACGTTTGTAGATTTAATATCTTCATTAAACGCCTGCTTAAACCGACTTACATAATCTGGAATCTGTTTGAGTTCAGCCTCCAATACTAAAAGATCCTGATGCATCTCGTCAGCAATGGTCAAAGGCCCGAACGCCTGAGATTCTAGATTTTTTGAACCACCATCCCAAAACAGTCCGGTTTTTGCCCAAGCCAGATTAAATAACGATGGAGCATGTCTGTCTAACTTTTTTCCGGAAACGCCAATGGTACTTAAAGCTACCCCATCAGTGAAAGCAAGATCCTGACGATGACAAGAGGCACAGGAAATCCTATTGTTACCAGAAAGCCTGACATCGTAAAAAAGCATCCTGCCCAGTTCAATTCCTTCAGCAGTTAATGGGTTGTCCGGTTCCTGTTTAGCAGCGGGGAAGTTACCCGGGACCTGTAGCTTTACAGCATGAGGTCCCGGATTATTTTCCTCCAGCGGAACATCCTTTTTACAGGATGATACCGCGGCCAGTAAAAGTATAAAGACAGTAATAGGCAAATATGCGAACTTACCTGTCATTGGATTAGTTTACTGATTTTACTGAAAATACTTTTGTCGAATAGTTCGTTGCAACAGTTGTCATTGCAGTTGCTTGCGAACCGCCGACTGTATTTGTTGTATAAACATCCAAACCATCAATCGATTTTGAGATATCCGCATTCAAAACTATACTTGTCGCTTTTGAAGAACTTATACGCACGGTAGCTGGAAAGTCCAATGTAACAGTCTTGTAATTGGCATTTAATCCCGTCTCCACTTTTAGCGTCTTAGAGGTAGTTCCATTAGTAACGGTTCCGCCTAAAGAAGAATAAATATAGCTTGTTAGCCACATCCAGGAAACATTGGTCATCCCGTTCAATTGCGAAAGCTCGCCAGTTTGTAAACTCAAATTATCATTGTATTTTTGTTCTACACCTATTGAAAATTTGATGGATTTGTAATCACCAACGGGAATCTCTTTCAATACCACATCTTCCCTTTTTGTTGCCGGGTAAATAGTTGTCGGCAAGTCGTTGTTCACTCCGGTAAGATTAATTGCTCCAGTTTCTTCAATTAGATAGTAGGAAGAAGGCACTTTATATTCCTCGTTCTTTGAATTTACAAGGACGACATTACTAACCCAATAGCGTAGCTTATTAAAATTTAAGGTGTTTGTTCCTAAAGTAAAGTTCTTATTCAATGCGAAATCCTGAATTCCGAAAACCGCATCAAAAGAAACAGTTGCTTTGCCGTCTGCTTCTACCAGAATAGTATCGTTGTCTTTTGAGCATGAAGTAAATAATAAAGCAGATAAACCTATAATAGATAGTAATTTTTTCATTTTCTTAATGTTTATAAATTTTGCCATGCAATATCCTTGACGGATTGCAATAGCACACCTAACACCCCTGAAGCCATTTTGAAGTGCACAGGGATAAAAATTGTTAATTAATTTATTAAATCTGTTCTACGGGAAACCGCAGAATACGGCACCCCTTCATAACAAAGAATATTGTTATAAAAGGCTGTTATGACAAGAAATGATGCGGAGTTGGTGGTGGATGAAGAACTTCAGAAGTTTGCTTTGGCAAAAATGAATCATCCTCGATAATATGTTCCATTTTCAACTCAAACGAAAAAGGAAATTCAACAGAACATTGTCTTAAAATATAATTTTCTTGAAAATTTTTCTTTTGGCCATCTTGCTCCTCTTTTTTCTCTCTTTCCTCAGCTTGTTTGATTTTTTTGGTGAGGTAACATTTACCATTACAATGCATTTCAGGCTTATCCCTATTTTCACATAGCGTACTGGCAATATATTTCTGATTGAGTTTAAAAGCGCTAAATACAAACATCCTGCTGAAGTTTGTAAACATCAGACAGCATAATAAGAATATAGCAAAATAGCTTTTAAACATAATTTAGCGCAAAGTTAGGCTAAAAAAGCAAACTCCACAACGTATTTGTATTCATGATTGAATTTCAAAATAATCGGATTGATTATTTAACATAAATAAGCCTGAAAACAAATTAAAGTTTATTTATGAACCGGAAATATTATTGCCAGATAACCTTACTCTGGGAAATACACAAAAAATCCAGCTAAAAACTATCATGTAAAAATAGGCCAACGAACCTTTTATATTCCGAATGAAAGCAAAAAAAACACGATTATAATATTGAGCAATATTAGTGGGTGACATTACATTTCTAGTTGGAAAAATTGCGCTTAGTGTTGTAAAACGCAATAAAAGGCCTAAAAAACGAAACTCCGTAACAGAGTGATATCGGTACTTTTGCGATTCCATACCATTTGTTCAGGTTTCCTTTTTGCTGTAGAAAAGAAAGTTTAAATATTAAAGCCACCGCCACAGCATATAAAATTAACCGGCGTGGTGTAAAAACAGATGAAAGAAACCAGCTTAAAAAGAAAGATTATGTTCTTAAAAAAAAGTGCAATAGCGCTCATATTGGTGGCCTCAATGTCATCCTGTAAAAAAGAGAAAACATTAGTAGAGGCCGGCACCTTGAATATCGAATTCGACAATGTGGTTGGTAATGATGATTTCCAGCTGCAAAAGACTTTTATAGTGGATGGAAAGAAATTTAGCTTCACAGATTTCCGTTACTGGATAAGTAACCTCAGGCTTCAAAAAGAGGACGGAACATGGTATCAGGTTGCTAATAGCTACTACCTGATTGAAGAGACCGGAGACATCGCAGTACAGGATGGTAATTATCAATACGGTGCTCGTAAGCGTGAAATCGTATCTCTACAGAATATACCAAATGGAAAATATAAAACATTAGAATTTGCTGTCGGTGTTGATGCGGTGAAAAATGACAATCTGAGTATCACATCTGGAGAATTATCCACTATGAATGGGATGACAAATATATCCTGGATGTGGCATACCAGTTATATTTTTAGCAGTCTGAATGGACTGGCAGAAGACAATACCACCAAGGTAATAAAGATTGAAACTGGATTAAACGAGAGTTATCGTACGATTACAGTAAACCTTAAAAGTCCTATTGAAATCGCCATTGGCTCCCAGAGTCAAATCCATTTGAAAGGAGACATTAAAACCCTCTTACAGTCGTTCGACAGTTGGGTAGCACCTAGCGTAGGTGCACAGCAACCGAACTTGATGAAAAACATATCTGATAATTTCCAATCGAAATTCTTTACCCTTAAATAATATACGCAATGAATATTTTTAGTAAATTAACCTGTTCAGCTCTCGTCTTTTCTTTGATGTTCGCGAGTTGTTCAAAAGATGATTCCAAAAAGGAAGAGCCGATAACACCAGAGCCCGTATGCAATGTCGTTTCCTTCAGCAGCAAGTGGCATATGGGAGAAAGGGTCAGTACTCCGACGACCGTCGGATTCACATTTGATGCGCAGGGAAGGATTTTTCTTGCTCCAACAGGAAGCAATCAGATTTCTTTTGAATACTACAGTGATAAAATTATCCTTAAGTATGCAAATGAAGAACCAAACACTGTAACAGACTATTATACCCTTAATGACAAAAAGCTGATCACACATCTGGTTCGAAAAGCTAAAAACACTTATTGGGGAGATACGGAATTGAAAGATTATTTAGTGCTTGACTTTATATATGACAATGAAGGTTTCCTTACAGCTATTAAGGAAGGAGATAAGCAGACCACATTTACTTACTCTGGTGGCAACCTGACCAATATTAATGATAAGTTGAATAGCCAAAATGCAAACTATTCATTTTCTTATAGCACCGATCAACCCTATCAGGCGTTGCCAGTAGCAGATCTCACACCTATATATCATATGAGATCTTTACACCGTATACCGACACCGATAAATAATACATATGGAATGGCAATCCTGACTAATGCAGGCTATTTTGGAAAACTACCCAAGTTCCAAGTCAAATCTATCGGCAAGTATACATTTACGTATTCAAAAAACGACAAGCAGCAGATAACCAAATTAAAATCCATGAATGCGGAGGAGGCAATAGATTCAACTGTATATAAATTTGAATACTTATGTAAATAAGTAACGGTTGAATTTGATTTTGCAAAGAGGCTGTTTCAATATGAGATAGTCTCTTATTATGTTGATTTGTATTGTATTTGCAAATTCGCGTCTAAAATTTGCTGTTTTAAAAGCTTGTTTTAATAAATGAATAAAAACGATATTTTAAGCATCTGTTTGTATTATTGCCAAGTGATGGAACATTAATCTGTGGCACTCGTAGTTCCATTTATACTCCTGCGAACTTGACAATATTATGTTTCTGGCCAATTAGAAAATCTATTATGATTATGCTACGGCAATGGCGCCGAAGATCACCGGTGCAAGCCGATAATGGTAACCTCCTTCTAAAAAAACTTCCCATATGGGACTTCCTTAATCTTAAAAGCACCATATTGTACTAATCTCAATAGACTGTTATAACAAAAAAAGGAATTCTGCCAATGGAACCATTTAGTTTTGAGAAACTTCCCGAAGTAATCAGAGTTCTATTTGAGAAAGTAGAGCATATTGAAGATTTACTTCAGGGTTTACAGCATGAGGATTCCACTGAAAATGAAATTTTGACGATTCAAGAAGCCGCAAAATTCCTGAAGGTCACTGTATCCACCCTTTACACAAAAGTGAGCAGACGGGAAATCCCAGTAAGCAAACCTGGTAAAAGGTTATACTTCAATAAGTATGAGCTTAAAAAATGGATCATTGCTTCAAGAAAGAAAACAGTTATAGAAATCAGTAAAGAAGCGGAAGATCGCATAAAAACACTCAATAAGCACAAGAACTTCGTTTGACACATATCCAAAAGACCAGCGATTTTATTTCATTTTTTACCCATCCTTTTCATGAAATGATGCAGTTAGTGAATTCATATTACAATTATAACATCAGAAGCATGCTTTACCGTATCCTTTACTATATATGCTCTATTACAAGTTTTGAGATAGCTCATAAGCTACTTCTCATTCCGGTGCACGATAAACTTAAACGATTTCTTCGATAAATTTTCATCCAACTCTACCTTGGCAGCTTCGTCAAGCATCTTCAGCATAATTTTGTCTGCGGCATTACGTTTGGTCTTATCTACAATTTTAGCGTAGATCTCCGTATTTTTAAAAGCTTTATGACCTAACATTTTTGAAACAGTATAAATATCCGTTCCCAGTTCTAATTGCAATGTTGCGAACGTATGGCGAAAACTATGGAAAGTAATATTCTTACTGATACCTGCTGCTGCAAGCCAATGCCTAAAGAAAGTCTTCAACCTTGAATACCTTAATCCCTGAAATACAAAAGTATTCTCAGGATTTTGATTTCCCATAAAAAAGACCGCTTGATCGGAGATCGGCATTACTTCTGCAGCTTCCGTTTTTTCCTGTGAAAACTGAAGTTCATATTTCCCGATCGTTCCACGTAATTCTGACCACTTCAGTGTTGCTACATCGAAAAATCTCAATCCGGTTAGTCCAGAGAAGAGCGCGGCCCTTCTCATCAAATCTGACTCGGCAGGTGTTTCGGCTAAATGCTGAAACTCTTCAAGGGTAAGCCGTTCTCTATGTATTTCCTTGGGTGTGACGGGCTTAACAATAGCATGTAGATCCTGCGGAATTAAGCCTTTTTTGTAGGCAATTCTTAAATATGCCTCAGCTTAGCGTAATAGCTTACAGCCGTATTTCTTGAGATAGGCCTTCCAGTTCTACTAATTAAATCATGACCAGCAAAGGCTATAAAGTATCTTACCCCCATTCCCCAGTTATCTGAAAAAGATTGTTGCTTTTTGCGGGCTTCGACTTTAAAAAAGTCAGTAAAGCTTGAATCTCTTAATGTATCTGAAATAAAACCAAACCTACGGTTTTGTATATCCAATTGCCGTTGGGCACAAACTGCACGAGCCAACATCATGATTTCCTTATTATATTGCCGCTCCCACTGGTCAGCAGGATCATCATAAACATATAATTTAAGGGTTTCAAACCGATGTAATTTACCGGTAGCGGGGTTTTTGATCGGTGGTGAATAATCCAGCACGATGCTTTTTCTGTCATTCACGATAGTTCTCATTCTCATTTTCACTTTAGCCATAACTTAATCGTTTTGGTTTGAAAATTTATTTAGATCAGACTTCAAAACATACCTATACTTACCTTCACGGTATTTAGGTATATTATTCCGCTTCAGCAGATCCCACAAAGCTTTCTCAGAAAAATTAAGCGCCTCTTGAGCCTCCGACATGGAATAGCAGAACTTCGGATGTGGATTCTTTTTACGTGCCCGCAGCACAGGCACCTGAAATTCCGGGAGTACCAGCATCTGATCAAGATCAACTCGTTTAATCAGTGTTTTTCGAGGTGTGAACCTAATGGCTTTTATTCTACCGCTTTGAATGATGTTGTAAATGCTTCTGACTGAAGTAGTCAATAATCTGGCAGCCTCCTTAACCGTTAAAAATTCAGCCACTACTGTACTCTTAGTTGTAGCGGCCATAGTCCCTGCAACTTGTTTTTCAGAGACCTCTATTTTCAATTCTCTGGCCTTTCGTTTTCCGTATCTGCTGTTACATGTATGGCTGCAAAATCTAGTCACCGTAGTCTTTGCCATGAAAGCATCTCCACAGAATTCACAAATCCTTTTTACCTTAATGTTCGAACTCATCCTTTGTTGCTTTAAGTCTAAAGCACGGGCGCTTTTTGATCAAATTCTACCGAAAAACACCTGTAGTTATCTCGCCAATTTAAGTGTCATTAAGCGGCGATTAGTGTCATTAGATGTCGTTAGTCGCCATAATCTACCAGATGATTTTCACACCTGATTTTTAGGAGAAAAAAGCTACAATTGCGTTACAAAAGTCAGAAAAATAAAAGGATAAATCCAAAAACATGGACAAAAGAAATTCACATAACTTATTAACAATAAGCTATTTACTTGTCAGTATTTATCGTAATTATGCAGTAGTTATCATTGATTATTTGCCCGCATAAAATGTATTTAGAGAATCTACTTTCAACCGACCCTTCAGCCAGGAGCGGATCCTGATCTGGTTAGCGGGTGTCGGTAATTTAGAAACTTGTGCGGTGAAAAGTGTAATTGTGTCCTTGTGTTGCGTATCCAGCCTGTTCATAACGTTATTTGATAGTGAGTAGCTTTTGATTTCGGGAAATAAGGCGATTAATTCGGATCTGATATCTGGCAAAGCCTGAGAAAGCTTATCGATTTTAACCGGACTACCGAACTGGTTTTCTTTTTTGAATACATCTTCCATGATGCTGGCCTTTATCTGTGAGAAATCGATTTCCTGACTTGCATTAAGTCCTTGTCTTATCCTTAGAGTGGTACCATCCAGTTTGTATTTTTTTAGGTTTCCCTTTATAGCGTTGACAACATTCTCTGATAGTTCTGTACCTATCAAAAGCAGGTCGATCTCTTTTTCGCCTTTCGAGTAACTGAGGTTTCGGTTGATGACCTGGGTTGTGGTGAAATTGAACTGCTCCCGGATAAATGTCTGTGCATTGTTTTCAAAAATGCTTTTTTGTACAATGCCATAGGCAAGGTATATGCTAGGAATAATGGTAATGAGTACACTGATAAGAATATACCTGGTTACCTTTTTTTCGACACCCGGATCCTCAAAATGTTTTTTATCGAATTTTAAAAAGCGAACGATAAGGTAGGTGGAGATACAGATGAATAGACTGTTGATAAAAAACAGGTACAAGGCACCAAAGAAAAATGGCCAGTTGCCCATAGCCAGCCCATAGCCTGCTGTACAAAGTGGAGGCATCAGTGCTGTGGCAATAGCCACACCTGGGATTATATTACTTTTTTCCCTCCTGGTAGCGGCAATAATTCCAGCCAGTCCCCCAGTAAAAGCGATGAAGACATCCCATATTGATGGCGTAGTTCTGGCAAGAAGTTCACTCTGTGCTTCATGTAGCGGGGTAATATAAAAGTATATTGTAGAGGTTACGATACTGATAAAGGTGGCAATGAGCAGGTTTCGCCCGCCTTTTTTGACCAGGTCAAAATCATTTGTACCGATGCCAAGTCCTATTCCCATTATGGGACCCATCAGTGGAGAAATCAGCATGGCCCCAATAATCACCGCTGTTGAGTTTACGTTTAGACCAACTGATGCGATGATGATTGCAAAGATGAGTGTCCATAACGGACCGCCAACAAATATTGAATTTTTGGAGATGGATTCCACCACCTCACTTTCATTGGCCTTATCTATATGCAGATTGAAGCGGTTTGCAATGAAAGCCTTAATGGCACTCCGGACATCATCAGTTTTTTTTTCCATGGCGCTGTTTGATCTTTTTAACTGTTGTTAGTTTCGCTCAATTGATCGTTCTCATTTGATTTCCCAATACGCTTTAGAACAATTGTTCCGAGTATACCGGCGACAATTGATGCAATCAGAATTCCATATTTGGCCTGATCAATAAACACAGGATTTTTAAAGGCCAGTCCACTGATAAATAGCGACATGGTAAAGCCTATTCCGGCAAGGAGCGCAACCCCGGCAATATGTTTCCAGTTCGCCCCTTCCGGCAAACTGGAAATCCGGAACCTGACCATTATCCAGCAAAAAAATAGAATACCGATAAATTTGCCAATGATAAGTCCTGCGGCAACGCCTATGGATACAGGATTAATGACTGAACTAAAAAAATCCGTTGTGATCACAATGCCGGCATTGGCCAGCGCAAACAGTGGCATGATTCCGAATGCCACCCAAGGGTGGAGAGCATGTTCTATGGTTTGTAAAGGGGTTTCAGCTGCCATGCTTAGACTCTTCACTTTTTGAATGGTCTTATTTTGCAGGGGAGTGATCAAGCTTCCACGTTCGGGTATATCAATTTCAAAATCATAGGAAAGCTTCCTTAGGTTGCTGGAATAGATTTGTTCGTCGATCCTGGTAACGGCTGGAATAGTGAATGCAACCAGAACTCCAGCGATTGTTGCATGCACGCCGGAGAGCAAAAAGCCGATCCAAACGCATATGCCAAGCACCAGATAAAATATGGCACTTCGGATCCCCATACGATTTCCCACCATCAGCAATATTAAAAATCCTGCCCCAATGCCCAGAGACATAAAATTAATCTGTTCGGTATAGAAAAATGCAATAACCAGCACTGCGCCAAGGTCATCGGCCACCGCCAGGGCGGAGAGAAAGATTTTAACCGAAATTGGAATGTGTTTACTTGCCATAGATAACAGCGCCAGCGCGAAGGCAATATCAGTTGCCATAGGGATTCCCCACCCGTGCGAGGCATCGGTACCTTTATTAATTAAAAAATAAATCGCTGCCGGAACGAGCATGCCGCCCAGGGCAGCTGTCATGGGCAGTGAGGCCTTTTGCAGTGAAGAAAGTTCTCCCTCCATGAATTCCCGCTTGAGCTCAAGACCGATTACAAAGAAGAATATCGCCATAAGACCGTCATTGATCCAGATGTGAAGCGGATGGCTAAGCAAAAACTTATCAAACCCTACAGTGAAATTGATATGCCAAAGATGTTCATAAAAGTCATGAAACGGTGAGTTTGCCCATGCAATCGCAATCACCACGCTGATCAGTAGTACAATTCCACTTGTATGTTCCAGGTGGATAAAATGGCTCACCGGCGCCATGATCTTTTCTATCGTCGTCTTTTTCATATACCTCAAAATTCCAAATATACATTTTTAAAGAAACCTCATGGTTTTATTACGGGGTTAATATCTTATTTTGCGAAAAACCGGTACATGAAAATGATTAGAGCGAACGACATCATACGGAAAAAAATATACATCATTATCTTCAGGTCCGATACAAGGGCCGGGAAACTCTTTGATGTTGTGCTGTTAATATTAATCCTGCTGAGTATACTTTCTGTCTTTCTGGAGAGCGTAGCTTCGGTAAGGGAAAGATTTTACCATACGATCCATATACTGGAGTGGATATTTACCATTTTGTTTACTGCGGAATATATGCTTCGAATATATGCCAGCCATAAGCCCCTTCGATATATTTTTAGTTTTTATGGACTAGTGGATCTGATCGCATTTATCCCTACGTATTTAAGCCTTTTTTTTGTAGGAACCCAGTACCTAGTCGTTGTCAGGGCTTTCAGGTTGCTGCGCGTATTCAGGATCCTCAAACTTACCCAATTCCTATATGAAGGCAATATCTTGAAAAAAGCCCTTCGGGCAAGCCTTTATAAGATTGTCATGTTCCTTTCCAGTGTAATTACTTTGGTCACCATCATAGGTACACTGATGTACATTATAGAGGGGGAGACAAGTGGCTTTACCAGTATTCCCATGTCTATATACTGGGCCATTGTAACCATTACTACGGTAGGCTATGGTGATATATCGCCTCAAAGTCCTTTAGGACAAATGCTTGCCAGCGTACTGATGGTAATAGGTTATGGAATAATCGCTGTTCCAACCGGCATCGTATCTGTTGAGATGTCCAGGGCTACCGAGGCAGCAAAGATTAAATGTCCTAACTGTTATACTGGGCTGCATAATGAGAATGATCGGTTTTGTTCCAATTGTGGTCATCAATTAAAAAAGTAAAACGTTAAATAAAAGCCCCTACTATGAATAATATTCAACGAACATTGAAAAATTCCACTTTCAAACCTGGAATTATAGTGCCCAGTTTAATCTTTATCATATCTGTTACCCTGGTATCAAGTTTCTTTCCCATTCAGACAGCCTTGATACTAGATGTGATTAAAACCTGGATTTTTGTGAATTTAAATTGGGTGTATGTATGGTCGGTTACCATTTTTGTGATTTTTCTCTTAGTACTAACCTTTAGCAAATACGGCACGATCCGTCTGGGGGATGATGATGAGAAACCGGAGCATTCATTTTTTTCATGGATATCGATGCTTTTCGCTGCAGGAATGGGGATTGGGCTGATGTACTTTGGTGTAGCCGAACCTATGTCCCATTATACAGAAAAGGCTTTTTCCGGTCTGGACGAGGTTCAGCGGTCCAGAAATGCCCAGCTTTATACATTCTTCCATTGGGGAATACATGCATGGGCAGTTTATGGAATTGTCGGATTGTCTCTGGCTTATTTTACCTTCAGGTTCAAACTCCCGTTGTCCCTTCGTAGCTGTTTTTATCCAATATTGAAGAACAGGATAAATGGTCCTGCGGGCGATGCCATTGATACATTTGCTTTGTGCAGTACTTTCTTCGGCATTACCACTACATTGGGTTTTGGGGTAGTACAACTTAATGCCGGGCTGGTTGAGGTTGGTGTTTTAAAGGATACCGGCTTTTGGTATCAGGCCGGAATCGTTCTGATTATCATGCTGATTTCTGTGATATCTGCAACTTCGGGGGTAAATAAAGGGGTTAAATATTTAAGCCAGCTCAATATTATAGCGGCAATAACGCTGATGGTTTTTATATTGATTCTAGGGCCTACTGTTTTCTTGCTTGGATCGTTCTCTGAAGGAATAGGAAACTACCTGACGCAATTCTTTACTTTAACCTTTAATACCCATGCCTATGATGAGGCTACCCAGCCATGGTTTTTTAACTGGACAATTCTTTACTGGGCCTGGTGGATATCCTGGTCTCCGTATGTGGGGCTTTTCATTGCAAGAATTTCCCGGGGGAGGACAATAAGGGAGTTTATCGGGGCGGTATTGATTATACCAACATTTTTCAACTTCCTATGGATGACAGTCTTTGGCAACAGTGCTACCTGGCTCGACCGCACAAGGGGTGGCGTACTGAGTAGTATAGTGGAAAATACTGATAAACTCCTGTTTGAGTTTCTTGGACAATTCCCAATTTCTTCTGTAACGAGTATTCTCGCCATATTTATTATATTTATATTCTTTATAACCTCGGCAGATTCGGGAATATTTGTAATGGACAATATTGCATCTAACAATGCTAAAAATTCACCTAAGTGGCAATTAATATTCTGGGGTGTACTTTTAGGACTGTTGTCTCTTGTTCTGCTTAATGCTGGAGGACTTCAGTCGCTGCAGACTATGACCCTAATTACTGCATTACCTTTTTCACTGATCATGTGCATGTTCTGTTATAGCCTGATTGTTGGGCTCCGAATCGATTATGGTTATTACAAGAAAGGATATTCTCCCGCAACGACTAACTGGTCGGGTGAATTTTGGAAAGAACGGCTCGACCATATTCTGTCTTATAAGAAAGAGGATGCGGTGAATAGTTTTATTGCCGAAACAGTTAGGCCGGCACTGGATGAGCTTGCAAATGCATTTCAGGAAAAACAGATCGTGGCATCTGTATCCATTTATGAACATCCCTTTGCCGTCGAGATCACCATTAAACATAAAGTGATTGAAGATTTTAAGTATGGAGTCAAAACGCACTCGAAAGTTATATCGGAATTTCTTGTGGATGAAATAAACCTGCCGGGGATTAAAAAGAACAGCACCTTCATTCCGGTTACCTATTTTGGTGATAACCGGCCTGGCTATAATATCGAGTATTTCAGTCATCGGGAGATCATTGCAGATGCCTTAAAACAATATGAAAGGTTCATTGAATTATCTTCAGATGTCAAAAACGAAATGTTTTTAGATAACACGCTTAAGGATAGTCAATAACTTTCGAACTCAGATATTTCATTTGATCTAATTACTCAATGTTGGAGAGGTATTTATAAAAATTGTTAAACCAATGTCTAGAATGATAGGCTTAAACAGAATCATTGTAAACAAGGCGACATAATGTAGCTAATTTGCTATACATGCTTTGCCTTGTTTTGATAAAAAGCACAAACCGGAAAACCAATGCCTTTCTCTTACCCTGAAAACCCTGTCTCGATCGGGGGTATATTATGAAGAAAGAATGGAGGAAAAGCTGTTTCAAAAAGACGTAGAAAAGGTTTTGGGTGTACCTCAAGACAGTATCGCAAATTGGTAAAGAACAGTATTATACCTAAAATTCAGTATTACCCTTATATAATCATACATGTCCTTTGTTTACGATTTGGCGGAATTGTCAAATAACTTCAAAAGTTACAGATATTATAATGGTCTTAGGCATAAAGAATTAGGGAAATTTTCGAAGTTAATGGATTGACAGTGCGTAGTTGGGAATTGGGAGAACTCCAACCGCATTAGAAAGTTCTAAATAGGCTAAATGCGATATTAAAAAAATGCTTTAAATGATAGCCGCGAGAGATAAGGCTGGATACAAGTTCTTTCGGTTTGATTCCTTCACAGATGACATTCATTCTGTAGTTTATTTCTGTGATTTTTTCCCCAATCAGCCAGAGTATTTACAATGGGAATAACTGTATTCGCATATTCAGTTGGCTCATAACTAACAATGACAGGTGTGGCTTCCGCTTCAACCTTACGAACTATAACACCATTTGTTTCCAAATCCTCCAACTCATTTGACAACACCCTGGCAGAAATACCTTCCACGGCCTTCTGTAATTCATTAAAGCGATTATATCCACTAGCGATTCCTACTACAATACGTAATTTCCACTTACCTCCCAGAACATGCAGAGCATCCTCAATAGCCTTTAAACTTTGAATACAGGCTAAACTTTTGAATTCGTTTTTATCGTTTTTACTTTCCATCTATTTTATGCAACTAACCTTTTTGATAGTACTAACCTTTAGGTTACAACTTACTGTCATCCCACTATAATCGGCTTCTTCGTCCTGCATTTTCAATAATTGCCCCGGGTGCTATGAACGACATTCCGCCCGCTTCAAAATCATAATATCCCTGGCAATACTTCAGTCACTTTTCAAGTATAATCTCTGGTTTTGAGCTGAAAGAGGAGTTAATCTCCTCGCTGATCAGTTGCTTAACGAAGCAACCTCGCTTTCATCAGCGTAGCAAGTCTTCGACAAACAGCAGCAAGTAAGGTTCAACCCTAGCTATTTCCATAATTTGTGTGGAATAACTGATCAAATCAGCAATGATTAATGACATAATCCACACCGCAAGCTCGTTCTTTAAAGCAGATTTCATATTAGACAGCTCTTCAAACATGATAATCTGCGCCAGTACCACATAGCTGACATAAACACCGATATTGTTCAGGTTTCAATCAATCTTTTCGAGGTAATTCTTATCGGTAAGTTCAGCAGCTTGTATGGTCACCGCATTTTCATTGACTGCCTGGAAGTGCACCTATCATACACAACACCCTGGGCATCTACAGATCTTATCAGTCCCGCACTGAGCTGTAAACTCAGCGAAATCTTGTTTTGATTAAAGAATGAGAAATAGCTCTTATTAGAATGAGAGACGAGAGCTACTCAAGCGATAATGGTGCCCTACTTCGAAAAAAACTTCCCATATGGGACTTCCTTGATCTTATTAGGACAATATTGTACTAATCTCAATAGACTGTTATAATAAAAAATAGGAATTCGGCCAATGGAACCATTTAGTTTTGAAAAACTTCCCGAAGTAATCAGAGTTCTATTGGAGAAAGTAGAGCATATTGAAGATTTGCTTCAGGGTTTACAACCTGAAGATTCCAGTGAAAATGAAATTTTGAAGATTCAAGAAGCCGCAAAATTCCTGAAGGTCACTGTACCCGCCCTGTACACAAAAGTGAGCAGACGGGAAATCCCAGTAAGCAAACCTGGTAAAAGGTTATACTTCAATGAATATGACCTTAAGAAATGGATCACTGATTCGAGAAGGAAAACAGTTATTGAAATCAGAAAAGCATATGAAAATAGTTAATAAGCATAAAAATTTTACTTAACATTTGCGGTAAAAACCAAAATAACACGGATATCATAAAAATAAGGCAACCAGTTAATATTTCTGGCATGGTCTCTTGAACAAGTTTCCTGTATTCGATTAGACTTCGAAAAAAGAAGACTGTAAAATGACCTGTGTCAATTAATATCTCACTTTTTTATCAAGACGTCCTAGGAGTACTTCTTTTCATTCCGATGCACGATAAACTTGAACGATTTCTTCGATAAATTTTCATCCAAGTCCTCCTTGGCAGCTTCGTCAAGCATCTTCAGCATAATTTTGTCTGCGGCATTACGTTTGGTCTTATCTACAATTTTAGCGTAGATCTCCGTATTTTTAAAAGCTTTATGACCTAACATTTTTGAAACGGTATAAATATCCGTTCCCAGTTCTAATTGCAATGTTGCGAACGTATGGCGAAAACTATGGAAAGTAATATTCTTACTGATACCTGCTGCTGCAAGCCAATGCCTAAAGAAAGTCTTCAACCTTGAATACCTTAATCCCTGAAATACAAAAGTATTCTCAGGATTTTGATTCCCCATAAAAAATACTGCTTGATCGGAGATAGGCATTACTTCTGCAGCTTCCGTTTTTTCCTGTGAAAACTGAAGTTCATATTTCCCGATCGTTCCACGTAATTCTGACCACTTCAGTGTTGCTACATCAGAAAATCTCAATCCGGTTAGTCCAGAGAAGAGCGCAGCCCTTCTCATCAAATCTGAGTCGGCAGGTGTTTCAGCTAAATGCTGAAACTCTTCGAGAGTAAGCCGTTCTCTATGTGTTTCCTTGGGTGTAACGGGCTTAACAATAGCATGTAGGTCCTGCGTAATTAAGCCCTTTTTGTAGGCAATTCTTAAAATATGCCTCAGCTTCGCGTAATAGCTTACGGCCGTATTTCTTGAGATAGGCCTTCCAGTTCTACTAATACCAGGTCCACTAAGTAAATAATTTTTATAATCCTCACATAAATAGTCATTGAGCTCAGGAAATTTTAAATCATGACCAGCAAAGGCTATAAAGTATCTTAACCCCATTCCCCAGTTATCTGAAAAAGATTGTTGCTTTTTGCGGGCTTCGATTTTAAAAAAGTCAATAAAGCTTGAATCTCTTAACGTATCTGAAATAAAACCAAACCTACGATTTTGTATATCCAATTGCCGTTGGGCACAAACTGCACGAGCCAACATCATAGTTTCCTTATTATGTTGCCGCTCCCACTGGTCAGCAGGATCATCATAAACATATAATTTAAGGGTTTCAAACCGATGTAACTTCTTACCAGAAGTTGGGTTTTTGATCGGTGGTGAATAATCCAGCACGATGCTTTTTCTGTTATTCACGATAGTTCTCATTCTCATTTTCACTTTCGCCATAACTTAATTGTTTTGGTTTGAAAATTTATTTAGATCAGACTTCAAAACATAACTATACTTACCTTCACGGTATTTAGGGATATTATTACGCTTCAGCAGATCCCACAACGCTTTCTCAGAAAAATTAAGCGCCTCTTGAGCCTCCGACATGGAATAGCAGAACTTCGGATGTGGATTCTTTTTACGTGCCCGCAGCACAGGCACCTGAAATTCCGGGAGTACAAGCATCTGATCAAGATCAACTCGTTTAATCAGTGTTTTTCGAGGTGTGAACCTAATGGCTTTTATTCTACCACTTTGAATGATATTGTAAATGCTTCTGACTGAAGTATTCAATAATCTGGCAGCCTCCTTAACCGTTAGAAATTCTGCCACTACTATACTCTTAGTGGTCGCGGCTATAGTCTCTAAAACTTGCTTTTCAGAGGCCTCTATTTTCAATTCTCTGGCCTTTCGTTTTCCGTATCTGCTATTACACATATGGCTGCAAAATCTAGTCACGGTAGTCTTTGCCATGAAAGCATTTCCACAGAATTCACAAATCCTTTTTACCTTAATGTTCGAACTCATCCTTTGTTGCTTTAAGTCTAAAGCACTGGCGCTTTTTGATCAAATTCTACCGAAAAACACCTGTAGTTATCTCGCCAATTTAAGTGTCATTAAGCGTCGATAAGTGTTATTTAGTGTCATTAGATGTCGTTAGTCGCCATAATCTACCAGATGATTTTCACACCTGATTTTTAGGAGAAAAAAGCTACAAATGCGCTACAAAAGTCAGAAAAACAAAAGAATAAATCCAAAAACATGGACAAAAGAAATTCACATAACTTATTAACAATAAGCTATTTACTTGTCAGTATTTATCGTAATTATGCAGTATTTATCATCGATTATTTGCCAATACAAAAAGTGAAGTGCAATATCAATCAGCATGTTACAATAAATATACTGAAAACTATGCCTTTAATTAAACCAAAATACCTTAAGAAAGGTAATTAAAAGCCAATATGATCCGTTTAATAATGTTAAATACTTTACTAAACAGATCATTAACTACATTTATTAAATTATTCGACAGCTGCTATTTCTTCAACGTTAGATCGTTTATATGATGCATCTCTAATATAGTCATCAATAGATATAATGAACTTTTCCAAATGTTCAACTATATATTGTCTAAACTCATCCAAGCGACCGAACGGATAGTCTTGGCCTATTTCTGCAAAAGTTTTTTCGCCGTGTGCCAGCCAATTACGTTTTTGCTGCACCTCTTTAAATGCTTCTCCATGAATATCTTTTCGATAGCCATCTTTCAGTTTATCAATATTTACACCTAAAGACTTGGCTGTTTCTTGAATCTTAAATGCATCTAACGATCCACCATATTTGATGTAATAAGATGCTAGCACCAATGACTCGTTAAATATTAAATTCGAAAGCTTGATAAAATTATTAATCACGGCATCTTTTTTCATTTTCTCATCGTGCTTATAAACATTATCAAGCCAATACTTTTTCACATCATCTATCACATCGAAATATTTAAGTTTAGGATTATGTCTATCCGAATTAATTGAGTCGAATATGGTTATCACGGAGTTAAATACAGTTGATTCTACTAAGTTATATAATAGTAAAAAAGTGCTAGCTCTAAATATATTAATTTTTTGAGAATCAAATATAATATCAATGTTAGTGTCACTTACAGCATCAAAAGCTGTCAATTTTGGCTTATCTAATTCAATCACCTTTAAAATTTCGAAGTAAAGGTTAATCTCAGTTATTCTTCTATCAAACTCTTCCCGAATCACCATAATCTAATTCATTTATATTAATGGATGACAACAAACAGTTTTTCACGAACTCTATTCTTGCAACCAGTTTACTCTTATTGTTAGAAGATCCAGAGGTGACTAAATTTTTATACTCTGCCGAAGTAAGCCATCGTAGATCTGGGTTTGTTAAATTTGGGTTTTCTTTCAACGCAAGGTTGACCCCTACTGATATTGATTCAAATCTGACTTTAGGTATGGACTTTGAAGACGGTGTTCTTTTAAAACCGGAAGGGAAGTACTCTGAAACAAATTGCAGTGCTCTTTTTAACTCATCCTCCTTTTGTTGTTTTTCAACATCACTAAAATCGTCGTTTTTATCTTTAATATAATCGTCTAAAAAACCTTTGACAGAATGATCAAATTCATTATACCTTTCTGAATAAGCAAAGAATCTTGTTATTAATTCCTCCTTTTCACCACGTAATTTATCATCATTTCTAGCTGATGAAAACAACGAGGTAAACTCGTCCAAGGTTACACAATACAGGATGAAATCATAAAATTTATTATTTAAATAACTTCCTTTTCTTATTTCTGCTGATGTTAGCTTTTGTCCTGTAGAATTTATTCGATTAAATATATCAGCTCTTACACCCTCATCAGTCTCTTCATCTAACATGTAAATCTTCAACGAAAGAGCATTAAACTTTCTCTGCCTTGAAATTTCAAGCTCAGAAAATCTATAACCATTTAGAGTATCTAAGACCTCTAAATTATTAAGAACCAATACCCCATCAACGAATTCCTTAATTGTCGATAGCCTTTGTACCCCGTCAATTAATTCCATATTTCCCTCATCGTCTAAAGTAAATGCGAAAAGTGGAGGCATTGGAACTTTCATGAAAATTGATTCAATAAATTTCGCCTTCATTCCTTCATTCCAAACGAATTCTCTTTGATACTCAGGGACTATAATTATTGAATTACTTGATTCTGCGTTAATGAGAGTTCGATATTCTTGGCCTGCTGTTTTCTTAATAAACTTTTTAGTTAAAACCTCAATCGGCCATTCAACCAATCTGTAGTTATAATCTTTTTCCGTCTCCTTAATCTGTTCTTCTACTTCAAGATTTGCAACTTTTTCAACATTTGCACTCATATATTTATAGAATTTAGGTGTTGTTTTATACTTTTTGCTATTACTTGTCCCAAAGCTACTGGAACTGCGTTTCCTAGCTGCCTGGCAACTGTTACTGTTGACAATTCTTTTGACGGATCAAAAAACTTATAATCAATAGGAAATGTTTGAAATAAGGCCGCTTCTCGGAGTGAAATAGCTCTGTCTTGCTCAGGATGACCAAATCGTCCATTACCATATCCTATACAATGAGTAGTAACAGTTGGGGCTGGTTCTTCCCATCTCATTCTTCCATATACACTTGCATAGGTTTTGCCGGAATCCTTCTTATGGCAATCTAACCATAAGTCTTTAGGCCAATTTTTCCACCCCCCTCCGTATGGTGTAGCCTTTATCCGTTTTTTATTTAAAGAGCTAAGTTTTCTCGAAAAATGAAGATGATCGTCTTTATAGTGTTCCCCATCATTAATAGCTGGAAGATGACCTATTATATCCTTTACTGTAACATAATTCTTCGAATCATGTGTCTTAGGAATCAACTTAATTTCACCCAATTTCGATGCAAGCAGAACCAGTCTTTTTCTATTTTGAGGTATACCATAGTCAGGGCAATTTACGACCTCAAAACTAATATAATAGCCTTGATCTTTTAAATCATTAATAAAATCTTCAAATACCGGAGCTTTTTTAAAATTAATTAATTGGGCCACATTTTCCATTGAGACAATCTCGGGTTGTGTTTCCTTTATTAATCTAGAAAACTGATATAAAAGCCCCCATTTAGCATTGTAATCTTCTTTATTCTTGAAAGAATAAGAGGAAAAGGGTTGACATGGAGCACACCCTACCAAGATCTTAATCTTAGCCTTTTTATAATGCTTCATTAAATCTTCACCAGTAAGTTCAGAAACGTCAGTAGAGTGAAATTTAGCTTGATTATTAGCTTCAAATGCATACCTACATGTTTCATCAATATCATACCCTGCGGTAACACTGAAATTTTCCTTTTTAAACCCATGTGACAACCCCCCAATTCCACAAAAAAGGTCTATAACACTACAATCAAGTTGATCCTTTATTTCTTTATCCACAGCTAAAAATAGTCATATTAATCTTTTGCAAAAGTACTGATTTTTAATTTTATTGTAGATTTAATTAATTATATCAGCCGGCAAACATATCCTTTATAAAACAGCAAGTGACATAGGTTTTCCAACCATATGATGATGCAAGAAGTTAAATAATAAATCCCAGACAGCTTTACCATTCATCCTCCTAAACAAGGAAACTATTTGAAATTTAAATTCCAATAAATTATACCAATTGCTTAAGTTTATAAGACCTTAAAAATACGCATGGAGGAACAGAACATACAGTCAAACATATCTGATTCAGTTTACAATTCGGTAGAGAATCTTTCAGACTACGAGTACCCAGAAGTTTCACTTGTATCTGAAACATTCAGAGCTGCCTTAATCAACTCTATAAACAAAAGGCAAAATTGTCAGTTCCCACTTGTCTTGGGCTGTGATTCTGAAATACGGATTGAAGATATTTTCAACCGACCTAACGTATTAATAGCAGGAATAACAGGAAGTGGAAAAACGCAATTTATTTACACTCAAATAGCTTTTTGGCTTTTTCACAAACACCCATCTCAACTCAAACTTATACTATGTGGTAGCAAGAGCATAGATTATACATCTTTCAATACATTAGACCGCCACTTTATGGCAGCGCCATATACGGGCACAGGCATTATACATGCCTCAGAATTTCATCATACAATAATTTCACTAATTAACGAAGTGGAGGAGCGTATTCGTCTTTTTACATTGGCTGGAGTAAAAACGATTAATCAGTACAACTCACTTTTTATAGAACAAAAACTTGACCCCAAGCAGAGACATCATTTTTTACCAGATATTACTGTCATCATAGACGATATTTCTACTTTTATATTTTCAGAAAGTAATACAGCTCTATTAATTGCACTCACTCAAATGAATATTCATACAGGGATTTATATCATTGCTGCCACTAGCCAGATAAATATCCCGGCATTCTCAACTCAACTACGAAGCAATTTTGTTTTAAGAGTCGCTTTTAAGCTTATGTCACAACGTGATTCCAGGAAGATACTGGATTCTCCGGGAGCAGAACGACTTAATGATCCAGGGGAATTAATTTACGACTTTAGCGGACAACTTATAAAAACCAATGTCCCATTGATTGAATATTCAGAACTTCAAAAATTAATTGTTAGAATTGCAGAACAAAAGGGTTATTCAGAATCTTATAAACTATATAACCCCAATCCAAAAGCGAAGATCAAATTAGAGAGGTTAGATTCTATGATAAAAGAAGCAGCGCGATTAATCGTAATACAACAACAAGGTTCTACATCTCTAATCCAACGCAAATTAAAGTTGGGATATAATAGAGCAGGAAGAATTATAGACCAACTTGAAGAGATCGGGGTGATTGGTCCATTTGAAGGCTCTCATGCAAGGGAAGTTAATATTCCAGATTTATCTGCGCTAGAATGTTTTTTTGAAAATCTAGAAGAATAGGGAAAATCAGGCTAAAATTTCAAACCTCAGATCAGATCATCATACAACAGATGCGCGAAACATCTGATTCTCCGCAGACCTTTATCATAAGAGATTATCTTCAAAAAGATGGTGCCAATTTGCCAATTCTTTTTCCAATTCCACAAATCTAAAGTTTGAACAGAAAATCAGCAAGTGGAAAGAGATCCTTATTTTAACATGGCCGGTCTCAGTCAGCGTAAAGCCATTGCAACCACCTAGACATTCATCTGGACACAATAGTGATAACATAAATTATTGTAAAAAATCCTTTGATTTAACGTATTTATCAATTCGAAACCATAGCGAATTCATTAAATTAAAATATTGGCGTATATAGACTTTTGATAAATTCGTCTGGGATTTCCCCGCAATTATCAGTAGCTATAGCGAACTTGTTTTCTAACCACTGTGCGCCTAAATCGCTCAATTGAACATCAGCTTGTTGACGAAGTGAATCCCTAACATTGATCTTTGTCTCTCCTTGTTCATGTCTCATTTTTGTTCGGTGAAATGATTCGTAACTTAAAGACTCAATCAGATCGCTCATTTTTGGACATTCGGCCATCGTTGCATCAATAAATTTCGAGTCTTTAATCCTAATATAAACACCATAATCTTCCTTCCAAGGAACATACTTAATATCTTCAGTCGTCGCAACATCTCTTTTATCCAGATGTTTAATAGCTATTGCCTTACCAAATATAGCATACTCCCCATTTGGAAGCATCATTGCTAGATATACAATATCGCCATCACTATATCTTCGCGGTCTACCTTTCTTTCCTGAAAAAGTTATTGCAAAATGACAGTGACTACCTTCTACCATATCACGGATTCGAAAATTTTGATCCGCTCTTGATTTAGACTGTCCGAAAAACTTCACAAAATACTTTCTATTTGAATTATTACCTTTTAAAGGTGACATGCCATAATCTTTTAGATCATGTGGAAGTGATTTCAATGGAGTCGCAGTCGCAAGTTCAGCTTCCCACATATTAACTGTCTCAACAACCAAACATTTTGGATCAATATTGAAGAGTTCTTCAAAATAACTTTCAGATTTAAGAATCATCTGAGCATCAAGGATTTTTACACCAAGTTCATAATTACCAAAGAATCCACCTCCCGTAAAATTTGCAGATGATATAATTGCACACCTATTATCAAATAAGTAAAGCTTACTATGAAGCTGTTTTATACCTTTGACTTTAAATCCCTTCTCTACCAACTTCCTTAAGGCTGACAAGCTTGAAACTTTAGAACGAAAATCATTCATATTATACCTAGTGATAATTTTCACCTCAGATTTGCCATAAAGCCTGATCAAATGGTCCACCATTACATCAGTTATAAAGGGTGAGATTATACGAACATTGTCCGCACCCTTCACCTGCTCCTTAAAATGAGAAAGCCAATCATTGTTTATAATTGAAAACATTAGTTAGATTAATTTCTTTAAAAAAAAATGTTGTTTTTATACGATGTTGAAAAATGTTGTAATATTTGTCAACATTAGAAGCAATTATCCAAGCACAGTTATATTTCATAGATATACATCATCTTTTTCACCGTTGATTTCTCGTCCAATACTAAGCAATAATTTTCACCACCTTTTGTACGTGATATGTGAAATGGCGCAACATCCTTTAGAGATCTTTCATATGCAATTTTAAGCTTTTCTATGTGCGTGTCTTCATCAACCTTCCATCTGCGACCAAGGTAAGAGAAATGACCAAACACCTTTCTACTACTCCCCGTCGTTCCTCCGTCAAGCCTTATATATTTGGGCTCTTTATTCAAAAGAGGCTCAACTTCCTGAATATAAAATTGTTGAAAGTCTTTCAAATCACTTGATTTTTGTCTGGCCATAGTTATCAATAATTCATAAATTGGTTTTGTTTATAACAACATTAAATAATGTTCAGAGATCTGTCTTAAATTCAGCTTAACCTTGACAACAAGTTCCTACATGAAATACTGAAAAAGGAAAACAAATACAGCAAGCGATATCAGAATATTTATATACTAAGTTCAATAATTAATCAGTTTCCTGCTCATACCATTCACTTGGGATTAACTTCTTACCGTTTCTCCAAACTACTACCTCATGCACATCCTCAGTTCCATATATATTATCATCTGCATGATCTAATATAATTGCCTGCCACATTCCTTTGCTATTTGCGACTGATGTTGCAATTGTCCGAAATATCTTCTTCACAGCATTGGCGTCTTCATCATCTGGGAACTTAACATCTGTATCTTCGGTGTCGTTTTCACTTCGTTTCTTTAATTTCGGAAAATAGACCTGACTGGGTTGGTCGAAAATAACAAAGCTCGGAACCGGTGAATTAGTTAAACCAATAAAAAACTCTTGTAAAGCACACATCAGGGCAACGTGAAAAGATACCCAGTTGGATGCGCTCCCCACCTGTGAAAGATAATGCCAGTGATTTGTGCTGCCTAGTACTAAAATATTTAGATCGAGGATATTAAATCTTGGAGCAACTTCTTTGTATTTATCTTCAACATCAAGTGTTTTTAGGTGAGTTAACATTCTTGCCGATATCCTGTCTGTTGCTGCTTGCATTCTTTTTGAAACCCCATCTAGATCCACTATTTCCCTCAACATATCAAATTCGGCCTGTAACGTATTTATCTGCAGCTCGAAAGTCCCACCATCACCCAGCTTTTGAAAAATCTCATAGTGAGCCTTAAGATGCCCGAGAAAAAGAAACATATTCTTTCTCTGCTGAAACTCTTCTTGAACTTTCCTGTCTTTTGCTCGTATTAAGTCAAACCGTTGTTGTAATAATATTTTCGCTTCTAATAGTTTACTAAGTTCAATTTTTAACTTTTCTTCCTCTCTAGGAAATGCACCTGGAACCTCAGCTACCTTTTTTGACTCTTCCTCCAACTGTTTAAATACTTTCGATATTTTTTCAATTTCTATTGATCTTGATGGATGCTCATTGCTTCCACAAGAAGGACATTCACCAGCCTGTGAGTCCATATCAATTAGCCATTTTGATATATGAAGTCTATCTTTCCGTCGCATGACCGAATTTCCATAATCTATTAGCCCTGCCTGAAGCCCCTTCAGGTCATTTAACCGTTTCTTTAAAGAAGCAATCATGAGACTAAGAGACTCCTCGGATCTTTCCAGTTCTCTAAGTTCTGTATTAGACCCATCAATGTTCTCTAAAGAACTATTTGAATGATCTGGGATATTATCGAGAAGGGCCCCAGCTATTTCAAGTAAATAAATAGTATCAGTCGACTCGATATAATTATCGTTCAACAGCCCATACTCCCGGGCAATCCTTAAATGCGCTTGCATATTTTGCACCCATGTATCAGAGACCGAGCCTATCTTCTCAACTTCACGTCGCAGTCGACTTAGCAATTTTTCTATTTCTTGGATTCTAATACGAGCCTGGAGAATTGCTGTAGTCTCAGCGCCTATAATAAAAGGAAACCAATTTCTTAATTTCTCACGGTGTTCATGGGCATGAGTTTTATAGAATAAAATATTTTGATTCGCCACGATGTCCTGGCTTTGAAAAACAAATGCCATCAAATCTCTAAATCCAAGCCTCCCTTGAAAGGGTACATTCTCTTCACCTCCATGCAGATTCAAATAAGGTACTGAAGACAAACCATTGAGAAAATGTTTTACACCTTCCAAATTTTCATTTGGCTCTAAAATAACTACAGGAGCTACAATTTTCGCACTTCTTAAAAAGTAAAAATCATTTGAAGAATGATTGCCAACAGGAACCCTTCTAGCAATTAGTATTTGCTCGATGGAAGTGACAATAACTATACCGTACCAGCTTGCATGGTCTCTTATGGTATCAATTGGTATCGAACAATCTTTTGATCCCAAACAATAGTCGATTATTGGAATGATGGCTGATTTTCCTGTACGGGATGCACCTGTAATAACATTTAGCTTTTTGGGCTGAAACTCGACGGTTTGAGGTAGAAAATCTTGATTTTTAGGCCAAATTATTAGTTTAAGCAATTGAAAGTGCATTACAGTAGTATTTTAAGATATGAACTGATGGAAGTAATGTCATGTTGAGAAAACCATTTTCCCAAGATCTCGGCTTTTTCACCGTCTTTTTTTAGTTGCCCTTTTGGAGCATGTCCATAACTTGGCTTTTTCTCTATAGGGTTAGCATAAAGTCTAGCTTCATCAAAATCCCAGAAAAGCAATCCATTTGCTACAGCCATATCTATAGAAGACCATGAATAAAGAAACTTTTCTTTTATTCTTTCCTGAAGCCCCAATAAAATATCCGAGTTTCGGTTTTCTTCGAAACTACGTACATAAGATTGTAAGTTTTCCCGCATATTACTGATTGGCGCTTTGAGCTTATCACTTGTAAGTATAGCTATAGCAATGAAGTGGTGTATTGCTATAGGCGCCTCTCCATTAGAATCACCCGCAACATATCCTTGAGTGAATCTATACAGTAAATATCCCCCGATTGCAGGGGTATTCCACAACCGAACTTCTTCCAATAACTCACTCATTTTCTTCGATTTTTTCACTAACAAATGTTTCTTTCCATTTTGGATGCCAGCCAATTGAAAAGGTGTTAGACATGGAATGGTACGTTCCCGCAGTTGTAGCGGCAGGAGGATCCTGATTTTTGATTGATTGTTGTCTAACTCTGCAGAGCTGAAAAACTAGTTTTCCTTTGTCTTCGTCAGAAAATTGCGAATGTGTTAAATCAACTATTTTTCTTTGCGACTTCCAGAAATTGGTTAGCTTATCCTCAAATTCCTTTGCAGCCGGTTCATCAATTAGTTCCTGTTCGATCCATTTTAACCTATTTACCTTGGCTCTAAGGAAATCAGTTACCGCCATCTGAATGTCATCATCGTCACTATTAATTGCTTCAAGCTGCCTGATATACGGAGGCCGCTCGAGCTTGTGTTTCGTTAATTCATTCTCTTCAATTGGGTGATGAAGAGTAAAGTCGATAAGTTCTCGTTTCCACGCTCTTTCGAATACAGGTCTGGCGTAATTGTCAAATTCTTTCCAACTAATTATTGCATCCTCCTTTTTCGCAAGCTTATTCATCACTACTTCTTGTAGCCACCCCATTAAGCTATGTTGAATAAAGTCTACTTGACTATCACTAACATGTTTAGTCCTTATTGCTTTTTTTACTTCAATTAGTCCACTTTCAGACCCTACGACAAATTCAAATTTTTCAATTATCCTGTATAGTAAAAGTTCATTTTTCTTCAGAAACTCTAAATAGGGAAAGATCTCATGTTTGGACTCAATAGTTTTAAGCTTCTTCACAGCAAGTTGAAATACCTTTCTTGCTGAAACTATATTCTTTGCCGCATGAAAAGAATCCACAATTGCCTTTCTGCCTTTTTTATTAGAGTATAAGATAAAAATAGTTTTATCAGGATCAACAGCACCATCAATAACTAAATTTGTCCAATTAAAAAAGGTCTTCCATAGATCAGAGGAGCGATCAGTGACTGGATTGCTAATTTGCGAAGACTTATCTTCTTCGGTGATTTTTGAATCATTTTCTTTGGACACACTAACATCACCAAATACTTCCAGACATACCATATCTTCTGGATCACATCCTAGTAAATGCCAAAGTGCCCTTGGAAATTGAAGCGAAAAACCTAATAATTGACCTGGAGCGTTAGTAGTCATTAGTTTAGCTTATAATATCCTATTATCAAATATAGAATAATTCTGCTTAATACTAAATCAATTTAAATACTCAGGAAATTTATCTATCAAGCAGTATATGCAGACTATTTCAGAAGTGTTTGATGCCAAAATCAACACATGAGTTACTTAGATATCACGCTTTCAGCAATTTTGACTGTAAAGTCGAATATTATCAACTTATTTCCCTCCTCACGAAAATATGCTGTCCCTATTATCGGTACACCTAAACCACTCTTCATGGGGTATGAGTTTAATTTAATCGGATTTTCCTCTGCAGTCACATCCAAAAAAATTTTTTTGAGGTGCTGACCATCATAAAGATGATCAGAAGGAATATTCCAGTAGCAATCGCTAGAGGCAACTATACTTCCAGTAAAATTTAGAGCATAATTATATGCTTTTGACCCATCTTTATTATATTCTTCATCCTCTTTTTTGAAATTTTTGAATTTCAATAGACTACTGGAGGCGGAATCCACTTGTTTTGACAGTAAGCCGATTACCTCACTGCTATAAAGCTCTGATTCCGACTCATTAGATGACATTAATCTATTGGACGAATTAATACAGCCTATACCTGTAGCGGTAATTAAAACTGCCAGCGCGCAAATAATAATTAGTTTATTCATTAGAGTTATTGTTGCTTTGGTTCTAATTCAACTTTTAAGACTTGCCACCCATTTTCAGTTTTTTCAAGGTAAGCTACTCCATTAAAATCAATATTTTCTCCTGCCTTCACATTAGAAATACTCTTTACTCTATTACCATTTATATCTACTCCATCAAATGAATTTTCTTGATATTCAGATGTATGGAAAGGATGGCTATATATTGCGAGTGTAGGGCTTCCTACCAACCACATACAGTCATTTTTCACTAATACTTTAGCTTTAAACTCCTGTTCATACTGGTAATCTTCATTTTGGACTTCTTTTCCATTTGTTTTTTCAAATGATAGCAACTGCAGATTCCCTTTTGCTTGATCCATAATCTGTCTTTCGATTTCAGCTTTAGTAATATTAACCTTATTGTCTGAAAAAGCTGAACAAGATTGAATAATCAATAATACAACGAATAATAATGCGTGATTTATCTTCATATTAGTATGAAATTTTAAGTTGAAATAAGTATTTATTAGTATCGATCTGTAATTGTGGTGTTTTGATTAAAAACTGCATTATTATCCTTCCAAATCCAGTAACCTTTTTTTGATCAGAATTATCTTTTCCTCTTTATTTTTTTTATTCAGTTCATAAACACTCATTGAACGTTTCCCTCTGCTCATTTTAAAAATACCAAACAGCAATACTGCAACTCCAACAATGGTGTTAATAGTAATATCATACCCTATTCCATACGTTATACATATTGCTCCAATAGCGACAAGTATAAACCCCGAGGTAGTACTTTCTGCTGATTTTTTAGACTCGTCAAATAGCTCCCTTTCCTCCAAATCAAGCAGCTCTTTTTTAAGTTCTTTAATTTTTAATTCGTTCTCCATTTATCACTGTTAATTTTTTCAAACATAACAATAAATACATATACATGTATAGGTGACTGCGAAATTTTCATTTCTTTACTTGCGCAGTCAATGATAAAGCCTGAATTGAAATCAGAAATCGAACTGTTTGTCATCAATAAAGTCCGAATGATGCGGGTTTCTGCAGGCATATCTCAGCAGCAACTGGCAATAAAAATGGAATTATCGGTTGGATTTATTGGCCATGTTGAAAGCCCAAAACATAGAGCTAAATATAATTTGAATCATATAAATTCCCTCGTGAAAATTTTCAACTGCAATTTTCAGGATTTCTTCCCGAAATCACCATTGTGATTGTCAAAAAATTCATTGATTCTATAAAATAAAATGTTCTTTATTTCCTCCATTAGAAAATCGGAGAATTACCGGTGTACTTTCGTACTTCAAAAGTACACCGGGTATGATTTACAATCAGTTACGAATAAAAGTCCGACTAAATCTGGAAAATCATCGAATTCACTAAAAATTACCCCTCTACAAAACAGGGAGTGATTACGTGAAAAAAATTAAATTAAGTGCGCTGGCAATTCAAATCCAGGGACTGCAAATATTCTTATCATTTTCACTTTTTCTTCCAGCTCATCTGCTAAACTCGATTTAGTAGCGAGCAAAGGAGATGTACTCATCCCTTTAAACTTATTGATAAGGTTCGAAGCTACATTTGGATGCTTATTCAAATAACCTCTCCTCTTCGCTTCCTTGATCGTTGCATTGACAGAAGTAAAACCACCAATTGATTCTACTCCCAATAATTTGATATACCTTTCAAACTCACCATTTTTTTGAAAAATGGAAAAATCAAAAGGACGGACATCATGCAGTTTATTAATTTTCATAAAAACATCAGCCCAACTACCAACCACTTTGTAATAATTATTGAGCAGATCCATTAAAGTGGCGTTTGGAACCCGAAGAAAATCAGATATAACTTTATTCTTCTGCATCCGATACTCATACCTGAGTACATTTTTTCCGACAAAAGCATCACGTATCTGTTCTCCTTTCTTTATCTCTTTCATCTTACCGTAAAAGACAACGTATCTGCTGTTATTTTTATACGCCAATCCATTATCCATCTCTAACCTTTTGAAGTACGGAGACTGACTTAAAATAGGGTAATAATCTTCAACTGGATACTTTGTTATAATGTTCTCAGCCAGGTCTACCCTCAATACCTTTGATTGGTATAAATCTACTTCCAATAATTTATTTAATTCTTCTATGCCATCTGTTATTTCACTGAGATTTAGTGATTGTTGATTGCTTCCGCAGAGGTACTTCGGCAGACTCCCCTCTATTATCAATCCTCTGTTATTAATCTGTACTCTTAAGTTCTCTAACTTGCCCTTTATGCTTATACTTCCGTCTTCATCCCTGATATACTGTGGTTTGAATAATGTTTCATATAGTATATCATAGTGTTTATCACTCAAGTATTCTGGGGACACCTTTATTTTTAATGTATCAATCATTTTTATAAGAAATTGTTATAGTATTTGGGTTAATAATATGATAGTGTTGTACTGTCACCCAAATTATCTCGAGTGACAGCGCAATACTTATTATTTTTCATACCTATTTTTTATTTCTAGAATCTGCTGATTGAGTTCCCCATCTTTAAGTTGCTGAAATAAATAGATAGCATCAGAACTTCTTTCATTAAACACATAAACCTCAAATTCTAAACTGTCCTTCAAGACAAATAGCACAGCATCAGACAGCTCTTCAGACCGGAGGATACCAAATGGCAAAACTCCACTGCTAGTTTGAAAAACCGATTTTTTATTATCGCTGAGACTGAAAGTATAACCAATGTACCCCTCTAATACTGCTACCGGCCCAATTTTCTTGAGCTTTATATTCTGGCGTTGCTCGAAAAATTGGTTCATAAAATTATTATTCCCAATTTTTTTAAGTGGTGCCATTGAATAAGTTGCCGACCTTTCATCGTACATAAGGTAGAAGTTATAATATGCGTCTATTAACTCCATCTTAAACCTCCTTTCATTGGTTGTGCAACAGTATAATCAATGGCTTCCTGCTCAATATCGTCCGTTGACATTATCGGCTTGCTCATTAAGTATGCATCAACATCATCCTTTTTGAAAAAAATTAATTTCCCATTAGGTCTGCTGAACCTGATTTGCTTGTTCCCTGTAAGTTTATATGTAGCTGATTTTGAAAGCCCCGTATATCTGCAAAAATCATCAATATTAAATATCTCCTTTTGATTTAGAAGCATTGCTTCAATTCTCTCTATTGTCGTTGTACCTGTGTTCATTTCTTTGTTTTTTAATTACATCGATTAATGGCCATAATCTTTGTCAAAGGTCGAAATAGGTACAGAGAATAAACAGAGTAACACCTACACAGGGTGTAGGTGTACATTGGGAATATGTTAAATTCCTGCAGCGTTTAATATAGTTAAAATCAGGGTTTGCTTGTCCGATTTTACTTTTTGGAGGCTCATTTGTTTTCTAGATTGTTTGAGTTTTTCAAGAGTAATTTCTTGCTCTTTAATAACGGTGTAGGTGTTAAAGTATGTCTTAATGAATAAATTCTTCATCCGGGTATTACCTAAGATCAATTGGTCAACAAACTCAATAAGTGGAATCTTATTTACATCTTTATTATCAGCAATGTCTATCCACCTAATTTTTGGAGTTTCATCCAGCTGACTTTGTAAAATAACATGTCTAAAGTCCAGATATTTTGTCTCTTCGTGAATAAATTTCGCATCTAACAATCGATCAAACAGAATCCTTATCTGACCATAATTGATGTACTTCATCTTAATGGGTTTAATGCCTTCAACACTGTTTTTGGTGTTCGAAGGAGGCATAGCCTCGTTTTCCAAAAAGACTTTAAATTTGAGGCGATCCCATATCTTTCCGATGTATCTAAATTCGATCAGTTCAGTTGTTGCCTGACCAAGATTATGATAGAGATCATCCTCAGACCATGACTTCATTTCTAGATATACTTTTTCGATTAAATCATCGTCAACTTTAAGGTCCTTAATAAACCGATCTGTCCTTGATATCTGATTGCTAATGATACTCTGCCGATCCAAATTAGGATTCTGCTGAACTATCGTCTTAAAATTACTGACCAATTCATCAATACTTTTGTATACAGGCTGAAATCCAATTTTTGATGTTTTTTGTTTCCCCTTTTGAAACACCTCTCTCCAATGGTCTATCACCCATTTATTATACTGGATACGTTCTTCTAAGTTGTTTGGTCTGATGGAAAGAACCAGATTATCTGATTCTTCCTGTATCTCCACGAATTCTTGTTGATAAAATTTTAAAGTCTCCTCCTCATCTAGTTCGTCTTGATCCTCATCATAGACATAAGACACTGGTTTAGCGTTAACGCTTTCACTCTCTTGTTCGTCAATTTTTTCTTTTTCAACCTTCAATTCAACTACGTCACAATAAAATGCCGCACCTCTAGCATCCCAATAGTCCAGTTGCTCTCTGTAATTAAGTTTATAAAAATTGTCAAATTCTATTTCTGCTGCATTTTTAGTCATTACAGTGCAAGATCTGGAATTAAATCAACTACTGAATTTTTTTTCGTATCAATGACCTTTGCGTATATCTGAGTGGTTTTAATTTCCTTGTGTCCCAATAAACTTGATACTGTATATATATCAGCACCGTGAGTCAATAAGGAGGTAGCATAGGTGTGTCTGGCGCAGTGAAAGGTTATAGCCTTTTGTATCCCAGCATCCTTCCAAATCCATTCAGCTAAGATATGATTGTTCCATGCACTGTATTTCAACCCTTTAAAAACCTTTTCTTCTGTATCTCTTCTTTCACCAAGGAGATTAAATGCTTGATTGGAAATAGGATGATACTGTACAGTTTTGGTCTTCTTCTGTGTGTAATTGATTTTCCACTTCTTTTCAGCCTCAGAATAAACAAAATCCCCCCACTTTAATTTATTTATGTCAGACCATCTTAATCCGGTCAGGCAACTAAAAATAAATGCTTTTTTAAGTACGGGTACCTTACACTCTACTTTATTAAGTATCGATACCTCCTCGAAAAGCAGATAATTCCGACGTTTATCCTCAAGCTTTACCCCCTTAACCCTAGTGCCAGGATTATCAGCAATGATTCTATCTATGTAAGCTTGATTAAGTGCTGCTTTTATTTTGTTGAAGTATGAAGAAACTGAATTAGTCGAAAGATCAGTCTGACTCTTCGTTAATTTCCCATTACTCAAAAAGTGTTTGAATTTGTTCAGGAAATCATCATCAACATCTGAAAATCTAGCATCTCTGCCATTACAAAAATCCAGCAAGTGTTTATATGTACTTTTCCAATTGCCATGATTACCATCGTTTTTGCGTCTGGCATCGGTTAGGGTTTTGAAATATTTTAGAAAACTACCTTGACTCTTAAATCCAGTAACCACATTATACTTTTCATCCTGATACTCTAAAGTCTTTTTGGCCTTTATACTTTCTGCCAGAGCCAAGGTTTTTCTATTATGCTCTTTTTCTACTGATGATGATGGCTTATCATAGACCCTCAGTTTTAAGTTCTCCCGCCATTCCTTACCATCTATAAAGATATAAAGATGAAGACTTGACATGTTATTTTTTAGCTGATCCTTTTTAATTGAGACTCCCATTTTATTTACGATTTAGATTACTCAACAAAGTTAAGTTGACCTAAAATTAAAACAAAGACTCAAAAGTAAACATATTATCACAATAAGTTTTATTTATTTCTATAAGAAACAAAAAGCAACTAAAAGATAAATGTCTTGAAATATGCTACCCTGGCTTTTTCTGAGGAAAAGTTAGTCCTCAGAAAAACAGCAGATAGAATTAGCTAAAATGTGCTATTAACGGGTATCATCTGAAAATAAAAACCTTATTTAAACCACAATAAACAACGATTAATAGACTAAAAGCAAGTAGCCTACTTTCCAATACAAAACTTGCTAAAGATATTATCTAGCAAATCATCCGTAGTAACTTTACCCGTTATCTCCCCAAGATAATAAAGCGCCTGCTTAATATCCATCGCTAAGAAATCTGAAGTAACTGGGTTGATCAATCCTTCCGACACAGAAGCTAGCGCTTCCTGTGTCTTCCTAAGGGCCTCTACGTGTCTAATATTGGTAACCATTGTATGGTTCTCTGAGAGCTTGTCTCCTACTGCAGTTTCATACAACAATTCCTTCAGGTCTTCCACATGGTTATTCTCTTTCGCGGAGATTGCGATAAACTGGATATCAGGAGATAATTCCAGTTCCTTAACCCTGTCCTGGTAAGACAAATCAATCTTATTCGCTACGGCGACAAAAGCCATTCCCGGTCTGTAGAGACTGGCGATATCCTCTTTAATCTCTGTGCTGGTTAAATTCACGACGTCAAACAGGTAAACCAGTACTGCAGACTGGCTAATCTTCTGCATTGTTTTCTCTACTCCGATCGCTTCGATTGCATCTGTAGCCTCGCGGATTCCGGCAGTATCAATTAATCGGAAGTTGATTCCGTTGATATTTAATACCTCTTCAATTGTGTCACGTGTAGTACCGGCAATCTCACTAACAATCGCTCTGTCTTCGTTCAGCAAAGCATTTAGCAAGGTAGATTTACCAGCATTCGGACGGCCGGCAATCACTGTATTGATACCTTCCTTGATCACATTTCCGAGTTCGAAAGAACGGATCAGTTTATTCAGGACGATGGTAATCTTATTAATTAATTCCTGCAATTGATCTCTGTTAGCAAACTCAACATCCTCTTCCGAGAAGTCCAGCTCCAGTTCGATCATGGAGGCAAAATGGATCAGCTGGTCGCGTAAGACATTCAGTTCTGTGCTGAAACCACCCCTTAACTGGTTCATCGCTACGCTGTGTGCAGCTTGTGAGTCAGAAGAGATTAAGTCTGCTACTGCTTCTGCTTGTGAAAGGTCCATGGCGCCGTTTAAAAAGGCGCGTAAAGTGAATTCACCCGGTTTGGCGGCAGTAGCTCCTTTTTTGATAAGCAAAGTGATAATCTGCTGAATGATATAGTTGGAACCGTGGCAGGAGATCTCCACGACATTCTCTTTTGTATAAGATTTAGGGCCTACGAATAAACTCACGACCACTTCGTCGATGACGATATCACCATCTTTAATTAAACCGAAATGTAAAGTATGCGTAGGCTGCGCTGACAAATCCTTACCGCTAAATACCGAGTTAGTAATGGTAATAGCATCCTTCCCGGATAAGCGGATTACGCCTATGGCTCCAGCGCCGGCCGGGGTAGATAAAGCTACGATTGTGTCATTTGTAATCATTAGAGAAAATCCTTAAGTTTAAAGAAGGGACAAAAGTACCTAAACATTTTTAAACCATTTGGTGTTTAACCATTGAAATTTAACATCTATAAGTAAATATGAGAGAAATACCGCTCACCGTAAAACGGTCTATTGAGTTGTTGGGATTGGGCCTGCTGGGTACTATATTCGTGATCGGAAGTAACATTATTATGCCAGTGATCATGGCATTTTTCATTAGCATTATGCTCGTTCCGATCTACCGCTTTTTGCGGAAGTATAAATGCCCGGAAATCCTCGCTATAATTCTGCCTATACTGATGGTCGCCGTATTTGTAGGCTTGATTGTCTGGTTCTTTTCCGCTCAGGTGGGGCAGCTTGCAGCCGACTTCCCGCAGATTAAAAAGAACGTCTCTATGCACCTGAAATCACTGAGCGAATGGTTCGGGCAGATTACGCATTATTCCACCTCGGAGCAGATGGATTTCATCAATAAGAAAAGCAATGATTTACTGAATATGGCAGGTGGAATGGCCAGCGGTGCCGCAGTAACCTTAAGTTCAGTATTTGTGTTTGTAGGTCTTTTACCGATCTATATCTACCTGATCCTATTCTATAAAGATATCCTGCTACGCTTTATTTTTATGTGGTTTAAACCAGACCATCATCCTAAAGTTAAAGAGGCGATCTATGAAACAGAGTCTATTATTAAAAGTTATCTGGTCGGTCTGTTAATTCAGGTTACCTATATGACAATCCTTCTGGGTGGTTTACTCCTGCTTTTTGGAATTAAACATGCCCTGCTAATCGGAATTATCTTCGCCCTTTTAAACCTCATTCCTTATGTAGGTGCCCTAATCGGCAATATCCTGGGGGTGCTTTTAACCCTGACAGCATCTACCTCATTAACGCCGGTAATTACGGTATTAGCTGTAATTGCTGCTGTACAGTTCCTGGATAACAATATCCTGATGCCTAGAATTGTCGGATCCAAAGTGAAGATCAATGCTTTAATGGCGATTCTGGGGGTGATTGTAGGTGGAAGTATGGCCGGCGTATCCGGTATGTTCCTTTCTATGCCTATTATTGCGGTTCTTAAAATCATCTTTGACAGAACCGAAATGTTCAGACAATGGGGAGTATTATTTGGTGATGAACGACCTGCGAAGAGCCCGATGAAGATACCCTCTTTCAGAAAAAAGAAACCTGTCCCGACTGAGCCAGGTGTTCAAAAGGATATTTAAAGCATGTTAAGTAAATTAATATCAAATGATAAGGCCTGGAGCGAACGCTTCAGGCCTTATCATTTGATTAAAGATTGCTTTAAACCCCCAAATCCTTTTCTGCATTTGCTTATCCTATCAGCTGTGGCATATAGGTTTTTTACCCACGAATTCACTTGATTCCTAATTTCCCATGCGGAGATCTTTGACACTTTCCTGAGTCAAGGTAACTTCCTCAAAATCACTGACCATGCCCTTATCAACCGGAGACTGTGAACTCAAACCGACCCAAAGTTCTTTAGGATAATTGTTTTGGTAGAGGCGTACCATGTACCAGTTTTTCTTATCCATCGAATAATAGCTGGCTACTGTTTGTGTATCTGACGTGATCTTCATGTATACCCAGGGACTTTCCACAATATCATGATTGTTATCATCGGAAGTTCCGATCGTACGGACTGTTACCATTCGGTGTTTTCCACGTTCGTCCTGCTCAAAACAATATTTCTGATAGAAGTTATCATTTACATATAGATACAATACACCAGCACTATACATTCCTTTTTCAGTAAAGCCCGGGGTAACTTTCGCTGTTAAAGTAAAAGGCTTGGTATTATCGACCTTTGAAAGTAAGATAGGCGCACTTGTATTAGATAATTTTCCATTTGGATCTGAGAAGTAATCTTTCTTCTCCCCTACACTAAATTTCACTTTTCCTCTGCTATCAAGACTGGTCAGCGTATCGGCCCCGTTAATAGATTTGGTGAAGTTAATACCAGATATCTGCACGTTGCAATCCGTCCCGCTTACACGGGCAGAATCTCTAACTGAGACAGCCTCTGTATTTACTGAATCGTTCTGGGCAGACTTTTCTGCATGATTACCGCAACTGCTAACCAAAATTACGCCTAGCAGCGTAGTGATACAAGATATTTTTGTGTTGTCAAATGTTTTCATATTTTTAAAATCAATCAGCGGAAAAAACTATTTTCGGCCACACAAAGTTAGGATCGCCTCTCCGGGACGGCAATACCTCAAATTAACCATTTTATAAACTGGCGATGGACACCACTGCAGCGGTCAAGAACCGATTATCCGCAACTCTTTTAGGACAGGATTTCTCCTGCGCAGAGCAGAATGACAGTCTGCTGGGAGCCTATAAAGCGATGGCAGAAAGCTATGCTAAGATCGATCATAGCGTTGTTGTGCTGTCTGATTTCCAGTCAAACCGCAGCTATATTTATGCAGGTAACTTTGGGAAAGTTTTGGGTTTAAACCCTGGTAACAGCATGATCGACTCCTCCTTTGAGGAAGCTATCTTCAGCAAGATCCATCCAGATGACCTGATTGAAAGGCATGTACTGGAGTTGAGCTTTTTCCAGTATCAAAAAAAGCAGGTAGCAGATCAACGTCAGAAATACAGCACTTCCAGCCGTATCCGGATATCAAACTCACAGGGTGGGTTTATTTATACCAACCACCGTATTATTTACCTCAATAGCCTTCCTAATGACAGCGTATGGCTATCCCTCTGCGTTTATGCACCCTCAACTTATCTCGATCCGCATCCCGGAATTGATGGTAAAATCATTAACAATGAAACCGGAGAGAACATCTCATTTCATAAGTACAGGCAATTTGGAAAAATGCTCATCACCAAGCGTGAAATAGAAATTCTAGGTCTTGTTGCCAAAGGCATGAGCAGTAAACAAATTGCCGGGCATTTGCATATCACAGAATATACCGTCCGCAGACACCGCCAGAATCTCATATATAAAATGCAGGTTTCGAATGCCAGTGAAGCAGTAAAAACTGCGATGATTATGGGACTGATTTAAATTATCGCCACGCGACAAGACTCTTTCTACATTCGATCTGGTTCCATTCAAATTTCCTTCGCTGTTCCTGCGTTGTTTGTTCAATCTCGAACGAAGGAACAGCGAAGGAAGTCCGAACGAACTCCGAACAAAGTGTGCAGCAAATGTTGACGAAACCAAAGCATGACTACCTTAACCTATGGTTAAATAAAATCGAAAACACATGACCGTAAACTAATCAAACTTGAGCCACAGCGCCTTCTGCCCCGAAATAGATAAATCATCTCTTCTATCGGGGATCAAATGACGTTTTATTTTGATGAGAACTAATTTTCCGGTACCTTAATTACCGAATCGCAGATACCCACAACCATGGTGGATAAGAAGTATTTATGATATTTTAAAATGATAGAAACCACGACCGGAAAAAAGCGGATCCTTTCGCTAGATGTTTTCAGAGGATTAACCATTGCTGCAATGATTTTAGTGAATACAGCTGGTGATGGTAGGTATGTTTACGCACCATTACAACATTCAAAATGGAATGGCTGTACCCCCACGGATCTGGTATTTCCGTTTTTTCTGTTTATAGTAGGCGTATCCATTGTATACGCACTGGAAAGCAAAAAAGCAGATTTTGATAACCATAAAAACATCATTTCTGGAGCCTTGCGCCGGATGCTCATCTTAATTGGATTGGGTTTATTTATAGCTTTATTTTATCGTTTCGACTTTCAGCACCTCCGTTTTCCGGGAGTATTGCAGCGTATTGGAATAGTCTATTTTATATGCACCCTGATTTATTTGAAGACCAGGCAGAGAACGCGCGACTGGTTAGCCGGGATAATTTTAGTATCGTATTATGTGGTGCTTACCTATGTACCTGTACCAGACGGAAACGCTCCGAATTTAGAACCCGAATCTAACCTTGCGGCATGGGTGGACCGGGCCATTTTTACCACTGACCATATTTATGCCCATACTGAACTTTGGGATCCAGAGGGCTTATTGAGTACAATACCTGCGATAGTTACGACACTTTTTGGGATCAGGATCGGTGAATTCTTAAAAAGGACGGATATAAGTGCGAATAAAATATGCGGTAATTTAGCTTTAACCGGCGTCGTCGGCATTATCCTTGGATTACTGGTCGGTTTAATTTTCCCGATTAACAAACAGCTGTGGACAAGTTCTTACGTGCTTTACGCGGCAGGCTTGTGCACAGTAGGACTAACTGCAGCTTACTGGCTGATAGATGTGAAAGGCTATAAAAAGTATACCTGGGTATTTGTAGTTTTTGGGGCCAATGCGATAAGCGCCTATGTAGTATCAGAGATAGTACCAGGCATGCTCAACTGGATAAGTGTGCACCACGAGGGTACTAAAATCGGAGGTATGAAACTAATTTACGATAGTGTTTTCAAGCCTTACTTTTCTCCCTACAATGCTTCTTTACTATTCGCAATATGGTTTGTATTGCTGATTTGGGTATTAATGTATATCCTCTACCGAAAAAAGATCTTTATCAAAGTATAATAACACAGGTATTAACCTCCTTCTGCACAACGGTAACTAGCCGCTCAATCCTTAAAAAAGGGGCTGTCATTCAACGGCATTGGGACGTCAATGAATTTCGCGAAATAGTGTACTGCTCCCGGGAATAATTCTCGGTTGTGGGGCATCCTTAAAAGGCAGTATCTATATTTAGATTTTCCTGTTTTTGAACAGTACCAGATTCATCATTATCAAGTCTTTTAGTTATAAATGCCGATAGCTTCTCATCCGAGGTGTCCCGCTCCTTTTGAGCAGTAACTTTAGCCAATCTTTCCGTTTCCAATTTCAACTCTAAATTTTTGATGATTTCTTGTTGTTCCAGATATTTACTTCGTAATACTACAGCACTTTTATCTATGAACCCGACAATTTCAGCTACGACAATTTTATTGTAGAAATCACTTATAAATCTCGACACCCCAAGGAATAGGTAGGTAACACTCAGGATCAATATGGTAAATAAGAACACGTGAAGTAGATTCAGATAGAAGGGTATTTCACTAAAATATTGTTCAATATAACTTAGTCTTTTGTCGAGTGCAAGCTTACTGTCGAAGTAAAACAAGCTATATACCAATCTCCAGTTGTGCACGATCCATACAACCACTAGCGTCCCCAGAAATGGATTTTTAGTTCTTTCTTTAAAATTTTCAAGTACCGAATTGAGCGTATCTTTAACCATAGATAGATATAAATTAAATGAAAGTAGACAAAAAAGCCCGTATCAAGATATGATACGGGCTTCAGTTTAGCAAGAACTCTAATTTATTATTTTACTATACTACATTCTTTCCGGAACTTCAATGCCTAAAATACGTGTACCGGATTTCAGGATATTTGCCGTTACCCAGCTCAGATTCAGACGTAATTGTTTCAATTGCTGATCTTCCTCTTTCACGATTGGTGGAACTTCATGATAGAATTTATTAAACATCTTCGCCACTTCATAAATATAATTCGCTAAGCTGGCCGGACTGAATGATTTAGCTGCACTGGCAATCTCAGCCGGATATTTAGCTAATAAAATGATCATTTCCAGTTCGGTAGCTGATAAAGGGATCTGATTATCTACACGTTGATCTTCTCTGAAATCTGCTTTCAACAGCAAGGATTTGATACGTGCATGTGTATATTGAATAAACGGCCCTGTATTACCCTGAAAATCTATTGATTCAGCAGGATCAAATAATAAGCGCTTTTTAGGTTCAACTTTTAGCAGGAAGTATTTTAAAGCTCCCATACCGATATTAAAGTATAGTTGCTCTTTCTCTTCTTCGGAGAAACGATCTACCTTCCCTAAAGCTTCTGTTTTTTCTTTTGCAGTGGCAACCATCTCAGCGATCAGATCATCTGCATCTACTACAGTACCTTCACGGGATTTCATTTTGCCGCTAGGTAAGTCTACCATTCCATAAGATAAGTGGTACAGCCCTTTAGCCCAGCTCTTCCCTAGTTTTTCCAGGATCAGGAAAAGCACTTTAAAGTGATAATCCTGCTCATTACCTACCACATAGATAGATTCATCCAGCTCAAAATCATCTTGTTTCATTTGTGCTGTACCTAAATCCTGGGTGATATATACCGAAGTACCATCGGCACGGAGAACCAGTTTCTGATCCAGTCCGTCTGCAGTGAGGTCGATCCATACAGAACCGTCTTCTTTTTTGTAGAAAACTCCGCTCGCCAGGCCTTCCTCTACAGTATCTTTACCTAACAGATAAGTATTGCTTTCATAATAAAACTTATCAAAATCTACCCCTAGGTTTTTATAAGTGACTTCAAAGCCGTCATAAACCCAGGTGTTCATAGTTTTCCAAAGGGATATTACCTCGTCATCTCCGGCTTCCCAGGCTAAAAGCATAGCTTGCGCAGCTTTGATAAGCGGGGCATTCTTTTTCGCTTCTTCCTCAGTCTGACCTTCCTGTTTCAGTGCTTCGATCTCTTTTTTATATTCTTTATCGAAAATCACATAGTATTTGCCAACTAAATGGTCGCCTTTAATACCTGCGCTTTCCGGCGTTTCACCATTACCCCATTTCTGCCATGCCAGCATAGATTTGCAGATATGGATGCCCCTATCATTGACCAGGTTTACTTTATATACTTCTGAACCGCTTGCTTTTAAAAGTTCTGAAACAGAATAGCCGAGTAAGTTATTTCTAACGTGTCCTAAGTGCAGGGGTTTATTGGTATTTGGAGAAGAATATTCTACCATCACTTTTTTACCGTTTGCCGGGATCGTTCCGAAATCCGGTCTCAGAATGGTTGTATTAAATAAATCTACCCAATGCGCATTAGCAACGCTCAAGTTCAGGAAGCCTTTTACGACGTTGAAACCAGTGATTTCATCGACATTGGCCTGCAGATATTCACCCAATTCAGTAGCAGTAACTTCTGGTGATTTTTTTGAAAAGCGGACAACCGGAAAAACAACTAAAGTAATCTGACCTTCAAATTCACTTCTGGTATCCTGCAAATTCACTTGTGCTTCAGGAAGATCCTGACTATATAAACTTTTGACTGCTTCTACAGTCTTGGTGACGATATGTTGTTCGATATTCATAATTCTATTCGTTTCTTAAAGCATTTGTTGCTTTAACTAAAATTTCAAAGGCGTGTTCAGCCATTTGATTTTCCCTGTCGAGGGTCGGGTTCACTTCTACTATCTCAAAACAACATACTTTTTGAGCGGCCAGTAGCCTGCTCATTAGATTTCCGGCTTCTTTTTCTGTCAATCCCTGCGCAACTGGCGTACCTGTACCTCTTGAAGTAGTTGGATCAAGCGAGTCGACATCAAATGAGACATAGAGCAAATCGCAGGCATCAAGATACTGTAATGTCTCAATTACTATACGTTCTACTCCTCTTTTCCGCAGTTCGGCTGTAGTATATATTTTAACTTTATTCTTTTTGAGCAGCGACTCTTCCGGCTTTTCCATATCTCTTGCTGAGATGAGCACGAGGTCCCGGTAAGTTATTTTAGGTGCGATATTACCAACATTTTTTAATTGGTACCAGTAATTTAACGTTTCCTGATCCAGCTCATTGACTTTCGCGCCTAAATTATCTTCGTCTAAAACCATCGCCAGCGGCATGCCATGCATATTACCGGACGGTGTGGTATATGGCGAATGCAGATCGGAATGAGCATCTATCCAAATCACGCCAAGCCGGGACTTCGGAAATGCTTTCTTAATACCGGCTATCGTGCCTGCAGCAGTACTATGATCGCCTGCGAGTACAATTGGAAACTCCTGATTATCTAGTGTTTCGGTAACTTTATCTGCTACTCTTTCGACCATAGTCAGGATTCCGGAGATTCTTTTTGCATATGGACTTCCGGTACCTTCCAGCAGCAAATGGTTCTCATTCGGGATTTCAACTGAATGATGTTTTTTAAAAAATCTACTCCCGAAATCAAGTGCGGCAATTTTAATCGCATCCACGCCAAGGCTAGCTCCGCGCGTACCTGCACCTAACTCAGACTTAACTTCTATTATTTTTAAGTTCTTCGCCATAAAAAAAATTACCAGTGTATTCTAAAGTGATTATCTTTGGCACCAAAATTAACTCATTTTAATTTGCCAACCCTTTAAATAATTGTTCAAAAATATAAAAAATGCAGAGTTACTCCGAATTTCTTGATCTAAGTGTAGGTTTCCCTCAAGAGGGATATAGCGTTATTGATGACGAACTATACTTTCAGGATCTGAATTTAATGGAAATGATTGAGACTTATGGCACGCCACTACGTTTCACTTATCTTCCGATGATCACTAAGAAGATTCAACAGGCTAAGCTGTTGTTTCAAACCGCGATCATCAAGAACAATTACCGTGGAGATTATAAATATTGCTATTGCACTAAGAGCTCCCACTTCAGGCACATCGTTGAAGAGGCTTTAAAGAATGGCATCCACCTGGAAACATCGTCTGCTTTTGATATGCCGATGATTGAGGCCCTGGAGAAAAAAGGCTCCCTCACGAAAGATATTACCGTAATCTGCAATGGTTTCAAAACCTATCAGTATAAACAGTATATCATTGATATGTTGCATGATGGTTATAAAAACATCATTCCTGTACTTGATAATAAAGAAGAGTTTAATCTTTTCGATGATGAAGTAGAACTGGACACGCCTTGTAACCTGGGTATCCGTATCGCGGCTGAAGAGCAACCAGATTCACAATTCTATACTTCCCGTTTAGGTGTACGTATGGAAGATGTGATTGACTTCTACAACAACAAGATTTCTGCAAACCCTAATTTCAGGGTTAAATTGCTGCACTTCTTTATCAATTCTGGTATCACTGACTCTCCATATTATTGGAATGAGCTGGAAAAATATGTGACCCTGTATTGCAAATTCAAGAAAATTAATCCTGAACTGGACACTTTGGATATCGGTGGTGGTATGCCTTTCAAAGATTCACTGGTATTTGATTTCGACTATGAATACATGGTGAACGAAATCGTAAAAAGGATTAAAGAAATCTGTGCTGAGCATGATGTGGTAGAACCGGATATCATTACTGAATTCGGAAAATACACTGTTGCTGAAGCGTCTGGTATCCTGTACAAGGTTTTAGGCCGTAAGCAACAGAATGACCGTGAAAAATGGTTGATGCTGGATGGCTCTTTCATTACTAATTTACCTGATGTTTGGGCTTTAAACCAGAAATACATCTTACTGCCGATCAATAACTGGGATGCAGAATATGAACGGGTAAACTTAGGTGGAATCACCTGCGACGGACAGGATTATTATAATCAGGAAGCGCATATGAACTCTGTATTTATGCCGAAAACCCGTAAAGTGCAATACCTTGGTTTCTTCAATACCGGAGCATACCAAGAGGTATTGAGCGGTTATGGTGGTATCCATCATTGTTTATTACCGAGCCCTAAGCACGTAATTATCAGGAGAAACCGCGACGAGACTTTCAACTTTGAGGTATTCGGAGAGGAACAAAACAGTAAACAGGTACTAAAGATTCTGGGTTATACCTAGGCGAATATAAGAGACACAAACCAGCGGCTTTAATTAAATAAAGCCGCTTTTTTTATGTCTGAAATTTAGATTGGAATTTAGATTGGAATTTTAAAATCGCACTATAGTCCGGCCTGACCTCTAACGGACCGCCATTCTTTTATTAAATTCTTGCTGTAAATCATCTATTTGCTGATTATAACCTTTCTGGTCTTTAAAAGCAGCTGGATTATATGCATCGCCGGGCTTATGTTTAGTATGCAAACCAAATTGACTGGCATGCGAAGATACCCATAGATCAAATGTCAAACCTTTCATCGCCTTTAAAGTATACGCATAATCCTTAGCAATCGTGGGATAAGCCTTAACATCAGCAAACTTTTTCTCGGTAACTATCGTCGGCATATTGGCGATCAGCACCCTGTAATAACCTTTATCGTCCTTCGTATCAAAGATAAAGCTGCAGGAACCTTTTGTATGTCCGGGATGATGCAGCATATTCAGCGTTGTACCACCTAACACCACCTGATCAAAATCCTTTAACAAACGATCGACCTTAACCGGCTGATAAGTACTTCCATGCCCACCCAAAGCATAATCCGATTTCCCGCCGTCTTCCATTACCTGTGCATCCCCACTATCTACCATCACCTTTGCACCGGTCGCTTTCTTAATCGCCGCCATCGCACCCATATGATCATAATGTGCCTGAGTAGTCAATAATATCTTCGTATCAGCGAACTTAAAGCCCAGCTTCTCGATACTCGCCTTAATCTGCGCAGCAGAACTCGCCAGCCCAGTATTTATCAAAATATTGCCCTTCGGAGTCGTAATCAGATAACAGGCCAGATCATAAGTACCTACATAATACAAATTACCTGCAATCCTAAACGGCTGATAAGCCTTCGACCACTCCGCCGGTACATTTGTCGGCTCCTGCACTTTCTGAGCCGCAGCCGTCAAACCAAACCCCGTAACCGCAATTGCCACTACAGCAATCTTAAACGTTTTCTTAAACATAATTTCAAATTGAATCCGGACATCATCATGAAAAAGAAGATCCAAACGATCTCCAAACCGGACCTGAAGATATAAATTCCTATAAACTAAATCGAAGTTTCTTACAGGCTACAGGTAACTGGCAAAAACCATAACCCATTTTAATTATGTAACACTCCTCAAAAGTTTCTTAACAAAAAAAGCGCTCTTACGAACGCCAACAACTAACTCTCTTCGCCTTACCATGCCCCCATACCGGACATCGCAATAAATCTCCGTTCGATGTGCAATATTTTTTACAACAAACTTACATGGAGAAACCTCAAATTAAAATGGGTTATGGTTTTACTGCCGACTTCCAGCCTCCGGCTGTGGAGGCAAAAACCATAACCCATTTTAATTGTGTAACGCTCTTCAAATGTTTCTCAATAAAAAAAGCGCTCTTACGAACGCAATTTACAATCGCGACTTAAATTGAAAATGTTCAAGAAAAAGCTTTTCAATCGCCATGATACGTATCCTCCCATTTCTGCCAGGGCAGTTTTTCTCGTAAAAAGCAGGTGCATAAAAACTTAAACTACGGACCTTCTCTTTCGTCAATAACTGAACTTCCACGCTCGCTGCATCGTAAATGCGGGTATCAATAGGTAACGGACACCCCCCGCCATCAACTGTATCATCTTGAATATCCCAAGCCTGCTCATCCTTAAGTGCCTTCCACAAAATCAAAAGCTCATCACCCGGAATAAAAAATGGATTGAAAAACTGATTAACTGCTATCGGCACCTTATAAATACTAAATCTGTGATTCATCAGGACTGCGTAACCTATATTGTGCGGCATCAGAACTTCCTCAGCTGGCGGGGCCCTATAAGTATAAGCTGTAATCGTATCGCCCTTCTTACTAATCATAACAAATTCTGGTGGCGAAAGAAATCCGGTCTTATACCCGAAGACAACCGTACTATCGGCATTATCCTGTAAAAAGGACAAAAGTAATTTCCCTTCCTTCAGTAACTGGGCGTCTGCTCCCTTCACACCTAAAAACATAAAAAACAGCAATAACAAGAACCTCATACCCTAATAAATATTAATTACTCTTTACACATACACGTACCCCGTAAAAAAACGAGAAGCACCTCAATTAAATCTGCCTTTAATATATAAAAAACTAAATCAGTAAAACCAATACTGAAACACATGCCGTCGCTGAATCCCCCGACGTACTAATCAACACCTCCCAACCGGCGTCAGCAAAAGAAGATCAAACATCTAATCGGATATTCATCTCCAAAAACTTAAAAAATGCCATTCAAAATCACTAAAAGATAAAATCCGAAAACAAAAAAAAGCGCTCTTACGAACGCTAACAACTAACTCCTCTCCAACAAATGCTAAAAAACAATACGCCTTACCATGCCCCATACCGGACATCGCAATAAATCTCCGTTCGATGTGCAATATTTTTTGCAACAAACTTACATGGAGAAACCTCAAATTAAAATGGGTTATGGTTTTACTGCCGACTTCCAGCCTCCGGCTGTGGAGGCAAAAACCATAATCCATTTTAATTATGTAACACTCTTCAAAAGTTTCTTAATAAAAAAAGCGCTCTTACGAACGCCAACAACTAACTCTCTTCGCCTTACCATGCCCCCATACCGGACATCGCAATAAACCTCCGTTCGATGTGCAATATTTTTCGCAACAAACTTACAGGGAGAAACCTCAAATTAAAATGGGTTATGGTTTTACTGCCGACTTACAGCCTCCGGCTGTGGAGGCAAAAACCATAACCCATTTTAATTGTGTAACACTCTTCAAAAGTTTCTTAATAAAAAAAGCGCTCTTACGAACACTTCCTTTATTAAGAAACTTTTATCTCTTTACTCTCCGGCTGCACATCCACTTTTTTGCCAATCGTAATCGTCAAAATACCATTCACATATTCAGCAGCAATTTTTTCTGCATCTACACTTTCCGGTAACACGAAAGATCTGGCAAAAGAAAGGTAATCAAATTCTTTTCGGCTGTAGTTTTTAAGTTCAGCTGTATCAGCTGCTTTTTTCTCAGCCCAAATAGATAAGTTTTCTTTTTTCAGATTGATTTGGAAATCTTCTTTCTCCAATCCAGGGGCAGCAAGCTCGATAGTATAAGCCTCTTTTGACTCCATAATATTTACACCAGGAACTTTATTAATAGTGTAATTTTTATTTAGTGCATCACTGAACAATGAATCAAAAACGTTGTTAAAGTAAGGTGCGGTGTTTCTTGTGCGGTTGTTAAAATTTACTAATGTCATGATTATTCTCCTTTATTTTTAATTTTCTTATTTGATACAAGCACTTATTCAACTCTTATACCAAACCAATTATTTATGATTTTCAAGACATTTTGGCGTAAAAATAAAAAACAAGATGACATAAGGTCCGAAACAGACTCGAATCTTGACAAATTCAAGTATAAAACTACTATTGAAACCAGATTTGTGGATTTCGATATGATGGGTCACGTCAATAACGCGATGTATTTCACTTATATGGAAATTGCACGGACTAAATATTGGAAGCAGGCAATTTCCTGGGACTGGGAAAAAACAGGCGTAGTAATTGCAAGTGCCGGAATTAACTATAAGTTACCGGTATTCCTGAAAGATACTATCAGTATGTATGTACGGACCTCGAGAATTGGAAATACAAGTTTCGATCTGGAGTATGTGATAGTCAAACATATCAATGGCGAGGAGAAGATATGCACAAGGGGGAAAACGACTTGTGTGGCTTTCGACTATAAGACAAAGACGGCCGTGGAAATACCGGCCCATGAACGTAATAAAATGATTGAATTTGAACAGTTATAGCGCCTGCCGAGCAGGCGCTTTTATTAAAAAATCTTGCCGGGATTGAGTATCAGATCAGGATCAAAAACACGTTTGATCCCACGCATCAGGTTGAGATGCACTTCACTATATTTAAGTGGCATAAATTCGCGCTGCACTAAACCAATTCCATGTTCTCCGGAAATTGTACCACCTAGTTTAGCGGTCAACTGAAAAATCTCGACAATCCCTTCTTTTAATTTATACTTCCAGTCTTCATCAGACATATCACCTTTGATGATATTGATATGTAGGTTGCCATCGCCCGCATGTCCGTAGCAAACACTTTCAAATCCATAACGGGCTCCAATTTCTTTAACACCATTAATGAGTTGAGGTAAAGCAGCACGCGGCACTACCGTATCTTCCTCCTTATAGACAGAATTGGATTTCACCGACTCGGCCATTACCCGGCGCATACGCCATAAGTCTTCCTTTTGAGCTGCAGTGTCTGCAAAAAGCACTTCAGTACAACCATGTGATTCAAGCACCTCATTGACCTTCTCGACATCTTTAAATATCATGTCCAGATCATCGCCGTCAAGCTCAATCATCAGGAAAGCTTTTACATTATCCTTGAGATCGAATTTAATATCATCAAAACGGATAACCCATTCTACCCCTTTGCGTTCCATAAATTCTAGTGCAGATGGAATAATACCAGCTCTGAAAATTGCCGATACCGCAGCGCAGGCAGCTTCATTTTCCAGAAATGAGCCTAAAAGGACTACATTATGCTGAGTTCTGGGAATTAGTTTGGTCACAATTTTAGTGACCACGCCCAATGTTCCTTCTGAGCCGATCATTAACTGCGTGAGATTGTATCCTGATGCATACTTTAAGGTATTAGCACCTGTCCAGATAACATCTCCATTTGGCAGGACGACTTCCAGATTTAAGATATATTCCCGGATAGTACCATATTTAACTACCCTTGGACCACCGGACCCATGTGCGACATTCCCCCCAATAAAACAAGAGCCTTTACTGGATGGGTCTACCGGATACAACAGACCTTCAGCAGCGACAGCATTCATAAATTCTTCGGTGATGACACCCGGCTCTACTGTTGCCTGAAGATTTTCTGTATCAATTTCTATAATAGATTTGAACCTTTCCATAGACATAAGTACCCCACCATAAACCGGTAATGCACCGCCACTAAGCCCTGTTCCACCACCCCTTGGGGTTACAGGAACGTAGGCCGAACTGCATAATTTCAAAATTGCTGAAACCTGAGCTGTATCTGCGGGCTTCACGACTACTTCCGGCTGATAGCGCAGATCTTCGGTTTCATCATGGCTGTAATTGTCAAGAACCTGACTATCTGTAAAGACGTTTGCTTCGCCGAGTATTTCAGTCAACTGCAAAATAAAAGCAGCATCTATTAAATGATAAGGGCTGGTTACGGGCATAGTTTGTATAGGATATAAAATTATAGGGTTGTAAGAGGTGCGGTATAACTCAGGCTAACAAATGAATGGTTAATTTCTCCCGGCATCGGCGGATGCATCTTTTTTACCGCTGCTTCAGCAGTTTTGATAAATGGATATAGTGCAATTATTCTGTCAAGCATTTTCCTGACGACGGTTTCCAGCATCTTCTGCGTATTAGCCATTTCTTCCAGAATGATGGTATTGAGTACTTCGTAATTAACAGTCCTGCCCAGATCTTCTGTTTCGCCGGTATGTTCAAAAGTCACCTCTGCGCTGACTAAAAATTCAGTTCCTGTTAATTGTTCTTCCGGATAATAGCCGTGCAGGGCAAAACACCTGACGTCTCTCAAAGCAACGGTTTGTAAATACATAATTCTGATGTGCAATAAATTAATTTTTTAACGGTCCTGACCTTCCTTACCCGAAATCATTACCTTTGAAAACAGGCCGGACAGAGCTTTTCGAATAAGAATGCCGGCATTCCCATCAACCAAATATAATGGAAAGCATGAATAAATCAGGAAAGAAAGACCTTTATGAAGCACCGGATTATTATTTACTGGATGAATTACTGACCGAAGAACATTTACTGATCCGATCTGCAGCGAGAGATTTTGTGAAGAGAGAAATCAGCCCGGTGATTGAGGATTATGCACAAAGAGCGGAGTTTCCGAAACATTTGATTAAAGGTTTAGGTGAAATTGGAGCTTTCGGACCCACTATTCCGGTTGAGTATGGCGGCGCGGGACTAGATTACATCGCTTATGGCATCCTGATGCAGGAACTGGAGCGTGGCGACTCTGGGATCCGCTCAACTGCTTCTGTACAAGGTTCGTTGGTCATGTACCCGATATACGCATATGGTTCGGAGGAACAGCGTAAAAAGTATCTTCCTAAATTAGCTACGGGTGAATTAATGGGATGCTTCGGATTAACAGAACCTGATCATGGTTCTAATCCTGGTGGCATGACGACCACTATCAAAGATATGGGTAGCTATTATTTGCTGAATGGAGCAAAAATGTGGATCTCAAATGCTCCCTTTGCTGACATTGCTGTGGTATGGGCCAAGGATGAAGCGGGAAAAATCAGGGGATTGGTTGTTGAACGTGGCATGGAGGGTTTTACAACTCCCGAAACGCATAACAAATGGAGTTTACGTGCATCGGCAACTGGTGAACTGGTTTTTGACCAGGTGAAAATCCCAAAGGAAAATGTATTTCCTGAGATCTCAGGCTTGAAAGGCCCGTTGGGCTGCCTGAACCAAGCTCGTTATGGGATTGCCTGGGGCGCATTGGGTGCGGCGATGGATTGTTATGATACCGCCTTACGCTACTCAAAACAACGGGAACAGTTTGGTAAACCTATCGGTGGTTTCCAGCTACAGCAAAAGAAATTGGCTGAAATGATAACTGAGATTACCAAGGGCCAGCTTTTAGTTTGGAGATTAGGTGTACTGAAATCACAAAACCGGGCAACCGCAGAACAAATCTCAATGGCCAAAAGAAATAGCGTGGAAATCGCAATTGATATCGCAAGAAATGCCCGTCAGATGCTTGGCGGAATGGGCATAACCGGTGAATATCCGATTATGAGACATATAATGAACCTGGAATCTGTCGTCACCTACGAAGGTACACATGATATACATCTGCTGATCACCGGCATGGATGTAACCGGAATTAACGCTTTTAAGTAGCGATCAATAAAAAATAGAATAAAACTGCTGGCAACGGCTACAACAAATAGTAAACAATACATCAAATGAAGACTTTTAAAAAATACTATTCCCTTCCTGTTACTCCTGAGGAGGTATACCTGGCCATGACTAAAGCGCAAAGCATCCAACTTTGGACCGGCGCGGAAGTAGAATTCACTGAGGAAGTGGGCACCGAATTTTCTTTCTGGGATGGAGATATCGTCGGGAAGAATCTGGAATTTGACTTTGGCAAAAAAATTGTACAACAATGGTACTTCGGAGAAGACAATGAGCCCTCTATTGTAACGATCAAACTGCACCCTGATAAAAAAGGTACTTCCCTGGAATTTGTTCAAACCAATATTCCCGACGAAGACTTTGACGATTTCACTGCAGGCATCAACGAGCATTACCTTGGCGGACTTGAGGATTTCTTCGAGGAAGAATAAACCTAAAAACAAACAATTATGAACAAGAGTTTCGGATTAATCTTAGTCATTGTAGGCGCCGTCCTGCTAATTTGGACCGGCTTTACCTACACCAAGAAAGAGAAAATTATCGATGCAGGCCCAATCCAGGTCTCTGCAGATAAAGAGAAAACCGTTAACTGGCCTCCCTACGCCGGAGGAATAGTCCTGCTAGCCGGAGCCATTATCATGTTCAGCTCCAAAAAGAACGCATAATAACTACACAACAAAATACCGCCCTATCAAAAAGCAAAAGGCTACCCATCAAGGTAGCCTTTTGCTTTTCCCGGAAAACCGTCCCCTAAAACCAATACTGCTAAACATCACTACTAAAACAAACCGTAACATACCTCATCATAATCGCCCAAAAACTACAGTAACCCTGCAAAAAACCTATACAGTCCTCCTACACACTCCCGGACCTCCCTTAAATACCGCGGTAACCCCGCATAAAAAAAATAGGTTAGGTTTAAAAGAACCTTTCAGCTTTGCTGTAGTTCTGAATAAACCTAACCGGTTTTTTTTTGCTATTACCTCACCCCTTTCATCATCCCCCCCTTTCCCGGATATAACACGCAAAAAAAGAGTGCTACAGTCCCCTGTACACCCCCGGACCTCCCTTAAATACCGCGGTAACCCCGCATAAAAAAAAGAGATTAGGTTTAAAAGAACCTTTCAGCTTTGCTGTAGTTCTGAATAAACCTAATCTCTTTTTTTTATGCTATTACCGCACCCCCTTTTATCACCCCCCCTGGCCGAACGAAGACCTTACAGCCTCTCTGAGATTGTAGTGTGAACTCATGACCTCACCATAAGCCCCTGTACTACGAATTGCAATCAGATCGCCCCTTTTTGTCTCCTGTAATAAAACCTCTTTACCAAAACAGTCTGTACTTTCGCAGATCGGACCTACCACATCATACTTTATTACCTCTTCACTATCCTGACGACTGATATTCTCAATCTGATGATATGCTTGATAAAGTGCAGGCCGCATCAGTTCAGTCATACCCGCATCCAGGATTACGAAGTTCTTTTTCTTGCCATTTTTAACATATAGAACCCTGCTAATTAACGAAGAGCTTTGCCCAACCAGTGCCCGGCCAAGTTCAAAATGAACTTCCTGGTTAGGTCTTTTATTTAAGAAATCGGCAAATATCTGGAAATAGGCGATGAAGTCGGGAATCTGTTGTTCCGGGTTTTGATAATCAATCCCCAGACCACCACCAACATTTAATACCTTAACCATGAAGCCGCGCTCTTCAAACCAGCCTGCAAACTCATTTACACGGACACATAGGTTTTTGTAGACATCCAGGTTAGTAATTTGTGAACCGATGTGGAAGTGGATACCCACAAATTCCAGGTTTTTAGCAAGCTTAAGTGTCTCCGCGCAAAGTGGAAGATCCCAGGAGTTGATACCGAATTTATTTTCATCCAGTCCTGTCGTGATATTATGGTGCGTGTGCGCATCTACGTTTGGATTGATACGGATCGCTACTTTAGCAGTTTTGCCTTTAGCTTGCGCCAGTTCATTGATAACTTCAAGTTCCTGAATTGACTCCACATTGAAGCAGAAAATATCAAGATCAAGTGCTTCATTAATTTCTTTATCAGACTTACCGACACCTGCAAATACGATCTGTTCTTTTGGAAAACCAATTTCGATTGCCTTTTTCACTTCGTTACCACTCACACAGTCTGCGCCGAAGCCAGTCGCATGGATGGATTGTAGTAAACGGTCATTAAAATTTGCTTTCATTGCATAATGCACGTGAAAATCATGCGCATTTGCAGCTGCTGCACAAGCGTCCAGTGTTTGCTGCAATAATTTGAGATCATAATAATAAAAAGGTGTATCTAAATCTGCAAATTGCGCTATATCTTTATTAGAAAACATAATGTTTAAATTTCTACTTGTATTTTGTTTAATTGGTATGGGGCTGATATACCTTGGAAACTACATGGATTTCCGGCGCAATAAGATCAGCAGTAAAGAATACGACAGAAGGATAAGAATCTTCGTCGCACTCCTTTTTATATTAGTTGCTATTCTGGTTTACCTCAAAAAGAGATAAGACTTATTCAAAAATCCGGTTATGTAAACTTCTGAGGACTTCAGTTTTATCTTCCGTATTAATTAACAGGGAGATATTATACTGACTGCCTCCATAAGAAATCATCCGGATCGGAATATGCTTGATAGAATCTAATACCCTGGAAGCGAATCCATGCTTGCTGGCACCGAAGTCACCTACAACACAAACAATAGTCTGGTCGGTATCTATTTCTACAGAACCAAATGCATGCAGCTCCTCTACAATCTTCTCCAGATTATCTGTATAATCAATAGTGAGGGATACCGCTACTTCAGAAGTCGTAATCATATCGATTGGCGTTTTATACCGCTCGAAAATCTCGAATACACGTCTCAGGAAACCATAAGCTAAAAGCATGCGGCTGGAATGAATCTTGATCGCTGTAATTCCGTCTTTTGCTGCAATAGATTTGATCTTTCCTTTTTCACTTTCCATAGAGATCAACGTACCTTTTGCTGAAGGCTCCATAGTATTTAACAAGCGTACAGGAATTTTATATTTTTGAGCAGGGAATACCGACTGAGGGTGAAGAATCTTAGCCCCAAAATAAGCGAGCTCGGCTGCTTCATCAAAAGAAAGCTGGGAGATTGGGCGTGTACCTTTAACAATTCTTGGATCGTTATTATGCATGCCGTCGATATCGGTCCAGATCTGAACTTCTTCTGCCAATAAGGCTGCACCGATTAAAGATGCGGTGTAATCACTTCCGCCACGACGTAAATTATCTACTTCACCAAAGCTGTTTCTGCAGATGAAGCCTTGAGTAATGAATAGCTTATTTTCTGGATATTTTGCTAAAATTGGTTGAAGGTTAGCTGTGATAAAAGGAATATCGGGTTCGTTATCAGCATCTGTTTTCATGAAATCCAGTGCAGGCAATAATACTGAAGGTACGCCTATTGATTTCAAATAAATATGATATAAAGTAGTTGACAGGAGTTCTCCTTGTGCAAGCACTACTTTTTCTTCAATTGGTGTGAAAATATCATTGACTAAAGAAGCCAGAAAATTAAAATGATAATCTACAACCTCCTGTCCCTGATCACGGAAATCGCCTTCAGGTAAAAGTTCAATTATAAACTCATTGTATTTAGCAAGTAATGCGTTAATCAAAGTTAACGCAACCTGTTTATCTTCCTTTAAAAGTTTGTCCGAAATTTCCACTAAACTATTGGTTGTACCAGACACGGCCGATAATACCACAATTTGTTCTGCTGAAGGATCAATGATATCCAATAAGCTTTTCATCCGAGCGGGACTTCCTACAGAAGTTCCACCAAACTTTAATATTTTCATTTTACATTTAGGTTTTAAAATATTGAACAGGAAAATAGAAAACCTCGTTTTTAATTATTTGAGGAAGGTATTTTTTATTCAATTAATTTGGTATATAATTGTATTGAGGCGTGAAATTAATAAATCGCCTGTAATATTCACGCTATAAACAAAATAAAATTTGGACTGCCTGCAAAATAGCGGTCCGGCGCTAAACAATTCGACCTCTTTTATTCTTTTAACAGAGAAAAATAATCAAATATCATCAAATCTTATGCAATTAGACGCAGCTACACAGCAAACCATTGATACCTGGCTTAACGGTAATTACGACCAGGAAACAAAAGCAGAAATTCAGCAATTAGTTGCTCAAAATGCTTCCGTGGAACTAACCGATGCCTTTTATCGGAGCCTGGAGTTTGGCACCGGCGGTTTACGCGGTATTATGGGTGCAGGATCCAACAGGATTAATAAATATACAATAGGCACAGCCACACAAGGTTTAAGCAACTATCTGCTTAATAAATATCCGGGAGAAAAGATTAAAGTTGCTATTGCACATGATAGCAGAAATAAATCTGATGAATTTGCAGGTATCGCTGCCGATGTTTTCTCTGCGAATGGTATTCATGTTTATTTCTTTAAAGCTTTACGCCCCACTCCAGAACTTTCTTTTGCAATCAGAACTTTAGGGTGTCGCAGTGGTGTAATGCTAACTGCCTCGCATAATCCTAAAGAATATAACGGTTATAAGGCATACGGTGCAGATGGAGGACAATTTACTTCACCTGATGATACCATGGTTATGGATGAAGTTGCCAAAATCAAAAACATTGATGATGTCAAATTTGAAAGGATAGCTGAAAATGTCGAACTGATCGGTGAAGAAATTGATCAGCAGTACCTGGATGCAATAACCAAATTATCGGTTTCACCAGAGGCTATCGAAAGACAGAAAGATCTGAAGATTGTATTCTCCCCTATTCATGGAACTGGAATTACGTTAGTTCCTAAAGCGCTGGCTCAGTTTGGTTTTGATAACCTGACAGTGGTTGCCGAGCAGGAAAAACCAGACGGCAATTTCCCAACAGTTGTTTATCCGAACCCGGAAGAAAAGGAAGCAATGACGCTTGCACTTAAAAAAGCGCAGGAAATTGATGCAGATTTAGTACTGGCGACAGATCCGGATGCAGACAGGGTTGGTATCGCAGTTAAAAATAATGACGGTGAATTTGTTCTGCTTAATGGGAACCAGACCGGTAGTTTATTAATTAACTATCTGTTAACTGCCTGGGATGAAAAGGGAAAACTAGATGGCGATCAGTATATCGTTAAAACGATCGTAACCACCAACCTGATTGAAGCAATAGCTGACGCTAAAAAAGTAAAATACTATAATACCTTAACCGGATTTAAATATATTGGACAGCTGATTACCAGTCTTCAGGGTAAAAAAACCTTTATAGGTGGTGGTGAAGAAAGCTACGGCTATCTGATTGGCGAATTGGTGAGGGATAAAGATGCGGTCATCTCCTGCGCTTTTATAGCAGAAATGACTGCCTTCTATAAAGATAAAGGCAGCAGTTTATATAATGCAATGCTGGACATGTATGTAGAATACGGCCTTTATAAAGAAGAACTGGTTTCTTTAACTAAAAAAGGAAAATCTGGTGCAGAAGAGATTAAAGCTATGATGGAGAAATTCCGCAGCAACCCTCCTCAGACATTAGGCGGTTCAAAAGTTAAAACGCTTAAGGATTATGAATTGGGCGTTGAAACTGATCTGATTCAGCAAAAGCAAAGTAAATTGGATTTCCCTAAATCGGATGTCCTGCAATTCATTACAGAAGATGGAAGTATCGTTTCTGCGAGACCTTCCGGTACTGAGCCCAAGATTAAATTTTATTGCAGTGTAAATGCGCCGCTTTCGACTCGTGAAGCTTTCAAAGACGTTGATGCACAGCTTGCTGCAAAGATAAAATCATTGATGGAAGACTTGCAGGCTTAACCTGGAAATCTAATCTTTATCACCTATAAAATAAAACCCCGATAAGCGCTGCTCATCGGGGTTTTATTTTATCTACTAATTAATCTTGATTTTAATAGAACCTGATTAAATGGAGCTTTTTCAAGCGTATGGTCAGCAGCCAGATCTTTAAGGATCAGACTAATTACATTTTCTGCAATTTCGTCGATAGGCTGATCTACTGCGCTGATCTCGGGACTGTGCAGTTTAAAAATATCGTGATCATCATAAGAAATCACTTTAAAATCTCCATTGAGTGTTTTGTTCAGTTCCTTGAAACAAAAAAGACCGCGAACTGCCAGATAATTGGTAGCGAACAATACAGCATCTATCTCCGCATTTTTGGTGAAGAAATTTTTGAGAAGGCCGGCCGTTTCATCGGGGGTACTACTGAAAGGAATTAACTGATGCAGTTTTTTGGAGGCTTTAATGCCACTATCTTTTAACGCATTCATATAACCCGCATAGCGGTCTTTAATTTGTTGAACATCCACATCTACGGTTACGAATGCAATATTTTTCTTCCCTTGTTTAATGAGGGATTCTACAGCAGCATATGTTCCAGCCGCACAATCAACTAGCACGCTATTGACATCCAACCCCGGCAGACTTCTATCAAATACAACCACCGGTGTATTATTATTTAGTAAATCCTGTATCTCTTCTTCCAGTCCGGTTACCGGGACGATGATATATCCGTCTACCTGCCTGGTTTTAAACATTCTGATGAGTCCTTTTGCTTTTTCCAGATCATTCTCTGTACTCGAGTAAATTATCTTATATCCGTGCTTATAAGCTTTATCCTCAATCAACCTTGCAATTGCAGCGAAAAAAGGGTTGGAAATATCTTCAACAATAAGTCCGATAGTTTTTGTTGTGCCTGTTCGTAAGCTGCGGGCTACCTGGTTAGGTTTAAAACCGAGTTCCTGGATGATTTTTTCTACTTTTAAAATCATCTCCTGGCTTATGCGCATCTTTTCAGCTTTGCCATTTAAGATAAATGACACTGTTGTAATAGAGACATTAGCCTTTTTGGCAATATCCTTTATGGAAAGGGGTTTCATGCTTCGTCGTTTAATTCGAAAGCAAGCTAGAAAAATATTTTTTATAACTGAAACAGTCTCCACTGTCTCTACACGTTTATTTTGATTTTTTTATTCAAAATACGGCAATAAATAAAAAATAGCTTAATAAGTGTTCTTTAGTACGAATACCTGGAGGCATTTCTAACCATTACACAGTTAAGCAAGTTATTTTTATCTCTTTCTGTAATCTTACCAGTCGACGGCATAATTTTCGCAATCATCTGAATTCAACGTTATTCATAATTCAGGATATTAACGTAAATTTGGCTTTCGATTCAAAGACTATGGCATACATTGATTATTATAAAGTTTTGGGTGTTGATAAGTCAGCTTCACAGGATGATATTAAAAAAGCATACCGTAAACTGGCCAGAAAGTATCACCCGGATTTAAATCCTGATGATAAAGAAGCCAATAAGATGTTCCAGCAGGTAAATGAGGCTAATGAAGTGCTAAATGATCCTGAAAAGCGTAAGAAATACGATGAATATGGGGAGAACTGGAAACATGCTGACCAGTTCCAGCAATCAGGCCAGCCTGGCAGGGGTAACCCTTTCGGCGGCGGTTTTGGTGGTGGTGGTGGATATGGCGGAGGAGGAGGAAACTTCGGTGGCGGTGACTTCTCAGACTTTTTTGAGTCTATGTTCGGTGGCGGCGGCGCGCGGCAAAGTAGAAACAGCGCACGTTTTAAAGGTCAGGATCTGCAGGCTGAACTGAAAATATCTTTCATGGATGCTGCTGAAACCCATAAAAAAACGGTGACAGTTAATGGTAAGAGCCTGAGAATCACAATTCCCGGCGGAATCGCTTCCGGTCAGGTAATTAAGCTTAAAGGCCAGGGAAGTCCCGGAGCCAATGGCGGGCCGGACGGAGATCTGTTAATTACCATTACCATCGCCGAAGACAACCGGTTTCATCGTGTCGGTGATGACCTGTTCCTAAATAAAGAAATAGATCTTTTCCTTGCTGTATTAGGCGGTGAGGTTACTGTAGATACTCTAACCAGTAAGGTGAAATTAAAAATACCTGCAGGTACCCAAAATGGCACTAAAGTACGGCTAAAAGGCAAAGGTTTCCCTGTATATAAAAAAGAAGGTGAATTCGGAAACCTTTTTGTGACATATACGGTTAAGATACCAAGTAACCTGAATGAAAAACAAGAGGCCCTCTTTAAAGAATTACAGGCTATATCAGGTTAATAAAACACGTTAGCTATGGAAACAGAACTGATAACCATAAATGATTACTGTACACATTATGCTGTACCTAAAACATTCATTGAAGCATTAGAAGACTCCGGCTTAGTGGTACTGACTACCAGAAACGGTCAAAAATATCTGCATTATGAACAATTAGTGGAAATGGATAGATTTATCCATTTCCACTATGATCTTCAGATTAATATAGAAGGCATCGATGCAATTGTACATCTGCTGCAAAAAGTAAAGCAAATGCAGTCGGAAATTTCAAAGCTTAAAAATCATATTTATGTTCAGGAGCATTTTCCCGATTTCAGACATCAGGTGAAGCATTAATCTGGTACTCCATTTGTCTGCCCTGCGCAACTGCAATTATATTCTCTGCAGCAAGTCGGGACATCGCTGTTCTTGTTTTCAAAGTAGCTGAACCAACATGTGGCAATATAGCAACTCTGGGCATGTCGAGTAGTGGGTTATCTGCTTCCATTGGTTCAGGACTCGTAACATCCAGCCCTGCACCCCACATTATTCCTTTCTCAAGTGCAGTTTTCAGATCTGTTTCTACATGTATGGAACCTCTGGCAGTATTCACAAAAATAGACGTGGGTTTCATCTGTTTAAAAGCACTTTCATCAAATTTGTGTCTGGTTTGCGGTGTTAGATCAGTATGAACGCTTAGCACATCGCTATGTTGAAGAAGTTCTTCGAAACTAACGTATTTTGCATCCAGTTCCTTTTCGGCCTGTTCATTTGGTTTACGATTATGATAGATAACGTTCATACCGAAAGCACCACGACACTTTCTTGCCATCTCAAAACCGATTTTACCAAGACCGAATATTCCAAGTGTCAACCCACTGAGATCCTGGCCCAGGTTCGCTGTTGGCTCAAAAAAACCCCACTCACCACGTCCAATTGTTTTATGCATATAAAAAGCATTTCTTGCAACAGACTGCATCAGCAAAAAAGCAGTGTCTGCCGTAGACTCACTTAAAACACCCGGGGTATTTCCAACAGGAATTCCCAACCTGGTTGCGGCAGCTATATCTACATTATCATATCCAACGGAATGCAGAGCAATAGCTTTCAAGTGTGAACAGGCATCCATAAACTCTTCGTTTAATGCTTGTCCAGCACTTATCAGCGCGTCTGCGTTGCCACAGGCACTGATTAATTCACCCTGGCTCAACTTTCTTTTTTCAGCCCATACTTCAACTTCTAAACCGGCATCTTTCAATAACTGCAAACCAGCGTCTGCAATTCTTCTGGTAACAAATACTCTCATCTGATCTAATTTTTAGCGTATTGAAGCAATTCAGCATAATTTACGCTGAATTGATCAAATATACTCCTGAAATCCTTATCCCCCTATTTACTTAAAAAATTCGAACGGATTGTATCCCATACTTCCTTCCCATCCCCTTTCAGCGTTTGCTTTAACATATAAATTCCAAATCCCTTAGCCTGCTCCAAATCTATTTTAGGTGGCATGGAAAGTTCAGTCTGATTGACTACTACATCAAGAACTACCGGACCTGGATGTGCCAGTGCAGCTGCAACAGCGGCCTCTAGATCTTCGGCTTTCTCCACCCTGATTCCCCGGATTCCGATCGCTTCTGCCATTTTCGCGAAATCTGGATTCTTTAAATCTGTTCCAAATGGTGGCATGCCAATTACTTTCATTTCCATGGCAACAAAACCTAATGAGCTATTATTATAGATAACGAGTTTTACAGGAAGATCATATTGATGGATAGTGAGGATATCACCCATCATCATTGCAAAACCACCATCACCTGATAAGGAAATGACCTGTCTGTTCAAGTCAGTTAGCTGGGCACCGATTGCCTGTGGCATTGCACTAGCCATGGAACCGTGATTGAAAGAACCAATAAGCCTCCTTCCGGCTGTCATATCGATATATCTGGCTGCCCATACAGATGGTGTACCTACATCTGCAGTAAAAACGGCATTTGTACTGGCCTGTTCACTTAACAATCTTGTCAAATATTCCGGATGAATAGCCTCTCCTTCAACAGCCTGTGCATGTTTCATCAGATTCTTACGGTTGTCCTGATATCTCTCCTGACTTTTATGAAGAAAACTGCTGTCCTGAGCATGGTCAATCAATGGTAACAAGGCTTCAAGTGTTTCTTTAACTGAACCGACCAGACCCATCTCGAGCTTACATCTTCTGCCCAGTCTTTCCGGGCGTATATCCAACTGTACAATTTTAGCTTTAGGTGGATACCATTCTTTATATGGAAAATCTGTTCCCAACATAATGAGCAGTTCACAGTCTTCGACAGCCTGATAACCAGAAGTAAGCCCGATTAAACCAGTCATTCCTACATCGTAAGGGTTATCGTACTGCACATGTTCTTTACCGCGCAGCGCATGGACGATCGGCGATTTAACTGCCGCTGCCAGACTTAATAATTCCTGATGGGCACCAGCACAGCCTGCACCGCATAATAAGGTTATTTTTTTATGCTGATTAATTAATGCAGCGAGTTTCCTGAGATCGTCATCTGCTGGTCTGATAACTGGTTTATTATGGAAGATTTGATGTTCAAGCTGATCAGAAGGTGCCTTTTCCATAGCGACATCACCGGAGATGCTGACTACGGCTACACCAGATTGCCCAACTGCATGCTGCATAGCGATCTGAAGCACTCTTGGCATCTGTCTTGCAGAAGCGATAGTTTCGCAATAATAGCTGCATTCCCGGAAAAGGGATTCCGGTCTTGTTTCTTGAAAATAGGCTGTCCCTATCTGTTCACTCGGAATATGCGCCGCAATAGCCAGTACCGGTGCATTACTACGATGTGCATCATATAAGCCATTAATCAGGTGCATATTACCCGGGCCGCAGCTACCGGCACAGACCGCCAGTTTACCAGTAATCTGTGCTTCTGCTCCCGCCGCAAAGGCGGCAGCTTCCTCATGCCGGTAATGTACCCACTTAATGGTTTTTGATTGTCTGATTTCTTCTACAATACCGTTTAAAGAGTCGCCTACGACACCATGAACGGCTGTAACTCCTGCCTGCTCTAAAATTTCAACGAATTGAGCTGCTACTGTCTTTGTCATAAATCTGAACTTTAAAAAAAAGCCGCCCGAAGGGGGCGGCTTCATAGGTGGTTATTAAGATTTTTTAACTACTTTATTATATCGCTGTTCTACTTCTTCCCAGTTGACAACGGTCCACCAGGCAGTAATGTAGTCAGGGCGTTTATTTTGATATTTAAGATAATAAGCGTGCTCCCATACATCTAAAGCAAGTATTGGAGTACCTTTCTCTTTCACCACATCCATTAAAGGATTATCCTGATTAGGCGTGGTGGAAATTTTCAACTTACCATTCTGAACTATAAGCCATGCCCAGCCAGAACCAAAACGTTTTGCGGCACTGTCTGCAAATGCAGCTTTGAATTTATCAAGGGAACCAAAAGTCTGGTCTATTTCTTTTAGAAAAGCAGCTGAAGGCGCTTTAGGTTTTGCACCCATTACCTGCCAGAACATTGTATGATTATAATGTCCACCTGCATTATTACGTATGGCCGCAGGATAAGAAGACACAGAGGCTAAAATGTCGGCGAGAGACTTGCCCTCTGCTGCACTACCTTTTACCGCTGCATTCAGATTATTAACGTAACCCTGATGATGTTTGGTGTAGTGAATCTCCATGGTTTCCTTGTCGATAGCAGGTTCCAGGGCATTATAAGCATAAGGCAGAGGTGCCAGCTTAAATTGTGCACTCACACTATGGGAGGCTGTGAGCAGTAAAATTACGGGGATGATATTTTTGAATAGCTTCATGGGGGTTTTATTAATTTTAATAATAAAACCCCCTGCTATATATTTTGTTTGCATGAACCTGTATTAAAGGGTTCATGACTGACAGAATTCAAATTATGCTATTTGCCTTTATACTCTTCCAATAAAATATCCATGTCTTTCATCAATTGATCAACTTGTGCATCTACTGTTCCATCATATGCTCCGCGGATACGTTTCTCCCTGTCTACGAGCACAAGGTAACCTTGATGGATATAACCTCCGGGAGCAGCTTTATCTTCTCCTACAGTCACCAGATAATGTTTTTCAGCGATATTATAAACCGAATCCCGTACGCCCCAAAGAAATTCCCATTGCGTTCCTTGTACACCGAGTTTACTGGCATAGGTTTTCATCCGGGAAGGGGTGTCATATTTATAGTCAATCGTGTGAGATACGAGTTTTACACCTGGGTTTCCTTCGTACTTTTTATAGATCTTTAAAAGGTTCCGGTGCATGATCGGACAGATTGTCGGACAAGATGTAAAGAAGAAATCTGCTACATATATAGCTTTATCAAAATCTTTTCCGGTGACTTCCGTACTGTCCTGATTCAGAAACTTAAAATCAGGAATAGATCTGTATGTTGTGTCGGTGCCTGTAATTTCCTGTTGCAAATAAGGCAAACGTTTCTGTTCCTGCTGGCAACTTGTTAAAAATGCAACAAGAAGTCCCAGGTATATTAGGTTTTTTATCATCATTCTCTGAAAGCAGATAAATAAGAGTTTGACGCGGATATCTCTGCCTTATAAAGACTGTCGATCCGGTTGATCTTAATATTTTCCGCTTTGAAATAGGCCGCAGCTTCTTCATTTGATTTCTGCTCAATATCTGGCTCAAACTGATGCATCCAATCATTCATTAGTTCTTCCGCCGCCTTAAGCCGGGCTACCTTTTCTTCCATCAGTACTTTTTCGCGTGCAATGTCCAGCGTAGGGAAACGTTGTTTTAAAGCGCCCAGATTCTGTAAAAGGGAATCGATAGCCATCTGATTCTTCACCACTATACCATGGTCAGCCATAACCAGATCATGAGTTTTCATTACCTGGTCACGTTCAGCCTTGTAATCTACCGGCTGACTGCAGGAAAACATTATTCCAACTATGGAAGCAGCTATAATCAGTTTTTTCATCTCTATTTTCTTAATTTACCCCATTTCAGGTAGCTGGCTCCCCAGGAGAATCCTGCGCCGAAAGCTGTCAGTAATAAGGTGTCATTTTCTTTAAAGTCTTTCTGGAACTCCCACATACACAAAGGAATAGTTGCAGCGGTTGTATTACCATAACGCTGAATATTAACTTTAACCTGATCTTCGCGCAGGCCGAGCTTATCTCCTACTGCATGTATGATTCGTAAATTTGCCTGATGCGGGATCAGCCAGTTTACATCGGCTGTATCCAGACCATTTCTTTCCAGTACTTCTGTACAGGTCTGAGTCATTCCTTCAATAGCAGCCTTGAAAACAATTCTGCCGTTTTGTGAAATATAATTGAGTTTTTGATTCAGTGTCTCCGGCGAAGAAGGGTGTAACGATCCACCGGCGGTAACGATCAGGTGTTCTTTTCCGGAACCATCTGTTTTAAATACATTGTCTATCAGACCGACTTCTTCTTCAGTTTGTTCCAGCAATACTGCTCCTGCACCATCGCCAAAAAGAATACAGGTATTCCTGTCTTCATAGTTTACAATCGTGCTGTTCGCATCTGCACCTATTACAATTACATTTTTGTAGCGGTCACTTTCGATTAAACTTGCGCCCAGAGTCAGTGCATACAGAAAACCACTGCATGCTGAATTGGAATCAACGCCCCATGCTTTGGTCAGGCCGGCTTTCTCACAAACAATACTAGCTGTGGAGACCATAATATAATCAGGTGTTGCAGTTGCGACTATAACGCACTCTATTTCTTCCGGATTTACATGGTTATCTTCGAGCAGGCGTTTTACTGCAAGCGTAGCCAGGTCAGAAGTGGCTAAAGAATCATCATTCAATATCCTTCTTTCCTGAATTCCCGTACGTGAAATAATCCATTCGTTATTGGTATCCACCATTTTTTCCAGATCGTGGTTTGATAGTATAGTCTCCGGTACATATCCACCCAAAGCTGTGATGACAGCATTATATCTCTTTCTCATTTAAGCATTAAATTCTGCGCACAAAACTAAGAAATATTTACAGGTACGTTACACTTTATTTTAAGAGTAGTGTACCTTTGCAGGCATATTCTTACAATTATGAACAATCCATTACATTTCTTTTCTGCTTTACTACTTGGTACCGTGTTATTAACGGCTTCCTGTAAAGAAGAACGAAAGTTGCCCATTTATGGTGTCAGAGATACAAAAGAAGTTGCAAAAGCAGACGGATTTACCGTAGACACTATTTACCAGACTATTCCTGACTTTAAATTTTTGAATCAGGATAGTGTAATGATAACCAATGATCAGTTCAAGGATAAAATATACGTTGCAGATTTCTTTTTCACATCCTGCACCAGTATCTGCCCGATTATGCATAAGAATATGAAAACTTTATTTCAGGATTTTAAAAGCAATCCTGACGTGATGTTCCTTTCCCATACTATTGATTTCAAATATGACAAGCCTTCAGTCTTGAAAAAATATGCGCAGAAGCTGGATGTATACGATCCTAAATGGCAGTTTGTCTACGGCCCAAAGGACAGTATTTATACAATAGCGGAAAAAAGTTATCTCGTCGCCGTTCAGGTTGACAGCAATGACCGTGAAGGCTATGTCCACCAGGGATTTCTGGTTCTGATCGATAAAGACAGAAGAATCAGAGGTGCTTATGACGGTACAAATCCGGAGCAGGTGGAACAATTGCGTAAGGATATTCCTGTACTGCTGGATGAATACAAGAAATAAATCATGCGTAAACTTACAATCCTTTTTTTAACTATCCTGATTTTTTCCGGCATGTTTTACTCTTGCCAGACTGCTGAAACAATTCAGCAGGACGCTTACTATGTCAATGGCAGAGATCTTTATATCAACCATTGCCAGAATTGTCATGGGACTAAAGGTGAAGGCCTGGGCGAATTGATTCCCCCGCTGACAGACAGCGTTTTCATGAAAACCAATAAACAGAAATTGGCCTGTTATATTAAAAACGGAGTCTCAGAAAAACTTACTGTCCACGGAAAAGTATATGAGGGCAAGATGGAGCCGCTAAACCTGGCTACTATTGATCTGGCACAGGTTATCGTATATATTACCAATGGCTTCGGCCATCAACAGGGCATGTATACCACCGAACAGGTTACTACTGACCTGGGGAACTGTAAATAGCCATTTTTTTATATCTTTGCCCAAAATGCAAGCCGTTCTATCGCTGTAAGTAATGCTTTGCAACTTAAAGAGGAAAGTCCGGGCAACACAGAGCATCCCGCTTCCTAACGGGAAGAGGTTTAGGAATGAATACCTGAATTATGGAAAGTGCCGCAGAAAATGAACCGCCGATGGCTTAGGCACAGGTAAGGTTGAAAACGTGAGGTAAGAGCTCACGATTTTTCCGGGTGACCGGAGATCTGGTAAACCCCGGGAGTTGAAAGACCAAATAGGCTGACGTATGTAGGGCTGCTCGTCCGATGTCAGTGGGTAGGTCGTTAGAGATAAATGGCGACATTTATAGTAGATTAATGGTAGAAGCCTTAGCAATAAGGTACAGAACCCGGCTTACAGGCTTGCATTTTTTAATTTATTTCCTTATTATTTGACATTTCTGAATATATTCGTTTTCGGACACACCTGGATAACCCTATGGCAAAACTACTAATCATTGATGATGAGCGCGCGATCAGAAGTACACTGAGAGAAATACTGGAATATGAAAACTACGAAGTAGAAGATATAGACAATGGTGTAGATGGCTTAGACCTGATCAAGAAAAAGAAATTCGATCTGGTACTCTGTGATATCAAGATGAACAAAATGGATGGTATGGAAGTGCTGGAACAGGCACTTGCCCACAGTCCGGACCTACCGTTTATCATGATCTCTGGTCATGGTACTGTGGAAACAGCAATTGAAGCCAGTAAAAAAGGAGCCTTCGACTTTATCTCCAAACCACCGGATCTGAACAGGTTACTGATTACAGTACGCAACGCACTGGATCGTGGTAACCTGGTTACGGAAACCAAAGTACTGAAAAGAAAAGCGAGTAAAACACGTCATATACTCGGCAGCTCGGAAAATATCAATAAAATAAAAGAGACTATTGAACGTGTTGCCCCTACAGAAGCCCGGGTGTTGATTACAGGTGCAAATGGTAGTGGAAAAGAACTTGTAGCCCGCTGGCTGCATGAGAAGTCGCAACGAAGTGAAAGTCCGCTTATTGAAGTGAATTGTGCAGCGATTCCGTCGGAATTAATTGAAAGTGAATTATTTGGCCATGAGAAAGGCTCTTTCACTTCAGCCGTAAAACAGAGGATCGGTAAATTTGAACTGGCTAATGGTGGAACACTTTTTCTTGATGAGATTGGTGACATGAGCCTCTCTGCACAAGCAAAAGTACTTCGTGCGTTGCAGGAACACAAGATAACCCGCGTAGGTGGAGAGAAAGAACTGGAAGTAAATGTTCGGGTACTTGCAGCAACAAACAAAGACCTGATGAAGGAAATTGAAGACGGAAACTTCCGTATGGATCTTTACCACAGGCTTAATGTAATTAATATACATGTACCTCATCTAACCGAACGCCGCGAGGATATTCCGGAGATCGCACTCAGCTTCCTGGAAGACATCTGTAAAGATTATGGTATGCCAGTTAAAAAGATCAGTGATGCCGGTATGGTTGCTTTACAAAATTTACCATGGACAGGAAACGTACGTGAGTTGCATAATATGATCGAAAGGCTGATCATCTTAAGTGATAAGATCATTACTGAATATGAAGTTACTGCATTTGCCAATCCAGGTGGTGGTACGAATATCGGCGCCGCAGGAAGTCAGAGCAATAACATTCAGATTACAGCTGCTACGCCTGATTATGACAGCTTCAACAACTTCCAGGATTATAAGGATCATGCAGAAAGAGAGTATATTAAATTCAAACTGGAGAAGAACAACTGGAATGTATCAAAAACAGCAGATGATATCGATATCCAGCGTAGTCACCTATACAGTAAAATAGAGAAGTTCGGCCTCAAAAGGGTTACCGAATAATTATAAATTTCCCTGAAGGGAATACTAAACAAAAAAGCGTTTCCGGATATCCGGAAACGCTTTTTTGTTTTTATCTTTCTTATTCCATATAATCGGCCTGTCTGCTGAGCAGCGCCCTGTATTTGTTAAAGATCGCTGTCTTGGAAACAAATCCTACAAACTCTTCCCGTTCATCGATTACCGGTAGCAACCAGGCATTTTCCTTTTCCATTTTTTTAAGAACCGTCTTCATCGGATCTCTCATGTAGATCACATCTGGTGCTGTTTGCATTAACTCCTTAACGCTCAAACCAGAACTGGCGGGGTTATTAATGGCTTTCTTCAACACGTCTTCAACAGAGATCATTCCACGAAAAGTTTTATCCTGGGCAATAACAGGGAATAAATTTCTTTTAGACTGCAAAATCTCCGGCAAACGTTCTGAGATCAGCTCATCTTCATACAGGACAACATAATCCTTTTCAACAAGATATTTCAGCTTCATCATATGCAGCACCAGCGTATCCTTGTCTTCATGGGACATTAGTTCGCCGCTTTCACCTAAAGCCTGCGTGTAGATAGAATATTTACTCTTACTCCGGTTAATCAGATAAGCAATTGCCGAGGTGATCATTAAAGGTACCATCAGCACATAACCACCAGTAATTTCTGCAATCAGGAATATACCAGTTAATGGTGCATGCATAATTGCACTTAAAGATGCAGCCATGCCGGCAACAATGAAATTAGCCACGTTTACATGTGCAATACCCAAGGTATTAATGGTAAAGGCCATTACAAATCCGATCAGACCACCCATAATTAAACTGGGTGCAAATGTACCTCCATTACCTCCCGCAGATAAAGTAATTAAAGTAGCTGCTGATTTCGCAAATACAGTGATAATCGTGAAACCAATAATAACGGCAGGCATATTACTGTAAGAAGCGAATATACTGTTGGTGATCACTGAACTGTAATTACCCCCCAGCAGATTCTTGATAGTTATATAACCCTCCCCGTATAATGTTGGAAACAGAAAAACCATAATCCCGAGTAGTGCACCACCAACAATAACTTTCGTATAAGGATTCTTGATCTTATAGAACGATGTTTTCACAAAGTAGTTTATCTTACTGAAGTAGATGGAAAACAAGCCAATCAGAACAGCCAGCAGTACATACCAGATTAATGCATTAAACTGCCACCCTTCAGTGACCAGGAAAAACAGTTGTTCGTTGTAGAAGAACCTCGCTACCACCGCAGCCGTAGCTGATGCCAGCAGTAAAGGAATAAATGCAGGTATGGTAAATTCAGGCAGCAAAATCTCAATTGCAAATACGATCCCTGCAATGGGACTATTAAATGCACCCGCGATTCCGGCAGCAGCTCCACAGGCAAGCAACATAGTCGTTTCCCTGTAGGATAAACCTAAAAACCTCCCGACTGCGGAACCAATTCCGCCGCCGCTGGTAACTATAGGTGCCTCCAAACCGGTAGACCCTCCAAAACCAACAGTGAGCGCTGCAGTAATAATCTGAGAATAGATATTATGTGGCTCTACCCTACTTGATTTTTGGGAAATTGTATAGATGAGAGGAGTCAGCCCTGTTTCAAACTTCCCCTTCCGGATAAATCTGCGCACATACATAACAGATAGCAGAATTCCGATAAAAGGGAAGATGATAAAGAGATAATACTTGTATTCCCAGTGAAAACCATCCTGCAGGAAGTCTTCGATATGATGGGTAATGGATTTTAGTAATGCAGCGGCAAGACCGGCAAGGACCCCCACAACCAGTGCGGCTAAGACAAGGAAATTCCTGTTGGAAATCTTCGTTTTCCGGTAATGATTAATAGCATCCAGATAATTAACCAGTTTGGCGTACATAAGCTAATTCTTAAGAATCAAATTTATCCAACAACTTAATCAGCGTTGCGTAGTCTTTTGGATAAGGTGCATCAATAACAATCTCCTTTTCATCCAGACCTTTAAATACAAGGTGGCGTGCATGTAAAGCAAATCGCTTCATGATAGGCTGTTCCTCATCGTCTTTAGCAATTCTGTACCCTTTTTTTATTGCAGAAAGGAAAACAGGTTTACCTCGGTAAAGGGAATCACCACAGATTGCCGCACGCTGGGTCGCCAGGTGAATACGAATCTGGTGCATACGGCCGGTAATCGGTTTGCATTCCACCAATGTATAATGTTTATAGAATTTAATGGAGTTGAAAATAGTCTCCGCCCGTTTACCCTCTTTGCGGTCAATCGTAACACTGCGGTTCCCGTCGTTGAGAATTGGCAGATCGATAAACAGCTCTTTGAAAGTAACCAAACCATCTACAACAGCGTGATAGGTTTTATTAACCCTGCGTTTCTCGAACTGCATAGATACCGAACGGTACGCTTCAGGTGTCTTGGCAATAATAATTGCACCGGAAGTCTCTTTGTCGAGACGGTGGCACACCTGCGCATCGGGCGAGTATTGTCTGGCGAGGCGCAGGATATTAACTTCGCCTGAACCGCCACGTTCATCCAGCGAAGCAACGAATGGCGGTTTGTTTACAACGATATGATGATCGTCTTCAAATAGGATCAGGTCTTTAAAGGAAGGATATTTCAATGGTGTCGATTTATAAAACTATACAAAAGTACAATTTCATCCTTTAGCATCGGACATCAGATTGCAATTGATTACGAAAGTTCAAATTTATAGCCCACTCCTTTGACAGTCGCTACATAATTTTCGCCAAGTTTCTCTCTTAGCTTACGAATATGCACGTCTATTGTCCGGTTGGTTACTACTACTGAATCTTCCCATATATTCTTGAGGATCGATTCTCTGGTATAAACCTTTCCAGGTCTTGAAGCCAGCAGATATAACAATTCAAATTCTTTTTTCGCCAGTACTACTTTTTCTCCTGCCTGAAAAACAAGGTAAGCTTCCCTGTCGATAACCAGATCACCAATTTCCACCTTATTATCTGAGACTTCGTCCTGACTGCTATTTCTTCTCAGAATAGCATTGATTCTGCTAACAAGCGCTCTTGGTTTAATCGGTTTCGCTATATAATCATCTGCACCTACATTAAATCCTGCAATTTCTGAATACTCCTCACTTCTTGCCGTCAGAAATACCATAAACGTATTTTTGAACTCCGGAATAGCACGCATTAATCTGCAGGCTTCAATTCCGTCCATCCTCGGCATCATAATATCCAGAATGATTAAATCAGGGTGTACTTTCTTGGCTACTGTAATTCCGTCCTGCCCGTTACTGGCCAGGAAAACCTGATAGCCTTCTTTTTTCAGATTGTATTCAATTAGTTCCAGGATATCTGGTTCATCATCTACAATCAGGATCTTTTGTTTTACGGCGCTCATGTCTTTAAATATTTGTTACGAAATTAAGTAATCAGTTACAATATAAAGTTAAAGTCAGGTTAACAAATTGTTAAGTATAGCATTAGGTTAACCTGAATTTAGGATTAGCGTAAAGTTTTGCTTAAGAATTCGACTAATTGGTCAGCCCTTAAATTTTTAGCGACGATTTTTCCTGAAGGATCTAACAGAAAACTACTTGGAATAGCGTCAATCTGATATAATCTAACTGTAGGGCTGTCGAAATCTTTTAATTCGCTTAGCTGAGTCCAGTTCAATCCATCAGCGATTACGGCCTGTTTCCAGGCAGCCGGGTCTTTATCTAATGAAACACCTACTACAGTGAAGTTCTTGTCTTTAAACTGCTGATACGCTTTAACCAGGTTTGGGTTTTCCATTCTACAAGGCTGGCACCATGATGCCCAAAAGTCTAATAGCACATATTTACCTCTAAACTCAGAAAGCTTCGCAGGTTTTCCCTCCATGCTGTTCATGGTAAAGTCTGGCGCAACCTGTCCAACCTGAACAGCTTTCAATTTAGTCATGCGTACCAGAAATTCAGTGACAGCAGCATTATTATTGAATTTACTTTTTATTTTATCCGCATAAGCGATCAGCTCCTGCTCATAATCTCCCGGATTAAGTGAGTTGATTGCATAAAAACCTGCAAGCGAGTTGGTATTATCTGTAGCAAATTTCAAAATATAATCTACCAGGCCTTCATTTTCTTTAATCAGCGCAGGACGCATCTGATTTACTATTGCCTCACGATTATGTGGCTGACTAGCTACCGTCTGCTCAAATTGCTCCTGAATAGCGGCAATCTTAGCCGTATACCTATTTTTATTTTTATTAAGTTCTTCTAGTTTATCTGCTTCTTCTGCACCCGAAAGCTGGTAAACTAAGGTCGGATCGGCCAGATCCGCTGACAGCTGTATCTTATCACCGTTTTTGGCAATTAACATATATTCGCTGTTGTCTATCTTAACCCTGAAAAAGTCTACATCTGGCGTACTTCTGGTAAATCTGAATTCTCCTTTATCTGAAAGCACGGTAGAATCTACGGGTGTTTCACTGTTTTTATCTACACCAAATAGATAAACCTTTGTTTTTGGCTGAGCATTTGTAAATTTTCCGCTGATCTCAAATTTACTTTCATCCTTGCAGGCCATGCCCAGCAAACTGATGAATAAGATAAAACTTAAGCTTTTCCAGTGATTTAAAATTGTTGATTTCATTATGTGATTGTTTTACTATCAGTTTTTGTTTCTAAAATATGCTTTTGCCCAGGACCGTTCAAATTTATATGGCTTGCAGGCCCCCATTCTCTGTAATATGAAATTGTGATTACTGAAATCGGCTAAACTGGTCCCCTCTGCCGCTGTTTATTTTAATTTTTCCTGTAATAATTGATTCAATTGCTGTGGATCTGCTTTACCGTTTGCCATTTTCATCACTTCTCCTACGAAAAGGCCAAGGACTCCTTTTTTGCCCTTTTTGTAAGCTGCTGCCTGCGCCGCATATTTTTCCAGTACCTGGTCGGCAAATCCAGAAAGTTCAGTTGTATTATCTTCCAGAAAAAGATTTAGCTTTTCGGCAATTTCAGCCACCCCGTGTTCCGGATGCTGCTGCAATTCTGGTAACAACTGGTGTAAAGCTGCATGCTGATTTATTTTACGGGATTCTACCAGAGTAATTACCTCTGACAGTGCTAAAGGTTTAACCTGATAAGCTCCGATGGTCAGGTGCTGTTCATTTAACAATGCCCTTACCGGCCCGCTTAACCAGTTTATTAAAGTTTTAGGTGCAGACACTCCTGGCAAAGCGTCCTGGAAGTATTGCATCAGTTCCTTGTCTTCTGCAAATATGGTAGCCTCCGCTGCCGATATGCCGTATTGCTGTTGCAATGCTGCACTGATAGCGGCAGGTAAAAGGGGCATTGCCGCCTTCATTTGGGCCAGCCATTCATCACTAATATAGATGGGCGGAAGATCCGGATCAGGAAAATAACGATAATCGTTTGCTTCTTCTTTTGTTCGCATCGGCGCTGTAGTGCCTTGTTCTGCATCAAAAGTTAAAGTGCTTTGCTGTATTACGCCGCCGGCTGCAATGAGTTCTCTCTGCCTGTTGAACTCAAAATCCATTGCTCTGCGGACATTTCGGATGGAATTGAGGTTTTTCACCTCACAACGTGTACCATATGTACTGCTTCCTATTTCCCTGATGGAGATATTAGCATCGCAACGTAAACTCCCTTCTTCCATATTACCGTCACTTACTTCCAGATGTCTTACGAGCTTACGCATCTCTGTTAATAATACCGATGCCTCTTCTGCCGAACGGATATCAGGTTCGGTGACTATTTCAATCAGAGGAACCCCTGCCCTGTTTAGATCGACGAATGAATACTGATCATGCTGATCATGCATACTCTTCCCCGCGTCCTCCTCCATATGAATCCTGTTGATTCCGATCCTTTTTACGCTGCCATCCTGAAGAGTCAGATCAATAAATCCATTCTGGCAAACGGGTAATTTATCCTGCGTAATCTGATAGCCTTTAGGCAGGTCGGCATAAAAATAATTCTTACGGTCAAAAAAATTAGTCTGATTAATATGGCAGTTTAAAGCAAGGCCCATTCGGACAGCTTTAGCTACTACCTCTTTGTTTAATTTTGGAAGTGCACCCGGCAATGCCAGGGAAACCGGAGAGATATGTGCATTAGGTCCGGCACCAAAAGCTGCACTGTCTGAAGAAAATATTTTTGTATTTGTATTTAGCTGAACATGTATCTCTAATCCTGATACCAGTTCGAATGTAGTGTCAGGCGCTGCAGTATGCTTAATCATTGATCGCTGATAATTATAAAAAACCCTTAATAAATCAAACAAATATAACCAAATAAGTTAACCAGCAGGTTTACAGGGGGGAATAATAATTATGGCATAAACTTTGAACAGGCTTGATTACACACAATCTGAAACTTAAATTAAATCTGATGAAAAAATTACTTTTAGTCGCTGTACTTGGATTGATTTCCCTGGCAGCTCAACCAGCTAAAGCACAGGTTAACGTCAGTGTAAACATCGGCTCACAACCCCAATGGGGGCCCCGGGGTTACGACTACGTAGATTATTATTATCTCCCTGACATCCAAAGTTATTACTATGTGCCTACCCGGCAGTTTGTTTACCGGAGTGGAAACAGATGGATACATGCTAAACGACTGCCATCAAGATACCGCAATTACGATCTTTACAACGGCAGGGCAATCGTTATAAATTCTCCGAGACCTTGGGTAAACCACAATACATACCGGACCAGGTATGTGAATAATTATTATACGGTGAGACCTAACCGCGTAGTTTACACCGAGCGTCACGATAGAAATTATAACCAGCGTTACCGTAATAACGGACGCGGTAATGGTTCTGACTATCGCAAATATGAAAAGAAGAATAAAGGACACAAAGATCATGGACGTGGAAGAGACCACGGCCGCGGACACAGGGACAGACACTAAAGAATAAATATTAAAGCAACCAAAATACATTTAAATGTTATTTACAATTCTGGATCAGATTGTAAATAACATTTTTTTTTATTCCGATATTTGGTGTTAATAATTTCAAAATAAAAATCAATGTCCGAAGAGCTCCCTGTAATTCTGGAAAGAAAAAACATCAAACCTACTGCAATGCGCCTGCTGGTTCTTGACTTTCTGATGAACCAACCTTCGGCAATCAGCCTCACTGACCTGGAAAAAGGACTGGAACCTTGTGACAGAATCACCGTGTACCGTGCGCTCAAGAAATTTGAAGAGTCAGGATTGGTTCATCACATTGATGACGGCACAGGTATCACAAAATATGCATTCTGCGCGGAAGAGTGCAATCCAGGGCATCACCACGACCTTCATGTGCATTTTTTCTGCAATACCTGTAAGCAAACCTCCTGCCTGCCAAAAACACAGATACCGCAGGTGTCTTTACCCGAAGGTTTTCATAAAGAAGAAGTGAGTCTTGTGGTCAAAGGAACCTGCAACCTCTGCTATACTTTGCAATAGCATTGCGCTACGTTATTTAATACTTTTGTATTACTGCATTAAATAATTGCAAAACCTATTCCTATGTGTACATCAGACCCCAAAGATAAAACTCCTCATACGCAAGACCATAAAGAAGAAAGTAAACATGTACATACCGATACCGACGAACATGATCATGGTGGCGGATGTTGCGGCGGTGAACCGGGATGGAAATCTCACCTTCCTTTATTAGGCGGTTTAACGATCCTTATGGTAATGCTGGTTCTTGATTATGGATTTAAAATCAGATTCAGTCAGCTCATCGAATTCTTCATTTTCGGCGTAGCCTACCTCCTTTCCGGTTATCAGGTTCTGAACCTCGCTTTCAGAAAAGCAATCAGACTGGATTTCTTTAACGAATTTTTCCTGATGAGTGTTGCAACGATCGGCGCATTTGCTATAGGATCTTTCAGCGAAGGAGTTGCCGTTATGGTCTTTTACTCTATCGGCGAATGGTTTCAGGACTCTGCAGTGGATTCAGCAAAAAGAAGTATTAAAGCCTTGCTGGATATAAGACCAGACACAGTAACAGTACTGAGAGATGGAAAAGAGAGTGTTGTTGCACCATCTGACGTACAAATTGGAGAACTCATAGTGATTAAGGCAGGTGAAAAAGTTGCTTTAGATGGCGATCTGAAATCTGCGAAAGGCAGCTTTAACACTGCTGCTTTAACTGGTGAGAGTAAACCCGACACTAAAATTACAGGTGAACGGATCCTGGCAGGAATGATTAACCTCAATAACGCCGTCGAAGTAACGGTAACTGCGCTGTTCAAAGACAGTAAACTCAATAAGATCCTGGAAATGGTTCAGGATGCTACTTCCAGAAAATCTAAAACACAGTTATTTATTTCCAGGTTTGCCAGAGTTTATACGCCTATAGTATTTGCATTGGCAGTAATGGTGGTATTTCTTCCATTTTTATTTGTGGGAGACTATGTTTTTAGAGATTGGTTATACCGCGGACTGGTGTTTCTGGTCATAAGTTGTCCCTGCGCCCTTGTCGTTTCCATTCCCCTGGGATATTTTGGAGGCATCGGCCTGGCCAGTAAAAATGGGATTTTATTTAAAGGTTCAAATTTTCTGGATGTAATGACAACCATCGACACTGTGGTTATGGACAAAACCGGTACACTCACTAAAGGTGTATTCAAAGTACAGCAAGTTTTCTCTGTATCTGGTGATGAAAAAGAACTGATCAGAATTGCTGCCACCGTAGAAAATAAATCGACACATCCGATTGCCAGGGCCATTGTGGCTTATGCGGGAAAAGATTTTATCCCCCTGCAGGTGGAAACAACTGAAGTAGCTGGTAAAGGCCTGAGTGGCGAAATAGATGGTAAAAGAGTTTTAGCTGGCAACACTGCGCTCCTTGATCAGTTTAAGGTGAGCTACCCCGCGCTTTTAAAAGACGAGGAAGAAACGATAGTCGTCGTTGCAATTGATAATCAGTATGCAGGCCATATTCTGATAGCCGATGAACTTAAACCAGATGCAGCAGAAGCAATTCTTGAGATGCATAAACAAGGACTGCATACGGTAATGCTCAGTGGAGATAAACAGGCTGTAGTGGATAAAATAGCCAAACTCCTTGGTATAGACGAAGCCTATGGCGGTCTGCTTCCGGAAGATAAAGTAAGCCGGCTGGAGCAGCTGAAGAGAGCGGGACGTCATATTGCTTTTGCAGGTGACGGAATTAACGATGCACCTGTTGTAGCACTTGCAGATGCTGGTATTGCAATGGGTGGTTTAGGCAGCGATGCTACTATTGAAACTGCAGATATCGTAATTCAGAATGATCAGCCCGGTAAAATCGTTACCGCAATTCAGATCGGGCGCCTGACTAAAAAAATTGTTTGGCAGAATATTGCGCTGGCCATGTCCATTAAGATCATTGTTCTAATACTGGGCGCAGGAGGTATAGCTACTTTGTGGGAGGCCGTAATCGCCGATGTAGGGGTTGCACTGCTGGCGATCCTTAATGCTGTGAGAATACAGAATATGAAGGTATAAAAATGGGGCTGTTCCGGGTTGGAACAGCCCCATTTTTATTTTGAGATTTAGCCTAAATAAGCAACTTTGCAGCTTTCTCTATTACCGCAGGCAATCCAGCTAGATTCTTACCACCGGCAGTCGCGTAAAATGGCTGTCCACCACCTCCACCCTGAATTTCCTTCGCAAGCTCCCTTACTATTGCTGAAGCATTTAATCCTTTTTCTGCAACCAGATTTTCAGAAACCATTACTGTAATCCCTGGTTTGTCGTCAATAACTGTAGTTAACACCAGCAGCAGATTGTCAACCATTTCTTTCAGACTGTAGGCCAGATTTTTCACTGCGTCGGCATGTGGAAGATCTACCTGTACTGCAATCAGATTAACCCCGTTAATGGTCTTCATGTGATGAACTAATTCATGTTTCAGGTTTCCAGCACGTTCAATGAGTACTTTTTCGGCATCCTTTTTTAATTTCGAATTCTCTTCTATCAATGCCGTAACCGCCGCAGGAAGATCCTTATTACCCTTCAAAAGAGATTTAAGTTCACTGATTTCCTGATCCTGGGCAATAATAAATGCTTCTGCTTTATTCGCTGTAATTGCTTCGATACGACGCACACCTGCTGCTACAGCACTTTCAGACATAATCTTAAAATATCCTATTTCACCGGTTGCCTGCACATGTGTCCCGCCACAAAGTTCTTTCGAATAATGATCATCAAAAGTAATTACTCTTACAAAATCACCATATTTTTCCCCAAACAGCGCCGTTACTCCCATATTTACAGCAGTATCATAGGCAACCATACGCTGTTCCTGCAAAGGAATGTTCTCCCTTACTTTTTTATTAACGATATGTTCAATCTTCGCAAGTTCCTGATCGGTGACACGGGCAAAATGGGAAAAGTCAAAACGAAGATAATCCGGATTAACAAGAGACCCTTTCTGATTAACATGATCCCCCAGAACTTGTTTTAAGGCTGCGTGTAGCAAATGCGTAGCAGAGTGGTTATTATTTGTCTGTTGACGCTTATCTTCATCTACAACAGCCCAAAACTGACCTTCCAGGTCTTCAGGTAGTGTATCAGTATAATGAACAATAACGCCGTTCTCTTTTTTCGTATCTGTAATATCAACAGAGAACATACGACTATGATCTTCCAGTCTGCCTGTATCCCCGACCTGTCCGCCCCCTTCGCCATAAAAAGGAGTTTTCTTTAAGACAATCTGATATTGTTCTTTTCCTTTTGCGGTTACCTGTCTGTATTTTAAAATACGGGTCTCGATTTCCAGTAAGTCATAACCTACAAATTCGGTTTCAGGATCTTCGTTTATAGTAATCCAATCGCCGGTATCAATAGCAGTCGCAGCCCTCGATCTCGATTTCTGCTCTTGCAGCGCACGCTGATATTCTTCCATATCGACGGTCCATCTTTTCTCCCTCGCCATCAGTTCGGTAAGGTCGATCGGAAAACCGTAAGTATCCTGAAGTTCAAAAGCAAAGGCACCGGAAATAACCATCTGATCTTTCAGGATACTGTAAACCCAGTTATCTTCAAAAGATTTCTCCAGATCTATAGCATTCTCCGACATCAGAAAATCACCTTGTTTTTTTGTGTAATTATCGAAACGGTGGATACCTGTAGCCAGTGTACGCAGGAAAGATATTTCTTCTTCCAGAACAACTTTCTGTACAAATTCCTTTTGCAGATACAGCTCGTCGAAAACTCCTTTGAACTGTTCTGCCAATACCGGTACCAGCTCGTTCAGGAATGGATCTTTCAAATCCAGGAAGGTATAGGCATACCGCACCGCACGGCGCAGAATCCGGCGTATTACGTAGCCGGCTTTGTTATTCGCCGGCAACTGACCGTCGGCAATGACGAACGAGATAGCGCGGACATGATCTGCCATAACGCGCATGGCTATATCTGTTTTTTCAGCAGCTCCATAAGTAATCCCACATTTGGCAGAGATAAACTGGATCAACGGCTGAAATACGTCTGTATCGTAATTGGAAGCTTTCTTCTGCAGAACCCGCACCAGACGTTCAAACCCCATCCCTGTATCAACATGCTTTGCGGGTAAAGGCTGTAAAGAACCGTCTTTCAAGCGGTTAAACTGCATAAATACATTATTCCATATTTCAATTACCTGAGGATGATCTGCATTGACAAGTTCTTTTCCAGAGAGTTCCTTTCTCTCGAGTTCAGGACGGCAATCCACATGTATTTCAGAACAAGGACCACAAGGCCCTGTATCGCCCATCTCCCAGAAATTATCTTTTTTATTACCGAGGATAATCCGGTCTTCCGGTACAAATTGTTTCCAGAGTTCATAAGCTTCCTCATCGCGCGGCAAGCCTTCTTTTTCATCTCCTTCAAAAATTGAAACATATAATTGATCTTCCGGTATACCGTATACTTTAGTGAGAAGTTCCCAGCTCCAGGCGATAGCTTCTTTCTTGAAATAATCACCAAAACTCCAATTACCAAGCATCTCAAACATGGTATGGTGATAGGTATCAATACCTACTTCCTCCAGGTCGTTATGTTTACCGGAAACACGAAGGCAGCGCTGGGTATCAGTTACCCTTGGATAACGTGCCGGCGCCTCTCCCAGGAAAATATCTTTAAACTGATTCATACCCGCATTTGTAAACATCAGGGTCGGATCATTTTTGACTACGATAGGTGCTGAATTTACAATCTGATGCTGTTTCGATTCGAAAAATTCTAAATATGCTTTTCTGATTTCTTTTGCTGTCATTCCTAGTAAAATATATACAACAAAATTAAAATTTTATTGCGGTATTCTACTAAAATCCCATTACATTTGAAAGCTTTATATAAATGCCATAATCCACTAACAATCAATCATCAACTATGCCATATAAGGAACGGGAAATTAATAAAATGTATTACACAATGGGGGAAGTGACGGAAATGTTCGGTGTAAATGCTTCTCAGATCCGTTTTTATGAAAAAGAATTTGACGTCCTTCAACCTAAGAAAAACAAGAAGGGTAACCGTCTGTTCACTCCTGAGGATATAGAAAATCTGAAGATCATCTTTCACCTTGTAGACGACAAAGGCTTCACCCTAAAAGGTGCTAAAGACCATCTGAAAAACAATAGTGGAGATGTAAAAGAAAACCAGAAAATCATCGCTTCATTGGAACGGCTAAAGGACTTCCTCGTAAAGCTTAACGACGAAATATAAATAGTAGGTTAACTAAATAATTTTTAAGGGTATTACTTTGGCTTTTATGAAGCCAAAGTTATGTACCACACCCTTAAGCGAAATGGCTCCCAGCCATCTTCTTTGCCTGAGACAAGTGGCGCTGATCCTCCTGTTCCTGACCTGCTCGTTCTGCTATGCACAGGAAACAGAACAGGCCTTGTCTTTTTATACCTGGCTGGGAGAAGAAGAGCAATCTGAAGAGCAGCTGGCCATATTGACCCAAAAACTCGAACAACTCCGCAAAAAACCAATCGCCCTTAATCAAGCAGGTGAGAAAGGGCTCTCTCAAATATTCTTTCTTACGCCTCTTCAGGTTTATGATCTTTTACAGCATATCCTTAAAAATGGTCCGCTTAAGGAAATCGCCGAGCTCCAGATAGTTCGTGGTTTCAGTCCCGAATTCATCAGACAGATCTCCCCCTATATAACCTGCGATCAGGCTGAAGGCAAAATTCCGCAATTCAAAGACCTACTCAATAAAAGTGACCAGGAGCTCATCTTGCGGCACTCACGAATTCACCAGCGGAAAAAAGGTTATACTCAAAAAGGCAAATCCTATTATTCAGGAAGCCCAGATCATCTGCTGCTTAAATACAGGCTTGCCCTGGAGCCTGGAATTAAGGCCATGCTGCTGATGGAGAAAGACCCGGGTGAACAATTCCTTAAGGGCAGTAATCCTTCCGGATTTGATTTCATTTCTGCCAATATCACTTATACGGGAAAAGGGAGGATCAGTAAATTAATTCTAGGTGATTACAGCCTGCAGTTCGGTCAGGGGCTCAGTCTTTGGAGCGGGACTTCATTCGGGCGGGGAGCCGATGTTGCTGGTGCTGCAAAAAAGGATATGGGTCTGCAACCTTACTTTTCAGCAGGGGAACAAAACTACTTCAGAGGGGTTTCTTTCGAATATAAATTATTTAAAAACATACTATTAACTAGTTTTATATCAATAAAGAATTCAGATGCTTCCGTTAGTTATCTGTCCAATAAAACTGCAGTAGTCAGTAATATCAGCAACAGTGGATTACACAGAACTGAATCTGAAATAAGAAATAAGGGGGCAATTAAAGAGACTGTTACCGGTACAGCAGCACAATATAACAGCCCGTTTTTCAGAGCTGGGATTACAGCGTATAGGAGCGCTTACAGTCTGCCTTTTATTACAGGAAATGCATTATACCGTTCCAATAATTTCAAGGGCTCATTCAGGGAAAATTACGCTTTTCACTATAACTACACTTTTCTGAACACCTATACTTTCGGTGAGTTTGCCCACAGTCATCCTGGAGGACAGGCCTGGATTCAAGGACTGATCTCCGCTATTACCTCTTCTACTTCAGCAGTAGTTGTTTTTCGTAATTATGGTATAGATCATAACAGCTTCTACAGTATGCCTTTTGGCAAAAACAGTTCCGCCATGAACGAAAAGGGATGGTACACCGGAATAAACCACCGCGTTAGCAATAAGTGGAATATAGCCGGTTATCTGGACTTTTTCAGCTTTCCGTTTGCCAAATACAGAGTAGACCTCCCATCAAAAGGAAATGAATACACAGTAAAACTATTCTACAGACCCGTCAGAGGCTCCGAATATAGTTTTCAATACAGATCGTCATCGAGGGAGCAAAACGTAAAATCCGGGCTTAAAATACCGGCTCTTGACAATATTCAAGTTCAATTAATAAAGTTGGATGCAGCCTATCCGGTGGGTGAACACATGAGGTTCAAACACCTGGCCGATATCACAAGATACAGTAAAGGACGGCAGTCCGCGGGGTACGGCATTCTACTGGGACACGACCTGCATTATAAAGTTGCATCCGGCCCCTTCGCAGGGAATATACGCGTAACGTGGTTCAAGATCCTGTCCTATGATAACCGGATTTACCGTTATGAAAACAATGTGCTTTTTGCAGGTAGCTCAGTCCCTTACCAGGGACAAGGATTCAGAACTTATCTCAACATAAATTTTAGGATCAGCAGTCAATTTAGACTGTGGTTGAGATATGCCCTTACCTGGCAGCCTGACAAAGAAAAAACAGGTACCGGAATGGAGCAGATCCAGGGCAGTAAAAAGAGTGAAACGAGGCTCCAGGTTCGCTATATTTTTTAGGATGGACACTCCAGTATCAATTCCTTTTTTCGCCAGGATTATTCCGCAATTTTTGGTTGGAATTTACATTTCCCAGCACAGTATTTTTACCAAATTAAATTTGCCTGAAGATTATTTGGTAATATACTACATTTTTACATTAATAATAATCAACCTATTACATACCTCAACTAAGATAAAACATTATATGAATGGAAGCCTCTTTGTTATTGGCCTCCTTGTTCTAATGCATGGTTTTATTTTAGGAAGGATCAATGATGAGCTCACAAATTCCGAACACTTCTCCAAAAAAAACCCGGATTTTTTGTTGCTGGAAATTCTTACGGAACCAGTCCTATCCTTCGGCCAAATTCAATTTACGGCAATGGTAAAATCAATAGAGAAAGAGGGTCGGAGAACGAAGGCGTCAGGCCGGATTCTAATAAAGATAAAGCCAATTAAAATGCGACTTTCAGACCTGAGTTTCGGGCAACTTCTATGGGCACCCGGAAATTACGAACTTACTGCCGGCCCCCTCAACCCGGGTATGTTCGATTACAAAAAATGGCTCGCCAGAAAAAAAGTTCATCATCAATATCTAATCGAAGAAAAAGATGTTTTACTACTCAACCAGCGGGCGGGGAATAAACTTTTGTCACACGCTGTTGAATGGCGAAAAAAACAGGTAGACCTTTACCGTAAGCTGTTGGTAAAAAAGGACGCTGTTGATGTTGCGAGCACACTCATTCTAGGATACCGTGCAGAGCTGGACAGGGCACTGGTTTCTGCGTACTCCAGAACTGGAACTATCCATGTACTCTCTGTTTCCGGTATGCATGTAGGAATTATATATATTGTACTCGACTGGCTATTGCTACACCTCAATACGACCAGAACGGGTAGACATTTGAAGTTATTTATTTTATTAAGTCTTATCTGGTTCTATACAATCCTAACTGGTTACGCTGCTTCGGTAATCAGAGCGGCAGTAATGCTATCAATCTTTCTGATCAGCAAAACCCTGGGCCGTACGTCTGCTTATCAAAACCTGATCTTTCTTGCAGCATTTGGTATGCTGCACTATAATCCATACTGGCTGTGGGATATCGGATTTCAGCTTTCTTTTCTCGCTGTTGCCGGCATCATTTACCTATACCCGTTAATTTGCAACGCGCTGAACTGGCAAACTCCGCCAAGTAAAAAATTGGGAGAGCTCGTATCCCTTTCCATTGCCGCCCAACTTTTCACCACCCCACTAAGCATATACTATTTTCATTTGTTTCCAATGTCATTCATTATCAGTAATATATTTATAACCATACCAGTTACGCTGATTATGTATAGTGGAATATTAGTTATAATACTGAAATCACAGTATCTTGCAATCTTTCTGGAGTGGCAGATTACACTGCTAAACGAAGGACTTATACAGATTAACAATCTCCCCTACCCGGTCATTGAAAGACTCTGGCCGACCGAATTTCAGGTAGCGATCCTTTATCTTCTTTTAATCCTATTACTGATTCCAGGATCTGCTAAAAACAGGCTGTTCGGGATAGCTACCCTGATGATTTTACTACAAATTACAATCGTATGTAGGAAAGTATCAATCCGCCAGCAAAGCCAAATGATGCATTTTAACACGCCCTATCCGTCCACCCTTGCCTATATTCAAGCCAACCGTGCTTACATCATAACTAACCTTAATCAAAGTGACCCCACTTTTGCATACTATATTCAACCTGCCTTAGACAGCATGGGAATTAAAAAGGTATTTATCTTCCCGAAATAATTTATTCAGCCCATATTTTTTATCAAAAAACTTTAAAAATTGCTAAAGTAGCTAATAGTGTGTAGTTTATAAGAGTGACAATCGCTGTAGGTAACGATTTAGTAATGGTGCTTATTACACTCCTTTTTATTAAATTTCCATTGTAATTCTACAATGACAAAGATAATAAAATTAGTCAGATAGCAATGAAATCCATTTCTCAAGATCAATTATCACCCAAGGTTCATTGTTGATTTAGCTAATAATGACTCTCATAAAAGAAAAAATAACATATGCAATTCTATTGCACGGAATTTTTTATTACCTTTGTCAGCAAATATGAAATGGAAGGCAACAATATTTTTGATTTACATCATGGCACTTTTTCTAGTACCATGTAGTGATGCGAATAATAGTTGCGAAAGTTCTGTCGGAGTTACGAAAGTAACATCTCACGATCATGACCAGGATAAAGATGATTCCTGCACACCTTTTTGTCAGTGTTCCTGCTGTAGTGTTTCAGTAGCATCTTTCAATTTTGAACTACCAGAATTTGGTATTCTTACACACATATTTTCTTCCAAAAAAGTTGTTATCAGGGATTCTAGTTTTATATCCCACTACTCTGGTACTATCTGGCAACCGCCGAAATTTAACGTTTAATTTTATTGGGAATATTATGTCTATTGGCGTAATGTATATTCATATACATTGCCTCTAATATTGTATTGATACTTAGCACTTCTAATTGGTGTTAATGTTTCCAGTTATCAATATTTCAACCTGATATAACTTTCCATCTTCTCCGCCTTTTCAGTTACAGGTGGATTTCACCTCTATTTCTATTAAATGTTAAATTAATAAAATACATTGTGTTAGACAATATCATAAAATTCAGTATTAAGAACAAGATCATTATTGGCTTAATGACTTTGTTACTTATCATCTGGGGAGCATGGAGTGCAACCAAACTGCCCATAGATGCCGTACCTGATATTACCAACAATCAGGTTCAAATATTCACTTCCTGCCCAACATTGGCTGGACAGGAGGTTGAACAGCTCGTTACCTTCCCCATTGAACAGAGTATCGCGAATGTTCCCAAGATCGAAGAAATCCGAAGCATTTCCCGTTTCGGTTTATCGGTGATTACGGTCGTTTTTGATGAAGATGTAAACATCTACTTTGCTCGGCAGCTCATCAATGAAAGGTTAAAGGAAGCTGTTGATCAGATTCCACAAGGGATAGGCACCCCAGAAATGGCGCCGGTAAGTACAGGACTTGGAGAAGTTTATCAGTACATTATCCATCCCAAAAAAGGTAGTGAAGATAAATACAACGCAAAAGACCTGCGTACAATGCAGGATTGGATTGTGGCAAGGCAATTATACGGAACTCCGGGTATTGCTGAGGTTAACAGCTTTGGTGGTCAATTGAAACAGTACGAGGTTGCTGTGAATCCCGATAAGCTGAGAGCGATGGGTGTGAGTATCCCTGAAATATTCACTGCACTTGAAAAAAACAATCAGAATACAGGTGGAGCTTATATTGATAAAAAGCCCAATGCCTATTTTATCAGAGGTATAGGTTTGGTTACTTCCATTGATGATGTAAAGAAGATTGTTGTAAAAAATTCAGGAGCCGTTCCAATTTATATCAATGACGTTGCGGAAGTAAGGTTTGGAAGTGCTGTTAGATATGGTGCATTGACATTTAATGGAGAAGTTGATGCCGTAGGTGGAGTTGTTATGATGCTGAAAGGCGAAAACAGTAACGAAGTAGTTAAGCGGATCAAGGAAAAGTTACCGACGATTCAAAAATCCCTACCTGAGGATGTAATTATCGAGCCATATTTGGATCGTACCGAACTGGTTGGAAGGGCTATGAGTACTGTTGAGAAGAACCTGATTGAAGGTGCGCTGATCGTAATATTCGTTCTTGTACTATTTTTAGGAAATTTCCGTGCAGGACTTATCGTCGCATCCGCAATCCCACTGGCACTACTGTTTGCCCTTGGTATGATGAACGTCTTTGGTGTCAGCGCCAATTTGATGAGTTTAGGGGCAATAGATTTTGGATTGATCGTAGATGGTGCCGTAATCGTTGTAGAAGCAACGATGCACCATTTGGGTCTTCGAAAATCTACCAATAGAATGACCCAAAGTGAAATGGACGATGAGGTATTCGTGTCTGCTTCTAAAATACGAACCAGTGCCGCTTTTGGTGAGATTATTATCCTAATCGTATATATTCCTATCCTGACGTTAGTTGGTGTGGAAGGAAAAATGTTCCGCCCAATGGCTCAAACTGTTGGTTTCGCCATATTTGGTGCGTTGATTCTATCGCTGACCTATATCCCGATGATGTGTGCATTGTTCCTGTCTAAAAAACCAAGTCACAAAAAAACATTTAGTGACAAAATGATGGACAAGCTTTCCAGTTGGTATCAACCACTTTTACAAAAAGCAATCAAGATCAAGTATATTGTTGTAGGTGCCGCTGTAGCTTTATTTGCAATCTCTTTATTTTTCTTTAGCAGGATGGGTGGTGAGTTTATACCCCAGTTACAAGAGGGGGATTACGCCTTTCACTGTATCCTTCCACAGGGTAGTTCACTGAACCAAAGTATAGAAACTTCTATGCAGGCTTCGCGGATAATCAAGGAGTTTGATGAGGTCAAGATGGTTGTGGGAAAAACCGGGGCAGCTGAAGTTCCCACCGATCCCATGCCTCCTGAGGCTACCGACCTTATGGTCGTCCTCAAACCGCAGGATGAATGGGCTTCTGGAAGGGACTATAACGAGCTGGCCGATGCCATGATGGAAAAACTGGAGGTAATACCGGGGGTATTCTTTGAAAAGAACCAACCTATTCAGATGCGTTTCAATGAGCTGATGACCGGTATCAGGCAGGATGTTGCTGTTAAGATATTCGGTGAAAACATTGATACGCTGGCATCCTACGCCAAGGAGGTCAGTGAAGTAATTCAAACTGTTGAAGGAGCCACGTCTCCGCAAGTTGAACGCGTAAGTGGCCTCCCTCAGATTAATGTAGAATATGACCGTACACGTATTGCAAATTATGGCCTGACTATTCAGGATGTGAATGACGTGGTGAGTACAGCTTTTGCAGGTAAAAGTTCGGGACAGGTATATGAAAATGAAAGGCGTTTTGATCTTGTTGTTCGCCTTGACAGTTTGCACAGAAGTGATATAGATGATGTTAGCAATTTGATGATTCCAACAACTTCGGGGGCGCAAATTCCACTCTCTCAAGTTGCAAATATTGAGTATAAACTTGGACCTGCCCAAATTAGTCGTGAAGCAGGTAAGCGCCGGATCGTAATAGGATTTAATGTTGCGGGACGCGATGTACAAAGCGTAGTACAAGACATCCAAAAGCAACTCTCCGAAAAAATAAAATTGCCTGCGGGTTATTATTTCACTTATGGAGGTCAATTCGAAAACCTGCAAAAGGCCAGTGCACGTCTGATGATCGCAGTGCCGGTATCGCTACTGCTTATTTTTATGTTGCTATACTTCACTTTCCATTCTTTCAAGCAGGCCACATTGATATTTACGGCCATTCCGATGAGTGCGATTGGTGGGATATTCGCCCTGATGTTACGGGACATGCCATTTAGTATCAGTGCAGGGATCGGATTCATTGCCCTGTTCGGTGTAGCCGTATTGAACGGTATCGTTCTGATCGGCACCTTTAACCAGCTCAAAAAAGAGGGCATGGACGATGTGTTTAAAAGGGTGAGAGAAGGCACAATGACACGTTTGCGTCCGGTATTGATGACGGCAACGGTAGCATCACTTGGATTTTTACCTATGGCCATTAGTACAAGTGCAGGTGCCGAGGTACAAAAGCCGCTGGCAACGGTGGTAATTGGTGGATTAATCACCGCTACATTTCTTACGCTGTTTGTACTACCACTCCTGTACATCATCTTCAACTCAAAAATAAAACTGAAAGGAAAAGGCCGTATGAAAACAACGGTAATGGTGATCTTGCTGTCTTTGGGAGGTTTATCATCTGTTAATGCTCAGCAGCAACAGCGAATTTCGATCGATCAAGCAGTGGGAACCGCATTAGGGAATAATCAACAATATGGCGTTAATAGTGCTCAGATCAAAAGCGCCACGCTAAATGTTAAGACCGCTACTGAAATTCCCAAGACCGGAGTATTCGCAGAAAATGAAGATTACCGTCCCTCAGATCAGGTAGGTATATTAAAAATTGGTGTTTCACAAAGTATAGCCTGGCCGGGGCTGTATGCTGCCCGAAAGAATTATTTCAGGGATCAGCTCAAATATGCAGAACTCAATACGGATTATTTAAATGCCATAATAAAACGAGATGTACGAACGGCCTATTATCAGCTGTGGTATCTCCAGGATAAACAAAAACTCTTTCAAAGACTGGATAGTATCTATACTATGCTGTTCAAAACCACGGAGATTAGGGTGAGGACCGGAGATGTTGCAAAGTTGGATCAGGTATCAGCAGAGGCTAAATTGAGAGAGCTTCAGGCCTTTCTTGAACAGAACAAGAAAGAAATGACAGTGCAGCAACAACAATTAATGATGCTCTTGAATCAAAATGAGTGGCTGCTACCCGTTGCTGACTCGCTAAAAAAAATAGAAGTACAATTGGTAGAAAACAACACCTCGCATCCGGTACTGGCGTTGCAGGAACAGAATGTAAATATCGCATCTTCCAATATCAAAGTTCAGAGGAATACGAACAAGCCCGAATTTTCCGGAAGGTTTTTTAGCCAACGTTTATGGGGTGCTAAAGATCCTTTTACAGGCTTTTCGGTCATGGCATCAATTCCCGTGTTCGGAGCCGGAGCTTATCGGAATAAGGTAAGGGTTGCAGTCGCTGAGAAAGAAGTGCAGGAAAAGACACTCTCCTACCAGACACAGCTATTACAGACCCAACGGGCGTCTGCTATTGCTGAAATAGAAAAAAACTATTCCCTGTTAAATTTCTATGAAACCTCAGGTTTAAGGCAATCTGAAGAAATTATCAATGCAGCCAGCCTGAGTTACAGAACGGGTGAGATAAGTTTTGCAGAATTGGGACAGTTTCTTAACCAGGCAATTGGCATTCGTCAAAACTACCTGGATGTGCTGAACCAATACAACCAGTCAGCAATTCAATTCAATTACTTCAATAACAAATAAGATAAAATGAAAATCATAGGAAAAATATTAGTTGCAGCTATTCTCATAACGTCTTTATATAGCTGCGGTGGAAAAGCTAAAAAGGAAGAAGGCGCTGCCGCTACAACAGAAAAAAAGACCGCTGAAGCCAGCGGTGAAGAAGGACATGGAGAGGAAGAATCTTCCACTATTGCCTCTCTTACACAGGAACAGATGAAAGCGGTTGGCATTACGCTTGGCAATATCGAAAATAAAAATCTGACTGCTACTGTCAAAGCTAACGGGGCGCTAAGGGTGCCAAACAACAAGAAGGCAAATGCAACGTCCCTGTATGGTGGTGTTGTTAAAAGCCTGAACGTACAGATGGGTGATTATGTCCGCAAAGGTCAGGTCATTGCTACTATTGAAAATCCACAGTTTATTCAGTTGCAGGAAGAATACATTACGATTGATAGTAGGATTACGTTGGCAAAGCAGGAACAGGATCGCCAGCAAGAGCTTAACCAGGGAAGTGCAGGGGCTCTGAAAAATCTCCAGACAGCTACTGCTGATTTTAATGCGTTGATGGCCCGTAAGGCATCGTTAAAAAAGCAGTTAGAATTGATGGGAATCAACCCTTCCAGTATCAGCAGGGAAAATCTAAGATCAGCATTAGTGGTTACCAGTCCTGTTAGTGGAACGATAAGTAATGAGTTCGCAAAAATTGGAAGTTATGTGGATGTGTCATCTCCTGTAGTTGAAATCGTGGATAACAGCTTGTTACATCTTGACCTTCAGGTTTTCGAGCGAGATCTCCCTTTTATGAAAGTAGGACAAGTGGTAAATTTTACCATTACTAATAACCCGCAGGTAACCTATAGCGCGAAAGTATTCAATATAGGATCTTCTTTTGAGAACGAAAGCAAAACGGTTGCGGTACACTGCACGGTGGTGGGTAATAAGAGTGGACTGATTGACGGAATGAATATAACAGGGATGGTAAGTGTGGAAAACGTGATGGCTTCTACCGTACCAAATTCTGCTATCGTAGAAGCGGATGGCAAGTTCTATATTTTTGTTCATACAGACAAAGAGCCGGAAGCTGGTCATGAGGAAGGCGGTCATGAGCACAAAGAAGGTGAAAGTCATGACGAGAAAGCTGAAGAAGATCATGATCATAAACCGGGCGAAAAGCATGACCATGCTGCTGAGAACAAGCAGAAGGAACCGAAAATGAATTTCGAAAAGATCGAAGTGGCAAAAGGAGTTTCTGAATTGGGATATACTGTGATTACTCCTGTGACCGCAATTCCTAAAGGAGTCAAAGTTGTTACAAAGGGGGCATTCTTTATCAATGCCAAATTGAGTAACACAGGTGGTCATGAACATTAATTCTCAATATAGATAAGGCTATGAATGATTTGGTAAAATCAGTTGAAGACTATGTTTCTACATTGTTGAAAGAGAACCTTTCTGTAGACCTTGATTTTCATAGCCTTACCCATACGCTTGAGGTTGTGGAAGCGGCCTTGGAAATTGGACAACTTTGCAATTTGGATGATTCCGAAATTGAAATATTGCTTGTTTCAGCGTGGTTTCACGACTGTGGATATATTTATACTTATGTTGGTCACGAGGAGCAAAGCAAGCAGATCGCTAAAAGTTTTCTTGATAAATATAATGCCAATACTGAATTTATTAATTCGGTATTGGCTTGTATAGAAGCTACAAAGTTTCCGCAATTCCCTCAAAATAAGATTGAAATGGTATTGTGTGATGCTGATCTGTTTCACTTTACCAAAACCTCTTATCCAAAGTATGCCCATGCGATAAGGAAAGAATTTGAAGTCTTTCTCCAAAGAGTGTATTCGGATAAAGAATGGAAGACACTAAACTGTGGAATGTTGTTGAACCATAGTTATTGGACTATATATGGGAAAACCATTCTGGACAGATTTAAAGAAGTCAATATCGGATTGTTGAATTGCAATTGATGGTTAAAAAGTACTATAAACCTACATTATGAAAAATTAATAAAATTATGGCGTTAAAGGAAGAGCTTGAAAAGCAGGGAAACTGGCTTTTCAGATATAGGAGTTATATACCGATTGGTATTTTAATTATTGCCCTTTCCGTATTGGTGTATGAAAGCAAACAAAACAATAAGCCTATTTACTGTTCCTCGACTTATGAAATCATCTGTTTGTCTGTTGGGATCATAGGATTGGGAATAAGGGTTTACACTGTTGGATATACACCTAAAAATACATCGGGGCGAAATACACATGAGGGACAGGTTGCTGATACTTTGAATAAAACAGGCATTTATAGCACCGTAAGACACCCCCTATATTTAGGGAACTTCCTCATGTGGCTTGGGCCGGCTTTACTAACCGGAAACATGTGGTTTGTTATGGCTTTTATTTTGTTCTATTGGCTTTACTACGAACGGATAATGTTTGCTGAAGAGCAATTTTTGGAAAGGAAATTCGGTGAAGCCTATACAAAGTGGGCCGCTAGTGTTCCGGCATTTATTCCAGATTTCAGTAAGTTCCGGAGACCTGAGGTATCATTCAGTATAAAAAAAGTATTAAAAAAAGAAAAGAACGGATTATTTGCACTTTTCTTAATCTTCGGCGTATTTGATTTTATTGGAGAGTGGCTAAACAACCACGCCCACTTCAATATTTTAATTATTGCTGGTACTGTTATTACCATGCTGATGTATGTCGTCTTGAAATTCATAAAATCCAGGACCAGCTTGTTGAACGAAAGCCGATAAATCAGTTCGCATAAGCCTGTGTTCAATTGTATATTTAAGTTACAACTATTTAAAAACAGAAAAAATGATTATTGTTTCCAAACAACCTCCAATGTTTAGTTATGTTATTAAATCGAAAAATATCAATTTGGTACTTTGTAAATGAAATCAAGGCACAGATTATTCTGATCTGTGTCTTTGCTATATCCATTGGTTTACTGGATATGCTACCGACTTTCAAAAAAGTATCCCTGCCGCTAAGTCTCCCTGCGTTAGTAGGAACTGCGGTTTCCGTACTGCTTGCCTTTAGAACAGCACAGTCGTATGAACGTTGGTGGGAAGCAAGAACTGTCTGGGGTGCCATTGTAAATGATTCAAGAAGTTTACTTAGGCAGTTCATCCAGTTTGCACCCGAAAATCCAAAATACGAAATTAGGGAGTTTGCTGACAGACAGATCGTCTGGACCTATGCGCTTGGAGAATCCCTGCGAAAGCAGCAATTTTCGCCCAATGTTCAGGCTTACCTGAACATCCATCAAATAAAAGCGGTAAATATACCGAACGCACTCCTGGATAAACACTCTGAGACTATCAAGCAGCTTGCTACTACAGGGGCAATATCAGACATTCAACAGGTTCAGCTAAATGAAACAATCGCCAGGTTATGTGATAGCATGGGTAAGTGTGAACGTATTAAGAACACTGTTTTTCCAAGATCATATAGCCTGCTGGTGCATACGTTGATTTATGTTTTTGCTGCCATTTTACCCTTTGGGCTCGAAGATTCTCAGCTAACTGTCGAGATAGTAATGACTATTCTCATTCCTACACTCTTTATTGCCATCGAAAAAACAGCCATCATTATGCAAGATCCTTTTGAGGATACTCCTGTGGATACACCAATGACTTCACTGGCGCAGACGATTGAGATAAACTTATTGGAGATGATCGGAGAAAAAGATATTCCGGCAAAGCCTAAAAGCGATTTTTATTATGCAATGTAGCGTATTTGTAAATAATATAAACCAACGATACTATGGATATCAATTTTGAACTCTTACTCTCGGCCAAACTTTTGTTGGCACTTCTTCTAGGAAGCATCGTAGGTATTGAACGGGAAAAGGAACAACAGAATATGGGCATCAGGACCTTTGCCTGTATATGTGTTGCATCATGCCTCTTTGTATCTGTCGCAGCCCATCTAACGGAAGACAGATCCGCAACCGCCAGAATGCTGGCAGCGATTGCTACCGGACTGGGCTTCATAGGTGCAGGCATAGGTTTTCGCAGCGAGAAAAGTATGCCTATAGGTCTTACCACAGCTGCTGGCCTGTGGACAATTGCTGCCGTCGGCATAGCCATCGCGCTTAATATGTTTGTCCTGGCTGTTTCAGCAACAGCTATTACCCTGCTGATTTTTGGTATTAATCAATTTTCATGGTACAAGAGATTTATTAAAAAATTATCTAACAACAAGAACAACGATCATGAAACAGAATAATATTCAATTCAATCTGCATTTGCAAAAAATATCTACTTTATTAAAAGAGGCGCAAAAAGAAGAAAACCCTGGCCGTTATCTTTTTCAGAACGATCTGAGAACACCGTTATTCCAAGTTGAAGCATTGGCAAGGATATACCGTGTTACCGGTCCCAAAAAGAAACGGTTCGGTAAGATAGGGGAAAAATTCAAGCAGTTGGAAGACATGCTCGGAAGTGTAGATTATTTTGTGGCCATTAGTAAAGAATACTCGAACAATAAGAAAATTCTCGAAGACGTCAGGTCTTACTTTTCCGGTCAAGAAGAAAAGGTTTTAAGAAAGTTCAATAAATTACTCAAAGCCAAGAACTGGTTAGACGGGAAGCAATTAAAAAAGATCAACCGTGACCTTGAAAAAACAAATTGGAAAGGAAAGGACGAGCAGCACAGCCGTCTTGTTAAATTCTACCGATCGGAAATTGAAAAAATAATGGATTTTGCGAAGAATGGCAAGCGGGCTTTTAAAGATGTGGAGTCGGGAATCCATGAGTTTCGGAGAAAATTACGCTGGCTGAGCATCTACGCGCAGGCGCTACAGGGATGTATTGAACTTGTCGATATCGAACAGGAAAGGTTGGACTTGGAGAACTATCTTACTGACTCTGTTCTGAGTTCTCCTTACAATAAGCTGCCTCCTGTGGAAGATAAAAAAATGCATCCCCTGGCTCTTTCTAAATTTTGCTTTTATGCAATCAGCTGGATGATCGAACAGTTGGGAATCCTGAAAGACCAGGGACTTGGATTGCTCGCTCTGGCAGAAGCGGTGAAAGAAACTGAAGGTATAAAGATCGACAAGGCTATAATTAGGGCAAGGGAATATTTGGGTAAGAAAGCACCATCCATTGCAGACATATTAAGTGAAGCAGATGGGATTACTAAACAGTTTTTTAAAGATAAAATATTGATAAATCTTCTAAAATAGAACATATGAAATTCTACAATGAATATAGCGTACGTATTAGAAACTTATGCTCTGATCAGACAAGGAAAGAACTTGGAGAAGCTGGTGAGAAAATGTTGGCATCTAAGATAATGTTATTGACAATACTTTTTATGGCATTATTGAATCCGGCAAAGGCTGAATCTCAAACAAGAGCTTCGGAATACTGTACGGATAATGTAAAACTCTATAAATCCTATTCGGAGTATAGCGAAGGGAAATTTATTGACAGCATTTGCCTTTCAGTTAGAAAGCACAAATTCAGCGTGTATTATAACAAGCTTATCTTAAAGGATGAACAGCAAAAAAGTAAATTTTCGCATGGGAGTTTATGGGGATATCAAAGAGGCGAAGATGTATTCCGATATTTTGATAAGGGAACCACTTTTGGGACCTATGGTTATCATAAAATTATTGGGAGTAATGGATTGATTATCTATTCAAAATACGAAAGAGGAGGCTACAGGTACGCAAGTCGCACCTATTATTTTTACAGCAAGGATCTAAATTCTCCGCTTGAGAGGCTCAGTGTTAAAAACCTCGAAAAGGATTTTTCTAATCCGTCATTTATTAGTGAAGTAAAAGCTTTGAAAAGCCTGACCGAATCAGATAGCAAGGGCAATTTAATGATCAATGTTATTTACAATAAATATTATGTGAGAAGTTAGATAAAGGGTAAAAAACGGCATCGATCTTATCGTTGTCCAATATCATATAACAGAAACCATCTTAAAAATAAATATTATGGAACACAAGCACAAATACGACGCCCAGGGCAAACAAATTTGTTGTACACAGACCGAAAAGGTCTATACCAAAGCGGGCGCAAAAGAATTGGTGAAAGAAGAACACCACAAAAATGACGGACACGATCATAGTCATAGCGATGATGATGGTCATGACCACAGTAATGCCAGCGGCAGTCCATTTAAAATGTTTCTTCCATCCATCCTTTCCCTGTTACTTTTACTTATTGCCATAGCATTCGATAACTGGATGCCTCAGGAATGGTTTAAAGGAACAGTGAGGTTTGTTTGGTATCTGGTAGCCTATGGAATCGTAGGTTTCCCTGTTATTAAAGATGCTGTTAAAAGTATTTCGAAAGGTGAGGTATTCTCAGAGTTTTTCCTGATGAGTATTGCAACAATTGGTGCTTTTTTTATCGGGGAATACCCTGAAGGAGTAGCAGTAATGTTGTTCTATGCCGTTGGCGAAGTCTTCCAGACACTAGCGGTTTCCAGGGCACAACGCAATATAAAAGCCTTATTGGACCAACGCCCGGATGAAGTAACCATTCTTGAAAATAATCAGACCAAAGTTATTAAAGCTGAGGCGGCACAGATTGGAATGATCATTCAACTAAAACCTGGTGAGAAACTGGGGCTTGACGGGGAGCTGCTCACGGATAGTGCTTCTTTTAATACTGCCGCACTGACAGGTGAAAGTAAACCCGACACCAAAAACAAAGGGGAAACAGTACTTGCAGGTATGATCAACCTGAATACCGTTGCCCAGGTCAAGGTAACTACCGCTTATACGGATAGCAAACTGAGTAAGATTTTGGAACTGGTCCAGAATGCAACGTCTCAGAAAGCACCTACGGAACTTTTTATCAGGAAGTTTGCGAAAGTATATACACCTATCGTTGTTTTTCTGGCAATAGGCATCTGTTTGCTTCCTTATTTCTTCGTAGACAACTATGTGTTCAATGACTGGCTATACAGGGCTTTAGTCTTCCTTGTAATTTCATGCCCTTGCGCACTGGTAATTTCTATTCCTTTGGGATATTTCGGTGGTATTGGTGCTGCCAGCCGGAATGGTATTTTATTTAAAGGCAGTAACTTCCTTGACGCCATGGCGGCCATACAGAATGTGGTTATGGACAAGACCGGGACGATGACCGAAGGGGTATTTAAAGTACAGGAAGTGATCTTTAATCCCGAATTCGATAAAGATGAAATTCTAAAACTCGTAAATGCCATCGAAAGCCTTAGTACCCACCCTGTAGCAACGGCCATACACGAGTATGTGGGAGATATTGACAATTCCATAAAATTGGAAAATACGGAAGAAATTGCCGGTCACGGGTTGAAAGCCCGTATTAATGGAAAAGAGTTACTGGTCGGGAATTTTAAACTGATGGACAAGTTCAATATCAAATACGATGTGGACCCATCATCAATCGTCTATACGACTATCGCAGTAGCCAACGATGGTAAATTTGTAGGCTACATTACCATTGCTGACAGTATAAAAGAAGACTCGCAACAGACGATTGATTTGCTGCATAAACTCAATATCAAAGTAACAATGTTGAGCGGTGATAAAACTACGGTTGTCAAATTTGTTGCCGATAAGCTGGGAATTGATAATGCATTCGGGGACCTGTTACCTGAAGACAAAGTGAACCGGGTAAAAGAAATCAAAACTAAGAACGAAACGGTAGCATTTGTTGGAGATGGCGTAAATGACGCACCTGTGGTGGCCCTAAGTGATGTAGGTATTGCTATGGGAGGGCTTGGAAGCGATGCAACGATTGAAACCGCTGATGTGGTTATTCAAGATGACAGACCATCTAAAATTCCTATTGCAATCAATATCGGAAAGAAAACCAAGAAAATAGTGTGGCAGAATATAACACTGGCATTTGTAGTAAAAGGCATCGTTCTGGTCTTGGGTGCGGGCGGTCTGGCTACAATGTGGGAGGCTGTCTTTGCTGATGTGGGCGTGTCATTGATTGCCATATTAAATGCCATCAGGATACAGCGCATGAAGTTTTAGCTTTCAATTCAACAATTGTCCTTTAGCATGGAAACATGTGTTAAGGTTTAAAGATAAGAGGTTATGCAAAAAGACAAAGATATTTACATCTTAAAAGCTTCAGGCCAGCGCGTGGCTTTTGACAGTAATAAATTAAGACAGTCACTGTCCCGGTCTGGAGCTGCTCCGCAGCAGGTTGAGATTGTTCTGCAAAAAGTGCAGGACAATCTTATCGATGGAATGGCTACCCGGGATATTTACAGGACGGCTTTCAAATGGCTAAGAAAAATAGCAAAACCTGCTTCGGCCAGGTATAACCTGAAAAAAGCAATCATGGCGCTGGGCCCTACTGGTTTTCCATTTGAAAAACTCACCTCAGCGATATTGGAATCTATGGGATATAGCACACGAACAGGAGTAATTGTTCCGGGACATTGTGTAAAACACGAAATAGATGTGATAGCGACTAAAGATGATCATCATATTATGATAGAATGCAAGTTCCATAATCGGCAAGGATTTGTTAGTGATGTCAAAATTCCGTTGTACATCCAGTCAAGATTTCTCGATGTGGAAAAACAGTGGCAAGATAGCGGTTGTCACGGTCCTCAGTTCCATCAAAGCTGGATAGTGACCAATGGCCGCTTTTCTGAAGATGCAATCCAGTACGGTACATGTATGAAAATGTCTTTGGTCGGATGGGATTATCCAAGAGATAAAGGGTTGAAGGACCTCATAGACCGTTCCGGCCTGTATCCCATAACCTGCCTGATCTCCTTAACAGAAAGGGACAAAAAAGTGCTGTTGGCTAATGATATAATTGTGTGCAGCACTTTATTACAACAACAGGAAATATTAACCCGGATAGGCTTAACACCGGCTAAGATCCGGGAAGTGGTTAATGAGTGCCGTATGCTTTGTGAACAAACAAAATAGAATTAATAATGGATACCATCAACCATAAAGAAATCAAGACAAATTGGTACGTAATTACCGGGGGACCGTGTACAGGTAAAACCACTGTAGTAGAACTGCTGGAAAAACGGGGATATGCGACTATTGCCGAACAGGCAAGACATTATATTGACACCCAAAAGATAAAGGGCCGTACGATAGAGGAAATAAAAAGCAACAAGGAACAATTTCAGCTGGATATTCTGAACATGCAGATCAGTGAGGAATCAACGTTGGACGTAAACCAAGTGGCTTTTTTGGATAGGGCGTTGCCGGACGCGATGGCATACTATGAATTTCTTGGTATTGAATATGACGCAAGACTTGAGGCAATGTGTAAGAGGTTCTGTTATCAGAAAGTATTTATCCTTGACAGACTTCCGTTGATCAATGATTATGCTAGACTGGAAGATGAGGATGAGCAGATTCGGATTCATAACCTGATCATCGATGTCTATAACCGCTTCCCATGCCCGGTGATTCAGGTTCCGGTATTGCCACCTGCTGAACGTGTTGATTTCATCCTTCGTAATCTTTAAAATTTTTATTAGTGACTATTATCAAATGATTTCAAGAATAATTTTAATTTTTTTTTTACTTACCACATCTAAACTAACCATAGCTCAGGATAATGTGATAATGACCGAACAGCCGGATTCAGTTGTTAACGATCCGAATAATTATAAGTTAAGTTATCGTAAACTCATTCTTCCGGTGTCGCTAATCTCGGCTGGCGCAATCAGTTTTGCCATTCCGCCAATGAAAGAATTGGATCTCTCTGCCAAGATAGAGGTTGCCCATGACAGGCCGGGAAAGACAACGTTGGACAATTACACCCAATATTTCCCAGCGGTAATGGTGTATGGATTGAATCTGGCCGGGATAAAGGGTAAACACGGTTTTAAAGACCGTACAATTATCTATGCAACTTCCCAACTGATATCGGCCGCTATCGTTACACCCGCGAAAAGCCTGATTGCAGAAGAAAGACCAGATGGCTCCAATAAAAAATCATTTCCGTCTGGTCATGCAGCCACAGCGTTCTCAACTGCACATTTTATGTACAGGGAATATAGGGATAACAATTTGCTGTTGAGTTTGTCGGGCTATCCGTTCGCTGCGTTTACGGGTGTATACAGAGTCTTGAATAACAAACATTGGATGACAGATGTGGTTGCGGGAGCTGGAGTCGGAATTCTTTCAACCGAACTCGCTTATTGGCTATATCCAAAGATGAATACCCTGATAAGCGGAAAGAAAAAGAATAACAAAAGTGTGGTCGTTCCATATTATCAGTCAAAAGGGGTTGGAATGTCTTATTTGTTGGTTTTTTAAAGGATTTAGAATGAAAAAAAACAAAAAAATACATAGAAGACGATCACCCGTCAAAAAGCGGAGGACTAATTCATACCATAGCTCACAGAACCAAAAGTATAGAAAGAAGAAAAGATCCCCGTTTATGATTTTTTTGATCGTGATCATGTCCATCATACTGATTATTGCAATAATCGTGCAGGGAAAACATGTTTATCTTCACCTTTCAGGGAAGGGGCATCAAAAATCTACTGTTCGGTAGCAGCTTTGTGAGTGCAATTTTAGAAATAATGTATGTTACTAATATTGCACTCTTTTGATTATGATCTAATTCACCGATTTTCAAACAACAAATAATTAGCTTAGTGATTGAATATTGCCAAAAACTTATTACCGAACTTGATGAAGAAACCAATTTTTATTCTTCTGAAATTGGAGACACCCTCCAATTAGCGGAAAAGCTCATAGAGCTAACTTTAAAGAAGATTTCATTGTTAAAAAGGTTTATTGAGGATAAAGGTTTTGAAAAAGCTGAAGATGAAATCCACTTCTTTAAAGAATTAAAGCCTAAGATAGTTTCTAAGTTGATATATTACAATGCCGTTTATAAAATTGAGTCTAAACGTCCTTACGGAGGCGAACGAAATATTAAAAAATACTTGAATAATGAGCTCTCCAAACTGAAAAGATTTTTTGATAATAATCTTGAATTTTATAAATATTACCGCACTAACAGTAATTATCTGGATCACAAATATTTTGTACGGGGAAATTTTGACATCAAACTCAATTTGGATACTTTCTTTTTCGAGTCAGATCATTCCTTTTCAACATCCCATGATTATAAAGTTTCAAAGATCATAGCCAATGACCTTATACAGGTTTATTTGGAGGACAAACTAATAAATACTGTAGGCCTACCGGCGGTGAAAGAAAGCAAAGAGCAGAAAATTAAATGGACGGCAAGTAAATCTGCATTGGTAGAACTTATATATGCATTAAATGCCTATGGAGCTTTTAATGAAGGACGGACAGACATTAAAGAGATTTCCAGGACATTTGAAACTATGTTTGATATTGAATTGGGGGATATCTACCATATCTACCTGGAACTGAGAAATAGGAAAATTAACAGAGTGAAATTCCTTGACAATCTAAAAAATGAGTTGTTGAAGCGAATGGACGAATTGGATTAACAAAATTGTGAATTAAAAAAGGAAACTATATGGCATCTTATTTGTTCCTCTTATATCCAGTAGGACGTAAACATATAGTATTCACTTTTAAATTAAATTGTTATGAACAACGAAGAGCAAAAAAAGGAATCGCACAAACATCCTGAGCACCACGAACATCAGGAACACCATCCGCACAAGGAGCATCACGAGGGTAAGGAACACGCCGATGAGATGGAGCATCATAAAGAAAAAGAGCACCATCCAGAGCAGGAACATCATGATGAAAAAGAGCATCACGATAAGAACAAAGGAAAGTAGCACAACATAAAATTAGACTGAACCAAAAGATTCAGTCTAATTTTTTTATATATCTTAACCCCTTTTCCAATAGTAGTAATTAAGGGGGTAGCACTAACGCTCTTTACCTGCAGAGAAAAATAGATTTAGAAGTTCCATATCAGATTTATAAAAAAGTTTCTGCCAATTCTAGGAATTCTGTTCCAATCCGCAAAAGTCGTATAGTTACGATCGAATAGGTTCTCCACCCCTGTTTTCAAAGTAAGTGCTTGTGCGCCATTGAATTTAAAGCGATTGGCGAGGGAAAGGTTAAAAATAGCATAGGAAGGCAAACCTTTTTCACCAAACTCAGGGTTGTAACGTTTATGGCTGGAAGAGCCGTTGATTGACGCATCAGCGAAAAACGATTTTCTGGAAAATGTAACAGCCGAATTATAAGTTAAAGGCTGCATCAATGGTAATAACAGGCCATTTTCGCCCGTACCTCTCCGATATCCCAATTGGCCGGTCCATAGAAATTCCTTTGTAACCTGGTACCCTAAGTCAATTGAAGTATTGAGGATGGCAGCGTAATTTAGCTGTTCGTATACTTTTACGCCATAAGCACCAATTGTCATTACGCTCAGGCCGTTTTTTGGCCTGCCTAAAATATAATCATCTATATGGAAGTAAGAACCACTAATTTTGGCCGTAAAGGCTGCTTTCTGATAGGCTAGACTAGCATTGACACTTGTGGATTTTTCATTACGCATATCGGGGTTGCCGATATAATCAAATCGGTCAAAGCTGTTGAAAAGATAGAAGCCATAACCTTCCGATACACTCGGGGCACGCTCTCCATAAGCTGCACCAAAAGTATAGCTCCAATTAGTTGCATCATGTCTAACGGAAGCTGAAAGCCTTTTCAGTAACCGGATTTTGCTGCCGGGCATCTCAGGATAAAATATCCGTAGGCTTTGCAGTCCAAATTGGTTATCGATGTTATTATGATGTACCGCCAGTCCTGCGCTAAATGCTGCATTCCACCTATCAGATAGCGCATACTTGTCTTCAATGAAAAGGTCTCCGTAATAGGTCTGTACTCCCGGCCACGTCAGCATGAACATATCTTTTTCGTTTGGTGTATTTGAAAACATGGTCATCTCAGCCAATGATTTGTTATAATGACCACTGAGGTTAGCTTTCCAGTCATGCCGGTTGGAAGTGCCCTGCAACATCGAATAAAAGCCAGCAGTCTTACTCCATCCTGGCATATCCATTCTAATGGGTACGTTGGGCCGTTTAGTATCGTCCATGACATGTGTAACATCATTGTAATAAACCTTGGTCTGCCATTGATATATCAGCGGCGATATGTGATGACGGGTGTAGGAAACTGAACCAATTAGTGCTTTGGCAAGGGAAACATCCATGGGCAATGCGGGGTAACCTACATCCACTGCCTTATCATAGATCAATGACGCCTCTATTTGTTGGTGTTCTTGTATTTTATAACCAGCCTGTGCTGATATATTGTATTTGGTAAACTGTGAGTACTGTATCTCCTGACCGCCCCCTGCACGATAATTACCTGCGTCCCTTATGGTGAAGTCTACGTCTGAGAAGAATTTAGGATTTGAGTAATTCAGAGATCCTCCTACTATTTTTTGTTTATTGTTAGTCTCAAATCCGGTAAAAGCCATGCCGTTCAATGCGCTCTGACCAAATGAACCCTTTTTTCTGACAAGATCCAGGGTCCCGGCGATGGTCGATCCACCCGTTGAACTGGTCGATCCGTTGTGGATGGTCGCTCTTGCCAGATTGGTAACCTCAACATACGAAGTAATGGGGTCCATTTTGTCGGTGCAGGCAGCGTAAATCCTCATGCCATCAATGGTGATGACGCTGCGTTCTGTAGCCATACCGTTCAGGTAAGGTTCCCAGGCATAGCTGCCCCGTCTGATCATATTGACCATACCCGACTTTTCCAGGTAATGGTCCAGTGTTGCCAGAGGCTTGGTGGTGTTATCTTTTAGGTTGCGTTGGGATATTACGATAACCTCCTGTAACTGTTCGGATCGGAGTGAATCCTGTCTCCGTGTTGTATCTGTCTGGGAAAAACCTACCCCAGACCACAACACCATTGTTATGATAATTATGAATGATCGATACATGATAAAAAAATTAGGTACGATACCGGCAGAAAGCTAAGTTTCTGCCCGGCTCGTTACGCACTTTTAGAGAATGTTAGAATTCCAACTCAAAATAAATACTGCTACCTTCATTTGTTTCCGTTACTTTCTCCCCCTTTATCACAGTGCCAATCGCATCAAATAACTGTAAATTGATTTTCCAGTACCCGGTCATTGTAAGGCTTAATTTGCCCTGATACATTTTGTCTGTCCCCTGTACCAAGTCTGTATTGTTTGGCGAACTATGGTTGGCCATACCGGGCATTCTCGGGTCTATTACAATTTTGTAGTCGTCCACTACAGGAAAATTCATCATCCCATCCATACGGTACAGCACGGCTTTCATATCATTAATGGCAACCTTAGGAGCCGTTGGCTCTACCATGGCCAATATATACCGTTTGCCGTCACTGCCCTGAAAAGATTCAACTACCCGTCTGTTTGCTTCAACAACAGATATTCTGTCTTTAACCGTGTAATCCTTACCATTTATAGAATAGTTTAGGCTAAGGTCCCAATATTCGCTTTCACTTCCCGCCATCTGGAAGACAACAAAGCCCGTGTAGGTAGATGTTGAATTTTTGGCTTTGCTAATCGGTGAGTATGGACAGGAATGTTTCATGCTCATCATATTCATTTCCGGAATCCAGGATGCCGTAGCATTATCGATTGTCGTACCATCTGTATTTTTGATCTGAAAAAAGATATTATTAAAGCCTGTTTGTAATTTTCCATTGAGGGTATACAATTCCACCTTATGTGTTGTATTGGACAACGTTGTTACCAATTTCAGGCCGTTAAGTTCATTCTCAATAATGGGGTTATCATCTTTAGAACAGGAAATAAGGAAGTTGCCCGTAATTATAATAAGAAAGTATTTTAATATTTTTAGAGTATTCATTTTCTGAAAATTTTTATAGTTAAATACGTTCAGCTGGAATCGGATGTATTCCAACTGAAATTTATTTTACCGGGCATACCAAATCAAATAACCGCAAAAAGTTATCAGCTATCTGCACGCCGGAAAAAGACAAGTCTGACTGCTGTCTAATCGTAATGTCACATACCATTAGCATTCAGAACAAAGAAAATTCTGGAATCTAAACAGCAATCACACCTGGTACTATAGAATTATATGGATGTAAAATATTCCGGAGGTTTGTCATTCCTCATAGTGAACAGGAATGAGTACAAACTTTGATTGCTCAAAGGATGTTTCCTTTTTACCTCTTCAAACTTTTCCGGTCTGGAAGGATAGGTAAATACAGGTTGGGGATAGTAGAACACCTCTGATTGCAGCTGTTTCAATACTTTTGCTGCCTCTTCTTCTTTCTGTTCTTTAAGCATTTTGGCGAGCTTACACTTCCCATTACACTTGAGTTGAGGTTTATTTTGGTTTTCACAAAACAGGCTGATGAAAAGAGCAGTATCGTACTCATAAATAACATACAACAGATTATTCCTCATAATTCCAAAAAGCATTATGAAAGCCAAAAAAGGAGTTGCTATTTTAGAGAATTTTCTCAAATCTATCGGCGCATATTTATGGCGCAAAGGTAGCTTTTTTTGATCAATGGATGAAGTTAATAGCGATATTTCACGTGGCATCAAAGTATTTTGGGTATGCGATTAACCACCAATGTTAGCTGCAATATGTGCAGCAGTTTTTCACAACTTGGGTTAAACTTGGGGAAATTGAAAATTAACCATTCAACAGCGGTTTTATATGATTTAATTCAGCCGACCATTTTACTGCTTGTAACAGAAAGATAGTAAGAACGGTTCATCGTTAATTAAAAGACAATGACTTTATGTTTGATAAAATCTTACACAAGTTGGGTTGAACTTGTGTAACGTTTGTATATGGAATACTCATCTTTGTAATTGGTAAATAACGCAATTGAGAATCAACTTAAATAAATTAATAGCTATGAAATACATTCTACAAAACGTTATTTTAGAGATTCACAAGAAAGAAGACCTGATTTCTTCGCAAAGTAAAAGATTGATTGATGAAGCTTATGAAATGACAATTTATCTCCAGGATCTGCTATTTTCAATCAAAAAATTTATAGTGGAAGAGGGATTTAAAGACGAAAAAGAAGAGATGCATTTCTTCCGTACGATAAAGCCTCAAGTACTAGGTAAATTGATTTATTACAATAAGATTTATCGCATAGAAACGACCTGTCCTGTCAATAATGGAAAAATGGGGATTAGTTATTTTTCAATACAGTTGGCTAATCTTAAACGCGAATATATCGAGCATGTCTGTAATTCGGATTTTTACCGGTATTATCGTTCGGGGCGCACAGACAGGGACGAAACTTATTTTAAGCGTGGACAGATCAACTATCACGATGGGTTGAACAGTATTGTGTTTGAGATAGATCCTTCTTTTTCTACTTTTTACGACTACAAGGTAGCTAGAATTATTTCCAATGAATTGTTATATACCTATCTCCTGACGAAAATAAGTCCCGATGAAAATCCAGATTCGATTTTGCAAAATTCGGAAAGTTCAAAAGATGTTTTCTGGACGGACAGTAAAAATGCCCTTATAGAGTTAGTATATGCGCTTTATGCTTCAGGTGCAATATCGCACGGTAAAATTGGGATCAGAAAAATAAGCCTGATGTTCCAAATCATCTTCCGTATTCCGCTCGGTGATCTACACCATGCTTTTCACCGGATGAAAACAAGAGCAGGCTCCCGAACTGCATTTTTAGACCAACTTAAAACCTCATTGGAAGAATATATGGATAGAGACCTTTAGCTAAAGGTTAAACAGTATATCCTAAGCAGTACACAAAATGTACTGCTTTTTCTTTGCCCATACCTGCCAATTGGCAAATGTTGGTAAAACTCCTTTAAAAAACATCTTAAACGCTCCAAAACCCTTATTAAACAGGGGTTTTCCCTAATTGTAAAATTTTTAAAAAAACCGCCAAACCAATGGGTAAGGCTTGGCAGACAAACACTGCCACCTTTAGGAATTTTGCATAGTGAACATTTAAAAGCTATGCAATGAAAATAATAACTATCGAAGAAGATGCGTGGCAACAGCTCAATAGCCGTATCAACGCGATTGCCGATTACCTGAAAAGATTGGACAATACAAGTTATGATGAGCTGTGGCTCAACAACCACGAGGTATGCCAATACTTGCACATTAGCGAAAAGACCTTATGGCGTATGCGGACCAAAGGCGAGATTGCTTATTCAAAAATCTACGGGCAGTATTTCTATACCATTGGAGCAATAAAGGATATGCTTAACGCCAATGCCATACAGAGCAGTGACGATTATGTGCAGCAGCTTATGGCAAAAGGCAAAAGTTATATCGAAAAAGGCAGAAAGCTAAAGACAGATAGAAAATAGGCATGAACCCTTAAAATTATATTCCTATGAATATTGACAGAATGGAATTTTTGGCGTGGATGGAACGCCTAATGGGTCGCCTGGATATGTTGGGCGATAATATAGATGAGTTGCAAAGGAAACGCAACAGTATAGACGGTGAGGAGCTGCTGGACAATCAGGATTTGCTTCAGATGCTCAAAATTAGTAACCGCTCGCTGCAACGTTACCGATCCATCGGCAAGCTGCCTTATTATACCATAAGCGGAAAACTGTATTATAAACTATCTGATGTACATCAATTTATACGGGAAAGTTTTAACCCGCCGGTAACTAAGTTGAACGCCATTAAGTGACAAACACTGCCTTTGAGCGCCATATAGCAAAATGCGCCCACGGCTTTATATAAATTCGGCTGTGAACTTTTAAAATTTTCAGAACATGAGCGAGGAAACCACACGTAGGCAGGAAATGCCAGAGCAATTATCAGATATATTGTTGGTGCTGGATAAAGAGAAAAAGAAAATTCAGGCCGTAAAGAGCATTGACGAAAACGGCAATATGGAAACCGTTGATCCCACGAAGAAAAATAAAAATCAGTTTATGCGTGTGGATAAGCATGGAGATTTCTTTTCCAATTTCTTTTCCAATTTTTTCAGCCAGTTAAAGAACCCAACCAATTTCTCTTTTTTCAAGGTACCTGCACCTGTAGCTATTGATACTGCAGATGCAATGCAAAAGCAGGTAGATAAGCCTACTACTGAAGGGGAGCAACTGATGAAGCAGCATGAAGTGAAGGCTGAAATGCAACAGGATAAAAAACAAGAAAATAAAAATGATATGGAAACAACACAAACAACAACGGACACAAGCGAATATCGCTTTAAGCCGGAACAGATTGATTGGGAAACAATGAACAATCTTGGATTGGGCAAAGATCGCCTCGAAAAACTGAATTTGTTAGACCCTTTGTTGAAAGGCTATAAAACCAATGAGCTTGTGCCCGTAAGTGTAAACCTCGGTGGTGCGATTGTACGCACCGATGCCCGTTTGTCTTTACAGTCTACGGAAGATGGACAAGTGGTGGCAGCAATACACGGTATCCGAAAAGAACCCAATCTGAATTTTGAGTTTTTTGGACACAAATTCACGGATGAGGATAAAAAAAATCTACTCGAAACCGGCAATATGGGCAGAGTGGTTGATTTGAAAAACACTAAGACGGGAGAAATGATGCCCTCCATTGTCAGCGTGGATAGACTGACCAATGAACTTATTGCCCTACGGACAGATTTCATAAAAATCCCTGATGAGATAAAAGGGGTAAAATTGGACGACGTACAAAAGCAAACCTTAATGGAGGGCAAACCGCTTCAGCTGGATGGTATGCTTTCCAAAAAAGGAACTGAATTTTCTGCAACGGTACAGTTCAATGCAGACAAACGTTATGTAGAATTTCTGTTTGACCGCAACAACACCAACAGACAAACGCAAAACAATGGACAGAATACACAGCAAAGCAATCAGCAAAGTCAACCGCAGGAAGCCCCGAAAACATTCAGGGGAAAAGAACTGACAGACGAACAATACAAAGATTTCAAAGCTGGGCAAACCGTTTACATTGATGGGTTGAAGGATAAGAAAGGACAACCGTACCAAGGCTATATTACTTTCAATGCCGAAACCGGCAAAACGAACTTCCAGTTTCCAAGCCAGGTTAAGGCACAGGCAAAACCTGTTGAAACCCATAAGACCCAAACAGCGGTCAATTCGGAAGGTAAAACTAATGAAGCGACCAAGAACATCAAAGAGCCTTTGAAGTCAGGGCAGCAAACCCCAAAAGACAAAAAGCAGCAGGAACAACAGGAAAAACCTCAAACACCCGCAAAATCTAAAGGCAGAAAAATGTAGTATAATATGAAAACAATCATCGCAGAAAAACCAAGCGTAGCAAGGGAAATAGCCGGACTAGTTGGGGCATCCGATAAACAGGATGGCTACCTGACAGGTAACGGCTATTTTGTTACGTGGGCATTCGGTCATTTAATTGGATTGGGAATGCCCGAAGATTACGGTATATTAGGATTTGACAAATCAGCTTTGCCCATAATCCCCAACCCTTTTTTACTGACTGTCCGGAAAATCAAAAAGGACAAAGGTTATATCGCAGATCCTGGAGCTTTAAAGCAGCTCAAAGTCATAGAACGGCTTTTTAACCAAAGCAACAGCATCATTGTGGCTACCGATGCAGGTCGTGAGGGCGAATTGATATTCCGCTATATCTACGAATACCTGAAATGCAGCAAGTCCTTTGAGCGCCTTTGGATTAGTTCGCTTACCGAAAAGGCCATTAAGCATGGGTTTGATAACCTGAAAGACGGTGCAGCATTTGACGGACTGTACCAAGCGGCACGAGGCAGAAGCCGAGCCGATTGGCTCGTGGGGATCAATGCCACACAGGCCTTAAGTATTGCCGCGGGAAACGGCATCTATTCGCTTGGAAGGGTACAGACACCTACATTGGCTTTAATATGCAAACGCTATTTAGACAACAAGCATTTCTCGGTAACAAAATATTGGCAGATCCAGTTATTGCACAACAAAGAACTGATAGATTTTAAAAGCATTTCCAAAACAAAATGGGAGGATCAAAAACTTGCCGATGATACACTGAAGGCCATTCAGCGAAATGAAACGGCAACAGTTATATCGGTAGAAACCAAAAGCGTTACAGAGCAGCCGCCTTTATTGTTCGACCTTACCGGATTACAAAAAGAAGCCAATAAAAAGTTGAACCTGTCAGCCGAAGAAACCCTTAACATTGCGCAAAGTCTGTATGAGAAAAAGTTCATCACGTATCCTCGTACGGGAAGTAAATACATTCCTGAAGATGTATGGGCAGAAATTCCCAATCTGGTGAGAGCTTTGCAAGATAGAGAAACCTGCAAGCAAGCCGTATCAAAAGTAAAATGGGGGCGTTTCAATAAACGGATCGTGAACGATCTGCGTGTTACCGACCACCACGGATTACTGATTACGGATAAAATCCCGTCAGCCCTGAACGCAAAAGAAAATGAGGTATATGATATGATTGCATTTCGATTGCTCGAAGCGCTTTCGCAAGCCTGTATCAAAGAGATAACCGATGTGGGTTTGCAGGTGTTGCATTACGATTTTTCAGCAAAAGGCTGTAAGATTATAGAAGCAGGTTGGCGTTCCGTTAAGGGAAGTTTTACGGACGATGATACGGAACCTGTACAGGACTTACCTGAACTGAAAAAAGGCAATGAACTCAAAATAAAAGAAGCCTCCGTACTCGAAAAGAAAACCAAACCGCCTGTACTTTATACCGAGGCGGGGCTATTGTCGGCAATGGAAACCGCAGGAAAAGAAATCGAGAATGAAGACGAACGTAAAGTCCTTCAAAATATCGGTATAGGCACTCCGGCAACAAGGGCGGCAATCATCGAAACCCTGTTTGCACGCAATTACATCCAAAGGGAAAAGAAGTCCCTTATCCCTACAGAAAAGGGATTGCAAGTGTATGATTTGGTTAAGGATCGCAAAATTGCGGATGTGTCAATGACGGCCGAGTGGGAATTGGCTTTACAGAAAATAGAAAATAACGATGCGGATGTCGGGGCATTCCAAAAGGAAATGGAAACTTATGCGTCTACTATTACCAATGAATTGCTGCAAACTTCCATCGTCCACAACCTTCCTCAATTGGTTTGCCCGAAATGTAAAAGTCAGCAACTCATCATTCGTGATAAGATTGTCAAATGTCCTGATGAGGGTTGTAGCTGGGTGCAGTTCCGCAATGTGTGTGGCGTGCAAATTGGCATAGCCGATATTGAAAGCCTTGTCAATAAAAAAAGAACTTCGCTTATCAAAGGAATGAAAAGCAAGGCAGGAAAGAAATTCGATGCGTATATCGTATTGGATGATCATTGCAAAACTACCTTTGAATTTGAAAAGAAGAAAATGAAATAGTTTACATAAGCTTATTATAACGGCGTTAATCGCCGTTATTTTTGATGGGAGCAATAAAAATATTTATGTAAATTTGTTTTCACGGCGATAATCACCGTCTAAATTAAAATTTATAAATATGGCGCTTAACACTGAACGACGTAAACTATTGGAGCAAATAATGCCTGAAAGTATGATTGTTACGCGAAAATGGCTGACGGACCAGGCTGCTTTAGATACGCATGCTATAGATAACCTGGTTAAGAGTGAACAACTGAAGCTGTTGTGGAAAGGACTTTATACACGGGGAAAGGTTCAGCTTTCGTGGCAAAGTATGCTGTACACGCTACAAACCGTGATGAAAACAGATCTTGTTGCAGGAGGATTATCGGCACTGGAATTAAAAGGCTTTTCCCATTATCTGCCCACTTCGAAAAAAGAAACAATACAGCTTTATGGCAATGATAAATTACCTGTATGGGCCAATGAACTATCGGAAACGATAACATTTGTTCGCCATACCCGGAATAAACTGTTTTCCGGTATGGAAAGGCAAGTATCCGACAGCTACACTTCTACTGTTTTCTGGAAAGAGGGTTTGGACGAACTTAAAATATCCTGTCCGGAAAGAGCCTGCCTCGAAATGCTGGACGAAGTACCGGATAAAATCTCGTTAGAACACGCTGATCAGCTTATACAGGGTATGACCTCCTTATCGCCCCGCACTTTGCAAAAATTACTGGAAGCCTGTACCAATGTAAAGGTTAAGCGGCTTTTCCTTTGGTTCGGTTCACGACACAACTATACCTGGTTTTCAAAATTGAATACCGACAGTATAGACCTCGGTTCCGGAAACCGGGTAATCGTCAAAGGCGGCGATCTCGATAAAACATATAAAATAACCGTTCCTAAAAATTTCCAATCCTAAGATGAAAAAGGACAGCATATATTACAAACAGGTGCAGTTGTTGGTGCGTATCCTACCGCTACTGGATAGTGAAAAGTGTTTTGCACTAAAAGGCGGCACGGCTATCAATCTTTTTTACAGGGAGCTGCCACGGCTTTCTGTAGATATAGATTTATTGTACCTGCCCTCCGAAGGTCGTGAGGAAGCATTGGTCAACATTCGGGCTGCATTAACCCGATTAAGCGAGTTGATTAAGAAAACCATTCCTGGCATTCACATACAAAACGCACACGAGCAGGGAAATGCGCTTCGTTTAATCCTGCAACTGGAAGATGTAAGGATTAAGGTGGAATTGTCGCCGGTGATCCGTGGAACGGTATTCTCCGAAGTACGAATGGAGGTAAGTGAGCCTGTGGAGAGGGAGTTCGGATATGCCGAAATACAGGTAGCTTCGTTGCCCGATCTGTATGCCGGAAAAATTGCAGCCGCCCTGGACCGGCAACATCCCCGTGATTTATTTGACGTGAAATTCCTGCTCGAAAACGAGGGCTTTACTGAAGACCTGCGCAAAACGTTCCTTGTGTTCCTAATCAGCCATCAGCGGCCAATGGCAGAACTTTTGGCTCCTCACCGTAAAAATATAAGAGAAGTATATGAAGCAGAATTTGCACAAATGGCCGAAGTGGATATTCCCGTTGAAGCACTGGAGGCCACGAGGGAACAACTCATTGAAATTATCAATACGGATATGACCACTGATGAGCGGAAATTTTTGTTGTCGTTCAAAGAGCGAAACCCACAATGGGAACTGCTGGGGTTGCCTAATATGGAAGAGGTTGCCCAACTACCATCCGTTCAATGGAAATTGTTCAATCTCTCAAAAATGGACGAAAAAAAACATAACCAGGCAGTAGAGAAACTGAAAGAAGTACTGAAGTTATAGAATTGGGTTGCCTTTTCGAAAGTATATACTGAATTGATCATCAATAACAACAAAGTTTACCAACAGAAAATTTTACCCAAGTTAAACCCAACTTTAGTTTTTTATTCAATTATATATTTGAAATTTGTATTTCTCATAATAAGCTCCAATGCTATTGTAAATGATTTCCAGTGAATTAGGAAAACCATTGGCCTATGAAGATACCATATACATTGTATTCTAAAAATGAGCATGTAAAATCCAAGAATGAGCCTCATAACCTCTCCGAACAGAGCAGGTACGTACTGACCTTTGCCCAGAAAACACATCATTTCCAAATACCTGAAATGGATCTTTTCAGCCAACAACTGAATTACAAGCCTTTTTTTGTCGATCTGGTAGAGATTAATGTTAAGAAGCCAACCCATATTCCTTTTGATATCCATGACAGGCAACTGTTCATGTTCTTTATGCTCAAAGGCAGCCTGCTCTATACCACATCTTCAAAAATTCCTATAATTAAGATACAAGCCAACACGTTCCTGATGTCGTACTATGACGAGGGATCATATTTAGCATATGCTGAAAGAGGACAACACATTGCCCTTGTACTGAGCATACATCCCGATTGGATTGAAAGTATAGATCAGGAGTATTACAATGTGCAACAAATTCTGCAAAGGTTCCTGAATGGTAAAAAATCTTATGAAACAATGGGGCAATGCCGTATGGATAGGAAAATACATCGTTGGCTGTATAAGATTTATAGTTACTCGCAAAATAACAAAGGGGCACTCGATGGCAATTTGCGCAAATACGTAAGTTTGCTGCTGGAGTATTACGATAGCTTGTTGGAAGACCAGGATAAGGATGCGGCTTATCGGATCAAGGGGTTTATAGAAGAGCATTATTGCGATGTCTCCTTAAACGTAAGGCAGTTGGCAGCGCATTTCTTTGTTACCGAGAGAACTTTGTTGAATATATTTAAGCGTACCTATCATGTAAGCGTTCAGCAATTTATCGCTGATCTACGTATTGGCCATGCTTTACTTTTATTGGATCAGGGGATCGGGGTCAAGGATGTGTATATGGAAGTGGGTTATGCTGATGAACGATCCTTTCGCTCTGCCTTGGAGCGTTATCAGAAACGCAAAAAATAGGGATATTCCAAGATATTGTCAAAATCGGAAAATTCTCGACACAAACCTGCTCAATTTTTACCGATTTTGACTTTCGCACGCTTAACGCTTTAGTGAACTTTGTATCAAAGGATGGTGAGAACCCTCACTAATATACAAAGGCAATGGAAACAACAGCTACATATCCAAACCAACTCAAAAGAAAACGGATAACACTCAATATCGTTATCATTCTATTGCTGCTTCTTTGGATACCTGTAAGCATTGACAAAATAACAGACTTTGCAGCATTTAAAAGCGGTATCCTCCGTCAACCCTTTTCGGATAGTTTAAGGTACATCCTTATTTACACGCTCCCGGCGTTGGAATTAATAACAGTACTGACATTGGTAATGGAAAAGTTTCGCAAGGGTGGTTTAATCCTATCTACCGTATTAATGACTGCTTTTACAGCTTATATCGCTGTGGCTCTTATGGGCGCATGGGAAAAATTGCCCTGCGGGTGCGGGTCGGTGATAAGCGGCATGACTTGGTTGCAACATTTTTTCTTCAATCTCTTGTTCCTTTTTTTAAGCGGTTGGGGGCTTTACTTATGGCATAAATTACGAGGTAGCAACGCCAGAGGCGTAGTTGCCGAGGGCGCGTCTGCCAAAAGACATATAAAAAAGTATTCTTTAACATCAAAATTTTAAAGCGATGAAAAAATTAAAAATGAACCTATTTATGGTAGCTGCTTTAGCGATTGCGGCTATAACCATGTCATTTAAAATGGCTGATACCACAACACAATGGCGTTACATCGGCACAGCCAGCCAGCCATTCAACGATGCTTCCCTTTGGGAACAGGGTGCTGGTTCGGGATGCGGGCCAGCAGGTGCTAAACCCTGCCAGCTTAACGTTGATGCTGCCGATGAGCAGGAACTTATCGATTATTTTTCTACCGTGTCAAGCACGGACGTTTACAATATGTCAACGAAGAAAAATTGACCTCATCGTAAAAATTGAAAGGCTATCGTTTGATAGCCTTTTTTTTATCTTGGATTTTGTTGTATCCCGCCAATTTCTATAACAGTTTCAGGTATAGCAATGGCATAGCGCAGGTCATTAGGAGGTAAAGTAAAAGATTGCCCACCAACCGTTCGTGTAAGGGTTATGTTGTAACCATCCCTGTTCAATCGTTTAATATCCGACCAGCGTAAACTACGCATGGTTAATTCTTTTCTTCGTTCTTCTAAAACAGTTCGTAGCGCAGCATCATTATTCGTGAATGTATAAGGTATAAAACTGCCAATTTTCCATCGCTTAATGGCAAGTTGATTTAATGCCTCGGCTGCTTGGGAAAGTTGTCCTAAACGGACGTTACATTCAGCAGCTATTAGTAAAAGTTCAGCAGGTGTAAGACTATTCATCAAACCAAAATATCCAATATGCGTTCCTTTAAAAAAATACGAGCCGTCAGTATTCTTGCCGAAATAAATGACTTTGCGTAAATCCTCGTTACTATATAAATCATAAAGAGCGGGAACTATCTTACATACTGTTTGGTTCAACTGACTGGCGTAATATATGGATGTATAGGATATTAATTCCTTGCTGGCGTAGTTAATTGCGGGTATTGGGAAATCAGCATTTGGGTCTAAAGTGTTAAAATCAATTATCTGTGCATTTGTATTGCCAAGAGCGGCTCTTGCGTTCTCTAAGGCTTTTTCATACTCACCCATAAACAAATAAGTCCTTGCCAATAATCCGTATGCCGCAGCTTTTCCGGGAAGGGTTACGCCTATTGGATTGATTGGTAAAAGCGGTATAGCATCGGATAGGTCTTTGATAATTAAATCATAGGTCTGCTGTACCGATGACCTGACAGATTTAATAGTTACGTCAGGTACTACCCGCAAGACCATTCCTAAGTCTGTATTTGCAGTTTGTTTATTGTAGGCAAGCGACCATATCTGTACCCCATCTAGATAACGAGCCGCCCTAAAAAACAAAGCCTGCCCTTTGATATTATTTGCTTGATTGCCTGTCAAATGATTTTCATCAAGCCCTTGCAACACAGAATTGGAAACATATATAGACTTATAGGTGTTGTACCATTCATCACCTACCGAAGATTGCGGTCGGGTTACATAATCGGGTTGCCATGTATATAATCTTTTTTCGCTTTCATATTGCATGGAATTAAAATCAGCGTCCGAAAGATAATAATCATCAGAACTGACTTCACCCGCAGCTATAAAATCATTATTCATGTGATTGTAATTGTTAAGCAACGCCTGAAATTCATCAAGGGTAGTAGGAACCGTGAGCCGCTTATCAGATTTTTCTTCAAGGAATTTTTTACAGCCTACAAATAGCATGGATAGTAATACAGAAAGTATTGTTATTTGAATGTTTTTTTTCATTGTGATAAAGACTTTAAAATTTTGACCGAATACCTATTGCGTAATTTGCTGGAGGGACAATATTGTAAGTACCTCTACTAAAATCAGGGTCAAGACCTGCTTTATTGGCTCTCCATAGCAAGCCAAGATTATTGGCATTGACATATACCTGTAACCCTTTTATGCCTACGTTAGCGGGCATTTTAAAATCATAGGCAAGATTTATGTATTGAAGCCTGATGTGGTCGCCTTTTTCTACCAAGACACTGGAACCGTTATAAAAAGCATCACGGTTGGAATTGGCGGTGTATAGATTTACCGGAACGTTGGTATGTGCCTCGTCTCCCGGTTTTTGCCAACGAAGTGCATAATCCGAATGCCCACGCCAATTATTGAACAGGTCTGTATAGTTGACAGAATTGCGCCTGAACCAATAACCGAACTTAAACGAAACACCTACTTGTAAGCTGATGTTTTTATAAGATACCGCATTGATTAGTGAACCAAATTTTGTGGGGACTGCTGAACCAAAATATTCCAAATCCTCCACTTTAGTACCTGTTCCAACAATGCTGCTATAATTTTTGCTTACCTCACCACTAAGGTAGCCCTGTGCTTCACCTGTATTCGGGTCAAGTCCAGCCCATTTATAACCGTACATTGCATATACAGGATGCCCCTTTATGCCCGATATTGGTGTAAAGGCAGGGTTGACATATTCCTGTGCCAATGTTCTATCTATTTCATATAGGATTATCTTATCCTTATACAGACTAAAATTCAGTGTTGTTCTCCATTTGAACGCACGGCCAATATTTAAACTCCGAAGTTCGATGTCCAAACCATTGCCTTCCATGGTCGCCACATTTCGCAGTGTCGATGGTTGCATACCATTAGTATAGTCAATTGGGGCAGCCCCAAAAAGATTTTCACCTTTTTTATGATAGTATTCGACAGAACCCGATATACGTTCATTTTTCATGCGAAAATCGACCGCTGCATTTAACATTTTGGAAGTTTCCCATTTTAACAATGGGTTGTAGAAATTACTAATGGATGCCATCGGGTAACCATTAATGAGTGAGTTCTGAAAAAAGTAACTAATGGTATTAACTGCAACCATAGCGGGGTCAATATTGCCGCTAAAGCCGTAGGTTGCCCGTAAATTGAGGTAAGGCAGAAAATCAAATTTATAAAACTTTTCATTCGACACTTTCCAAGCAAGTCCAGCCGACCAAAAAGGGTTCCATTGGTCATTGGTCTTCAGTCCGAAAAGGTTACTTGCATCCCTGCGGACACTTGCCGAAAACACATACCTTTTATCAAACGTATAGGCAGCATTAGCGAATTGTGATACGAAATTTGTTGTATTACCACTTAAATATTGACCACCTTGTATAAATGCGCTCCCTCTTGGAAGCGTAGGGTAAGTATTTATATAATTCACATACCCGGTGGTAAGGTTGTTTTCATTATAACCATAAAAACGTTCCTGTTGTCCGGTTGAATTTTTGGAACGCATTTCGGCTCCTGCTATGGCTATAATATTGTGCTTGCCAAAAGTATTGTCAAAGTTCAGTTGTCCCCGCAGGTTATTTGCATTTAAGACACTATTGGATTTATCCAATATGCCGCCTTTAGGCACAATGAAAACTGCATTGCCATTAACGATTTGAGCAAAGCGATTGATGTAATCCCGTGCCATATAGCTGGTTTCATCTGCAAGATTGTTGTTCAGCCCCCACTGCTTTTCGTATTGATAATTTACTGTTGCAGTCAGCCCTTTGATAATTTGATAATCGAGGACGGCAGTTGCCAATATATCAGATGCGTTATTATTTAATGTTTGGTGCTGCCAGTCGGTAAGTGGATAATAATTCCAGTCAAGCAGTTTTCCATCACCTGCGGTTTGTATATAATTGAGGTTATAATCCTTTGTTACGGGCAAGGCATTGCCGTTAGCATCTGCCATTAGCATATAGGGTACAAAGGAGTTGGTTTTCATGGAAACATTGTTGTAACCATACCTACCTGATTTATTTTGGCTTTGGGTATAATACAATCCTGTGGTAAGGGAGACTTGCCGAATTGGCCGATACGTATTTTGGAAACGGAAATTAATACGTTGATAAGTAGCTCCTAAATTGCTTTTATTGTTATCATATCCTACCGATGATGTCCACGAAAATTTATCAGCACCACCCTGGGCACTCAAAAAATACTGTTGATTGACAGACGGCTTATACATATACTGATTAAACTGCTCTCTCGCATCCACATTTCTTAATGCGTCAATCTGTTGTTGTGCCTGCTCTTGTGTCATCGCACCTGTGCGCACTTTGTTCAATAGGTAGACCACAGGGCTGATGACCGGACGGTTTACCGAATTGATTTGGCTGTTGTAAAAGTTCCGTTTAAATAATTCTTGTTCCATGTCAATGTAATCATTGGATGACATCTGACGGATGTACCCCAAATCAGGCTTTGTTCCAATGGTAAGGTTGGAATTGAACGATAAGGTAATCGGCTGATTGAAACGACCGTTTTTTGTGGTAATCACAATTACGCCATTTGCCGCTCTTGCACCCCAAATGCTGGCAGCAGATGCATCTTTTAGGATAGTTATGTTTTCTACAATGTTGGGATTGATATTGGTAATATCACCATCATACGGGAAATTATCTATAATAATCAATGGGTCTTTGGGGCCACGAATGGTACTTAATCCCCGTACCATCATTTGGGGAGTGCCACCAAGACCATTAGCAATAACAATGCTGTTGCCAATAGCTGGCAACCGGGAAAGAATATCTGTACCCACCTGTTGATTAAACAGTTCATTGCTCACTGTGGAAAATGAGCCTGTTGCTCGCTCTTTGGGAATTTTCTGATAACCTGTTGACACCACTTCTACTTCATCCAATAAACGGGAAGAGATATGCAGGAAGATGTTTAAAGTATCCCGCTGTGGCAGGTTTACGGTTACTGTAATTGCCTCATAGCCTACGTGATTAATAAGCAATAGCACGGCATTTACATTGGTAGCAGTTTGGATGGTAAAATAGCCTTTACCGTTGGTGCTTACCGTTCTGTCCGCTCCTTTCAGGGATACACTGGCTCCCTCAACAGGCAAAGTATCATTACGGGAAATAACCCTACCTGTGATAGTTTGTTGTGCGAACAAGCAAACGGACGCAGTAAGCAGTGTGATAAGAAGTAAAAAAGATTTCATTCATGAATTGAGTTAGATTGTGATAAAATGGTAGCAACTATTTGTCCTTTATGACGAACATATTAAGGCTTCTTTTGGCGGGTATGAGGTCGAGGTCATACCTATTCAGTTCTTTTTTAAGGCTTGCCAAATCCCTAACGCCCGATATTTCAATATCTACATTATCGGTGTAGCCTGTTTCATCAATAATAAGCTGGTCAATAGGTGTATCGTCAATAAGACGGTTAACCATATAAGCTATTGGCAGATTAGATAGAATAGAGGGTGGATTTGGAAATGTATTTTTTAATTTTCCTCCTTTACTTTTGATTAGGTCTTTTGAGGAAGTCCTTACCAGTATAAGGCACTCTACCATACGCTTTTCAATGCTGCCCATGTAGTCCGAGTACTCGTTAAGGTAATTCAGCACATAGTGGGATAAACTGTCTGCTTTTTCTCCGGGTACAATCAACTCATAGTTGAATAGGTTGTATTCCTCAAATGTTCCATCAGGTTTTAAGATTGGATTTAGTAATGCTGGCTGCTTAACGTCAACAATAACCCGCTTCCGATTGAACTTTTCCCCGTTCCTGCTAAATAGGTCTTCAAGTACTGGGCGATAAATATCCATCATGGACTGGTTAGTCATCTGCCTACTAAATATTTTGCCCTCTTTGGTCTTTTTAAAATTTCCGGCGGATGGTAAGCCAGGATAATAACCTTTCGCAAAAATGGAGTAACCTTTTAATTGTAAATTGCTGCCAAAGTGTTCAGAAAGGAACAACGGTCTATCACGGTCAATATCCACCTTAGAGGTCATTTGCGTTTCGTTGTTGTCCAGAACTGCTCGTATGTTTGTTGGAGTTATTTCTTCTGCCTGTGTTGTGTTCAGCACTTTACCATTTGGAGCAATCCATACGATATGAGGTAGGATATTATTTGGGAAATAATTTGAAAGTACGCTGTCGTTAATAACAGAGTTAACATAAGTGTGTCCTTTACCTGCTCCTGCTGTAAAGAATTTATTTATCTTTTCTTTGGGTTCGCCTGTTACTGCCAGCACTTTTATCTTGTCGGCAAATTCATTTTGCAAAGCATGTAGTTTTGGAAAATTCTTTATACAGGGCGAACAATACGTTGCCCAAAAATCCAGTATGATCAGCTTACCTTTATAATCGGCAAGAGTGATGGTCCGTTTACCCTGGGGATGGTTCACCACCTGCAAAGGGGTGTTCCAAAGTGCATCGGGAATTTGGTCGCCGATGTTTAATGCGGTGATGTTTTGGTTGTTTGCAGTCCTGACTTCTCGGGACTGCGGACGGGCTACCCCGACACTAAACAACATGAAACAAAAAACTAAAAAATACCTGCCCTCTATTATCAGTCTCGGACAATGGCAGGCTATAAAAATCGAAATCTTATTACGTAGAGGTTTGCTCATTTTGTTGCCGGTTAGTTAGATTTTTTTTTACAATAGAATAATACTCTGTGAGGTATTATAAATTGCTAAACCGGGCTTTTAATAATGGAGCGAAGGCTGAATTTGAGGCAGAAGAATAAAACAATAGCTTTCACCTTTCTTATTATGGAAAGGCAATAGTATTGTATATACTTGCTGATCAATCTCCTCATTTTAGGTTATTTGTTCCAAATAACGTTTATAATGAGGTTTGTTTGAAGCAAATTTGGTTGTCAATTATCTGTTTTTGGTTGTCTTTTATTATATTTACGAAATCAAATGAAGATGAAATATGAAAGAAGAAGATAGAGTACACGTATTGGAAACGGTGGAAGAAAATCATCAGGGGAGAAACGCACAGCGTATCCGTATTTATTTAGGTATTAAGCAGGAAGTGCTTGCCCAGGAATTAGGGATGAACCAGCCCCAAATTTCAGCCATAGAACGGGAAGCGGTCATAGAGCCAGAAATATTGGAGCGGATAGCTTTTGCATTAGGCGTTACGCCTGACCTGATTAAGAAATTCGATGTGGAAAGGGCTATTTACAATATTAATAGCTACAAGGATGTTAACGGCTCTACATTTAATAGTGGTAATACAGGTACAGTGAATGCTACACAAATTAACAACCCTTTGGAAAAAGTGGTGGAGTTATATGAACGCCTGTTGCAAAGTGAGCGAGAGAAACTGGAATTATTTATAAACCATAAAAATCAATCGTAAATAAATTATGGAAAGAGAAAAAGACACCGTGTATTCGGAAGGCAAAAACCACATGGGTATAAAAATAGGTAGCGCAAGACGATTAGTCGGTATTACCCAAAAAGATCTGGCAGACCTTATGGGCGTTAGCAAGCAAGCGATATCTAAATTGGAACAAACCGAGAACGTGGATGATGAACGCCTGGGAAAAGTTGCCATTGCCCTTGGAGTAAGCGTTGAGGGATTAAAGAAATTTGATGTAGGGCAAGTACTCTATTATACCAATAACTTTTATGAAAATTGTGGGGTAACAGCGGGTAATGGAGGTATGGTTGCAACAGGAAGAATTGAAAATAATCACCAACACCAATTTTCTGTAGAACAGGCTACCAAGCTGTTTGAAGAATTATTGCGGATGGAACGAGAACATTATCGGAAAGCGAAGGCTAAAGATTAAGGCCTTAAATCGATGATAAATAAAGAGACGCAAGAGCAGTTTGCCCACACTTTCAGTCCGCTAATGAAACAGATTGGATTTGAGGGGGCTGGCCTCAAGTACGCTATGGAAACCCAATCCTTTGTTTTTGTCTTTGAACTGGAAGTAAGTAAGTATAAACAGATTAAATTGTTCTTTGGCATACAGCCAACAGCAGTTCTAAAAATGGGTGATTATGAAACTGACAATATAGAAAATATTGCTCCGCAAAGTTGTGAACTGACCTTGCAACTTGTACGTTCTCTAAAAAAGCCTTACTGGCATATTGGCGTCGATAAAGAGGAAAATGAAAAAGAGGCTCTCGATATATTTTCATTCATCCAGAAGAATGTTCTGCCTATTATGGCAAAATACGTAACAAAACCAGATCTGCTTAGTAAAATTGAACCATCGGATCTTCGAGACAAAAATATAATGCATCAAAAACTATACGGTATGCACCCTATAGGAATGCTGAGCCGTACTGCATGGATGCTGGCAATGTATCATGAAAACAAACGCCCAGTCAGTGCCAAAGCATTTGCCCGATATGGTTTGGAAAACTTGGATGCACCAACTATCAATAACACCCCAGAAGCAAAAAAAATGTTGGATGAGGATTTAGTGTTTGGTAATGTTTTTGGAAGCGATCCAGAAGATGATACCTTTTTTGGGATACCTGACCTGAAGCGGATTGATGGAAAGTGAAAGGGGTTTTTCGGATAGCCCCAGTCCGACTTGGATTTTCTAAAAAGGTGCATCCTAATCTTACAGCGTACCACAAGTTGCACAATTTGGTTCTCCGGTAAGTTTACCCGTTATATCAAATTCATATTTGCAACATTCATAAAAATCATTTTTCAAAATATCCTTTGCTCTTTTTATCCTTGCCTTAACGTTGGGAAGGGTTATGCCTAATAGTGTTGCTGCTTTACTCTGTTTCAGTCCTTTGATATATACAATTTCAATTACCTCCCTGTAAGGGACGGGTAAGTTATTTATGAATTTATTAAAACAGCATATGTTCTGATATTGAGTATTTTCAGTTTCCTCACTGTTACTGAGCTCTTCTTTAAACACATTTTCCTGATTGTAAAAATTTACTATCTCATTTCTTGCAATTTGAAACAGCCAGGCTTTCACTTTATCATCCTGCCGTATGGTCGAAATATTTTTATGAACCTTAAAAAAGGTATTTTGAAGGATATCATCTGCTGAACTTGTATTGTTTACCCTTTTTAGGATAAAGAAATACAGTTCTTTACTAAACGTGTTCCATAGAAATTGTGTTTCCATAATCAAAAATAAGAAAGGTTAGTGTATAAACTAACCTTTCACGATTTTAGCAACAGTCACATTTGTCGCATTCGCATTTAGTACAAGTACAGTCCTTTTCTTCACAATTGCCACAGTTACATTTAGTGCAATCGCAATCAGTGCATTTACATTTGTCCATAAACTTAAATTTTAATGTTCGGTAAGTAGACCGGAGAAGTGTAAAAAGGATACAAAAAATTCTATTTTTTCATGTTTTATGAAATTTAGCTTTTAATGGCGCACTTAATTTTATTGAGCAACCGAGTGAACAGATCAAAGTTACCATTCATCTTCGGCGTCATCCAGTTCATAAGCGTTTTTAGCCTGGTTTGTGTAAAAATGTTTCTTGGGATCATTTTCCAGTGTCAAATATTCCTTTACACTGATATGCAATAACTCAGCAGCTTCTTCTGGTTCTATGCCTAATGCTAAGCGTAATTTCAAAATAAAGGGTGCTGCCATAAAGTAAAGTTTAGTTACCTAGCACAAAACCATCTATTAAAATTATTACCACGTTGTGATGACCATAATGCCCAATGTTATAATCGCAATTGTGCGGTAATGCTCTTATAATAAACTTTCAGCGCATCACGCTCATCTTTGCCAACATAACTATTATGAGCAACTAAACATCGTATCTTGTACAGTTCGTCCACCATGACATTCAACCAGTGTTCATTCTGTTTCGGGAAATACTTTCCGAAAATTGTCCAATTTCCAACAATTATTTTTCCCAACTCTATAAAATCGCAGTAAAAGAGATCACTGTTTCCACGTATGGGCAAATATTTACTTTCCTGCTCACTTTTCTTCAATTTGTCTATAGTATCCTGTACCTTTCTCGGTATGGTTACCGCTTCCGTCTTCATTATTTCCTCGATAAATATTCGCAGCGAATTTTCAATACAATACAGATAAAGGTAAACTTCCGACATTTCCCGTCCTTTTTGTTGTATATCTTGGGGCAAAAGGTTCAGATGACCAAAGTTTATATTTTGCTGTATTTCCTCTATACTGTCCAACAGGGAATTTTCATCAGAAATCAGCGGATAGAAGAGTTGATTGATATATTTTCTCCGTTCGGCATAACCTCCTTTGGCCTGCATCTCCCTCCTAAATTCCTGGAGTGTAACACATATTTTAAATTCTTTTGGCTCGTTGGCCTTAAACTTAGCAGATTGTTTCAGTTCGTTTTTTAGCCTTTTATATTCTGCTTCGTTTTCACTGGTTATCGTAACATCGGTGGAGGCTCCTGTAAGCAGTATTTTTAAACGTTCAATGTTCTCTGTATAATTCATTCAAATTAATGTTTTATAGGTTATTCTTCAGTCGTATGTATTGTCTCTTCTTCCTCTTCGAGCATAAAATCAAGAAACAATAGCTCAGCCTTTGCAGCTTCATTTTCAAATTGCAGATCCCAACGTTCTTCCATAAATTCCAGCAGCTTGTTGCCTCTATGGAGGATAGCATCAGCATTCCAAACAGCGTAGCCTGAAACTTCAATTTCAGAATGTGAACCATCAGCATAACCTTGTCTTATTTTCTCTTTCTTCTCGTTATACTTAGCACTTTTCTTGTCATCAAAGCAGTCATTTTGCAAACTGGAATTAATACTCTGCGAGAGTGGCAGGAGATTTCCTAATGTTCCTTGAAAAAAGGGTAGCTGTGATTTTTTATAGCCCTTAAAATTGGATTTCCAACCCGTGTGTGTTGGCGTTTGAGGATAAATGTGCTCAATGGAAACTTTGTCTTTTTCGCTCCTTACAAAAAGCTTCCAGTCAATTTTTTGACTGCCTCTTCGTCTTACCTTTTCCATTTCATATTCATACAAGAAGTAGCGAAGTCCATTCCAATAATAAAAGCCACCGCCACTTTTAAATTTCTTGTCGATGAATTTTTGGAAGTAGGTATAATCGAAATAAGTTTCGGTGGAATTTTCTGGTGTATAAAAACAGTAATTCATTCGATCATTCAAACGCTGGATAATATTGTCAATTGTCAATTCGCCATTTCGCAACTGTCTCGCCGCCCGATAAAACTCACTGTTTCTATACGTAGAGAAAGCCCGGCTAAGCCGGAATGTGATAAATATAAAGCGCTCGATTGCTTTAAATAATTGAACTCGCATATCCGAATTAACATCCTTGTTCAAGAAAGCTACCGTTACAAGCGGGCGGAAATAGATAATACCAATTCTGTTCAATCGGTCTATCCATAGGCTTTCCTGTGCAGTCAAGTCTGGATTGTTGACCGGATTATGGGTGTTGTACCAGTGAACGGCAGCAGCTTTTAAACTGTTCACATAGTCTTCGATTTCTTTGGGAGAGAGTTGCGAACGTAATACTGTGGTTTCTTCTTCTCCATTTGTCTCAACTTCTTCCTGATCGGTATCTTCATCTTCCCTGACTTCTTCAAAATCTTGTAAAGAACTAACCTTTACTTCTGTTTTTGCATAAATATTTTGCGGTGTAAATTTCTGCTCCAACAAAAACCTGATATAATCATCGCCTTTTTCTCTTGTGTATTGAAAATACATTATCCAATGAGCAACTAAAAAATCATCATCGTTGAGTGGATTTTGTTTATTTCGTCCCAGTTGGTAATAGACTTCCTTCCAGGCATCGTTGATTTTCTCACGCAAAGAAATCCGCTCATCATTTTTGAGTTCCTTCTCATCGTATAAGGTCGTTAAATAGATTAGGCGATTTTTAAGAAGCTCTAAATTTGATAGTTTTTTGCCGCGGTTATTCATGGTCTCAAATGCAACAAATACATCGAAGTCATCACTTATTTCATAGACATTGAACATTAGGTTCTGCGTGACTTTCTTGAATAAGACCTCGATTTCATTTAATCCGTATTTGTCAAGGTAATTTTGCAGATTTTCTTTGAAAAAGCGTTTTGCATTTTCAAGGTTGAGTGTATAGAAGGTTTCCTGGATTGTTCCGCTATTGGGTTCCATAAAAATCCTATGCCTTAGAAATTTGAAGCTTGGGTTATCAACCTCATAACCAAACTTGTAGGTTGTAATGATCAACTGCGGCGGTCTTTCTATGACCAAATACTCTTCCTTAATCGCCTTCAGGCTAAAAGAGCCCAGATAAATATCTTCATCTTTCTTATCCTTATTTTCCGCAACAAGCCTCAATTGTTCCGAAATAGCCTGAATAAATATGACAAACGTGGTTAGTCTTTGTTGTCCATCAACAATATGAAAAGGCTTGAAGGCTCTGTCTTCAATGAGCCACCGTTCATCATTCCAGTTAGACCAGGTATTCTTGTCCACTTTTTTTAATGAGAGTAGTCCCGTGTAGTGAAACCTATCGGCTGGGAGATTGACCAAATCTTCCCAAAAATCTTTGAGTTGACGTGTAGTCCAGGCGTACCCACGCTGGTAATCGGGAATTTTAAATAATCTGTCTTTAAAAATGCTCTTCAGAGGTTCTAATTCATTCATTATCTAATATCTGTCGCTTAAAAATGTTTGGTTTGATAACTAACAAAAATACAAATTAAATCCCTCATTACTAAGTTTATTGCGTCAAATACTGCCTCTAACCGCCAAACACTACCACCTCTTAAATGCCAGGGTCTTCCTGCTTTAATTTTAGACTTCAAGTAGCATTCTAAAATCAAATAATTGTATGGATACACAGCAAAAAAACCTTTCTTATTTCAGGTTACGACTGAAGGAATTACTAAACAGTAGCTTTCCCGAAAAAGCAAACGATCAAAAATTTATAACGCAACGATCATCGTGGGCTGCCAATGCCTACGATGGAGCTTTCCGATCGGGAAACGCTATAGCGCAATGCGATGAAATTGCCAATTATATCCTTTTCGAGGGATTGTACTTCTCCAAATTCGATACGGTTTTTCAGATCGTATGCAATGAGTTTGATACCATCATGGCCGATGAAGAGCTGCGGCCCTTCGCCCTGAAAATGCTTCCTGTTTGTGGGCCTGTTTTCGCAAGATATGAGCTAACCGATGATTTCGCTTATGGCCCGGAGTACGAGCTGCTCTATACCGAAATAACAGGAACCATCGCAATATGGATAGAGGAAAATGGGCTTCAGTAAAAAGCTACATCTCCAACAGAATATCGATGCCCTGCGAATTGCTTTTAAACTGGAAAAGGAGAAACGGCAAGCCTCCGTAGGGGAAAGACTGCCAATGATGCAATACAGCGGATTTGGCGGCCTTAAATTCGTACTGAACCCTATTGCCAGCGCAATAGATATTAATAATTGGAGAAAGACAGAACACGAGCTTTTCCCGATTACACAGGAACTTCACCAACTGCTCAAAGAAAATTCCCAAGACGATAAGCAGTACCGGAGATATGTAGATAGTATGAAAAGCTCTGTGCTAACTGCTTTTTATACACCTCCGGAGGTAATAGATGCAATTTCTGCTGCTTTTAGAGATAGCGGCCTGCACATCCGCAAATTCCTCGAACCTTCGGCGGGTATCGGTTCATTTATACAATCTTTTTCAGCGAACACAAAAGCAGATGTTACTGCTTACGAAAAGGATCTGCTCACCGGCAAGATTTTAAAGCAGCTATATCCCGAAAGCAATATTCGTATAGGAGGTTTTGAGGAAATTTCCGAAAGGGAACAAAACAGCTATGATGTCATAGCCAGCAATATTCCGTTTGGCGACACCTCCGTATTCGACCTTACCTATTCCAGAAGCAAGGACAGTGCGAAAGTACAGGCAGCCCGAAGCATACACAATTACTTTTTTCTGAAAGGTGCTGATATGCTCCGTGAGGGCGGTTTGTTAGCTTACATCACTTCACAGGGTATTCTGAACAGCCCAAAGAACGAACCGATACGCAGGGCTTTGAAGCAACAAAATAACCTGGTTTCAGTTGTTCGATTACCTAATAATCTGTTTACTGATTATGCCGGGACAGAGGTTGGCAGTGACCTGATTGTCCTGCAAAAGAATACGGCTAAACAAGGCCTGAACGAAACGGAAGAACTATTTTGCCAAAGTAGGCAGACCGAATACAATACGCCTGGCAATGCACTGTTTTCAGACAATACACGGATTGTACATACAGACCGCAAACTGGATACAGACCCTTATGGACAGCCAGCGCTTATCTATTTCCATAAAGATGGTACCAGCGGAATTGCCAAGGACCTCAAACAGATGCTTAATGAAGATTTTGGAAAGCACCTTAACTTGAATTTGTACGTAAGCGAACGGAACGAAGAGCCGGTGATACAAATTCCTATTGAACCAAAGGTTACACCGCCGGTCATTGAACCCGTAAACATCCAAAAGGAAATACCATCTCTGTCTGCACCGGCAGCTCATCGTGAAAGTCCACCGGAACTTAAACAACTGAGCATTTTCGACCTTTTTGAAACTACGGACGAACCGGTAGCAGTTCTTGCTCCGCCCAAACGGACCACATCAATCAAAAGGCAAAGCACCAACAAAAGAAGAGGTGCAATAGGTCGCCAGCCTGACCTTTTCAGTAGTGCAATGCAGCAACCATACACAGCTTCCATTACCAATAAAGCAGCTAATGGAACGCCATCTGACGATGGCAAAAAGCAGGAAACTATCGGAGATTTGTTTTCAGGTGTAAACGGAAGCAGCCAGCCTGTTAAAGCAGCTATTCCCGAAGTTGCCCCGTATAGTGGCGAACTGCAATCGTTCCATCGTAATGATTGCCTTGCCATGGATAAAGGTTGGGTCGGTCACCTGCAAGAAGTGGATACCGCAGAAGGAAACGCCATATTTCATCCCTTGCAACTACCCAGCTTGCAAAGAGCAAGAGCTGAAGCATATATCGAAGTCCGTGATGTGTACCAGCACCTTTACACTAACGAGGCACAGTATCAGGTCGAACAAAAGGAAGAAAGGCAAAACCTGAACCGCCTTTATGATGCTTTTGTCAAAAGGTATGGCAACCTTAACAATGCAGATAATATTAAGCTCATTAAAACAGATAGTTCGGGTAAGGAAATGCCTTACCTGGAACGTGTAGTCGGTGGCGTTGTACACAAAGCGGATATCTTTAGCCGACCTGTAAGCTTTTCGACAGTAACCATAGCAACTGACAATCCTGAAGAAGCCTTAGCAGCCACGCTCAATAAATATGGAAGTGTGGATTTGGCGTATATGTCCGAAATCAGCGGTATGAACGCTGACGCCCTGAAAGAAGCCTTACATGGCCGCATTTATTACAATCCTTTGCAAAAGGGATACGAAATAGCCGAACGCTGGACTGCGGGGAACGTTGTAGAGAAAGCTGAAGAGGTACGCAGCTATATTGAAAATAATCCTGAAGATACCGAAGCCAAAACAAGCCTCAACGTTCTGGAAGAAGCCCGACCAAGGCGGATCGAATTTGAAGAACTGGATTTTAACCTTGGCGAACGCTGGATACCCACAGGTATTTATGCCCGTTTTGCTTCCCACCTGTTCGATGCAGATGTTAATGTTCATTACTCGGAAAGCTCCGACGATTTTTCCGTAAAGTGTCATCAGGGTAATATGCACATTTGGGAAAAATATGCCGTTAAATCCGAAAGCCGGACGTTTGACGGGATAGCCCTGCTCAAACATGCATTGGTCAATACCACGCCAGACATTACCAAGAAAATGAGGGTTGGCGATCAGGAAGTAAAAGTGAGAGATATGGAAGCCATACAAATGGCTAACACGAAGATAGACGAAATACGCACCGCCTTTACCGATTGGCTACATGCGCAAAACGACCAATTTAAAAGCAGGCTGACCGATCAATACAACGACACGTTCAACTGCTTCGTTCGGCCGAACTACGATGGCAACCATCAGGACTTTCCAGGCTTAGATCGTAAGGCTTTGGGTATTGAAGACCTGTATTCAAGCCAAAAGGATACGGTTTGGATGATAAAGCTGAACAACGGTGCTATCTGCGACCACGAAGTAGGTGCAGGCAAGACATTGGTGATGTGCACTGCCGCACAGGAAATGAAACGTTTGGGACTTGCCCACAAGCCAATGATTATTGGACTGAAAAGCAACGTTCACGAAATTGCCGAAGCCTATCGTACCGCTTATCCACACGCCAAGATCCTGTTTCCGGGCAAAGAAGATTTTACGCCCCAAAAGCGCCTGAGGATTTTTGGGGACATTAAAAATAATGATTGGGACTGTGTGATATTGACACACGACCAATTCGGGATGATACCGCAATCGCCCGAAATACAAAAGGAAATCCTCGAAATAGAGCTGGACAGTGTAGAGCGTAATTTAGATGCCTTGCAATCCCAAGGCAAGGAAGTGACCAGGGGAATGCTGGCGGGAGTAATCAAACGGAAAGAAAACCTAGAGGTGAAACTTAAAACCCTTGAACACGATATCGAAAACCGCAAAGATGACGTCGTAGATTTTAAAATGATGGGTATAGACCACTTGTTTGTGGATGAAAGTCACCAATTTAAAAACCTGATGTTCAATACCCGTCACACACGGGTAGCAGGATTGGGAAACATAGACGGCAGCCTTAAAGCCATGAACCTGCTATTCGCCATCCGTACCATTCAGGACCGTACCAATGCGGACATGGGCGCAACCTTTCTTTCGGGTACTACCATTAGCAACTCCCTGACCGAACTATACCTGCTTTTCAAATACCTGCGGCCAAGGGCAATGGAAAAACAGGGTATCCATTCTTTTGATGCATGGGCGGCTATCTATGCTCGGAAAACAACCGATTATGAATTTTCGGTGGCTAATAACATAGTGGCGAAAGAGCGCTTTCGCTATTTCATCAAAGTGCCGGAATTGGCCCAATTCTACTCAGAAATCACGGACTACCGCACAGCAAAAGATATTGGCATTGATCGCCCGGTTAAGAACGAAGTGCTGTATAACATACCGCCTACACCAGATCAGGAAGTCTTTATCAAAAAACTGATGGACTTTGCCAAAACAGGCAATGCGGAACTTCTTGGGAGAGCACCTCTATCACAAAGCGAAGAAAAAGCAAAGATGCTTATAGCTACGGATTATGCCCGCAAGATGTCGCTTGATATGCGGATGGTAAGCGGCAGGTATGATGACCATCCCGATAATAAGGCCTCGCACTGTGCGGCAAACATCGCTAAATATTATAACCAGTATAATACCCAAAAAGGAACACAGTTCGTTTTCTCTGATCTCGGTACTTACAAGCCTGGCGAATGGAACGTGTATTCGGAAATCAAACGCAAGCTGGTAGAGGATCATGGCATACCCGCACATGAAGTCCGGTTTATACAGGAAGCTAAAAGTGATAAGCAACGCAAAGAACTGATTAAAGGGATGAATGAGGGTAAGATCCGTGTGTTGTTCGGTTCTACAAGTATGTTGGGTACAGGCGTTAATGCCCAGAAAAGAGCCGTTGCCATACATCATCTCGATACACCGTGGCGGCCGAGCGATCTTGCACAACGTGATGGGCGAGCCATCCGTAAAGGCAATGAAATAGCTAAATTCTTTGCCGATAACCAGGTAGATGTGATTATCTACGCTGTCGAAAAGTCTTTGGATAGCTACAAATTCAACCTGCTGTACAACAAGCAGCTTTTTATCGATCAGTTAAAGACCAACAATTTGGGCAAGCGAACTATTGATGAAGGCAGTATGGACGAAAAATCAGGAATGAACTTTTCTGAATATGTGGCTATCCTGTCGGGAAATACAGACCTGCTGGATAAAGCCAAGCTGGAAAAACAGATTGCCGGACTGGAAAGTGAAAAGCAGGCATTTAACCGTTCCAAATTCAGTGCGAAATATAAACTGCAGGACTATACGGAAATGCTGGAAAGTACGCAATCCCGACTGCATCGAATGAGCCTTGATTGGGATAATTTACAAGGGCGCTTACAAAAACGTGAGGATGGCACTGTTGCAAACCCTGTTTTACTGGAAGGATTACCGCCGAATGCCGATATGAAGCAAATCGGTGCCAAGCTTAATCAACTTGCGGACAAAGCCCGTACCGGAGGGCAGTATGAAGAAATAGGAAGTCTGTACGGATTTACCTTATTGGTCAAAACCGAAATCTCCGAAAAAGAGGGCGTGGACATTCACGTAAACCGATTTTTGGTACAGGGCGAGGGCAATATCAAATACACTTACAACAACGGCATAATGGCCAAAGAACCTGAAACTGCATCCATGAATTTTTTAAGGGCGCTTGAAAAACTACCTGGCTATGTAAAGCAGGAACAGGAGAAAATTGCCGAAATAAAAAAGGATTTGCCTATTCTCCAGGAAGTAGTAGATGGTACATGGTCCAAGGAAAACAGATTAGGCGAACTTAAAACGGAACTGGCTGCTGTGGAAAGAAAAATCCAGCTATCTATCATGCCTGAGCCTAAGGAAGAACCCGTGGAAGCGCAAGAGGAAAAGCAAAAGGAAGCTTCATCTGTTTCAGAGGATATTTTAAGAACAAAAGGTGTCCATTTGCCAAAAGGTGTACTATAAAATAGATTGTTAAATTCTTTCCTAATAATCTTTAAAAAAATAACCGTTCACATAAAATGTCACAGTAATTTTTTTTAAATAATTTAAATGCTTATGTTTGATAATGAGAGCGTTAATGAACGGGGATTAAATCAGGTTTGATTTTTCCCCGTTATTTTCACTCGGATATATAAATGTCTCCAGCAAAATGGTATATGTCAATAGCAACAATGTATAACTATTGTTTAACCCAGTCTAACTGCAAATGCTTAATATCGAAAGTCTTTCCCAATTTAAAGCTATCCCCATAGAGGAAATCAAAACCGGTGATTTTGTTGTCAATTTAGGTGAAGTTGTAGAAATTGATAAATTTCCTAATCACATTGATCTTATAATTCTTAGATTAAATGAGAAATACGTCATAAAATTCAGCCTTGAAACATTAATTGTAATAAAATGATTTTTAGGGGCGATAGTCAAACTAACTAGCTTGAGTTTTAACAATGAACAAAATGAACAGATGATCCTACAATATTTTGGCTATCAATGTCATTATGCATTACCACTATTAAATAACCAGTGCGAATTTAACGTAGCTATTAATTCCGTTAATTTTATTTTGTTTGCTGTCTGTTTCAACGAAGTATCATAATGTTATTTAAGATTTGTAATATTCAGCTTGCCCTCGATGTAAACAGGTATCAAGGCATTGATAGATATCTTCGCAAGTTTAGGGTAGTGTGAAGTAGAAAAACGATGGTTAGCTTCAAGGTAAATGGCATTTAGCTTTGCAATAATATTAGATTTCTGGAATCCGAAAATCGAAATTGTCTATTATTCTTCTTAAACCCTTCACTTAAAATATATTCCTTTAATTCTGACAGACATTCGAGAATTAGATATATAGCAGCCTCAATCCATTGTATGGAGCAATCCACCTCAACCTCCAATTCGCTAATATCTAGTTCCAGTTTAGAGTGTATTTTTTTTGTAGAATTTTCCATTGATTTGTATGCTTCGAAAATGTCTTCCACACCTAAAAACTCGGTATTCAGTTGTGCAGATGTTAATACATGATTGTTTAATTTTGAAAATAGAGAACTGTTTTTTTTAGAATAGCCCCCTGTTATATGGCAACGTATTTTATAAATGATTATTTATTCATCATTTCTTCTTTTAGGTTATCGCCCTCGTTACCTCGAAAGAAACGACGCTTGAAGTAGAGGCTTAAATGTACAAGACCAATCAGAACGGGGACTTCTACCAGTGGACCGATTGCCGTAGCAAAGGCAACGGGAGAAGCGATACCGAAAACAGATATGCCAACAGCAATAGCAAGTTCAAAATTATTACCGGAAGCCGTAAACGCCAATGTGGCACTTCTACGATAGTCAATGCCCATACGTTGAGTTAAAAAAAAGCTGACCAAAAACATAATTAAGAAATATGCCGACATCGGTATAGCAATCCAAAGTACATCAAATGGCTGCTTTAGCATTCGTTCCCCCTGAAGACTGAACATCACGAAAATCGTAAAGATGAGGGCTATAACTGCAAGGGGTGCAATTTTAGGCAGATAGATATTCTCGTACCATTCTGCCCCTTTTGCCCTGATAAGGAAATATCTTCCAAGAATGCCAAGTGCAAAAGGAATACCTAAATAAATCAGCACACTATGGAAAAGTTCCATAAATTTTACTTCGACTATCGTACCCTCCATACCGAAATATGTCGGCAGAACCGAAATAAAAATCCAGGCGTACAAACCGAAAGTAATTATCTGAAATATACTGTTGAGCGCAACAAAAGCAGCACCGTATTCGCTGCTGCCTCCTGCGAGCCTGTTCCATATCAAAACCATAGCCACACATCGGGCAATCCCGACAAGTAAAAGACCTGCCATATATGGCGCCCACCGGGCATCCTGTCCGATAAAATTAGGTGCTATGTAAGCGAAAAATCCGATGGCAAGCCCGAACATAATAAGCGGACCAATGACCCAGTTCAGCAAGAGCGAAAGCCCCAATGCTTTTATGTCCTTGAAAACTTTTGGAAGCAGCCCGAAACGTACCTCTGCTAAAGGCGGGTACATCATCAGAATTAGCCCGAAAGCAAGGAGTAAATTGGTATGCCCGCCTACGGTAAAGGCATCATTAATTTTTTCTACGGAGCCTTGAAAAAAATGGCTTACGCCTGCTCCGGTTATCATTGCGAGAAAAATCCATACGGTCAGGTATCTATCTAATATTGAAATGTCCTCTGATACTTTTTTTGTTTCACAATTTGAAGTTGTGCATCCTTTTTCAATCATCTTAAAAACTAAATATCTTTTATATTATCTTACTAATTGTTCATTTTAGGTTGTTTTAAATACAGGTTCTATTTAAAATCCAAGTTCTGCGGTTATAAATTCTTTCACGCCGTTTGCGCCTGTTAATTCAAGCCACGCTTCTTTTTTATCGCCACCTATGGACATTGCAAATGTGAAAAAGTCGCAACATTCCCTTTCCGTTTTTATAAACTCCGTGAGTTCGTCCAAAATCTCGTCCGTTCCTTTAAACTTAAAGGCGTAGCCGTTCTGAAGCTCCTTTTTCTCCAATATTTGTTGCTTCAAACTGGCAATAACCGTTTCTTTTCTTTTTTGAAGTTCGGGGCTTGTTAGCTTGCAGGACATTTGGTCTGATTTATTTTTTGCGGTGCAATCGTCGCTGCAAACACTTCCGTTCTGTTTTTTCATAGCTGTACTTTTTGATTGGTTTTGCGAATAGCTACAAATTGCGAGCATAGAAAACATCGCTGTTAATATTACCGTTCTGATTGGGTTATCTGTTGTCATTATATTATATGTTATTGTTTATCTTTGCAAAGATAAACTATGGAGTATAGTCCACGGTCAAGTAAAAAAAGAGAAAAATTATATAAAACATGTTAATAGGCGAATTATCAGAACGTTGCGGGCTATCCAAAGACACCATCCGCTTCTACGAAAAACAGGGGTTAATCACGGTTGATAGAAAAGAAAGAAGAAATAATAATTACAAAGAATATTCAGAAGAAACGTTCCAACGGCTGATGTCCATAAAATGGATTAAGAATATGGGCTTCACATTAACGGAAGTATCTGACGTGCTTGATATGATAGATGCCAATGAAGCAACCTGTCAGAATATTGCAGATAAAATTCAGGATAAAGTGAGCCGGATTGATGATAAAATCAAAGAGTTGCTCAAAGTCCGTTCAATGCTGTTGAATGGTTTAAAAACTTGTTGCAGCCCAACCAGTACCAAAATTGCAAATGAAAACTGCTGTCCAATAATTGTACCGCAGGGTTAAGGATTGCTCACACAGACCTGTGGATAGTGTAAGCAATTCCGTAATAAACACACAAGCCGGATAAACCATTTTATTTTAAATTCTGCAATCCGAAAGAAGCCAGTTTATCAGCGATAGGCAGGGTCTTTAAACCCAATTCCGTCAAACAGTATTCAACCCGTGGTGGAATTTCGGGATATGCTTTTTTCGACACCAATTTGTTTTCAACTAAGGAGTTTAATTCTTGGATGAGCATCTTTTCACTAATATCAGGAATGCACCGTTTGAGTTCCCCGTATCTCAACACCCTGTCATTTATTTGGAATAATATTAGTAACGTCCATTTGCCGCCCAGCAACGCCAGTGATTTTCTGACAGGACAATTTTCGTCTGACTGCTTAATAATTTTTTGACTTTTTTCCATCTGATAATCAATATTTCTAACCATTAGGTAGGTACATTACCAATAGGTGTGTACTTATACAAAGGTAAGAATTGCAATAATTTTGTACAATAATCATTTAAAAAAGAGAATATTATGGCAGCTAAAGAAGTAATAATGGCTTATGTAGAAGCCTTGGGAAAAGGCGATGTGCCAACCGCATTTTCATATTTCAGCGAAGAAGTCCAATGGCATCAGCCTGGGAACAATCAGTTTTCAGGATTGAAAAAAGGGGCTGACGAAATCGGTAAGATGATAAGCAGTATGATGGAAGTTTCCAAAGGGACTTTCGCCCTGACACCGAACGGCAATTTAATGGGTAACGGTAATTTGGTAGCAATGCCATTGCGTTTCAGCGGAACGATTGACGACCGTAAAATGGATATGTCGGGTATTGACTTGTTTCAGGTTGAAGCGGGAAAAATTACCGAGATATGGTTGTTCTCTGAAGACCAGGAAGCTGAAGATACTTTTTGGGGCAAATAACATTTAGCCTTATACCTGTATTAAACAACAAGAGCATTCATTACGAATGCTCTTGTTGTGTTTACAAACCTGTGCTTTGATTACAAAAACAGTAGCCTATTTATTGAAGGTTTGCTGTTGTATGTTTTTTCGATTTTTCCAATTGAAAAATACGATGATAACCAGTACAAGCACCTGCGCCGAAATAGTTTGTACATTAGGGTAGATACCCAACAAATCTATCTGAGGCATATTTTCAATAGGTGTAATCGGAATATAACCTGCTTCCTGAAATGCCATAACGCCTTTACCTGCTAAAACAACTGCTAATACACCTACCATATAAGATGCAATCTTGAAGAATTTACCGATTGGCAGTTTTTTAGTGTATTTAAGGAAAACAAAAGTGATGATGGCTACAATCACAACCGAGGTTAATAACGCCCAATTAATAGCAGAGCCTGCCACATCAGGATTGTTCAGCTTAAGTGAAGACAGGAACAGCACCACTTCAAATGCTTCCCTGAAAACAACCACGAAAGAGAAAATAAACAGACCAATCCAGTTTCCCGTTTCAGAAATACGGTCGATTTTAGTTTTTACAAAGTGTGTCCATTTTGACATTTCCGAATGGGAGTGCAACCATATACCTGCAAACAGCAACACCAACACGGCGAGGATAGCACCTGTGCCCTCCATCAATTCCCTTGAAGCACCGCTTAGGTTTATCAGTTTATCTACAAAGAACCAACTTGCAAGACCAATCAGAACAGCTAAGACCCAACCCGAATGTACGGCTACGAATGCCCTTTTAAGCTGCATAGGTCTTAATATGCTTAGGATAATCAGGATGATTAACAAGGCTTCCAATGCTTCCCGTATCAGAATGGATAAAGCAGAGCCATAGATAAATGCAAAAGAATAATCCTTTTCTGCCAAATGTGTTTTTGCCGATGTTATATCTTCTTTCAGCGTATTGTAATATCGCTCCGCATCTGCTTTGTCACTATTTTGAAGTGCTTTTCTATACGCAATCATATCCCGCTCAATATCCCTTACCAATGTCGGCGAAGATGCACTAAGTAGATTTTCGACCAGTTCTATGCCCTCCAGATAAGAAGTCAAAGCATATTTTTCGGCTTGCTTATTATCCCCATTCTTGAAAGTATCATAAGAAAGGTTCAGGTTTTCGATTGCCACATCTAACGGGTTCGGTCTTTCAGGCTCATAATGGCGTACCTGCCCAACAGTGATTTTATTGGAAGATGATTTGTCTAAGAAGTTTTGTAGTTCTTTATCGTTCCACTTACTGATACTGTCCAAATGCAAACGGTTGGGGAATGCGATTTTCCCATCTGCTTTATCGTGTTTAAGCGATAAGATATAAAAGGACAAATCCCAAATTTCATCTTCTGAAAGATGGTCGTAAGATACCATTCCCGTCCTCTCAATTCCCAATTTTATCACGTTGTATGCTTGCAGTGGAGATAATTCAGCTTCGTGAAAATTGGTCGGCTTGGGGTCAAGCCCTTTCCCTGCAATACCGTCGCCCAGCCCTTTATTTCCGTGACACGATACACAGTTTGCCTGAAACAGAACTGCACCGTTTTTTAATGAGGGGTAACGGTTCGGCGTAATCTTTAAAATTCCTAAGTCTAAAATTTTGTTTTTGGCGTTGATGGCAATCTTTGATATTTCCTCACTATCCTTTTTTTGGGATATGGATTGTTGCAACACATTTAACGAACCTTGAAGTTCATTAAAGCGTTTATCACTGATAACAGATGACAGTTCTTTTTGCAGGGCGATACACTTTTCTGCAAAATCAGTCATTTCAGCAAATTCAACTTCGTTGATGATTTTTCCGTCTTCGACCGCTACCGGATAATCTTTGGAAACGTAATCTAATAGGTTCACTAATGTTCGTAAATCTTTATCTTTATCTACGGTCTGCGAAAAAACGCTTGCCGACCATAAGAAAAAGAAAAGAAAGTAAATGCCAATTTTCCTCATATATTTATTTAATATAAATTCATTAAACCCGCAAAGATAAACGTTGGAGTATAGGCAACGGTCAAGTAAAAAGTGAAAAAAATAAGCGAGCCTAATAAAATGTCTTATTTATTTGTACACATGTCTGTTACATTGATTCTGATTATTTCTGATGATCAAGGTTACTATGATGTTTTGCGATAGCGAACGCCGTTATTCAAATGAAATCCCGCAAATGGCTACTATTGCTAAATTCTTCAGTTGTTTACTGAGTCAATATGGTTAATCTTGCTGTACCAAATGCTGCAAATCAGGATCATTTTTTATCCGGTCTATTTCACTCACAACAATATGCAGGATGTCTGACTTTATACGTTTGTAATTGCTTTCAATTTCCTCTTTCATTTGATCTTTTCCCTGCTCATTTACAAAAGAAAGGATTTGTGGTATCTGCTGGTAAGCTTTGGTTTCAGCGGCTACCCTTTCATTGTCCACTACAATTTCTGCATGAAAAATCTTTTGCTCGATACGTTCATCAAAGTTGTCTGATACAGAACCCACAAACATACCTTGTGTCAAGGTTGATATTTTGGATGCGGGTATCAGGCTATCTAATTGTGTGGAGATAGATGTTGATTTATCATTTCTATTGATGGTCATACTCTGACGTTTCTGTAACACTTTTCCAAAGCGTTCCGAAAGGCTCTTTGCGGTTTCTCCTACAACCTGACCACTGAATACATTACCGACAGTATTCTGAATTACCTTGCTTTCCTTGTCGCCGTAGTCCCTTGTTAATTGCGAAAAATCCTGAAATCCTAAACATACTGCTACTTTGTTTGATCTGGCAGTTGCGATCAGGTTGTCCAGTCCTCTGAAGTAAATCGTAGGCAGCTCATCTATGATAACAGAACTCTTTAACTGTCCCTTTTTATTAATCAGTTTTACGATCCGTGAATTGTATAAACCCAAAGCTGCGGAGTAAATATTTTGACGATCAGGATTATTGCCAACGCATAAAATTTTTGGTTCTTTGGGGTTATTAATGTCCAGCGTAAAATCATCACCTGTCATCACCCAATAGAGTTGCGGGCTGATCATCCTCGATAAAGGAATTTTTGCCGATGCAATCTGACCTTGCAGTTGATCTTGTGCGCCACCTTGCCACGCATCCATAAATGGCGATAGGTAATTTTCCAAATCAGGGTACGAGGTAAGAATCGTGAATACATCCGAATACTTTTTATTCAGTAATTCGATGGCGTGTGGGAATGTGCAGTACTTTCCATTCTCATAAATTTTCAAATACCAGATTATAGCAGCCAAAAGAATAATTGGGCTTTCCACGAAAAAATCGCCCTGCTTCTGTATCCACGACCTGTTGAGGTTCAGCATTATCGTGTAGGCCGCTTCGTAAGCATCTGAAATGTCCGTCATAAAGTCGGGATTGAGTGGATTGCACCGATGGCTTCCGCGAGGGTCGTCAAAATTGATGACGTAGAATTTGGGCTGCACTTTGTACTTGTCCCGGTGTTTCAGTAAGTGATTGTAGGCGATGGTAGAAAGGTCGTCGAATTTAAAATCGTATATATACATACTAAAGCCCTTTTCTATCTGTTGCTTGATGTAATTATTTACGATAGCATATGATTTTCCGGAACCTGGAGTGCCGAGTACAATAGATGCCCTGAAAGGATTTACAATGTTTATCCAACCGTTGTTCCATTTGCCTTTGTAGTAAAACTTGGTGGGCAGATTGACGGAATACTCATTTTCCATCAGCTTGGTTTCCTGTTGAAAGCTTTCGTTTTCATTATTGAAAACATCGTCCATAAGATTGGTGCGGAGCAAGCGGCTCATCCATACCCCAGCCATAAGCAAAACGATATAACCTAACGAAATAGTAAGGATATATAGGAATGTACCTGTTGCGGGAGATAGTTTTAACAATGGTGTGTTCAGGAAAAACAGCACAAAACCAACGCCTAAAGCCGCGTAAATTTTTGACCATGTTATTTTTTCATTCTTTACGCCCTTTGTACCTAAACAACTCAAAGCTAACAACACCAGAGCAAATGCTTTGGTATAAAGGGTATGTGAAAACAAACCAGCAGTTCTGTCAAAATTCCCTAATATTTTGTTGATTACTTCCAACGTCCAGCCACGCTCTAAAAAGAAACCGTAGCAGAACCAATAAAGGTGCATCAGTACCAAAAGAATACTCACTGCCCGCATAAAAGCCATTATCTTGGCCAACCCTCTTAAATCATCTTCCCCTTGCATTATTTTAGTTTTAATGTTCGGGCGTGAATTTAAACGCTATAAGGGGTGGCTATAGGAATGTGGCAGCCAGTGGCATCGAGTGGCAGTATTTGGCGGGAAGACTATAATTTTCAGATTGATTTTAGGAATTACCTTCAGCTCCTCTCACCAGAAGTTTGTCGCAGACTTTGCTGCTCAGCATCTCATTTTGTCTTTTATCATAGGAAACCGACATTGTTCCATCGAATGGTTCTATGGACTCAATAAACAAAACAGTACCTAGTACAAGTTCCTTGCTGTTCAGGAATTTCAGCAAATCTTCGGAAGAATGGGAAACTGCCATAAATTCGACCTTATCTCCTTTCTTATGGTCGCTTAACCTCAGATAGTGTTCGGTTGTGATCTTTCCGTTTATGTCCGGTATCGGTGATCCGTGAGGGTCAACATTCGGATGCCCAAGTAATTCATCCATTTTCTCGAAAAATGCCGATGACCGGATATGTTCGATCTGTTCGGCAATAAGATGAACCTCTTCCCATCCAAAGCCCATCTTTTCCACCAGGAACATTTCGGTAAGCCGGTGCTTCCTGATTATCAGGGCGGCTTCCTTTTTTCCTTTCGCAGAAAGCTTGACTGGCTTGTAGCTTTCATAAATGACCAGCTCTTTCTCGGTAAGGCGTTTCATCATGCTATTAGCTGTAGGTATCTTAACTTCCAATTGCTTACTCAGCTCCGATATATTCACTTCACCTTTGTCAATGGATAAGACAAATAAAGCTTTCAGGTAATTTTCTTCAGTTTCCGAAATCATATAACAAATCTACAAATTATTAGACCGCTCTAACATTTTAAACAAACTTTATTTGTTAGCTTAGTCTAACTTATTATTTTTGTAAGACTAATTTATATTTTAAGGTAGTCTTTTAATGTTTTTTAGCATTGACTTATTAGGTGTTTCCAGATGGATAATGAACCAAATTGAAAAGTAATGAATAGAACAAGTAGCAAATGAGAAAATCACAAATTATAATCGGGGGAATTATAGCCCTGATAGTCGGAATACAGGCCTGCGAAAAGTTTGAGCCCGGATTGCCTTTGGAAGACAGCTTGCTGGACGGTCCGATTGAGGGGCTTAGTCTTTCGGAAATGCAACGCTTCAATGATGGCGACAGAACCTTTAATAATGAAGTATTTACCGTTGAAAAGGGGCTCGGTCCTTTGTTTGTTTCAAACAGTTGCGTGAGCTGCCATGCAGGAGACGGTAAGGGAAACCCATTCAGCACATTGACACGTTTTGGTCAGGTAGACGAAACGGGTAACCAGTTTTTGCATCTGGGCGGTCCACAGTTACAGAACAGAGCTATCCCAGGCTATCAACCGGAAGTTTTACCTATGGGAGCTACCTTTTCGAGGTTTACGCCCCCAGCAGTTACAGGACTGGGGCTTCTTGAATTTGTTCCTGATGATGTACTGCTCCAAATGGCTGATCCAAATGATTTGGATGGGGACGGCATCTCCGGCAGGGTAAACTGGATAAATATTCCATCTTATATCAAGCCCCGTAGCGGAAGCATTTCTCAGAATGGCAGGTATATCGGGCGGTTCGGTAAGAAGGCCAGTGTTTATGATCTTCTTCAACAGACGGTAGACGCGTTCGCACAGGATATGGGGATATCTACGCTCTACCATCCCATAGATGTGTATTCCGGGCAGAATGCAGATCCTGAAATTTCTACCCAGCGAGTGAACAACGTAGGTTTTTATTTACAAACCTTGAAGGCACCCATCCCCCGTAATCAGACCGATTCGGAGGTAATAAAGGGAAAGGCCCTTTTTACGCAGGTGAATTGCAGCAGTTGCCACCAACCCAAACTAACTACGGGCAATGCCCCGATTTCGGCACTTGCATTCAAGGATTTTTATCCCTATACCGATCTGTTGCTGCATGATATGGGTCCGGGCCTGGATGACGGATACACCGAAGGTATTGCAAAGACCAATGAATGGAGGACACCGCCATTATGGGGGCTGGGTCTATCCCCTAATTCACAGGGCGGAAAGTATTTCCTGATGCACGATGGCAGGGCAACCAGCATTGAACAGGCAATAGAGCTGCACGGAGGAGAAGCGGCAGCTTCCCGTCAGCAGTACAACAAACTGTCTCCAACAGATAAAGCCGCGATTATCAAATTCCTCAAATCATTATAATATGGACAGAAAGCAATTTATCAAAAAATGTGGCTTTGCCTGCCTCAGTACAGGTCTGGCACTTGTACTGTTGGAAGGATGTGCTACGGGGAAGTCCATATCAGGTAAGATTATGGGCTCCGATCTTTCCGTTCCGTTGAGTAGTTTCCTTTCAGGTAAGGGCGGACAGGAAACCTACAGAAAATACATTATTGTGGAACACGGCCAACTAAGATACCCAATATATGTATTCCGTTTTTCAGAAAGCGAATACAGTGCAGTGCTAATGCAATGCACTCATCAGGGCGCAGAATTACAGGCTTTCGGCGATATACTGCAATGTCCTGCACATGGCAGTGAATTCAACAACAAAGGGCAGGTACAAAATGGGCCAGCCCGGGAGAGCTTGCGCTCCTTTTCTGTAAATATCGTTAACGACCAACTCAAAATATCACTTAAACATGCATAAAAAATACTACGTTACACTTTTAATCAGTGTCAGTCTGTTTGTACCAGCGCTGGTACACGCTCAGATTGATTCTACCCTGTTCAGGAGAGCGGAAAACAAGGATTCCCTGAACAATACGATGAATATGGATGCGATATATAATAGACCAATGCTTTCAGCAGGCAAACTGCCCGTTGCTTTGGGTGGATATATGGAGGCCAACTGGCAACATATTGGCCAGGACGGGGTAAGCCAGGGAAACCAGTTCCAATTCAGGAGGTTCACCATTTTTATGGCATCCACGATCAGCAAGCGCATCAAGTTCATGAGCGAGCTTGAATTTGAGAATGGTACTAAGGAGATCAACATCGAATTTGCGGCATTGGACATGGAGTTTCATCCTTTGCTGAACTTGCGTGGGGGGATTATCCTTAGTCCGATCGGTGCATTCAATCAAAACCATGACGGGCCTAAGTGGGAGTTTACAGACCGTCCAATTTCAGCGACACAGCTTTTGCCTTCCACCTGGAGCAACGCCGGATTCGGATTGTATGGTAAACATTACGATGACGACTGGATGTTCGGTTATGAAGCTTATGTTTCGGGAGGATTTGATCAATCCATCATTAACAATGAACAGGGCAAAACGTACCTGGCTGCGACAAAATCCAACACCGACCGTTTCGAGTTAAGTCTCACCGGGCAACCACTCTTTTCAGGAAAACTGGCAGCAAGAAATAACAGGATAGGTGAAATTGGCATTTCTTACATGGGTGGTATTTACAACAGGTACATTGACAATGGCAACGTTATCGACGAAAAACGGACATTGAGTGTATATGCAGTTGATTTTAACACGAAGATTCCGCACATAAAGACTTTTATTACCGGTGAATGGGCATGGATTAAACTAATGGTTCCGGAAAGTTATACTCAACAATATGGTGAGCGGCAACAAGGCGGATTTGTCGATATCGTCCAACCTGTTTTACAACGAAAAATATTGGGATGGCCAAAAGCATCCCTAAGCCTTGCCTGCCGTTTGGAATATGTGGATTGGAATGTGGGGAAGCTTAGGGAAACTGGCGATAATATTGGTGAAGATCTGTGGAGTGTGGTGGGAGGATTGAGCTTCCGTCCAAATTCTGAAACCGTATTGCGATTGAACTACAGGCACCAGCGTAGCCGTGACTTCTTTGCGAATCCTCCGGTATTGCTCGGTGGTTTTAGTTTTGGTATCTCAACCTATTTTTAATTCAGCATCCGTCTTAATATACCAGTGTATTTAATCTGCTTATCCAGAATTTCTGCGGCGTTTTCTTTTCTTTTTCATTTGGTTAGCAAAATCCTGTTCCTCGTAATCTTCGCCTTGAGCTTCGGGAAGCAATCCGCCCAACGCTTCGATCAAACCATCTTCATGTTTGTCAGTATTTAAGAAATTGAACAGATGGTGTGGGGCTTCCTCGGGAAGATCTGCATCATCTGATGTGGGTGTTTTTGACTGTCGTATGTCTGGTTCTTTTTTCTCCGATTGACGACTACTATTCCAATAATCGTTAAAAGCGTTGGCAGAAAGTTCTGTTGCCAAACGTGAACCATTCCATACAGCTTTTGAGTTGTGGTCTATAAATGTCATTCCGTATATTCGGCCCGTATCATTTCTTCTTACCACGACATTAATACCTTGTTCTGCCAAATGCTTTTTAAAGCTCAATTCATCAGTTGTAGATTGCAGGGCAATGCTAACGGCGGATTTTAAGGTCTGTTTGGTGGGGCTGGTTTTCAAAGCCGTTTTGCATTTCGCAAAATGCAGTTCCAAAGCCGAAAGCCCTGCGCTCTTCCCGAATAATGAAGCCTTAAACGGATGCCCGGCTCTTTCACCATTTTCATTCAATGGAATGTACAATAAGCCCTGCTGCATTTTCCCTTGCAATTCGCCCTCTATTTTCTCGGCGGTAATATTGAACAGGGAAAGCAGGGCATTATATTCTCCCAATGTTTGATATTGGTAATAGTTTGGCAGGTGACGAACGACTGAAGCGATTTGGCTCTTAACATCGCCTGCCCGATAATCAACCGGACGGAAAACCTGATCAGTCTGATTACGCTCTTTGTCGGTGGCGGGTATCAACCCGTGTTGTTTTTCCAGTTCACGGCATACATTCATCGACCGCATTTTCTCGAATTTGTCCGAGATCTTTTTTCCCTGCTCATCCACGCAAACCGATACAATGTGTATATGGCTGCGGCTGGTATCGGTATGTTTGAACACCACAAAAGGCTGTTCGCCGTAACCCATTTCCCGCATATACTGTTCTGCCATTTCCCGATATTTTTCATTGCTTACCTTATCATTCGGGTCGGGATTGAGCGAAATATGCAGCGTATGTTTCTCGGTATTGCGGTTGGCTATTAGGTAAGGCGCAAAAGATTGGGCTAATTGTGCTACGGAATAATGCCCGTTAGCGGTTTCAATCATCTTACTGGCAAACAAAATTTGTCCGTTTTCATGCTCCACTTTGAGTTGATTGTATGCCAATGCCCCATATAAATTTCCGCTTCTACCGATTTTTGCTATCATTTCTAAGCTTGTTTTTTCAGGTGTTTTGCTTCAAATTCTTCGGTAAGTTGAATGATTTTTTGGCATAGCATCGCCATTTCAGCCGTCTGTTTTTCCAGTTTGTACAGGAATGCAGCCGCTTTTTTCTCGGTAAAATGCTTATACAGCAGCTTTACAATCTGGTTATAGTTTACACCAACGGAGCGAAATTGGCTATGAAACGAAGTCAATCGCATATAAAAATCAACCGTTCCTTTGTCAATTTTTACTGATTTCATTTCCTTACCGAACAACAAGCCGATGATAAATTTTGCTTTATTGGTCATTCCCGATGCATCAAAAAGCGATAAAAGTTTCGTGTTTTCTTCGTCTGTAAGACGGAAAACGTGGCGGTGGATGCTTGGGTCTGTTTTGGGTGTCCGTCCACCCTTATTCTGTTTTTTGTTTCTGTTCTCGTTCATCACAAATCCATTTTAAAATCCATACAAAACCCTGACTTCGGAAGGTGTTTTCTGCCCCCTGCAAAGGGCAAGTTGTTTTGAGGCACTAACTCGGTTTCGAGTGCCTCAAAACACAACTTGCCGTGTTCCGGTGAACACAAAAATCCGCCCTGCGGGACGGATTGAATGTAACAGGGAAAAAGGTCTCGATGCCGTTGCTGTTACCCTCCGATTTGTCAAAAGTCTTTTGCATAAATCCGTTAATAAAAATCATTTTACAAAGTAAGCACCTGTACGTAAGAGTATTGCAATGCAATACCCGGACAAACACTGCCTTTGAACGCCAAACACTGCCATACATCTTACAGCAGGTAAATTATCCGTTTTATTTGCCTTACAGTTTTAATGCAGGCAGTAAAAAATGTATTTAACCAGGAAGGGAAATCGGGTTTGCAAACAGGCAGTTTGCCATAAAAGCATAAAACTATAAAAGCGTAAAAGCATAAAAGCGGTAAAGCATTTTGTTTTCTGCAAGGTTTACAACCTGCCAAATCATACTCCTTACAAGGTTGTAGGGAAAGCGTAAAACGGCACAGGAACATTCCAAAATGCCAATGCAGGAATACAGTTAAAAAGGAATATTCCAATAGACAAATATTTAAACCTGTAAAACAGGTAAAGCGTGTAACAATAAATTTTTAAATAATGGAAACAAAGAAGAAAACCTTAAAAATCAGCTTTTCTACCCAAAAAGGCGGCGTGGGAAAATCAACAATGACCACCTTGCTAGCAAGTGTGCTTCATTACCGTTTAGGATATAACGTGTTGGTAATGGACTGCGACTTTCCACAGCACAGCCTGACCAATATGCGTGAACGGGATAAGAAAACCCTGATGCAAAATGACTACCACAAAAAAGCGGCAATGAAGCAATTCCAGACCATCAACAAAAAGGCATATCCGATTATCAAAAGCAAGGCTGAAAATGCTTTGGATAAAGCGTCGGAATATGTAAGCCAGTCGGCAGTTGCGCCCGATGTTATTTTCTTCGACTTGCCCGGAACTGCCAATACCAAAGGTGTATTGACAACCTTAAAAATAATGGACTTTATCTTTTCGCCAATTACAGCCGACCGCTTAGTAGTGGAAAGCACATTGGGCTTTACCAAAGCCTTTCTTGAACTTCCCAAAACTATTGAGGGCAATGAGCAACAAGAGCTGTGGCTGTTCTGGAACCAAGTGGACGGTAGGGAAAAAACAGGTTTGTACGAGGCATATCAAAGTGTCATTAAAACACTCAACCTGCCCATAATGGAAACAAGGATAATGGACAGTAAGCGTTTCCGAAAGGAAACGGACGATACCGAAAGTTATGTGTTCCGGTCAAGCCTGCTACCTGCAGAACCTCAATTGATGAAGGCAACCAAAATGGATTTGTTTGTCGAGGAATTTTTGAAAATCACACATCTATAAAATCATTCAGCTATGAGTTCAGATAACAAAAACGAAGATTTTAAAAAGCCAAATGTTGATGAAGATTATTTGATGAACATCATCAGCGGTGATGAGCCAGTTGCTCCACCTCAAAATAATCAGCAACAGGAAGAACCAAACGAAATCAAGCCCAAACCCAGGGAAAAATCCCGAAGCAATTCGTCAAAGAAAGCGGACTATGACGAAACATTTTTGGTCAATCGCTTTCCGTCAGGTCGAAGCGGCAAAGTGGTTTACATACGTCCTGAATATCACGAAAGGTTGCTCCGCATTGTGCAGTTAACTAGGGAAGAAAAAACAACACTCTACTCATACATTGACAATATCCTTGAACACCACTTTAGGGAGTTCGGGGACGATATTACAGATTATTTCAACGAACGCTTTAAACCCATTTTATAATGAAGAATGCAAATAAAAAGAGGAACGCTATTGTTGCAAACAATACTTCCGCCATCACAAAAAACGAAGTACAAACAAGCTATGAGCAAACATTTCTGCAAATGGATACAGTGCAGGCACGAGGTAACAAGAGCATCTACCTAAGCCCGGAGCATCACGAACGATTGACTCGTATTATACAGATAATTGGCGATGACAAAATACCGTTGTTCGCCTATCTGAACAATATTCTTGACCATCACTTTAAAGTGTTTGAAGATGCGATTTCAAAGGAGTATAAAGAAAAATACAAAGCGTTGTTTTAAAATTCTCGATTTATGGAAATAGTAATTGTGATATGCCTGCTAATCGTGATTATACTGCTTTTGCAGGATAAGATTGTCATTCATAAAAGGTCGGAGCAAAAGCCCAAACAGGAAAAAGTTAACCCGAACCTGCCCGATATTATGGGACAGCCCAAGCCAATAAGAAGCCTTTCACTGCCAAACACTGCCAATGAAAGCCAAATAGCCGAACCGGAGATAAACCCTGATAATTTAGACATTGATTACGACGAGAACGAAGATGTCAGTATTCAGGTTCCGCAAGAAGAGCTGGACGATGTTTTCAGAAATATGCCTGATTTGGAGGAAGAGGAAGAAGAATGGAACAGGTATGGAATTTCCGGTGGTGATAGCAGTCTTGCCCAAGGGGTTACCTATGAAGAACTAAGCTCCGTAGGAGTCTTGCTCCAAAAAGAACGTTTGGAACAAGCTCAAAAGGAAACAGCGGTAGCCATAGTTCAAAGATTACAAGGGACTGAATTATTCGCCCTGCTGGAAAATTCCATTGAGGGTGCATCCCGAAAGATTGCCGAACTTTTGGACAGTACAATCACTTCTGAAACGGAAGTCCGCTCTTCCTTAATGCGGAAAAATAATCTGGAGGATTTTGATATCGGGGATTTTGTCTGAAAGGCAATTCCCCTTTATTGTTTATGAACAAATAACAACATACGATCATGAAAAGAGAATTGCCAATCATCAATATTCATGGTACTGATTTCTTTATTGATGTAGAAAGTCTAAGCTTGAAAGAAAGAGCAAATGAAAATAACTTTATTCCTTTTGGTTATATGGCCGATGTACCTGGGGGATATGAATTTGAGTATGGGCTGGATAGCAGGAACATCCACACCATCTGGACAGACGAAGAAAGTGTAAGGATAAAAATACCTGAGTTGGTAGAACTTGATCCTTTTGGTATGTCGCAAAGGTATCAAGTATCAATGGAACAGCTAAAAGGGAAAACGGATTTTGAAATTATGGTAGACCAACAGGCCTTTGATCTCAGAGTAAATAAAGGTGTTCTTCCGACCATAGATATTGCAGGAGATTTATTTTATGTGGTGCTCGACAAAGATCGGCTTATCCCTAAGGATGATCCACAGTCCGTGGGAATACCCATGCCGTCTTTCATACAGTATGACCAGGTACTCGGAGAGAATGTATTTGCCTACGACCCCAAAAAACGAGAAATAAAAGAACTCGATTATTTGAAGATAACGGAAATTCCAAAAAACCTTATAGCAGTCAGACTACCGTATAGTTTCTCGCTAGATCCTGTAGGCTGGAATTGGCAGAATAACCGGGACGCAAAAACTGCCTTGAAAACATCAAACCTCAGCATGCACTTTAGCTCCCCCAAAATACCTTGGGAAAAAACAGATCTGCCCGATATTATCAAAGAAAATTTGGAAGAATTGAGACAAAAGAAAGTAGAAAAGATAAAATCTGGTCTAACGAAACCTTTAGTCAATAAGCGTAATCGTGGTCGCAGAATATAATCATTACAGTAACTTAAGAATAGAATTATGATTAAAAAAGATGATCCCGATTATATTCTGGAAGAATATAGAGGGCATATAATAGCAAGTCACAAGAACAATGTACCGGAAAAGTCTACAGACAATCTTATCATCACCTACCGAAAAGAGGACTTTCCTGAATATGGGTATATTGTTGGACTGGACGATAGCAAAATGTCAGGACGCAGGAAGGCATTTCCTCATAATATGGACGACGCAAAGGGCTATATAGACTGGCTGGAAAGAAAGCCGGAAATCGAAATTGACGGAACTAAATATCTTTTCGATATAAACCAACTAGCATTAGTCGAGAAAGACCGACCTGAAGAAAGGAAACTGTTTTTTGACGAGATGAAAGACTATGGTACACACTATGAGTTTGTGTACAACAGGAACTCCAAACGCCTTGATGCAGAAAGAACAGAAAATGGAATAGATGCCTACATTACCGGAAAACACAGCTTTGCTATTATTACGGTACCAAGAATGGGCGATATTGACCCGACGGGTATGAGCAGTAAGTACAATTGCTCCCTTGACTATATTCGTCAAAATAGCGATTTGGATATAATGATTAAGGAAGCTTATGACATGCGGGTAAACAAGGGGATGTTACCTACGATTGAAATTGAGGAGCACACATTCTATGTGGATCTGCGAATGGATAAACTTAGGCCCAAAGATGATTTTTTATCCAATGGTATTGGGTTCTCCCAAATTGAAGACTACTTCAATGATACAACTGAAAAATATGTCATACCCTATAATCCTCAAAAAAAAGAATTGGGTGAAATAGACTATGAAACCATTACCAAAATCCCCAAAGATTTGGTAGTAGTGGAAATACCAAGCGAGATTAAAATGGACCCGATAGGTTGGAACAGACTGCACGGATTCGATCTTAAAGACGGGTTGAGGGAAACAGGATTACAAATGAATTTTACCGCAAAACAAGCCAAATGGGAAGACATCTATGTTCCTCAAAAAATCAAAGAAAATTTAGCGCAACTAAAAAGAGAAAAGCAGCAGAACAAACCCATTAAAACCTCACAGCACCAACAAAGTAAAAAAGGGCGGAAAATGTAGAATACCTCCCTGGTCAACCAACGTCAAACCGTAAAAAGTTTGGCGTTTTTTTATGTCTAAGCATCTACTGTAATGCCACTCGCGGCCAAATACTTCCTCTGACTGCCACTTTAAGGCAATCCCTCTTTTTCCATTAGACATTTGTTCCGAAAGCTCGCAAGGTGCGGGATAAACAGTAACAAATTAATGTGTTTCAATTATGGAAAAACAGAGAAAAAAAGTTTTGCTGGCAGCAGTGGCAACGTTGTCAGCAATGGGTGCTCTTGCACAGGGAAATGGTTCAGCAGGTATCAACGAAGCTACCCAAATGGTAACAAGCTATTTCGACCCCGCAACCAAGTTAATATACGCCATCGGCGCGGTGGTTGGGCTCATCGGAGGCGTTAAGGTGTACAACAAGTTTAGCTCCGGCGACCCCGACACTTCTAAAACTGCAGCAAGCTGGTTTGGTGCGTGTATCTTCTTGATTGTTGCAGCTACTATCCTGCGCTCATTCTTCCTTTAATCCTGTGCCTTATGAATTATAATATCAACAAAGGCATCGGAAGAACGGTGGAATTTAGAGGCCTGAAGGCTCAATACCTTTTCATCTTCGCTGGAGGACTGCTCGGTACGCTCATCTTCGTGATGGTACTGTACATGGCGGGTGTAAATTCCTACATCTGCTTGTTCCTTGGCGCAGGTGGAGCTTCGCTCATTGTATGGCAGACTTTTTCGCTAAACAGGAAGTACGGCGAACACGGCTTGATGAAAATTGCAGCAAACAAAAGGCACCCCCGCTATATCATTTGCCGCAAGCCTGTACACCGCTATTTAAAATTCACACCTAAACAGAACACGGTATGAGAAACGTAGCAAAAACTACTACACTGGAAAACAAATTTCCTTTGTTGGCAGTAGAGAACAATTGTATTCTTTCCAAAGATGCAGACATTACCACCTGTTTTGAAGTGCGCTTGCCGGAACTGTTCACAGTAGCTTCTGTTGAGTATGAAGTGATACATTCCGCTTGGCACAAGGCCATTAAAACCTTGCCTGATTTTACGGTCATTCACAAACAGGATTGGTACATCAAAGAAAGCTATTCGCCGGATTTGGCAATGGAAGACCAGAGTTTTTTATCAAAATCCTACCAACGCCATTTCAATGAGCGGCCATTTCTAAACCATTACTGCTACCTATTCCTGACCAAGACTACTAAGGATAGGATGCGGATGCAAAGTAACTTCAGTTCGCTTTGTAAAGGCACACTGATACCAAAGGAAATCAGGAACAAGGAAACGATACACCGCTTCATGGAGGCGGTCGCCCAGTTTGAGCGTATCGTGAACGATAGCGGGTTTGTAATCCTGAAACGCCTTACCGAAGAGGAGATTATCGGAACGGAGGAAACACAGGGATTGTTAGAGCAGTATCTCACTTTATCAAGGGAAGCAGGAACACCGATGCAGGATATCGCGCTCGGTACAGAAGAAGTACGCATCGGAAACAAGAGGCTAAGCCTGCACACGCTTTCTGACACAGACGATTTGCCTGGAACTGTATCGGCAGATACCCGTTTTGAAAAGCTCTCTACCGACCGTAGTGATTGCCGTTTGTCATTCGCCGCACCTGTAGGTTTGCTCCTTAGCTGTAACCATATCTATAACCAGTATTTATTTTTAGATAACAGCGAAGACAATTTACAAAAGTTTGAAAAGTCCGCAAGGAATATGCACTCACTGGCAAGGTACAGCCGTGCCAACCAGATCAACAAGGAGTGGATAGAGAAGTATCTGAACGAAGCCCACAGCTTCGGGCTGTCTTCTATCCGTGCGCACTTTAACATTATGGCGTGGTCAGAAGACCCTTCGGAACTGAAACAGTTAAAGAACGATTGCGGTAGTGCGTTGGCGCTGATGGAATGTAAGCCACGCCACAATACCACGGATGTAGCGACTTTGTACTGGGCAGGTATGCCCGGCAATGCAGGCGACTTTCCGAGTGAGGAAAGTTTTTACACTTTTATTGAGCCTGCGCTGTGCTTCTTTACGGAAGAAACCAACTACCACAATTCGCCCTCGCCATTCGGTATCAAGATGGCCGACAGGCTTACTGGAAAACCTATCCATTTGGATATTTCTGACCTGCCAATGAAGCGGGGTATCATCACCAACCGGAATAAGTTTATACTTGGTCCGTCGGGTTCGGGTAAATCATTTTTCACAAACCATATGGTACGGCAGTATTACGAACAGGGCGCACACGTACTGCTCGTAGATACGGGTAACTCTTATCAGGGCTTATGCGAACTCATCAAAGGAAAGACCAAAGGCGAAGACGGTGTTTACTTCACTTATACCGAAGATAATCCCATTGCCTTTAACCCATTCTATACCGATGATGGCGTGTTCGACATTGAAAAGCGGGAAAGTATCAAGACTTTGATACTGACCTTATGGAAACGTGACGATGAGCCGCCAACCCGTTCAGAAGAAGTTGCGCTTTCCAATGCGGTAAGCGGGTATATCGAACGCATCAGAGCGGAGAATGTGTATCCGTCCTTCAATGGCTTTTATGAATATGTAAAAGGTGACTACCGCAAGGTATTGGAGGAAAAACAGGTAAGGGAAAAAGACTTTGACATTGCCAATTTTCTCAACGTACTCGAACCTTACTACAAAGGTGGTGAATATGACTACCTGTTAAACTCCAATAAGCAATTAGACCTACTTTCCAAACGCTTCATCGTGTTTGAAATTGATGCCATCAAGGATCACAAAATTTTATTCCCGATAGTGACCATCATTATCATGGAGGTCTTCATCAACAAAATGAGAAGGCTAAAAGGTATCCGTAAGCTCATCCTAATCGAAGAAGCCTGGAAGGCGATTGCGAAGGAAGGAATGGCGGAATATATAAAATACCTCTTCAAAACGGTTAGGAAGTTTTTCGGTGAAGCAATTGTCGTAACGCAAGAGGTAGATGACATTATCCAGTCGCCTATTGTGAAAGAAAGTATCATCAACAATTCCGATTGCAAGATACTCCTAGACCAACGCAAGTATATGAACAAGTTCGATGATATACAGGCAATGCTAGGACTTACTGATAAGGAGAAAGGTCAGGTGCTTTCCATTAATATGAACAACGATGCCAGCCGACTGTACAAGGAGGTTTGGATTGGCTTAGGTGGTACGCACTCGGCAGTCTATGCCACCGAAGTTAGTTTGGAGGAATACCTCGCCTACACGACCGAAGAAACCGAAAAAATGGAAGTGATGCAGCTTGCTGCTGAACTCGACGGCAATGTAGAACTCGCCATTAAGCATATCGCAATGCAAAGGCGTGACAAAGCAAATCAATAGTCATTAACATTTAAAATTTCAAGAACAATGAAAAAAGTATTGTATCTGGTGTGTACGGCTTTAATGCTTGCCGCAGCACCGTCAGCAAACGCCCAATGGGTAGTAACAGATCCGGCTAATCTGGCTTCGGGGATTATCAACTCTGCAAACGAAATCATACAGACTTCTTCGACTGTGAGCAATGTTGTAAAAAACTTCAACGAGGTGAAGAGAGTGTATGAACAGGGCAAGGAGTATTACGACAAGTTGAAAGCCATCAACAATCTGGTGAAAGATGCACGTAAAGTGCAACAAACGGTATTGTTGGTAGGTGATGTTTCGGAAATGTATGTGAACAACTTCGGGAAAATGATGAACGATCCAAATTTCAAACCGCAGGAATTGGTAGCTATCGGCAATGGCTATTCGGCACTGCTCAATGAAAGTGCTGAACTGCTAAAAGAGTTAAAGCAGATTGTAACCTCTTCAAGCCTTTCGCTGAACGACAAGGAACGTATGGATATCATAGACAGGGTGTACAAAGAAGTAAAGGAATATCACAGTTTGGTACGCTACTACACCAATAAGAACATTTCTGTGAGCTACTTGAGAGCGAAAAAGAAAAACGATGCCAAAAGAGTACTTGACCTCTACGGAACTGCTAACCAAAAATACTGGTAAAAATGGAATGGGATAATCTTCACGAACTCCTGCGGTCGCTTTATGACGATATGATGCCGCTTGCAGGCGATATGGCGGCTGTTGCTAAGGGTTTGGCGGGATTGGGTGCGTTGTTTTATGTGGCATTAAAGGTTTGGCAGGCTTTAAGCCGTGCCGAACCTATTGATATGTTCCCTTTGCTGCGCCCGTTCGCTTTGGGGCTTTGCATTATGTTCTTTCCGACCATTGTTTTGGGAACCATCAATGCGGTATTAAGCCCCGTGGTAGTAGGAACCAACCAAATACTCCAAGACCAGGTGCTTGACCTGAACAAATTGCAACAGCAGAAAGACCAGTTGGAATACGAGGCAATGGTCAGAAACCCCGAAACCGCCTATATGGTATCAGACGAAGAGTTTGATAAAAAACTGGACGAATTGGGATGGTCGCCCTCCAACATTGGAACTATGGCGGGTATGTATATGGACAGGCAAGCCTACAAGATAGAGAAAGCCATAAAAGATTGGTTTCGTAATCTACTGGAAATACTCTTTCAGGCGGCGGCTTTGGTCATTGATACCATACGAACGTTTTTCCTGATAGTCCTCTCTATACTCGGACCAATAGCCTTTGCTATTTCCGTATGGGACGGCTTTCAGTCCACGCTTACGCAATGGCTCACCAGGTACGTCAGCGTTTACCTGTGGCTTCCCGTTTCGGATTTGTTCAGCTCAATGTTGGCAAGAATACAATCCCTCATTTTAGAACGGGATATAGCAATGCTTGCCGACCCCACCTATATACCTGATACGAGCAATACCGTGTACATCATCTTTATGATTATCGGCATCATCGGGTACTTCACTATCCCTACGGTAACAGGTTGGGTAATCCAAGCCGGAGGCGCAGGAAACTTCACCCGCAATGTGAACTCCACAGCAATGAAAGCCGGAAACATCGCCGGAGCAGGCGCAGGTTCAACAGTTGGAAACATCGGCGGTAAACTGATGAATAAATAAACATTAATCATTCTAAAAAATGGAATTTAAAACGCTAAGAAATATCGAAAACAGCTTTAGGCAGATAAGATTATATGCCATTGTGTTTGCGGTTCTCTGCATCAGCGTGGTAGGTTACGCCGTATGGCGTTCCTACCGCTTTGCAGAAGAACAGCGCCAAAAAATCTATGTACTGGATAACGGCAAATCCCTGATGCTTGCCTTGTCGCAGGATGCTAGCATCAACCGCCCCGTAGAAGCAAGGGAACACGTCAGAAGATTTCACGAACTGTTCTTTACGCTTGCCCCCGACAAGAACGCTATTGAAAGCAATATGAGCAGGGCATTTAACCTTGCCGATAAAAGTGCTTTCGATTACTACAAAGACTTGTCGGAAAAGGGTTATTACAGCCGCATCATTTCGGGGAACGTGCAGCAACGCATAGAGGTGGATAGTGTCGTGTGCAATTTCGACAACTACCCGTATGCAGTACGCACCTATGCCAAACAGTTTATTATTCGGTCAAGCAATGTAACCAGGCGAAACCTGATTACTTCCTGCTATCTCGTCAACTCCGTTCGTTCCGACAATAATCCGCAGGGCTTCAATATTGAAAAATTTGCAGTCGTGGAAAATAAGGATATAGAGGTTATCGAACGCTAAAAACAATCATATGGAAGCATTATCAGATTTAAAGACGTTCGCAAAAATCCTTACCAACAAAGGATATAACGGGTATTTCCACACGCAGGGTGCGTATGCCGGAAAGCTGAAAGACAGCATCAGCGACTACCTCGAAAGCTGCCAAAAAGGTGCAGACAGTTTGCCTAAACAGGATTTATTGCTGACAGGCTACCTGCAATGGTCGGGCGACGACAAACCCCGTGTAGAATGCAATATGTGGATAAAGTACCTGAATGGCAAATTCTCACTGAGCCGAATGGAAATAGCCAAGAAGGACGGCTTCGGGCAACTGCTCAAAAAAGCGGAACTGGCAAACCTATCCGTAATATCTGCACCTAAATTAACGGAAGCGGTCGCATTGGTCAACGATGCGCCGAAGCAACAGGCCGGGAAAAGTCCTAAACGTTTCAAGCTCTAACACAGAAATAGTAAGGCTATGAAAAAATTAAGAGCAAATATGGACAGGTACTTTGACAAGTTGGATGACCGTTGGCGGGCATTGCCAGTACGCAAACAGCACCAATATACGCTGTACTTCTTTGTGGGTTATCTGCTGCTTACCGTAGCGGTCATCGGCAAAGTGATGTACGATACCTCAAAGTCCGGTAACGATATGGTCATAGAGCATATTGAAAACCCTGTCCTAAAAAGTAAAAATCCTGCAAGGTTGCAGGATAGTGTATCAACAATTTTAAAAAATAGGATTTATGAAAGAAAATGAGAACAAAAAATCGGTTGTTCGGGTAACCGAGGGAAATCCGGCAGCAACTGCTGATGTGCTGCAAAACGGCGCACAGAATAATAAGGAAAAGCTCAAAAAGCCTTTAATCTTTGGCTTAATGGCGATTGTCTTCGTGGGTTGTATGTACCTCATATTTAAGCCCTCTGAAGATAAAAAGACCACTGAGAATATCGGACTGAACGATGCTGTTCCACAGGCTACGGGAGCAGGAATGCCTGACGATAAAGGCAAGGCTTATGAACAGGAAATGTTGGAACGTAAAGACCAGGAAAAACGCAATGCTCTGGCAACACTATCAGACTACTGGAATTCGGAAGAAAAAGAAGAGCCTATAGAGGAGCAATTTACAAAAGAGGAGGAGAATTATGGCTTTGGCAGTAATAGCAGAAAACCTGGAAGAAACGGAAATCCCACATTGAACAGCTACCGCAATATGCAAAGTACATTGGGTTCATTCTATCAGGACGATAATTCGGAAACAATGGAACTCCGCAGACAAGTAGATGAACTGAAAGAAAAATTATCAGAAAGAGATGTGCCGCCTGTAGCAACAGTAGATGATCAATTAAAATTAATGGAGAAGTCCTACGAAATGGCTGCAAAGTATTTGCCACAAAATGCCAATACCGGAAGCGCTGCCCCCACGGGCGGTACAACTCCCGCTGCTGCGGGTATAAACCAAAAAGAGCATTTTGTAGCGTTTACACCGGCACGGAAAAATACTGTTTCAGCCCTTTATCGAGAACCGACGGACAGTGCTTTCTTAGAGGACTATAGCCAATCCAAAAATCGGGGTTTCTACAGCGCAGGTGCTACCGAACAGGTAGTACAACCCAAAAATAGTATCAAAGCCTGCGTACACGAAGCCCAAACGGTTATAGGCGAAACCGGAGTGCGTTTGCGTTTATTGGAGCCAGCTCAAACGCCACAACGTACCATCCCTAAAGGAACAATTGTGACCGCAAATGCCAAATTTCAGGGCGGACGTTTACAGTTAAAAGTAATTTCTGTAGAACTGGAAGGCAATATCACTCCGGTAGATATTACGATTTACGACATAGATGGACAACAGGGCTTATATGTTCCGTACTCGCCGGAAATGAACGCGCTGACAGAAATGGCGGGCAATATGAGCCAAACTTCGGGGACTAGCCTCATGTTAAGCCGCTCGGCAGGGCAACAGATCGCTGCTGACATGAGCCGTGGCGTAATACAGGGAATTTCTGGCTACTTCTCCAAAAAAGTAAGAACACCCAAAGTTACACTCAAAGCTGGTCATCAGGTCTTCCTTGTATCAAAAAAATAATGTTCAACTCAACTAAATAAGAAATTGAAACCTGTTCCGCACAACGGAATATGCTTCATTACCATTAAAAATTAAATATTAACGACAATGAAAAATCATTTAAAAACCTTTTGGGCTTTTGCCCTTATACTCGGCTTTGCCGTACAGTCTTATGCCCAGGATAGTATCAGAACGCCACTTGCATTAGGTAAGATAGAACCCTACCGTTTGGAAGTCACTTACGACAAAACTTCTCACCTGATTTTTCCGACCGCTATCCGTTATGTGGATTTAGGCAGCGAATACCTGATTGCAGGTAAAGTAGAAGATGCCGAAAATGTTTTGCGTGTAAAAGCATCGGTAAGGGATTTTGAGCCGGAAACCAATTTTTCCGTGATCACCAATGACGGACGTTTTTACAGCTTCAATGTGCATTACAGTTCCTACCCGGAGGCAATGAGCTATGACCTGCTCACGATGCAAAAGGCAGTGGATAAAGCTAACGGTAATGACGTGCTTTTTGAGGAACTGGGTAACAATTCTCCCTCATTGGCCGGATTACTACTGGAAACCATTTACAAGAAAGACAAGCGCGTCGTAAAGCATATCGGGGCTAAGAGTTTCGGCATTCAGTTTATTCTTAAAGGGATTTACATCCACAACGGTAAATACTATTTCCACACGGAATTGAGAAACCGAACCAATGTGCCTTACGAGATTGATTTTATCAATTTCAAAGTGGTGGATAAAAAGGTAGCTAAACGCACCGTAGTTCAGGAACGCCCACTAACTCCCTTGAGAACTTACATGCCATTAAATGGCATTGCCGGAAAATCGACCGAGCAAAATGTATTCCTGTTAGACAAGTTTACCATTGCCGATGACAAGGTGCTGCTGATTGAGGTTTTCGAGAAAAACGGCGGCCGGCATCAAACATTGCAGGTCGAAAATTCGGATCTTATCAAAGCCCGTTTGTTAAACGACATGCACTTGAAATTTTAATAACCCTTTAAAACAAAAATATGAAAAAGTATATCTATAGCGTGCTGCTTGTTCTGATAGGCATCACGGCTGCACAGGCGCAAAGGATGCTGCCAAAGCAGAAAGGATTGGAAATAAGTGCAGGCGTATTATCCAATGATAAAATCGGCAATGATTATTACATCAGTGCTGCAATGACCGTAAACGGAAAGAACGGTAACTACCAGCTCTGGGCGTTTGAATATTCCCATCAATACCACGATTATAAAGATTTGCGTATACCACAAGAAACGTACTCCGCTGAAGGCGGCTATAGTTTCTTTTTGTTGGGCGATGCCCGAAAGAATATTACGCTGAATTTAGGGATAACGGGCGTGGTCGGTTACGAAACCATTAACCGGGGAAAAGCAATGTTGTATGATGGTGCGAAAATATTGAGCGAGGACAATTTCATTTATGGTGCAGGTGGTCGTCTCACCTTTGAAACGTACCTGTCAGACCGTTTTGTATTAGTCCTGCAAGGACGCACAAAAGTCTTATGGGGTACGGATTTACAGCAGTTTCGACCCTCTGCAGGTGTGGGATTAAGGTTTAACTTTTAAAACGTAAAACAATGATAGCAATATTCAATAAATTCAGAACAGGACTAATGCCATTATATATACTGTTAGCAATGCTCACAGCCTCGGTAACATTGGTATCTTGCAGCAAAGATGACGAACTCGAAATACAGAACGATTTTCCTTTTGAGGTAAATGTGATGCCTGTACCAAAAGACATTACCAATGGACAGACGGTAGAAATACGTATGACCATAAAACGTACTGGCAATTATAGCAACACGCAATATTACCTACGCTATTTCCAGTTTGATGGTCAGGGAATTTTACAATACTACGATGAACCGCCTTATCTGCCCAATGACCTTTACCAATTACCAAAGGAGCAGTTTCGGTTATATTACACTTCAACATCTGCCGTATCACAGTCCTTTGATGTTTGGATTTCAGACAGCTTTGGGAATGAAAAACAGATGAATTTTCAGTTTAATAGTACTGATTAGTGAATAGAAGAACTCCTGCCCAAAAGCAGGATTTCTTTTTTAAGGCACCTCGAAGCTAAAATTTTTGTAAATTTAAAAGATAGATTTAAAGTGTTTTTGTTATGGTCGCATCATTGGTTATTGGTATCATATTTTTGGTTGCAGGCTTGGGACTTCGTTATTGGATCAACCGGAGAAAATTTTACAGGCGTGGGCCGATGGGCGCAGAAGGCTTTTCCTCTTATGAAAGTTCGGTTTTCATTAAATTGATTGAACGGGTTGGTAAATGGGTAGCCTATGCTTTGGTTATCTTTGGGCTATTGTCGATATGGGTTTATTCTCGTGAAAAAAAAGATAAGGAAAAACAGCAGCCGGAAGTAAAAACGGAACAATTACGATAAGCAATCCAGTAGCTTTAAAAACTACCAACCACAGGATAATGAAATATAGAGAATTAAAACCTACCATAGCATTAGAACCCTATATCCATTCTTTTTGGGAATTAAAGGGCGACGAAACCGATAGCCAATGGGAACGGAATTTCCCCGACGGATGTCCGGGGTTGGTCATCAATTTAGGAAATGAATGTATTACAGACAACGGGGCGCTTCGTATGGATTTCGGTAAAACGTATGCAGTGGGAACGATGACTTCCTTCAAAGACAGTTTTATTGAAGCAGATACCCATCTGTTTGGGGTATGCCTTAAACCTGCGTCTTTCTCAAATTTTTACAGCTTTGCGGCACTAAACGAACTGACTGGCAAGACTGTTCAGTTTGAAAGGTCAAATTCATTTAGCATTGAAAAACTTATTAGAAATCCAGCCGATTATCTCAACAGTTTTTTTGTCAACAGGCTACAAACCACCCATAATGGCTTACTTCAATCGGTCATTGCGGATATTCATAGATCAAACGGTCAATTGAGTATAGACCATCTTGCTAAAAGAAACTTCGTAACGGTAAGATGGTTAGAACGGAATTTTAAAACATATATTGGCATTACCCCGAAATCATATTCAAATATCGTACGTTTTCAAAATGCCTTTGTCCTGATTAAAAGTTCTTCCACTGAGCAAAGTTTATTGGATATTGCCTTTGAGTGTGGCTTTTATGACCATTCGCACCTTGCCAATGAAATAAAAAGAAACACGGGTGTTGTCCCTTCCCAACTTTAATTTTGTCGCATTTTTCCAAAGTATGAGTATAGACCAATGTCTAATTTTGCTAAAAATAGTTTGATATGAAAAAAGTGATCTTAAATTTAGCAGTTAGCTTAGATGGGTTTATAGAAGGAACAAACGGCGAAATTGATTGGTGCATTATGGATGATGACATGAATTTTAATGCCTTTATAGAAAGCATAGACACGATGTTTTATGGCAGGGTTAGTTATGATGCCTGGGGAAATTATCAGCCTGATGAAAATACAAGTCCAGCGGAAAAAACAATGTGGAATGGGATACATTCAAAAAATAAATTTGTTTTCTCGCATCACGACAAAAGAGATCAGAATGCTACTTTCGTCACTTCTGGCATAACAGATAAAGTAGCTGAACTTAAACAGCAGGGGGGTAAAGATATTTGGCTTTACGGAGGAGCAAATCTCATAAAGACGTTTATTAATCTGGGACTTATTGACATCTACAAAATATCGGTACATCCGGTTGTTTTGGGAAGTGGGAAACCATTGTTTGAAGATTTGAAAGGCCGCATCGGTTTGAAACTAATCAATACCAACATTTTTAAATCGGGAGTTGTTGAACTTACTTACGAATCTGAATAAACAAGTAGCCGTTAACAGTCCTTTTTGAAATAATTAAAACACAGCCCTGATTTTCGGGGCTTTATCGTTTCCAATAGTTTCAACAGTTCGGCTATTGTTTGAGTTTAGGTTCATTAAGATGGAAGGAGTGTTTCGTTTTTTTAACTTTGTCAATCTCTGTAAGTGGCTGCCTAGCTGAAGCCTGGCTAGAATTGTTAAGCGCAAACGGAGCAAAATACTTTGTTTACAACGAATAGTAAACTGCCAAACACTGCCTCTCAACGCCAAACCCTGCAACATTCCCCAATGCAGCACTAAACCTTTATAAATTCGACTTCCACAGCAAAAATGAGCAAACTATGGAAGTTATCGCAATACAAAAATCCACACTGGAGGGAATGAAAAATGAGCTGAAGGCACTTTTGGAACTGACCGAAAATGCCACGAAAAAATACACACCAATTTTCGCAAAAGAGCAATGGCTCGATCACCAGGAAGTGTGCCTAATAATGAACATTACCAAACGGACCTTGCAGACGTATAAAGACAAAGGCTTATTACCTTATTCCAGACTGAATCGTAAGAATTATTATAAACGCTCGGATGTGCAGGCTTTGCTCGAAGCCGGGCAGCCGTACAATACCGCCGATAATGGATTTATTTACGAATGACAATGAAGAAATCGTTGCCTATCAGGAAATGATAACACAGCTAAAAAGCTGTATCGAAAGTATATTGAAAAATTACCGTCCTGTAATGAACGGGGAAATATTCCTTTCGGGCGAAGACATATGCAAACTGTTACATATTAGCAAACGTACTTTACAGCAATATCGTGATGATAATATCCTACCATTTATACAGATTGGAGGTAAGATTATCTATAAGGAAACCGATATTCTACACATACTGGAGCAAAATTATATTTCCACTAAAACCGATCGACACTAACCATTATTGTCCCAAATAACCTTCCATTTAGGAACGATTTTTGTATCTTTGCGGCAACATTTAGAAAAATCTTAAAGTGTTTTTGCTTTAAGTCCCACATTGAAAACTGGTAATTTTTAGACAACGGGACGATAAGGAAGAACGCTCATGCTATAGGCGTGGGCGCTCGCTTATTCGTTGTCGGGTATACCAGTACCTCAATGTGCGTTAAGTGTGGTTGCCTGCGCCTCTTTTTGTGCCATGCTCTACATACAAAACATTGAGATTATGGACAAAAAGGATATTTTTTACCCCGATTTTAATTATGCTGCCCCACAGTTATCAGCATTTAGCCTCTGCATCGATATTTTTATCATTTCTCTCCAAAATGGCGACATTATCCGCTTTAAACCTCCCGATATTACCAATTTTGGTGATTGGTTAATAGCTAACGGTATAAGGGATATCGCAGTTGATGACGGGATTACCAGCAAACAACAACCTGAACCACATGTATCTTTAAAATCCAAAAAGAAGACAAAATGAGTATAGTACAAATCATCAGGGTCGCTCTAATCGACGATCATGATCTGCTTAGGGGTGAACTTTGTAAATGTCTTGAAAGTTTTGGTTTCCAGACCATATTTGAAGCCGAAAATGGAAAAGTAGCTTTAGCAAAAATGGAAAAATGTGATACAATGCCTGATGTATGTATCCTTGATGTGAATATGCCGGTGATGAATGGTATCGAAACCGCTAAGTTTATCAAGGAAAAGTATCCAATGATAAAAATATTAGGTTTTAGTATTAATGATGATGAGAGTGATGTTTTGAGGATGCTGCAATCGGGTATTGATGGATATATTTTAAAAGGTGCAGATCCTGATGAATTGAAAGCAGCTCTGCACGTACTTTATAATGGTGGTAGATACTTTAGTCCGGGGGTAAAGGAAATGGCAGAGCAGTATTTTAGGGATGTTCATTGAAGTGATCAGGCGCAGTAGTGATTTAGGTATTTCTGATAATATTTATTGTAAATATTATTAGCTCTAAGGCGGCGGAAGTGTAAATTGAACTGTGTCAGCCACGTTTTTAAGCATTGAGCAAGTGCAGCTTAATTCTATCCTCAACCATAATGTATAACTGAGATAAAGACAAGTTCCAATTGTGCAGTGGCATCGTCCATTTATCAGCCACTCTTTGTATCACCAGGTATACTAGTTTTTGAAGCCTTATCCAATTACATCCATCAATACCACCGATGGCACCTGTAATTGCACCGATGGAATATTATTTTAGATGTTTTCGATCTTTCTTACTACTCGCATAACAACAGAAATGTGACACCTTTTTGTCTACTCTAATTGTTTCAAAAGCTCACAAAATTTCAAATCCTCATAATTTGATGGAACTGGAATATTGAATTGATGAAGTCTTGCAATTAAGTTTCGCTTTAACGAAAAACTAAAAGCCTTTTCAATTCTTTGAAGCTTATAACTAGGTTTGTAATAAATAAAACTACTTGATTTGCAGGAACAAATATCAACATCCTCACTACATAAAATGTAAAATTCTTCCCTTTCTTCCAGTATTTTAAAAGCCCTTATAACACTTTTTTCAGATTTTTGAACTACGAGAAATTGTTTGTTGTCCAATTCTATAATCTTATTAGGAAAGGCATCTTTTGGTAAAACACCTTGTCTGTATAGATTATTTGTAAGAGATTTATTTTTATGCGGTATATGATACTTATAAACTCCTGGTATTTGAGCTTGCAAAAACATTGGAAAAATTAATAAGAATATAAAGGTGCCTCTACTTTTCTGATATGTGAGATTCATTTTTTTGGAAAGTGCGTTCTGTATTTTGTGTTGAATTCGGTAATTGCATTTTGTTTTATCGTGCTACTTTTGTTTTTTGATAAATCCTCAACAATTGCTTTAACATCAGCAATAAAATCTGCATTCTGTATATCCTTTGCAAGATTACTAATGGTTAGCTCTTTTATTGGAGATTCTAAGTCTTTACTATATTGGTAGTGAATTTTGTATGTTCCCCTAATGCCATAGTTATAACCTTCCCGAAAGATATAAATGAACAATCCATCTGAATCAACTAATTCGGGGTAACCATATACAATTTTAAAAGTTTTGCCATCGTCAGAATATCTATATAAAGTCTCTCCTATTTGATATCCCCATAAACTGCCATGGTTATATTTTTTCTTTTCTTTTTCTTTTTTGAGTACTATTCTCCCCCAATATTTTTCAAGTTCATTTCCTTGTTTTGATAGACACGCACTATCAAGGACTTTTCCTTTTGAATAGTCTTCATACGATTTGTAAAGCTTAATATTATTTACACAATCAATTTCTTTTTCATGTCCTTGAGCAAAAATAAATGCAGGACTCAGTACTAATAAAAATCTAAATAATAATGACATAAAATATTTATTTACAAAAGCATAAGTCAATTAATTGAATTGACATGTGCAAATAATTAACACTTTTTTCTCTGGGAAAATACCGCTGCTATTGAACTGACCAATGCTTTACCAACAGCTCCTAGCAAGTTCCAATAATATTAAGGGAGTCACCTAGTTATACTAAGCTCAAGCAAGATGCATGAAATTAATGTTTATAAAATTTGTTGTAGATATCGTTAATCCTCAGGTTAGAGTTGGCCTGTTTAATCGAAAGATTTTTCAATTTTTTCAATTCGGCAATAAACTCAGGATTAGGAAAGTCGGCTTCTAAATTTTTTATCGTTAACTTTTTTAAAGGCGAATTCAGATCCATACTGTAGAAATACACTTTATACGTTGAAGACATCCGGTAACCACCTGATTCCATTTTGGAATATATGATAAGCCCTGCTGTATCTATAATTTTATGATACCCGTACGTACCAAAAGTGGTAGTTTTGTCGAAAAAACGAAATAAATCGTTGCCTTTTTGATATCCCCATAAACTCCCATGTGCATACTTACGTTTATTTTGTCCATCTTTCAATATCAACTTATTATAGAAAATGCGGAACTTTTTAGATTTACCTGAAAGGCAGATGCTATCGTTAGCTTGGTTATTTCCGTAGTTCTTATAGCTTTTGTAAAGCTTGATACTCTCAATGCAATTTTCAGCAGCCTTTGTTTGAGAGAATAATAGCAAAGGGTTTAACAGAAGCACAAACAAAATTCTCGATAACATATTTTCAATATATTTAAACAGTAAGGCAATTTTTAACAACTGCCTTACTTAAGTTAGCTTTTTAAGATTTAAATTCAACAGTTATTATTTGATAAAAATCGCTGCTATTGAAGATCCGAGCCCACCACCGACAGCTCCTAGTAATGCCCCTATGCCTACACCAGCTAAGCCGCCACCTATTCCACCGATAGCACCTCCAATTGCTCCGCTTATTGCTCCTTCAGCATCTTTTTTCCAAGGCCAACTAAACTTTCTTGCAGTTTTGATCTCTTTCCATTTTGAGTTAGAACTCGTTTCCTGTAATTCACCATATTGGGCACTGTATTTTGCAACAGCTGCATAAAGAAGAGGATACGATTGTTGTTCGACACTCATCTTACTCGATAGAATATCATTTTCAATGCTGTCGATTTTACTTACTACTTCGCTTAACGATAGATCATCTGATAAATCATTAATGGAGTTTATAAAATCCATCCCTTCTTTTGTAATTAAATCTTTTTGCTGCAACCAGTCGATCATACCGGACAATTGCAATTTTTCAGTTCTGTTAATTGATTCAGCGATGAAAGCGTTCCAATTTAAGTATGCTTCCGAACTGGAATTGTCTGACAATTTTTGAACATACGATGCACAAGACTGAACAATCTGTTCAATGGTCGAAGACGGATTAATATTGCCGATAACAAATTGCATTCCGTCGTTGTGCATTTGCCCAACTTGATTGTAGGGATTGCTTAAAATTGAGGTTGTAGCCATAATACTTAAATTTTAGAAATTAAATAATCATAATTATTCATCATTGTAGCTACCTAATGATTCATTTCAAAATTAGCGCACCCTGAAATCCTGTACAATAGGTAAAATAACTATTTATTCGAGGAAATTGATTTTAAATCAATGATGTTATGGTGGACGCAGTATAATATGGCAGACATGATATTTTCGAAATTGTATTTATGCTGAATGTTTTGTTTGTGTGCGTTTACCGTCTTAGTACTAATGAATAAAGTTTCAGCAATTTCCTTAGCTTTCATTCCCTGAGCAGTTAATAAGATTATTTCAAGTTCACGATCAGTGAATTGAACATTTTGTTCATAGATTTTAATATCGGGATTTGCAAGTATTTCATTTATTACCGAAGTGAGGCTCTTTTCAAAATAGAATCCATTGTCTTCCAATTTCCAAATAACATCTTCCAGCTCTTTGGGCGGGGTATTTTTTGTAAAATATCCTTGTACTCCCATGTTTACAACGTTTCGAATAGTATCAATCTCATTCATAAGAGTAAGTACCAAAATTTTGATGCTGGGATACAATTGCTTCACTTTTCTACACGTTTCAAAACCATCCATTTCTGGCATTTGCAGATCCAGAAGTATGATATCGACAGGCTTACCCTTAAGTTTATCGAGTAGCTCTACGCCGTTCGAAGCTTCGATAACCACAACCATTTCAGAAAAACTATTAATTAAGAGAGCCAAACTTTTCCTAAAAAGTGTATGATCGTCCACTATTGCAATTTGTAGCATTATTTTTCGTTTTCTATATGAATTTGTAATTTGTTGCCTGTATCTGTATCAAGCTGAGTCAGATTTGCACCGATATGCCTCATCCTTGAAGTTATGTTTTTAAGACCCATTCCATTTGGTTCTTTTACACTTTTGTAAAAATCAAAAGCAGTACCATTATCGGAAATTTCAAAAACGATCCATTTATCAGTCCTATTGACGGTAAAATCAATTCTGCTGGACTTCCCATGCCTGATCATATTATTAATGAGTTCTTGAATTATACGATATAGTTCATAGGCTTTCGAAGAAGGGACGTACACATTCTCTACAACACATTCTTCATAAATTGTTACATTATTCCATTTCCTTATTCTTGAAAAGTAGCTTCTTAGTGTTGAAATAAGACCTAAAGATTCCAACATCGGAGGCATTAGGTTATAGCTTATATCCTGAACATTTTCTAATACATTTCCTAATGCTGTCTCAATCTCCAGGAATATTGATTTTTTAAAAGTGTCCTTTTCCTTATTATGAAGTATGGTTATGTAATTCTGGATCGCACTTAGATCCCCACTGATACTGTCGTGCAGATCTGAAGCAATTCGTTTTCGTTCTCTTTTTTCCGACTCCAGAGAGCTACGCAACAGGCTTTCGGATTCTCTACGATTCACATAATTGATCTTGCTTCTGTATGCAACGATAAGGAGTATAACAGCTAATACACATAGTGCCATTACTGCGGTTCCTATATAAAAAAGTATTTTCAATTCGGTTCCATTTTCCATACACCAACAGTTAAACAGATTCTTAAAATTATCGTTGCTATAATATTGATCACCCAAAAATCATAGAAGTAATCACTGCTATTTGCTATATAGTAGCCAAACAGGAAAAGTAAAAATGTTATTGAGTAGTATATTGATAGCCCTGTTATAAAATAAAAAGTAGAGGGGTTTTTAAGCGCATCAATAGCCATTTCCCTAAAAAGACACTTCACCCACATAAATGAAAAGCCAAGTACGAATACTGTAATCGGTAGTTTATTGATAGCCTTTGCCAGCAGACTATTGGTCGAAGTCCAAAAAAAGGCAGAGACGCAGTAAGTCACAACCAAAACGACAAAAGAAAGAACGAAGAGGCTTTTATATTTTCTTTGGAATGTCTTATTATAGAAATAATAAATTGTACACAATTCGAAAAGAGAATAAGCTTGTGACCAATACGAACTATTTACATTCAATAAAAGTGAGCAGAAAAACTCATAAGCCGTTGCAGTAGCTGTGAGGTAAATAAATGGCATAATATGCCCTTTTACTAAAAAGGACTTGTATCTAAGGACAAGTATTGATAAGGGCAATATTCCAGATAATAGCGCTATGTATGTAAGAGCATCATACAAAATCAGGATCAATTAACGGGCTTAGTTTTGAGCAATGGGGAGGACAGGGAAATAAATCCTCCAAAATAATTCCTTCCGAAATGTCTTCCCCTTTTTTATCGACACCAACTAAAACAAGATTATTTTTGTCTAACGTTTCATTGTACCCGTTGTATACCCGTATGCCAATACAGTTTTCTTGTTGCAGGATCATGTTAACTTTTTCTGATCCAATAAAAAATGCTTTAATGGAATCTGGGTTGTTTTTTTGAAATGTTGCCGTGTATGACATTGCTTCTTCTAAAGAAATTACCCTACCTGTATTTTCATTTATCGTCATTTTCCTGTATTTTAAATAACAAAGTTCTTTTTAAGTAGAGTAAAAAACAATAGGTAAATTACCTATATTATCCAAGTTTTTAGAATCCTGTATGTTGGCTTTTTTAGCTGTAAAATGCCGCTGTATTTGATAAGTTGCCGTCCTTATATACTTTTATGCGAGTCGGTTAACTCATTTTATTTGCGGCATTTTATCATATAAAATGGATATTTTTCGTTTACTTCCACTATTTCAAATAGACCGAAATTCCCGAATTCTTCTTCTACAGTTTCTCGATCGTAAAAAAACATTTTAAGATCACCAAACATTTCGAAGCGATCTTTACCAATTTCCTTTCCTTGTCCATAAGTTATTGCCTCCTTTGTGATAGCGGTAAAAACCATGTAGCCGTTTTTAGCTAATTGTTTATAGCAATCAGCAATAAGCTTTGATCTTTCCTTATCATCAAGCAAATGAATTAAGGCATAGCAAAATATTCCGTCATATTCGTTGGTATCAAAAGGCATATCTGTTACAGAGCCATGATGAATGGTCATTTTCGTCCCATAATGTTTTCTCGCAAGTTCAATGGCCGTTTTAGAGATTTCGATGCCTGTTACATGCATTCCGCTGCTTACGAATACTTGTGCGTTTCTTCCGTAACCAATGCCAGGAATAAGAATATTCCTCAAACCATTTGCTAGAAAGAAGTCTTTTGAGCTTATAGCTGAGTCAGCAGGCTGAAAGCCCCATATAGCCTGTTTTTCGATGAAATTTTCTTCCCAAAATTCTTTCATAATGTTGCCTTATAAAAATCATAATAACAAAGTGTAAACTTGTATCTTTAAGAAACATGTTTCTAAAGTTTCAGCCATATTACTGCCTACATTTTGCTTCTGATGTAAGCAGGAAGTAGTCAGCAATTTAGCGTTGTGGATTTTTGCCAAAATGATATTGCTTCGAAAACTCTATTCTAGGTAAATGTAAGAAAGATTTTAATTGTTGCGACACCATTGCAATAATTTAATGCGATTTATTTGCATTAAATTTGCTATTGAAAATATCAGAAATGAATCGTAGAAATACACCCTCAAAACATGCCGTACTTGATTTATTAATTAGTGCCGGAAAAGCCATGAGTCGTGAAGCCATTGAGCAGAAAATAGATGTCGAAATAGACCGGGCTACAATTTACAGGGTCCTTAACCGCTTTTGCGAAGACGGCTTAGCACATAGAATTGTAGCCGAAGACGGAAAGCAATATTTTGCTGCACGTATGAAATTCGATGAGAATAAGTTTACAGATAATCATTTTCATTTCCAATGCTCAAAATGCCAGACTATAGAGTGCCTGGCTATGCCAGTCAATCTACCTTTAGACGCTGGCTACCGTATAGAAAGTGTGAACTGCATACTTATGGGAACATGTAAAGATTGTTCTTTGTAGCAAAGCGTTAATACAGTTGCTTTCATTGAAGATTGATGTCTTACAATGCTTCTGTATAGTTATAGACCAGTAAAATTTTAAATTTAAGCCCATCGTTACACAGATAGTATGGCAAAAATGACCCCTAATCAGGCGGCGTTCTTTTGCTTCTTTTCTTTGGTCGCCGTGTGGAAAGAAAAGAAGTCTGCTAAAACAACGAAAGGGATAACGAATATCCCACTCGAAAATGTAGCTACCTGTTTGCTGAAATGTAAAGTATTGGATATGCGTGGCTGTCATTTCGACAAAATGGTTGCACCGCTTAGATGCAAAAAGACTGCCCTGACTATCGGGAGGGAGTGTCTTTTTGCCGCCCGACTTTTCGTGTCAGGCGACTTTTAAGGGTTGGGATTGGAAATTCTTCAGATTAAGGAAAAAACCCCTGTTTTCGGTAATTCCATAACGGAACATAGACCAAAGTAATGAGCAACCCATTTGAGCCAATGTCGCATTGATATACAAATCCTGCTTTTCTAATGCTTCTGCTAAACTGCAACTTGGCGTATCGTCCGATTGTTCGGATGTCCTGAGCAACTCGCCAAATTCATCCGTAACCATTGGCAGGCTTGCCACGGTTTCGTATTTCTCGGAATTGGGTTGTTTAATCTCTCCGATCGTGGATAGTATGACTTGTCCTGTCTGTTGGCTGTTACCAAAGTCTAACCAATACTTAGGCTCATCACGGTTGGTTCTGCGTTTGCCCATAGCTTTGAGCATTTCTGCAATGTCAAACCTTGCCTGTACATTGTCCACACAGGTAATGTATATCGTTGCCTTTGCATTTTCGGGCAATCTACCCAACACATTAAGTTCAAACTTTTGGGTTTCGGCTTTCCAATTTGTTCCCATAAACCGATTGACACGGTTTATCAAGGCTACTGATTTGTACAATCCTGTTTCACTTGGGGCAAATCGCTGTCTTCCCAAATTGGCTTCCGTAATAATATCATCGTCCCATAAACGCACCTGTAAACCTGCGTGTCCCAATTCCGTTAGGCTATGGCTCATTTCCATTAAGGCGGTCAGCACCTTTGAGCCTGTGCCACCTGCACCAATCAAATTGACTTCTATCGGGTTGGTAGGACTTATTAAATAGTTGTCCGTAAAATGGACTGCTGTTTTTACTGTTTCCATTATAATAGATTTTTGAGGGTTTTATTGTTCGGTTTCAATACTTCTTTTGGAAATGGTTTATCTGTGCTTACAAGGTCTTTCCAAAGAGTTATGCAATTCCCTTTTATCGGGTTGTGATTGCCTAACAAGTGGCTGAAATAGGAATTGAAAAAGTAAAACTCCCAAGCCTGTATAAATTCCTCAACCGAAGCGGAGTTTTTAATATCAACGTTTACCGTACCCATACAGACTTTGCCGTCTTCATAGATATTGAAATATGGTGTATGGTACAATTTTGTCTTTTCTGTGGGTCTTTTATCACTTGAAAGGGCAAACATGCTCAAACCGTTTTTACTGGCTTTCCAAAGCATGGGCGGAACATGAGCAATACCACTCGGTATTTGCAGACTATCCACAAAATACATCTGTCTTTGCTGTGCTTTGCTGTACCAAATTACCGCTCCCTTATCTGCATTGGGATTGATGTGCAGAATGTTGGTAGGCAAAATTCCGTTTGACTTTAAAAATGCCTTGTTCTTTTCCTGTTCGGTATTGAGTGCCTTTGCCAATACGCCAGCTTCTCTTACTGTCAATGGGTGGGCGTTGATAGGATTGCCGTTTTTATCCATATCAAAATGCTCTACATATACATCAGTATTGCTTCCTTTGGTTTCGTAAAAAACCAAAGCCGATTTAGGGTGGTACAATGTGCCGAAGTCTTTTGTTATGTCGTTTATAGCTTCCATAGTTGCAGTTTTAAAAGGTGTGCAATATGTCGCTTATTCTGTGCAGTAGTTCAAACAATCGGTTTTCAAAACAAAGGTTATTGGTGGTTATATCACTGCCGTCAAATTGTTTTTGGATAATGGGTTCTTCCATTTGTCCGTATTCCTGTATTTCGTTGTTAACCGATTCTATGAGCGTTTCATTTAGCCAACCTTTGTGGTCTGCGTAAAAGGATATGTATTTTTCCATTCCGATAATGTTTTCCATATCTTCCTCTGATGCTTCTCCGTTAGGTTTGGCATTGCGGAATACGTTTTCATTCGGGTAGGTCTGATAGAGGGCAAAGGCTTCTTTTGCTACGCTCAAACATTCTCCGTCAATATCATCTTTCACTTTAAACCCATTAATACGTTGTTCAAATACGGTGAGATTGATGCGGTTGTAAATCCGCTGTTCCATATAATCCCCGAGATATTCGGCTTGTTTGATCTCTGAAAGATAAACCTCCGTTTGGTCGGTATAGTCGTCCTGTTCAACCCAATCGTTCATCATTTCATACATCCAATACAGATAGCTTGCTTCCTGTCTATAATAAGGAATGTCGGCTATATGATAGAGATAGGCACAAACGGACAATAGTAAGTGGGCGTTTCTTTTTCGTTTGGGATTGTGCAACATTCGGTATAGGGAAGCAACGGGAATATAAAAGAGTGTTGCTCCCGTATTGTAGCGTTCTTCACTTACAAAATAGGTTTTCTTACTGTCCTGTACCAAACGGATTTCTTCCCAATCCAATACCCTTTGCTTTAGTTTTTCTTCCATATCCGACATTGCCAATGCCATATTGTAGGGATATGGAAATTGTTTGCTCTGCATAGGCTCAATTTCATAATGCTCGGCAAGTTTGGAAAGGGACTGAAAAAAATCCCTTTCCGTTTTATCCGATTTCCTGCAAGCCTGTACGGTTTTTGTTTCTTTTAGTTTAGGTAGAAATGTACAGTTTAGAAAACCATTGGCAACATTGCTGTCGGTACTGATTTGCGTTTGTCTTTCCGTACTTCGGTTGCATCTTTTGGCTTTTGCATCCAATTGGCGAACTCGTTTAACTGGCGGTGCAATTGCCGTTGTCGTTGCTGTTCGGGTATTGTGATAGTTCCCGATAGGATATGTTTGTGCATAATTCATTGCTTTAAATATTTGGTTCAACCTTTCGTTCCCATTACGCTCTCAAATTTGTACTCTACCGCATCATCTTTTATCTGTGGTGCAGATGCTTTTGCGGTTGTGAGTATCGGGTACATATTAGCGTAAAAATTCATTACGGCTTCCACGCTCCAACGTGGTTCGGGGTCGGTCAGTCTGATGTCCTGTCCTTTATCTTTGATTATAAAAACTCGTTCTAATTGCGTTGCTAATAACATGACTTTTCGATTTTGGGATTTACACTTTATTCTTTTTCGTCTGTTTCATCTAAAGGATAATCGGCTGTAACTTCTTCCACCTGTGGAGGTTCGGGCGTTGCTTCTTCCATTGCTCCGAAAAGGCTTGGTGTGGCAAACTTGTCGGACAATGATGTTTTACGTTTTCGTATCTCGTCTGCTTTTTCGGGAAACTCCGCTATGTCGGGAACTTTCATCCACGCTTCACGGAATTTGCCCTCTTTCTCCAATTCGTCAGCCTTTGCCATTCCGTCTTTAAACTTCTTGTCTTTGGCTTCCTTTTCCTTTTTCGCCTTCTCGGTTTTTTCCTTTTCCATTGCCGATTGCTGTTTTACTATTTCCATTTGTTTAAGGAATTTCTCCATATCGACCATTACACCCGAAATGGTTTGGATAGGTGCTGTTATCTGCTGAAAAAATCCCTCGTCAAACTCCTGGGGAGTGGCGTTAAATGTCAATGGGGGAATTAGGTTTTTGGCGTTATCTCCGCACTGCTCGTTGTTGAGCAGAACCGATACGATAAGGTTATTTTCTGCTCCTTTGGAAATGTTCAGTTGCAATACTCCTGTAAAGTCCAACTGCTGTATCTGATTGAAAAAATTGCTGTTCATCGTTCTGAAATTTTAATTGTTTGCTATTCGTTTTTTTATTGCTGTCAATTTCTCGTGTATGTCCGTCCAATAGGCTTTTTGCCTTTTATCGAACTCTGAGAAACTTTTGTCCACGTGACTGTAGCCTGTGTTCCTTTTAGCTGTCTTGATAGCTTCTTTTAGGTCGGTTACTTCAATTTCGCAACCGTGTAAATCTGTTATTTTCATTACTGGTCTGATTGTTATTTACCGATTTCTGCTATCTGGTCGATCCTGCCGTAAACAATGCTTCTAAGGCTCGTTTTATCGGGAGCATTATATTCTGCCCAATTGCCGAACTGTTTTACAACGTAGGTTTTTAGCACATCTTCAAACCCGAACCGATAACCTTGCAAGGGAATGGCTCTTTTAAAAAAAGCATTTCTGTTTACGGCTTCGGCAAGCCAATTCTTTTCGGCTCTGTTCATCTTTTCGCCTTTATTTAATTTTTCCCTCAATAGATAGACTTTTGCATTTTGCAGGGATTTCAATTCGGGAACATCGTGGCGAACAAACTTTGTAGCTATTACTGTAGTTTCCATTGCATTTGCTTTAAGGTTATGACTGTGATTTCTCAGCGGTATAAGTTCCATTTTCATAGTAACCTATCAGCTGTTCCCATAGCCGTATAAGGCTGTCGGTATCTATATAGAAATACTTGGTTCTGTTGCAATAGATGATGTATATCGCTTCAGCTTTGTATTGCTTTTCAAGGCTCTTGCCTTTGGCCAAACTTTTGGCTTCCTCTATCGTCTTTGCTTTCATTTCATCCTGTCTTGTATTTTTATCAATCTGCACTATATCTGCAATGGCACATTCGGGGCAACCCTCTGCGGTTGTTATCTGCTGTATAGCTCCCTGTTTTCCACTTAGTGATACCACTGTCAGCGTTACCGTGCCTGTGTCGTGTTTCAGCGTTGCTTTATAGGTTTCCTTTGTCATAGCTGTTGTTTATAGTAGGCTACCACCGATTAAGGCGGTAGCCTGTGGTTACTTAGTTAAGATTTAGGATTTCCGCACCGTCCAAAGCAAATGCGGTGCACAATTCAAATGCTTTCTGTGATTTGAGTTGAGCAGTACCACCCAATACAATACTCTGTAGCTTGGCTTCATCGTTCTTGTAGTTTCTTACGTTCTGATAGTAGCCCGTCACAGCGTTGTACGCTCCGAACAATGTACCTTTGGTCGTGTCCATTTGTTGTGTGTCGCTTATCATCGCATAGCTAAAAGCATCATCAACCACATTTTTAAATACGGTCGATACTTCATCCTCTGCACCTTTTTTGAGTAGGTCAAGTGTTTCCTTGTTGGGGCAAAGTGCCAATTGGATTAGCTTTTTTACTTCTCCGTCTGATACTTTTACTTTCGTCCACTCGTTGAAAATGCCCTCTAATTGGTTGCTCAACGTGTTGGCAAGTCCCATAATCTTGTGAGCGTTCTCAATACGTTGTTTTGCTCCCGAAGTATGTTTTATACGGACTACATTGGTCATACTACGTAAGGAGGCATTCAGCGTATTTTGGCATACAATCCTGACAGGAGTGAATGCGGCTGTGATACTTCCGCTACCATCGTGCGAAGTGGTTAGGAAAATGTACTTTTCCGTTACGTCATCGCCATCGCCTACACGGATATAGTCGGGCAGTTTGGCTGTGATAAAAATGCGTTCTCCGTTGCCTAACGCTCCTGCGGTTTCGTATAAAATTCCCTCGCCACCGCCTACAATGGCATCAAAGAAATTAAAGGCTTCACGGTTCTGTACGATATGGTAATCTTTACCCACTACGCCCAATACTGCATTGTTATCGGTGCGTATGTTGGCGAAATAGTTAGGTACTTCCAATTCGCTACTGCCTATCTCGATACCGCCCGAAGTTTCGATAATACCCGAACCTTTGGTAAACAGTGGGGATTTTGCGACTTCGTAATCTAACCCTGCATACTTGATAGCTTCCTCGCTTGTTGGGTATTGCTCTACAATTTGCCCTAAACCGTGCCACGCTTTTTGTTGTACGCTAAAGAATGAATAACGTCCTGTTCTCTCGTTGAAATTGATATTATGTGCCATGATGCCTAAAATTTTGATGTTAAAAAATGATTGAATACTTGTTCTTAAAATGGGAGATCATCCTCTGTGCCTTGTCCCGATGTGTTGTTACCTGCTGTTTGTGCAGTAGCTTGTACGGTTTCTGATTTTTTGCCACCTCCGTGCAGTTTGATGTTTGAGGTATGGAAATTCAGTCCTGCGTGTGCTTCGCCGTCATTGCCTGTCCACGCTCTTGCACTTACCCTGCCTGTGAGTTCTACCAAAGTTCCTTTGGTAAGTATCTTGGCTACTTTCGGGCTTATCCAATAGGAGCAGTCGAAATAGGTCGTTTGCTCTATGCGTTCGCCTTGTTTGTTTTTGTAGCTGTCGTTTGTTGCTACTGAAAAGTTTACTACTTGTTTTTCCTGTGACGTTGTGCGTACTTCCGCATCCCTTGTCAGTCTTCCTGTGATGTTCATGATTTCTACTTTTTGCGTTATTGAAAATTGTTCTTATTTGATTTTTTTAGATTTATTCGGCAATGAGAGGAGGTGCTGAAGTTTCGTTTCACTTTGTTGCCGTTTCCAATGCTGTATTTTTCCATTACTGACATTTTTTTTATTCGTCTAAAGAGCCGGAGTATGCTTTGTTTCGTTTCACGAGCATAAAAGGTTAGTGTTTAGCAGGAACAAGGTTTTGCCAAACAAATACGACCTGAATAGGTGGAGATTTTTTGGCAAACCCAAGGGCATGACCTTGTTCCTGGGTTAAGAACACGATCATACCTTTGCTCTTGAAATGGGACAAAAGCGGCATACTGGCTCTTGAATAAAAAAACCATGTGGAAGCAGGTGGAAAAGGCATTTGGGAAACGGTCCGGTGTGATGACAAAATCTGCATTCAGATGCAGCAGAATTTTTTAAAGACCTTTTATTATTTGAAAGTATCGTGGCCTGGGAAGCCACGTAAACGGTACAGAAAAATGTAGTTGGAGATAGAAGTAAAGATTTTTTTTGATTGATCGATACATTCTTTCAAGGCTTTTTTATGGCAATAGGTGTGTTCCGGAGAAGTGAATGTGCGTTAAGTAATAAGTATGGTCATAAAAAAAGACGGATCAGAACTGTCCGCCTTTAAATGTTATGATTGTGCTACTTATGCTAATCGAAACAAGTGGCGGGGTATCATTTCTACCTGCCCATTAGCTTGAAGCAGGGAATAGGCATCTATAATCTGCTTAAGATACTCTTTATCATTACTTACGACATATTTTTTAGCCTGATGGAACATTGCTAAATCCTTATTAACGTAGAATGCAATATTCTGGACACCTTTTGCCTGCGAATCATTGCAAATAAATGTTTCGCTGCTACTAAGTGGTAATATGAAATTGCCAAAATCTTCGAGATTATCGGTGTTGCTTTCTATCAATGGGGCATCGCCAAGAATTGATTTGATGTTGGGATTGGTATTTACATAACTATTGCGGTGAACCTGTAGTAATTTTTCTTGACTGATGTTAAGGTTGTCATAGAAAGGAAGGAAAGGAAAGATCAATTTTTTTGTCTGTTTAAATAATTCTGAGTTCATTAGATATTCTAATGCTTCCTTGTGGTCGGAACCATCCTCCCTTTTGATTACAATGTTGATAGGGAGTTTATCATAAGGGTATTCTTTATGTTTGGCATCAAAGAGACCATCATTTGATGGTAATCGCCATTTCATGGATGATGCCATGACCAATATGGATGTTAAAGCCTCTTCTGTAATAATGCATGTACGTGATATTTCTACTATATCTTTTGAAAATTTCTCATCAAGTTCGGCATAGAGTTTTTCCATGTTGTCATTTGGCGCTCCCTCAAAGTACCAGGTATTTCTGTTCATCTCGAAAAAGACAGATTTGGGACTTCTTTTTTCTTTTGCAAAAGCCTGTTTCTCCTTGTCGTAGAGATAAAGCATATTGTCTTTGTCAGCAAATCGCTTTATGAGAAATTGCGGGATATAGTGGTGTCTCTTGGAAATACCCATATTAGCTATTAGTCTGTTTTAGATTTTCCAACTCCTGAAGATAAAGGCCATACAGGTTCAGCTCATTAAGAGCCAGCCTGAATGCTACACCATTAATTGGCGGCGGCGTGAACTTTTCAAAATTGTCACAGTCAGGATCTCTATCAGGAAAGGTGTACTTAGCCTTTTGATATGCCGGTCTTGATGCAAAACGATTTGTTCGCAGGCTTTCAAAAATTTCGTAAGTAGCCAATATCAACACAGTTGCTTCACCAAACGTCGTGAGTTTATCAATATAAAAAAACTGCTTGTCTTTAAGTATAAGAGGCGGCGTAAAGAGGTTTAATATCCTCGAAAGTTCCAGAAGGAATTTCTGTTTGTATTTGATCGTGTTTTCGTCCGAAACAAAGAAAGGTCTGACAAAGAAAAAGAAATCATTTTCCTTTACTTTCTGTGCCACGTAAAATTTATCGTAATAATATTTTAATGCCTGTGAAATGTGGACGCGTCCTTGCTGGGATGTCAGATCCGCAAAATACTTTATGTTATTGAGTACGTCATTGTACTGCGGTGTTTCCGAGAAATTAGATAGTAAATATGTCTCTGGGTTTTCCAGAAATTGCTCATAACCACCATCTCTTAATTTTTCCAATATTTCGATAAGGACTACCGGGGGATTTGATGAGTTCAAGGCAAAGTATGCAATAAGAATTTTTTCAAATGCTGAAGGTCTTTTCATTCCATAAAATGAAAGGATTTCGTCAAAAAAGCAATATGGATAAAAGGGCCTTTGACTGAGCATACTCGGATTTATATCCGATAGGTCGTTTTCAAAAAGGTATTCATCGATTGCGGAACTTAAAAATTCGTCAATAGCACCAAATGTCAGGTTAAAGCTATGTACATTGATAAGACCTGTAGTATGTATGGTAATAAAGTGCCTTTCCCCAGTATGTTTCACTCCATCTACAATAACTTCCATTGACCGGTGAGTCTTTTCTATGGATGCAATCCCGAATTTTTTATTCGTTGCGTTATTTGTATCCTCTACAACTTTATAATCAATATCATCTTCGGAAAGTGTTGCAGCTACATCGTTCCAATAATCTACCATGTTCTTACAGCTTTGAAAAGTGTTTGTGTTGATGGGATAAGCATTGATTCCTTCGGTGGCCGTTAAAATGGTTGATGCACGAAACCTGTCGCAAAAGTTCAGGCAAAACTGACGAATACCAGGCAATGTAGCTATGTTGGTAAGGTAATGATAATATTCATGAATGAATATAGATTGATGTTGACCAATTTGCAAGTCGGTTAGGAAATCCGTTAGATTTTCAATATCAAAACCGTCTAAACAGATATAAAATCTATCAGGATAATATTTAATTTTTGTGAGGTCGATTTCTTCCATTATCTTGTTGTTTTATATCTTCTTTTAGATGCTGATTTATATTTGCTTTAGCTATGTAAATTTAAAAATATCAGTCGAACTTAATGCAGTATTACATTATGAAATCGCCAAAAAAAAGCAGGACTTAATCCTGCTTCAATTTATACCGGAACAAAGGCTCTAAACAAGAACATCGCTTTCCATGTCAATAAAAGCAGCTTCCATTCCAGCAAATTTATGAGATACCAAATCCATATCCTTGCTGATTTTCTGGCTTGTAATCTTTGCATAGATTTGTGTGGTCGAAATATTTTTATGACCCATCATTTTGCTAAGGCTCTCAAGGGGTACGCCTTCAGTTAGAAACATTGTAGCGAATGTATGACGTGCGGTATGGAAGGTAACTTTCTGCTCAGTAACAATCTCAGCTTCCTTAATAAGTTTAGCAACATGGCTATTGCAGGTTGCGTTTGAGGGCATAGGAAATACATAATCATTCCTGGTTAACCCCCGGTATTTTTCTATAATACGTTTGGGGATTTCCAGAAGTCTGACATTTGAAGAAACGTCAGATTTCTTCCTCCTGCTAATGATCCATTGATGGCCATCAAAGAAAGATTGGATGTTACCCCATTTCAGCTTCTTAATATCAATGTATGAAAGGCCTGTAAAACAACTGAAAATAAAGAGGTCTTTTACAAGTTCGTATTTAGGTTTAGAAAGCTTTAATAACATGAGCTTTTCTACATCTTCCTTTAGGAGATAGCTACGATCAGTTTCTTGCATACTGATTTCATAATCTTCAAAAGGATTTTGTTTTATTAGGCCTTTTTTAATTGCCAGGTCAGCCAAGGCAATAACAGGCATCGTATAAACCCAAACCGTATTGTGTGTACATTCCTTATCAATGCGAAGAAAAAAATCAAATTCACGAATAAAATCACCTGTTAACTCCCTAAAGGCCATATCATCTCTATGGTATCGCTCTTTGATAAATTCGGAAAGGTGATTGAATACTGTCTTGTATTTATTGTAAGTGTTCTGCGATCGCTTTCCTTTTGAAACCATTTTTTCAAAATCTTCATTTTGCTCTTTAAATACCCTTAAGATAGCGTCTTCCATAACACCCACACCAAGGAAAGACAGCTTTACTTTTTGTGAGGTCGCAAAGCCATCATCTTTCATCATGTCTTCATAGATTTTGTTGATGCGAACGCGTATTTTATCGAGTTTTTGATTGATGTCAATTGCCAGATTGCTCTTTCCCAAAACACGACCGTGTTTTAAGTCCCACGTCTCAGGATTGATTTCTAATTTGGTTCCAAATGTTTTTGGAGTTCCATCAATCGTAATACGGCCCATAATGGGGACATTTCCGTTTTTCCTAGGTTCGTTCTTTTTCAAGTAGAACAATAACTTGAAAGTGGATCTTTTCTCGCGCTCCATAACTCAAAGATTTAATGTTTAAAATTAATTTTTTATGAGTTACAAGGGAATATGAAAAGAGGTGCAAAAGACTGAAATATAATCACTTATATTTACCTATATTGATTTAAAACAGGTAACGATTTAGTAACCTAACCCTGCCTATTTAAGCCCCAAACATATCAGACACCGACTTCCAAACAAAGACTGCTATTTTATAAACCACTGTTTAGTAACGGTTTTAATCGTTTTGCTTACTTTTACTTTTATCTAAAGTTTTTTTTTAAAAAATACGGCATATTTGGTAGATGAACGAACTATTGCTTTATTCTGTTGAGGAACGAATTGCAACCATCTCACTGAACAGGCCGGAAAAAAGAAATGCTTTTAGTCCGGAGCTTGTCAGTGAACTAACGCAGGCCCTGCTCAGGGCTGCCGAAGACGAACAGGTTAAAGTTGTAATTTTGAAAGCCGAAGGATCTGTGTTCAGCGCAGGCGCAGACCTGGCCTATCTGCAGGAATTGAGTGATAACACCTTCGAAGAGAATGTACGTGATTCCGAGAATTTGAGAAAACTATTCACTACGCTATATTATCTGCCCAAGGTTGTAATTGCCCAGGTAGAAGGACATGCGATAGCCGGAGGATGCGGTTTAGCTACCATATGCGATCTCACTTTTGCCGTCCCTGAGGCTTTGTTTGGCTATACAGAGGTTAAATTGGGTTTCGTTCCTGCAATTGTTTCCTGCTTTCTTGTTCGCCAGACTTCTGAAACAATCGCCAAACAAATTCTGCTTAGCGGAGATTTATTCACTGCGGGTGAAGCTCTGGCCTATAATTTGATCAATTATATTTACCCTAAAGATGAAATAGAGAACGAAGTCAGGAAGTATGCCTTAAAACTGTGCAGCGAAACATCAGGTAACTCGCTGATGATCACAAAGCAACTCATAGGCCAAACGACTAATCCTGGATTGGAAAAGAGTCTGAATATTGCAGTGCAGTTAAATGCAAGGGTCAGGGAAAGTGAAGACTTCAAAAAAGGTATTGCCGCCTTTCTTCAGAAAGAGCAGATTAAATGGTAAAATCAATTCAAACAAATATGTTAAAATCAATTAAAACTACTGTCGTTGCAGCAATACTGATCGGCACGGCCGTTATTGCACAGGCTCAGAAAAAAGTAAACGAAGGAACCCTTACCTATGGCATGACTTACGAACTTACGCCTGAACAAAAATCTATGGCATCTCAACTGCCTGCAGAGACAAAGTTCAAGTTTAATGGTAACATCCTGAAGATAGAAATGGAACAAGGACCGGCAAAAATAACCATACTGTCAGACGGTCTTCAAAAAACTGGTTTACTTCTGGTGGATGTGCCGATTGCACAAAAACAATTTGCCGTAAAAGTAACTAAAGAAGAAACTGAGGAATCGATGGGTAAAACACCTGTTCTGACGGACTTTAAAGCCACCGGAGAAAAGAAAAAAATAGGTACATACGATACCGAAAAATACACTTATAAGGATGATAAAGGTGTGCAAAATGAGCTTTGGGCTACTACAGATATTCAGTTGCCTGAAGGTATTATTGGAGAAGAATTTAAAGCTGTAAAAGGTACTCCGGTAGTATTTACCCGTACGCAAAATGGTGTAAAAGCAACTGTTACTATTAAAAACCTGAACGAAGACAAAGTAGGTCCTTTAACCTTGGATGTACCTCCTTCTTATGAGCTGACCACAATGGATGCACTGCGTTCAATGGGCGGACAATAACCGGTTTAATAAATTTAAAGGTTCAGGCTTTTTAACATCGCATTTCATTAAATTTGGAGCGATGTTAAAAAGCCTGATTTTTTTTACGCGCTTCCTGCTGTTGTGGATGCTGTTCTTTTTTCTGGAACGAGTTATTTTTCTGAGTGTCTTTTATAGCAGCATCTCCGGTCGTACTACTTTAACCGAATGCATAGCTGCCTTCTATCATGGGTTGAGGCTCGACCTGGCCATGACAGGTTATGTTTCTGCTGTCCCGCTATTATACCTTTTGGCCTGTTATGTGGCTGGCAAGCACCATATACAGTTAAGGTGGATAAAGATCTATAACACCGTTCTTGTGGTCGTATTCGGTATAATTGCCGTCGCCGACCTGAATATTTACAGAGAGTGGGGTAGCAAAATTAATGCAAAAGCATTAGAATTTGCGTTCCGCACGCCAAATGAGGCCCTGGCCTCCAGTGCGTCCTCCCCCATCCTCCAGAACCTGCTGTTTTTAGCTATCCTGATCGCTTCTGGTATATTTTTGAATAAAGTACTTATACAGGATAAGATAAGTCCGCAGAAGAGCCCGTTTTGGATTAAAATTATATACGGCACATTATTATTAGGCGTAAACTTTCTAATGGTCCGTGGTGGTATTGGTGTATCTACCAATAATCTGAGCATGGCCTATTATAGCGAAGTACTCACACTTAATCATGCAGCTGTTAATACAGAATGGAATTTGGTTTATAGCCTGATTAAGTCTAACAGCAAACACAAGAATGAATATCAGTTCTTCCCGCAGGATCAGGTGAGCAGGGAAATGCAGGCTCTATATCCGATAAAAGCAGATTCGACAGTCAAAATGCTCAATACAGACCGCCCCAATATTGTATTGATTATCATGGAAAGTTTCACGGCAGACTTGACTGAAACTTTAGGGCAGGAAAAAGGTATTACGCCTAACTTTGATGAAATGATCAAATCCGGCATCCTGTTTAGCAAGATCTACTCTGCCGGGAACCGTACGGATAAGGGGGTAATTGGCACGTTAGCTGGCTTCCCCACTATGGCTGCCGAAAATGTCGTAAAATACACCGACAAAATGGAAAAGATACCAGCTTTACCACAAGCCTTTAAAAAATTGGGCTATCATACTTCTTTTTTCTATGGCGGACAGTCTGAATTCGATAACTACAAGGCTTTTATGTTGAGCCATGATATAGAGATGGTGGTCGACAAAAGCAATTTTGACGCAAAAGACATGAATTCCAAATGGGGCGCGTATGATGGCGTTGTATTTAATCGTCAGCTGCAAGAACTGAATAAGGCTTCCAAACCGTTCTTTTCTGTTCAGCTTACACTTACGAATCACGAACCTTTTGAACTTCCGGGAGCTTATAAATTTGGTAATGCAGACAATCTCCAGAAGTTTAAAAGCACGGCTTTTTATACCGACTCCTGCCTGAATGCGTTTATAGAATCTGCAAAGAAGCAGGACTGGTATAAAAATACGTTATTCATTATGCTGGCTGACCACGGACATATTCAGCCTAAAGGGAGAGAAGAAATTTACATACCGGAGCGCTATCACATACCGATGTTGTTTTTTGGTGACGTGATTAAAAAAGAATACCAAGGTAAAATAATTGATAAGGTAGGAAGCCAGATAGACCTCGCTTCCACCCTGTTGCACCAGCTTGGACTTGATGCAAAGCCCTATACCTGGAGCAAAAACCTGCTTGATCCGCAGACTAAACCATTTGCTTTTTTTAGCTGGGACAACGGGATGGGCTTTATTGATAACCAGCAATGTGTTACATTTGATAATGTAGGACAGAGAATCCTTTACAACACGCATCCTGAACTAAAAGAACGTACAACTGAGCTGCTTAATAACAGTAAATCATTCTTGCAGCAGGTTTATGAATCGTTTCTGGCACTTTAAAAAAAAAAACAGTTTATCTTATGAGGTATCCCTTTCATTATTTCAGACTCACTTTCACACTCTTTTTATGCTTTTACACTTCAGTATTATTTGCTCAGCCGAACAAAGGCATTAACTGGGCTGCTGATGGTAATGGCTATTATCAGATTTACAATGGGAATATCACACTGGTGAGCCTACCCTCAAATGAAAGAAAAACGGTAGTTAACAGTACATTGCTAAGGCCGCAGGGTGCCCCCCCTCTGGAAGTTAAGAGTTTTCAGCTTTCAGCTGATGGTTCTAAAGTTCTGATCTACACGAATAGTAAAAAAGTATGGCGGTATGAAACCCGTGGAGATTATTGGGTGGTAGACCTTAAAAGCAACGCTCTGCACCAATTAGGGACAGATAAGCCTGCATCATCATTGATGTTCGCTAAATTTTCGCCTGACGGAAACCAGGTTGCCTACGTGAGTGGTCATAATATTTTTGTGGAGCCGGCTTCCGGAGGCAATCCAAAGGCCCTGACTTCTGATGGTACCGACAGACTTATCAACGGAACGTTCGACTGGGTATACGAGGAAGAATTTGATTGCCGCGATGGATTCAAATGGAGCCCGGACAGTAAAACTATTGCCTACTGGCAGCTCGATGCCAGGAAAATCCGTAATTTTCTAATGATTAATAACACAGACTCCATTTATCCTTTTACAATTCCGGTAGAATATCCGAAAGTTGGCGAAGACCCTTCGTCCTGTAAAATAGGTGTGGTTAACGTCGCTACTGCAACTACAAATTGGTTAAAGGTTCCTGGTGATGCCATTCAGCATTATATTCCCAGAATGAACTGGATACCAAATTCAAACGAGATTATCCTGCAGCAGCTCAATCGCGAACAGAATACAAGTAAACTATTTGTCGCTAATGCTGAAACCAGTAATGTGACCGCAATTCTGACTGAGAATGACAAAGCATGGATAGATGCGGCTGAAGACTGGAAATGGATTAACAACAATAAGGAGTTTCTCTGGACTAGTGAAAAAGACGGATGGAGACACCTGTACAGTATTTCCAAAGATGGTAAGAAACAAAATTTAATTACCAAAGGTAATTACGATGTGATAGAAAGCAGCCTGGTAGATGAGAAGAACAATAAATTCTATTTTATGGCTTCACCAACCAATGCTACTCAGAAATATCTGTATCAGACCAGACTGGATGGCAAGGGTACCGCAGAAATGGTAACCCCTTCTATCTTGCCGGGGACACATGAATACGATATCTCTCCGAACGGTCTTTTTGCAAAACACACTTATGAAAGTGCTGAGATCAAACCGATTCATGAATGGATGCGGTTGAATACCGGCAATCCTTTCACTATGGAAGGTAGTATTACAAATCAACTTGCTGCAGTGAAACCGCCTGCTAATAAAGTCGAATTCTTTAAAATTAAAACCGAGGACGGTGTAGAACTGGATGGCTGGATGAAGAAACCAGATAATTTTGACCGCACAAAAAAATATCCTGTAGTATTCTATGTATATGGTGAACCGGCGGCACAAACTGTTACGGACACTTACGGCACCGGTTACAATTTTCTGTATTATGGTGATATGCCTAAAGATGGCTATGTTTATATTTCTATCGAAAACCGGGGTGCGCCAGCGCCAAAAGGAAGAGAGTTTAGAAAAAGTATTTATAAAAACATAGGTACACTCAATATCCGAGATCAGGCACAGGCGGCAAAACAAATCGTTAACTGGCCGTTTATAGACAAAGACCGCGTAGCAGTCTGGGGCTGGAGTGGTGGCGGTTCGTCAACATTAAACCTGCTTTTCCAGTATCCGGAAATCTACAAAACCGGTGTCGCTATAGCAGCAGTTGGCAGCCAACTGACCTATGACAATATTTATCAGGAACGTTATATGGGCTCTCCATTGAAGACAGAAGAGGCTTATATTAAAGGCTCCCCTATTACTTACGCAAAGAACCTGCAGGGCCACCTGCTTTATATTCACGGCACAGGTGACGACAATGTGCATTATCAAAATGCCGAGTTGCTGATTAACGAGCTGATTAAAAATGGTAAGGTCTTTCAATTAATGTCCTATCCGAACCGGAGTCACAGTATTAACGAAGGAGCCGGAACAAGTGAACATCTCGCCAAAACTTATACCACATTCCTGCAGCAATTTTGTCCTCCGGGTGGTAAATAAATCTTATTCCTTTAAAGGGGAGCTTTTAGCTCCCCTTTTTTTGTGCTGTTATTTTTAAGAATGCTTCGATTTAACTCAGGGTTAAGCGCTGGCCATCTTCTGGTTTTGCCAAGGGTTTGTTCATAGTTCCTTCATTGTTCCTTCATTCCTTCTTCATTGTTTATTCAATCGGAATTGAAGGAATATTGAACAGATAATGAATTTACATTGAAAAAACATTTCACAAGACTATAAGTAATAAAAGGGCATATGTCATATACAAATCGCCTTCGGTTATACCGGCAAACTTTAGCGCGCGGGTATTGTTGTTGTCAACATGGCAATTATCGAATTTACCTCAAAAGGAATTTATTGTCCACAGGGCAGGTTTTATATAGACCCCTGGCAACCTGTAGACCTCGCAGTTACAACACATGGGCATGCAGATCACGTAAAGTGGGGAAACAAAGCCTATTTATGCCATGACTTAACCAAACCTATTCTAAAACAGCGGCTGGGTTTGGATTTACCGGTAGAAACGCTTCCTTACGGCAAACAGATCTTAATCAACGGAGTAAAAGTCTCGCTGCACCCTGCGGGGCATGTTATTGGTTCTGCACAGATCAGACTTGAATATAAAGGAGAAATCTGTGTAGTTTCAGGTGACTATAAGGTAGAATATGACGGGATCAGCACTGCTTTCGAACCGGTTCGATGCCATTCATTTGTATCCGAAAGTACATTTGGTCTTCCTATCTATAAATGGCAGCCACAACAGGAGATTTTTAAAGAAATCAGCAACTGGGTCTCCGACAACCATGATCAGCAGAAAACCAGTGTATTAATCGCTTACAGTCTGGGTAAGGCTCAGCGCTTAATTAAAAATCTGTCAGCTCAATGCCCGATTTATGTACATTCTTCCATAGCAAACCTGAATGAGGGATTGATCAAAGCGGGTGTAGACCTGCCAGAAACGATTCGTATTACGCCGGAAATTAAAAAAGAAACCTTACAGCAGGGAATCGTTATCGTTCCGCCTGCACTGGCAGATGGGAAATGGATGAAGAGTCTGCAATCTGCTGCTACAGGTATTTGCTCCGGCTGGATGCAGGTGCGTGCAGGCAGAAGGTGGCGCTCTGCGGATGCCGGCTTCGCTTTGAGTGATCACGCTGACTGGCAGGGCTTGTTGCAGGCTATACACGAAACAGGCGCGGAAAAAGTATATGTAACACATGGTTTCGTTTCCCCATTTACCAAATACCTGAATGAAATTGGTATAACTGCCAGTGAAGTACAGACCAGATACGGAGAGGAAGAAGAGGAAACTGCAGAAACAGTAACCAATTTAAAGGAAGCATAAATTGAAAAGATTCGCACAACTCATACATGAGCTGGAAAACAGCAATAAGACCAATGACAAGCTTGCGGCTTTAGTTGGATACTTCAGTACCGCCAATGATAAGGACAAACCTTATGTCATTGCTCTTTTTACAGGTAAAAAACCAAGGCGACCGGTATCTACAGCACTAATACGTGAATGGGCTACCCAGCTGAGTCAGATACCCGACTGGCTGTTTGCCGAGAGTTATCACAGTGTTGGAGACTTGAGCGAAACGATCGCCTTAATTCTCCCCCCTGCCTCGAAACAGACGGATAAACCTTTAAATCAATGGATTACAGAACTTGCGCAGTTAAACGGGCAAACTGATGAAGAAAAAAAAACATTTATCCTGGATGCATGGGACCAGCTGAATACTAAAGAACGATTTATATTCAATAAGCTGATTTCCGGAAACTTCAGGATCGGCATATCTTCTAAAATGCTGGTCAATGCGCTGGCTAAACAAAGTGATACCGATAGCAGTAAAATTATGCACAGTATCATGGGAAAATGGGATCCATCGGAGATAACATATACGGAACTGATTGAAGGTGTACATGTTAATACAGATAGCTCCTGGCCCTATCCCTTCTGCCTGGCTTATGCACTGGAGGCAGAAGCAGATAACTTGGGACAACCGCAGGAGTGGCAGGCAGAATGGAAATGGGATGGTATTCGCGGGCAGATTGTTAAAAGAAACGGAGAGCTTTTTATCTGGTCCAGAGGAGAAGAACTGGTTACAGCCCAGTTTCCGGAACTCAGTTTTTTGATGGATGAACTTCCGGATGGTACTGTGCTGGACGGTGAAATTCTCTCTGTGAAAGATGGTAAAGTACAACCCTTTAGTATACTTCAGCAAAGACTGAATAGAAAAACAATCAGCAAAAATCAGTTAAATGAAATTCCAGTAGGCTTTTTCATGTATGACTTACTGGAATACAAGGCGAAGGACGTAAGGGAGCAGCCTTTAAGTGAACGCAGGGCATTATTGGAAGAGATAACCATGCAGCTCAAAACCAAAGACATAGCAGTCCTATCTCCAGTGATTACTTATGAAAGCTGGACAGAACTGGCAGAGATCAGGCAAGAATCGCGCGCTATGAACAGTGAAGGAATAATGCTTAAAAAACTGACTTCAGCCTATCATAGCGGACGAAAGAAAGGTGATTGGTGGAAATGGAAGATTAATCCTTATACTATAGATACGGTTATGATATATGCCCAAAAAGGCAGCGGACGCCGTGCCAATCACTTTACAGATTATACTTTTGCCATCCGTGACGGAGAACAGTTAATCACTATTGCCAAAGCTTATTCTGGATTAACCGATAAAGAAATAAAAGAAGTAGATTCCTTTGTAAGAAAAAATGCAATCGAGAAATTCGGACCGGTACGAACGGTTAAACCCGAGCTTGTCTTTGAAATCGCATTCGAGGGAATTGCTATCAGCAAAAGGCATAAAGCCGGGCTTGCCCTGAGATTCCCACGAATAGCACGCTGGAGGAAAGATAAAATCGCTGCAGAGATCAATACCCTGGAAGACCTCCGTCAACTTTATACGTCTACTTTATGATACTGGAAAAAAGTAAAGGGTATAAACAGGTGATGAAATGGTTGCGCAGTCAGCGTAAAAAGCCATTTGATTTTCAATCTGAGACCTGGCAATACTATGCAGAGGGTTATAGCGGGCTGGTCAATGCACCAACGGGTTTCGGAAAAACATTTTCGGTCTTCCTGGCTGTTGTAATTGACGAATTAAATGAACCCGGCGGCAAATATGGTACGCGATTGCTTTGGATAACACCTTTACGTTCTCTTGCTAAAGATCTGGCCAGAGCGATGACGGCTGCCTGCCTCGAGTTAGGGCTCGACTGGCATGTCGGTGTCAGAAATGGAGATACCTCTTCAAGTGAAAAACTTAAGCAGAAAAAGCAAATGCCGGAAGTATTGATTATTACTCCCGAAAGCATGCATATTTTACTGGCACAAAAAAACACGTCCGGTTATTTCAATGAGCTCAAATGTATTGTTGCTGACGAGTGGCATGAACTAATGGGCAGTAAAAGAGGTGTGATGGCCGAACTGGCTATTTCCAGAATAAAAGCACTGGTTACCAGCCGTCATCCGGAAAGACTCTTGCGCATTTGGGGAATCTCTGCTACAATTGGTAATATGGAACAGGCACTGCAGGTCTTGGTTCCTTACCCCGAGTTATTGAAGACCATTGTTATTGCTGATATCCAGAAAAAAATTGAAATCAGAAGTATTCTGCCGGACCATATCGATATGTTACCCTGGGCCGGGCATCTGGGCCATAAACTAGCACATAAACTGCTGCCTATCATTGCGAAGAGCAAAACAACACTTATTTTCTGTAATACCAGGGGACAGGCTGAATTATGGTACCAGAATTTGTTAAAATTAGATGAAGGGTTAGCGGGACAATTGGCTATCCATCATGGATCCATAGATTTTGAATTGCGGAACTGGATTGAAGATGCTATCCACACAGGAGCGCTCAAAGCAGTAATCAGTACATCTTCTCTGGATCTCGGTGTAGATTTTAAGCCAGTCGACACGGTTGTACAGATCGGATCTCCCAAAGGAGTTGCGCGGTTCCTGCAAAGGGCCGGACGTAGCGGACACTCTCCTTTCGAAACTTCGAGAATTTATTTTCTGCCTACTCATGCGCTTGAACTGGTAGAAGCTGCTGCTATTAAAGAGGCGGCAAAACACAATCAGGTGGAGAGCAGAGAGCCTGTTGTAATGGCTTTCGACACTTTAATTCAATATATGGTAACATTGGCTGTCGGCGATGGATTTGAAAAAGAGGCTTTATATCAGCAGGTAAAAAGCACCCATGCTTTTTCGGAAATGGAACCCTCAGAGTGGGAATGGCTCATGCAATTCATTACAACAGGAGGAGACAGTCTTACAGCCTATACCGAATTTAGTAAAGTAGAAAAAGAAGATGGTCTTTATAAAGTAAAGAGCCGCCAGATTGCCATGCGGCACCGGCTCCACATCGGCACTATTGTAAGCGATGCAATGCTCAAGGTGAAGTTCCTGACAGGTGGGTTTATCGGTATGGTAGAAGAATCTTTTATTGCTAAAATTAAACCAGGCAGCAGCTTTACCCTTGCCGGTCGTGTACTGGAGTTTATTATGGTTAAGGAAATGATGGTAATGGTCCGGATAAGCAAATTGAAGACCGCCCTGTCGCCCAGCTGGCTCGGTGGGCGAATGTCTTTAAGTGCCAACCTGGGCGCAGTTCTCCGTTTCAAGTATAACCAGGCTTTGGATAAAAATCCTCAGGACGAGGAAATGGCGCTGATGAAGCCATTATTTGAAAGGCAGGCTAAAGTTTCACATGTACCTTCTGCGGATGAATTTCTTATTGAAATGATTCAGACCAGAGACGGTTATCATCTTTTCGCCTATCCTTTTGAGGGCAGGCAGGTGCACGAAATCATGGCTGCCCTTATTGCATATAGACTGGGAAGAATCAAACCGATCAGTTTCTCTATCGCAATGAATGATTACGGCTTTGAATTACTGAGTGAAAAACCTATTCCGGTCAGCGAAGACGAAATGAAATCTCTTTTTACTCCGGAAAACCTCGGTGAAGACATCGTAGCCAGTATTAATGCGACGGAAATGGCACGCAGAAAATTCAGGGATATCGCCTGTATTTCTGGACTTGTATTTCAGGGATACCCTGGTAAATATGTAGCTAACAAACACCTGCAGTCTTCAGCGGCACTATTTTTCAACGTTTTCAGTGATTATGACAAACATAACTTATTATTGCGTCAAGCTTATGACGAAGCTTTTTATCAGCAGATAGAGGAACCAAGGTTGGCCGCAGCTTTGCACAGAATTCAATTGAGTAAGATAGTGGTAGTTTATGCTGAGAGCTATACCCCCCTTTGTTTTCCAATCAAAGTTGACAGTCTGCGTGAACAGATGAGCACTGAAGAATTAGGGGAACGCATACTGCGTATGACAGCCGAAGCGGAGAAAAAATCACAAAAAGGAAAGAGAAAGAAATAAGCATGATTATTAATTGCCGAGACGAACAAATCACACTGATGCCTGAAAGGGCAATTTACTGGCCCCGAAAAAAAATGCTGATCATCAGCGATCTTCATACTGGCAAGGCCGCCCATTTCAGAAAATCCGGAATTCCGGTTCCTGCTACAATTGCAACGGATGATTTAGAAAGATTAAGTGACCTTATTGAAAATATTATCCCGGATATACTGCTTATTACTGGCGATCTGGTCCATTTTGAGTTGAATACTGAAGTCGCTCTATTCCAGGAATGGCGTAAAAAATACCCGAGCCTCAATCTCAAACTGATTAAAGGTAATCATGACCTGCTCACTCCAGAAGACTATATAGCGATGGATATTGAGGTTTACGAAAAAGAATATTTATGCTTTCCGTATCGCTTTATCCATGAGCCCCCAAAGCGACAGGATGAATATTACAATATCTCCGGCCATATTCATCCGGGTGTAACGCTGTATGGGAGGTCCAGACAGCGCATACATTTGCCTTGCTTTTACTTTGGCGACCACACCGCAATACTTCCTGCTTTCAGTAAGTTTACGGGATTGAGCAGGATCCCAGCCGTAAATGGCGGCACCTATTATGCTATAGCGAGTGACCGGGTTCTTCAGGTTTGATTAATCTGCCGATTGAGCAATCAAAGAAAGCAGCATCTGAACAACGGTCTGATCTGTCTTGAAGGTTACATCGGTAGTTTTCAATTCAGATAGGCTAATCCAGCGAAACGACTGTACACAATCCGGATCGAAATCAAAGACTTTCGTTTTATAAGTTAATTCCAAAGGATTTTTCTCTTTGACCAGGTAATAGATACTTAGGATCTGGCTATCATTAAAAGACGATTTCTCATAGAAATCAGTCGTATAAAAATGACTGATCACCTCAATTTCAGCATTACACTCTTCCATGAATTCACGCTTGAGCGCATCAATCAGGCCTTCTCCATATTCCAGTCCCCCACCAGGGAACTTACTGAAACTTCTGCCTCCTGACAGTTCATCGCTAACCAAAATCTGGTTAGCCTGATTAATCAGTAAACCGTAAACTCTTACATTAAAATAACTCATTGACTAAAGTGCTTTTTATTTTTAGTGACATTATCTGAATTCCAGGGAATTTCTGCCCGGAAGGGTTCCTGACGAACAGGGCAATTTTTCATTTTACAGTAATTACAGCATTCCGGCAGGCATGGGTCGGCATGTATAAACAGCTCGGTTTCACGTTCGCCGCTTCCATTAATCATATGATCTATGGCCGAAATTTCCTGATGGACCTGATTCAGGTCATAATAATAAGGAAGTGTAACATGGCAGTCAATATGGAGATCGGCTCCGTATTGCTGGGCTCTTAAATTATGAACATCAATCCAAGCATCCTGCCTGTTTTGCTGTAAAAGGACGACAATGGAATTAACCAGGTCTATATTACTCTCATCCATCAGGCCACCGATAGATCTTCTGGTTAGCTTATATCCATTATATAAAATATACAGGCCAAGTACAATAGATATTGCACTGTCAAGCCAGAAAATTTGCGTTAGCTGAATAAGAATAATGCCTGCAACCAAACCTCCACTGGTCACCGCATCGGTTAATAAATGTTTACCGTCGGCCTCTAATGTTAATGAAGAATGTTTTTTCCCGGTATTAATCAAATAATATCCAACAAGCAGATTAATCAGGCCTGTTGCACCTATAATAACCGCACCATCTAATAACTGCTTAATCTCCCGCGGAAAAGCCAGGTCATATCCCGATTTCACCAAAATGATCAATCCGGCCAGACCGATGAGCACTCCCTCTACAAATGCAGAAAAGAATTCTACCTTTCCATGACCGTAAGGGTGGTTTTCATCTTTAGGGATAGTTGCGAGATAAATGCTATAAAAGGCAAAGCTACTGGCTATTACGTTAACTATACTTTCTGCTGCATCTGTCAGAATCGCGTTAGACCCTGTTAGAAAATAAGCCCCGAATTTTGCCAGCATCAGTACAACACTGATTAAAAGGGAAACGAGTATAGCTTTCTTTTTAGGACTCACTAGATGAATTTAGGGCTCAAAAATACGTTTTCCTGATGAATATCTACTAAAAACGTATTTTTTTAGCTTTTAACGCCCGCAGATTTTATATTTGTTATCTTATCAACTAATCATGACATTTTTATCTCAAAGAATCAATAACCTTTCAGAATCACAGACCATTAAAATGGCAAAGCTGGGAAGAGAACTTACAGCTAAAGGTATTGATGTAATTAATCTGAGCTTCGGGGAACCAGACTTTTTCACTCCCGATTCCGTCAAAGAAGCTGCTAAAAAAGCTATCGACGAAAATTACTCTTATTATACGCCCGTATCTGGCTACCCGGAACTGCGTAAAGCGATTACCACTAAGCTAAAGAACGAAAATGATCTGGACTATACCTTTGATCAGATCGTGGTTTCTACAGGTGCCAAGCAATCTCTGGCTAATGCTGTAATGTGCCTGGTTAATCCGGGAGAAGAAGTAATTGTACCTACGCCATACTGGGTTTCTTATTCAGAAATGATTAAACTGGCAGAAGGCGAGACAGTTTTTATCCACGCTACAGTTGAAACGGAGTTTAAAATCACCGCAGCACAACTGGAGGCGGCTATAACGCCAAAGACTAAATTGTTTATGTTCTCGTCTCCTTGTAATCCTACAGGGTCGGTCTATTCACATGAAGAACTAGCCGCACTGGCAGCAGTATTTGAAAAACATCCACAGATTTATATCATCTCCGATGAAATCTATGAACATATCAATTTTGTAGACAAACATGCTTCAATCGCATCATTCCCTGCAATTAAAGACCGCGTAATTATCATTAACGGTTTCTCTAAGGCTTATGCAATGACTGGCTGGAGAGTTGGTTATATGGCAGCTAATAAAGAAATCGCTGCTGCCTGCGATAAACTACAAGGACAAATCACTTCTGGAACTTCTTCCATTGCTCAACGTGCCGCATTAGCTGCATATGAAGGTAATCTGGACAGCGTAACTGAAATGAAGAATGAATTCAAAAAACGCAGAGACCTGGTTTACGGCCTTCTAAAGGAAGTTCCGGGTGTTGAAGTGAACCTACCGGATGGCGCATTTTACTTCTTCCCGGAAGTAAAATCTTTCTTCGGTAAAAGTGTAAACGGATCTGTGATAAACACAGCCGATGATCTTTGTCTTTATTTACTAAACGAAGCGCATGTTAGCACTGTTACCGGCGAAGCTTTCGGAAATGCGGACTGTATCAGAATTTCGTATGCTGCTGCAGAAGACCAATTGGTTCAAGCGGTGTCAAGAATTAAAGATGCCCTGGCTAAAATCAGCTAAGTAAATCTTATCCATAAAAAAACTCAGTACGGGTCATTCCGTACTGAGTTTTTTTATGCTTTTAAGAATGAGCACTAACAACCAGCCGCATTCATGTTAAGGCTTAAGAGCGGATAGCCTCAACTGGATCAAGTCTGGATGCTGAATAAGCAGGCCAGAACCCTGAAATAACACCTATGACCACGGAAATCGAAATTCCCATAATGATATTGGCCGAGTCAAGTACTACTTTAATTCCAAAGCCATAAGTTACTACAAGGGTTAGACTGTATACCAGTAATAATCCGAGCAAACCTCCCATCAGACACAGAGCAACCGCCTCGAACATGAATTGTAGCAGAATAAAGTAATTTTTTGCCCCAAGTGATTTCTGAATACCAATAATATTAGTCCGTTCTTTAACAGATACGAACATAATGTTGGCAATACCGAATCCACCAACCAAGATTGAAAATCCGCCGATCACCCATCCAGCAATACGCACCATCTTAAACATAATATCCAGCTGGTTAGAAATCATAGTCGTTTTATTCAATGAAAAATCATCTTCCACACCGGGTCTGATTCTATGAATAGAGCGCATAGCTCCCTGCAACTCACTTTCGACCTCTTCCAAAGCTATATAAGACTTACCCCTTACAGTGATTGTCGGATCATAGTTGCTATTCTGTATATCAAATAAGCCCTTTGCAAAGTTTAATGGAATCAATACGTTATTATCCTGAGACATCCCCAGCATATCTTCCCCTTCTTTTTTAAAGACACCAACTACTGTAAGTCTTCGTCCCATAACTTTGATTTGCTTTCCCATCGCGGATGATCCGCCGAAAAGTCCGTTCGCTATCTCCGCACCGAGAATAGCGACAGGACTACCCGACCGGCTCTCATTATCCGTAAAATACCTGCCCTCCTGAAAATCCAGGGTCCAGGTAATATGATAGTCATGAGTGGCGGCATTTAATGTCGCACCCTCTACGGAACTACTTCTGTATTTAATCACTCTGTTTCTGCTGGATACTTCATAAGAAATTCCATCAGCATGTTCCAAACGACCTTTTAGTGCCTGATAATCACGAAGAGTTGGTTCTGGTCTGTTCATATATTTCCACCAGGGGTAATCCCCAAATCCACCCCAGGGCCATTTCTGAACAAATAGTGTATTTGAGCCCAGCTTATCGACGCTCTCCTGCAGTTTGTTCCGCAGTGTGTCCACGCCCGAGAAAACAGCTATAATGGTAAATATACCGATCGTTATACCCAGCAAGGATAACATTGTACGCAGTTTATTTTGTATCAGCGCATCGGCAGCAAACCTGAAGCTCTCTCCTATAAGTCTGAATATGATCATAATTGATGATTAGATGGAAAAGCGGGTAAAAGGTTACAGCTAACGCTAAGTTTTTTTTTATAAATATTTTTACTGACCATTGCACACAATCTTCCTGTGAAAACGTTTAATATCTGCTTAAAATCAATTTACCGGACGAAAACAATGGGTAAATTAAATATAAAAATACCGGAATAAAGATATATTTATTAATAAGCATTAAATTACGTAATTTTGCGGCCTTAATTATTTTATTTTAAAACATGAAGTTATCTCAATTTAAGTTTAATCTGCCTGAATCATTAGTTGCCAATAATCCTTCAGAACAAAGGGACGAAGCCCGTTTAATGGTTTTGCATAAAGACACTGGCAAAATTGAACATAAAATATTTAAAGATATTTTGGAATATTTCGATGATCAGGATGTCATGATCCTGAATAACACTAAAGTTTTTCCTGCACGTCTGTACGGAAATAAGGAGAAAACTGGTGCTACTATTGAAGTGTTCCTGCTACGTGAACTGAATAAAGAACTTCGCCTTTGGGACGTGCTGGTAGATCCGGCTCGAAAAATTCGCGTAGGTAATAAGTTGTATTTTGGTGATGATGATCTTTTAGTGGCAGAAGTTGTAGATAATACTACTTCACGTGGCCGTACTATCCGTTTCCTATTTGATGGGACAGACGAAGAATTTAGAAAAAACATCGAAATACTTGGTGAAACACCACTCCCTAAATATATTAAGCGTAAAGCAACTGCACAGGATAAGGAACGTTACCAGACTATTTTTGCTAAACATGAAGGAGCTGTTGCAGCACCTACTGCGGGTATGCACTTTAGCCGTGAGCTAATGAAACGTCTGGAACTGAAAGGTATTAATTTTGCAGAAGTGACTTTACACGTAGGACTGGGTACTTTCCGTTCTGTAGAAGTAGAAGATCTGACTAAACACAAAATGGATTCAGAGCAGTTTATCATTGAAGAAAAACAAGCAAACATCGTTAACAAAGCACTGGAGGAAAAAAGAAAAATTTGTGCAGTAGGTACCACTTCCATGCGTGCAATAGAATCAGCGGTTTCTTCAGGTAAAATGCTTAAGCCAGCTAACGACTGGACAAGCAAGTTCATCTTCCCTCCTTATGACTTTAGTATCGCAAATTCGATGATTACCAATTTCCATACACCTGAATCTACTTTATTGATGATGGTAAGTGCATTTGGTGGTTACGACTATGTAAGAAATGCTTACGAAGTAGCTTTAAAAGAAAAATACCGTTTCTATAGTTACGGTGATGCAATGTTAATTATCTAATAATTGCCTAAGAGATATGAAATAGGAGGACCCAAGGGTTGCTCCTATTTTTTTTACCCATTTTTCTATAAATTTAGGGCTGCTACGAGTCAACAGAAACTTACAAACTCAGATGAAATATATTGCGATTATAGTTGCAGGAGGAAAAGGAAGCCGAATGAATCAAACGGTCCCCAAACAATTTCTGGAACTACAGGGTAAACCAGTGCTGATGCATACTTTGGAAGCGTTCGCCAAATGCGCATTAAAGCCTGAAATCATTTTAGTGCTGAATATACATCAGCATGAATTCTGGGAAGAACTCTGTAGTAAACATAACTTCAGAATTACTCACCAGTTGGTTAAGGGCGGTGCAGAAAGATTTGATTCGGTTAAAAATGGACTGAAAAAGATTAAAGGAGACGGAGTAGTCGCAATTCATGATGCTGTACGTCCATTAATAAGCCCGGAGCTAATCGAAACTATCTTTAAGGCAGCAGAAGTCGATGGGAATGCAATAACGGCTGTACAGGCCGTAGATTCAGTTAGAATCCAGATCGAGGGTCAGCATGCAACCCCATTAAACAGAAATGAGATATTTCTTGTCCAGACACCGCAGGCTTTTCATTTAAAACAGTTAAAAAAAGCATATCTACAACCTTACCGTATCGATTTTACCGATGATGCTTCTGTGGTCGAAAAAGCAGGGTATCCTATTCATTTAGTTCCTGGAGAAAGAACCAATATAAAAATAACTTATACAGAGGATCTGCAGCTTGCAGACTGGTTTCTGCAAACAAAAAAAACCGCTGATTAAGATCAGCGGCTGTGACTATATAATAATTTCAGAATTATTCAGATCAGGCGGCCTTGTTAATCACCTTAAGGATAATTGCTATAATTGCGATGACCAGTAAAACGTGAATCAGACCGCCGACATTCCCGAAGCCATTAAAAAAGACTCCGATTACCCATAGTATAACTAATACCACCGCGACCAAATAAAGTAAATTTCCCATAGTTTGTAGATTTTTAAATTGTGTTTGAATAATTAGAAAGCAGACACTCTCTTGACAATTCTCAAAACAATCTTCGTTCCAAAAACAAAAAAAAAGTCCCGTATGAGGGGACTTTCAACTATGTTTCATTTAATATTCGTCTTCGTTGAAGAAGAAATCATCTTTAGTTGGATAATCTGGCCAGATTTCTTCAATAGTTTCATACGGTTCACCATCATCTTCTAAAGCCTGCAGGTTTTCAATAACTTCTACCGGTGCACCTGATCTGATGCCGTAATCTATCAATTCGTCTTTTGTTGCAGGCCATGGAGCGTCCTCCAAATGCGATGCTAATTCTAGTGTCCAATACATATTATTTACTATTTTATTGTTCTTATTTAGTTTTGCAAAAGTATATTAAAAAAGCTGACGAAAACAAACTTTTTTTTCCACTTTCTAGACCCTTGGTATCCAGATACTTTCAGCGGTCTGCGTGTCCTGTGCGATCTTTCTGCCCAGAACGAACAGATAATCACTTAGTCTGTTCAGGTAAATAGCCACTCTGGGTACAACCTCACTTTCTGTACTCAGCTGGACAGTCAGTCTCTCGGCCCTGCGGCAAACACATCTTGCGATATGACACCATGATACCACAGTACTCCCACCAGGAAGTACAAAATGTTTCAATGCCGGGAGCTCTTCATTCATGTTGTCCATCTCTTGTTCAAGCAACGCGATATCCTCCTGTTGAAGGTCTGGAATTTTCATTCTTGATTTCTCCGGATCTGCAGCCAACGCCGCACCGATGGTAAATAAACGGTCCTGTATTTCTTTCAGTATCTCTTTTGAATGAGAACCGATCCGCTGACACTGAATCAATCCGATATATGAATTTAATTCATCCACCGTCCCGTAACATTCAATTCGCAAATGATATTTCGGAACTCTGGTACCACCGATCAATGAAGTTTCCCCCTTGTCTCCTGTTTTGGTATAAATTTTCATTCCGTAGATATTTCTATAACTGTTTTCCGATTTGTTCAAAATCATCACCGGTCTCGTTTAGTTTACTCAACCGTGGTGAAACAGTTTTAATATCGGTATTTTTATAATCATTTTCTATAAGACCATCCCGCATTCTTACAATTCTATGTGCATGCTGCGCAATATCTTCTTCGTGCGTAACCAGGATGATCGTATTGCCTTTACTGTGAATTTCTTCCAACAGCCCCATTATCTCAATGGAAGTTTTAGTGTCCAGATTTCCTGTCGGCTCATCGGCCAGAATAATAGAGGGATTATTGATCAAAGCTCTCGCCACAGCTACACGCTGACGCTGGCCTCCGGAAAGTTCGTTTGGCTTATGTGTAACCCGGTTTCCCAAACCCACATTTTCAAGAGCTTTCTGCGCACGCTCATCACGTTCTTTCTTAGAAGCACCTGCATAAATTAAAGGCAAAGCTACATTGTCAAGGGATGTAGATCTGGGCAGAAGATTAAATGTCTGAAAAACAAACCCAATCTCTTTGTTTCTAACCTCAGCCAAAGCATCATCAGTCATTTGGCTAACATTCGTTCCATTCAGGATATAATCACCTTTACTTGGAGTATCTAAACACCCCAGAATGTTCATCAATGTAGATTTACCCGATCCGGATGGTCCCATTAATGCTACAAATTCGCCTTTGAAAATATCCAGTGAAACTGATTTTAATGCATGAATCACTTCGGATCCGATTACATATTTACGACCGATATCTTTAATATTAATTAGCGGGTTCTCCATCAGGTATTATTTATTGTTATCACATTTAGACAAGCTTATTCTATTAATGTTACAACAGCGGCTTATTTCTCCAGAATTTTAGGAACCATAAAGTAGTTTTCATTATGAACCGCCGCATTCTTTAAGGCATTTTCTACACTTATATCATGAAAGACTTCATCGGCACGCCACACATTTACTTCCGGGTTCATATAAACAAGAGGCTCTACATTACTCGTATCCAACTCATTAAGTTTCTCCATGAAGGTCAGAATTTTATTCATATCCGCCTGAAGAGTTTCTACTTCATCGGCATTGATTTCAATTCTGGCAAGATCAGCCACTTTATATATTGTTTTCTGGTCTATATTCATTTCTGCACAATTTTATGCTTTATCAATTCAAAAATACGTTCTTTCAGCTTTTCGGCATCATCAGCCGACATATTTTCCGTAACAATGGGTGAATGTACATAAATATCACAGATTCCAGGTCTTGTTCCGTACTTTGCACCATCATCCCACATGAGTTTCCAGGCATCGCTGATACTCACTGCAACAATAGGTGTTCCGGTTTCTATAGCCATACGAAATGGCCCATTTTTAAACGGCTCCAGAGTTGGTGGATAATTAGCTCCCGAAATACCGCCTTCAGGAAAAATAATTAGACTTCTTCCCGCATTTAGTTGCTCCCCCGCCCGTTTGAACGCGCGGAACGCCGACATTTTACTCGCCCTGTCCAATGGGATATCAATCGTTTGAAAAAACAACTTTAATACTGGATTCTTCAATAGCTCTACCTTTCCAAGGAAACTATAAGCCCCTTTTGCCAGCTGGCAAAACAACATAATATCCAAGTTCGAGGAGTGGTTGGCAGCGAATACGTAAGCCTGATCGTTCTGAAGGGGGCTTTCATAATGAAAACGGAAATAAATACCGGAAAACACACTACTGCACCAGCTATTGGCAGTTCTTAGATGATTTAAGAAGAAGTAACCGGAAGGCTTTCGCGATGCAAGCCAATAGAAGGGATAAAAGAGTACAAAAAAAAACAGGATTACAACGATTACATAAAAGCGGTGCAGGTGGCGTAACAGCAAAATCATAAATTCAAACGTACAAAAAATACATTAATAGCTTATCGTAAACAATTGGATATTCTTGCCCTGACCCACAATATCATTCTATAATATTACCACCGGATTCACAAAAAGAAATATAATAGAACATCAGATAAGGGTTTTTTCTTAATTTCGGCCCAGGAGATTTGCCCCAATGGATAATCGTTCCATTTGTATCAAATTACCGCAATCTAATTGAAGCACATGAAAGAAATCGTATTAAGTGGTATCAGACCTACAGGAAAATTACATCTGGGCAACTATTTTGGCGCAGTAACCAATTTTGTGAAAATGCAGCATGAATATAACTGCTTCTTTTTCATTGCAGATCTGCACTCACTCACGACACATCCTACACCAACAGATTTAAACGGTTATGTAAAAAATGTATTGGTTGAATATCTGGCATGCGGAATAGATCCGGAAGTAGCAACAATATATGTTCAGTCGGATGTCCCTGAAGTAACTGAACTATACCTTTATTTGAATATGAACGCCTATATGGGTGAATTGGAAAGAAGTACTTCTTTTAAAGATAAGGTCCGCTCAAATCCTGATAATGTTAATGCAGGTCTGCTTACCTATCCATCATTGATGGCCGCCGATATCCTGATTCATAGAGCTACTAAAGTTCCGGTAGGAAAAGATCAGGAACAACACCTGGAGATGACAAGAACATTTGGAAACCGTTTTAACCGTTTATATAACGCAGATTATTTTCCAGAGCCATTTGCTTTTAGCTACAGCGAGAACCTGGTTAAAGTTCCCGGACTTGACGGCAAAGGTAAAATGGGTAAATCTGAAGGAGATGCCAATTGTATTTACCTGGCAGATTCTCCAGAAGTAATCAGAAAAAAAGTAGCAAAAGCAGTATCCGACGGCGGCCCTACTGAGGAAAACCAGCCTAAACCTGAAGCTATTCAGAATTTATTTGATCTGATGAAAATCGTTTCTTCGGCTGATACGCTTGCACATTTTGACGAACTATACAATAAATGCGGAATCCGTTACGGAGATTTCAAAAAACAACTGGCAGAAGATATGATCGTCTTCAACTCCCCTATTCGTGAAAGGATTCTGGAGATTTCAGCTGACACTGATTATCTCCGTCAGGTAGCGCAGCGTGGTGCAGAAAAAGCCAGGATCAGCGCGAGACAGACCCTAAAAGATGTGAGAGAACTGATCGGCTTTAAGCCTTTCTAGTACTGTCCACGAAACTTATTTATTTACAAGCATTAGAATAGAGATATGCATATAGCAATCGTTGGCAATATCGGAGCCGGAAAAACGACCCTTACCGGGTTACTTGCAAAAAATTATGGCTGGGAAGCCCTTTACGAAGCAGTAGATAACAATCCTTACCTGGAAGATTTTTATAGTGACATGAAACGATGGAGCTTTAATCTTCAGATCTACTTTCTGAACAATCGTTTTCAGCAGCTTGTAGATATTCAAACCAATCAGCGCAACGTAATTCAGGACAGAACCATTTACGAGGATGCACATATTTTTGCAGAAAACCTGCACGAAATGGGACTCATGACTTCAAGGGACTACAAAAATTACAGAGATATCTTCGATAACGTCACCACTTTTATCAAACCTCCAGACCTGCTTGTCTATCTACGTGCTTCAGTTCCAACACTGGTAAATAATATTCAGCGCCGGGGAAGAGATTACGAAGCAAGTATCCGTTTAGATTATTTATCTAAACTGAATGAAAAATATGAAGAATGGATTAAAGGTTATCAACTCGGTAAATTATTAATCCTTGATAAAGACAAACTTGATTTCACCAGCAATCCGGAAGACCTTGGGCAAGTTATTCAGTCCATCGAAGCCGAAATCAACGGGCTTTTCTAAGGAAAAACAATAACGCAGAATGGTAAAGTACTAACACAATCAATACCAATGAAAATATTAGGGATCATTCCTGCAAGATACGCGTCAACCCGTTTTCCGGGCAAACCTCTGGTGGATATTAATGGGAAATCCATGATTCGCAGAGTTTATGAACAGGCTAGCAAAGCCAGCCTTCTTGACAAAGTAATTGTCGCCACAGATGATGACCGGATCATTACGGAACTTCAAAGTTTTAATGCGCCGTATATACGTACCCGGTCTGATCACCAGAGCGGAACAGACCGCTGTGCCGAGGTCGCATCCAATTTTGATGAATATGATGTAATCATTAATATACAGGGTGACGAACCTTATATAAATCCAAGACAAATTGAACTTTTAGCGTCATGCTTCAGGGACAACCCTGGCGTACAACTCGCTACCCTTGTTAAAAAGATCAGTGATGAGAGTGAGCTTTTCAACCACAATATTCCAAAGGTAGTGCTTAATGCAAATGGCGAGGCACTGTACTTTAGCCGGCACCCCATACCTTTTCAACGTGCTCATGAACTTTCCGATTGGGCGGCAAACCATCAATATTTTAAACATATCGGAATCTATGGCTACACACGCCGTGCATTAGCTGAGATCACCAGATTACCTCCCTCTCCATTGGAACTTGCCGAAAGCCTTGAGCAACTGCGCTGGCTGGAAAATGGTTATCAAATACACACACGTATTACAGAACTGGAAACTATTGCCATCGATACACCGCAGGATCTTGATAAGATTAGACATTTCGAGGGATAATTATTTCAAAGGATAATTAATTACCTATATTACTTTAAATCCTGCTTATGAGACTTACTCCTTACTCCTTCTTTATACTACTTTTATTTATTGTATCCTGTAATTCATCATCAGAAGATAAGCAGCTTTCCGATAAGAACCATGTTCAAACTACTGTTCAATATTTCAGCAACGCAATAAAACCTGATACTTTCAGGATAGAATTACAGGGATCCAAACCAAAAGAAATGGCATTACTGTTTAATATTACCGCCGAAGGAGGCGCACCGGTATATGCTGTCCGGATACTTGCGTCAGATCTGCTGGATAATTATAAGGAAAGTGTAGACCTTGCGAGGGAGAAAAAACAAAAAGCTTTTATGGAGCAGGAACTCAAACTTTTCTTCGAAGAAGAGAATTTCCTGGAACCTGCAGTTACTGAAGATGAACTGGCAGACAAAAATACGCCTGATAAAGAATTTTTTGAAGAATTAAGAAAAAGTGGTCTCAATGGCTTTAAATACCGTTTAGGTAAAGAAACAAAGGTATACGTAGCTTGGTCCGAGAAAGAAAAAAAGGTTAAACCTTACTACGAGTGCTGTAAATAGAAAGCAGTACTTAGTGTAAGTTAGACACTAAGTTAGAGATCGAAATTTATACATTAATGCTCATAAATTAACAGCCAAACGACAGCAAGAAATTACTGCCAAAGCACAAAAAAGCAGTGGCCATCAATTTTTTTATACTGAAAATCAGTTACTTACATTTTATTTGTAATTTATTTCACCTCAGACGTACTAAATCTTAAAATTTACATTAGCTTTACCTTAGTGTTAAGCACTAAACATGCAGCACTACCTAAACCAGCATATTCTAACCAAATATATTATTGAAAAAGGCCGGGAGATCATCCTGGTCTTTTTCGTTTTCAGCCATTTTTCCTCAGACTCAGCTGAATACATAATCTCCAAAATTTACTTTTCTATACCACAATATTTGTTAACTTTGTATCCCGTACAAAAGCAATAAAACAGCGCCTACTGCTGCTTTTATTTCACAAACTCACAAACATGACTAAGTATATTTTTGTTACGGGCGGTGTCACTTCCTCTTTGGGTAAGGGCATCATCTCCGCTTCATTGGCCAAACTTTTACAAGCTAGAGGTTACAGGGTAACCATTCAGAAATTCGATCCTTATATCAATATTGATCCGGGAACGTTAAACCCTTATGAGCATGGCGAATGCTACGTAACTGAAGATGGCGCAGAGACGGATCTGGATCTTGGTCATTACGAACGCTTCCTTAACGTACCTACTTCTCAGGCAAATAATATCACCACCGGACGTATCTATCAGAACGTAATCAATAAGGAACGTCAGGGCGAATACCTTGGGAAAACTGTACAGGTCGTTCCGCATATTACAGATGAGATTAAACGTAATATGCGAATCCTGGGTGATACAGGAGAATTTGATATCGTAATTACAGAATTAGGTGGTACTGTCGGTGATATTGAATCTCTTCCGTTTATTGAAGCTGTAAGGCAGTTTAAATGGGAAGCCGGAGCTAACAATGCTATAGTTATTCACCTGACTTTAATTCCTTACCTGGCGGCTGCCGGAGAGTTAAAAACAAAACCAACTCAACACTCTGTAAAAGCATTACTGGAATATGGTATTCAACCGGATATCCTTGTTTGCCGTACAGAACATCATATTACACCAGATATCCGTAAAAAGATCGCTTTATTCTGTAATGTAAACGTTAATGCGGTAATCGAATCAATCGACGCTTCTTCTATCTATTCAGTGCCTTTGTTAATGATGAAAGAGCAATTGGATAAAACTGTTCTAAGTAAACTGAAACTTGCACAGAAAAACGAGCCTGATATGGAAAGCTGGAAAGATTTCCTGGGAAGACTAAAAAATCCTACTGCCGAAGTACGAGTTGGTCTGATCGGTAAATATGTCGAACTGCCAGATGCTTATAAATCAATTACAGAAGCATTTATTCATGCAGGTGCTAAAAACGAGTGTAAAGTAAGAGTAGAGTATATCCATTCTGAAGATATCTATGCGGATAATGCAGAAGAGAAACTAAAACACCTGGATGGTGTATTGGTCGCTCCCGGTTTTGGAAGCCGTGGTATTGAAGGCAAAATTGACTCGATCCGTTACGTTAGAGAGAATGATGTTCCATTTTTCGGGATCTGTTTGGGTATGCAATGCGCGGTAATTGAATTTGGCCGTAACGTCTTAGGTTTGAGCGAAGCAAACACAACTGAGATTGATGAAACGACTTCGGCCCCGGTAATTAATATGATGGAAGACCAGAAAACTGTTACCCATAAAGGCGGCACTATGAGACTGGGTTCTTATCCATGTGAGCTTAAAAAAGGAACTAAAGCCTTTGCAGCATACGGAAAATCCAGAATTAATGAGCGTCACAGACATCGTTATGAGTTCAACAGCGCATATCTGGATCAATATGAGAATGCAGGTATGATAGCTTCAGGCATCAATCCTGACAGTAATTTAGTGGAAATCGTTGAGCTAAAAAATCATCCGTTTTTCATTGGTGGACAATTTCATCCGGAATTAAAATCAACAGTTGCTAATCCTCACCCTCTTTTTGTTAAATTTGTCGCCGCTGCGATGGAGTATGCGAAGAAAAAAACCAAATAAAAGGCGTTTAAACAACTATAATGGATAAAAATACATTCACAGGATTATTCCTGATTATGATCGTTCTTGCAGGTTCCTTCTATTTTTTCAAGCCAAGTGAGGCTGAATTAAAACAGGAACGTGAACGAATTGCACTGGATTCAGCTAAAAAAGCAGGAACAGTTACTACTCCTGCAGCTGCTGCTGCACAAACTGCAGTTCCGTCGCTGGATTCTGCAACTCTAAAAGGACCTTTTGGCGCCAACATCTCAGGTACAGAAGCTACAAGTGTACTTGAGAACAACGAACTCAGATTAACCTTCAGCAACAAAGGGGGTAAAATCAAATCCGTTGAGCTTAAAAATGAAAAAAGTTACCAGGGTAAACCTGTTGTTTTATTTGATGGCGACAAGAACGAATTTGGTTTAACACTCGTTATTGGAGGCAAACAAGTTAACACTAACGATTTGTACTTTACCCCGGTACTGACAGAGCGTTCAATGGCCATGCGTGCTAACTACAGTCCTGATAAATTTATTGAATTTGTTTACGATCTGCAGCCTGAATCACATAACGTTGGTTTCAACATTAACCTGAATGGTATGAATCAGGTTATTCAGAGGGATAGCATTGCACTAAACTGGTCTACAGTATTATTACAACAAGAAAAATCACTGAAAAATGAGCAGCAGTACTCTGCGCCTTATTATAAGTATGTAGATAAAAATCCAGATCACCTGAGCATTGCTAAAGATGAGACAGAAGACCTTTCTAAATCCAAGATCGAGTGGATCGCTTTTAAGCAACACTTTTTCTCGGCTGTATTAATCCCTGCTGACCCATTCGCTAAGGCTAAATTAGGTGTTACTGTATTAACTACACCCGAACAAGTTAAAGGTTATCATGCAAATTTAAGTTTGCCATTTAATCAGCTGGCTGCACAGAACTACAAAATGAAGTTCTACTTTGGAACTAATCAGTTCAAAGTATTAAAAGCGCAGGGTCAGGAAATTGAGAAATTGGTTGAGATGGGTTACTGGCCGTTAAAATACATCAACAGATTTGTTGTATTACCTGTGTTTAACTTTCTTGAAGGATTCGGCTGGAACTACGGGCTAATCATTTTAGTATTAACTATAGCCCTGAAACTTGTTTTGTCTCCACTAACTTACAAGTCTTATATCTCTATGGCGAAGATGAGAATCCTCAAGCCGGAGATGGACGAGATCAAAGCAAAAGTTGGAGAAGACAATGCTACACTTTTACAACAAGAATATCTGAAACTTTATAAACAGGTTGGCGTTAACCCGCTTGGCGGATGTTTACCAATGCTGCTTCAGTTACCGATTGTAATGGCATTCTTCTTCTTCTTCCCGAACTTATTCGAATTACGAGGACAAAGCTTCCTTTGGATGCATGATTTATCAACTTATGATGATTTCATTAAGTTTGGTTTCACTATTCCGTTCATTGGTGACCACTTAAGTTTAATGTGTGTGCTGATGACCATATCGACATTGATTTATACTTACTTCAATAACCAGGTTTCGGGTGCTACAGGTCAGATGAAATACATTGGTTATATCATGCCAATAGTATTCCTGGGTGTATTAAACAGTTACCCTTCAGGTCTGAACTATTATTATTTCCTTGCGAACATGCTTACTTTCGGTCAGCAATTTCTGATTAAGATGCTCGTTAACGATGAAAAAATTCATAATATCCTGAAAGAGAACAAGAAAAAACCAGAGGAACAAAAGAAAAAATCTAAATTCCAGACTCGTCTGGATGATTATATGCGTCAGCAGCAACAAGCTAAAACGCAGCAGAATAAAAATAAATAATCCTGGTTTTGGTTTTATGAAAAAGGTATCCTGTAAAGGATACCTTTTTTTTTTGCCCTTTTTCATGCTTTAGATGTAAAATTTGCCATACATGTATGGTAAACCGGGAATAAATTGCAATTTTTAAATTTTAAAACATTCCATCCAAACACAAACATTGATTATGCAAAACAAATTTACTTTTATTCTCCTTCTCTGTGCGAGCGTTGTATTTGCGCAGAAGAAACCCCTAGACCATACGGTTTATGACTCCTGGGAGAGTATAGGTGTTAAAAAACTATCTCCTAATGGACAATGGGCTTCTTATTCCGTTCTGAAACAAGAAGGCGACGCAAATTTATACTTTCAGAATCTGACAGCTTCCGGAAAAATTAACGTTAACAGAGGCGAAAAGATGCAGTTCAGTGCAGATTCAAAATTTGCAGCATTCCTGATTAAGCCTTTCTTTAAAGATGTCAGGCTAGAGAAAATCAAGAAGAAAAAACCAGCCGAAATGTCTAAAGATTCTCTCGGCGTAATTAACCTGACAACCGCAGTTATATATAAAGTCGGACGTGTTAAATCGTTTGTACTTCCTGAAAATGAGGGTAGTTTCCTGGCCTACCAGAAAGAACCTGCATTAGATACGAGCAAGAAAGTCACTCCAGCTGTAGCTAAAGATTCAGATGCTGAAGACGCTTTTTTCGCAGATGATGATGCGGTAAAAAAAGATGGTAAAGACGGTTCCGACCTCGTGTTAAGAAACCTGCTTACCGGCATAGAGCGTACATTCCCGAATGTGACCAATTATGCGCTGAGCAAAAATGGAAAACAGTTGGTATTTGCTGTAGCTGTGTCTAAAAAAGATAAGAATAACAAGCCCGGTGTTTATTTATTTAACACCTTAAAAGGTACAACTAAAACTCTTGTTGGCGTAAAAGGTAATTTTAAAGGGTTTGTATTTGATGAAGACGGCGAACAGGTCGTTTTCCTTGGTGAAACCTCTCCTGAGAAAAAGGAAATTAAAGATTACAGCATTTATTTCAACTCATTATCACTGGATACAGCACAGTCTCTGGTCGATCAGGAAATGGAAGGTATGCCAGCAAACTGGGTTGTAAGCGGTGATGGAACTTTAACATTCAGCAAAGAAGGCAATAAACTCTATTTTGGAATTGCTCCTGTTAAAAAAGAAAAAGATACTACCCTGGTAGATTTTGAAAATGCTAAGCTTGACATTTGGGGTTATAAAGATGATTATCTGCAACCAATGCAATTAAAAAATGCAGATAAAGAATCCAAACGATCCTACTTGACTGTTATTGATATTTACAGCAGTGACCCGAAAATTGTTCCTTTAACGGATCTTAAGCTGCCTGAGGCGAGTATATTGAATGAGGGAGACGCAAATTATGTTTTGGCATCTACAGACTTCGGCAACCGAGTACAGATGCAATGGACTGCAGGAACTATTCGTGATTACTATTTGGTAGACACACGTAATGGTAATCGCAAGAAAATCATCACTGGGTTGAGAGGCAGCGTATTTGCATCTCCGGGAGGCAATTACATTGCCTATTTTGATAAGGCTACAGGAAACTGGTCATCCTATTCAGTTGCTACCGGCAAAACTATTTCCTTAACCGAATCTGCCACCGTGAAATTTGCGAACGAGGATAATGACGTACCGGACGAGCCAGGCCAATATGGTCTTGCAGGTTGGACAGCAGATGATAAGCAGGTATTAATTTATGACAAATATGATATCTGGTCATTCTCACCAGATGGCAAGTCAGCAGCAAAAAACCTGACCAATGGATTTGGGAGACAAAATAAACTGACTTTCCGTTATTTACAAACTGATCCTCAAGAACGTTTTATTGGTAAAAAGCCCGAAATTCTATTGAGCGCTTTTAACGAAGTGACTAAAGAAAATGGTTTCTATAAAACTTCAGTTTCCAATAGTAAGAATCCTGAATTACTGGTTATAGCGAAATATAAATACTCTGCAGTAATTAAAGCTAAATCTGCAGAACGTTACCTCTATGACAAGGGAAATTATACGAACTCACCTGATGTTTATGCATCCGCAGATCTGAAAACGGAAACTAAATTGAGCCAAACTAATCCGCAGCAGCAGCAGTATAACTGGGGAACTGCAGAACTTGTAAAATGGACAACCCCTAAAGGTCATCAAGCCGAAGGTATTTTATACAAACCAGAGAATTTTGATCCGGCAAAAAAATACCCGATGATCGCTTATTTCTATGAGAAATTAAGCGATGGTCTATACGCTTATAATGCACCGGCTCCTACACCTTCCAGATTAAATATTCCTTATTTTGTAAGTAATGGATACCTTGTTTTTGCACCGGATATCAGTTATGAAACAGGTTATCCAGGTAGATCAGCGGAAGAATACGTCAATTCAGGTGTAGAATCGCTAAAAAAGAATGCTTGGGTCGACGGGACCAAAATCGGTATCCAGGGACAAAGCTGGGGTGGTTATCAGGTTGCCCATCTGATTACGAAAACAGATATGTATGCAGCAGCATGGGCTGGTGCTCCGGTAGTAAATATGACTTCTGCGTATGGCGGCATGCGTTGGGAATCTGGGATGAACAGGCAGTTCCAATACGAAAAAACACAAAGTAGAATTGGTGCAACTCTATGGGAAAAACCAGAATTGTATATTGAAAACTCACCTTTATTTGCATTTCCTAAAGTAAATACACCAGTTGTAGTTATGGCCAATGATGCAGATGGAGCTGTGCCATGGTATCAGGGTATTGAAATGTTTACTGGTCTGAGGAGATTAGGTAAACCAGTATGGATGCTAAACTATAATAATGAGGCACATAATTTGGTGCTTCGTCAGAATAGAAAAGACATTCAGATTCGTGAGCAGCAGTTTTTCGATCATTATCTCAAAGGAGCTAAAGCACCAGTTTGGATGACGAGCGGAATTCCAGCAACTGAAAAAGGTAAAACATGGGGTTTTGAACTAACGGACGAAAAACCTTAGTCTGGGTCACCATATTAAATTAAAAAAGGATCTGCATTTTCAGGAATGCAGATCCTTTTTTGTTACATTCATAGCTTCAAACATATATATGGCTTTAAATTACCTGTGGATTGCATTTTTTGTAATTGCATTTGTTGTTGCACTAATCCGCCTGATATTCTTCGGCGATACCGAAATTTTCAAACTGATAATAGATGGAACATTTGAGTCGGCCAAAGTCGGTGTGATGGACATTGCCCTACCTCTGGTAGGTATTATGACTTTATGGCTTGGGATTATGAATATTGGTGAAAAAGCCGGTGCCATTAACTTTCTGTCGCGTATTATAGGCCCGTTTTTTAGCCGTATATTCCCAGAAGTACCTAAAAACCACCCTGCAACAGGTCATATGGTGATGAACTTTTCAGCAAACCTCCTGGGCCTGGATAATGCAGCCACACCTTTCGGACTTAAAGCGATGCAAAGTTTGCAGGAGATTAATCCGGATAAAGACACAGCGAGTAATGCGCAGATTATGTTTTTGGTACTGCACACCTCTGGATTAACCCTTATTCCACTGAGTATTATGGCCCAACGGGCTATCCTGGGCGCAGCAGATCCCTCAGATATATTTATTCCCTGTATGATAGCAACCTACGTTGCAACAGTAGTGGGAATGATCGCTGTAGCAATCAAACAGAAAATAAACCTATTTAACAGAGTAGTTATTTCCTGGCTTGGTGGAATTACACTATTTCTGGTCGGATTAATATTTTATTTCAGCAATTACCTGAGCAAATCGGAGATTGAAGTTGTATCGAAAGTAGCGTCAAATTTCATACTTTTTTTCATCATTATTGCGTTCATTCTCGGTGCTTTACGCAAAAAGGTTAATGTTTACGAAGCATTTATTGAGGGTGCAAAAGGTGGATTTACTACCTGTATCACTATTATCCCTTATTTGATCGGCATGCTTGTAGCAATTGGAGTACTAAGAAATTCTGGGGTATTAGGTTATATTGTTGACGGTTTTACCTGGTGTTTTATGCATACAGGACTAAATACAGATTTTACTCCCGCCCTGCCAACCGCCTTAATTAAACCGCTGAGTGGAAGTGGTGCTAAAGCTATGATGGTTGACACCATGAAAACCTTTGGTCCTGATTCGTTCGTCGGTCGTTTATCCTGCATTTTCAATGGTTCAGCAGACACTACATTTTATATCGTCGCACTGTATTTCGGCTCTGTTGGAATTAAAAAGACGAGATATGCTATCCCCATGGGATTAATCGCAGATCTGGCGGGAATTATCGCCGCCGTCTTCGTTGCGTACCTATTTTTCCATTAATAACTGTTTGAAAACGATTTGGCACCTAAGTTTGTTAATAGATAGAACAAACTTTAAACTATTTACATATGCCAGAAGACCTGATTACAGCCGTCACCGAATTAGACCAAGCACATTACCTGACAAAAATTTATGCCGGGGGACACCTCGTTTATGCCGATGAACCCGAAGATAAAGGTGGAACTAACGAGGCTATGCCGCCAGGATCGCTGTTATTGGCTAGTTTGGGAAGCTGCACAGCAATAACCATGCGTATGTATGCCGATCGCAAGGAATATCCGTTGACGAGCATCAGAATCCAGCTTAGCATCTGCGCAGAAGAGAAAATGGATGCTAGTACACGTATTATCCGGAAAATAGAAATGGAAGGTGAACTAACACAAGAACAAAGAGCACGACTAATGCAAATTGCCGATAAATGTCCAATTCATAAGATCTTAACTAGCCCTATCACTATAGAAAGCCATGAATTGAAGCTCTAGCAAATGATTTTTGGTAAAACATAAAAATGCCCCCAATAAGTGTCTAACTTTTTGGGGCATTTCAGTTTTTTAGAAGCTAAAGGCTTTTATGTTTTACCAAAATTCTGTTAATTTTCAAAAAGATAACCACTGTAAGCCAAACCTTTGGCTACACTCGTAAAATTATCACCTGAATTCACTGGAATATCTGGAAATCTAGTTTTAAAGAGTTCTTGTACCCCACCCACCAGAGAACTTCCTCCAGTTAAGAATAAACTATCAATCTCTTTCGGCGCGATCTTATTTTTCTCCATAAACTCCTGGAGATAAATATCAATTTTACGGATATCCTTTTCAATAATCTGATCATATGCAGCTCTGGATACCATTTCCTGAATATCAATATCCATTTGGTGGTAAGCAAATTCAGCACTGCCGGCAGCCGATAAAGCTATTTTAGTTTTTTCAATGGACCTGAATACTGAGTAACCGAGGTTGTTTTCAATTAAGGTCAGCAAATTTTTAAACTTCGGGTCATTTTTCGAGTAATAATAATAATCCTGTATCTCATTTCGAATCTTCTGACCATTAAAAAAATTCATTTTGTCCCAGGTACAAATGTTGGCAAAGAGCGATTTAGGAACATTCAGTACTTTGCCTGGAGTAGCCTCATACATTGTATTTTTCCCAAAATAAGGGGTCCCCTTATCCCACATAAAAGCAGAATCAAAACTATCACCGCCAATGTAAATGCCACCGGAAGCTATCATATCTTCCCTACGGTCAGTATTTCCAGAATGTTCGGGGTCCAGTACCAGATAAGTGAAATCTGTCGTGCCACCACCTAAATCAGCAACCAACACCTTCTGCTGACTGCTTATCGTTTTTTCATAAGAAAATGCTGCCCCTATTGGCTCAAACTGAAAGCGCACTTCTGTAAATCCAGAAAGCTGTGCCGCTTTATTCAGCCGGTTCTGTGCCAGCGTATCTTTGGCACTGTTGTCGTCATCAAAGAAAACTGGTCTGCCAATTACGGCTTTCTGACAATCTTCGCCAGTTATTTTATCTGCTTTGGTCTTCAAATCTTTCAAGATCAAGGCTACAAGATCAGAAGCATTATAACGCTGGTGAAAAATACGAGTCTCTATAAAACTACTTCTCGATAAAATCTGTTTTATTGATTTGATGAACCGGCCTCTCATTCCGTCTGCGAGGTAGGCTGTTATAGCTTCTTCGCCAACTACATATTGCATCGGCTGGGAGGAAGTTTGTTCGTATTGAAAGTATAGTAAAGATGGAACCGTGATGGTTGTTAGAATTTCTTGTTTTTCTTCATCAAAAATGGATAACGCGGAGTTCGTTGTGCCGAAATCGATTCCGTAGAGGTATTTATTCATGAAAAGAGGGATATATTTTGCGGTAGGAAAAGAACTTTTTCCTACCGCAAATATAATAATTCTTTAAGGTTTCAGAACTACCTTTACACAGTCTTCTTGTTTTTCATCAAAAATCTGATAACCATGTGCGACCTCGCTTAAAGGAAGGGTGTGTGTAATAATGTCATCAAGCACTACTTTTTCCTCTTTTACAAGTTCAATGAGTTTATCAATATAGTTCAAAACAGGTGCCTGCCCCTGCTTAATAGTAATTCCTTTATCAAAAATCCGGTGAAGCGGAAAATTATCATATGGACTTCCATAAACACCCATAATAGATACAGTGCCACTTCTGCGTACAGCTTTAAAACACATATCCAGCACTTTAATACTTCCCTTCTCAAAATTCACCGTTGCTTTAACTTTATCCAGGAAATTACGTTCAGGTTCAAAACCTACAGCATCAACACAAACATCTGCGCCCCTGCCCCCGGTCATTTCCCGGATAGCTTCGATCACGTCGACCTTGTGCGGATTTAAAATATCCACCTTATTAACAGCTTTTGCTTTCTCCAGGCGGTAATCCAGCGGGTCAATTGCGATCACCCTTCCTGCACCATTTAACCATGCAGCCTTTTGAGCCATAAGACCGACCGGGCCGGAACCAAAAATAGCAACTACTTCTCCCCCTTTTAACTGAGCCCAGTCTATAGCAGACCAGCCAGTTGGGAATATATCTGTCAAAAATAAAGCTTGTTCATCAGTAATGTTATCTGGAATAATCCGGGGGCTTATATCTGCGTACGGAACCCTGACATATTCTGCCTGCCCCCCGGAATAACCACCATAAAGATCAGTATATCCAAAAAGAGCGGCACCTTTCTGGTCCATTAGATCTCCATTAGGGCCGTAATGTTTATAATTTGAATTTTCACAACTCGGAGATGCACCGTGATTACAGAAAAAACAATGCCCGCACGATATTGGAAAAGGGACTACAACACGGTCTCCCCGCTTCAAGTTCCTTACTGCCGGACCGACTTCTTCTACGATGCCCATAAATTCATGTCCCATGATCATCTCCTCTTTTTGAGGGACTGCACCGCTTAAGATATGCAGATCCGATCCGCAAATAGCTGTGGAAGTAACTCTGAGGATAACATCCCCTGCTGCTTCAATACGCGGATCAGCTACCTGATCATAAGTGATCTGTCCGGGTTTGTGAAATACTGCTGCTTTCATAAAATTTAGATTAATTTTCTAATAGATGTTTTGTCTCCGATATCTGCGGAACACGGGATCGAGCTAAATGTTTCCGGGGAATGAAAATCTTATGATTCTTTTTTTAATTCAAACCTACACTGTATCTGCCTGTTATATCCAGATACTAAATAAAAAAATATGCTGACACTTATTCATAATCTGCCAGACCACGTTCTGGGAATCCGCGCTTCTGGAGAAGTAGATCAGGAAGACGTTAAAAGCGTTTTGTTACCTGGTCTTGCCGTTAAGGCTGAACAATTTGGTGAAATATATTATTTGCTTGTTTTAGAAACAGGTGTTGAAAACTTCAGTGCGGGAGCCTGGATTCAAGATCTTACAGCCGGGTTGAAGCACTTCACCAGATGGAAGAAAATGGCCATTGTTACTGATCAACCGGCCGTGGAGAAGTTTACTGACCTATTCAGCTTCATCACCCCAGGCGAAGCTAAAGGCTTTAAAATGGAAGATTTAAAAAAAGCCAGAAAATGGGTAATTAAACGTTAAACATTTTGTGTAGTTGTTAGTTATGTGTGTCTACATCTCCTATAAAAACAAAATTATGGCAACTACAACAAAAAAAAGCAGCACTTCAAGTGCAAAAGAAACGCAAAGCAGTACCGTTAAAAATGCAGCAAAATCTGCCAGTATATCCCTTCAGAAAAAACCGAAAGGAAACACCGGTAAAATGCAGGACTCAGAATTTCATCAGTTTTTCGTAGATGAGTTGAAAGACATTTACTGGGCCGAAAAACATTTGGTAAAGGCGCTTCCAAAAATGAAGAAAGCAGCGACTAGTAAAGAACTGGCTGCTGCTTTCGAAAAACACACGGAAGAAACCAACACGCACATTCAGACGCTGGAGAAGGTCTTCGAATTACTAGACGAAAAAGCTCAGGCAAAGAAATGTGATGCAATGGCCGGTTTGCTGGAAGAAGCAGACAGTATTATTGCTGATACCGATCAAGGCACATTGGTACGAGATGCAGGACTGATCCTCGCGGCTCAAAAGGTTGAACATTATGAAATCGCGACATACGGCACACTTAGAACCTTTGCAGAAAACATGGGCCATACAGATGTTGTCGAGCTTCTTCAGGGAACCCTGGACGATGAAAAAGCCACCGATGAGGCATTGACTGGTATTGCAGAAAGCTTCGTTAATGAACAAGCGGCGCAGGAATAATTAAAAAGGGCATCTCGCCCCCAGTTTAGGGGGATGAGATGCCTTCTAATTACTCTTATAAAGTCCAAAAAAGCTCTGTGGTCCTGAAATAAGTCAATCATAAACCAAATTCCGGTAATCCATACGTACCCTGCTCCTTTTCGTTTCTCCATTGTAGTATTTACTACATAATCCGTTTCAAAAAGATTCTCATCAATCGAAACTAGTACACAGATCATCTGGGAACCTATAGTTATATTTTTTGCTAAGCTGAAATTATTTATTTAAAAATAAGTCTTGCAAACATTTCTTATTGTAAGATAATATTTATTATTTTCATCCGACAGTGCCCAGAAAATATCCGGTAGAATAGGGCTTATAAATTCTTTAACCGGGTATTATCAAAATGGATCACAATTAACCTGAACACCATTCCATTTGTGGAATATATATTGCTAGTTTTAAACCATGGAATTAAATGATTTTGCGTTACCCATATTTGCCTTTCTAGATGGAAGCGAGCACCAGCAGCCTAGTATTACTGCTGGAAGAAGTATTATTTTACACGTACCTTCTCATACTATCATCGAGGTAGTAGATATGGATGATGTTCTTGAGATGAATCTTACCCCGGAGGTTATTACTTTTGATTTCGTTTATCATAACAGTTCGGGTATGAAAGAAAATCACAAGATGATTGTGCATTATACCACTCTTACGGAAATTAAATTAAAAGATATCTTTCTTGAAGGCGCAAAATGGTATAGTGATTACCTGACCTGGGAAGATGACAATATATTTAACGAAGAAGATTAATAATATATCATGAACAGATTGCCACTCTTTTTTACCTTGATCCTGACAGCCGGAATGGCTTCAGGGCAAGTTGTGGTCAATCCTGATGGAACGCATTCCACTGTTGTAGGCTCTGTAATTGTAAACCCGAATGGGACGCATTCTACCATCCATGGGTCGGTCGTTGTGAACCCTAATGGAACACATTCCACAATTGTGAACAATACGATTGTCACGCCAATTTCGGGTACAAATGCAAGCACCACACCAGGTACAGAAACTAACTTTTTTAATCCAATGTTCGGTTCAAGAACCTCTACCGGACCATTTCAATTGACCACTGACGGTTTCGTAAATCGGGAAGATAAAAAGATGAACTATATCATCTTAAAATTTCCAGGTAAATCAAAAGATGAACTGTATACTAAAGCTCTGGCCTATCTCCGACATTATTGCAATGAGCCAGGCGGAATTATAACCTCTGCTGCAGAAGAAAGTATAACTATTCATACAACTGATAGCCAGATTCCGGTTGCAGGTTATATAAGTAAGTTCACTCTTAATTATACCCTGACCATGCATTTTGAAGATAACCGTCTCCTGGTCGAAACACCTGAAATTAACAGTATCATGCGATTACGTTCCAAAAACCGAACGACGACTGTAGGCATTTCGGGAGACAAATATGATCAGACTATATTTTCGTCAAAGGGACGCATGAGATTGCCAGATACCGGTTATGCGCTAGACAACGTCGTTAACACCTTCGTCAATGATCTTAGAAAAAATATAAAACGTAATAAATATTAATTCGTCAGCAGGCAACCGATTCTTGACGATACGATCCGAAAGAGATCAATGCCAAAAGATCAGAAAGTTTAAGCATAAAAAAAGGCAACGTCTGGAGCAACGTCGCCTTAAATTAAGAAATAAATCTTGTACACCCAATAGGATTCGAACCTATGACCTACGGTTTAGAAAACCGTTGCTCTATCCAGCTGAGCTATGGATGCGTTTCCCTTTACGGTGGGCCAAAGATAGAATTATTGTGCAATACAAACAAATGTTTTTTCAAATTTATGCAGATTTCAGATGAAGAATTTTTTGTTCAGGATGTGCCTCAGCATACTTTAAAACAAGATTTAGCACATAATCATTTGAAGGATAAGGGACTAAGTTGGACCGCAGGGTACTCATATCTTGGACATCTGTATCAAAAGAAAAATAGCCCATCCCGGTAAATTTACCTTCTTCCACACAAATAAAGCTTTTTTCGTCGGTATCCCTACCCTTGTCTACAAGGATAAATGATGGTGAAACGCTTTTCAAATGGTCGATCGCCTGGTTTACCCGCAGGTTATACTGTTCAGCAGACTCTTCTCCAGAGCATGCACCATTACAAGTACCACTTTGCAGTCCTGTACACGAGTTTCTATTTCGCTGAATAAAACACAGTTTCTCGCAAAGCTGATAGGTACTAACCATCCCTTTAAGCATAGTTTGTCCTGAAAGCAGACTATCAAAATTGTATAGCGCCCTTCCCTGCTTGTCGAGCTTATCAATTCCCAGCCGGATATACCCTTTCTGATCTTCATAAGAATACAGGCCGAAACGCTGTTCAAAACGTTTCAATGCCCTGTTATTTTCCGGCCAGTGTTGTTTGATCTCAGCAGCCTCAAGAATCAGTGCCATTAATTCGGTACCACAAACCGTGTAGTCTATGCTGTGAATATTTCTGAGGAATTCCTGCCGCTGTCGGTTGACGTTATTTCCCGTAAAATGCGATATCACCCTTTTACGCAGGCTCACTGCTTTTCCGATATAAATTATCTTTCCTTTATTATCGCGGAAATAATATACGCCGGGACTGTAAGGAAGCTCTTCGATTGCCTTCTCAGACAGGTTGGGCGGCAAAATCTGTTTTTTGCTTTTTTTCTGTAGGGACAATAAAATATATTGTTCCGGATCATTACGAAGCAGGTGTCCTAATAAAATAGCAGTCGCCCCGGCATCTCCGCCGGCCCTGTGCCGCCCGATTAGAGGAATGTGCAGTGCATCGCACAAACGGCCCAAGCTATAAGAAGTGTGTCCGGGAAGTAATCTACGGCTCAGCTGTAGCGTACACAATTTGCGGGACTGCAAATCAAAACCACTTTGCAGGAGCTGATGACGTACAAACGAATAATCAAAACTTACATTATGCGCGACGAATATTTTATCTTTTAATAAATCATAAACCTTACCTGCCACGTCTGTAAAGACCGGCGCCTCCCGGACCATTTCATCCGTGATGCCGGTTAATCCCTGAATATAGAGTGGAACTTCCATCTGCGGGTTTATAAGCGTCTCGAAACGCTCTACGACCTCCTCTCCGTTATGGATAATAATAGCAATCTCAGTAATACAATTTCCGGCAGCGAAGCCTCCAGTAGTTTCGATATCAACAACAGCGTATAACATTTTTAATCAGGTAGATAATACATACAAATATGCTAATTATTTTAGTATAAAAATTATTTATGATAAGAATTTCTGGCACTATAATAGCTTTCATGTATTTAGATTAACAAAAATAACGATGCTCAAAAAAATATTAGCTGTTGATGACGATTCTGATATATTGAATATCATCAAATTCATCCTTGAAGACGAAGGGTATCAGGTTACGACCCTGGATAACGGTATGGAAGTACAAAGGTTAATAGCAAATGATAGGCCTGACTTGATTTTATTGGATGTTATGCTTGGCGGTATGGATGGCAGGGAAGTTTGCAAATCAATAAAAAACGATTCCAACTTCAGCCAGATTCCCGTCATTATGATCTCCGCGAGCCATAATCTACAAAGCGTGGTTAAATCTCCCGGAGCACCAGATTCTTTTCTCGCAAAACCATTTGATATGTATAATTTGATTGACCTGGTTAAGTTGCAGATTTCAGCAGCCTGACCTAACCTGCCTTTTTCATTGTGTAATACCTTGGATAAAACGCCTTGATTTGGGCAATTTACCCCCTGTTTCCAATATATAATTAATCCCGATTATTATCCCCATCTTGATACGCCCGGATTGAATACACTGTAGGCCAACCAGATGCCTAGATGTAACTAAGACAGGGTGACGAATAATATACAAATCGTGCTTAGAAGACTAAAAAAACATTCATGGCACGCGGCTTGTAAATTCTGTGTAAATTATATTCCGTAATGGTCACGCCTACCTCAAATATTTGAAGCTCCCGTGAGTGTCATGAAATTATTTCTAAATGAAAAATAAACAAGCTTCCTTTATATTTATACTGATTCTGATTGTCCTTTATATTATCACACTCCTGCGGACTTCTTACGATCAATACGCCGAACAGAAAAACTTGTATGCTACCAGTCTTGAACTACAGGCAAATAATGAGCAGATCGCGAAGCTCGATACGATTAGCATGGGCTTGCAAGACGCAGAAAACAATTTCAGGATGTATACTTCTATCTGGGACAGAAAATACTTTAATCTATATAATCAGGAAATAAAAAAAATCTCAGACCTCCTGGAGAGTTTTTCCAGGAGAGATGTCAAAAATATATCAGATGACATCTCCCAGGATCTGGCTAAGAAAAAAGAACAAGTATTACTTTATACGCAAATAAAGAAACTAACAGACTCCCTGATGTCTGCCAACCTTCTAGTAGACACCGTTCAGAAGCTCCAGGTCATTAAATCCTTCCGTCCAGCGACTAATGAGGTGGTCAAAAAAACGGTAGTCGTAGAAGAGGTTAAAACCGAAACCAAAAAACCTAAATTCTTCCAGCGTCTTAAAGGCGCACTGTTGAATAAAGAATTAAAAGACACCTCAAAAAACAGCAGGATCGAAACTACTTATGAAAAAGTGCCGAGTCAGCAGAACCTTTATACCAAAAAGCAACTGGACCAGGTAGAGAATTTCTACAGACAATTACTAGAAAAACAGCGCGGTTCACATGCACAGCTCAGTAAAAAAGAGCAATCAATTTTGAGGCTGAACGAACAGATTCTGCAAAATATCAAACTCATGTTTAAGGAGTTTAAACACAGAGAACTGCAACTAGACGAGGTACGGAAGAATCTGCTCAGAGATAAGACACTACACGCCTTAAAAGTAATTGACAGATCCGGTAAAATCAGCTTTTTTATAGGTGTCATTTCCTTCATTATTATTATACTTTTACTTATTAAGTTATACAAAACTTATTCAAAAATACTCGTTGCCAATAAGAAGGCCTCGGAACAGGTAATCTTCAAATCACGATTTTTCACCAGCATCAGTCATGAAATGCGTACACCGCTGAATGCGATTATGGGTGTTACAGAACAATTAAAAACCACCACTCTGAACCCGGAACAGAAGTCTATGTCGACTTTACTGGAGACATCATCCTCCATGCTCCTATCTGCAGTAAATGAGATCCTGGATTTCTCCAGACTGGAAAGCGGAAAGCTTACACTTTCAAAAGTGCCTTTCCGGTACAAAAAAGTATTACATGATATTATTGCCACTACCGAAGTTCTATCGGCACAGAAGAACCTGAAACTGGTATACGATCAGAATGATGTACCTGACCTGACAGTAACTGGAGACCCATACAGATTGAAACAGATCTTGCTGAACCTGGTTGCCAATGCCATTAAATTCACAGATCAGGGTACTATTAAGATTGATCTGAAAGTAAAAAAACTACCTGAAAAAATGGTTTCATTGCAGATTAGTATTGCAGATACCGGCATTGGTATTTCAGAACAAGATCTGCCTTATATATTTGATGAATTCAGACAGGTTGTTCATTATCACAGGATAGACTGGCAGAAAGGCTCAGGTTTGGGTCTCCCTATTTGTAAGAAACTAATTGAATTACATCATGGGAAAATAAACGTTCGGAGTAATGTCGGAAAAGGATCTGTCTTTGAAATCGAATTACCTTATAAAATACCAGAAGGATCGGATGCTGAATACACAACAGAAAGACCGGGCCTGCAGACAGAAACCTTCAAAGGCAAAAAGTTACTGGTTGTAGATGATGCAGAAATGAACCTGGTGGTTACAGGTATGATCTTAAAGAAACAAGGTATTGATTTTGATACTGCAAATACCGGCTCTGAAGCTTTAACCTTATTTGAAAAGAACCATTATGACATGGTATTAACAGACATACAGATGCCTGACATGGATGGCCTTGAATTGACCAGAAAAATCCGAAACTCAAAAGATCTGCAGAGAAGTAATACACCGGTGCTGGCTATCACCGGACAGATCTCACAGGACGCACATCAGGATTACCTCACCGCAGGTATGAATGATTATCTGATCAAACCCTATACTGCTGCAGATCTAACCGAAAAGATAATGGACTACCTGCACTAACTGCAAGGTGCTACCGAACTAACAGTAAAAATCCAATAAATAAAAAAACACCGGACACATAGTATCCGGTGTTTTTTTTATGACATTAATGTCAGAGTATCTTATTTAGTGCTGTTTTTCTTTTCAGTAACTTCAGTACGAATGTCCTGAGCTAATGTTTTCAAATCTTGCATAGCTTTACGTACTCTTGTTCCGGCAGCACCGTTACCTGAGTTATAAAACTTGTCAGCATCTGCCTCAACTCCGGCGATTAATTCTTTTAATTTTGCGAATTTTTCCATGATATTTTGTTAATTAAATTTGATTTCTGAGCTTAAAGGTAATAAATATTGGTTTTCTTCCAAATCTATAACGAAGTATAATTAGCATAAATTATACGCCTGTATTTATTTAAAACCAATTTTTCATGGTATTGTTAGACTGACAAGAAACAAAATCACATCAGACATGGAAAACGAAAAAGACAACAAAAACCCTCAAACGGCTGTAAATAAGGACTATAACCCTAATAAACCAGAAGAAATTACAAGGCCTCAATACAACAGTACAAGTGAAAAACGGGACAGTGGTAATTTGCCTTCTATTGAGAATTTAGATCATCAAAATAACGATCAACACCCCCCGGCCCCGACTGAAAACGCAGACAGAGGGCCTGAAAAGGGTATAAACGATGAATCTTTATTCGGTAAAAACACAGATACAGACCTTGGTGCCGGGAAAAGAGATAAGGATGAGGATGAAGACGAGAAGATAATCCGGACGTAATTTCTTCACCGTTCTTAAGCCCACCGTATGGCTCAGGATTCCCGGCTGATTTTAAAAAGACACTGGCGATGGTTGACTTGATTTTACGTTGATCTTCGTTCTGTTTAAAAATGGGAACATCGCAATCAGCAGAATTGCCGCAATAATAACTATGCTGATGAAATAATAATAATCCATCATATAGCGCAATTGCGCCTGTGCGTCTACACTCTTATTTAATAAGCCCCTGCTGATCTTCGCAGCTTGATCTACCGGTATACCCTTTGCACTTACTATGCGGCTGTAAAGATTTAACCGTTCGGTCAGTTGTGTATTCAAACCACTGAGCTGCTCCTGAAAACGGTTATAGTGGTTAGCCTTATGCTGTAACTGGAAATAATTAATAAGCGCTATACTTCCAGCAAAACTAGTAAAGCGAAAAAATACTCCCGTCGCAGAAGCTGATCCGCTGAGATAAACCGGCACTGATGAGATTGAGTACACGATAATAGGCATCATCAGCAAACCTGCTCCTATCCCCTGCAGGATCAAAGGAATAATAAAAGTATTTGCATCTGCCTGCGTACTAAACAAAAACCACATCCAGACATGGAAAACGAGTAAACATATAAATCCATAAATCCAGACCAGCCTGGTTGGCCGTTTTAGAATCAGCAACCGTGATGAGATTATAACACCAAAAACGATTCCCAGTACGTTATATAACATGATATTTCCCAGATGTGTGGGGTCCATACCCAGAATTGTCGTGAAATATGTTGAAACAACTGAAAATGCCCCCCTAATAATATACAAGAAAGCGATCATGAACATACCTACTACAAAATTCCGGTATTTAAACACCTGGAGATTCAGGTATGGCCTTTTAAGTTTGAGCTGACGCAGTATCAGAATAGCCATTAACAGTACGATCGCAATTACACTCCTGACAATTCTAATATCGTCGAACCAATAATATTGCTGCCCGTAGGCTAGTGTATATCCGATAAGTAATAATAAAACTGAATAGATAATAAAGCTGTAGACTTCTAGCTGATATAAGGGCATTTTTCGGTTTAGCCGCACATTATTCATAATCATCAGTAATAGAATACCTCCCGGCATGTAGGCAAAAATGATAAACTTATAAAGTACATTATAATCGAAGTTATCCAAAATAGGAGCAGTAATAAATGTCGAAACAGGCGTAACACAAAGTAACATACCATAAAACACCGAGTAACCAATTTCCCGGGCCCTTTCGTTATTCAGGCTGCCAAAAATGAGTGTAATACAGATACTGGTAGCCATACAATTAGCCATCCCCTCAATAAACCTGAAAATGAAAAGAATATAGGCGTGGTGCGTATGATAACAGATATATGCTGTAATCACCTGTACAATTATGCTTAGCAGAAAGTATTCCCTGGTAGCAGTGAAAATGAAAAATCGCCTCTCCAATGCAAAAAAACCACATACTGCTGCGTAAAACACCAACATAGAATACTGGACATCAGCTGGCTCAATGCCATAATAGCCAGAAGCAGCAGTAATATTTACCGAAGAAAGGCCAAATAAAATCAGACCAGGAAGAATAGCCATAAAAATAGCCAGCCTGATTAGCCAGACCGGTACCCAGGATTTAAAAACCGGTAATACAGCGCTCATTTCAATCTTTCTTTATTTTAACATTTGCATTCATCCCGGCTTTCAGATTTTCAAGTTTAGCTTTGTCATCAGTTAATAAGATCTTTACCGGTATCCGTTGAACAATTTTTACGAAATTACCTGTAGAATTATCTGGAGGGAGTAAAGAGAACCGCGCTCCCGTTGCAGGGGACAGGGAAACAATTTTGCCTTTAAATACCTGACCAGGATAAGCATCCGTCATGATTTCGGCCAGACCATTAATCCGCATAGTAGAAACCTGAGTTTCTTTAAAATTTGCAATCACCCATTTACCAGCTTCCTGGTCTACGATATAAGCCAGGGTCTGGCCTGCCTGGATCAATTGTCCTTCCTGGATTGTACGTCTCCCCATTTTACCATTATAAGGGGCGGTGATTATTGTATAACCTACATCCAGACGGTTACGGTCAAGCAATGCTTCCCTCCTTTTTATTTCTGCTTCATAAACACCTTTTTGTGATTTGATAGCTTCAACTTTTGACAAGGAAGCCTGATAGTTATCAACTGCAGCACGATACTCTGCAGTGGCGACATCTAATGCCGCTTTACTATTCTCGAGTTGCTGTTTTGTAGCAGATTCAACCTTATATAGTGCTGCATACCTATCATAATCCTGCTGTTGCTTTAATAACCTGGCTTTCGCCGAAGCAATCTGACTTTGTGTAACCACAGAAACTGCCGCATTCGACTGCACATCATTTTGTAAAACCCCAATCTGCGCCCTAGCGTTGGCCAGGGCCGCCTCAGCCTCTTTTGCCTGCAATTCATATTCACTATTATCGATAATCAGCAGCGTATCTCCTTTATTTACCGCCTCATTTTCCTCGTATTTAATTTTGCGGATATAACCCGTTACCCTGGAAGTTACCGGGTTAATATATTCCTCTATCTGGGCATCGTTTGTCTCTTCGTATCTATATAATTGAAATAAGGTGATCACGCCCCAAATCGCGAGAGCGACAGCAATTCCGGTTGCAATCCAAGCCGTTATTTTGGTAATCAGCCTGTCAGTATTGGTATAATTTTCGTTAGTTTTCATTTTAGAGATTGCCTATAGCCTTTTGTAATTGATAATATTGAAACTGAGCAGCTATTTTTGCCGCAGCATAATCGAACCGGGTTTGCAGTAATTGTGTATCTGCATCTAATAAATCAGTGACAAGCGCCAACTGATTGAAATAGGTATTATTTACAATCCTTAAGTTTTCTGTCGCCTGGATGATATTTTCGCGGGCAACATCCATTCTTTTCAAAGACTCCTGGTAACGCAGGTAAGCCGTATTTATTTCCACCCGTATATTATCCTCCGTACCACTGTGTTCAACCTCCTGTTCCTGTATTTTTAATACAGCGTCGCGGGTTTTATGCGTATTGTGGTAAAGAGAGGAGATCGGAAAGCTGGCTTTAACGCCCGTCATTCCTAAACCATACAGTGCAATTGAATATGGATACAGCATAATTTGAGGGTAGGAATAGCTGTAATTTGCAAAAAGACCTAATTTTAAAGCGGTATTAGATTTCACTTTACGCAGCTCCAGTTCACGAAGTTCCTCTTCCTTTTCCGATATTTTAAAAGCGTAAGAATGTCCCATCGCTGTATTCAGATATTCCTGATAAGGAAGTAAAACAGGCATTTCATTATCGTCCGCGGCGGCTGGGTTAAGTATGAACTCATCCGGCTCCCCCATTAGTATATTCAATTTTTGATTGGCAATTTTCAGGTCATTATTTAACTGCTCCAGTGCCATTTGCTGTTTGGACAGCTTTAAAGTCACACGTAATACATCACTTTTTAACACAACACCATTTTTTTGCAATTGCTGAATTTCCTCGAGCTGCTTTTGCTGGTCACTGATATCTTTAAGTAACAATGTTTTAAAAATAGTACTGCGCTGCATATCGAGATATAGAGCTGCTGCCTGAAGCTTCATTTCTGAAACAGTCAGATGCTTGCGTTCCTGTGCAATTTCATTTTCTTTCTGCTCCAGCTTAATATTAAGATTAGTCCGCCCGCCATTATAAAGATTTAAGTAGGCTTCCCCGCCAACGCGATAAGTGGTATGTACTACTTCCATCTGTGTAGGTGCATGAAGTAAGCCGTTTTCATAAACAGGAAAATTACTTACGCGGGCATACTCACCCGCTACACCAATCTCCGGCAGTCTTTCCGCTTTGGCATCTTTAATACCTTCTATGGATTCACGGACACGGAGATCCTGAATCTGAATAGCTTTATTTTGAGCGGAAACCTTATCCCAGATTTGTTGAATGGAAAGCTCCCCTTTAACTGGTTGTTGAGCTTTTATAGGATTGAAGAGAGCGAATGACAGCAAAATTAGTACTGTCTTTTTATGAAGATGATACATATAGGTAAACAATAGCACAAAAATACGGTGCTTATAATCCTGTAATTTTATCTATATTACCATTTATTAGTCCATTCCAGCCAATGCCTTATTTAGACACCCACACCTACCTGAAAGCCATAGATCTGACACCGCAGGGTATCTTCGTTATGCACGAAAAGGTAGAGCGGCGCCTGCCGCCTCACGCACACCAAAAGCATCAGCTTACCTATGTAGAAGGTGGCATAGCCTATATTTATATGCAGAACAAGACCTATATCATACCTGCACGTCACTATGTCTGGATTCCCAGCGGACTTGAGCATTATTTAAAAGTGCGAAATGCACAAACCGTAACCAGAAACCTCTATTTCCATGACGACGGTCAAGATCCCTTTTATGATAAGCTGGGCATATACCCCGTCAATAATCTCCTTTTCGAGATGATAGTATTTACAGAACACTGGAATGGAACTGTGAATATAAAGGAAGAAGGTTTTGCTTTCCTTTCGGCTATTAAAGATATCCTGCCTAAGCTTAATACACGCGCTTTACCAATTGCATTGCCGACGACAGCTAACACCAGACTTCGCCCGGTTATTATGTACCTGAGTACACATTTTTCTGAACATTTAACATTACAGTCCCTGAGTGAAAGATTCGGAATGGGTGAGCGGACTTTGTCGCGGCTATTTCAATCTACGATGAGCATTTCCTTTTTGCAATACCTCAAATTACTCCGTACCGTCAAAGCCATAGAAATGCTGTTACAGCACGACAAAACCACCTCAGAAATTGCTTATCTGACCGGATATAACAGTCTTGCAGCCTTTAGCAAAGCTTTCCATCAATTAACTAATTTCCGGCCGACAGATTTTGCTAAGAAAATCTAGTTTAATCTTTTCAGCTGAAAATCTGTTGGAATTTCTACGATCAACGGCACCTTTTCCACTGCAACAAAACTCAGATCAAGGCCAAAACCTTTTTCCTCTGCTACACTGAATGTTTTAAGGAAACCATAATAAATCATCGTGAATCTTTCAATCAGATTCAATGTATCCGCGTTTGAGAGTACTTTTTCGATTACTACAAACCTGAAATCGCCGGCGATATGATGCTCTTTAAGCGAGTTATATTTACTGGTAATGTCAATTTCTTTGTTGGCAACCATCTCTTCAACAACTTTACGGAAAAGCACATTAACACGCTGCTCCACTCGAAAACCTAACCGGAAATCAATGCGGATCAATTTCTTATCAATCAACTGTTCCACTTTATATTCGAGTGTGAACGGCTCGTCTGTTACATCCACGTGAATAAGCCAGTACACATCTGCCCTTTTTGGATGCTTCTGAATAATGGAATACATAATAGATGATTCAATTTCGGTCGCAAAATTCGCACTCGTCAGATAAACCAGCTGAGATGCATATTTTGGAATAGATTCATCTTCGCTGATCTTACCAAGAATCGGGTAGAATTTCTCAATATCCACAAAGCGCATGTACCGGTTTCTGATTCTGCGGCCGTTAGACCAGGTCCACATGATAGAGAATAAAGATATCCCCAGCAGTAAAGTGAACCATCCTCCATGCATGATTTTGGCGACATTTCCCAACAGGAATGTAATTTCAATAATACCATAAACCAGCAGGAATAGTCCGATCAGGTAATAAGGAACCTTTTTACGGATCAGGAATATAGACACCAGAATCGTTGTCATCAGCATGGCCACAGTGATAGAAAGTCCGTATGCAGCCTCCATATTTTCTGACTTCTGAAAGATGAGCACAACCAGAATACAACCGGCGAATAATATCCAGTTCATGGAGGGAACATATAATTGCCCCTTTGAATTACTCGGAAAATTAATCTTTACTTTAGGCCAGAGATTTAACCGGACAGCTTCAGAAATCAGGGTAAAAGATCCCGAAATCAGTGCCTGGCTTGCGACTGCAGCAGCTACTGTGGCAATCAGAATTCCATAAATCAGGAACCAGTCCGGCATAATATGGAAGAAAGGATTCACCTGCCCCAGATGTGTTCCCTGCAATTGCCATAACCAAACGCCTTGTCCCATATAACTTAGAATCAGACAAATTTTAACGTAAATCCAACTCACTCGAATATTCGATCTTCCGCAATGCCCGAGATCCGAATACAGTGCTTCTGCTCCAGTTGTACACAGGAATACCGCACCTATAATGAGAAAAGCCTCTGGATTGGTCGTTAGAATATGGTAGGCGTAATATGGATTAACAGCCTTCAATATTTCCGGAAAGCTCAACACATAAACCGTTCCCAGCACTGCAATCATCGTAAACCAGATCCACATGATCGGACCAAATGCCTTACCAATAAAAGAAGTTCCGAATTGCTGTATTCCGAAAAGGAATGTAATAATCAGAATTACAATAGGCACAGTCGGCAGGTCTTTGTAGATAATGCCTAAACCTTCAATAGCAGAGGAGACCGTAACTGCCGGGGTCATAATACCATCTGCCAGTAAAGCCGCTCCCCCAATCATTGCCGGTATAATCAACCACTTAGCTCTTCGTTTTACCAGGGAGTACAAAGAAAAGATACCCCCCTCCCCTTTATTATCTGCCTGTAAAGTAATAATTACATACTTCAGCGTAGTTTGGAGTGTCAGCGTCCAGAAGATGCAGGACAACCCTCCCAGGATCAGATCTGCTGTAATAAGCCGGTCGCCGATTATAGCTTTAAAAACATATAAAGGAGAAGTGCCAATATCCCCGTAAATAATGCCCAGGCTAATTAACACACCTGCTGCTGTCAGCTTGTTGACATCCTTATGACTTGCCATCTCTTTAAATTAGTGGCGCAAATGTATGCAATTGTAAATGATTGAGTATGTGCATATCTTATAATTTATCATCTGACTGTTAAATACAGGTTAAATTTCGATCTGAGCGGCCTCAAAGTCTTTTTTACGCATAAATTTTGCGATATTTGAGATCATACCACAGGATACACTCAGACAGCTCATCCATCCGGTCAATGCCACCTTCCTGCCTGAATAGCCTGTTCATTCCGAATTTAGCATCATGTTGTCAGAAAATAAAAGCATTCCCGTAAAACCCCTCTTTAAACTTAACCAACCAGACGATAATTATAAATACCTGCCGGCTCCCGTAGCAATTGGTCAGTATCCTTACCGGCTAAAACCAGAGATTCAGACTGCAACACCAGATAAAATGATTTTTCAAGTTGCAGGAGATACAGGTGGAGTAAAATCCCCTGCCTTTCAAAAACAGATTGCAGAAGAAATGGGCAGACAATTTTTCGAAGCACCTTCAGCTGATGAAAAACCATCTTTTCTTTTTCATGTCGGCGATATAGTCTATCACCATGGAGAAGCTAATCAATATGAACAGCAGTTCTTCAAACCTTACAGAAACTATCCGCTTCCGATCTTTGCGATTCCCGGAAATCATGATAGTGACGTAAACCCGCTAAGTGAAAAACCCTACCATAGTCTGGATGCTTTCTGCAGTGTATTTTGCGGATCAGCGCCCCGGGCAGTACCATTTGGAAGTAAAAAAGACAGATTGAGCGGTGTGCAGCCAAATGTCTACTGGACTTTGCAGACCCCACTGGCAAATATAATCGGACTATACACTAATGTTCCTAAATACGGTGTAATTACGACAGAGCAGAAAGCATGGTTTATAGAAGAATTAAAACATGCGGCAACTGAACAGCAGGAAAAAGCGCTGATTGTAGCCTTACACCACTCCCCTTATTCCGCAGACTTCAATCACGGATCCAGTTTGCCCATGCTCACATTTTTGGACGATTGTTTCGAACAGGCCGGTGTAAAACCAGAATTAGTACTTAGCGGGCATGTACATAATTATCAGCGTTTCAGCAAAACCTATGCAGACGGCAATATCGTTCCTTTTATCGTTTGTGGCGCCGGAGGATTTGACGAAATGCATTGGCTGGCAGAAGCAGATGATATCAGCTACAGCAACGACAATCCTTTATTCGACAACGTGAAATTGGAACGTTTCTGTGCAATGCAGCATGGGTTTCTAAACCTCAGCATAGAAAGAAACACTGAAGGAAGAACCATTAAAGGACGCTATTACGCAATCCCTCACGAAGGTTTAAAAGAAGGTGAAAGTGCTACTTTATACGAAGAATTTGAATATACATTCAATCCAGCTGAAAAAGCCGCTTATTTGAACGAACAGGCTTAATTGAGTTTAATACCGGATTGGCGTCCAGTGTACCAGGTTTCCTGCGAACTCTTCGTTGAAGTACAGAAAGAAGTCAGCAATAGTTGGAAATCCATCATTAATAGCCAGCTTAGCCAGGGTTTCCTGATCCAGCAGTTCATAATCAATAAAAACAGCAGGACCGTTTTCTTTAATCAGTCCCGAATAATCTATATGGATCCGCTGTACCGAAGTACAGGTTATTTGCGGCGCAAATTGAAATTCATCGGTCGCATTGAGATTAATAACCAGCTGTATAGTCTTCCCTGCTGACCATTCATTGTCCAGATCTTTTCTAATCGTATGTAGCTTTGGCTCCATAAATTCGCCGAAATCTTCGCCATCCCAGCATACACCAAATTTCTCCAGGTAGCGTCGCTGATAGTTCTGATAATTAGTTATAAAGTCATCAGAACCGGCTAAAAGTCCCCTCCATATTTTCTCAATAAAATAATTCGGCTGATTATGAAAACTGGTTCCGAACGCTAATTTCATAGTTTTTTTTTGCTTTATTAAAATCAAAGTACATTGTTTTTTTCAATCTTCCTAAATTTTTTCAGATCGTTGGAAATCGTGGAATGACATTGAGCAGATAAAAAAAACTTAAGATAATGTTATTTTGTTGCCGTATATTATATTGCATACAAGCTGACACTTTTAATTATTAAATGAACACTTTTACTTCTATTACGATCCTGGTGACCATTAGCGGTTTGATTTCCTATCTTAATCATCGCTTTGTTAAACTGCCCGGTACTATAGGTATTATGGTTATAGCCATTGCCTTTTCAGTACTCATTATGCTAACCGGTAAAACTTTCCCTGCTGCTTACGCATTGGTATCAGAACTCACTTCAAGTATCGACTTTACCAAAACCCTACTAGACGTAATGCTTGCATTCCTGCTATTTGCAAGCGCCCTTCATTTCGACTATCAAAAACTTAAAGAACAAAAAAGAACCGTATTAATCCTCAGCACTGTCGGTGTAATCGGATGTACGACTATTTTCGGGTTTCTTTTATACTGGATAGGACCGGTTATAGGTGTGGAAATCCCACTCATTTACTGTTTCCTTTTTGGTGCTCTGATCTCACCTACCGATCCTGTGGCCGTTCTATCCGTATTAAAAAAATCAAAAATACCACCTTCACTGGAAACCATAATAGGCGGTGAATCACTGTTTAATGATGGCGTGGGTATTTTACTATTTGTCACGTTGCGTGAGCTTACCGTAGATACTTCAGTAGCGTTCTCCTGGTCTCACTCCGGTGAATTATTTATCCAGGAAGTTTTCGGCGGGATACTCCTCGGTGTGATCTCCGGTTATTTTTGCACCAGGTTAGCTAAAAAAGTAGATGACCTGCAAACGATACTTATGATTACGATCTCCATGGTGATGGGAATCTCTGTGATAGGTGGCTTACTCCATGTTTCTATTCCGCTGGCAGCTGTTTCCGCAGGCCTTATGCTGAGTAACATGGAACTAGGAGAAAGTAAGGGAACTTTCGGATTGAAAAGTATGCTGGATAAAATCTGGGGCTTAATTGACGATCTGCTGAATACCATCTTATTCGTTATGATCGGCTTACAGATAGTTGTTATCCCATTCTTTACCAATTACTGGGCAATCAGTTTGTTGTCGGTCGTATTTGTACTCATTGCCAGAGGTGTCAGCATTGCTGCACCCGGAATTCTGCTGCGCCGTTCGCTGAAAGTAGATTATAACAGATTGGGTATTTTAATCTGGGCTGGTTTAAGGGGCGGTATTTCCGTTGCACTTGCTTTATCTTTACCGGATTCCGATTATAAACCACTTATTGTATCTGCGAGTTATACTATCGTGATTTTTTCTATTATTGTGCAGGGCCTCACCCTCAATAAAGTTGTGGACAGGCTTGTTAAATAGCAAGAACATAAGGTCATATGCCTGTTGTTTTCCTAATGAAAGACAACAGGATTTAAACAAACATTTATGCATTCGAATTTTTTAACGCACCTAACAAGACAGTTTGATCTGCCATTTACCAATCCGGTACTGATCTTTTCCTTGTTACTATTTATCATTCTGATAGCTCCTATTCTGCTTGGAAAGATAAAAATACCTGGTATAGTAGGTTTCATTATTGCCGGTATAATCATTGGCCCTTACGGATTCAATATCCTGAAGAAAAATTCAGCAATCGAATTATTCTCTACCATCGGTCTTTTGTATATCATGTTTATCGCCGGTATAGAGCTGGACCTGGCCGAATTCAAAAAGAAAAAGCACCGGAGCTTTATATTCGGCTTTTTAACCTTTGCTGTTCCCATTTTAATAGGTTTTCCTGTCTGTTATTATCTGCTCAATTACTCCTTCTTAACTTCCCTGCTAACTGCCAGCATGTTTGCTACGCATACACTGGTTGCTTATCCGATTATCAATAAATTCGGAATTGGAAAAAATGAAGCTGTAGCGGTAACTGTTGGCGGAACGATTCTAACAGATACCGCTGTTTTAATTATCCTGGCTGTCATTATGGGATCTGTGGAAGGGGAACTCAACTCCACATTCTGGATACAGCTGGCTATCTCTTTAAGTTTATTCACTGCTACTGTATTCTTTATAATCCCGAAGATTGCCAAATGGTTTTTTACAAAACTGGAAAGTGAAAAAACCTCACATTATATTTTCGTTCTTTCTGTTGTATTCTTTTCTGCATTCCTGGCGCAGTTAGCTGGCATAGAACCAATTATAGGGTCATTTGTTGCCGGACTGGCACTAAATAAACTGATTCCCCATACTTCCATTTTAATGAACAGAATCGAATTTGTAGGTAATGCCTTATTCATTCCTTTCTTCCTGATCAGCGTAGGTATGCTAGTCGACCTGCGCGTTTTATTCCGCGGACCTGAAGCCTTAATTATTGCAGGTTCATTAACTGTGGTTGCGCTGATTGGTAAATACCTCAGTGCGACCTTTACACAATGGATTTTCGGCTATAGTAAAAATCAGCGTTTACTAATTTTTGGCCTCAGCAGTGCACATGCTGCAGCAACACTGGCTATTATTTTAGTTGGTTATCAGGCCAAAATTATTGACGACAATATTCTTAACGGTACCATTATCTTAATCCTGGTTACCTGTGTAGTGGCTTCTTTTGCAACAGAGAAAGCAGGAAGGCAGATCGTATCTGCAGAAGAGGTTGATGGCCCCGCTCCTGTGCAACAGCAGGAAAGTATTCTGATACCTATTGCCGATTTCAATAATATGGATACCATGCTGGACCTGGCCTTATTGTTAAAAGACAAAAACTCAGAACAGCCGATCACCCTGCTCTCCGTAGTACCAGATAGCGATAATGCGCAGGCAAACCTGGTTAACGCAAGAAAAAAACTCAATGACTCTGCAAAATATGCGTCCGGAAATGGCACGCTGATTAAACTTATTGCCACATTAGACCATAATATCGCTAGTGGTGTACTTCGTATTGCGAAAGAAAAAGCCGCTAATATCATCATTACCGGCTGGCCAAGGCGCACAACTGTGCTGGATAAATTTCTTGGGGACAAATCTGCGGCGCTGATAGAAAAATCTGATGCGCACCTTTTTATTCTGCATCTCAATAAACCGATATCCGTACACGACAGACTGCAGCTGGTCTGCCCGCCTGCTTACCTGCCGGAAATTACAATGAGCATCTGGTTATCCAAAGTATGTAAGATCAGTGCTGAATTAAGCTTGCCGGTAATCTGTTATTGCGATGAAGCGACCAAAACACACATCAATCAATATCTTTTGCATACCAAATCCAGCATCAATATTAAATTTGACGAGGCAGAAGTATGGAAGGACTGGAGAATGCTGAAGTCCAGGATCTCGGTTAATGATTTTATGATCTTCGTACTGGACCGGAAAGAGGATACAAACTATCTATTATCCCTGACACACACACAGCGTAAACTTGACGTGATTTTTGAAAAACAGACCAAACTTCTGATTTATCCGCAAATGTCCTGATAAGAAAAGGCCTACCAGCCCTTTCTTTTGCGTAATGCTAAAATCTGCTCGGCATGGTGCTTACCATGCCAGCTATATAAATTAATCATCTGCCAAAGTGGTACCCCCTTTCCATCTGCCGGATGTATATAAATTTTGTTCCAGTCTTGGTCTGTCATTGCATCCATTAATGCTGTCCAGCGGCGGTGAAGCGCGTGTATTAAGGTAACTGAGACATTAAGCGGCACCTCAAAAACATCGGGTAGTTCAGCCCATAAATTCTCATCATATGGTTTAACGACCGGGGCTTCTTCAGTCAGTGCCAGCTTCATCCTGATATAGGCATTCATATGACTATCTGCGATATGATGAATTACCTGAATCGTATTCCAACCATCTTTTCTGTACGGTACCAGCAATTGTCCTTCATCCATATTTTCTATACAATAATCCAGTAACAGCGGTATTGAGCGTATAGAGCCAATCCAGGCCATTTTATTCTGCGGTGTAAAAGCCTCGGCAGGCTTAAAACGGCCAATGGGATAACGATATGATTCTTCCAGATCTTCAGTCATGCAACGAAGATAAAAAACCCAGACTATTTTTAATAAAAGAACAAAGGATTTATGCCGCTTTAGACATGCTCCAAAAAACTAGTTATTAACTATAGATTAATAGTAGTTTTGGTTGGATCATGTTAACATTTCAGGCATACTTTATTCATTGTTTCTTCATACTTCCTTCATTGTTTGTTCATTCGAGATTGAACAGACAATTAAGGAAGTATGAACTAAATCTAAACGGACTATGCAGCTAATACAGCCGCCACACTTTCGTTGAAAGAAAAACAAAACCAGTAAATTAAAGGTTTAAAATGGACCTGAAATAGAAATACCTGCTTCCACGGCGCTAAACTGTTCATATTCATTGAAATTTGCTATTTTTGAAAATCAAATCAAATCATTTTGGCTAAAATCAAAAAGAATTCTCATAAGATCCTGTACAGGAAGTATTCCGCTAATATCAAGTATATTATGATGGCGCTGACTGTATTTATCATTACCTTTTTTCTGCCTAAACAGCCACGTTTCAGATATGAATTTCAAAAAGGTAAAATATGGTTAAATAAAGATCTTATCTCGCCTTTCAGCTTTGCTATCTTGAAAACTAATCCTCAGGTTAGCACAGATAAAAAAGACGCGCTTGAAAACGTTCTGCCAATTTACAGGTATGACTCTGAATTGCTTCAGGATGTAGATGAGGCTTATGCCAATGAATTTGATGTTAAATGGAATGGCAATGCCTTTCCCGAAGATGAGCGGGTCGCCAATAAAACCGCCTCTTTAAAATTGCTTAACGAAATCTATCAGAAAGGTATTATAGCAACTAATGCCAAGCACCAGAAAGGAAGAAAGTATTATGACGTCTCTCTCCTGAATAATAATGTGACTAAAACTATCAGTACACAGGATCTTTACACCGTACAAACGGCCCTGGATTATTTCAATAAAACCTTCACAACCACAAATTTAAAAGTTAAGGAAATGGTTATGAATCTGGTAGAAGACCATTTACAGCCTAATATTATCTTTGATGAGAAGCTAACTGGAATTGTTCAGGACAATACGATTAACAGTCTTTCTACAACCCGCGGGATGGTGCAGAAAGGTGAACTGATTATAGCGAGGAATAATGTAATCGACGACGAGGTTTATCAGAAGCTTCAATCTTTTAAAGAAACTTATGAGGCACAAACAAAAACCATCGGTGACAGTAAAATTGTTTACCTCGGTCAGATTTTGCTGGTTAGTTTCATTCTGAGCCTGTTAATGATCTTTTTATATTTATTCCGTAAAGATATCTATGCAGACAACAGGCAGCTTTCGCTCTTAATGCTCGTCATTACCAGTATGCTCCTCTCACTCACCTACTCCATAAAATTAAATCTGCCGAGCCTTTATTATATTCCGTTCTGTATCGTTCCAATTATCATCCGAATATTATTTGATACCAGGCTTGCCTTATACCTGCACTTACTGGTAATCCTTATAGCGGGTTTCTTCGTACCAAACAGCTTTGAATTTGTGTTCTATCAGACTACAGCAGGTATGGTCGCGATTTACAGCATCCGTAACCTGATTAAAAGAGAGCAGCTTCTATTGTCTGCATTATATATCCTGACTGCGTATTTCATCTGCTTCCTGGGTATTGGATTGCTGAGAGAGGGCTCATTCAAGGAAATCGAATGGATGAATTTTGTGCCATTCATTTTCAGCGTCCTACTTTCTCTATTGGCGTATCCGTTAATTTATGCGTTTGAAAGGGTCTTCGGTATAACTTCCGATGTTGCATTAATCGAGCTGACCAACACCAACAATAAGTTACTACGCGAGCTTGCATTCAAAGCTCCGGGCACCTTTCAACACTCTCTGCAGGTAGCTAACCTGGCAGAAGCAGCTATCTTTAAAATCGGTGGAAACTCACTTCTTGTCCGTGCAGGTGCATTATATCATGACATTGGCAAGATTGAAAATCCGCAATATTTTATTGAAAACCAGAATACAACGCTAAGCCCGCATGATAAGCTCCCTTATGAGCAAAGTGCGCAGATCATTATCAAACATGTCCACAAGGGAATCGAAATTACCCGCAGGCATCAGCTTCCGGAAAGTGTTATTGACTTTATTAGAACACACCATGGAAATACACGTGTAGATTACTTCTATCAGAGCTTCCTGAAGAATTCTCCCGAGAAATTTGTTGACGAGAATACTTTCCGCTACCCAGGTCCTATTCCGTTCTCCAAAGAGACTGGTGTCTTAATGCTCGCCGATTCTGTGGAAGCTGCTTCCAGAAGTATCAAAAACCCAGATGCGCAAAATATCAATGACCTGGTAGAAAGAATTATCAACTATAAACTTGAACAAAACCAACTTGACAATTGCGACCTGACCTTAAAAGATCTGGAGACGATTAAACTCATTTTTAAAACGATGCTAATGAGTATCTATCACGTTCGGATCGACTACCTGCAGAACGTATAAAGCACTACTGCAAAACTTTTTCTATTGAAAACCAAGCCAAAGCTGTTCACTTTATCTGGCAGCACGAGAAAAAACTCCAGTAATGAAAAGCTATTGCGGGCGATAGCCAGTGAATACGCTAATGAAATCTCTTTTGAAAATTTCGATCTGGAATCACTCCCTTATTTCAGTGCGGGGCTTAATCCTGATGAGATGCCTGTTAGTGTCATTACATTTCTAAGTGAGATAAGAGCCGCTGACGCTGTATTGATCTGCAGCCCTGAGTATGTATTCAGTTTACCAGGAATACTTAAGAATGCATTAGAATGGACTGTATCAGAGACTGTATTTTCATTTAAACCTTTTGCCTTTATTATTTTATCCGCCTCGGGCATAAAAGCCTTTGAATCATTAGATCTGATCATGTCAACTCTTTTACAGGAAGAAATTCCAACTGAATTAAAATTATTGATTAGCGGTGGGCAGGGTAAATTCGATGAAAATGGTCGTTTCACGGACCTAAAAACAGAAGCAGCAGTATTTAAACTAATAAATACACTGACAATATCTTTAAAGAAAAACTTGCGATAACAAGAAAGATTGGGAAAATCTTACTTATTCTCCCAAAATCTCAAAAAATATATCAAAAAAATCAAAAAATTATACTTCTGATTCTCAATATGATGCCAGCGAAAAGCTGTCATATCCTGATATCGGCGTAACAAAATGTGTAATTAATTTTTGCAGATATGAATCATTTACTATATTTGCAATCCCGAAAAACGGGTAACAAATTTAAACGGAGGGATGCCTGAGTGGCCGAAAGGAACAGTTTGCTAAACTGTCGTACTGGCAACGGTACCGAGGGTTCGAATCCCTCTTCCTCCGCAGAACGTAATGAAAGCCCCACTAAGGGGCTTTTTTACGTTAAAAGCCATTCCGGGGACAAAAGAGGGACACAGTTAAATCGCCATAAATTCATGAGTAAGAAATATAAATTCGCAAAAGTCTATAAAGGAAAGAGCGGTGATGCTTCTGAAAAATGGTTTGTTTTCTATTCCTTCATTAACCCATCTACCCTGAGATTTGAACGTATTAAAGTTTACGAAGGCATTAATGAAATCAAAGATCTTCAAACAAAAGAAAAATTTGGAGAGGAGCTTATTTCAGAAATCAATAAGTCTCTGAAAGCCGGATACAACCCCTTCGAAACAGATGAATCGAGTGAAGTAATTATAAAGGAGGTTCAGGCAGAAATTGAAAGGGTAGAGAACCCTCCTTTTCCGCTGATTACTGAAGGCTTTATTGAATTTCTAAATGAAAAGCGGAGAAATGATCTGGCTAAGCCGACTATCCAATCATATGAAGGTAAGATCGGTATGTTCGAATATTATTTACTGGAAAACAAGATGGCTGACCTACGTGTGGACGCTATTGATTCGTTGTTCGTCAGTAACATGCTGGAATGGTTAAGGCCAGTACAGAAATGGAATCCTACAACATTTAACAATCATTTGAGTATGTGGGCTATGCTGATCAAATGGTTTGCTAAGAAGCCTCGATTTTGGGTAAACCCAGAAGTATTTGACCTTGGAAAAGACGGTGACATACAGTTCAAGAATTCTAGCCCAATGAAGCATCAATATTTTGGGGATCCTGTAGGCCCCAGGGTCAGGGAAGAATTAAAAAAGTTCCCAAAATTGGAGCAATTCTGTATGTTTATTTATTTCAGCTGCATGCGTCCTGACGAGATCCGGAACCTAAAAATTGAAAATGTAGATATGGCAGGACGTTACATTAAAATAGTGGGTAAGACCAAAAGTAGAACTGTCCCAATATGCGATGAACTATTTGATATTTTAAACAGCCTGAACATTGACAAGCATCCGCTTAATTATTATGTGATAGGTAAGGAAGGTGAAGTGTCTCCACATATGCACAGTGAAAACTGGTACACAAAAACATTCAGGGAAGAGATCAGAAAGCCACTTGGCATATCTGAAAACTTTAGTCCTTATGGCTGGAAGCACACGCGAGTTGTGGATCTTCTAAATGCAAAATACAGTGATGCTGAAGTAATGAACCTTACCGGTCATAGAGATACGGCTGGTTACGATAAATATAAACGTGACCTAATTGGACATTTGGAAACTAGGCTACGAGGAAAGACGATTGGCTGGTCCAGAAATAAAACTGAATAATAAGATATCCCTGATGCAGGGATATCTTCTATTAAAATCCAACTAGCCTAATCGACGCGCCGGCGCCGAACATCCAACCCTTCATACTCGGATAATACTGATAATCTCCACTTAAATCGACTCTACCGAGCTTGATGTTTATTCCTGGACCTGATCCTGCTCCAATAACTTTGTTGTAAGTACTTTTCAAGTGTGCTTCAGCATTGAAAGAAACAGGTTTACGATCAAATCCAACGTAATTGACATGATCAACTTTGAAATATGGGTTATCGGAGGTTATTGATAATAAAGTCCGCTCTCTGCCCAATAACCATTTTTTCTTAAATCCCTGTGACGCAGTCAAATTAAGTGACCCTAAAAAGTCTGCTCTTGCTGAGCTAGTTGAATCATATGGTGGTGTAAATATCAAATTTAAACCATTTCCATTGTAGGTATAGTACTTTCTTTTCAGGGAATCTAGCTGTTCAACTAGCTGCAGATTACGCGCACTTATCGAGGCATTGATTACAAGAACCTCTTTCAACTGTTTATTCCGGATATCCAATGCCATGGCTGCAGTATCTATCACACCCTTCGAATCAGTATCGAATCCCTCATTCTTACTGGAAGCATGATTTTTGGTAATGTCAAAAATTACATTTTCTATCCCTTTAGCGTCCACTGCTCTACTGATTGCTTTAGCCTCGGTTAGAACTTGCTTAGCTTGTTTTTCTTTTGATTTTTCAAATGATGACACCCTTTCTTTTTCTTGAAAGAGATACACCAATGCAACCGTTAGCCCGATGGCCAAGGCAGCGATGATAAGATAGAATTTTAAATTTTTCATATTATTTACCTCCGATTACTTTATTGGCTTTGGTCGCCAGCTTTTGCCTAATGGTACTATCCATTTCTTTTTTTTCGATTGCTTGTTGAATGTTGATACCTCTACTGATTAGAAGAGCGTTTGTCAGGGCGTCTTTATCAGACCGGTACTGAGTATTTTCAAACCTTAATCGCTTTACCTCATCCTCGCAATCTGGTTTGTCGAGTAGTAAGATTAAAAGGAATACACAGACAGAAAACAATGATACAGATGTTACCGCCCATGGGTACTTATTCATTTTCTCAGCAGTGGGTATTTTTAGAGTCATGCTATGCTGCTGCTTTAAAATGGTTATAATACTTAAACATGGTTTTATCGTATGGCTCACGATCTAATTTGATTGCTAGCTCTTTATAATATAATCCATTATAATACTTAGCTATTAGATCAAAATCAGATAATGTCAATTCTGGTTTCTGCATAATTTTAAGGAGTCTTGGATCGGTTTTGATGAAAAGTGCAATTAATACCACCTGGTTATACTCTCCCCTGTCGTTACTGTAAGTTTTACCATCCCAGCCTTTGGCGAAATCCCACATTTCGTTTACAGTTTTGAATCCCAGCCTTGCATAATGATATCCCATCACTTGACCTGCGCCAATGGAAGTAGATTTCATTGCAGCAGCGGGAGATAATTTATACGCATCATTGAATGCTTTCCACTCCACAGTTTGGTTCCCGACAGGATTATTTAACCAGACACTATTCTTATCAGACTTTTGCCAGTCCTTGTATGTCTTTTTGAAATATGAAGGTTCGAATTGTATAATAATCTTTCCAGTTATCTCACTAAAACCTTGTGAATTGCTTTCTGCTTCTAAAAAGGATCTGAATGCTGCAGGATTGGCTTTTATTGTTGCTGCAATCTTATCAATCTGTACTCTTGTTAACTTCATAATACAACTTGTGTATCACAAATTTACCCCCATCATTCACGGGTATAGTCGAGTTGACTTCACCATGTACAGTTGGTGAAACATTAGGTAATCAGATCTGCAAAAGTCGAATTCCACAGATCTGATTTTACATTTATTCCTGGATAATAGAGTACCCTCTTACAATGTCGTTTAACTCATCATGAACAACTTTGATTAAGTTCATGTCTGGTTCGATTCCGTTAAAATTGAAGTTTGTATTTGTGGGATTCTTTGCTGCCCTAAATGATCCCCGTTTATTTATCCCGTCAACTATAATTTCTGTTGTTAAATAAGTACCATCATGCTCATATGTGAATTTAAGATCCCAGTCACCTACAGTTAAAACGTCTACTGCTTTCTGATTTACACTTAAGCTTTTTCTTTTTGAAGTTGCCATAATATTTAGTTTGTTTTTAAATTATCTATTTGTTGTTTTAATTCCTGGATAGCATTGATCAGTACTGGCACGAGGTCTGAAAGCGTGACAGCCAGCATATCTACCCCATCTATTTGATGAGCTGCTTCAGGAATTATATTCATTACCTGCTGTGCACTTAATCCGATATGTAAGCTATCGTCTTTACCTCTTGGATGCCCGTCTGGTAAATCATATTTAAATCGTATTGTATCAAGCTTCATGACTTCTTTCAAGCCATAAGGTGATTTATTCACTTGTTTTTTATACCGCATGTCCGATACAGTACCGTGGGCAGCATAAACCGCATAAGCATTAACCTCTGTATTTTCTCCATTTACACCTTTTCGCTCGATAAATGCATACCCATTTGAGCCATAAGCTCCGACTCGGCCATTGTAAGCACTATCACCATTTGAATCAGTTCCTGATTTAACAAATACATGGTCCGCATCTATAAAGAAGCCCCTTTTGACTAATACATCATCGGTTACCGTGTAAGTCGTACGAATACCTTGGTAATCAATTCTGGTACTACTCTGCCCAGCTAATATTTGTATGAATGGATTTGCTGCAGTGACATTGAGTTCTATCGAAGTTCCACCATTCGAGCCAAAGAGATTACTAGAGCTAATATTCCATCCACCTATTCTACCCTGAGTGAAATTAAGGTTCATCCCTTGGATGTAACCTACATCAATGATGTTCGATCGAATGTATAAAGCATCCAATAGGACCACATTCAACTTGCCTCCACTAAAAACCGATGTGCCATTGATGGCCATTTGCTCTACATCTTGGTATGCCAGCGACCTCAATGAAGCTGTTAAATTATTATATGCCAATTGAGCCTGTTGACCGTACGCAGCTGCCGCATTTGCTTTTGCAGTTGCATCGGCTTTGGCTACATTTAAATTTATCAATGCCTGGTCAATGCGCGCCTGCTCCTCAGCAGTTACTTTGCCATCAGCATATGCTTCCGCTATTAATCTTTGAGCTGCAGCTTCAGAAGCTGCATAAAGATTGGAAGAGCTGATTGCATCTATACGGGCCTGATTAGCTCTCGATTGTGCGTCAGTGGACGCAGAACTTATAATTTGTGTCCTGGCAATTGCTATCTGCGCATTTGCGTAGTCGACGCCGGCTAGCCTGGCAATTTCAATCTCATTCCGCGCCGCCTGCAAATTGGCCGCTGCCTGATCAATACGAGCCTGTTCTTCAGCAGTAATTTTTCCATCGGCGTAAGCATCAGTTAATGCTTTCAGATTCACATCCTGAGAATTCGCGTAATTCTTAGCACTTAGTTCTGCAGCTGCAGCTTTTGAAAGTGCATCGGCCGCTGCTGATACTTTTGCTGCTTCAACTTTTGATGTGGCATCTGCCTTTGCTTCGGCTAATTTTGTCACAGCATCTGCTATCGCCCGGGATTCCTCGACTGTGATTGCCGTTTTATTTGCAGTAGTCTGATTATCTACATCTACAAGGTCTTTGGTAACAGAGCCATTTTTAAAGCTAATCTTCCCAAAGATCGTTGATGTCAGCAAATTGATAACCAGCTCGCCGGTGGGACTTTCTATTTTACCGGTCTTGATCCGGTTACCGTTAATACTGGTTATGCCATTGGAAAACTCAGAATCTCTCAACCCATTCAAAACCGGATATACTATGCCTGTTAGAAACATGTAAAATCCGGAAACGTCTTCTGGCAGAATCTGCGCTGTGGACAACACGAATGAGCCTACCTGCGAAGACTTGCTACATTTTGAATAAACATAATATCGCGAGGCCGGCAATAAATCAGATTGCGTTAATGCCTGCATCTGCCATATTGTTCTGTTTCCTGGATTCGAAAATTCCATATGGATCAATTCGCCTGCGGATATGTTAATAGCATTTGGATTGCCCTGGTAATTATCGGTTATATAAACCCCGCTGAGCAAGAAATTCTGCGACCTGACACCGTATATGCCTAAAGCAGTAGTCAACACACCGACATTAAGTAAATCCATATCAAACTTACCATCAGTATCGAAAATACTGGATTCCAGTACTCGAAGGTTTGCTGTGGCGCGTCTTGCCAGCTCAATACTCTTTCGATCTATCACCTGTATATCCTGATGAGCTTGGAGCACATCAGCAAATAGCTTGGTCACCCGGTCAAACCGGATATCATTACCGATAATGGCAGTTAGGTCAAATGGATCAACTAATGGATAGCTGATTTCGGTAAAACGCAGCATCTCTTCCACTTGAAGTTCTTCGTCATACATCTCTGTACGGTCACCACATCGCAAGCGAACATTATTATCTCGTAAGAATTTCGGATCCGGTTTCACTCCATAGATCAACCGCTGTGTTTTGTTATCATTCAGATAAGCTAATGATTCAGCTTTCAGCTCATTTTCCCATTTCAATTTGTATGAATCTGGCATAATGATATCATAGAAGGTGAATGAATTGCCTAATTCCGGAAAGTTCAATTCGTTAGGTAATACATAGCCGTTCGTATCGGTATTCGGAATGATAGTAACCGTCCGTAAGGCATAGGAAAAGTCGGAAACTTCAAATTCAACACCGGTAAGCGGTCCGCTGAGAAAGCCTACTTTGGCTTTCACTTCTGGTTGCAACTGTAGCATTAGATCAAAATCAATCGCAGGATCTGTTATCGTTGCGCCTGTTATTTTCCCATCCGCAGCTCGGATTAGTCGGGTTGCTTTTACACTTCCTAAAAACTTAGGGTAGATGTCCAGGTTCTCATATTTGCCCTCTTTTAATCGTTCGGTACCGGCGGTTACTCCCGGTGTTTCCACAAACCTTTCCTCGAATACGAGATTTTTTTCTACTCCACCACGGTAAGTTGCTTCAATATTACGAGTGCCACCTATTCCATAAACCCTATTGACAACGTTTTTAGATTCGTCAGATGCTCTCGATATTTGGTGTAATCCTTTCCCTCTACCATACTCCAGCTGTAGGCCGGTATCTCTACCAATGGTTTTAACCATGCGGATAGTTTTACCGGTCACTTTCCATTCCAGGCCAAAAGCTTCTGCAATATTATCAAGCGATGCGCGAACATAAGTCCAATCATACTCCAGTAGCTTTTCCGGGGTAATATCTACCTCGCCGATTTGCCAGCCAGATCCGCCCCGGTTAGCACTATCTATAACCAGCTGCAGGTGATCACGCGCGCTTCCATGGTAAGGGAATATTGCAACATTCCCACGCATGACGAAAGTGTCCAGTAAATCATAAAATAATGCTTCAAACGTGAACTCATATTTTTTGGATAATGATTCACTGGATTTACTGATTTTGGGAAGCTTGTTGATTTTATAGACCTGCTCTTCATGCAGGATGTAATCACCCTCCAATAAGTCCAGAGCTTGTTGAGCTGAAACCGGACAAGCTACAAGATCTGTCCCGGGAAGCTTTTCAGAGTAAACAGTATTTTGATCGATGTCAATCTTAGTTAACAGCTCCTCTCCCCTATATACTATTAATTCATTGTTCATGGCCACACTGTTTTTCGTTTTGTAATGTTGATGAGCTTGGTGGCAGGATTATATGCCAGGGCAAAATCTGATCGATCAATTTTTACTGAGGATATAGCAGCGGACGAGCTAATCACCAGAGATAAATCATGCCATGAAAGATTCTGGTTAGGCACATTGGTGTAATCCAATGTGACCACCATTTGGTTTCCTGATATTTTATCAGTTTTGTTCACATAGTTTCTGAGATGTGTATATTCCAAGAATTCGCGAAGACTACCAAACATCACCGAATTACCAGCTTTCGTCACGACGCTATCAATCCAGGCATTAAAATTTGTCTTCTGGGAGGCCTGATTTATCCCATGGGTGCCAATCTCAAAGAAGTTGAATTCATTCCCAGCAAAAAGCTCATTGATCAGTTCCCATTGACTGCCCGACATTGTCCAGTTATCGGTAAAACCACGTTTGATTGCAACATAAGGAGCTTTAGGAATATTTTCCAATTTGGCCTTTGGATTATATTCAGGGGTTGGTGGAAATGTATCAAACACACCTTCAGAAGACCCACCTATATAACCGTAATTGGCAGCTGCAGTATGAAATCCTGCCCAGGATGTGGGCACCACTAAGCAGTTCATCTTATATTTTTCTTTTTCAAGAATCATATCGTCCAGCTCTTTTATATTGCGGTCCCGGTCACTACCGTAATTGAAGTTACCTTCAGGCTCATGATAGTATGAGTGGTTCATGATATCCAGCCCCTTTAATATCATTGGCATCCGCTGTACATAAGATGCATTTTGACCAGGATAGTCCCCAATTTCAGCATCGTTAAACTGGTTGCGGCCATTCACCGCAAGTCCCATTGCATAGTTGCGTTGATTACCACAACCATCATTGTAAAAGGTACTTTGAAGTTTTTCGAAGGCATCAACAGCACTTATCGCAGCATCATCAAATTCCAGTGCAATACCTTTGGATTTATTAAACTTGAAAGTCGGTATCGTCGAATTTGCTATTCCAGGAGCACCTGCAAATGTTACGGTAATTTTCACTACCGATCCACCAGGTTCACCGGGATTTCCTGGATCAATTGGTCTAGGTATATTGATGATGTTTCTTCCTTTTAAAATGACTGTCATTATGCCGTCTCAGTTAAGTTCATGCCTCTAATATTTTTAACTGGTGCGGTTGTATTTACGTCAACGAATGCTTTTACGTAAAGATCCATTATAGGCTGTTCCATTTGCTTCATAATAACCCAAGTTGAGCCAGCATCGGTACTGCATTCTGCATACAGCGAAACTCCATCACATCTTAATCGTCCCCTTAAGTTGGGACCCGCTGCGGGTCTTGGATTTACAAATTGATCATCAGGTCCTAAGAATACCTTAAAACGCTCATTTGAGTAATCCATACGGATTAATGCTTGATTGTTAGGTTGCGTATTTCCAGGATCCAATACGATAGCTCCGTTCAATGCTACATCTGCAGTGAATTGAACAAAACCAATACTGCCTGCAGGAATGTAATATTTACTTAATCCTTGTCCGTAACCTGGAGAACTGGTGAACGAAATGTTATTGTCGGTTAGCGTACCATTCAATACTGATACCCATTTAGTCAGTGGAACTGTCGCTGGAGGCGCTATTGTAAATGCGGTTAAATTCATCAACCATGCTGATGCATTACGGCCAATGGCTGCTTTAACACGTACGCGGACTTGCCCGGCAGCTAATGCCAAATCACCTACTATGATTGGCTTCACACTCAACGGCAGAATCGTAGCACCACCGTTTAAAGAGTACTCGTAGTCTCCTATATTATTATATCCTAGAGCAAAGGTGAAATCAAAAGTGTCATTATCATTATTTACGATACCTGCTGTGGGTGCTGGAGGTGTAATAGGAACTGGTAAAAATGCCACTGTGTTAAACAAGGTTGCAGAATAATCCCTTCCGGTGGCAGCTTTAACTCTTACGCCAACTTGACCAACCGGTTTACTTACATCTCCAATTACCAAAGGTTTAGCCGTCAATTGAACATATGCCGACCCTCCATCTAAAGTGAATTCATAATCAGCTACTGCAGCATATCCGGTTGCAAAAGTAAAATCAAATGTATCTGCACTATCATTGGTTACAGGCAAAGTCGGAGCTGGTGGAGTAATATTACCCTGTTCCGGCGTCGTAATTGTTTTAGAATCCCATTGACTGGATTTAAAACCGGTTGCCGTGGCACGTACCCGGTAATTATATTTTGTTTTAGCGCTCAGTCCAATATCTACAAATGATTTACCGTTGCCGGAGTAAATCACCACCGCATCAGCAAAGACATCTGATAATGCACGTTGCACGGTATATGATGTAGCATCAACAACCTGTGTCCAATTCATCGGTACACCATTCACAGTTGGCGTTCCCATTGTAAGAGTTGGCTTCGCAAGTTCATCCTGATCACCTGCCGGAATCGGCCCCCATGAAAATGGCGCTGAGTAAAGAATCTTTTGCTCACCTTCCACATAACCTGGCAGCGCTTTAAGGTAGGCCTCTGCACTAACCTGCCCGCCCGAACCTTGTTCTGGTATAATATAAGGATCTTCTGCTGTTCCGGATCCCGTCATGCCAACAATTACTACGTCGGGCAACTCAGTTAAAGGAATTTTACCGTTCAACAGACTCGCCTTTTTTAGAAGCTCTAAAATAAAGAGCTGCATACTTTCATCAAGCCCTAATATTGCGGCTTTAAAAGCATTGTATTCTTGGGCAGTGTGCTGCTGTCCAGTTTGTTTGTCTGGTCCTAAGTTTAAAGCCATTATGATAAAGGATATGGAAATGTATATGTGAATTGATTATTTGCTTCGGTTACCCTTAAGATTTGAATCTTCGGCGTAGCCGCATTGAATTGTTCGTTACCTGGCTGAGTCGCCGTTATTATTGACTGGCCAATCCCAGTAATATGAATTCTATTGCCACTAAGCACTTCTGCTACTGATTCGTTACTACTTGTAAGTGTGATTGGTAAACCTGAGGAAACACTTACTTGCGGCCAGAAATCCTCTGAATCAACGAACTTATTTACGATTGCCGGAAAGGTTATGGTCTGGTTGTATTTTTTGACTATGCCCTCAACCTGAACAATTACACACTCAATAATCCCGAACATAAAGTCCGGCCTTGAGTAAAGGTTATTAACGGTGAAGCCATCCTTCACAAAAAACTCACGAGACAGATCGTTTGGGATCTTGATTTTACGTAAACCGGGAGCTGCAAACAATGACATCAAAAAATCTATTTTTTCTTTGAACAATTCATATGTTGGTTGCTTGATTGCCATCCTGAGCGTCATCTCCTGAGCGTATCGCTGGGTTATTTGATATCCATCTTTACCATACGTAGTAATATCACTCGCTTTTGAATCTGGCCGATTCCTTCTATTGGCTAATCCAAGGAACGCCCCGCCGAGTTGTTGAAAGCTAATTCCATCAATTCCCGTATCATTGTTTCCGGTGAATGTCAATTCAGAAGGCATAATAGGTTCAGGTTCCCGCATTGGAATGTCTACTGTGAGGTAATTATTACTGAGATATTTAAATTGAATTACCCCATTTAATAGAACCATGAACTGCCCCCATTTACTTGTCAAAGGGATTAGGTCTGTTAAATCGGCAAAAATTCCAATTACAGCTTTACACTTGTTTTCACAATCTTCCCGGTCGGTCCCTTTTATAAAACCAGTAAGGTTCAGATTCCTACCGGAAAAACCTCCGCTTTGAATATCTGACAACGAAACATATGGTTCAATTCCGGGCTCATCCGCCCATGAGTGGCTAGTTTTACCTAACCTTTGTGGCATATCAAAACAACCTGATAGTGCGATATTACTATCCGTTTGACGGCCGGGAATATAACCTATATCAGCAAGAACTATATTTTTCAAAGTGTACATTAAGCTTTGATCCCTCCGTTTCTTAAGAGCTGATCGAGAGATGATCCGCTATCAATTTTTGTATTACTCGCTATCTGATCTAGGTTTTCCTCGATTTTCTTTAACCTGGTTAATTGATCAGTATTGTCAGCAGTTCTGAGGGTATTCTGTTCAATTCTTACCTGAACTTGAAAATTTGATACAGCCATTTCGAAGTATGCCCTTGCCTCTATACCCTGGCGTTTGATCTCGTCATACTGTCCGATAGATATTCCCAGCATTCTATTAGCTGTCCCTTCGGTCAATGCTTCCCCAACAATTTTACCTGAGACACCAGAAGCAGGCTGATCCGTGCTTTTACCCATCAGGTCAGAGCCTGTAATTTTCTTGAACTCTTCAAACTTTTTAAGTGCATCACCAGTCAGTGATGTAAATAAGCCATTAAGCGTTGCAATTTCATCAGAGGTCAACTCATCACCGCTTTGTGCAGCCTTATCAAACTCCGCGTAGAATGACTCCATAGCACCTGCTAATACCTTATTTTTGAAAATGCTTAATGCTGCATCATCCATACTTTGTTTGAAGAAATCTGCCAGATCTGCTGCAGATGTTTTTCCTTCAGCAAACATTTGAGATAAAGTATTAGTTAGATTGCTTGATGTAGTACCTGTAAAAAGCTCTGATGTCTCTCTAGCAAGTTCGGTTATTGCCTGCTGCGCATCGTAACCCTTGGATTCCAATTCCTTTAAGCGTTCAACGAGCGCTTTCGCGTCACCTTCAAGTTTACCTTGTGCAAGCAATTGACTCAGTTGCTCGAATCCCATTCCATTCAAGCTGCTATATGTCTTATTGACTTTCGCCTTCCTTAACCAAGTGCCATGCGTATAACTTTCAGAAGCAATAAAACTCTTAGTATTGAGTTTAGCCATAATCTCGTTGGCTTCTTTAGCATATTCATCATTTTGAGATTTCCTCAGCTTGAGTTCATCGCGAATTCCCTGCAACGCAATCTTATTATTCCTGATCGTTTGAAGCTCTCTTTGCTTTAAAAGATCTTGATATTCTCGTTCACCGGCGATTGCATTTGCATAGAAAGTCTCGACTTCCTTACGGGCTGCAGCATTCATTTCCTTTACTTTTCTCCCTATAGAAATTATTGAGGTAACCGCACTCATTGTCTTGGTAATACCACCGATAATGTCTCCACTGGCAAAGGAAGCGAAAGCGCCCGCAGCATCTGATCCGGCTTTAGTTAATTGCCCTATAGTATCCAGCAAATAACCTGCTTGCGTATCGTTGCCACCTAATGCTCCTGAAAGCTCATTGAATCCGGATGACAGCTGACTAAGATCTTTTGATAATCCCTTAGCAACGTCAGAGGCACCTTTTCCCTTCTGTAGGTAATCAAAACTTTCCTCAAGCCCTTTTGCAAAATCTGATTTAACTTTTCCAGTACCAGGATTAACTATATTATCAATTTTAGTCTGTATTTCAGCAAGTCTTGTGATGATAGATTTATAATCATCATCGCTAAGAATTATCTCAGTGCCGTTTTCATCTTTTACTTTTAATTGGGCTGCTACTCTTGTAAATTCGTCTTTAAGTGAATTGAGATTACCTTCATTTACACCGATATTAAGGTTAAATTTAAGCTTACTAATTTCTGCCTGGATCTTTGCTACCTGATCAGTGGGTATCAACCCTGATTCAATCAGATTATTTAAGGCGGCAATCTGTTTAATCGTTTCCTGCCTGGTTAATATTAAAGCTTCCTGAGCGGCCTTTTTATAAATATCAGTTTTTTGCAGCATTGCCTCAGAAAGATGATTGACTTCATCTTGATATCCTTTGGTTAACACTGCCCTACGACCGGCATTTTCATTCCCAGCTAATTCACTAATCTTTTTATTGTACCGTTCAGTTGCTGATGCTTTTAATTGCTGATATGTACTATTGTCATTAAGAAGTACCGCATAAGCTTCCTTTTGCAACTTAACCTGCTCATCTATTCTTTTATTGTAATCTGAAAGCCTTTCCAATTCAGGACCTGACATATTCATTGGATCCTTGTCTAAGAGCTTTGCTCGTTGAGCCTCCAGGTATTCTAAATAGGTACTGTAGTTTACTTTGTTTTCTGCCAGCTCTTCATTGAAATAGTTACCGTTCTTCTGCCTTATTTTCTCAGCTGCAGTAATACCTAAGGTGACTTTATTTTCTTCGTATTGCTGATAAAGGTCTTTCTGCTTGTCAAGTTCAACCTGAAGAATTTTAGTGTCGTTTGCATACTGCTGATTTTCAATAGCCTTCTCAAGTGCTGGTTTCAGGTTTGGGTTAACTTTATTATTTTTTGGATTGGCATTATAGATATCGATATCCCTTTGGAGTGCTTTGTAAGCATTACGGATCGACTGTAACTTTTGCTCATCATCTGTTAGTGAGTTCGCGATATACCTCTCGTTTAATTCAAATATTTTGTTTAACATTTCAGCTTTTCTCTTCAACGAATTATCCTCCTCCCGGGAGGCTTTCGCTGAAGCGCCAGTTATTCGTGTTCGTTCTGCCTCTAATGCATTAATCTGGTTCTGAAATTTTTTGTATTGAGCTGAAGTTTCCGAAACAGCTGTTTGTTCTTCTTTAAGCTTTTTGATGTCGGCGTCAATAACATCTACCGTTCTCGATTTCTTAACTGTAGATGTAGAGGTCTCATCAGTCCCACTTATAATTTCATTGAACTTACCCCCGAATTCTTTTTTCAAAGCATCCATAGCGTCTTGTAGCACTCCTTTTTCTTGTCCTACTATCCTATCTGACGCAGCTTTGCTGTCAAACACTTCATTTGCCCACTCACCAAAAGACAACCCTTTCGAAGTTGGTGAAAAGGTATTTTGAATTGAACGCCCCAACCTAGTCCATGTACTAATTGAAGATATTCCTTGCCTTTCCAAGGCATCCATCTGGTCAGCAAGCTCGTTATATTCAGCAAACGCTTTTCTTGCAGAAGCGGCTTCTCTTATTTTGACTATATAATCTTCCAGAGATGAAACAGCTTTTCCGATCGCAATCTCTTCCAGCGAATACCCTTTTAAAACACCTTCGGTTGTATCCTGTAGTTTGTCATACGCCGCTTTCTTCTGTTCAACTGTAGAAGTTTCATCCTTTAAAACAGCAATTAATAGATCAATCTTCCTTTTCTGTGAATCAGCGGTTTTGCCCCCCTCCTCATGGGATTCTGTCAACAATCTCTGCGATTCTTCAGCAGCATTGGTAATTTGAGTTAAAGAATAGATTACAAGCCCTAATGCAGTGATTACAGCTGTGAACGCTAAGACCGGAGATGCAGCTAATACTGTATTGTAGGCAGCAGTTGCTTTAGCAAGTATTCTTTTACCAGCTGCATTCAAGCTTTCAACTGCAGTAAGCTCAACTGTTGCTGCTGAATTCGCAACCTTTGCTGTTGCCTCTAATTTCTGCTGAGCTGCATAAAATTCTGAAGATGCTGAAAGAGCAGCTTTCCTTGTGATTGCAACCCTTTCTTGTGCTGCCAAAACTTTTTCAGTTGACACTTCAAGAACCTTAGATTCCACTACCTTAACATTAGCAGCAGCATTTATAGCGGCTTGAATTGCAGCAGCTTTTTTCACAGCCAGGTTACTAACTTGAGCGCGCAAATGATTCAATTCTGCAGCACTACTTTCAGTCTTAGAAAGCGTTTCTAAGCGCTGTTGAGCAGTATAGAATTGTGATGTTGCAGCTAATGCTGCTTTTCTAGCAATACTAGCTTTCTCTTGTGCAGCGATTACATTGTTGGTAGCTGTATTTGCTATTTTAGCTTCAGCCTCCCTTAAGGACGCTACTGCACTGGCTTGTGATTGTACAGCATTAAGTGCAGCCTGAGTTGCTGATGCTTTTTTGATGGCTAGGTTTGAAACTTCTGCACGCAGTTCAACAGCTAAGGCTTGAGCGTTAGCGATTCTAGCAACACTTTCTTGATTAACTGCTAATGCTAATCCGAATTTTGAAGCAGTCGAGACTCTTTCGAAAGCGGCAGTTGCAAGAAGTGCGGTCCGGTATACTCCATATGCAGCCACCGAAACAGTGATGATATCAATTATAGATTGGTAATTCTCAACCATGGCTGTTAAACCTGATATCCCGGTAGCAAATAATCCTTCCTGAGATTTACCTATCTCATTTAACATGACGTCCCAGGCATCTTTAAAACGCTCAATCTGGCCAGTCCATGTTTTAGATTGTGCTTCCATTAAACCGCCAAACATACTCCCAGTAGCTGTCATATTCTTGAATGCCTGTTCGATCTCAGGGAAGCCAACCTTTCCAGCTGTAACTAATGCTGAAACTTCGTCTTTACTTACCTTAAGTACTTTAGCAAGCTCAGCATATATAGGAATACCGCGCCCAGCAAACTGTCGGATATCCATTAAGTATGCACGACCTTGTGTTTTTAAAGTTCCGTAAAGATAAACCAGATCACCAATAGGTACCGAAACACCAGAGGCTACATCCCCAAGCATACGTAATTCACCGACAACTGTTTTAGCAGTTGACCCATATGCTAATAGCTGCTTTGCTGCACTGGCGGCATCTTTCAAACCGAATGGAGTTTCGGCTGCGAAGGTTACTAATTCCTTCATCAAAGCGTTGGCAGTTGCCTTGCTTTTGAGCATCGTGGTAAAGGCAATGTCCAATTGCTGGAATTGACTTCTTACATCAATTAATGTTGAAATAAATCCCTGAGCCGCGTTCAGCGAGAAAAATGCTGTAGCTGCAGAAGTTGCTTTCTTAACCCAGTTCTCAATTTCATTGCCCTGGTTGATAGCCTTATTTGTAATTCGATTTAAATCGCTTTCCATACGATTGATCTGAGCCTGAAATTGGCTACCATCAATCGTTGCATCAAAATGTAAACCTCCACCAGTAACTGATACACCCATTTTAAATTCCTAAATCCTTTCTTAATTCTGCCGCCTCATCTTCTGGAGATATGTGTTTCTCCTGTTCAGATTGCTTCGTTGTTGCGCTACTTGTATCAGGAATCGAAGCCAAATCCATTATGAAATTGATCCAACTCATATTCATGACCTCCTCACGACTGCATTTGAAATATTTTCGGTATGAACCGATCATTCTCCACGGGCTATTATCCCCCGGGTCATTGCTGGGCTCACCTTTTACTGTACCTGTGTCGTCGCAGGACTCGCATCCGGCTCCTTGACATTCAGGACATTGCTTCCGTTTATTAAGATGATAGAGTTCATAAAATTTGGTACTCCCGCCATACTGAGCGACACATCAAGCATATCAAGGAATATGTTTTCCGGTAGCCATCTGATAAAGTCTTTCAGGGCCTTTGTAGGCTCTCTTTTATCATTCTGAACACATGTAGCTACTATGTAAATGAAATCTTCGTTATGATCTTTAATCGTTGCCCACGCTTTATTCAGCTGGAATGTACCATTCACAAAAAGATCTTCGGGAAGACCAACTGCCTTTGTGGATACTCTCCACCGGTTCTGCACTAAAATTGGACTGATCTCCAAAACACGTTGTTTTTTCATCACTCCAATTTTCATTAGCAGACGCTGAAATATTCCAAAGGGTCTGATATTTACGATGAACTCTTTCGGCAAATCTGTATTAGACTCACCTACAAGCCTTAATATTTCTTTTTTGTCCATTTGGATAGTTAAAGCCCCCAGTGAAGGGGGCTATAAGTTTTATACACCGAAATCAATTGAGAATGCAGGGGTATTGGCTTTATCAGGTTTTAAAACCTTCGCGGTCCAGTCTATCTGGCCCAGTTTTGTTTTGTCAAAAGCAAGGTTTGCCGTACCAGTAAGTTTCATTTTAACGAAACTTACTTTGATGCCTGTTCGAGTTTCTGCAACAACGGATCTTTCGACCTTTACAGTTGCTCCGCCAACTTGCGCGGACCAAACTCCAGCCACAACAGTACCGCCAAAGAACTCTTTCATGGTAGCAGCAGTTACATTATAGGTACTTGCTGCAAGTGTCCAGACAGCCGCTTTTGTTTCCAGCTCATCATAAATTTCATCGGACTCCTCGATCTCTACGTCAGTTGTTTCGGGAGTGGATGATGTCAATGTCGCTGTACCTTTAACAGTGGCTCCTAAGAGTTCTGTTAACACTAGTCCCATACCTCCGTCTTCTGCCGGTGCGCCCATAGTAATGGCCTTTAAAGCATAAAATTTCTTTGCCATAATTATTTAATTAATAGAGTAAAACTCAATTCGTAAATTCAAATAATGCTGATTATTGGTGTCAGCATATACACCGTCTTGTTGTAGTTTAAAGCACCATTCTCCTGATTCATCCCAGATATCTTCACCGTCTTCAAATGCTTCATTTGCCAGCTCAGAGAGTTCACCCAGGCGCTTAGTGTTGGGTTGACTTTTGTCAGATTGCATCGGATGTCCTTGGATTTTGCTGTAGTCCAGATTTGGCACATAAATGTTGATTACCAGAACTCCTTCATCTACATCGTCCTTCACATTTGCCAATGGATCTATTACAATATCCTCCAACTCAGAATTACCAGGTCTTTGCAGTTTGCAAATCTTACCTGTAGGTCTTAAAGCATTTCTCATCAAAACACTATTCTTAGTGTACTCAAAGAGCATATTTAAAACCGATATTGAAGTATTTCCCATGATCACTTTAACATTTTTCTGAAGTTTCTTACTGCAGCTTGTAAATCCTTTTTCGCAATAATTGAACTTGCTGTTAATACATCTTTACCCCTACTTTCAACAGCTGCTGCATAGTCCATTCCGGCGACAACAATCAGAACGTACCCATTACCAAAGTTCAGCTTCAACTTGTTGATGTAATCTTTCGCTGAAGAAACTCCTTTCGGTCCACCCTTACCGGATTTCTCGAAATTCTCTTTAACGACCTTTCGGTTTTTCATTACTATGTATCCGATCGAACTTCGCAGGTTACCGGTCTGATCCAAATATTTACCATTAAGCCTGGCATTATTTACAAAAGTTTCTCCGATGTACTGAAGGCGACTAATAATTGCAGATTCAATCCTTTCTAGTTGCCTCTCAAGTTCTTTCCGGACCTGTGCATTGGTGAAACTAGGCTTTATAGCCATGCCGTTGAATTTAACTGGCCTTCACTGAACCTTTGTACGGTGCCGAACGCAATTACATCCTGATTCTGGAAGCCTGTAATCACCATCCCTGATTGTAATTTCACTTCACCGAGAGGCATGTATACCTTCCAAGCATAATACAATTGTAATCCGTCATTCGATATCAGGAACTGGCCTTTTGAATTTGGTTCAAATCTGCATTGAACTTCCACTGTCGTTGTAACACCAGGGATGATCACAGTATCACCATTTTCATCAATCTCAGTAGTTGCACCTGAAGCGCTATCAAATTTCAAGGTATGAGGATATTGAACAATCATTACCATTTATTACTGATATCCTCTATTGATGATTCTTCTGGATCATCTTCTACTATCCCCCATTTCTTTAAAAGAGCAGATCTTACGATTCTCATATCAATTGGGCTTGGTAACTCTACAGTATATCCACCCTCAGTGATCCTTTTATATGGAAGCAACGATAAAAGAAGCTCAGCCATACATAGGTCGACTAACATCTCATCTTTTTTATTATAGATAGCGCTGCCATCAAGATTAGCATCGATTAGTGCTTTCAAAACCCTTGATCTAGGGATAGTGAAATCGACAAGGCTGGTTAAAGCTTCTTTTATTGTTAATTCTTCCATTTTATTATGCTGCGAAGGATCCTTTACGAGCAGTATTCATAATGAATGATTGATCGATTGTGTCGAAAGAAGGGAATGCATTGTACTCGTATGCAGTAAACTCTACAACAGGGTCTGTTTTGCTGTATTTTTTAACCAGGTTACCATTGTATTCTGCATAAGTCACACCATCAACTGGACGATCTCTCTCCACGATTGGAGCAACATGCAGCGATCCAATTTGTCCGTCGGGAGTAAAGACAATATTGTCTTTCTCAAAAGGATTCGAATAAACTACCTTACCATCTACCTCTATACCGACAGAAGCATTAAATGGACGTATAGTCGGCCAGCTATTCTGAGTTAGAAAGTTATTGACCGTTTGAAGAGAAAGATCAATACCATTTGTTTTACCGTTTGAAAGTAATCCAAATTTCGCTAAGACTTCGTTCGAGTTCAGAAGATCAAAGACTTTTGAAGGATGCATTCTGATCACACCACCACCTACTCCTAAATCAGCTAACGGCTCAAAGAAATTTGTCTTTAAATCCTTCAGAGGAGTTGAACCTGCAGCATTTGACCAAATTTCACCCGTTGTACCCGTTTTGTGAGAGGCTGGCATTCCAAAATCTACATCGTACTGAGTAACGACTCCAACATTATTATCAGATTGAAAAGAGATCTTACCACCAGTTGAGAGCATTTTCGCAGTCATCCAGTCAACTCGTTTATGTGGTGCAATTGAGCAAAACTCAATATCATCATAAATAAGAGCCAGAACCCGATTGATATCAAGGTTATTCTGCTTGGAAAGTTCCAAATACTTATGAAGATCGTTTTCGTCCATCACACGCTTTCCACGTATTGAAGGAATTCTACCATCTTTCTCACGAAGTGCATCACGGGTATGCAACGGTGCCGAAACATTGAATGCCGTAACATTACCAGCAACACCAGCTTTACGGTCACCAATTACTGCACTCCATTTTAAATTATCGGACGGGACGGTTTTGAGCAATGACGGCCAGAAAATACCAGCGTACTTTGCCTTTGTCTCGTCAATATAAACCTGCAGACTTTTCTTTCCTGCAAGTTCTGAAATTACTGATCCTACCATTTTTTATTAGCGTTGTTCAGAGAAATAAATAAAACCTTTCAGGGCATCTTTCACCGCCTGAGGTGCCTTAAACGGTAAGCGTCTGTTATAAACAGCACCAACGCGAATTATAGGGCCAAATGTGTTTTTCTCAACAACGATGTCATTTCTCAGCACTCCATTGGGAATAACTTTCAATGCACCTTTATCGGCACCACTTGCCGCGGAATGAAACAATACATCCCCAACAGCCATTGCTCCTAAGGACGTACCGAAGGTAATAGTGTCGAAGGCTGAGTTTGTCTGATCAATGGTAGCAACTGCATACGAGGGACCACCAACTGTTTTAGCCAATACATCTGTCTTTAAAATTAGATGGGGCTGATCATTATCATTCACGGTTTTAGCAATTTTATAAGCGACTGCATCGGCCGCTGCTGCTTCTACAATAGTAGCAGTCTTTAGAACTTTGAAAATGCTTGTAGCTTCGTCAAAGGAGACGATTGTGGCAGTCCTTAAGATCGTCCCTTCCGGAAACTGATCTTTATCCAATGTACCTCCGCCTGGGAAATCCTGCAGGTGTTGAGGTGATGGAAACATAGGCCTTCCAGCTACATCTGATCTACTTGAATTAAATAAACCCATAGTTGTTAAACTTCTACAATGTTAAATCCGGATTCTTTTGGCGTCACCGTTTTACCAAATTCCTTGATCGAATCTTCTATTTTAGTCGCGCCATTGACGTTTCCTAACCTAACCGATCCGTCACCAACAGCAGAATTGATTGCTACCTGTTTAGCATTGTTCCATTTTGTTTCCAGTCGTGTGATAGTACCCTCTGTATCGAAGTCATCACCGATATGCACATCATCAGCCCAATCTTCAGGAATGTTTTTCAACTTAAGAGCGCTACGTAAGCCTTCTTTAGTTTCTTTCACCTTGGTTGTTCCGAGCATGTCAGTCATAGGTTTCATAGCTGCTGCTATTCCATCTGCGATCAACTTAGCGATATCCGGCTGTCCGCCCCCTTTTCCTTTCTCAGGATCTTCATCAGGTTCTACGATACCTGCATCTTTCTTAGCTTTTTTCAAAGCATCAGCGACACGTTTATCACCATCCTTTTGAACTAAGGAAGCATAATCTGCAATTGAAACAAGTGAGTTGCTTTCAAAGTCTGTGATAGCCCCTTCAATTTGATCTTCCTCTGTTACCTTTGCCACCATTTTAGTTGCAATTAGTCCCAGAACTGCTTTCGACACCCCTGGGTTTTTAGCCATCAGTTGTGCAAGAATCTTTTCGTACATAGTAGTTTATTATGCTGTTTTTTGAATACGCATAAAATTACCAAGGATATAGACGCGACTTTTTATTAAGCTTTCACCAATAGCCTTTGGGGATAGCTTATTAGATTTTGACATTGTTTTGAAGCACCCATTCGGGTTTCCTCTTCCAGTTATCCATCGATCCTTGCTTACTTTCAACATAGGAATTAAAGTTTGCCGGAAGCTCGTTAACCCTTCCAGTGAATATGAATTTATCAGAGGTACCATCAATTATAGATTGCTCATAACGAGCATATTCTTCAGGACTTGCTAACTTAGAGGTACAGCTACATATACATTGATTATGCCATTTCAGCCAAACGAAGGTTACCGGATATGTGCCTTGGAGATCATCGCATATGTCTGTAATCGGATGACGGTTTGAAAGGTTAACGTTATAACCGAGTATGAAGGGTAATGTCTTGTACCTTACCATATCCGATTGCCGGTAACTGTCATTATTTGTGTCACGTGTGAGCCTCATTGCATTCTTATAGCTCGATCGGTAAATTCCCTTACCAGGTTTATATCGTTTTGCATCCGGAGATAAAACAAGTTCACGCTTTTGTAGGCTTGTTTTTACACTTGCATCTCGAACCCTCCTGTAGAGCATATCTGGCATCTCGAGATACTTTGCCTGATCTCGCGCCATAGCTGCAGCCGATCTTCCTTCGCTTAATCCTGCAAATAAATTCTGTTCAATTTCTGTTCTAAATTGATTGGTGTATTTCCAAACACGATCAGATAAGCCTAATCCATTTATTTTGCGATGAATAAACTCCTCCATTGCCTTTTCCTGCGGATCATATATCATACGATTGACAGCACGGCTGATTTTTCCGGATCCGTAGTTCTTATGAATAACCGCAGCATTTTTATTGACAGCAAGATTCCATTGTCCTTTTGCACCATTAATTAATGTAAAGGTCATATTTTTACTGAGTGTCAATAATATATCATCTACTTTTTTACTAAAGGATGGATATCGTGTAATGTTGAAAACACCGCCGTTAAACTTGATTATCCCAGTTATTTTATAAATATCTGCTATTGCTTTTTCATACAAATTCCTAATCTTCAGCTGTTCTGTTTTGATATCCCCCAGGTGCCTGGCTTCAAAATCCCTTTCTGTCTTTTTTGGCATATTTATAAAACTAAAAAGGCTAAGAGGAACCACACTCTTAGCCTAACTTAAACCAAACAACTACCCGTTGAATAACAATGAATACACTGCAAATATAACATTATTCCCCATATTATAATAGAGCATAATTTATTCAATAGGAATACTCATTTCTTCAGTATCTATCAACTTATTCTCCGCGTCCGCATCTTTGATCATTGGATTTAATTCAACTGCAGTTTTCCTACTCATGATCGGTTTACTACCGGTCGCCACACTCAGGATATTTACAAAATCTTCCATATTATCAGGAAGTGGATTTCCGAATTCAACTGTCACTTTCAACTTTTTGACTTCACCCTCCAGACTTGTATCGATTACTTTGTATATGAAAGCTTTTAGAATCTCATTTTCCCTATCAATCATCTCGGCTTCATACCCATGCTTGCTTTTCGATTTAAGTGTTGAGCCAAAGAAAGCCATTTCAATTGCTTTACCTGATTTCAGACCGGAGCTCATCATCTTATCCATGGATAGATCTGGTGTGTCTGTTATGTAATGGATCAGCTCCTTCAGATCTTCTTTCTCATCCTTTACCATATCGACTGACATTTGGGGTACCAGGTAGTAAGCCTTAGATCCATTTTTAAGGTGAACTACTTTTGCAGTTTTTTCTGCATCTGGCAAATCCCCCACTCTATCCCCCTCCAATACTAATATTGGATCACCTGATCTGGTATTAACATCCGCTCGTGCCGATGTTAAATATTCCCTTCTTTTGATCAGAGGCTCGACAATATGAGATTCAGATTCTTTCTGTTGCCTGACAACTATAGGAATCTTACCTATCAGATTTATTTTCGGTTCTACCTCCCATCGTCCGCTCTGGCGGTTACAGAAGAAGTTAGTTTCAGCAGTGTAAACATCAAAGTGCTCGATGTCTTTATTGTTGTACCGAACTTTATATTCCCGTCCAACTGCCCTGAGCACTCCAAAGCTATCGAAACTGACATGAATGATATCTCCTTTTGACCTTGCGAGTAAGATACATTTTACGCTATTGAACTTAGTAGTATCTGTCGGGTCAGCATCTGAATCGCGGTACTCTACGAATAACTTAGCACATTCAGTTTCCGACATCTGAAGGGTGGCACACTCCTGATTCTTTGCGTCCATACGCATGTCGTCACGTAGATCCTGGAGTAGAGCAAAAGCTTTATCTGTCCCTTTGCTTTGCTGTTTTAATTTAATAGGCGCACCGTAAAGAAACGCCACAGCCATACTTACAATTTTACGCTGATAGGCGATCGGAAGATTCCAACTATGCAACAAGTCACCCTTAACTAATTTCCTACTTTGCTTACTGGTAATTTCATGATCCTCGGTATTCCACTGCTCGAGGCATTTATCAATCATTGCAGTTCTGGTGCTAAACTTACCCTTTGCTTTTTCAATTGAACCCTCAGTAAGCAAGGTTACAAGGTCTTTATCTTCTTCCTCCATTCCTATAAACTTTTTTAATTTATCAATGATGCTCATTTCAATGCTTTTAGATAGTGTTGAATGCACTTTTTAGCCTTATCGGACTGGTGAATCATGACCTTTATAGAATGCTCTTTCATAAAAGGATCAAGAATGTGGCTGGATACCACATTATACTCCATGTTCGTCTTAACAACGAAATAATGTTTAACTTTCTCTTCAAGGCCATCCGCTAATTGCTGATCCCATTTTATACCAGCCTTATCACAGAGGATTTTATCGAGTACCTGAGTGGTACATATGAACTCAATTTTAGTAGGCAAGATGGTAGAAAAGTCCATAGCTTTAAGGATTGGCTTTATTCTGAATGATCTCATAGATTAATCGTTATTATCCTCTATTGTAACAGGTGCAGCTAAAGGTTCGGTCCAGTGCGTTAAGCTATTGAAATTCTGTAGGCTAAGTATCTGATGATTGTCGTTGATTGGTCGGAATACCACGCCATCCCAATAAGCACGATCAATAGGAAAGTTAACACCAGGATAATCATTATAAACATGATAAAATCCCACCTCACTCGGATCCTGAGATATAGGATTCCATACTGGAACATGCAGTAATATCTGGTTCATAGCATATCTTTCTGCTATCCGGATACAATCGGTAATTGACACTATCTTTTCATCCTTCAAATTGATTTTAGGATCCTTGAACAAAGGATCCTTACGTGCCTCTTCGATGTTCACCTTTAATTCTTCCTTGATTATAAGTTCTAGTTTCATATATAATTTAATAAAATCCTAATTCTTCTTTTGTTATACTTTCTGTACGTGTATCCATTTCTTCACCGAAATCTTCAACCATACCAGTCAGTGTATCGGGGCCATCATCATTTTCATTATTACCTTGAGCCATATATTCCGTTACTGCTTTATGGAATTTAGGAAATAATTTATCCCATCCATCAGGCATATAAATCATGTTGGTAACATCAGCTGACTTAGTAAAGATTCTTACCTCTTTATTATCGCTTTGATGAAATGTCCTGAACGTTGTTTTCGTGTTTCCGAGTGCACGTGTTCCGTTTTCAACATTTCTAGCAAAACCTTCACCACCGTTATTACTTTCGATCAGTGCATTTTCTACCTCTTGTTTCATCATCTGGAGTGAGGTTTTTGGTTCTGTTATAACCATTCCTTCCTGAGTGTAAATTACATCTGTGACATACATTCCACTATCGATCTCATCATAAGTTATTGAACAGAGGTAATCTTTACCCTTATCCGCTGTATCAATCCTTGCTTTTCTTTTCTTTTTAGTTGTAAATGGAAGAAAGCCAGGGGTATAAGTCCTAAACAGTTCGTAAAGCAATCCTACCTTACTTGTCGGATTCTGCTGATAAAGACATTCAAAAACGTGCTTATTTCTATTCTTGGTCTTTAAAAGCTTTTCTATATTATGCTTTTCAGGATATAGAGCCTCTCCTTCCTGCCTCGGATCATACTCATTGGGTTCGCCTACTTTAATAGCAGGATAAATAATGACTTCCCAGTCATCACCCTCTTGTTTTAAAAGATATCCTGCCAGATCATCTGGATGCCACCTGGTAAATACCAGCAATTGCTGCGAATCATTATGCAGTCTGGAATCCGCAACTGTATCATACCAATCTTGGACGTTTTCCCTGACAATAGGTGACCATGCTGATTTTGCATCTTTGTACAAATCATCCATAATCAGCATATCAACTGGTTCACCTGTCAACGACCCACCTACACCAACTGATTTTAAGCCGCCTCGATGATTAAGCATTTCAAACTCATCACTAGTCCTGGCATACCCATCTGATCCGTTTGATAATCGTGCATCGGGAAACAAATCCTGATAATCAGGTTCATCCATGATCCGCTGTATCTCCCTGTTGAACTTCCTTGCTTTAGAGGAATTGTAACAGGCAACAGCAACTTTCTTATCCGGATCTTCACCCAGTACGTACGCTGGAAGCCTCCTGGTAGAACCCTCAGATTTACCATGCTGTGGCGGCATGAAAACCATGAGTTTCTTTATTTTCCCTTTCGCAAAATCATCTAACTTTTGATAGTATGAGTTATGGAGCCAAGTGGCATGGAATTTATGGGTGAAAGTATATTTAGTAAATTTAAGAACGGTTTTTTTAGCTTCTCTTTTGTAAAGTTCTTGCTCATGTAAAAACTGCTCAATCAATAAAGTGCGTGAAGGAGCAGTGGATATCATTTCATTTTATTTCTAAGTTTTTCTATTTTTTCCATCAGCTCGTCATCGGTAAGTTTTTCGACTTGCTTATTAATGCTTTCGCCTTTTGTGGTGTGATCAACCTCAGATTTTTCCACATACCCCCTTGATTTGCCACGAGTTTTAAGAAAGAATATTGTAGCTGTATCACTTCCGTTGTTGATTGATTTCAACAACTTACTTTCCGCAAAATCAATCAAAGATTCAATTTGATCCTCAAAAATCTCCATGAATTTTTTATTGCCATTTATCCAATTGTAAACGGTCTTTCTGGTTACTTTGAAGGCTTTAGCCACTTCAGATACATTACCTGCTTTTGATTTGAGAACTGACTGGAATTTTTCTGGTGTTGGTTTTTTTGAAGTTTGCATTTTTATTTATTTAAAAAGGAGCGCCGTTAAATCCCCCATCGCCATTTGCGTTTGCTGTTAATTTAGGAGTTCTTTTTTTTGCCTGCGACGCCTTGCCTTTACCGGCTCTTCCGCTCCCTCCAGATTTTCCACTTGAACCTGATGCCATAATTCTTTTCCTCTTATACTTTTATTAATAGTTCTAAATTTGTCAATTATATGATTCTGGTATTCGTTATTGAAATCATATAAGACCTTATTTTCTTCAATCACTATCTGCTCAATATTAGAAGAGCTTCTCAGGTTGGCTGACCCATGAATAACTACGTGATTACCGCAGTGTGTTTCAAAAATGCAAATCTTACAATGCGTAGATGCTGCTGCAAGTTGGAATCTGTTATTCTTATCTAACCGTTCGTAGAGGTAAGGTATCAGGTTGTTTCTTTCGTGAGAATAAAAGAAGTCAGAAACAATCATATTAAGTTCATCTACATAGCCTCCGTTTAAGAGATTAGCCAGGCTATCCACGTTATTTTCTGAAAGCGATAACGTGGATATAGTCATTCTTTTTACATGGATGTTATTACCTACCAGAAACGCTTCAATGAAATCGCCAAAAACAAACGTTCCATTTATAATAACAAAATAACGGTGATCTCTGAGCTTTGTAATATCCCTTGCTAAATCTTCAGCCTTACTGTATTTCAGATTAATCTCTGCTATTTCCTTTGCTTTCGGTGGTTTGATATACCTCGTTTCAAATTCAATATCTAACTCGTCTGAAAAATCATCTATATTAAAATCTGCATCAAAATCCAAGTTATCTAACTTTAATCCTCTCATACTATTTTACAAATTAACCCCGGGACTCGAAACACATTCTATAATTTTCACTTACCGTGATGCTTCAACACCTCATCAACCGCATTCTGCAGGTCACTTACCACTTCCTCAGAAAGTCCGCCGCCAATTGTGATAATTACCCTGGGATGAGTAGTCATGATTTCAATCGACACTTCACTATTGTCAAATGCCTGGCTGGTTTTCACCCGATCAACGGGATATTTTGTTTTACTCTGCTTTGCCATATTCAAAAAATTTGTTTTCAATTTTAATGAGCTCATAAAGTCGGTAGGCTTCTTCATGGAATGATTTATAAACTCTAAATGCCACAATTACAGCTGTCAAGCTCTTCTTCAATACATCCCGGCCGCAATTCAATTCGCCGGACATTTTACTCATCACTCCGTACCGTGCTTTCTCTGTAGTCAACTGAATAAGTTTTTCCGGATGAAAGAAAAGCATGACGACCGAAAGCAATAGTTCCCGGTCTTCACTAATATCCCGACTTCCCAATTTATTGATCCACTCGATGTGATCCACTCCTCTATGTACCTTGAATGATCTTATAATACAAGGAATTAGCTCCAAATCATCCAGCTTCATTGGAATATCATTGTCGATACGCTGAAGGATCCTTTTATTTACTTCTGGATACTCTTTACGTAGGATATCTACAACTAATGCTGGATTATAATGCCTCATTAGCACAAATATAGATATTATTCCTAATATAATAAAAGAGCATATTTCAACACTATTATTTTGATTTTGAAGTAGGTTGAAATTCCAACGCTTAAAATTAATACTAATATTGTTAGTAATTAAGCTAAATATATTAGTAGTTTTGAAGTCCCAAATCAATATGTTATGCTTAGAAAAATCATACCAGAGAGAGATAGCGATCTTGAGCCATTAAAAGATCCCGGACAGGTTACTGGTTTCTCTTCGCCCGCAGGCGACTACATTCAAGAAAGATTACACATCATTCAGCGCTTAGTGAAGGATCCAACTAATACATATTACTTTGAAATGGAGAATAATGACATGATCCAGGTGGGTATAAACAAAGGTGCGCTGCTGGTTGTGGATCGATCGATAAAGCCACGTAACGGATCTATCATTGTGGGACATTATGAGGGCGAGTGGCTTACGCGTATGCTTGTCAGTAATCAATACTTAAGCAAGGGCCCGATGGATCGTAAACCAATAAAAATTGAGGAAAATGGAATTTTAGTATTCGGTGTGGTTACGTGGGCGTGTAATCCATTAGTTGGCGAAGGCTCCTCTGATATAATTAAGCTGGATTGATATGTTTGCCCTAATCGACTGCAACAACTTCTATGCGAGCTGCGAACGGCTTTTTAAGCCTGAATTTAACGGGGTGCCTGTCATTGTGCTCTCAAATAATGACGGATGTGTAATTGCCAGGTCTAACGAGGCAAAGGAACTTGGTATTAAGATGGGTGCTGTCTTTTACATGATTGAGCAAGAAATAAAGGATCATAAAATAGCAGTATTTAGCAGCAACTATACGCTATATGGCGATATGAGTGCCAGAGTGATGACTAATATTGCGCGCTTTTCTCCAGATGTCGAGGTTTATAGTATTGACGAATGCTTTATCAAAGTTCCTGTAACCACCGGTTATGAAAAGTTTGCTCACGATGTACGCAATGCAGTGATTAAAAATACCGGCATTCCTGTAAGCGTTGGAATTGCTCCCACTAAGACGCTGGCTAAGCTCGCCAATAAGATGTGCAAACGCACCGGCGGGGTTTGCGTGCTTGACACGGAAGATGTGATAACAGCAGCTTTAAAAGAATATCAAGTTGAAGATCTCTGGGGAATCGGAAGGGCGTACGCTACGCAACTGATTAAGATCGGCATAAATACCGCAGCAGATCTACGCGGTATGCCCATTGGTTTTATTCAGGAAAAGTTAACTATCCAAGGGGTTCGAATGTGGAATGAGCTTTGGGGTAAGTCCTGCATACCACTCTCTGATATTATTGAACGAAAAAAGGGACTCTGTACGAGCAGAGCCTTCTCCAAGCTGACCAATAGCATTGATGATCTAAGAGAGGCCACGGTAAACTATGCCAGTAGACTTGCGCTTAAATTACGCAGGGATAATAGTTGCGCTACGGTGTTATCAATCAGATTACTGACTAATCGCTTTAAAACTGATAAGCCTCAAGCATATCCCTCAATTAGCATATCTCTTGTGCATCCAGTAAATAATACGCACGATATAGTTGCTGCAGCCTTATCCGGATTGGAGAAAATATACCTGCCGGGATATATGTTTCAAAAAGTTGAGGTTATGGCCACCGGATTAATTCCTGAAACTGAAGTACAACTAAATTTGTTTAGTTCTTTTAATGGGGTATTAAATGACAAGCTTAGTAAGATCATGGATGATATCAATAGTCATTACGGGGTTGGCACTTTAAGAATAGCTAGTGAGAGCTTAAAGCCACATTGGGCCATGAAAAGGAAATATTTGAGTCCAAATTATACCAGCAAGTGGGCGGACATTTTAAAAGTAAAATAAATCAAAGGTATGTGTGCACGTTATATATTAAGCAAGTCTGAAAAAGAGCTTTTGAAAGCTTATCAGGTTAAACTTCCTGATAATTATAAACCGAACTTTAATTTAGCCCCTACGGACAATGGTTTAGTAATTACAGCTGATCAACCAGATATTGCACAACTAATGCATTTCGGATTAGTGCCATATTGGGCAAAGGAAAAGAAGATCGGTTTTAGTATGTTAAATGCAAGGGCAGAAACAATCCTTGAAAAAACATCATTCCGGCCATTGATAGAAAAAGCCAAACGCTGTCTGGTTCTGGCTGATGGATTCTATGAATGGGAAAAGGCAGGTAAAGAGAAGCTACCTTACCGTTTTGTGGTGCCAGGTAGAGATTTGTTCTCGTTCGCGGGTTTATGGTCCAGATGGAGAGATCCGGCAACAGGTGAACCATATGAGACTTTCACAATTATTACTACTTCTGCAAATGATGTGGTTAAACCAATCCATGAGCGCATGCCGGTGATATTATCCAAGTCAGATGAAAGGTTATGGCTTAGTAAAGATCTGCCCATTCCTGAGATACTATCCCTTTGCGACAGTTATCCAGCCGATGAGATGAATAAATTCAGGGTTAGCCAGGAAGTGAATAAAGTGGTAAATAATCACGCTGGCTTAATGGAATCGATCAATAGTCAGTGAAATAAATCAAAACCAAATTTTAAGCTCATTTGTAGTAAGGTCATTATCTACCAATGAATGACTGTTTATGTATTAGGGGTTAGCCTTCTGGTTAACCCCTTTATATTTTTAATCAATATCACCTCACGATTTGCTTTTTACTAATAATTAACATTAGTGCATTCATACCCCTAATATCAGGGTTAATGTAATTTTTTCGGCAACAGCACAGCTTTCAGCTAAATTCGATTTTAACCTATAAATTATATTATAAAGAGCTTTTTGCTGAGCATAGAAATGGAACTCTTACTGAGTTTATTTTGAAAGCTCGCGAAGATGCAATAAAAAACCTTATTTAATTATGCCATATCAAGAACATGAATCGGTGATAACTATTCCAGATGAAACAGTTATCTGGAGATATATGAACAAGGAAAAGTTTGAACTTCTCCTGGAATCTAATAGCCTTTGGTTTTGTCGATCAGACAAATTTAAGGACGAGCATGAAGGTTCACTGACTAAAAAGGATTATCAAGATTACAATGAGTATATTAAATTAAACCATCAATTTTCTAAACCTTTTCTGAAAGACAAAGGTGACCAATATAAAAACTTACCGAAATATTTCGGTATTAGTTGTTGGCATATTAATGAAATCGAGAATGATGGACTCTGGAGTCACTATGCCGAGAATAGGAATGGCGTTGTTATAAAGTCAACCGTTGGGAGATTGAAAGAATGCATTACTGATGAAGAAAACGTATACATTGGTAAGGTATCTTACTTGGATTATGAAGAAGAAAAAATAGAATTCGATAATTATTTCCGCCATTTCTTTTCAAAAAGAAATAATTTCAGTTATGAAAATGAACTTCGTGCACTAGTATTTAAACAGCCTCCCAGAATCACATTCCCGGATATGAGCGTTGGACCTGACTACACGCAAGAAACTATTACAAAAGGATTAAATATAAAGTGCAACTTGAACACTTTGGTAAGTGCAGTGTATGCATCACCATCTGCAAACACAGAGGATTTAGAAGATATCAATAATGTAATTGCGAAATATGGTGATAAATATAACTTCACCGCAATGCCATCTGCAATGTCTTCCAAACCCCTAAGGTAATTTATTATTTATCTACATATGATTAAGAAAAGGGTTGGCCCTTTTCTTTTTTCAGCTTTTCAAAGCCAGCTCCTCACCAGACAATGCAAAATAAAGGTTTTGCAGCTCATGGACGTATGTAAAGCTTTTTGAAAGGTAATTACCTGCGGAGTCGATTAGTCTCACAGATTTTCCATCGTCTTCCGATACTATCAGACTTTCAAATCCATTGACTGAAATAGATTGTGATTCTTGGTCCCAACCGAAACGCAATAACCAAGATTTATTTAAGCGCAGATAATAATCTCCATTTGATAAATACTCGCATTTTGTAAATACAGGTCTATAATATATTGAGTTACTTCCTGGTTCTAGAACTGCAGTCTCAATCTGTAGTATGCTTATCGCCATAATTTTGTGTACAAATCCTCCAGTAGCAATATAATTCCCTATTCTCAATTCGTTAGCTTTCATGATTTTAAACTATTTATTAAACCGTCTACATCAAAATCACTTGCTATTCGGCTACGAAAGTAATCTATATACCCATGTTTTAATCGTGTATGGTGTCCTTCAAACATTTTTACTATTGCACGGATATGATTTGTGTCAAGTTCACGAAGCGGCTTATGTAAAGTTGCTGGCAACTGTTTCCCGAATTCGTCAAAATTAACACCCCAAAAATGAACATCTTCAAAATCGCAGAATCCTTTTTCCACAACATAATCTGTTTCCTCTTTATAATACCAGTCGCCAGGAATATTCTGTAGTATTCCCATATTCACTAAAACTTGAGTGAGTCTGAGATCTGGATTAGCCATCCAATATTCCTCTATATCAATCCTCTTAGTATTGTATAGACTAATCAGTGAATCAATATCGCCAACTTCCACGTGCAGATCATCAAGAAATTGCTTGTAGTTTCCCTGTATCAAATCTAAAATAATTGGTATTCTTTCTGGGTTTCTCATTACTCAAATCTAATTATTTCTTGTTCTTTATTTGATTACTGCTTTTATCAATTCAATTGTTTCCATTCTGCAGAGCTCCGATGGTCAACTCTTCGCCGGTCAAAGCAAAATACAAATTCTGGAGCTGATGAACATACTTTAATTTAAAATGAGAATTTCTATAGAAGAATCTATTATCATCAACTATTTGCACCACCTCCATAAGCCAATCTTTAGTTATGGGATTATGACCTATATGCCAAGAATTCGCAACGCCACCTTCTTTTTTTTCAAATTTAAAATCCCATAACCACTCTTCACTCAGTAAAATCGGTTGATACGTTGTACTTTCAGGATGTTCTAAATTTATGATTATTTCGGCGCTCACAATAGCAGTTGTTCCACCATTATAGATAGATCTCACGTAGTTCCCGATGCGCACGTCACTGGGCTTTAGTGAGCTCAAATTGTTATTCCAAGGATTTAATTCATATTTATCACATATACGCCAAACTTTGTTTGTAACGATCTGGGCTCCGGACCTAAATAGCATTTCCTCCATCTTATCCAGAGATATACTCTTCCCTTCCCGGAGATATGCCTTCCAATTTGCCACGGTACTGGTGTCAACTCCAAGACGCTTATATATACCTCGTTCTTTGATCATAGCCTCGAAGGCTGCTTTTGTTCCTTCTACCTGCATATCAAATAAATAATAAGTCCAATAATAATTAGAATTGCACCCAGCTCCCACCAAGCAAAACTCCAGGTCTTGTCAATGTGCAGCTCAGCATCTTCTCCCCGGATCCAAGCTTTTAAATACCCTAAGATTTGTTTTATCATAATTAGTATATTTGCAATAACAAAAGGAAGAACCGGGAGCCTTGCCCCCGGTTGGTCTTTAAAAGATGATGATCTTGATTACCAGTCTGATCAGTCTTCCTACCGATTTGAATGTCCCCTTGAAACGAACATCAAATCCTTTCTTTGTTACTGTTAATTTTAACATATTCAAAGATACTAAATACTTTGATATTTCAAAGCTTTTAGTATCTTTTTTTATTTATTTTTTGCCATAGTTTTCACTATCATTGTTGCGAACCGCGATTAATAACATGAAACTACTTACCTCCCAAAAAAATAGTCTATACGACCTCATCGAATTAAATGATAGTTTTACACCATCTCAGTTTGCTGTAATAGATGGCGCTAATCAATTTAGAATACAATATACTAACTCTGAGTATTATTTTAAGATACAAAAGGTAACATCATCTTGGTATATTGATTTTATCCCCGGCTCTAATACATATCAAAATTCGACAAGTACATCACTTTGGTCCGAAGTAGCAATACATTTTAGACATTGGGTAGAGAATTTAAACAGGGAAATATCTGCACCGGACAAATGGGATAGATTAACACAGGAGATGAATAACCTTAGGGGTATTATCCCAGCTGACAACACCATGTTTTCACATTCTGAATACTTGATACTGAGCCAACAGATATCCCAGATAAAGTCATCAATCGCAGCTATATCTTTAACTTCTGAACAGAATTTTGCCATTGAATCTAAATTAGATCATCTTTTAGCACTTGCTAATGATATGAATAAATTTGATTGGCAAGGACTATTTATAGGGACAATAATTAGTATCATCATTCAGTTAGGTGTAACACAAGAACATGCACAGGAACTTTTAGCTATTATAAAACAGGTGTTCAGCGGATATTTTCTATAATGGTATTCGCTGCTTGATTAATGATTTAATTAATTCAATCGTCTCACTGGTAATCATCTGATCCGGCGTTCTCCTGATCACTACCCATCCTTGAGATTGCGCAAGGTTCGACTTTTCCATGTCTCTGCTGATGCCTGTACCGGATGAATGACCACTGTTACCTTTTGCCCAAATGCCGCCTTCTTGTTCAATAGCCAGTTTTAAAGGTGTCGAATTCGACAGGATTGGAATTGCATAATCAAACCGGTAAAGCCTTTCAGTACTAAAGTAGAACTCAGGCCATACTTCAACATGCAGCTGCTGCTCAACGAACATCATAAACGCATCTCGCTGGTTTGCTTTGTTCCTGATATTCCGTTCGTCATCTATCCAGCCGGTCTTGCGGGTAATTACCCTCTTTTTCTTTTTTGGTTTTACTGCTAATAATTTTAGAGCATCCGGATGATTAGGTGGCAGCAACAGATCACCATGGAGAATGTAACCCCGATCCAGACAATCTTTGTAAACGGCTTTTAAAATGGCAGATGATTTCATTTTGTATATTGGGGTATGATAATTACACCAGCGATCAAGGATGATATTTTAAATAGATTAGTTAACAATGGTTTAAGCGGTCAGACAATTACTTCCAAAACTTTTGAATATGATTATCTTATTGTACAAAGCATACTTAGACAATTTTCTAAAAGAGGATTAATTAATTCTCATGACTTTTCAGGATTACGTTATAGGGTACAAGTAGAGCTAGATGCTCATGACTTTGTAAACCGTGGTGGTTTTACTTTTGAAGAGGAAGTTTTTAGAAATAATTTCACGAAATTGGAACTAGAATTAGCTAAGTTGGAAGGAGAGTTACCAAAAGAACGGTTTAATAATATAATGAACCTTGTTAGTACGATCTCTGCTGCTGTTTCTGCTTACTCATCCTTTAATTCTGGTTCCTAATCTTCCTTAAAGTTCTGGCCATGATCACAACTTTATCACCACCGGTAAACTCTACTAGCATATTGCTATTCTTACCTCTTATGCATTTTCCGTTCTTCCTTACCGCCTTACATGGCTGCTTTTTGTATTTAGGATCAGTGAGCTTGTCACCGTGGTAGACGTATTCGTTCATAATTTATATACTTTTGAGAAACTCTAAACCATGTTCTCATTCAACTTTTATTTTACTGACACTAATATTATGGGCTCCGTTGCTGATTGGGTGATGGTAGGCGTAACTATCATCACTGCTATTTACCTTATACTTACTTTTCGTTCTCAGCGAATAGTTCAAAAAGCTCAACAGCATATAACCCTCATAGAAAATGAGCGGTACCGGATTGAACATATACCAATATTCGATCTTTCGATAGCAACTGAACCCCACGGAAACAAGATAAATGGGCATCGTATTCTGTACTCAAAATTAAAGATCATCCTATTAAAAAATAATGCTCGCAACCTTTATATTTCCTTTCACTGCGTTGATGCAAAAATCAATAGCCCTTATGAAAAACGAATACAGTTAGAAATTATAGCATCTGGAAATTATATCCATGACCTGGAGTTATCTATCTCCACAACTCTGGAAAGATTGAATCAGGGGAACCTCACACTAGACATCACACTTACTTTTGAAGATTTAATAGGTAATGAATACGAGCAATGTTATGATTATTCCTTAGGGTTCGTTAATTGTAATCTCCAAAAAGATCCTATGCCTACTTATTTAAGAACGGTTCCCAAACGCTAAGTGCACCCTTAACATTTTCAATCGGTTTATCATAAAGCAATGGATTTGCGAGAACCCAGTTCCATACATAAGGCTGACCTTTCCTTAAAATATGCATACCAGTCTCCGGACATACATCGTAAGCCATTTGTTCTGCCCATATTGATTCATGATTGAGTACACAGTCAACAATATCCACTTCGACAATGATGGCAGAACAATTGAATTTCCTTTTGATGAAGTTGTACCGGAGATCACCTCGTATAAGATCCTCCTGCTGATCGGTGAGCGATACATACGGGTAATCCTTGCCGGCATGAATATTAATACTACCTCTGAACTTAGTCCTCCAGGTTCTATTCTCAATGTCCTTAATTCCCTGAGCAATCAATAATGCCCACGGGTTTTTGATTGTTAAAGCTTTCATATAATTTTTATATTTTTGGTTATGTTTTTTGATAAAAATAAATGGGGTCTGCATATTGATGTTAAGTCCGTGTGGTTTTGGATACTTGTTATCATCGTAATTGCAGTATGCTATTTCAACTATAGAATTCCGCGTTACAGCTCGATTTAACCGTCTGAATTAGCTCTCCTGATTATGTAGACGGCTAGATAACCCAGCAGTACAACGCCTGTAGCTATTAATATTTCCGGATCTATCTGGTAAGGCATGGCTGCGGAATAACGTTCTTCTGAAGTTCAGTATAGGCTAAATTGGCCATTAGAACTGCGTGTTTTACAAGGTCATTCATGTCATTACCCATTTCTTTCTCAGCAGCTTTACGTGCAGATTTCACACTCGTAGTGTAGTTGATTACCCAGGAGGTAACAAATTCATTTCTAGTCATAGTAGGTTATTTATAGGGTTTAAGTTCTATAATTGATTATAATAAACTAATTAGTCTATTGTAATTTTGTGGTATTTCACTGTGGTTGATAAAGGACTCAACTTCTTTTGTTTGCTGCTTTTCCATCTCATTCAGATGTTTATGGTACCAAAGGGTTGATATCATAAACACCGCGAGGACTATTAGGCAAATAGTCACAAGCTTCTCCAATCCTCTTAAACATTCCTGATCTCCCATATTGGTAACCAATTGAATACACTGGCACTGACAAAGCCCGCATATCTCTATGCAGGCGAACGGATTAAGTACCGTTATTAGTTACTTGGAATCTCTCAATCTCGCTTCAATTAGTTCCAGTCTATTCGACAGAAGTAAATCAGGGTCATTCTTAGTGGCATCCAGTTGCTGCATCGCAATGATTAAAGCGCGCCTGATATCAGATACCTCTTTTTCACTTAGTTCTACTTGCATAGCTTTAAATCTGATTATCTAAGTACATTTTTAATATATGGACCATAGCTGGCGTCAGCGGATATTCATTTACGTTGATTATATCATTTTGTCTGCTGATCACCACATCATGATTTTCTGAATCGTCATCAGGGCTGCCGATAAATACAGTATCGCTCACTATCGCAAATCCAGTATCGCAGGACTTGATCCTTAAAAGTTCGTTTGATTTCATTGTCGAAGTATTTAAAATAAAAATGGTTTATCCCCTATCCACGCTTCGACTCGCTTCAAGGAAATAAACCACTTGGAATGTCTTTTAAACAGCTGAGTCGAAGGGTGCTGTCATTTTGATAAGACAAACATAAACAATTATTCCTAATACCACAATAGAGCATATAAAATATTCAAGCAAATAAACTTTACACACTTTAGTATGAGAATTTCTGACTATAAGCAACCAAATATCATTAACAGAATTCGCTTGAAAAGCATCACAGGAGATATTTTATAAAAGGATATACATAATTATTGTGGTAAAACACCAAAATAACTATTTCTCTTTTCCACCTGTGTGGACAACAATTTCGGGTCAGTCTTAAAAGAATCGCCAAATTTGTATTTCACAAGCGAAGGCCAGTATTACGAGTACTGGCCTTCATCAAAAACTAGATATTATGAGATTATCAATTTGTCAGCACAAAGTTGTGCTCCAGTTTTCTACGTGTAAAGGTAGACCAGATTTGTTTTTAAACCAAAATTCTGGCAGAATTAAGTTATTAACCATTCTCACAGAGGCAGCCGTAGCGACGTTAAACCTCGTTTACATGTTAATTAAGCTCGGTATTCTTCGAATGCCACACATCATGTAAGCCAGTTTTAAATTAAAGGGATTTTTCGGAATCCCTTTTTCATTTCAAATGTTTATTTAAAAGTTGGCTATTTACCAACTTTTTTCCTACATTTGATTTTAGATAACAGAATCAAAACTAAATTAATATTACGAAACAGGAACAAAAATCAAAACTGCAGTACCAACAGCATTTAACAAATAAAATTCTTAAAAAATCACATAGATATGAAAACAATAGGCACAATAACCAATCGATCTCTAGATCAAAAAAATAAATACATTAAAAATGAAGATCATTTATTTGGAAAAACTATACCAGTATGCAAAGAAACATTCTAACGCTGCTAGTCACTTAAAAAGCTGGAAAAACACGACCGAGCAAGCTATATGGAAAAAAAGCTCAGATATAAGACGTGATTTTCCTTCTGCAAAAATAATAAAAGGTAGCAGAGCCAGATTTAAGATAAAAGGAAATACATATCGTTTAATAGTCGAAGTGGATTATGAAGACGGTATCGTAAATATTTATTTTATTGGTACCCATTCGGAGTACAGTAGTATTGACGCGAAGACCATAAAATAGAATGTGTACCCAGTCAAGGAGATAATGATAATGAATAAACCAACTTGGTTTTTACTAGGATCTGAGCAAGATTACGAAATAGCAACTGCCAGATATGAAGAAATAAAACGTGCACCGAAAGGAACAATCGAACACAAAGAAAAGATGTTGTTGGTGCACCTTATTTCAATTTACGAAAATGAAAAATGGGATTTACCAGATGTAGACCCAGTTAAGCTAATTAAAATCAGAATGCAAGATTTAGGATATAAGTCTGCTGATTTAGCTAAAAAATACGGTGATAAAGGAACTGTAAGCAAAGTATTGAACTACAAACAATCACTGTCCTTGACTATGATTCGAACGTTCAGTGACATGTTGAGTATTCCCCCCGAATTATTGATCAAAGAGTATGATTTAAAAGGTTCTCAATCTTTAACCTAACCTGAATAGCTATAAACAAGCTATTCAGGTTTATCCTTCCTATTACCACAACGTCAGCTCTTTACTGTCAAATAGTTGTGGAGCTAGATCAATAGTGAAATTAGATGTAAGAACTTCTATCTTCTTTTTATTAACGCCTGATTTATTATTCACGGTTACATTTTGTTCAACCATCCAAATATTCCAACCATTCTTTTTACAGTATTTGTTGAGCAGATCCGACGGATAAGAGCTCATGAGGAATTTACCTTGGATGTTGGATATTAGAATCAGTAGATTTTCAAAGTCCTGCTCGCTATATCCATCGTAGTGGCCGCAATCGCTATTGAAGTAAGGCGGGTCTAGGTAAAAAAATGACTCTTCACTATCACGGCCTTTGATAATGTACAAAGCATCTGCAGACTCTATCTGTACGTTTTGTAGTCTAATTGCCATGTCTTCGGTAAATCTATCCCTGTTGTTGATAATTTTCTTTGTGGTAGTATTTTTAGAGATATCATATCCCCAGCTGTTATCCAATTGAGCACTGAAACTTTGTGAACTTAATACCCATACCGCCCAGGCTCTTTTTATCTCGCTAAACATATCCGGATTATTGTAAATAACTGAAGCTTTACGATGCAGATCTCTGCTATGTAAAGAAATCCTTATTTCCTTTTCAAGCCCTACAAACTCATTCTGCACCATCTTATAAAAGTTAATCAACTCCTTATTCGTGTCATTCAGCACCTCTACCTCAGATGGGTATTTAGCAAAGAATACAGCCGCACCTCCAATAAAAGGTTCACAATAAAGTGTGTGTTTAGGGATCAAGCTAATGATTTTATCCGCAAGCTTCTGTTTACCACCATAGTACGAAATGGGTGTTTTTAAATTTAATCTTCTCATATTTTTCTTAATTTTGTGTTTCTCACGACCCGTATTTGTACATACTGCAGCCGATGCCATACGCATCCAACGTGCAGTGATATGCAAACTAATCGAGGTCGTGAGAAGCTAAGAAAAGGTAGTTGGGTGCGTTATTTTAAATCCATAATATTGATCACCTGAAGGAGCTGTCGATCCGTCCATAAAAACAGCGAACTGCGTGCTGTCTGATTATTGTTTTCATTATTGTATTGGCAAGGTCTATTTTGGCTTTCCTTGCCCTGACCCTAATCATCTCATGTGAGTGTTTGACGTCATTAAACATCATCGAAAGTACTTCGTCGAATGTCATATTACAGTTTTTGAAGGATCAACCATGTGCCGGTGTTGGCTTCCGCTTCTTTCCACAACTCACGCATATCATTGTAGATCACCTCTCCCAGAACACTACCGAGATCTTTTTTATCCTTAGCTATGCGAGGTGTAAATATTCCCGCAAATGGATTGACAGGGTAACAACCTAATGACTGCATCAGTGAGTCGAAGGATTCCTTGGTGGTCTCTTTTACAAGCCGCTTATAATTTCCTACAGGCTCATTAATCAATAAGTAGTTCATAAAACCATTCCATAGCGGCTGTACGATCCCGGCACACTCATATTCTGTCAAGTCGGTTGCTTTGCCTAGGATCTTGCAGTCAAAAGGTAATTCAATAGACCAAACAACCGGATCACCAAAAAAACCACTTTCTTCATCCGTATTATCAAGTAGAAAGTTCAATTGAAAAAACTTTTCTTCGGGTACTGATTCAATTTCAGCGCAATAATATCCATCAGCCACCAGGACCGCCAGTCCTTCAAATTTTTCTGTTTTGAGTTCTTTGATCATGACTTTAGTTTTGATTGTTTTAAACACTCTTCGCAATTAACACCCGTGATAGTATTGGTGTAGACAAATTGAATATCATCTTCATCATCAATGAAGTCATCCGTTAAATGAACTTCACACGAAGGGAATTCTGTATAGTGGATATCTGTGCTGATCGTAATTCTACTTTTAAACTAATCCTAAACATTGGCTTTGCTTCGCTTCCACACCATAGACGATGCTTTCTACCCTCTTCTTTGGTAAATACTATTCCAAACGTTATGTTGGAGTTATTTGCCTTTATGAATTCCAAAAGGTCAATGTAATTTTCAGTGACATAATCCATAATTAAACCTCCTGAACTTCAAAGGCTCTATATGCGCTCATTTCCGCATCCCGAACAACCACTAATCGCAGCTTCATCTCTTTAATCAACTCACGGGCTTTATTTTCAGCCTCCTCCACATTTGGAACGCTACGCACCTCGATGCCATTTTTCAATACTTTGTATTTCGATGGCTTGTATTTGCTGATGAACATCTGGAGGTCTGATTTACCTTTTTCAATTCGGGGTATTATTGATAAATTGTCCATATTGATAGTTTTTTTCTTTAAAGTGTGTAAAAAGTGTAGTGCCGATATTAGTGTATATATGAGAAATCCATTATTTAAATGGAATATTTTCAGTCTCTTGCTGAAGCAGAATTTTAAAATATCTATTGAGAGCTATTCGTTTTGATCTGGGAATAATCTTATCATTACTACTCATAAGGGCTTCTAACTGAATATTAAACCTCCTGGCCTCTTCCAGTGATAAAGGATTCTGTAATTTCTTATACTCTTCTTGTCTGGCCTGATCAAGCATTTCAAACTTCTCAGAAGTAGTGAAAGGAATCAGTTTTTCGCAATCAAGGAAGTCATAAATAATATTCCCTAAGTCGTTATAAAAACCGGCAATTTTGTATTTATCATAAGCTTTTTGAGCGAAATCGATACGGTCTTGCTTGGTTAGTTCTTTAGGTGGTGATGGAATTTCTGCTTTAGGGAGTGTCTTTCCAAGGTTAGAGCGGTAATCACTTACCAGGTATCCCATAATGAATTTTTCAAATGTGACTACGCTTAATCCCATGAACTCACCGTATTCACCGCGTATTCCTTTTGCAAAACAATTTCCTATTTCAGCTACTCTGATCTGCTTGTAATTGTTCCTGATGCTGTTGCTGATTTCGCTCACCAGGATACCCATAGAAGCCTGATCGGGAACGGACCAATTCAAATGGGTGATTGATTTCATGACCTGAGCTAGGACTTCATTGTGAACCGATTTGTAATCTTCCAGAAAGGCTGGTTGATGTTGAAGAACATGCTGCACTTCTGCGCTTGGTTTGTTGGTTGTGATTATTTGGTTTTGACTTTCCATATTAGATTTTTAGTTTGTTGTACATGTCCATTGCAGCCTGAAAACCTTTTTGAGGTTTTTCTTCCGCTGATTTTTTTGAGATGTTTTCCAATGACCTGTTGATCCATCCAGATGCTGCAGATTTCCAGTTTGCCATTTTATTTTTCCCGACCATCCAGTTTTTTGAACTGTAGAAATCGATAAACTTCTGAGCTTGGAAATTGCAGTCGTGATCAGTCCATTTTGAGTCATTAGATTTCTCATAAAAGTAGTTGCAGAGATCAATGTGTGTGGGAGGGGAAAATGTAGTTTTCCCACTTATAGGTTTCTTTGTTTGTGGTTTAATGGTTTCTTTGTTTATTGGTTTAATTATGGCAACACTGTCAGTATCAGTGCCTGAGCTATGCTGGTATTCATGCTTACCTTGTGCTTGTATCAGTGCCGAGTCCAGTGCCTGTATCAATGGTTGATCATTTTTTGATAGGGCAATTATATGCGCGGTGTATTGATTTTTACTTTCTTTTATAACATTTATAAAACCCCATTCAACCAGATCACTAAATATCTTCCTGTATGTATTGAATGAAGTAATACCTACAGCGGCCATTGTCTCATCCCTGGGAGCACCGAACTGTTTTGCCCACCCCATTCTATTGTTTTTTTCTAAAAACCAAAGAAACATGCAGCCGTGATTTCCTGAGACCATCCCTTGATTTTCAAAAGCAAAGTCAAACCATGCACGGCTAAGAGCGTACCCGTTGGGTTTAGAATCATTGGTTTTAGCCATACTGTAATTGAATTGAGTAATATTATCCCTACAGACCATTAAGGTTGTCAGCTTGATTCTAGTGCAGATAGGCACAAAGAGGTCTGTAGGGATAATATTGAATGTCTTGCGGCTGACAACCGGTACCGCTAAATTAATTAATTATTTCGTATTATTCTCAATGTAATAAAGGAGCATATATTTACTCGAGATATTAGTTTGAATGCGCATTCTTATTGTGCCTCATGTTCGATAGCTCAGCTTTATATTGAGTTAAAGATATGTTGAGCATATCCGCAGCTTGCGCTTTTGGTATTTTAAGTTCCACCATTCTGCTGATTGCTTCCTGCACCTTACTCTTTTCCCGATGGAATACAGTCTGACTCAATTCAGCTTGTACAATCTTTAACATCGCTTCCCTGCCGCCGTTCTTTTGAATGATAGCATTAATGGTATGCAGCAATAATAAACCGCTGTCAGTCCAAGGGTATACGTCATCTCTGTCTTTCATGAACTTTATAATTAGAATGGTTTTTTGTTTAATATGATCCTAATGGTATGTAAATTATAATCATTAGATATTCAGACTTTTATTGTTTAGATTTACTTGTATGGAATCTCAGGAAAAACACGATATTGATGGTAACAAACCCTCTACATCTCGTAAACTTTAAAAGTATTCAGGTATAATAGAGGCAGTGATGCTTGTGTTGGCGGTGTTATATGTGGCATTTTTCTCGTAATCGGCTGCGTCGCGGAGCTTCTTCCGGCGTCTAGCCTATCTTGGTATAGCTTCATTATGCTGCCTCTTTTTTTAAATTTTGATACCTCTTTCTTATCTGCCCCATATTCTTTTTAATGATGGCAATTATCTGTTGGTTGTATTCCGATGCATGATTATGAAGACCCCTGGACTGAATAACTTTCATTTCTGTGAGGGATACTTCTACTGTTTCCACAGGGATGCCATCTACTTTCGCAGAAAAGCAAAGTGAATCAGGCTTACTGTAATATCGGTTAGTATAAACGCAATGTTTGTGATGATCACCTTCTGCAATGAATTCCTGTACACTCTCCAAAACCTTAACTATCAACGGTCCTTCTGAAAACGACAGACCGAAGTATGGCGATTTTTCTTCCAGATAACTAATCTGCTCCTGCGCAGCCTGGAGCTTACGTTTCTCTGCTTCCTGTTGGTCACGGATTATCCTTTCTATTCGTTGATCTCGCGCTCGCTTTTTTACAAGCCTGCTATGCTCTTTCTTAAAACTGGCCGGACAAACATATTTAGGACTACGTAAGTCTTTACCGTAATGCCTCAGTAGTTCAAGGTAATCCAGATAAGACACCGCATCCTTCACCAAATAATTCCTACGCATGCAAATTTTAATTGAATCCCAGTGACTGTATATGGTGTTACTTCGATCGCCTAGTTTTGCTAATGCTAATGGGTATTGACCTGCCTTTATCAAGGTTTCAAGTTTGCCATCATTCAACAGAGACTGTAAAAATGAGTATAGGCGAACCTTCTCTATTTTACTATTGAATCCATTACGTGCGTAAATAGGTAGAGGATTGGCATTGGGGATAATCTTATCAGCATAAACATCATACTTATTGGATTGCCAGTAATTTGAAATATTGGTTCGGATCTCTAGATCTCCAGAATAACTTCCGTTACCGAACGAATCACTGCGAGCAACTATTGTTAGTTTCCCTTCTGGCTCAAACCATTGCTGTACTATCTCACGGATTAAATATTTAGCAATATATCCGGCATTTTGATAAGATCGGACTTCAAAAAACCGGTTAACCTGGAGACCACCAAGATTATCTACAGACGCTACAACTACATACTGGTCAAGTTTTCTTTTTAATGAATCCTTGATTTCAATCTTCACAAGACAATTTGGGCATTTTATAGTTTTTACCTTTTGTTGGCCCGGCCAAGAATGCCCACAATCCAAACACGATATCTTTTTCTTAGTTCGATATCCGATGTGGGACAAGCAATTTTTATAAATCCATTGTTTATGTCCATCGTTAAGACTTGGCAGTTGAGTACTGAGTTCAAAAACCCTGATCTGAAGTTTAGTTCTTGGTTTCATAAGCGTTAGAATAGGGATGACTGGTTAACGATCAAGGGTTGTTTTTTCATTACTTTCTTGGTCTCAACCTTCTCTTGTGGACGATCGGCAAGCACCTTATCCATTGTTGCAATTGAATGGTTTACAACCACTTTACAATTAATATCTCGACCAGCCTTGATATCATCCTCATCATAATAATGGATAGCCATACCAAAGACCTCTTCATCATCGAATCCGTTACGACCACTTGATTTCACAGTATTAAGAATATAAGTGATGCAATCCTTTATGTTTTTATTAGCTTTTTTAAGTGTCTCAGCAAACAAAGAATCTGTTTCTGCTCTACTTTGCAGGTGTGCCTGAATGACATCCGTAAATGTATCTGTAGCTTGCATATTGTTTAGGTTTAAACCGGGGAGAACATCTCTGCGGTTGTTGAAAAGAAAATGTCTAACACCCTAAAAGGGCATAATTTATTTAGAAAAGAGAGTCATCACACTATCGATTAATGTTTCCTCAGTTTGATCTTCGGCACCAGTAATTGTATTCGCAATCTCTCGTTTGCTGTTAATTAATTTGTAGTTCCACTCATCGATCGTGTTTTTACCTAAAAAGTAGGTGCACATGACGTTCGCGCCTTGGCCGGTCCGATACAATCGATCTTCTGCCTGGTCCATAATAGCTGCATGCCATCCAAATTCGATGAAACATATCTGTGTAGCTACATTTTGAAGTCCATTAATACCGACCCCGCCGGCTTTTAGATTCAAGACAACCACATCAATCTTTGAATCATTCTGAAAGCGCTCGACGGCAGCTTGCTTCTGCTTGCCATCTTCAGCACCGGTTATTCTAACTGATCTGGGAAATTCATGCTGTACCGCTGCAATAACTTCTTTAAGGCTGGCAAACACTACAATCTTCTGCCCTTGTTCAACTATATCCCGGATGAAGGCAAATGCATCCTTTAGTTTTCCACGTGCGCTTATGTTTTTTAGAATACCAATCCTTACCATCACCTCCCCTTTCATGGATTTAGCTACTTGATCATCGCTTTGCTTCTTAATATTGATCATGTAACTTTCAAGGTCTGCCTGCGCATGCATGTATTCTTTACGATGGACAGGATCAAGATCGCACTGTATAACTTGTCTAGCTTTATCCGGTAAATACTTTTTAATATCAGGATCCGTTTTATTACGGCGGTAGAAGCAGATCAAATTGAGCTTATAATTCAATTCCTTCATGTTACTTGCTTCCCGGGGTCCGGAACAATAACGCTTTTCAAACGCTTTATAGCCTCCAAAATCTTTTAAACGGTCAAGTATACCGAGCTGGGAAACTAGGTCTTTGGGCTTATTAACAATCGGCGTTCCGGTCAGTAAGAAGATAGTTTCCTTACCGATACATATACCTTTTGTAAACTTTGTATTAAGTGACGTGAGGGATTTTACCTTATGACTTTCATCTACGATAACAGCTTTAAAGAAATCAAGTAATTTCTGATTGAAATGAATATTATTTATTCGTAGTTTTTTACCGGCCTCTGGTTTATCAACTTTAGTTACAAAATACTTTTTAAGGCTCTCAAAGTTACAAATGAAGTATTGACTCATACCAACGCGAAAGAATTCAGGAAAAGTATTCTTGACGCTATCCTTAAGCACAATACCGGTGCGTTTCACATTGGCTTTAATTTCAATTACCCAGTTTTCTTTCACAGCTGATGGGCATATAATTAAACACGGATAAGCCGCTTTCCCTTGGATATTTAATCCCTCCATCGCAATAATGGCTTGACTTGTTTTTCCAAGCCCCATATCGTCCCCCATAATTAGCCGCTGCTTCTCCATTGTATAAGCCACTCCACCAGGTTGCCAAGGTAGCATTGGCCTATTGGTTGGAATTTTCAAAGTCAATTCCGGAAGCGGTGGTATGACGTAGTTAGTTTCTGGCTCTACAGTGTTTACTGTTTCAAATTCGAGCTTATACTTCTCTGCGAAGACTCTTACTGCTGCAGAATACATAACCGGTACTGTCCAGTGCTTTTCTGCATAAATAAACTTACGTTCAGGAAGTTCTTTTACAGCCTCGGTAATTGCTGGTCGATATGCAAATTCAATTTTAAATACATTTCCAATTTGTATGATGGTTCCTACGCTCATGACTGCTTGCCTCCTTTTTTGTATAATGCGGCTTTAAGCCGTGTAATCTGAGATTTAAAGCCTCTTATTTGATTATTGAGATAACTGATATCATTGTCCTTTCGCTTTGATGATGCTTTCCAGTACTGGACATCCATTTCCAAGGAACGGCGGTCCTTGCGAGATAAATCCGGATCAGGTTGAGCAGGTGTCGACGCTGATAACCATTGTCTTTTATCCATGGTCAGCCTCGCTTTCCTCGTGCCCTGGACATCCGTTTATTGGGCAAAAACCGATGCACCCTACTGCACCAATTAACAACTCTCCTTTTTCTTTGCGATCCTCCAATTCGGTACGGATATCGGGACCAAAGCTGCCAAATAGATCCTGCAGTAGACTATCTGATTTATTTAGTAATCCCTCAATAGAGATGGAAACATGATGTGTTGTAGCGTTATTCATCGCTTCCTCCTTCTGTCAACCCTGATTTCATAAAAAAACTGGGATCATTAAAATAATCGGTTATTGCAGGCTGATTAAAGTCCTCTTCTGTCTGCTTAATCCTGGTAAGAAAACGAATGCATGTTGCGGCGGTTTCGATCGCTTCTTTTCTCGCTTGAGCGAAAGTACCGGTACCTTCATCAATCAGATTCCCTTCTCTAATTAACTCCCCTGCTTCTTCTGCTATAATGGCGATCTGTTTTATATGACAAGTAGGCCATATTGGATGTTTAGCCTCAGCTCGCTCCACTTCGATCATGATATCTATCAGAAGCGCTGCGACTTCTGGTTTTTCTGTTGTTATTTTTATTGTAGTCATTTGATCAAGTTTATAAAACTATGCTCGATACCACGAAAGAGCATAGTTTGTAGTTTAAAAATTGATTATTCCATATCAGAGGCAGCATCATCAAAATCTAATGAGTACTGCGAATCCGGAGCAACCTTACCATTGTAGTAAAGGAGTACTTCGTTTCTAACGTGCTTAATTACATGATACAATTCGTCGCCGAACTCGTAGGCATTTTCTCCTCCATGGAAGTCAGCGTACTGAGATAGCGGTAAGGTCGCATTGCCACGGATGTATTTCACTCCAGTAAGGATAACCCCTGTTTCACTGTCGTTGATAGCAAAGCCAGTAACTTTGAATCTGTTTAATGGATTATCGTTATCCTCTCCATTGAAACTCTCAAATGTCATTGGAGCTATCAGCTGCCCATAGGCATCATAAGCTTCTTTTTGCAAGCATGACAATAGTAAATGGACTCTGAGTAAGTCAAATGCCAGAACTAAATCCGGATGCGGTAGAAATGGAAGCTTTTCAGCACCTGGGTTTTCAAACTCTCTCAGTTCAAAGTCTCCTTTAATATTTGCGAAGTCACGCGTTACGACTTTCCAGTACTTTAAGTTCACACCACTCTTCCCCATACTGGCCTCGGTGATTTTAATTCTGGTGCCGGCCTTTAACTCGTGTGCTTCTTCTGCTGCGTCTATCTTATCCTGCAGCTCGTCTTTTGTGATTGATTTTGTTGATTTCATATATTGGATTAAAAATTAAAACTCAGGTTTATCACTAAATCCTGTTATTTCCGTAACAGGCTCTTTTTGACTATTACGTGTCAATCTATTAGCGATTTGCTTATTAAACCATACTTTTCTGGTTTCTTCACTTAATTCTCCTTCTGGATACGGATCATCAATTATAACTTCAATGAATGTTATCAAAGGCTTTTCTTGCTTCTCACTTGGAAAGTGCTTAACGACATATTTACTGATGAAGCTCCCAATACTTAAGGCTGCAGGTAAAGCACACATGACATCGCAGTCCACTTCTGAATACTTGTATCCGGATCCGTTTTTGAATTGGACATAAAGCTTGTTGGCCAGGATATCGGTACCCACAAAGGCAACGTTACTGGAAGGTTTTTCAATGAATTCGAATCCATCAAGGATAGGATCTACAGCGTACGTGCCGCTGGGAAGTGTGATTGTTTTCATAAGAATAGGTTAATATGGGAAATCATCATCTTCGTCCTGTGACTCTGGACCAAGGCTAAGTACCTTATCATGTAGCTTCTTAACATCCCATGGGTTTACGGGGGCCACATTCAATGAATCAGCGAATGTTCTGGCTACTTCTTCTGTGACCGGATTGATTGCATAAATAGCACCAGCACCATAATACTTAGTAAATGCTCCCGATTTGGATGTTTCCGGAACATCAACTCTTAACATATTGCTGCCGGCAATATTCTGCTCGGTACACTTTCCAGCAATTTTACTATGTCCGAATAGTTCAACTAGACACCATAGATCAAATTTTTCATTTTCCATTTTAAAATAGTTTAGTTTGGTTTTTGATTCTGTCTGGTCCGAGGATTGATTCAGTAGCCTCGTCTACTATTTTTTCCAGCTTGACTGAAACCGTTAAGGCGACTTGTGCCCTTGTACGAAAGTACTCTGCCTGAGCAGTCCGCATGCGCTCAATTAGAGCAGCGTATTCTTTTATGTCTTCCATTATATCTCTTGAAATTGTATCTCCTCAACTTCGATTTTCATTGGAGGAAGTCTCTCAATAAATCTGGATGCAAGAAATGGTGCTCGTTCCAAACTCTGTCTTTTGCTATACTCAACGATAATAAGCTCACTGCTTTCTTCAATATAAATGCCCAAGCCTCGAGGTTTATTCACAAAGCCGCTCACTGTATACAGATTGCCTTTTTTAGGAACTGTACATAGGCCAACTGGATTGATACCTCTATCATCTATACATTCTACTATGCTTCCTATTTCCATTATGATGCTATTTTAAGGCCGTCGAATAACAGCCAGTATTTAAATGCTAGTTCTTCATATTGAGCTTTTCCATGCTCATATAGCTTTCTGCTCATATCAGTAATTGGAGCATTCCGGTCAATAGCGATCTTGAATATCTTCTGGTTCTTCTTACTGATACCAATCAGCATATCCTTGTTAGTTCCTTCGATATCCATGTACCAGGCACGGGACCGGAAGTACCCGAAATGTTCACAAGCTGCTTCAAACTGGCTTTGAGTTTCTGCAGCAGTTGACTTGATATCACCTCCCATCTTCCAGGCTCTTACGAGTAAATCCCATTTGCAACGGGTACCAGCTTCTAATGTGAAGTCGAAACCATTATAATTCATCAACCAATTGTACCTGGTTGATATTGCCTGGAAGTCCGCAGCATCGCTGATCATTTTAGCAAAAGGATCTTTGTAATAGGCACGCTTCATTGCTTTTGCCAGTTCAAAGTCTTCTGTAGTGTACCGGTAGGTCTGGTACTTCACGGTAAGATTAAAGAGGTCAACTTTATCTGGTTCAGTGATAAGGTTGTCCAGGAGTGTACCAAACGCATAAGCATATTCTTTATCACCAAATTGAGGCTTAGGATGAAGAAGTTCTTGGAGTGCAGAAAGATCAGAGTTGCTAATTTCTGATCTTCCAAAGTATGGATCCTGAACCATTATTGAAGTTTGTTGTCAGACAAGAAATCAACGATTTGCTGAATTGAGCAGCAGTAATCCTTTCCTAAAGTATCAACCATTTTTTTGAGATAATTAAGGCTAATGTTTTCAGGAAGATTCACTTGTACAGTTTTGTATCTTATCTTCTTTGCCATTACTAAGCTACTTTAGAGGTTACCGCCTTAACTTCTTCAACGTACTCAATGAAAGGATTATCAATCTTCTCACCTGACTTATTATTTTGCTTCTCAGCAAAAGCTTTCATCTGAATCAAAGACTTTTTACCAAAATCATCAACTGATAAACCTTTTCCTTCTTTCTCAAAATAGAAAATGAAGATTGCACCCCAACCATCAGTAGACAGTACATTGATCTTTTCAGAAGCTTTTGATTTGCCTGTAGTTTCTTTAACCTCAGCAAGAGCAGCAGTGGTATCGAATAATGAACCAGCAGTCTCAAGGGCGACTGTATTCTGAACTGCAGCTTTGTCTTTTACCTCCTGATCTTCCTGTTCTTTCTTTAATCGAAGTTCATCTGCTTTGCGTCGGTCTTCTGCAGCCTTCTCAAGTCGCGCTTTTTCCTGTGCACCGGCTTTGGCTATTTCTTTTAATTCCAGAACACGGGATGGAATTAACTCCAGCGTATTTGACTTTTCAGCCTCAATATTTTCATGAAAGACCGCTGCCAGCTCATCATAAAGCTTTTCACGTTCATCGTAAATTATTTGATCAGCTTCCGCCTGGTCGATATAAGCAGTAAAAACTGGCGGCTGAATTAATCTGAAATTAGCAATCGGATAAATAAGTGGCCTGGCTTTGATGTACTCCGTAATCTCCGTTACATTTTCAAGGGTCAACAGGTTGTATTTTTTTTGTATGTCTGTTTTGAATGCAGATAGCTTTTGGTTGAAAATTGAACGGATATGGTTTTGAATATCAGCTTTGATAGAAATCCTTTCTTTTGCAATATTTTGCTGCTTAAGGATTTCTTGTTCTTTTTTCCTTTGCTCATTAACTTTGAATGTTGCCCATTGATCACGGGCGGTTTGAATTTTAGCATATACGCTATCAGACTTTTTAGGATCCAGTTTACCTTCCTGAGCTGTAAACAAGCCAGCAAGCTTAGTCATCATCTGGGTGATGGGCGACCTACGTTCATTTAAGATTTTAATAGCTTGCTTTGCTTTTACTTGCCATTCGTTTGCCGCAGCATCAAGCTCGTCAGACATGCCTTGACCTTCGATAGTGTCAAGTAATTGAGTTGCACCTTTGACGGCTTTATCAGCAAAGGTTTCGTTTGCCACCAGTATTAAACCGGCATTTTCCATTGTCGTAGAGATTTCCTCTACATTGATATTTGATATTGCTGTTGTAGTTGACATTGGTTTCTATTTTAAATGGTTAAAGGCACCCGCTCAACTTGACAAGAGTTGTTTATATTGCGGATGCCCGGTTATGAATTGGGTTAATTAAAATTCTGGTTCGTCGGAGGTATCGATACCTGCAAATGTTTTTGTTTGAATCGGTTCAGTATTATGTGCCTCCTCTAAAGCAACATCAAAATCACTTTGCTCCGACTGCGATAAATCCTCTTCAGGAACATATTCTGCTTCTGTGAATTCAGAAACATCAAAACCTTGTCTGATTGCATCAGATGCCACAGGCACAAATGCGTCAGGCAACTTTGGAGAATTCACAACTTTAGGGTAAAGTTTGAATGCATGTTTCAATGTCTTGCCTTCAAAAAACAGTTTGTCTATCTGACCGCTATTTGAAGTGTAAAGTGCATTTGCCTTACCAGGAAGCTTCCTTCCAGCAGCAGCATCCCATTTAGAATTTTTATTTTCAGACGATGCTTTCCATTTGGCGACATCTCCCATATCAAAGGTTTTAATTTCGAATGATCCATCTGGTTTTTCAATTCGAATGAATGAACCGACAATTACAGGCTTATCGCCTCTATTACCTTTTTTCCATGTTACACGTACATTACCAATATCATCAGTAAACTCTTCATAATCATCACATTCATAAACTATGATCGGTTTTGCTGCATCTTTTATTTGGCCGTTTTGGATACGGATCTTCTTTTCACCGTAAGGAGTTGGCTGAGCGACAACTTCTTTAATCCATTTGTCCGGCTGACCTTTCGGTGCAACATTTCTATTGCCAGGGATCAGGTAGACATCTGACTGTGGCCCCCCTTCAAAACTTAACTGCCATCCTCCTACTTGCATATAAGCAAGGAAAATAGACATTGGTGTGCAGGCACTTAAATCCTCACTATCGGTTATCCTTTTAATGAAGTTATCCTTCTCACGCTCATGAAAAGCAACTGCTTGTTCTCTTGGAACACGGTACATTGCTACGAATTTGTTAATAAAGTGATCTCCTATCGCAGCATCCTTCACTACTGATAACGGATGTAGTCTATCGATATAATCTTTGGTAACTTGAATTTGATTTGACATGATATTATTTATTAAGTGTTTTATGAAATTTCAATACCTTATTAGTCTCTGGTATAATTGAATGGATATCAAAGGCCTTATCAGGCAGGTGTAACTCATTCCGAATACCGATTACCCAGGCGTTATAACCCGCTGCGGTACGATCGTAATCCAATGGAATAATTGTTCGAGTAATTGCGAGTCTACCCATGGTCATACCTCCCTTCGTTATTATTTCTCTCATGAAAGATGTCAAGACAAGACAATTCACAGAAGGTATGCCCGAGACTGAAAAACCTTTCGTGAGCAAAGGGTTGGTTGCATTCAAAACACTTAGTAGGTTTTGAAATATGGTAGGTTGTGGTTACTTTTGACATGGTTTCTTATTTTAAGTGGTTTAATACTGCTTTTAATTTGAGGGGCGGCTATTGACAGTAGCCGCTTTTTTAATACCCAAAAATCCCGTGATCTGTACCGATCCTCTTTTTTAGGGCAGCGACAAATTGAATCTCACTTATCCCCAGATCGTTTAAAATCTTTTTCTTTTTGTTGTAGGTTAATCTGATATCCCTCGCATAAAAGCCTTCTAAAAGCTCGTCCGTTTTCGGCTTTGCTTTGATTTTCGCTTTATGTAGATATGCTATTTTCATTTAACTGATTTTCAATTCTTTTACTGGTTCATGGACGTAATCATCATTGATACCTATTACTTCCTTAAGTCTTCTGAGCTCAATCAGTAAGTGCGCTTGAAGAAATACCACCTCTTTTTCAAGTTGTGCGATTCTTTCTTTATCCGTGAGTTTTTTGACTCTTCCCATTTTACCGATTTAGTTGTTGTGGTTCGTATTCATTGTGGATCCTTGCTATTGCATTTTCTTATCAAAACTTCTTTTGACAATTACAGCTGAGTTGTCTTCTTCAAGATTGACACTGTATTCTCTGCTTGGATATCTGTCTTTAATGGTACTACTCACCATAGTTCTCAGGTATCTTTCTCTTTTTGGATTAAAAGGCAACTCCTGCCCCTCTTTAATTCCCTCCACCAGTCTTACCAAAGAAATTCCTGGTACTGGTTCTGCTAAATTCGATACATCCATATCAATTGATTATTTGTTTATTGGCAGCGTAGCGGATCAACTCCCCTTTTGAAAGGCAACCAGTTTTCCTACGAATGCTAACCGAATGATTAATTACTGTCCTAATGCTGATATTTAATAAAGCAGCTATGATTTTATCGGGAAAAGAGATGTAACTCATAATTTCCATTTCTCGTCTGGTTAACCCTGGGTCAATCAGATTTCCGATCGGCTGGTATATGAAGCCGGCATTTGAAGTTAATTGGTTCCTGTGTTGTAGCATTTTGGTAGTTTCTTACTATATGTGAGTGAAATGTTTTTATGTACCTTTGTTTCTGTTAGGTAAGACAAATATAAGGAGTGTAATTACATTTTGCAATTACATTATGTATTTATAAGAAATAAAAACGTAATCAATTGAATATCAACGGAAAAAAATTAAAGATGGCTATCAAATCTCTTGATATGACGCAGGAGGAGGCCGCTATTAAGCTAAATACAAGTCGTCAATCGTTGAGTCAGTGGTTTAAATATGAAGTTTTATCTAATGACATATTACAAAATGTAAAGACAAACCTCAATATTGATTTAAATGTTGGGGACAGTTTCAGAGATACATTAAACCCGTCAATCAACTCAGATAGAAAAGGCGTGCCATATTACGATATTGATTTTGTCGGTGGTTTCGACTTGGTTTTTAACGGCGGTCAGGTAAACCCAGCATTTTATATTGATTTCCTACCTTTCAATGACGCCGACTACTGGGTCAATGTATCTGGTAACAGCATGGGACCTTTAATTGCTCACGGAGATTTAGTGGCATTAAAAAAAGTTGACAGCTGGCAAGAATTTTTACTGGAAGGTGAAATTTACGCAGTGATAACCAATAATGGGTTTAGAACTATAAAAATGATTGGTGCAGGGAAGGATGACGAACACTATATGTTAATACCTTACAATAAGGGTGCAGATTATGCAAATCAGTCAATTCCAAAAAAAGTAATAACCCATGTGTTCCGGGTGAAAGGGGCAATCAAAAAGTTCTTTTAGACTAAAGTGTAATATCGCATATGGAATCATTTATAGTTATCGTCGGGATAATTCAATTTTTTGTGTTAATTATCTTTTTTCAAATCGCCGGGAATATCGAAGCTATACGAATTCGGTTCACTAGCAAAAACCCTGAAACCTGGTTAAAGAAATATCAGAAGAGCATCTCCCTGAGACGAGATTCCGAAGCATTATACCACCTTCAGGAATTTGTCTGGGAATCGCTTCAGAGGAAAAAAAGTAAGGCAAAATATGATTCTTTAAAATCCGAGTACGAATCAGCATTTACAAGTTTAGGTGCAGTGTTTCCGATATATCCCTTTAACGATTAGAAATAATGGGCAAAAAGGAAAAGGAATTCGAAGCTAAAATGAAGGCGATCTTACTTGAGAAGCAGTTGATCATAAAAAACATAAATTCTCAGTTAGAAAGATACCGCAAACTTGAGGCAGAAGAGGAACAGCTGGAAGATGATGAATTTGAGCGTACTGGTATCTTTTCAATAGAGCTGGACTTTGAAATTAATATCACTGAAAGAGATATGATGATTGACCTGATTAAAAGATCAGAAGGAATAAATTTTACACCGGATAAACAAATGGAGAATTAATATGGCGCTTAGGCAGGAAAAACTGACAACTGATGAAACGAAAAGATTTAAAATACTTCGTGAAACTGAAGGCTTAACTCAGACGAAGTTTGCTGAGATGCTAGAGCTTACACAGCCAACTATTCAACGTTACGAATCTGGCGCTTACATCATCCCTATTGATGTGATTAAAAAAGCACATGAGGTTTTCAATATGAGTTTCGAGTGGTTCTTTTTTGGAAAAGGAGATCGTAAAGTAAAGGCGTCCGCAGAAAAAGGCACTCAACTCGGAGGATTTATAAAGGATATGAAAACACTTTCGACTAACCAACAACTATTAGAAAATCAGGTTTCTACTTTGAAAAATGAACTTTACAAACTACTTGACGAATTCAATAAAATCAAGTCAAAAACCTTATAAAATTACGCACAAAATGGGGACTATTCGGGGACAAAAACCTTATAAAACATGAGTAAAAAACTTTTGAAAGCGGCTTTAAACGTACTCCAGAGTGACATCATGAATCCCTCTTCCTCCGCAGAAATCAAAAAAAAAAGCCTGCAATCATTAAGATGAGCAGGCTTTTTTTTTATCTTTATTTAACAAGAGGAAAAAATGCTGGAAATGGATTTACAAATCATCCAAAAAGACTTGCTCGAACAGTACAAAATGACGGTTAACGAAGAAGCTTTGTTTACAGCATTTAATCAATTGGAAGATGCCTCTCTTTCTACAGACGAATTTAGTTTTTATACTTCAGTAGCATCAGTTTATTCCAGCAAAATTGAAGGGGAATCTATAGAACTGGATTCTTATATCAAACATAAACGTTTTCGCATTGAATTTCAACCCGATTATACACGTAAAATAGATGATCTGTATCTGGCTTATCAATTTGCTTCGAAAAACAAACCAGATAAAAAAACGTTTGCTGGGATGCACACAATTTTAGCAAGACATATTGTATCTACAAACTGGCTTGGCAAATTCAGGAATCAGAATATGTTTGTTACGACAAAAGATGGTCGCATTGAATATTTCGCTGCTTCCCCTTTTGAGGTACCTTCTGAGATGGACAAATTGTACGCAGATCTGAAAGTATTGCTCGCTACTGAACTTACTATTTCAGAGACTTTCTTCTTTGCAAGTATGATCCATATTGTATTTGTAAAAATACATCCATGGAACGACGGTAATGGTCGCAGTGGACGTTTGTTTGAGAAATGGTTCCTTTCACAAAAACTGGGAAGCAAAGCCTGGTTCGTGCAGTCTGAGAAATATTATTATACACAGCATGAGACTTATTATAATAATATAAGAGCTTTAGGTCTGGAATATCAGCATCTGGACTATTCAAAAGCTTTACCATTTTTATTGATGTTAGCAAAGTCTGTAACGGATAAAGAGTAAAAGCCAATTCAATTAGAAGCCAGGATAGTAAAGATTTAATAATGCAGCCCCCCCTTCAGAGATCAGTGAGAGCAACAAGCTAATCCGTAAGTGTAATGGATGAATTTACTCTCAAATGGCTTCAAATGTAAAATATGGGGTTTAATCTAATTTTTTACAATGCAATTGCGTAGTAAGCTAGATTGCAAATCACGAAAGAACTATTCAATGAAAACTCGAATTCAGCTAGCCATAGCATCATTAATCTACCTAACGATCGGATGTAAAAGTGATTCAAATTATGAAGCGAAGAATATGCTAACTAAATCATTAGTGAGCACCTATATTAAATCTATTGATTCGCAAGGAATGATACAGATATCGCAGTCCTCTTACGGACCCGTGAATAGAGATTGCTTAACTGAAATATTAAATAAATATAAGTTTGAAATTCCATTTGAAGAAACCTTTCAAGCACAGGAAACAGATACTATAGCCTGGTCAAAAGAATTTTTCAGTAATGATTCAGTGAAAATATTAAGCAGCCGGGAAAGAAGCTCCATTTCTAGAGATATTGCGCCATTTGATGGAGAAACATTAGACAAAACATTCTACGTCATTTCAAAGCCTATTTTTTCTAAAGATCAAAATTTTGCTATTTTAAAAAAGTATTTCTTTTGTGGTGGACGTTGCGGACAGGGAAGTGTTCTCGTTTATAAAAAGAAAGGTAATGGTTGGGTTTTACAAGAAGATATTTGCCCTATAGTTTCGTAATTAATTCCATTTTCGTTCAGGGTAGGTCTTCTGGTTGACCCATTCCAGTTTACTCGGAAACGCGGTTTTTCATTTTTACCATATCAAATGCAAATTTCTTATAAACAAATAAGGGATTTGTACTTAAGTAATCTGCTAATACCCGTTCTTCATTTTCTGTGGCTGTTTCAAAATAGATCTTGCTAAATTGATTCAGATTCTTATCATTTCTCGCGTTTTCTTCAGATAAGGCACTTACCTGATCTGTAAGTGAAGCAGATGAATCAGGTAAATGACCCATAGTAGAGGAAATACCTGAAAAAACTTCTTTGAACTCACTAGAGATTTCTGGAGCATCTGGATAGTATCTGATATACCAGATCAACACTTTTAATAAGGTGTTCCAATCTTTGGCTTTTTTATTTATCAAATATCTGAGCGCAAAAGGCCGGACTTCATCCATTCGTCCAAGATCAGTACTTCTGGTTACTGCACCAGATATTGTACTGTTATACTTGCTAAGCATTTCATCTGAAAATTGCGACAATAACTCTAAACCTACTTCAAGGGATTTTTCAGAAAGTCCATTACTGACATATACAAGACTAAGCAGATTTTTAGCTTCGATTCTTGAAGAATCCAGTTCCGCGTGGCCTTCGCATGCGCTACAAAATGTTTGTATCTCATCTACATATTTTATATCTAGTTTAGATATAATGACCTTATGACAAAGTGCTAGCCCACCCACCGCGCCTGCTGACATTTAATCAGCGTCCAGTCTAAGATTAGATTTATACTCCTAAGATAAACAACATTATGAACGTAAAACAATTTACTTACAATAAACTTCCTAATAAATTCCACAGGAAATTGTTAATTTTATCCTTAAATTTAATAACCAAAAAATGAAATTAAACAAATTAACGATCTCAAGTTTAGTATTTCTTTCAATGAGCTTAAGCTCTTATGCGCAAGATGCGATAACCTGGAGTACATTTAGAAATGGAAGTAAGGTTGCAGATACTGTAGCTCTAGGCGATTACTTACCACTGAGGGATAACGAAGTATATGTAGAAGCAGTTATTGAACTCCCAAATACATCAAAGCAAGAGTTATTTTCACGTTCCAAACTAGCAATTCAGAAGACCTTTGCGAACAATAAAATGGGGACTTCGAATTATGATGCAGAAGCTGGAATTAGCAGTATCAACAATTTCTATGATATCAGTGATATGACAGCTTTAAGTGCCTTCGGCTCAAATCCAAGTACTGATCAGTATTATTTTAATGCAGTATTGTCGATCATAGTTAAGGATGATAAATACAAAATAAAAATGGAAGTTCCTCAGTATACGTACGGCCAATCATCCAGATATAAGACATATTCGGACTTCCAATCGCAAAGTAAACCTGTAGGTTCCCTGGCTAATTCTAGGCAAAACGGTAAACGACAAAGAATGAGAGTGTTGAAAACACTTAATGACAAGATGCTATCTACTTTTAATTTAGTCCAAAAAGAGATGTCAAAAAAGCTTGATACAGATTTTTAATCTAAATAATCTCCCTGATTTGAGATCAGGGAGATTATCTTTTCATTGTTTTATATAATAAACAATTGCAATGAAAATGATTAATATATTAAACAAACAATATAAATCTGGCTTTTTCTCTTTGTTGTCTGGTAAAACCGGTATTAGTATTTTTGTTGCTATTTTAAAATATCCAAATTATTCAATTGCCCATCCGCTAAAATTTGTATTTTCATCCAGAGTTACTTTTGAAGTTCCGACACCGCCATTATGGCTAAACCTACTCTATTAATTCTATGTTTACTAAAATATCTGTACTAGTCACACTCATTGTATATACCTGCTTCCAATCGCTATTTGCTCAAAATCTATATTCTAAAGCCTATGGAGATCGCAAGAACCCACCAATGATTTATATACATGGCGGCCCCAGAGGAAACTCAACTTTATTTGAAGGTACCACTGCACAAAAGTTAGCAGACCTGGGTTTCTATGTGATCGTATATGACAGAAGAGGTGAAGGCCGTTCCAAAGATAGTTCAGCTAATCTTACCTTTGATGAGGCATCTCATGATCTTAATAACCTGATAAAACAATATGGGCTAAAAAAAGTAAGCCTGATAGGGCATAGTTTTGGAGGAATTGTTTCGACCTTATTTACGAATCAAAATCCAGAAAAAGTTGATCGGCTGATCTTGGTTGGTGCTCTTTTCGCGCAACAGGAGAGTTATGACTATATACTTCGTACGGGCGCACAGACGGCTACAGCACAAAATGATACAGCATCCATACGCAAGATAAACTATATAAATACTTTAGATAAACGTGGGGCTGAATATCGTCAGCTAACATACGAGATTGCCTCTCGTTTTGGATATTTCAAAATGCCCAAGCCTACAGAAGAGTCGAAAAACGTAAACAAAGAATATGATACTGGCGACTTTTATAAGTCCAACATACGCAATAATCAGGCGCCTGTTTTATTTTACAAGAATGAATCCCACGTAAATATTGATACAAAGCCTATCTTAAAAAGCCTGTCAACTAAGGGTGTAAAACTATTTGCTATCTATGGAGCGAATGACGGCATTTTCTCTTCCAAACAAATCTCAGATCTAGAGAAAATTACCGGTAAGAAAAAACTCTATATTATCGAAAATTGTTCCCACTACCCATTCGTAGATCAGCAAAGTCAATTCCTAAAAATAATGAGGAGTATAATGGAAGAAAAATTGAAAGCCCCGCTCGCTTAAATTCTTCACCTCTCCTCCCATTCATCGTTAAAGCGATTTAGCTCATTTGGTTTTAAAAAAAAAACACACCCGTCCAATCCCAGCAAATATTTGATTAATTACAAAAAACTTATAGCTTTATTCGGTCAATACAACCTGATTCAATAAACCAAAACTCTTGAACGGAGAAAAAATAATTAAGGAAAATCTGCCGGAACCCCGCCAGGAAGATCACCAGAGGCGTGCCTATACTGATTTGATCAAAAAGTATTCTAAGCAGCTTTTCGATTTTGGCTATCGGTTTTGTCCGGATGAAGACATTGTCAAAGATTGTATCCAGCAACTTTATCTTGATTTATGGAACCGGCGCTTTGATATTAGTGAAAATTCTACCATTAAATCCTACTTATTTAAAGCAATTAGGAACCGGGTTCTGCGTGAAAAAAACAAATGGTTCAAAGAGGAACTACTCGAGGAAGACTACGGCTTCGTATTAGATTTTGCCATTGACAGCAAACTGATTACTGATACCGCCAACCTGGAACTCGCACAGAAAGTCAGGAAGGCCATACAAACGCTGCCGGCAAGACAGCGGGAAATAATTTATCTGAAATTTTTTGAAGACCTGGATATTCAGCAGATCTCCAGTATTATGAATATTAACAAGCAATCTGCTCACAACCTACTTCAAAAAGCCTACTCGAGCCTTCGGGCAGACTGGAGCGTGCTATTCCTATTATTCGCCACAACCCTGCAGCTTTACCGCTCTTAACCAGCATTTCGATTCTCTATCAGTAAAATTAAAACGCTGTTTTACAACACATTAAAAATAATATCTAAAAAAAAATCTGCAACAGGGGTAATATGATGCAGTATCAGGGTATTACTATTAACCAAATATTTCCTTATGAACGATTACCGGAACTACGAAGCGGAAGACTTTCTGTGCGATGGATTTTTTATAGAATGGGTACTAAATCCAAAACCCGAACACCGGGTATTTTGGCAAACCTGGCTAAGCGAAAATCCAGACCGCCGCGAACACGTAAGAAAGGCTGTTGTAATTATAAGGGCATTGCAGATCAAGCCTAACGACAAACAATTGTCAGATCAGGACGTAGCAGATATGTCCGAACGTTTTCTCCATTCTATTACGCCAAAGCACTCTCGCTTATTTAAGTTATCTACCCGCTGGACGGCTGCAGCTGCTGTACTCATACTTGTTGTGGGAACGATCCTTTTCAAACAAAACAGACAGTCCCCTGATATTCTGGCAACCACACAATCCAGCCTTGTTAAAGTATACAATGATAAACAAACACCGCAACTCCTTCAGCTCGCTGACGGGAGTATCGTCGTTTTAAAATCCCGCTCGGAAATAACTTATCCGTTAAAATTCAGCAGTACGAATCGTGAAGTATTTTTAAAGGGAGAAGCATTCTTTGAAGTAAGGAAAGACTCACTTAAAGCATTTCTGATTCATACGGGCAATATGGTAACTAAGGTACTTGGCACCAGTTTTACTGTTAGCGCTTACGATGGCGACAATGGATTCCGGGTTATGGTGAACACGGGTAAAGTAGAGGTATCCAACAACCAAAAAAGTGCTGATGGCAGCGCTAAGGCATCGGTAATTCTGACGCCTAACCTCCAAACGGTGTATCAACCTAAATTATCATCATTTAAAACAAACCCAGTGAGCATACCCCTTATTCTCTCACCTTCACTTGCTAAAAAGGAATTTTCATTCACCAATGCACCCCTCCCGGTTATTATTAAAAAATTGGAACAAGCCTACGGCGTAACAATCAGTTATGATAAGGAAAAATATGAAGAGGTGACTGTGACAGCCTCGTTGTCAAAGTTACCGCTGGATGAGAAAGTGCGCGCCATTTGTAAAGCCATTGACGCAGTTTACGAATTCAAAGATGGAACCATCTCTATAAAATAGACCCAAATAAACCACAAACCTAAATCCTATGCGTATGAAGATATAGAAACCATAATTCATAAAAAAACCGATAGTATTCGAAGTACTACCGGTTTTTAATGCAAGCCCCTCTAAATGATTCCAGCCATTAGATGACGCAGCCTTTTCAGGCTGTGCCGGGGCTTTTTGTTGAGTTGATAATCACTATAACCCATTCAAAAATATGAAATATAAAGATCTACTCGTAAAAATTATGAGAATAACATTTTTACAGTTAACTATTTTGTTTTTAGTATTTGGCACTACGCTTGCAAAAGACACCAAGGCGCAAGCAGTTCTGAAAACGAAAATCACTATTAATGAGCCATCCATTTACCTTGACCGGCTTCTAAAGCAACTGGAGAAGGACTACAGCGTCAATTTCGTTTACAGCCCGCGTGTAGTGGACGCTAAAATGAAGGTGAATGCCTTTAGCCAATTACGTCCCCTATCGGAACTGCTCGATCAGCTTTTAGCACCGTTAAATCTGGAATATGAGGCCGCTGATGACGTAATTATCATTTCAAAAAAGCAGTCCGTAAAGAGTATACAGAGTAATATCATGGCCGATATTGCCATTACCGGTAAAGTGGTAGACGAAAAGACCGGAGATCCTTTGCCAGGCGTAACTGTGAAGATGAGGGATGCAGGTTCCAGTGTAGTAACCGATTCAAACGGGATCTATAAAATTACTGTCCCCAACGAACAGGCAATACTTGTATTTTCATATATCGGTTATAAGCAGGAAGAAAGAGCCGTCGCCCAGTCAAAAATCATTAATGTAGTCTTGACTCTCAATCAAAGCAATCTAAGCGAAGTTGTGGTGGTGGGTTACGGAAAGCAAAAAAGAACAACTGTAACCGGAGCAGTCACCAGTGCGAATCTCGAACCTTTCAGGGATGCCCCGAATACAAATATTGCACAAAATCTTCAGGGCACAGTGCCCGGCCTGAACGTAGGCCCGGTAACCAAAGCAGGCTCAACACCACAAATAACAATCAGAGGTCAGAATACGATAAATGGTAATAGAAATGTACTCATCATTCTTGATGGTATACAATATAATAATTCACTGGAATCAATTAATCCGGATGATATAGAATCAATTGACGTATTGAAGGATGCATCCTCAACTGCTGTATATGGTGCACAGGCAGCGAATGGCGTAATCCTGGTCAGTAGTAGAAAAGGTAAAAATAACACAAAACCACGGATCTCCTTCTCTTCATCTTATACCACCCAAAATCCTTCAGGTAACCTGAGACCACTGAACAGGGAAGAAACACTTGAAAAGGTTCGGAAAATGTATTATACAGAAGCCTTTCTTGCCCCCGGATATACGCAACCCAACCCCGATTTTAATCTGGCTAATAAAGTAGATATTTCCCAGCGCGATGTTAACGGCAAGATTGTAGACACTGATTTTAACTGGAATAAGGCTGGTAGTCAAAAAGGTTTTATCCAAGACAATCAATTGAGTATCTCCGGTGGAGGAGAGAAAGTTAGTTATCTGATCTCCGGAGGGTATACCAATCAGAAAGGATATATTATCAATGATCTGTTTAAACGTAAAAGTTTGCGTGCAAATATTGAGACACAACCGACATCCTGGTTAAAAATAGGATTACAGACATTTGGTTCATTCGTGAACCAGGATGGTGCCGAGCCGGGACTTACCGACCTGAGACGGACATCACCTTTGAACTCTCCGTATAATGCCGACGGCACACTGAAACCAAACCCTTATGAAGGAAACAATTCATCCAATCCCTTCCTTACCTATGATGTAGATGACTATGAGCGCCATAATTATTATTTCGCCAATATTTATGCCGACGCTAATATTCCTTTCATTAAAGGTTTAAACTACAGGTTCAACTTCGGTAATAATGCCCGCACCGATAACCATTATTTTGCCAGTAAATATGGCGCCGGTCTTACAGGTGAGGCCTACAAACAGAACCAACAGTATTATGATTATATGCTGGATAATATTCTCACCTACTCCCGCACTTTCAATAAACATTCCATAAACGCAACGCTGGTGTATGGAGCTATCGAACGTCAAAATGAATCCACCGAGGCAAAAGCAAACGGATTCACCAGGCTTACTTTAGGCTATCATAATTTGCAACAGGGCACTAACAGATTTACAACTTCAAACGCATGGTCAGAATCATTAAACTACCAGATGGCGAGGATAAACTATGCTTTTGACGGTAAATATTTAGTGACCGCCACCCTGAGACGCGATGGATTCTCGGGCTTTGCAAAAAATAGTAAATACGGAATTTTCCCTTCGGCCTCTGCAGGTTGGGTATTCACAGAGGAATCTTTTTTAAAAAATCTTCCATGGCTTAATTTTGGTAAACTGAGAGTAGGTTACGGCGTAAGTGGAAATCAAACTAGCCGTTACAGTTCACTAAGCAAAGTATCAACTCAACCTGCCTATGTTTTTGGAGACGGCGGAACCACCCAATATGGTCAGTATATAGATATACTGGGTAATCCAGATCTCAAATGGGAGCGCACCTATGAACTGAATACAGGACTGGATTTCACCCTGTTCCAAAGCCGTCTAACTGGGAGTTTTGATTACTACAGTAGAAAAACCAGAGATCTTCTATATAGTGTGGATATTCCGAATATTACTGGTTACAGCAAAATAAATACAAACATTGGAGAGATTGCCAATAAAGGTTTTGAACTTAGTCTGAGTTCTAAAAATATTGATGGCAGATCTTTTAAATGGAATACAACTTTTTCATTTTCGAGAAATGTAAACAAGGTCATGAAGCTGCTTGGCACTGGTGACTTAGTCGCTAGTAAGTTATTCATTGGCCAACCGATCAACGCTGTATTTGATTACCGGACCAATGGCATTTATCAAATTGGAGAAACAGCGCCCGTCGGCTATAACACGGGTAATTACCGGGTGATAGACCTAAATGGTGATGGTGTTGTAAATACAGCTGACAGATCGATACTCGGCTCCGAAGACCCGGCTTACCGGTTTAGTGTCCTAAACAGTTTTCAATACAAAAACTTCAGCTTAAGCATATTTATCAATTCGATTCAGGGTGGTCATAAAGGATACCTGGGCAACAATAGCCAGTCTTGGATGCTTAGTGACAATAACATTAGATGGAACTACCTGAGTGCAGTAGATTTCTGGAGTCCAGGTAACCCTGACGGAGAGTATCCTATGTTCCAGAAAGCCCCAACAATCAATCCTTCCGTATTTCGCAACCGCAGTTTTATCCGCCTGCAGGATGTCACGCTGTCCTATAAGATAGCGAACAGTTTCACCAAGAAAATGGAAATTCAAAACCTAAGTGTATTTGCCAGCGGAAAGAACCTCGTGACCTTAACCAAATGGAAGGGTTGGGATCCGGAAATAAGCGAGGGCGGCCTGAATATAGATGGTCGTCCACTGCTGGTGGGCTACTCATTTGGACTTAATTTAACCTTCTAAATCGTATTGAACATGAAAAAAATAACTATAATAACTGCCCTGTTTATTTCCATTTCGGTGTTTTCCTGCAAGAAGGGTTATCTGGATGAAACACCCAAAGACTTTTTAAGCTCATCCAACGCCTATATAACGAATGCAGATTTTACGATCGCTATTAACGACATGTACAGGGTAACACGCACCGAATTTTACACCAGGGATGAAAACTATCCTTTTGACTATTTATATGGCTGTGACATTGTCTATGATGGGCAGCCTGACCCGGCAAGGCATACCAATATGGCTGCAGCCTATGTGCCAAGTGGGGGCCGTAACATTCCCCTTACGCATTGGTCTGCATTTTATAAGATCATTTCTGAAGCCAATGTTATAATCAACCGCATATCTACTTCGGAAATGACAGAGGAACAAAAGAAACTAGCGACTGCAAAAGCATCTTTTTTCAGGGCATTTTCATATCGTAGCCTGGCTTACCTGTATGGTGGGGTGCCTTTGGCATTAGAAGAAATCAGCGTGCCAAAGACAGATTATGTCCGTGCCACTAAAGAAGAGGTATATGCGCAGTGTATTGAAGACCTGAAATATGCCGTGGCTAACCTGGCCCCTATTAATGCCGTTCTGGATGGCGAAATTAACTCCGCAGCAGCTGCCCATTTGCTAGCTGAAGTTTACCTTGCTGCTGGTGAGTACCAAAATGCGGTGGATGCCGCCACCTCGGTAATCGGTAAAGAACCTGTAAGTTTAATGCGGAACCGGTTTGGCACAAAATCGACTGTGGCTACAGGTAATGTATACTGGGATCTTTTTCAACCAGGTAACCAAAACCGCAAATCTGGGAATATGGAAGGTCTTTGGGTAATTCAATTGGAAACAGATGTTCCAGGGGGCTCAGCTGTATCAACCGGGCAAGCTGGTAATTATCTCCTGGAGAGACATCACGCACCTTATTTGGCCCAGATCACTAAAATCCCTAACCCTTTTCTACATCCTGTAAGTGACCTTACCGGTGGTCGTGGAATAGGCTGGGCCATTTCGACTGATTACTTTAGTAATGTGATCTGGCAAAGTGACTTTAACAATGATATTCGAAATGCCAATATTAACTTTGTCAGGGACTTTAAGGCTACCAATCCGGCTTCTCCACTTTATAACACAATTATATCTACTGCCAATCCACCATCGGGAATTACGACGCCTTCAAGGCCATTTTATGCCTTTCAGGCCAAATCTACTACACCAGGCGGACACCCTTTAAACCTAATTGCAAATCCTGCGAATGGTCTGCTGAAAGCGACTGCGGGTGGCACTTATCTGGACCAATATATGTTCAGACTGGCAGAAACCTATCTGATCAGAGCAGAAGCTTATATGGGACTTAACCAGAACGCCCTTGCTGCTGCAGATATAAACGCTGTACGTAGTCGCTCCAATGCTTCTGATGTAAGCGCCGCCAATGTAAATATTGACTATATTCTGGATGAGCGTATGCGCGAATTGGGTGTCGAGGAAAAACGCAGACTAACATTGATGCGTTTAGGCCTATGGTATGACCGTGTAAAAAAACACAATCCGTATTACAGTGATGCGTTACCAAAATATAACTTATGGCCTATTCCTGCAGATGAGATAGAAAGAAACAATACAGCGGTACTTACTCAAAATCCTGGTTATTAATGCATACTATTGGAGCGGTATGTGCCGGCTGTGCTGACAAAACACAGGAGGTAATAGCTTCATCTTAAAAACAAATATTATGAAAAATTTAAAGATCTACTTAGTCCTGATTTTACTGCCGCTGGTATCTAAGTCCTTCGCCCAACAGCAAGAAAAGCCGGGCCCTTCTCCACGAGCAATATGGTCGGTAGCACAGGCACAGGAATGGCAAAAAAAATGGGGCTGGCTAAGGGGAAGTAATTTCACCCCAAGTACTGCCATCAACCAGTTAGAAATGTGGCAAAAAGAAACTTTCGACCCTGAAACAATCAGCAAAGAACTCGGTTGGGCAGAAGCAATCGGGATGAATTCTATGCGCGTATATCTGCACCATGCTGCCTGGCAACAAGACAAGGAAGGATTCAAGAAAAGAGTGTCTACTTACCTTGACATAGCAGAAAAACACCATATCTCTACCTTGTTTGTGTTTTTCGACGATTGCTGGAATCCTACCTATACCATAGGGCGCCAGCCAGCCCCCAAGCCCGGAGTACATAATTCTGGTTGGGTAAGAGATCCTGGACCACTTTATCAACAGGATCCTAAACTTGAAAAAGTATTGGAAGCTTATGTCAAGGACATTTTAACTACGTTTAAAGACGACAAGCGTATTGTACTCTGGGATCTTTATAACGAGCCTGGAAATTCTAAAAATGGCAATGAAAGTTTACCATTATTGAAGAAAGTATTTGAATGGGCGCGCACTGTTAACCCCACTCAGCCACTTTCTGCGGGCGTTTGGGATTTCAAGCTGAAAGAACTGACCGACTATCAGCTTAAAAATTCTGATGTGATCACTTACCATAACTATGATGGTGTAAAAGAACATCAGCAGGCGATAGATACGCTTAGAAGTGTGTCTAAGCGTCCGCTGGTTTGTACAGAATACATGGCCAGATCCAGAAACAGCTTATTCAGCACAATTATGCCTCTTTTGAAAAATGAAAATATCAGCGCTTATAACTGGGGACTTGTTGATGGAAAAACAAATACAAAATATACCTGGGACAAGCCGACCCCTGCAGGTAAAGAACCAGAACTTTGGTTCCACGAAATTTTCCGCAAAGATGGTACTCCATATAAAAAGGATGAGGTCGAGGTAATCAAAAACTTAACTGGAGTATCAGAAGAGAACTAATGTAAAATCGCGCTATCCTTTGCTATATTTAATCGTAGAAAAATAATATTGCTTTTTGTATAATTTCTTCGATATTTGAAATAGCCCCTAAAAAACAATCTCGAAATAACCTAAACCAAAACATTTTTAAACAGCATGGAAAAATCACGCCGTACTTTTATCAGGCAAGTTGCATTGGCTAGCGCCAGTGTATTGCTTCCTAAAACCAGTTGGAGTAATGCCAAGAGTTATAAACGTATTATTGGAGCTAATGACCGCGTAAGGGTTGGTGTCGTGGGCTTTTCTGACAGGCACAAAAGTTCACATATTCCAAGTTTCATGAGCCACTATAAAGAACTTAATTTTGAAGTTGTCGGTGTGTCAGATATCTGGAAAAACCGCAGGGAGGAAGGTGCTGCAGTCTGGAAAAAGCAAATGCAGAATGATGTAAAAGCTTACCGGAACAATGAGGAATTATATAATAGCAATACAATTGATGCGGTATTTATCAGCACTGCAGATTTCCAGCATGCCAATCATACAATTGAAGCTGTAAAAGCAGGGTGTGATGCCTATGTTGAAAAGCCATTTGCCGAGACCATGGAAGAAAACCGTGCCGCACTTAAGGCTGTCAGAGAATCCGGAAAAATTGTTCAGATTGGCTCACAGCGCAGAAGCGGTGCCAATTACCATGCTGCTAATGATTTCATCCGCTCAGGGAAATTTGGCCCCATTACTATGGTTGAATTATCATGGAATGTTAATCAGCCGGGACGCTGGCGCAGACCCGAACTAATAGGACAAATAAAAGAGGCTGACACCGATTGGAAACGATTTATCATGAACCGGCCTTACGAAGCTTTTGATCCCAGAAAATATTTAGAGTACCGTTTGTTCTGGCCGTATTCTTCTGGGCTCCCGGGCCAATGGATGAGTCATCAGATTGATACTGTACACTGGTTTACAGGACTTAAGCATCCACGTAGTGTGGTGGCCAATGGCGGTATTTACCAATGGAAAGACGGCCGCAGAAACTGGGATACCATTTTGGCTGCTTTTGATTACGGCCCGCTTGATGATCTTTCAAATGGTTTTCAGGTTACTTTCAGTTCTCGGATGCATAATGGAGATGAGAATCCCGCAGAGATCTATTATTCAAATGGGGGCGAATTAAACTTGAACACCAACAAAGTTTCTCCTCAAGGAGGCTTAACAAAGAACATGGCTGCTGCGATGAATATGCAGCCAAACCTGCTCCCGGAAATTAGCCTTAAGAGTACAGAGAAAGTAATTGCTTCTGCTAACACCGGTGGTGACATTATGACGTCAAATCATATACGTAACTGGATGGAATGTGTACGCAGCCGTAAAGAACCAAATGCACCAGTGGAAGCTGGATATAGTCACTCTATAGCGAATATTATGACTACTGCCGCAGTACACACTGGCTATAAAGCAACATTTGACGAAAAAAGACAGGAAGTTATAGCAAATGGCAAAATATTTAAATACTAAATGATGATCAGATTTAAAATTTTGAGCTTTTTTATACCGCTTATGACCTTGGCTCCCATTCTATTTGCCCAAAAGAATCTGCAGGTTAAAGTGCTGAAATCGGCGAATGAAAATAAAGTGGATATTTCCATCGGGGGAAGGCCTTTTACAAGCTTCCTATATCCGGATTCACTGGAAAAACCGGTGCTATATCCGCTGCGCGCAGCCAGCGGAACTGTCGTTACGCGCAGTTTCCCGTTGGAGTCAAGAGCGGGCGACCCAACCGATCATCCGCATCATCTCGGAGTTTGGTTTAACTTTGAGAGTGTGAACGGTCTGGATTTCTGGAATAATTCCTACGCTATCCCTGCAGATAAAAAGAAGCTGTATGGCTGGATACGAACTGATCGTATTCTGGAGACAAAAAGTGGCGATACGGGTGTACTAACTTACCACGCGAACTGGACTAACGAACAAAAAGATATTATACTGGAAGAGACAACCCGATATGAATTTAGCGGTGATGGCGATCAGCGTATAATTGACCGTTTTACGACTTTAAAAGCAAATAAAGATGCCGCTTTTAATGACGCTAAAGATGGAATGCTCGGAATACGCCTGGCCCATGAACTTCAGATACCTGATGCCGAAGATGCGAAGCTACTTGACAAGGACCGTTTAGCGACTGGAAATTATGTAACCAGCGCCGGCAAAACAGGAAACGATGCCTGGAGTTCCAGAGCGGTCTGGTGCAAAGTTTTTGGTAAGATGGGTGCTGATTCGGTAAGCATCAGTATCATAGACCACCCTAAAAACATCAATTACCCAACTTTCTGGCATGCCCGGGGATATGGTTTGTTTGCTGCTAATCCTCTTGGCGAAAAGATCTTCACCAACGGTAAATCCGAGAAGAACCTCCATCTTAAAAAGGGAGAGTCGGTAACTTTCCGATATCGGATTGTTATTAACAATGGCAGACAAACTATAAGCGCAGCTCAACTTAACGAACTTGCCGGAAGTTTTGCCAAAAAATAGACGTTGTTACCGACTTAGTGCCAGATGAATTGATTTCTCTACCTCATCATCTGGCATTTTGTTATGTTTGTTTAAATAAAATTAAAATCTGTATACAACAAACTGGTATTTTAGCAGTTATTAACCTAATGCTATCACTAGGAAAACGCTTTCTGAACAAAAATCACAGGAGATCGAACTGATTGTGAAGGATTCTGGGCACAGAAACCAAATTATAGCAAAATCAAAATGAAAAAAGGACGCTTACTTATTATTGCTGGATTACTCTTGTTCTCTCCTGGTGTTTTAAAGGCACAAAATGGCTTCGAACAGTTATTAAAAGCTGGCCCCGCCGATGCCACTAAATTAGTTGAAGCCTACGGCAAGCCGTTGTTAAAGGGTTTCGGTCTGGGAATGAATAGCGGCTGGACCAACAGTGCAAAAACACTTGATCTTTTTCATGTTGATGTTCGTGTTACGGCTACTGGTGTAGTGGTACCAGCGTCTGACAAATCTTTCAACGTAAGCAAGATCGGTCTATCAAGTAATATCGGTCCTGCAGTTCCTGGTAAAGTAATCTCCCCCACTTTCAGCGGCAATAGAAATGTAAGTGGTCCGGAAATGAATATTTACGATGATAACGGGAAGAAGATTACTTCGTTCCATTTACCGAGGGGGATATTTGAGGACATAGTGCCTACACCCCAGATACAGGCCACTGTTGGTCTTATTCAAAATACCGATTTTACCGTTCGGGCAATGCCGAAAGTGAAAATAAACAAGGATTTTGGATCTATCTCACTAATTGGTTTTGGTATTAAACATAACATTGCGCAAGATTTCGCAGTTGCGGGGCTATCTGTGCCTTTTGACTTCGCTGTAGCTTTCAGTTATAACAGTCTTAAATACGAAAAACGTCTAAATTTGCAGCCTGAGGGTTTTGCAGTTCCTGCCGATAAAGAGCAATCAACAGACTTTAGTAACCAGAAGATATACGGCCAATTCGACAATTATTTGTTTCAGGCAATTTTCTCTAAAAAGATTTCATTTTTCACTCCTTATGTAGCCTTGGGTTATAACACTTCCAAGGCGGAAGTTGGTATAAAAGGTAATTATCCTATCGCAACAAATGTAACGTCCGACCAAATTTTATACACAACGTATACAGATCCGGTTAAAATTGAAAAAACATACGTCGACGGTTTTCGTGCGGACATGGGTTTTGAGCTTAGATTTCCCATCATCAGATTATATGCTTCTTATGGAATTGAAGGTAACTACAGACTTGTAAACGCTGGCATAGGAGTCGGACTATAATATGAACCAAACTTCTCAATCTGCCGGGGTAACAAAGGTTGTAAACACCGAATCAATTCAAAATACAACTCAAAAAGTAGCGTACCTTTCCTCATTAACGGCCTTACGTGGCATTGCTGCATTATTAGTGGCTGTGTTCCATTTCGAAATGGCTGCTGCACGCTTCGTTCCCGCCGATCAAACAATGTTCTTTGAAAAATGCTACCTGATGGTAGATCTCTTTTTCATCATGAGCGGCTTCATCATGCTACATGTATATAGCGATCAGTTTCAAGACAAAATACAGGCAAGTACATTGAAGAACTTTCTGGTCGCCCGGTTTGCAAGGATCTACCCACTTCACCTTTTTTCGCTCCTGTTACTGGTAGTAATCGTACGCTGGCTTACTGATTGGGGTAATCCACCTATTCTTCTGGAACAGCCATCTGATATTTTGCCAAACATATTGTTACTCCACTCTTTTGGATTCACAAAGATATACTCGTGGAATATCCCCTCCTGGAGTATTAGCGCGGAGTGGGCAGCATACCTCCTATTTCCAGTAATTGCAATCTGCATTAATAAGAAAAAGGCTGTTTCGATTATCCTGTTTGCAGTTCTGGTTTTAGCTGCCTACTATTCTATTATGTATGTACTTCCACGAAAAAACCCAATAAACCCCGCAATACCAGTCCCACATAATCTAAATACAACGTTTGACTATGGATATATCCGCGGGATAGCCGGATTTACCACTGGCATTCTCATCTACCTTGCTTATGAACTGCAAGCCATCAGAAAAGCGTTCTCCTCAGATCTGATTTCTGTGTTTATAATTCTTGGGATTATTATATCGATGCACTTTTCTCTAAATGATGGAATCACTGTTTCTCTATTTGCAGTTCTGGTACTCAGTTTTACAGCAAATAGTGGCAGAATAGCTAAAATCTGCAGCGGGAAAATTCTACAGTTCCTGGGAAATATTTCCTATTCTATTTACCTGATGCAGATTTTTCTTCAGGAGCCATTTTCGCATGGTATATATTTGCCGGGAACTATTGGCATAGGAAGAGGTAAACAGAATATTGATTTCTCCAGTGGAATGCTGTATTGCATCATATATTTAATCCTGCTTGTGCTTATTTCATACGTTACCTATCAATGGGTGGAGCGCCCCAGCAGGAAATTTATAAATAGAATTTGGGGCAAATAAAATTATTTATCGAATAGCCTGACGGTAATTGGACTACTTATTATATTATAATTGGACTACATACGTATTTCAATTTTAACCTAATTTTGATACCATCAGAAAGAAATTAGAATTAGCCATGGAATTCAATATTCAACCTTTTTTAGAAAATGAAACCTTTATGCTGCAACCTTTGCTGGAACAGGATTTCAAGGTTTTATATAATGTAGCTTCAGATCCAAAAATATGGGAGCAACACCCTAATAAAGACCGCTGGAAAGAAGACGTATTTCAAAACTTTTTTACCGGAGCAATTCAGAGTAAGGGCGCTTTTTTAATCATAGATAAAGCTACCGGAGATGTCGCGGGAAGTACCAGAATTTACGATTACGACGAAACAGATAACAGCATATTGATTGGTTACACTTTTTATGCTACCCGGTACTGGGGAAAAGGTATCAATTCATCAGTAAAAAAAATGATGCTGGATTACCTTTTCCAATTTGTATCAAAAGTATCCTTTCATATCGGTGCCAGCAACATCCGCTCGCAAATAGCTATTGGTCGTTTAGGAGCCCAGAAAGTTACTGAACAGGAAGTAACATATTTTGGAGAATCACCTAAATTAAACTTTGTATATGCAATTGAGAGCGAAGAATGGAATAATAGGAACAATTCAAAGTATAAAAACGAATGAATATTTTCGATCTGATTATTTTTGATAAAGAGCAGACAAAGCTGGACGATATCTTCCTGAACAGAGAAAATAGAAAAAGTGTGGAACTGCTCATTAAGGAGTATTCTTATATAGAAGAGCTACACCAATACGGTCTTCCAGTAAATAACAAATTATTGCTGCATGGCAGCTCAGGCTGCGGTAAAACAACGACAGCCAAAGCAATCGCCAATGCTTTAGGGAAACCTTTGCTGATCCTCAACCTGAGTAATGTGATCTGCTCACGAATCGGCGAAACTTCACAGAACATCAAACAGGTTTTCGACAAAGCTGCACGTGAAAAGGCCGTGTTATTTCTGGATGAATTTGATCAGATAGGCAAAGCACGTGATCATCAGGATAAAGATGTCGGGGAAATGAGAAGACTAGTTAATACATTGATTCAACTAATAGATTATTTTCCGGAAAGGTCTTTATTAATCGGCGCAACCAATCACTTAGCAATCATTGATATAGCATTGCTCAGACGTTTTCAATTAACCATTGGCTTCGAGATGCCTACGCGGTCTGTTCTGGATATTTATTACGATAAACTTTTGGAAAGGTTTCCTGAGCACATGCAGATTATCCAAAGAAAATATGATGTATCCTATGCAGAAGCCAAAGACGATGCTTTCACCCAGGTAAAAGCTGCACTAATTACAAACTTAGAATTAAAAAATAAATGTTAAACCGGAATTGCAGCCTGTTACAAGACCGGAATGCAGCTTGGATTATCTATGCTTCAGAAACATTCCCCCCTTTAACGCAAGATCGGTATATAGTGTATCTGTACAAGAATTTTTAATTAAGCAGATTGAATTCTGATTGTCAGCGTTACTGAACAGGCAATGAAAATGAAAAAACTGACCCTTGTCCTGGCTGGCTCTGCAACTCAATTACGCTTCCATGCATCCTTAAAATCTCGGTAACCAGATAAAGCCCGATCCCAAAACCCGATACGTTTTTCATCTGTTCATTGTTCACCCTGTAAAAGCGTTCAAAAAGTCTCTTCTGGTCCGCAGGAGACACCCCTATTCCCTGATCTGCAAAAGAAATTTGCATAGCGTTTCCAACCCGCAGGCAGCTCACCGTAACGGTTGTCCCGGCTGGAGAATATTTAACCGCATTGCTAAGTAAGTTTGTCATAACCTGGCTGATCTTTTCCCTGTCAGCCAGGATATGTACTTCTTCACAAAGCTGATAAGATATCTGATGCAGGGGCGCCAGGGTTACGGCCTCATCTACGATCTCATTCATCAATAACGGAAGCGAAAATCTAGATAAATTTAAGGCCATTTTACCCTCATCCAATCTGGACAAATCGAGAAAATCATGGATCAAACTGGTCATTTTAACTGTCTGATTTTCTGCACGGGACAACACCTTTTCAGTATAAAGATCCCCTCGCTGCCTGGCCTTTAAAAGGGCAAGCTGCACATAGGAACGAACGGAAGTTAATGGCGTTTTTAATTCATGGCTGACAATAGCTATGAAATCATTTTTACGCTGTTCTTCCAGTTTTTTCTCGGTAATATCCCGCGCTATTTTAGAAATTCCGATGATGTTTCCCTTTGTATCTTTAACAGGAGAAATGGTCAGAGAGACGTCAACCAATCGTCCATCCTTTGTTAGTCTCTTGGTCTCAATATGATCTACACGCCTTCCAGCTTTCAATTGGGCCAGTATCGAATATTCTTCTTCTTTTCTGTCCTCAGGAATCAATTTTAAAATAGACTCACCGATAATTTCCTGCGCAGTAAATCCAAAGATTCTTTCTGCTGAGATATTCCAGCTCGTTATAATTCCCTGAAGATCTTTACTAATAACTGCATCGTCAGTAGAATCGACGATAGCTGCAAGGACGGCACTTTTTTCTTCTGCCTGCTTGAGAAGTGTAATGTCTCTGGCAATCTTAGAAATACCAATAATACCACCAAAGTAGTCGCGGATAGGTGATATTGTCAAGGAGATATCCAGCAGGCGACCACTTTTTGCCATCCGGCGCGTTTCAAAATGTTCAACACGATCGCCCCGGCGTAAACGGGTAAGAATGTCTATCTCCTCTCCCAGCCTGTCTGCGGGGATTATTTTCAGAATCGGCTGCCCGATCATTTCTTCTGCAGTATAACCGAATATACGTTTTGCCGCAGGATTCCAGCTCGTTACTACTCCTTGCAAGTCTTTACTTATAATTGCATCATCTGAGGAATCCACGATTGCTGCAAACATCGCATTTCGTTCTTCGGCAAGCCGCAGTGCATTATGTTCGTAATTTAATTCTTTGAACTCATCCATAAAAGCATGCATATTTCAAACGCCCAGCCAATATACTTAAATTGTTAACGAATAGCCAAGTATATATCCGCCCACATAAGCGGCATTTTTTTCGCAAAAATTCCCCTTTATTTTCCTACCACAACAAGAAGAAAATTTATTATTATTACATAGCGTTATAAGTAACTCATCTATCGTATGAAGTTTAACCGTCACTATCTAAGATCAAAAAATTACTACGCAAAGGAAATACTTGGCTTTCTCTTCATTCTTTTTGCAATATACTTTTTCAGACACGAGGGGCACGAACTTCGATCTCTTGGTGGCGTACTGCGGTCGTCGAACCAATGGATCCTGTTGACGGGCTTAATTGTTACCGTTCTCTATGCCCTATCGCATGCCCTGATGTACAGTTACAGCTTTAAAACCATCGGCTCAAAAATCCTTTGGACCGATGGCCTTCGACTGTTTCTTAAGCGAAACTTTGTAAGTGTCTTTCTACCCGGAGGTGGCGTAACATCCCTGGCTTTTTTTTCTAAAGAGATCGAAAACAAAGGAATAAGTCAGACAAAGATTAATCTGGCATCCTACATCTACGGACTGATAGGGATATTCACCGTATTTTTGGTTACTATTCCAGTAATAATCTACCTGTTATTTACCCGTCAGCACATGTTTGGCGAACTAATTGCGTTTGGCGTATTAACTCTGACTATCATTCTTTTGACTACAGGAACAATCTCTCTCTATAAGAAAGGTTGGCTATATAAAAAAATTCTTGCCTTTAAACCTGATACCGAACTGATTCTGGATGAAATTGCTGACAGTGACTTCTCCATTTCCAGCCTGATTTCGACTATCCTTATTTCTCTGGCAATTGAATTCCTTGGAATTGCACATTTGCTCATTGCGATGTATGCATTAGGACTGGAAGGTCATTTTGATGCCGCAGTAGTCGGCTATGTTATCGCTACACTTTTCCTTGTTATTTCTCCATTTCTAAAAGGTTTAGGGGCTGTTGAACTGAGTCTGGTTTTGGTTCTTCAGAGTTACGGGTTCAGTGCAACACAGGCCGCTGCTGTAACATTTCTTTATCGTTTGTTCGAATTCTGGCTACCTATGCTGGCAGGAGCCATGAGTTTTATTCTGAACAAGGGCAATCTTTTTCTCAGGATCTTCCCGGCAATGCTCTTGTTCACTCTGGGTATTGTAGACATTATATCAGTACTTACGCCGGCATTGGGCACTCGTATCCAGTTGCTTTCAGATTTCCTTCCGGTAGAGGCGCTACGCTTGTCTAATGGTCTTGTATTGCTTATCGGCATTCTTCAGCTGATTACTTCTGCATTTCTTTTGAGAGGAATGCGCAGTGCCTGGAATATTGCAGTTATACTCTGCACGCTTGCTATCGCGGGTAATCTTACCAAAGGACTTGATTATGAAGAAGCAACGCTTGCATTTGCTGTTTTATTTTCCCTATGGCTAACCCGCAAACAGTATTACGTCCTTGCGAACCGAAATCTTCAAAATTTCAGTCTCGGTGTTTCGTTGTGGATATTTACTGCAGTTACTGTTTACGGGATAGTCGGCTTCTATTTTCTGGACCAGAAGCATTTTGGAATCGATTTCAGCCTGACTCAGTCTGTAAGCAGCACGTTTGACAATTTCATTTTTCTCAACACGGGAGGACTAGAACCCCGTACGCATTTCGCACATCTGTTTTTATATTCGATCAGAGTACTGGGAGCCAGTTCGATATTACTCGTGTTTTATGGCTCCATTAAACCATATTTATTTGAAGACAAGGCGGAGGAGGATGAGTTTTTACGCGCAGAAGAATTATTACAAAAACATGGAAACTCAGCTGTGGATTACTTCAAAACTTACCGCGATAAATTATTTTTCTTCGCAGAAGACAGGGACGGCTTTATTTCCTATAGGATAGGCGGCGACTTTGCTATAGCACTCGGAACACCGGTTTGTGCACCAGATATCCAAACTTCCAGACGTATTATTCTGGAGTATGAAGAATTCTGTCTGCGCAACGGTCTGAAGCCTGCTTATTATAGAATAGATCGTAAAGGTCTTGAAGTTTTTGACTTGTTGAATAAAAAAAATATTATTATCGGGCAGGAAGCAATAGTTGACCTGCCAGGATTCACGATGGAAGGTGGAAACCGGAAGTCTTTAAGAAATGCCATGAGCAGTGTTCTCAAAAAAGGATATAAGCTTAAAATATACGACGCACCAATCAAAGCCGGCACCATTCAAAAATTAGAACAGGTAAGCAATAATTGGCTAAGCAGTCTTGAAAGGGCTGAAATGGTTTTTTCACAGGGGATTTTTGATGCGGATGAAATTGGTAAACAAACGGTCCTGGCATTGGAAAATGAAGATGAGAAAATCGTTGCCTTCCTAAATATTATTCCCGATTACGTCCCCGGAGAACTCACTTACGATTTGATTCGAAAGACAGATGATGCGCCCGGCGGAAATATGGATGTACTTATTGTAGAACTGATCGCTTATGCAAAAGAAAAAGGATATACAAAACTAAACCTTGGAATGGCTCCGATGTCTGGTATTATTAAAGGCAGGGATCTTCCGGAAAGGACAATTAAATTCAGTTACGAAAAATTACGCTCTTTCCGTCACTACCATGGTTTGAGAGATTTCAAAGAGAAGTTCTCACCGGAGTGGGAGGATGAATTTTTAGTATATGATAATCATTATGACCTGCTCAGATTACCTGTTGCACTTAATACGGTAATGAAACCCTGAAAATGTAGCTACCTATGAAAATGCCAAATGAAAGAATTATCTGGGTTAATCGAATGCTGATATGCGCAGTATTTTTAATGCTATTCGGAAGCACAAAGGCCGCAATGATTTCAGCACTGGAAAAGGATTCCATAGCGTGTTCGGGTTTCGGTTATCTCAAACTATTTAAACCCGCGAAAACACCTGATCATGTACTCATTTGTATTTCCGGCGATGGTGGCTGGAATTCAGGCATCGAAGGGATCGCTCTTCATCTCAAAACAGAAAACACATTACTCATAGGTGTAGATATTCGTCAGGTATTAAAGTATATGAAAACGAGTAGGCAATCGTGTTTGTATCCAGCTGCTGACTTCGAACGTATGAGTCAGTTTATACAAAAGAAACTAGGCTATCAAACTTATAACATTCCTATTCTGCTTGGTTACTCATCCGGAGCCACACTGGTTTACGGGTTAGTAGCACAAGCACCACAAAACACATTCCGAGCTGGCCTTGCATTAGGGTTCTGCCCTGATTTTCAGATAGACAGGCCATTATGTACCGGTTCAGGAAAATTCACGTTGGCGAAACTTAAAAACGGCCGGGGTTATGATATAGGTCCTGTGGCAAACCTCTCGACACCCTTTATATCTTTGCAGGGAGAAGCAGATCAGGTCTGTAACTATGCAAAAACTGTAGCTTTTCTTAAAAAAGTACCGAACGCAAAGGTTATATCTCTGCCAAAGGTTGGGCATGGTTATGGTGTCGAAAAGAACTGGCTTCCTCAACTTAAGTCTGTATATGATAGTCTGCTTAAACAAAACGAAGAAAACATGTACGAAGGCGCTGCTAAAAATCTAAATCTGCCCCTCCATTTCACAAAGGCTGCAAAAGATAAAAATAGTAATTCGATGGTTGTATTCATCTCCGGAGATGGAGGATGGACGGGTTTTGATCAACAAATGGCGACGGCTTTTGCAGCAAAAGGAGCACCGGTTGCCGGACTAAATTCGCTGAAGTATTTCTGGCAGCGTAAAAGTCCCGAAGAAACTACCGCTGACATAATTAGAATAATCGAAACTTATTCTGCTGAATGGAAAAAAGAAAAAGTTATTCTTGTTGGATATTCCTTTGGTGCAGATGTTATGCCATTTGTATATAATCGCCTTCCGGAAAAACTGAAACGAAACATAATCGGACTTGGACTGCTGTCGCCATCAAAAGATACTGATTTTGAGGTTCATGTAACTGACCTGTTTAATATTGGATCAGCTCCAAAAGGGTTTTCCGTTCCGGCAGAAATCGACAAGATTGCTGACATACGCCCAGTATGTTTTTTCGGAAAAGACGAAAGTGATCTTCCGGCCGAAGAAATATCAAAACAAAGAGCTAAAGTTATATTCCTTAAAGGCGGGCATCATTACGAAAATAGTTTTGAGACCATTGCATCTACTTTTCTGCCCTGATTACCCTTGCAGACGCTCGGAATTCAGTATACACATTCGAAAATGCGGCTGCTGCAGATCTCGAACCTAACGAGGAAGAAACAGCGCTAATCACCAGGCATTTAAACGATTTAAAATTAATCAGATAACCCCTTTAAATTAATTTAACTAATTTAAACCCACCAAAACCAATCAATAATGAGAAAGAACAAGCCTGTATTAAAGAATATCATGACTGCTGCATTAGGGGGTTTATTAATTGCTTCCACCCCGCTACTAATGAGCTATCGCGAGGCGACGGAAAATCCAGTGATCAAAAAAAGCCTGAAAGAATCGGATCTTAAAGTAGAGACGGTTGTCACAGGTCTGGATATGCCTTGGGCAACAGCATTTTTACCAGACGGCAGATTACTTGTAACAGAACGAACCGGAAAACTTCGCCTGGTAAAAGATGGCAAAATAGATCCTAAAGAAATCACTGGTCTTCCGAAGCTTTTGTATAAAGGACAAGGGGGCTTACTTGATGTTGTCCTCCATCCCGACTACGCAAAAAATGGATGGATATACATCAGTTACTCTTCACCAAAAGCTGCTGGTGAACCGGGAGACGACGGTGGCGCAAATACTGCAATGTTACGTGCTAAACTTAAAGATCACGCTCTTACTGACGTACAAATCCTCTTTAAGGCTTTACCAAATGTAAAGTCTAACCCACACTTTGGTGGAAGAATTATATTTGACAATAAAGGTTATGTTTTTCTTTCCCTGGGAGAGCGCGGCCAAATGGAAAAGGCACAGGATCTGAGCAAAGACCAAGGCAAAATTATACGTCTTCACGAAGATGGGAAAGTACCTGCCGATAATCCATTTGTAAAAACTGAAGGTGCAAAACCTGAAATTTGGAGCTACGGACATCGTAATCCTCAGGGTTTAGTTATTAATCCTACGACAGGTGTGATCTGGGAACACGAACATGGTCCACAAGGTGGTGATGAACTGAATATTGTTGAAAAAGGTAAAAACTATGGCTGGCCGTTGATCACCTATGGAATTGACTACGATAACAGCATCATTTCAAAAGATACCGCAAAAACAGGATTGGAGCAACCCGTGCTTTATTGGAAGCCATCTATTGCACCCTGTGGAATGGCCTTCATAACCAGTGAAAAATTTAAGGACTGGAAAGGCGATTTACTCGTTGGATCTCTGAAGTTCAATTACTTACAACACCTGGTTATTAAAGACAATAAAGTCGTAAAAAAAGAAATCATTTTTGAAAAAATAGGTAGAGTACGAGATGTACGCCAGGGTCCGGATGGAAATATCTATGTAGTAGTAGAAGATTCCGGCAGTATTTTAAAAATCAGCCCAAAAGCATAAGCACAAAATTTAAATCCATTAATCTGTGAAACTATTTTCAATATTATTTTGTGGTGTTCTGTTCACTTCCTCCTATATCTCCGGGCAGGAAGATCCATTGACTAAAAGCATGGATAGAGGGAAAATAATCTACAAGGAATCCTGCATTACCTGCCATATGGGCAAAGGCGAGGGTGTTCCCGGAGCTTTTCCTCCGCTGGCCAAAGCTGATTATCTAATAAAAATGCCGGAGAAAGCAATTCATGCTGTTAAGTATGGCCTAAATGGTAAAATAACGGTTAATGGTGTAGAATATAATACAATGATGCCAAATCCGGGATTAAGTAATGACGAGATTGCAGATGTAATCAATTACATTCAAAATTCCTGGGGCAATTCCAATAAAAAAATTGTCACAGAAAAAATGGTAGAGGCTATTAAAAAATAGCCTCTACTAACTCTTGCAACCAGACCTAAGTTTTTTATTAGAACACTTATGTAATTTTGCTGAAAAGGAGATACAGTTTTAATTATATTCACTTGAAATTAAAACCTCTGCCTCATGAAAAAAACAGTTTTACTGTTCGCTATCAGCTTATTTTTATTTGCCTGCAATTCAAACAAGCAGCAATCCGGTTCCGGCAATACTGATTCAGTACTTACCGCACAGGACAATCCAGTTGACACTGTAGCTGCAAATCATAATGCGGTGGGTGCAATCGACTGGAATACTATCCCTGATCTTAAAGATATCGGTTCATATCCGTTTATCACAGCACCTAAAGGCCTGAAAATTGAGACTGAGAAAAATGGATTGACCGAACATTTTGAATATGAGAAGCTAGAGAATTATCTAGGCAATGATCAGTTAATCAAAACTGAGGGAAAATTAGGTGTAATCGTAATGGAAATGAAACCCGGTTATAACGATCGTTATTTCGATAAAAATGTATATGGATATCTGGATAAAATAGGTGCGAAAATTTTATATAGCGGCCCCCTGTCAAAAGAAGAGAGTGTGCGGGAAAAACTGAAGGAAAACATGTACAGTGGAGTTAATCGTACGACAGGAACATCAGATGACCAGCCTGTAACTGTTTATGCCTTTAGAAATCAGGGGAAAAACTATATTATTAACGTACAGTCCAATTCCGCGCAGGGTACCATTTTCATAATGGAACTAGAAGCGTTTGAAGGGACCATAAAAAAATATACTGCTACAGAAATTGGTTCCGAAATAGACAAAACCGGAAAAGCAGTGCTATACATCAATTTTGACACTGATAAAGCCACATTGAAGCCGGAGGGCAAACAGGTTGCAGATGAAATTGCTAACCTGCTGAACGAAAATACGGGACTGAAAATTTCAATTGAAGGATATACCGATAATACTGGGTTGGCTAACAGGAATGTCGAACTGTCAAAAGAGCGAGCACAATCTGTAATGAAATACCTGATTGAAAAAGGAGCTATAAACCCATCGCGTTTAAAGGCGGCCGGATACGGTGCTGACAAACCTATCTCTCCGAACGATTCAGAGGAAAATAAAGCTAAAAACAGACGTGTAGAGCTGGTTAAGATCAGTTAAAATATCCCCCCTACTTCCGCTTAATTGACAACTAATCGCCCATCCCCTGTTTTAATGCGTTCCTGTACTTTATCTTTTCTGTTTGGATATGTTTTCGTTGATTTGTTGAGTAACATAAAAAAATGAAGAACAGTGTATCCTTTTACTGGAAATGTCAGCTTATAGGCTGGTCTGGAGCATCATTGTACTGGTTTGTGCAAGGTTCTTCCGGAGATGGATTTAGCTGGTCGGCTGGCCTGCTCCATTTTCTCGCTGATATAGCACTGTATATTTTAATCACTCATCTTTACCGGACTTTTGCAAGGAATAATAATTGGCAGAATTCGCCTCTTAATCTATTATTTAAACGCTTGTTACTGGCCCTACCTATTATGGCCATCGCTTACACTGGAGTAACAGTGACAAAAATATATCTCATCAGGTTAGTATTCGCACAAGGAACCAACGTCGAAATCCTGGAATTTATCAGACAAAACTTACCTGGTATCTTGATGGCTGGATTTAGACTTATGGCTATTTGGATGCTTGCCTACCATCTTTACCAGTATTCCCGCCGGGAGATTAGACTGGTTAAAGAAAATGCTTCTTTACAACTACGATATAGGGAAGCACAGCTTGACAAGCTTTCGGATCAGCTCAATCCACATTTTCTCTTTAACTCACTGAATACTATAAAATCTCTGATTAGCACTGACACAAAACTGGCGAGAAGAGGAATAGATTTATTAAGCGAATTGTTACGAAGTAGTCTGTATCGCCAGGCTTCTCTGACCCATACATTAGCAGAAGAACTCGAGCTTGCAAAAGACTATCTCGAGTTAGAAAAGATGCGAATGGAAGAAAGACTTACATTTAGCGTGCACGCTGACCAAAGCCTGAATAACTTCCCTGTACTTGGTTTATCCATCCAGACTTTGGCGGAAAATGCGTTAAAGCATGGGGTATCGAAGCTGAAGGACGGTGGACATATAGCCATAAACATAAGCCGTGAAACCGGATTTCTGGAGATCATGGTAACTAATCCGGGTATAATAAATGAAGATCCGGATCATATCGGAATTGGTCTTAAAAATCTAAAAGAAAGATTGCGGCTAGCCTATCACGGTCAAGCAACTTTTAAGCTGTTTAAGAAGAACGACGATTTGATTTATTCTGTGATAAGAATCCCTTTGCCATGAAGAAAATCCGAGCATTGATAATCGATGATGAACGCCTTGCCAGAGATGAACTCAGGTTGATGCTCAACGAATTCCACGAAATTAATATAATCGGAGAAGCCGCAAATGCAGACCAGGCAGAGCGAATGATTTCGGATCTCAGACCCGACGTTATTTTTCTGGATATTCAAATGCCGGTGCGATCTGGGTTTGATTTATTGGAATCACTCTCTGTAACTCCTCTGATTGTCTTTATTACCGCTTATGAGACTTTTGCCTTGAAGGCGTTTGATGTAAGTGCCATTGATTACCTGATGAAACCCTTGCGTGAAGAAAGGTTAAAAAAGGCAGTTTCGGAAATTAAGAGCAGATTTAAAGAAGCTGGAAATGATCACCTTTTTGTTAAAGATAAAGGGCAATATCATCTAATTAAATGGTCTGAAGTACATCTCGTGGAATCCCTCGATAATTACGTCCGCATTTACTTTGGTTATAAGAATATACTTTTCAAGAGTTCTTTAAACCAGCTGGAAGAAAAACTTGATAACTCTACATTTTTTAGAATCGCCAGGGCACAGCTTGTCAACCTGAATTATATTGAATCCATTAAACAGGAGGAAAACAGCCTTTCAGTAGAACTTAAATCTGGGCAACACTTTCCAGTCTCTATTCGGCAGGCCGTTAAACTAAAGAAGCTATATAACCAAAACAAATAAACCTACCCATCTAACTATGAACAATATTCGATTTTTCGTCATGGCCGCGCTTTGTCTTTTAGTGAGCGGGCTGTGCTTGGCTCAAACCAGCCCTCAATTGCCCGACACGGCCAATTATTTAATTAACGATAAAGTATTAATCAAGACTTCAGACGGTGCCACAATATCGGCAGTAACTGTAATTAAAAAACCGTTTACTAGTAAACTTCCTGCAGCGCTGATGTTTTTTATTTATAGTAATACGGAGAGAAGTTTAGCAGAAGCCAAATTTGCTGCAGATTACGGTTATATTGGTATAGTGGCTGATACCCGTGGAAAACGTTTAAGTCCAGATAAGATCGAACCTTACGAGCATGAAGCCCGGGATGTGAACTCAGTAATTGACTGGATTACCCAACAATCATGGAGTAATGGAAGCGTGGGAATGTATGGCGGTAGTTATTCCGGATTTGCACAGTGGGCGGCCACTAAATATTTGCATCCTGCACTTAAAACTATTGTGCCTTACGTTGCTGCAATACCAGGATTAGGTCTCCCAATGGAGAACAATGTATTTCTAACGGCAAATTATCAATGGGCATTTTATATCACCAATAACAAATTCACTGATGATCTGGTTAATAACGACAATGAGCGTTGGCACCGAATGAGAGACCGATGGTGGGAAACCGGGGTAGCTTACAATCGGATAGACAGCCTTGACGGAACTCCTAACCCCTGGTTGCAAAAATGGTTGTCACATCCAGATTACGATGAATACTGGCAATCGATGGTTCCTTACAAAAAAGAATTCTCCAAAATTAATATCCCAGTGCTGAGTATTACGGGTTATTATGATGATGGACAGGTTTCCGCCTTGGAATATCTACGCGAGCACTACAAGTATAACCCTCATGCAGCCCATTATCTTCTGATCGGACCATATGATCATTTTGGCGCACAAAAAGGAGGAACAGCACAACTAAGAGGCTACCAGGTAGACTCCGTAGCATTGATCAATACCAGAGAGATTACATTTCAGTGGCTCGATTATGTATTGAAGGGTACAAAAAAACCCGATATCATTCAGGATAAAATCAATTTTGAAGTGATGGGTGAAAACAAATGGCATCATGCGAAATCTATTGACCAGATGGGACCTAGAAAACGACGATTATATCTGGATAAGTTGAAAAATGGTACTGCCTTTACACTTTCTGATCGTAAGCCTGTAAAAAACGATTATTTAACCCAGATTGTCGATCTTTCAGACCGCATCACGTCGAATAACGATTATTATCCCAGTCCGATTATCAAGAGTGAACTGGACACGACTAATGGTCTGTTTTTTATAAGCCAACCTTTCGATACTGCTACAAGCGTCAGCGGCCTGCTTAAAGGAAACCTTCGGGTAACTATTAATAAAAAAGATATGGATTTTGGCTTATCATTATATGAAGTTACACCCACAGGTGAATATTTTCAACTTTCATACTTTCTGGGAAGGGCAAGTTATGCAAAAGATATGAGCAGAAGACAGTTACTAAATCCAGGAAAAGCTACGGATATCCCCTTTTATCGTTCCAGGGTTTTCAGCAAGCGGCTGAGCAAAGGGAGTCGTTTACTAGTCATGCTCAATATCAATAAAAATCCATTTTCAGAAATTAACTATGGTACGGGGAAACCAGTCAGTACAGAAACTATCAGTGATGCGGGAGCTCCGTTAGAGATTAAATGGCATAATCAAAGTTACATAGAATTAGGCTTTTCAAACTAATTGGGCAACTTAAATAATTCGCACATCTTTTTCCAGCGTTTTGATGAAAATGACGTCAGATACCTTTCCGTCAAAGGATATTTTTAACCCCGTTAACCCGTAGCCATATGCCGCACCAGTATCAATATTCCATGATTCGGATTCTGCCGTATATTGCGGGCTGGAGCTCCGCAGAGGTGTATGTCCATGAACCTGGATTTTTCCAATATTCTTTAATGGCTTCCGGTTCCACAAGACACCATCTTGATTTTCTTCCTCGAAGGGCCGTAAGGTATTCGAAAGTCCGGCATGACTTACAAAAAGATGATCCTGCTCAAATTTCAGCGGCAGACCTTCAAACCAGGGGATCACATCAGACAGTCGTACCTGATGTTGTTCGAGATTTTCTAATGTTTGTTTTCCCCCCTGTACTATCCAGTGTTCAAGCGCCCCCTTTTCATAGTATTCAATTATTTCAGCCTCATGATTACCTTTTATAATCGTTACATTTTGATAAATTTCAGTTAGCTGCATACATTCCTGAACAACCATAGCACTATGATTTCCACGATCGATCAAGTCGCCGACACAAATAAGGTGATCCTTTTCCTTGTTCCAGTTCTTTAACATTTCTCGAAATGTATAAAAACAGCCATGAATATCACCTATGACAAAATAATCCATCATTTAATCCAGCTATAAGCATTATTTAGAATTCCAGTGTAAATATTATAATTTAATTTAAAAATTCAAGCAGTTGCACAAGCTATTTATACCAATAAAATAACTGGCTTTTATGCAGATTTTCTAATGTTGTAAATAGCCGAATTCTGACTAATCATTCATATTTCAGCGCATCTATTGTATTTGTGACCGCAGCGTTGTAGGAACGTATACTTACTGTTATTAATGTAATCACCATCGAAATACACATAGCCAGCAAAAACGGCCAGATGCTCAAATCCATACGATAAGCAAAACCGTCGAGCCAATTGGAGACAAAAAGGTATGCTAATGGCCAGGCCACTATATTCGCAAAGAATACCATGATCAAAAATGACCCGTTCAGCATTTTAACCAGCTCCATAGTCGACGCACCCAATACTTTACGGATAGCAATTTCCTTTGTTCTTTGTGTTGCTACAAAAGAAATTAGTCCGAAAAGACCAATAAAGGAGATGAAAATAATAATTCCTGCAAATACCCGGAAAAGAAAACCAGTAACCTGATCTGCCTGATAATAGCTATTGATATCATCATTCAAAAATCTCGCCCCGTAGATTTCATTCGGAAAATATTCATTCCATTGAGTCTCTATCTCTTTCATGGCATGCCTAATCTCTTGCTTATCAATTTTAACCGCAAGCTGACCGTAAAACCTGGTCATCTGATAAAATATCATTGGGGAAATATTCTCTTTCAGATACTGGTCATTAAAATCTTTCACTACACCTACAATTGGCGCCTGGCGTCCATTTTGATTTATAATCTTCCCCAGAGCTGCTTGTGGGTCATTGATCCCTACTTTTCGAATGAAGCTCTCGTTAGCTATATAACCGTTTATAGTATCACTTTTTGTATAGACCTTTCCTGCCAGAAATGGAATATTAAATAACTGATAGTATGCTTCGTCATTGGAGGACACCCTAACTTCAAAATCCTTGTTTTCAATTCCATTAAAGCTAAAGTTCGTCGTACTCATTGAGCTCGAAAGCGGAGGCCGTGCACAGTAACTCACCATTTCAACTCCTCTAATATTTTTCACACTTTCTTTGAAAGAATTCATTCTCGTTCTGCAAAGGCTATCTCCCGGAATATCTATCATTACAATTGCATCACTGGCAAAGCCCAATGGTTTCTCTCGCACATATTCCATCTGTTTCATGATTACGATTGTACTGATTATCAATACTATTGTAATAGAAAACTGAACGATCAACAGGATTCTGCGCAAACTGAGACTACCGGAATTTATATTGACCTTATTTTTAATAGCCATTGCAGGGCTGAAGCCGGACATGACCATTGCGGGATAGAAACCTGCCAGAAAGGCAACGAATACAACTAACCCCAACATAAATACCAGTATAATAGGATCCTGAAACAGACTGAAGACAACTTTTTCTTTGAATAAATTCTGCATCACTGGAAATGCCAGTTCTGCGAGAATACAGGAAATAAGCAGCGCAACTACCGTAATCACTAAAGTCTCCGTTAAAAACTGGAAGACGAGCTGTCTGCGCATGGAACCCATTACTTTTCGTACACCCACTTCTTTAGACCGGTTCACAGATTGTGCGGTGGCGAGGTTGATGAAATTTATACAAGCAGTTACCATTAGGAAAAGACCGATTATTGCTAATCCGTAGATTTCTTTCCTGGTAATTGTAGTGTCTGAAAAATTATCGTACTTCTCACTGAAATGTATATCCCGTAATTTTTGAAGTACACTTTTCTGATTCCCAGGTACATTTTTAGCAGTAAAATGAACTTTATTAAATTGATCAAGAGAGGCCTGCAGTGCAGCTTCCGATACATTAGGTGATTTTAAGAAGAAAACCTGGTCGCCTGAACTAACTGAACCCCAATCTTTATTATTTTTCTGTCCTGTACTTTCAATACTTATCACAATATTTAGTGGAATACTACTATTGACCGGGATGTCCTTAAATACACCTGTCACTTTCAGGTTCATCTGATTCCAAAACAAGAAAGTCTTTCCTAAAGCCTGCTCTGCCCCGCCAAAGAACAGTTTTGCTGTTGCTTCTGAAAGAACCACAGTATTTGGTTCTGCCAACAAATTAGCTGGTCTGGCAGACAGCCAGGTCACAGGAATGATGTCAAACAATTCCGGGTCGGCAAAAAATACAGTCTTTGCTGCTTTAAATGTTTGCCTTCCAGATTCGTCTTTGACAATGGTAGCTCCTCCATTCCGGATCACCCTGGCAATTTTTTCAACTCCGGCAATTTCTCCCTTCGCTGCGTTGGCCAATGGCAATGGAGAACCGGAAGAGTGATCTATGAAGCTATTATAATTCCAATCGGTGACAATTCTGTAAATTCTATCCTCATTTTTGTATCCCTGATCGAAGCTTAGCTGATATTTGATAAAAATAAAGATCAGGATGCAACTAGCCATACCAACTGACAGGCCAGCGACATTAATGAAATTATACACTTTATACTTCCATAAGTTCCGGATTGCTATTTTCAGGTTTATTCTAAACATTACTTTAATTTTTCAGATTCTAGTCCAATGGTATGCCAATACCCGAAAACCGGAATTAACACCGCTGAACATAGTATTAAATCGTTAAGTGTTCAAATGCGGACAGACATTGTTCGGTAATGCACAACCTTAAAAATCTATGATGCTTTAAATTTACATGCCCGGATATACTCACTCGGCGACATTCCGATAACTTTTTTAAAAACACGGTTAAAAGTAATTGCACTGTTAAAACCGGTTGCATAAGCGATTTCAGAAATCGACTTGGAATCTCCATGAAGTAGTTCTTTACACGCCTCGTTTATTCTGATCTCATTTAGAAATGACAAATAAGTTTTACGGGTATGCTTTTTAAAATACTTACAAAAGGAATGTGAAGTCATGTGTGCGATGGAAGCAATCTTCACCAAACTGATTTGTTCTGAGAAATTTTCAATAGTATACTGGAAAATATCGTTCATGCGAATTCCTTCTGACTCCGTATAATATTGCTGTGTAAATCCGGTCGATAAACCTTTCCAATTTACTACGGCACTGCTAAAATACTGCAGCAGGTTAAAGAAACGAATTAATCTGTCCAGACCAGTTAACCTGCTAATCTGTACAATCAGGTCATTGGCGACAGGATGCCCCTCAGGCAACTGGAGGCTTCCGGGCAAATTCGTGACGAATTTTTTCACCGTTTCCAATTCTGGAAAACTCAAATGTTTTTCGAAAAATTTGATATCAAAAAAGATATGAATTGCATGGATGTTTTTCTCCTGAAGATTTTCAAAATATTTAGGGTCCCCTTTAAACATGTGTGGCTGGTTCGGGCCAATCATGTAAACTTCACCTGCTTTAAATGCCTGGGTATAATTGCCGATGACAAGGGTCCCTTCTCCTTTCAGGACTAAGGTGATCTGCGCTTCCTGATGCCGGTGAAGATAGTTATAGAAATAGGGTAAAATATCTTCCTGTATAACCACAGAGCCTTCGTTCGCGACGGGCACGGTAAATTGAATGACTTTCATAAGATGAGTTTAGCGTAATCTGGTTTGTGTTTAGGTTCAAAAAGGAATAAATATGCCTGGTCAGTTGCAATAACCTTTTTTGTAAACATATAAATTTATACTTTATAAATTTAAATTATCCATAATCCCCATAATAAACTTACAGACCGGACAATTATTGACAAACCTGTCTAATTCGGATATATATAGACATAAATGTTTAGATACGGCAATTTTCGTTAATTAACTGATAATATTTGCGCTATTCATCCGCAAAAAGACTGCGTTATTTGGTAGAAACAATAAACCCCATTATGATCAAAGGATTTTTCAACGTACCTGCACCGATAAATGAACCCGTATTAGCTTATGCACCGGGAAGTAAAGAAAGAGAGTTATTGCAGGCTGCTTTAAAGTCTGCGTACCAAAATCAACTGGACATACCCATGTATATTGGTGCTCAGGAAATCAGAACCGGTAACCTAAAACCGCTTACTCCACCACATAATCACAAACATATTTTAGGCCATTTTCATCAAGGAGATGCAAGCCACGTAAAACTGGCAATTGATGCCGCACTTGCAGCAAAAGCAGAATGGGAAAATCTTGCATGGGAACATCGTGCTGCAATTTTCTTGAAAGCTGCTGATCTGATTGCAGGTCCATATCGTAATGAGCTGCTTGCCGCTACAATGGCTGGTCAGTCTAAAAATGCCTACCAGGCTGAAATTGATGCAGCATGTGAACTCATAGACTTCCTGAGATTCAACGTGAAATATATGACTGAAATTTACAGTCAGCAACCACCGGTATCACCTTCTGGCGTATGGAACCGTGTAGAGCAACGTCCTCTGGAAGGATTTATCTTTGCACTGACGCCTTTCAATTTTACAGCGATAGCTGGTAATTTACCGACTTCTGCTGCCATGATGGGTAATGTTATTGTTTGGAAACCTGCGAACACCCAGATCTATTCAGCTCAGGTATTAATGAAAGTATTTAAGGAAGCAGGCCTTCCTGACGGTGTAATTAACCTGATCTACGTTTCGGGACCGGTTGCAGGTGATGTAATTTTCGACCATGCTGACTTCGCCGGAATTCATTTTACAGGTTCAACAGGCGTATTTCAGGATATATGGAAAACTATCGGAACCAATATTCACAAATACAAAACTTATCCGCGTATTGTGGGTGAAACAGGAGGAAAAGACTTTATCCTGGTACATCAGTCCGCTAATGCAAAAGCAGCAGCTACTGCTATTGTAAGGGGTGCATTTGAATACCAGGGACAGAAATGTTCTGCTGCATCCAGAGTATATATTGCCGCTTCACTCTGGCCTGAAATTAAGGACAGTATTCTTGCTGATCTCGCTACGATCAAAACAGGGCCGGTAGAAGATTTCACCAACTTTGTTAATGCTGTAATTAATGAGGCTTCTTTTGACCTGCTTGCAGATGCGATTGAAAAAGCTAGAAACAACGAATCAACCGAGATTATCGCTGGTGGTAAGTACGATAAATCTGCCGGCTATTTTATTGAGCCGACTATAATTGTCACCAAAGATCCTAAATATGCGACTATGACCCAGGAACTCTTTGGACCTGTGCTGACAGTATATATTTATGAAGATGATGCTTTCGCAGAAACATTAGAATTAGTAGATCAAACATCTGTTTACGCATTAACAGGCGCGGTAATGGCTACCGATGCCTATGCAATTCAACAAGCTTCTGTTGCTTTAAGAAATGCAGCTGGTAATTTCTATATCAATGATAAATGTACCGGTGCTGTTGTCGGTCAACAGCCATTTGGAGGCGCAAGAGCTTCCGGTACAAATGACAAAGCCGGATCAATGATTAATTTGCTGCGCTGGGTATCTCCAAGAACAATTAAAGAATCTTTCGTTCCGGCTCAGGATTACAGATATCCATCCTTCCTGCCGGATTTAAAATAAAAATTGCTGACAAGCAGATTTGAATCTATTGCAAAAACCTTATTCCTGATGCGCCAATGCAGATGGAGTAAGGTTTTTTTGTTGAGTATACATTCCCGGAAAAGAAAGATTATCTGTATTTTTATTTTAATCCTATGCATAAATACATTTTTCTCCCTTTCATATTTATTATTGTACTGTCAGGCAATCTATCTGCTCAAACCCCGGCAGACAGTCTCAAGACTGAGAGCAGACGTATTGATGAGGCACGTCTGATACAGGAGCAGCAGCAGCAGCAAATAGATTCTTTAGTTAAGATTCAACTACAGGCCGAATTAAAGTTGGCATCTGGAAATAGTTCCAGAACGATAGAGCTGGAACAAAAGCTATCCGCGATCACCAGAAGCGATAGTCTGAGAAAAATTGAACAGTTTCGTAAAATCGCTGATTTAAAGAAAACTGCGCCAGGATACCCTGTACATCTAAATCAGGACACATTATTCCATATTTATACCCGAACAGGGTCTTTTACCGCAGCCGAACGCGCAGCTGCAGCATCAAGAAAAATAGAAAAACTATATGAAGATCCCTTCTTTAATCCCGATTCAATTGTAATCAGTAAAAATGACGATAACTATGATCTGATTTATAAAGATTCAGAAATTATCATTTCTGTTTCTGGCCTTGACGGACTATGGTTTAATAAAAACAATGAACAGCTAGCCGGGGAATACAAAGAACAGATTAAATCTGGCATTATAAAAGAAAGAGAAGCTCACAGCCTGGTGAATTGGATGAAAAGAATTGCTTTGGTTCTGCTGATTATTATAGTTTTAGGTTTGATTATAGCTGGTATCAATTTACTCTTCCGGAAAACCTCCATCTGGCTGAAATCTGCAAGTACAGCATTCCTCGACAGACTTAAATTCCGCAACCTCCGGATATTTACACCGGAACATCTGGAAAGAATCTTTCTAAGAATCGTCAATATCATAAGGATTATAGTTATAATACTAATTATCTACCTTTCTCTTCCCCTGTTATTCAGCATTTTCCCTGAAACAGAGAAATGGACCGGAACTTTATTAAACTGGATACTGAGTCCTTTAAGGATCGCACTGGCGGCCATCTTCCACTATTTCCCGAATCTGTTTACGATTCTAATCATCTACTTTATATTCAGATATATTCTGAGAGGAATCCGCTACTTTTTTTATGAAATAAAGAGGAAGAATATCACTTTACGCGGATTTCACGAAGACTGGGCGATACCAACGTTTAATATTCTTCGCTTCGTCCTTTACGCCTTTATGCTGATCCTGATTTTCCCTTATCTGCCCGGATCAGGTTCTCCGGCTTTTCAAGGTGTTTCCGTTTTTCTGGGTATTCTGATTTCTTTAGGATCATCCAGTGCTATTACCAATATCGTTGCCGGACTGGTAATCACATACATGCGGCCCTTCAAGATAGGAGACCGTGTGAAAATAGGTGAGGTTACGGGAGATGTTATAGAAAAAACCATGTTGGTTACCCGCATCAAGACTATTAAAAACGAAGATATTACCGTCCCTAATTCTATGGTTTTATCGAGCAGTACGATCAATTATTCCAATCATGCCAGGGAAGATTGCGATGGGCTTATTATTCACTATATCCTTACAATAGGTTATGAAGTTCCCTGGAAAGATGTTTATGAACTTCTGATCAAAGCGGTATTAAAGACGCCTTATATTCTTTCTAATCCAACTCCTTTTGTATTGCAGACCAGTCTGGACGATTTTTACATCTCTTATCAGATTAACGCTTATACCAGAGAACCCAATAAACAGGCTCAGATTTACAGCAACCTGATGGAAAACATTCAGGATACTTTTAATGCTGCTGGCATAGAAATCCTTTCTCCACATTACCGGGCAGTCAGAAATGGTGAGGAACTTGCCGTACCACCCGATTTTGTTCCTAAAGAATCTGATAAGAACTCCAAAAAACAGTAGTCGAACACCCCCCTCCTCCAGGTTTGAGCTAAAGCGTAACGAACATTTTTGAACCTTTTCTGGTAATATTACATAAGTACTTATATATTTAGGTATGAATTATTATCAATCACTTGGATATCTGGTCTTAGGCAGCCGTCTGAAAAGATTAAGCGAGCTTTTTTTATCAGAAATCAATAAAGCTTATCGCCTTCAAGGGATCGCTTTCGAGACAACATGGTTCCCCGTATTCCAATTACTCGATAAACATAAAGTACTCACAATACAAGAAATTGCCGAGCAAATGGAAGTTTCTCAACCTGGAGCCAGTCAGTTAATTGCCGGACTAAAACAAAAAGGTCTGGTCTGCAGTCAGGCACATGCAGCAGATGCCAGGAAACAACAAATCACCTTAAGTGAGCAGGGAAAGACCTTACTTATGCGCGTAAAGCCTGTTTGGGAAGCTATCCGAATTGCAATGGAAGATATGGCTGGTACCGATGGGCATCACCTGCTGGAAAACCTCACCAGACTTGAAGATGAATTCAAATCGAAAGGTTTGGTAAATAATATCATGGAAAACCTTAATTCTAAAAACATTATTAGTCATGAAGAAAATATTTAATTATGGTATTGATCATCTGACAACCGGTATCTGTCTTGACATTGCTGCTGGAAATATAGTCGGACAATTATCGGAAACAGCTAAAAACCAGATCAATATATCGTGGCATTCGGTACAGGAAATTGTCGTCAGGGAACATCCGGTTTACGGAATTAATACCGGTTTTGGCCCATTGTGTGATACGCGTATATCTGAAAAAGACACCTCTTTGTTACAGCGCAATATACTCCAAAGCCATAGTGTTGGTGTAGGTGCTCCAATTCCGGCCGAGACTGCTAAAATCATGCTGATTACCAAAGTCCAGGCATTAGCCCAGGGATATTCCGGAATAGCGCTGACGACACTTGAACGTATCCTCTGGCATATCGAAGAAAATATCATTCCCATAGTTCCGGAAAAAGGATCTGTCGGCGCATCCGGTGACCTTGCTCCCCTTTCACATTTATTTCTGCCGCTGATAGGAATGGGCGAAGTCTACAGGAATGGAAGCCGGATAAGCGCCGCTGAAATGCTAAAGCAACATGGATTGGAGCCATTGGTTCTGGGGCCTAAAGAAGGACTTGCATTGATCAATGGCACCCAGTTTATCCTTGCTTTTGCAGTAAAAGGAGTCGAGCGGTTGCACCATGCTTTGGAATGTGCCGATCTGATCGGTGCTATGTCGCTGGAGGGGCTTACAGGCTCTGCCAGACCATTTGACCCCAGGCTGCATCAGTTAAGACCCTTTAAAGGGAATATCCAGGTCGCAGCGAGATTGACCTCACTTTTATCCGGTTCACAAATTAATAGCTCTCACGCACATTGCAGCCGGGTTCAGGATCCCTATAGCTTACGTTGTATGCCTCAGGTTCATGGTGCGTCAAGAAATGCGTGGCTGCATCTGAAGGAGTTAACGGAAATAGAACTCAATTCCGTGACAGATAATCCAATTATTTTTAGCGCGGACGATACGATCAGCGGTGGTAATTTTCATGGTCAGCCGCTTGCAATGGCTTTAGATTATGCGTGTGTTGCGGCCGCCGAGCTTGGAAATATTGCAGACAGACGTTGTTACCTAATGAATGAAGGTAAGTACGATTTGCCTAAACTCCTAATTGCTGATGCCGGTCTGAATTCCGGTTTAATGATTCCTCAATACACCACAGCAGCATTAGTAACCGAAAATAAAACACTCTGCTTTCCTGCCAGTGCAGACAGTGTCCCAACCTCGCTCGGACAGGAGGACCATGTATCCATGGGTTCAATCAGCGGCAGAAAACTTAATCAGATAATTGACAACCTGGAATACATTCAGGCTATAGAATTACTTTATGCTGCTCAGGCTATCGATTTTCGCCGCCCCCTTCGATCAGGCCCCGTTATAGAAGCTTGCCATGAGCTTATCCGCCAAAAAAGCAGCTTTGCTACCGAAGACCGGATTTTCGCATTGGATATACAAGCCATCCATCAACTTTTGACAAGCGGCAGTTTTCTACAAACTGCAAACCAAACTGCATCTGCTCACCATATAAATTTAAAACATGATGAATCATTCAGCCTTTCTTGAAAAATACGCGAATCATCCAAATTATAAATCACCTACAGGTATGCAGCTTCATGCTAAAAGCTGGCAGACAGAGTCTGTATTAAGGATGTTGCTAAACAATCTCGACGGTCAGGTTGCAGAAGACCCGGAAAACCTTGTTGTTTATGGTGGTATCGGACAGGCTGCCCGTAACCCGGAATCATTGCGAAAGATAATTGAATTATTACTTGAATTAGATGAGCACCATAGCTTACTGGTCCAGTCCGGCAAGCCCGTGGGAATTATCCGCAGTCATCCGGAAGCGCCGAGGGTTTTAATTGCAAATAGCAATTTAGTTCCAAAATGGGCAACCTGGGAGCATTTTAATGAATTAAGATCCAAGGGCCTGATGATGTATGGACAAATGACAGCAGGCAGCTGGATATACATTGGAACCCAGGGTATTCTTCAGGGAACTTACGAGACTTTTATAGCCTGTGGAAAAGAACATTTCAACAATGATCTGAAAGGCAAACTCATTGTCAGTGCTGGTTTAGGAGGAATGGGTGGTGCACAACCCCTAGCCGCCACGATGGCCGGAGCCGTTTTTCTGGGTGCGGATACGGATGCATCAAGGATTATGAAACGTGTAGAATCGAATTATATAGACAAGATCAGCTACGATTACGAAGAAGCGATTTCATGGGTGCAAGATGCTATTGAGAAAGGCATTCCGTTATCAGTGGGTCTGGTCAGCGATGCCGGTGATCTGCTGGAGCGTTTAATTGCAAACAATCTGATTCCTGATATACTAACCGATCAGACCTCTGCACACGACCCGTTAAACGGGTATATTCCAAATGGACTCACTGTTGAACAGGCGAGCGTTTTACGCGCTGGTGATCCGGATACCTATAAAGCAAAATCAATTAAAAGTATGGCAAGGCATGTGAACTTCATGCTCAAATTGAAACAGGCCGGTGCAGTCACTTTTGATTACGGAAACAATCTTCGGGAGTTTGCTAAACAAGGAGGTGCTGAAAATGCCTTTAACTTCCCGGGCTTCACCCCAGCTTATATCCGTCCCCTTTTTTGTGAAGGGAAAGGCCCGTTTCGCTGGGTCGCACTATCGGGTGATCCTGAGGATATATATACCACTGACCGTGCTTTAATGGAGGCATTTCCCGAAAACACAGACCTCATCAATTGGTTGCAAAAAGCTCAGGATAAGATTAGTTTCCAGGGTCTACCGGCAAGAATTTGCTGGCTGGGAATGGGTGACCGGGAAAAAGCAGGTTTACTGTTTAACGAACTTGTCGCAAGCGGTAAACTTAAAGGGCCGGTTGTAATTGGAAGGGATCATCTGGACTGCGGATCAGTTGCTTCTCCAAACCGGGAGACTGAAGGTATGCTGGATGGTTCTGATGCAGTATCTGACTGGCCGCTACTCAATTTGATGTCAAATACAGCGGGAGGTGCAACCTGGGTATCTTTTCATCACGGTGGCGGAGTTGGTATGGGTTATTCTCAACATGCGGGAATGGTGGTGCTTGCAGATGGAACGAAAAGAGCAGAAAGCTGTATCCGCAGGGTGCTGTACAATGACCCGGCTATGGGTATTTTCAGACATGCAGATGCCGGTTACGATCAGGCAAAAGAATGGGCGGAAAGATTTAACCTCACAATCGGATAATGGAAAAAGAAACACATAAATTAATTGGTCCCTTTTCACAAATACTGACTATGGAGGGCATTAAAATGCATGGTTCCGTTTCCGACGATCAGTTGGTTTGCCTTGAAAATGCAGGCATATTAACCAAAGCCGGGAGAATCGAAGACGTAGGGAATTTTGAGACATTAAGAAGCCTGCACCCTTACGCTATAGTCGAACAGATCGATCAGGAACGTGTGCTTTTACCAGGTTTTATCGATTGCCATACTCATATTTGCTTTGGCGGAAGCCGCGCAAAGGATTACAGCCTTCGAATACAGGGTAGATCTTATCTGGAGATTGCTAAGAGTGGAGGGGGTATATGGGATTCTGTGCTGCAGACCAGAAAAGCCAGTATTCAACAGCTGGAAGCCGGTATTATCTCCAGGGCGAACAGGCACTTACACGAAGGTGTTACCACGATTGAAGTTAAGAGTGGTTATGGCCTTGATCTTGAACATGAACTTAAACAATTAACCGCGATAAGAAACGCGAATCAGAAAACCAAGGCAGACCTCATTTCTACTTGCCTCGCTGCTCATCTCCACCCTAAAGACTTTGGTGGAAATGCTACAGCTTACCTCGAATTTGTTTTGCAGACCATTCTACCGGAAATCAGCAGGCAGAAACTTTCAAACCGGGTTGATATTTTCATTGAACAGAGTGCTTTCTCTGTAGAAGAAGCTATCCCCTATTTGAATAAAGCTGCAGCAATGGGGTTCAACCTGACGGTGCATGCAGACCAGTTTAGCACCGGCGGACTGAAAGCTGCAATTCAGGTTGGTGCAATCTCAGCGGACCACCTGGAAGCATCTGGTGAAGCGGAGGCGAGTCTACTCGATCAATCCTCAACCGTCGCAGTTGTGCTCCCGGGAGCATCTCTTGGCCTGGGCATGTCATACGCGCCAGCACGTCTGTTGCTCAATAACGGTGCCTGCGTAGCCATCGCCAGCGACTGGAATCCAGGATCTGCCCCAATGGGAGATCTGCTCATGCAGGCTGCTGTCCTAAGCGCATCCGAAAAGCTGACTACTGCAGAAGTATTTGCAGCACTAACTTTCAGGGCGGCAAAAGCATTGAATATTGTAGATAAAGGAGTTCTTGCCAAAGGCATGGTGGCCGATATGCAGGCCTACCCTACCGCTGATTATCGTGAGATTCTATACTATCAAGGGAAATTAAAACCTGCTGAAGTCTGGAAAGATGGAAGACTAGTTAAAAATTAATATGGAAATTGATCAACTCAACTATAAATGTACTCCGCAGGAAAACTGGCAGGGACGGACAGACGGAATTGATTTTACACAACAGCGATGGCATCAGCGCATTCAATGCATTGATCTGCAGCAAAATGAAATACCAAGCGTTGCATCTGGAGCGATTGCATTTGCCCTGATTGGATTTTCATCTGATGAAGGGGTCAGACGAAATGGTGGCAGAACAGGCGCAGTGAATGGCCCTGCTGCTTTCAGAAAGGCTTCTGCTAACCTACCCGTACATTTTAATGAACAAACTGCCATCTATGACCTGGGTGATATCTGTTGTACGGATGGTAATCTTGAAAAAGCACAACATGAGCTTGCTAAATTAGTTACTTCAGCCCTCCATAAAGGGCTTACTCCTTTATTGATTGGCGGAGGTCACGAGATCGCATATGGACACTACTGTGGTATCAATGACGCCATTAATCCAGAAAAAAGTATTGGTATTATAAATTTTGACGCTCATTTTGATCTTCGGGAAAAGGGGTCTGCAGGATTTAGTTCCGGTACCGGATTTCTACAGATCGCTAATGATTGTATGCAAAGTGGTAAGACGTTTAACTATTTACCAGTCGGTATTCAAAAAAATGGAAATACCCAGGCACTGTTCCTGACCGCAGAGAAGTTAGGTGTCGCGCATATCCCGGCAGCGCTATTTGCTAGTAAAGGTCAGGAGGAGGTTTTGGCAAAAATCAAAGTCTTCATAGATTCTGTGGATCATGTTTACCTGACTATCTGTATGGATGTCTTTTCTGCAGCTTTCTCCCCCGGAGTCAGCGCTCCTGCTTTTACAGGAATCTATCCTGATCATTTCTTCTTCAGCTGTCTGGAACTCATCATGACGAGCGGCAAACTGATCAGCATGGACATTGCCGAGCTTAACCCGGTTTACGACGAAGCGGATAGAACGGCTAAGCTGACTGCCGCAATCGCATTCCAGCTCCTGTCTGCAAACTAATATCTGCGAAAATCTCATTTACAATTGAGCAGTCTGATCCGGGAAAGTATGCTGTTTCCCGGATCGAACCTCAAATTAACCTCCATTTCCAGAAGCATAAATCCGTTTTCAATAGAAGCTTTACATCCAATTGAAATTTTTCTAATTGAACAGCAGGCAATTAAGTTATTTTTCATTTTTTTTAATAAAACGAATGCATAAAATGTGATCTATTTACTTACCTTTGTCGCACACCAAATCAGAAAGATCATTACGATCAGCAAATTTGGTCTCTGCCGGATAGCAGATCCTTACCTAAAGGAAACAAAAAGGTGATACCATTTTTTCGGGGTGTAGCGTAGCCCGGTATCGCGCCTGCTTTGGGAGCAGGAGGTCGTAGGTTCGAATCCTGCCACCCCGACACACGAAAGCCTCTTTTGCTTAAAGCAAAAGAGGCTTTTTTATTTACATACCGTCCCAAACCGAGCGCAGCGATGTTTTGGAGGACGGTATGTAAATAAAAAAGCCAGCTCTGAGGTACGAAGAACGAGGCTTGAGTTTGAATCCCCCCTATTCAGGATCAGCGCAGCTAATCCTGCCACCCCGACACAAAATTATTAAAAGAGGCTTATGGCCTCTTTTTTCGTTATATCCCTTTTAAAGCTAACCTAGTTTGACTGCACCTTTGCAGGATATGACTCACGATCCGGCAAATCAAATACTTCATCATAAGGCTGCTTACCTGCACCGTTGTTATACAATGCAACACGCTTCACACCGGTTTCTGTGCTACCACCTATCCCATTGATAACGTTTTGGATATTACCCGGCCCAGCAAAACGTGTAGTACACATCTTTTCGAGTTTCACTTTCGGGCTATTAGGTACTTCGAATCCGTTTTTCTTATTCACATGACCGTCGGTTCCTGTGATCACTGCGTAAGAACCCATTCCTATACTATGATGTTCTTTAACGGAATTAGCCACTTTGAATGCTGCATAACCGTCGACTCTGCCTCCCTGACTAGTCCAGCTTGCTTGATTCGGTGCATCATAGGGAGGTTCATTTTGGAAGAAATAAGTCCTGCCACGCTCTCCTAACCATAACACTTCATACTCTTGATAGTGCTCTGCAAAAAGAGCATAAATCGTAACATCGTCGCCAGTGACGATCAGTCCGTTTTTAGACCTATCCCGCACCCAACGCGCATCTCCTCCGGGTTGCGAACCATGGTCGGCACGCCACAACCAGAAGTGGTCACCCACTACATTATTGCTGTTTATTTGCATCGAAGTATGTATCTGAATTTTTTTTGATTGAACCCCACCCACTCTGCAAGTGATATCTGTAAGCAAAACAGGGTTTGCGGCATGGTCGGCATTCGCTCCTTCATCGCCAATTCTAACCTGATAAGTCGTACTATTGAATGAATCCATAAGCAATCCAGCAATGATAATCCCATCCTTATCGTCGGCATAAATACATCCCCAGGTGTTCTTCTCGGTAGGCTCCAGCGTTACCGAAGCTATACCAGCACCCAGAAGTATGGCATCTTTTCTATTCACTTGAATAGGCGCATTCAATGCGTAATGTCCTGGTGTGAAAAATATATTTTTACCGGCCTTTAGTGCCGTATTAATTTCTAAATCTGTGTCGCCTTCTTTTGCAATATACCAGTCGGTAAGCAAATCCTGAATTTCGCCTTCGCCCATATCTGTCGACGACCATGAAACTCCTACTCTGTTCTTTTGCCATGCCGGAACAAATACTTTGTATTCGCCATCGTTATCTATAAAGAGGAAAGGTTTCTCTCTGATAATAGGTGTATTAGAAATTGGAGAGTTGGCCTCGTCCGCTTGCGGAGGATTTACGCAACCCTGCCAAACCATGTTATAAGAACCACCCATAGTTCCCGAACCAGAAGGAAAAACCGCATTTCTGGTGTACCATTGTTGTTGTCCACCCCAGTTTGGTCTGGACGATGTATAATGCGTATCGGCGATAAAACCACCGCTACCCCAGAAATTGTCTTTTCCAACATCTGAGATATATTTCGAAGTGCTTTCAATCAGCATCCTGCGCGCACTGGTTGACTGAGAAACTGTCCAGGCAAAATCTCGCATCACGGCCACATTTTCCATAGAACGCCAGAATGTGCACGTGGCATTTGCTCCGCCCGAAAGGTGAGGTCTGGTGAATACAGAACCCAATTTAACATCTGCCGGTACTTTACCCAAACCTCCAATGTGGGCGTAAAATCCCAATTCTATCGAGTTAGCCGCTGCCGATGATGCAGATCCTGACCCGCCTGAATCATAAGTTTGCTCATTAACGTTTGCTTTGAAATAATACGCCTGACGTTTTGTAGTCCACTCACCATTCGGTCCGCCCAGACCGATCGTGGAAAAATGCGAATTAATTTCATTCCTTGAAGTTTCTGCTTTTTCGTATTTTCTATCGTAGAAATACATATTGTCACCAAAAATCTGGCCTTCCAGCGAAAGTATTATTGTTATTGAGTTGCGGGTAATTTTATAATAGTTTTCGTACTTATCCGCACCTGGTTTAATATCTGTGAATATCAATTTGGAAGTCGACCCTACGAACGCAAAATCTGAAGCCAGACGACTACCTCCTCTTGTGATTTTATAAGCTCCGGAGGTGCCAAATGCTGGCCATGATAGCGAGATGCTATGCTTCTCCTTATTGTAAGTGATCTTGCCCTCTATTTCACTCTCCAGTCCTTTTTTATCAGTTGAATAGGATACTGTAAAAAAGCATAGAGTTAAAATAAACGCTGATGCTGCAAATAGAGAGGTTAACTTCTTACTCATAAGAATTATCTTTTTTTTAATGATTTCTATTAATCTATAAATTATGATGTCACAATTTAATGAAAATGCTAGAATATTCTCGACATAAGAGTTTTAGAAGCCAATTATAATCATCATCAATTCCTTAAATCTGGCAAGAAACGGTTCGAAGATCATACCGGCTGGAGTGAACAGTAAAGAAAGTTTTCCAGTTTTCTATTTATCGCCATACGATAGACTGTATTTCGTGATTGTATCGGATCTTGTCCGTATCACCTCCACAGTTCCTTCATTGTTTCTTCAATTCCGATTGAAGGAACAATGAAGGAAGTCCGAACAAACCCCGAACAAAGTGTGAAGCAAATGTTGATGAAACCAACACATGACTCTATTAACCCTTGGTTAATGAACTACCCGTTTTTCTCTATTGAATAGTATAACGGTCAGCGGCTTTACTATGCTGTGAACCCTTGAACAATTTGAGGCGGGCATCTTCATAATTATCTATTAACTGCTGATCATTGACTGAAGGATGCGTAGCTAATTCACCGTTATCCAACCCGACGAGAATTGCATCTACACAGTCTTCAGTTTCCATAATAGTAGACGCATCTAAAGCCGACAGCGGAATGCCTCCTACTTCCCAAATCTCAGTGGCAGTGGTCGCTGGATTTACTAGCTGAACCCGGACGTTTGTTCCCTTCAATTCTTCTTGCAATCCACGTGTGTACTGCACCACAAAACCTTTCGTTCCGCTGTAAACAGCACTGATTGGTAATGAATAAAATCCCAAAACTGAGGCTATATTAACTAAGACACCTTCGTTTCTTTCTATAAACAATGGTAACACCGCATTTGATAAGAGCATTAAGGCAGTTACATTCACACCGATCATTGCTTTTTGTTTCTCCGTGCTTGTCGCAGTAACTGACGCAAGCGTGGAAGTACCTGCGTTGTTAATGAGAAGAGTAATACTCTTATCTGCCGACAGATCATTAACCACACCCTGCAGATCCGTTTCAGACCCTAAGTCTGCGACCAGATTGGTTACTTTGATACCATACTTATTCTCTAACTTTTCCGCAAGGCTATCCAACCTGTCTTTACGACGTGCTACCAGTTTCAAATTATATCCGCGTTTGGCTAGTCTTTCGGCAAATACTTCGCCTAACCCAGAAGACGCACCCGTTACTACTGCAGTGCCCATGTTTTTATTGTCTTTCATTTTTCTTGTAATTAAATTCAACTTTTATATGTAAACCGATCGGTTTACATAATTGCAAATGTAAACCGTTTAGTTTACATTTGCAATGGAAAAATATCAATTATGACTAAAGAAGTAAATTTGAGCTCGAGATCCCTTAAACGGGATGAAATGATTAAATACGCTTACGAACTTTTTTATAAAAATGGCTTTCACGCTACCGGTGTAGATGCGATAATTCAAGGCACAGGCATTTCCAAACGTACGCTATACAAGCATTTCGCTTCTAAAGAAGGTTTAATCCTTGCTTCAATAGACTATTATCACCAAACTATGTACACGGTTATTTTCAATTATTTGCAAAAATATGACTCAAAAAAACCGGTTGAAAAGGCGTTAAAAATTTTCGACTTCTTGTCCATGCATGTAGATGCCGGTAAGCAGTACGGCTGTTTTGCAATGAATGCTAAGAATGAATACGCAAATAAGGCTATGGAAATTGAGACGGCCTGTGATGCTTATGTCCAAGCTCTTCAGGAACTGATTGAACGCTATCTGAAAGAGGGAAATTTAGAGGATAGCAAATCATTGTCCATGCAGGTAATGATGCTATTTGAAGGCGCAATTATCCGAAGTAAGGGACTGGGTAATTCACATCCGATTAAACTGGCAAAAGCTGCTGCAGAATTGATATGTAATCAATAATACAGGAGAAGCCCCAAATCGCATGATTGGAGGCTTCTCCCGTATTATTTTAGGTATGATTGGAGCATACTTTTTTTAAGTCCCGTATAAATTCGTCAACGGCACCCTCATCAGTAGCCCAACAAGTTACCAGACGAACCACAGATTTTTCTGCGTCAATCTTTTCCCATGTAAAAAATGCATAATCCTGCTGTAAATCCGCTATAACAGCATTCGGGAAAATCGGAAAAATCTGATTTGTACATGTTGGCGTTAAAAAGCTGAATCCTAAATCAGTTATGCCGGAACTTAACTTCCTGGCCATTTGATTCGCATGTGCACCGAGCGTAAAAAACAGTTCATTTTTAAATAATTCCAGGAACTGAATTCCAAACAACCTTCCTTTAGCCAATAGTGCTCCACGTTGCTTTACATTATACAAGAAATTCTTTTGCAGATCCGGCTTATTGATAACAATTGCCTCCCCGATTAATGCACCCGCCTTAGTTCCACCGATATAAAAAACATCTGTGTAACGCCCGAGATCTTCCAGGGAAAGGTCATTATCAATTGAAGTTAACGCAGAAGCCAATCTTGCTCCGTCTACAAATAAAATCAAGTCATGTTCTCTGCAGAAGTTGCTAATTGCAATTAGCTCTTCCCTGCTGTAGATGGTACCGACTTCAGTTGAATTGGATATATACACCATGCGTGGGATTGTGGTATGGACTTCCTCAAACTTATCTAGTTGTTTTTCGATATCTGCCGGCTTTAATTTCCCATGTGCAGACTTTACGGTTTGAATACGGTGCCCTGTAGCTTCTATCGCACCGGTTTCATGAACCTGAATATGGGCGCTCTCTGCCGCTATTACAGATTCATACGGACGTAAGATAGAGGCAATAACGGTTAGATTAGCCTGGGTACCACCGGAGACAAAATAAACCCCCGCGTCTTTATTTCCAATCTTATCCTTTATCAGCGCAGCAGCCTGCAAAGAAAAACTATCCTCACCATAACCATCCTCCGCACTCATATTATGTGTCGACAGTGCCGCTAATATATCTGGATGGCAGCCTTTGGTGTAGTCATTCTTAAAATTATATTTCATTTTATGTAGTTTTGATATGATCAATAGGTTTTACCAGCCAAATATAAATAAAACACTACATCAGTTTTATTTTACGTAAATATTTACACATTCATTATATTTGGTAAGAATGAAAAATATTATAGATGACGCTGGAATTTTAGCAATTGGAACACGCTTACTCCGCATACATGATTTACTTCGCGCAGACGGAAACAGCTTTTATAAAACACAGGGAATTGAATTTGAAACCAAATGGTTTCCGGTACTATATGTTTTATCTGTCAAATCTCCATTAGGAATTATGGATTTGGCTCAGCAAATAGGCCTTAGTCATCCCGCGCTTATTGCATTGTTAAAAGAACTTGAAAAAAGAGATCTCGTTGATTCAGTAAAAGATACCAGAGATGAGCGGAAAAGAAATATGTTCCTGACAGAAAAGGGTTCTGACCTTGTACATCAGCTTCGCCCGATCTGGACTATTATTGAGTCTGTCCTCGTGGATTTAACCGAAAACACGAACAATCTGTTAAAAGCACTCAACGAAACTGAAGAGAAATTAAAGGAAAGCAGTTTCCTGCAAAGAGCAGAAGCTATGGTCAAGGAAAAATTAGCTAAAAATGAATCTCCGCAGATTATAACGGTTAAATTGGTGAGTACTGCAGAAGAGCAGTCAATCGTCTCCGCTATTATTAAACAAGAACTAGCAATTGATTATCCATCCGTTAGCAGAAATAATAATTATTATTACCTCGCCTTTATTAATGGTATCCCGGCAGGATCGGCAGTGTTGTCTGCAACAAAAGAAAACCAATCCGTTTTTGATCTCGCTGTTCTCCCATCCTATCAGAATAAGGGGCTGGAAATTGCACTTTCAAATGCTATTGAGGCTAAAAAATAAGATTAGCCCTGACATGTCTTTCGTTGCAGTTCATAAATATGCGCTTTAAATTTAAAGGGTGGCAGGTGTAAAATAAAAAAGGCACCGGTGAAATCTAAATCACCGGTGCCTTTTTCTCCAAAATCTATAAAGCTGTTTAGCTCATTTTCAATTTCTTCTCTATATCAGCCACGTAGGTTTTAAACTTTTTGTCAGTCTGTATCAGATCGTCTACGGTCTGACACGCATAAATTACTGTAGAATGGTCTCTTCCACCATAAAATGCACCGATACTTTTCAAAGATGACTTAGTCAGGCTTTTGGAAAGATACATAGAGATCTGTCTTGCCTGAACTACTTCGCGCTTCCGGGTAGGAGATTTAACCAGCTCAGCAGCGACATCAAAATACTCACAAACCACCTTCTGGATATAATCCATTGAGATTTCTTTTGTACTATTTTTAATAAAATTCTTCAGCATTGATTTAGCAAGCGGAAGATCAATTTGTTTATTATTTAGCGTAGACTGTGCAATTAAAGAGACCATTGCACCTTCCAATTCACGAATATTATTATCAATATGATTTGCTACATACTCAACAACTTCTGCTGGAAGCTCAATACCGTCATCTGACATTTTTTTCTTAAGAATCGCAATTCTGGTTTCCAGTTCAGGAATTTGTAAATCAGCAGAAAGTCCCCATTTGAAACGGCTCAGCAAACGCTCTTCAAGTCCCGATAAATCTTTAGGTGCCTTATCTGAAGTGATGATAATTTGTTTACCACTTTGATGTAAATGGTTAAAAATATGGAAGAAGATATCCTGTGTTTTTTCTTTTCCTGCAAAGTTATGTACATCATCCATAATGATCACGTCCATTGCCTGATAGAAGTTTACAAAGTCATTAATAGAATTGTTTTTCAGAGACTCCACAAACTGCTGGCAAAACTTTTCACAGGACACATATATAACTAGTTTCTCAGGTAACGTCCGTTTAATCTCATTGCCTATTGCCTGTGCAAGGTGAGTCTTGCCTAAACCTACCGCACCATAGATCATAAGCGGGTTAAAAGACGTAGCACCTGGCTTAGCAGCAACAGCAAAACCTGCTGAACGTGCTAGACGATTACAATCACCTTCAATGTAATTCTCAAGTGTGTAATTTTGATTCAGCTGAGGGTCAACATTCAGTCTCTTCAGTCCTGGAACCGTAAACGGATTCTTCAAATCTTTAGCCTGTGTGATCTGTGCAGAAGAGCCTTGTGCTTTCTGAGTTGTGTTATGAGATGTTCCCTGGTTCACTGCCGGATAAGGAGAGATACTGCCCGGAGATTTATCTACAACGATATTATATTCAAGCCTGCCCTCTTCACCGAGCTGCTGCTTAACAGTTTTACGTAATAAACCTACATAATGCTCCTCAAGCCACTCATAGAAGAATAAACTTGGAACCTGTACAGTAAGAACATTTCCTTCCAGCTTTAAAGCAGAAATTGGCTCAAACCAAGTTTTATAACTTTGATTCGGGATATTTGCTTTTATAGTCTGAAGTGAGTTATTCCAAACAGTAGTACAGGTATTTTGTGTCAGCATAATATTATAAAGTTTAATGTTAAATTTACTTCTCTCGTGAAGGAGAATGCGAAGTTCAAGAAAATTACCAACATTAAAATATAAACTTATACCCAACCACTAAAACACTACTATACAATTAATTAACTCGTTTTTACAGTTTCTATTGTGGATAAATCCGGGTTATTAACAAGTGTTGTTAACTAATCATTTTACAATAGGCCGGTAATTGAAATAAATGACTGCTAGAACACTCATTTCCAGTCTTAAACACTTAAAAAAAAACCTTTCACATTCCCTATTTTTGCAGATCCGAGATGTTGGTATTCCTCAAAAGGGTCGAATTTCATCAACATAATATGTGCAAAAGTATCTTCTGATCAAAGCCGAAAAAGAAACGCTATTCCCCTTATCATAATGTCCCTGAACGGGAGAATTCGCTGTGAAAAAAAATGCCAGTTATAAAGAGATTATAACCTTTTAGCTCACATGTTCACCGAAATTATGGTTATTTCTAACTCTAAAAACAAACGTATAATTAACCTAAAGTAAAATCATCTGGGCCAATAAAAAGTTATCAAAAGGTTACATTTACGTAAAGGCAGATCTCCTGTACGATCCTGCCCTCATTATAATATTGAAAAATTCAACTATGAAAACACAACTGGATTCAACTAGTATTGGAATTTTAAAACTGCTACACCAGAATGGAAAACTCACCAATAAAGAACTGGCGAATTCTCTTCACCTAAGCATCTCTCCGATATTTGAACGCAGAAAACGTTTAGAAGATCTTGGATTTATTAAAAAATACATTGCAGTTATCGACCGTAGTAAAATAGAGTCCGGATTAATCTGCATCACTAAGATCACGATGTTAAAACACACCGGCGAAAGTTTCTCAAATTTTCGCCAGTGTGTTCTGCATGCCAAAGAGGTTCTGGAATGTTACCAGCTTACCGGAACATTTGACTTTATGCTCAAAATTAAAACACCCGATATGGCTTCATATCATGAATTCGTTAAGCATAATCTCGCAAATATAGAGGACGTCGGTAAAATTATGACCAGCAGTGTAATCAGTCAGATTAAGTCGGAATATGATCAGACCGTCTAACCTCCCGACTTAACCCGGTTTGACTCTGCATCTGAACTTTTGGAACGCTGACGTGCTGCCTTTACCCCAGAGTTACCAAACCTATAACTGCAGGTCAGACGTAATACCCTGCTTTCATTCCTTTCATTGACTCTGTAATTCTGTCCGGGAAGTGCACTGGTAATATGATATTTCTGTGTATAAAACACATCATTGGCAGCGACCTTCACATTTAACTTTTTATCCATAAATGTCCTGCTGACTCCCAAATCGACACCATAGAAAGCTTTCAGTGATAAAGTTCCCTCAACTTGTGCCGACTGATAAAATCCCGACATCTCAAATTTAGTATTGGGATCAAGGGTAATGGTTTGATTTGTATTTAGGTTGAAAGCGAGTTTTCCACTTTCATAGGGAACACCGAGTAAATCAGGAGTTTTAAACTCATTATAATAAACAGTCAGATTGTTAGATGAAGTCCACCATTTGGTAAAGTTCACAGGGGAGCTGATATTCATATTATAGGCGTTGCGGACAGCCAGATTCTGCGAAGAAATAAACAATGTTTTCTTAGCAGTATCAGAGACAAGTACGCGGGTTATTACGTCGCTGGTATGACTATAACCCATTGTCACATTGATCATTTTTTTATAACCATAGCTAAGTTCAAAAGAGTTTGTGTATTGCGGTTTTAGAAATGGGTTACCAATTCCATATGTATAAAGGTCAACGAAAAAGATAAATGGATTTAACGATTCGTAATCGGGACGGTCAATTCTCCTGCTGTATGAAAAGCCAAGGTCATGATTCTTAGATAGCTCACGGTTAACAAAAAGGCTGGGAAACAGATCAAAATACTGTCTGTTAACTATCTTATTTTCAGTGATGGAATTACCCTTCGAATTTGTGTTTTCTCCGCGCAAACCTAACTGCACTGTCAACCCGGAAAACTGTTTATTGAGGTTAACATATCCAGCCTGAATTCTTTCGTCATATATAAACTGGTTACTTCTGGTTACGTCATTCTGCCATTGATTCTCTACGAAGTTCTCAAAAATAGAGTTATTATCTGTATTGACTTTACTTGCCTTCACTCCTGCTTCCAGCTTCATTTTCTTGTTAATGGGATAAGTATAATCCGCTTTAGCTGTGTAAATATTCACCGTAGAAGGCGTTGCATTCCGGAAGATAAAGGGGGCCTTGTATACCTGCCCGTTTTTGTCCAGGTATTTATTCTCAAATAAGTTGTCCGGATTGCCGAGATATCTGGAATAATCAGCGTCCACATTAATTTCCTGCCCTGTAGTATCTAAAGTTCCTTTATAATTCAGGTTATAAGTTATCCCAGTATATTTATAATCATTTGGATTAAAAGCAATTACAGAAGAGTCTGTCTCAAATCGTTGCGACCCAATGGCAGTGCTGACATCTACGTCGTTCTTTCCTGTACTTCTGTAACCATTTACGGCAACACCGACAGTATGATTATCGGTTATGAAATAATCAAATCCAGCTTTATAGTTCATATTTCTCCGGCGTCCGACTGCATTACTTTTCTGGTCAAAAAACGTCTTGTTCTCCTCTGTTTCATTCACCCGGTCTATATTTAATACGTGAAATCTTTTGTTTCTACTGTAATTGATATCACCATAAAAGTTGAATTTTTTCTGACGATGGTTAAGCGATAGCCCGGTATTCCACTTTCCATATTTACCATAGCCGGCACCTGCGGTTACGGTCCCGTTAGTTCCGAAATTGCTATTCTTTTTCAATTTTATATTGATAATTCCTGAATTGCCTGCAGCATCGTATTTGGCTGACGGATTCGTAACCAGCTCTATAGACTGAATTGAATTTCCTTCTGTAGAACGTAGAAGATTTGCCAATTGTTCGCTGGATAAATAGGTTGGTTTACCGTCAATCATAACTGTCACACCTTTTTTTCCACGCAAACTGATATTCCCGTCCTTATCAACGCTCACACCAGGCGCTTTTTGCAGGATTTCCAGTGCTGTATTTCCGGTTGCGAGTGCACTATTTTCTATATTGAGAACTGTCTTGTCCACCTGTCTTTCGATAAGCGGCTTTCTTGCGGTGACATTTACATTATTTAATTGTTTCACAGTAGTTAACATGCCTACTGCCGGTACTTCCGCAGCCAGCTTCTCACTTGATATCACAAATGGCCCCTTAACCATGTCTGAATAACCTACTACCTGGTATTTCAACAGATAAGAACCCGCTATGAGTTTTGGAAACGTAAAGCTACCCTGATCATCAGTGATCGTTCCTTTAAGGACGACAGAATCCTTTGCCTGAAGCAAGCTTACGGAAACATAAGGAAACCTTTCCTTTTTTTCATCCAGCACTTTTCCTGATATTTTTCCTGACACCGGCTGATCCTGGGCCTGCATATTTTGCGGCAATATCACATTCCATAACAGTGCGGCAGTAAGTAGTATTAGCGTTTTCATTTTTTGAATCTTATACCCATAAGATGCATATGTTCAAAAAAATGTTACAGTGAGATTACAAATAATCCTGATGCGGACCATCAGGATTATTTGATAGGGCTACCAGTAACCCGGTCTGATATGTTCACCGCCAGAACTACTTAAGATTAATATTTTCTACTCCTTCATCTAAACAGAACTGATATTATACATTTAAAGACTCATTTTAAGTATATGTATCAAGACGATATCATTAGAATTCTAAAATTAGATCTGAATGCCGGCATTCCGAAGTATCAGCAATTGGCTAATGCAATTATGAACGCGACTACCGGTCACATTAACGAAAATGACGCATTACCTTCTATAAATAAATTGAGTGTAAAAACGGGCACATCAAGGCGTACTGTAGAGAGGGCATATATTGCATTGAAAAATAATGGAGCTGTTAAATCTGTCGCTGGTAAAGGATATTTTTTAACAGGGACCTCCCCTATCCGTATGCCAAGAATCATGTTGCTTTTCGACAGAATGACTCTACATAAAAGAATGATATACGATGCTTTTGTTTCGGAAATTCAATCCTTCGGCAATATCGACTTACACCTCTATGATAACAATTTTAACCGTTTTAGGGATCTCCTCAGCACATGGGCAGATTCCTACGATCATTATGTAATTATCCCTTGTTTTGCTGTTGACGAGCACCTAGGATACAAACTAATTAACAACCTGCCTTCAAAAAAGTTGATTCTCGTAGATACGCTTCCAGCATCTATTTCAGGCGAATTCAGTGCCATCTATGAGAACTACGAACAAGATATTTTTAATGCACTGGAAGAACTTATACCTCATCTAATAAAATACCGGTATCTGAAGATCATCTTTTCCAAACATGCGTGTCATTCGAACGAAATACTAATTGGTTTTCTCAGGTTCTGCCATAAAAATGGATTTGAGAGTGAAACGGTTTTCTGTCTTAATACACACGACATTAGAAAAAACTCTGTTTATATCAGCTTGAATGACGATGAACTACCAGTCTTAATAGAGAAAATTAACGAAAAACAACTAACTGCCGGAACAGACATCGGCCTGATTTCCTATCATGACGCACCATATAAAAAATTCATGTGGAATGGTATTACAACTATTTCTAGTGACTTCGTAAGAATGGGAAAAGAAGCAGCTGGATTAATTTTAAATAATTCGAAGGTCCGCATTGAAATACCCTTCCGGGTTATTAAAAGAAACTCATTATAATTTATATTTTTTTCTAATTGTAATACAGATAGTTACTAAAAAACGTACGTAAACGTCTTAAAAAACAATAAATAAATTTTGTAATCCTGATTTATGTTGTACTTTTGCAATCCCAACAACAACGAAGAACTTTACGAAATTCATTGTTGATCTTGTTCGGGGTGTAGCGTAGCCCGGTATCGCGCCTGCTTTGGGAGCAGGAGGTCGTAGGTTCGAATCCTGCCACCCCGACAATTAGACTTAAAAGTCGGCAAAAAACCTTAAATCAGATGATTTAAGGTTTTTTTGTTTTATATCCATCCAATCGGTTCAGACAATTGGGATCCAGGATCGGATCAAGAAAAATTGATTGAAATTGTAGTCAAATAAACAACAACCATGAAAACACCTATTCTAACACTACTGCTTCTATTGAGCGCAACAGTTACTTTCGGTCAGGAAAATAGTACTTACAGAGCATCATTAAAGAAAATGATGCAGGTATCAGGATCAGAGGTTGCTTACAAAGGAGTAATAAATCAAATGATTACCATGTTCAAAGAAAAGCAATCAAACGTTCCCAAAGAATTTTGGGATGAAGTTGCCATAGAAATGAATAAAGATGCACTTAACCAGCTTATTAATTTAGTATTACCAATCTATCAAAAGCATTTAACTGAAGATGACCTAACTGGTGTGATCGCTTTTTATGATACACCTGTGGGTAAAAAATTCGCAGAAAAAACTCCTGTGATTACTCAGGAATCAATGATTGCAGGTCAGGAATGGGATCTACAGATAGGTCAGCAAGTAATCGATAAACTTAGAAATAAAGGATATTTGAAAGATTAGATCATGCCGCTTCCAATTCGGCTTTTGAGCCTGTTTTTTCTTCGAAAAAGATAAACCATACCTATTGATACAGCAACGGTAATACCTATTCCTATTGACCAAACTAATCGTGTCAACAGATATCTATGATAGGAAACGTAATTACTCAATATATAATTGGTTAATGGTTTTAGCCTTTTATTAGGCTCTACAGGATGCGTACCACTGTCAGTGAAAAATTCATGTTTACCTCGTATTTTCGAATACCAAACTTTCCCAAGCGAATACTTTGTAAGGGTATCTGTCGCATTTATCCGTCTTAAACCATATAACATTTCGAGATTCAAAGGCATTACATCCGCATGTTTAATGCTTTTGTCACATTTAATAGGCTCGTAATGTTCGCCTGTCCAATACATACATTTCTCATCTGATAACGGTTCTCTGACCGAACCCACCCTACTCTCTCCCGATAAAAAGAACCCAGTACCTGCAACCGCAAATAACGTGATACAAAAGATCATCGTTCTTTTAATTGAACTTGACCAGCCACTTTGCTGATCCGGCACCTGCGGTTCGTTAGCACGAGGATCCTCTGTGCCCTCACTTTTACCCTCTGGCTCACCTTCGGTTATCCCGGGTGGCACACCTGTACCTTTACTATCGTCTTTACACCTCCAATTCCGATAAGGCTCGAAGTCTATCAGCCATGCTAAAAGCTTTACAGATTCTTCATCTCTGATATTTGTTCCTTTTTGCAAAAAATTGACTAAAGGCCTGAATTTATCTAATTCAAATCTTTCAATACTCTTTATATGATCATTAAACTTGCTTAAAGGATCAAAAAAGGCCTTCAGCATCTCATCATCACTTTTGGTGTATTTGTCTCTGAAAATCTTAAGACACTCTTTTTTTAATTTCAAGCGAGCTGGACTTTCCAAATTATTGGAAAGTTGTTTTTGCGACTTTTTTAAAAAGTAAGATTCTAGCAACTCTTTCTTATATTCTTCGAACATCAATTGAAAATTGAGACACAAAAATAAGGATCAGTTAAGACTTTTCTTTACGGTAAACCGTAAAGAAAATATAACATAACACAATAAATACAATTGACAAACAGCGTGTTATCTATTTCTAAAGTTTCGTAGTATATGGGCAGAAGAGTTGAAAAGCATTGGTAATGCGACTCCCCTATTTACCAGTGATAGTCACCGAGATTAAATTGATTTAAAACAGTAAAGTGCGGTTTATGTTAATATACTGGACGAACAATCAATTACATAAAATGAATGATCAGCAACAACTCTTAGTCTCAGAACTTGAAAAACTACTAAACGAAGGTACAGCTCATGTCGGGCTGAGCGATGCAATCGCTGGTCTTCCTAAAAACCTACGCGGTGTTCAGCCGCATAATTTACCATATAGCATATGGCAATTGGTTGAGCACATCAGAATTGCACAGTGGGATATGCTGCAATTCTCCAAAAATGTGAAGCACCAGTCACCCGATTGGCCTGAGGGGTTCTGGCCAAAAGAGGCTGAACCCGCTGATGAAGAAAGCTGGAACAATTCAGTCACACAAATCAAAAATGATCTGCAAGAGTTTACAAACCTGGTTAAGAGCGAAGATCTATATCAGCAAATTCCAGGTGGTGACGGACAAACCATATTCCGCGAAGCCCTTCAGATAGCAGATCACAATGCTTACCATGTCGCTGAAATTATTATTTTAAGACGCTTAATGAATGCCTGGAAGTAATTGCTCAAAAAGAATTAAATACTTGTTAAACTAATTTTTGAAGGTTCTTTTTGAAAAATTGAATACTTTGTGTGATGCTATCCATAGCGTCACCTGTGCTGAAATTGCCACCCTGTTCCAAATAATAATATTTCATTCCCGACAATTTCACATGCTTCAGAATCGGTTTATAATCAATAGTTCCATTGCCTAATTCGGTATAATCCTGAGTCACGCGATCCATATCTTTTATATGCCACATTTCAAATCTTCCCGGTTGTTTCTCAAAATAGTAAGCAGGATCATGTTTTGAAGCCCTCACTGCCCAATATAAATCAATTTGAAGTTTTACTAAATCAGGGTCTGTCTCTTCCATAATAATATCATAACCAGACCTCCCTCCCAGATCTGCAAAGTCGAAATCATGATTGTGATAAGCCAGTTTTAATCCCGCCTTACTAACGTGTTCGCCAATTAAATTCAATTTCCTGGCTAAAGAAAGAAATTTGTCTAAAGTTCTGTCCTCTGGAGCCAGCCAAGGCCATGTGATATAATTTTGTCCGATTGAAGATGCGCCAGCTATACAGCTATCCACATAATTGAGCATCTCATTTTCAGGACTATTCATATATTTATGTAAGTCGTAATGCCCGCTGGAGGTAGTTAAACCTAAATCGCCCAACAAACGCCTAAAATCAGCGGTAGGCATGTCATAGTAAAAGCGCCCGTTTTCGCCCATTCCATAAGTTTCCAGGTCTTCATATCCCATTTTAGCAACACTCTTCAGCGTTAGTTCAGGGTCTTTCTTCATAGCGTCACGAATGGTAAAAAGCTGTAATCCAAGTTTAAATTTGGACTTCGCTTCCATACTGAATCCAGACAGGGAGTTTGTAAGTAACGCGGCACTGGCTGCAACACTCGAATTTCTAATAAAATTTCTACGGTTCATATTTGGGTTTTAACTAAAATAAGCACTATTCCCGACTCCTAAAAGCAGTGGAAGGAAACTCATTGAACATATTTTTATACAGCTTTGAGAAATATCCTGGTTTTCCAAAGCCGACTTCATAAGCAACTTCACTGATATTCCCAAAATCGCCGCTTCCCAGGAGTACTTGCGCCAACAACATTTTCTCTCTCAGAAAGAACTGTTTAGGACTGAACTTAAAAAGTTTTTTAAATATATCGCTGTACTTAGATACCGACATTCCCGCCATTTCTGCCAACAGATCAACTCCAGGAAAGTTCTCCTGCAACTGTTCCATAAGATACGCCTGAGTTTTCATAACCTGTGCAGCATCAACCTCGGTTATTTGTCTGACAATGACCGGCCCTGTTTCATTCATTTGCTCAATGAGGTGTCCAAAAACTTTAAATGTAACTCCTTTAAGCATCAGTTCGAATGACGGGCTGTCATAGCTGGTATCTTTGAGTTGGTTTAAAGCAAGCCAGGTCGAACTTTTAATGTGACTATAGAAAAACATAGTATTCTTTCGACCGTCAAATGTCCGATCTACCATTAGCGCTGACATATTTTCCTGAAAATATGTCTTCAGCAAAGATTTGGATACCAGTAAACGAAACGAATACATTCTTTCCCCTACAGCAGGGATATAAGTGCTTCTTAAAGCTGCATCTACAATTCCTAAACCGAGCTTGGACTGGTAGCCAACCTGATGTCTTGTGCCATTTACCTGATGCAGACTGATATTGTCACTCAGATCAAAATAAACAATACAAAATTCTCCTTTACTGGCAAGTTTTGTAAACTCTATGCTGGTATGAAATGTGAAATCAACGATAAGTACCATTAAACCTGGCATAACTTCCATAAAATAAGAGCATCCCTCTGCCATATCATCTGGTAGACGCATTTGCCTGGAATTTATAATCCGCGCACCGAGCTGGTCTACAAAATCAGCTCTCCATTCCGAATCCATTGACATTTGATGCGAAATTTTTAATACTCGCCGCTCCTCTGCTGATCCCATCATAAAGAATTTACATACACTTTTGGCAACATGCCGAATTGATTTTTAAATAACTCTGTGAAATGAGAGGCAGTAGTGAAACTCAATTTAAAAGCAATCTCAGCAACGGTATATTGCTTGCAAGCCAACAGCTCCTTTCCGAGTTCCAGTTTATTTTGCATAAAAAAAGCGTGCGGTGTAAAGCCGGTTATTTTTTTATAAAGTGTCTTATATTTTGTCTCTGACATTAAAGCATCCGCAGCGAGTTCTGAAATACCAGGAAACGCATCATTCAGATGTTTGACAAGTGTGGCTTGAGAGGCCAAAATTCTAAAGACATCCCCACTCTCTATTTTACCGATTATAATCTCTCTCGACAATAAAAAACTCAGGTAATCACTGAGAAGATAATATACTGTGCTGCTGAGAAACAAATCATAAGTTACACCTCCTGGTGTGAGTTGTCTGAATTCATTGATGATATGCCAGCTATTGCTGCTCATTTGATCATAATGAATTATTGTATTTTGTTGTCCATCAAAAATACGGCTACGCACATCTTCCAGAATCCCCGCCCGCTCCAGATAAACGCTGAGCATCTTTTTCTTTATAAAAATAGAGATGTTATATGATTTACTACCAGCTTTTATAAGATAGTCAAGATCAAGTTGGGAGTCAACTATAGCCAGATTGTAATCCCATCTGCCTACCGAACGGCTGATATCGTCTATAATATGGACGGACTCACCCTCGGTCAGATTAAAAAAAATACCGGCAAAATCGTTTTCTGTATTTCTGAGTTTGAACAGTACATCCTGATGGTAGGTCGCATCTGCCAGTAAAACTGTGATATCTTCATTAATGGATAGTGTATAACGCGTTCCGGTATGAATTTCCGGCACCAATGTAAAGTTCCCATCAACTGTACCACCCATTGCCCCTGCCATCTCTGTTATCCAAGCAGTTTCAACACCAAAACGATGGGTGACAGTTTTTATCATTAGTCTTTATCTGTTATTTAAAAATAAGATTTGATCCTCAGCACATTTAGAGCGAAAGTACCTTTGTAAGGTAAGATAAACAACAAATACTTATTCTTTACCTAAAAAAATAAAATGAAAAATAAGAACAGAATTGTTATCAGCTATCTTTTACTAAGCTGTGTATGGATTATAAGCAGTGACCAGCTGATTTATATATTTACACCCAACCTTACTCCGGACGGGAGAACAATAATTCACACGATGAAGGGATTTATCTTTATTCTGTCAAACGCTCTGTTTTTGAATTATGTGCTTGGTATTTACAACAAACGAAAAAAGAAAAGTCATTTGTCGCTTATAAGCTGTCTGGAAGATAATAAAGAAAAGCAGAGTAGAATAAGTAAGCAAGATAACCTGTTACGAGAAATGGCCTGGGTAAACGTACATGCTATTCGCAAACCTGTCGCTTCGATACTAAGTTTATCAGAGCTGACTAATACGACATCCGATCCAATAGAAAAGGGCGAATACTATCTGATGATCTCTGATTGTATCAAGGAACTGGACATCGTAGTTTGCCAGACAGCAAAAAAATTAAATCAATTTACCCAGTCGGAACGCAATGGCAAATAATAAGCTTCTACCAGGACATGTAGAAATGTGTAAGCTTATCGACACGACATTATTAATAATCTGTATAGAATCCGGAGCAGATATAACTTATACCGGAACTATAGGTCTTAGTGATCATGAGGTTCCCGAAAAATATAACTTTCACTGCAGAAGCACCAATGATTCTGAGAAAACTATCCGGGACGTAATGAAAAAACACCCACGCCTCCAAAGGGGCGAAGATTTCGGTTTAGCAAAAGACAGGGCCTATTTATATATTTCAGCGTAGCTTTTCTATACTATCCCTGCCGGTGGTATTCCGTTTACCATTGGAATGGAAATACCCTGCGACCCGTTTTGTCCAGTTAACCTGTTGTTTCGAAACATAACAATAGTCAACAATAAAAAAAACACACCTGACAACAGATCACAGGGTAACCCCCACCCAGAATATGATTAGCAGGCTTCCCCTAACCCTTCTCTAAATACACCTAATGGCAGGTCTAAAGAAATAACAATGCAAAACCTATAATAGTAAAAATGGTCCCTGCAATTTTATACTTTTTGCTCAAACCTAAATTTACTCTTTTAAAATGGCGCATCCCGAGAAAATTAGTATTGAACATGATCTATCTTAAATAAGATGATAATTGCTTATTATCCGAATCTGAATTCTTATTTGTTTTTCCTTATACTTGTATTATTAGAATCTCTTTATAAAATACTGACTCCAAACAAAGGTCATGACCTTTGAATTTGCCCGGACTAATTGTACGGGCATAAATTCTTTATGTCAAATTTTATAAGATAATATGAAAACTAATATACAGACTATAGCTGTCCTTGGCGGCGGCGGAAGAACAGGTCAATATCTCATTCAGCAACTCCTTAACAAGGGACTTAAGCTTAGAGTTTTATTAAGGAACCCAGAAAATTTTCAATTCGAGAACCCTTTGATTGAAATCATTAAAGGTGATGCAGCCGATCTACATACCATTCGAAATTTATTAACAGACTGCAATGCCGTTATCAGTACAATCGGGCAGCGTCCGGGCGAACAATTAATAGCCAGGCAGGCTACGGAAAACATTTTGAAAGTTATGTCTGCCGACGAAATCAAACGCTATATCCTGGTTGCGGGGATCAATATAGACACCCCTTCAGACCAAAAAGGACAAAGTACGCTAATCGCAACAAACTGGATGAAAGAGAATTATCCGGAAATTCAGACAGACAGACAAAATGCTTACACGCTGCTCACCCAAAGCCAGGCAGACTGGACCATGGTCAGGGTACCAATGATTGAATTTAGTGCGCAAAAAACTGAAATTGCGGTAGACCTGGCAGATTGTCCCGGTCAGCAAATTACGGCAGGCAATATCGCATCATTTCTGATCGCGCAGTTGTCAGACACGCGATTCTATCATAAATCACCTTTTATTTCTAATATTTAACTATAATCCTGAGCCTTTCAGGCTCAGGATTACCTAATTACCTTCGGCAGCCGAATCAATTTCCTTCTGCTCGTGCAAATCAATCAATTTCAGCAGGGTATCAATGGTTGTTTCGAAGTTCTTAACTCCGACAACTTTTTTATACTCGTCGTGTAACTGGTAAGTTTCCTCCTTCAGCAAACCGAATAAGGACTTCCCCTGGTCAGTAAGATAAATCATAATTGACCTCGCATCTGTCTCACTTTTAACAGTATAAGTAAGTCCAAGACTTTCGAGCTCTTTAATAATTTTACTTACACCCTGCTTGGTAACCTTAATCAGCTGGACCAAATCATGGTTGGAAATCCCATTTTCACCAATATTCATGAAATACGGTAAATGCGTTACATTGAAGTCAGATGAACTGACTTTCGATAAATTATTAGACACCCATTTATCGGTTAGTCTTTTAAGAATATACATTATTCTGAAAATTACCCGCGCATTGGCATCCTGTTTTTCCATGCTGTAAAAATAGGACTTTTTTAAGTATACCTCATTGTCATATAATTGTATTTTTCTAATCGACCTTGATATATTTAGTAAACTTAGTTGACTTTAATAGTCAACTAAGTTTACTTTTGCTGCTATAATTAATCTCATGGAAACAGTAGAAAAAAAACAATCGTCAGCTAAAAAGACGTTAAAAATAGGTTTGGCAGGGTTGGTCTCCATTGTCGTCTGTTATTTTGTATTCAACAAAGTAAATCATGCTTTAAATCACGAAAACACAGATAATGCACAGATCGAAACAAATTCGGTTCCAGTCTTAAGCCGTATACCAGGGTACATCAGCAAGTTTTCATTATTGGATTATCAGGTTGTCAAAGAAGGTGATACAATAGCAATAATTGATGATCATGAATATACCCTGGCTGTTCAACAAGCTGAAGCCGACCTTTTAGGCGCAAAAGCAGACCTGAGCAGTGCCCAATCCCAGCTGCCAACCATCGGTTCTAATAAACAGGTAGCTTCGGCCGGAATCAGTGTCGAAGAAGTAGCAGTACAAAAGGCAAAAAGAGACGTTGCCCGTGATGAGGCTTTATTTAAAGAGGGTTCCATTACGCAGCGGCAATTTGAGAACAGCCAATCTGCCTACGAAACTGCACAAAAAATGCTGATTTCGAGCCGTAGCCGACTCACACAGGCGAGTACACAAACCGGTACAGCTGAAGCACAGATAGCAAAGGCTAAAGCTAATATTGCCGCTAAAGAGACTGCCCTGCAAAGCGCAAGACTTAACCTGTCTTATACCAGAATTATTGCGCCATCTACTGGAAAAGTTGGTAAAACCAATTTAAGAAAGGGGCAGTACGTTCAAGGAGGACAGCAACTTTTCAGTTTGGTCAGCAATGAAAAATACTGGGTGGTGGCCAATTTTAAAGAAACTCAGATCGAACATATGAAAGTGGGACAGCCCGTGAACATCAAAGTAGATGGTTATCCAAACCATACGATCTCCGGAAAAATATCTGGTTTTAGCGATGCTACCGGAGCAAAATTCTCACTCCTTCCCCCTGATAATTCGACCGGAAACTTTGTAAAAGTAACACAGCGGGTTCCTGTGATTATTGATATCGACGATCTAGCGTCACTTCAGACTATTTTAAAAGCTGGTTTAAGCGTAGAAGCAGATGTTAAAATTCATTAATCAGGATGAGAATGGCCGCCGAAAGAAATAAATTTATTAAGATCATTATCATCATTACCACAATTACTGCGGCGATTATGGAACTGATCGATATGTCCATTATCAACGTCGCATTAAATAATATTAGCGGCACTTTAGGCGCGACGCTGGAAGATGCATCCTGGGTTGTAACGTCCTATGCTATCGCCAATGTCATCATTATCCCGCTGACCGGTTTTTTGAGTCGATATTTTGGGAGAAAAAACTATTACCTGACTTCTATTATCATTTTCACTATCGCTTCTTATATGTGTGGAGCCTCAACCTCGTTATGGATGCTTGTTTTCTGGCGTTTTGTCCAGGGTATAGGCGGCGGAGCATTGCTTTCGGTATCGCAGGGTATTTTATTCGACCAGTTTAAACCTGAAGAAAAAGGTATTGCCGGTGGTATTTTTGGAATGGGGATCGTAATCGGTCCAACCATCGGACCGATATTAGGTGGGTATATTATAGACAACTATCATTGGGCACTGATCTTTGATATTAATATTCCAATCGGAATTGTTGCAGCGCTGTTGACCTGGAAATTTATAGACCGGAAAGAGGATGAGTATAACATCGACAGGAATGCTATCTCAATAGATTACATGGGTATTCTATCTCTGGCTATTGGAATAGGCGCCCTGCAATATATTCTGGAAAAAGGACAATCCGAAGATTGGTTCCAAACCGAACACATTAGATACCTGACCGCACTGGCAGTAGTGAGTCTTGCATTTTTTATCTGGTGGGAATTACATACCAAAACGCCGGCCATTAACCTAAGAGTACTTAAAAACCGAAATCTCGTTGGGAGTAATGTACTAACTTTCGTATGCGGGTTTGGCTTGTTTGGTTCGGTCTACCTGTTTCCTGTTATGGTACAGCGGGTAATGGGTTATACCCCTACCGAATCCGGGCTGGCGATGGTTCCGGGGGCGCTGGTTACTATTTTCGCCATGCCTTTTATCGGAACGGCCCTGGGAAAAGGTGTTAAACCTATTTATTTCGTCATCCTTGGATTTACCCTTTTTATACTCCACGGCTATACCAGCTCAATGGCCTCCCCCGATGCCAGTAAAGGATGGTTCGCCATGACACAAATATTTAGAGGCGTTGGTACAGGTTGCCTGACCGTCCCTTTACTCAGTCAGGCCGTGGTAGGCCTAAAAGTGCAGGACATGGCTTATGGAATCTCGCTGAATAATATGTTCCGTCAGCTGGGAGGTGCATTTGGCATCGCAATTATGAACACATATGCAACCAATCGATTCGCAACACACCGGTCGGATCTGGTTTCCAATCTACAGGAAAACAACCCATTACTAACCGAGCGAATTGAAGGAATCAGCCAAGGATTAATAGCAAAAGGTATTAACCCGATGGCTGCACGACAGGCTGCCCATGGAGTTCTGGATCACACCCTATCCAATCAGGCACAAATGCAGGCTTATCTGGATGGATTCCTGCTGATCTCCATATTTTTTGTATGCACAATCCCTTTTATGCTGCTTCTGAAAAATCAGACCATGGATGCTGAGACCAGGGCAAAAATTGCTGCAGAAGCACATTAATCAAATATCAATCACATGAAACGTCTATTTTTACTATTATTTATATGCTCCCCATCCCTTTACGCACAACAAAAAACGGGTGAGCTTTCTGAATTAATCAATGAGTCTTTTTCTTACTTCCCTCAATTCCGGGAAATGGAACAAGGGATTGATATTGAGCAGCAGAAAATCGGGCTGGCAAAAGCCTCCGGACTACCGGTCTTAGGGGTAAATGGCAGCTATAATTATATTAACCCTGTCTCTGAGATCTCCATCCCCGGCGGACAGTCACCCAATTTTCAGATTATGCCTAAAAACAACTACAAAGCGGCAGTAAATGGAAGTTACACACTGCTGGATTTTGGTGTAGTGAAAGCAAAGGTTGACCGGGCCAAAGCGGCTCTCCAGTCAGCGAAAAACGACCTGGATTACAATAAGAATCAGATGGCGGCACAAGTTGCTAACATTTATTATCAGATCGCTTATCTTAAATCGGCGATTGAAATTCAAAATAGTGTAATTTCTTTTCTAGAGACCAACCGTAAGGATACTGAAATCAAATATAAAAACGGAGATGCTTTAAAGTATGATGTTTTGTCGATACAATCCAGCATTGATCAGGAAAATAACCGGAAAATTGATCTTCAGAATACCTTAAACAAGCAATACATCTTAATGGAATATGCAACTGGAAAAAAGGTTGAAGTAAATGTCCGCGGTTTTCTGCTTCCTGGTGTAGAAATCACAGCCGATGCAGCCCGTGCTCTGGAAAACGCAAGGCAATACAATCCGGAATATAAATTACTGAATTCTAAAATTAAAGAAGCGGAAATGGAAGTTGCCATCAGCAAAACCGGGGGTAAACCATCCCTGACTTTAAATGCGGGAACTGGTTATTCAAATGGTTACGCACCAGATATTGACCAATTTAGATATAATTATACTGCAGGTGCTACGCTGTCGATACCTATTTACCGGGGTGGTCAGATAAAAAAACAGAGCCGTATTTCACAAAGTCAGTTAGAACATGCCAAGATGGGGGTGCAGACTTTAAACAATTCTTTCGATAAAAACATACGACAAACACTTACAGACATTGCAAGTAACCGCTCAAGCCTGGTGAATGCCTTAGGCCAGATAGATCAGGCAAAGGAAGCTCAAAAACTTGCACAAAGCCGTTATAAAAACGGCATTGGTACCAATCTGGAGTTAATTAACGCCAGCACAAATGTACAAAGGGCTGAGTTGACCAGGTTACAATATGAATATCAGCTCTGCACCGCTCAGATTGAAATGGCCAGATTAACTGGTATTACCTATTGGTAATAAAACAAAAAAGGTGAAAAAGTTCTGCGGGTCGTCACCGCAGAACTTCAATGCAAAGATGTGTTTAGCCCGGTCAGAGATATCTGATTTGAAGGTCGTCAGGTGGAATGGTGAAATTTTCCGCGATATTCGCAGATACCTAACCTAAATTGAATGGCCAGCCTATTAAAAGACCTCTATTCCCCTGTTTTCTATCAGCGTATCGCAAATGTATTCGAGCAGACCATCCCTGAATTCGACTCAGATCTTTTTATCAAAATGATCTATAGCCCCGATTTCGAGGTTAAGGAACTGAAAGAAAGAATGCGCCATACTACGGTAACCTTACATCACTTTCTGCCCGCAGCTTATCCAGAGGCCACACCGATGATCAAGGAAGCAATTGAGCTATTCAGGAAAAATGGTATTCAGGAGGACGGATTACCTTTTATTTTCCTTGCTGATTATATAGAAGTTTACGGAAAAGAAGATTATGAAACCTCAGTTGATGCACTAGAATTTATTACTCAATTTGTAAGTTGTGAATTTGCGGTACGGCCATTCTTACTAATTTATGGTAAAAAAATGATCAGTCAGATGCTGGTCTGGTCAACCCATAAAAACTACAAGGTCAGACGCCTGGCAAGTGAGGGCAGCAGACCCCGACTGCCCTGGGCAATGGCCGTTCCAATACTAAAAAAAGAACCCGCATTAATTCTCCCTATTCTTGAAAATCTAAAATCGGATCCCGCTGAATGGGTCAGACGGAGTGTAGCGAATAGTCTTAATGATATTGCAAAAGATCATCCGGGAGAGGTACTGAAAATCGCTGCGCGCTGGACCAGATTAAGTAAAGAAACAGATGCTATCATCAAACATGGCAGCAGAACTCTACTGAAACAAGGACATCCTGAAATATTAATCCATTATGGTCTGACTGCAAAGGACATGGAATTCAACTCCTTTAAAATCATTAATCCTGAAGTCAGGATAGGTGAAAGTCTGGAATTTACGTTTTCAATAAGCAACAGGCACAAGGCGAGCCAGACAGTCCGGTTGGAATATGCTATCTATTACAAGCTAAAAAATGGACAGCTCTCCAGAAAGGTATACAAGATCAGTGAAAAGAATTACCTCTCTAATCAAACTGCCCAGATTAGGAGAAAACAGAAATTCATTCTGATTACTACCAGAAATTTCAATGCAGGTACGCATCATATAGCGGTTATAATTAATGGCCAGGAGCAAATCAAAGTTGCCTTTGAATTAGCTGAATAGAGAGGGCTAAAGATTTCTTCTCAAAACCTCCAGCGCCTGCTGTATTTCAGATTCGTTGAGAGAAGCAAATCCCATTCTCAACGCATTTGGACTGAACACTTCATTTTTGTAAAATGATCCGTCTAGAATATGTAATCCCTGTTTTGATGCATTTTCGGACAGCTGTGCTAAATTAACTTTGTCATCAAATACCGCCCAAACCGCGAGCCCTCCTTCGGGAACCTTGAATGCGATAACATCGCTGAAATTTGATTGCAGGATTTCACAAAATAAATTTCTGCGCTTTTCGTAAATCTTCAATGATTTACGAAAATGCCGCTCCATTTCCCCATTTTCAAATAAAGAAGCAAAGGCCTCTTCAAGCAGAGAGTCTCCTTGTCTGTCGATCAGCTGCCTCAACGATGAAGCCGCCTCGACAAAGGCAGACGGCCCGATCATAAATCCTATCCGCAAAGCCGGAGCAAAGGTTTTTGTAATAGAGCCGATATAAATAACATTATGATTATGATCAATACTTGCCAGCGGGACGTACGGCTTGTTATTATAGTGAAAGTCAAAATCGTAGTCGTCCTCAATAATCGCAAAACGATATTCTCTGGCAAGCTTGAGTAACTTTAACCGCCTTTCCATACTCATGGTTACAGTTGTCGGAAAATGATGATGCGGAATAATATATACAGCTTTAATTTTCTTATGCTCCAGCATCTGCTCTAGGTGATCAACATCCATTCCCCTGTCATCTATAGGAATTCTTAGGAGATTAGCACCTGAGTATTTAAAAATTTCGTCTGCTGAGGCATAATTTGAAACACCCACGGCGATATTATCTGATGATTGAAGTAAAAGTTGTGCTGACAAATAAATTCCCATCTGACTGCCTTTTGTGATCAGTATATTTTCCGGACTAACTACCAAACCTCTGGTGTTACCAAGATAAAAGGCCAGGGCCGTCCGAAGATGTTCAGAACCTTTAGAGTCGCCGTATTTTAAAAAGTTTTTCCCGTAAAATCTTTTCGATATACTCCTGTATTCACGCATTAACTGATCTACCGGAGTCAAACGTACATCTGGAAAACCATCGTCGATGGTCAGTATCAATTTTTGATAACTTTCGCTTCTGTGTGTATTTTGAAAATGATTAGTCCACAGGAATGATTCTTTCGGTTCAGAATCCCCTGTAACAGGAATGGATTCGATTTCAGGAAGAACAGGTAGGCTGGAAAACACAAAGATACCTTTACGTTCAACGGATTCTGCCCAGCCCTGACTAATTAACTCTTCATAGGCCAATTTAACTGTCTTCCTGTTTACACTAATTAAGTCCGCGAGTACACGGGAACTTGGGAGTATGCCTGTTGGTTGCAGCGTACCATTCGTAATCAGTGTTATAAAATTATTACATATTTGAATATGAAGCGCTATGGCAGAATTCCGTTTGAGCTGTATTAATGATTTATATGGTAACATACTAACTATACTTTTCTCATTCACAATATAACTTATATAACAAGGTTCTCATTGCAAAATCAGAAACAAAAAAAGCCGTCTCAATTCTGAAACAGCTTCCCTCCCAATATCAATAGAATACATTCCTACTTCGGCATTAGCTGTGTAGCTATTCCGATCCTATTCCAGGCATTTATAGTGATTATGGCCAGGATAACCTGAGCCAAATAACTTTCTCCCAATAGGTCCAGGACATTCTGGTAAGTTTTGTCTTTAACATGATTACTTATCAAAGTAACTTCCTCTGTTAAAGCTAGAATTGCACGTTCTTCGTCAGTAAAAAAGGGGGTATCACGCCAGGCATTTAGGCTATAAATACGTTGTTCCGTTTCTCCTGAATTACGTGCATCCCTGGTATGCATATCAATACAAAAAGCACATCCATTCACCTGCGACGCTCTGATTTTTATTAAATCTTTATGAATTCTGGTTAAGGGGGTACTTTCAATAAATTTTTCCAGATTCAGAATTTCTTTGTAACCAGCTTGTTCTACCTGGTCAATTTTAATACGTGTTTCCATTTTAAATGAATCTTCCATAAATATGTTTTTTTTTGCGATACAAAACTACCTGTATTCTAACTGCCTTTACTACCCCAGTTTAACCATACTCCATGGTCCAGACCTCCCAGTATTCTCCTCAAAGATTTATTTGTCTATTTTTTTAGACTAAATTCACAAATAATTTGTTTGTCTAAATTTATAGACTTAAGATTGCATAAAGATTTCTAACCTTAAAATCAATCTTTATGATCAAATCCAGTATTATCGCAGTTTTAAGCTGCTTCGTATTCATCTCAGCTTCCGCACAGCAAAACGTAAAAACTACACAAGACCAAAGTCAGGCAGAGGAAAACACGAAACATAAAGCCCCGTTTGGGGAATCCAAGATCAAATGTTATTACGAATTTACCCGGTCTTCTACAACCTCCTCTTCCCGCCGCGATACGCTGGTTTTGGAAACCGGAGCGGAAAAGTCCAGGTTTTATGATCCCTCCAGACAGTACAGAGATTCCATGGTCCGTGCAAGTATGAATATTCCTAATCCGGAAACTATAAAATCCATCTCAGTCTTTAAAAGCGAAAATGGAAAGGATCTATCCACTATGCAGGGTACAGTGAGTTCCAGGACAGATGAAGGCGAAAGTTATCAGATATTCAAAGACCTGAATACCGGTAAAATTAAAGTTGTAGACTATACTGCTGTTAATGGTAAATCTTTCGAATATGAAGACCAGGCAGGCCCGATGGACTGGAAAATACAGCAAGTACCAGATACTATCATCAATTCGTATAGCTGTAAACAAGCCAGGTTAAACTTTCGCGGAAGGGAATATACCGCATGGTTTAGCCCTGAGGTTCCAATAAATGATGGACCGTGGAAATTTATGGGGTTGCCTGGCTTGATTGTCAAGGTGGAAGACAGTCACCAGCTATTCAGTTTCTCGCTGGTTGGTCTTGAACAAACTAAAATGCCACTTCCGATTCACATTCCTGCCGGCAGCATAAAATGTAGCAGAGCCGACTTCGAAAAAATGAAGATAAAGCAGGCACCCGGTATGCAGGTTAATTTCAGTTTCGGTAATCTGATCCTCGCAGAATTTCCAGGCGAGACTAACTATATCCCTATGGAGCTGAAATAATGAGGTATTTATATTTTTTTCTTCTCCTTTTTCAATGGCAGCAGACTAAAAGTCAAACTATATGGAGCGGTTCCATTATTGCTGCACCCGATATGAAGGGCGTTGCCGGAATCCAGATAACTGTTAGAACTAAAACTGCTGATTCTATTCTTACCTATTCACGTACTGAAACTTCGGGTGCATATCGGGTTCAGTTTACATCTGCTGCTGATACATTAGGAATTTTCATAAGTGGAATCGGTATGGAAAATAAGGTGATTTATCTGGCTAACCATAGTCAAAAGGTCAATATCACACTAAGCCCAAATGCCATCCAGTTAAAGGAGTTAAAAGTTAAACCTCCAAGAATAAGCCGGATAAAAGATACATTAAACTATTTGGTAGACGAATTTACGGATCAGAATGACCGCACAATTGGAGACGTACTCAAAAAAATGCCCGGTATTGAAGTGAAAGAAAACGGGAGTATCCTGTATAACAATAAGCCAATCAATAAATTCTATATCGAACAGAAAGACCTGTTACAAGGACGGTATGGAATTGCAACAAATAATATTACTGCCGCAGATGTGGCTACGGTACAGGTAATGGAAAATCATCAGCCCGTAAAAGCACTTACAAATAGCGAATTTACCAATGAAGCTGCCATAAACATAAAATTAAAGGATGCTGCAAAAGGGGTCGTAGTGGCCAATGCCCAGTTAGGGATTGGTATAAAACCATTTTTATGGGACAATGAATTATTTGGAATGTTTTTCAAATCAGGGAGGCAGATGATAAATACCTATAAGGGAAATAATACCGGTCAGGACCCAGGAGCTGAATTTAGACATTTATATACTGGAAACCAGAATCAGCAGGATTTGAAACTGAGCATACAGGAACCTGGAGATCCTCCGGTTAATCAAAATAGATATCTGTTCAATCGAGCTCATGCAATTTCGGTAAATAATCTATGGGCATTTGAAAATGATAAACAACTTAATCTGAATTTAAACTATCTGAAGGATGTACAACAGCGGAACAGCTTAGCAAACACCGGTTATTATCTGACACAGGAACAACTATTGGAAATTAGTGAAAAACTCAGCTCTACCAGGCGCATCAATCAGTTTGAAGGTGCATTAAAGTACAATATCAACAGTAAAAAGTATTACCTGAATCAGGAACTTAGTTTTCTGGGAAACTGGGGAACTTCCAAGGGCATTGCAGTGCAACGTGATAGCGTTATTCAAGATCTGAGTCAACCAAATTATGTATTAGAAAACAGATTCGATCTCGTAAAACAATATGGTACGGGTTTATTTAAGTTGTCCTCAGTTACAAGACTTGAACGTTCGACACAGGAACTAATTGTATCCCCGGTGAGTTTCCCGCTTCTGTCAGCTCATTCGGGTTCGGGTATATGGAATCAGGATTTAACTGATCAGCAATGGAGTACGAAGAATAAAATGAGCTTCGGATGGAACCAAAATAAATTCAAACATAATTACACTGCCGGTATCGAATTGAAGGAACGCCTTATTTATTCAGATTTGCAGGAAAATAACCGGAGCTTCGTTTCGGGCGATTCTTTAAAAAACCAGTTGAAGTGGAACGCAGCTGAAGTATATTTCAATCCGGATTTCATCTTTCTGACTGGCAAGTTCAGGTTCAATTTCAGCGTCCCGGTAAAGATAGCCAGCCTGCAGATACGGGAAAAATACAATCATCTGGACCAGGTTAAAAACCGGCTCTTTATTAACCCTTCAATTTATCTAAATTATGAGGTCAACCCTATGATGAATTTAAATCTCAATCTATATCGGAAAAGCACTCTGGGCGAAGCAGATCAGATTATTCCCGGAATTATTATGCAAAATTATCGCATGCTGATGCGCAGTAGCAGCGAACTGCAAGAGATTGAATTGAAAGGAATTTCGGCAGGATGGAACTATAACAACCCTGTAAAATCTCTTTTCATAAACATCAGTAATACTGCAAACTGGAAAATGAGTAACTTAATTTACAGTTATGCCTTTAACGGCGGGTTTCAGGTACTGACCGCTTATATGCTGCCAAACCAAAGTTTCTCCAACCGGCTTTCCACGCGGATAAGCAAAGGCATAGATGCAATTAAAGGCACTTTTACAATGGAAGCGGGTTATAGTGCGGATAAGGGTGAACAAATAAGCCAGGAGGAATTCTATAAGTCCATTTACGAGACCATTAGCTTCAAACCCGCTTTTTCAACCCGTTTTCGACCCTGGATTAGTGTGGCAGGAAGTCTCTTATTTAGTAGCAGCAGCAATAAAGTTTATGGAATACCAGATATATTCAAACCAGTGCGCATGCAATTACAATCCTCACGGCTGAATTTCTTTCCATCTAAAAAACTAACAATTTACGTTTCACATGAGAGATATTACGTTCAAAATATCTATACAGGAAGCAAAACAGTACATTTCGCTAACACGGGAATGCAGTACCGGTTTAAATCTATTGACTTCAATATGGACTACACTAATTTATTTAATACAAAAGACTATGTAACGGCAAACTATGATGCTATCGGTTACCGTATAGTTGGTTACCTATTAAGGCCGGCGCAGCTTATGCTAAAGGTCAAATTTAATCTGCGCGGCAAAACCCGCAACAATGAATAATCAAAATCATTTGATCGTCTATAAAATTAGTCCTAACTTTAAAGTATGAAGAAATCTCCTACACCGGTACAATTGACCAAAGCTGAAGAGCAGATCATGCAAGCGCTGTGGACCCTTAAGCAGGCTACTGTTCAGGATATTTTGGAAGTGCTGGAAGCACCAAAACCTGCCAGAACAACTGTATCCACAGTACTAACTATTCTGGAAAATAAAGGTTTTGTCAGTCATACAACAGCCGGTCGTGTAAATACTTACCTGCCTTTAATTAAAAAGGAACAGTATTCCAGATCTATGCTTTCGGGATTTCTACATAACTATTTCAACGGCTCGTTCGCAACAATGGCTTCATTTTTTGCCAAAGACAACAATTATTCAATAGAGGAATTGGATCAAATGATTGAACAGACACGGAAAGAATTAACAGAAGAACAAAAAAAATAAGATATGGAAGAAATTGCTTTATATCTCTTTAAATCAGGCATATGCCTGTCTCTGTGTTACGGTATTTATTATATCTTCCTGAAAAACGAGACCTTTTTTAAATTCAACAGATACTTTCTCCTTGCAGGAATCTTCCTTTCTATTATCATTCCTTTATTCAACTTCACTTATACAGTACAGGTAACTGATCCAATATTTAACAAAAATTCAGTTCTTAATCCAGCGAAAACAACGCCTGCTATACTTAGTTACCTGCAGTTCGGACTGCTAGTTTATTTTGTGGTCACTTTTGGCTTTATATTTAATTACCTGCTGTCATTGAGAAAGGCAAGACAATTGGTTTCCCAGCATTATTTCGAGGTTGTAGATCGCTGTAAAATCATCTATACTAATCAGTTTAACACTTCATTCTCTATATTTAACTATATTTTTCTGGATACTGATATCGCTAGTTCTGTGGTAGAACAACGCCTGATCCTGGAACATGAAAAGGCACATGTAATTCAGAAACACTGGATAGATATGCAAATCGCACAGTTGGTAAGAATTTTCCAATGGTTTAATCCAATTGCATGGCTGTACTTGAAAGCGGTGAGACAAAATCATGAGTATCTGGCAGACCAGACGGTATTGCAAGCCGGAAATTCAGGAGCAACCTACCGCGCCACGCTATTAAACCATAGCCTGCAAAGCCGGGTATTCAATTTCAGTAGTTCTTTTGCCGGCGACAATCCATTCAGCAGAATTGATATGATGAAAAAACGGACATCTCGAGAAACAAAGAAGTGGAGTATATTATTATTGGTTCCCTGTTTCTCTTTGATCTTTTTTGCATTTGCAACACCAGATTACCAGACGTCCAAAAATAAGGTAAACCCGGGGACGGCGGTTAAAGCAAAGGCCCACCTTCCGATTTATGTGGTGAACGGTGTAGAGACGAGCTCCATTGAAAATTTGGACACCAACGAAATCAAATCTATAAATGTCTTTAAAGGCGAATCTGCAATCGCCCGCTTTGGCGAAAAAGGCAAATATGGGGTAATTGCCGTTACCTTAAAAACGAAGCCATAAAAAAAACCGGAGATGCATCCACAGTCGCCGGTTTTTCATTAACTATTATTACCTAAACATACTATCAGCGATTAGTGCTGACGGTAAAACGAGGTCAATAATAACCAGTATATTTTTGGTAATCAAGACCCTCCAGGCATCATCTAAACATCTGAAACTGCAAAAACGTTTTTAAAAAATAACAAAGCCTATTCTTTTTTTAAATAAATGCCGAATTTTCAGATTCCATACTGAAATAGACTGACTTACAGCGGTAATAAATTCATCGGACTTAAAATTTAATTTTGATTTATTCTTTTTTTTCTGTTCATTTATGATATCAAATTAATATCATTATGTATCAGGAAAAAATTATCACTCCCCCTTCGGGCTATTTGACTCTTGTCCTTTTTCTAGCGTTATTAGGCGGCAGTTTTTATGGCTTTGCTACAGAAAATTTTGTGGCAGCCGGCATCGTTATGCTCATCAATCTGTTCCTGGTTCTTCCAGGGCTGATTATTAACAATCCAAATGAGGCTAAAGTCCTAACTTTATTTGGTAAATATGTTGGTACGGTTAAAACTGACGGTTTCTTCTGGGTGAATCCATTGACCACAAAAAAGAAGGTCTCATTAAAAGCAAGGAACCTAAACGGGCACCAGATTAAAGTGAATGACAAACTTGGTAATCCAATTGAGATTGCTGCTGTAGTCGTGTGGCAGATTAAAGAAACAGCAATGGCCATGTTCGCGGTTGAGGACTATTTGCAATATGTGACTATCCAAAGTGAGGCCGCAGTACGCCATCTGGCAAATATTTTTCCATACGATAACTTTGAAGACGAAGAAGCTACAATCACACTGAAAGACGGAGCCGAAAAAGTAAGCTCCCTTTTAGAGGGTGAACTAAGTGAGCGACTCTCCAGAGCAGGTATTGAGGTAATCGAAGCGCGTATTTCACATTTAGCATATGCACAGGAAATTGCAAGCGCAATGTTACAACGCCAACAAGCAACGGCTGTAATTGCAGCCAGAAAATTAATCGTGGAAGGAGCTGTTGGTATGGTAGAAATGGCTTTGGAACGTTTGTCTGCTAAAAATATCGTAGAATTGGATGAGGAACGCAAGGCCGCAATGGTCAGCAATCTTCTTGTGGTACTATGCGGAGACAGAAATGTTCAGCCAGTTGTAAACACAGGCACTTTATATAGTTAAACATGAGTGCTCAGGATAAAAAGGCATTTGTACTGCGGATTAATCCGCAGCTACTCACAGAGCTGGAACACTGGGCCCAGGATGAATTTCGCAGTACCAATGGTCAGATAGAATTCTTACTGCACCAGGCTGTTCAAGCCAGCAAAAGGAAGAAACTTCCCAAAACAAGCAAAAAAGATCTCGATGGGCAAATTTAAAATTATTAGATTTGCCCATAACCAAATTTAATATAAACAGATGAGAGAAGTAGTTATTGTATCGGCAGTCAGGACACCTATAGGAAGTTTCACAGGTTCATTATCTTCCTTTTCTGCAACCCAGCTTGGTGGATTCGCTATTCAGGCAGCAGTAGAAAGGGCCGGAATTCGACCGGAAGATGTACAAGAGGTCTATATGGGTAATGTTCTTTCTGCAAATTTAGGTCAGGCACCCGCCACTCAGGCAGCTAAATTTGCAGGTCTCCCCGATGTTCCCGCAACCACAATCAACAAGGTTTGTGCTTCAGGCACTAAAGCTATTATGCTCGCTGCCCAAAGTATAGCATCAGGTGCAAATGACATTGTAATTGCTGGTGGCATGGAAAGTATGAGTAACGTTCCCTACTATCTGGAAAAAGCCAGAACAGGTTACAGGCTTGGACACGGCCAGTTGACAGATGGATTGATGAAGGATGGTCTCTGGGATGTTTATAATGACTACCATATGGGTTCTGCCGCAGAATTATGCGCAGATAACTGCAATATAAGCCGTGAAGATCAGGATGCTTTTGCAATCAGTTCTTATCAGCGCGCACAAGCGGCGCAGGCTGCCGGAAAATTCAAGAATGAAATTGTTCCCGTAATCATAACTGACAAAAAAGGTAAACAAACCATTATTGATACAGACGAGGAGCCTCAAATGGTCCAGTTTGACAAAATACCGGGTTTAAAACCAGTTTTCAAAAAGGAAGGTACAGTTACGGCTGCCAATGCGTCTACGTTAAATGATGGTGCAGCAGCGCTGGTTTTAATGAGTGCTGAAAAAGCACTGGCAATGGGGTTAAAACCATTGGCACGTATACTGGGTTTCGCTGATGCACAACAAGCGCCAGAATGGTTTACCACTGCCCCGGCAAAGGCTATTCCACTGGCATTAGAAAAAGCTGGAAAAACTATTAGTGATGTAGATTTCTTTGAAATAAACGAGGCATTCTCTGTCGTTTCTCTGGCAAATAATCAAAAACTAAATATCGAATCCTCTCAGGTAAATATTAACGGTGGTGCAGTTGCCTTAGGACATCCGCTAGGTGCATCCGGAGCAAGAATCGTTGTGACGCTACTGACAGTCCTGGCACAAAACAACGGTAAAATAGGTGTGGCAGGGATATGTAATGGCGGCGGTGGTGCAAGCGCACTAGTAATCGAAGCTGTATAAAGCTCGTTTGAAAAAAGATATTTATACAAGTGGAAAAACCCAAATCCGGGAACTATCGAACGGGCCCGGATTTGCGAGTATGCGCTCATGTGCCTATATTGCGCGATGCGTTCGTTCGCTACACACACAAATAATATCTGAAATTAATGAATCAAAACAATAAGGTAAAGCACCCGAAGGGCCTGACTTTTCTTTTTTTATCCGAGATGTGGGAACGTTTCGGCTACTACCTGATGATCGGTATTTTCACATTATACCTCAAAGATGTGAAAGCCGGATTTGCCATGACAGAAGCAGAAGCTGCTGATTTATACGGTACTTTTATTGCACTGGTATTCTTAACTCCCTTTCTGGGTGGTTTAATCGCCGACAGATATTTCGGCTATACCAAATCAATTATTATCGGAGGCCTGATGATGGGAGTCGGATACTGTATGATGGCAATTCACAGCCTGCCAATCCTGTACCTTTCTATGACACTCGTTATTATAGGTAATGGCTTTTTCAAACCAAATATTTCAACCTTACTCGGAAATATATATTCTACACCAGAATATGAAGATAAAAAAGATGAAGGGTATAATATTTTTTACATGGGTATCAACGTTGGTGCATTTATCTGTAATTTCTTTGGTGCCGCACTATACATTCTTCTTGGCTGGGGTTATGCATTTCTTGCAGCCGGTATCGGAATGTTCCTGGGTGTAGGTATCTTTCTCTACGGAATGAAGCATTATCGTGCTTTTGACGTGAAGAAAGGAATGCAGCAGGGTGATATGTCATTCCTTAAAATTGTGATGGTTATTCTTTTCCCTGCTGTAATTGCAGGTGTAATCGGATGGGTGGTTCCTACGCAGGTTCTTGGGCACGCGTTAATTGGCTCTCCATCTACGGACGCATTTATATTCGCCTGCATTCCGGTTATCTATTTCTATGGTTCATTACTCGCTAAAGCAGATAAGTCAGAAAAGAGGCCTATCGCCGCACTGCTCACCATATTTGCTGTAGTAATTCTGTTTTGGGCAGTTTTCAAACAGAATGGTTCTGCGTTAAACACCTGGGCGGACCGTTACACAGATCGTCACGTGGAGAACCCGATGGCTGCTAAAATATTCTCCGGTCTGAGTTTATCACAACAGCTTACAATGGCCAAAGACTCAGTTCCTTTATATGACGAAGCTTTCCGGTTACAGAAAGCTGATGGCAAAGTATTACAGGAATATAATTACCCTACCTATTTCAAAAATGTTGCCCCCGAAAAACGTCTCGCTGAAGGTACGCAGATCGAGGTCTGGGCAACAAATATAAGTCAGTCAATTAATCCGGGCTGGGTAATCTTGCTTACCCCCCTAATAGTAGCTTTCTTTACCTGGCTTCGTAAAAGAAATCAAGAACCTACTACAGCTACAAAAATTGCATTTGGTTTACTGATTTCGGCTTTATCTGTGCTGGTTATGATCGGGGCAGTATACTCAGGCGGAAACGGAGCTGAAAAAGTTTCGGTATTTTGGTTAATGGCAAGTTATGGTGTCATCACAATCGGTGAACTATTTCTGAGTCCTATGGGTCTTTCCCTGGTTTCCAAGCTAAGTCCGGTAAGAATTACCTCACTGATGATGGGCGGCTGGTTCCTGGCTACATCAATCGGGAATAAACTATCAGGTGTACTGGCAACGTTATGGGATACTTATGAGAATAAGGCCAACTTCTTCTGGATTAACTTCTTCTTATTATTATTCTCGGCTCTGGTAGCTTTTATGTTGTTAAAATGGCTTAATGGCATCATGAGGGAAAAAGGAATAAAATAGTCGGGTAGAAACCTGCTAAATCTGTAATTTGCAAACTTTATATAAATTTAATATTCATTATGGATCAATCTGAAATCCTTAAGCCAGAACAACTGGACGATGCGTCGAAAGGCCATCCAAAAGGATTATATGTTCTGTTCGCTACCGAAATGTGGGAACGTTTCAATTACTACGGTATGCGGGCTATCCTGGTGCTTTTTATGACTAAAGCGCTACTTTTTGATAAAGCTTTCGCCTCCAATCTTTACGGGAGTTATACCGGACTTGTCTATCTGACACCACTAATCGGTGGTTTTGTTGCCGATCGTTATTGGGGAAACCGCCGCTCTATTATCACAGGTGGTATACTCATGGCTCTTGGTGAATTGTTAATGTTCGCCTGTGCGTCGCTCTATCAGACGAATCTTGACGTATCTTCGTTCCTATTTTTCTCCGGCCTTGGATTTATGATTGCTGGTAATGGTTTCTTTAAACCAAACATTTCATCCATGGTGGGTCAGCTTTACAAACCTGGTGACCGCCGATTGGATTCTGCCTATACGATATTTTATATGGGTATCAATGTCGGTGGGGCTTTAGGACCATTTATCTGTGGTTATTTTGGAGACACCGGAAACCCGGCAGATTATAAATGGGCTTTCCTTGCAGCAGCTGTTGCGATGATGATCGGCGTAGTCGTCTTCATTAATTTAAAAGACAAATATGTCCGCGGACCAGAAGGAGCTCCACTAGGCATGAAACCTGTCCAGGAAGGGAAAGAGATGAATCCGGTATTAGTTTACCTGTCTTTATTACTTTTCTCCGCTGTATGTGTCGGTCTGCTTTATATAGATGCAAATGTATACAGTTATTTGAGTTACCTACTGCTGGCGGCTGTACTCGGTATCGCTTATATGATCTTCAGTGACAAAAAATTAACTAAAGTTGAGAAAAAGAAAATCTCTGTAATTTTCATCCTTGCTTTCTTCGTCGTATTCTTCTGGAGTGCCTTTGAGCAGGCCGGTGCTTCTCTAACCTTCTTTGCTGAAGAAACGACACAGCGTGATCTTGGCTTTTTTACCATTCCAGCCAGTTGGTTCCAATCTTTAAATTCAGTGTTTGTTGTGGTCTTTGCCCCTATTTTCGCCTGGTTATGGATCAAATTAGGCAGAAGAGAACCTTCAGCACCGACGAAAATGGCTATTGGCCTAATGCTTCTGGCTGTTGGCTATTTTGTCATTGCAGTTGGAGTAAAGGATGTTGGCGCTGGTATAAAAGTGAGTATGATGTGGCTGATCGGTATGTATGCATTCCATACCTGGGGTGAGCTTTGTCTTTCTCCGATCGGATTATCACTAGTTAATAAACTGGCTCCTCTTAAATTCGCTTCCTTATTAATGGCTGTATGGTTCCTTGCAAACGCAGGTGCGAATGTATTAAGCGGAAAGCTCAGTTCATTATATCCGGATGGTGGGCATTCTACTAATTTTGCCGGTTATGAAATGAATAATTTAAACGAATTCTTCATGTTATTCGTTGGTATGGCTGGTGTTGCTTCTATCATCTTATTCGTGCTAACTAAATGGTTACAAAAAACGATGACGGCAACTTCTTAATCTCAATTTACCTACAGAAGCTTATTTTCAGAACTGTAAATACGAAATCCCACTTTCTAAAAAAGGTGGGATTTCGTATTTATAGCTTATGGACATAGGTCTCATGATTGTTAAAATTTCTTAATTCGCTGCATCTTCTCAGTTTTAAACCATATTTTCGCCAGAGTTTTATATTATACCCCATTATTGTGTCAGACAGTTTAGTAATCATCCCTACTTATAATGAAAAAGAAAACATTGAAAGGATTATCCGCAAGGTTTTTAGCCTTAGTTTTCCTTTTGAGGTACTGATTATTGACGACGGCTCTCCGGATGGCACAGCGGATATTGTCAAATTATTACAGACAGAGTTTGCCGGACTGCACATGTTACAAAGAACAGGTAAACTTGGATTAGGTACAGCCTATATTCATGGCTTCAAATGGGCTCTTGAGCGTCCATACCAATATATTTTTGAAATGGATGCCGATTTCTCTCATAATCCGGATGACCTCATTAAACTGCGGAATGCCTGTGTAAAAGGTGCCGAAGTCTCTATTGGCTCACGTTATGTCCGTGGGGTAAACGTTGTAAACTGGCCGATGAGCAGGGTATTAATGTCTTATTTCGCTTCGATGTATGTCAGGCTGATTACGAGAATAAATATTCAGGATGCGACAGCAGGATTTAAGTGTTATCAAAGAATTGTGTTGGAAACTATTCCGCTTGATAAGATAAAGTTTGTTGGTTACGCATTTCAGATAGAAATGAAATTTACCGCTATTAAGTACGGCTTTAATGTCGTGGAAGTTCCAATTATATTTACAGATCGTACTGAAGGAACGTCAAAAATGAGTACACGGATCTTCAGAGAGGCGTTCCTGGGTGTAATTCAAATGAAAATAAATAGCTGGTTCAGAAGTTATAAACGTTCCTGAGCAGAAGCGGCACGGATCATTTCGCCATAATTTAATCTCTTTTCCATAGCCATAACAATTAATGTCAATCTCTTAACCCGTGTCGGTTCTGTTTTCGCGGCGTTAAGCCAATTGATAAAGTAGTTTTGATGTGACTTGGGCTGAATTAAAAAGGAATCCATCAGCTTTTGTTCTTCTGAAAGGCATAATTCGAGATCCGGGGGCATTAAAATCTCAAAATCAATATCCTCTTCCAGCTCCAGATATAATGGATCACCTTCTTTCTTTTCAAGGACTTTTTTCAGACTGCTTTTCAGGGTCAGAATGAAATCCCCTTCTCCCATCGGCAATAACGCCAGTCCAGATATTTTATGCTGATCCAGTAAGCCCCGTACACGAAAGCTTTTTTTAACTCCCGGCTTAATCAGGCACGCGACTGCAGCGGGAACCGTCACGTAGGTCCAGCCAGTCTTTTCTCCTTTCTGTTCAAAACGCGCTATAATTGCGTTGAATTTGATCATAATTTAAGCTTTTCTTCAACTCCCATACCAAATAAGGCAAAATCATACTTAACAGGGTCGTCAGGATCAAATTTACTTAATTCCGCAGTAAGCTCTATTGCTGTTTTCCAATCCGTTTGTTTACGGGTAATCAAACCCAGGCTCCTTCCTACTCTATCCACATGCACATCACACGGGCAGATCAGCGATGCAGTAGAAATTCGTGACCAGAGACCAAAATCTACGCCGGCTTTATCACTCCGGACCATCCAGCGTAAAAACATATTCAGCCTTTTACAGGTGGACTTCTGAGAAGGCGAGGAAATATGCTTTACTGTACGGCGTGGCGAATCTGGTAAGCTAAAAAAATAAGTTCTGAAATGATTAAGTGCTGTTTCCGCGTCAAACTGCCCCAATGATGCAGGAAGGAAGGCAGTTTCCAGAGATTCTGACTGCATATAATGCTGCTGAAAAAAAGCTACAAAATATAATAGATCTGTGTCATTAAATGTCCGGTGTTTGAATCCGAGTAAACCTTTCAAATCCTGATCGGAATGTCCAAGCATAAACTGATATGGAGAATTATCCATCCTGGCCATCAGTTCAGTACATTTATTAATAATAGTCTTCCGTTGGCCCCAAGCCAAAATTGCCGCAAAAAATGCGGCAATTTCGATATCTTGTTTTTTATTAAAACGATGGGGTATACAAATTGGGTCGCTGGAAATAAAATCGGGCCGGTTATATTGCGCAACCTTTACCTCCAGGAAATCCTTTAATGCTAAAAATTCCAATCGTCTTTATTTAAGTGCTTGTTCTAAATCTGCTAGCAAATCATCTATATCTTCTACACCTACGCTTAATCGAAGCAGGTTGTCAGTAACACCAACTTTTTCACGTTCAGCTTTCGGAATAGACCCGTGAGTCATTGAAGTAGGGTGATTAATCAGCGATTCTACACCTCCCAAAGATTCTGCTAGAGTAAATACTTTAAATGAAGAAGCTACACGGAATGTCTCGGCCAGATCTGCATCTTTAAGTGTGATGGAAACCATACCACCGAATCCTCTCATCTGCTTTTTAGCTATATCGTGGTTAGGATGGTCTTCGAAACCAGGCCAGTAAATCTTATCGATTTTTGGATGGTTCTTCAGGTAACGTGCTACCTTCTCGCCATTTTCGCAATGTGCCTTCATCCGCAAGTGCAATGTCTTAATTCCTCGAAGTACTAAAAACGCATCCTGCGGACCCGGAGTAGCTCCGCATGCATTGTAAATGAACCACAATTCTTTATACAAGTCGTCATCATTCAGTAATAAAGCTCCCATGACAACATCAGAGTGTCCGCCGATGTACTTAGTAACCGAATGCATGACAATATCTGCCCCCAGGTCTAACGGGTTTTGAAGGTATGGTGACGCAAAAGTATTGTCTACAGTTAAAATAAGTCCATTTTCTTTAGTCAACTTTGCTACGCCTTCGATATCGATAATTTGCATCGTTGGATTTGTTGGAGTTTCAATCCACACCATTCTAGTTTTATCGTTTAGGTATGGCAGAATATTCTCCGGTTTAGACAAGTCCAAAAAGTGGAATTTAATACCATATTTCTCATACACTTTCGTGAAAATACGGTAAGAACCGCCATATAGATCATTACCTGTGATAACTTCATCACCCGGCTTCAGTATACGTAAAACGGTATCAGTTGCGCCCATTCCCGAAGAAAAGGCTAATCCATATTTCGCATTCTCCAGTGCTGCCAGACAGTTTTCAAGCGCCAATCTAGTTGGATTAGTTCCTCTTGAATACTCAAATCCCTGGTGTTCTCCAGGAGATTTCTGCCAGTAGGTCGAAGTCTGATATATAGGAGTCATTACCGCTCCCGTCGAAGGATCAGGTTCCTGACCTGCGTGTATCGCTTTAGTTGCAAATTTCATCGCTTTGTTATAATTTTTTGGTTAAGCCTGCTTAGTAAGCACGGGCAAATAATACTCTTTGTACAGATGGTTTACCGGAGTAGATACAGATACCGTCTTCCAGCTCATTATCTAAAGGTATACATCTGATAGTGGCTTTTGTTTCTTCTTTAATCTTTTGTTCCGTTTCTGGTGTGCCATCCCAGTGTGCTGAAATAAATCCGCCTTTATCTTCCAGCAATTGCTGAAACTCTTCATAAGAATTGGCCGGAGTAATGTGTGTAGCGCGGAAATCTGCAGCTTTTTTGTAGATATTAGCCTGAATATCATCCAACAATTCTGACAAGTAAGTATCCAGCCCCTGCTGACTTATAGTCGACTTTTCACGGGTATCTCTACGGGCCAGTTCGACCGTTCCATTCTCCATGTCACGTCCACCTATCGCCAATCTTACTGGTACTCCCTTAAGTTCATATTCTGCAAACTTAAATCCAGGACGTTGAGAATCCCTGTCATCATATTTAACAGAAATACCTAACGCTTTCAGCTTTGGCATCAGATCATCGGCGAAATTGCTGATTCTTTTAAGCTCTTCGTCATTCTTATAAATAGGTACAATAACAACCTGGATTGGAGCCAGTTTTGGTGGAAGTACCAAACCCTGATCATCACTATGTGCCATAATTAACGCACCAATCATCCGTGTTGAAACTCCCCAGGAACTTGCCCATACATGCTCCTGCTTACCTTCTTTACTGGTAAATTTCACGTCAAATGCTTTGGCGAAATTCTGTCCCAGAAAGTGTGAAGTACCGGCTTGTAAGGCTTTACCATCCTGCATTAATGCCTCAATACAATAAGTATCCAACGCTCCTGCAAATCTTTCATTAGCCGTTTTCTTACCTTTAACAACCGGCAATGCCATCCAGTTCTCAGCAAAGTCTGCATAAACATTAAGCATCTTTTCAGTTTCTTCAATTGCTTCCGCCGAAGTTGCGTGAGCGGTATGCCCTTCCTGCCACAAAAACTCTGCAGTTCTCAGAAAAAGTCTTGTTCTCATCTCCCAGCGTACAACGTTTGCCCATTGATTAATTAGCAAAGGTAGATCGCGGTAAGACTGTACCCATCCTCTGAAAGTATTCCAGATGATGGTTTCTGAAGTCGGCCTGACGATCAATTCTTCCTCTAGTTTCGCATCGGGATCAACTATTATATTTCCTTCGCCGTCATTTTTAAGGCGGTAATGTGTCACAACAGCACATTCTGTCGCAAATCCTTCCACGTGTGCAGCCTCCTTAGAAAAAAATGACTTCGGAATGAATAATGGAAAATAGGCATTACTATGCCCCGTATCTTTGAATTTTTGATCCAAAACAGCTTGCATTTTCTCCCAAATTGAATAGCCATACGGCTTTATCACCATGCAACCCTTCACCGCTGAGTGTTCAGCGAGATCTGCTTTAATGACAATATCATTATACCACTGGGAATAGTCTTCGTTTTTACTTGTAATACCTTTGCTCATAACTGTTTGGAACGTTTATTGTGTTAAATAACTTGCATGATAGGCTACAAATTTATAAATTTATGCCTACAAAAAAATTGTTTACACACACAAAGAATTCACACATATGAAACCTAACCATTTATTTTCCAGCATGCTGGTTTTAGCTGCGCTTGCAGTTACTTCCTGTTCTGCTCCGCAAATGGCTCAGCAATCGCGTCATCAGGACGACGTGTATGGTTCTACTGCAACAGCAGTTGAATACAGCCAACCTGTCAGAGCACAGTCTTCACAGACAGTCGGAGACGATTATTATGACGATGATGAGTATTATGGCAGCAGCGATCAGTATGCTGACATGAACTATTCTTCACGTATCAACAGATTTTATTACGGCAGCCCATACAGAAGTTATTTTGATCCTTTTTATTATGACGGTTTTTATGGAGGCTACTCTCCATATTATTCCGGTCTTTATGGTGGCGGTTTTGGCCTTGGCTTTGGATTTGGTGGTGGGTTCGGCGGTGGCTGGGGTGGTGGTTTCGGATGGGGCGGTGGCTTCGGATGGAATAACTACGGCTGGGGCGGCCTTTACTCTCCATTCTATTCTCCATGGGGCTGGGGTGGCGGCTATTACGGCGGCTGGGGCGGCGGCTGGGGTGGTGGCTATTACGGCGGTTTGTATGGAAATTACAGATCGAACAGCGTATACCGTCCTAGAACTGGAAGAGGCTTAGATAACAACGGTTACGGCCGTGGTAATTCAAATAACTATAACGGCAGAGGCAATTATAACGGAACCGGTGCAAGAGCGTATGACGGTTCTGGCAACAGAGTTTCTTCTGGCGGACGAGTTAGTGGAAGAGGTTCTGATGTAAACTCTGGTCAGGGTAATAGATACCAGGGAAATTCAAGAACCCGAGCTGACTATAACCGTTCAAATAATACTTCGAGCAGACCAGATCGTTCTTCGTACACTCCACAAAGAAGCGAACGGTCTTATTCTCCTCCTGCAAGCAGTGGCAGATCTTCCGGTGGCTTTAGCGGTGGAAGCGGTGGCAGAGTATCAGGCGGTGGCGGTGGTGGCCGTGGTGGCAGAGGTAATTAATATTCCAGAATCTAAATGAAAAAATTCATACAACTCCTGATCGTAGCTACAGTAGCTACGACAGGCAATATTTATGCGCAAGGTATTTACGCAGGCGATGCACTACGTTTCTCAAGAACTGATTACGGAAGTTCGGCACGTTTTAAAGGTTTGGGAAATGCCCAAATCAGTTTAGGTGGCGACATCAGTTCTATCGGCGGTAACCCAGCGGGTCTTGGTATGTTTACACGTTCGGAATTCACTATTTCTCCAGAATTCAATAACACAAGAGCTAATATTAATTATCTAGGTCAGCAAACCAAGTCGACAAAAAATATGCTGAACCTGAATCAGGTAGCAGCAGTATGGTACAATCCTATTGTAAAAGCACCAGGTTCTGATCTGAATAAAGGTTTAATTAGTATCGTATGGGGGGTTGGTTACAATAGAAATAATGATTTCAGTGTAGAAAACAATTTCAGCGGTGTAAACAGTAATAGTTCTATTGCAGATTCATGGGCACAGCGTGCTAATGGACAGACTCCAGCTAATTTCCAACGTGGTTCAGTGGAGAAAATGGCCTTTGACAGCTATTTAATTGACAAACAGGTTGGATCTCCGAGTAACTATTTCCCTGCGACTTCTCAAACTAATGTACAGAATCAAAGTGAAGTCCGTGAAGGCTCTACTTCTGAAATGAACTTCGCTGCAGGCCTGAACTTTTCTAATAAGTTCTATCTGGGTGCAAGTATCGGTTTCGTAAATGTGCGTTATGTAACAGACCGTCTATATACAGAGAGCGGTACCGTGATCAACACAGTGGGCCCGAATGATCCCGCACCGGATCCTAGTAATCCAAATGAAAAACCAAATCCACATATAGGACAAAATTATGATTTAACTTACAGGTCTAACCAAAATACTACAGGCGCCGGAGTTAACGGTCGTATAGGTTTGATTTACAAACCTGTAAATACTATCCGTTTAGGTGCTACTTTCCAAACACCTACCTGGATGCATATGGAAGAGGATTTTGCTGAGGTAATCGATACACGTTTTTCTGGTGGTGGTTCACCAACAATCAATATCTTTAATGACGTTGCTAATTCTAACATGAATTATAACCTGAGAACTCCTTATAAAGGTTCATTTGGTGCATCCGTAATTATAGGTCAAAATGCGTTGTTAACTGCAGACGTGGATTATGTTGATTATTCTTCTACAAAACTTACAGTTAGTGATGGTTACAGAGATCTAATCAGGTCTGAAAATCAGTTTATCAAGGATAATTATACCCATGCTTTTAACTACCGTGTTGGTGGTGAATACAGAATCGATCAGTTCAGTTTGAGAGCTGGTTACGGCATAAATGGAAGTCCTTATAAAGAAGATCCTAAAAACAGATTTGATGTCAAATATTACTCAGGTGGTATTGGTTACAGGGTAAATGAATATTATGTGGATCTTGCTTACCAACGCACTGAGACTCATAACACATTAAGTCCTTATGAACTGGCCGATTTTTCTGAGCCGGTTGCTACTTCTAAATTGTCTAAGAACAATGTATTTCTTACTGTAGGTGTAAGGTTCTAAGCTTTAAACCATAATACAAAAATGCCCTGCTTTAAATTAAAGCAGGGCATTTTTGTATTCAGTCAAATCGAAACTGCACAAAGCTTGTTAGGCTTCAACCAGTATTAAAAGTCTAAGATTATTTACAGTTTAAGATTAAACCGCCCGATATTCTGCTCCGTAGCCGAATCTGCTATTAATTCCGGTGCATGGTGCGGTTTCTTTCTCGCGTCAATAATGAGCGGGCCTCTACAGCCCCAATGTTTATCTTTTATAAATGAGTTTACGCCATGTATATCAACAGCTGGGTTACTACGGGTAAAAGTTACCCAGACGAAGTTGTTAATATCAGCAGCTGCAAAATTCGCATCATCACACCATACAATCAAAGCAATTTCGGCAAGCTTTTCGTCCCTGAAATGCTTTTCAAATAACATCACTGTTTCTGCCGTCTGCATTTCATTGACATATTCTGGTGCATTCACTACAATAACCCCGGGCATTGACAATTGAGCAGCGGTAAATCCTTCCGGAAAGGATATTTCCGGTAAAGTTGCCGCAAGCTTACGCTTCTCCTCTCCCGCTGCTGCAAAAACTACTTTTGAACCCGCATTTAATCCGGTACCGCTATAATCCAGTGTATCTATAGTCGTATTAGTATGGAAATGTAAATCTCGCGCGGGATCTAAACGAGACAACATATGAATCAGGAATTGCTCTATATTATTGGTATTCAATTTCTCATTATCTTCTCTGGCCGCGATAAAAAGGTATTTAGCCAGACTCAACTGATTCTTACCCAGAATATGATTAGCAATAGTTAAGATTTCCTGCGGTCGGCGTTCGGCCAGGTAAGGCGTATAACGTTCACTACCAATAGCAAAAAGCAGTGGATGCACGCCTGCAGCATCTACCGCATTTACTTCCTTTAAACCATGAATTTCCTGCGGGATCGCAGACCCGGTAATTTCATGTATAAGTGCGCCAAAACTGGTGTCTTCCTGTGGAGGGCGACCCACTACAGTAAATGACCATATCGCATCTTTCTTATGATATACCTGATGCACTTTCATCACAGGAAAGGGATGTGCAAGACTATAATATCCTAAGTGGTCGCCAAATGGCCCTTCTGGTTTATTAGAATCGGGATAGACTGTTCCCGTGATGACAAAATCTGCATCTGCAGAAATACAAAATCCTTCATCATCATAGAAATAACGAAATCTTCTGTCGCCCAATACCCCTGCAAAAGTCAACTCCGAAAGCCCTTCTGGAAGTGGCATAACTGCCGCAAGCGGATGTGCCGGAGGTCCGCCGACGAATATACTAACCTTTAAAGGCTTGCCTGCTGCATTTGCTTTGGATTGATGCACTCCAATACCTCTGTGTATCTGATAATGCAATCCAACTTCCTGATCTTTTAAATAATCATTGCCTGCCAGCTGAATCCTGTACATTCCCAGATTTGAATTCATAATCCCCGGTTTGTCTACATCTTCAGTATAAACCTGTGGCATGGTGACAAAGGGTCCTCCATCCATAGGCCAGTTAACAATTTGGGGCAACTGGCTGATAGTTGTTTTTTGAAATATTGATTTAAACAGATGTTGTTGCATCGGCAATGCAGATACAGCATTTAAACCGGCTCCTGCATAACGTAATGGATTTTTAAGCGCTTTCATAGGGTCAGATCGCAGATCGACAAGCTGTCCTACCTTTTTAAGCGTATCCCGGAACATAAATTTCGAACGCTCCAGGGTGCCGAACAAATTAGAAACTGCAGGAAATGGACTTCCTTTAATTTTCTCGAAATAAATTGCAGGCCCACCTGCCTCAAACACCTTAAGGTGAATTGCTGCCATTTCAAGATAAGGATCAACTTCTTCTTTAATCCTTAATAGATGACCATGTTTTTCCAGGTCCTCTATGCATGCTGCTAAACTTGTATATCCCATCGCGTCAAAGTTATCAAGTTTTTCGTGTTTAGTCCGCTATAATTGGATTTAAGCGGTTATAATTGATGAATTTGCCTGTACATAAAAATTGACTCAAAAAAAAAGCCACTTGTTAAAGTGGCTTCTCTATAATTGTAAAGAATGTTATTTCTTACCCGCAAAAGAGCGTAGCATCCATGTATTTTTTTCTTTGAACTGCATGAATCGATTAACCATGTCATTGGTTCCATCATCACCCGCATTTGCTGATGCTTCCAACAGATTACGTTCCAATTCAATTAATTGTGCCATATCCTGTAAAACTGCGTCAACCATAGCCATGTCCTGTAAACCGATGGTATTGATCTCTTTAATTTCCGACTCTTTGATATAGTCAGAGAAACGACTGTGTGGCGGTTTCCCAAGTGTGAGTACCCGCTCAGCAATTTCATCTATCGTCAACTGAGCATTAGTATATAGTTCTTCAAACTTTAAATGAAGTGTAAAAAAGTTCTGTCCTTTAATGTTCCAGTGACAACCTCTTAGCTTTTGATAATGCACATGATAATTGGCAAGGTATTCATTTAACAGATCAACAACTGCTTTAACTTCTTTCTCTTGTAAACTGATTTCTTTAGCGTCCATATTAATTAAAATTGATTGTTTAAAACAACTAGTGTTATAACAAATATAAAAAGCTTATGTTTCCAAAAAATGATCCATAATACAATAGCAATGCTTAATTTCCGTTTACTAGTCAACAATTGAGGCTTTTATTTATTATTCGTATTATTGCCTCTCTCTAATTTGAAAAAAAACATTAATGCAAAAATATTATATAGTTTTTTTATTCGCCAGTATTATAGGCGTTTCGGAAACAAAAGCGGACACCCTGAGAGATTCAATCGGGGTTGAGAACCTTAAAGGCAAAAAACTGATCGTACACCAGGTCGTAGCCAAGGATACCTATTATTCGATATCCCGGAGATATAATGTGGCTCCCAAAGAAATCATGACTTTTAATGACAATAAATACCTTTCCTTAGGTGCGATCATTAAAATTCCGACACAAATTCCATTCACCGAAGCACAGCAGTCTTCAAACAGCATTGACAATGTTAGCTCTAGCGCGACGACAACTCACACGGTTGAACCGAAAGACAATTTAAATATGCTGGCTAGAAAATACGGCACTACGGTCAACGAATTAAAACGGCTGAATGATCTGCATACTATAAACTTAAAAATCGGACAGGTCTTAATTATCCCCCAGCAGGAATCGGCAGATAACGACAAGAATACTGCTTATCCGGAAGTACCTGTGAAGACAACTATACAAACAGACCCGAAGCCTAATATTGATCCGATTTTCAAAAGACAAGATACTTCTAAAAGACAGGAAACTGTAAAAAAAACAGAAGTAACAGTTCCCGTACAACAGCCACCTGTACAAGACAGAAGAGAGATCCCCGCTAAAAACCAGCTTATTGTTCACACTGTCGCGTCTAATGAGACTATGTATTCCATTGCAACAAAATACAACCTTACACTGGATCAGCTGAAGGCTAAAAACAACTTGACTACTAATTCACTTTACGTGGGTCAGAAACTGTTGATAAACGGACAATACCCAACTGGAAATGAAATTGTTAGCCAGCGAGATAATGTAAATACAGATACGTTGGAATCAGTTAAAGACCCGTCCTTGCGTCTGCCTGCCAGCCGATATGGATTAAGCCAAATGGAGGAAAAAGGGACTGCTGCCTGGATTCAGGACCCGGATCTGGACTCTTCGAAAATGTTGGTTTTACACCGTACGGCACCTATCGGAACGGTAATAAAAATCACTAATCCGATGAGTAACCGCTCAACATTCGCAAAGGTTGTTGGTAAATTTACAGAGAATGAGTCGACAAAAGATGTTATCATTGTAATGACAAAAGCTGTTGCTGATGCTTTAGGAGCGTTAGACAAGAGGTTTTTTTGCAATTTAACATACAGTGGACAAGCGAATGAACAACAATAAACCCTATATAATAGGTGTTGCTGGAGGTAGTGGATCAGGTAAAACTTTTTTTCTTAAATGTTTTCTTCATCACTTTGCGGCAGAAGAAGTTTCTTTAATTTCTCAGGATGACTATTACCACCCAATGGAGGAGCAGGCGGTGGATGAAAACGGCTGGATTAACTTCGATTTGCCTGAGGGAATTGATGACCAGAAGTTATTGAATGACCTTAAAACCCTAATTTCAGGAGAGGCCATTACAAAAAAAGAATATACATTTAACATTAATAAAGAAAATGCGCGCATGCTTAATATCTGCAGCGCGCCTATTATTATTGTAGAGGGCTTATTTGTTTTCCATTACAAGGAACTTGCTCATCTTTTTGACATGAAAATCTTCCTGGATGCAGATGAGGAGATCACGTTAAACAGGAGAATCACAAGGGATGAGCTAGAACGAGGTTACTCCAGAGATATGATCATGTACCAATGGGCTAATCATGTTGTACCAGCTTATAATAAATACCTTTTGCCTTATAAAGGCTCTTGTAATAAGGTAATTATCAACAATTCACATGTTGCAGATGATATTATAGAGATCTCCAGGGAAATCTCTATAGAACTCAAAGAAACAATATTAAAAGATAAGATCTAATTCAGATCCATCTCTTTAACATCCGCCTCAGCGAATAATTTCCCTGAGGTGGATTGCTTGATAAAATCTACACTTACGCCGGGTGCCCTTTCTATCAAACGGAATCCACCACCCTCCATTACATCAATTACGGCGAGTTCAGTTACAATCTTCCGAATACACCTCACACCTGTTAATGGCAATGTACATTTGGGAAGAAGCTTGCTCTCCCCCGCTTTATTGATATGTTGCATCGCAACGATAATATTCTTAGCCGAAGCGACCAGATCCATCGCACCACCCATCCCCTTCACCATTTTCCCCGGTATTTTCCAGTTTGCAATATCTCCCTGTTCAGACACTTCCATTGCTCCAAGTATCGTCAGATCTATTTTCTGACTGCGGATCATTCCAAAACTCATGGCAGAGTCAAAAATGGAAGACCCGGGTAGCGTGGTAATTGTTTGTTTTCCTGCATTGATCAGATCCGCATCTTCTTCACCTTCTATTGGAAATGGTCCCATTCCAAGTAAACCGTTCTCAGACTGCAAAACGATATTCATTCCCTCTGGGATATAGTTGGCAACAAGCGTAGGAATTCCAATTCCTAGGTTCACGTAGTAACCATCCTTGATTTCTTTAGCGATTCTTCTCGCTATTCCATTTTTATCCAACATATTTTGTTTCGCTTTTTGATCTAACGGTCCGCTGTTCAATTCTCTTTTCATAATCCTCACCCTGAAAAATGCGGTGTACATATACTCCAGGTGTATGAATGTGGTCTGGGTCCAGTTCTCCGGGCTGTACAAGTTCTTCGACTTCCGCAATTGTAATCTTGCCTGCCATAGCCATCACAGGATTAAAATTACGGCTTGTAGATCTAAAAATAAGGTTTCCCGCAGTATCACCCTTCCATGCCTTCACCAGTGCGAAATCTGCTTCAAAAGCATATTCCATTAAGTAATCCTTCCCATTAAAATTTCTGGTTTCTTTTCCATCAGCCACTTCTGTACCTACTCCGGCAGGTGTATAAATGGCCGGCATACCATATCCTGCGGCCATGCACCTTGTCGCCAGTGTTCCCTGCGGAATCAGTTCGACCTCAAGTTCGCCGCTAAGTAGCTGACGCTCAAATTCTGCATTTTCACCGACATAAGAAGATATCATTTTTTTCACCTGCCTGGACTTTAATAATAATCCGATACCGAAATCATCGACACCGGCATTATTGGAAATACAGGTCAGCTGAGCGGTTCCTTTACGTACCAGGGCGGCAATACAGTTTTCAGGAATACCACATAACCCAAATCCACCCAGCATCAGTGTATTTCCATCTTTAATATCACGGATTGCTTCATCGGCACCCGACACTTGCTTATTGATCATATATTTGGTTTAATCGCTAAAATATAGATAATTAATAGGGAGAACAAATAAAAAAGCCTATTAAAGTGGGGATACACGAATAACCATATCTCTATTCCCATTGCTTGTTGCCAAATAAACTTTTCCATCAGGAGACTGACAAATAGCCCGTAATCTTCCGAATTCGCCCTGAAAATATGATTTAACCGATTCTATACGTGTACCTGTATCATCTAGCTTTAACTGCAACATCGAGGTGCCTTTCAAAGCTACCACTAACAAAGAATTCTTCCACTGCGGTATTAAATCGTGATGATAGTAAATTAGACCAGAAGGCGCTATGGTAGGTGTCCACGTATATAGCGGTTCTACAATGGCCTTACTGGTACAGAATACTTTTTCTTGTGATGTATTACAAAAACCTGTAACATCTGGCCAGCCATAGTTCATTCCTTTTCGAATCAAATTAATCTCATCATCTGTATCCGGGCCGTGTTCAGAAGAATATAATTTATCGTTGGTTAAAGCTAACCCTTGTGCATTTCTATGTCCTGTAGACCAAACTGCATTGCCGGGAAAAGGATTATCAGCAGGTATAGATCCATCAAGATTAATACGCAGAATTTTGCCAGAAAGACTATTGTTTTGCTGTGCATTAGAAGGTACGCCCGCATCGCCTGTAGTAATCAGCAATTTCTCGTCGGCAGTAATCAACAACCTGGAGCCATTATGATTCGCAGCAGCGGGGATATGATCCAACAAAATTTTGGGGTCGCTCAGTGTCGAATTTTTATAAGAGAAACGGACAACCTTCCCCTGATAGTTATTTCCAGAGCCATAGTCATATACTACATAGACATATGGATTGCTTTCAAAATTCGGATGGAGTACCATACCTAACAAGCCACCTTCACCAATGCTATTTACTTCAGGAATTGTGTGTAGCAGGCTGACGACACCATTATTAGGATTTAGCCGGCTGATTTTCCCCGATCTTTCTGTTAACCAGATCATTTCATCCGGTCCATATACAATTTCCCAGGGATGTTGTAAAGATTGAGCTAGAATCTCAGACTGGAGTTCTAAGGCAGGTGGTGTAGGGAGACCTTCGTTGTCTTTGCTTTTCTCGCAGGACTGCAGCAGTAAAAACAAAAACAGAAAAGTAAAAATAATTTTCATTTGCACAGGTGTTTAACACACAAACACCTGTGCTGAAATTATGTTTAAAACATTAATTAAAATATACGTAGGTGATCCCATCGCCGCCACGATCGGCATGCTCATCCTCCATACGATTGACTTGCTTGTACTTACGCAAGTATTCCCTAATCATTTTACGCAGTATGCCATCCCCTTTTCCATGAATCAACTTAATAAATGGAAAGCCCATCATGATTGATTTATCCATATACTTTTCTACCTCCTGAATCGCTGCTTCCGCACGCATTCCCCGCAGATCTAATTCTGCACTGAAATTACCAATAGCATCAGAGATTCTACCGGAGAAAGAATTGGACTGCACGAGTTTTTTAATCTGCTTATTACTTATTTTCTGAACTCTGTCTTTCTTAACTACTGAACGCAGATCTCCCAAAGCAAGAACAAGGTTTCCTCTGTTAATCTCCAGAACCTGGCCAGTCGTATCACTATTAAGCAATTGTACCCAATCTCCTACTTCGATAGGAGTGTTTAAAGGTTCGGCTACTTTAACCACCTTTTTTTCTTCCTTCACCTGATGCTGAACGAGTTCTTTATGTAAATTCTGTCGCAATTGGCGTGTTGCTTCTTTATCAGCCTGGTTCTCCTTTATACCTGCAATGGTATTTTCAACAAGTTTATTAGCGTTCTTAATGATTGTCTGTGCTTCAAGTTTTGCTTCCCGAATTAGAGTTCTGCGATTTTCTTCGAGGAATTCCTGTAATTTCTCATTTTCAGAAACCAAGTTTTTCACTTTATTCTGTTGCGTAGACAGTTGAATTTTAGTATCATAGATCTGCTTTTTCTCCCGCTCCAAGTCGACTAATAAGCTGTCAATTCTATTCTGATTCGTTCCAGTTTTCTCACGAGCTAATGCCAGGACTTCGGGCTGCAAACCAATATTCTGCGCTATTTCAAATGCATATGAACTACCTGGCTTACCGATTTCCAGAACATACATGGGTTTCATTCGATCATTATCAAATAACATCGATGCATTTTCCAGACCCGGTGTATTACCCGCAAAGAGTTTCAGATTGGAATAGTGAGTTGTAATTACGCCTCTAACTTTTCTTTTATTCAGAACTTCCAGAACCGCCTCAGCCATTGGACCACCAAACTGCGGATCAGTTCCGGTACCAAATTCGTCGATCATTACCAGTGTTTTCGGCGTAGCATGTGCAACAAAGTAACGCATTTTAGTTAGATGGGCACTGTAAGTACTCAAGTCACTCTCAATACTTTGATCGTCACCGATATCCGCAAAAATATTTTCAAATACTCCCACTTCACTGGATTCATGTACGGGAATTAACAAGCCTGTCTGCACCATAAGCTGCAGCAGTCCAACCGTTTTCATACAGACCGACTTTCCACCTGCATTTGGTCCCGATACAAGAATAATACGCATATCTGCATTCATATGCATATTCAGCGGAACCACCGTCTTTTTATCTTCTTTAAAAGAAAGGTAAAGTAATGGATGTCTGGCATTAATTAGCTTGATTCTTGGTTCAGTAACCAGTACCGGCATATCCGCTTCTACCTCAATGGCAAACAAAGCTTTGGCCCTTACAAAATCCAGTTTAGTCAGGAAACCGTGGTAAGAGATAAGTAACGGCTGATAAGGTCTTAATTCATCGGTCAATGCAATCAATATCCGTATAATTTCCCTCCTCTTATCGAACTCCAGGTCTCTGATCTTATTATTCAGTGTAAAAACCTCTTCCGGCTCGAGATAAACTGTCTGGCCGCTGGCAGACTCATCGTGAATAAACCCCTTAAGTTTCCTTTTATTCTCGGCCAATATAGGAATACATATTCTGCCGTCCCTTACAGTCAGACTACCATCGGCTACCCAGTTACTGGATACTGCCTGCTTGTAAATACTATCCATCCGCTTACGGACTTCCTGTTCAGCTTTAGATATTTCAGCAGTGATTTCCTGGAGCTTTGCAGATGCATTAGGTTTGATTTTTCCTTTCGGATCCAATACAGCCTCGATTTTCCTAAGTATAGTTTTTTCTACAGGAAGATGTTCGAAAAGTGCTTCCAGATTAGGATATACTTCTTTTCTTTCTTCAAAAAAACGCAATACAGAAAAAACCGTCTGTAAAGAGAGGTAGATCTGAAACAATTCTTCCTCCATTAAATAACTTCCTTCTACACGGATCTTATCCGCGAGCGATTTAATATCATAAAAGGAACTGATCTGTAACGGTTCCTGATTTTCCAGGATACTTTTAAATTCTTTGGTTTGCCTCAAAAATTTGTTAATCTGGTCATATTTGGTCATGACCTGCATTTTGCTAACCATATATTGGCCCATCGGGCTCAGGCAATGCTTATACAGCAATTCCCGGACTTCACTAAATCCTAATCTGTCTAAACAATTCTCGGGATATATCATCTTAATCGTACCTTTTTAGCACTGTCGGTTTTCAAAGGTTTCAATCTTTTTTTAACCCTGTCCAGGCTGTCTTGTTTTAATTTTTTAACCTTGTCTTCACGAATCTTCTTCCGTTTTTCCTCGGCTTTATCTTCCACTTCTTTTACCTTTTTAAGTCTCTCAGAAACCTTATTATAAACACCACTCAGCAATTCAGGTTCCTTATAATAGTAATCCAGACTTATGGAATACAACGCAGAGTCTACATGGTACTTCTTGTAAATTCCATTATACCAGGCAGCACTGACTTTTCTTGCAGAATCCTGTCCGGGAACAGAAGAAATATAACCATCTGCAAGATGCATATCATATAATATATCAGACATCTGGTCGGGTTGAATAAATTCTTTTGGAACCTTCGAAGATTCACAGGCGGCCAGAATGACAGCCATCAAACAGGCGTAGCACAAATATTTCATGTTATGGCTTATTTTCTATAAAAATTGTGGAGCAGCGGGCCGGGAAGCATACATACGCTCAGGTAAAACATTAATTTTTCTTAGCTATTTGGGCTAAGGTTGTTAATTTTACCAAAAATACTGATAAATGAGCATAGCAGACAACTTATTGAAATATAAAAAAGAATTAGAAGGTGAGGGCGTAGAATTAATAGCTGTATCTAAATTCAATAACGCAACGGCCGTACAAGAGGCCTATGACGCCGGACAGCGTATTTTCGGCGAAAATATCGTTCAGGAATTGGTTGAGAAACAAGAGACACTTCCGAAAGATATCCAGTGGCATATGATCGGTCACCTGCAAACCAATAAGGTGAAATATATTGCGCCGTTCATCAGTCTGATACAATCAGTAGATAGCCTAAAACTACTTATCGAGATCAATAAACAAGCTTTAAAAAATAAACGGGTAATTGACTGCCTGCTGCAGATCTATATCGCAGATGAGGAAACCAAATTCGGACTGGATCATGCTGAGGCTGTGGAGTTATTAATGAGCGAAGAATATCTTGCTATGGAGAATATAAGAATAACAGGTCTGATGGGCATTGCTAGTAATCAGGCTAGTGATAAGCAGACTAAGGATGAGTTTCAGGAATTAAAAGTTCTCTTCGATGGTATCAAAGTTAGTTTTTTTCGTAAAATTGACACTTTCAAAGAGTTATCTATGGGTATGTCAGGCGATTATAAACTAGCCATAGAAGAGGGTTCAACTATGATCCGCGTGGGAAGCAGTATTTTCGGAACACGTAAAATTAAAGCCCCTAAAGCCTAATGGAAATAAACTTAAGATTTGCCGAGAAGGCCGATTGTCCTCGTTTATTAGAGTTAATACATGAGCTTGCCTTATTTGAGAAAGCTCCTCAAGAAGTGACTGTAACTTTAGAAGAGTTTCAAGATGCAGGCTTCGGTAAAGATCCTGTCTGGAAAGCTTTTGTTGCTGAAGATGAAGATGGCATTCATGGTATGGCTTTATATTACGTGAGGTATTCGACGTGGAAAGGTAAAAGACTATATCTCGAAGATTTTTTAGTTACCGAATCCAAACGTGGCACAGGAATTGGAAAATTATTGTTCGAACGGGTAATTGAGGAAGCCAGAACCCAAAAATTTAACGGAATGAACTGGCAGGTCCTCGACTGGAATGAACCAGCAATCCGTTTCTATAAAAAATACCAGGCTGACCTTGAGGCAGACTGGTTAAATGCTTCATTTACAAAATCCAAACTTTATGAAAACTAAAAGCATTGCCGGATTAATTTTATTGACAGGCCTGTATGCCTGCACATCCAATACACCTAAAGGAAAAAATACAGCCGATCAATCCACTGAGACCGTTAGCCTGACAGATACCTTAAAGTATAAATTCGACTCGGTTAAGGTTGTCAGTACCAGTAAATTACTTGGTGAAGGAGCAAATCAGGAACCAACAACGGCAAAAGTCATATTTCCTGTATTTAATACGGAAAGTGTAAATCAGTATGTCACTAACGAAGTTCTGTCCTTAAGCGGAAAAAAATTACAATTTAAGACTTACAATGAGTTAACGGCAGGGTTCATTAAAGAATTCGATGTCTTTAACACCAAGGATAACAATCCAAACGGCAACTCCTGGTTTGAATATATCGATTTAAAAGTAGCAGCAAACTATCCGAATTATCTGTCTCTTAAATTCACTTATTCCGAATATAAAGGTGGTGCACATCCAAATACGTTATTCTCCTATTTAAATTACAATCCCCAATCTGGTAAAGTTATCACACTGGACTCATTGGTTAAGACAGATTCCAAAACACAATTGGTTGCAGTTGCGGAGAAGATATTTAGGAAGAATGAAAAATTAAGTACTACAGCCAGCCTATCTGACGGATACTTTTTTGATGGGGGAAAGTTCGCTTTAGCACAAACATTTACACTCACTCCTGACGGCCTTATGTTCCTTTACAACCCCTATGAGATTAAGCCCTATGCAGCTGGTGTCACAGAATTAATTATCCCTTATTCACAGATTAAAGAGTTTCTAAAACCTGCTTCAGTCTTAAACAATTTCATCCACTAATGGAAGTATACAAATTCGGCGGTGCCTCAGTATTCAATGCCGCTGCGATAAAAAATATGGCGGGAATTATCAGGGCTACTGCTCCTGAGAAATTACTGGTCGTAGTTTCTGCAATTGGCAAAACCACTAATAAACTGGAAGAACTTGCCTATGCCTATATCAACGGAGAAGAGCGCGCAACAACAATTCTGGAAGAAGTAAAAACTGCTCATTTTCAAATTATCGAGGAGCTTTTTGACAATCCTACACAACCCGTTATCAATGAGATAGCCAATACTTTTGTGGAGATTGAATGGTTGCTGGAAGAAGAAGCCAACGATTCAGCAGAATATATTTACGATCAGATTGTATCTGTAGGAGAACTCTTATCGACACGGATTGTGGCAGCCTATCTTCAACAAGATGGCGTTAAAGCGGTATGGGTAGACGCGAGAAACTACATTAAGACAGATAACAGTTATAGAGAAGGCATAGTGGACTGGGAAGAAACCAAGTCCGGAATTGTACAGGATCTTGCCCCGCTTTTACAGACATCCGTTGTAGTCACGCAAGGCTTCATTGGCGGTACAAGTGAGAATTTCACGACTACACTGGGCAGAGAAGGTTCAGATTATTCCGCAGCCATCTTTTGCTCTTGCCTAGATGCCAGGGCGCTAACTATATGGAAAGATGTACCCGGCGTCTTAAATGCCGATCCGAAATGGTTTGACCAGACACAAATGATCCCGCAGCTTTCCTATCATGATGCGATTGAACTAACGTATTATGGTGCCACGGTAATCCATCCAAAAACCATTAAACCGCTGCAGAACAAAAATATACCACTATACGTCAGATCGTTTATTGAGCCTGAAGGGGCAGGTACTGTCATTGACCAGCAAACCAGTCCTTTACCTGTTCCGTCTTTTATATTTAAGGTCGATCAGGTTTTGATTTCAATTTTACCTAAAGATTTCTCTTTTATTATAGAAGAAAACCTGAGTCATATATTTAACCTTTTTCATCAGCATAAGGTTAAAGTAAATACCATGCTGAATTCTGCTTTAAGCTTTTCCGTAAGCGTAGATCAGGATAAAGACAAAATAAGCCAGCTGATCCAGGCATTGTCCGCAGATTACAAAGTGAAATATAACGAAGGCCTTGAGCTCGTCACTATTCGTTATTACAATCAGGACACTATAAACCGCGTTAGCACAAATAAAAACATCCTACTGGAAGTAAAAAGCAGAAATACCTGTCAGATGGTAATGAAAGATAAATCAGCCAGTGAATAAAGCCATTCTTCAGCCGCAGGTGCAGGACTTTTTATTTGAGAATTCATCCCTGGATGTAAACCAAGTTGCTTTGTCAAAAAGTTCCTTTCCGGGTATCAGCGGACAGGAACTATCCATGCAGCTAGCTTCTCGTAAAAAGGCAGAAAAAAAGCTTCCTGACTGGTTCAAGACTAAAGGAGTGTACTATCCCCCGCTACTGTCCATGGAACAATGTTCTTCGGAGACTACAGCTGAATTTAAAGCGACCTTAGTTAAGGGCGAAAGCTTAATAGACCTTACAGGTGGATTTGGGGTTGATTGTTATTACTTCGCTAGAAAATTTAGTACAGTAATACACTGCGAGTATAATGCAGCATTGTCTGATATTGCCGCATCGAATGCACACCCGCTTCAGGAAAAAAACATTCAGTTTATAAATGGCGATGGGATTGAATATCTAAAAGCATCAAATGCCCAGTTTGACTGTATCTATCTGGACCCTGCAAGAAGAGCTGCAGGCAGTAAAGTATTTCAGTTAAAAGACTGCAGTCCTGATGTAGTTCAGCACCTCGGTTTATTATTGAGCAGAAGTAATCAGGTGATGATTAAAACTGCGCCGCTTCTGGATATTTCAGCCGGACTAAAGGAACTGACAAATGTCGCTGAAGTGCATATTATCAGTGTAAAAAATGAGTGCAAAGAACTGATCTGGATTCTGAAAAGAGATTTCCAAGGCAGTCCAGAGATTGTAGCACATACCATTAACGATCAGATTAAACATTTCAGCTTTCGTAGAGGTGAGGAAAAGATCGTTGCTCCTGAAGAAGAACCAGTTCAGGGCCACTATCTCTACGAACCGGATGTTGCGTTACTTAAAAGCGGCGCATTTCAGCTAATAGCAGAACGATATGGCTTATATAGAATTCATCCCCAGACTCAGCTCTATCACTCCGTTGAATTACAATCTCAGTTTCCAGGACGGATATTCAAGATCGATTCTATTAAAACCGCAGGTGAACTCAAGAAAGAAAAAGGATTAATGGGAAATGTAATAGTTAGAAATTACCCGGATAAGGCAGCTGCTTTAGTTTCTAAGTATCGTATTCAGCCGGAAGATCATATTTTCTATCTTTTTACACAGAGTACTAAAAAAGGAAAAATAATCATTAAAGCACGGATCATTCAGCACTATTAGAAAAAATAATCACAAAAGCCTCACCTTATTTATATTAAGGTGAGGCTTTTGTGTATGGCATGGATCAGACTTTTTTAACATGCACTGCCTGCAGCCCTTTTTTACCTTCGGCAACTTCGAATTCTACCTCATCATTTTCTTTCAGACTTTCTATGCCCCCGGCGACGTCTTTGAAGTGAACGAAAATGTCTTTATTACCTTCATAAACTATAAATCCATAACCCTTTTGCGTGTCGAACCATTTTACTCTTCCGGTACTCATAATGCTAATTGTAAAAATTAATAATTTCTTGCCTTAACCTGTTCATCAGGCAGATTTTAAACTCTTTTGAATTTTAAAATTCCGTTATATTAAATTTAAAAAAAACCAATAAGTTTTGAAAAATTATTTATTAGGTTGCGGAGTAGTACGCAGATAAGGTTTGATCACTTTATGGCCTTTCGGAAATTTAGCAGGAATATCTTCAGTTTTGATACTGTTCATTACGACTACATCGTCACCATCTTTCCAGTCTGCAGGAGTAGCTACACTATACTTTGCCGTTAATTGCAGAGAGTCAATTACCCTTAATACCTCATCAAAATTTCTACCTGTGGAAGCCGGATAAGTTAACATAAGTTTTATTTTCTTATCTGGTGAGATGATAAACAAAGAACGCACTGTAAGTGTCTCAGATGCATTTGGATGAATCATGTCGTATAGGTTGGCCACTTCTTTCTCTTCATCTGCGATAATTGGAAATTCAACCTCCGTATTTTGTGTTTCATTAATATCGTTGATCCAGCCTTGATGCGACTCAACTGAATCTACACTCAGGGCGATGACCTTGACCCCTCTTTTTTCAAACTCTCCTTTTAAAGAAGCTGTACGTCCAAGTTCTGTAGTACATACCGGAGTATAATCTGCAGGATGAGAAAAAATGACACCCCAGTTATCACCCAGAAATTCATAAAAATCAATGTCACCAATTGATGTTTTAGCGTTAAAATTGGGAGCTATATCTCCTATTCTGATACTCATAATATATAATTTAATTGAATATGATCATTTTAATTACTACTAATGTAGTAGATATTGAATGGAAAAACAAAGAAATACAACTGGATTTTACATTTGTCCGCTGACTATGACTTTCCTGATATAAAAGACAAAAAAAAGCCCGGCACAAATGCACCGGGCTTTCCAATAAAAAAATTAAAATTAATTATAGACCTTAATCATATAAACATAGTCTTCGATCTTTTCAATCTGTCTGGTTCTATTAAGACCTTGCAAAGGATTCTTTTTAGAAAAAGCTACCTTTTTACCCAAGGAGTCTTGTGGAATCGCATTTAATGCCTCCAGAATATATTTAGATTTGATCGCAAAAGCGGCACCTTCAACCTGATTCTCTTTAGCTGTAATTACACCAATGATATTACCCTGATTATCAAGTAATGGACCTCCGCTGTTTCCTGGATTAATAGGAATAGAAACCTGGTATTGTGTAGTATCTCCGCCATGTCCGGTTCTGGAACTTACGTAACCTTCGCCAAGAACCGCATCATCTTTAGGGAAACCTAATGTATATACATTTTCTCCCATGCCAATTGCATTCTTTTTAAGTTTGTAAGGCAAAGTTGCAAGTGGGCTGAATGATTCATCAATAATTTTAAGAATCGCAATATCATACTGTGGATCACGATAAACAACCTTTACTTTATAAGAATCACCTTTATTATTTTGTACATAGATTGAATCAGCATCCCGGATCACATGGAAGTTAGTACATAAATAACCATTTGCAGTTAAAGCAAAACCGGTACCGCCAAACTTAGCCGCGTTCAAATGACCTTTTTCCTGTTTGGCAGGAGCATTTAATGACCGGACGAGTTTATTCTGACTGTTTTTAATATTTGTAATTTCCCTGCGCATTACCTCATAAGTACCGTTCTGTTTGGTATTATGTTGTATAGAATAGATCGAAAATATACTGATAAGCAGAAAAGAAGCCGCAATAGCAAAAGCAGATTTATTTTTACGCCACATGTTCACTATATAAGAAGGATGCGGTTTGTATTCCTCTATAAGGCTTTCCATATCCATTTCTGCATGCGCCTTATCCATTTTCTGAATTAAGGAATGCATATCTCCATATTGCTTCAGAGAGTCTAAGAAGAATTTATGTGCAACTACTTTATGATCCACAGCAGGATCATTTACCCGCAGCAGCTCAAAGCCTTCTTTTTCTTCCGGGGATAATTTACCCAATAGGTAATCTTCAATAATTGCTTCTAATTCTATCTCGTTCCTCATGCCGTGTCAGGTTTGAAAAATAACTTCTTTAATCTTTGCAAGCATTTATATTTTTGAGTCTTGGCATTATCCGTATTGGTATAGCCAAACTTCTCGCAAATATCCTGCATGCTGAGATTGTTAATATAAAAATCCTGAATAATTGTTTTGCAGGGTTCGCCCAGATTTTTCAATGCTGAACCCATTTTCTCAAATTGAAGATCTTTTTCTTCGTGCTCCTCTACATCAACATCAACTGCGATTACATCTTCAAAATCCGAAACATTACCGGTTGTTTTACTTTGCTGTGCAAGTTTTTTCAACCAGATTCTTCTGCATACGGAATAAATATATGTTTTCAGTTTACTGCTTAATTCGAAATCTCCGCTCTTTATCTTGTTATATAATATAATAATAGCTTCCTGATACACATCCTTCGCGTCGTCTTCATCCCCATTATTATTCAAGATCAGTTGCAAAATCATCGGAAAATATCCGATGTACAACCTGTTGAGCACATCTTCCGAGTTATTCAGTATACCTAAAACTACCTCTCTATCTGTTGGAACTGAACTGCTTAACTTATTACTCACTATTAATACATTTATATGTAAATGGTAACCCAATATTAGACAAAAAAAAACTTTAATCTTTTTTTTAAAAAGCTGGGTTACCTTTTGGCCTTTGGGGTATTAATCTGTAAAATTAATTAATTATTTTAAACAGTATTCAAATGAAAAACTTATTTAAATTCGGCTTTTTAGCTTTAGCAATCTCTTTATCAGTAGCAGCATGTAACTCAGAAAACAAAGCTGAAGCAGTAGATACAACTGTAACTGATTCTTCAACTATCGTTACTGACGTTGATACTACAGTTAAAGATTCTACAGTTCAAGATACTGCTGTTAAAACTACTACTACTGAAGTTAAACCAGCTCACTAAGCTAGAATTACCCTTATAAAAAGGCTTTGGATCAATCCAAAGCCTTTTTTTTTGACATAGATTTGGGTATCTTTGGGCAGTAAAAAACAAACCCATTCATGAATTTATCTTCACTTCAGGCCATCTCCCCGGTCGACGGACGCTACAGAAGCACCACTCAGGATCTGGCAAAGTACTTTTCAGAGTCTGCACTGATCAAATACAGAATTTATGTAGAGATTGAATATTTCATCGCTCTTTGTGAAACAGGACTTGCTGGTTTAAGCAGTTTCGACCGTTCGAACTATGGTAAACTTCGTGAAATCTTCACAGGGTTTAGCGATGCAGATGCGCAGGAAGTAAAGGATACTGAAAAAGTAACAAACCATGATGTTAAGGCAGTAGAATATTTTATTAAAAAACGTTTTGATAACCTGGGTCTTCAGGAATTCAAAGAATTTATTCATTTTGGCCTGACATCTCAAGATATCAATAATACGGCCATCCCTTATACTTTTAAACTTGCTTTAGCTGAAGTATATTATCCGCAGATTACCAAACTGATTGAAAGGATCAAAGAACTCGCTGCTGACTGGAAAGATGTACCACTTTTAGCCCATACTCATGGACAGCCTGCTTCCCCTACTAAATTGGGTAAGGAATTTCTGGTTTTTGCAGAGAGACTTGAAATACAACTGGCAAGCCTTAAGCAAATTCCAAACAGTGCAAAATTTGGCGGAGCTACCGGAAATTTCAATGCACACCACATTGCGTACCCACAAATCAGCTGGGTAGAATTCAGTAACCAGTTCGTCAATGAAACACTGGGGCTGAGCCGTGCGCAGCACACCACGCAAATTGAACATTACGATCAGTTTGCCGCACAATGCGATGCGCTGAAAAGAATTAATACGATTATAGTAGATATGGACCGCGATATCTGGGCGTATATCTCCAAAAACTATTTCAAACAGAAGATTAAAGAAGGAGAAGTTGGATCTTCAGCAATGCCGCATAAAGTTAACCCGATTGACTTTGAAAATGCAGAAGGTAATGCCGGATTAGCGAATGCGCTTTTTGAATTTTTTGCTGCTAAACTTCCAGTTTCCAGATTACAAAGAGATCTAACGGATTCTACAGTTTTAAGAAACGTAGGTGTTCCATTAGCCCATACTATGATTACCATAGCTTCTACAATTAAAGGATTGAATAAATTATTGCTGAATGAAGAAGCTATTGCGGCCGACCTGGAAAATAACTGGGCAGTGGTGGCGGAAGCTATTCAAACTGTATTGCGCAGAGAAGCTTATCCAAATCCTTACGAGGCCTTAAAAGACCTTACACGTACCAACCAGAAGATAACAGCACACACTATGGCAGAATTTATTGACGGACTTCAAATTAATGAGGATCTGAAAGCAGAGCTGAAACAAATCACGCCATTTAACTATACCGGAGTATTTTAGAATCATTTTAAAGATAATGACCTAAAACAGACACCGATATCTGCGTTTGAATGACGAATTATATATTTTTGTAAGAAAAAACAGACCATGACTATTAACGTATATACAGAACAAACACCAAATCCTGCTACCATGAAGTTCATGGTAAATAAGCTTCTAATTAACGGCAGCGAGGATTTTGCAACAAAGGAAAGCGCGGCAATCTCTCCATTTGCTTCTGAATTATTCAAGTTTAATTTCGTTAACGGCGTGTTTTTCGCAAGTAATTTCGTGACGATTACCAAAACTGAAGATGCAGAATGGGCAGATATCGAACCGATTCTCAAAGAATTCGTAAAAGGTGCTGTGGAATCAGAATATAAAATCAAAGAGGTTACAGCCGAAGAAGCTCCAGCATTTGAAGGAACTGATCTGGAAAAGAAAATTCAGCAGATTCTATTTGATTATGTCCGTCCGGCAGTAGAGCAGGATGGCGGCGCGATCAGCTATAAATCTTTTGATGAAGGCGTAGTTACAGTAGAACTACGTGGATCATGCAGTGGATGTCCGTCGTCTACGATCACTTTAAAATCCGGTATCCAGAACTTATTACAACGTATGGTGCCTGAGGTCAAAGAAGTTGTATCCAACGCAATGTAAAATCCATCTTAAGGAGTATAAAAAAAGCGTGTTATCGAACGATAACACGCTTTTTTTATACTCTTTCTATAGCACAGATCTCATTTAATAAACAGATCAGGCTTTATTAAAATGCTTTCCAATTGCCGATAAAATTTCCTGATCAATCAGACCATTCGTAGCGAGTATTTCCCTTTTTTGAATAAATTCAGGTCCACCGCTAAAATTCATTACCTGTCCGCCTGCCTGTTTAACGAGAAAAGCACCGCCAGCCACATCGTATGAATTCAGATTATATTCAAAAAAAGCATCAAAACGTCCACATGCTACATAGGCGAGATCTACCGCAGCAGAGCCCATTCTTCTCAAACCATGTGTTTGCTGCATTAGTTCAGCGAGTAACTTCATATATTCCTGTTGCTGATCAAACTGATAGTAAGGAAATCCAGTCGCAAGCAAAGTATCACTTAGCCTGTTACGTTGAGAAACACGTATCACTTTATTATTTAAAAAAGCCGGAGCACCCTGATAGCTGTAGAACATCTCTCCGCGGTTAATTTCATATACCACACCGAGTACAGGCTCCTCCCCTTCATAAAGCGCAATGCTGATAGAATAAACGGGTACACCGTGAATAAAGTTAGTGGTACCATCCAGAGGATCAATTATCCAGTTAAATGTAGCACCCTTCTTTTGACTCGTACCCTCTTCTGTCACGAAACCGGCTTCAGGTATTAAAGTAGACAGATTATCTACCAGATGTTGCTCCGCAGTTTTATCCACGTAAGAAACTAGATCATTTAATCCCTTCGTTTCAATGCTACTCGCGCTGAAATTCATAGACTCTTTTCTGATAAAGTTTCCGACAAGACGCGTAATCGCGATCACCTTGGTGCTTAATAATTCGTAATTCAATTCGCTTAGATTAAGATGTTTCTTTATTTCCTTTCCGGACTGCCGATACCACCATCAGTAAACCACTGATAAACAATAAAGCAGAAATCAATTCGGCCTGTGTAAATGCAATTCCAGCGACATGATACTTGGTATTGACACGGATCAGTTCTACAAAGAACCTTTCCATACCATTCATCATCAGATAAATACCAAACAACATTCCGGGTAATTTGATGCGCTCACGGATTCTCCAGAGCACCAGAAATAAGATAAAACAAACTATAACTTCGTATAAAGGCGTCGGATAAACAGGTAAAGGAAGTTCCATACAGAAACGTCCAGTACAACCGGGAATCTGCACACCTTCCATCGCAACGTTATTAGGATAAGTATATGCCCACAGCCAATCAGGAAGCCAGTTAAATGGTTTGGCGTGTGTATTTACGATCCCCCAGTCGCCATCACCGGAAAGGTGACAGCCAATCCTGCCGACGCTATAGGCAAGCATCATACCGGGCCCGCCGACGTCCAGCATATGCAACGGTTTAATTCCATTTTTCCTGGCAATATACAATACAGCAGCACCACCACAGATCAGTCCGCCATAAAAGGTAAGGCCACTGAAAGACAAAAGTCCGCCAATCGGATCCTGAACAAAAGTATCCCAATGCTCAAGGTTATCAAAAATCTTCGCACCTAAAAACCCCCATACCGCAGCCCAGACAATCATATGCCCCATGAGTTCGTGCGGATGAACAGTAATTTTTACCTGTTTAGGCTGAGCGAGCTTATATTTTCCCTTTTCTTTGTAATCCCAGTATACGAATAACGCTGCCAATAAGATACCCCCGATGATATTGCCTTTCAGAGAAAGTAAAACCGACTGTGCATCATTTACAAACAGTCTGTAATTCAGCAATGCATAAATCAGTTTATACCCTATTAGAAAACCGAACAATCCATTAGAAATCATTTCAGTTAATGTCGCAGGCTGCCCTATAGTTTCTACACGGGTAACCGGATGTAGTATACCAAGCGCTTCTTTTCTTTGTAATTCTTTAGTAAATGCCCAATAACCAGCAATAAATGCGAGCGCTACAAATACACCGAAAGTATTAAAGGGCAGGGGGATATCAATCCCAAATGCATATGATAAGAAATGAGAAACGGTAGGGAACATAGTTCAGGTTTTATACTTTATTAAGAGTGGCTGTAAACAGTTTCCAGTTCCATAACCTCCATCTCACCATCAGCGGCTAACCCCACTAATTTAACGGTTTTAACTTCGTTTACCATTACAGGATCATACTTAGCTTTTACTTTAACATAATTTCTGGTGAAACCGTGCATGTAACCACTTTTCTGATCATCCTCAAACAACACCTCTCCTGTTTTGCCAACTTGTGCAGCGTAGAAAGCACGTCTCTTTTTCTCAGAAAGGATGTGGAGCATTTTATTTCTGTCGGCACGTGTGCTACCAGTAACGCTACCCTGCATTGCGGCGGCTTCTGTCTGCTCTCGCTCAGAGTAAGTAAAGACATGGAGATAAGAAACATCCAATCCATTCAAAAACTCATAAGTTTCCAGAAAATCTTCTTGGGTCTCACCTGGGAATCCAACGATAACATCTACACCAATACAGCAATCTGGCATTTGCTTTTTAATGGCAGCTACCCTTTCTGTATATAAATCCCGACGGTAACGTCGCTTCATTAGCCCGAGGATTTTATCCGATCCCGATTGCAAAGGAATATGGAAATGTGGAACAAACTTTTTTGAATTAGCGACAAAGCTTATAATTTCATTACTGAGCAGATTTGGCTCGATAGAGGAAATCCTAAACCGGTCAATCCCTTCCACTTCTTCCAGCGCCCGGACCAGATCAAAGAATTTATCTTCACGCTGCCCTTCACGGATACCAAAATCTCCGAGATTCACACCCGTTAAAACAATCTCTTTTACACCGCTTTCGGCAATCTGACGCGCACGGTTTAATACATTTTCTATTGTATCACTCCTGCTTCCACCTCTTGCCAGTGGAATAGTGCAGTAAGTACATGGATAATCGCAGCCGTCTTGAACTTTTAAAAAAGTACGTGTACGGTCTCCAATGGAGTAGGCTGCAATAAAATTATGATTTACCTTTTCAATATCCTGCTGATGAATAACTGCTTTTGGATTTTTGGTCAGGTCTGATATATATTCTACAATACGAAACTTTTCTGCCGCCCCCAATACCATATCTACACCTTCTATCTCTGCGATTTCTGTAGGCTTAAGTTGTGCATAGCAACCCACAATAGTCACATAGGCATGAGGTGCATACTTTAAAGCCTCTTTAACAACCTTACGGCACTTTTTATCTGCATGCTCCGTAACAGAACATGTATTTATTACATACACATCTGCACCGTCTGTAAAGTCGACTACAGTATAACCTGCATCAGTAAATAGACGGCCTATAGTTGAAGTCTCCGAAAAGTTTAACTTACAACCTAATGTATAAAATGCTACTTTCTTCATTCGTATTCGTCTGCTGGGGCTTTTCCTGATGGAACAGTACCGAACCCCACGGGTTTTAAAGCTGCAAAGATAACCTTTTACACGGGCTTACAGAATACAATAGCTGGGTGGATTGTCAAATTAGTTTTCCTCATTCCAGCGAAAACTATCCATCTCCAGACCTGCCAGATCTATAACCCTGCTGACGACCGACTGAGCAACTTCTTCAATTGTCTTTGGAATATGGTAAAAACTAGGATTGGCCGGGCAAATAATACCACCAGCCTCGGTTACTGTCTTCATGTTATTAATATGAATCAAGCTAAATGGCGTGTCGCGTACGACGGCAATTAGTTTACGTCGTTCTTTTAAGATCACATCGGCAGCCCTGGAAATCAAATCATTGGAAATTCCATGAGCGATCCTGCCTAATGTTCCCATTGAGCATGGTACAATAATCATTGTATCGAATTTGGCCGATCCTGATGCAAATGGTGCATTAAAATCCATTTTATGATAAAAATCGAAAGGATAGTTATCGTAATCTGAGTTGCCTAGTTCGAAGCGCCAGACTTCTTTTGCATTGTCTGACATCACCACACCTACCTTAGCAATCTGGTCAGTTAGTGTTAACAAATTATCAAAAAGGAGTTTGGCATACACAGATCCGCTCGCACCGGTTACAGCAACAATGATTTTTTTCTTTTGCATAGCGTGCTAAAGATACGGAAAGCGGTACAAAAAAAAGGGCTGGAAATAAATTTCCAGCCCTACATCTACCTATGAAAAACATACCCTTAAAAAGGGTAAGTTCAAATGTAATATTCTTTTGTATATAAAAAGAAAGATTGAACAGTTTTTTAGATGTAAAAGCGTAAAAATGTTAAACAAGAATACCAGAAGATAAAATATTGTTTAACTAGCAAACACAACAATACACAGGACACTAAATACGCAGATAAACGATCGGGTAATAAGCTATGGCTGTAATAATTCCTTTTGAACAACTAAATTATGCGCAGCAGCTATTGAAACCTACAAAAATTAATATACTGGTACTGAATAAATTAAAACTCATTTCAAATATATTCTCCTAAATATTTGACAAGCTCATTTAAAACCGTACTTTTGTCAACAGAAAAACATGGTGGTTTTAGCTCAGTTGGTTAGAGCATCGGTTTGTGGTACCGAGGGTCGTGGGTTCGAGCCCCATATTCCACCCCAAATTTTCAAAAGCAGTCTTCACAGACTGCTTTTTTTTTGTCTATAATTCCCAATTTATCCTCAGCGCTTAACAAAGCATATCCACGAGCAGTCTGTAATATTCGGATTTATCATTATCACGTTTAGAAATTTAGCTAGGGATTTGTATTAATTAAAATTAGTTTAGCTAAATGAGAATACGCCAACGCCTATTACTGCTTGCTGCAGTTCACTTAATTCTTCTATCAAATGTCGTGTCTGCACAGAACGCCATACATCCAGTAATTCCCGGAGACTTTGCCGATCCTTCAATTATTCGCGCAGATAACAAATATTACGCGATAGGCACTTCCTCGGAGTGGGCACCCCACTTTCCGATATACACCTCTTCAGATTTGATTAACTGGAAACAAACGGGTTACCTTTTTGACAAAGCGCCAGCATGGACAATGGGGTCTTTCTGGGCACCAGAATATGATTATCACGATGGAACTTATTATATCTACTATACAGCCAGAAGAAAGAAAGATCAGATTTCCTGCATTGGAGTAGCCACTTCGAAATATCCAGATAAAGGATTCGTCGACCATGGTGTCATTATAGATCACGGAAAAGAAGCAATAGATGCCTTTGTTTTCCTGGATAAAGGAACAAGGTATATGACTTATAAAGCTTATGGGCTGGATGACAGACCAATTGAGATCTTAGGAGTAAAACTATCAAAAGATGGATTACGTTCCGAAGGTGAACCCTTTTCTATGTTAAAAGATGATCAGCGGAAGGGCTTGGAAGGTCAGAGTATTTTAAAAAAGGACAACTATTATTACCTTTTTTATTCTGCCGGAAATTGCTGCGGTATACAATGCGACTATAATGTCGGGGTTGCCAGATCAAAGTCGTTTGAAGGACCTTATGAAAAATACGCTGGAAATCCACTATTGGCTGAAAATGCGTCCTGGAAATGTTCAGGCCATGGCACATTTGCAGAAGGAGCAAATGGAAAATTATACTATCTATATCATGCTTACAACAAACAAACAGCCCTATTTTCCGGTAGACAAGGAATGCTGGCTGAGCTGATATGGCCTGGACAAAATGAATGGCCTTTGTTAAAAGAACAATCCGGTCCGGAGTTAAATCCAGATATAAAACTGTCCTTTAAAAATTCGTCTCTAGATTTGGGCTGGCAATGGGATTTCCGAAATTCAGGCACTCTTGTTTCACAAAACGCTGAAAACCTCCATTTATCAGGCAAAGTAAATGACGATAATTTAGCCGGTATTGCGTTAACAAGGAGACCGGTTTCCGGCGTATTTGAAGCCCTAACAACAGTAGTAAATTCCAATAACGCATTAAAAGGATTAACCTATTATGGAGATGCAACTGCCGCAGTCGGTGTAGGTGTGACTGGAAATACAGTCCAGTTCTGGTCTGTCCAAAATAAAGCAAATAAAATATTAGCCTCGGCACACCTGCCAACTAATGAACAGGTACAACTTAAATTGAAAACTACAGCTGACCTTAGAATTACAGCATTTTTCAAACAAGGAAATCAAGAATGGCAAGAACTTAAAGTTACAGAAGAACCTAAAGCCGAATCTTTAACCCAATGGGACAGAAGCCCACGTATCGGGCTTCATTTCAAAGGCAAACCTGCAGAAGAAGCAGTATTCTCTTCATTTGATTTAAAATATATGCCTCAGCAGAATTAAAAACTACTGTTCACCAAACACTTAACCATACAACAGCCTTTAAACGGGTTTAAATCAAATTTTTTTGTAAAAAAATTTAAAATGATCCGTCAAAATTGTATTTTTGCCTTATTAATAAACGGTGGTTTTAGCTCAGTTGGTTAGAGCATCGGTTTGTGGTACCGAGGGTCGTGGGTTCGAGCCCCATATTCCACCCATTAGCCCTTTAAGATATCTTAAAGGGCTAATTTGTTTTTAGGGAATTTTCAAATCATTGTATACGACCCGCTAAGGCCTATTTTTGGTTCGATGCAGCCAAGTTTTATAGCTACATAAACTTCGGTATCAGGGTTAATTCAACAATCTATATTCATTCGGGGAAACGCCAACGTGCTGCTTAAAGGAACGGCTAAAATGTTGTGGGTATCTGTAGTCCAATTCATAAGCAATTTCGCTGACGGTTTTGCTCACATCAAATACCTTTTCCTTTGCAATATCCATTACTTTCATCTGGATATATTCTTGTGCAGATTTTCCCGTTTCCTTTTTGATCAGGTCGCCGAAATAATTGGGCGATAGATTCAACTGTTCTGCACAATACGCCACTGATGGCAATCCTATTTCTTTTGGTCTTTCAGAACTAAAGTAACCATTGAGCAGCTCTTCAAATTTATGCAGTATGCCCTTATTAACGTTTTCCCTTGTAATGAACTGCCGGTCATAGAACCGCACACAATAGTTCAACAGAAGTTCAATATTACTTACAATTAGTGTCTTGCTGTGCTTGTCTATATTGCTTTGAAGCTCTCTTCGGATCTTACTATAACAATCGTAAATTAATCTTCTCTCGCTTTCAGAAAGATGGAGGGCTTCGTGCACCTCATATGAAAAGAAATTGTATTCACCAATATTTCTGCCAAGGGAAGTGCCTTTGATCAGATCTTGGTGGAACACAAGCGCAGTCCCTTTGGGCTGATAAAGTTCACCGTTGTTCTCTACGCCTATGACCTGACCAGGTCCTACAAACACTAAGGTTCCCTCTTCATAATCATAATAGTTGCAACCATACTGGAGGTCTCCGCATTTGACCTCCTTAAGAAAGACTGCATAGAACCCATAATTTGATTTACGGTTCTGCCTTTCATCGGCCTTGGAGAGGTCAACAATATTCACTAATGGATGAAGCGTTTCATTATTGTTCATTGCGCTGAACTGTCCAACACTATCGATCCTGATCACTTTTTCCATATCATTTCTAATTTCTTCACCAAATATACACCCTCAATCGGTGTCTGCGACCTAATGCAATGCGAATCAGTAATTATGGTATAACATGCAGTAATCCATATAACAATTAAGGTTAGAAAGTTGGTGAAATTTGTACCATCGAAGCGAAAAGAAAAAGGATCATCTTAAAATCTGTAGCAACAATATTTTAAATATAGTAGAATTATGAAAACAAGAAAATTGGGAAACGACAGTCTTGAAGTATCCTCACTTGGACTTGGTTGTATGGGACTAAGTTACGGATACGGCCCGGCAACCGACGAAAAGCAGGCGATTGACCTGATCAGGTCCGCCTATGAAATGGGTATCACTTTCTTTGATACGGCAGAAGCGTATGGACAGGGAGCGAACGAAACACTTTTGGGGAAAGAGGTCAAACCTTTCCGTGAAAAAGTCGTGATCGCTACCAAATTTGGATTTGTGGATGGCGATCCATCAAAAGGACAGGATAGCCGTCCGGAAAGGATCAGACAGGTGGCTGAAAATTCGCTGCGCTATCTGCAGACCGATTACATTGATCTTTTTTATCAGCATCGTGTGGATGTTAACGTTCCCATTGAAGAGGTAGCCGGAACAATACAGGAGCTTATCAAGGAAGGAAAGATCAGGCATTGGGGACTTTCAGAGGCTGGCGTTGATACGATCCGCAAAGCACATGCTGTTGAACCTGTTACAGCCTTGCAGAGTGAATATTCTTTGTTCTTCCGCGATACCGAGAAGGAAATTATCCCTGCACTCGAAGAACTGGGTATAGGTTTCGTTACGTTCAGTCCGCTTGGAAAGGGATTCCTTACAGGAGCGATCAATGAACAAACTAAATTTGACGCCAGCGATTTCCGTAATATAGTGCCCCGTTTTTCAGAAGAAAACAGAAAGGCCAATCAAGCCCTGGTCGATCTTTTGAAAATTATTGCAGATGAGAAACAAGCTTCTCCCGCACAGCTTGCCCTTGCATGGCTCTTGGCCAAAAAACCCTTTATTGCCCCTATCCCAGGTACCACAAAACTGCATCGTTTGCAGGAAAACGTTGGTGGTGCGGAAATCAACCTTTCGGCGGATGATCTTAATAAGATTGAAGAAGCAATATCGCATATTGAGATTGTAGGTGCCAGGTATCCACAACATCTGATGAGCAGGGTTGGAAAATAGATTAAAACCATAGATTATGAATCTGTTCTATCTAAAATACGGCTTTAGTTTTCGCAATATTGATCTTCCTTATCGTTTATCTTTCCCGAACAAACAATACAAAGGCAGTTGCCGAGGTAGCCAGTAATAAAGGTTGGGAATCCAGTATTAAATTAGAATTATGAAATCAAGAATATTATTTACAGTGTTGATTTTTCTATCAACTTTAACATTTGCCCAAAAAATGGGAAAGAAAAATTTAGAACAAAGAGTTGCGGCCATCGAGGACAAAATGGCGATTAAGTATGTGGTAGATGAGTTCTCGAACCTGGCCGATACAAAAGAAATAGAAAAGCAGGTAATGCTCTTTACCGAAGATGGCGAGGTTGTATCAATCTCTGGTGGAAAGCCCTCAACGCCGTTAAAGGGCAGAAAACAATTGCAACAGGCTTTTTCTGCATTCCTCTCCAATTTTCATACTGTCTACCATCAGAATGCACAACAGACTATCGATCTACAGGGAGACAAAGCCGAAGCAACAAGTTATTGCCGCGTGATATTGGTGGGCAATCAAAACGGGAAGGAATCGAAAACAACGCTATATACCATTTATAAAGATTCGTTTGTGAAGGAGAATGGAAAATGGTGGATTAAGCATCGTACATCCAATTTTGTACATAGGGAACAAGTTGACCTGTAAAGGCAAAAGAAACTGATAACTTGTCTTTTTGTTCATTTTTAGGCCGGCATCTCCTCTACAAGATTAAATATATATCTTTAATACCATGCATCCCCCGGACAGAAAAGAAGAAGAAGACAAGATCGAGGCTCTCCTCAGACAAAGACATTTGTCGGGAGTAGTATTACTTTTTGACACTTATGGTGCAGCTATTTACGGTGTTATTATTCGTCTAGTTGACGACAAAATAATAGCTGAAAAGCTATTGTCAGATACCCTGATCAGCATTTATATTCGTATAGGAGACTATAAACCTGAATTCTCTACATTTTTCACCTGGGTCATAAAGGTAGCCAGATCTACAGCGAAAGATTATATCTTTGCCGACGGTAAGTCTAATAAAGACCATTGCCATGAAAGTGTTTTCGACCTTGTAATTAACCAAGGCGTTTCTATTGAAGCCATTGCTAAGTTATTCTCGATGACAAATACAGCGTGCAAAATAGAGTTAAGGAAAGAAATTAAGATAAAAACTAAACAACTGTGAACCTGCAAACCTATATCGAAAGTGGTATTCTAGAGCTGTATGTGCTTAACATGCTGGATGAGACCACTAATGCAGAGGTACAGGAAATGATCTTGAGATTCCCTGAATTGGCCGAAGAAACAGTATCTATCGAGAAAGCTCTCGAGAATTATGCCCTGCAAAATGCAATAGAACCTTCAGCAGATCTTAAGAGAAAGATTGAACAAAAGCTGTTCGGGTCAGATGAAATTTTAAGTAAGAATGAAATCATCCCGATCAGTGAACTGTCCGATTATCATAAATGGTATGATCTGGTTACCGCACATTTCCCACACGCTTTACAAGCAGAGAATTTTGCCGAATTAATTGCTGAAAACGATGAATTGAAGCAACTGCTCGTTGTTTCCTCATTTGATATAGAAGAGGAAAGTCATGCCGATGAATACGAGAGTTTTCTGATTTTAAAAGGGCGTTGCAGATGTACTGTAGATAATCATGTGTTTTATCTTGAGCCAGGCGGATACACTCAAATACCGCTGAAAACAAATCATCGCGTTGAGATTATTGATGGCCCGGTTATGGCTATTGTACAGTACAGATCTGCATTATCCTAATAAAAACATAATAATCCCATTCTGTATAAACAACTGTGCAAACAATTAAACGATTTATATCTTTATACTGCACGATATTATCTCCGTTTTTATGATCGAAAATACCTTTGGGATGAATATCATTCCTGAGAATGATATAGAAAGATTAGCTGCATTGCAAAGGTACAGAATCATGGATACGCCCTCAGAAGCATCCTTTGACAATCTGGCAAAATTGTGTGCTAAAATATTTAACGTCCCGATTTCTTTAATTTCCCTTGTAGATGCCGAACGTGTATTTTTTAAAGCAAATATCGGCATGGGTACCGCTAAGGAAGCAAACCGGGGTAAGAGCCTTTGTGCGCTGGCTGTGTTGAACACCGACATAACTGTTTTCCAGGATGCATTGAAGGAACCATGCCTGATTGCTAATCCAAACGTCGCAGGAAATTTCGGTTTACGTTTTTATGCCGGTGCACCTTTGATCACACATGATGGATTTTTGATTGGGACACTTTGCATCATAGATAAACAGCCCAGGTCATTTTCCAAACAGGAAGAAGAAATACTCTCTGGTCTTGCTACTGCCGTAATGGATCAGATCGAACTGCGCATCTCTGCACTTGACGAAATTCAGAATCATAGGGAAACAAATCTGCTGCTTTCTGAACAACAGGAAGAATTACAGGTTATGAATGAAGAACTAACCTCCTCCAATGAAGAACTCCGGTTATCACAAGAAGAGTTAATAGTACTCAACAAGAACCTAGCTGAGAGTGAATCCAGATTCAGAAACCTGATTAAAGAATCCCCTACTGCTATCGCCATTCTGAAAGGCCGGGAATTGATTATCGACTGTGCGAACGACACTATCCTTAAGATGTGGGACAAAGATACTGCTGTTCTTGGAAAACCATTACACCTAGCCCTCCCCTCAATTCAGGAGCAGACGATTTATAATTTTCTGGACCAGGTATATCTGAGCGGCGAACCACATTACGGAAATGAAGCCAGACTTTCCCTTCCACATGGAGAAACGCTTAAAGAAGTATACGTAAACTTTACCTATCAGCCAATAAAGGGCGTTGCAGGGGGCAGAGACCTAATGATTGTAGCCAATGAAGTGACAGAGCAGGTTATTGCAAGAAAAGCTGCTGAAGATCTCAGTGAACGCCTTAAAATTGCACTCGACGCCAGTAAATTAGGCTCAACCGAGGTTGACCTGGCAACCGGGATTATGCAGAGCACCGATCAGTTTAAGGCAAATTACGGTTATACGAAGGAGGAATCTTTTAATTACCCTGACCTTTTTAATACAATGATACCGGAATATCGCGATGGGGTAAAAAAACTAGTCCAGGAAGCAATCGATAATAATTCCGTTTACAGTGCCGAATATCCAGTCAAATGGCGGGATGGGTCTATTCACTGGATCAGCGCACGTGGACGCGCCCGTTATGATATAAATGGAAAAGCGAACCGTATGGTCGGAATGACAGCAGATATCACCGAAAGTAAATTATTTGAACAACGTAAAGATGATTTCCTGAGTATAGCCAGCCACGAACTAAAAACACCTGTAACCAGTTTAAAAGGAGCACTGCAATTACTTGACAGAATAAAGGAAAAACCTTTTACCCCAATGCATATCAAACTCATTGAGCAGGCCAACAGAAGTATGGATAAAATGAGTGTTCTTGTAGACGACCTACTGAATATGAACCGCTTGACAGAAGGGAACCTTAAACTGCAGAAAAGCACATTTACTATCTCCGAGATGTTAAACCTTTGCTGTAACCATGTGCGTATGGAAGGAAAGTTCGAACTGATCGTCGAAGGAGACAAGGATCTGCAGGTGTACGCCGATGAACACCGGATAGACCAGGTGGTGGTGAATTTTGTGAATAATGCAGTGAAGTATGCCGCAGATTCCGAAAAAATCTATCTGAAAATAGATAAAATAGATCAATATGCAAGGATTTCAGTGAAAGATCAAGGGCCCGGCATCCCAGCTCATGTCTTACCCCATCTATTTGACCGGTATTACCGGGTAAACCACGACAGCCAGAATTACACTGGACTAGGGTTGGGATTATATATCTGTTCAGAGATTATTAAAAGACATGATGGAGAAATAGGTGTCGAAAGTGAAATAGGAGCTGGCAGCACTTTCTGGTTTACTTTACCTTTATTCCCCAACACTTAACAATTCGATAGACCCGGCATCAATCTGATCGCGGTATTTATTTCCCCATTCTGACATGGCATCCAGCATAGGCTTCATAGTTCTTCCAAGATCAGTCAGTTGGTATTCGACTCTTGGTGGAACTTCCGGGTAGACAATTCTTTGAACAATCCTGTCCTTTTCCATCTCTCTGAGCTGTGCGACAAGCATCCGTTCCGAAATGCCATCTATAGCTTTTTTAAGCTCACCATAACGCATAGTCCCGTAAGCAAGCCGGCAAAGAATAGCTGGCTTCCAGCGCCCCCCTATCACTGACATAGACAGGGCCATACCACAGCCGTCATTGATCATTTTTTCATTCAAAGCATTCGTTGAAGTCTCTTTTCTCATTTCTTACTATTTTGTTAGTACCTAACAATCAAACGTATACATACAAAGATAATAGTATATACGGTACTTTTGTTGAAATTTTAATTCAGTGTTATGAAAAACTTGACAGATAAGATCGCATTTGTTACCGGCGGCAGCCGTGGTATTGGTGCAGCAATCGCTAAAAGATTAGCAGATGAAGGAGCGACAGTTGTTTTAACTTATTCCAGTTCACCGGAAAAAGCAGATGAAATTGTCCGGGAGATCATTCAGGGCGGAGGAATTGCGACTGCAGTTAAAGCAAACGGATTAAACGCAGATGAAGTTACCGGAGCAGTAGAAGCAACCATAAGTAAATATGGAAGAGTAGATATTCTGGTTAACAATGCAGGAATCTATGTAGGCAAAGCATTTGAAGAACATACGCTGGCAGATTATAATGAGATTATGACGGTTAATGTTCAAGCTGTATTTGCAGCTTCTTTAGCCGCAGTAAAGGCAATGCCGGCAGGAGGAAGAATCATTAATATTGGCAGTAATATGGCAGAACACGCGCTGGGTCCGCAGACCACATTATATACCATGAGCAAATCTGCATTACAAGGGTTTACACGTGGCCTTTCCCGTGATTTGGGAAAACAAAATATTACTGTGAACCTGGTTCAGCCAGGTCCGATAAACACTGACATGAATCCTGCTGATGCGCCATTAGCAGATTTTCTGCGAAGCCATATGGCCTTGCCCGATTATGGTGTCCCTGCAGATATTGCCAGTATGGTTAACTATCTGGCCTCAGCAGAAGCAAAGTACATTACGGGCTCGTTTCTGACTGTAGATGGCGGATTAAATGCCTAAACCTTTTTTTTAATTAATTTCAGAGGCCCGAAGAAATGATTCAGCGGGCCTCTGCCCTTTCCGGTCTTTACATCCTTACCATGTAGAATGGCCTGATGGACATAAGCAATACCAGACTCGACGGCAAAATTTAAACCTTCGCCTCTGGCTATAAAAGCGGCGATTGCGGCAGATAATGTACAACCGGTACCATGTGTATTATCCGTATCTATTCTTTCGGTATGAAACAATTGTCTGCTTTGATCTGCATTAAATAAAACAGAGGTTAGCTGTCCCGATGGTAAATGGCCACCTTTTAACAGAACTGACGGACAACCCATATCCGTGATCCTTCTAGCTGCTATTTCCATTTCCGAAATAGAATTAACCTTTGTATTGGTTAATACCGCAGCCTCATCAAGATTAGGGGTAACCAGAGCTATCAGCGGGAAAAGTTCTCTGATCATCGCTGAAATGGTTTCCTTCTGCATTAAGTGATCACCACTGCTGGCAACCATTACCGGATCATAAATTATTGGAATACCCGGATAAGCACGCAACACATTACAAATAACCATCAGTACTGCCTCATCAGGGATCATTCCTATTTTAATTGCATCTGGTCTTATATCTTCTAAAACAGTCTCCAGCTGCTGCTTTACAACCGCAGCGGGGATCAGATGCACAGCCTTTACGCCTGTTGTATTTTGCACAGGTAAGGCCGTCAGAACAGAAGTAGCGTAACAACCTAACGCGGAAATCGTATTGATATCTGCCTGGATCCCGGCTCCCCCACTGCCGTCGAAACCCGCAACAGTTAAGACTACCGGGTATTTGTAGGTATGCATCATATTATGAATTATTTCAATTATTCAATTTGTTAGTGGTTTTCCCCAGCATTTTTGCCAGATGACCAATAGTTTTTAACGCCTGCTCAAGTTGTGGATTCCAGGGTAGGCCAAAATTAAGACGCATACAATTACTAAATTGCTTTTCCCGGGTAAATAACTGTCCCGGCGCAATACTAATTCCCAACCTGATAGCCTGCTTAAAAAGTTGCAGTGTATTTATTTCAGAATCAAATTCTACCCAGAGAAACAAACCTCCCTGAGGCTGACTTAAACGGGTACCTTCAGGGAAATACCTGCCAATTACATCCGAGTACTGTAGGTAATTGGCATAAAGGGTCTGCCTTAATTGTTTAAGATGCTTTTGATAATAGCTTGTCTCCATAAATCCGGCAATTGCTTCTTCAGTTAAACTTGCAGAACAAACCATGAAACTTAATTTCAATTGTAGTACTTTTTCCCTGAATTTCCCTGGCGCAATCCAACCAACCCGGTAACCAGGTGCAATGGTCTTGGTAAATGAACTGCAAAGTAACACTAAACCACTGCTATCATAACTCTTACAGGTATCAGGTCTTTGTTTTCCGAAATAAATATCTCCATAAATATCATCTTCGATCAATGGAATTTGAAATCGTTCAATTAGTTTGACCAGATGCTCCTTATTAGCTGGCGGCATCAGACCGCCCATCGGATTACTAAAATTACTAACCACAATAATCGCCTGAAGCTGCCGTTTTTGCAAAATGCATTCCAGCATCTCCAGGTCCGGTCCGGTAAGTGCATGACAAGGTAATTCTACAAGTTTTATTCCTAAACTCCTGGCCAGGCCCGAAAGACCAAAATAATATGGACTCTCCACACCTACCCTGTCACCGGGGCTGGTCGTAGCCATTAAGGCTAGAGCGAGTGCATTGTTACAACCAGAAGTAGTAATTAAATCATCAGGTTTTAAGCTACCTAAATGTGGGGCATGCCTAATAACCTGCCTCCGGAGCTTCTCGTTCCCTTGAGTTTCGGTATAAGCAGTTCCTCCGCTTTCAAGATTCCGCGCAGCCTTAACCAATTCTTTATTCAATCTGGCAACCGGTAACAGTTTGGAAGAAGGTGCGCCATAAGAGAATTTAATGTGTCCGGTACCGGCCGTACTGAAGATTTCCTCAGCCAGTTTATCGAGGTTCTGAGCTGATTCTTTACCCGCAGGCTGGCTCGAAAAAGGTAAAGCGGCAATCCGTCCGGAAAGACGGCTGACAAAATAGCCGGAACGGTCACGCGATTCGGCATATCCGCCCGCCTGCAGTAGATCATATACACTTAAGGCGGTACTCTGGCTAATATCATGATCCGTGCAAAGCCTTCGCAGAGAGGGTAATTTATCTCCCGGCAGTAATACTTTACCTTTAATCTGATCTTCGAGAATCATGGCAATATTCTCATATTTATGCTTATTCATCTTTTATACCTCAATCTGCTATGCTCAAATATAACAAAACTGCATCTGCATATACTGATTGATAACGCTCATTTTTGAAATAAAAAGACCCATGGAAATTATAAACAGTACAGCAGCCGATCTGGAAGAAATCTTCAGACTTTATGATTCAGGAACTGAATACCAGAAAAAGGTGGCCGAAAAACATTGGATCGGGTTTGATAGCAAAATGGTGCTCCAGGAAATAGAGGCAAAACAACAGTGGAAATTGATGGACGGAATCCAAATTGCAGGCATTTTCTGCACGACGTTCGACGACCCTGAAATATGGCAGAAAAAAAATGAAGATCCCGCAATCTATCTGCACCGGATAGTCACCCATCCCGACTACAGAGGCAAAAACCTGATTCGGCAAATCATTTCCTGGGCAAAAGATCATGCTGTTGAGCATCACAAGAAATACATCCGTATGGATACCGGAAGCGGAAATGACAAACTCAATAATTACTATATCAGTCAGGGCTTTGATTATCTTGGTATCACAACTATTCCGCTCACTGCAAACCTGCCGGCACACTATAAAGGTGCTTCTTCGAGCCTGTTCGAAATAGCTTTGGGTTAAGCTTTCGCCAGATTTTCCTTTTCCCTGATCAAATAAACGGAGTCCAGAGGCAAACCATCCATTTGGGCATCTTGTTCGAGCCTTACGAATCCTGATTCTTCAAAAAATGAAAGCAGCGGATTACTTTCATATTCATTAATCCAGATAAAACTATAAGATCGGCAAACTGCCAGGCATTTATCCATTAATGAAGCCCGGACTTCCGGCGTAGAATAATCTTCCAGTAAGCCAAAATCAGCGATACAGATCCTGGTCTGGCTATCTGGGAGTTCAGGACTTTTTCCTTTGGAGGTAATTCTTGCGTATCCAGCAGGCTGGTCATCAGCGTAAACGACAAGCCATTGATTTGACATGCTATTCACTTCAGTAATTAAAGTCTTCTCCGTATAATTTTCTTCAATATAACTTTGCAGTAAATCTGCCTGGATTAAGCCTGAGAACTTGGCTAATGCAATATTTTTAGTCAGCAGCATCAGGGTATCGATTTCATCCCCGGTGACCACTGTAAATTTTGTTTTTATGTGTTGATACATCTTTTTCTATTTAGCTGCAATTTACGCGCTCTGTTGCTGCTTAAACAGTACAGATTCTTAAAGAATTGCCAGTACAGTATCTTTTACGCCAGACGAACGGCAGAAATTCCAGCCCGGGCAATAGCGTCCTTTCTTTCCTGCGTGTACCGGTCGGCAAATACAATTCTGAAATACTGCTGATACTGCCCGCTAAAAGAAAAAGTGTAGCCCGGTGTAAATTTCACGCCACTTGTTGCGCAAGCCAGATAAAATTTGTCTACCGGAACGGAGTCCGGTAACCTGACCCAACCATGATAACCTCCGGCGGGCCTGGTCATATGTGTACCTTCAGGAAAAAAATCAGATAGTAGTGTCAGAGTCTGATGTGCATTTTTAGCCAGATAATTCCGAAATTTCCGAATATGACGATCAAAGCTGGAAGTACTGATCAGTTTATACACGGTCTCCTGATAAATAGGTGAAACCGTACTACCCAGCGCAAATCTAATCTGCTCAGCCCGCCCCAGGAACTTCCCGGCTGAAAGCCAGCCCAGTCTTATTCCGGGAGCCAGCGTTTTTGAAAAAGAACTGTAAGTCATTACTATACCTGACTGATCAAAACTTTTAATCGTCGTGGGTCTCGGCCCCGAATAGTTCAGATCTCCGTAAACATCATTTTCAATCACCGCAAAACCCTTTTCCAATGCTATGCTCAGCATCGTTTTTTTCTGCACATCGGTTAGCTGCGTGCCAGTTGGATTATGAAAATTCGGAGTAACCATTACTGCCTTTATGTCGTTTACCAAACAGGCCTTTCGAAGAAAATCGAGATCAAACCCATAAATAGGGTCTACCGGTATTTCGATGACTTTTAGCCGGAGTACACGGATCACCTCGAGTGCCGAAAACACACAAGGACTTTCCAATGCAATCACGTCACCAGGGCTGCATACAGCAGATAAAGCAATATATAAAGCTTGTAAGGCTCCGTCAGTAATTAATAATTCTTCTGGATTTAAGATCGTCTGATTTGCCGCTGCCCGTTCTGCCAGGCTTTGCCTTAGCAAAGAACTACCCGCAGCCGGATAATACTTCAGCAGACCTAATCCCGATTCTCTGATGACCTGCTGCATAGTTCGCAGAATCAGTTTTTGTGGTATCAACAAATCGCCGGGAGCTGCGACGTTAAACTCGTTAACCCTGGATCCGGTGTATGAATATGTCGTAAGAGATAACTGATCTTCAAAAACTGCATCCCGGACTACCGGCCTCTCTTTCTTTATTCCCTTATGAACCTTTACCTGACTATCCAGCACGTAATATCCCGATCGTGGTATACTTTCAATCAGGCCCCTCGCAACCAGATCATCATATCCCTGCTGAACCGTACTTGTGCTTAATTTGTAGGTCTCTTTAATTTGGCGCACTGCCGGCAATTTAAATCCCGGCTTGTAAAGCCCTACCCGAATGTTTTCCTGTATAACTGAGGTAAATATCTCAAATTTATAAGCCTTCATAACGCACTGTACTATTTGTTTTTTCAAATTTACTCTTCTGTACCGGAAATGACGTATCTGCTAAATACGGAAATCTCATTTAATCGAATGCTGCCAATATTTCCAGCTTATTCGGCATACTACAGGTTATGATTTAATCTGTTTTTCTTTTGTTGTTCTTCGGGGTTGCGATACCGTTGCCATACCCTTGGCATACCCTTCCTTTACCCAAAGGGTATACCAAGGGTATGGCAACGGTATCGCAACGGTATACCAAGGGTATATCAACCCGCCTGAAATCAAACAAAAATGCGGCTGTGTCTTATACTGAAAGTACTTGATAGATTAGGGTAACTCAATTTAATATTCCTGAATTTACTTTATTCTGTAACTGGTATTCCTGAATTTACTTGTGAGTGGTTCAAATAGTCCTGATTTTGCTTGGGAGTGCGCGGCTCTACATAGGCATGTTTGTACTGTGGTGTCTTCAATCCACAGCTGAAATGCGGGCGGAGATAATTGTATTTGGATATGGCTGATTCTACTTGTTTTTTGGCCTGCTCAAAGGAGCCGAATGTTTCATGGAGACCAAACTCTGTCTTGAGTATACCATTAATTCTTTCGGCAATTGCATTGTCGTATGGACTACCAGAT
>NZ_FONS01000017.1 GCF_900112985.1 Pedobacter antarcticus
TCCAATTTCGTATGGTACTCCTTGAGCTGATATTGTATACGATAACGGCTTCCTTTATACTCATCCCCCCATGGATAGCTCGAACAATCGATCGTTTTTCTGCAGTACTGTGAAGCTTGCGTTTATGCAAAATTGAACTGTACTTGTCCAACCACATCCCAAGGGTTTCTCCGGTCATTTTATAAGTCTTTATCAGATCCCTCCGGGGCGTCCCTTCTTCGGCCAGCTTAACAACATGAGCGATCAATCGCTTGTCAAACTTCTGATTTTTACTCGTTCTTTCTGAGTAGAACAACTCTTCTTCTCTTTCCATACACTGTTTTATAGTGTATAGCTTTTTCAGGAATGGACAGTCACCAAATTTGCCCCCGTGAAAGTGGCCACACAGGCTAACCTAACGACCTGAGCAGGACACAGACCGGATTTGAAAAATTTCGAACAAAAAAAAGAGGACATCTTTGCAGATACCCTCTCTTGAAATATATATAGGATCAGAACTAGATAGTTCCTTCTAATTGCATATTTTGTTTGTAAATCGCATGTTTTACTAGTGTACGACGAGCTACAGATTTTTTTTCGTATGCCTGACGACTACGAAGTTCTCTTAATACTCCGGTTTTTTCGAATTTCTTCTTGAAACGTTTCAGCGCTTTATCTAATGATTCGCCGTCTTTAATGTTGATTATGATCATAACGTAAAATACCTCCTCTCGTTGTTTTTGGGATGGCAAAGATAGAATAATTATTACGATTATCCGAACGTTGCGTCTTTTATTTAAATAAAAATCTGTTTTTTAGGTTGTTGACGGACAAAACCTCATACATTCTTTTTAGGATAGACGCGAAAAAGCCGGTACAAATTTGCACCGGCGGATTGATATATTTGGTTAGAATATGGCAATTAATTATTATCCCTTCATAATCTCACGGGCAATGACTATTTTCTGGATTTCGGAAGTTCCCTCCCCTATAGTGCATAATTTACTGTCTCTGTAGAATTTCTCCACCGGGAAGTCTTTAGTGTAACCATAACCACCGAATATCTGCACAGCTTCTGTCGCTGAACGTACCGCAACTTCTGAAGCAAAATATTTGGCCATCGCGGATTCTTTTGTCATTTTGAGACCTTTATTCTTCAGGTCCGCGGCCTGCCGGATTAAGAGCTCCGCAGCCTCAATCTCCGTCGCCATGTCAGCCAGTTTAAAACTAATTGCCTGGAAACTGGAAATTGGCTGTCCGAACTGATGACGTTCCTGTGCATAAGCCAAAGCGGCCTCGTATGCTCCTTTTGCAATTCCAAGTGAAAGCGCCGCGATAGAAATCCGTCCGCCGTCCAGTACTTTCATCGCCTGCTTGAAACCTTCCCCTACTTGTCCCAGCAGATTTTCTGCCGGAACTCTGCAGTTATCAAAGATCATCTCAGTAGTCTCTGAAGCACGCATTCCTAATTTATTCTCTTTCTTTCCAGCGGCAAATCCTGGTGTACCGCGTTCAACAACGATAGCAGATATACCTTTTGAATCTCCTTTTTCTCCAGTTCTTACCATGACCACCGCAACATCTCCGGACTTGCCATGCGTAATCCAATTCTTTGCGCCATTTAAGATGTAATGATCACCATCAAGCGTTGCCGTAGTCATCATGCGAAGTGCATCTGATCCAGTATTGGCCTCAGTAAGCCCCCAGGCACCAATCCATTCTGCTGTGGCTAGTTTAGGCAACCATTTGGATTTTTGCTCTTCTGTTCCGAAGGCAAGAATATGCCCTGTACATAATGAATTGTGTGCAGCCAGCGAAAGGCCTATGGAACCGCAAACTTTAGACACTTCAACAATGACGTCAACATATTCCTGATAACCGAATCCTGATCCTCCGTAAGTTTCAGGAACGAGTACCCCCATCAAGCCAAGTTCACCTAATTTTTTAAACACTTCCAGAGGGAAATGCTGGGCCTCATCCCACTCCATTACATGGGGACGAATATGCTTTTCAGCAAAATCCCTGACCATATTTTTCACCATCTCCTGGTTTTCAGAAGAACTGAAATTGAACCCTGTATCTTGCGTTATTGTATCCTGCATAGTTGTATCTGATTGTGACAAGTATAATTAATAACGTACAGAACAGGCAATCGAATATTTGTTACGGAACAGAACGTTTTGGTATTTAGTTCATTTTAGGCGCGGACTACATTAAGCGGCCCAGATATCTGGAGATAAATATTTTAAATAAAAAATGATATTAATAGGAAGCTAATGAATAAACTGGCGCAGAAAAACCTTTCAGCCTTTCTCTTCCTTTCAAAAAGTCTAATGCTATAATAAAAGAATAACCTGCTATTTCACCGCCAAGTTTCTCAATAAGTTTAGACGCTGCGACAACAGTTCCTCCGGTTGCTAACAGATCGTCATGTATCAATACACGCTGTCCAGCAAAAATAGCATCCTCATGCAACTCAAGTGCGGCGCTTCCATACTCCAGATCATACTCCTGACGGACTGTCTTATAGGGAAGTTTACCCGATTTTCTCATCGGCACAAAAGGTATACCCATTAAATTAGCCAGCGACATCCCAAAAAGAAACCCCCTGCTTTCTATACCGGCAATCAAATCAATCTTCATTTCCTTAACCTGCTCCTGAAGGGCAGCAGTAATTTCACGACAGAGGCCAGCATCCTTAAGAATCGGCGTAATGTCTTTAAAAATAATACCAGGCTTAGGAAAATCTGTAACGTCGCGTACGGTCTGTTTAATTCGTAATTCAATCATATTCAAAAGAAATATATGGAGCGATCTTGTTTAGCGTAACTGCAGATAACACAATTACTTTGCTCAGACTGGCAAAATTAATATAATTTCCATGTTGTTTTCTGTACTCTGCCAAGACCTGTGCTTGTTTATATCCAATATAAGGATGTAACCTTAATTCTATGACAGAAACTTTATTAATAGCTATTTTTCTAATCAAACCTGTATCTATTGCGAGCTGCGGACTTAACTGGTTCAGCCGTAAGCTATCCATCCCAAAGACTTCCAGTAATTGTTCCAGCTGAACAAAACCACCAAGGCGCTCCCTGTACTTTAATATCCTGCCCGCAAATACAGGGCCGATACCTTTTACCTGTAATAACCCCAAACTATCTGCATCATTAAGGGAAATCACATTCAAATTTTCTTTTCTGTAAGGAAGCCCCGGCCGAGCAGGAAACTTAGGAAGCTCTTTTTCAGTTTCCCGGGATACAGCAATTTTAATATAAGGAAACAGGCGCTCATAAAGACCAGGACTAATTGTATACATCTTCTTCAGTTCTTCCTTCTCCCGGAATACGCCCCCCTTACTCCGATAGTTCAGAACGGACATAGCTTGCTTCTTACTTAAACCCAACCTCATCCATCCGGCTTCATCAAGCGTATTCGGATCAAAAACAAACAGACTTTTTTTTTCTGGTGAACCGGTTATTTTTACTTCTACCCGATCTTCCATTGATTTATAATACTCCACAAATAGTTTTTCATTTTCAGGACTCAACGGCGCTTCAGGCATGATCTTTTCATAGATATACGGTACGAACTGCAACAGCATCAGTATCAGTAGTAAAAGTAGGATTCCCTTCTTTTCCCTGGCATTGAAGCCAAAGTAGATTTTTAGCCATTTTCTCATGATTCCAATGTACTTCCGTTATTTAAGAATATAAATCTTATTTTTGGGGTCGATAGAATTGTACTTATAAAATCTGATATGAAGATCATTACGACCAAGGAGTTTGCCAAAGCAACCAAAATTGATAAACTCGGGGTTCCTGGACTGGCTGCTTTGCTGATGGAGGTCATGAAGTTAAACGATATCAACGAAGTCTTTTCACGCAACCAGCACTTCAACGGACTCGAATTTGTAGACAAAATTCTCGAGACAATTGGCGTTTCTATAGACTTTGATGAAGATGATCTGAAGCATATTCCTAAAACCGGGCCTTTTATTGCTATTGCCAACCATCCTTATGGCGGTGTAGAAGGGCTTGCATTAGTTAAGTTACTGTGTACAGTAAGGCCAGAGTCTAAAGTCATGGTGAATTTCATTCTGCAAAAAATCCCGAATCTGAATGAATTCTTTGTGGCAGTAAATCCATTTGAAAATGTACAGCATTCATCCAGTATAAGTGGCCTGAAAGCTACTTTCGATCTTTTGAAAAGTGGTACACCTATCGGTATTTTTCCGGCAGGGGAAGTTTCCACTTTTAACCTGGATAAACAAGAAATTACAGACCGTCTGTGGCATCCTGTTGTGGGTAAACTAATTGCCCGGGCTAAAGTACCCGTTGTACCTATATACTTCCATGGTAATAATGGTGTGCTCTTTAATATTCTCAGTTTTATCCATCCAACATTAAGAACAGCTAAACTTCCTTCTGAATTCCTGAATAAACAAGGACTGAAAATGAAGGTAAGAATTGGAAAGCCAATTCATATCGAGGACATATCTTATAGTAACAATACAAATAAATTGCTGGACTTTCTACGTGCACGCACCTATGCACTAGGTACTGCCATTGAACAGGAAAAGAAACTTTTCAATCCTATCAACCTTTTTAAGATTAAGAAAACTCCAGAGCCCGTAATTGAAGAAACAAGCCGGATAAGTATTACTGAAGAAATTAGTGGACTTGAAGCTTACCGCGTATGGTCAGAAAAAAACTATGAGGTATACATCTCTCCTACAGCCAATATTCCTAATGTATTAAGAGAAATCGGCCGCCTGCGGGAGATCACTTTCCGGGAAGTAGGTGAAGGGACCAATAAAAAAATAGACCTCGACAACTACGATATTTATTATCATCATTTATTCATCTGGGATAAAGATCTGCAGAATATTGTAGGTGCCTACCGTATTGGTAAGGGAGACGACATTCTAAATACAATGGGCAAGAGAGGCTTTTACCTCTCGGAACTGTTCAAAATCAAAGAACCTTTTTATCCAGTGCTACGACAAGGAATTGAACTTGGACGCTCCTGGATCAGAAAAGAATACCAGCAGAAGGCTTTACCGCTTTTCCTGCTCTGGAAAGGTATCTTAAAATACCTGCTTGATAACCCGCAATACCGTTATATGTTCGGCCCTGTTAGTATAAGCAATAACTTTTCGAGCTTCTCAAAATCATTGATCGTTGATTTCATCACGAAAAACCATTTTGATTATGAACTTGGACATTATGTAAAACCACGCAATAAATTCAAGGCAGATTTGTCCGCAATTGATAAAGGTTTGCTTATCGAAAGCAGCGAATCCCTTAAAGATCTCGATGTGTTGATTTCAGACATCGAAAATACGCATATAAAGATCCCTGTACTTTTACGTCAGTATATGAACCTGAACGCGAAAATCATTTGTTTCAATATCGATCCTAAGTTCTCTGATTGTCTTGATGGCTTTCTGGTTGTGGACATGCAGAACATTCCAGCTGAAATGCTGGAGAAGATTGGCAAAAACTTCTAATAACAAAAAAAGGTCTGCAAAAATGCAGACCTTTTTTTGTTATTATTATCCGTTCCGTTTCTATTTTACAACTCCCGGAGTAGTGTAAGGAAGCACCTGTGGATTAAAACTTGCCCATCCAGCTGTCCAGTCAGTAGTACCAAAAGCGCCTTTATAAGCCACCTTTTCAAAGAAATTATCAGTTAATTTAGCATTGCTAAAATCAGCTCCCGCTGCAGCTGCAGATCCAGCAACTACTGTAAAGTTCGGTACGCCTTGTTTACCTGAAGATGAAGAAACTAAATCGGCTGAGTACTTGTAAGGATCTGTGATTACGCTGGCAGCATATGCGTCCGGTGTAAATACATTTCTAGATAACAATGTAGGACTAATCAACGCCAAAGTAGTAGCATTAGATGCTTTAATTTGATTGCCTTTACCATTAGACCCTAATATTAGGTTATTTGCAAATACAGATTTACCACTCAAATAATTTGATGATGAATTCTGTGTTCCGCCAGCAGGTAAAGTATCGTCATAAAAAATACCTTCTGTGTAACCAGCAAAAACAGAGTTCATAATACTGATAGCTGAATTTCTGCGAATCTGTGCAGCATGCTGATAGTTTGCATTGATACTTCCGGCGCCTGCTTTGTCTACAGGACCTATAATAGTTACGTTAGAGAAAACTGAAGAAGTTTGCGGGCTGCTGTTATCGCCTGCACCCATATTATCTGATTCAAATCCGTTTGATCCGGATACATCTGCAGTAGAAGCCAAACGCTGTGCAAGCGCAAACTGAATTTTACCTGAATAGCCATTGTCAGTATCGAAATCGTCATCCCATGTTGCTACAGCTATTAAGTGTTTTGCATTTACTGAACCGCCAAACCATTCAAATGCATCATCTCCTGAACGGTAAACCTGTACGTAGTCTACAGTTGTACCAGAACCCACGCTACCGAAGGTAATACCATTGATTTCATTATCTGGACCTAATGGTATACCCGCAAATTCAACACGTACATATTTTAATGTACCGGAATTATCCGCGTCATCGGTTCCGCCATGCTTACCTTTATCTGTTGCATCTGAAATACCTTCGATAGGCACAGATGTACCCAGGTTATTTTTAGCTTTACCTAACAGGATTAAACCACCCCAGTCACCAGCACTTCTGGCTCCAGCAGCTATACTTGAGGTAAATACAATTGGTTTATCTACTGATCCGGCAGCCTCTATCTTAGCACCTCTGGTGATAATTAAAGCTCCTTTTGTTGATTTATCTCCTTTTATTATTGTACCTGGCTGAATAGTAAGTGTAACATTGTTAGTTACGAAAACATTTCCTTTTAACAAGTAGATTTTATCGGCAGACCAAGTCGTAGCCGATGTAATATCCCCTGTCACTTCCACTACTCCACTTCCTGGATTAACTGGATCTCCGCCTCCATCTGAATTCTCACTTTTGGAGCAGCTTGCGAAAAAGACAAGCAGGCTTAATGCAGATGCTAATAGTTGTTTTTTCATTCGATTATTTTGTTTTTATTGGTTTATGAAAATGGATGTCCCTTTATAGGTTATACAAATCTACCGTTGGAATTTATGTTCATTGTGAACCCTATTTTAAATTTCTATTAACTTTCTTATTGTTACTTAACCTGGATTTAACCTTAAAAGGTATAAGAAAAAGATACAGAAAGGTTTCTGCCGGCACGATAGCTACTCAAGGTGTCATCAGCAGGACCTCCATCATACTTCTTGTTTGCATTCTGATCATAGTATAAGGTATTGCGTTGATTCAGAATGTCGCCCGCATTTAATTTAACCTCTCCTTTGTTTTTCATCACTTTCATGCTTAACTGCAAATCAATGACATCTCTTGGAGCCTCCCATACGGCTGGATAAACAACGCCTGCAGCGATAGCCAGCCTTCTGCCTACCTTGTTGTACAGTGCATTGAAGTTCAATTTATCACCAAGGAAACTATGCTGCAGACCAGCATTAATTACATAAGGCGCTTGGCCTACCATGGGACGGTCTGTGTCTTTGAGATTCAAACCACTCCCACTTGGATTACTTACTTTAGACTTAACCAGGGAGACATTCGCATAAGCAGTAGTCGCTTTCAAAAAGTCATTCTCGGCGATAAAATCAAGAGATTTCCTTAATTCAAATTCGACACCAAATACAGTTGCTTTATCAGAGTTGAAATAAGTGATTGTTCTGGTTGAAGTTGCGTCGCTGTTTAACGTCTCTATTGCATTCTTGAATTTCTTGTAGAAAGCAGAGACTGACACAATCTGTCCTGCAGAAGGATATAATTCGAAACGAATGTCAGCATTGTCAATTGAGGTTCTTTTTAAATCTGGATTACCTTGTTGAAAAGCCAGCAATTCGTAATCATAATAAGAGGAAATGGACAGCTCGCGGAATTCAGGTCTGGCGAGTGTGCGGTAGTAAGAGGCGCGGAGATTTATCTTATCAGTAAGACTATAGGTGAAATTTGCCGAAGGTAATACATCTATGTAATTCTGTTTTACTTTAGAGAGCGATGCCTGCTTCGCCTGAAGATCGAGATTAAACTGCTCAACTCGGGCTCCCCAAACTAGCCTGGCTTTATCTCCTATTTTATTATCAAGCATTAGATAACCTGCATTGGTCAACGAGTTCCCAGTGTAAGAGTCCTGGAAATTAGGAATTTCATCAAGTTTATAAATATTTGCATCCAGTAAGTCTCTACCGAACAACTGATTTAACGGCCTTTCCCGGATATCGGTGTCATCATTTCTTAGCAATAAACCAAGAAACCTTACATCGAAGGTACGATCTCTGTATTGTGAAGTCAGACCAGCTTTAAATGTAGCCTTCTGACTAAACAGCTCAACCGGCAAACTGTAATTAACAGCTGCTGCATAGCTATTCTCATTCAACTTTGAGAATAAGCGCGTATTCTCCTTACCTAAAGTGGAGACGTTCGCCGAATAGCCTACATCAGGGTTATTTGCATCAGCGAATAAACGTGTATAACTTACCTTACGCTGGTCCGGCTGATCATTCAGAATATTACTATAACTTAAAGACCAGTTCAACTTCGCGTTCCGCTCACCAATCTGATGATTACCTTCCAGAGTCGACTTAAATAAAGATTTTTGCAATAAATCAAATGCATAGAATTTCACATCACTTTGTGTATTCTGGTTAGCCCCGGTTCTTGACAGAAACTGATCATCGTAAATCCGGTTGTATATATTTTTGAAAGTAATTTTGCTCTTTCCATAAGTATAAGCAAAGTTAGCGAGCGCACCGATATTCGTAGAGAATTTATAGACATCATCGCGATAGTTATAGTCGTAATAATCACGGATAACATCCTTATTGATAGTCTGGGAATTACGGTAAGTTAAAGAGAGGATCGCACCTAACCGTCCCGAATTTTTCAATTCTTTCACCCGACCCACTGTAAACTGATAGTTTTGGGTCGGCAAAGCAGATCTCGAATAAATATTCCAGTCGGTAGGTAAACTTCTCAAAGCCTTCACATTTTGTTCCGGAGTCAAGACATTAATAATTTGTGAGCTAGTTGGAAAATTAGCCGGCAATTGCTTTTTGCCATTGTCAAATCCGAAATAATCAGAAGCATTTCTTGTACCACTTCTGAAATTCTTAAAAGTTGAAGCACTGTTGTAACCCGCGCCTACGGAGAAGTTGAAAAAGTTTTGCTCCGGAATGTCTTTGGTTTGTATCTGAATTGCCCCCCCCGTGAAATCTGCAGGCAGATCTGGTGTAGCTGTTTTATTAATAATCAGGTTTTCAACTAGACTGGATGGAACAATATCAAATGAGAATGCTTTTCTGTTAGGTTCAGTACTTGGCAAAGTTCCGCCGTCCAGCATTGCTGAATTATAGCGGTCACTCAATCCACGGATCACAACAAATTTATTATCTTGTATAGTTGCGCCGCTCACACGTTTCAGAACATCGGAAGTGTTTTTATCCGGAGACCTTTTAATGAGTTCTGAACTTATACCATCAGAAATTACTGCACTATTTTTTTGTTGGGCATATAATGCGTTAATACTTTCTTTTTTGAAAGAACCTTTGATCACTACCTCACTAAGATTTTGGCTGCTTGCTTCCTCCAGTACGACATTCAGTACCGTGTTTCTGGCGGCATTGACCTCTACCTCCGATATTTCCTTACCGGTATAACCGATATACTGAAACACCAATGTGAGTTTTCCGCTGTTCAGTCCGGTCAACGCATATTTACCGTCAACATCTGTAGCAAGTCCTTTTGCTGTGCCTTTTATTTTAACGGTTACTCCTATTAATGTTTCTCCCGTTTTTTTATCACTTACGGTACCGGTAATCTTTCCATTCCCCTGTGCGAATAATGCTGCGTTAAAAAAAATGCAGAGAAGCGTCAGAATTATTTTTCTGAATTGTAGATGTAGTTTCAATTTTTGCCTGAATTAAAGTTTAGACAAAAGTATTACCACAGTATTACTAGCAGATCAACTGTACGTTACCATTCATTAAAGTATATGTTAATAAATTGTAAACCATCTTAATGACTAATAACTTAGCCCCGTTTTTTTACAGATGAAGTGTAGTAACCAAATCGGTCCTATTAACAAAAACTTTACATCCTGTAAAAATGAAGGTCTCCTACCTTCTATTTTATGGCCTATAAACTGCCCTACCCAGGAGAATAAAAAGATAACTGCACATACCAACCAGACTGCCGGCCCTCCGGCAGCCTCCCATTTTTCCAGTTGAACTATTCCAATGGCTAAAATAAAGACCAACAGAATCATCATATAGGATAACACGGGGGACAGACGATAATAATAGTATCCAGAGAAAGCAATCAGAAAAGATGCCCAGTTCACAAATCCATTATACCTCCCTAAAAATTCGAGGTGAGGAAAAGGGATAGACCAGACCAGACCAATTAGACTAAAGATAATCAGCGGCACACATACCCAATGAATAAGTTTATTAGATGGATGCTGATGACTTACCGCATATTCATCGAAAAGAACATCTACTTGTCTACGCTGTCTTGTGCTGGTTTTAATACGCTGTTCTTTCTTCATCATGCAAAAATAAAAAAAGCGACAGGATAACCTATCGCTTTATAATTTATATATACCTGTAAATACAAGCAGATTCTGTATTCTTATTTCGCAAATGCAACAGATCTGGTCTCCCGGATTACTGTTACTTTAATCTGACCTGGATAAGTCATTTCAGTCTGAATACGGTTTGAAATATCTGCGGCGAGTAATTCTGCCTGCTGATCTGTGACCCGCTCACTTTCAACTACTACACGCAGTTCTCTTCCTGCCTGTATAGCAAAAGTTTTTTCTACACCAGGATAAGAAAGGGCAAGTTCCTCCAATTCTTTTAATCGCTTAATATAACTTTCAACGACTTCCCTTCTCGCGCCGGGACGTGCACCTGAAATAGCGTCACATGCCTGAATAATCGGTGAAATCATAGAGGTCATTTCAATTTCATCATGGTGGGCACCGATTGCATTACAGATTTCAGGATGTTCTTTATATTTCTCAGCAAGCTGCATACCTAAAATTGCGTGAGGCAATTCTGGATTATCATCAGGCACTTTTCCTATATCGTGCAGTAATCCTGCACGTTTCGCCATTTTCGCATTTAGCCCTAACTCAGCAGCCATGGTAGCACAGAAATTGGCCACCTCACGTGAGTGATGCAGCAGATTTTGTCCATAAGATGAACGGTAACGCATACGTCCAACCATCCTGATAAGCTCAGGATGTAATCCGTGGATACCTAAATCAATAACAGTCCGTTCTCCGATTTCAACGATCTCATCTTCTATCTGCTTTTTAGTCTTTGCAACGACTTCCTCAATACGCGCTGGATGTATACGACCATCTGTAACCAGACGATGTAAAGCCAAACGGGCAATCTCTCTTCTTACCGGATCAAATCCCGAAAGGATAATTGCTTCGGGTGTATCATCTACAATAATTTCAATTCCTGTAGCAGCTTCCAGCGCACGGATATTTCTTCCCTCACGCCCAATAACACGCCCCTTAATCTCGTCGCTTTCAATGTGAAATATAGAAACCGTGTTTTCTATAGCCGCTTCAACAGCGGTACGTTGTATAGTTTGGATTACAACCTTCTTAGCTTCTTTAGTCGCAGTTAATTTGGCTTCATCTACGATATCCTTTACCTGAATCATCGCTTGAGTGCGCGCCTCCTGTTTCATGTTCTCCACCAATTGGTTTTTCGCTTCTTCTGCACTTAATCCGGCAATAGTTTCCAGTTGCTTGACGTGTTGATTTTTGAGGATCTCAACCTCTTCCTGCTTTTTAACTGCAAGATCAGTTTGTTTCTCCAGATTCTTTTTGTGATTGTCAAGCTCCTGTTCCTTACGGTTCATGTTTTCCAATCTCTGGTTTACAGACTGTTCTTTCTGTTTAATGGCATTTTCACGTTGATTAACCTGATTATTTTTGGTATTTACTTCCTGCTCATGCTCGGCTTTAAGCTGTAAAAATTTCTCCTTTGCTTCCAGTAATCTATCCTTCTTAAGAATTTCAGCATTACTCTCTGCTTCCTTCAAGATCTTCTTAACTTTCGTTTGTGCTGCAATCTCTTGAGACTTCAACAAATTACGAAGCAGATATCTGCCTATTAAAACACCAACCACCAGACCGGTGAGTACATATCCTATTATTCCTACTATTTCCATTTTAATTTATATATAAAAAACCTGCATGAACATTCAGCATCCTTTGAATATGGTGCTCATGCAAGCGTGGTTATTCTTAATTTTTTATCTCAAAAAAAAACCGGATCCAGTTTTAAGTTTCGTTACAGCCTCTGAATATAAAACACTTTATTTGCTGAATTGAGCTTTAAAGTATAAAATCTTCTTAATCGCGAAAATGAAACTTAAAACTTAACCACGGTTAAATTTAATTGCTATGAATATATGAATGTCTATTTAGTAAAAAAGTCATTCAGTAAACTATCTAATTCCTCGACCTTTTCAGCTACTGCAGAATCCTGGTCCTGAACTTTATTCTCTACCCTAAGTACTGCTGTTGCATAATGTAGAACTGCCATAGAAAGTAAATCCTGCTTATCTCTAACGGCATAATTCTCCTGATAATCTTTTATGCGTTCGTTAATAATTTTGGCTGCTCTCCGGACAATTTCTTCCTCTTCCATATTTACCTTTAGCGGGTAAATGCGGTCAGAAATAGTTATTTTAATCGAGATTTCTCCCATTTTTAGCTTTGTTTCAATTTCGTGTATCCTATTTATTTTTTCAGTAAGACTACACATTTATCGATTTCACGCACAAAATCGTTAATTTTTTGCTTTATATCAAGCGTCTTCTCACTGGTTCCCTCTATACTCTTGGCAAGCTTAAGCACCCTCATTTTCTCATCAAGATCAGAGATTTTAACCTTCGAAGAATTTAATGCAGCCTTAACAGCATCATTCTCTTGCTTCAATAGGTCATTCTCCTCCTGTAAAGCATGGCAAAGCTCTATCAGCTGGGCTGTTTTCTGTAATACGGAATTTAGTTTATCGGCAACCGAAGACATTAGATATAATTAGTGTGAGCTTTAAATTTATGCTAAAAGTAGCAAATATATTTACTTTCTGATCTCTGCTTTTGCTGATTGTTCCAAATTAGCAATAATCTTCTGCATAACTGAATCAATCTGTTTATCAGTTAACGTCTGCTGATCATCCTGCAAAGTGAAGTTCAGTGCGTATGATTTTTTTCCTTCCGGTAATTTATCACCCACGTAGACATCGAATACCTGCACCTGTTTCAACAGTTTCTTTTCCGTTTTAAAGGCTACGGCTTTTAATTGTTCAAATGTGACACTAGCATCTACCAACATAGAAAGATCTCTTCTCACTACCGGGAATTTGGGGATTTCTTTAAAGATCACCTTATTTTTCCTGACGATATCAAGCAAAAGAGACCAATCAAAATCGGCATAATATACTTCCTTGTCTACATCAGCCAGTTTTTTATCAGCAGCCGTCACAGCACCGAAAGTAACAATAGTCTGTTGTCCTCTAAAATATCTCAACCCGAATGCATAATGTGCATCACTGATTTCTTCAATTTGATAATTTGCGATCCCTAACCGGCCGATCACGGCCTCGACGGCGGATTTCAGATGATAGAAGGATAGGCCTTCATTTTTAGTGCTCCAGTTTTCTTCTCCCATTGCACCGGACATCACCAATAAAAGCCTTGGTCTTTCCACATAAGCATCATTGATTAAATGATATGTCTTGCCAAATTCATAGAATTTAACATCCGGGTTCCTCCGGTTCTGGTTATAAGCCACGCTCTCTAATGCGGGCGGTAAAAGGCGCTGGCGCATAACATTCAAATCCGAACTCAGCGGGTTTAGAATTTGTACAGCCTCCTCTTTTGGATCTGCATAAATACCCTTTGTTAGGGAATTACACCAGATTTCAAGGAAACCATTCGCCGTCAGTAAATCTGCAATCACATGCTGAGTTTGTTCCTTATCAGGCTTAGCTGTGAATGCCAGGGAAGCATTAATCTTAGTTGGAATTGCAATATTGTTATAACCATAGATCCTCAGCACTTCTTCAGTTACATCACATTCACGGGTTACATCTACTTTGTATGCAGGAATCTCGAGAGAAAGTCCCTCCTCATTTTCCTCTATAATTTTAATTCCCAGGGCAGAAATAATGGATTTGATTTCTTCGTCCGGTATAGCCGCTCCGATCAGTTTATTGATATTATGATAAGTTACTTCGACTTTGGCAGGATTAATAGGATCAGGATAAATATCAGAAATCTCGGAAGAAATATATCCACCACCCAATTCGCATATCAATAAAGCGGCTCTCTTTAACGCAAACACCGTCATTTCAGGATCAGTACCTCTTTCATATCTGAATGAAGCGTCAGTTTTTAGACCATGTCTTTTAGCAGTCTTACGAACAGATACTGCATTGAAATAAGCACTTTCAAGAAAAATATGAGTTGTTTTTTCAGATACACCAGAATTCTTTCCACCGTATACACCGGCAATAGTCAGGGGCCTCTCTGCGTCGCAGATCATCAGATCTTCCGCACCCAATTTGCGTTCAACACCATCCAATGTGATAAATGATGTTCCTTCAGCACATTTTTTTATACTTACCTGTTTCCCACTGATCTCGTCTGCATCAAATGCATGGAGAGGCTGGCCAAGTTCGTGTAAGATATAGTTTGTTATATCTACAATATTATTAATCGGACGAATGCCAATTACTTTCAGCTTATCCTGTAACCAGTCAGGTGAAGGCTGAACTCTAACGCCGCTAATCGTAACGCTGCTATATCTTGGACATGCAATAGTATCCTCTACATTAACGTTGATTTCCAATGATTTATCTGCAGCTTTAAATGCAGAAACATCTGGCATTTTCAAATTCTGTTTTAAATACGCAGCCAAATCTCTGGCTACACCGTAGTGAGATGCCGCGTCTGCACGGTTAGGTGTTAAACCTATTTCAAACTGAAAATCATCTTCCAATTTGAAAAATTCACTTGCCGGAGTTCCAGGAACTGCATCTTCTTCTAGCACCATAATACCAGCGTGGGAATCACCCAGCCCAATCTCATCTTCTGCGCAGATCATACCCTCCGATACTTCACCCCGGATTTTTGATTTATTAATTTTAAACGGCTCCCCTTCATTCGGATGAACGGTTGTACCTACAGTAGCTACAACAACTTTCTGTCCGGCTGCAACATTAGATGCACCACATACAATCTGAACAGCTTCAGCTGCACCTACATCTACCGTAGTAACACTCAATCTGTCTGCATTCGGGTGTTGTATGCGTGTCAGTACGTGTCCTATCACCAGACCTTCAAGCCCACCCCTTACCGGCTGAACTTTTTCCAGGCTTTCCACTTCAAGTCCTATATTGGTAAGTATCAATGAGAGTTCCTGTGGGGCGAGTTCCGTTGATAAGAATTGTTTAAGCCAATTGTATGATATCTTCATTTTTATATGCTGTCTAAAATGCAAAGATATAAAATAATGCTTTGCTGAAAATGAAATAGCCAGATAAACAAACTAGAACGCTCAGAAACATCCTTCATCTGCCAGACTATAATAATTGCCATTCACCAGAATTAAATGATCCAGCACCAGCAGGTCCAGTAACTTCCCGGCGTCTGCGAGTTTTCTAGTAATGAAAAGATCCTCTTTGCTTGGACGGAGATTTCCAGAGGGATGATTATGAGCAAGTATAATAAAAGTGCCCTGATTATCTATAGCCGTCTTGAAAATAATCTTGGGATCCGCAACAGTGCCTGCCCTCCCACCTTTACTGATCATATGTTTGCTTTTCACATAATTCGCCTGATTTAATAAGAGTATCCAGAACTCTTCATGATCTAAATCGGTGAATATAGGATGGAGATGCCTATAAGCATCATGCGAAGAATCTATTTTCTGCGGGCCGGCGGGAATAATCCCGGTACGTCTTCTACCTATTTCCAGTGCCGCTATGACGTGGAGTGCTTTGACTCTTCCTACTCCAGAGAAAGCAGTCAGATCCTTAACCGAGAGCTGACAAAGCCTGTCAAGATCATTTCCACAGGCAGAAAGAATCCGCTGGCTGAGCGAAACTGCATTTTCATTTCTATTCCCTGTACCGATCAGAATAGCCAGCAGTTCTGCATCAGAAAGATGTCTTCTGCCATAGAGTAACATTTTTTCCCGTGGTCTGTCTTCGGGAGCCCATGATTTAATGGTTATTTTGTCTTCTGCTTTAATCATAGACAAAAAAAAAACGGGACAAGCAATGCTTGTCCCGTTTCCTTATATCTTAAAGATATTACTATTTTAAGCGATTAACAAATTTAGTTAATTTAGATTTGTTGTTAGCTGCTTTGTTTTTATGAATTACATTTTTCTTTGCTAAACGATCTAACATAGAAATTACTTTAGGCAATAACTCCTGACCTGATTGTCTATCTACAGAAGCACGCAATCTTTTAATAAAAGTACGAGTAGTTTTTGCCTGGTACCTGTTGCGTAAGCGTTTAGTCGCGTTAGCTCTTATTCTTTTTAAAGATGATTTATGATTTGCCATTTTTTAGTATAATAATATTTTATATGTAAAGGGTGGTGACTACGCCTGAATCCCCATTATCCTTATTTTATTCTCTTTTTTTCGGACTGCAAATATAGAACTTAACTTTCTAAATGCAAAACGATATTATAAATAATTTTAATATTCAAATTGGAATACTGAATAAAATCGATTATTAAAGTTTCTGTTTTAGAGTCGGATACAAATATAAGGAAATAAATGCAATGGAGACTGGTCGTATACCATATTGCTATATCTGCTCTGGCGAAGCATTCTACACAGACCAGATAATATTTAGGATAAAAATCCCGGGAACAGCACCTAAAATGCTATTTTTGAAAAAATGTATTTACTCAGGCGTTGTTCGAGAAACTTCTCATCACCGTATCGAGACAAATTTATTCAGATGAAAAAACGCATAGCCATATTTGCCTCCGGATCCGGATCCAATGCCCAGAAAATTATGGAACTGTTCAAAAACAATTCTGATGCAGAAATTGCAATTGTGCTGACCAACAATCCAGATGCCTACGTTTTGCAGAGGGCAGACAATTTTGAAATACCTACGCACATTTTTGACAAAAGGGAATTCAGAGAAACCAGTACTATAGTAGACTTACTGCAGAACCTTGATATTGACCTGATCGTTCTGGCGGGATTTCTATGGTTGATACCAAAACAACTTATCGCTGCTTATCCAGGAAGAATAATCAACATACATCCCGCCCTTCTTCCAAAATTCGGCGGAAAAGGTATGTACGGAGATCATGTACACAAAGCAGTAATGGAAGCTGGAGAATCAGAAGGCGGGATCACCATACATTATGTAGATGAAAATTATGACGAAGGAGAGTTTATCTATCAGGCGAAATATAAAATTGACAAAAATGACAATCTGGAAATGATAAAATTTAAAGGTCAACAACTTGAACATCAACATTATCCCCGTATTGTGGAAAGTATTTTAAAAAAGATAAATAAATAACACTTTTTTTATGAATATGATCTGAGGATTATCGCTTAAAAAGCCTATTTTTGCGGCTCAAAATCAACACCCAATGAGTCAACAAATTAAGATCAAAAACGCTTTAATCTCAGTATATTACAAAGATGGTCTGGAACCACTTGTCCGCCTGCTAGCTTCACAGGGAGTACAATTATTTTCAACCGGTGGTACAGAACAGTTCATCAAAGACCTGAATCTGCCAGTTACAGCAGTTGAAGATCTGACCGGTTATCCCTCAATTTTGGGTGGCAGAGTCAAGACCTTACATCCTAAGGTATTTGGTGGCATTTTAAACCGAAGAAATCTGGATGCAGACAAGGCTCAGATCAATGAATTTGAAATCCCGGAAATTGACCTGGTAATTGTAGACCTTTATCCTTTTGAGGAAACACTTAAATCAGGTGGGACAACAGAGGAAATCATAGAAAAAATTGACATTGGTGGTATCTCCCTGATCAGGGCAGCTGCCAAAAACTTTAACGATGTTGTTATTCTGGCGTCGAAAGACGATTATTCAAAACTGCACGAGCAGCTGGAAAACCAAAATGGAGAAACAACTTTAGAGCAGCGCAAAAGTTATGCAAAAAAAGCGTTCCATACTTCCTCTCATTACGACACTGCGATCTTCAACTATTTCAATACTGAAGACCCGCTAACTGTTTTCAAACAAAGTTTAAACACAGCAAAAACTTTACGTTACGGAGAAAACCCACATCAGAAAGGTGTTTTCTATGGCGATCTGGATGCGATGTTTAGCAAACTTAACGGTAAAGAGCTATCCTATAATAACCTGGTAGATGTTGATGCAGCTGTTAGCCTAATTGACGAATTCCAGGAGCCTACTTTTGCGATCTTAAAACATACCAATGCATGCGGTGTAGCATCAAGACAAACTATAGCACAGGCATGGAATGACGCACTGGCATGTGACCCCGTATCTGCATTTGGCGGCGTACTGATTGCAAACCGGGAAATCGACCTGGAAACAGCAACAGAAATTAACAAATTATTTTTCGAAGTACTCATTGCACCATCTTACCAGCCGGAAGCTGTAGAGCTGTTTAAAGCTAAAAAAAACAGAGTAATTCTTCAGCGTAACCCTGTTGAGCTAAGTACGAAGCAATTTAAAACTTTATTGAACGGTGTAATTGAACAAGATAAAGACCTCATTATAGAAAACACAGATCAAATGGTTACTGTAACTGAAAAAACACCAACGCCAGCTGAGCTGTCCGATCTATTTTTCGCTAACAAAATCGTTAAACACACGAAATCAAACACTATTGTATTTGTTAAAGACAACACTTTACTTGCAAGTGGTGTAGGCCAAACTTCAAGAGTTGATGCATTGAAACAAGCTATTGTAAAAGCAGATGCTTTCGGGTTTAGCCTAATTGGTTCAGTTATGGCTTCGGATGCATTTTTCCCTTTCCCAGATTGTGTAGAAATTGCAGCAGGAGCAGGTATAACTGCTGTTTTACAGCCAGGAGGATCAATTAAAGATGCTGACTCTGTAAATATGGCAAATGAAAAACGTATTGCTATGGTAACCACTGGAATTAGACATTTCAAGCATTAATTTTTTCTCCTTGAATACAATAAAAAGATGTAGTTTTACATTATATAGTATACAGAATTTTTAATCTATAACTTATCACCTATAAATGGGTTTATTTAACTGGTTCACACAAGAGGTTGCCATAGATTTAGGCACCGCAAACACCCTGATTATACACAATGATAAAGTGGTTGTTGATGAGCCTTCGATAGTAGCTTTTGACAGACAGACAAATAAGATCATCGCTATCGGCCGTCAGGCTATGCAAATGGAAGGTAAGACACACGATAATATACGTACAGTCAGACCTTTAAAAGACGGTGTAATAGCTGACTTCAACGCTGCTGAAGCCATGATCAAAGGAATGATCCGCATGCTTAACGGCGGTAAAGGCTGGATGTTCCCTTCCCTGAGAATGGTAATATGTATTCCATCCGGTATCACTGAAGTAGAAAAACGTGCAGTTCGTGACTCAGCTGAAATTGCAGGCGCGAAAGAAGTTTACCTGATTCACGAGCCGATGGCTGCTGCTGTAGGGATTGGCATTGACGTAGAAGAACCTATGGGTAACATGATTATAGATATCGGTGGTGGTACTACTGAAATTGCTGTAATCGCACTTTCCGGTATAGTTTGCGATCAGAGTATTCGCGTAGCCGGAGACAACTTTGACTCAGATATCGTCAACTATATTCGTCGTCAGCACAACATTATGATTGGTGATCGTACTGCGGAAAAAATCAAAATAGAAGTTGGTGCCGCTTTACCTGAATTATCAGACCCACCTGCAGATTTCGCTGTACAAGGAAGAGATCTGATGACAGGTGTACCGAAGCAAATTACTGTTTCTTACACTGAAATCGCACATTGTCTGGACAAATCAATTTCTAAAATTGAAGAAGCAATTTTGAAAGCTCTTGAGATTACACCTCCTGAACTTTCCGCTGACATCTATCAGACAGGAATTTATCTGACTGGTGGCGGTGCTTTACTGCGTGGTTTGGATAAACGTGTAGCAGCAAAAACAAAATTACCGGTACATGTCGCGGAAGACCCACTAAGAGCAGTTGTACGCGGTACAGGTATAGCACTTAAAAACATCGGGGGATATAAATTCCTGATGCAATAAATAAAGAATAGCATAAAATGTGAGTATAGCTAGAGGCTGTACTCACATTTTTCATAAGGAAATTAACATGCGTAACCTTTGGATCTTCATAAACAGATATAACGCATTTTTCCTGTTCATAATCTTTTTTACAGCGGGTATCATACTAACTGTAAGAAACAATGCTTATCAGCGCAGCGTAACCTTCAATTCTACCAATGCAGTTGTTGGCCAGGCTTACGAGAAACTGAACGTATTTAAGCGATATATGAACCTGGGTACTGTCAACGACAGCCTCGCCCTGGAAAATGCCAGGCTCAACACCAAAATACTAGCGATCCAAAGCTTGGATACCGCAAAAAACACCCTGGTTAAGGACACAGCAAATCATGTGCAGTATACCTATCTCGCCGCCAGAGTTATTAAAAACTCCATTACTTTAAGAAATAATGTAATCACAATTAATAAGGGATCTGCTGATGGAATTCAGAGTGGCATGGCCGTGATTTCTGCTGGCAGAGGGGTTGTAGGGATCATCAGAGACGTTTCAGATCATCTTGCCACTATTGAATCCCTCTTGAATAAAGATGCCAAGATCAGTGTAAGTATTAAATCTACCAACGCACTGGGTTCGCTTGTTTGGGGAGACCGTAATTCAAATTATCGTAAAGCCTACATTAAGGATATTCCAAATCATTTTAAAGTTAAATTAAAAGATACTGTCGTAACTTCCGGTTTTGGTTCATTTCCAGCTGGAATTGAAGTTGGTACGATTAGTAACAGGGGAATTTCTACCGGAGATAATTTCCTGACTATACAGATTGACCTCTTTAATGATTTCAGTACCTTGCAGTATGTGTATGTGATCAAGGATAAATTAGCACAGGAACAGAAAACACTAGAATCAAAGTTACCAAATGAACAGTAAAATCATACTAATTAATATTTTAAGGTGGTTTATTCTGCTTTCTGTGCAGATCCTGTTACTTCGTAACCTGAGTTTTTATGATCTGGCTACTCCTTTTACATACATTCTTTTCTTACTGCTGCTCCCATTCGGTATTCCCAATCTTGTTTTATATCTAATTGCGTTCGGCACTGGCTTAACATTGGATACATTCTTTGATACACTTGGTGTTCATACAGCAGCATGTGTTGCTCTGGCTTTTGTACGCATTTCGTTTATCTCAATTACGGTAAGCCGTGACAATTTTGACGAGCCGGAACCTACACTTGGGAATATGGGGTTTAAATGGTTTTCTCTTTACGCCCTGCTGTGCACATTCTCACATCATTTAGTTTTGTTTCTTTTAGAAGCATTCCGATTCACAGAACTGTCCTACACCCTAGCGCGGTGTTTATTAAGCGGCACCTTTACATTGTTTACTGTATTCATGATAGAATTTATATTCTATAATAGAAAAATGCGCTAATGGATAATCTGTTCAATAGAAAATATATCGTTCAGGGACTCTTTATAGTGGTTGCATTAATTCTTGTCGGCCAGCTTTTCTATATTCAGGTCGCTAGTGATCGGTATTTCTTATCAGCAAACAGCAACGTCTTAAGAAAAAAATATACGTTTCCGGCTAGAGGCGTGATCTTGGACAGGAATAATAAGGTTATCGTTCAGAATGAACCAGTATATGATCTGATGGTTACCCCAAACCTTGTCAAAGAATTTGATACACTTGCTTTCTGCAATATTATCGGCATAGATATGAAAGGATTTCATAAGCGTTTCGATAAAGCCAGAAATCAGAGCAGGTATCAGCGTACCGTCTTTGAAAAACAGCTCTCCGTACAGACATATGCTGCACTTCAGGAGAGACTTTCCCGTTTCCCCGGATTTGAAACACAAAACAGGACAGTCAGACATTACCCCGATAGTATTGCAGGACAGTTTTTTGGTTATGTAAAAGAAGTATCGGCGAAAGATATAGAAGACAGTGAAGGATACTATCGTCCAGGGGATTATATAGGTAAATCTGGTGTGGAGCGGGAATATAATGACGTTCTCAGGGGTGAAAGAGGTGTAGAGAACACGATATATAACGCCAAAAACGTACCTCAGGGAAGTTATCTGGATGGTAAATTTGATACGCTAGCTGTGTCTGGCGAGACTTTAATCTCATCACTGAATATTGACATTCAGAAGTTGGGTGAGCAGCTTATGCATAATAAAGTTGGTAGTATCGTTGCTATCGAACCTTCTACCGGAGAAGTCCTGGCATTTGTTAGCAGTCCGACTTACGACCCTAATTTGATGGTTGGCCGTCAACAGGGAAATAATTATATGGATATCTTTCGTCAGCCGAATCGACCTTTTACAGTAAGACCACTTTCAGGTTATTATTCACCAGGATCATCCTTCAAACCGCTGGATGCATTACTTGGTCTGCAGGAAGGCGTTATAGATCCAAATACTACGTTTAACTGCCCCGGTTATTACTGGGCCGGAAATCACCAGGTTAAATGCGAACATGTTGATGGAAATATATCTTTGCGAAAAGGTCTAGCCAGATCTTGCAACACCTATGCGTGTTATGTCTTTCAAAAGTTGATGACACAGAAGAAATTCAAGAATAAGATTGAAGCCTATGATTCCTGGGAGGCTAAAGTAAGAAAGTTTGGTTTAGGCTCGAAACTAGATCTTGATATGCCTTTTGAGAGAAAAGGCAGGCTGTTTACTTCCGAAGAATATACTAAAAGATTTGGAAAGTACTGGGGCTATACCACTATCATTTCACTGGCAATCGGCCAGGGTGAGATGAGTGCAACACCACTACAGATGGCAAATATTATGGCTATTATTGCCAATCGTGGTTATTATATGAAACCTCACTTGATTAAAGGCATCGGAGAGAAGAAGAACGTAAGAAAAGAATACCTGACTAAAAACTATGTGGACGTCGACACCAGACATTTTGAACCTGTAATTGATGGGATGCAGGATGCTGTTAATGCTGCATACGGTACAGCAAGAGCTTCGGCTATTCCTGATATACTCTTTTGTGGAAAAACCGGAACCGTACAGAACCCGCATGGAAAAAATCACTCCGTCTTTATCGGATTTGCACCAAGGGATAATCCTAAAATTGCAATAGCTGTAATTGTGGAAAATGCAGGATTTGGTAGTTCATATGCGGCACCTATAGCCAGTTATATGACTGAAAAATATCTGACAGGTAAACTTTCCGGTAACCGCGGAGAAAGAGCAGAATGGATGAAGAAGCAAGTTATTTTACCTGACATGCCAAAACCAAAGGTTAAATTACCGCCATATCAGGCAGACAGCGTAAAGCCAGTACCAGTTCAGCAACCAGTAAACCAATCTACATCAATTAACTAATGAGTACACAACAAGGCGGCCGTTTTTTCTTCAATGTAGACTGGATCACAATTCTAATCTATATAGCCTTATGCGCAGTTGGATTTGTAAATATTTACGCGTCTATTTATAACCCGGATAATTCAACCCTGTTTAATTTCAGCAGTAATTACGGTAAACAACTCATTTTTATTATTACGGCGCTGATAGTAGGCTTCTCCATATTGCTGATGGATGCAAAGTTTTTCAGTGTCTTTTCACCAATAGTTTATGGGATAACCATGCTGTTGCTTGTAGCCGTACTTTTAGTTGGCCGAAAAGTCGCCGGAAATCAAGCCTGGATTCCCTTGGGTTCTTTCAGGCTCCAGCCTTCAGAGCTAGCCAAATTTGGTACAGCCTTATTACTGGCCAGATACGTCAGTAGCTTCAATCCTAAGTTTAGGGACTTCAAATCTATAATGTTTGCTGCATTAATCGTTTTATTTCCCTTAATGCTGATTATGCTGCAACCAGACACAGGATCTGCACTGGTATTCCTATCCTTTATGTTCCCTTTATACCGGGAAGGACTTTCGGGGTATTTTTTATTGATTTTTCTGGGGATGATCGTCTTGTTTATTGCAGACTTCCTGTTACCCATTACACTCATTATCCCGGTGATATTGGTTATTGGTGGAATATTCGTCTATCAGAACAGAAGAAAACAGAAAGTCATGTTTTCTATCATATTGACAACTATAATAGCTATCGCCTATTTATTCTTGGTCAGGGTAGCTTATGAAAAAGTATTGGAACCGCATCAACGGACAAGGATTGAGATCATGCTTGGCCAGAAAACAGATCCGAAAGGAGCAGGTTATAATGTGATCCAGTCAAAAATTGCTATCGGCTCGGGTCAGATCACCGGACGGGGATTTCTAGAAGGTACACAAACCAAATATGGTTATGTCCCTGAACAGAGTACAGACTTTATTTTCTCAACAATCGGTGAAGAATGGGGCTTTGTGGGCTGTACCGTCGTAGTTGCGCTCTACCTTTTTCTACTGCTCAGGTTAATTAATCTGGCAGAACGTCAGCGATCAACTTTTTCCCGGGTGTACGGCTACTGTGTCGCTAGTATTATATTCTTCCATTTCTTTATTAACATAGGTATGACTATCGGAATAATACCGGTTATAGGAATCCCTCTTCCCTTTATCAGTTATGGAGGGTCTTCCTTATGGAGCTTTACCGTGTTACTATTTATCTTCCTGAAGCTGGATTCAAATCGTATGGGCTTTATTTAATGATTAAAGCGTTGCTGCAATAATTCATAAAACTGATCTGCAGTTTCCTGTTTACCTTCCCAATTATGCTTCACTGCATAATTGTTCTGAAGAAACTGGTGGGCACTTTCCAGGTCAGGCATTTTATTAAGCAGATCAATAGCTTCTGAATATGCCAGATTGTATCCGTTGAAAAGATCCTTAATATAGCGCATCTTATCATTCAAACTTATCGCTTGCTTCAAGTCGTGAATAACCGCTTTCTTTTGTTCACTCGTCGTATTTCTGGTATTCTGGCTGGATAGTAAATCATTCAAAGTTAGTTTAGGCGCGGTATTGTCGACATTTTCAGTTTGTTTACGCTCGAGTTCGCGACTGTCTGCCTTAACTGACTCTGGCTGCTGAAAGGATAAAGGAGTACTCAACTTCTCTCTTTCCGGAACAGATGGAGGAATGGACAGGTCGGGCTCTGTATGTTGCGCAACAGAATCCGGCAATGGAGAAGCAGGAGTTGCTGTTGAGGTATCGTGGTCAGTCTGGAAAACCTCTATCGGTCGTTCCTGAACCGGGTAATCCGTTTTCACTTCAGTTTCGACAGGCAAATGAACTATGGGCTCGACAATAACAGTTTCCGCGGGAGTAACTGCTTCTAATGGCACTTCCTGTACCTCCGCTAATGTAAAAGCCGTTTCGGAATCAGCTGATACGAGAAAAGGCTCCGGTCCTATTTCATCATCTTCATCAGTTACAGGCTCAACCATTAAGCTATCTTTTTCACGAAGCTTTTGCTTTTGCGCAATTATATGCTCCTCTTCTGCGCTTAGTGCCCTGTCAAATATTTCCCCTACAGCTTTTTCTTCGAAATCAAACAGATCTGCTGATGGCTTGTCATTAAGAATGAACTCAAACTTCGACGGCTCATTGTCAGGTTTGAATATTTCCTTTTCCAGTACAGGTATAACCGGTTTGATCTCCACTGTGGAAACCTCATCCTGATTAATATTTTCCTGCGGCTTGTCCTTATTTACAGGTGAATTCTTAGCCTTACTCATCTTCTGAAATACCTGGACATGCTCCGCTAAAAAATTAGCATTAGCCTGGAAAAGATCCAGTTCAAAGCCATTCCAGTCACGCGGGTGCTCTTCGAGATATTGGTATTGATCTGTCAACTCATTGAGTATCTGTCCGATTTTTTTGAAAATATCCTCCTGGTTCATCATAGTATAATAACGTTCAAATTGATCTTTTATGTTGATAACTAAACATTCAAAAGTAGCACAAAATTTCGATATTCGTCCGACAGTTATCCCCCAGTTTTCAGCATGTTATTTAGTGAACAAAACTATTCCAGAGGCCAGTTTGGCGGCAGCATAGAAGTGATATGCGGCTCTATGTTTTCAGGTAAAACCGAAGAGCTGATCCGGAGACTGAAGCGCGCAGAGATCGCTAAATTAAATGTTGAAATATTTAAACCCGCTACCGATATACGTTATGATGAGACAGCAGTGGTCTCTCACAATTATAACTCCATCCAATCTACACCGGTAAGTCATTCATCTGCCATCCTGTTATTACGTTCTGACACACAAGTTGTCGGTATTGATGAAGCGCAGTTTTTTGACGATGAACTTCCTGAAGTTTGTAATAAGCTCGCCAATAAGGGCGTGAGGGTTATTGTTGCAGGACTGGATATGGATTTCAGCGGTCAGCCGTTTGGACCGGTGCCGGCATTAATGGCCATAGCCGAACTGGTAACCAAAGTAAATGCAGTTTGTGTACGGTGTGGAAGTCCGGCGATGTATTCTTTCCGGCACGTAGCCAGTGAAGCAAAGATTTTATTAGGCGAAAAAGAAAGCTATGAGCCGCGTTGCAGGCCATGTTATCATGCTAAAGACTAAGATCAAATTCCATCTTATCCACAAAACCCATACTTATTCACATTAAAATGTGGATAAGTATGGGTTTTATTTCCACGCTAATGAGACGCACAAGAAAAGCGATATACCAAAACAGCCTGTCTTCATTACGAAAACAGGCTGTTTGTTAGAGTGGTGTGGGCCGGGATCGAACCGGCGACACAAGGATTTTCAATCCTTTGCTCTACCGACTGAGCTACCGCACCATCTTATTAAACATGATTTAAAGCATGCTCCACCTCGGTAGGTGGGCTGCAAATGTAGTTTCTTTTTTTGAAATACAAAATCAATTTTCTATAAAATTATCCAAAAAAGGAGTGTCAATCTCCATCCCCCTGATTTTCAGCATACACTTTTTTCAACCGGAAGCGAAAAATTTAAACAACACCATAAAAATGGCTGTAAATACTACATTTGTCCTAACCGGCCAATGAAAGCATATGCTACTTTAACTGATCTGCAATTAACCGACCTTCTTAAAAAAGATGATGAAGCGGCTTATAAAGAAATTTATGCGCGTTATGCACCCCTATTAGCAGACTTTACTGCGTCAAGATTATTTAGCCTGGATGATGCGAGAGATATCATCCACGATGTATTTCTCCTGCTCTGGGAGAAAAGAAAGACACTGGTTATCAACCTGAGCCTGAAAGCATACCTTTTTGCAATTGTTCGCCATCGCATTATTGACCGTATTCGCAAAAATGTGACTAGAGAAGAATATGCCGTTATGCTGCAGGCGCTGGCAACGGCTTATGAACCTGGAGTAGAACAACAAATCGCAGCAAAAGAGCTTCAGCAGACAATCAATCGCGCACTGGAAAGCCTCTCGCCAAGGATCCAGGAGATATACCGGCTAAGCAGAGAACAAAACAGAAGCGTATCTGAGATTGCAAATCTGCTGGGATTATCTGAACAAACAGTCAAGAATCAACTGACCGCAGCACTCAAACATTTAAGAAAGTCGCTGGCTGTCGTATCCACACCAGCCTTCCTTTTCTGGCTACTTTCATAGACAAATAAAAAATATCATTTTCCGATGGTACTACCTCTCCTTTCATCCGACTACAGTTCAAATGCAGGATTAAATGAACCGTCAACAAATAGAATCTTTACTGGATAGATATCTCAAGGGTGAAACTACTACCGCAGAGAATACCGTTGTGGAGACATGGCTTGAGGAAAACCTACATTCGAATTCGCCGTGGAGCGGTCTGGACGAACAGGAAAAGTCAAGCTGGCTTTCCGGCATCTATCAGGATTTGGAGCAGAGTAGAGAGAAAGCACCAGAAAAGATTATTCCTGTAAAAAAGAAAAAAGCACCTTACCTGCAATTCATTGCGACAGCCGCAGCCCTGATCGCAGTACTTTTCGCGATTTATCTGCAATCTTCCGACGAATATCATACTAACCAATCCCTAAAACTTACAGCGTTAACTGTTCCTGCAGAACAAACCAGGCAGATTATGCTTCCAGACGGAAGCAAAGTCTGGGTAAATGCCGGATCAGAACTTAAATTTCCTGAGACCTTCGGCGGTGAGACCAGGGAAGTATATCTCTCGGGTGAAGCCTATTTCGATATTGCTCATCATCCCGATCGTCCCTTCCTCATTCACGTAGGAAAAATAACAACGAAAGTGCTCGGTACAGCTTTCAATATTAAAGAAGATAAGGATCAGCACCTGGTCACTGTAACTGTCACACGCGGTAAAGTAGGCGTTGCGGCCGGCACCAGACAACTGGGGATCATAACCCCCGATCATGAGCTCAGCTTCAATTTACTTAATGAAAAGGTGATCAGGCGTAAAGTCGATGCACTTACCTCTATTGCCTGGCAGCACAGGGAACTTCAATTTGAAGATGTCACCTTTGAGCAGGCTGTATCACAACTGGAAAAACGCTTCAATGTGAAGATAACTTTTAAAAATAACCAGCTGAAGAACTGTAGGTTCTCCGGCACCGAACCTTCCGGCGCCGGTCTGGAACAATTATTAAAAGTAATATGCGCCATTAACCATGCAACCTACCAGACCAGCGAAGATGGAAGCATTCAAATAGACGGAAAAGGATGTAATTAAATTTTTTGAACCTAAGACGATACTCCAGGAATAGCGTCTTAAAATAACCTGTAAGCCGGCGGGAATCGGCTCACAGGTATCCCGGTAAACCGGGGTTTAATCGATTGGAAATCAATAAAACATTTAAAAGTATGAATATTTCTGCGAAAAAGCGGGATCAGGGAGGTCTATGCTCCAGATTAAAGACTAACAGCGTTACTACACCAACAATAGCCATTCAATTTATGCGAATCAGCTTTATCTATATATTACTAACAGCTGCAACACTGAATATGTTAATGGCTTTTGATTTGAAGGCGCAGGACATGAATACGGAAACTATAAGGCTGGAGCTTCACCAGGAAAATCTTTTAACAGCCATCAGAAAAATAGAAAAGCAAAGTAGTCTCAGGTTTTTTTTCAGAAGCAGCGACATTGAAGCAGTCAAACCATTAAATTTCAGCTCAGGACCCCGTACGATCCGACAAACCTTAACCGAAATACTAAAAGGATCCGGCCTGACTTTCCGGCAGGTTGATCAAACAATTCTGATTGAAAAAAAAAGCCAGCAGCAGAAAAACCAGATCGAAGGAAAAATAACAGGAACTGATGGCCTGCCTATCCCCTATGCTACTATTGCCCTTAGAAAAACCAATGAATCCGATATACTAAAGACGGTCAGTACCGACAGCCTTGGTAATTACAAATTCGATTTGCCAGAAAACGGCGATTACCTGCTGGACATTTCGGCTATTGGTATGCAGAAAAAAACCGTTAGCATTACCATTATAAATCAGGAGACCACCATACTGGAAGACATCATGCTAAGCGATCAGGCCGGTAATTTAAAGGAAGTTACAGTGATCGGCAAAAAAGCATTTATAGAACAAAAGATAGATAAAACTGTGATTAATGTTGGTAGTCTGATTTCCAATAATGGAGCTAATGCACTGGAAGTACTGGAGAAATCGCCGGGCGTAGTGGTTGACGGAAATGGTACGATCAGTTTTAAGGGGAAACCAGGCGTTACTATATTCCTGGATGGAAAACCAACCTACCTATCCGGAGCGAATCTTGCTAACTATTTGAAATCTATACCTGCCTCATTGCTGGAACAGATAGAATTGATGGATAACCCTCCAGCGAAATTTGATGCAGCGGGTGATGCCGGCATTATTAATATCACTACTAAAAAAACGAAAACTGCCGGATTCAACGGCTCTGTCGCCGCAAATTACAGCCAGGCACATTACGGTCAGACCAGTGAAAGTGTAAACCTAAATTACCGGGTCAACAAAATAAATCTGTTTTCCAGTGCCTCCTACGCACTTAAGCAAGACTTCCGACAGTTTGGAGAAACCCGGGAATATTTTGACAAACAGGGTCTGTTACGGAATGTATTTGAGGTAAATGCACATATGAAACCAGTCAGTAATAGTGGCAATCTGAAAATTGGAATGGATTACTACCACTCCCCTAAAACGACCTGGGGCATTATTTTTACCGGATCATTATCACCAAGAAAGGAAACCTTTACAGGAGAAACCTGGCTACTAAACCAAAACAGAGGGCTGGACTCCATCATCTATGCAAAAAATACAGGCAAGGCTCATTTTAACAATGGCGGTGTGAACCTAAACTACAGCCATCAGTTTGACAGCCTGGGAAGATCAATTACATTTGACCTGGACGGGCTAACTTATAGCTCCACCAATAAACAACGCTTTTTCAATCAGAGTTTCGATGCGGTAGGCAATCCAGGTCATACACAAATCATTACCGACAATCTTCCAACCAGCATCCAGATCTATTCGGCAAAAACAGATTATACCCGTCCTTTAAAGGGAAAAGCGAGAATAGATGCAGGCTTAAAGACCAGTTATATTGAAACAGATAATCAGGCTAACTATTTTAACGAGATCAATGGAGAATCCATCACCGACCCCAACTTCACGAATCACTTTCTCTATAAAGAGAACATTAATGCGGGATACCTGAATTTTAATACCTCCTTCAGAAGATTCGCTTTACAAACAGGTTTAAGGGTCGAGAATACCAATTCCAAAGGCCATCAAATAGGAAATGAGATACGGGCAGACTCCTCTTTCACAAAAAGTTATACCAATCTCTTTCCCACAGCTTACCTTTCTTATAAATTAGATTCCGCAGGTAGGCATTTACTGATCCTTTCATTTGGGCGCAGAATTCGCAGGCCATTTTATCAGGATCTGAATCCTTTTGTGACCATTATTGATAAGTACTCTTATTTTTCAGGAAATCCATTCTTGAAACCACAGTTTTCAAACGCATTAAAAGCATCTTACAGTTATAAAAGCTTACTGACAGCTTCGCTCCACTATATGAAGACCAAAGACCTTCAAAATGAGGTAATCAGGCAGGATGGTGATATTTTTATAGATGGAGTCGGAAACATAGGTACTGCGAAATACATCGGTGCCTCCCTTACCCTATCCCTCTCACCATATCCCTGGTGGATGACCAATACTTATATGCAGGTTTTTAACACCTCATTTAAGGGGCGTTTATTCGACACCTTTCTGGATGAATCCAGAACTATGGGAGAAATTAATATGACGAATATTTTCACCTTACCAAAAGGCTGGGGAATGGAACTCAGTGGCTTCTATGTTTCAAAGCGCAGTGTAGCTCAATTCATAAATAACGGTACCGGGCAGTTAAATGCAGGTATACAGAAAAAAGTCTTGGAGAATAAGGGTACCATCTCTTTCAATGTCCGTGATATCCTGAAAACATATAATAACAATGGGATTACTACTAATATCCCAAATGCGACTGAAGCATTCAGAAACAGATACAACTCACAGTCCTTTACTTTAGCCTTCAATTATAGCTTTGGCAGTTCAGGTAATAAAAAGTCGAAGCGTGAAACGGGAAGCGCAGACATAGAAAAAGCCCGTATTAAACAGTAAGCATCGGCTTTATTCCAGCAACCGAAAAAAAGTTTGCTGGAATAAAGCCGATGCTTACTGTATGAATTTCCTGCTTGATCCTATTAAAACACAACGTTTTTGATAAAGCAAACCAATATCTTTATAAAAGAGATGAACACCAGCCATTTAATATATTGCAAAAAACAACTGTCAAGGTTATTATTAACCGGCCTATTGTTCTTTTCACTTTTCAGCATTTCCGCGCCGGCTGGTTTTTCGTCCATACAGGTACAAAAGACTGCCACTGAAGCCTCCTGCCCGCAAACCACGATCCATCCGGTACACGTGTCTTTTATACAGTAAAGCGGAATTTTACTAGTTTACCCAATTGGAAGATTCAAATCAGAACTGCAGGATTCGCAGCAGTATACAAACACACCCAATTATACACAATTCGGTTTAATAGGCTTCTCGATCAATTTAAGCTATTGAAATCTTGAATCGCAATCGCCTACGATGCCGCTAATCCCAGTGCTTACCAGAAAGAACCTGCAGATATGTAAATTAATTCACCAGCCCGTCCCTTTTAGGCACGGCTCTATGAGTTAATCAAGGCCGCCTGTGTGTAGCCATTCCTTAATTTTCAAGCAGAATAAATGCAAAGTTTAAAGAAAGCTTTCAGACTGCTGTGTCTGTCTGCACTTATTATATTGGCCTCTTTTGAAGTAGGCCTAAGTGGCGGAATCGCTATACCCGTATCCAGAAAAAGAGAAGACAATACAATCACAACAGAACTGGTAGAAGCAAATAATGAAGACTCAGATTCCCAAAAAGAACAAAAAACCAGGTAACCAAAAAAGCTCCATATTTGTCTGAAGCTTTCTGTTAGAGTGGTGTGGCAGGGATAAGTTTTTCAAGAAATTTCCTATCTGATTTCTGTAGAATAAAGGATTTGGATTTATAAATGATTTAGCGATATGATGTGAGTATCTCAATATGTTAAAATTATGCTGAGATAACTGCATCATTAGATTATTTCAAAAAACGTTCTGAACATTCCATACCCATGGTCTCGGAGAATATTACGCAATTCTGAAGAATTGAAATTCCCAAAGATTCTTACACTAGATATATGCTAGCAATAAATATAAATATGTGATCTCAGTAATCTGCGTCCGGCAATTATGTAAATTATCTAGATCATTCCGGAGAATTGAAATTACATCGGTAGTCTTTGCACGAATCCACGTTAAAAACTGCTGGCCCATAACAATATACAGGACGAACACTGGATTAGATCTTGCCATGGAGGAGGATGGGATATTGCGCTGAGAAAGCAGAATCAGACAGTATTATTGGTATAAATCTATATGATATATAAGACGAATAAGGATGTAAGGATAAAGCATAACAACAGTACGAAAGTTGCGATCCTAGCACGATTAGACAATGGTTGAACACCATTGCTAGCTGGGAAAAACGATATAATCAGTATGGAAAAATATAGCCATGAAAAGAAAAGTGTGACGGCACCAGAGATCTTCCGCCAAAGGTCGAGGTCGAGTAACCAGGGGTAAACCAGAATACTGATGAGCACCAAACCTGAAAAGCAAAGTGTAATATATTTGAGAACTTCTTTATTTTGTCTGACCTGGAAGTTATAACGGATGTTCATGTTCTGTACGGTCGAAAAGGGGATGATAAAAATATCACCAGGTATATGTTTCATCCCATTCTGGGATTGTGAGAACCTGCTTGCACCTGTAAGATAAATGGTATCCAATTCATTTTTGGTATTCAAGGTATATTGCGTTAGCAGTCCTGAAAAAAGATTTGATTTCCCATCATTATCCTTGAGCATTAGGTCCACTTCTGTAGATAAAAACTTTCCCCTGCCTGTCATCTTAAATTCCGGTGTACGCAGAATCTCCCCTTTAAAATAATAATGCCATTGGTTGAGAAACCTGAAGGCTGGAAACTTTAAGTCAAGACTAAGCATCCTGATAACTTTGAACAAAAAGAAACCAAGAGCGGCAGCAAGTACAACCGAATAAACTGCATAAAATAATACATTAAGTAGTTGATCTGGTGTAACATTGGGAAGCTTATTATCCACTATATTTCTATATAAAGTCTGGAGCATTATTCTCCAATCCTGATAACTTACGTTGATAATGCGACTAAAGGTCAATGCACTGATAATCTGCACCAAAATTCCCCAGAAGAGACTTGTTATGATCCGATCCGCAAAAATACCAGTATTAAATTGACCTGAAAATGCACCCTGAAAAAAGAACCGCTTAAAAATGATTCCCGGAACAATCAGAATAACGATATACCCAAAACTGAACAAAGTAACACTTGTATCCACTTAACTAGGTGGTTAATTCTAGTTCCTGATCATTACTTAATTTAACCTTTTCAGTACCGTGTTTGCCAGCATTCTCTAGTTTCCGAAGTTTTTCCAGTGCTTCTAGATAGTTCTTTTTATCATCTGGATTAGCCATAATTTCCTTGACGCGATTGCTCATTACATCGGTATCTGAACTGAAAAATGTCTCGAGGAGATTTTTCATACTGATAGATAATTCTTTAATGATGGTCATGACAATAAGATAAGTGTTTACCAATATAAATAATTTTATGCAGATGTGTAACCAGGAGCTAAAAAAAATACTAAGCCTTGACATATCAACAACTTCTGATTTCGCTAATTGTTTTCGGTGATATTATTGGTATCAAAGAATCTTACTTAATTCAACGGCAGAGCTGATTGCATCAGCTTCGATACTATCCAATCTAAACATGCATATGTCAACTGTAAAGAGGCTTAATCAGATTTAAATCTGCCGGTTTTGTCTCGTTCTTCATCTCGCCAATATAAAATAGAAAAACACCGAATCGAAAAACTTCTAAGCTAACAACATCATTGAATTGATTTCAAGTCCCGAAGCAAGTGTAGATCTCATAATGAATCGTCTGAACTGACCCATAACTAAACTAAATGCCAGGCAGTTTTCTTTGGTTAACCTCTATAGGGTTTTTTTATTATGATTTTTCCTTATTAAAGAGCAGGACGTGATTTCTTGGTCCATTACATTTATGACAAGAATACTTTTTAGCCATGTTGAGATTTTTAATATTAACGCCGGCGAAGGTCTCAAACCATGATTATCTGCAGGAGATCGCAAAGTTTTAATATGCACGAATTAATTATAAATTCATACAGAATATATAATTCTCAGCGGCGCTTAACCGAGGACGCTGTCGATAAAAGTAACGGTATTGGATTGCTTCAATGCTGAAAGGCGATTATTGGTCATATCGTCCAGTTGCATGTGCAAATCTAAATATCCTTGTTTACCATAATGAAAAATGATCAAATCCTTCCTCTTATTGCTAAAGGTAGCATTACTAAAAAAATCTTTGAAGTACATAAAATCTGTTATTCCTAAGGAATGACCAAAAAAAGCTAGTGATTCGGCACCTTGGAACATCTTTTTAAAGTCTCGTGGGCTAAAATTTTTGTTGAAAGACTTTTTCAGGAAAACATGCTGCCTTTTTATTTTTGCTGAGTCTTCCACGCCAAAGATAATATTACGGGCTGCAGTTGAACCATGAATTTTAATCAAAATATCATCAATTTGTTGATCAGACTTACCGAAATGCTGCAGAAGCAACCTACTGGTTGGGGTATAATTGAAGTCAATTACTAAAAACTCTTTGTTCTGATAAGCTTCAAAAAGGTCATAAGCTCTTGCTGTAGGCCACTGATCCTTCGGATAGTGAATTTGTTCCAAATAATTCATTAGCGCAGCACAAACATCATCATACTCTTTTTCTAGATTCCCCAGTTGGTTATGTGAGCATGCTGTGAGTTCGTTTTCAATATCAATCCAATTGTTTAGATCGTTTTGTTCATGGAGATAGTTAGCCAGTTCACTACCAAAATTCTTTAATTTCAGGAACTGCTCACTTTTAACAAAGTCACAATATCCTGTTTTTAGACCGAAATTTAAATCGAATCCATTTCCTAATATGAGAATGTTGGTAGGTTGCTTTTCCATCAAATAAAATTTAAGAGGAAAGGTACCTATTGTTGCACTTTTTTCAAACTCATAAAGGTATGTGAGCTTTACATATTTAGTTATTATCTGATTGGATAGGCCGGGAATATAATAACCATCGAAATTCAAGAATACAGTGAAAATCTGATTTACAACACCTTAAAAAGGTAAGGTCTTCTAAAACGTGAATTCTCAGGAGAACAAAATAATAAAGCCCTAACTATTAACTAGTTAGGGCTTTTAGAGTGGTGTGGGCCGGGATCGAACCGGCGACACAAGGATTTTCAATCCTTTGCTCTACCGACTGAGCTACCGCACCATCTTTATTAATATGTGAATCACATATTCCCCTCGGTTGGGATTGCAAAGGTAGATTCTTTTTCTGGAAAACAAAACTTTTTTGAAAATAATTTAAAAAGGGGTAATAATCAGCTTAAAAGAGCTCTAAAATTAAAATAATATGCAAGCATAGTAATTTGTTTATAGTATAATTTTTACCTTAGCAATACTGTAAAAAGATTCACCAGCACATGATTTCACAAATTCTATTTATAGCCATCACCATTGCGGCCGTCATACTGTTTAGTATAAATGTAAAAAAAGTGATCCGCAATATCAGATTAGGGAGAGATGCAGATCGATCCGACCAGCCGTCTAAAAGACTGATAACCATGCTAAAAGTTGCTTTTGGACAGAGCAAAATGGTGGTTAGACCAATTCCTGCTGCTTTACACTTTGTTGTTTACGCCGGTTTTGTAATTATCAATATTGAGGTCCTGGAGATCATGATAGACGGAATATTCGGCACCCACCGTATTTTCGGCGGGCTCGGCACCTTATACAATTTCCTTATCGGATCGTTTGAAATTCTGGCATTAGGTGTATGGTTAGCATGCGTTATCTTCCTGATTCGCAGAAACATCCTAAAGCTTAAAAGATTTATGGCCTCTGAGCTGGAAGGATGGCCAAAATCAGACGCCAATTATATTCTTTTCACGGAGGTTCTGCTAATGACAGCTTTCCTGCTGATGAATGCAGCAGATGCCAAATTACAGACATTAGGTGTTTCCCACTATACCACAGCAGGGTCATTCCCGGTAAGTCAGTTTTTGATTCCATTGCTGCCAGATCAGCCATCGGCACTAATTGCACTGGAAAGAGGCTGCTGGTGGTTCCATATTATCGGAATTCTAGCATTTTTAAATTACCTGCCCTATTCCAAACACTTCCATATTCTATTTGCATTTCCAAATACCTATTATTCCAATCTGGAGCCCAAAGGTGAGTTTACTAATATGCAAAGTGTCACTAATGAGGTAAAGGCTATGCTTGACCCCTCTTTTGTTCCTGCAGAAGCAGCAGCAGGAAGGTTCGGCGCAAAGGATGTGAATGACCTGACTTGGATTAACCTCATGAATGCCTATACCTGTACCGAATGCGGACGCTGTACATCTGTGTGCCCGGCAAACATTACCGGCAAACTTCTTTCACCACGAAAGATCATGATGGATACCAGGGACCGGATGGAAGAAGTGGGCAAAAGCCTTGATCAGAAAGGACCAGGCCTGGAAGACGGAAAATCTTTAATAGACGATTATATCACCAGGGAAGAAATCTGGGCATGTACAAGCTGTAACGCCTGTGTAGAAGCTTGCCCAATTAACATAGACCCACTGGCTATTATTACAGAACTCAGAAGGTACGCAGTAATGGAAGAATCACAGGCACCTTCCAGCATTAATACTATGCTTGGAAATATTGAAAACAACGGCGCCCCATGGAAATATTCACCAGCTGACCGATTTAACTGGGCAAAAGAAAATTAAGACAGATTTTAAACGAGCTGAACAATGAGCGAGAAACTTAATATAGAAGTACCTACCATGGCAGAATTAGTTGCCAGAGGTGAACAGCCGGAAATTTTATTCTGGGTGGGCTGCGCAGGCAGTTATGACGAAAGAGCGCAAAAAACCACCAGAGATATCTGTAAAATATTACACCACGTCGGCATTAAATATGCTGTTTTAGGAACTGAAGAAAGCTGTACAGGCGATCCGGCCAAACGTGCAGGAAATGAATTCCTCTTCCAGATGCAGGCTATGACCAATATTGAAATATTGAATGGTTACGATATTAAAAAAATAGTTACCGGATGCCCGCATTGCTTTAATACCATCAAGAACGAATATCCCGGTCTTGGCGGAAATTATGAAGTAATTCACCACACCCAGTTGATTCAGGATCTTATTACTGAAGGTAAACTGAAAGCAGAAGGTGGCGAAAGCTTCAAAGGTAAAAAAATCACCTATCATGACCCTTGCTATCTTGGTCGTGCCAATGGCGTCTATGAAGCTCCCAGAAAAGCGCTGGAAGTACTGGACGCACAATTGGTAGAAATGAAAAGATGCAAATCCAATGGCCTGTGCTGCGGAGCAGGCGGTGCGCAAATGTTTAAAGAACCGGAAAAAGGTAACAAAGACATCAATATCGAAAGAATTGAAGAAGCTCTGGAGACCAATCCCGGAATCATTGCTGCAGGATGCCCTTTTTGTATGACAATGCTCAGCGATGGCGTTAAAATGAAAGACAAAAGCGACCAAGTTCAGGTATTGGATATTGCAGAAATAACGGTACGCGCAAATGGATTATAGCCCGCTACATATTGCCTCCCTAAATTCCGGAAGTAATGGAAACTGCTATTATATTGGTAATGCAGAGGAAGCGGTGTTAATTGATGCAGGAATCTCCTGCCGGGAAACGGAGAAGAGAATGCTGCGTATGAACCTTTCCATAGACAAGGTTAAGGCAGTATTCGTCTCTCACGAACATACGGACCATATTCGTGGACTGCAGGTATTGGCAAAAAAATATAGAATTCCGGTTTATATTACGCCGGGGACCTACCAGAATAGTAAGCTTGCTATTCCGGAAGAGCTTTTGCTGCATTTCAATGGCTGCCAGCAGATTACAATTGGCAAGCTTCAGGTTCATACCTTTCCTAAAATACATGATGCTGCAGATCCGCATAGCTTTATGGTCTGCCAGGGAGAACTTAAAATAGGCATATTTACAGACTTGGGAGATGTGTGTGAGAATCTAAGCCATTATTTCTCCCAATGTCATGCAGCATTTCTGGAGACCAACTATGATACGGATATGCTGAGTAACGGAAGTTACCCGTATTATTTGAAACGAAGAATCAGCGGCGGCAAGGGACACTTGAGTAACCTGCAGGCTTTGGAGCTATTCAAAACTCGTCGTTCTTCTCGACTGAGCCATCTATTATTAGCTCATTTATCCAGGGATAATAATCATCCTGATGTTGTGGAAAAACTGTTTCAAACCGATGCCGGATTAACTAAAATAGTAGTGGCTTCCAGAAATGAGGAATCTGCAGTATATACTATAAACGGAAACTTTAGCGAAGTTTCGCCTGCAGCTGCCGGAACTTTTCCTGTAGCAGCTCAAGATCTTCAGGTTCCATGTTTTTAAGTGGAATAGCCAGACTTGTGGCCATACTATCTATATCGCCTCCCCTTTTTTCTCTGTAAGTTTGCACGATCACATCGTCGTTTAATGTATGCAGATATAAAATCCCGTTTGTGCTGCTTCCCACATAGTCAGCCGCCTTATATTTGAGGAAATGGAATGAAAAGTATTCCTGCTTACCATTTTGATAATATTTCTTATACCGGCAGAAGCCCGTTCCACTCACCTGAAGCTCATATTTTTTGAGTGCCGGCGCATCCGGAAGAATAGCGTAGTGTGTGTTCAGCATCTCCTGCACGAAACCGGCTTCCTCATCTGCAGGGCCATTTGCAGAAAAAGAAAGAAAAACCGGACAAAGAACAATGAAAATGATTATTTTAGATTTACGCGTAAACTTTTTCATCAGCCTGGCTATTATATAATAATCTTATAAGGTACCATAAATTAAGGCTTGAAGAGTTTAAATCTGCAAAATTCATGTGCAGGTAATTTTTGTACAAGCGCTTAGTTCAAGTTAATTAAAATCTTAAATTTGTTATATGAGTTTTTCTCCACAATCAAAAGTATGGATCTATCAGTCTGACCGTGAATTCAGCGATCAGGAAGTCCAGCAATTACAAAAGCAGCTGGACGAATTTACCGAACAATGGAAAGCACATGGCCACCAGTTACAGGCAAAAGCAGAAATACGTTATAACTATTTCATTATTTTTATTGTAGACGAAACAGCTGCGGGAGCTACCGGTTGTTCTATTGATGCATCAGTTCGTGTGATCAAAGGATTGGAGGAGCAATACAGTGTTGATCTCTTTAACCGTTTCAATATGGCCTATAAAGTTGATGACAAAGTCAACGTGGTCAATAAAGAAGATTTCGAAACACTGATCAGTATCAAAAACATAACCCCTGAATCTACAGTATTCAATAATATGGTCCAGACTTTGGATGAATACGAAAATAAATGGGAAGTGCCATTCAAGGATAGCTGGCATCAGAAAGTATTTGCCGACCTGCTGTAGTAACAGGCCGGCAAATATGCCTGTCTAAGGTTTAACGGTAAATGTTAACATCTATCTGACCATCAGCCGTAACCGTTCCGCGGTACATACCGGCTGTATTGAAAGGCATAGTTACATTGCCCTTATTATCGAGTGCAACCAAGCCACCGTCACCACCTAGTTTTTCCATCTTGGCCAATGCTTTCGCTGCTGCTTCCTGCAGGGATAACTTTTGATATTCCATCATTGCTGAAATATCGTAGGCCACTACTGAGCGAATAAAAAACTCTCCCCAGCCTGTGCAGGAAATACCAGCAGTTGCATTGTTAGCATAAGTGCCCGCCCCGATGAGCGGAGCATCGCCAACACGACCATATTTCTTATTAGTCATTCCTCCTGTAGAAGTTGCTGCTGCCAGATTACCGGCCTGATCAAGTGCCACTGCACCAACAGTACCGAACTTATTATCTTTATTTACTGTACCCTTTAATTCAGAACTCTTATTTCCATGGTCCAGCACTGCTTTAACGGAATCTTCAGCTAAAGCTTTTTGTAACCCATTCCAGCGCTCCGGAGTATAAAAATAAGACGGATCGACAATTTGCAACCCGATCTCTTTTGCGAAACCTTCTGCACCCCTGCCAATCATCATCACATGTTCAGAGCGCTCCATTACAGCCCGGGCAGCTAGAATTGGGTTGCGTATCGTGGTCACACCAGCAATTGAACCTGCTTTAAGAGTCTTACCGTCCATGATAGCCGCGTCCATCTCATTTTTCCCGTCATGCGTAAATACAGCCCCTTTTCCTGCATTAAACAAAGGACTGTCTTCCATTACCAGAACGGCTGCCTGCACTGCATCAAGACTTGGTTTCCCAGCCTTAATCTGATCATAACCCGCTTGCAATGCTTCACGGAGCTTACCAAGGTAGGCTTGTTCTTTTTCCGGTGTCATATTCTTTTTCAGGATAGTACCAGCACCGCCGTGAATCACCATGACGTATTTTTGTTTTTGCTGGGCTGCTGCTGTGAATGCTAAGAAACTGCAGATAAACAACAAACCGAGACACATAATTTTGTTCATTATTTTTTGTTTTTTGGTTTAGATTCTTGCTGTGTACCCAGCTTTAGCGGCCCCATCTGTTTAATGCTTCGCATAATCTGATATTGCCGGTGCCGGATATAGGTTGTTGGTTTGGCAGGAGTCCAACGTAATGGATTCGGTAAGCAGGCTATAATTAACGCAGCTTCAGACCTGTTCAGGTTAGTACAGGTTTTACCAAAATAGTTTTGCGCCGCCGCTTCGGCACCGTAAATGCCATCGCCCATTTCAATAACGTTCAGATATACTTCCAGAATACGCTCTTTACTCCAGAACAACTCAATCAGTACCGTGAAGTAGGCCTCAAATCCCTTCCTTATCCATGACCTGCCAGGCCAAAGAAACACATTTTTGGCAGTCTGCTGGGAGATTGTACTTCCTCCTTTAATCTTACCGCTTCCGCCCTTATTAGACTTGTATGCTTTATCTATAGCTTTGAGATCGAAACCATGATGAGTCGGAAATTTCTGATCTTCGGATGCAACCGCAGCCCTTTTCAGTTGCGCAGATATCTCGTCATAATCAATCCAATCCTTCTCAATTTTAAATGTTTTACCATCTGCTTTTCGTTCAAAATTCCGCTTAACCATTAACAGAGTAATCGGGGGATTAATAAATTTATAAGCCAGCACCCAACCGATAGATGCCAGTAAAAACCAAATTAAAATTTTCAGCCCGAGCCATTTTACACGATTTAATATAGAACCCGGAGCTACCGCACGTTTTTTTGCCATTCAAATAATTATATAATACAAGTTTGTCTGTACTTTGCCAGTTTTTAGATTTTGGGAAACAAAGCGCAGCTGAACCTGTTCTGCTGTAAAAATACAAGATCATGGAAAACAATCGTGTAAAAAAGATATATGATTATGGACAAAGTATCTGGCTGGACTTTATTGACCGTCAGCTCATCAGTTCAGGTCAGTTGAAGAAGCTAATTCAGGAAGATGGTATTCGAGGAATAACCTCTAATCCTGCCATTTTTGAGAAAGCTATCAGCAGTAGCAATGACTATGATGCAGACATTCATAAATATGCTGAAGAAGAACTTAGCGATGAAGATATCTTCTATCAGCTTGCTATAGCTGACATCAGAAGTGCCGCAGACCTATTTTTACCTGTCTATGAAGAGAAACAGCAAGGTGCCGACGGGTATGTAAGTCTGGAAGTATCACCACTCCTTGCAATGGATACAGAAGGTACTATAGAACAAGCCCAGGAATTATGGCATGCTGTAGACCGTAAAAACGTAATGATTAAAATTCCTGCAACCAAAGCTGGGTTACCGGCTATACAAACCAGTATTGCAGCGGGGATTAATATTAATGTTACTTTATTGTTTAGTCTTGAAAGATATGAAGCCGTAGCAGAAGCATATCTGAGTGGATTGGAAGAACGAGTAGACCAAGGTAAACCGATAAATGGCATTTCATCTGTAGCTAGTTTCTTTCTAAGCCGGATAGACGTATTGGTTGATCCGATCCTGCATGAAAAGAACCTGCAGAATCTGGAAGGTAAAGTTGCTATTTCGTCTGCGAAAAAAGCATATGAAATTTACAAACAGAAATTCAACGGGGAACGCTGGGAGAAACTGGCAGCTAAAGGTGCAAGACCGCAACGCTTACTCTGGGCAAGTACGGGAAATAAGAACCCGGCATATAGTGATGTCAAGTACGTAGAAGCACTGATTGGGCCTGATACCGTAAATACCATTCCTATGGAAACCCTTGAAGCATTCCGTGACCATGGAGACCCTGCAGTAAGACTCGAACAGGACCTGGAAGGTGCGAGCTCAGTGATTTCACAACTCCATCATGAGGGCATAGACCTGGGCAAGCTGATGCAGCAACTGGAAGATGAAGGGATCGAGAAATTCAACACGCCTTATCGCAAACTTTTGGCAGCAATCGCCAGCGAAAAAAACAACTAGGGTTAATGTCCGACGCATCCAAAGCTTTTGGATCTGCACAGATGATAGAATAAGCAAAGCTTTTGCTAAATTCGTGAAAAATTAAAAAATTATCTGATGAAATTCACAGCATCAAGACTATCCGAGGGAAACAAGATGTTCCCAACAGAAATCCATTTGGAGGAAAACTCAATAGAGATTAAAGCTCCGGGACTTTTCAGTGGAGATTCAAAATATCTCAATTATGAAGATATAACTTCGATTGAAGTGGATTCACCTATGGTTGGTTTCTCGAAGTTACGGTTGTTTATGAACGGTAATAAAATAGAAGTCCATGGCTTTTCAAAAAGCGATATTAAGGAAATCCGCAAGATTATAGATGAACATCGCTCCAGGAAAAGGGGAGTATAATTCTAAAAATCAGACATAAAAAAAGCGTTCCGAATGGAACGCTTTTTTTATGTCGAATGAGATGATTACTCAGCTACAACTTCGAAAGGAACTTTAACTTTCACTTCTTTGTGTAAGTTTAAGTTAGCGATATATTCACCAACAAATTTAGGTTCAGTTTCGAAAGTGATACGGCGACGGTCAACTTCAAAACCTTGTTGTTTTAAGGCTTCAGCAATCATGATGGTATTAACTGCACCAAAGATTTTACCGGTTTCACCAGCTTTAGCACCGATAGACAATTTAACTTCAGTTAAACGTTCTGCGATACCTTCAGCATCTTTCTTAATTTTATCTTGTTTAAACGCTGCTTGCTTCAGGTTTTCTGCTAATACTTTTTTAGCAGATGGAGTAGCTAAAGCACCAAATCCTTGTGGGATCAGGTAGTTACGGCCGTAACCTGGCTTTACGTTTACAATATCATCTTTCTCTCCAAGAGACTTGATGTCCTGTTTTAATATAATTTCCATGTCTCAGCTCCTATTTTAATTGGTCAGCAACGAAAGGTAACAAACCAATGTGGCGAGAACGTTTTACCGCCTGAGCCACTTTACGTTGAAATTTCAATGAAGTACCGGTTAAACGGCGTGGTAAAATTTTACCTTGATCATTGATGAATTTTAACAGAAAGTTTGCGTCTTTGTAATCGATATATTTAATTCCGTTCTTTTTGAAACGGCAATATTTTTTTCTGTTATCGTCCACTTTTGGAGCGGTAACATATTGTATCTGATCTTTAGCCATTATGCTGCAGCCTCCTCTTTCTTAGGTTTTTTGTTAAAAGCACCACTGCGTTTCTTCTCATTATAAGCAACCGCATGACGGTCTAATCTAATGGTCAGGAAACGAAGAACACGCTCATCGCGTTTTAGTTCTAATTCCAATTTGTTAATTAATTCACCTGAAGATTTGTACTCTGTAAGGTGGAAGAATCCGCTTGCTTTTTTTTCAATCGGATACGCTAATTTTCTCAAACCCCAATTGTCCTCTTGAACAATTTCGGCTCCGCTATCAGTGATGATTTTGCTGAATTTGGCTAATGCTTCTTTCGCAACTTCTTCTGACAACAACGGGGTAAGAACGATAACAGTTTCGTACTGATTCATTGTTATAATTATTTAATGTTAATTACCGTATAAAACGGGCTGCAAATGTAACGATAATAATCTTCAGATCAAAATCTAAGCCCGAATTGAATTGATCTTTATTTATGCATAGGCTTTTGACCCATAGCATATTGGATGCCGCCGAGCAGGTGCTTTAAGAAGAGCGGATCTGTATAAGACTCATCAACATGCCCCAGCCCGGTATAAAAGGCTCTTCCCCCATCATAATCGTGATACCACGCAATCGGGTGGAACGCACCATTTGACCCTCCTTTATAAGATTTCTCATCGAGTTCAATTAAGACCTTGATATCCGGATTAATATTTTTAAAGTTATACCACTCGTCCTTTCTCGACCAGGTAGCAGGAAGATGTGCAGTTGCTGCACTCTTACGGTCTTTGACAACTAAACTCGCAACCTGTTGCTCCGGATGTTTTACAAAATAAGCGCCGACCAATTTACCATACCATGGCCATTCATATTCCGTATCTGTTGCGGCATGCACACCTACATATCCGCCACCGGCTTTAATGTATTGCTCGAAAGCCTGTTGCTGTACGTCATTCAGTACATCTCCTGTTGTATTCAAAAACACAACAGCTGCATATTTTTTTAAATTTTCAGAGGTGAATAACGCTGAATTTCTCGTGGTATCAACATCAAAACCATGCTCGGTACCCATCTTCTGCAAGGCTGGTAAACCTACCGCTATGGACTCATGGTGAAAACCTGCTGTTTTGGCAAAAACAAGAATTTTTCGGCTTTGTGCATTTACAGTACCGGTGAAAGAAAACAGCGTCAGCAGGCAGATCAATACAACGGGAATAATATTTCGCTTCATTACGTATTTGGTTAGGTTAAATCTAAGCTAAGAAAAATTCTGCAAATCATTTATTTCCCAATTATCCATGCTGCTCCCTAAAAAATTTATAATTTCGCATCTAAATGGAAAATTTTATTGTCTCGGCCCGTAAGTATCGTCCGGCAACGTTCGAAACCGTTGTAGGTCAGCACCACATTACCGGAACTCTAAAAAATGCGATTAAAAACAATCAGCTTGCCCAGGCATTCTTGTTCTGCGGACCAAGAGGTGTAGGTAAAACTACCTGTGCCCGGATTCTCGCAAAAACCATTAACTGTACTCAGCAGACTGCAGATATGGAAGCCTGCGGAAAATGTGAATCCTGTGTATCCTTTCAGACGGGACATTCTTTCAATTTCCATGAGCTGGATGCAGCTTCCAACAACTCGGTAGATGACATTCGAAGCCTGATTGAACAAGTAAGAATACCTCCCCAAGCCGGAAAATATAAGATCTATATTATAGATGAGGTGCATATGTTGTCGGCAAATGCCTTCAATGCTTTCCTTAAAACGCTGGAGGAACCTCCTGCATATGCCATATTCATTCTGGCGACTACAGAAAAACATAAAATATTACCTACCATACTTTCACGTTGCCAGATTTTCGACTTTAACAGAATCCAGGTAGACGATATCGCGCTTCATCTTCAAAAAATTGCAGAACGCGAACAAATCAGCGTAGAAACAGACGGCTTACATATCATTGCACAAAAGGCAGATGGTGGATTGCGTGACGCGCTGTCCATGTTTGATCAGATCGTTAGCTATACTAACAAAAACCTGACTTATAAAGCAGTAATTGAAAATCTGAATATTCTGGATTACGATTATTATTTCCGCCTTACAGGATTTCTGACCAGTGCAGACGTCAGTCAGTCGCTGCTGCTTTTCGATGAAATCTTAAATAATGGGTTTGACGGCAATAACTTTATTAACGGGCTCGCCAGTCACTTAAGAAACCTGCTGGTTGCCAAAGATCCGCAAACAACAAGTTTACTGGAAGTAAGTGAGAATATCCGTAAAAAATATCTGGAGCAGAGTCAGCAGACATCCGTTTCTTTTATACTTACAGCACTCAACCTGGCAAACCAATGTGACCTGATCTACAAAAACAGCAAGAATCAGCGCCTGCAGGTAGAGCTCTCGCTGATAAAAATGTGTCACATCCCGTCAGTCATACAACTCGCGCAGCAACCGCTGCCGGCTGCAAATCAGCAAACTGACGAAGCTCAGCTTAAAAAAAAAACTAATTTAATTCCTGTACCAGACCCGCTTCCGGCACCCTCAGGCTATAGCCAGGCTACAACACAACCTGTCACACCACAACCTGCTACCCCACAACCTGCTACACCAAAACCCAGGCCCGATCTAAATACAAGCCAGAAGATTGTGTTGAAACCCAATCCGATGGGCGCAGGGAACGGAGCCACACTCATCCCTTCTCTAAATGCCTTAAACGCAATCGCGGAGGGATTGGATAATGATAAACCGAAATTTGTAGTAGGTGAAGCAGCAGAGCCCTTTACTCATGAAGGACTGATGGAATTATGGAAAATCTATATTCAGAAGGCAAAAACAGAAAATAAGATTAATTTCTATACCATTCTGAACACAAATGAACCAGAATTGAGTGGATCAAATGAAATTACAGTGCATATTACTAACCTTGCACAGGAAAGTATTCTTCAGCAGGAGCTGGTAGAATTTTTAAACTTTCTGCGCACCAGGTTAAATAATTATGCCATTAACATTAAGACTAAAAAAGTCGAAGGTAAGCTTGAAAACAGACTTTATACCAGTATTGATAAATATCATTACCTTTTGGAGAAAAATCCAAAGCTAGAAGATCTCCGTAAAAAATTCAATCTGGACCTGCTCCCGTAAACCCCTGTTTACTTCAGTGGTTCTGCGTCATTAATCGGGTACCCCTCTTCATCAAGATCATCACGGTCATCCTCAGGTGTACGAGCAAGAAATTCATCTTCCGGATTTAACTCAACGATTTCACCCTTATCCACATGCATACCAAGGGTTTCTAGATCAGACTCCTGCTGATCCTGTTTAGACGCATATTCATCGCCTATATAAGGGTTCGCCTCATCATAGTCTGAATTATCATCTCCCCCATTTTCTGCCGTAGTTTCGTAAGGGAGCGGATGATCATAGTCCTTGTCCTTACCTTTGACATCAAGTTCAAAACTATTTTTATCCTTATTGAAGGACAATTCGTTAAAATCTTGTGTTTCACCAAGATCCGAAGGATGAATTTTATCGTTTGAACCTTGCCCTTTTTCGGTACTGTTTTTATTTGCTTCCATATCAGGTAATTAATGTCAGTACAACGTTACAAAATCTGTATTTGTTTTTGTAATTTACGCATTGAATGGGCAATAGGCACAAAATCCTTATCTTTAGCCCAATTCATAAGTTTAAATAGAAAACCATAATATGTCTGTACAAAAAATTAAAGTAGACCAGCCAGTAGTAGAGTTAGATGGTGATGAAATGACCCGCATCATCTGGAAATTCATTAAGGATAAACTGATTTTACCTTATCTTGATCTTGATATCAAATATTATGATCTTGGTGTAGAATATCGTGATGAAACCAACGATCAGGTTACCATTGATGCTGCTGAAGCCATTAAAAAATATGGTGTAGGTATTAAATGCGCAACTATTACTCCTGATGAAGAACGTGTTACAGAATTCAATCTGAAACAAATGTGGAAATCACCAAACGGTACTATCCGTAATATTCTGGATGGAACAGTTTTCCGTGAACCGATTGTAATGAGTAATGTACCACGTCTGGTTCCAAACTGGACTGCTCCTATCTGTATTGGCCGTCACGCATTCGGTGATCAATACCGTGCAACTGATTTAGTAACTAAAGGTAAAGGTAAATTAACCCTGACTTTCACACCGGAAGATGGTGGTGAAGTACAGTCTTTCGATGTTTATAACTTCCAGGGAGATGGTGTTGCTTTAGCAATGTACAATACTGACGAAAGTATCCGTGGTTTTGCACATGCTTGCTTTAACCAGGCGCTGATTAAAAAATGGCCTTTATACCTTTCTACAAAAAATACGATCCTTAAAAAATACGATGGTCGTTTCAAAGATATCTTCCAGGAAATTTATGAAAATGAATTCCTTACCAGATTCAAGGAAGCAGGAATCACTTATGAGCACCGTCTGATTGATGACATGGTTGCATCTGCGTTAAAATGGAATGGTAACTTCGTTTGGGCTTGTAAAAACTATGATGGTGACGTTCAGTCTGACACAGTTGCACAAGGATTTGGTTCATTAGGATTAATGACATCTGTACTGGTTACACCAGACGGAAAAACAATGGAAGCTGAAGCTGCACATGGTACTGTAACACGTCACTACCGTGAGCACCAGGCCGGAAGACCAACTTCAACTAACCCTATCGCTTCAATCTTTGCATGGACAAGAGGTCTTGAATTCCGCGGTGTTCTTGACAACAACCAGGAACTGATTAAATTCTGCCATGCTTTAGAGCAGGTATGTATCGAAACTGTCGAAAGTGGTAAAATGACCAAAGATTTAGCAGTTTGCATCCATGGTAACAAAGTTCAGCATGGTAAAGATTACTTGTATACGGAAGAATTCTTATCTGCAATTGATGAGAACCTTAAAGCTAAATTAGCTTAATTCTTTCCTAGCTTTAAAAAGCGTGCAACCTTAACGGCTGCACGCTTTTTTTTTGAATCAGATCTTGTACTGGCTAAGATAACCGACTAAATTACTCCTTGTCCATTCCTAAAAGTAGTTGATAAAGTTTAGGATAATTCTTAAATTAAATTAAGAATGGAAGCACCAAGAAAAGGATCAAAAGGTGGTCGGGTAGCCATCTATGATGAAAGTTTAAAAATCGCAGTAGCTCGGGATTACCAGGGCGGTATTTTGAGCATTAGCCAGGTAGCGAAAAAGCACCGAATAGGCAAAGTAACTGCCTATCACTTTGTACGTTGGTACAAGAAATTTGAGGTCCATCCAGATTCCGGCGCTGAGCGAGAATTTCAGGATCAGGGTCAAGATATGAACAGTTTAACTAAGCAGCTGTTAGCTTCCGATCAGAAGCTGGCG